>CAVYLO010000005.1:0-278791 GCA_963769445.1 uncultured Actinomycetota bacterium | reverse complement strand
GGACTCGAACCCCTAACCCCCTGCTTGCAAAGCAGGTGCGCTACCAATTGCGCCAAGGCCCCTCAGACTGCGTCGGTTCCCGCTGCCCATGTGTCGTTCGAGGGCGCCTTGCGGCGCTGACTCAGGGTCCACAGGACGCCGACAGCCGCGAGGCTGAGAGTGATGACCTTCTTCATGGATCCTCCTCGAACAGTGGGCGTACCAGGACTTGAACCTGGGACCTCTTCCTTATCAGGGAAGCGCTCTAACCAAGCTGAGCTATACGCCCGCAACAGCGATGAACATTACCGCACCGCCCGACGCGGATGAAATCGGGGAGGGACCGGCTGGCCGGTCCCGTCAGTCCTGCGACGTGTAGGTGACCTGGAAGCCACCCAGCAGCTGGGCGGCCAGGTTGTACAGGTGCGCCGCGATGGTGGCCAACCCCGTCATGATGACGACATTCACGGCCGACAGGACGAGGCTGAGGCCGACCAGACGGCCGAAGCCGAGGTAGTCGGTGATGCGGAACGTGGCCGTGTCGTCACTGAGCACCGAGGTGACGCTGCCGTCGATCTGATTCCACACGCCGCTGACCTCGAGCACGATCCAGAAGATCGCCACGGCGACCACGGCGACGATCATCATCGCGACCGAGATGGCGAACGCCATGCGGGTGACGGACCACGGCTCGATGTACGCCAGCCGCAGGGTGGCCTCTCGGCCACCGCGCGCGTCGGTCATCTGCATCGATGGCGCCGACTCCTGGCTGCCCTGCCGCTTGCTGGGGGCGACGGTCTTGGGTGTGGACGGCGCCTCGCGCTCGGCCTTGACGGCCGGAATGACCGCGGTGGTGGACGGCGACTGCGAGGTGGTGCGGGCGTAGTCGCTGGCCGTCAGCGGGCGGCCCGTGGGGCCGCCATCGGGCGTCGACGGCTTCTTGGTGGCGGCGGCACCGGACTTCGTCGAGCCACCAGTCTTGCTCGAGGATCCGGCGCTGGAGCGCGGCCTGCCCTTGTCGGTCTCCGCCTCGCGTTCGATGCGCGGGATCGACGAGGTGTGCGCGGCGTCGCCGGCGCCCGAACCAGGAGTCGCTTGGTCACTCACTCGTCGTGCACCTCATCGGTCGGTTCGTCAGGGTCGGCCGCGACGTCTTCGGGGGTGGGTTCGGCATTGCGTGCGATGGTGACCACGCGGTCCTGCCCCTTCAACGTCACGAACTTGACTCCCATCGTGCCACGTCCCGTGGCATTCACACCGGAGACGAGGCTACGAGTGATCTGACCTCGGCTGGTGACCGAGATGACGTCGTCGGTGTCGACGAGCACCAGACCGCCCACCAGCTCGCCGCGATTCTCGGTGATCTGCATGGCCTTGATGCCCAGTCCGCCGCGACCTTGGAGGCGATAGTCCTCGATGCGGCTCTTCTTGGCGAAGCCGCCGTCGGTGACGGTGAAGACGTAGAGCTGCTCGGGTTCGAGCACGGCATCGGCATCGGCGACCTCCTCGGGTCGACGGATGACGCTCATCGACAGCAGGGAGTCCTCGCCGCGGAACTTCATGCCGGTGACGCCGGACGTTGCTCGACCCATCGGGCGCAGCTGCTCGTCGTCGGCCCTGAACCTGATGGCCTGAGCGCGACGAGAGATCAACACCATGTCGTCCTGCGGGTTGACCAGTTCGGCGCCGATCAGCTCGTCGTCATCATCGCGGAAGTTGATCGCGATGACGCCAGCCTGGCGTGGGCTGTTGTAGTCGGTCAGTCGCGTCTTCTTGACCAGACCCCTGCGGGTGGCCAGCACCAGGTACGGAGCCTGCTCGTAGTCGCGGACCGCGAGCACCTTGGCGATCTGCTCATCGGGCAGGAACGACAGCAGACCAGCGACGTGGCCGCCCTTGGCGTCGCGTGCTGCCTCGGGCAGGTGGTACGCCTTGGTGCGATAGACCCGACCGGCCGTGGTGAAGAACAAGATCCAGTGGTGGCTGGTGGTCGCGAACACGTGGTCCACCACGTCCTCGCCTCGCAGAGACGCACCGCGGACCCCGCTGCCACCACGATGCTGGACCCGGTACTGATCGGTGCGCGTGCGCTTGGCGTACCCGCCCTTGGTGATGGTGACGACGACGTCCTCGTCGGGGATGAGGTCCTCGTCGGACAGATCGCCATCGGCTGGCACGATCGGGGTGCGCCGGTCATCGCCGAACTTGTCCACGATGGCGGCCAGCTCCTCGCTGACGATGGAGCGCTGACGCTCCTCGCGCGCCAGGATGTCCTGGTAGTCAGCGATCGCGGTCTCGAGCTCATTGAGCTTGTCGATGATCTTCTGCCGCTCGAGTGCCGCGAGGCGGCGCAGCTGCATCTCCAGGATCGCCCGCGCCTGGATCTCGTCGATCTGGAGCAGGTCGATCAGGCCGTCGCGGGCCTCGTCGACCGTGGGGCTGCGGCGGATCAGCGCGATGACGTCGTCGAGCGCGTCGAGCGCCTTGCCGTAGCCGCGGAAGATGTGCGCTTCCTCCTCGGCCTTGCGGAGGCGGTACTCGGTGCGACGGCGGACGACTTCGATCTGGTGGGTGACCCAGTGGGTGATGAAGCCGTCGAGGCTCAGGGTGCGTGGCACGTCGTCGACCAGCGCCAGCATGTTGGCGCTGAAGTTGCTCTGCAGCTCGGTGTGCTTGAACAGGTTGTTGAGCACCACCCGGGCCACGGCGTCGCGGCGGACCTCGATGACGATCCGACGGCCGACGCGCGAGCTGGACTCGTCCCGCAGGTCCGAGATGCCCTGCATGCGACCTGAGTTGACGAGGT
The DNA here is from genome assembly GCA_963769445.1 of uncultured Actinomycetota bacterium. Classification (GTDB taxonomy): domain Bacteria; phylum Actinomycetota; class Actinomycetes; order Propionibacteriales; family Nocardioidaceae; genus Aeromicrobium. Next base: position 276,006 of record CAVYLO010000005.1, on the reverse strand, counting down.
CGGCGATCTTGCGCATGAGCGAGTCCGGGTTGACCTGGTACGGCAGCTCGGTGACGACGAGCTGGATACGACCCTTGGCGTCCTCTTCGATGTTGACCACCGCGCGCATCGGGATCGAGCCGCGACCCGTGCGGTACATGTCCTCGATGCCCTGCGTGCCGACGATCAGGCCGTAGCTGGGGAAGTCGGGGCCCTTGACCCGCTCGAGGAGAGCCTCGAGGGTCTCTTGCTTGGAGGCGCCGGGATTCGCCAGAACCCACTGGGCGGCTGACGCGACCTCGCGCAGGTTGTGCGGCGGGATGTTGGTGGCCATGCCGACCGCGATGCCTGCCGAGCCGTTGACCAGCAGATTGGGAATCCGGGCCGGCAGGACGGTGGGCTCCTGCGAGCGGCCGTCGTAGTTGGGTCGGAAGTCGACGGTCTCCTCGTCGATGTCGCGGACCATCTCCATGGCGATGGGCGCGAGCTTGCACTCGGTGTACCGCATGGCGGCAGCCTGGTCGTCGCCAGGCGAACCGAAGTTGCCCTGGCCCTGCACCATCGGCGCGCGCATGACCCACGGCTGGGCGAGACGCACCAAGGTGTCGTAGATCGCGGTGTCGCCGTGCGGGTGGTACTGACCCATGACGTCACCGACGATGCGGCTGCACTTGCTGAAGCCGCGGTCAGGACGGTAGCCGCCGTCGAACATGGCGTAGAGCACCCGGCGGTGCACCGGCTTGAGGCCGTCGCGCACGTCGGGCAGCGCCCGCGAGACGATCACGCTCATCGCGTAGTCGATGTACGAGCGCTGCATCTCATCTTGCAGCTCGACCGGTTCGATCCGGTCGCGCTCGATCGGGGTTTCAGTCATCGGGTGGTCCCATCCATGGTGAAAGAGCGAGTCATCAGATGTCCAGGAACCTGACGTCCTTGGCGTTGCGCTGGATGAAGGAACGTCGTTGCTCGACGTCCTCGCCCATCAGCACGGTGAACATCTCGTCAGCCGCGGCGCCGTCCTCGAGGGTGACCTGCCGAAGGATGCGAGCGTCGGGGTCCATCGTGGTGTCCCACAGCTCGGAGTCGTTCATCTCACCGAGGCCCTTGTAGCGCTGGACCGGAGCCTCCTTGGGCAGCCGGTGTCCGGCTTCGGCGCCTGCTGCCAACAGCGCATCGCGCTCACGGTCGGAGTACGCCAGCTCGGCCGCGGCATTGGTCCACTTGATCTTGTACAACGGCGGCTGCGCCAGGTACACGTGGCCGCCGTCGATCAACGGCTTCATGAACCGGAACAGCAGCGTCAGCAGCAGGGTGGAGATGTGCTGACCATCCACGTCGGCATCGGCCATCAGGACGATCTTGTGATAGCGGAGCTTGGCGATGTCGAAGTCCTCGTGCACGCCGGTGCCGAGCGCTGAGATGATCGCCTGGACCTCGGCGTTCTGCAGGATCTTGTCGATGCGGGCCTTCTCGACGTTCAGGATCTTGCCGCGCAGCGGCAGGATCGCCTGGGTGCGCGGATCGCGACCGCCCTTGGCCGAACCGCCGGCCGAGTTGCCCTCGACGATGAAGACCTCGCACTCCTCGGGGCTGCGGCTCGAGCAGTCGGCGAGCTTGCCGGGCAGGCCGCCGCTGCCGAGGAAGCCCTTGCGGTTGCGCGCCAGGTCGCGCGCCTTGCGGGCGGCCATGCGCGCCGTGGCCGCATCGATCGACTTGCGCACGATGACCTTGCCCTCGGCGGGGTGCTGCTCGAACCAGGCACCGAGCTCGACGTTGAGGACCGACTGCACATAGGACTTGGCCTCGCTGTTGCCCAGCTTGGTCTTGGTCTGCCCCTCGAACTGCGGTTCCTCGAGCTTGATCGAGACGATCGCGGTGAGGCCTTCGCGGACGTCGTCGCCGGAGAGGTTGTCGCTGGCCTTCTTGATCAGCCCTTGCGTGGTGGCGAACTTGTTGACCGTGTAGGTCAGGGCCGCACGGAAGCCTTCTTCGTGGGTGCCGCCCTCGTGGGTGTTGATCGTGTTGGCGAAGGTGTGCACCGACTCGGTGAAGCTGTCATTCCACTGCATCGCGACCTCAAGCGACAGACCCTTGGCCTCGTCCTCGGACTCGAAGGCGATGATGCCGCTGTGGATGGGCGACTTGCTGCCGACGTTGATGTGGTCGACGTAGTCGATCAGACCGTTGTCGAAGCGGAATCGAGCCTCGGTCTCGATCGTGTCGACCTCGGTGTCACCCTCGGCCGCCTCCTGGATGGCCTCGCGCTCGTCCTTGATCACCAGCTCGAGGGTCTTGTTCAAGAACGCCATCTCCCGAAAGCGGGTCTTGAGCGTCTCGTAGGAGTAGACGACCGTGTCGAAGATGTCCTTGCTGGCGTAGAACGTGGTGGTGGTGCCGGTGTCGGTGGTCGCAGCGCCGCGCGCCAGCGGAGCATCGGGCTCGCCGTACGTGAACGACTGGGTCCACACGTAGCCATCGCGCTTGACCTCGACGTACAGCTTCGTGCTCAGGGCGTTGACGACCGAGACACCCACGCCGTGCAGACCGCCGGAGACCTTGTAGCCGCCGCCGCCGAACTTGCCGCCGGCGTGCAGCGAGGTGAGCACCAGCGTGACGGCCGGGATCTTCTCCGTGGCGTGCTCATCGACCGGGATGCCACGCCCGTCATCGACGACCTTGACACCGCCATCGGCCTGCAGCGTGACCTCGATGTGAGTGGCGTGGCCGGCGAGGGCTTCGTCGACCGAGTTGTCGACGACCTCGTAGACCAAGTGGTGCAACCCGCGCTCGCCCGTGGACCCGATGTACATGCCAGGACGCTTGCGCACTGCCTCCAGACCCTCGAGAACCTGGATGTTGCTTGCATCGTAGGACTGCGCAGGATCTGGAGTTTGAGTCACTCGATCAGTATACGGGGCCTTTGCGCGCGTCTGACGCAGGAGTGCCTCCTCGGTGCACCGTGTCGGCGGAGCCAACGGGCCGCCAGAGCCACAGAATCACGCCTGTGACGTGCTCGTGGGTCCCCTGTCGAGGCGGGGTATTGGCCAAGGCCTACCAATGCGCGAGCGTCCCGACGCGTTCACCTGTCGCCGCTGGGCCGCATCAGGCAGGCTGGAGCCATGTTCTCGATCCGTGATCGCGTCGTGGCACGCGTCGTCGCCGGGGCCCTCGCTGTGCTGTCCGCGGGCGTCGCCGCGGCCACCTATCAGTACGCCGTGCAGACCGGATCGGGCCAGCGTTTCGATGCGGCCGCGGTGAACACCGTCTACGCCGGCCGCGACGCCAGGTTGGCTGTCTTGAGCGTGCTGGGCTACGTGTCGATCGGCGCCGTCGTGATCGCCATGATCGTGTCCATCAGCCTGGCCCTCGCGCGTGGTCACGCCCGCTGGGCCATGGGGGCCGCCGTCGTGATCGTCGGGGCCAATGTGAGCACCCAGGTGCTCAAGCATCTCGTCCTGGACCGTCCGGACTTCGGGTTGCTCACCCTGAACTCCCTGCCGAGTGGGCACACCACCGTCGTGGCCAGTGCCACCGCGGCAACCTTGCTGGCTGCTCCGCCCGCCTTGCGACCCGTGGTGGTGCTGGGCGGTGCCATCGCCACGACCCTCACGGCGACCTCCACGATCGTCGCTGGCTGGCACCGTCCCTCGGACATCGTCGCGGCGTTGGCCGTCTGCCTGTTCTGGGCAGCCGTCGCGTCGGCCGTCGTGTCACGACGCATCGTCTGGACGCGCACGACAGTCCCGGCCGCCGTGGTCGGCGCCGCGGCCGGCGTCCTGGCTCTGGGCGTGCTGGGCGTGCGGCCGACGACCGGCTGGGGTGGGGTTGCGGAGGCGGCGCTCGTGCTCGGCGCCATGGCGGCGACGGTGTCGGTGTTCGTCACCGCGGTGGCGGTGCTGGCGTTCGACGACGATGTTTCCCGTGAAACATTCGACGACGACGACGGCGGCTCAGCCGTAGGTGTCGCGGGGTCCGCGCTGACCCCGGATCGACCGTGGTCCTGACTTCCAGCTGGGGGCCTGTGGCCCGCGGATCTCGATCCGCACGACGGAGCCGTCGCCCAGCAGCTCGTTGAGCTTGGCCACGATCCGCGGTGCCAACAGCTTCAGCTGGGTGGCCCACGCAGTGGTGCGTGTCTCGACATGCACCACGGCATCGGCGAAGCCGGTGACCCGTGAATGCTGCGCGACCTCAGGTCCGACGATCGACGCCCAGTCGTCGAACACCCGGTGGGCGTCGATCTGCTTGCCCCACCCGCGGTCGCGAATGAGATCGCCCAGCACCTCGGAGATCGGCACCGCGTCCTCGCGTCGCTGGCGAGGGCCGGCGGGGGGTGGCGGGCGGCGGCGAGGCTGCCCCTTGGGGGCTGGAGCGCCGCCACGCTTGTACCGATCGGTGATGTCCCGGGCCAGATCGAGCGGGTCGGTGGGGTCCTCTGGCTCAGACATCTCGGATCACCGCTCCGTCCGCGACGACGAATCGTTGGCCCTTCAGCTCAGCCGGCACGTCGTCAGCGACCGCTGCGGTGACGAGCACCTGCTCGGCGCTGGACACCAGGTCGGCCAGCTGCTGTCGGCGGCCCTGGTCCAGCTCGGCGAACACGTCGTCGAGAATCAACACCGGATCGTCGCCGTCCGTGCGCAGCAGCTCGAAGGCGGCCAGTCGCAGCGCGAGAGCCAGTGACCACGACTCTCCGTGGCTCGCATACCCCTTGGCTGGCAGCTGGCCGACGGACAGCACGACCTCGTCGCGGTGCGGTCCGACCAGACTGATGCCACGGTCCAGCTCGTCGCCGCGACGTCGGGCCATCTCGGCCAGCAGCGCTTCGGCGATGGCGTCTTGGTCCCGTTCGCCCTCGGCCAGCTCGACCGATGACCGGTACACGGCGGTGACGTCGCGCCGGTCGGCCGCAGCACCAGAGGCCACGCGGGCGTGCGCCTCGACCAGGTGGGGGCCGAGGTCGTCCAGGAGGGTGAGGCGATGGGCGATCAGCTCTCCGCCGATCCGGGCGAGGTTCTCATCCCAGATGTCCAGCGTCGCGATCTCCACGTTGCGCCTTCGACCCGCCGTCTTCAGCAGCGTGTTGCGCTGTCGCAGGACGCGATCGTAGTCGGCCTTCACACCGCCGAGCCGGGGCGTGCGCAGCACGAGCAGTGCATCGAGAAAATGCCGGCGGTCCGAGGGATCGCCCTTGACCAGATCGAGATCTCCCGGCGAGAACGTCACGGTCCGCAGAACGCCCACCAGGTCGCGAACCCGGGGCAGGTCGCCGCGGTTGATGCGCGCGCGATTGGACTTGCCCGGGATGATCTCCAGCTCCAGCAGCGCCGTGCGGTCACCGCGCACGACCTCGGCGCGCACCACGGCGCGCTCGGCGCCCACGCGGACCAGCGGCACGTCGCTTGCGACCCGGTGCGAGTCCAACCGGGAGATGTACTCGATCGCCTCGACCAGGTTGGTCTTGCCCTGACCGTTGGCGCCGATGAAGCAGACCGCACCGGGCTCCAACGTGATGTCGGCCTCCGGGTACGACCGGAAGTCGACGAGGTTGAGGCGACTGACGAACACGCGGCGGCGTCAGGTCTTGTCGGGGTCGTGCCCGGCCTCGGCCGCAGCCTGGACCGCGTGCCCACCGAACTGCTGACGCATCGCAGCGACGGCCTGCATCGCCGGCGACTCGTCCTGGCGCGAGGTGAAGCGCGCGAACAACGCGGCAGCGATGGTGTGCACCGGGACGGCGTTGTCGATGGCAGCCTCAACCGTCCAGCGACCCTCGCCGGAATCTTCGGCGTAACCGCGGACCTTGCTCAGGCTCGGATCGTCCTCCAGTGCCTTGACCAGCAGGTCCAGCAGCCAGGAGCGGACGACGGTGCCTTCGCGCCAGGAATCGAAGACGGCCGTGACGTTGTCGACCATGTCGACCTTCTCGAGCAGCTCGAATCCCTCGGCGTAGGCCTGCATCATGGCGTACTCGATGCCGTTGTGGACCATCTTGGAGAAGTGACCGGCACCGACGCGGCCAGCGTGCACGAAGCCGGAATCGCCTTCGGGCTTCAGGGCGTCGAAGGCGAACTGCACCTTGGCGATGTCGTCGTCCGTGCCGCCGGCCATCAGGGCGTAGCCGTTCTCCAGGCCCCACACACCACCGCTGACACCACAATCGACGTAGCCGATGTTCTTCTCGGCCGCCAGTGCTGCGTGCGTCTCGTCGTCGGTCCAGCGGGAGTTTCCGCCGTCGACGATCACGTCGCCCTCGTCGAGCAGACCCAGCAGCTCGGTGACGGTCGAACGGGTGATGTCACCAGACGGCACCATGACCCACACGATCTTGGGTGACGGGAGCTGGTCGACCATGTCCGCCAACGACTCGGCGTCCGAGACCTCGGGATTGCGGTCGTACCCCACGACCGTGACACCAGCGTTGCGCAGACGGGTGCGCATGTTGCCGCCCATCTTGCCGAGTCCGACCAGTCCGATGTCCATGGTCAGCTCTGCAATCTGACCGGCATGATCAGGTACCGGAACGCACCATCTGGATCGGCGCCGATCGCCGAAACTCCTGAGATGGCGGCAGGCTTGGTGTGCTGCGTGAACGACAGGTGCACCACGGGCTCGGACATGACACCGAGGCCCTCGAGCAGGTACGTGGGGTTGAAACCGATCGAGATGTCGGGGCCGTTGATGGTGGCCTCGACGGACTCTGACGCCTGGGCTTCGTCGCCGCTGCCAGCCTCGAGGAGCAGGACGCCGTCGGCGAACGTCAGACGGACCGGGGTGTTGCGCTCGGCCACGAGCGCGACACGCTTGACCGAGTCGACGAACGCGTGGGTGTCGACGTAGGCGACGGTTTCAGCCTGAGCCTGGAACAGCTGGCGTACCCGCGGGAAGTCACCCTCCAGCAGGCGCGTGGTGGTGCGCCGGGTGCCATTGCCGACCGTGCCCTCGAAACCGATGAGGCCGTCACCGGTCTCGCCGGCCGAGACGGCGATGGTCACGTCGCCGCCGTGGGTCAGCGAGCGAGCCGTCTCACCGAGCACGCGGGCTGGGACCAGCGCCTGGGCCGACAGATCGGACTTCTCGGGGGACCATTCCAGGTCACGGAGGCTGGCACGGAACCGATCGGTCGCCATCAGCGAGATGGTCGAGCCTTCCAGCTCGATCCGCACGCCGGTGAGCAGCGGCAACATGTCGTCGCGCCCCGACGCAGCACTGGCCTGGGAGACGGCCGTGGCGAAGGTTTCAGCCTTGACGGTGCCCGAAGCCGTGGGCATCTGCGGCAGTTGCGGGTACTCCTCGACCGGCATGGTCTGCAGGCTGAAGCGGGCGCTGCCGCAGACCACCTGGACCTTGGTGCCGTCCAGGGCGACATCCACCGGCTTGGCCGGAAGGGACTTGACGATCTCGGCGAGCAATCGACCGGACACCAGCACGCGACCCTCGGCGGAGACCTCGGCGGGAAGGGTGGCGCGGGTGGACGTCTCGTAGTCAAAGCCAGACAGGGTGAGCCCGTCGGCCGACGACTCGATCAGCAGGCCGGCCAGGACGGGGACGCTCGGACGGTTCGGCAGGCTGCGTGCGGTCCACGCGACAGCGTCGGCGAAGGTGTCGCGATCAATGCGGAACTTCACGTGGTGCGGCCTTTCCAGACGTGGGGTGGATCCACGGGGGTGACGGTCTGCATCCTGCCACGATGCGGCACGGCTGCGATAGGCAGGTGAGGGTGGTGCTGGGCTGTCCCCAGGTGCTCGTTCTGGTGATTTCTACTGGTCTTGGAGTGATGAAGAAGAACAGTAGTAGTCGTAGCCTCTGTGGAAACGGTGGACAACCTGGTTTTCTGCCCCGCTTGCAGCGAATATTCCCGTGGACAACGTGTGTGCGCCGGGTCGGAGAAACTACCAGGTCCTGTGGATCGTGTGATCGCGTTCACACGTCGTTCACATGTTGGCGGTTTCTGTCCACGATTTATCGGAGGTTGCCCACAGGCTCGTCCCCAGATGTGCATCACGTCTGGCGAGCCTGCTGCTTGATGCGTGCCGTGAGCTCGGTGACCTGGTTGTAGACGGCGTGCTTCTCAGCCATGAGCTTGCGGATCTTGCGATCTGCGTGCATCACGGTCGTGTGGTCGCGACCGCCGAACTCCTGACCGATCTTGGGCAGCGACATGTCGGTGAGCTCGCGGCACAGGTACATCGCGATCTGACGGGCCAGCACCAGGTTGCGACTGCGGTTGGCACTGCAGAGATCGTCGATCGTGAACTCGGAGTAGGTGGCGGTCTGGGCCATGATCATCGACACCGTGATGTCGGGCTCCACACCTTCGGCGACCAGATCCTTGAGCACGATCTGGGCCAGGGGCAGGTCGACAGTGGTCCCTTGCAGATTGGCGAAGGCCGTGGCGCGGATGAGGGCACCCTCGAGCTCGCGGATGTTGGTCTGGACCTTGCTGGCGATGAACTCCAGGACGTCCGCCGGCGCCGTGAGCTTCTCGTTGGCAGCCTTCTTGCGCAAGATGGCGATGCGGGTCTCGAGATCGGGCGGCTGCACGTCGGTGGTGAGTCCCCACTCGAACCGATTGCGCAGTCGGTCCTCCAGGGTGGTCAGGTTCTTCGGGGGCCGGTCCGACGTCATCACGATCTGCTTGTTCTCGTTGTGCAGAGCGTTGAAGGTGTGGAAGAACTCGGTCTGCGTCGATTCCTTGCCCTCCAGGAACTGGATGTCGTCGACCAGCAGGACATCGACCTCGCGGTACTTGCGCTTCAACGCAGCCGTCTGGTTGTTGCGGATGGCGTTGATGACGTCATTGGTGAACTCCTCGCTGCTGACGTAGCGCACGCGAGAGGAGGGGTAGAAGTTCAAGACGTAGTGCCCGATGGCGTGCAACAGGTGGGTCTTGCCCAGACCGGACTCACCATGGATGACCAGCGGGTTGTAGGCCTTTCCCGGCGCTTCGGCGACGGCGACAGCGGCCGCGTGGGCGAAACGGTTTGATGCGCCGATGACGAAGTTCTCGAACAGATAGCGGGGGTTGAGCCGTGCCTCGGACGCTCCACCCACGCGTGCCGGTCCCAGTGGTGGGCCGCCTGAGTCCCAGCTGGCCACGAACTCGTCCCGATCGTCCTCATCGAGCTCGTCGTCAATGTCGTCGACGGTCTCCGCGCTCTGGTTCCGTTCAGCGAAATCGGGCTCGATCGTGACGACCAGCCGGGTCTCGCTGTCCAGTCGCTGGCTGAGGGCATGTTCGAGGGCTGGCTTGACGCGCGTCTCCAGCTGGGTGCGGGTGAGATCGTCTGGCACGGCGACCAACAAGATGTTGTTGTGCAGCGACATCGGATGTGCCGTGTAGACCCACACCTTCGCGCCCGGTGACAGGGAGTTGACCGCTTCTTGCCAGACCCGACGCAACATGTCGTCCGCGGTGGTGTCGGCAAGATCGGTCATAGGGCGCCTCCGGCGGCTCATGGTCCACATGGTTTTCCACACAGTGTGCACGCGGCAATGTCAGATGGCCGTCGGCTGTGGAAAAGGTTCGGTACCGCCGTGACGCTAGCAGCGTCGGGCGAGGCTCACAAGCGACTTGGGAGAACTTGTCGCACCCGCTCGGCGTGTCGCCTGGATCGGCGAGGATGCCCGGCGTATGAGGTCAGTTTGACCGTCCAGACAGGCGCCCCGTACCGTGGTGGGATCGTCTGTGGACGACAACTGTCGCGTGCCCGCGAGCGGTGGCCGTCAGCCGGGTGGGTCACACCACTTTTCAACACTTTTCTTGTCAACACTGTCAAGCAGTCCCGTGAGGAAACATCGTGAGCAAGCGCACTTTCCAGCCGAACACTCGTCGTCGCTCCAAGAAGCACGGCTTCCGCCTGCGCATGCGTACGCGCGCCGGCCGCACGATCTTGGGCAACCGCCGGCGCAAGGGCCGCGCGAAGCTGTCAGCCTGAGTCACTGTGCTCGCCCCTGGGCAACGCATGCGTGACAGCACGGACTTCCGCACCACGGTTCGCCGTGGGACTCGGGGGGTTCAGCCCTGCCTGGTCGCCCACGTGGTGTCGGGATCGGGCGGGCGCACGACGGTGGGCTTCGTGGTGAGCAAGGCCGTGGGCGGGTCAGTCGATCGCAACCGCGTGAAGCGTCGCCTGCGCCACCTGATGCGTGACCGGGTGGAGCAGCTGCCCGCCGGTTCGCGGATCGTCGTGCGTGCCCTGCCCTCGTCGGCTTCGGCGAACTCGCACACGCTCGGCGCTCAGCTCGACGCCGCGCTCGTCCGCTCGTCCGTACTGCGATGACATACATCCTCGTGGCACTGTTGAGGGCGTACCGGTTTGCGATCAGTCCGCTGTACGGCGATGTATGTCGGTACTACCCCAGCTGCTCGGCGTACGCCCTGGAGTCGATCCAGGTCCACGGGTCCATCCGTGGTTCGTGGTTGGCCGGCCGTCGGTTGGCGCGGTGCCACCCGTGGGCCCGTGGCGGGCTCGATCCAGTTCCACCCCATCGACATGCTGCACGCCAGCATGATCGCACCCCCAGAGGAGAACAGTCGTGGGCTTCCTAGGCGACATCGGATCGGCGATCATGACGCCGCTGTACTACGCGGTGTCCGGCATCCTGCTGGTCTGGCATCAGATCTTCTCCTCCTTCCTCTCCCCCGAGTCAGGGTGGACGTGGGTGTTGTCGATCGTCGGTCTGACCGTCACGATCCGCACCCTGCTGATCCCGCTGTTCGTCAAGCAGATCAAGTCCAGTCGCAACATGCAGCTGCTGCAGCCGCAGATCAAGGCCCTGCAGCAGAAGTACAAGCACGATCGCCAGAAGCTGCAGCAGGAGCAGATGAAGCTGTTCCAGGAGACTGGCACCAATCCCCTGGCTTCCTGCCTCCCACTGATTTTGCAGATGCCGATCTTCTTCGCGCTGTTCCGCGTGCTCGATCAGGCCGCCCGCAACGGCGGCGATGGTGCGCGCGGCTTCATGTCGCCGGAGAACGCTGAGCAGCTCCAGGGTGCCCAGCTGCTGGGCGCGCGCATCGCTGACACGTTCATGAACACCGACCTGACCGGCACGCGAGTGCTGACCATGTCGCTGGTCGTGGTCATGGTGGCCACCCAGTTCGTGACGCAGCGCCAGCTGATGGCCAAGAACATGCCGGCCGATGCCCTCAGCGGTCCGTACGCGCAGCAGCAGAAGATGCTGCTGTACATCTTGCCGTTCGTGTTCGCGATCAGCGGCGTGATCTTCCCGCTGGGCGTGCTGTTCTACTGGGTCACCTCGAACATCTGGACCATGGGTCAGCAGTTCTACGTGATCCGCAACAACCCGGGTCCCGGCACGCCGGCCTTCAAGGCCAAGCAGGAGCGCGACGCCAAGAAGGGCAAGAACGTCATCGAGGACCCCCTCGACGCGGCCAAGAACGCCGCGATCGAGGCCGAGCCGCCCAAACCGGCTCGTCAACAACCAAAGAAGCAAGCGCGCAGCAAGCGCAAGAAGGGCGGCAAGTCATGACTGCAGAGGCATCGAAGCTCGAGCAGGAAGGCGACATCGCGGCGGACTTCCTCGAGGGACTGCTCGACATCGCCGATCTGGATGGCGACATCGACATGGACGTGGAAGGTGATCGTGCTGCCGTCGAGATCGTCGGAGGACAGCTCGGCCACCTGGTCGGCGACGGTGGCGAGGTGCTGGATGCGCTGCAGGAGCTCACTCGCCTGGCGGTCTACCGCGAGACGGGCGAACGCAGCCGGTTGATGCTCGACATCGGCGGGTTCCGCGCCGCGCGTCGCGCTGAGCTGGTGGTGCTCGCCCACGTCGCGATCGATCAGGTCGCGGGCGGTGAGACGTCGGTCGCCATGGAGGCGATGACCCCGTTCGAACGCAAGGTCGTCCACGACGCCGTCGCCGATGCTGGCCTGTCCAGCGAGTCGGCCGGTGTCGAGCCGCATCGTTACGTGGTGGTTCTCCCCGGCAGTACCGAGGAGTAACGTCACGCCTATGCCTGAAGATGTTTCACGTGAAACACCCCCGTCGGAAGCGGCGGGGGTGTTCGCGTCCCGGCTCCCGTTGGCGGAGGCGTACGTCGATCTGCTCGCGACCGACGGCGTCACGCGCGGCCTGATCGGCCCACGCGAGATCCCCCGACTGTGGAGCCGGCACGTCATGAATTCAGCCGTCGTGGTCCCCCGGGTGCCTGAGGGTGCCACGGTGGCTGACGTCGGGACGGGTGCTGGCCTGCCAGGACTGGTGTGGGCCATCGCGCGTCCCGACCTGTCCGTGGCCCTGATCGAACCCCTGCTGCGGCGCACCACCTTCCTGCAGGAAGCCGTCGACTCACTCGGTCTGGACAACTGCACCGTGGTGCGCGCCCGCGCCGAGGATGTGCATGAGACGTACGACGTGGTGACGGCTCGCGCGGTGGCGAATCTCGATCGCCTCGGTCGGTGGTGCATGCCTCTGGTGAGCAAGCCCGGCGGTGTGCTGCTCGCCCTGAAGGGCCGCGCGGCAGCCGATGAGGTTCAGTCAGCGACCGCGACGCTCCACCGCCTCGGCGCCACGTCTATCGTGGTGGCGACATACCCCAATGGCCCAGAGGTCCCCACCACTGTCGTCGAAGTCTCCACGTGAGCGTCGTGTTTCACGTGAAACCATGGAAAGGGGAGCGGTGACCACCCCTCTGCCACCCGAGCACCACACCCCACTGGCCCACGAGGCCCAAGCCCACGTCGAGCTCGCTCAACGGGTGGCCGACTCCCCCTCGTTCGCCAAGCCGGACCACACCCGCATCTTCGTGGTGGCGAACCAGAAGGGCGGTGTCGGCAAGACGACGACGACCGTCAACATCGCAGCGGCGATGGGTCTGCGTGGTCTGCGCGTGCTGGTCATCGACCTCGACCCGCAAGGCAATGCCTCGACGGCTCTGAATGTTCCGCACCACGAGGGTTCAGCTGGCGTGTACGAGGCGATCGTCGAAGGCACCGACATCGATGAGCTGGTCAGCCCGTGCCCGGACATCCCCGGACTCACGGTGCTGCCCGCCTCCATCGATCTGGCGGGAGCCGAAGTCGAGCTCGTCTCGTTGGTCGCCCGGGAATCTCGTCTCGACCGTGCGTTGCAGGCGTATCTGCGCGACTGCGAGGAGGCTGGCGATCTGATCGACTACGTCTTCATCGACTGCCCGCCCTCTCTGGGTCTCCTCACCGTCAACGCGATGGTCGCCGGACGCGAAGTCCTCATCCCGATCCAGTGCGAGTACTACGCCTTGGAGGGTCTGGGGCAGCTGGTGCGCAACATCGACCTGGTGAAGGCACACCTGAATCCGGTGCTCGAGATCTCCACCATCCTGCTCACGATGTACGACGGCCGCACCCGGCTGGCCGCGGGCGTGGTGGAGGAGGTCCGGTCCCACTTCGGTGACACCGTGCTGCGGACCACCATCCCCCGAGCCGTCCGCATCTCGGAGGCTCCGAGCTATCAGCAGACCGTGCTGACCTACGACCCGGTCTCCAGTGGCGCACTGTCCTATCTCGAGGCTGCCCGCGAGATCACCCTGTCCGGAGGAGAAGGTCCATCATGAGCACCCCCAAGACTGCGTCACCCAAGGCGGGCAAGGCCAGAGGCCTCGGCCGTGGCCTGGAGGCGTTGATCCCGGCGACCGCCGCCGCTGCGCGCGAGTCAGGGCTCGAGGAGGTGGAGGGAGCGCGGTACGCCGAGATTCCCCTCGAGCAGATCGTGCCCAACCCGCGGCAGCCACGCTCGGTGTTCGACGCCGACGACATGGCCGAGCTGGTGCACTCGATCACCGAGATCGGGCTCCTGCAGCCGATCGTGGTGCGATCGGTGGCCCCGGACCGCTTCGAGCTGATCATGGGCGAACGTCGTTGGCGGGCTCACCAGGAGGCTGGCCTGGCCACGATCGGCGCGATCGTCAGGGACACCGAGGACGGCGATCTGCTGCGCGACGCGCTGCTGGAGAACCTGCACCGGTCTCAGCTCAACCCGCTGGAGGAGGCGTCGGCGTACCAGCAGCTGCTCGACGACTTCGGCTGCACGCATGACGAGCTGGCCGAGCGGATCGGTCGCTCGCGCCCCCAGATCAGCAACACCCTGCGCCTGCTCAAGCTCACCCCTACGGTGCAGCGTCGAGTCGCCGCCGGCGTGCTCTCGGCGGGGCACGCCCGGGCCCTGGTCAGTGTCGCCAACCCGGAGATCCAGGACCGGCTCGCCAGTCGGGTCGTCGCCGAGGGTCTGTCGGTGCGGGCCCTCGAGGAGATCGTCGCGGTGGGTCCTGAAGGGGGCGCCCCGAGCAAGGCTGCTGCCCGCCGCGGCCAGACCATGTCTGCGCCCAGGCTGGCCGAGATCGCGGAGCGTCTCTCGGACCGCTACGACACCCGGGTCAAGATCGATCTGGGCCGCAGCAAGGGCAAGGTCGTCATCGAGTTCGCCACGGTCGAGGATCTGGAGCGCATCGTCCGGCTGATGGGTCAGGATCCGGCCTGACCCGACAGATTCCTAGAGACAAGTCAATTTGTCGACAAAGATACACAGACGAAAGAAGGGGTGGCCCGCATGGGGCCACCCCTTCCGTTCTGCTGCAATCTCAGGCGAACTCTGACAGTTCCTTCAAGATGGCCGACTTGGGACGAACGCCGGTGATGGACCGGACCACTTCGCCCTTGTAGTACAGATTCATGGTCGGCAGGCCAATGACCTTGTACTGAGCCGGGGTGACGGGGTTGGCATCGGCGTCCATCTTGACGATGGTCAGCGAGCCGTCCTTCTCCGAGGCGATCTCCTCCAGGATGGGGGCGAGCTGGCGGCACGGGCCGCACCAGCTGGCCCAGAAGTCGACGAGCACGGGGCCCTCGGCGTCGAGGACCTTCTCCTTGAAGTCGCTGTCGGTGACGGCGGCAATGTCAGCCATGGGTTCTCCTTGTTCGTGGGTCAGTGGTGAGGTGGTAGGTGGAAGTAGGTGTGGGTGTGGTGGCGTCAGTCGACCAGTGCGGCAGCGGGCGCGGGCGCGCCTGCATGCTCGAGGTCGGCCAGATAGCGCTCGGCGTCGAGCGATGCGGCACAACCGGTGCCGGCGGCCGTCACGGCCTGGCGGTAGGTGTGGTCGACCAAGTCTCCGGCCGCGAACACGCCGGGCAGGTTGGTGGCCGTCGAGCCCTGCTTGACCAGCACGTAACCCTCGTCGTCGAGGTCGACCTGACCGGTCAACAGCTCTGAGCGGGGATCGTGCCCGACGGCGATGAACAGCCCGGTGGCGTCGATGCGGCGCGTCTCGCCGGTGACGGTGTCGCGCAACGTGAGTCCTTCGAGCGTCTCAGCGCCGTGGATCTCGGCGACCTCAGAGTTCCACGCGAACTCGATCTTGGGGTTGGCCATCGCCCGGTCCTGCATGATCTTGGAGGCGCGCAGCTCGTCGCGACGGTGGACCAGCGTGACCTTGCTGGCGAAACGGGTGAGGAACGTGGCCTCCTCGACCGCACTGTCGCCGCCGCCCACCACGACGATCTCCTGCTCGCGGAAGAAGAACCCGTCGCACGTGGCGCACCAGCTGACGCCGCGACCCGACAGGCGGTCCTCGCCGTCGATGCCGAGCTTGCGGTAGCCCGAGCCGGTGGCGAGCACCACGGCAAGAGCCTGGTGCGTGCTGCCGTCGGCCAGCTTCACGATCTTGATGTCGCCGGTCAGATCGACCTCGGTGACGTCATCGGCCACCAGCTCGGCGCCGAAGCGCTCAGCCTGGGCGCGAAAGTGGTCCATGAGCTCAGGGCCCATGATGCCGTCGGGGAAACCGGGGTAGTTCTCGACGTCCGTGGTGTTCATCAGCGCACCGCCCGCCGTGACGGAACCCTCGAACACCAGAGGCACGAGATTGGCACGGGCGGCGTAGACCGCCGCCGTGTAGCCGGACGGCCCTGAGCCGATGATGATCAGATTGCGGACGTCACCCATGGGGCGAGCTCCTGTTCGTCGACGAACGCGCCCTGAAGCGCGACTACTACCTAGGTAACGCAGTCTAGGACGCGGACATTCCCCTCAGCTGCGACCCCGGAAGCGGATCTCACGAATCTCTCCCATGTAGACACCCGTGCTGATTTCCGGGAGCTCGGTCAACCACACCAGGACGTAGCGGGACACGACCGAGGAGGGCATGGCCACCGTGGCGTCGGCGCCAGCGTTGTCCACCACGGCGGTGCGCTCGAGATCGCGCAGCCGGGTGGGGACGGCGGTCGCCTCATCGGGCGCCACGTACACGGCGACATTGGTGGGTCCCTTCCCGAGCAGGATGCGCATCGTGGTGATCTGGCGCGGACCGCCCAGGTCGACCAGCAGACCCACCCCGTCCTTGAGGCCACCCAGCTCCGAGCTGCCGAAGTAGCGCGAGGTGGCCCATGCCGTGGACGGGTCGCCATCGATCGCCAATCGGGCGTCCTTCGGATTCTCCTCGCCGTCCGAACCCTGGGGATCGAAGTCGGTGGCCGCCCGGATCGGGAGAGTGCGCACGGGTGACGAGTCGTCGATCGCATCGGAGGGGGACTGCGCTGACCGGCCGACGAGGAAGGCGAGGGTCGATGCAAGCGCCAGAGTGCCGATCACCCCGAGCAGCACCAGCGCTCGATCGCCCCGAGTCGCGCGCCGTGCCCGGGCGACGACCCGTTCCACACGGGTGGGCGGGGCGGGTTCGTGCGCCTTGGGTCGCCGCCGGGGTGGCTCGAGGCCAGGAGGCGGACCCTGCGGGACGATGACCGGGTCGAGACGCAACAGATCCGGTGACGACACTCCCGTGAGGCTGGGCTGGTCATCGTGCAGGTCCTCATCCTCACCGGACAGCCGGAGGATGCGCGCGATGCCGGCAGCCGTCGTGAGGCGCGGCACGTGGTCGCGCGGCGGGTGACCGAGAATCCGGTCGCACACGCTGTCGACGTCGCGGGACACCCCAGCGCGCACCTGTCGGGGTCGAAGCAGACGGCCGTGTTCGGTGGGAGCGGGCCGCAGACCATCGACCATCTCGCCGGGCCACCGACTGGTCAACGTGGCATACAGCAACCGACCGAGAGCCTCGACGTCCTCGTGCTCGTACGCCGCCAGATCGGCAGCGGAGTCGAGGTGGCCGGCTGGGGCCAGGGCCGTGGCGACACCGAGCCCGACCACTCGCACAGCGCCGGACTGCTTCAACATGACCTGATGGGGCGTGAGGCGACGATGGAAGACGCCGTTCTCGTGCGCGTGCGCGAGTGCCTCGGCGACCTCCGCGACGACCGTGGCCGCGCGCCGATTGGGCAGGGGCGACTGCAGCAGCACCTGGTCGAGCGGGAAGGCCCGAGCCCACTCCCGGACCACCAGATGGTGACCCTGCTCGTGCGGAATCAGATCGAGAACCCGCAGGAATCGTGGGTCGGAGACAGCGGTGGACTGACGAGCGGCCTCGAGGAACTGATCAGCCCGAGGATCGTTGCTGGGAAGGATCTCCAGACCAACATTGCGATTCAGGATCTGGTCGTGTGCGCGCCACGTGGCCGAACCGAGCTTCTCCGACACCAGGTCTTGGAGCACGTAGCGGAGCGCCAAGACGTCGCCGGAGGCCATCGACCGCCGCTCGCTCATCGACACTCCTTCGCGCGTCCCCTGTCATGGTAGACAGCCGGGAGCTACCTGCGTCGCAGGTGGGTGACCAGATAGCCCAGTTGTTCCAGGCCCAGCGCCTTCGCCGCCACGACGTACCCGACTGCGCCGGTCACACCAGCCAGACCGGTGACCGCAGCAGCGGATGCGGGGCGATCCGCCTCCAGACCTCCCTGCCCGAGCAGGAACACCATGCCGAGCATCACTGCGGCAGCCACCGCACAGGCCAGCACCAGCCGAACGGTGAAGACCACCATCTCGCGGTCGACGATCGATCCGATGCGACGCGACAGCACCGTGACGGACACCGTGGCGCCGATGACGTACGCCAGGCCGTACGACAAGGCGAGGAGGGCGGCGACCTGCGCGGGCTCAGCGGACCGGGTCAGCAGCAGCGCGAAGGCCACGTTGCTGGCAGCCACGACGACCTGGATCAGGAATGGCGTGCGCGTGTCCTCGTCGGCGTAGAAGCCGCGCAACATCAGGTAGTGCACCGTGAACGCGATCATGGCGACGGAGAAGGCGGCCACGGTGCGGCCGACGACCTCATGGTTGTCGCTCAGGGCACCGATCGAGATGGCCGCGGCGGCCGGAGTGCCCAGACACAGCACGGCGACGGCCAACGGGGCGACGATCGCGAGCGCGAGCCGAAGGGTCCGGGCGAGCTCCAGACGCATGCGGCCGTACTGGCCTGCGGCCGCGTAGGCCGAGAGCATCGGGATGATGGCGGTGGCGAGCGACACCGTGATGACTCCGTGCGGCACCTGACTGACCAGGAAGCCGATCTCGTAGACCGCCGCGCCGCCTGCGGACTCTCCGTCCGCAGCACCGTCCAGCGTGCCTCGGGTGGCAAGCCGATTGATCGTGATGAAGGCGATGTTGTTCGCCACGATGAACAGCAAGGTCCAGGCGCCCAGGCGGACGGTGTGACCCAGACCGACGCCACGCAGATCGAATCGCGGTCGGTACCGAAAGCCCGCCTGCCGCAGGAAGGGCACCAGCAGCAGCGCCTGCACCGCGATGCCGGCGGTCGAGCCGAGGCCCAGCAGCAGCGACTGGGTCTGGGTGAACCCGTCGGTGCCGTTCGACGATCCGTAGGTGCCCAGGTAGATGAGGATGATGACGCAGGCGACGAGGTTGTTGACGACGGGCGCCCACATCATCGGGCCGAACCGCTCGCGGGCGTTGAGCACCTGCCCGATCAGGACGAAGGCGCCGTAGAAGAAGACCTGCGGCATGCACAGGTACATCAGCAGCTCGGCCGACGCGCGCTGATCGGCGAACTCCGGCGTGAACAACCGGCCGTCGAACACCACGCGCAGCACGAGGGGAACCAGCAGGACCAGCACCACGGTCGCGGCCGCCAGGACCATGAGGCCCAACGTGATGATGCGCTGGGCGTAGGCGTCGCCGCCATCGTCGTCGTGACGCATCGCCCGCACCAGCTGAGGCACCAGGACGACGTTGAAGACGCCACCTGCCACCAGGATGTAGAGGGTGTTGGGGATCGTGTTGGCGTTGTTGAACAGATCGGCGTCCAGCGCCGTGCCGATCGTCCAGGCCAGCAGGGCCAGCCGCAGGAAACCGGTCAGACGGGAAGCGATCGTGCCCAGCGCCATCCAGGCGCTGGCGCGAGCCAGCCGACGACCGTCATCGGTGGATTCAGTCATCGTCGAGTCCTGACTCCATGGGTGGACGGTCGGTCCGACGCTTGCGCACCCGACGAGCCAGGGCCACCAGGACGAACAGTCCGGCCGCAGCCATCGTGACCCAGAGAACGACCCCGACCCTGCTGGATCGCACGTTGAACTCGCTCGTCTCGCCGAAGGGTCGCCCTCCCGGGGTGATGAGCTGAGCCGAGACGGTGGTCGCGTTCTGTCGGCCAAGATCGACCTCGACGGTCATGGTGTGCCGCTCGCCTGCTGCGATCTCGACTGGCTCCTGATCGGGCAAGGACAGCGCCGGGTTGCTGGACGACAGGCGGACGCCCACCGACACCGTCTCTGGACTGTCATTGGTGATCGTCAGAGGGAAGGCTCCCTGGGAGCTGGACAGTGTCACTGACGGTGGACCCATGACGGTGATGGCGTCAAGATCCCGGCTGACCTGCCGCGACAGCTGACGGGCGATGGCCGTGCCGTCCTCACGCTGGGTGCGCCAGCGGACACCCAGGACACCGGCCACGGCCCGTGCCCGGGCGTCGTCGACCACCTGCACCTCGTCGGAGGCCGAGCTCAGGATGGCGCCGTCGCGGTAGGCCTGATCAGCTGCCTCGAGGAGGGCAGCGGGCAGCGTGCGGGCCTTCGACGTGCGGGGGACGGTCCCGCCGAACGAGTCGTCGCGACTGATCGCGTCCAGATCGACGGGTGTGCTGAACGGTGCGGTCCAGGAGGCGCTGGCTCGTCCAGCGGGGTCATCTGCTCCGGGGTTCCACGAGGGGTTGACCACCACGACCGAGGCGGCCTGCGAGTCGGAGTCCGCATCTCGATCCAATGACGCGAACGCGGCAGACGACAACACCTGTTGGCGCAACGTCGCGCCCGACACGGGTCCTGGCAGACCCTTGCTGATGTCGCTGCTGACCAGCAGCGGCAGATCGCCGCCCGGCGTGGAGATGTCGACCAGGGGTCCGGAGGACTTCTCCCACCGGGACAGGTTCGAGGAGTCGACGACCACGGGATCGTCGCCGCGAGCGCGCAGGCTGTTCAGCAGGGTGCGGGTGACGCCGCCCCGGACCGGCCACGAGACCCGACGGCTCGAGAGGCCGAACTCCTGGACGACCGACTCGGTGGCACGCTCGACGGCCCCGAAAAGGCGTCGCCGCCGATCAGCGTCGTCGATCAGGCCGAGCACGTCGGTGCGATCGAAGTCCAGCACCCAGGCCGACGGTGCGGAGCTGATCGACACCAGGTCGTCGCGAAACTGGGCGGCAGCCTGCTGGTCAGCCGCGGAGATGTCGTCGTCGCCCCGACCAGCCGCAAGGTCGTCGGCGCCCAGCACCAGGGCGGGATCGACGATGACTCCGCGACCGTCCTCGTCCCGGGCCGTGGCCAGATCGAGCAGGTTGCGCAGTCGGCCGCCGGGTCGGATGGCTGCGAGCAGGGCGCTGGGCTTGACGAAGCCCCCCGTGACCGTGCGTCCGGTCGGCATCAGGAACGGCCAGACCATCGTGGTCGGCGCCGCGACGTGCTTGCCGGTCATGTGCGGCAGGAGGGTGACGGCCCGCGACACCGAGTCGTTGCTGCGGTTGCCACTGGCATCGGTGGCGAGGATCTGCACGCCGACGGGATACACGCCGTCCAGGTTGGAGATCGGGAGCCGGTCGGCGGGGACGCTGACCTCGAAGGTTCGGCTCGAGCCGGGAGGAAGGTCGCCGATCTCGTCGAACAGTCCGGCGTCGACGACTCGGGGACCGGCGAATCCGGGGTCGTCGCGCACAGCCGAGGCCAGTGCGGTGCGTGACGTCAGGGGCGCGGGCCGGATGACCAGATAGGCCTGGAGGTCCGTCCAGTTCTGCTCGCCCAGGTTGGTGACGCGACCGGCCAGCGTGACTGAGGACGAGGAGTTGGTCAGGTGGGTGGGCGATACCGAGGTGATCGTGGTGCGCAACGTGTCGTCGTCGGCAGCCGCGGCAGGTGATGCTGGCGCGATGACGGCAGCGGCCATGGTGGTCAGGAGCACGCCGACAGCCGCCAGGATCGTGATGCCCGTTGCCGCCGGGGTCGTGCGTCGTCGGCTGATCACCAACTCATGCTAGTCGGCCATGGACCCGCGACGGTCCGCCCGTCGCGCCGATAGAGTGTGTCCTCGTGCCGACGAACACCCTCACCCCCCAGCAGCAGCAGCGGATCGACGCGCGCCTGGACGCGCTGGGGTTCCTCACCGAGCTGGGCCAGGCGTTCGCCGACGCAGGACACGAGCTGGCCGTTGTCGGCGGTCCGGTCCGCGATGCCGTGCTGGATCGCCCCGTCAACGACTGGGACTTCGCCACCACGGCCACCCCCGAACAGATCGAACAGATTGCCGGTCCGTGGACCGACGCCACGTGGGACATGGGGCGCGAGTTCGGCACCATCGGCATCCGGCACGGACGGCACGAGCTCGAGATCACCACGTATCGCAGCGACGACTACGATGCGGAGTCGCGCAAGCCGACCGTCCGGTTCGGCGACACGCTCGATGCGGATCTGTCCCGGCGCGATTTCGCGGTCAATGCGATGGCGATCCGGTTGCCGTCGCGTGAGTTCGTCGACCTGTTCGGTGGGCTCGACGACCTCGCCGCTCGCCGGCTCCGCACGCCCGTGGCGCCGGAGATCTCGTTCAACGACGACCCGCTGCGGATGATGCGGGCCGCCCGGTTCGCGGCGCAGCTGGACTTCACGGTCGCCCCCGACGTGCAGCACGCGATGACGGCGATGGCCGGTCGACTCGACATCGTCTCGGCCGAGCGCATGCGGATCGAGCTGGACAAGACCCTGCTGGCCGCCCATCCCGTGGTGGGTCTGCGACTGCTGGTCGACACCGGACTGGCTGGGCAGATGTTGCCTGAGCTGCCCGCGTTGATCCTCGAGCGCGACGAGCACCATCGGCACAAGGACGTCTATGAGCACTCGCTGATCGTCCTGGAGCAGGCGATCGCGCTGGAGGATCGACTCGACCCGCGGCCAGATCTCGTGGTGCGGTTGGCAGCCCTGCTGCACGACATCGGCAAGCCGAAGACGCGACGATTCCAAGAAGGTGGCACCGTCACGTTCCACCACCACGACGTCGTGGGCGCCAAGCTGGCTCGCAAGCGGCTGCGCGCCTTGCGGTACAGCAATGACGTCGTTGATCAGGTCTGCACGCTGGTCGAGCTGCACCTGCGGTTCCATGGGTACGGTTCGGGCGAGTGGACCGACTCGGCCGTGCGGCGGTACGTCCGCGATGCCGGGGATCAGCTGGAGCGCCTGCACATCCTGACTCGGGCCGACTGCACGACCCGCAATCAACGCAAGGCGGCGCGGCTGCAGCGGACGTATGACGAGCTCGAGGCGCGCATCGCCGTGCTTGCCGAGGCCGAGGAGCTCAGTGCCATCCGGCCGGACCTCGACGGCACCCAGATCATGGACATCCTGCAGATCGAGCCGGGGCGCGAGGTCGGCGAGGCGTACCGCTTCCTGCTCGACCTGCGCATGGATCGTGGGCCGCTGGGTGAAGCCCAGGCCACCGAGGCACTCAAGGCCTGGTTCGCCGCGCGTCCATGAAGAAGCCCCGGGACGAAACGTCCCGGGGCACCCTCATTCAGTAATCGATCAGTTCAGGCTGAAGCACGGCTTGGTGAAGTCGTACCCCTTGGCCGTCGGTCCGGCCGTCAGCTCCTGCGTGACCGAGACGCCGGTGATGGCGGCGTCGTCGACCTTCGCGATGACGCTGGCCCGATACGCGACATCGGCCGGATCACCCTTGGTGGCGCCGGCCTCCGGGGGCAGCATGCCCTCGTAGTCGACGCTGTCGAGGTTCTTGGCCGCCTCGACGAGGCTCTCGCGCGTGATGTCTCCAGCATCGGCGGCCTGCTTCAGCGCTGCGAGCAGCGGGTAGCTCCACACCCAGCCTGCGGTGTAGCCGTCGTTGGGCGTCACGTCGCCGAGCGCGTCGCGCATGGCTTCGTGGCCCGGCGTGTCGGTGCCGAACGGTGCCCACGGAGCCGCCTGGAAGTACAGCGCCTCGAGTGCCGGCTTGGCGGCCGACTGCAGGAGAGCCGGGTTCCAGGTCGGGCTGGAGCCCACGAAGGTGCCCTTGAATCCCTTGACCGCCATGCCGCCGACGATCGTCGCCATCTCGGCGGGACCGGTGGAGATGAACACGAGGTCCGGATCGGACTTCAGCAGGGAAGCGATGGCACCGGCCTGGTTGTCCTGGCCGGGAGGCGTCTCGAGCTTGCTGAAGTCCAGGTCGTTGGCCTTGGCAGCAGCCTCGACGCCAGCGGCAGCGTCTCCGCCGTAGTCGCCGGGGTAGCCGACGGCGACGACCTTGGACTTCACGCCGCGGTTCTCGACGGCCCAGTCGACGCCGTTCATGGCCTCGAAGCAGTAGTTGGCGCCGCTTTCGAGGATCTGGTCCTCGAACTCCCACGCCGAGTTCCACGAGGCGGGGACGCCGATGATGCCGTCGGACTTCATGTCCTCCAGGATCGTCAGGGTCTGGGTCGAGCCCAGGGTCTGGCCGAGGGCCAGGATCTCCTTGCGCATCTCCTGGTACTTGCGGTTGTGGATCTCCGGGTTGTACTCGGCGTCAGCGATGTTCTCCGACAAGTTGATGTCGTATCCGCCGACACCGCCAGCCTCGTTGACCTTCTTCCAGAACGCCTTCTGGGCGTCGGTGATCGGCACGGCCAGCGGCGCGAAGGGGCCCTTGGTCAGGTCCGAGATCTCGCCGAGGTAGATGCACCCGTTGTCCTCGTTGACTGCGTCGGGGCATGCTTCCTGGCTCAGGCCGGGGCTCGACCCCGCCTCCCCACCGTCGCTGCCGCGGCAGCCGGTCAGCACCAGCGTCGCCACGGCGGCGCCGACGACCGCTCGGGTCACGTTCGCTCTGATCTTCACTGTCAGTTTCCTTTCGGTCGAGTGCGACTCGAGGAGTCGCACCGTCGTGCGGTGCCGCGGCGCGGCGGACGGGTGGTTCCGCCCAGTCTGGGGGTCGAGAGGGTCAATAGGAGAAGGGCCAGCCCTTCCAGTACAGGCGCAATCGGTTCCAGATCCCGAACAGCCCTCGAGGCTCGAAGATCAAGAACACGATGATCAGCAGCCCGTAGAGGATCGCCTCGAGCTGGAACACCGAGATGAGACCGCCCGAGCCTGAGCTCTGGCTGATGCCGGGCAGGATGCCAGCGATCTCGCCGGAGATCCGGCCCAGAGCGCTGATGAAGATGGCGCCCATGATCGAGCCGGAGATCGTGGCGACGCCGCCGATCAGGATCATCGCGAGGTACTGGATCGACAACAGCAGACCGAAGGTGCCGGGTTCGAAGACGCCGACCACCGCGTAGTACAACGCGCCGGTCACGCCGGCGAAGAACGACGACATGGCGAACGCCATGATCTTGTACTTCGTCAGGTCCACACCGATCACGGCGGCGGCGACATCGCGATCGCGGACTGCGGAGAAGGCGCGCCCCACACCGGATCGGGCGATGTTGCGACCGAGCACGGCGAACACGAGGAGGAAGACCAGCGCCAGCAGGAACTGACGCTGCTCACGACCCAGTTCCAGGCCCAGCACGACGCCAGAGGTGTTGAAGTCGATGCCGAAGGCCACGAGGTCGGGTCCACGGCGTCCGACGCCCGGGCCGCCGGTCAGCGAGCGGGACTCGCGGAAGATGTGATCGCCGAGGAAGACCAGGCCGAGCGTGACGATGGCGAGGTACAGTCCGCGCAGTCGCACCGCGATGGGGCCGACCAGGAGGCCGGCCACGGCGGCGACGATGCCCGCCGCGGGGAGCCACAGGTAGATCGGCAGGCCGTAGCCCACGACGGGTCCATCGGGGTCGCCGCCGATGATGGCGGCGGTGTAGGCACCGAGGCCGATGAAGAAGGCGTGGCCCAGCGACACCTGCCCCGCGTAGCCCGTCACGAGGTTGAGGCCGATCGCGCCGACCGCCGAGATCATGCCGAGCGTGAGCACCAGCAGGAGGTCGTCGGTCAGCATGAAGGGCATCAGGAACGACACCAGCACCAGGATCAGCGTCGATCGGCGCTTCGCCGGAGAGTTCAGCAGCGCGATGTCCTGCGTGTAGGCCGTGCGGACGAGAGGTCGCCCCTTGAGTCCGGTGCTCATACCCGCTCCACCTCCCTGGTGCCGAAGAGTCCGTACGGTCTGACCAGCAGCACCACGAGCATCAGCGCGTAGGGCGCGACCAGCGAGAAGTTGCGCCCGAGCCACGGGGCGACGTCGGGCTGGTAGATCGCGGTGAGGGCCTCGACGATGCCGACCGACAGGCCACCGACCACCGCACCGGGCAAGGAGTCCAGACCACCGATGATGATGGCCGGCAGCGCCTTGAGCGCGATGATCCAGCTGGTCTGCTCCATGCCAGCGGTGCCGGCGGCGACGAAGGTGCCGGCAATGGCCGCGAGGCCACCCGCGATGGCCCACGCCAGAGCGAAGATGGCTCCCACCCGGATGCCCTGGGCGAGCGCGACTTCTTGGTCGAGCGCGGTGGCCCGCATGGCCAGCCCGGTGCGCGAGAGTCGGAAGAACAATGTCAGGGCGGTCACCGTGACAGCAGTGACGGCGATGAGGCCGACCGTCTGGTGCGAGATCGACACCCCGCCCAGCTCGTAGCGCGAGCTGCCATCGGGATACCGGACGATGCGCGACTCCACGCCGATGTAGCGGTTGGTGAAGATGCGCAGCACGATGTCGACGCCGATCGTGATGATGGCCAGCGTGAAGACCGGCTTGCCGATCATGGGCCGCAGGGCGAGGCGCTCCACGATCATGCCCGTGACGGCTCCGCCGAGGATGCCGACGATCATGCCGACGAAGAACGGCAGCTCGAGGACCGACGTCGCGTGATACGCGAACAGTCCACCCACGACCATGAGAGCGGGCTGGGCGAAGCTGATGACGTGCGTGGCCTTGTAGATCATGACGTATCCAAGCGCCAGGAGCGCGTAGATCGAGCCTTGGCCGAATCCGGTGACGAGCGCCTGCAAGAAGGTGGTCATGCGCGATCACCCGCGACGTACATGCCCTCGATGACGGACTCGAACTGGGCCGTGACCGCCGAACGTCGGACCTTCTGGGTCGCGGTCAGCTCGCCGGCGTCCTCGTCGAGCTCCTTGGGGATCAGGCTGAAGCGCTTGATCGTCTCGACCGCGGCGTACGACTCGTTGACGTGGTCGACGACCCGCTGCACCAGCTCGATGACCTCGGGCTTGGCCGACAGATCCGCGTACGTGGTGAACCCCATCTTCTTCTTCTGGGCCCAGTTGCCGACGGTGTCGAGCTCGATCCCGATCAGGGCGGTGAGGTACTTGCGACGATCGCCGATGACGATGGCCTCCTTGATGTAGGGCGAGGCCTTGAGGCTGTTCTCGATCTCGCTGGGCGCGATGTTCTTGCCGCCAGCGGTGATGATGATGTCCTTGAGCCGGTCGGTGATGCGCACGTGCGTGCCATCGACCCATTCCCCGACATCCCCGGTGTGCAGCCAGCCGTCGGCGTCGATCGCCTCGGCCGTGGCGTCGGGGTTGTTCCAGTAGCCCACGAAGGTGCCAGCGTGTCGGGTGAGGATCTCGCCGGTGTCGTCATCGATCCGCAGCTCGATGCCTGCCTGGGGCTCGCCGACGGTGCCGAGCTTGACCCGACCGCGCCGGTTCGCGGTGGCGACGGCGCTGTTCTCGGTCATGCCGTACACCTCGTGCATCGGCAGGCCGAGACCCATGAAGAACTCCAGCACCTCCGGCGCGATGGGGGCCGCGCCCGACGCCGCGTAGCGCACCCGCGACAGGCCCAGCCGTTCGCGCAGCGCCCGGTACAGGAAGACCCAGCCCACGGCGTAGGCGATCCGGGTGGCGGGGGTGTGGCGTCCCTCGTGCGCGACCAAGGTGCGGCCGATCCAGCGGGAGACCCGCATCCACAGCGCGAAGTTGGCCCGCTTGATGCGCGATGCTCCACTCATGCGGATGTGAACGCCGGCGACGATCTTCTCCCAGATGCGGGGAACGCCGAACAGCAGCGTCGGCTGGATCTCACGCAGTGCCTGCTGCACCGTGTCGATCGACTCGGCGAAGTTCATCTGCACGCCGCTGGCGGCGCTGGTCCAGACCGTGAACAGCCGTTCAGCGACGTGGCACAGCGGCAGGTACGAGACCGCCAGGTCCTTCTCGCTCGGCTGCGGCTCGATGAAGGCCTCGTCACGGAGACGATCGATGACATAGGAGACGTTTCCGGTGGACAGCATCGCGCCCTTGGGGGGCCCGGTGGTGCCGGACGTGTAGACCAAGGTGGCCAGATCCTCCGGCGTCGCGGCGTCGACGAGTGCGTCGACCATGCCGGGGTTCTCGGCGGCGTGCGCCCGACCGGCGTCCAGGAAGCTCTCCCAGGACATCAGGCGCGGATCCGTGTAACGATCGGCGATGCCGCGCGGGTCCAGGTAGACGATGGCGCGCAGATCGGGCACCTGGTCGCCGATGTCGAGTGCCTTGTCGACCTGCTCCTGGTCCTCGGCGAACAACACGCTGGATCCGGAGTCGCGCAGCACGTGCAGCACCTCAGGTGCCGGATTGGTCGGGTACAGACCCACCGTGGCGGCGCGCACCGCGGTGATGCCGATGTCGCAGTAGAGCCACTCGGGCCGGTTCTCGCTGTGCACCGCGATGCGGTCGCCGACCGTGACGCCCAAGGAGAGCAACCCGTGCCCGACGAGGACGGCGGTGTCCCAGTAGGTGGACCAGGTGATCTCCTCCCACAGGCCCAGTTCCTTCTTGCGCATCGCGATGCGGTCGGGGCCGGTGCTCGCCCGCTCCCGGACCGCCTGTGCCAAGGATGCGGTCATGAGGCGTCCTCCTCGACGGTGCCGAGGTAGGCCCGGATGACTTCAGGGTGGTTCTGGACCACGTCCGGAGTTCCGGTGACCAGCGGCTGGCCGAAGTCCAGCGCCATGACCCGATCGGCCAGGTCCATGACCAAGCCCATGTCGTGCTCGACCAAGATCATGGCGATGCCCAGTTCGCGCTTGATGTCGAGGATGAACCGCGCCATGTCCTCGGTCTCCTCGCCATTCATGCCCGCGACCGGCTCGTCGAGCAGCAACACCTTCGGCTCCATGGCCAGGGCCCGGCCCAGCTCGATGCGCTTCTGGATGCCGTACGGCAGCAGCCCCACCGGCAGGGTGCGGTAGGCCTCGATCTCCAGGAAGTCGATGATCTCCTCGACCCGACGTCGGTTGCGCACCTCTGCGGCCCGGGCCTTGCCGAGCCATGCGACAGCAGAGGGCCAGCCGTAGCCGAGGTGGTGGTGCCGCCCGAGCATCAGGTTGTCGACGACGTCGAGGTTCTCGAACAGCTCGATGTTCTGGAAGGTGCGCGCGATGCCCAAATGGGCGATGCGGTGCGGCTTCAGGCGGCCGATGCTCTCGCCGAGGAATCGAACGGATCCGACCTGAGGCGTGTAGACACCCGACAGGACGTTGAAGATCGAGGTCTTGCCGGCGCCGTTGGGCCCGATGATGGCGAACAGCTCGTCCGGGAACACCTCGAAGCTGACACCGCTGAGCGCCGTGACGCCGGCGAACCGCAGCTCGATGTCGTCGACCTGCACGACCGGGTCGGAGCGCGAAGCATCGCTGCTGGTCACGAGAGCCACCTCTTGCGTCGCTTGTAGTGCTTGATGTCGCGGTACGACGTCGCGCCGTGGCCCCGACCGAGGTAGAAGTCGCGGATGTCGTCGTCCTCGAGCATCTCGGCGGCCGGCTTGTCCATCACGATCTTGCCGTTCTCCATGACGTACCCCCGCTCGGCGATCGACAGCGCCATGGTGGCGTTCTGCTCGACCAGCAGCACGGTGGTGCCGCGCTGGTTGATCTGCACGACGATGTCGCGGATCTGCTGCACGATGCGCGGCGCAAGTCCGAGGCTCGGTTCATCAAGCAGCAGGAACGACGGGCCGGCCACCAGAGCGCGTCCCATCGCGAGCATCTGCTGCTCGCCGCCGGACAGGTATCCGGCGGTGCTGCGACGTCGCTCGGCGAGGATCGGGAACAGGTCGTACACCTCAGCGATCGCCTCGGCGCGTCCGTTCTTGCGGGTGTGTCCGCCCACACGCAGGTTTTCCTCGACCGTGAACTCGGTGAAGACCCGCCGACCCTCGAGCACCTGCGACATGCCAGCCGCCACGATCGCCGGGGCCTTGCGGTGGTGGATCGGCTTGCCGTCGAGACGGATCTCGCCCTTGGTGATGGCGCCGTCGTGCGTCTCCAGCAGTCCACTCAGCGCGCGGAGCAACGTGGTCTTGCCGGCACCGTTGGCGCCGAGCAGAGCCACGATGGAACCAGTGGGCACGTCGAGGCTGACTCCCTTGAGGACCTGGATGACGTCGTTGTACACGACCTCCAAGTTCTTCACCTGCAGCATCGACGACCCGCATCCCTCGTATGTGTGACCTGCATCTCCCTATGCATGCACAAACAGTGTAGGTATTCTCCGAGGACGTCAAGTGGAACGGATCACCCCATGGCCACCGAGCAGCACGCCCCGCGTCTTCAGCGAGAGAATCGCGATGGTCGGGTCGCGCGTGGCGAGCGCACACGGTGGGCCGTCATCGAAGCGCACGCGGGTCTGCTGTGTGATGGCGTCCTGCGCCCCACGGCCAAGCTGATCGCTGAGCGCGCCGGCATCTCGCTGCGCACGCTGTGGCTGAACTTCGGCGACATGGAAGCCTTGATGGCTGCCACGGGGCAGTACTGGCTCGACCGGGACGCCGAGAACTGGGATCCGGTGGCGGCCGACCTGCCACTGGCTGAGCGGATCGATCAGTGGTGCACCCAGCGAGCCCACCGGATGGAGGATCTGTCCCCGGCGGCCGCGTCGGCACTGCTCGTCGAACCCTTCTCCCCCTCGCTGACCGCGGCCCGACGCGAGCATCGGGCCCGCCTGCACCAGGATCTGGTGGCGACGTTCGGGGCCGAGATCGGCACCGGCAGTCACTCCGCAACAGCGTCGCCGCTGCACCTCTCGCTGTTCGTGGCGGCCGACGGCATCACGTGGTTGGTGCTGCGCCGGGACGAAGGATTGTCCTACGACGACACAGCCAACCTGATGCGGCACACCTTCACGCGCCTGCTCGCCCGATCAGCGGAATGCGGCGGGGACCACTAACGTGACGAAAGTCCTGGACTGAGGGGTAGACCTGTGGAGCACGAAGGCAGCATCGACGGCCGCATCGCTCGAGGCATCAGGACCCGCCACGCGATCGTCGCGGCCCACACCGAGCTGGTCCGTGAGGGAGTGCTGCGGCCGACCGCCCAGATGGTCGCCGACAGAGCCGGCGTCTCCGTGCGCACGATCTGGACGAACTTCTCGGATCTGGAAGCCTTGCTGAGGGCGACCACGGAGCTGTGGATGGCGATGGACCTGCAGGTCTGGGAGCCGGTGAGCCCTGATCTGCCCTTGCCCGAGCGCATCGAGGTGTTCTGCACGCGGCAGGCCGATCGGGTCGAGCACATGGCTCCGGCGGCACGAGCGTCGGTGCTGGGTGAACCGTTCTCGCCGGCGCTGAGGGACGGTCGGCGGACCGTCAGCACACGTCTCAAGGCCGATCTCGAGCACACCTTCGGGCCCGAGCTGGGACCGTACGAGGACAGCGGCAGGACCATCTACGACGAGCTGTACGTCACCGCCTCGTGGCCGGTGTGGCAGATGATGACAGAGGATCTGGAGCGCACCCGCGAGCAGGCCTTGCGTGCAACCATCACGTGGTTTCGCACCATCCTGCGCGCCACCTGAGGCGCACCCATGAGAAAGGGACCGAACCCCTACGGGTTCGGTCCCTCTCGTCAGATCTGACGGATCAGCGCTCTTCGTCACCCGCGATGAAGGCCTCGAGCTTCTCGCGACCGAGGTCATCGGGACGCTGCTCGGGGGGCGACTTCATCAGGTAGGACGAGGCCGACAGCAGGGCGCCGCCGATGCCGCGGTCCTTGGCGATCTTTGCCGCACGGATGGCGTCGATGATGATGCCGGCCGAGTTCGGCGAGTCCCAGACCTCGAGCTTGTACTCCAGGTTGAGCGGAACGTCACCGAACGCGCGACCTTCGAGCCGCACGTAGGCCCACTTGCGGTCGTCGAGCCACTGGACGTAGTCCGACGGGCCGATGTGCACGTTCTTGTCGGAGATCTTGTTGCTCAGCGAACCGGTCAGGTTCGAGGTGACCGACTGGGTCTTCGAGACCTTCTTGGACTCCAGGCGATCACGCTCGAGCATGTTCTTGAAGTCCATGTTGCCGCCGACGTTGAGCTGGTAGGTGCGATCCAGCGCGACGCCGCGGTCTTCGAACAGCTTGGCCATGACGCGGTGCGTGATGGTGGCGCCGACCTGGCTCTTGATGTCGTCACCGATGATCGCGACGCCGGCGTCCTCGAACTTCTTGGCCCACTCGGGATCGGAAGCGATGAACACGGGCAGCGCGTTGACGAAGGCGACCTTCGCGTCGATGGCGCACTGCGCGTAGAACTTGTCGGCCTCCTCCGAACCCACGGGGAGGTACGAGACGACGACGTCGGCCTGGGAGTCCTTGAGCACCTGGACGACGTCGACTGCCGCGGAGTCAGACTCTTCGATCGTCTCGCGGTAGTACTTGCCGAGACCGTCGAGCGTGTTGCCGCGCTGGACGATGACGCCGGTCGGAGGAACGTCGGCGATCTTGATCGTGTTGTTCTCGCTGGCCTGGGTCGCCTCGGACAGGTCGAAGCCGACCTTCTTGGCGTCGACGTCGAACGCTGCGACGAACTCGATGTCGCTGACGTGATAGTCGCCGAACATCACGTGCATGAGCCCGGGGACAGTGCCCTCGGGGTCAGCGTTCTTGTAGTACTCGACGCCCTGGACCAAGGACGTGGCGCAGTTGCCCACGCCCACAATTGCCACTCGTACCGAACCCATGGGTTCTCCTGTCATATCTTTGGTGTGTTGATGCTTGTGTGATCGTGCTGATCAGTGCGTGGAGGTCTCGTGAACCTCAGGGGGATGGCCGCCATCGCGCTCGCGATCGATGAGCTCGGTCAGCCACGAGATCTCGTGTTCCACCGATTCGAGGCCGTGGCGTTGCAGCTCGCGGGTGTAGGCGTCGGTGCGCTCACGACCCCGCTGGGCGGCCAACTTCACGTTCTCGAGTCGTTCTTCCAGCCGGCTACGGCGACCCTCCAGGATGCGGACCCGTGACGCGGCACTGGTCCGCGCGAAGAACGCGAACCGGACACCGAAGGTGTCGTCGTCCCACGCCGCCGGACCGGACTCCTCCAGCAGCTGGGCGAAGTACTCCTTGCCCTCTGCGGTGAGGCGGTAGACGATGCGGGCGCGACGGGACCGTGTCTCGGGATCCTCGGACTCAGCGGCCACGATGTGACCGGCCTTGCCCAAGGCCTTGAGGCACGGGTAGAGCGTGCCGTAGGACAGGATGCGGCCCCACCCGAGCAGGGCATTGACCTGCTTGCGCAGCTCGTAGCCATGCATGGGCGTGTCGTGCAGCAGTCCGAGGACTGCCACTTCGAGCGCCACACCGCGTCGCGTCATCTCATCCGTTCCCTGAAGGTCTGTCCGGACACAGTCATGCCGTGCCGTTATAGCGACACGATACATCGCACCAATGCATCGGAGTCAACTTGGAGTGAGGTCCGCCACAGTGGTCGCGGGGAATCAGTGCACTCTCAGGTAAGTTCGGCACACTGGTGCGGTTGCCGTCTCGAGCGGCTCAGTCAGACCTGATCCGCGATGGATCTCCCACTGAATCCCGAGATGAACCCAGACGAAGGAATCTTCCCGTGGCCTCACAGACCAAGCGCAAGCCCGCGACGCGGCGTCGGACCTCCAAGAAGAAGAAGGGTTCGAGCGGTCGATCTGGCGGCGTGCTGCGTGGCATCGGCGGTCAGGGCCCGTGGTGGGCCCAAGTGCTGCGCTGGCTCGCCTTCTTGTCCGTCGCCGGCATCCTGGCCGGCGCGCTGACCTTCTTCGTTCTCTACCGGGCCATTGCGATCCCCGATCCCAACGCTGAGTTCCAGACCCAGACCACCAAGGTCTACTACTCCGACGGCAAGCACCAGATCGGCTCGTTCGCCACCCAGGACCGCGAGAACGTGGGGCTGTCCGAGATCCCGGCATCGATGCAGGCAGCCGCCATCGCCGCCGAGGACCGCACCTTCTACACGAACCGCGGCATCGACTTCAAGGGCATCGTTCGCGCGGTGCGCGACAACACCACGAGCGGTGAGATCCGCGGCGGCGGTTCGACGATCACGCAGCAGTACGTCAAGGTGCTGTACCTGACCCAGGAGCGCTCCTACAAGCGCAAGCTCAAGGAAGCCGTGCTCTCGGTCAAGATCCACAACCAGCTGGGCAAGAAGGACATCCTCGAGGGCTACCTGAACACCATCTACTTCGGCAACGGCGCCTATGGCGTCGAGGTCGCCTCCAAGACCTACTTCGGCAAGCCCGCGTCAGACCTGAACTACGCGCAGTCGGCCATGCTCGCCACGATCATCAACAGCCCGAGCTACTACGACCCGTACAACGAGGGCTGGGAGGAACGGCTCAAGCCGCGCTTCAACTACGTGCTCGACGGCATGCTGAAGTCGGGTGCGATCACGGACGAGGAGCGGGAGAAGTTCCGCGACAAGGTTCCCGGCGTCATCAAGCAGAAGAACAGCAACCGGTATTCCGGTACCAAGGGCTATCTGCTCGACATGACACGCAAGCAGCTGGCGGGCCTGGACTTCTCCGACGCGCAGATCCGCGGTGGCGGACTGCGCATCGTCACCACGGTCGACTACGAGAAGCAGAAGAGCGCCGTCGCCGCGGTCAAGCAGGTGCGGCCCGGCGGACTCGACGAGCTGCACACCGCGCTGGTCTCGATCCAACCGGGCACCGGCGCCGTGCGGTCGCTGTACGGCGGACCCAACTACCTGAAGAGCGAGCTGAACTGGGCCACGCTGCCCACCCAGCCCGGATCGACGTTCAAGATGTTCGCCCTGATCGCCGCGCTGCAGGATGGCTACGGTCTGCAGACCCAGCTCAACGGCAACTCCCCGTTGAAGGTCGGCGATGCCGAAGTCGAGAACCAGGGCGACTCCGGCGGAGCGTCCTTCGGCACCGTCACGCTGGAGCGGGCCACCGCCAAGTCGATCAACACCGCCTTCGTCGACCTGACCCAGCAGATGAGCGGCGGTTCGGACTCCAGCGTCGAGGCTGGCGCCGCGAAGGTGCTCGAGGCAGCGCAGGATGCCGGGATCCCCGCCAAGGTCACCGACAACATCGGCAAGGTCGCCGTCACGTCGCTCGGCTTCGCGCCGGTGCCCCCGATCGACATGGCCAACGCCTACGCCACGGTCGCCGCCGGCGGAGTCCGCGCTGACTGGTACCTGATCGAGAAGGTCAGTGACGAGAACAAGACCGAGCTGTACAAGCACGAGGTCGAGACCAAGCGCACCATCGACAAGGACGTCGCCGGCGACGTCATCAAGGCCATGCGGGGCGTCACCGCCAGCGGTGGCACCGGAACCAACGGCAACACCATCTGCCCCACGGCTGGCAAGACCGGCACGGCGACCGCAGGCGAGGATCCCACCGACCAGCACGTGTCGTCGTCCTGGTTCGCCGGGTACACCCCGAAGCTGGCCACGACCGTGATGTACAACCGCGGCACGGGCAACGAGGATCTGGAGGGATACCTGAATCCGTTCTTCGGCGGCACGTACCCCGCCATGACCTTCAAGGCCTACATGAACTCGGCCCTCCAGGACGAGAAGGGCTGTGGCGAGTTCATCGCCCCGGGCAACATCAAGGCCGACAAGGGCACCACCTACGTGCCACCGAAGCCGAAGCCCAAGAAGACCAAGAAGCCGGAGCCGGAGCCGACCAAGACGACTGCGGAGCCGGACCCGGAGCCGGACCCGGATCCGGAGCCGACCCAGATCCGGACCCGAAGCCGAAGTGGCGTCCCGGCAAGCCGGCCTGCCCCTAGGGCTGAGCCAGTCGCAGATCGATGCGGTCGAAGGTCGCGGTGGTGTAGCGCACCGCGACGTCGACCGTGTCGCCGATCGCGGGGGTGGCGACGTCGCCTGGCACGAAGACCAGGCTGACGTGCATGTGGGGAGGCTCGGCGAACCACCGTTGCTTGCCGGCGATCGTGAACGGCGAGAGCGCCAGACCAGCCGCTTCGAGCCCACCCTTGGCGAGCGTCTTGCCGCGGTTGATCACGCCGGATCCGGCCCGGGGCGCCTCGAGGCCGACACCGTGGCTGGTGCCTCCTGCGATGACCAGGAGCACCCCGTCGCGCGGCATGGCGCGCTGGCGATAGCCCACCCGCTCTCCGCGTCCCACCGTGTGGCGGTCGAGCACCTCGGCTCGCACCGAGAGGGCGCCCAGATCGCCCAGCCACACGGCGGTGCCGACCCGGGGGCGAATCGTCAGGGTCGGCCGGCGCGAGGACAGCTGACCGATCTCGGTCGGGGTCAGGTGCGACACGAACAGCGTCGAGGTCTCCAGCTGCGAGGCCGCCAGAGCTGCTGCCCAGCTCTCGGCCTCACGCAGGTGTCCTTCGGCAGGTCCGGCGCCGATCAGTGGCAGATGGATGGCGAACCCCAGCACCTCCAGGTCGCCGAGCGCCGCGACAGCGGCGGCCAGCTCGTGGCGATCGAGCCCATGGCGCGACATCGAGGTCTCGCCCTCGAGGACGATCCGGGCGCCGGGTGCGAGGTGGGCCAGCGCGACGATGTCCTCGACCCGGCCCACGGTGTGGACCACCCGATCGTCGAGCACGACGTCGGACAGGAAGGGCCTCCACGGCGTGAGCACCATGACGTCGCCGGTGAAGCTCGCCAGGGCGGTGGGCACCTCGGCGTACGTGCCGACCGCGATGGTGTCGAGGCCGAGCGCGCTGGCCTCACGGGCCAGCAGGTCCCGGCCGAATCCGTATCCGTTGCCCTTGATGACCGGGACCAGATCCGGTGTCGCGTCGAGGACACGTCGGATCCCTGCGCGCCAGCGCGCTGCGTCGACGTGCAGGGTGAAGGACATCAGCGCCTCCTCAGATATTGGGTGAAACCGAGGTACAGCGCGCGATTGAGTGGGAGATCCCACTCGCCGAGATACTCCACCGCCTCGCCGCCGGTGCCCACCTTGAACTGGATCAGACCGATGTGCGGATCGTCGGCGTCGAGCGTCTCGGTGATGCCGCGCATGTCGTAGACGTCCGCGCCGGCTGCCATGGCGTCGCGCATCATCTGCCACTGGATCGCGTTGGAGCCGCGCACGTCGCGCTTGGCCGTGGTCGACGCTCCGTAGGAGTACCAGGCGTGGGCGCCGACGCGCACCATCGTGGTGGCAGCGACCAGGTCACCCTCGTGACGCGCGAGGTACAGCACGAGGCGGTCATCCTCCTCGGCGGTGAGCGCGTCCCACATGCGTTCGAAGTACGACAGCGGGCGCGGCGTGAAGCCATCGCGTTCGGCGGTCTCGGCGTACACCTGGTGGAACTCGACCAGATCGGCGCGGGTGCCGCGCGTGACCTCGACGCCGTTCTTGGCGGCCTTCTTGATGTTGCGCCGCCACTGCTGGTTCATGCCGGCCAGCACATCGTCCTCGGTTCTGTTGGCCAGGGGGAGCTGGAAGTTGTACTTCGGCTGCCCGGCAGAGAAGCCGCCTGCTGCGCCGATCTCGCGCCATCCGCGTGCCTGCAGGCCGTCAGCCACGGCGAGCACGGCATCGTCGACCTCGTCGGCGGGGGTCTGGGACAACGAGCCGAGGGCGTCGTCGGCCATCGCGGCCTTGATGGTCGCGGCGTGCCAGCGTCGGGCGATGACGGCAGGCCCCATGCGGATGCCGAAGGCGCCGGCCCGCTTCAGGTGAGCCGTCATGGGGTCGAGCCAGCGATCGAGGTCGCCGTCGGTCCACTCGATGTCCGGTCCCTCGGGCAGGTACGCCAGGTAGCGCTTCAGGCGTGGCAGCTGGCGGTAGAGCACCAGCCCGGTCCCGACCAGGGTCTCGCCGTCGAACCAGCCGATCGACTCACCGCGCCACTCGTTCTTGACCGTCGCCCACGCCGGAGTCTGCAGGAAGCTGACCGATCGTCGGGAGCGGATCGACGCGAGGTGATCCGCGTCGCCGATGCTGCGGACCACGAGAGGTGATGTCACCCGGTCACGCTACCAACGGCGGGTGTGGTCAGGCGACGAACTGGTGGCTGGGGCGACCCGGCACGAGCAGCAGGGCCATGCCGGCCTCCTCGGGGGTGCGGTTGGCCTTGCGGTGGTTGCACCGTTGGCAGGCGGCGACCGCGTTGTCCCACGTGAGGGTGCCGCCGCGGCTGCGCGGGATCACGTGGTCGACGGTCTCGGCCCGGCCGCCGCAGTACGCGCACTTCTTGTCGCGGGCCTTGATGGCCGTCTTGGTGCACAATCCGGAGCGGCGATGCATCCACCGCGTGACGACGTAGCGGACCAGCCGCAGCACCTTGGGCACCGGGAACGGTCCGAAGGTGCCACCCGCTTCTTCCTCGACGACGGCGACCTCACGCACCAACATCTTGATCGCGTGCTGGAGGGACACGCGTTGAAGTGGCTCGTAGCTTGCGTTGAGAACCAGCACGTACCCGTCCATGTGGCAGCACCTTTCTGCCCAGAGCGTAGGCCATCTGCCGCCCGGAAACACGGACGGACCGCTTCTGTCCTACGGTGGAAACGTGGACACACCGGAACTGCTCGACGGATATGGGCCTGTCAAGGGCTTCGACGAGATGTATGCCGGCAGCGGAACGGAGGTCCGACCGATCTACGAAGCGGTCCGCGCGGCCTTCTCCGAGATGGGTCCTGACGAAGTTCGCCTGCGAGCGGACTCGCTGGCTTCCTCGTACCTGGAGCAAGGCATCACGTTCGGCGTGGAGGGCGAGGAACGACCGTTTCCGCTCGACATCGTTCCGCGGCTGATCGAAGCCCACGACTGGGAGCACGTCGAGCGCGGCGTCCGCCAGCGGGTGCTGGCCCTGGAGGCGTTCCTCGACGACATCTATGGTCCGGGCGAGCTGTTCACCGACGGCGTCGTGCCGCGCTCCACGGTCATGACCTCGCCGCACTACGCCCGCGTGGTGGCCGGCCTCGACCCTGCGAACGGTGTCCGGATCCACGTGTCCGGCATCGACCTGATCCGCGACGGCGACGGCGACTTCCGCGTGCTGGAGGACAACGTACGGGTGCCGTCCGGGGTGTCCTACGTGATGACCAACCGGCGCGCGCTCTCGGCGTCACTGCCCGAGCTGTTCGCCGACCACCGCATCCGTCCGGTCGCCCAGTACTCGCAGCAGCTGCTCGCGGCCTTGCGGGCGGCCGCACCGGCCGGCGTCAGCGATCCCACCGTCGTCGTGCTCACGCCGGGGGTCTACAACTCGGCCTACTTCGAGCACACGCTGCTGGCGCGCACGATGGGCGTCGAGCTGGTTGAGGGCCGCGACCTGGTGTGTCGCTCCGGCCGCGTCATGATGCGCACGACCAACGGCCTGGAGCCGGTGCACGTCATCTACCGTCGCATCGATGACGACTGGCTGGACCCGCAGCAGTTCCGCGCCGAGTCCACCCTGGGCGTCCCGGGCATCATCAACGCCGCCCGGGCAGGACACGTCACGATCGCCAATGCGATCGGCAACGGCGTGGCCGACGACAAGCTGCTCTACACCTATCTGCCAGACCTGATCGACTACTACCTCGGTGAGGAACCCATCCTCAAGAACGTCGACACCTGGCGCGTCGGCGAAGCCGATCAGCGCGAGGAGGTGCTGGACCGACTCGACGAGCTGGTGCTGAAGCCGGTCGACGGCTCCGGCGGCAAGGGCATCGTCATCGGACCAGCCGCCAGCACCGCCGAGCTCGACGAGCTGCGCGCCAAGATCCTGCTCGACCCGAGGGCCTGGATCGCGCAACCGGTCATCTCGCTGTCGACGGTCCCGACCTTGGTCGAGGACGGCATCCGGCCGCGACACGTGGACCTGCGTCCGTTCGCGGTCAACAAGGGCGATGGCGACGTGTGGGTGCTGCCCGGCGGCCTGACTCGCGTGGCGCTGCCCGAGGGCGAGCTGATCGTGAACTCCAGCCGCGGCGGGGGCTCCAAGGACACCTGGGTGCTTGCCGCCGGCTCGGAGGTCGACGAGGACGAGGAGAACGGTCTCTCGGCCAGCGCGACCGCGGGCGTCGGCCTCGAGCCGGACCGCCTGCAGGTGCAAGAACAAGAGCAGGAACAACAGCAGACATCTGGAAAGGGGGGTTCGCCATGTTGAGTCGCATCGCCGAATCGTTGTTCTGGATCGGTCGCTATCTGGAGCGCGCCGACGACACCGCCCGCATCCTCGACGTCCAGATGCAGGTGCTGGTCGAGGATCCCGGCATGGACGAGCGCACCTCGTGCGAACAGCTGCTGTCGGTGATGGGCGTCGAGGACTACACCGGCAACCCGAATCGCTGGATGATCCTGGACCTGCTGGCCCACAACCCCGACTCCCCCGTCTCGATCGCCAACGCCCTGGGTGCGTGTCGGGAGAGCTCGCGCCGGGCGCGCGAGACGTTGTCGACCGACATCTGGGCTGCCATCAACACGACCTACCGCGGCCTCGGCTCGGCCCGCGCCATGCGACCGCCGGACATGTTCGCGTGGGTGCGCAACCGATCGGCCATGATCTCGGGGATCGCCGAATCGACGATGTCGCGGGACGAGGGGTGGCACTTCTACCAGCTCGGCCGCAACATCGAGCGCGTCGACATGACGGCCCGACTGATGTCCACCGCAGCCCTGGCCTCCGGTCCCCAGGTTGCCTGGCCGACCACGTTGCGGGCCTGTGGCGCCTACGAAAGCTTCATTCGCGCCTATCGCGGTATCGAGGCCGACCGTCAGGCCGCCGAGTTCCTGCTGCTCGACCGATGGTTCCCCCGTTCGATCGTGTTCGCGCTCGCCGAGGCCGAACGCGCCCTGGTGCGCCTGGAGCGAAGCGGCCGCCGGGCCGGTTTCGGCGATGAGGCGCAACGTCTGCTGGGCCGGGCTCGGACCGAGCTGGAATACCGACCGCTGGCCGACATCGTCTTCGACCTGCCGGTCGAGATGGAGCGTCTGCAGCGCAGCTGCGCCGCGGCCAGTGACGCCGTGACCGCGAGGTACTTCGCCGAGTCCGAGGACTACGCCTGGCAGGGAGGTGTGCTGCTGTGAGCACGCTCGAAGGAATGCAGCTGCGGATCAAGCACACGACCGGGTACCACTACGAGAACGGTGCGGCCGCCTCGTTCAACGAGGCGCGGATGACAC
This sequence comes from uncultured Actinomycetota bacterium, assembly GCA_963769445.1. Taxonomy (GTDB): domain Bacteria; phylum Actinomycetota; class Actinomycetes; order Propionibacteriales; family Nocardioidaceae; genus Aeromicrobium. Next base: position 235,380 of record CAVYLO010000005.1, on the reverse strand, counting down.
CCGCCACGACGTCCGAGCAGTACGTGCTGCGTTCCCGCATGGACATCTCGCCGTCGCCGTGGACGTATGAGTACCGCGACTACTGGGGCACCACGGTCACGGCCTTCGAGGTGCACGATCCGCACGACGACCTGGCGGTCGTGGCGACGACGACGGTCGAGACACAGCCCTCGGCGTCCGACGTGGTGCACATCGCGTGGGAGGACCTGGCCGCTGTCGCGGACCAGCACTGCGAGTACCTCACGGCAAGCCAGTGGGTCGCCCCGGCGGAGACCCTGGTGGCAGAGCTCGACGCCCTGCGCTCGGCGGCCGACACCCCTGCCGCGTATGCCACCGCGGCCATGTCGATGGTGCACGCCCGTATCCAGTACTTGCCGGGCACCACCGAAGTGACCACGACGGCCGCCGATGCGTGGGAGGCCGGGAGCGGCGTCTGCCAGGACATCGCGCACCTGACCCTCGGTGCCTTGCGGCACGCCGGCATTCCTGCGCGGTACGTGTCGGGGTACCTGCACCCGTCCAGCGAGCCCGTCATCGGCGAGTCGGTCGAGGGCGAGTCGCACGCGTGGATCGAGTACTGGGATGGCGAGTGGGTGGGCTTCGACCCCACCAACGAGGTCGCCCAGAGCCCGCGACACGTCGTCGTGGCGCGCGGCCGCGACTACGCCGACAACCCGCCGCTGCGCGGCATCTACTCCACGTCGGGTCGGTCCGAGCTGTTCGTCGAGGTCGAGATCACCCGGCTTCGCTGAACTGGGAGACTGGCGGCATGATCCACACCGACCTGCTGTCGGACACCCTGACCCGTCCCACGCCAGCGATGCGGCAGGCCATGGCCGAGGCCGAGGTCGGGGATGACGTCTTCGGCGAGGATCCGACGGTCAACGCGCTCGAGGAGCGCGTCGCCGACCTGCTGGGTCACGAGGCCGGGCTCTTCACGCCGACCGGATCGATGGCCAACCAGCTGGCCCTGCGACTGCACGTCGCGCCGGGAGCGGAGATGGTCTGTGACTCCCTGGCGCACGTCGTGCGCGCTGAGCTCGGGGCAGCCGCTGCGCTCGCGGGCATCACGTCGCGCACCTGGACAGCGCCGCGAGGCTTGCTCGACGCCAGCCAGCCGCTGGAGCTGATGATCACCGGCGCGGGCGTCTACCAGGTCAACACCTCGCTCGTGGTCGTGGAGAACACGCACAACTTCGGCGGCGGGACGATCCAGCCGATCGACCAGATCCGCGCCCTGCGCCGCGGCACGCAGGCCGCCGGCGTGGCGATGCACCTCGATGGGGCACGGCTGTGGAACGCCCACGTGGCCAGCGGCGTGTCCCTGCGCGATCATGGCGCCGAGTTCGACACGGTCTCGGTCTGTCTGAGCAAGGGCCTCGGAGCCCCGGCCGGATCGGTCCTGGTCGGGACGGCCGAGGCGATCGCCGAGGCGCGCATCTGGCGGAAGCGGTACGGCGGCGGCATGCGGCAGGTCGGCATCCTGGCTGCTGCAGGCCTGCACGCGCTCGACCACCACCTCGACCGACTGGCCGACGACCACGCGCGAGCGCGCCGTGCGGCCGAGGCATTCGCCCAGGCGGCTCCCGGCTGCATCGATCCGGCGTCGGTCGAGACCAACATCGTCGTCCTGGATCTCACCGACACCCACTGGTCGGCCGCGCACCTCGTGGTCGAGGCGGCGGCCGCAGCAGGTGTGCGGGGGTACGCGGTTGCGGAGCAGGCGGTGCGGCTCGTCTGGCACCTCGACGTCGACGACGCCGCGACCGATCACGCCATCGACGTCCTGACCGGTCTGCTCCGCCGCGCGTAGGTTGGGCCGCATGGCCATCGTCCACGTCAACGCCACGATCAGCCCGTCCAAGCTGGAGCTCGCCCGGCAGTGGCTCGCCGCGACCGACTGGTTCGACGGCGATCCGGCGACGCTGACGCTCGGGACCCGGTACTCGTATCGCTTCGACGACCCGGCCGGCGAGGTCGGCGTGGAGGTCCTGCTGGTCGGTGACGGAGACCGGGTGCTCCAGGTGCCCCTGACCTATCGAGCGGCAGAGCTGGACGGAGCCGCAGCGCACTTCCTCACCCACATGGAGCACTCGGTGCTCGGTCGGCGGTGGATCTACGACGGGCTCGGGGACGCCGTTCTGGTGAACGCGCTCATCCGGGCTGCGGTGACCGGGGGCCGTCAGGAGAACTTCGAGGTCGAGGTCGCTGCCGGACAGACGGAGGTCTTCCCCGCTCTGGTCGAGGTCCGTGGCACGGGCTCAGCTGCACCGCCGCCGCCCGTGGCCATCGATCACATCGACCGCGATGGATCGACCACCCGGGTGCGCACGTCGGCCGGCGTCCTGGTCTTCCCCCACGTTGCGGGGAATGTCGACATGTCGACCGATCAGCCGGGACTGATCGGCGTGTGGCCCACCAGCGGAGGAGAGATCCCGCTGGCAGCGGTGCAACCCGTCGGCGACTAACGTGGACACCGTGAGCACCGAGAACCCCGAATCCCGCTACTACGCCGACCCGGTGCCCGAGCTGCACCAGCCGTACTCCGCGGCGACAGACCGCTACCAGTCGCTGGAGTACCGGCGCGTGGGCGACTCCGGGCTGCTGCTCCCTCCGCTGTCTCTGGGCCTGTGGTGGAACTTTGGCGACAATCGCCCCTTCGACACCCAGCGCGAGATCCTGCGGCACGCCTTCGACCGTGGCATCACGCACTTCGACCTGGCCAACAACTACGGCCCGCCCTATGGTTCAGCCGAGGAGAACTTCGGCCGCATGATGCGCGGTGACTTCGCGCCGTACCGCGACGAGCTGATCATCTCGTCCAAGGCTGGCTGGGACATGTGGCCGGGGCCCTACGGCAAGCTCGGCTCGCGCAAGTACGTGCTGGCGAGCCTGGACCAGTCGCTGGCGCGCATGAGCGTGGACCATGTCGACATCTTCTACTCACACCGCGCGGACCCGTTCACCCCGGTGGCCGAGACGATTGGCGCGCTCGACACCGCGGTCCGCCAGGGCAAGGCGTTGTACGTGGGTATCTCGTCCTACTCCCCCGAGCGCACTGCTGAGGCGGTGCGGGTGGCGCGTGACCTCGGCACTCCGCTGGTCATCCACCAGCCGTCGTACTCGATGCTCAACCGGTGGGTCGAGAGGGGTCTGCTCGACACGTTGGACGAGCACGGATTGGGATCGATTGGTTTTTCGCCGTTGGCACAGGGTCTTCTCACGTCGAAGTACCTCGACGGGAACCCTGTGGAGCGGGGTGGCGCGCGCGGCAGCTTCAATGACGATGTTCTGACCGAAGACAATGTCAGACGCCTGCGGGGACTGGCGGACATCGCGGAGCAGCGCAGCCAGTCGCTGGCCCAGATGGCCATCGCGTGGACGTTGCGGCCGGGGGGCGTCACCTCCGCACTGATCGGGGCGTCCTCGATCGAGCAGCTCGACGAGAACCTCGTCGCCGCCGAGAACATTGATTTTTCTGCCGACGAGCTCGCCGCCATCGACGCCATGACCACTGACGCTGACGGTGTCGACCTGTGGAAGGTCTCCGCCGACCTCTGATGCACGATCCCCTCGCACGGCTGCTCGCGCACCCGCCCGACCTGCCGGTCGTCGCTGGGTTGTCGGGCGTCGCGGCGGCACTTCTCTCCCACGGCATGGTCGTCGTCCAGGCGCCGCCGGGCACCGGAAAGACCACGATGGTGCCGCCGGCCGTTGCTGAACAGGTCGAGGGGCGAGTCGTGGTCACCCAGCCGCGTCGCATCGCCGCACGCGCGGCAGCCCGCCGGCTCGCGTCGCTCCTGGGCGAACCGGTCGGTGCGACGGTGGGCTACAGCGTTCGCGGTGACCGCCGGGTCGGGCCTGACACGCGGATCGAGTTCGTCACGACCGGCGTGCTGCTGCGCCGGCTGCAGCGCGACCCGGAGCTGGTCGGGGTGGGCGCGATCGTGCTCGACGAGGTGCACGAACGGCAGCTCGATGCGGACCTGACGTTGGCCTTCCTGGTCGACGTGCGGGCCACGTTGCGTGAGGATCTGCAGCTCGTGGCGATGTCGGCGACGGTCGAGGCTGAACGGACCGCCGCGGTGCTGGGGGGCGCGGCCGCCAGCCCAGTTCCGATCGTCGCGATTCCAGGGCGTCTGCACGAGGTCTCCATTCACTGGACACCACCGCCACCGGGCGTTCTGCCCACCGATGAGCGCGGCGTTCCCCCACGGTTCCTCGACCATGTGGCAGCGACGGTGCGTCACGCGATGGCCACCGAGTCCGGTGATGTCTTGGTTTTTCTGCCAGGGGTCGCCGAGGTGGGTGGTGTCGTGCGCAGGCTGTCCGGGCTGGCCGACGTGGACGTCTTTCCGCTGCACGGTCGGCTCACCGGTCAGGAGCAGGACCGCGCACTGCGCGTGGGCCATCACCGCCGTGTCGTGGTCTCGACCGCGGTCGCTGAGTCCTCGCTGACGGTGCCCGGTGTGCGCATCGTGGTGGACGCTGGCCTCTCCCGCGAGCCCCGCACGGACCACCGGCGCGGACTTCCCGCCCTGGTGACGGTGCGGGTCAGCCGTGCCGCCGCGGAGCAGCGCGCCGGCCGCGCCGGACGTGAGGCGCCCGGAGCCGTTCATCGATGCTGGTCGCGCACCGACCACGCCCACCTGACCGACCACCCCGTCCCGGAGATCGCGGTCGCTGATCTCACCGGCTTCGGGCTCGAGCTGGCGGCGTGGGGTACACCAGATGGCACCGGACTCGCGCTGCTGGATCAGCCGCCGGCTGCGTCGATGGCGGCAGCGAGCCGGACCCTGTCCGACCTCGGAGCCGTCGATGACGTCGGTGCCATCACGGACCGTGGACGCCAGATGGGCCAGGTCCCCGTCGACCCACGGCTGGCTCGAGCCCTGCTGGACGGGTCCACCGCGGTCGGCTCCCGGCGAGCCGCCGAGATCGTGGCGTTGCTGGCTGACGAGGTGCGCGCACCGGGGGGTGACCTGGTGGCGGCGCTGCGCGCCATGCGGCGCGGCGGCGCAGGGACGGGAGCGTGGAAGGAAACGGTCAACCGCCTGGAGCGCGCGGTACCTGACCGCGTCGAGCGCACCAGTCTGACCGACGATCTCGCGGTCGGCGCCGTCGTGGCTCTGGCCCACCCGACTCGGGTGGCGCGGCTGCGGCCAGGCGGTTCGTCGTACTTGATGGTGGCCGGGACAGGCGCAGCTTTTCGGCACGGTGATCCCGCCCTGTCAGGCGTGCCGTGGATCGCGGTGGCGGATGCCGAGCGTCGCCCGGGCGCCGCCGAGGCCACCATCCGCTCGGCGGCGCCGCTGGATGAGGACCTCGCCCTGGCGGCCGCGGCCAGCCGGTGGCGCGAGGACGACGAGGTGTCGTGGACGGCAGGACGCATCGTGGCACGACGGGTCTCGCGACTGGGGGCCATCGAGCTCTCGAGCGCGCCGATCACCGAATCCCGCACCCGACGCCGTGGCCGCCGCCGTCCGTGCTGGCCTCGCCGCCGAGGGGCTGGACGTGCTGCCCTGGACCGAAGCCGCCACAGCCCTCCGTCGGCGGTTGGCCTTCTTGCACCACACCCTGGCCGACCCGTGGCCCGACGTGAGCGACACCGCCCTGCTCGACGCGATCACGACCTGGCTCGGGCCCGAGCTGGCGCGGGTGCGGGGGACTCGCGACCTGCGCCGCATCGATGTGCTCGGCGCGCTGCGTCGACTCCTGCCCTGGCCCGACGCCGTCGGACTCGATGCGTTGGCGCCCGAGCGCCTGACGGTGCCGAGCGGCTCCGCGGCGCGGGTCGAGTACGGCGCCACCGGCTCGGAACAGCCGGTGCTCTCGGTGCGGATCCAGGAGGCCTTCGGGTGGGCGGAAACACCCCGGATCGCCGGCGGACGGGTGCCGGTGCTGCTGCACCTCCTGACTCCAGCGCGGCGACCGGCTGCCGTCACGGCCGACCTCGAGTCGTTCTGGTCGGGTCCCTACCTGCAGGTGCGAGCCGAGCTTCGCGGCCGCTATCCCAAGCACGCCTGGCCCGAAGACCCACGCACGTCTGGTTAGTTCTCGTCCTGCAGCTCGATCAGCTCAAGGGCGGCGCGGGTCAGCGCGTCGATGCTCGCGAGCAGGTGGGCGATCGAGAGGGACTCCAGCAGGCCCACCTGATCCAGAGTCCCCAGCGGCGCGATGCCGGCCAGCTGCCAGGACCGATCGACCGGGTCCTGCGACAGCTCGACCGTGGCGTCCCACATCGTGTCGACGAATTCGCTGGCGCGGGCCAACGAGTGTCGGACGGTCCGCTCGGCATCGTCAAGGAGCGCGCGATCGTTCTCGTCCCACACCAAGGGCTCCACCAAGGTGACCTCGGCCTGCGGCCACGGGTCGTCGGGCAGCCATGAGTCGACGCGGAACCGCTGGCTTCCTCGGGCCACCAGCGCGGCGAGCCCGTCGCTCGACTCGACCTGCTCGACCCTGGCCATCGTCCCCACGCCGAAGCGCGCGTCGCCGCCGCCGACCTCGTGCCCGCGCTCGATCAGCACGACGCCGAAATCAAGCGTCTCGCGATCCAACACCTCGTCGATCATCGCGAGGTATCTCGGTTCGAAGACGCGCAGCGGGAGTGGCATCGCTGGCATCAGAACCGACCCCAGCGGGAACATCGGAGTCACCTCCTCACCCTAGAGGTCCAAGGCCCTCACGTCTCAGGTCTACTACGTTGGATCCATGGCAGACCAGACCTTGCACGTGATGGCGATCGACCAGGGCACGACATCCACGCGCGCCATGATCTTCGACCGCTCCGGACAGGTGGTTGCGGTCGACCAGGTGGAGCACGAGCAGATCTTCCCGCAGGCCGGGTGGGTCGAGCATGACGCGATCGAGATCTGGAAGAACACCCGCACCGTGATCGGCGGGCGCCCTCGCGAAGGCCAACTTCAACAGCAAGAACATCGCAGCGGTCGGCATCACCAACCAGCGCGAGACGACCGTCGTGTGGGAGAAGGACACCGGGCAACCGGTCCACCACGCCATCGTCTGGCAGGACACCCGCACCCAGAAGATCACCGAGCGGCTGGCCAGCGCCGCTCCTGATGACCTGGGCGCCGACCGCTACAAGGAGATCGTCGGCCTGCCGCTGGCCACCTACTTCTCCGGGCCGAAGATCGCCTGGATCCTCGAGAACGTCGAGGGGGTCCGTGAGCGCGCCGACGCTGGTGAGCTGCTGTTCGGGAACATGGACACGTGGCTGCTGTGGAACCTCACCGGTGGGGCCGAGAACGGCGGGGTGCACGTCACCGACGTCACGAACGCCAGCCGCACGATGCTGATGAATCTCACGACGCTGCAGTGGGACGAGCAGATTGCCGCCGACATGGGCATCCCGATGTCGATGCTTCCGGAGATTCGTTCCAGCTCGGAGGTGTACGGCGAGTGCAAGCCCGGCATCCTCAACGGCACACCCGTGGCGGGCATCCTCGGCGACCAGCAGGCGGCCACCTTCGGGCAGGCCTGCCTGGAGAAGGGCGAGGCCAAGAACACCTACGGCACCGGCAACTTCATGCTGCTGAACACCGGCACCGAAGCGGTGCAGTCCGAGAACGGTCTGCTCACCACGGTCTGCTACAAGATCGGTGACGAACCCACCGTCTACGCACTCGAGGGCTCGATCGCCGTCACCGGTTCGCTCGTGCAGTGGGTGCGCGACAACCTCGGCCTGATCTCCGAGGCGGCCGAGATCGAGACGCTCGCAGCACAGGTCGACGACAACGGTGGTGCCTACTTCGTGCCGGCCTTCTCAGGACTGTTCGCGCCGCACTGGCGCCCCGATGCCCGCGGTGCGCTGGTCGGGCTGACCCGGTACGTCAACAAGTCCCACATCGCGCGTGCGGTCCTGGAGTCGACGGCGTACCAGACCCGTGAGGTGCTTGACGCGATGAACGCCGACTCCGGTGTCCCGCTCACCGAGCTGCGGGTCGATGGCGGCATGGTCGTCAACGAGACCTTGATGCAGTTCCAGGCGGACATCCTCGGCGTCGACGTCGTGCGTCCGAAGGTGGCAGAGACCACGGCACTCGGCGCGGCCTACGCAGCTGGTCTCGCGGTCGGCTACTGGGAGGGCACAGAGGAGATCCGCGCCAACTGGGGCGAGGGCAAGCGATGGTCTCCCCAGATGGACGAGAGCGACCGCGAGGAGTTCTTCCGCATGTGGAAGAAGGCCGTCACCAAGACCCTCGACTGGGTCGACTGAACCGAGCGAGCGCCAGCGAGCGAGCGTTCAGTCGCGCCAGCGCAGCGTGAGCGTGCAGCGGCGAAGCCGCCCGGAGCGAGGCGTGGTGAGGTCGAGTGCTCGCCCGAGCCACCGGCGGCGGGTCGCCTCGGTCGCTCGTTCCTCGCTCCCTCACAGTCGGCCGCGGGCGGCCTCCTTGGCGAGCGGCCTACGACGTCGGGGCCGCTTGGACCTGCCGGCGCAGCTCGTCCGGATCGAGAGGGCGCACGTCGAGCACGGTGGCCGGACCCGCGGAGATCTGCCCGTCATCGAGCGGTTCGCAGCGGATGCCAGCATGTCCCCGCAGCGCCTGGTGCGCGCCGGGGGCGAACACCTCGTTCATCCAGGCGCACGGATTGGCCGGAGTGATCGAGCGGAATCGAATGGGGCCGTGCCCGGCGTCGATCGTGAACTCGGTGCGCACCAGTGCGTCGACGTCGAGGCCGCGGGTCACCACGTTGCGCCGTGCTTCGAGGGGGTCGAAGGGGCCCGAGGACAGCTCGCCCTCGAGCGCGAGCACCTTCTCGGCGGCGATCAGCGTGACAGCGGCATACGTGAATCGGGTGCCGAAGTAGCGGTCCCCGACGAGTCCCTTGTGGGCACGCACCCGGACCGTGGCCGGGTGTTCATCCCCCGAGAACGGTGTGGGGCCCTCGGCGGGGCGCCCGTCGAAGCGCCGCAGCGGCGAGACCACGAGGGAGTCGATCGTGAACGAGTCGGTGGTGGTCACGGGTCCAGCCTACGCGGGTGCGTCAGGTGCGGATTGGCCTGCGAGGCCGGTCATCCCGTAGGATCGGACGGTTGCCAATCAGGCAGCACCTCCTGCTACGGGGATTCCCGTGGCCGCTCAGTCCGAAGGAGACGCAATGTCATTGCGCCCGTACGAAGTCATGATCATCCTTGATGCCGATCTCGACGAACGTACCGTTCAGCCCAGCCTCGACACCTACCTCAACGTGGTGCGTCAAGACGGCGGCTCGGTCGATCAGATCGATGTCTGGGGCAAGCGTCGTTTCGCTTACGAGATCAACAAGAAGAACGAGGGCATCTACGCCGTCGTCACGCTCCAGGCGGAGCCGAAGACGGTCAAGGAGCTGGATCGCCAGCTCACCCTCAACGAGTCTGTGGTCCGTACCAAGGTCACGCGCCCCGACATCAAGTAGTCGGCTCGACCGCTGGTGTGGACACAGCCTGTTGGCTGTCCCACCTCTGCGGTTCACTGGTGTCAGATCACCCACCCTCTCGAAAGGCTGTGCCTCATGGCTGGCGAAACCAACATCACCGTAGTCGGCAACCTCACCGGCGACCCGGAGCTGAAGTTCACTCCGTCGGGCGCTGCAGTGGCCAACTTCACCGTCGCGTCGACTGCTCGCACATTCGACAAGCAGACCAACGAGTGGAAGGACGGCGAAGCGCTGTTCATCCGCTGTGATGCGTGGCGCCAGCTCGCCGAGAATGTCGCCGAGTCGTTGCAGAAGGGCCAGCGCGTCATCGTGACGGGCGCCCTGAAGGTCCGCAACTTCGAGCGTCAGGACGGCTCCAAGGGCACCAGCGTGGAGATGTCCGTCGACGAGATCGGCCCATCACTGCGCTTCGCCACCGCCAAGGTCACCCGTGCGTCGGGCGGCAGTGGCGGAGGAGGCGGCGGCGGCGGAAACGCCGGCGGCGGACAGTCCAACCCGTGGGGATCGTCGCCGCAGGCGGCAGCTCCGCAGGGCGGAAACCAGGGTGGATCTGACGCATGGGGCGGCGGTGGCGCAGCCGCCACCGACGACCCCCCTTTCTGAGTCAGCCCATTTCGGCCACACACCAGGCCAGCAAGAAATCAGGAGCATCATGGCAAAGCCCGTCATCCGTCAGCCGAAGAAGAAGAGCAATCCTCTCGCGCGCGACACGGTCATCAACTACAAGGACACTGCGCTGCTGCGCAAGTTCATCTCGGACCGCGGCAAGATCCGCGCGCGCCGCGTGACAGGTGTCTCGGTTCAAGAGCAGCGACTCATTGCGAAGGCGATCAAGAACGCCCGCGAGATGGCGCTGCTTCCCTACACGTCCACCACTCGCTGAGGAAGGCGAACATCGTGAAGCTCATCCTCACCCACGAGGTCACCAACGTCGGCATCCCCGGCGACATCGTCGACGTCAAGGACGGTTACGGCCGCAACTACCTGCTGCCGCGCAACTTCGCCATTCGCTGGTCGAAGGGCGCTGCCAAGCAGGTCGAGTCCATCCAGGCTGCGCGTGAGTCCCACGCGATCCACGACCTCGAAGAGGCCCAGAGCCTCAAGGGTCGTCTGGAAGCTGCCCCGGTCAACGTGCCGGTGCGCTCGGGCGAGGGCGGCCGGCTGTTCGGCGCCGTCACCGTGGCCGACATCGCCGCAGCCATCGCGGCTCAGGGCGGCAGCGTCGACAAGCGCCGCATCGAGATCGGCAACCCGATCAAGACGGTCGGTTCGTTCGAGGTCGCCGTTCGCCTGCACCCCGAGGTCAGCGCGACGGTCAAGCTCAACGTGGTCTCCGCCAAGTAGGGCCCATGACGGACCGGTGTTCGCCTCCGCGAGTGCCGGTCCGTCGTCCTTATTGACCGTGCGCCCCTCTCGCCGCCTCGTTTCTCTCCTGGCCATCAGCCTTCTGGTGGCCGGGTGCAGTCTCCTGCCCGGAGGCGGCGACAGCCCCCAGGATTCGCCGTCCGCCAGGATCCCGGACCTGACGTCAGTGGGTTGGGAGCCCGTCGATCGCGATCGAGTCGCCGCCGGCGGAACGGTGCGACTGGCCACCCCGGCGCTGCCGGAGAACTTCAACCCCCAGCACGCCTCGAACGGTGAGTCCGAGGCTGATCGCCTCCTCGATCCCACGATGGGGTCGGCAGTTCGCATCACGGCGGACGGTGGATGGGAGGTCGATCCCGACTACGCGCGTGAGGTCGAGATCGTCGACCGCAAACCGCTCACCATCCGCGTGGAGCTGAACCGCAAAGCGGTTTGGCAAGATGGCACGCCCATCATGGCGCGGGACATGGTGGCGTTCTGGAAGGCGCAGAACGGCTCCGACCCGAAGTTCGAGGTGCGGAGCACGCAGGGCTTCGACGACATCGACGAGGTCACTCCGGACGGCAAGTTCGCGTACACCGTCACGTTCGGCGCCCGCACCACCGACTGGCCGCGGTACATCTATCCAGCACTGCCGGCCAGCGTCTCGGACGAGGCCAAGGCGTTCAACACCGCCTTTGCCGACCGGGCGATCCCGTCCCACGGCCCGTTCCGCGTCGCCTCGATCGATCGCGACACCGGCCGGATCGTGCAGGAGCGCAATCCGCTGTGGTGGGGCACCAAGCCCCGGCTCAAACAGATCACCTGGCAGGCGGCGACCCCCGAGATCCAGCTCGAGGCCCTGCGTGCGGGCGACCTCGATGCGACGGACGTGTCCTCGAGCCAGCTCGCCGACATCAACGACGCCGAGCTCGGTGACGACGTCGTCCTGCAGCGCGCCACGGGTACGGAGTGGACCCAGCTGACCATGAACGGCGCCGCCGGCCCCCTCAAGGACGTCGCGGTCCGTCGTGCCGTCGCGCTGGCTCTGGACCGTCGCGCGCTCGCTGACGCACTGACCAAGCCGCTCGGTACTCCGTCGCAGGTTCTGGGCAGCTTCATCCTGCTGCCGGGTCAGCGTGGATACGTGGACCAGTCCGACCTCATCGCGCCGGATGTCGATGCGGCGGGCCAGCTCCTCGACGACGCCGGCTGGACGGTGGCGGACACGGGCAAGGTCCGCACCCGCAAGGGCAAACCCTTGGCGTTGGACATGCCCGTTCCCGCGAAGACGAGCACCAGCCGGGCGCGCGCCACGATGATCGCTGACCAGCTCGCCAAGGTCGGTATCAAGGTCACCTTGCAGACCGTTCCCGACGACGAGTTCTTCACGAATCGGATCATTCCGCTGGATTTCGATCTGGCCACCTTCACCCACCAGGGCGGGGCGTTTCCCGTGGTCGACACCAAGCGGCTGTTCTACCCGATCGACTCGGGACAGAACTTCACCGGCGTCGAGGACGACAAGCTGGCCGCCGCGTGGGACAAGGCGATCTCCGCGCTCGACGACGACGACCGGGCGAAGGCGGTCGAGGTGCTCGACAAGCGGTTGTTCCGCGATGTCCCGCTGGTGCCGCTCGGAGTCGTGCCGCAGGTCTGGTTGACGAACCGCTCGATCGCCAACTATGGCCCGGCCCAGTTCGTCGGTCCGGACTGGACCGCGGTCGGGTTCCGAGCCGCAGCAGGCAACTGATTCAAGAATTCGGCCAACTTTCCGTTGTCCACAGCCTGACGTCAGGGTTCGCGCAGTTCAGAGCGGCGAGCGGGGGGTCACTGCTCGCTTTATCCACAGGGTTGTCCACGCCTCGTGCACAACCGCTGCGGCGTTTTCCACCGAGTATCCCGACTTGCCCACACGGCCTGTGCGTCGCGGGCTTCACGATCGTGCCCACCGGCACCTAGTCTCAGGGCGTTGCCCCCCCGGTCGAGCACTGCACGGATCTGTCGGTAGGAGCGCGTAGCGTGACACGAAAGACCGACCAGGGGAGGTAGCAGCTCGATGAGCGTGGCGGACCTGTACGAACCAGACACCGGCGACGCAGCCGCCGGCGCGTACGTTCCGCCGCAGGACGTCGCCGCCGAGCAGAGCGTTCTCGGCGCCATGATGTTGTCCAAGAACGCCATCGATCCAGCCGCCGACACCATCCAGGGCCGCGACTTCTACCGCCCCGCGCACGAGCTGATCTTCGACACCATCACGGGCCTGGCAGCGCGTGGCGAGCCGGCCGACGCCATCACGGTGGCCGCGGAGCTGCAGCGTCGCGGCGAGGTGGCCCGCGCTGGCGGAGCGCCCTATCTGCACACGCTCGTCTCGGGCGTCAGCATTGCCGCCAACGTCGACTACTACGCGCAGATCGTCCGCGAGAAGGCCGTGCTGCGGCGTCTGGTCGAGGTGGGCCAACGCATCGCCCAGCTCGGGCAGGCCGGTCAGGGCGATCTCGCCGACATCGTCGACCGGGCTCAGGCCGAGGTGCTCGATGTCGACGGATCGCGCAATGCCGACGACTACTCGCTCATCTCCAAGCTGATCCCCACCACCATCGACGAGATCGAAGAGCTCAGCAAGCGCACCGGCGAGGTGCACGGCGTGCCCTCGGGATTCCCCGACCTCGATCGCGTCACCACCGGTTTCCGCGGCGGACAGATGATCGTCGTGGCGGCCCGACCCGGCATCGGCAAGTCCACCCTCGGACTCGACTTCTGTCGATCCGCCTCGATCCGGCACAAGATCCCGTCGGCCATCTTCTCGTTGGAGATGACGGCTTCTGAGATCACCACCCGTCTGCTGTCAGCCGAGGGCAAGGTCAACGTCAGCGCCATGCGCGGCGGCCAGATGTCTGACAGCGACTGGCGCAAGATCGGCAACGTGGCCACCAAGGTCAACGGTGCTCCGATCGTCATCGACGACAGCCCCAACATGACCATGCCGGAGATCCGTTCCAAGGCACGGCGCATCAAGAAGGAGCATGGCCTCGGCATCTTGGTCATCGACTACCTGCAGCTGATGACATCGGGCAAGAAGGTCGAGAACCGGCAGGTCGAGGTCTCGGAGTTCTCTCGCCAGATCAAGCTGCTGGCCAAGGAGCTCAATGTGCCGATCATTGCGATCAGCCAGCTGAACCGTGGCTCGGAGCAGCGCACCGACAAGACGCCGATGATCTCTGACCTGCGCGAATCCGGCTCCATCGAGCAGGACGCTGACGTCGTCCTCCTGCTGCACCGCGGCCAGCGCGAGGGTGATGAGGCGGGCGGGGGCGAGTCGCGCGAGCGGCTCGGCGAGGCCGACATCATCGTGGCCAAGAACCGTTCGGGGCCCACCACCAAGGTGGCTGTCAGCTTCCAGGGCCACTACTCGCGGTTCACGCCCATGGCGCACGACGACTCCACTCCGCCTGCTGCCGCCGCCGGCGACTTCTTCTGACCGCTACTGGTAGGTGACCACCGACGGAAGCGGTGCGACCAGGCGGTAGATCTGCCGGACGGTGAGCATGGGTTCGTCCCGCTCCGTGAACTGCCTCCAGCCGAACGACGCACCCTTCGGAGCTCCCGAACGCGCCGCCTTCCAGGCCGACAGCTTGGTGCCAGGATCGCCGGCGACGTCGACATCGAGCACGACGGCCAGCTCGGGGCGAGAGGTGTCGAGGTCCTTGCGGTCCGAGATCACCGACGGGCTTGCCTCACGCACGACGAACAGTTTTTGTGGCAGTCCGCCCTTGGCGGTCAGGTCGGCCAACCAGGTCGCGACCTGATTGATCTCCTCGGCGGAGGTCTTTCCCGAGCCGGTGGGTTCGAGGGTGAGCCCGACGTGCGGGCGTCGCAGCAGGTCCTTGAACGTCTTGGTTTTTTCCAGGAACGTCGAGCTGGTGGGCGTCTGCACGTTGATGAGGACGTGGATGCCGGCCTTCTCGGCGGCATCGATCACCGGTTCCAGTGAGCTCGGGCTGGTCTCCTTGGACTCGTTGACCACGAGCTCGAACAGCGGCACCGTGGGTAGCGAGTCGTTCTCGGCGAATCTGGCCGCGACGTTCTGGATGCGGTCGACGGCCTTCGCGAGGCTCTGACGACCGAGGACGCCTGACGTCGGGTCGTCGGCGATGCCATGCAAGCCGACGAATCGCCGATCGGACAGCGCGAAGTAGCCGCCGCCGATCTGGGTGGCGTCGTTCCGCACCACGTCCAGGGAGTAGGCGAACGTTTCGGCGAACGGCGTGCCGAGCGTGATGACCGAGGATTCGGGGCGCTTGGCCAGGACGGCTGCGGTCTTGGCATCCTCGCGCAGATCGCCCTCGGCGCTCTCCACCACGGTGGCTCCGGCAATCGTGACCGAAGCCGCGGCGACGGCGAACTTCTTGGCGGACTTCATCAGCACGACGGCGTCGGCCGAACGGTCCGCACGCGGATCGACGCCTGGCTGGGCCGATTCCAACGCCGCCACCTGGACCTCGAGCGCCTCGGGGTCGGTGTCGGCCGGGGTGGCGCCGACCACGTTGCTGACGATGCCGAAGGTCAGGACCTGGGAGGCGCGCAGGCGGGTCAGCTCGGCCGGGGCTGCCGGGTCGTCGAGCAGGATCGGGACCTTGAGCCGTCTGGCGGTCGCGATCGCGGCGTCCGTGGACGTGGCGTCGGACTCGGTCAGCACCGCGATGTCGGCCGACTCGAACAGTCGCGAGGACACGCCGATGGCGGCCTGCTCGGCGGTGCTCAGATCGACGACGTCGAGCGGTGGCAGCGACGTGGCGACCACCGTGCCGACGAGGATGTCAGGAGTCGAGCTGTCGGCGGCTTCGTCGCGCAGCACGGCGACTGCGAGCACGCTCACCGCTACCGCGGCGGCGATGGCCACGGTGACCTTCTGGCGCGGACTGGACAACGTGATTCCTCGGGTGGATGTCTGGGCGATGGCACATGGGCGCACCATCTCCTCATCACTGAGAGGTGCGAGAACCCCAATCATGACGCGGAATGTGCGGTCCGACGGGGTCCGTTCTACAGTGACGCCATGAGCGATTCGCAGTTGTCCACGGCCGAGCAACGAGTCATCGACGCGGTTCACCCGCAGCTGTTCATCGGTGGTCAGTGGCGCGATGCTGAAGGAGGAAAGACGCTGCCGGTCATCGATCCGTCCACGGGCGCGACGCTGGTCGAGACCGCCGATGCCTCGGTGGCCGACGGCGCAGCAGCCCTGGATGCCGCCGTCTCCGCCCAAGCGGACTGGGCTGCGTCTGCGCCGCGTGATCGCGGGGAGATCCTGCGCTCGGCGTTCGAGCTGATCACCGAGCACGCCGACGAGCTCGCCACGTTGATGACGCTGGAGATGGGCAAGCCGCTGAGCGAGTCCAAGGCCGAGATCGCCTACGGCTCGGAGTTCTTTCGCTGGTTCAGTGAAGAGGCGGTGCGGATCTCGGGGCGCTACTCGGTGGCTCCCAACGGGCTGACCCGTCTGCTGACCCTCAAGCAGCCGGTCGGTCCGTGCCTGATGATCACGCCGTGGAACTTCCCGCTGGCCATGGGCACCCGCAAGATCGGTCCCGCGATCGCCGCCGGTTGCACGATGGTCGTCAAGCCGGCCCAGCAGACGCCCTTGACGATGTTGCGTCTGGCCGCCCTGCTGGCTGAAGCCGGTCTGCCCGACGGCGTGCTGAACGTGGTCACCACCTCCACGACCGGCGACGTGATGGGGCCACTGATCGAGGACCCGCGATTGCGCAAGCTCACCTTCACCGGCTCGACACCGGTGGGCCGCAGCCTGATCGAGCAGAGTGCCAAGGGGGTGCTGCGCGTGTCGATGGAGCTCGGCGGCAATGCGCCGTTCGTGGTCTTCGATGACGCCGATCTCGACCGTGCCGTCGACGGCGCCATGCTGGCCAAGATGCGCAACGTCGGAGAAGCGTGCACCGCAGCGAACCGGTTCATCGTGCACGAACAGGTGGCCGAGGAGTTCGGCCGCAGACTCGCCGAGCGGATGGGCGCGATGAAGATCGGTCGCGGAACCGCCGAGGGCGTCGAGGTCGGTCCGCTGATCGACCAGACGCAGCGCGACAAGGTGGCCGATCTGGTGGACGATGCGGTCGCCAAGGGCGCCACGGTCGTGACCGGCGGCGAGAAGCCCAGCGCCGAAGACTTCGGCAGTGACGCCTTCTACCCGCCCACGGTCCTGACGAAGGTCAGCCGCGACGCCAAGATCTGGACCGATGAGATCTTCGGCCCCGTCGCGCCGATCTTCACCTTCAGCGAGGAGCAGGAGGGCATCGACATGGCCAACGACACTGAGTACGGCCTCGTCGCGTACGCCTTCACGCAGGATCACGCGCGCGTCGTGCGGGTGTACGAGGGGCTGGAGACCGGCATGGTGGGCATCAACCAGGGCGTGGTCTCCAATCCCGCTGCGCCGTTCGGCGGCGTCAAGGCCAGCGGCTACGGCCGGGAGGGCGGCGCCGAGGGCATCGAGGAGTATCTGGAGACCAAGTACGTCGGCCTGGCCCTCTAGACGCGAATGTCGGACCGACGCTCGTCAGGCGGATCCTGCGCCACGCGATGTCGACCAGAACCAAACTGTTCGACGTACAGGCGGGAGTAGAGGCCGCCGGCGGCCAGCAGCTCGTCGTGGGTGCCCTGCTCGACCAACCGGCCGTCCTCGAGTCCGAAGATCACGTCGGCATTCTGGATCGTGGACAACCGGTGGGCGATCGCGATCGTGGTCCGGTTGTGCGTGGCGCGATCCAGGGCGTCCTGCACGAGCCGCTCGGTCTCGGTGTCGAGGGCCGAGGTGGCCTCGTCGAGGATCAGCACCCGCGGGTCCATCAACAGGACGCGAGCGATGGCGAGGCGCTGCTTCTCGCCGCCGCTGAGCCGGTAGCCCCGCTCGCCGGTGATGGTCTCGTACCCCTCGGCGAAGCTGAGGATGCGGTCGTGGATGTTGGCGTCGCGGGCAGCCTGCTCGATCTCCGCGGCGGTGGCATCGGGACGGGCGTACGCGATGTTGTCGCGGATCGTGCCGTGGAACAGGTACGGCTCCTGGGTGACCATGCCGACGGCCTCGGCGACCGACCCCATGGTCAGGTCGCGGACGTCGTGACCGTCGATCAGCACCGCGCCGTCGGTGGCGTCGTAGAACCGGGGCACCAGGTACGTCGCTGTGGTCTTGCCCGAACCGGACGGGCCGACGATCGCGGCCAGCTGCCCGGGCTGCACCCGCAGCGACACGTCGGTCAGCGCCCAGCGTGAGCCGACCGGCTCGGACTCGCGCTCGATGCGCACGCCGGTGTCGCCGAAGCGGTCGCGATTCACGGTGCCGGAGAGGCTGCGGGGCTCGGGGTAGCGGAACGACACATGTCGGAACTCGATCTCCCCACGCAGCGCGTGGCCAGTGAGCTGGGTGGCGCCGGGCCGCTCCGTGATCGCCGGCTCGAGGTCGAGGTATTCAAAGATGCGGCGGAACAGGGCCACCGACGTCTGTACGTCGAGGGTGACCCGCATCAGCTGCAGCAAGGGCATCTGCAGTCGTGCCTGCAACGTGGTGAACGCCACCAGGGTGCCAGCGGTGATGCTGGCGCCGCCGAAGGAACCGGTGAGCATGAGGCCGGCTGCCAGATAGATCAGCGCCGGAGTGATCGCGAAGAACGTCTGGACCGTCGCGAAGAAGGCCCGCCCAGTCATGGCTTGGTCGACCTGCAGGCGGGTCTGCTGGTGGTTGGCCTCGCGGTAGCGGCGCACCTCGGAGTCGGCGCGGTTGAACACCTTGGACAACAAGATGCCGGAGACGCTCAGCGCCTCCTCGGTGATGGCGGTCATCTCCGAGAGCGATTCCTGCGTGCGCTTGGCCAGACGCTGGCGGCGCTTGCCGACCTGGAGCTGGATGAACACGAACAGCGGCATGACGATCAGGGTCAAGATGGTCAGCTGCCAGGACAAGATGATCATGGCGATGAACGCCGCCGTGACCGTCACGGAGTTCTGCAGGATCGTGGTGGCGGTGTCGGTCAGGACAGTGCGAACTCCGGCGACGTCGTTGGCAAGGCGCGACTGGATCGAGCCGGTCTTCGTGGCCGTGAAGAACGCCAGCTCCATCTTCTGCAGGTGCGCGAACAAGTCGCTGCGCAGATCAGCCATGGCCGAGTTGCCGATGGTCGAGGTGAGCCAGTTCTGCACGATGCCGATCAACGCCGTGATGACCGGGATGATGGACATGGCCAGCACCAGCCAGCCGAGCAGCCGGAGTCTTGGCCCGCCGGAGGGTGGGAAGAGTGCCTGGTCGAAGACCGCTTTGGTCAGGAACGGGACGATCGAGGTGAGGATCGCGGCGGTCACGACCGCGACCGCGACCCACGACATCTTCGCCCGGTAGGGGCGCAGCAGCAGGGCGATGCGGCCGAGGACCGGCTCCGCCGCCATCAGCCGTCGATCTTCTGCAGCACCAGCTCGAGGGTGTCGTCGGCGACGGGGACCAGGTCCGCTGTTCCCCACAGGCCGACCTCGGTGCGCAGCGCGGCCCACAGCAGGAGCTCGCCGTCGGCGGTCAGGAATGCCGGATCGGCATGCAGCGTGAACGACACGGGGACTCCATCGGCCCGCACCGCGGTCGCAGCGAGCACCTCGCCGGCGGAGTCGACCAGCTTGATGCTGGCGATGGATCCTTCGGGGACCGCGATGCGTTCGCGAATCGTGAGTGTTCCCTCGATGGTCAGCAGCGGCTCGGACGTCATGGGTTCGATGCTAATCCGGCATGCGTGAAAGTGCCTCGACCACCTGCATCGGCGCACGCCCGGTGAGGTGACGGACGTCATCGGTGACCTCGTGGTGCACCCCCTGGCGGATCGCGCGGTAGACGCTCAGCCATTCCTCGACCACCTGTTCGGGCGCCGGAAGATCGACCAGCTTCTGTCGGGCCTCGTCCTCGGACCAGTCGATGAATCGAAACTTCTCGCCGAACGCTGTGGTGAAGGCAGCCGCGATGTCGTGGAAGTCCAGAGCTTGCGGCCCGGACAGGTGGTAGATCTTCCCCGCGTGAGGTGGTGCGTCCGAGAGCACGGCGGCGATCGAGGCCGCCACGTCCTCCCGCGCCACTGCCGCCACGCGGCCATCAGCCACCGGCGCGTAGAGCACGTCGTCGGTGAGGAAGTCGGGCATGGTCTCAGCGACGAAGTTCGTCCGCATGATCGTGTGCTCCAGGCCGGACGTGGCCAGGTAGGCCTCGGTGTCGCCGTGCTGGCGGCCGAGGAAGCTGATGGCCTCCTGACTGGCGCCGACGATCGAGAGATACACGATCTGGCGCACGCCGGCCTGGACGGCTGCGTCCACGAAATCTTGATGATCGACCGAGTGGTCGGCACCCTCGTGCAGCGAGACCATGAAGGCGGTGTCGATTCCACGGAGTGCCTCGACGGATCGCGGGACGTTGCCGTACTCCGCCCGCACCACCTCCGAGTGCGGCAGCGTCGGCGCTCGGTCCGGGTCTCGGACCAGCAGGCGCGTGGGAACGCCGGCTTCGGACAGGATGCGGGCGACGGAACCTCCGGTGCGCCCGGTAGATCCGGTGATGGCGACGTGAGTCATCGTGTGATCCCCCCTGGGAGTTTTTGCGCCGGGATCACGGCGCAAACTCGACCGTACCCCGAACCTCCCCCGATCGCCGAAAGCCGATCACGGTGCGCCGGAGGTGGCCGTCGCGCTCGGACGGGGGCTCGGGCTGGGACTCGCGGAGGTGGACGAGGGGGTCGGAGCCGGCGACTCGGGCGTCGTGCCGCCGGAAGCGGGCGCCTCTGAGGACGTCGCCGTGGGCGTGGGCGATGGGGTCGGGCCGCCGGTCGGGGTCGGGGTGGCATCGGGGGTGGCAGCGGGGTCGCCCTGCTCCTTCTCGATGACAGCGAGGATCTTCCGCTCGAAGTCGCTGAGCCGATCCTGGATCTCCGACAGTGGCACGTCGGTGATGCCGGCCCCGAAGGCGGCGATCTCCTCCCAGAGTCGGGCGATCTCCTCGGTCCCGGCCGTGCTGAGGGGTCCGTCGAGCGTGACGAACAGCTGGGTGGCGAGCGCGTACGTGAGGCAGCTGACGCAGTCGTGGTTGACCGCGGCCGCGATGTTCTGCGGCGCCGCGACCCGGTTGTCACCGGTGACGAGGACCACCTGGAAGGCAACCGAGACCGCCGCGCAGCGCGTGCAGCTGGCGAGGGCGTACGACTCGTTGCGTTGCAGCGCCGGAGAGTCGTCGGTGACCCACACCAGCGCGAAGGCGACGTCGTACTGGATCGTTCCGTCCGTGGTGTTGACGGCCATCGCCTGGTTGTCGCCCGGCTTGGGCTTGAGCGGCTGGTTGAACGGGAAGACCCATGTCTGGCTGCCCGGGTCGCCGTCGCGCGGGACCAGGATCATCGCGAGCTGCGGCTGCTCCCGGGTCGGGCGGGGGGCGTCGTCGGCCCAGGCGGTCGTGAGCTGGCCCTGGCTGCCGTTGGCCAGACCCGATCGTGAGCCGCCGAGCGGGACGCTGCTGGCCACGTCGGCCAGCGTGCCGCGTTCGTAGGCCATGATCGGCCGGTAGGTCTGTTCGTCCGGCCACCACGCGTGGGCGAGTCCGGCGATCAGCGCAGCAGCCAGCAGGCCCGTGCCCGCCCGTCGGACGGGGCGTCCCTCGGTCCGCTTCCAGGCACTCGTCGAGACCTGGCGGCCGAGGCGGCCGACGATGAGCACCATCGCCAGCAGCGGAAGGACCAGCGCGAGCATCGCGAACATCCTTGCGACCGCCTCGAGCGGGTCGTCGTCGCCGAAGGCGGCGGACATCAGGTCGCGCTGCTTGCCGAGCCCGGCCCAGGCCGTGCCGACGATTCTCGGGAAGGCGAGCACCATCGTGACCAGCACGAACGCCAGGAGCGGCACGACGACGGCCACCCACACCGTCACGACCGCGCGCGCCCACGGCTTGAGGATCTTCGACTCCGCCGAGCCCCAGTTCCACGGGAGGACACCAAGGAGCGTGGGCTTGATCCGGTGGAACAGATCGGGCACGCCCGTGAGGTCCGCCAGGACGTGGTAGCCGTCGAAGCGGACGAGCGGGGTGAGCTGGCGGATCATCTGCAGGATCTGGGTGGCCACGACCAGGAGCACCGCGTCGTATCCGGTGGCCCACCACACGCCCACCGTGACGAGGGCGACGATCGCGTTGAAGTACAGCCCGCCGAGATCGGTACGGAGTCGACCGCCGCGGCCCAGACGGTACGAGTCGGTGACATCGGTGTAGAACGCCGGCCACACCAGATAGAGCCCGGCGCCCATCACACCCGGGGTGGCGCCTCCGCGCCGTGCTGCCGCGGCGTGACCGAACTCGTGGAAGCCGGCCGAGAGCACGGTCACGGCGATGACGATCAGCAGCAGGCCCGGCCTGCTGAAGGCCTCGTGCGTCGCCGAGGCGAGTCCCTTCTCCAGCAGCACCCACCACGACAAGGCGAAGAAGCCGGCCAGGACGATCGTCACGAGCACCGGGTTGAACAGCACCGCGAAGGGCTGCGTCAGTCGGCGGGTCCGTTCGGGATCGGTCACGGCGTACTTGAATCGCAGGCCGAGCAGCGGCTGTGACTTGCGCACCTCGGGCTGGGAGCCGTCCGCCTCCGTGAGGAGGCCCGTGTGGCAGAGCTTGGACTCGACCAGCGTCTGGATGTTCTCGGCCGTGACGTGCTTGCCGATCTCGGCGCTCACGATCTCGGCGATCTCGGCGTGGTCGCGGTGACCGTCGATCGCCGACAGCACGGCGTAGAGCACCGGTGTCAGCTGGACGACCTGGCCGTCCGCGCGTCGAGCCATGGACGGAGGGGTCCGATATCCGGATCCGGCCATCTCCCCGATCATCTGGACACCGTCGGCGCGCGCCGGAACGCCGGCGCGCGCCACAGGTGACGACGTGGTGGTCATCGCGAGCCCGTGCTACTGCTGGATGTCGGACACCTGGTCCGAGTTCGCCTCCGCGGAGCCCGTGATGTCCTGGTTGATGATCGCGTCCTGCTGCGCGACGGCGATCGCCTCGCTGTCCACCGAACCGATGTTGGCGGCCACCGCGGCATCGATGGGTGCCGCGACATTGGCGTTGGCGGCCACGGCGCCGTTGATCGGCGCGGCGATGTCGGCATTCGCGTCGAGGTTGACGTCCACGTTCAGCAGATCGCCGTCCAGCGATCCGAGCGCGCTGGACGGGTCGGACACGCCACCCACCTCGGGGGCGCCGGCGGGGGCGGTTCCGGCGTCGGCGGTGTCGCTGCCCTGGTCGAGGGTGCTGTCCTGGGTCGCGTTCGCCGTCGCGTCGGCCGTGATGCCCTGGTCGATCATGACGCCTTGGTCGGCCATCGCCTGGGCGGTCGACCCCTCCGACAGGATGTTCGCGCCGACCGCGGCGTCGATGGGTGCGGCGACGTTGGCGTTGGCGGCCACCGCGAGGTCGATCGGTGCGGCCGCGTCGATGGCCAGGTCGATGTCAGCGTTGAGGTCGAGGATCGAGACGACCTCCTTGTCGGGGAGAGCGGTGGCGCCTTGCGCCTCGAGCTCCTCGGCCGACAGTCCATCCGGTTGGTGCTGATCCATGGGAGTACTCCAATCATGAGCATGTGCACGTGCACGTGCCCCTAGGTACCCCGTACGGCGACGCTCAATCTCCCGTCACCGAAAGCGGCGCAGACGCAGACTGTTGGTGACGACGAACACCGAGCTGAAGGCCATCGTGAGACCAGCGATGAGCGGGTTGAGCAAGCCGGCGGCCGCCAGCGGGATCGCGGCCACGTTGTAGGCGAACGCCCAGAACAGATTGCCCTTGATGGTGCGCAGCGTGGCGCGCGACAGGCGCACCGCGTCGACGGCGGTCGCGAGGTCGCCCTGCACGAGGGTCAGGTCAGAGGCCTGGATCGCGACGTCGGTCCCCGTGCCCATGGCGATGCCGAGGTCGGCACCGGCGAGGGCCGCGGCATCGTTGATGCCGTCGCCGATCATGGCGACGGTGCGACCCTCGGACTGCAGCTCGCGCACCGTGCGCAGCTTGTCCTCCGGGGTGACGTCGGCGATCACTCGATCGATGCCGACCTCGTCGGCCACCCGCTCGGCCACGGCGCCCGCGTCGCCGGTCAGCAGCACGGGCTCCAGTCCCAGTCGGCGCAGGTCGGCAATCGCGGCGGCCGAGGTGGGCTTGACCGTGTCGGCGACGGTGATCGTGCCCCGGAAGGCGCCGTCCCACGCGACGGCGACACCAGTGGCGTCGTGCCGGCACGTCGATGCCGCGGTCGCGCAACCAGCTGGGTCGACCGGCAGCGGCGGCACGCCCCTCGACAGTTCCGGTGACGCCGAAACCGGCATGGTTGGCGAAGTCCTCGACGTCCATCGGATCGGCGAGCGTGGCGATGGCACGGGCCACCGGGTGCTCTGAGGCGTGCTCCAGCGAGGCGGCGATGCGCCGCAGGTCATCGGTGGCCACGCCCGGTGCCGGGTGGATTCCCGTCACCGCCATGCGGCCGGTCGTGACCGTTCCGGTCTTGTCGAGCACCACGGTGTCGATGACACGAGTGGACTCCAGCACCTGCGGCCCCTTGATGAGGATGCCCAGCTGCGCGCCGCGGCCGGTGCCGACCATCAGCGCGGTCGGCGTCGCCAGACCGAGGGCGCAGGGGCAGGCGATGATCATGACGGCGACGGCGGCGGTGAAGGCGTGCTGCGTGTTGTCCCCGAGCAGCAGCCAGGCGGCGAGCGTGCCGAGCGACAGCAGGATGACGGCGGGGACGAACCAGCTGGAGATGCGGTCGGCCAGGCGCTGGACGTCGGCCTTCCCCTCCTGCGCCTCCTCGACCAGACGGGCCATCTGGGCCAGCTGGGTGTCGGCGCCGATGGCGGTGGCCCGCACGACCAGCCGGCCGCTCTGGTTGACCGTCGCGCCGGTGACGGTGTCGCCGATGACGACCTCCACCGGCACGGACTCGCCGGTGAGCATCGAGGCGTCGACCGCCGAGGAGCCCTCGACGACGACGCCGTCGGTGGCGATCTTCTCGCCGGGCCGCACGATGAACTCGTCACCGGTGGCGAGGTCGGCCACGGAGATCGTCTGCTCGACGCCGTCACGGCGGACCTGCACCTCGTCGACGCCCAGATCCATCAGGGCGCGCAACGCTGCACTGGACTCGCGTTTGGCGTTGGCCTCCAGGTAGTGCCCGGCCAGGATGAAGACGGTGACCGCACTGGCGACCTCCAGGTAGATCTCGTCGGCCCCTCCCCCGGTCCACGACCAGTCCATCGTCATGCCGATGCGCCCGGCGTCGCCGAGGAACAGCGCCCACAGGCTCCACAGGTAGGCGGCGCTGACCCCGAGACTGATCAAGGTGTCCATCGTCGCGGCGCCGTGGCGCGCGTTCAGCACCGCCGACCAGTGGAACGGGTAGGCGCACCACAGGGCCACCGGGGTGGCCAGCACGAGGGCCACCCACTGCCAGCCGTCGAACTGCAGCGACGGCACCATCGACAGCAGGGCGACCGGGATGGTGAGCACGATGCCGACCCGCAGTCGGCGACGGACGGACTCGATGCCATGCAGTCCGCCATGGGCGTGCTCAGCGGTCTCGTCTCCGCGCAGCGTGGCCGAGTAGCCCGTGGCGTCGACCGTGTCGATGAGTGTCTGGACGTCGACGCCGGACGGCGCGTCGATGCTGGCCCGCTCCGTGGAGTAGTTGACGCTGGCAGTGACGCCATCGATCCTGTTGAGCTTCTTCTCCACGCGCAGCGCGCAGGATGAACAGCTCATGCCGTGGACGTCCAGGGTGTGCTTGCTCATGGCGGCCTTCCTCTCAGGCGAGTGCGTAGCCGGCTTCGTCGATGGCGGCGACGACGGCTGAGTCGTCGAGCGCATCGGCGCTGTCGACCGTGACGGTCGAGGTTCCGCCGGCCACCAGGTCGACCGTCACGGCGGTCACGCCGGCCAGGTCGGTGATCTCGTCGGTCACGGCGCGCACGCAGTGCTCGCAGGTCATGCCGGCGACGCGATAGGTGCTGGTGGTGGTCATGGATGCTCCTTGGTGGTGGGTCAGGACTTCACGAGGCGGGCGATGGCGTCGGACGCCTCGCGGATCTTGAGATCGGCCTCCGGCCCGCCTTGGCGGGCCGCGTCGACCACGCAGTGGGTGAGATGCTCGTCGAGCAGCTTCAGAGCCACCGCTTCGAGGGCCCGGGTGGTCGCCGACACCTGGGTCAGCACGTCAATGCAGTAGGTGTCCTGCTCGACCATGCGCGTGAGGCCGCGCACCTGTCCCTCGACCCGGCGGAGGCGGGCGAGCACGGCGGTCTTGTCGTCGCTGTAGCCCGGTGCGACGGGCGGGGTGGAATCGTTCATGGCTCCACCATACCCCCCTAGGGTATAAATTCAAGAGGGAGGCCACATACTCGGACCATGACTGATCTCCCAGGACTGGACGGCCTGCTGGGCGTGGAGCACGTCGAGGTCACCGCTGATCGTGTCGTGGTGCGCTTCACGATCGGTCCCGACCACCTGCAGCCCTTCGGCATCCCGCACGGCGGCATCTACTGCGCCGTGCACGAGTCGACTGCGAGCGTCGCCGGGCAGGTCTGGCTGGGAACGAAGGGCGTCGTCGTCGGCACCAACAACTCCACCGACTTCATCCGACAGGCCGCGGTCGGCGACGTCATCACGGTGACCGCCACGCCCATCCATCGAGGTCGCAGCCAGCAGCTGTGGCACCTGGACTCGCACAACCAGGACGACAAGCTGATCGCCCAGGGCCAGGTGCGCCTCGCGAACCTCGATCAGGAGATCCCGCCAGAAGCGCTGGCGCACTTCGCCGCCCGGTAGACTCTGGGCCTGCGGCCGCGACTGGCGTTCAGGTGGGTCTCCACCAGGGAGCGACCGCTGACGTCGACACCGCGCCATCACTACTGGGACCGTTCGCCTGGGCCCCGGTCAGCCCCCGATTTCTGCTGACCCGGAGACCACCACGATGATGATGACCATGAACACCACTGCTCCGCCCTCGACCGAACGACTCGAGGACGGCGACGTCCGCGTGCTGCTGCTGGAGAACATCCACGCCGATGGTGCGGACTTCCTGCGCGGCAAGGGCTACCAGGTCGAGGCGCTTGACGGCGCGCTCGGCGAGGACGAGCTGATCGAGGCCATCCAGGGCGTGCACCTGCTGGGCATCCGCTCGACCACCTACATCACCGAGAAGGTGCTGGACGCCGCGCCGGACCTGCTGGCCATCGGCGCGTTCTGCATCGGCACCAACCAGATCGACATGGCCGCCACCTCGGCGCGCGGCGTCGCGGTGTTCAACGCCCCGTACTCCAACACCCGCAGCGTGGTCGAGCTCGCCATCGCCGAGATCATCTCGCTGGCGCGGCGCCTGCACGAGAAGTCCACCGACATGCACGCTGGGGTGTGGAACAAGTCCGCCGCCGGCAGCCACGAAGTCCGCGGGCGCACGCTCGGCATCATCGGCTACGGCAACATCGGCAGCCAGCTGTCGGTCATCGCCGAGGCGCTGGGCCTCAAGGTCATCTTCTTCGACATCGACGACAAGCTGGCGCTGGGCAATGCCAAGCGCTGCTCGACGTTGGAGGAGCTGTTGGCCGAGGCAGATGTCGTCACGCTGCACGTCGACGGCCGTCCCGGCAATGCTGGTCTCTTCGGTGCCGAGGAGATGCGCCAGATGAAGCCGCGGGCGCTGTTCCTCAACCTGTCGCGCGGCATCGCGGTCGACACCGCCGCACTCCGGGAGCACCTGGAATCCGGTCACATCGCGGGCGCGGCCGTGGACGTCTTCCCGATCGAGCCCAAGCGGCAGGGCGATGCCTTCGAGTCCGACCTGCGCGGTCTGCCGAATGTCATCCTCACGCCGCACGTGGGTGGTTCGACCGAGGAAGCGCAGCAGGACATCGGCCGCTTCGTGGCGTCCAAGCTGCGCTCGTTCGTCGAGTTCGGCAGCACGTCGCTGAGCGTCAATCTGCCCGAGCTCAACCTGGCTGCCGTCCCGGGGCGCCACCGCATCGCCCTGGTGCACCGCAACGCTCCGGGCGTTCTGGCCACCATCAACGGCCTGCTCGGCGAGCGGGGCGTCAACATCGAGGCGCAGTCGCTGTCGACGCGCGGCGAGAACGGCTACGTCGTGACCGACGTGGCCGCGGAGGTGAGCGGTGAGGTGCTGATCGAGCTGGCTGGACTTCCCGAGACGGTCCGCATCCGCCAGCTGAGCTGAGCCAGGGTCTCGGCGCAGCCGGCGTCGACACGGACGGTCGCGAGGTCGTCGGCGCGCGTGGGTCCACGGTTGATGATGACGATCGGGATGCCGCGCCGCGCCGCGGCCCGCACGAATCGCAGCCCCGACATCACCTGCAGCGACGAGCCGAGCACGACCAGAGCCTCGGCCTGCTCGACGAGGTCGAAGCAGCGCTGGACCACCGGCTTGGCCACGCTCTCGCCAAAGAACACGACGTCGGGCTTGAGTCGTCCGTCGCAGATCTCGCAGGTGGCGAGCAGGAATGAACCGGTGTCGTCGACCACGACATCACCATCGGGGGCGGCGATCGCCTCGCGGTCGGCGAACCCGGGGTTGAGCGCCGTCAGTCGATCGTGCAGGCGGGTCCGCTCGCTGCGATCACCACAGTCGAGGCAGACCACCTGGTCGATGCGGCCGTGCAGGTCGATGACATCGCGGTGTCCCGCGCGATCGTGCAACCCGTCGACGTTCTGGGTGATCAGCCCGATGAGTCGGCCGGAGTCCTGCAGGTGGGCCAGCTCTCGGTGCGTGGCATTGGGTTCGGCGCGAGTCATCCGACCCCAGCCGACGTGCGCGCGCCCCCAGTACCGTTGGCGCGCCGCGGTCGTCGCGATGAACTCCTGGAACGTCATGGGCGTGCGGGGAATGGAGCCGGGTCCGCGATAGTCGGGGATGCCGGAGTCGGTCGAGACGCCCGCGCCGGTGAGCACCAGCCAGCGACGATCCGCCAGCACGTCGGCGATCGCTGGCTGGGCATGGTCTTCCACAACGTCAAGAGTAGGACGGTGGGTGAAGCCAGCGGGGGGCGCCGACGGCAATCTGCGCAATCGCGCAGGTGTGGGTAGCGTCGTCGTTCAGTCAGGTCGGCGAAGGCCGGCCTCGGGAGGAAGGGAAAAAACTGTGATCATTCTTGGAGTCGTTCTGTTGATTCTGGGTGCCCTGCTGAACATCTCGATCCTGTACACGATCGGCGCCATCCTGGTCGTCGTCGGTGCAGTTCTGTGGATCCTGGGATCCATGGATCGCGGCATCGGTGGCAGAAGGCACTATTTCTAGACACACATTCTCGAGCGGGCCGTCACCTTCCGGTGGCGGCCCGTTCGTGCTTTCATCGGCGGATGTCCCGCCGCATCGTCCTGCTGCGCGCCGTCAACGTCGGCGGTGCGACGTTGCCCATGGCCCGCCTCCGAGAGATGGCCGCGGATCTCGGCGCCACGGACGTGGCCACCTACATCGCGTCCGGGAACCTGCTCGTCGACGTCGACGGTGAACCTGCGGCCTTCGACCGAGCGTTGGAGAAGGCCATCGAGGCCGAGTTCGGCTTCTTCCGCGAGGCGATCTCGCGCTCGCCCGAACAGGTGAAGTCGGCGCTGGCCGCTCATCCGTTCGAGGTCATCGAACCGAAGTACTCCTACGTGACCTTCCTGCTGTCCAGGCCCACGGCCGCCGCGATCGCTGCGGCCGAAGAGGTCGAGACCGGCGACGACCGGTGGCAGGTCATCGGCACCGAGATGCACATCCGCTACGCCGACGGCGCTGGCAGACCCCAGATGAAGATCGACACCATCCTGCGCCGCCTCAAGACCCCCGGCACGGCGAGGAACCTCAACACCGTCAGGGAGCTTCTGGCCCGCAGCGCGGCGGACTAGAGGCGGGCAGCCAGCTCCGTGGCCTGCTTGATGGCGCGCTTGGCGTCGAGCTCGGCGGCCACGTCGGCGCCACCGATGACGTGCACCGACACGCCTGCGGCCTCCAGGGGTTGGATCAGCTCGCGCACCGACTCCTGCCCGGTGCACAGCACGATCGTGTCGACCTGGACCACGCGGGACTCCGAGGTGTCCTTGCCGGTCGCCACCGTGATGTGCAGGCCGTCGTCGTCGATGCGGTCGTAGCTGACGCCCTTGACCATCTCGACGCCTGAGTCCTTCAGCGTGGCGCGGTGCACCCAGCCGCTGGTCTTGCCCAGCCCCTTGCCGAGATCGGTGGTCTTGCGCTGCAACAGGGTCACGTCTCGGCGAGGCGGCGCCTTGACCTTGGTGCCCAGACCACCCCGCACGTCGGCCGGATCGACGACGCCCCAGCGCTCCATCCAGTGCTCGAGTGATTCATTCGAGTCGTGCAGCAGGAACTCGGCGACGTCGAAGCCAATGCCGCCGGCACCGAGGATCGCGACGCGCTGGCCCACGGGGGCCTCGTGCCGGATGACGTCCTGGTACGAGACGACGGTGGAGTGGTCGACCCCGGGGATCGACGGGATGCGTGGCTCCACGCCGGTCGCGAGCACGACCTCGTCGAAGTCCTGGAGGTCCTCGGCAGTGGCCCGACGATTCAGGTGGATCTTCACGCCGCCGTTGTCGAGCATGCGGTCGTAGTAGCGCAGCGTCTCGGCGAACTCCTCCTTGCCCGGGATCTTCATCGCGAGACGGAACTGGCCGCCGACCTCGGGCAGCGACTCGAACAGCTCGACGCGATGGCCTCGACCGGCCAGCTCGGCGGCGGCAGCCAGGCCGGCCGGACCGGCGCCCACCACGGCGATGCGCTTCACGACCTGCGTGGGGAGCAGCACCAGCTCGGTCTCATGACCGGCGCGCGGGTTGACCATGCAGCTGGCCCGCTGGTTCACGAAGGTGTGGTCCAGGCACGCCTGGTTGCAGGCGATGCAGGTGTTGATCTCGTCCGCTCGACCCTCGGCAGCCTTCTGCACGAAGTAGGGGTCGCTGAGCAGCGGTCGCGCCATCGAGACGAGATCTGCCTCGCCATCGGCGATGATCTGCTCGGCGATCTCGGGCGTGTTGATCCGGTTGGACGCGACGACGGGCACGTTCAGCTCGGGGCGCAGCTTGCCGGTGACCCACGAGAACGCCCCGCGCGGCACTGACGTGACGATGGTCGGGATGCGGGCCTCGTGCCAGCCGATGCCGGTGTTGAGGATCGAGATCCCCTCGGCCTCCAGCTTCTGGGCCAGCTCGACGATCTCCTCCCAGCTCTGGGCGTTGTCGACCAGATCGAGCAGGCTCATGCGGTACATGACGATGAAGTCATCACCGACCCGCTCGCGCACCCGGCGCACGATCTCGACGGGGAACCGCATCCGGTTCTCGGCGGATCCGCCCCAGCGGTCGGTGCGGTCGTTGGTGCGGGCCGTGATCATCTGGTTGATCAGGTAGCCCTCGGAGCCCATGATCTCGACACCGTCGTAGCCGGCGCGTCGGGCGAGTGTGGCCGAGGCCGCGAAGTCGTCGACCGTGCGGTCGACCTCCTTGGTGCTCATCGCCTTGGGGGCACCGAACGGGGTGATGGGTGACGGGATGGTCGAGGCACCACGCTTGAACGGGTGGTAGCCGTAGCGCCCGGCGTGCAGCAGCTGCAACGCGATCTTGCCGTCGTGCTCGTGGACGGCATCGGTCACGACACGATGCTTGTCGGCGAGGCGACTGGACGTCATCTTCGAGCCGAAGGGCAGCAACCAGCCGTGCCAGTTGGGGGCGTACCCGCCGGTGACGGACAAGGCGACGCCACCCTTGGCGCGCTCGGCGAAGTACGCGGCCAGCTCCGGCAGGTGCTTGACGCGATCCTCCATGCCGGTGTGCATCGAGCCCATGATCACGCGGTTGCGCAGCGTGGTGTGGCCCAGATCGAGCGGGCTCAGCAGGTGCGGGTACTCGGTCATCGGGTGGTCCCATCGTCGGTTGCTTCGGTCTGGATCTGGGAGAACTGTGCGGCCATGGCGGTCGCGAGGGCGTTGGCCGCTGAGAGTGGCCGGACCATGACCGTGAACTCGCTGATCAGGCCCTCGTCGTTGACGCGGAGCAGGTCCATGCCGTGCACACTGACGCCGTCGACGAACGTCTGGAAGATCAGCGCGGAGCCGCGGCCGTCGGCGTCCTCGAGCTCGCGCACGTAGTGCAGGTCGGTGAAGACCCGGCTGACTCCCCGCAGGATCGCCGCCACGATTGGCTTGCCCTCGTAGGGCTTGAACGCCACGGGGCTGCGGAACACCACGTCGTCGGCGAGCAGCGCGGTGGCGGCGTCGAAGTCGTCTGCCTCGACGGCTGCGCGGAAGGCTTTCATGGGGAGTCCTCACGTAGACGGACGGCCGGATCAGTCTCCAGCCGCTGCAGGATCTCGTCGCACCAGGCGATGGCGGTCTGCTCGCCGAGGATGCCGCCGCGCAGCACCAACCAGCCGCCGAGCTCGTCGTCGGTCAGGGCCGCTGGGTCCGGATAGAAGCGCGCTGCGCTCTGCCGGTAGTACTCCAGCTGCGCCTCGTGGGCGCGTCGTCGCACGCGGACGTCGTCGATGATCGCGGCGGCATCGCCGAACGGCAGCGCGCGCAGCTTGACGGCGAACTCGCTGCGCAGGTGCTCGATCGGCGTGGCCTTCGAGGTCCAGGCCCGCAGCTCGTCGCGGCCAGCTGGTGTGATGACGTAGACCTTCTTGTCGGGGCGGCCGTCCTGCGCGACAACCTCCGAGGCGACCCAGCCCTCGGTGTCCATGCGACCCAGCACCTTGTAGATCTGCTGATGACTGGCACGCCAGAAGTGCCCGATGGAGGCGTCGAAGCGGCGGGCGAGGTCGTAGCCGCTGGCCGAGCGTTCGGCCAGAGAGACGAGGATCGCGTGCTCGAGTGCCACGAGAAGGACGGTAGTGGCGCTCGTTCGTTTATGCAACCAGTTGCATACAAGCGACGCCCTACGGTGTGGAGGTGAGCGATGACCGCGAGATCCGGGCCGCCGCGCTGCTCGGCGCCGCCGCGTACGACTACTTCGCCGGTGGTGCCGGCGAGGAGCGGGTGCTGCGGGAGAACGTCGATGCCTGGGCCGACCACCGCCTCGCACCGCGTGTGCTGGTGGACGTCTCCGAGGTCGACACCTCGGTCACGGTGCTGGGGCGCCGGTGGCCGCATCCGGTCGGCGTCGCACCGATGGCGTACATGCGGCACGCCCATCAGGACGGCGAAGCCGCGCTGGGGAGGGCCGCGGCCGCGTCTGGCGCGATGCTGACGTTGTCGACGCAGACCACCACTCCCCCGGCGGACGTCGTGGCCGGCATGGGCGATGCCGAACGGTGGTTCCAGCTGTACGTGTTCCGCGACCGTGCCGTCACCGACGACCTGGTGGCGGCCGCCCGCGAGGGAGGCTTCGGAGCTCTGGTCCTCACGGTCGACTTCCCGGTGGGCGGCGCCCGCGATCGTGGCTCCGGTTTCGTGCCGACCCACCCCACCTTGGTCGATCGCCTGGCCGCGACGGACGGGGTCGCCCTCACCGTGACCGAGCGCCACGCGCTGCACGACGCTTCGCTCACCTGGGACGACATCGCCCGGTTCGCCGAGGCCAGCGGCCTTCCCGTGGTGATCAAGGGGGTGCTTCGCCCCGAGGACGCGCGTCGTGCGGTCGGCGCGGGCGCGGCGGGCGTGGTCGTCTCGAATCATGGTGGCCGCCAGCTGGACGCGGTGCTGAGCACCGCTCATGCGCTCGCCCCCATCGTCGACGCGGTGGCCGGCAGCGCCTCGGTGCTGGTCGACGGCGGCATCCGGCGTGGGTGGGACGTGGCTCGTGCCCTCGCGCTCGGAGCCGACGCGGTACTGGTCGGCCGACCGGTCCTGTGGGGTCTGGCCACCGAGGGCGAAGCGGGTGCTCGTCTGGTGATCGAGGAGATGGTGCAGGAGTTCGGCAGCACGCTTGCCCTGATCGGGTGCCCGCATGCTGCGGATCTGGACGAGTCGTACCTCGCCTGAACAACGATGAACACCGGCGATCGAGGTGACTGGCTTGCACGTCGTGCGCGGTGGGACGATCGTGCTGCCCGGTCTCGATCTCACCGTCGCGGGCTGGGACGATCACCGGCCTGCTCGGTCCCAGTGGTTGCGGCAAGACCACGCTGATCCGCGCTCTGGCGGGCGTCCAGGAGAGTCGAGAGCGGTGACGGTGACGGTGCTCGGCGAGGCGGCCGGCAGCGCGCGCAACCGCGCCCGCGTCGCCTACATGACCCAGGCCGAGCTCGGTCTACTCCGGATCTGACCGTCCGGCAGAACCTGGATTACTTCGCGGCCCTCCACGAGCGTCGACGCTGCGGCCGATCGATGCAGGCGCTTGGCGACGTCGGACTGGCCGACCTCGCGCCCGACTCACCGGCGACCTGTCCGGTGGGCAGCGCTCCGGGTGTCGCTCGCGGTCGCCCTCCTGGCCGACCCCGAAGTCCTGCTGCTCGACGAGCCGACCGTCGGTCTGGACCCGGTGCTGCGACGCGACCTGTGGGCCGCTGTTCGCCGACCTGGCCGACGCCGGCCGGACCCTGCTGGTCTCCAGCCACGTCATCGACGAGGCCGGACGCTGCGACGACGTGCTGCTGATGCGCGAGGGCCGGATCCTCGCCCAGGCCACCCCCGCCGACCTGCTGGCACGCACCGGCGCCGACGACCTCGAGTCGGCGTTCCTCGCGATCGCCGAGGACGAGGAGCCACGATGAACCGCACCCTCGCCACGGCCCGTCGGGTCCTGCACCAGCTGTCGCACGATCGACGCAGCGTCGCCATCATCGTCGTGCTGCCTGCCCTGTTGCTGGTGATGTTCCGCTACGTCTATGACGGCGACCCGCAGGTCTTCCAGCGGATCGGCCCGCAGATGCTCGGCATCTTCCCGTTCATCGTGATGTTTCTCGTGACGTCGGTGACCATGGTGCGCGAACGCACCTCGGGCACGTTGGAACGGTCTGATGACCACGCCGCTGCGCCGCGGCGAGCTGATCGGCGGCTACGCGCTGGCCTTCGCCGTCGCCGGCACTCGTGCAGTCGGTCGATCAGCGCCGTCGTCGCGATCTGGTGGCTCGACCTTGGTGTTCAGAGCCCGTGGACGGTCGTGCTGTTCGCGGTCGTCGACTCGCTGCTCGGCACCGCGCTGGGCCTGTTCTTCTCGGCGTTCGCGCGCACCGAGTTCCAGGCCGTGCAGTTCATGCCAGTCGTCGTGATCCCGCAGCTGCTGCTGTGTGGTCTGCTCGTGCCGCGGGACCGGATGGCCCCCGCGCTCGAGTGGCTCTCGACCGTCGTGCCGCTGACCTGGGCGACCGACGCCTTCACGCAGTCGCTGACGACCTCGGGTCTCAACGGTGCCATGTGGCGCGATCTGGCGATCCTCATCGGTTTCGTCGTCGCGGCGGTGGCCGGCGCGTCGCTCACGTTGCGGCGTCGGACGGCGTGAGTTCGCGCGGACGGGGACGGCCGGCGGGAGCCGACTCGAATCAGACCCGCGCCCGGCTGATCGCCGTGGCGCGAGAACAATTCGCGGCCCGCGGTTTCGCCGGACCCTCGTTGCGGTCGATCGCTCGCGAGGCGGGCGTCGACCCGAGCCTGGTCAGCCACTACTTCGGGGGCCGGGACGGACTTCTCCTGGCAACCCTGGAGCTGCCGAACGCCAACGGTCCCTCCCTTCCGGTGTGCGCTGATCAGGCTGACTCGCTGGTCCAGGGTCCGCCCGCTAGCCCTCACCCCGCGCACAATGAGGACATGACCGACGACGACCAGGTCCGGGCGGTCGAGCTGATCGACCTGGGTCGCACCTTCCCCACCAAGGACGCTGACGGCACGCCGGCCACCGTCGTGGCCGTCGATCGCATCGACCTGACCATCCCGAGTCGGCGAGGTGGTGGCCCTGCTGGGTCCCAACGGTGCCGGCAAGACCACGACGCTCGACATCGTGCTGGGGCTCATCGAACCCACTCGAGGCACGGCTCGCGTGCTCGGCCGATTCGCCGCGCCGAGCGGTGCAGGATGGCCTCGTCTCTGCCGTGCTGCAGACCGGCGGACTGCTGGCCGACCTGACGGTGGCCGAAACCGTGCAGTACGTCGCCGCCACCTACGGCGAGCCATCACGACGATCCCGCCGACCGTGCTGGCCCGTGCTGGGCTGACCGACCTGGCCGGTCGCCGCGTGAGCAAGTGCTCCGGTGGCCAGCAGCAGCGACTGCGGTTCGCGCTGGCCCTGCTCGCCGATCCCCAGCTGTTGGTCCTCGACGAGCCGACCGCCGGGATGGACGTCGCGGCCCGGCGCGACTTCTGGGCCGTGATGCGTGAGGAAGCCTCCCGCGGTCGCACCGTCGTGTTCGCGACGCACTACCTGGAGGAGGCCGACGACTTCGCCGACCGCATCGTGCTCGTCGCCGACGGACGGGTCGTCGCCGACGGCCCGACGGCACGAGATCCGGGCCACCGCGACCGGGCGGGTCGTGAGCGCCGTGGTGCCTGACCCTGACGGTCGGCGCGCGCGGTCTTGGCCTCGCCGGACCGACGACGTCGAGATCGACGGTGACCGCGTCACGGTGCGCACCGCCGACTCCGATGCCGTCGCTCGCGTGCTGCTGGCCGACCTCGGCGGCCACGACCTCGAGATCACGACTGGGTCCCTCGAGGACGCCTTCGTGCGGATGACGGGACCCACCCCGACATGAGCGACGCGATGAGCACCCTCTCGACCACCCCCACGATCAACCAGACGCTCACGGCACCCTGCTTCGGCTCGAGCTGCGTCGCATCCTGCCGCGATCCCGTCACGCTGTTCTTCACGATCGGCCTGCCGGGTTTCCTGTTCCTGATCTTCGGCACGTCGGAGGCCTACGCCGGCGAGAGCGTCGGCAACGGCAACGTCGGGATGGCCATCATGATCGCGATGGCGGCCTACGGTGCGGTCACCGCGACCGTGGGCATCGGTGGCATCGCGGCCGTCGAGCGCTCGCAGGGCTGGGGGCGCCAGCTGGGCCTGACCCCGCTGCGCGACTCGTCCTACGTCATGGTCAAGGTCGCGCTGGCCTCGATCATCGCGCTCGCCCCGATCGCCCTGATCTACGCTCTGGGCACGGTGACTGGTGCCGAGGGCGATGGCCGCGCCTGGGTGCTCAGCGCCGTCGTGCTGGTGGCTCGGATCACTGGTCTTCGCGCTGTACGGCTTGTGCTTCGGGCTGCTGTTCCGGTCCGAGGCGGCCATCAGCGGCGCCAGCGGCTCGGTCGTCGTGCTCAGCTTCCTGGGCAACATCTTCTTTCCCTTGAGTGGCACGCTTGCTGGCGATCGCCAAGTGGACGCCGCTGTACGGCTACGTCAGTCTGGCCCGCTACCCGGTGACCGAGGGATGGATCGTCGCGGGCGACGGACGCCCGGTGCACGAGGCGCTGTGGATCCCGGTGGTTAACGTTCTCGCATGGACCCTGGTGCTGGCGGTCGCGGCGACCCTGCTGGTGCGCCGCGGGCGCAGCCGGCCATGAGCGCGTCGACGGGCCGTCGATCCGTACGAACGCTACGGCGTGGCTGCTGTGGGGGGCGTGGCTCATCTTCCTGGTCTTCCCCATCGGGGAGTCGCTGGAAGCGTCCACCACGACCAAGGTCGTCATCGGTCTGATCGCCACGTCCGTGTTCGGCGCGGTCTACGTGCTCGGATTCGTGGCCATGATGGGCCGCGGGACCGCTGGCGTGGCCCGCCCGGGCTGGCAGGTGATCGCCGCCCTCGTCGCTCGTGACCGTCGCGAGCGCGCCCGGCGATCGGCCTGGGCGTCCTGTCGTTCATGCCGTTCCTTCAGGCGCTCGGCATGTTCCGTGCTGCCTCGACCGCTGAACTGGTGGTGGACCGCGGCGGTCGTCTCCACGACAGCTGGTCGTCCCGGTGGTCATCGATCCGTCATGGGGGTGGGCCTTCTTGACCTTCATCGTGGTCGCCGTCGCGATCGGCACCGGCGCCGGACGGATGATGTCCGACCAGGGCGCCGACCTACGCCCGGATGCGCGACGAGCTGACCGTCACGGCCGAACGCGATCGCGTCGCGCGCGACGTCCACGACGTGCTGGGTCACAGCCTGACGGTGGTCAGCGTCAAGGCCGAGCTGGCCCAGCGGCTGATCGACCTCGACCCCGATCGCGCCCGCGCCGAGCTCGCCGAGATCCAGACCCTCACCCGCCAAGCCCTCGCCGAGATCCGCTCGACCGTCGGCGGTCTGCGAGCGGCCGGCCTCGACGACGAGATCGCGGCAGCGACCGTCGCGCTGCAGGCGGCCGGAATCGAGGCCGACCTTCCGGCCGACTGCCGACTGCCCTCGATCCGCGTCGACGCACCGTGGCGGCCTGGGTGCTGCGCGAGGCGGTCACCAACGTCGTCCGCCATTCCGGTGCGCAGCTCTGCGCCGTCACGCTCGACAAGTCGACGATTGGTGGTCACCGACGACGGGCGAGGTGTCGACGCGCTGCTGATCGGCAACGGCCTGCGCGGCCTTCGCGAGCGGGTCGACGGTTCCGGCGGCGAGCTGCGAGGTCCGGGCGCGCCGCCGGCGGCGGCACCGAGCTGGAGGTGTCGTGGTGAGCGACGCCGATCCGTCTGCTGCTCGCCGATGACCAGGCGCTGGTGCGCGGAGCGCTCGCCGCCCTGCTCGACCTCGAGCCAGACCTCGAGGTCGTGGCCGAGGTCGCCCGGGGCGACGAGGTCGCTGCTGCGGTCGCGCTGCACGCAGCCTGACGTGTGCCTTCTCGACATCGAGATGCCCGGTGCCGATGGCATCGAGGCCTGTCAGGGCCGTGGTGTCGTCGTCGTCCGCCCGCGTCCTGATCGTCACCACCTTCGGCCGCCCGGGCTACCTGCGCCGCGCCCTCGATGCCGGTGCCTCTGGCTTCGTGGTCAAGGACACGCCCGCGCACTGAGCTTGCCGATGCCGTGCGGCGGGTGCACGCGGGCCTGCGGGTCATCGATCCCACCTTGGCGACCGAATCGCTCATCGGCGGCACGAGTCCGCTCACCGAGCGGGAGGTCGACGTGCTGCGCCTGGCCCTCACCGGGGCGCCGGTCGCCGGGATCGCCAGCAGCCTGCACCTGTCGGACGGCACGGTACGCAACCACCTGTCGGCCGCGATCGGAAAGACCGGCACGCGCACGCGCGTCGAGGCGGCCCGAGTCGCCCGTGACCGCGGCTGGCTCTAGGAGCGGAGCGGCGCGCTGTGTCGTCTGCCCGATGACCCGCACGATCAGGTCGGGATCGTCGATCATCGGCACGTGTCCGCAGCCCGGCAGGGCCACGTGGTGGGCCTGCGGCAGGCGCTCCGCGGCCAGTCCGGACTGACCGTAGAGCAGGATCTTGTCGCGCGTGCCCCAGGCCACTGTCGTCGGGACGGCAACGGTGGAGCCGAAGGAGTACCGCGTTCCGGCGCGCATGACGGGGAAGAAGCCCGGTCCGTTGCGCAGCGCCGCGGTGTCGCCGAGGAACTGCGCGGCGCTCAGCCGATCACCGTGCTCGTACAGGGACCGGCCGATGGCGCGCCGCACGGCGGCCGACCGCATGGCACCGGCGATGAGCGCGGGCGGCAGGTAGGACGTGATCTTCAGGGCCAGCAGGAGCCCCAGAGCGACCAACCGGTCCGGTCCGCGGAAAAAACCGGCGGGGCTGAGGACGGTCGCGGATCGAGCGTGACCTCGCGCGGCGAGCTCGAGAGCCAGCGCGCCGCCGAGCGAGTTGCCCACGACGTGCGGCTTCTCCATGCCCCAGAGCAAAAAATTGTCCGCCAAGTTCTCGCACGCGTGCTCCATCGAGTACGACAAGCCGTCCGGTGGTGGCGGAGACTCCCCGAAACCGGCCAGGTCGACCGCGATCACGTCGTAGGACGCGGCCAGCAGGTCGAAGACCGGGTCCCAGGCCTGACGGCGGTGTCCGATCCCGTGAATGAGGACCAGGGGCTCACCGCTGCCGCGGCGGGTGTAGCTGAGCTCGGAGTACATGACAGTGATGATGTCACATTCCGTACCGTCGGTATGAGACATCGAGAAAGTGATGACTTGCGATCGTGACAGTAACGCTGTCATGATCTGCGGTGTGAATGATCACCCAAGCAGTGGACCGCTGGCGGGCGTGCGTGTCGTCGAGATGGTCGGCATCGGCCCGGGGCCCTTCGCGGGCATGATGCTGGCCGATCTTGGAGCCGATGTCATCCGCGTGGACCGACCCGGTGGCAATGCGATGCAGATGTCAGCGCCGGACAAGGACATTCTCAGTCGAGGTCGCCCGAGCACGGCCATCGACCTGAAGTCTCCACGCGGCATCGACGCCGTGCTCCAGCTGGTGGACGAGGCCGACATCCTGATCGAGGGATTCCGGCCAGGCGTGACCGAACGCCTCGGACTGGGTCCGCAGATCTGCCACGCACGCAATCCGCGTCTGGTCTACGGCCGCATGACGGGGTGGGGCCAGGACGGTCCGCTGGCGCACTCCGCTGGGCATGACATCAACTACATCTCGGTGGCGGGCGCGCTGGACACGATCGGCCGAGCCGGCGGACCTCCCCAGATCCCGCTCAACCTGCTGGGCGACTTCGGTGGCGGCTCGCTGTATCTGGTGGCCGGCGTCCTGGCTGCTCTCACGCACGCCCGAGCCACGGGTCAGGGCCAGGTCGTCGATGCCGCGATCACCGATGGCGTGGCCCATCTGTTGGCGATGCCGCTGATGCTGCAGCAGTCCGGCAGCTGGAGTGCCGACCGCGGAACCAACCTGCTCGACTCCGGCGCCCCGTTCTACGACGTGTACGAGACGTCGGATCGGCGCTGGATGTCGGTCGGCGGACTGGAGCCGCAGTTCTACACCGCGATGCAGGCCCTGATGGGCGACATCGATCTGCCCGACCGCCATGACTTCGGCCAGTGGCCCGCGTTGCGCGCGACGCTCGCCGAGGTCTTCGCGACCAAGACCCAGGCGCAGTGGGCCGAGATCTTCGAGGGCACGGACGCGTGCGTGGCGCCCGTCGTGCCCTTGGCCGAGGCCGCGACGCATCCGCACAACGTCGCTCGGGGGACCTACCTGGAGCGCGACGGCCTGGTGCAGCCCGCACCAGCACCTCGGTTCTCGGCCACCCCGGCCACCCTGACCACCGCGCCAGCCAAGCCCGGCGCCAACACCCGTGAAGCCCTGACCGCCTGGGGCGTCGACGACGTCGACGCCCTCCTTGCCGACGGCGTCGCCGTCCAGAACGACGAAGAGAGCACATCATGAAGCGCACCATCTTCGAGGCCGACCACGACGCGTTCCGCGACACCGTGCGTGCTTTCTGCGAGAAGGAGATCGCTCCGCATCACGCGGAGTGGGAGAAGGCGTCGATCGTCCCGCGCGAGGTCTGGACCAAGGCCGGCGAGCTGGGACTGCTCGGGTTCATGATGCCCGAGGAATTCGGCGGGGGTGGCATGTCAGATTTCCGGTTCAACGCCGTGTTGCAGGAGGAAATCACTCGCGTCGGCGGTAGCGGAGTCGGCTTCGCCATCCAGACCGATCTGGTGTCCGGCTATCTGCTCAAGTACTGCACCGAGGAGCAGAAGCAGCGCTGGTTCCCGACGTTCTGCTCCGGCGAGATGATCACCGCCATCGCCATGACCGAGCCCGGAACCGGATCGGACCTGCAGGGCATCACGACCACCGCGGTCAAGGACGGTGATGAATACGTCATCAATGGCGCCAAGACCTTCATCACGAACGGCATCAACGCCGACTTCGTCATCGTGGTGTGCAAGACCGACCCGGAGGCCGGCGCCATGGGCTTCTCGTTGATCGTGGTCGAGCGCGGAGCCGAGGGCTTCGAGCGGGGTCGCAACCTCGACAAGATCGGCCTCAAGGCTCAGGACACCGCCGAGCTGTTCTTCGACAACGTCCGCGTGCCGACCTCGAATCTGCTGGGAGAGGAGGGCCAGGGCTTCATCTACCTGATGGACAACCTGCCCCAGGAACGCCTCACGATTTCGGTCGTGGCCGCTGCCGCCTGCCGCCAGATGATCGACATGACGGTGGAGTACGTCACCGAGCGCAAGGCGTTCGGCAAGCCGATCGGCGCCTTCCAGAACACGCGATTCACCCTGGCCGAGCTCGAGACCGAACAGCTGATCGCGCAGGTCTTCGTCGACCGGTCGATCACCGAGCTCAACGCCGGGACGCTGACGGTCTCCGAAGCCGCGATGGGCAAGTGGTGGACCACCGAGCTGCAGAAGAAGACCGCCGACACCTGCCTGCAGCTGCACGGCGGATACGGCTACATGAGCGAGTACCCGATCTCGAAGGCCTATCTCGACACCCGCATCCAGACGATCTACGGCGGCACGACCGAGATCATGAAGGAGATCATCGGCCGCACGATGGGCCTCTGACCGAGCTCGCTTCGCGAGCGAGCGTCAGAGGCCGCCAGCGGAGCGTGAGCGTGCTCCGCCGCAGGCGGCTGGAAGCGAGGCGTGGCGAGGTCGAGTGCTGACGCGAGCCCTCGGACTGAGCACGCCTCGGTCGCTCGTTCCTCGCTCCCTCACGGTCGCGTCGCTCCCTGGCGAGCGGGGTGGGCGAGCGGTTACGAGCGCCGCCTCACCGTCTCGCGCTTGGCCTCGTCGACGGCCGCCTCGTAGGCGGTGACAAGTGCCTGGATCGTGAGGGGCTTGAATCGTTCGACCAAGGCGGTGATGTCCTCCGCGCTGCGGCCGGACTCGCGCAGCGCTGGCCACCACAGCGTGCGAAAGATCTCGGTCATGTCGTGGGCGACCTTCTTGCCAGCTTCGTCGAAGATCTTTCGCGCGGCGAGGGCGACGTCCAGCGGCATGGCTGTCTCGAGGAACTGCACACCCACGGCCACGTGGGCGGGGGCGACCTGGAAGACATCGTCGTCCGGAGTGGGCTCCACGACGCCGATGGCGACCAACAGCTCAAGGTCGTCATCAGACAAGGAGCGGCCCGTGCGCGCCTCGAGTTCAGACCGTTTGATGGTCTCGGGGAGGTCCGTGGTCCACGGCGCCAGCAAGGTGCGGTGCAGCGCGACCTGCTCAGGCGAAGCGGACTCGGGGATGTTCTCGAGGTAGCCCTCGATGGCTGACAGCGTGAATCCATGCGCCTGCAGTTCGCGCACCAGTTCCAGACG
Source organism: uncultured Actinomycetota bacterium (assembly GCA_963769445.1). Lineage (GTDB taxonomy): Bacteria > Actinomycetota > Actinomycetes > Propionibacteriales > Nocardioidaceae > Aeromicrobium. The sequence continues at coordinate 192,401 of CAVYLO010000005.1, read as the reverse complement.
AGCCAGATGGTCAGGGCCGTAGTAGCCGTTGCGACCCTCGCGGCGCGGCGGCGGGATCAGTCCGCGACCGGCGTAGAAACGGACGGTACGCACGGACATGCCGACCCGGGTGGCTAGCTGCTCCACACTCAACGTCTCATTCGTGATGCTCACCACACGCCTTCCCCTACCACTTTGACAGTGATGGTGTCACAATCGAGAATACGTCATCCACGACGTCCCACGTCCATCTGAGCATGTCCATCTGTGAGGAAATCTTTCATGGCTGAAGCATTCGTCTACGACGCCATCCGTACGCCGCGTGGCCGCGGCAAGAAGACCGGATCGCTGCACGAGGTCAAGCCCGTCGCCCTCGCGACCGGTCTGATCGAGGAAATCCAGAAGCGCAACCCCTCGCTCGACCCCGCCTTGATCGACGACCTCGTCCTCGGCTGCGTCTCCCCCGTCGGCGACCAGGGTGGCGACATCGCCAAGACCGCGGCGATGGCAGCCGGTCTGCCCGACAGCGTCGCCGGTGTCCAGCTGAACCGGTTCTGCGCCTCCGGGCTGGAGGCTGTCAACCAGGCCGCTCAGCGCGTGCGCTCGGGCTGGGAGGACTTCATCCTCGCCGGTGGCGTCGAATCCATGAGCCGCGTGCCCATGGGCAGCGACGGCGGAGCCTGGGCCATGGACCCGCGCACCTCGTTCGACACCGACTTCGTGCCGCAGGGCATTGGCGCTGACCTGATCGCCACGCTCGAGGGATACAGCCGCACCGACGTCGACACCTTCGCCGCCGAGTCGCAGGCTCGCGCCGCCAAGGCGATCGCCAACGGCTATTTCGACAAGTCGGTCATTCCCGTCAAGGACATCAACGGCCTGACGATCCTCGACCACGACGAGTTCGTGCGCGAAGGAACCACGGTGGAGAGCCTGTCGGCACTCGCTCCCTCGTTCGCTCAGGTGGGCGAGATGGGCGGCTTCAACGCGGTGGCGCTGGAGAAGTACACCCAGGTCGAGAAGATCAACCACGTGCACCATGCGGGCAACAGCTCGGGCATCGTCGATGGCGCTGCGTTGGTGCTGCTGGGTAGCGAAGAGGCTGGCAAGAAGGCCGGCCTCACGCCTCGCGCCCGCATCCTGTCCACCGCGGTGACCGGCTCAGAGCCGACCATCATGCTGACGGGCCCCGGCCCGGCCAGCAAGAAGGCACTGGCCAAGGCGGGGCTGACGATCGATGACATCGACCTGATCGAGATCAACGAGGCATTCGCGGCCGTCGCGATGCGCCTGATGAAGGATCTGGGCGACTTCCCGCACGACCGGACCAACGTGAATGGCGGTTCCATCGCGATGGGCCACCCGCTCGGAGCGACCGGCGCCATGATCCTCGGCACCTTGATCGATGAGCTGGAGCGCCGCGACAAGCGGTACGGCCTGGCCACACTGTGCGTCGGCGGCGGCATGGGCATTGCCACTGTCGTCGAGCGCATCTGACCTCTCACCACCCCGACTCAGGAGAACAGTCACCCTCATGACAGAAGCCGTTCGTTACGAGGTCAAGGATGGCATTGCGCACATCGTCCTTGACGATCCCAGTCAGAGCGCCAACACGATGAATGAGGCGTACCGCGCCAGCATGGAGAAGGCCGTCAACGCCTTCTGCGATGACATCGAGAGCCAAGGCGACGCCATCAAGGGCGCCGTGGTGTCCTCGGCGAAGACCACCTTCTTCGCCGGTGGCGACCTCAAGCTGATGACGCAGGCGACCAAGGACGACGCCCAGGCGTTGTTCGACAACGTCGAGTCGATCAAGGCCACCCTGCGCAAGCTGGAGACGTCCGGCAAGCCCGTGGTCGCTGCGATCAACGGCGCAGCGCTCGGTGGCGGCTACGAGATCACGCTGGCGTGCCACCACCGCGTGGCTGCCGAGGGCCGCTACGAGATCGGTCTCCCGGAGGCCACGCTCGGTTTGTTGCCCGGCGGTGGTGGTGTCACGCGCACCACGCGCATGTTCGGCATTGCCGATGCGCTGATGAAGGTGCTCCTGCAGGGCCCGCGCATGAAGCCGGCGAAGGCGCTGAGCATGGGACTGATCGACGAGCTCGTCGCCCCCGATGACCTGATGTCGACGGCCATCGCATGGGTCGAGGCGCACGTCGGCGACATCGATGCTGCCACGCAGCCGTGGGATCGCCAGGGCTACAAGATGCCCGGGGGCAAGCCCACGACGCCGTCGCTCGCTGCGATCTTGCCGTCGTTCCCGGCGAATCTGCGCAAGCAGGTCAAGGGCGCCGACTTCCGCGCGCCGCGCAACATCATGAGTGCATCGGTCGAGGGCGCGCTGGTGGACTTTGACACCGCCTCGCGCATCGAGAGCCGCTACCTCGTGGAACTGCTGGTGGGTCAGCAGTTCAAGAACATGACGCAGGCGTTCTTCTTCGACCTCGGCGCGATCAACGCCGGCAAGTCGCGGCCCGACGGCGTCGCGCCGACGAAGGCTGAGAAGGTCGCCGTGCTCGGCGCCGGCATGATGGGCGCGGGCATCGCGTACGTCTCGGCCCAGGCTGGCATGCAGGTCGTGCTGAAGGACGTCACGATCGAGGCTGCCGAGAAGGGCAAGGCCTACAGCGAGAAGCTGCTCGACAAGGCCGTCGATCGCGGTCGCATCACCACCGAGAAGCGCGACGAAGTGCTGGCACGGATTCTGCCGACGGCCGACTACGCCGATCTCGAGGGCTGCGACTTCGTCGTCGAAGCCGTCTTCGAGTCGGTCAAGCTCAAGCACGAGGTCTTCGCGGAGGTCGAGAAGGTCGTCAATCCCGACGCACTGCTCGGCTCCAACACCTCCACGCTGCCCATCACCGGACTGGCTGAAGGCGTCTCGCGTCCCAAGGACTTCATCGGTATCCACTTCTTCTCACCCGTCGACAAGATGCCGTTGGTGGAGATCATCGCCGGCGAGGAGACCTCCGACGAGGCCATCGCTCGGGTCTTCGACTTCACCAAGGCGATCAAGAAGACGCCGATCGTGGTCGGCGACAGCCGTGGTTTCTTCACCAGTCGCGTGATCGGCACCTTCGTCAACGAGGGCATCGGCATGCTGGCCGAGGGTGTCTCGCCGGTCAGCATCGAGCGCGCCACCACCATGGCGGGCTTCCCGGCTCCCGTGCTGCAGCTCAGCGATGAGCTCAACCTCGAGCTGATGACCAAGATCCGCAACGAGTCCAAGGCCGCGGTCGAGGAGGCTGGCGGTACGTGGGTCGGCAATGCGGGCGAAGGCGTCATCGACCAGATGGTGGCCGAAGGTCGCGTGGGCCGCCTCAAGGGAGCGGGCTTCTACGAGTACGCCGAGGGCAAGCGCGTGGGCCTGTGGTCCGGCCTGGCCGAGAAGTTCCCGGTCAATGAGGTTCAGCCCGACTTCGAGGACCTGAAGGAGCGGCTCACGTTCATCATGAGCCTGGAATCGGTCAAGTGTCTCGACGAGGGCGTGCTGCGCACCGTGCCCGACGCGAACATCGGCTCGATCTTCGGTATTGGCTTCCCGCCCAACCAAGGCGGCGTGCTGCAGTACATCAACGGCTACGAAGCCGCCGACGGCAGCCTTGGCATCGAGGCCTTCGTCGCACGCGCTCAGGTCCTGGCCGACACCTACGGCGAGCGGTTCACCCCGCCGCAGTCGCTGCTGGAGAAGGCCAAGAACGGCGAGAAGTACGTCTGACAGGAATCTCTGTCGCAATATCGGCCCCGCAACCACTCCGGTTGCGGGGCCGCTTGCTGTGACCCTGAAGGCGCTAGCCTCAGTCAATGGCGGACAACGACAACAAGACTCAGATCACTGAAGTGGATCCGCACGACTTCGTAGCGGCGGTGGAACACCCCACGAGGCGCGCCGACGCAGAGGTGCTGCTGGAGCTGATGGCACGGGTGACCGGCTGCCCGCCCCGGATGTGGGGCCCCACCATGATCGGCTTCGGCCGGTATCACTACCGCTACGAGTCCGGCCGTGAAGGTGACTTCCTGATGACCGGCTTCTCGCCGCGCAAGGCCAGCCTCGTGGTCTACATCCTGCCGGGGTACGACGACATCGCCGACGACCTGGCGCGACTGGGCAAGCACAAGATCGGCAAGAGCTGCCTGTACATCAACAAGCTGGCCGACATCGACCTCGACGTGCTGGAGAAGATCGTCGTCGAGTCCGTGGCCCGCATGCGCGAGGACTACGAGACGTCCGACAGCTAGCGGCTAGGGACGGGTCAGCAGCCGAGCCAGCTGGTGCTCCAGCTGTGAGGGCGGTGTGGTGGGGCGTTCGCGGTGTGTGGGTTCGGCGGGAACGGCGTGTCCTGATGGCAGCACCCACTGCAGGATCTGGTGTCCCTTGAGTGCATGGTGTCGACTGACATAGTGGCCAGATGTTCTCGCCCGAGGTGGGTCCCTCGGGCCAGGGTTCTCGGTGGTCGAGGTCGCACTGGTCGGCTGGTCGTAGGCAGCCGGGGGCTTGGCAGACGCCGTCGCGGAAGGCGGCAGCTTGCTTGAGGGTGTCTGGGGCGAGTCGGCCGACGTACTGGTGGGCCAGGACGTCGTCAGTGATCGGGTCGACGATCAGGCGGTGCCAGACCGGGTTGGAGATCAGCTGGGGGTTCAGCACCCAGGCGGCGGGTGCTGACCAGCTGCCGTCGGCGGCTTCGGCGAATCCGTCGGTGGCGCCGGTGAACACGGCGGCGGGGAGCTTGACCGCGATCTGGGCGTGCACGGCCGCCTGCCCGGCCTCGTTGGTGGTGCACCACGCGGCCAGCAGGTCAGCCATGCGTTGGGGTGTGGTGCGGGGATCGGCGGCACCGAAGGACGTGGCCTCGTGGGCGAGGCGGCGGGCGATCGCCGCAGCAGCAGGTGCCGGCAACAACGCCCACAGCACCGCCATGCCATCGTCGCCGTGCTGGATCTCGACCCGCCGGTCGGTTCGGGCCCGTTCGGCGCGTGCGGTGGCGAGGTCGCCTCGACCCGTTGGATGAACCGGCGCAACCAGCGACGCAGCTCCGGCACGGTGTGGGACTGCGCGTAGGCCACGACCCGCTGATCCAGACGGATCAACGAGTCGGTTCGTTGCAGGGTGTTGATCGCCAGGGAGATCTCCCGGACCCGCGGTTCGTTGATGTGACCGGCACGAAACGCCAACCAGGTCTGCGGCGTGTGCTCGCGCACCCGCGCAGCCGACGACAGCCGGTGATGCACCTGACCCTCGGTCAAGCCCATGGCCTGACCGATCTCCAGGGTGATGGCAGCCCGTTCGATCTGACGACGCAGCACCGGACGGACGTCCTCGGTGCGGACCATCTCCGCATCGCGGAACCGCAGCATCGCCTCGGTCTCCCGAGCCTCCGCACGCGCCCGCTCCCGCGCCAGATCGGTCAGCTGACCAGTCGCGACGTCGGTGCAGGTGTCCATGAATCCAACCTAGATCGCACCACTGACAGTCCGATTCAGGCAGCGATCACCGTGTGGACAGCAGAGTGCCCGGTCAGATCCGGCGCAGGTGCACCGGCTGACCGTCGTGCGGGAACGGCAACGAGTGGTAGTTCATGGGCACCTGATAGTCCGGATCCACGGTCCACTCGAAGCGACGCAGGATGTGGTGCAGCACGCTGGCCACCTCGCCGCCGGCGAAGAACATGCCGAGGCACTTGTGCACTCCCCCACCGAACGGATCCCACGCGTGGCGGTGCGACTTGTGCTCCAGGCGCGGCTCCGCGAACCGTTCTGGGTCGAACTGCGCTGGATTCGTCCAGTACTCGGTCATGTGGTGGCTGAAGTGCGGTGCCACCAGCGCGAAGTGGTCGGCCGGGATGTGCACGCCGAGCACCGTGGTGGCCTTGACGGTCTTGCGGGCGAGAACCGGCACGGGCGCCACGAGGCGCAGGCACTCCTTCATCACCAGGTCGAACGAGGTGAGGGCGTTGAGCTCGGCGAGCGTGGGCGCGTCCCCCAGATGGGCTGCCTCCTCGCGGAGGCGCCGCTGCCACGCCGGATGCTGACCGAGGTACTGCATCATCGTGGACAGCGTGATGGTCGACGTGTCGTGTGCCGCCATCATCAAAAAAACCATGTGGTTGATGACGTCGTCGTCGCTGAAGCGTTCGCCGTCATCGGTCTCGATGTGGCACAGGATCGAGAACAGGTCGTCGCCCTCGTGTGCGCGCCGAGAGGGCAGGTATTCCCGCAAAAAATCGTCAAGCACCTGACGGCCGCGGGTGCCTCGGCGCCACCGGGTGAAGGGTACGTCGCGCCGCACGATGCCGGTGGCGGCCTGCAGGCAGTCGATGAACGCGCGATTGATCCGGTCCATGTCCTCCGGCGACGTGTGCTCGGCGCCGCCCATGAAGATCTCGGCGGCGACGTCGAGCGTGAGCTGCTTCAGGGCGGGATACGCGCGAAAGTCAGGTGACTCCTCCCACCCGTCGATCCCCGCCGCGATCGTGGACTGCATGCCGGTGGTGTATCCCTCCAGCCGGTCGCGGGTGAACGCCTGCTGCATGATGCGCCGGTGCAGGTGGTGCTCGGCGAAGTCGAGGAACATCAGGCCACGGCCGAAGAACGGGCCGGCGGCCTCGACCCACCCGGCGCCGCTGGCGAACGCCTTGTCCCGGTTGGTCAGCACGGCCTCGCACGCGTCCGGTCCCAGCAGCATCGCCCAGGGCTTGCCGAGGAAGCTGATCTGCGACACGGGTCCGAACTGGTCCCACTGCCGGGTGAACAGGCGCTGCGGATCGCGCACGTAGTCCAGGGTGCTGCCGATGACCGGCCACGACCGGTTGCCGCGCATCTGTTCCATGAAACGGCCTCTCCCGCGGCGAATCGACACGCCGTCAGCGGAGAGTCTTGCGTCTGGCAGGCCGCCCTGTCAATATCAAGACATGGTCATCGAACGCACGTACCGAGGTGTGAGCGCCGCCGAGCGCACCGCCCAGCGGCGTCGGCAGCTGCTCGACGCGACCTTGGACATCTGGGGAGATGCCAGTCGCCCCAAGGTCACCATGACCGGCGTGTGCCAGCACGCCGGCCTCACGGAACGCTACTTCTACGAGTCCTTCAACCATCTGGACGAAGCCCTCCTCGCCGTGCTCGAGGAGATCGCCGACGAGATCGAGCAGCGCACCATTGCTGCGCTGGCGGAATCCGGCGGAGAGCCGAGCGACCGGGCCCGCGCGTCGATCGCCACGTTCGTCCAGATCCTGACCGAGGACCCGCGCAAGGGTCGCGCGGCCATCGTCGAGGCGGCAGCGCTGGAGTCGACCCGCGCTCACCGCTCCCAGCTGCTGCGTCGATTCGCACGGATGTCGGCGCGTGAGGCGCGCAAGCTCTACGGGCCGCAGGCTTGGGGTGAGCCGGAAGGGGTGTTCGCCGCGACGATGTTCGTGGGCGGCGTCGCGCAGCTGGTGGCCTCCTGGATCGAGGGCACCCTCCCGGCCACTCCGGACGCGATCGTGGAGGCGGCGGCCCGCAATTTTGCGGCCACCGCGCATGAGTAGGCCCCACCAACCCCATTCGACTCACTAGTCACACGGAGTCATTTCGGTTTAGTCGACCCCCGAAACGACTGGGTTTTCTCACGATGGGATGACTGTTCACTCTCATCCCAGTGGTAAACACACCTCACAACCCTTAACCTCATGTCTAGAGATGGGCTTCCACTGCCTGCCTCCGGGAGAGGGAGCAAGTGGCAGTCCGACGTCGTGCCCGACCCTGTGCGGGTGCGTAGCGTGCACACGTGGCGACGATCCGTTCTCCGGGCGGCTGCCGTCACGGTCTCGGTTGCCCTCTTGATGACGCCGCTCGCCGCCCAGTCCTTCGAGCAGAACACCGGCGCGCTCACCGGGTCAGGGACCATCACGCAGACGCAGCCAAGCGGGCTGGACATCGCCTACGCCGTCGCCGGTGCCAACCTGACCGGGTCAAACGGTGCCGGGCTGAGCGAACGTGGCGGGGTGGCCAGCAACTTCATCACCGGGCTGGACCGCTCGACGCCGACCCTGCAGCTGAACGCCGATCACTCGAGTGGCTGTGCCTTCCCGGCCAAGGATGCGACGAACTACTGCGCCAACCGGGGCACGGTGACGATCAACTTCGAGCACCCCACCAAGAACCCGGTCATCCACCTGGCCGGGCTGGGTGGATACGCCTCGGCCAGCAACAACAGCAGCGGCACCCGATTCTACGAGTCGCTGATCTACTCCGGTGCACTCAAGCTGACCGGCAGCAGCCCAGGGGGCGCCTCGGCGTCGGTGCTGGCCGGCACCAACCTGCAGGTGGCCAACGGCTACATCCAGGCCACCAACCCCCGCACGGACGCCAGGTGCGCGGACACCCTCACGTCGACGGGTGGCGTCTCGGTCTCCAACGGCGGCACGGCCGGCTGCGGATCTGTCCAGGTCAATGGAACCTTCAGCCAGCTGACGTTTCAGATCGACCTGCAGACCACCTGCCTGACCTCCAGCAACCACCAAACCGACTGTGACGACGTCGACCTCGGGGCTGATCTGTTCCTGCTGTCCACGACCAGCGGTCTGGACTTCGGCGACGCCCCGTCCGGGTACAACGGGTCCAGTGCGGCACGTCACGCCCCGGGTGCGCTGGCCCTGGGGTCGACGACTCCTGACGACGACGGCGGCGGCCGCAACCCGACGGCCAGCCCAGTGGCCGTCGCGGACGGAGCCGATGCCAACGGCGACGGTGCCGACGAGGATGCCTTCGCGGCGTTGCCGAACGTCGTGGCGCAGGGCACGTCGCCGTACTCGCTGACCGTGCCGTTGTCTGGCACCAGCCAGCCCGGTGTGCTGATGGGCTGGATCGACTTCAACCGCAACGGCGCCTTCGACGCTGGCGAGAGCGCCGGCGTGAAGTTCCTGGCTGGCGTGGGTTCCGCGAGCCTGTCGTTCACCAAGCCTGCAGGTTTGACGCTGGGCGCCACCTACGCGCGCTTCCGCACGGCGTTCGACTCCACCGAGATCTCCGGCCCTAACGGTCCGGCGTCCTCCGGCGAGGTCGAGGACTACAGCCTCAGCATCGTCAACGAGACGACCGGGTTGACCTTCACCAAGAGCGCAGGCCCGGTCCAGGACACCAACGACGACGGCATCGAGAGTGCGGGCGACACGGTCACCTACACGTTCGCCGTCACCAACACGGGCAACACGACGGTCGGCTCGCTGGCGATCGCCGACCCGAAGATCGCCACCGTGACCTGCCTAGCCACGTCGCTGGCGCCCGGCGCCAGCACGACCTGCTCGGGTACCTACTCCCTCACCGCAGCCCGACGTCGTCGAAGGCACGGTCGCCAACACGGCGACCGCCACGGGCACGACGTCCACGGGCGCCGCGGTCAGCAAGACGGCGACCGCCAACCGCAGCATCACCCGTGTCACCCGAGGCTCGCTGGCCAAGACCGCTGGCACGGTGAACGACCTGGACGGCAACGGACCCGACGTCGGCGACACGATCGCGTACACGTTCACCCTCACGAACACCGGCAACCAGAACCTGACCGCCGTCGCGATCAATGATCCGTTGATCGCCGCAGTCACCTGCCCCGCCGGCTCCGTCGTCCCCGGTGGCACCAAGGTCTGCACGGGCACCTATGCACTGACGCAGCCCGACGTCAACGCCGGCAAGGTCGACAACAAGGCCACGGCGACCGTGACGTCCGCCATCGGCAGCACGACCACGGCCCCGGCCAGCACGTCCAGGACCTTCACAGCGAGCACCTCGTTCACCTTCGACAAGCAGGCCTCTGCACTCAATGACCTCGACACCAACGGTCCGGACGTCGGCGACACGATCACCTACTCGTTCGTGTTCACCAACACCGGAACGGCGGCGCTGAACACTCCAAGCGTCACCGACGACCCGGTGGGCGCGGTCAGCTGTCCCGCCGCTCCAGTCGACCCGGGCGCGAGCGCCACCTGCACGAAGACCTACACGCTGACGCAGCTCGACGTGGAATCCGGCGCGGTCAACAACACCGCGACCGGACGGATGCTGCGGCCGGACGGAAGTGCTCTGCCGACCTCGGCACCGGACGCCACCTCGACGCCGATCAACGCGACCGGGTCGATGACGTTGAGCACCGTGCCCGGCGCGATCGTCGACCTGGACGCCAACGGACCTGACGTCGGCGACACGATCCCGTTCACCTTCACCGTCACCAACACCGGCACGTCGACCATCAACGGACTGAGCATCACTGATCCGAAGATCGCCACCTCCGCGATCGGGTGCTCGCCCAGCACGATCGCGCCGAACGCCACGTCCACCTGCTCCGCCACCTACGTGCTCACGCAGCCCGACATCGATGCCGGCAGGGTCGACAGCTCGGCAACAGCCAACGGCACCAGGGCTGGCGAGGGACCCGTCAGCGCGAATCGAACGGCCACCAAGATCTTCGTGCCGACGTCCAGCTTCACGATGGACAAGCGGGCCGCCGCCATCGCGACCGGCGCGGACGGGCGCCCCGACGCGGGTGACACGATCACCTACTCCTTCGTGTTCACCAACTCCGGCGCCACCACGCTCGTCGACCCAGCCGTCAGTGACCCCAAGACGGGGCCAGTCGCCTGTCCTGCCGCGTCACTGTTGCCCGGCCAGCAGATCACCTGTGCCACGGAATACGCACTGACCACACCCGACATCGAGTCAGGTGCGGTCACCAACGACGCCACCGGCACGATGAGCCCGCCAGCTGGACTCCCAGCTCCAGCCGCATCGAGCGACAGCACGTCGACGCCCGTTGCGCCGATGCCGTCGGCTGCAGACGACGTGTCCACCGGCAGGCAGGGACAGGTGCAGTCGGTCGATGCGCTGGCGAACGACACCCCCGGCGACCCTTCGGCACCCTTCGACGCCCTGACGCTGACCCTGCTTTCCGGGGCGAATGGTCCGACGAGCAGGGTCGTGGTCGAAGGCGGCGTCTACACCGTCGTGAACGAGCGACTGGTCTTCAGCCCCGAGGCGGGCTTCATCGGCACTGCGACCGCCGCGCGGTATCGGGTCACCGACGCCGTGGGGCGTTCGACCAGCGCCACCTACGCACCGACCGTCACACCTGTCACCCCGGTGGCCGTGAACGACACGAGCAGCGGGCAGATCAACCGCTCGCAATCGGTCGACCCGCTGGCGAACGACACCGCGGGTGAGCCCAGCGTGCCGCTCGACCCGAGCTCGCTGGTTCTGCTCGACGAGAACGGCCGACCGACGAGCAGCGTCGCGGTCGCGGACGGTCGGTACACGATGGCCGCAGGGCGGATCGTGTTCATGCCGAAGGTTGGCTACGTGGGCACCACCGTGGCGGCTCGATACCAGGTCGCTGACGTCAACGGCACCCTCGCCACGGCGGCGTACACGCCGACGGTCGCCGATGGCGCCATCGTCAAGGACTACGCCCAGACAGCGAAACGGGGCGCGAGCGTCGCATTCGAGCCGGTCGCCGAAAACCCGGGACTGGACGGCTCCACCCTCGGTGCTCACCGAACCCGGGAGCCGGGAGAAGGTGGCCTTGCAGGTCGCTGTCTCGGGTCAGGGCAGGTGGATCGTCGACCCGAAGGGCGGCGTGATCACGTTCGACCCCGCGGCAGGTTTGACCGGCAACCCGACACCGATCAGGTATGTGGGACGAACGAGCGACGGCACCGACGTGACCGGCACGCTGTCCATCGACTATGCGGGATCCGACTCGCCGGGTAGCACTGGCGGCGGCGGCGGCGGCGACGGAGGAGGAGGCCTCGTCATCGGCAGTGGTGGCGGCACGGGCATCAGCGACAACCGGCTAGGGACTGGTGGCGTTGCACTGGCGGCCGGTACCGGTTCCGGCGCGGGATCGACCGGTATCCGCCTGCTGCCCGGAACCGGCCTCGGCGAGATGCTCCTCCCGCTGGGTCTGGTCGGGCTGGTCATGGTGGGCTTCGGTATCTCCACGATGCGCCGGAAGCCCCGCTGCCGTGGTCGGCACCGACTGGAGCGGGCGTCGTCCCGGGCCGGGTGGTGGCGCAGACCTACGATCGGCATGCACGCGGTTCCGTAGTCGCAACCCAGAGAGGGAGTCACATGTCCACGTTCGCTCGCGCCGGCCTCAGCGCCGTCACGGTTGCTGCGCTGCTGTCCGGATGCGGCGTGTTCGGCGGTGACTCCATGAACTCGGCCGACTCCAAGCCCTCGGCGAGCGCCACGATCGATCCCGATCGCACCTCTCCGTCCGATCTGCCCGAGGTCCCGCAGATCAAGGACTTCGAGGGAGCCGTCAAGGACGTCGAGGTGGGGGAGTGCCCGACCAAGAAGGGCGCCAACAAGGTCTCCGGCAGCGTGAAGAACTCCACGAACGACGCGCAGGACTACGTCATCACGATCAGCTGGATCACCTCGCGCAGCGACGTCGTCGCGCGGGGTGTCGAAACGGTGAAAGATCTTGCCGCTGGCGACTCCACGACGTGGACCGTCACCGGCACTCTCGCCGAGGCAGGTGCCTACACGTGCACGACCCAGGTGCAGCGCGGCCAGCTCTGATCGGAGCCGGCATCAAGCCGGGTGGTTGATCAGCACGTCCTGGTAGGCGAACCGGTTCGGAAACGACAGCGGCGTTCCAGGTCGGCCGGTGCACGCGACAGGTCCGGGGTCGGCGGCCATCGTGCGGCACGCTCGTTCGTCCCAGTCGTTGCGCCGCACCAGTCGGTCGCTCACCACCGACCCGAGGTAGTGACCTCCCGGATCGACGACGTCGTTGTCGCCCCAGGCGCAGTGACCGATCCAGTGGCCATCGAGATCGAAGAGGTAGGGATCGTTCCACCCACGCCGGAACGCGATCGCTCCGCCTCCCATGTCGAACAGGTACACGCTCATCGTTGCTCTTCCTCCTGCAACGACGGTACGAAATCACTGGGCTCATCTGCGGGACCACGACGCGATTCGGATCAAAATGGCCCGAAAGGACTACGGGTGACGTAGCCGAGTCGATCAGTGCAGGCTCAACGACGGGTCGTGCGGGCCCTTGCCCTCGACCCAGAAGTCGAGGGCAAGATCCTCCTCGCGGCCGCCGTTGAGGTAGATGGAGAAGTCGGTGACGCCGGCGTCCTCGAGGACGTCGTCGTCGATGAGGAACTTGCCGGTGTACTCGCGGCTCGGCTGGGTGATGATCTCGTAGGCGGCATCAGCCATGATCTGCGGCGTGCGCGAGTGCGTCACGAGTCCAGCACCCACCACGTTGCGCACCGCTGCAGTGTCGATCGCGGTGCGCGGCCACAAAGAGTTGGCAGCGATGCCGAACTCGCGCAGCTCCTCGCTGAGGCCCAGGGTCACCAGGCTCATGCCGAACTTGGCGATCGTGTAGGCCGTCGCGGTCTTGAACCACTTGGGGTCCAGGGTGATCGGCGGCGAGAGGGTGAGGATGTGGCCGTTCTCGGACTCCTTGAGGTGCTCGATGCACATCTTGGACAGCAGGAACGATCCGCGCGCGTTGATCGAGTTCATCAGGTCGTACTTCTTCATCGAGATGTCTGCGGTGCCCGACAGGTCGATCGCCGAGGCGTTGTTGACCACGATGTCGATGCCACCGAACGTCTCCGCGGTCTGGGCGACGGCATCGGCCACGAACGCGTCATCGCGAATGTCGCCGACGAGGGGGAGTGCTCGGCCGCCGGCCGCCTCGATCGCCTCGGCGGCGGTGTAGATGGTGCCGGGCAGCAGCGGGTGCGGTTCGGTCGTCTTGGCGAGAAGGGCGACGTTGGCACCGTCGGCTGCGGCACGGATCGCGATGGCCTCGCCGATGCCGCGGCTGCCGCCGGACATGATCATGGTCTTTCCTGCAAGCGTCATGCTCGTCACGGTAGCCGTAGTCGGCGGGTGGGGGACAGGCCTGCCGATAGGGTTTGCGCGTGACCGAAGACCTGCTGCTCGAGACCCGCGACCATGTCCTCACGATTCGCTGGAACGCTCCGGACCGACTCAACAGCCTGACCGGCGAGATGCTCCATGCCGCCGCTGAGGCGATCGAGGACGCCGGCTCCGACGTGCGGTGCATCCTCGTGACCGGCTCAGGGCGGGCGTTCGGTGCTGGCGCTGCGCTCGGCGAGAACTTCGACGGTGCCGCCACGCTGGTCGGCATCAATCGTCTGGTGCGTGCCATCACCTCGTCCCCGCTGCCCGTCGTGGCGGGCGTCAACGGTCTCGCCGCCGGGGCGAGCGCATCGTTGGCGCTGTCGGCCGATCTCGTCCTGGCCCGTCGTTCGGCCTACTTCCTGCTGGCCTTCGTCAACATCGGCCTGATGCCCGATGGCGGGGCCACCGAGCTGGTCGCCGCCTCGATCGGCCGCGCTCGCGCCATGCAGATGGCCATGCTCGGACAGCGGCTTCCCGCCGCCGACGCGGCCGCCTCCGGACTGATTCATGCCGTCGTCGAGGACGATGACTTCGAGGCCGAGCTGGCGGCGCTCGTCGAGCGACTCGCGGCCGGTCCCACCCTGGCGCTCGGACGCATGAAGGCGGCCATCAACGCCACCACGCTTCGCACCCTCGACGAGACGCTGGACCGTGAGACCGAGGGGCAGGCGGCGCTGTTCGACACGCACGACGCGACCGAGGGCGGGCAGGCCTTCACCGAGAAGCGCGCCGTGCGATTCGAGGGTCGATGAGCGACGTCGAGGGCCTCGAGCGGATCCTCACGCAGCGCCGGTCGTGTCGCGGCTTCCTCGACGAGCAGGTCCCGCGCGAGGTGATCGAGCGACTGCTCTCGGCGGCGCAGCACACGGCCTCGTGGTGCAACACCCAGCCGTGGCAGGTCGTGATCACGTCCGGCGAGGCCACCACGAAGCTGGCCGAGGCGCTCAGCACCTCTGGCGAGGGCTTCGGCTCGGACTTCGAGTTCCCCGCCGAGTACACCGGCGTGCACGCCGAGCGGCGACGCGAGGTCGGCTGGCAGCTGTACGAAGCGGTCGGCGTGGCCAAGGGCGATCGTGACGCGTCGGCGCGCGAGATGATGCGCAACTTCGAGTTCTTCGGCGCACCGCACCTGGCGGTCATCTCCACCCCGGTCGAGCTCGGCACGTACGGGGCCGTGGACTGCGGCCTGTACGTCAACAGCTTCCTGCTCGCCGCCGAGGCGCTCGGGCTCGCGCACCTGCGCCCAAGCGGCCGTGGCCAGCCGGTCGCCCTTCCTGCACGAGTGGTTCGACATCCCCGCCGACCGCATGATCGTGTGCGGCATCGCCTTCGGTCACGCCGACGCCGATCACCCCTCGGCGCCAGTTCATGTCCCACCGCGTCCCGATCACCGAATCGGTCACCTTCGTCGACTGATTTTCGGCCTCTGACCTGCGCAAAGACCGCTTCAGGCAAGAAACTTCGCGATTCCACCCATCCACCGACCCCAGGGCGGCGAATGGGTGGTGTGAGCACAGACACAGCGACACCTCAGACCACGGGCACTGCGCCTCGTTGGGCCGGCGCGCTGTCCGGCTTCCTCGCGGCGGCCATCGGCCTCGCGCTGGGAACACTGCTCGCCAAGATCTTCACCGGTGTCCCCACCCCGATCAACTCGGTCGGCAACCGCGCCATCGACTTCGCACCGCCGTTCCTCAAGGACTTCGCGGTCAACCAGTTCGGCACCAACGACAAGCCAGTGCTGATCGGCGGCGTCGTGGTCACCCTGGCCATCGTGGCTGCAGTCGCCGGCGCCATCGGTGTCACGAAGCCGCGCGTCGCGGTCGGCGCCATGGGCGCCTTCGGTCTCATCGCCTTCCTGGCCGCGCTCTTCGATCGCACGGCCACCGCCAACCGCATCATCGTGCTGCTGCCGACGCTGCTCACCGCACTCGTCGCCATCGTGGTGATGACGTACCTGCTGCGCCGCATGGGCGTCGTCAAGGGCGAGCTCGGCTCCACTGACGGTTTCGAGCGTCGAGCCTTCCTGATCGGTGCGCTCGGCGTGGCCGCCGTCGCCGCCATCGGTGGAGGACTGACCCGGGTCTTCGGCGGCGCTGCCGCCAAGGAGTCGCGGGCCAACATCACGCTTCCGACGGCCGCCACGCCGGCGCCGCCCGATTCCGGCCGGTGTCGAGGTCGACGTCGACGGCGTCAGCTCGTTCATCACCCCGAACCGCGACTTCTACCGCATCGACACCGCCCTGAGCGTCCCCGACGTGCCGGCCGAGAACTGGTCGCTGCGGATCCACGGCATGGTCGACAAGGAGCTCAACCTCTCCTACCGCGACATCCTGGACATGGATCTGGTCGAGCACCGCGTCACGTTGACCTGCGTCTCGAACGAGGTCGGCGGCCCGTACGTGGGCAACGCCGTCTGGCTCGGTGTCGAGACCAAGACCCTGCTGGAGATGGCAGGCGTCAAGGCCGGTGCCGACGCCATCAAGACCACGAGCGCCGACAGCTGGACGTGTGGCTCCCCGCTCGACACGTGGACCGACGAGCGCAGCTCGATGATCGCCATCGGCATGAACGGCGAGCCGCTCCCGCTGGTGCACGGCTTCCCGGCCCGCGTCGTCGTTCCCGGCCTGTACGGCTACGTCTCGGCCACCAAGTGGCTGACCGACATCGAGGTCACCCGGTTCGCCGACTTCAAGGCCTACTGGACGACCCGCGACTACGACGCCGAGGCGCCGATCAAGTTCTCCTCGCGCATCGACGTCCCCACCTCGTTCCAGACCTTCAAGGCCGGTGCCGTGAAGTTCGGCGGCGTCGCCTGGGCGCAGTCCTCCGGCATCGAGAAGGTCGAGGTCAAGGTCGACAACGACGACTGGCAGGACGCCACCCTGGCGACCGAGGACACCATCGAGACCTGGCGCCAGTGGTCCTTCGCGTCGCCCGAGCTCACCTCGGGCAACCACAAGCTCACCGTCCGGGCGACCAACGCCGACGGTGAGACCCAGACGTCCGATCGGGCACGTATCCGCCCGAACGGCACGACCGGCTGGCACAGCGTCCAGTTCCGCGTCGAATAAGCATCAACACCCCAACACAAGGAGAAACATCATGCGTACGACCACGAAGAGCTTCGCCGTTGCCGCGGTTGCCTCTCTGTCACTGTTCACCGCAGCCTGCGGTTCGGACGAGTCGACTGACGCGCCGGCCGACGAGAACACCTCCGCCTGCCCCCGACGAGGCTGCTGACCCGGCCGCCGATCTCGTCGGTGCCGGCTGCGCCGACTACGCCGCTGCTGTCCCGGACGGCGCCGGCTCGGTCTCGGGCATGTCGCAGGACCCGGTCGCCACGGCCGCCAGCAACAACCCGTTGCTGAAGACCCTGACCGCTGCGGTCTCCGGTCGGACTCAACCCCGACGTCGACCTGGTCGACACGCTCAACGGTGGCGAGTTCACCGTGTTCGCGCCGGTCGACGACGCGTTCGCGGCCCTGCCCGAGGAGACCGTCAAGACGCTCGGTACCCCCGAGGGTGCTGACACCCTGTCCAGCGTGCTGACGTACCACGTCATCCCCGGCCAGATCGCGCCCGCGGACATCGACGGCACCTTCAAGACCGTCAACGGCGCCGACCTCAAGGTCTCCGGCTCCGGTGACACGATCACCGTCGGTGACAGCAGCGCCAACGTCATCTGTGGTGGCGTCAAGACCGCCAACGCCACGGTGTACCTGATCGACGCGGTGCTCTCGCCGCCGGCGTGATCTCCGTGTGACAGGGCCGGTCGTCTCCTCCGGGGCGGCCGGCCCTTTCGCGTGCCGATAACCTCGCTGGCGTGGGAGCAATCCATCTGGTGCGGCACGGGCAGGCCTCGTGGGGCAGCGACGACTACGACCAGCTGTCCGAGCTCGGCTACCGGCAGGCCGGCGCTCTCGGCGCCTCGTGGGAGGCAGGCGGTTTCCGTCCCACCTGGTCGGTCTGCGGTTCGATGAAGCGGCACGCCCAGACCGCGGTCGCGGCCATCGACGCCATCGACGGCGACCTGTACGACGTCGACGCCGGATGGAACGAGTACGACCACCTCGGTCTCGCCGACGCGACCGATGCCGCCTCGCGACCCACCGACGCGAAGGCCTTCCAGGCCATCCTCGACGCTCGTCTGACCGAGTGGGTCGCCGGCGGGATCGCTGGACCCGAGCCGTTCGATCTCTTCCGGGCGCGCGTCCTCGGTGCGCTCGACGCCGCCACCGAAGAGGCCGGCTCCGGCAAGTCGGTGGCCGTCTTCACCTCCGGCGGCCCGATCGGTCTGGTCGCGTCGCACCTGCTGGTTGGCGACGACTCGCTGTTCATCGCCATGAACCGGGTGGTCATCAACGCCAGCGTCACCACCGTGATCATCGGCCAGGGCGGCCGCCGCCTGCTCGCCTTCAACGAGCACACCCACGTCCCGTCGGACATGCTCAGCTTCCGCTGAGACCGAGAGCCCTGCCAAGCCCGACCGTGTTGCTCCTATTGGCGTAGGTGGCCGAGGAGGGGTGGTGGGTTGGATCGGTAGGTGTGGCCGGTGGGGGTGGTCCAGGTGACGGTCTTGCCGTGGGTCGTGACGTTCCAGCCGGGTTGGTGCTTGATGGGTGGGAGGTCTTGCAGAGTCCTTGGGCGTTGGTCAGGGTGGTGGGTCCGCCGTGTTGGTAGGCGTAGATGTGGTCGGTCTCGCGGATGCCGCATTCGCAGCCGGGTTGGCGGCAGTACTGGTCGCGGGCCCTGATGTGGGCGCGTTGGCGGCCGTCGAACAGTCGCCGCCTGGATTCTCTGACGAGCAGGGTGCCGTCGATGGGGTCGGTGAGCAGTCGGCGGACCGAGGCGTTGCGGGCGGTGGCGATGAGGTCGTCGGCGACCGAGGGTGCGATGGGTCCGTGACCGATGAGCTCGGCGGGGGTGTCGCCGTCGCCGAGCAGGGTGGGGGCGTCCATGACGAGCTGGATCTCGACGTCGATGTGGTCGGCTGAGGCCAGTCCGGTGACGCGTTCGACGAGGGTGTCGACCATGATCTGGCCGCGGGTGCGGGGGTCGCCGGTGGACCGTAGTCCCACCGCCCAGGTGTCGAGGGCTTGGTAGGCGGCGGTGATCTTCTCGGCCGGTCCGCGGACCCACAGCTCGGCGGTGCCGTCGGGGTCGGAGCGCATCTCGACCCGGGCGCTGGGCACGGTTCTTGACCGCTCGTTCGTGGGCGGCGTCTGCGTCCAGCCCGATGACGACTCGTGCGGCGGCGCGGCCGGCGCGGATGGTGGTCAACCCGGGCAGCAAGGGTGCGATCTCGGCGTCCGCGACGACAGGTCGTCGACGTCCAGGGCGTCGGTCTCGCGGACCACGGCCCGGGCGACGGATTCGGGGATGATGCCGGTCTTGAACAGCTCGAAGACCTGGGGGAGTCGGGCCAGGCCCGAGACCGACGGCGAGCTGGTGTGCCGGCCACGGCCGGTCCGATGTTGCGGGCCATGCCAACCTCGCCGGCCACGGTGAGCCCGGGATCGGGATCGCCCAGACCCATCATCTGGGACCGCTCGCGATGCAGGGCGACGACCTGGACGGTCTGCTCGGCCTGCGCCTGGCGGATCAGCCGGTCCAGCGCGGTGATGGCCTCGATGCGCTCGTATCCGGCCTCGAGCGGACGCGGATCGAACGTCGTGCGAACGCACCTGAGCCAGAACACTGGCCCCGGATGCGTCCTCGAACATGCTTCCAACCTAGCCGCCGCCACTGACACTTCTTCCCGGCAGCACAGCAGTTTCCACACCTCGTCGAAGCTGGTTTTCGACCATCGCGCCGCTGACCGGGTCGGCGGGTAGAATCGGGGTTTCGTGTCTGGGAGGGAACCCGTGACCATCGATCTTGAGCGTCCGCCGAGCCCCGAGGCTCCTCAGCCGCCGGCGTCAGAACATCCGCTGCACACGCTGATCGCGCTGGGTTCGCTCGGCTGGCTGGCGCTGGCCGGTGCTGCCTCGCTGGCAGCCGGAGCGATCCACGCGACGGCCATCGGCACCCATGGTGAGCATCGCAGCGCGGCGCTGGCCTTCACGCTGGTCGCCGTCTTCCAGGTGGGAGTCGGCGCTGTCGCGCTGGCTCGTCCCGGTCGTCTGCTCCTGACGGTTGGCGCCCTGGGCAACATCGGTCTGGTGGTCGGATGGGGTCTGGCCAAGCTGGTCGGTCTGCCGCTGGAGGGTCTGGACACGGCCGAGGCCGTGCAGACAGCAGATCTGCTGGCGGCCGGTCTGGCTGGGGTGGCTGTCCTGGCCACCGTGGCGCACCTGACCGGCTTCGGCGCCGCGGTCGTGGCTCGCCGTCCCAAGACGACGGGTGTCGTGGCGGTGGCTGTGGCGGCGCTGGCCGTCCCCGGCATGCTCGCGACCAACGGACATCAGCACGCCGGCAGTCACGGCGCGGACGACGTCACCGCCGTCGCCAAGCCCTACGACCCGGCGTTGCCGATCGACCTCGGTGGAGTCGAGGGCGTGACGCCGCAGCAGCAGGCGGCGGCCGAGAACATGGTGGCGGTCACCCTGCTGCGCCTGCCCCAGTTCGCGAACGCGGCCGAGGTCGAGTCGATGGGCTTCTTCTCCATCGGCGACGGTCAGATTGGTGGCTACGAGCACTACATGAGTCCGGCCAACATGACCGACGACCAGATGCTCGACCCGGACTACCCCGAGTCGCTGGTCTTCGACACGTCGGTCACGCCCAAGAAGCTGGTGTCGGCCATGTTCATGATGGACGACGGCGACACCCTGGACGACGTCCCCGAGCTGGGCGGCCGACTGACGCAGTGGCACGTGCACGACAACCTGTGCTTCACCGATGGCAAGGTCTCGGACCTTCGGAACCGGGTGGCCCCTGCCCGCCGCGTTCGAGCAAGGGTGGCGAGGTGCCGATGATCCACGTGTGGATCGAGAAGCACCCTGCGGGCCCTTCTCGGCGCTCGACGGGTCGCGGCCGGCATCGGTGGGCAAGAACCAGGTGCAGGCCTGCGACACCGCCCACGGCGCCCACGGCGGCCACTGAACATCGCGCACATCCGGCGTACCGCCGACGCCCCCAGCGGTTCTGTCGACCGCTCTACTACCGTGAGGTGGCCAAGGCCGCTGTCCACATGGCCACGAGAGTCTGAACGCGAGGACTGACATGCGCAAGAACGTGCTGATCACCGGAGCGAGCTCGGGTCTGGGAGCGGGCATGGCTCGCGTCCTGGCCGAGAAGGGCCATCACCTGGCCCTCACCGCCCGGCGTGTCGACCGCCTCGAAGCGCTGCGCGACGAGCTGCTCGCTGCGCATCCAGACATTGCCGTGTCGGTGCACGGACTCGACGTCAACGACCACGACCAGGTGTTCTCAGTCTTCAAGGAAGCCATCACCGAGCTCGGCGGTCTGGACCGCGTCATCGTCAACGCTGGCCTCGGCAAGGGCGGACGCATCGGCACCGGCAAGTTCGAGGCCAACCTCCAGACCGCCCAGACCAACTTCGTCGCTGCGCTCGCCCAGTGCGAAGCGGCCATGGAGCATTTCTACGAGCGCAAGGCCGGCCACCTCGTGATGATCTCGTCGATGTCAGCGATGCGTGGCATGCCGTCCTCGATGGCCACGTACGCCGCCACCAAGGCCGGCGTCGCGCACCTCGCCGAGGGCATCCGGGCTGACCTGCTCGGCCGCAAGGGCCATGACATCAAGGTCACCACGCTGTTCCCCGGCTACATCGCCTCGGAGATGAACGAGGGCATCGAGCAGGAGGCTCGCCTCATGGTCGACACCGAGACCGGCTCGCGCGCCCTGGTGAAGGCCATCGATCGCGAAGTCGTCGACGCTGCCATTCCGACCTGGCCCTGGGCCCCGCTCGGTCAGGTCATGAAGCACGCGCCCCTGAGCGTCGTGCGGCGCATGGTCTGATCGGTCAGCGGCGCCGCCCCTGCACGTAGGGTGGTGCCGCACCGTCATCGTCGTCGGAGGGAATCATGACCAGCACACCGCCAGACGAGCCCCTCGAGCCATTCGGCTCCGCTGGTCTCCCCAGCTTTCCGACATCACCGGAAGAGGGCGGCGCGGCGTCGCAGTCCGGCGTCCCGCAGCCGGACCTGAACCCGCCCCCTTCGATCGTGCGCGCGGTGCGGCTGATGTGGGCCGGCGCGGTGGTCAGCGTGCTGTCAGTCATCGCCAGCATGGGCACGTACGGGTCGTTCAAGATCCGCATGGCCGAGCAGATGCGTGACGCGGATCCGGAGATCACCGACGACCTGATTGACACCGCCGTTGCCGTCGGCATCACCTTCGCGGTGGCCATGGGGGTGTTGGGCGCCGCCGTCTGGCTCTGGATGGCTCTGAAGAACCGTCAGGGCCGCGCGTGGGCGCGCATCGTCGCCTCCGTGCTGGGCGGCCTGAACGCCGTGTTCTTCGCGGTCGGTCTCGCGGGCGAGCAGTACGACTCGCTGAGTCTGGTGCTGTCGGCCATCCAGCTGTTCGTCGCGGCCGCCATCCTGGCGCTGTTGTGGCGCAAGGAGTCGACCGCGTTCTACGAGGCCGTCTCCCGCCGCCACACCCTCTAGCGGGTCAGCCCAGCAAGTCGCGCAGGAGCGCGCCGACCTGGTCGGACTCGACCAGGAAACCGTCATGGCCGTGTGGTGATTCGACCACCTGCAGCGGGCCGGACGTCGGGATGAGGTCGGCGAGCTGCTGCTGCTGGTGCACCGGGTACAGGCGATCGGAATCGATGCCGGCAACGATCGTGCGCGCCGAGATGCGACCGAGCGCGGCTGCCAGATCGCCGCGTCCGCGGGCGACGTCGTGGCTGTCCATCGCCGAGGTCAGCACGATGTAGGAATTCGCGTCGAACCGGGCGATCAGCTTGGCCCCGTGGTGCTGCAGGTAGGAATCGACCGCCCAGCGGCCGTCGTCCTGCACCTGTCGCCCGAACCGCTGGTCCAGCTCGGCCTCGCTGCGATAGGCGATGTGGGCGATGCGGCGGGCCAGATCCAGGCCAGCCACCGGACCGCGGGCCGCGTCGTAGTAGTTGCCGTCGGCGTAGGCCGGGTCGGCCTGGATCGCGGCCACCTGCGTGCGCGACAGGGCGATCTGCTCGGCGGATGCTGCCGCCGAGGTGGCGAGCAGCAGCAAGCGATCCACGCGTGCGGGATGTTCCACAGCCCATTCGAGCGCGCGCATGCCGCCGGCCGAACCGCCGATCACACCGTGCCAGCGGTCGATGCCGAGCTGATCGGCCAGGGCCACCTCGGCGGCGACCTGGTCACGGACCGTCAACGCCGGAAACGACCCGCCCCAGGGCAGGTCGTGACGGTTCAGGCTGGCAGGTCCGGTCGAGCCCTGACAGCCACCGAGCAGATTGGCCGCGACCACGAAGAAGCGGTCGGTGTCGATCGCCTGACCAGGCCCGACGACGGCATCCCACCAGCCGGGACTCGGATGCCCGGGCCCGACTCCGCCAAGGAGGTGAGAATCGCCGGTCAAAGCATGCAGGACCAGGACCGCGTTGCTGCCGCCCTCGGGGGTGGTGGTGAGCGTCCCCCAGGTCTCGAACGCCAGACGCACGTCGGGCAACGTCGTGCCCGACTCCAAGGTCAGTGCGCCGATGTCGGCGAACTGACGGTCGCCCACGGGATCCCCCGTTCGCCACGCACCGGTGACGAGCGGGGGATCCACGCGGGCTGTGGTCGTCACTTCGCGGCGCGCAACCCGGCGTCGAGATCGGCAAGGATGTCCTGGATGCCTTCGATGCCGACGGCGAGGCGCACCAAGCCGGGGGTCACGCCAGCTGCTGCGTGCTCCTCGGGCGTGCCCTGCGAGTGGGTCGTGCTGGCGGGATGGATGGCGAGGCTGCGCACGTCACCGATGTTAGCGACGTGGCTGAAAAGCTCCAACGAGTCGATGAAGGCCTTGCCGGCCTCGATGCCACCGGGCAGCTCGAAGGTCAGCACGGCGCCCGAGCCCTTCGGGACGTACTTGTCCGCGAGCTCCTTGTAGGGGTTGCCGTCGAGGCTGGCCCACGTGACCTTCGAGACGTCCTCGCGAGCGGCGAGCCATTCGGCCACGGCGCGCGTGTTCTCGATGTGACGCTCGATCCGCAGGCTCAACGTCTCCAGACCCTGGGCGATCAAGAACGCGTTGAACGGAGAGGCCGCAGGTCCGACGTTGCGCAGGTACTGCACGCGCAGCTTGGCGATGTAGGCAGCCGGTCCGAGAGCGTCGGCGAAGACCAAGCCGTGATAGCTCGCATCGGCGGTGGTGAATCCCGGGAACTTGTCGCCGTGAGCCGCGTAGTCGAACGTGCCGCCGTCGACGACGACGCCGGCAATGGCGGTGCCGTGTCCACCGAGGTACTTGGTGGCCGAGTGGACGACGGTGTCAGCGCCATGCCTGAGCGGGTTGAGCAGGTACGGCGTCGCCACCGTGTTGTCGACGATGAACGGGACGCCGACCTCCTTGGCCACCGCCGAGATGACCTCGAGGTCGAGGATGTCGCCCTTGGGGTTGCCGATGGTCTCGCCGAAGAAGGCCTTGGTGTTGTCCTGGGCGGCGGCGCGCCAGGCGTCGGGGTCGTTCGGCTCATCGACGAACGTCACGTTGATGCCCAGCTTCGGGAAGGTGTGGCGCAGCAGGCTGTCGGTGCCGCCGTAGAGGCTTGCGGACGCCACGATGTGATCGCCGGCCTCGGCCACGTTGGTCAGGGCTCCGGTCGTGGCGGCCTGACCGGACGCGACCAGCAGGGCGCCCACGCCACCCTCGAGCGCGGCGATGCGCTGCTCGACGGCGTCCTGCGTCGGGTTCATGATGCGCGTGTAGATGTTGCCCGGCTCGGCGAGACCGAACAGGTCGGCCGCGTGCTGGGTGTCGCGGAACTGATACGACGTGGTCTGGTAGATCGGCAGCGCGCGGGCTCCGGTCGTGGGGTCCGGCACCTGGCCGGCATGGATCTGCTTGGTCTCGAAAGTCCAGTTGTCGCTCATGGCTGTGGCTCCTGGTGGGTCGGTATGGGTACGAGCCTGCCACCGTCTTGCAGAATGGGCTACCCGTTTCACATCGTGAGACGGGCGGAGGAAGGTTCCTGTGAGCGGAGTCACGGATTCACGACCGGCGCACAGGCTGGTGACAGGTTCGACCGTCATGGTGGGGAATCCACCCGATGGACAGCGACACGAGGAGAATCCCATGGACAAGAACACGATGATGCGTACCGGCGTGGCCGGAGCGGTTGCGGCCGCCGGACTCGTGATCGGAGGCGTGGCCGTGGCCAGCGCCGACGACGAGACGACCGACAGCAGCCAGAGCGAGGGGTCCAAGAGCGGACACCGCGGCGGACACGGCGTCGGAGCGCGCGACGCGGGAGCCTTCGCCGAGGCGCTGGGCGTCAGCGAGGACAAGCTCACCGCGGCGCTCAAGGCGGTGCGCGAGGACCTGAAGGCCGATCGGAAGGCCGACGGTGAACGCCTCGAGCGCGACGAGCGTCAGGCCACCGTCGCCAGCGCACTCGCCAAGGAGCTTGGCATCTCCGAGGCCAAGGTCACCGCGGCCATGGAGGAGCAGCGCACCGAGCGCACCACGGACCGGCGCGCCAAGCTCTCCGAGCGCCTCGACACCGCCGTCACCGACGGCGACCTGACCGCGTCCGACAAGGCATCGGTCCTCAAGGCCTTCGACGCCGGCGTCCTCGGCGGCAGCCCCCGCTAGCCCGCCGCCCCGGTTCGAGGTTTACCAGCAGGCCACGGCATGTCTCCACTCCTTCAGGCGAATTCGCCCACAGGAGTGAAGAAAGTCCGTGGCCTGCTGGTAAACCGAACGACCGAACGAGCTCGGCCTCAGGACATCACGAAGGGCTGGGCGGTGCTCTCCAGGACCGAGAGCCACAGGTCGCCATCGGGGGAGACGCGGTGTGAGCCCTCCTGGGTGACCAGCGGGATCGGCACGTGCACGAACCGGTGCCGCCGACGGCCGACGACCATGTCGGTGCGGCCCGACATCGCCGCGTGCACCGCGGTCTGGGCCAGGCGGGCGCAGTAGACGGAGTCCGACGGATCGGCCGGCACCGAGCGGATCGCGTATCCGGGGTTGAAGTAGCGCATCGTCAGCGGACGCGACTCGTTGGCGAAGTCCTTGGTGATCGCGTCGCGCAGGTGGCCGGCGATGTCACCGAGCACCGCGTTGCCGCTGGCGTCAGTCGTGCTGCTGGCCTGCAGCAGGTGGTGCCCAGCGCCCTCGGCCAGGACGATCACGGCGCTGCCCTTTTCGGCGACCCGTCGCCGCAACGCTGCCAGCAGACCGTTCTCGCCGTCGAGGGTGAAGTCGACCTCGGGGATCAGCACGAAGTCGGCGTCGTGGTTCGCCAGTGCTGCGTAGCAGGCGATGAACCCGGCGTGCCGGCCCATGACCTCGACGATGCCGACGCCGCCGAGCGCGGCCTCCACCTCGACGCGTGCTGACTTGATCGACTCCGCTGCCTTGCCGAACGCGGTCGAGAAGCCGAAGCTCTGCCCGATGTGCGGGATGTCGTTGTCGATGGTCTTCGGCACACCGACGACCGCGATGCGGGTCGACCTCCGGGCGATCTCCAGCGAGATGTTGTGAGCACCACGCATCGAGCCGTCACCACCGATCACGAACACGATGTCCACCGCGAGCTCGACCAACCGGTCGACGATCGCCACGGGATCCTGCGCGCCACGCGACGACCCGAGGATCGTGCCGCCGCGCTCGTTGATGCGGGCCACGCTGTCGGCCGTCAGCACCATCGGTTCCAGGCCGCTGTCGGCCACCATCCCCGCGTAGCCGTTGCGAAATCCGAGCACGTCGCGCACGCCGTAGTGGGTGTGCAGCTCCAGGACGAGCGCGCGGATGACGTCGTTGAGCCCGGGGCACAGTCCGCCGCACGTGACGATGCCCACGCGCGTGGTGGCTGAGTCGAAGAACAATCGCTGGCGTGGGCCGCCCGTCTCGAAGGTCGGCAGCTGCGACAGCGGAACGCCCCGCGACTCGATCAGCTGGACCGTGTCGTCGAACAGGATGCGGTCGGTCTCACCCACGTAGTACTCGTTGGTCGCCCGTCCGGCGATGTAGGGCGCCAGCGGCGAGGGCAGCGTCGGCTCGCCGAGCGTCGAGACCTGCAGATCTTGAAGGGTGACCACGCCAGAATCCTATCGTGAGGTAAACCTCACGTTTGTCGCTGGTGATCTATCTATGACACGTACGCATAGTCAGCCAGTGGGAAGCGCGCCTGCGAGCGGAAGGCGTTGAGCGTCGACGTCGGACGCAACAGGGTCGCCTCGCCGTGCTGGTTGAAGTAGTAGCTGCGCGAGGTTCCGCAGCTGCCGTTGACGAACACCGAGTCCTCGAGCCGACGGGTCATCTCGTCCAGGAACCGGGTGTTGGCTTCTTCGGTGACTTCAAACGACGTCGCCTCGCGCCGCTTCACCTCCGTCAACAGGCGGTGCATGTGCTGCATCTGCGACTCGATCGTCGTGAAGTACGACAGGCCCGAGTACGAGTACGGGCTGTTGAGCGACACCAGGTTGGGGAAGCCGGGGATGCTGACGCCCTGGTAGGCCTGGAAGCGATTCTCGCGCCAGTAGCTCCCGAGGTCGCGGCCGCCGCGGCCGATGATCTGGAAGGCGGGGAAGTTGGTGTCCCAGAGGTTGAATCCGGTGGCCAGCACGAGCACGTCGATCTCGGTGCGGCTTCCGTCAGCCGTCACGATCGCGTCGGGCTCGACCCGCGCGATGGGGTCGGTCACCAGGTGCACGTTCGGCCGGTTGAACGTGGGGAAGTAGGTGTTGGAGAAGGTCGGGCGTTTGCAGCCGAAGGAGTAGTCGGGGGTCAGCTTGCGCCGGGTCTCGGGATCCTCGACCTGGTTCTCCAGGTGGCTGAGCGCCCACTTCTCGACGCGGTGGTTCAGCCACGACACCTTCTTGTACTTGAGCACTCCGGTCACCATGATCGCCTCGAGGATCCCGGTGCCGATCCCGCGGACGGCGCGCTGGGTCAACGGAACTCGGGCGTAGAGCTTCTGCACCCGATCGGGGATCTCCGCGTCGCTCTTGGGCGTGACCCAGATGGCAGTGCGTTGGAAGACCGTCAGCTCGGCCAGGCGGGGAGCGATCTCCGGAATCAGCTGGACCGCCGTGGCGCCGGTGCCGATCACGGCGGCGCGCTTGCCGTCCAGGTCGATCGCGTCGTCCCAGCGGGTGGTGTGCACGACGGTGCCGGCGAAGGAGTCGATGCCCTCGATGTCGGGCATCTTGGGCTGGGACAGGAAACCCGTCGCGGTGAAGATCAGCCGAGCCCGGTACTCCTCGCCGGCGGCGGTCGTGACGGCCCAGGTCTGGCTGTCCTCGTGCCACTGCGCCGTGGTGACCACGGTGTCGAAGCGCATGTGGCGGCGCAGGTCGTATCGATCGGCGACGCGGTTGGCGTAGGCCTTGAGCTCGGCGCCGGGTGCGTACATCCGTGACCACGAGGGGTTGGGCTCGAAGGAGTAGCAGTAGGTCGACGACGGAATGTCGACGGCCAGACCGGGATAGCGGTTGACGTGCCAGGTGCCGCCCAGGTCGTCCTCGCGCTCCAGCATCACCAGGTCGTCGAAGCCGTCGCGGTGCAGCTGGATGGCCGCACCCATGCCACCGAATCCGGTGCCGATGATGACGGCGTCATGGACGTGGCGGGGATCGCGGGCGGGGGGAGTGGGCGGCATGGGAGCTCCTGATTTCAAATAATCCGACTATGTGGAATGTATCGCAATCGACGGCGTCTGGTCAGAGTCTGCCCGTGTGGCATGCGTCATGCGGCACACTTGGCGCATGACATTGGACATCACGGTGCGCGGATCGGCCGAGGAGCGGTACCCAGCTGAGCGGGCGCTGATCTCGATGGCCGTGGCCATCGAGGGCACCGACAAGGCGGAGGTCTTCCAGGACGCCGTCGCGGTGCAGGAGCCACTGGTCAGCCAGCTGCAGGAGCTGCACGACCGTGGCGCGGTCATCGCGTGGTCGTGTGACCAGGTGCGCGTCTTCAGCCACCGGCCGTACTCGCCGGACGGCACGCGCCAGGAGCTGCACCACGTGGCCCGCATCGAGGTGCGCTCGGAATTCGGCGACTTCGAACGCATGAGCGGCTTCCTCGACTACTGGTCGGGGCGCGTCGGCGTCGAGATCGCCCACGTCACGTGGGACGTCAGCGCCAAGAATCGGCGCGGCTACGAGGCCGAGGTTCGCAAGGCCGCCGTCGATGATGCGGTGCAGAAGGCCCAGGTGTTCGCCAACGCGGTCCGCAAGGGCAAGGTCGTCCCTCAGCAGTTCGCCGACCCCGGCATGCTCGGCGACGCGCTCGGCGCAGCGGGCGCGCCCCGCTTCGCGATGATGTCCGAGGACACCGGCGCGGGCGCCGAGCTCAACATCACACCCGATGAAATCGTCATCCACGTCGAGGTAGACGCCCGCTTCACGGCTGACTGAAAACCCTCTGACCTGCGCAAATGGGACGTGGCTCACTTGTCTAAGCCACATACCACAAGTATGGTCGAAGGCATGTGGATTACTGCACTGGTCAACCGCGCGGTGGCGCTCCTCGGCATCGTGACCGCTCCCGCGCGCGCTCGGCGAGTGGAGCTGCCCCGCCTTCAGCGACCGGTGGCGCTGCCCCGGCTGTCTCGCAGCCCGATGAAGGTCGTGTACGACAGTGCAGTCGTGCACGAGTCCGTGAGCTGGCGCTCGTGGCTCGTGCAGCGCGGTGCGCGGATGATGCTCAAGCCGCTCCTGCACATCGCGCCGGTCAGTGACCGCACCATCGTCTGGATGCGCCGCACCGAGAAGCTCTCGGCCCGGCGACGCCGGTCGCGGTACGTCGTCCCCGTGCGATTCGAGCTCGGCGGGGTTCCGGTGGAGGCGATGACCCACCGGCACGGACCGGACAGCGATCTGACAATCATGTATCTGCACGGCGGCGGCTTCTTCTCCTGCGGCCTCGAGTCGCACCGACGGGTCTGCGAACGGCTCGCGCGCAAGAGCGGCGCCACCGTCATCTCGGTCGACTACGTGCAGCTGCCCGAGGGCACGGTGGCCGACTCGGTGTCCGACGCCATCACGGCCTATCAAGCACTGCTCGACATCAGCGCGCACCCGGACAAGATCGTCGTCGCGGGCGACTCCGCTGGTGGCTACCTGACGATGAAGGTCGCCGAGATCGCGACGCTGCGTGGGCTCACCCCGCCGGCCGGCGTCATCGGCTTCTCACCGTTGTTGAGCCTGGATCCGGACCGGTTCGACAAGGACGTGCAGCGGGTCGTGCGGGCTCGCGATGCGTACCTGCCGCTGGCCAAGATCACCAAGATCCGTCCTCGCTGGATGCCTGAGGGCGTTCAGATGGAGGGTGAGGTGTCGCCGCTGGAGGCCACCGAGCACATCACCTCGCCCACCTTCCTGGTGGCCGCGGAGGACGAGATCCTGCGGCCCGAGGTCGAGGCCATGGCCCTGGCGCTCACGGCCCAGGGTGTCGAGGTCGAGACGCATCTGTGGCGCAAGCAGGTGCATGCCTTCCCCGTGCTGGGCAAGGCGCTGCCCGAGAGTGAGCTCGCGCTGCAGCTGGCCGCGGACTTCGCTCGCCGGGTGATTGGCGAGCTCGACCACCCGCCGGTCGTGGACTCGAACGCGCACATCGAGACCATGGTCGGTGCAGTCGAGCCAGACTCCGCTGCCTGACACACTCGAGGCATGACTGACACCTTTCGGGCCCTGGTCGTCGACGATGCCGATGCCGGCCAGACGGCTGAGTTTCGCGAGCTGACCACCGACGACCTGCCGGACCACGCCGTCCTGGTCGAGGTCGAGTACTCCTC
This sequence comes from uncultured Actinomycetota bacterium, assembly GCA_963769445.1. Classification (GTDB taxonomy): domain Bacteria; phylum Actinomycetota; class Actinomycetes; order Propionibacteriales; family Nocardioidaceae; genus Aeromicrobium. The sequence continues at coordinate 161,638 of CAVYLO010000005.1, read as the reverse complement.
GCTGAACTACAAGGACGGCCTGGTGGTCGCGAGTCCGCAGAAGATGGCCCGCACCACTCCACTGATCGCGGGCGCCGATCTGGCCGGAACGGTCGTCGAGAGCAGCGACCCAGCCTGGTCGGCAGGTGACCGCGTGGTGGTCAACGGATGGGGCATGTCCGAGACGCAGTCGGGCGGCTACACCCGCTACCAGCGGGTCAAGCCCGAGTGGCTGGTTCGCATCCCCGAGGCGTTCTCGACCCGCGACGCCATGGCCATCGGCACCGCCGGGTACACGTCGGCCCTCTGCCTCGACGCCCTCGACCGGTGGGGGCTCGCGCCGGGTTCTGCGCTGCTCGTGACGGGGGCTGCCGGGGGAGTGGGCTCGATCGCCGTGGCGCTCGCCGCAGCCGCTGGCCACACCGTCACCGCCGCGACAGGGCGCCCTGAGACCCATGACTTCCTGACTGCACTGGGCGCGTCGTCGTTCATCGATCGCGCCGAGCTGCAGGGCGAAGGGCGCCCGATGGGCAAGGAGCGCTGGGACGCAGCCATCGACTCGGTCGGTGGCTCCACGCTGGTCAACGTGCTCGCCCAGACCCGCTACGGCGGCGCCGTCGCCGCCTGCGGTCTGGTCGAGTCGCCCGGGATGCCGAACGCCACCGTGCTGCCGCACATCCTGCGCGGCGTCGGACTGCTCGGCGTCGACTCGGTCAACGCGCCACAGGCGAAGCGCGAGTCGGCCTGGCAGCGTCTGGCCCGTGACCTTCCCACGGACACCCTCGACTCGCTGTCAGTGGTCGAGCCCTTGTCGGACGTGCCGCGACTGGCCGCCGAGATCCTCGACGGCACGATTCGCGGCCGAGTCGTGATCGACGTGTCAGCCTAACCAGATAAAAGCAGGGTTGACTGTTTGTTCCTGAGGTCCCATGCTGAGGGGGTGACCTCCCAGCCCGAGACCCGCGAGCGGGTGTCGCAGACCGAGCGAACCCGCGCCATGCGGCAGCGGCTCCTCGAGGCGACGGTCGAGTCGTTGGTCGAGGTCGGCTGGTCCGGCACCACCACCACGCTCGTCAGCCAGCGAGCCGGCGTCAGTCGGGGAGCACAGCTGCACCACTTCCCGACCAAGCAGGCGCTCGTGGTCGCGGCGGTCGAACACCTCACCGAGCTGCGACGTGACGACATGCGGCTGGCCGCCAGAGACCTGCCGGCCACTGGTCGTACCCGCGCGGTGCTCGAGATCCTGAGCCAGCAGTTCACCTCTCCGGTCTTCGCTGCCGCGCTCGAGCTGTGGGTCGCCGCCCGCACCGACGCCGACCTGCGCGACGCGGTGGCGCCGCTGGAGCGTCGAGTCGGCCGCGAAACCCATGCCTGGGCGCTCGAGCTGTTCGGTGTCGACGAGTCGGTCGGCGACAACCGCCGTCTCGTGCAGGCGACGCTCGACCTCCTGCGGGGCCTCGGCCTCGCCAACTCGCTGAGCGATGACGCCGCCCGCCGCGCCTCGGTGCTCGACGCCTGGGCCACCACCCTCGACACCGCTCTGGAGATCTCATGACCGTGCTGAACGACGTGCTGAACGACCTGACAGCCGAGAGCGAGCAGCTCGACGGCTGGGTCGGCGACCTGGATGCGGCCGGCTGGGCCACCGTCACGACCGCTGAAGGGTGGACCGTGGCCCACCAGGTGGCCCACCTGTACTGGACCGACGATGCGTCGTTGGTCGCGATCGCCGGGGGAGAGGCGTTCGACGCGATGATGGCGACCGCCGCGGCCGATCCGACCGGATTCGTCGACACCGAGGCCGAGCGCCTGTCGTTCACCCCACCGGTTGACCTGCTCGCCGCGTGGCGCACTGGTCGTGCCGAGCTCGCGCGGGCACTGCGGGGAGTCCCGGACGGTCAAAAGATCCCGTGGTTCGGCCCGCCGATGAGCCCGACCTCGATGGCGACCGCCCGCTTCATGGAGACGTGGGCCCACAGCCACGACGTGGCCGAGTCGCTGGGTCTGGAGGTGCCGCGCACCGAGCGCGTCCGGCACGTGTGCCACCTCGGGGTTCGCACGCGTGGCTTCGCGTACATGATGCGCGGCCGCGAGGCCCCTGCCGCCGAGGTGCGCGTCGAGCTCACGTCGCCGAGCGGTGACGCCTGGACCTGGGGCCCGGAGGATGCGGTCGACCGCGTGACGGGCGATGCCTGGGACTTCGGGCTTCTCGCCACCCGCCGCCGGCACCGCGACGACGTGGAGGTGCGGGCTGAGGGCCCCGCGGCCGATGACTGGCTCGACGTCGTGCAGACCTTTGCAGGTCTTCCCGGCAACGATCCGTTGCGTCAGGCGGACCGGTGATCGGGGCCACCGGCGCGGTGCGGATCGGCAACTGCTCGGGCTACTACGGTGACCGGGTCTCGGCGATGCGCGAGATGCTCGAAGCCGGCGACCTGGACTACCTGACCGGCGACTACCTCGCCGAGCTGACGATGCTGATCCTCGGCCGCGACCGCATGAAGGACCCCACGCTCGGGTACGCCAAGACGTTCGTGCGCCAGATGACTGACTGCATGGCGCTGGCTCAGGAGCGCGGCGTCAAGATCGTGACCAATGCCGGCGGACTGAACCCAGCTGGTCTGGCCGAGAAGCTGCGGGAGATCGCCGCCGGGCAGGGGCTCACGCTCTCCATCGCCCATGTCGAGGGCGACGACGTGCGCGACCTGTCCGACGAGTTCGGCTCGGCACTGACCGCGAATGCCTATCTGGGCGCCTTTGGCATCGCCGCGGCCCTGGACGCTGGTGCCGACATCGTCGTCACCGGGCGGGTCACCGACGCGTCGGTCGTGGTCGGTCCCGCGATCTCGCACCACGGCTGGGGCCGCGACGACCTCGACCAGCTGGCCGGTGCGGTCGTGGCGGGACACGTCATCGAGTGCGGCACCCAGGCCACGGGAGGCAACTTCGCTGGCTTCACCGGCCTGGACACCAGCCGTCCGCTCGGCTTTCCCATCGCGGAGATCGACGCCGACGGCAGCTGCGTCATCACCAAGCACGAGGAGCACGGCGGAGCGGTCACGACGGACACCGTCACCGCCCAGCTGGTGTACGAGATCCAGGGACCGGTCTACCTCAACCCGGACGTCTCGACCCACCTCGACAGCATCGTCGTCGACCAGGAGTCGACCGACCGCGTGCGCATCAGCGGAGTCGTCGGTTCAGCGCCGCCCGCGACCACCAAGGTGTGTCTGAACGCGCTCGGCGGGCTTCCGCAATGGCGTGGAGTTCCTGCTCACCGGGCTGGACATTCCGGCCAAGGCTGCCTGGGTCACCGCCCAGATGGAGGCGGGCCTGGCCACGCTGCCACCCGACGCGGTCGAGTGGCACCTCGACCGCACTGACGTCTTCGATCCGCAGACCCAGGCGCAGGCCACCTCGCTGCTGCGGTGCGACGCTCGCAGCGCCCAGCCCGAGCCGGTCGGTCGTTCCTTCAGCGATGCCGCCGTGCAGGTGGCGCTGGCGTCCTATCCCGGATTCACCGTCACGCGCCCGCCCGCCGCCGGCACCCCGTTCGGGGTCTACAGCGCCGCCTACCTTCCGCAGACCGACGTGCCCCACGTCGTGGTCCACCCCGACGGCCGCCGCGAAGACATCCCGCCACCTCCCGTGACCAACGACGGCCCCGCGAGTGGCGCAACATCGTCGATATCCGGACCGAGATCCGACCAATCTGCGCCGCTCGGCGGACAGTCTGCGCCTCTCGGCGAGGTCGCCTACGCACGGTCGGGGGACAAGGGAGGCGACGCGAACATCGGCGTCTGGATCCCGGCCGGTCATCACCGTCGAGCCGAGGCGGTCGCGTGGCTGATCGACCTGCTCGATGATGCGACTGTCCGGAGACTGCTGCCCGAGGCCGCCGATCTGGACATCGACATCCACCCGCTCCCGAATCTCGGTGGCGTCAACATCGTGATCCATGGCCTGCTCGGAGAAGGCGTGTCGTCGTCGACCCGTCTGGACCCGCAGGCGAAGGCGCTCGGCGAGTGGCTGCGCGCTCGCGTCGTCTCCATCCCGGACAGCCTGCTGTCGAGGGAGATCGCATGAGCCTCTGGGAGACCGACGAACGCCGTGCGCTGCGTGAGATGGTCACGTCATTCACGGCCAAGGAGATGGCGCCACACCTCCCGGCGTGGGAGGACGCTGGCCTGCTGCCGCGCGATCTGCACGAGAAGGCAGCCAAGGTCGGCATCCTCGGCATCGGCTTCGCCGAGGAGCTCGGCGGCTCGGGCGGCGACATCGTCGACGCCACGATCATGACGGAGTCGGTGCTGGCCGGCGGCGGCTCCACCGGGCTGCTGGCCAGCCTGTTCACCCACGGCATCGCCCTGCCGCACATCATCGACAGTGGCAACGACGATCTGATCGACCGCTACGTCCGCCCGACCCTGGCCGGCCAGATGATCGGCTCGCTCGCCGTCACCGAGCCGGGCGGCGGCTCCGACGTCGCTGGCATCACCACCCGAGCCGTTCGCGACGGCGACGACTTCGTGGTCACCGGAGCCAAGACCTTCATCACCTCGGGCGTGCGCTCCGACTTCGTGACCACCGCCGTCCGCACCGGCGGCGAGGGCTTCGGTGGCATCAGTCTGCTGGTGATCGACAAGGGGCTTCCCGGCTTCGTGGTGTCCAAGCCCCTCAAGAAGATGGGCTGGCACTGCTCCGACACTGCCGAACTGACCTTCGACCAGGTGCGGGTGCCGGCCACCAACGTCGTGGGCGAGGTCGACGGCGGCTTCGTGCTGGTCATGCAGCAATTCGTCAACGAGCGGGTCAGCCTCGCCGCCCAGGCGTACGCCACGGCGCAGCGCGCGCTCGACCTGACCGTCGAGTACGCCCGCGAGCGGCAGACCTTCGGCAAGCCGCTGATCACGCGTCAGGTCATCCGCCACAAGCTGGTCGAGATGCACCGGCGCACGGATGCCGCCCGTGCCGTCAGCCGGCTGGCCGCCGAACGCGCCGCTGCCGGTGAGAGCCCGATCCTGGATGCGGTGCTGGCCAAGAACACCGCCGTCGAGGCGTGCGAATGGGTGGTGTCGGAGGCCGTGCAGATCTTCGGCGGCATGGGCTACATGCGTGAGTCCGAGGTCGAGCGGCACTACCGAGACGCCCGCATCCTCGGCATCGGGGGCGGCGCCACCGAGGTTCTGAACGACCTGGCCGCGAAGCTGTTGGGCTACTGAGGGGACGCGGATGACCACGACGAACGTCGACACGACGAGCGAGACGTACGCGACGAATCGAGCCGCGATGCTGGAGCGGGTCGCCGATCTGGGCGTGCAGCACGCTCAGGCGCTGGCCGGCGGTGGCGAGCGCTACGTCGACCGGCACCACGCCCGCGGCAAGCTGACCGCCCGCGAGCGGATCGAGCTGTTGCTCGACCCGGACGCACCCTTCCTCGAGCTGTCGAGCCTGGCCGCGTGGGGCACTGACTTCACCGTCGGGGCCTCCCTCATCACCGGCATCGGCGTGGTCGAGGGGGTCGAGTGCATGATCGTCGCCAACGACCCCACCGTGAAGGGCGGCGCGTCCAACCCCAGCACGCTGAAGAAGGGCCACCGGGCCGCGCAGATCGCCCACGAGTGCGGGCTGCCCACCATCAATCTGGTGGAGTCCGGCGGCGCCGACCTGCCGACCCAGAAGGACATCTTCATCCCCGGCGGCGGCTCGTTCCGCAGCATCACCAAGGCCAGCGCCGACCGGCGACCGACCGTCGCGCTGGTGTTCGGCAACTCCACCGCCGGCGGCGCCTACGTGCCCGGGCATGAGCGACTACGTCGTCATGGTCAAGGAGGGCGCCAAGGTGTTCCTCGGCGGTCCACCGCTGGTCAAGATGGCCACGGGGGAGGAGTCCGACGACGAGTCCCTCGGTGGCGCCGAGATGCACGCCCGGGTCTCCGGCCTGGCCGACTACCTCGCACTGGACGAGCATGACGCGATCCGTCTCGGCCGCTCCATCGTCAAGCACCTGAACTGGCGCAAGGCCGGAACGGTGCCCGAGCTCACGTACGCCGATCCGGTGTTCGATGCCGAGGAGCTCCTCGGCATCGTGCCGACCGACCTGAAGTTCCCGTTCGATCCGCGCGAGGTGATCGCCCGGTTGGTCGACGGATCAGAGTTCGACGAGTTCAAGCCGCTGTACGGGTCGTCGCTGGTGACGGGCTTCGCCCAGCTGCACGGCCACCCGATCGGCATCCTCGCCAATGCGCAGGGGGTGTTGTTCAGCGAGGAGGCCCAGAAGGCCACCCAGTTCATCCAGCTGGCCAACCAGATCGACACGCCGCTGTTGTTCCTGCACAACACCACCGGGTACATGGTCGGCGCCGAGTACGAGCAGGGCGGCATCATCAAGCACGGCGCGCAGATGATCAACGCCGTCTCCAACTCGACGGTCCCGCACATCTCGATCGTGATCGGCGCCTCGTACGGTGCCGGTCACTACGGCATGAGCGGCCGGGCCTACGACCCACGCTTCATGTTCAGCTGGCCCAATGCCAAGTCGGCGGTGATGGGCCCGGCCCAGCTGGCGGGCGTCATCTCGATCGTGGCGCGGGGCGCCGCGGAGTCCAAGGGGCAGCCGTACGACGAGGAGGGCGACGTGCAGATGCGCGCCTTCATCGAGGATCAGATCGAGAAGGAGTCGCTGGCCTACTTCACGTCCGGGATGCTCTACGACGACGGCGTCATCGACCCTCGCGACACCCGGACGATCCTGGGCATCTGCCTCTCGGCCATCAACACCCGCCCCATCAAGGGCGCCGAGGGATACGGAGTGTTCCGCCTGTGAGCCCGTCGCGACCAGTCGTCGGTTTGCCAGCAGGCCCCGGATGTTCGTCACTCCTGCTGGGTGAATCTCGCCCGGAGGAGTCGACAACTTGCCGAGGCCTGCTGGTAAGCCGTCGCCACCCGAGGAGACATCATGATCACGTCTGTCTTGGTCGCCAACCGCGGGGAGATCGCGCGGCGGGTGTTTCGCACGTGTCGCGATCTTGGGCTGGCGACCGTGGCGGTCCACTCCGACGCGGATGCAGACGCCCCGTTCGTGCGCGAGGCGGACCGGGCTGTCCATCTGCCGGGCAACGCGCCCGCAGACACGTACCTGCGCGGCGACCTCGTGATCCAAGCGGCCAAGAAGTCCGGTGCCGACGCGATTCATCCCGGTTACGGATTCCTGTCCGAGAACGCCGACTTCGCGCGCCAGGTGCAGGCGGCTGGGCTGACCTGGATCGGTCCGAACCCCGACACCATCGACCAGATGGGCTCCAAGATCCGGGCCAAGGAGCTGATGGCCGAGGCTGGCGTTCCGATCCTGAGCGTTGACCCGGCCACCGCGACGGCCGACGACTTCCCGCTCCTGGTCAAGGCATCGGCAGGAGGCGGTGGTCGTGGCATGCGCGTCGTCACCGATCCGGCCGACCTGATCGGCGAGATGACGGCGGCCGGCGCCGAGGCCCGCTCGACCTTTGGCGACGAGACCGTGTTCGTCGAGCCCTACCTGCCGGGTGCCCGGCACGTCGAGGTGCAGGTCATGGCCGACACCCACGGCACGGTGTGGATCGTCGGCGACCGCGACTGCTCGATCCAACGGCGTCACCAGAAGGTCGTCGAGGAGGCGCCCGCGCCGAATCTGACCGACGCCACCCGCACCGCACTGCACGACGCAGCCCGGGCGGCTGCCACGGCCGTCGGCTACGTCGGCGCCGGCACGGTGGAGTTCCTGGTCGATGGGGAACGGGTGTTCTTCCTGGAGATGAACACCCGACTGCAGGTGGAGCACCCGGTCACCGAGGAGATCTTCGGCATCGATCTGGTCGCGGCGCAGATCGCCGTGGCCGAGGGCAGGGTGCTGGGCGACGGCCCCGGCGAACCATACGGGCACGCCATCGAGGTGCGCCTCTATGCCGAGGACCCGTCGGATGACTGGGCGCCGCAGACCGGCACCCTGCGTGCCTTCGACATCCCCACGGGCTCGGGAATCCGGGTCGACTCAGCGGTCGAGACCGGGTCGACGGTCGGCATCCACTACGACGCCATGGTGGCCAAGATCGTCGCGCACGGCGCCGATCGGGGGGACGCGATCCGGCGGCTGTCCGCGGCCCTGCGACGTTCACGGATCCACGGGCTGACCGTCAACCGCGACCTGCTGCTGGCCATCTTGACCGACAGCGACTTCGTCGCCGAGAACCTCAGCACCGCGCTGCTCGAGCAGCGGCTCGCCGACTGGACCGCACCATCGGCGGACGATCGTCCGCGCCGCAAGGCGGCGCTGGCTGCCGCACTGGCCGAGGCCGAGACGGCGTCGACCACCGCGCGGGTGCTCACCCGCATCCCCGCGGCGTTCCGCAACGTGCCGTCCCAGCCACGCGTTCGCAGCTACGCACCCGATCTGCAGGTCGAGTACTCATCTGAGCTCGGACGTCTGGGGCAGTCGCAGATCGAGGGACTCGTGGTCGTTTCCACCTCTCCGGACCTCGTGGTGCTCGACGACGACGGCGTCATCGAACGATTCGCGGTCTCCGTGCACAGCCACGGGGCTGACGTCGACGGGCCCGACGGGTCGTTCTCGTTCGGCGCCGTGCCGACGTTCGTCGATCCGGCTGATGTCGTCGCAGAGGGATCACTGCTCGCACCGATGCCGGCCGCGGTCGTCAGCGTGGCGGTCACCGCAGGTCAGCAGGTCACCAAGGGCGATGTCGTCGTCGTCCTGGAGGCCATGAAGATGCAGCACACCATCACCGCGCCGACCGACGGGGTCGTCGCGCAGCTGGACGTCACCGCTGGCGCCCAGGTCGAGTCCGGCGCAGTGCTGGCCGTCATCGAGTCCGCCGACACCGAACCAGAGGATCAGGCATGAGCACCTTCACCGAGACCCAGGAACGTCAGGAACTGCGCAAGGCTGTGGCCGCCCTCGGCGCCAAGTACGGACGTGACTACTTCGAGAAGGCTGCGGCCGAGGGTCGCAAGACGACCGAGCTCTGGAGCGAAGCGGGCGCCCTCGGCTACCTCGGCGTGGCCGTGCCGGAGGAGTACGGCGGCGGCGGCGGCGACATCGGTGACCTCGCTGCGGTGTGCGAGGAGCTCGCGGCCGCCGGGAGCCCCCTGCTGCTGATGGTCGTCTCGCCCGCCATCGTCGGCACGATCATCGCCCAGTACGGCACCGACGAGCAGAAGTCGGCGCTGCTGCCCGGGCTCGCCGACGGCACGTCCACCTTCGCGTTCTCGATCACCGAGCCGGACGCCGGATCGAATTCGCACCAGATCACCACCACCGCGACCCGTGACGGGGACGACTGGGTGCTCAAGGGCACCAAGACCTACATCTCGGGCGTCGACGAGGCCAGCCACGTGCTGGTCGTCTCTCGCACCGCCGATCACAAGACCGGCAATCTCAAGCCGGCGCTCTTCCTGGTTCCCACCGACTCCGCCGGGTTCAGCCATCACGAGATCGACATGGGCATCGTGTCCCCGGAGAAGCAGTTCACGCTGTTCTTCGATGACGTCCGGGTGCCAGCGGATGCCCTGATCGGTAGCGAGGACGCCGGCATCGAGCAGCTGTTTGCGGGACTGAACCCCGAGCGCATCATGGGCGCCTCGTTCGCCCTGGGCACCGCTCGCCTGGCGTTGGCCAAGGCCGCCGAGTACGCGCAGCAGCGGCAGGTCTGGAAGACCCCGATCGGCGGACACCAGGCCATCGCCCATCCGCTGGCGGAGTCGTACATCGAGATCGAGATGGCCCGCCTCATGACTCAGAAGGCGGCAGCCCTCTACGCCGCTGGCGACCTGATGCGGGCTGGCGAGGCCGCCAACATGGCCAAGTACGCTGCTGGGGAAGCGGTCTGCAACGCGGTCGATCGCGCCATTCAGACCCACGGCGGCAACGGCTTGGCCACCGAGTACGGCCTGGTGCAGATGCTGGCCGGGTCGCGGTTGTCGCGCATCGCTCCGGTGAGCAAGGAGATGGTGCTCAACTTCATCGCCCAGTTCTCGCTGGGCCTGCCGAAGTCCTACTGAGTCCCGAGGAGATCACCATGACCGAGCTTGTGCACCTGGCGGTAGCCGACGGCGTCGCCACGATCACGCTCGACAGCGAGCACAACCGCAACGCTCTGAGCAAGCAGCTGGTCACCGAGCTCGTCGCTCATGTGGCTGCCGCGGAGTCCGATGACGCCGTCAAGGTCGTCGTGATCCGCTCGGCCGGTCGGGTCTTCTGCTCCGGCGCCGACCTCTCCGAGGCCGCCGACGGTGGCATGGAGGAAGGTGCTCGGTCGTTGATCGCGCTGCAGCGTCAGATCGCGACATCCTCGCGGCCCGTCGTGGTCGAGCTGGGCGGACCCGTGCGGGCCGGCGGTCTGGGCATCGTCGGCGCGGCCGACATCGTGATCGCCGCAGAGTCGGTCTCGTTCGCGCTCACCGAGGTGAGGCTGGCACTGGCTCCGGCGGTCATCAGCGTCACCCTGCTGGAGCGCTTCACCTCACGGGCGGCGGCTGATCTGTTCCTCACCGGGCGCACCTTCGGCGCCACCGAGGCGATGGCGGCTGGCTTGATCACCCGGGTGGTTCCCGATGCCGAGCTCGACGCCAGCGTCGCGGACGTGCTCGCCGACCTCGCTCAGGGCTACCCGCAGGGTCTCCGCGAGACGAAGGCGCTGCTCAATCACGATCTGGTGCAGCGCATCGATGCATGGGGCGAGACCCGCGCGGCACAGTCAGCCGCCCTGTTCGGCAGCGCCGAGGCGCGCGAGGCCATGCTCGCCTTCATCAACCGCCGCAAGGGTTGAGCGACGTCAGCGCACGCGGATCGTGCGCGTGGCGGGCCCGGTGTGCCGGGATCCCGGGTACTCGATGCGCAGCCGTCGGCCGTCCCGTTCGGCGGCGTCCTGGTCCTCGCGCGCGGTCAACAACGTGATGTTCGCTCGTCCATCGGTCAGCGGCAGTCGGGTGCTGAAGTGGTGGGTGCTGATGGTGACGGTTCCCTCGCCCGGGAGACCGGTGGTGCGATCGATGACCTCGACCTCGACCCGGACCTTCTTGCGCTTGACGTCGACATCGGCATCGATGGCCACTCGACCCGTGAGCGTCACATCGATGTCCGGAACCTCGCCGTCTTCGGTTGGTTCCAGCACGGTCGCACTGGCGGCGTCGTCGCCGCCATGCCAGTTGTCGGTGAAGTCGCCGTCGATCGTGTCGCGCGCACCGATTCGATAGGCCGCGCCGGCAGCCAGTCCGTCGACGAAGTATCGACCGCGGCGGCCGGTGATCGTGGTGCCCACCACCTGGTCGTCGGCATCGACCACGACGACCGTGACGCCGCTGAGACCGCGGCCACGCGTGCTGACGACATGACCGCTGATCACGACCGCACCGGTCGGCGCGGATGTCGCCTCGCCCGCGGCGGACTCGTCATGGCCTTCGGCCTGCTCGGCCGCCGGTGACTCCACGACCTGCGGGGCTGCGACGTCAAAGCGCGGCGGCGCCGTCTGGCGCCACCGGGGATCGTCAGCGACCTCAGCGGCGGGTGACTCCGTCTCCCGACTCGGCACCGGTCTCGAGCTCGGTCTCGTCGGCCGCGCTCTCGGTGTTGACCGACTCTTCCTCGGCCGGTCCGACCGGCGGTGCCGCAATGTGCAGCGTGCGCACGCGGCGCGACCGAGTCAGCGAGCGATCAGACGGTTCGCCGTCCTCGGCGGTCTCCTCGGCCAGATCGTCGGACTCGGCCTCAGCGGTGACGGTCTCGTCAAAGACCGATGGCGGCGGGGCGACAGGAGGGGGCTCGGCAGGGCTGCGCGTGGCTTCGGGCGCCGGCTCCGGCTCTGGTGCGGGGGAGGGGTCGGAGCCCCAGCCCAGCAGGCGTCGACGGCGCCGCTGCAACGGGGGGCGCCGCTGGCTCGTGGGGCGGTCGGCAGCGACCGGCGGTGCGATCTGGTCAGCCAGGTCGTCATCGTCGTCGTCGTCAGAGAGCTCGCTCTCGGCGTGGGCCGGCGTGGAGGACTCGCCGTCATCGACGAGGTCATCGGCTGCCTCGGCAGTCAGCTCGTCGTCGTCGATCTCGGGATCCTCGTCGAGATCGACGACGGACGGGTTCGGGCTCGATGGTCGCCCCGGTCTCGTCGATGAACGAGGCGGCGGTCGGGATGCCAGGACCCGCGATCGAGACGCGCGCGTGACGTTCAGGCTCGGGATCGCCGGAGCCTGCTGGACGGTAGATGACGGGACTCATCTCAGATCTCACTTCCCGGTTCGAACGGAATCCGAGGCCGCGCGTGCTGCCCGGGATCGCCGGGAATCGACGCGCGTCCGACGGATCGGAGGTGAACACGACGGCAGGCTGATCGCTGCGGTGTCGGGGCGGTGACGGTTCGGAGTTCGGCCGCATGCCTGATGCCTCCTGGACCGTGCGTTCGGGGAATCCGGGGCCTGGCCCACCGCACCGTGCGGTGAATCCTCGCGTTCCTCACGCCTCGGAAGTCGTCGCTCCAGTATGCGCGGAGCGACGGGTGCGGTCGCGGAGGCGGAGGCGTGTCGTCAGTCATGGTGAGGCTCGGGAACAGAGGGTGAAAGTCTGGTCAGGCTACCGCGATTCGTCCAAGGGACGGATCAGGCAGCGATCGCACCCAGACGACGCCTACACTGGTGAGTTCTCCCGATCAGCAGTCGTCCAGGGGCCCGGGGGTGAAGGAGTGGGGTGAGTTCGCAGAACAGTTCATCGGATCCGCGCAGCGAAGTGCGCGCGGAGATCGCTGCCGAGCAGCGGTACGTCGACACGGTGCATGAGCGCCTTGAGGCGTCGGCCGAAGTGGCCAGGTCCCTCGTCAAGGAGGGCATGGCTCGCGGCCACGTCGGCAACGAGGGCGGCTTGGTCGAGCGTGACGCCATGGTCTACCAAGCGTCACGGCGTCTGTCTGCGCTGCACGCAGCCCACGACGGACTGGTGTTCGGTCGCCTCTCGATGCTCGACGGCGACTCCCGATACATCGGTCGCATCGGGGTGCGTGACGCCGAGCGGGAGATCCTGCTGATCGACTGGCGCGCTCCGGCCGCCTCGCTGTTCTACCAGGCCACGGCGCAGGAACCGGCCGGTGTGGTGCGCCGGCGCGTGCTGCGCTGCTCGGGTGCCACCGTCGTGGGGGTCGAGGACGATCTGCTGGACGCCGACAACGCTCCCGCCGATCTCGTCGTCGTTGGAGAGGGCGCGCTGCTGGCCAGCCTCAGTCGTGCCCGCGACTCGACCATGCACTCGGTGGTGGCGACGATCCAGAAGGAGCAGGACGAAGCGATCCGGGCCCCGATCCGTGGAGTCACCACCATCGGTGGGGGACCCGGCACCGGCAAGACCGTCGTGGCTCTGCATCGAGCCGCCTACCTCCTGTACTCCGACCGGCGTCGCTTCGAGTCCGGCGGCGTCCTCGTGGTCGGGCCGTCGTCGGTGTTCATGAACTACATCGAACGAGTGCTGCCGAGCCTCGGCGAGACCAGCGTGACGTTGCGATCGCTCGGCGAGGTGGTCGATGGGCTGCATGCCGCGCGTCACGACGACGCAGTTGCGGCATCGGCCAAGGGTTCGTCGCGCATGGTCAAGCTGCTCACCCGCGCGGCGTCCGCCCCGGCGCCGGACGCGCCTTCGCACTTCCGCTTCTTCTACAAGGACGACGTCCTGGTGCTTGACGCCTCCGGACTCGACCGGTTGCGCCACCAGCTGCTGTCCGGGTCGCGCCGCAATCAGGCCTACGCCCGCGTGCCAGCCGCGGTCGCGACCGCGCTGTGGCGCCAGGTGTCCGGTGAACGCGCACTGGAGAAGGGCGAGGAAGCATTCGTCGACGAGCTCACCACCGACGACCGCTTCGTCGACTTCGTCGAGGACTGGTGGCCGGTGGTGGACGCCGTGGGCGTGTGGCGCACGCTGCCAGCGTTGATCGACCGCTTCGGCGGCGGGTTCAGCGAAGTCGAGAAGCAGGCTCTGAAGGAGTCCTGGGAGTCCGGGGACCCGAGCATCGAGGACGTCCCGCTGATCGATGAGCTGCGGTACCTGATCGGCGAGGAGCCGGAGCCGGACTCCGACGATGGCGACGCGCCCAAGCAGCTGATGAGCTTCGAGCGGCGCGAGCGTGAGGACCGCGACGAGCGCGTCCGCACCAGCACCAGCACCGAGGACGACGGCTTCGCGCACATCCTGATCGACGAGGCGCAGGATCTCTCGCCGATGCAGTGGCGCATGGTCGGCCGGCGTGGCCGGTATGCCAGCTGGACCATCGTGGGTGACCAGGCCCAGTCGTCGTGGCCGCATCCGCTCGAGGCGGCCGCCGCCCGGGCCACGGCTCTGGAGGGCAAGCCCGAGCACGCCTTCCGGCTCTCGACCAACTACCGCAACTCCGCGGAGATCTACGAGCTGGCGGCGAGCGTCGCGGGCCACGCGATCGAGAACGCCGATCTCGCCGAGGCGGTTCGACGCACGGGGCACCGGCCGGAGCATCGCGTGGTGGCAGCCGCCGAGCTCGATGCGGCGCTGATGGCCGAGGCCCGTCAGATGCTCCAGCAGGTCGAGGGCTCCGTCGCCCTGGTCACCCCCCGCTCGCGGGTGGAAGAGATCAGCGCACTGGCCGGTGGCCTCGACGACCGGCTGCGCGTGCTCGACGGCCTCGACACCAAGGGCCTGGAGTTCGATGCTGTCGTGGTCATCGAACCCGACGAGATCATCGACGAATCCGAGACGGGCTGGCGCACCCTGTACGTCGTGCTGACCCGTGCCACCCAGCTGCTCACCACGGTCGGCACGACCGATCGCTGGCAGCGAGAGCTGGCATGAAGACGCTTCTGAAGGCACTCCTGCTGGTCGTGCTGGGGGTGGGCATCGCGACACCAGTGGCGGCGTCGACCTTCCTCAACGGCGAGCGCGAGGTGGTCATCGGCGCGCACGACGCCGTGGTGTCGCCCACGATCGGCGGACACGCCGTGCTCGACTTCGGCCCGCTGCTGCCCCGTCTGCGGCTGCCCGTGGACGCTCCGGCCGACCTGGGCGTCACCATCCGACTCGGCGAGGCCGACGTCAGCAGTCTTGAGCAGCTGGTGGCGCGCGACGCCATCATCGCGAGCCAGCCGGAGGGCGAGATCGCCGCGGTGCGGTCGGCGGTCGTGTCGCTCGCGGTCGACGCGGTGCTGCGCGGCATCGGCTTCGGGGTGCTGGCCATGCTGCTGACGCTGCTCAGCTGGCGAGCAGCCGGGCCCGCGCGACGGCGGGAGATCGTCGCCGCGCTCCGCCGGCCGAATCGCCGCGTCCAGGTGGGTGCCGTCGCCACGGCCCTGGTCACGGTCGCCGCGCTCGCCCTGGTGGGGGCGCCGGACCGTCCACGCCCGGTCCCCACCGTCTGGCAGCCGATCCGCACCGTGTTCCCCGCCCTCCCCGACGACGAGGTGCTGAAGACCCTCGAGGTCTCCGAGGGCGCATCCACCGCGGGCAGCCGGGCTCTCGTCGAGGGTGCCCTGTCGACGTACCGCGAGTCGCTCACGTTCTACGGCCAGCTCGCGATCAGTGCCGCGACGGTCGACGTCCGCAGCGCCGGCGACGGCGAGACGACGGCGCTGGTGGTCACCGACCGGCACGACAACATCAGCATGGACCCGGTGGCCCGAGCGATTGCGGACCGCGCTGGGGCGCGCCTGCTGATCGACCTCGGCGACGACACCTCCACTGGCGCGTCCTGGGAGTCGTTCAGCATCAACTCGCTGGCTCGCGAGTTCCGCGGATTCGACGTCGTCGCCGTGGCGGGCAACCACGACTCCGGCACCTCGGTGGTCGACCAGATGAAGGACAAGGGCTTCACCGTCCTCGACGGCACGCCGACGACGGTCGCTGGCATCCGGTTCATCGGGGGCAGCGACCCGCGCAGCTCAGGACTGACGGCCGGCTACAACGGCAACGAGCCCGACAACATCTCGGCCATTCGGCTGCAGGACCAGGCGCTGACCGAGGCTGCCTGCGCTGATGGTCGCGCGACCGTGGCGGCCATCCACAGCGCCGCATCGGGCCGCGATCTGGCCCGCTCGGGGTGTGTCGACCTGGTCCTGTCGGGGCACCTGCACCGTCAGGTCGGCCCGAAAGAAGTCGTCGCGGGCGAAGCCGATGCGAGCGACACTGCGGCGCCGGACGGTCGCGTCACGACGACACTCAGCACGGGTTCCACCGGCGGTGCCGTCTACGCCTTCGCCCTGGGCAGCAAGCTGCGCCGCCAGGCCCAGGTCACGATCGTCACCTTCGCCGAGGGGCGTCCGATCGGGCTCCAGCCAGTCAGCTTCAATCCCGGCGGGATCATCGAGGTCGCCGAGTACACGCCGTTGACGCTGTCGCCGGACCAGCGCTAGCGGGTCGGCACTACCCCGTGGGGGCGAAACGCTTGGCGGACCGCTCGCGGGCCTTGGCCGCTTCCTCCGCGCGATCCTTGGGCGGCGCGGCGGTGACCAGGTCCTCCAGCAGGTGACCGGTCACGTGGGCGATCTCGGCCACGGCGCGGTCGAAGACCTCTTGATTGGCCTTCGACGGCTTCGTGGTCCCGGCGATCTTGCGCACGTACTGCAGTGCGGCGGCCTGCACCTCGTCGTCGGTCGCGGCGGGCTCGAAGTTGTGGAGGGTTCGAATGTTGCGGCACATCTGCCCAGAGTAGATCCGGGCAGGAGTCGGCACCAGAGGTCAGCTGCAGCGCGCCACGATCAGTCGCGCGTAGACCTCGGCGCACCGGACGACCTCGTCGATGGACACCGACTCATCGACGGAGTGCGCCTGGCTGACGTCGCCGGGGCCGTACTGCAACGTGGGGATGCCGGCTGCCGCGTACTGGCGGAGGTCGGAGCCGTACGGCGCTCCGGACACGTCGGCCGCTCCGGAACCGCTGGCCGCCACGATGCCGCTGACCTCGTCGGCCAAGCGATCGCCCTCCGGAAGCCGGCCAGCAGCGAATCTGCCGCCGGGCCAGGTCACGGTCGGGGCGGCGTGCTTGAGCCAGGGATGCTGGGCTGCGGCGTCGGCGACGGTCCGCTCGAAGATGGCCTCGGCTTCGGCGAAGGACTCTCCGGGCATGACGCCAAAGCGCCCTTCGGCCACGAGGCGATCCGGCACCGTGCTCGACCAGTCGCCGGCCGTGACCATGCCCACGCTCAGCGGCCACGGATTGGCGTCGAAGGGCTTCGGCGGCTTGGCGTTGCGGCGCGCGCTCAGCTCCAGCAGGGCGCGGTGGACGTGCTCGAAAGCCGTGATGGCGCTGTGCCCGTGCTGCGGCATCGAACCGTGGGTGGCCTGGCCGCCGATCTCGAGACGGAAGGTGAGCGAGCCGGCGTTCGCCGTGACGATGCGGTGCGCGGTGGGTTCAGCGATGACGCACGCATCACCGGTGTGGCCGCGCAGCAGGGTGGCGAACGTGCCCAGCCCGCCGTCCTCCTCGCCGATCACGGTGTGCACCGCGAAGGGTCGTGTCAGGGGTTCGTCTGCGACGGCGCGCGCGGCGGCGATGATGGCCGCGACGCCACCTTTCATGTCGCACACGCCCCGACCGAACCAGCGGCCGTCGTGCTCGCGGACGTGCCATGGGTCGGCGTTCGTCCAGTCCTCGGGTTCGCCAGCCGGCACGACGTCGACGTGGCCGTTGAGCACGAGTGCCGGTTGCCCGGGGCCGGAGACACCGACGCATCCCCAGGCCTCTTCGCGGTCGACCTCCTCGCCGGGAAAGTCCGGCCGAGCCCGCAGCTCGTCCAGGTCCAGGCGCCAGTGGTCGACCTCCAGTCCGAGACCGGCGAGGGTCGCGGCGGTCCATCGCTGCACCCACACCTCAGCGTCTGTTCCGCCGGTGCTGGGGATGCTGACCAGCTGCGCCAGGTCGCGGCGGATCAGGTCGACGTCGATGTCCATGGGGTCAGTCTGTCAGCGGGGTCACGGACCTGCTCAGGGCATCGACCCGCTGCGCTCGTAGTAGGCTCCAGCCATGACAGCCCGGCACCTCCTCGCGTGGTGGCACCACCTGTAACGGTGGCCTGTCGACTTCTGCCCAGACCGCCATCACCGGCCGGATCTGGGCACTGTTGTCTCTGCCGGTCGTCACCCCTCAAGGAAATCGATGTCCCACCTCCACGACGTGCTCGCCCAACCGGCGTTCGCCCTGATCCGGGTGCGTGACTCCGACACCGTCACGCTGCTCGGCGGCGAACGCACCGACATCGAGCAGCTGGCTGACATCTCGTTGTCGACCACAGGTGAGGGCCCAGGCTGGGACAGCCTCGTGCTGGTGCCGTACGCCCAGGCTCGCGAGCGGGGCTTCGAGGCGCACCAGGACGGCACACCGCTCACGGTCATCGCCGCGGATGTGCGGGCCGAGCTGCCGCTCACGGACGTGCTGGCCGAGCTGCCGGACGCGCCGATCGAGTTCGATCGACCGTGGCGGCTTCGAGACCTCAGATGCCGACTACGCCGGCCTGGTGCGCCAGGTCATCGACCACGAGATCGGCAACGGTGAGGGCGCCAACCTGGTCATCGGCCGCAAGTATCGGGCGCAGGTGGCCGACTGGGGGCACGACCGCGCGCTCACCGTCTTTCGCCGCCTGCTGGAGCGTGAGCGCGGAGCGTTCTGGACGTTCTGCATCTTCACCGGCGACCGCTACCTGATCGGCGCGAGCCCGGAACGGCACGTCAGCGTCGAGGCCGGGCAGGTGCGCATGAACCCGATCAGCGGCACGTTCCGGGTGCGCGGCCACCAGACGTACGCGGCCCGCAAGGCAGCATTGCTGGAGTTCCTCGCCGACGAGAAGGAGATCTACGAGCTCTTCATGGTCGTCGACGAAGAGCTGAAGATGATGTGCGACATCTGTCACGAGGGCGGCATGGTGCTCGGCCCGTACCTCAAGCCGATGACGCACCTGGTGCACACCGAGTACCTGCTGGCTGGTCGCACGGATCGCGACGTGCGGGCTGTGCTGCGCGACTCGATGTTCGCAGCCACCGTCACCGGCAGCCCCGTGGAGAACGCGTGCCGGCTGATCAAGCAGTACGAGCCCGAGGGGCGCGGGTACTACGCGTCGATCGCCGCGCTGATCGGCCGCGACGCCGACGGGCTGCCCAAGGCCGATGCGCCGATCCTCATCCGCACGGCCGACGTCGGCCTCGACGGCTCCTTGACGGTCACCGCCGGCGCGACCTTGGTGCGCGACTCCGACGCGGAGTACGAGACCGCCGAGACGTGGGCCAAGGCCGGCGGCATCCTCAGCGCCTTCGGCCTGGTCGATGCCGCGACGGAGCCGCCGGAGGGCTTCGACGCGATCACCCGGGAGGACGAGGTGCTGATCGCCCTCGGGTCCCGCAACCAGCGCCTCAGTCAGTTCTGGCTCAGCGACCAGTCGGGTGCTGCTCCGGTGGTCTCGCTGGTGGGCCAACGCGTCGTCGTGCTCGACGGTGAGGACGACTTCGTCAACATGTTGTCGCACGTCTTCGGGGTGCTGGGCATGACGACCGACGTCGTTCGCCACGACGAGTACACCCCCGGCGCGCTGGATGGCTACGACCTCGTGGTCGTGGGCCCCGGCCCCGGCGACCCGCGCGACGTCGACGACCCCAAGATGGCGGTGCTGCACGGCGTGGTGCGCTCGCTGCTCGACACCGGACGGCCGTTCCTCGCGGTCTGCCTGGGCCACCAGACGTTGTGCCACCAGCTGGGCCTGGACGTGGTGTTCAAGGACATCGTCTTCCAGGGGACGCAGAGCCGGCTGCCGGTCCTGGATCGTGAGGAGACCGTCGGCTTCTACAACACCTTCGTGGCCCGTGAACCTGCCGCAGGGCTGCCCGACGGCGTGACGGTGCAGACCGACGCAGAGACCGGCGACGTCCACCTGATCGCCGGACCGCACTACCGGGGCGTGCAGTTCCACGCCGAATCGATCCTGACGCAAGGCGGCTTCGGCATCCTGCGCGACCTGGTCACCGACTTGATCGGCTCACCAGCCACGGCTCCGGACGTCAGCCAGCGCTAGGACTCACTGTGCCGGGGGCGGCAGTGCTCGGTGGGACGGGGGCGCGGCGGCGCAGGCGGGTGACGGCCACGCCGATCAGGCACAGCGCGCCGCCGACGAAGGCGAGCGCGGCAGGGACCTCGTCGAGCACGGCCCAGGAGATGAGAGTCGCGAGGACCGGCACGAGGTACGTCGACGAGGCGACCTGTCCCGCGCTGAGCCGCTTGATCGCGTAGGCCCAGGTGGAGAAGCCGATCGCGGTCGGGAAGATGCCGAGATAGATCAGCCACGCGATGTCCGCACCGCTGGCCGATCCCATCTCGCGCACCAGCGTGGGCGCGAACGGCAGACACAGCACGGCTCCGACGACACACCCCAGCCACACCGAGGTCGCCGAGGTCAGCACCGCCAGCGTGGGTTTCTGGGCCAGGGCGCCGATGGCGTAGCAGACGGCGGCGAGCAGGCACAGCAGCACGCCTGTCGTGCTGGCGGAGTCCACCGCGGTCGAGTCCGCACGGGTCGACACCCCGATCAGCAGGACCCCGGCGAACGCGATGCCCATGCCGATCATGAGGGGCTTGGGGAATCCTTCGCGGTACAGGACGCCGGCGAGAACGGCGATGAGAATGGGTCCGGTGTTGATGATCAGGGCAGTGGTGCCGGCGTCGAGATCACGCTCGGCGGCGTTCAGGGCCACGTTGTAGATGCCGAACCAGGTGACGCCGTAGAGGATCACCAGACCGAGCGTCCGCCCGTGCGGCATCGTCGAGAGGCGGGGCCGGGCGACGATGGCCAGCGCCAGGGCACCGACGAGCAGGCGGCCCAAGCTCATGGCTCCGGGGGAGAAGCTGTCCGCCGCGGCGCGGATGCCGACGAACGCCGAAGCCCACAGGACAACGGTGACCAGCAGAGCCGGCACCGAGAGATCGCGATCCTTCACGTGCTGACGCTAGTGGTCCAGACCACCGTTCGTCGCGCGGGTTTCGGCCACCCACATGCAACATCCCGCCGACCTGGTGCTCGACGGGATGTCGCCAGTGGTGTGGAGGCGGCTTCTAGCCGGCGTCCTGGTCCGAACCGAGCGTGACGTCGACGGTCTTGGTGGTTCCGTCGCGCTGGTACGTGACCTTGATCGTCTCGCCCGGCTGGTAGGCGCGGATCGACGCGACGAGCGCGTCCGACGTGGCCACGGCGTGGCCGTTGACGGCCGTGATGATGTCGCCCTTCTGCAGGCCAGCCTTGGCTCCGGCGCTGCCGGAGTTGACCGTGTTCACCTCCGCGCCGATGCCGGTGATGTCATCGCCGGAGACCGCTCCGCGCACCGAGACGCCGATCTGGGCGTGCTCGACCTTGCCGCCGGCGATCAGCTGCTTCGCGATGTTCTTGGCCAGGTCGATCGGGATGGCGAACCCGAGGCCGATCGATCCGGCCTGACCCGACACCGAGGTGCCCGCGCGGATGGCGGAGTTGATGCCGATGACGTTGCCCGCCAGATCGACGAGCGGACCGCCGGAGTTGCCGGGGTTGATCGCAGCGTCGGTCTGCACGGCCGGGAACACCGTCGGGGTGTCGGAGCCGGTGCCGTCCGACGACGTGACCGGGCGGTTCAGCGCCGACACGATGCCGGTGGTCACGGTGCTCTCGAGGCCGAACGGCGAACCGATCGCGACGACTTCCTGACCGACCTGGAGATCGGCCGATGCGCCCAGCGTGGCGGGGGTGAGTCCGGTCTTGTCCTTGGCCTTGATGACCGCGATGTCGGTCAGCGGGTCGCGTCCGACGATCTCGGCCTCGGTGATGGTGCCGTCGCTGAATGCCACGGTGATGGTGCCGCCCTTGGCGGCCACCGCGACCACGTGGTTGTTGGTCAGGATCCGGCCGTCACTGCTGACGATGATGCCGGTGCCAGAGCCGCTCTCGCTGGTGCCCTTGACGTTGATCTGCACGACCGACGGCAGCACCTTGGCGGCGACCTTCTCGACCGCGCCAGCGTCCAGCCGCGTCGGGCGTGGCGTTGCCGGAGTCCAACGAGCTGGACGTGACGCCGGTCGTGCCGCCGTCGCTCTGTCGGTCCTGCAGGTAGGAACCGCCGTAGCCAGCGCCGCCGGCCAGCGCGACCAGAGCGACGGCGGACACGAGCGTGCGGCCGCGCTTGCGGCGCGGTGGCGCCACGGGGGGCGCGGCCGGAGTATCCGTGGGGGAGTCGTAGGAGTCGAGGCCGACCGTCGGCTCGTCGTCGAACGGATGCTGCGAAGCGCCGGCAGCGCCGACGGCCGGCATCGCCGCGCCGGGCCCCGCGTACTCGTGCGCCGTCGGATAGCGATTCGCGTAGGCCTCGGTACCGGGGATGACCGGATCGGTCGACACGGTGTCCTTGACGTGATCGGTCGACACGGTGTCATCGTCCGGGCTCGCCGTCTCGGTCGCTCCGGGAGGGGTCGGCTCGGTGGTCGACGCGTCCGTCTGCTCGGGCTCGCGCGGCGCCAGATCGGCATCGGTGGCCGGCTGCTCCGCGGTGGAGGTCTGGTCCGCGGCGTCAGGGGTCTCGTCGGTGCGCGCAGGCGGCGGGACGTACGGGCGGGCAGCGAAGGGATCGTGCGGTTCAGTCATGTTCATAGATTGTCCTCCATCACTGAGTCGCCGCTGAGAGAGACGTGTGAGTGAGTCAAGAAGCCCTGCGATTTCAGGGCGGAACAGGGGTGCTCAGGTGGGCTCAGGTGGTGGGCGCGGCCGGCATCGTGAGGGTGAACGTCGTGCCCTTGCCGAGTGTGGACGACACCTCAGCGGTGCCTCCGTGGCGTTCGGCCGCGCGCTTGACGATCGACAGACCGAGTCCGGATCCCGGCAGGGTGCGAGCCTCCTGCGATCGGTAGAAGCGGTCGAAGATGTGCGGCAGATCGGCCGGCTCGATGCCGGGACCCTCGTCCGCCACCGTGAGGGTGCCATCGGCGAGTGTCACGTGGACCGTGCCGCCCGGCGGGCTCCACTTGGCGGCGTTGTCGAGCAGATTGGTGACCGCCCGCTCGAGCAGCTGAGCCTCGCCGACCACCATCCACGGCGCCGTGTGCGCCACGAAGTCCACTTCCAGGGCGCGCAGCCGCACCCGTGACACGGCCAGCGACACGACGTCGGCCATGTCGAGCGGCTCGGGATTGCGCCGGACCGGCTCGTCGCGGGCGAGCTCGACCAGGTCGCCGACCAACGTGGTGAGCTCCTCGAGCTGGGCTCGCACGTCGCCCATGATCTCGGCGCGTTCGGCCTCAGTCAGGGAGCGTCCGCCCTGGCCCGTCGCTTGTCCCATCAGCTCGATGTTGGTGCGCAGGCTGGTCAACGGCGTGCGCAGCTCGTGTCCCGCATCGGCGATCAGCTGACGTTCGCGGGTCTGCGACGCGTCGAGGGCCGTGAGCATCGCATTGAACGACGTGGTCAGGCGGGCCAGCTCGTCGGTGCCCGTGACCGTGATGGGAGTGAGGTCGGCGGTGCGGGCGACGCGTTCGGTCGCGGCGGTCAGGCGGCGCACGGGACGCAGGCCGTTGGCGGCCACGGCCCAGCCGGCCAGGCCAGCCAGAGCGACGCCGATCGCACTGGTCAGCAGGAGAATGATCTGCAGACGTTTCAACGCCATGTCGATCGACTCCATCGACTGCGCCATCACCAGGGCCTCGCCGCGGCCGGAGCGCACCGCCACGACGCGGTACGGCGTGTCCTTGAGCATCGCGGTGCGAATCGACTGGGTGGTCTGCCCCAGCGACACCTCACGCTCGGGCAGCCCGATGAACTGGATCGGGAAGTTGCTGACGGCGGGAGTACCCAGCAGCACGCCGCGGCCTGAGCGCAGCACGATCACCTTGATGTCGGTGAGCGCGAGCGCGCCGGGATCGGCGCCGCCAGCGAACAGGCTGCCGAGGTCGGCCGTCACACCCGCCTGGGCGCGGCGGACCATCGAGTCGTCCAGCGAGCTCTGGAACTCAGATCGCACCGTGACGTAGATCGTGGCGCTGACCAGCGTCAGTGTCACCGCCACCGCAGCCGTCGTGAGCACCGCGACCCGCAGCGCCAGCGTCATGCGGGACGTGAAGAACCGCAGGACGCGCAACGAACGGTCCCGACCGCCGAGCACGGGACGCGCCAGATCGGTTCGCTGCAGCATCACGGCGTCCGCTTCACGGTGTCATCCTCATGGCGGCGTCTCGCGCAGGACATATCCGACGCCACGCACGGTGTGGATCAGTCGGCTCTCACCCTCGGCCTCCAGCTTGCGGCGCACGTAGCCCACGTACACCTCGAGGGAGTTCGCGGTGGTCGGGAAGTCGAACCCCCAGACCTCCTCGAGGATGAAGGTGCGCTCGAGAACCCGCTTGGGCCGCTGCAGGAACAGTTCGAGCAGGGCGAACTCGGTGCGGGTCAGGGACAGCGACCGATCGCCGCGGGTGACGTCGCGGGTGCCGGGGTCGAGGGTCAGGTCGGCGAACGTCAGGGGTTCCTCGTCGGCGTCGTCCAACGAGGCTCGCGCGGATCGGCGCAACAACGACCGCAACCGGGCCAGCAGTTCTTCCAGCGCGAAGGGCTTGGTCAGGTAGTCGTCGGCGCCGGCGTCCAGTCCGTCGACACGGTCCGAGACCGCGTCGCGAGCCGTGAGCACCAGGATCGGGACGTCATTGCCAGCTGCACGGAGAGCCCGGGTGGCCTCGAGGCCGTCCAGCCGCGGCATCATCACATCCATGATGATGGCGTCCGGCGCCACGCGAGGGACGACGGCCAGGGCTTCAGCGCCGTCGGACGCAAGGTCGACGGTGTAGCCGTTGAACTCCAAGGAACGTCGGAGCGAGTCGCGCACCGCTCGATCGTCGTCGACCACCAGAATTCGCATGGCTCCCAGTGTGCCGGTAATGCCTGAGGGATTGCTGAACCGGCGTGCCCGACGTGGGTCGCGCCCCTACCCCGGCACCAGGGGTGTGTGCGGCGCATCCGGGACGGTCACCTGCTCACCACTCGCCTCAGACCTCGAGCAGGGCACGGGCCGCCGCAGCGGCCCGCCCGCCGTAGCTGCCGCCGAACATCACGGCGTGCACGAGCAGGGGATGCAGCTGGTGCAGCCCGACGCGATCGTTCCAGCCGTCGGCCAGCGGTGCGGCTTCGTCGTACGCGTCGAGGACCCGCTGCAGGTGCGGGATGCCGAACAACGACAGCATCGCCAGATCCGTCTCACGATGCCCGCCGTGGGCTGCCGCATCGATCATCCAGATGTCGGTGTCACCACCCCACACGATGTTGCCGGACCACAGGTCGCCGTGGATGCGAGCCGGCGGCTCGGCCGGACCGGCGAGATCGTGGATGCGGTGCATCGCCTGCTCGATGGTGGTGGCCTCGTGCGGCTGCAACGCCCCGCGGTCGACTGCAGCGCGCACGTACGGCATGACCCGACGGGAGGCGTAGAACTCCGGCCACGTCGGCAGCGGGCGGTTGGGCAGGGGTGCGAGTCCGATGAATCCGTCGACGTCGGCGCCGAAATCCTCGGACCCGGCCGCGTGGGTGATCGCCAGAGCGCGGCCGAACTTCTCGGCGGCATCGGTGTTGGGGCGTACTGGCTCGATCCACTCGAGGATCAGGCAGTCGTCGGCGTGGGCGAGCACCTGGGGGACGTGCGCTCCGCCGGCGTCACGCAGCCACCGAAGGCTGGCCGCTTCACGATCGAAGAACCCCTCCGGGGCTTGGGGGCGGGTCTTGATGACGGCACCGCGGCCGTCGGTCAGGCGTAGGCGGGTCACCGTGCAGATGTCACCGCCGGCGACGGGCGTCGTGGAGACAATGCCGACACCGAGCAGTGCTTCCGCCCGAGCGGCGGTTCCTGCCATGCGCGCCATGACCCAGAACCTACCGCCTCGCTCAGCGCGAGGGGGAGTCGATCAGGTCAGGCAGTCGTTGGACGAGACCATCGACCGTCCGCTCGATCATCGTCAGCACGTGCCGGAACCCGTCCGGGCCGCCGTACCAGGGGTCAGGCACCTGGTCGTCATCTGCGGTCGCCTCGGGATCGAACTCTCGAAAGAGGCGCACCTGGGCCTGCTGCTGGACGGTCGGCGCGAGGTCGACCATGTCGGCATGATTGCTGGCGTCCATGGCCAGCAGCAGGTCGTGCTCGGCGAACCAGTCAGCAGTGAAGGTGCGAGCGCGGTGGCGGGTGGGGTCGTACCCGGCATCACGCAGCGCGACGGCAGCGCGCGGATCCATCGGCTCGCCGGCGTGCCATCCTCCGGTGCCAGCTGAGGCCACCTCGACCCGGCCGGCGAGACCGGCCTGCTCGAGCCGTTGTTCCAGGACGACGTGGGCCGTGGGAGAACGACAGATGTTGCCGAGACAGACGACGGCGATGCGGTACGCGGTCACCGGCGGGACGCGAAGAGCGAACCGACTACCGTCTGGCTGATCGAGATCACGATCGAGGCGACGATGGCCCACCCGAACCCGTTGATCATGAAGCTCAGGTCGAAGGCGTCGGTGATGGCTTCGGTGAGCAGCAGCAGCAGTGCGTTGATCACCAGGAGGGCGAGTCCGAGCGTGATGATGATGAACGGGATCGACAGCGTCTTGATGATCGGCGCGATGAAGGCGTTGATGATCGTGAAGACCAGTCCGACTCCCAGAATGCCGAGGATGCGGTCGAACGTGCTGGCGCCGCCATCGCCGATGGCCATGTTGTCGCCCAGCAACCACGCCGCGAACGCGAGGGCGACGCTGCTGACCAACCAGGTCGAGAGAAAACGTTCCATGCGCCGATTGTGGCATCCGGCCCGTCTCCGCTCTCCAGTGACGAGCTCTGCGAGGAACGTGAGGGAGCGAGGAACGAGCGACCGAGGCGAACAGCAGAGGGAAGGCGAGGTGGGTCAGGGCTGCGGGAGCAGGTCTGGTTCTACCGTGCGCGCCGTCTGGGCGAGCACGATGCCGGCCAGCACCGCCACCACGCCGACGACCTGGAGCCCGTTGAGCGACTCGCGGAACCAGCCCCAGCCCAGCACGTTGGCGATCACGGGCTCGAGCATCGCGATCACGGTGACGACCGTGGCGGGCAGGTGCTGCAGAGCCAGCAGCTGCAGGAAGAAGGGAACCACGGTGCCGAGCACGACGACCGCCGCCACCGCGATCCACGGATTGACCGACCAGCCGTCGAGCCGTCCGAGCATGCTGGTGCGCGAGTCGAGCTCAGGAACCGTCCAGAGCGGCTGCACGAGGTTCATCACGACCGTGGCGACGACGAACGCCCACAGGATCACGCGCAAGGGATCGGTGGTGCCGACGTTGTGCTCACCCAAAAGGAAATAGGTCGCGAACGAGACCGCGGCGAGCAGTCCCATGACGACTCCGAGGCCGTCGAAGGCGAGGCCGGTCCAGACCTGTCCCACGACAGCGAGTCCGCCGAGAGCGAGAGCGACCGCCAGCCACATGCGTTGGTGCACCGCCTCCTTGCGCGCGAAACGGACCCAGAGGATGACGAGCACGGGGGCGAGGTACTCCAACAACAAGGCGATGCCCAGGGGGAGTCGAGTGATCGCAATGTTGTAGGTCAGCTGAAGGGAGGCCACGCCCACCAGGCCGAGCGCCACGACCAGCACCAGCGAGGAACCGGTGGGCGGCCGCAGGGCCGATCGCCTGATGCACAGCGCCGTCAGCATGAACACCGCAGTGGCTCCGGTGATGCGCAGCGTCGTGAACGTTTCGGGCGTCAGTCCCGAACCCATGGCGACGCGGGAGACGCCACCGTTCAGCCCGAACAGCACAGCACCCGTGACCACCATCAGGTAGCCGAGCCGAGGTCGGGAGGTCGTCACCCCGGGATTCTGCCACTTCTCATACGGGCGGTCGGCACACGCCGGACGCGAATGGAGTCTGGGCCGCTGAACCGGTAGCCTGACCCCAGGTGTGATGCCCGTCACGCCCGTGCCAGACATCAGGATCCGCCACCCCTGGATTCACTGCCTGGCACCTGCTGACTTCGGCCCGCGGCGATCCCGCGGACCGGCGATGGAAGAGGGAATGCATGAGTGCACCCACCGCGAGCCCCATGACCACCGACCCGTCCAGTCCGGACCACCTCGTCCAGCTGTTGACGCCTCACGGTGAGCGTGTCCACCACCCGGACTACTCCTTCAATGGCGACACGGCCGCGATCGCATCCCTGTACCGCGATCTGGTGCTGGCCCGGCGCATCGACACCGAGGCCTTTGCCCTGCAGCGGCACGGCGAGCTGGGCCTGTGGCCGCCGGCGCTCGGCCAGGAGGCTGCGCAGATCGGCTCGGCCCGCGCGATGCGTCCCCAGGACTTCGCCTTTCCCACCTACCGCGATCACGGCGTGGCCTACGCCCGCGGCGTCGATCCGGCCCAGCTGCTGGGTGTCTTCCGCGGCACCGAGCTGGGCGGGTGGGATCCGGCCGAGCACGGCGTCGCCCTGCCGCAGATCATCATCGGAGCGCAGACCCTGCACGCCACCGGCTACGCCATGGGCCTGATCCTCGAAGGATCGGTCGGCACGGGCGACCCTGAGCGCGACGCCGCCACGATCGCCTACTTCGGCGATGGAGCCACCAGTCAGGGCGACGTCAACGAGGCCCTCGGGTGGGCCGCGGTCTACCACGCGCCGGTCGTCTTCCTGTGCGAGAACAACCACTTCGCCATCTCGGTGCCACTGGCCCGCCAGACCACCATCGCCATCGCCCGTCGCGCCGACGGCTTCGGTCTTCCAGGCGTCCGGGTCGACGGCAATGACGTCCTCGCGGTCCACGCCGTCACCCAGGCCGCGCTGCAGCGGGCTCGCGACGGCGAAGGCCCCACCCTCATCGAGGCGGTGACGTACCGCATGGGGGCGCACACCACGTCCGATGACCCGAATCGATACCGCGACGGCGCCGAGGTCGAGGCGTGGAAGGCCAAGGATCCGCTCGACCGAGTCCGGGCGCTGCTGGTCTCCGAGGGCTACGGCGAGAGCTTCTTCGCCGAGCTCGACGCCGAGGCCGAGCGCGTCGGCACCCGCCTGCGTGAGCAGTGCGCGCAGCTGCCCGAGCCCGACCTCGCCGATCTGTTCGACCACGTACACGCCGACACGACCAACGAGAACCGTGAGCAGCAGGCGGCCTACGTCGCCTGGCGTGACTCGTTCGAGGGGAGCAACGCATGAGCAAGATGTCGATGGCCAAGGCCCTCAACTCCGGCCTGCGCCGATCCATGGAGAGCAACGACAAGGTCCTCGTGATGGGAGAGGACGTCGGCCGGCTCGGCGGCGTCTTCCGCGTGACCGACGGTCTGCAGAAGGACTTCGGCGACGAGCGGGTTCTTGACACTCCGTTGGCCGAGTCCGGCATCGTCGGCACCGCCATCGGTCTGACCTTCCGAGGCTTCCGACCCGTGGTCGAGATCCAGTTCGACGGATTCGTCTACCCGGCCTACGACCAGATCGTCAGCCAGGTCGCCCGCATGCACTTCCGCAGCAAGGGTGCCGTGAAGATGCCGATGGTCATCCGCATCCCGTTCGGCGGCGGCATCGGCGCGGTCGAGCACCACTCGGACAGCCCGGAGGGACAGTTCGCCCTCACGGCCGGCCTGAAGGTCGTTTCCTGCTCGAACCCCAATGATGCGTACTGGATGATCCAGCAGGCCATCGAATCCGATGATCCGGTCGTGTTCATGGAGCCCAAGCGCCGCTACTGGGAGAACGGTGAGGTCGATCTGGACTCGGCTCCCGGATCGCTGTGGTCCTCGCGGATCGTGCGCCCGGGGAGCGACGCGACCTTGATCGCGTACGGCCCCATGGTCACCACCTGCCTGCAGTCGGCCGAGGCTGCCGCTGCCGACGGTCTCAACCTGGAGGTCATCGATCTGCGCACGCTGTCGCCGCTCGACCTGGCCCCGGTGTACGAGTCCGTGCGACGCACTGGGCACGCCGTCGTGGTGCACGAGGCGCAGCGCACCCTCGGCCTCGGCGCCGAGATCGCCGCTCGCATCACCGAGGAGTGCTTCTACCATCTCGAGGCGCCGGTACAGCGCGTCACCGGCTACGACATGCCCTATCCGCCCAGCCGGGTCGAGGACGACTTCCTTCCCGGCCTTGACCGCATCATCGACGCGGTCGAGACCGCTCGTGAGATCGGAGCCCACTGATGCCCCATTTCAAGCTGCCCGACGTCGGCGAAGGCCTGACCGAGGCCGAGATCATCTCGTGGAAGGTCGCTGTGGGCGATGTCGTGAAGGTCAACGACGTCCTCGTCGACATCGAGACCGCCAAGTCGATCGTCGAGCTGCCCAGCCCGTTCGCCGGTGAGGTCACCGAGCTGCTGGTCGCCGAGGGTGAGACCGTCCATGTCGGCACGCCGATCGTCGGGATCGGCACGACGGTCGACGCGCCCGCCGAGTCCAACCACGGCGAAGCGGCTGCGGAGAAGGCACCCGAACGCCAGGCCATGCTGGTCGGCTACGGACCGAGCAGCGAGGTGCCCACCCGGCGCCGCCGCATCCATGCTCGGGCCGAGTCCTCAGCACCTGCCCCCGTCGAGCCCTCGGTCGAGGACCTCGTCGAGTCGCCGCTCGAAGCCCCTGTGGGGACCAGGCCCATGGCGCGACCTCCCGTGCGCAAGCTGGCCAAGGATCTGGGCATCGACCTGTCCTCGGTGCCCACGGCCGGTGAGATCGTCACGCGTGCCGACCTCGAGGCTTTCGCGCGGTCCTTGGCCGACACCGAGCTTGAGACCCCGGCGGAGACCCCGTCCTCGACGCCGACGGCCGCGCCCGCCGCCAGCGACTCCGGCGACGTGCGCGTCCCCATCAAGGGTGTGCGCAAGATGACGGCACAGGCCATGGTGTCGTCGGCGTTCACCGCGCCGCACGTCACCGAGTGGGTCACGGTCGATGTGTCCGAGACGGTGCGGCTGGTCGAGAACCTGCGCGCCGATCGCGCCTTCGACGGCCTGAAGGTGTCGCCCACCGTGGTGGTCGCCAAGGCGGTCTGTCTGGCCATGCGTCGGACCCCCGAGCTGAACTCCTCGTGGGATGAAGCGGCTCAGGAGATCGTGCTGAAGGGTGTCGGTCAACCTCGGCATCGCTGCGGCCACCGACCGAGGCCTCGTCGTCCCCAACATTCGGTCCGCGGAATCGATGACGATGCCCCAGCTGGCTGCGGCGCTCACCGACCTGACCGACACGGCCCGTTCTGGCCGCACCCAGCCCGCGCAGATGAGCGGTGGCACGTTCACGATCACCAACGTGGGCGTGTTCGGCGTCGATGGCGGCACCCCGATCCTGAATCCGGGTGAAGCCGGCATCCTGTGCGTGGGGTCGATCTCCCGCAGGCCGTGGGTGGCCGACGACGACACGATCGTGCCGCGCTGGGTCACCACGCTGGCGCTCAGCTTCGACCACCGGCTGGTCGATGGCCAGCAGGGTTCGGTGTTCCTCGCCGACGTGGCCCGCATCCTGCGCGATCCCGCCTCTGCCATGTCGTTCTAGCAGGTAGGTCGCGAGGAGGCGGTCCCCCTAGGCTGGGGCGGTGAACCTCGCCGATGCCGTCCCCCGCAAGGCGTACGGGGTCTGGGGCGTCGCGCTCGCGGTGTACCTGCTGGCCGTGTTCCACCGGTCGTCGCTCGCCGTGGCGGGCCTGGTGGCGACGGATCGCTTCGACATCTCGGCCGCCCAGCTCGCGACGTTCACCACGGTTCAGCTGCTGGTCTACGCCGCCATGCAGATCCCGGTGGGTCTTCTGGTCGACCGCTTTGGCCCGCGGGCGGTGCTCATCACCGGCGCGCTGACGATGACTGCTGCGCAGACCGGTTTCGCCTTCGCCGACGCCTACCCGCTGGCTGTGGTGGCTCGGGTGTTCGTCGGCATCGGCGACGCGATGACGTTCATCTGCGTGCTGCGGCTGGTGAATTCGTGGTTTCCTACGCGGCGCATTCCGTTGGTGACGCAGCTGACGGGTGTGACGGGGCAGCTCGGTGCCGTGCTCGCCGCGGTACCGATGACGATTGCGCTGCGTGACCTGGGCTGGACGCCGGCCTACCTGCTGTCGGCCTCGTTCGGCCTGGTGCTGACCGTCGGGCTGCTGTTCGTGGTGCGGGACGCACCGCACGGGCGCACGGTGCGCGGCGCATCCCTGTCGTTGTCGCGGATCCGCACGACCTTGGCAGCGTCGTGGGGGCAACCGGGCACTCGCCTGGGGTTCTGGATGCACTTCACGACCCAGTTCAGCGCCACGACGCTGGGCCTCTTGTGGGGCTACCCGTACTTCGTGCGCGGTGAAGGACTGTCGCCGGCAGCGGCGGGTGCGCTGCTGACGATCATGGTCGTCGCCCTGATGGTGGCTGGCCCGCTGCTGGCGCGCTTCATCACCCGCCACCCGTGGCACCGCTCGAGCCTGGTGATCGGCATCGTGCTGGCGATCGCCGCGATGTGGACCGTCGTGCTGGCGTGGCCGGGCAACGCCCCGATCGGGGTCTTGGTGCTGCTCGTCATCGTCGTCGGCATTGGCGGCCCAGCCTCGATGATCGGGTTCGATCTGGCCCGTACCTCGAATCCGCCCGAGCGCCTGGCCAGCGCGACCGCCATCGTGAACCAGGCGGGCTTCGTCGCGAGCCTGATCCTGGTCATCGCGATCGGACTGATCCTGGACTGGCGCACGCCCGGCGGCAGCGCGGCCTACACGCCGTCCGGATTCCGCTGGGCGATGTCGGCGCAGTACGTCCTGTGGGGGGTCGGCCTCGTGCAGCTGGTGCGTTTCCGCCGCCGGACGCGAGCCGAGCTGTTGGCGATCGACCCCCATGCTCGGGAGAACATGATCGGGCTCGCCTGAGGTTCAGACGTCGAACGTGACGCCGGTGGCATTTTCGCTGGCCAGCCACATGGACTGACGCCAACGCGACCTGGCGCAGCTGCTACGGCGTGACGGCCATGGCGTCGAGCACGGACCGGCCAAGAGCCTGGTCGCCCTCGATCGTCACGTCGACCTGGTCGGGTGTCCGCCGACCCGCGACCAGAACGGTGAACGTCTCGGTCGACATCGACAGGGTGGTGACCGGTCCGTCGATCACGTCAAGCCGTTGAGCGCGGCCGTCGTCACCGACGCGCACCGCGAGGTCCACAGGGACCTCGCCCGTGACGTTCCACCGCACCGTCGTGCCGGTCTCGGGCCTGACCCGCTTGCCGAGGACGTACGGCATCGCGAACGAGAAGGTCATGGTGACGACCTGAGCCGCGATGGAGTCCATGCCCCCGGGCCTGCCGATGGCGCGGCGGATGTCTTGTTCGTGCACCCACATGTCGACGCACCTGTTGCGCAGCAGCACGTCCCACGTCCAGTCGACGCCGCCGGGGGTGACGGGAGCGGGCTGGTCGGGATCGTCGGGCAGGTCGGTCAGCTGCTCGGACCGCACGGTGATCGCCGCTCGCAGCTGTGCAGTGACCTGGGCCAGGGTCTGGGTGCGGCGTTCGAGGACGCCGGTCTCGGTGTACGTGGGGGCCAGCTCGGTTTCGCCGTCGGCGCCGGCATCGGAGGATTCGCCGCACATGACGGACTCCAGGTGCGCCAGGTGCGCGATGACGTCCTGCACGGTCCAGTCTGGGCAGTCGGTCGGCGCGTCAGCGAGCGCCGGATCCAGCCCATCGGCCAGGACCAGCACCGCGTCGGCGGACTCCCGCCACCCGGTCACGTAGGTGGGGAGCATGCTCATGGGGTTCCTGTGCCCTTCATGAGGGACTTCTTGAGGTTGCGCCTGCAGATGAAGGTCCAGCTGGCGAGGGCGAGTCCGGCGAGCAGTCCGGTGGTGGCGATGGCTTGACCTCGCTCGCCACGCGAGGTGAAACCGTCGACGATCGCGAAGGTGTAGGTGGCATTGTCGACCCGCTTGTCCCGGGGTCCGCACCGCACTTTCAGATCGTCGCGGCCCTCAGGAAGCAGGTTGATCAGGTGCCACTCGGTTCCGTCGAACTCGACGGGAACGTCGATGGCGGCAGGCTCGATCGTGATGGACGTGTCCTTCGAGTCGACCCCACGGCACGTGATGGCGCGTTCTGGCTGAACGATGTCGGTGAAGACGGCGAGGCTGGAACCCTGTGCGTCGGCGCGCTCCTGGGTGACCGGAACGAGCGTCGAGTCGCGCACCGTGTCCCATGCGCCAGCGGCCACGACGGTGGCGCCGACCCATCCGGCCAGGACGAGAAGCAGTGCGGCCAGATACCCGAATGCGCTGGTCACCTTCACGGAGGCAACTGTGGCACATCGGTGCGCGCTCGGCCCGCCGGCGCGGTCTACAGCGGCAGGACGGCGACCGGCAGCGAACTGGGTCGGTCGGAGCCGCCTGCGGGCTCCACGGTCACGGCGATGCGATCGGTGGAGCCGAGCCGGTCCGCGGTGACGACCGTGGAGGTCGCGAACGTCCCCCGCGAGGTGGCGCTCCCGGATGCCAAGGTCCAGATCTGATACGTCTTGCCCTTGGCCAGGGGCGGCAGCTGATCGGCCGCGACCACTGCGGCGCGGCGCGCCTTGGAGGTGACGACGCGAATCGATCCGCCGCCGGCGACGAGCTTGGACCGGGTGGCCGCGTCGGGGGAGGCGAGGACCGTCGAGATGGAGGTCGACGCTGCCAGGGCGGCGGCGTCGGCGCCGTCGCGCTGGTCAGTCACGTAGCTGGTCGCTCCCACCACGGGGACGACCAGTGCAGCAGCGACGGCGAGGGCGGGAAGGACGCGGCGCCAGATGTGGCGTGGGCGTGCTTCGTCGAAGGTGCGATGCTGCGGAACGGATGCGACCGCCGAAAGGATCTGTGAGCGAACTCGGGGTGGGGGTGGCTCGGACTTCGCGGCGGCAAGCACAGCGGCAGCGGCGACGAAACCGCCGACCTGGGCCGTGCAGCTCTCGCACTCGAGCAGATGCGCCTCGAACCGGCGACGATCCAGATCATCGACGGCGTCCAAGGCGTAGGGAGCGACCAGCGCATGGAGGTCGGACATGGTGGTCGCTCCTTTCAGTGAGATGGGGGGTGTTGCCAGTGGGCGCTCACCGGAGGATGAGCGCCCACTGTCGTGCCGGCTGCTAGGTGATCAGCTGGCGGGGGTGGTGTTGACGGTGATCTTCGCGATGCCGACCAGGAGCTCGTCGGTCACGGCGTCGGTGCCGAAGGTGCCGTTGAGCAGTTCAGCGGCGACCGGGGAGACGAAGACCTTGGTGCCTTCGAGGATGGCGGTGTCGCCCTCGGTCTGCAGCGGCTTGAGGGTCGCGCCGCGCAGCTGGAAGATGAACGCGCTGGTGGCGGCGGTCTTGCCGTTGACGGCGACGTCGCCGTAGACGCGGCTGGCGCCCGGGTCGACGTTCAGGTTGGTGATCTCAACCTTGGTGTCGCCGGCCTCGAGCGAGAAGCCCGAGCCCTCGTGCTGGACCTGTCCGATGACGTAGGGCTTGGCCTCGGTCTTGTCGAAGACCGTGACGTTGCCGCCGGTGATCGGGAAGACGAGCGAGCCGTCGACCAGGTCGCCTTCGCCCACGACGCCGGGCGTCAGGCCCAGCGAGGTCAGCGCGTCGGTGAAGCCAGCGTCCAGCAGGACGGCCGTGCTGTCACCGGACAGGGCGTTGATGCGAGCGATCGGCTTGGCGATCTTCACATCGGAGCTGGACGAGGACGAGGAGGAAGCCGAGTCCGTGGAGGAGCAGGCGGCCAGGGGCAGAGCGGCAACAGCGGCGAGCGCGATACCGGCGAAGTACTTGCGTGAGCGGTTCATGTGAAAGACATCCTTGATTGAGTGGTGCGTGGGTGGTGCGTTGGCTTGTACCGGTCATTCGCCGCCCACGCCTTCAAGGATTGGTCTGGTGTGCAGAAAACCCCCGCGCCGTGTGGGCGCGGGGGCTTTCTGGTGTGCTCAGTTCAGGTGGTTCGGCCTCAGAAGCTGGCCTCGTCGAGATCCATGATCGAGGCATCGATGTTCTCGGCGATGGCGCGGTCTCCGGCGAGCATCGGCAGAACAGTGCGCGCAAAGAAGGAGGCCGCGGCGACCTTGCCCTCGTAGAACGTCTTGTCGGCCGGCGACACGTCCTCGCCCAGCTTGGTCAGAGCCACCTCGGCGCCGCGCAGCAGCAGCCACGCCACCACGATGTCGCCCAGCACGTAGACCAGGCGGGTCGTGTTCAGACCGACCTTGTAGATGTTCTTGATGTCGCCGTTCTCGTCAGCCGGGTTGGCTGACATCAGGTCCTGGAACACCGCGCCGAGGATCGCCTGCGCGTCCTCGAGGCCCTTGGCGAGCAGCTCGCGCTCGACCTTGAGGCGACCGTTGCCGGCATCGCCCTCGACGAACTGCTGGATCTCGTTGGAGATGTACCCGAGCGCCTGGCCCTTGTCCTTCACGATCTTGCGGAAGAACAGATCCTGGCCCTGGATCGCCGTGGTGCCTTCGTACAGGGTGTCGATCTTGGCGTCGCGCACGTACTGCTCGAGCGGGTAGTCCTGGAGGAAGCCCGAGCCGCCGAAGGTCTGCAGCGACTCGGTGCCGAGCAGCACCCAGGAACGCTCCGAGCCGTAGCCCTTGACCAAGGGGAGGAGCAGATCGTTGATCGCTTCGGCCTGCGCGGTGTCTTCGCCGGCAGCCTCCTTGATCATGACCTCGTCCTGCCAGGTGGCGGCGTAGAGCATCAGCGAACGCAGGCCCTCGGCGTAGGACTTCTGCGTCATCAGCGAGCGGCGGACGTCGGGGTGGTGCGTGATCGTGACGCGCGGTGCGGTCTTGTCCGACGCCTGGGTCAGGTCGGCACCCTGCACGCGCTCCTTGGCGTAGTCGAGCGCGTTGAGGTAGCCGGTCGACAGGGTCGCGATGGCCTTGGCGCCCACCATCATGCGGGCGTTCTCGATGACGCGGAACATCTGGTTGATGCCGTCGTGCACCTCGCCGAGCAGCCAGCCGGTGGCCGGTGCGCCGTCGCCGAAGGTGACCTCACACGTGGTGGAGGTCTTGATGCCCATCTTGCGCTCGACGTTGGTGACGTAGGCGCCGTTGCGCTCGCCGGTCAGCTCGCCGGTCTCGTGATCGAAGTGGATCTTGGGAACCAGGAACAGGCTCAGGCCCTTGGTTCCGGGACCGCCGACGCCTTCGATGCCGACCGGGCGGGCCAGCACGAGGTGCATGATGTTCTCGCTCATGTCGTGCTCGGCGGAGGTGATGAAGCGCTTGACGCCCTCGATGTTCCACGAGCCGTCCTCGTTCAGCGTCGCCTTGGCGCGCCCAGCGCCGACGTCGGAACCAGCGTCGGGTTCGGTGAGCACCATGGTGCAGCCCCACTGGTTGTCGACCATGTGACGGGCGATGGCCTGGTCGCGCTCATTGCCGTTCTCGTAGACAACTCGAGCGAAGGCCGGTCCGGCGGCGTACATCCAGATGGCGGGGTTGGCGCCGAGCACGAACTCAGCGGTCGACCACACCAGCGAGCTGGGTGACGGCTGGCCGCCGAGCTCCTCGGGCAGCTGAAGGCGCCACCATTCCGAATCCATCCAGGTCTGGTAGCTCTTGGCGAACGCCGGGTTCATGGTGACGGTCTTGGTGGCCGGGTCGTAGACCGGCGGGTTGCGGTCAGCCTCGTCGAAGGACGGGGCGAGGTCTTCGCGGGAGAGCCGGTCGACCTCGACGAGAATGCTCTTGGCGGTCTCGGTGTCGATCTCGGCGAACGGGCCTTGGCCCAGGATGTCCTGGCGGTTGAAGAGTTCGAACAAGTTGAACTCGACATCACGCAGATTGCTCTTGAAGTGGCTCATGCCAACGGTCCTTCGCGACAGTACGGAACTGAGGGTGGGGGGAATTCAGGAAGAGACTGGCCGCTACTGGTCAGTAACTTAAGTATCCGTCGTCGATCGCTGAAAGACAAGTTCTGCGGCCCACATTGTGGTGTCTTTCATGACACACCTGCAGGTCAGGGCATCGCGTGGGTGTGTGCCGGGACATGGAAAGACCGGCCATCTCGGGGGGAGGATGGCCGGTCTTGGTCCGAGTGTACGCGCTGAATCAAGCCTTGCGGGTCGGAATGCGTCCGAAACCGTCGGTAGCGACCAGGCGTGCCGTCTGAACGGCTCCGATCACAGTGAGGGTCGTGGCGGTGAGGGCGATGACGATCATGGTGGCCTCCTTCAGAGGGCGGGTTGTTGGTGTACCCCTAGTATCTCCACGTCGAACTATCAAGCACAAGCGAACTAAACTACAAGTAACGTGTAGTGTTGCTACATGGATGTGCGCAGACTCGGGCTTCTCAGGGAATTGTCGGAGCGCGGCACCGTGGGAGCAGTGGCCGATGCGATGCAGATCACTCCGTCGGCGGTCTCCCAACAGCTGAAAGTGCTGGAAAAAGAGGCAGGATTCACTCTCGTCGAGCCCGCTGGGCGAGGGGTTTCGCTGACCGCGGCGGGCCGCGCACTGGCCGAGGCCGCGGTCGAGATCGCCGTCGCGGTGGAGCGGGCCGAGGGCAAGTGGCGCGAGTACATGGAGCGGCCAGGCGGGCGGGTGCGGATCGCCACGTTCCAGACCGGTGGCGAGATGCTGCTGCCGGGCCTGCTGACCCGGATGAGCGACGTGCCGGAGGTCGAGGTGGTCATCTCGGACGTCCTCGGTCACGTCATCGAGTTCGCCGATCTGGTGCCGGACCACGATCTGGTGCTCGCTGACTCACCCACCGACGCAGCCGCCTGGATCGAGCGCGGCCTCCAGGTGGTGCCGCTCATGTCGGAGCCGTTGGACGTGGCGCTGCCGGAGGATCACCCGCTGGCCCAGAAGGCGAGCCTGTCGCCCAAGGACGTGGTCGGCGAGGCGTGGATCGGCGTGCCGCACGGCTTCCCGTTCGATCTCGTCCTGGGTCAGGTCGTGGCCGCGACGGGTGAGCCCGCGAACGTGGTGCAGCGCATCTCGGACAACGGGATCGTCGAGGCGTTGGTGGCGGCGGGTCACGGCATCGCGATCCTGCCGCGCTTCACGACGCGCGATCGTGGCAACGGCCTGGTGAGTCGCCCGCTGATCGGTATCCGGGCCCGGCGTCAGATCGCGGCGGTGCTGCGGCCCGATCGCTTCGAGAGGCCGTCGGTGCGGCTGGTGCTGAAGGCGCTTCAGGACGAGGCCCGAGCCGTGGCCGACGCCCACAAGTCTGTCTAGGGCCAGCGGCCAGAATCATGACCGCGACGTCGGGTCCTGCCTCGCCAGCAGCTTCGCGCAACCAGTCCGGGCGCAGCGAGCCGACGACCTGCCACCCAGCGGCGCGGTACATCATCATCGCGGCTGGATGCACGGGGAGCACTTCCAGGCAGGGGTGCTGACCGTTGGATCGAGCGTCCTGGACGACTGCCTCCAGCAGCTGGCGACCCACACCACGGCGTCGAGCTTCGCGGGCCACGAACAGCGCGCTGACCCACGTCAGGTCGCCGACCTCGCATCCGTGCGCCTGCGCGCAGGTGGCGTTCATCTGATCGGCCAGAGGGAAACCCCTGGCCCCGCCCGCGCGACATGCGTGCCCGACGGGTTGGCCGTGCAGCTCGGCGGTCCACGCCGATGCAGCGTCGTCGGCGTGCAGGAAGTGCTCGACCGGCATGGGCAGCGGATTGCGAAATGGGTAGCGGGTCTCCGGTTGCTGGGCCATCAGTGCGGAGGCGAGCGGGGGAGGTCCGCAGCAACGCGCGGCCGGATCGTGATCGCGTCGTGACTCATCGTCCGTTCTCAGCGGGAGCGAAGCGGGCGACGAAGGCGCGGAACTGTGGATTGGCCATGGACTCGGCCTGGGCCAGCGCCTCGAAGTCCAGGCTCTCGCCGGCGGGGAGGTCGTCGCGATGCGCACCGACTGCTTGATGTCGGCCATCAGCTTCGGCTCGCGCGCGACCAGGTCGCCGCCATCTCGGCGGCTCGGGCAGCCGGGTCGTCGACGACCTCCTGCGCGATCCCGAGGCGCAGTGCCGTGTCGGCGTCGATGATCTCGCCGGCGAACAACGCTGCCGTGGTGTTCGCGGCGCCGATGCGCTGGGTGAGCATCCAGGTGCAGCCGCCACCGGGGTGCAGACCGATCTGCGAGAACGTGGGGCCGAACCCGGCTCGCGGTCCGGCCACGATGACGTCGCAGGCGAGCGCGATGTTCAGGCCAGCGCCGACGGCCGCGCCCTGCACGGCGGCGACGGTGGGGATGGTCAGGTCGCGCAGGCCGAGGAAGGATGCGTAGACCTTCATCAGGTGGTCTCGCATCTGCCTCGACGGGCGGTCCAGGTCGCCGAAGAGATCGACCAGGTCGGCGCCGGCGCAGAACGCCTTGCCCGCACCGGTGACCACGAGCGCGCGGGCCTCGGGGTCGGCAGCCACGGTCTCGATCGCCGCCTTCAGCTCGTCGAGCAGTGGCCAGCTGAGCGCATTGCGTCGCTCGGCGTCGTCGAGGGTGATGGTGCGGACGGGTCCGTCTGACGTCAGGTGCACGAGAGTCATGTCAGCGAACCTACCGAGCGAGCTGGCCGCGTCGCAGGTTGCCGTCAGAACGCGGTACGGGCCACCGCGGCCATCTGCGCGTAGCCGAGATCGTTCGGGTGAAACCGGTCCTGCGCCAGGCGACCCGAGGAAGTCGCGCAGGTGCGGGATGCGGAAGTCGGCGGCCACGATGCCGCGATCGGCGGCGCGGGCGAGCACCCGGTTGTAGGCAGAGGCGGAGCGCTGCATGCCGGGCTGCCGGGCGATCACCGTGCCGTGGGGGAGGGCGTCGACCAGCTGCTGCGCCGAGGCTTCCAGGACAGGGGGCCAGTCGGGGGCTCATCAGATCGTTGTTGCCGGTGACCACCGACACGAGCGCGATGTCGTGGCGTGATCGCAGATGGTCGAGGACGGGGACCTGGCGACGCAGGACCTCCAGGATCCGTGCGCCCTTGAACGACAGGTTGAGCACGGCGGCGTCGCGAAGTCGGGCCGGGGGATCGGCGGCGATGCGCCCCACCCAGCCACGATCCGGTGACGTGGCGCCGATGCCCTGGGACAACGAGTCGCCGAGCACGACCCACAACGGTCGGCCCGAGGCGAGTGATCGGCGGTTGTTGTCGACCCACCACTGCGCGTAGGGCGAGGTCTGGTCCAACGTGGTACGCAGCCCCGGCATCACCCGCGCCAGGCGTGAGACGAAGGCCCCGTCGGGTCGGCCGCTCGTGCAGGAGAACTCGAATCGCGCGGCGATCTCGGCGCCGCGCGGTTCGGCGAGCAGCAGGGTCATGAGAGCAGGATTTCACTAACCTGCGCTTGAGTGCCGCATCGACTGTTGGGTGAGCGGTCAGGTCATCGGCGCCTCGCGGCTCGGGCGCGAGGTCTCGGTGGACCTCGCCGAGCCGCACCAGGAAGCTGCGCTCGTCGAGCTTCTTGCGTCGCATCCACCCGGTGACCTCGTGATTGCACTTGCTGGCATTGCACGACCGGCAGGCGGGAACGATGTTGTCCAGGGTGTAGCGGCCACCGCGCGACAGTGGCAGGACGCAGTCACGCTGGAGGGGGCCGCCGGCTTCGCCGCAGTAGGCGCATCCGCCCCACGCCGCCTGGAGTGCGCCCCACTGCTCCTCGCTCAGGTCGTGATCGACGCTGTCCATCCGGCGTTTGCGTCGGCGTGTGGCGCGAGCGCGACGACTTCGGTCGACAGCCATGGTGTCGATGGTAGAGCCAGCGTGGCCGGCATCTGTGGATCAGCCTGCTGCGGCCGAGCCGTGGTCGCTCGCCGTGACGCCGAGCTCGTCGGCGGTCGAGACGACGAGTCCACCGAGCAGGAATGCAGCGATGACGGCCACGAGCGCGCCGGTGCTGAAGGAGGGGATGAACCGCCGAGCGCCGGGCGCCGTCGAGGCGCCGTGGTACTCGTGGGTCAGTGCGTGGCCCTTGCCGCGTTGCAGCAGGTAGCGGTTGACCGGGTAGGCGGCGAAGAAGGCCGCGGTCAACGCGATCATCATGCCGATCCAGAACACGACGTTGACCAGGCCCGCGTCCATCGCGCCGGGGATCGCGGCCATGACGGCGTTGTCGACCAGCTCCATCGTGGCGATGGACAAGGTGTCGGCCGCGAACACGATGGACAGCGCCGAGGTGAGGGCCAGGCCCGTCTTCACCAGCGGGAGGGTCGACAGCAGGTAGCCGAAGGCGAAGGCCAGCGCGATCGAGATCGCGATCGTCACCGCATTGGACAGTCCTGCTGCCGTGCCGATGATCAGGCCGGTGATCTCGCCGATGGCGCAGCCGGTCAGGCAGTGCAGCGTGGCGCTGGCGGCCATCGCGTTCACACTGCCCATCTCGTGGTCGTCGTTGTGTGCCGATGTGTCGGACATGGTTCGCCTCCTCGGGGTTACAAGATACCCCCCAGGGGTATACCGATCAAGTCCAACAGCTGACCAGGTCCGGAAGCCGCTTCCGATCCCCAGCGGATTTTCGCTGAATCGACTACTCTGGACGATCGTCGAGGCTAGCCTGAAGGTCTGATCGCAGGAGGCTCCCGGTGCGCATCGAGACCGACTACCTCATCGTGGGCGCGGGAGCCAGCGGACTGGCGTTCGCCGACTCGCTGGTCGCGGAGACGGACGTCGACATCGTGCTGGTGGACCGGCGCACTCACCCCGGAGGACATTGGCGGGACGCGTACCCGTTCATCCGTCTGCACGCGGCCTCGGCGTACTACGGCGTGAACTCGACACCGCTGGGCCGCGACCGCATCATGCAGAGCGGCCGGAACGCAGGGTTCTACGAGCAGGCCGACGCACCGGAGATCAGGGCATACTTCGAGGACGTCTGCGACCGCCTCGTCTCGACCGGGCGGGTCCGATTCTTGGCGGAGCACGAGCACCTTGGCGGTCACGAGGGCGAGCACGAGGTCCGTGACCTGCGCAGTGGGGCCGACCACACGGTGCGCGTACGCCGCAGGTTGGTGGACGCGAGGTACCTGGAGGGCACGATCCCCGCCACCCACCAGCCCAGCTTCACCGTCACGCCAGGTGCCGCTGTGGTTCCGGTGAACGACCTGCCTGCGGTGGCCGATGCGCACCGCCGCTTCACCGTCATCGGGGGTGGGAAGACGAGCGCTGACGCCTGCCTGTGGCTGCTCGACCACGGCGTCTCCGCCGAGCACATCCGGTGGATTCGCCCCCGTGATGCCTGGTTCACCGACCGGGCGTCCCTGCAGCCGCTCGACCAGGTGGCATCGCTCATCGAGGGCATCTCCTTCGATGCCGAGGCCGCTGCGGAGGCGACAGATGTCGCCGACTGCTTCGAGCGGCTCGAGGACAAGGGTCGACTCATGAGACTTGACCCGCAGGTGACGCCCACCATGTTTCGAGCCACCATGCTCAGTCGCGCCGAGCTCAGGGACCTGCGCGCGATCGTCGACGTGGTCCGGCTCGGCCGGGTGCGAGCCGTCGAGGTGGATCGGATCGTGCTCGACGACGGCGAAGTGGCGACGAGCGGCGAGGTGCTTCACGTGGACTGCTCGGCTCGCGGGCTGAGTGGTGCCGCACCGGTTCCCGTGTTCAGCC
Organism: uncultured Actinomycetota bacterium; assembly: GCA_963769445.1. GTDB lineage: Bacteria > Actinomycetota > Actinomycetes > Propionibacteriales > Nocardioidaceae > Aeromicrobium. The sequence goes on along the minus strand of CAVYLO010000005.1, from coordinate 118,124 downwards.
CCGGGCAGATCGTGATCCAGCAGGTGCGACAGTCGTCGCCCACGTTCAACGCAGCGCTGATCGCCTTCGTTGAGGCGCATCGCGACACCGACGCGGAGAAGAACCGGCTCTGCCCGTCCGCCTCCGTCCCCAGCCGGGTCGAGGACTGGGGGCCGTTGATGAGCCACACCTGGGCGGTCGAGCAGGTCTGGTTGACGGAGCCCGACCTCGCCGCATGGATCGCTGCCAGCCGGCTCAACATCCTGCGCGGCCTCGCAGAGCACGCGCACGAGCCACGAGCGCACGAGGCGCTCACCCGATTCCTGACCTACGTCGGTCCCGCCATCGAGCGCTTCGCCACTCCGCCCGCTCGGAGCCGATGACGGGATCCCTCGCGGGACGCCTGCGGCGTTGAGGTGGGGCCCATGTCGATTCCCGTCACCGGCTCCTCGCAAGCTAGGTGCTGCTGGCTCGCTGCGCTCGGTCGGAGCCGATGAGCATGTTCCGGCACGGACTTGGAGGCTGCTGGGCGTTCGGCCTCCTGTTGCTTTTTTAGCGTCATTTCGCCGCGATCAACGTTCTGATGACAAGCCCACCTCCTGATTCCAAGCGGGTGCACGATCGCCCGAACGCTCGGAGCGTTGGTCGGTCGCCGTAAGACGGCCAACACTGCCCATTGCGCAACCGCACTAGCGGGAGCAGAATCGCATCATCTCGGGCTTCTACCACCGAGGAGCGTGCGTTCATGACCTCGGAATTTGCGGGCACCGTTCTCAGTGATCGACGACCCTTTCAGGTCGCGGCAGATCCGCGCGCGCTGAGGCGCACACTATGCGGCAGTAGCGCGCGGCAGATCGGTGCGTGTAGGAGGTGCCGGCGGAATGGTCGAGCGAAGTCCGATCTGGTTGGGCATCTCCATGATTCAATGCGTCCTTGCTGGGGTCGGCGCCACCGCCCTCACCCCAGGCCGCGGACGTAGGCTCCGAGCGCTGTACGCCACAACTCTTCGCCGTCGATGCCTCGCACCGGTCCCCAAAATCCGGCGCCATCCGGCGGCGGACGCCTGGCCAGTTCGCTGTTGGCCAGACCGACGCACAGGGAGTGGAAGCCGAACGCGACGGTGTCGTCCGGGAGGTCGTGACCAGCCGCGATCCGTGCCGCGGTTATCCGTCGCAGCAGGGCGCGGTAGCTCGACATCAGAGCCGGGCCGGCTGCGGGGTCCTCGAGCATCCGCGCCGAGACCCGCTCAAAGGTGAGCCGGAACAGGTGCGGACGCCCGGCGGCGAAAGCCCGGAAGCAGGAGGTCCCCGCCGCGACGAGGTCGGCCACTGGGTCCTCGGTCTCCGGCAGGGCGACAACCAGGTCTTCCAAGATCCCGTAACCACGGGTGGCGAGGGCCGCGAGCAGCGCTTCTTTGGACCCGAATACCGCGTAGACCGCCCGGGTGCTGGTGCCGGTCGCCTCAGCGACCGACCGCACGGTCACGGCGTCCTCGCCCCCGGCGGCGAGCAGCTCCTCAGCGACGTCAAGGAGTCGCACCCCGGTGCTGGCGTCGTGCTGACGTCGTCGACCCACCTTGACAGCGTACCAAAACACCGTAACGTAACGTCGTACCGAAATTCTACGCGGAGGTTCGTGACATGAAGATCTTGGTGACCGGTGGAACTGGATTCGTCGGGAGTCATACCGTTGCTGCGTTGCAGGCCCGAGGTCACGAGGTCCGGCTCCTGGTCCGTGACCCGTCCCGTTGCCCGCCTGCACTTGATCCACTTGGCGCCGGCGAATGTGAGGCTGTTTCCGGCGACATTACCGATCCAGACTCGGTCACCGCCGCAGTACGCGGGTGTGACGCCGTGATCCATGCGGCCGCGCTTTACGCGTTGAGTCCACGAGAGACCCGGTCGATCCTCGACACCAATACTCGCGGCGCCGAAGTCGTGCTCGATGCCGCGATCGAGGCGGGCTGCGACCCGGTCGTGCACGTCTCGAGCTACTCCGCGCTTCTCCCCCAGACCGAACGGCTGCACCCGAACCTTCCTGTCGGTTCCATCGCGACGCCCTACGCCAGTTCCAAGGCGGCCGCCGACCGGATCGCCCGCGCGCGTCAGGATGCTGGCGCGCCGGTGCTGATCAGCTACCCAGGGTTTGTGCTGGGTCCCCACGACCCTTACGTCGGTGAATCGACCCGCCTCGTGCTGTCGCTCCTCCGAGGCCAGGTCCCGATGCGCCTGCACGGGGTGCTCCCGATTGCCGACGTCCGGTACGTCGCTACCGCGCATGCCGCGATGATGGAACCGGGTCTTGGCCCGCGTCGCTACCTCGTAACCGGCCATGACACCGATGCGGAGGACCTGCGAGCAGAGTTGGGACGGCTAACCGGGCGTAAGCTGCGCGCCCTCCCTGCCCCGCGGTCGGCCGCGTTGATCGGCGGGAAGATCGCAGACACATTTCAGCGGATGCTGCCGGTCCGCCTGACCGCCGGGTACGAAGGCCCCTACATCCTGAGTGCCACCCCGCGGGCCGGCACCGACAGCTCGCGCACGCGTGCGGAACTAGGCGCCATCCCGCCGCCCCTGGAAGAGACACTGCAGGAAACGGTGCAATGGCTGGCGACAGACGGACACCTGGCGGCTGGGGCGACCGGAGCGACGGCGGCCACGCGATGACCCGCTGACCAGTCCGACCCGGCCGCATCATCACAAACCAGTACCGCATGGCATCGCGATCACTTGCAGCCGTCCGGCTGAGCCGCCGCGTCGTCTGGTAATCGACAGCACCGCGCGCTCCGGGCGGCATGAGCGGATTCTCGTCCCTGACTGGCTACGGCTGGCTCAACGAAGGCGCGCGAGGTCCCGTCGGATGTAGCGAAGGTGCGCCCATTCCTCCTCCAGGATTACGCGAACGCAGTCACCGACACTGGGGCGGCGGTAGGGCGGTGGAAGGGTTCGCGGCATAGGCATCCAGACGATCGACCAGCTCTCGACCCCGGTCGGCGCTCGCGTGCTGATATCGCATGGCCGCAGCGAGCCGGGGTCAGCGTGTTCAGCGGCTGCTCTCCAATGTTGATGGCAATTGACCGGCGGGCGTGCGGTCCGGAGACCGTGAGATCTCGTTCGATCCACCGGGCCAGTGCGACGTGATAGCTGGCTCTGGTGGAAACGGCCAGATCGGTGCGCTGGTCGACCCACGCGCGCATGTAGGCCGCGAGGGTGTCCGAACCTAGATCTGGAGAACGCCACACTCCGCGGACTAGGTCGGCGCGCACGGTGCTGAGCCAGTCGTCGGCGGCGCGCTCGGTGTCGAAGGTGTGCGGGCCGCTGTGGGTGCGGGCGTGCTTGTCTTCCCAGCGGGCCTGCCAGCGCCCTGACGGGAGCTGGCGGACGGTTCCGAAGGCGCGGCGGGACTTGCGGCGGCGAGGCTTCGAAGCAGTGGGTGAGGGGGTGGATGTGTTGATCATGGTGACGGTTCTCCCGGGTATTCCGGCACGTTCCGGCACGAACGCCAGAGTGCACCGCGTGGAGTTCCGTCCGACCGGGGTACCAAACCCGGTCTGACCTGCGATGTTACTGCGAGCCGATGACGGGAATCGAACCCGCGTGTCTTGCTTGGGAAGCAAGCGCTCTGCCATTGAGCTACATCGGCGCGTCACCGAGGTGACGCGATCAGCCTACTCGGAAATGGAGATGGCGAGCTTGCCGTGAACGTGGCCTTCCTGGCTGCGGGCGAAGGCCGCTGCCACGTCCTCGAGCGCGAAGACCTCCTCGACGTCGACTGTCAGGGAGCCCTGGTCCACGAGCACCGCGAGGCGTTCGAGGTCGTCTGCATCGGGGCGCACCCAGCGCCAGGCGCCGCCGGCCTCGATGGCGCCGGGGTCGGCGACCGACGCGTGTCGGCCACCGTCGGCGAGCACAGCGGTCGTCTGCTCGACGACGCCGCCCACGAAGTCGGCCACTGCGTCGACACCATCAGGCGCCAACGCGCGCACGGCGTCGACCAGCCCCTCGCCGTACTCGACCGGCTCGGCTCCGAGCGCCCGCAGGCGTTCGTGCTGGCCGGCCGAGGCGCTGGCGATGACGCGAGCGCCGAGCGCGCGTGCGATCTGGATGCCGAAGGAACCGACACCGCCGCCGCCGCCGTGCACCAGCAGGGTGGTGGAGTCGTCGACCTGGAGGCCGTCGAGCACCTGCAGAGCGGTGAGCCCGGCCAGTGGCACCGAGGCCGCCTCGGCCCACGACAGCGACGTGGGCTTGCGACCCACGGTGCGGGCGGGGGTGCTGACCTTCTCCGCGAACGTTCCGCCGTGCACGTAGTCCTTGCGGGCGTAGGCCATGACCTCGTCACCCGCGGACCATTCAGGGGTGTCGGGTCCGACCGCCACGACCACGCCGGCGACGTCCCAGCCCGGGACGGCCGGGAAGCGGACGTCCATCATGCCGTCGAGGCCGCCGGAAAGGATCTTCCAGTCGACCGGATTCACGCTGGCGGCGCGGGCTTCGATGAGCACCTCGCCGGGGCCCACCTTGGGGTCGGGCTGATCGGTGATGGAGAGGACCTCGGGTCCGCCGTACTGGTCATAGGTGATGGCTCGCATGTGGGAGTCAACGACGACCGGGGCCGGACCATTCCGAGGCATCGCCCGGGGAACCGCGTGATCCAGTTCAGCGCTGGTGATACGTGGGCTGAGCCTGGGGCCGCTGGTGTCCGAGCTCACCGCCGATACGACCGCCGTACGGGCGGCCGTGGTCGGACGACTCGTCGCGGACGTAGGTCAGCCGCCACGGTCCGATCTCCACGCGCGAGCCGGTGCGCAACCGCTGGCGTGGCAGCTCTTGACCGTTCACGTAGGTGTGGACGGTGGTGCCACGACCCACCAGCTCGTACTCGTCGTCCACCGTCCGTTCCACAACCGCCTGCAGGGTGTCGACCCCGGCCAGATGCAGGTCGGCGTCGGCAGCGCTGCCGATCACGGTGGTGCCGGGCGCGAGCGGGAAGACGAGAACCTTGCGTGCGGACGCTGGCGCCCGGGTGTCGGAGAGGTACAACCGCGGGTGTCCTCCGCCGTAGGGGTCGTGGGTCGTCGTGACCCGCCGACGCGTCCACGGTGCGGTGGGCAGGTGGAGTGGGACGGGTGTCGGTGGCGGGAGGCCCACCCCGTGACCTCGGCTGGCGATCACCACCGCCTTGAGGGCCGTCGCGGCACGCCAGCGAGCGATGCGCACGAACTTGGATCGGCTCACGGCCCGGTGCCAGAACCGCGAGCGGACCGCGCCCAACCGCATGACGGGACCGTTCTCGTCGGCCACCGCCAGGACGAGCCCCCGGTCAGCAACGGCCCGCGCGAGCGTCTGCAGGTCGCTGCCGGAACGACCGCCCGCGAGCACGGCCAGGTGGGGGCTCTGAACCGTCACGGTCCTGCCGTCGGAGCGCACGGTGCCCTCGGCGTGCTCGCCGTCGGACGTGTGGACCTCGAAGCGGAGATCGACCACCACGGTGGTCATCTCAGACCTGTCGGTTCTCAGCGCCAGCGAACTCGTCGTCGCTCGTGGCGACGCGGACCGTTCCGTTGAATCGCCACGTCGCAGTGGCGGCATCGGGTCCGGTGTCGCGAGGGACCTCGACCTCCATGTCGACCAGCTCGTAGCTGACGGCCGCGCCGCGGCCGGTGAGGTACTCCCACATCTCCCGGCCGAGGTCGGTCCAGTCGGTGACAGGGTGCGGTCCCGTGCTCGTGCCGGTGACGGGGCGGGATGGGCTGGGTTGGACGCTCATGGGCGGACCTCTCGATGGTGACTCCTTCAACCATCGCACCGGACCGTGGTTTTCGCAGCGTCGCAGCCTCGCCCGCTGGCTGCCCGCCGTGAAGTAGATTTCTCTCGTGCTCCTCTCCGACCGCGACATCCTGGCCGAGATCGACGCCGAACGCATCGGACTCGACCCACTGGATCGCAGCATGATCCAGCCGTCGAGCATCGACGTGCGGCTCGACAAGTTCTTCCGGGTGTTCGACAACCACAAGTACCCGCACATCGACCCCAAGGTCGATCAGTCCGACCTGACCCGAGAGGTCGAGGTGGGCAATGGCGAGGACGAGGCCTTCGTCCTGCATCCCGGGGAGTTCGTGCTCGGGTCCACCTACGAGCTCGTCACGTTGCCTGATGACATCGCAGCCCGGCTCGAGGGCAAGTCCTCGCTGGGCCGTCTCGGACTGATGACGCACTCCACGGCCGGCTTCATCGACCCCGGCTTCTCCGGTCACGTCACGCTGGAGCTGGCCAACGTCGCGACTCTGCCGATCAAGCTGTACCCGGGCATGAAGATCGGGCAGCTGTGCTACTTCCGGCTCTCGTCGCCAGCGGACAACCCGTACGGCTCGGCCAAGTACGGCTCGCGCTACCAGGGCCAGCGGGGGCCGACGGCCTCCCGCTCGCACGCGAACTTCCACCGCACCGAGATCTGAGAGACGTGCGCCCGCCCCTCGACGTCGCGCCCCACGTCGCGGCGGCGCTCGCCGATGGGCGTCCCGTCGTGGCGTTGGAGTCCACGATCATCTCGCACGGACTGCCCCGTCCTGACAATCACGCAGCAGCCCGACGGTTCGAGCAGATCCTCGCCGACCTCGGAGTCGTGGCGGCCACGGTCGCCGTGCTCGACGGCCGGCTCAAGGCTGGGCTCACCGACGACGAGCTGCAGCGCATCGCCGACGAGGACATCGCCAAGCTGAGCGTCCGTGACCTGCCGATCGCCCTCGGCCGCGGCAGCAGCGGAGCCACCACGGTGGCGGCCACGTCGGCCATCGCCGATCTGGCCGGCATCCGCGTGTTCGCGACCGGCGGTCTCGGGGGCGTGCATCGCAAGGCGTCCGAGTCCTTCGACGAGTCGGCAGACCTGTCGGTGCTGGCCGACGTGCCGATCACCGTCGTCTCGGCAGGGGTGAAGTCGATCCTTGACATCGGCGCGACCCTCGAACGACTTGAGACGCTCAGCGTGCCCGTGCTCGGTTACGGCACGGATCGCTTCCCGAGCTTCTGGCTGACCGACTCGGGCCACGCCCTGGACTGGCGGGTGGACACGCCAGCCGAGGTGGCCGCCGTCATGGCAGCCCGGGACGCGCTCGGACAACGCGCCGGCATCGTGGTGGCCAATCCGTTGCCCGAGGAGCAGCAGCTGGATCCCGCGGTGCACGATCGAGCGCTCACCGACGCATTGCGCATGGCCGATCAGCAGGGCCTGGTCGGCAAGGACGTCACCCCGTTCCTGCTGCAGACCATCGTGGATCTCACCGGCGGCGACAGCCTCGCGGTCAACCTGCTGATTGCCGAAAACAACATCCGGGTGGCCGCCGGCATCGCGCAGGCGTGGGCCGCCAGATGATCCTGCTCGTCGGTGACGTTGTCGACGACATCGGCGTCCGGCCTCTCGGTCGGATCAACCCGGCCAGCGACACCGAGGCCGAGATCCGGATGACCTGTGGCGGATCGGCCGCCAACGTGGCGGCGTGGCTGGGCCACCTCGGGGCACCGGCCCGGTTCGTCGGCCGTGCCGGCATCGACGGGGTGCAGCGCCACACCGGCGCGCTGACCGCTCACGGGGTCGACGCTCGCATTGGTGCAGACCCGCACCTGCCCACCGCCACGATCGTCTTGACGCTCGACGACGCCGCGGACCGCACGATGTTCGTGGATCGTGCTGCCAACACGACGCTGACGCCCGATCACCTCACCGATGGCATCTGGGCCGACGTCACCTGGCTGCATCTGACCGGGTACACCTATTTCGACGAGGCGACCCGCCCGGTGGCGCTTGCCGCCGTGACCGAGGCGCGCCGCCGTGGCATCGGGGTGAGTGTCGACCCGAGCTCGCTCGGCTTCCTGGAGGCGACAGGGCGCGGCGCCGCCCTGCGGTGGTTCGCGGACGCCGACCTGGTGTTCCCGAACGAGGACGAGCAGCGTTTCCTCGACGTGGACGACGCGCATGCTGTTGAGACGAGGGGCGCAGCCGGCGCGCGGTTCCGCGGCCACGCCCTCGAGGCAGTCGAGGCCGATGTCATCGACACGACCGGAGCCGGCGATGCCTTCTGCGCCGGCTTCCTGAGCGTCTGGTCGAAGCGCTCGGACCCCGAGGAAGCTCTCGCAGCGGGTGTCGCCGCTGCCGCCCAGTGCGTCACCCTGCGCGGCGCCCGCCCGGTGGGGGGCTAGCCGCCGATCTCCTCGATCCAGGGGAGGTCAGCGCCGGCGCGGGAGCAGGTGATGGCGGCGGCCCGGGCGGCGTAGGTGCCGAGGTCGAACAGCTCGGTCACGTCCAGCTCGGTCGCGGCGGGCCAGTCGTAGGAGGCGCTCCAGGCGAGCATTGCGGCCATGAAGGTGTCGCCGGCTCCGATGGTGTCGACGACCTCGATCGAGGGTGCCTCGATGACCGCCAGTTCGTCCTGGTGGGCGATCAAGGCGCCACCAGCACCCTGGGTGATGGCGACGAGCGCACCCTCCGAAGCCAGTCGCCGTGCAAGGTCGGGTGGGGCGACGTCCGGGAACAGGACCGCGGCGTCCTCGTCGCTCATCTTGACGATGCGCGCGTGCGGCGCGAACCGCGCGAACACGGCCTGCCAGACCGCCGGGTCGGCGACGACCGAGAGGCGGATGTTCGGGTCGAACGAGACCGGGATGCCGAGGACGTCGGCGGTGACCACCAGATCCGACACCTGCGCGGCACCTGGTTCGATCAGGGTGCCGAGCGATCCGACGTGCAGGGCAGCGAAGGCGCCCGGATCCGGCAAGGAGGTCGGCGCCCAGGTGAGGTCGAACTCATAGCTCGCGCTGCCGTCATCGGCGAGCTGGGCGACGGCGCTGGAGGTACGGTGCGTCGCCGGGTCCGGTCCAGCGTGGTTCACGTTCGACTCGTCCAGACCCTCGGCGAGCAGCCGTCCGTGGTCATCGTCGGCGAACTGGCAGACCAGATGGGTGTCGACGCCGAGCCGCGCCAGGCCTCGCGCCACGTTGTACGGAGACCCGCCCGCGTGCGTCTCGACGGTTCCATCGTCGTGATGCACGATGTCGACCAGTGCCTCGCCGACCACGAGCACGTTCATCTGGATGCACCTCCGAGGGCAACGGCTGCGGTGGGGGACAGGGGCAGATCAGCACACGTCAACGCGTTGACGCCATGGTAGGCGTCGGGACGTCCGCGCCAGGTTCGATCGGACGCGTCGAGCGTGGGTGACAGCTCGTGTCGCCACGACCCGTCGTCGTCGATCACGTGCTCGGCGATCTCGGACCACCAGCGCTCGGCGAGTCCGGGGTAGACAGCTCCTCCCGTGGCGGCAGCCAGCACCTCGGCCGACTGCACCGCCTCGGCCATCACCCAGTGGAATCGCTCGCCGCACGACGGGTTCGCCCTCCCAGTCGGTCGTGTAGGGCAGCAACGGCATGTCGTCGTCGACGGCATCCGCGATGGCCCGAGCAAACAGGTGCTCGGCGGCCTCGAGGCGCCAGGACTGGGTGTCGTCCAGAGCGGCATCGAGCTGGACCATCAGCCGAGCCCACTCGAAGGCGTGTCCCGGCGTGGCGCCGAATGGTCGGAAGGGGTCGTCCGGTCGGTCACGGTTGAGGTCGAGCACCGGACTCCAGTCCGAATCGAAGTGTTCGGGGATGCGCCAGTTGTGCGCGCGAGCCGTCACGGCGATGATCCGCTCGCAGATGGCCTCGGCCCGTTCCAGCCAGATGGCCTCGCCGGTGGCATCGGCTGTGAACAGGTAGGCCTCCACGGTGTGCATGTTGGAGTTGGCGCCTCGGTAGTCGTCGAGGGACGACCAGTCGCGCGACCACTCCTCCACGCACCGCCCGGCCCCGGCGTCCCAGAAGCGTGCGGCGTGCACCTCGCGCGCCTCGGCGAACAGGTGGGTCGCCCCGAGAATCCCGGCGGACGTGGCCGTCGCCCCCGCGAGCAGCACGAAGGCGTGCCCGTAGCACCGCTTGCCGTCGTCAGCGATGGTGCCGTCGGGCTGGATCGCGTCGAACCAGCCGCCATGCTCGTCGTCGTGCAGCACCGTGCGCAGTGCCGTCACTCCGTGCGCCGCGAGGTCGGCGGCGCCCGGGGTGTCAAGAAGTGCCGCGATGGAGAACACGTACGTCATGCGGGCGTTGATCCACAGCTCGAGACCGTGACTCAGGTCGTCGTGACCCGTGTCGTCGAGCCACCCGAAACCGACGTCGCGCCGGGCACGACCGGCGACCTCGAACAGCTGTCGCCGACGGTGATGCCGCCACGCTGCTGATCCGGGCGGCGCATCGAGCTCAGGCACGTCCCCAACGTAGCGAGTTCGGTGCGGGAGGGTCAGTTGGCGCGGTGCTCGACAATGGCTCCATGTCCTCGCTGGGTCGGCGTGCCAAGCTCTCGATCGCGGCCATCGTGCTGCTGATGGTGGGACTCTCGGCCGCGCCAGCGATCGAGGCGCGGATCGACGGGATCACGAGTCGTCCGGTGGACGCCCGTTCCGAGCCGCTCTCGGCCCCGCCGGTGGTCACGGTTTCAGGGCCCCACGAATTCGTGAGCACCGTCAAAGGGCGGCCGGTCCGCTACGACCCGTGCGCGCCCATCCATGTGGTGGTCAATCCGCGGACCGCCGTCGAGGGGGCGGACCAGATGCTGTCCGAGGCCCTCGACTCCGTGGCGGCTGCCACGGGACTGACCTTCGTGAACGACGGATACACCGACGACGTTCCGTCTCCTCGGCGCGGTAGCTCTCCAGGATCGCGGGGTCCCGTGCTGGTGGCGTGGAGCGATCCCGAAGAGTCCGACGAGCTCGAGGGTGCCGTGGCGGGGGTCGCTGGAAGTGTGTCCACCCGGGGCAGCCAGTGGTTCGACACTGGCGCGGTGACGCTGGACGGGCCTCAGCTGGGTCGCCTCGTGCGACAACGGTCTGGGTATGCGGCAGCGCGGGCCGTCGTGCTGCACGAGCTGGGTCACCTCGTCGGTCTCGATCACGTCGACGCCAAGGGAGAGCTGATGCAGCCCGAGGCCCAGCCCGATGTCATGGACTGGGGGCCCGGCGATCGTGAAGGTCTCGCCGCGCTCGGCGGTGGAGCCTGCCGCGACTACTGAGTCAGTCCCACTCGATCGTCACAGGATCGGCAGGGTCAGCGTCTGGCTGAGGCTGCCCAGCTCGATCGTCACCGGCGTCGGGGTCAGGCCGCCGCGGTAGTTGGTCGAACCGCCGGCCACGATCAGCTTGATCTTGTGGCCCGTGTCGAAGCGGTGGGCGAACGCCGGCATCGTGACCTGGAACGGCTTCGAGGCGTCCGGCACACGCACCGGGGCGACCAGATTGCGGATGATCTTGATGGATCCATCAGGTGCCACGTCGGCGATCTTGACGAACAGCACCAGCTTGCCGGGGTCGGCGATCTGGGTGATCGCGGCCGTGGGCGCCGAGACCTTCAGGTCCAGGACGGGAGCGCCGACGACATCGATCGGCTTGCTCAACGCCGTGGTGCTCCACTCCGCGAAGGTGCCGGGTGCATCCTTCTCCGGCAGCGACGCCGGGTTGCCCACGACGTCGAACGTGTCGGTGGAGGTGGGAGCGCCCGCCGGGGGCGTGGTGAACTGGACCGAACCGGGCGTCACGGCACCTGCGTCTCGTGTCAGGGCGCCGTCTCCGGACAGGCTGAACGTCTTCTTGGTGCCGACCGGGAACGACTTCGACTCCGCGTAGGCGGGCTTGGCGTTGCCGGTGTACGCGACCCAGTTGCGGAAGTAGGTGAACTCCGGTCCGGTGCTCGCCTTCTTCGACTTCTTCAAGTAGTGGTCGAACCAGTCCGACACACGCTTGGCCAGATGCTGGGTCGTGGTGTTCGGGTTGGAGAAGTCGATCTCACCGGGGGCGTTCGGGCCGGAGTGTCCGCCGTTGAACCACACCATCTTGACGGGGGTCTTCTGCTTCTTGAGGCCCTGGTACGCCGCGATGGCCTCGTTGAGGTTGAACAGGGTGTCGGACTGACCCTGCATGATCAGGGTCGGGATCGTGACCTTCTTCATGTAGCTGCTGAGCGAGGCGTGGCGCAGTGCTGCGGTGGTCGCTGCGTCCGCCGTGCCGGTCGCTCCGGAGTAGGCCAGCGACGGGCACACGAAGGTGGCGAAGTTCGGGCAACCGATCACGCGCGTCGGGTCGGTCGGTGCGTTCTGCACGCCGTTGAGCATGCCGAGACCGGAGAAGCCCAGCGCCCAGGTGGTCTTCGACGCACCGGGAGTCGAGGTCGAGACGCCGGTGGTCTGCGACGTGTTGTTCGGCACCAACGAGTACGACAGATCGGTCCAGGTGATCAGCGGGATGATGGTGTCGATCCGCTTGTCGACCGACGCTGCCGCGTACTGCACCTGGCCGCCGTAGGAGCCGCCGATCATGCCGACGCGAGGGTCATGGGCCGTCTTCCGCCCGGCGTTGTCCTTGCGGTCACGGGTCACCACGGTCAAGGGCGGTGCCGGCTGGGTGTGCGCGTCGTCGAGGAACGCGATGCCGTTGCTTCCACCCAGGTAGGAGACCAGCTGGCTGGCTGCCTTGCCGTCGAAGTCGGGGTCATCGAGCGTGATCTTGCAGTCCGACCCGCCAAAGCCCAGGCCCGAGTAGCTCAGCACGGCGTAGCCGCGGTCGGAGAACGCTCGGCCGACGCCAGCCTGGTCGTTCTTGGAGCCGCCGAAGCCATTGGTGGTCAGGATCGCCGGCACGGTCTTCTTCGTGGTCGCCGACTTCGGGAGGTACAGGTCGCCCACGATGTCGCACTCGGTGTCGTTGTTCGGGCCGACCGCCACCTTGAAGTGCAAGCGTGGTCACGGTGAACGACTCGGCAGCGTGCGCACCGGTCGTGGTCAGGCCAGCCAGCCCGGTGGCGGCCAGGGCCGAAGCGGCGACAGTGGATGCAAGACGACGAACGCGCATGGTGCTCCTGATGTATGGGGCGGCGATCGCCCTACCCGGAAGTAACAACGCCGTTACGTGTCTCAGGTCACGCGAGAGTTGATCTCGATCAGTGGTGACCGTCGAGATAGAACCAGTTCCCGTCCTCGCGGACGAACCTGCTGACCTCGTGCTGGGTGCCGCTGCCACTGGGACCCTTGCGGAACGCCTCGAACTCGACCGTGCCGGTGGTGTCGAACGGTGTGCCAGCGTCGGTGGCCAGCACATCGAGTCGGTACCACCTGATGCTCTGGTCCAGCTCGAGCTCGACCGGGCGCGTGCTGTGGTGCCACGTTCTCGAGCAGGTAGGCGGTGTCGCTGAGGGCGAAGGCGCTGTACCTCGACCGCATCAGCTGCTCGGCGGTCAACGCCCGCGCCGCGCCGGAGTGCAGGGGTCCGCAGCAGGCGCCGTACGTCAGGCCCGTCAGGCAGGGACACCGCGGGCTCTGGGTCACCAGGCTCCGCTGATCGGCACCGGCTGCCGCAGGACGTTCTCGGCCGCGCGGTGTCCGGAGCGGAACGCCGCGGTCACCGTCGCCGGGTCGTCGGTCCAGGTCGTCTCGCCCGCCAGATGCAGCACACCACCTACTGGCGTGGCGAGCAGATCGTGATCGTCGGGCGAGGATCCGACCGTCATGTAGGCGTACGAACCGAGGCTGAACGGGTCGTCCTGCCAGCGGGTGATCAGTGTCTCGACGGGATCCTCGACCCGCTGACCGTAGATGCCCCGGAGTGCGTCGAGCACCGACGCGACGATCTGCTCATCGGTCCACCCGCGCGTCGCCTCGGCGCTGGGTCCAGCGGCGAATGTGAGCAGCGTGGGCACCCCGTGCACACGGGTGAGGTCGTACCAGGAGTGCCACCACAGACCAGCCGGCCCCTGCTGGCGAATGGCGTAGACGTCCTCGTCCCAGAAGGCGCTCGGGAAGCGGAGGAAGATCTTCTCGAACGCGTTCATCCGCAACCCGTCGAGCGCCTCCGCGTGCGTCGCCGGAAGGGGTGGATCGAAGCCCAGCTCACCGGACTTCAGCACCCCGACCGGAACGGTCACGACAGCTTGATCGGCGTGGAACTCACCATGATCCGTGACGATCTCGACTCCGCCAGCGTCCCACCGCACCTGCCGCACGACGTGGCTGAGACGGATGTCGAGGCCGTGGGCCAGGTGGGTGGCCAGTGCGTCGAAGCCTTCTGGGAAGACGACCTCGTCACCGTCGACGGAGTCGTCGTCGAGACCATGGGCGTCGAGCAGGTCGGCAACGACCCCGTACTGCTCCTCGGACCGATGGCGCAGGAACTCGCGCACCCGCTCGGCCCGGTCATCGGACCAGCCCAGGGTGTCGAGCGCTTCCTCGATCGCCTGGCTGAAGGAGGTGCCCGGGTGTGATCGTTGCACCGTGCTGGCGAGCGCGACGTCCGCCGTCCGGACGTCCGCGCTGAACTCGGCGGCAGCATCGGCGTCCAGTCGCACGCCGTCAGGGCCGTAGTAGGCGATCGGCCGGCCGTCAGGTTGGTAGCTCCCCACCGTGAACTCGACAGCGGGCATGCAGAACGCCCGCACGGCGTCGGCAAGCGGGTTCTCGCTGATGCCGTGGATCCACGAGGCGCCGCGGTCGATCGCGTGGCCGGACTCGCGATCTGTCCAGACCCTCCCGCCGACCCGATCACGGGCCTCGAGAACGACCACCCGCTGCCCTGCGCCCGCCAGCAGCCGAGCCGCAGTCAAGCCCGAGACGCCAGCACCCACCACGATGGTGTCGAAGCGGGTCACGGTCGATCAGGCCCGCGTGTCGTCCGGCGCTGCGTCGTCGTCCGGCACGATGTCGGTGGCCGTGTCGCTCAGGTCTCCGCCGCTCGGGTTCGCGTCGCTCAGTGCGGCGATGTCCTCCGCAGGCTCCACGGTGGGCGCGTCCTCGACCGCCACGATCTTCGCCGTGGCGCCAGCGACACCGGCCTCCTCCTCGCGCGCATCCTGCTCGACGGGCTCGGACTCGTCCGGGACGTCGGTGACCTCCTCGGCCGGTGCGCCGTCGGGATCCTTGGTCGCCGGGACCTCCGGCTGATCATCGGACTCCTCAGGCACCGACTCGGTCTCGGGGTCGTCGGTGTCGCCGGGCTCGGGTCCACTGGTGGGCTCGGCGGCATCGGTCGCCACCGGACCGACGTTGGCCCAGGCAGCCTCTTCCTTGTCGCTGGCGTCGCGATCGTCGACGTCGCCCTCCGCTGACGCCTCAGCCGTGGCTTCCACAGCGTCCTCGCCGGCGTCCGGCTCGACCGGCTCAGGCTCGGACTCGTCGGGGACGTCGGCGACCTCGTCATCGGCCGATGCGGCATCGGTGGCCACCGGACCGACGTTGGCCCAGGCAGCCTCTTCCTTGTCGCTGGCGTCGCGATCGTCGGCCGGCTCCTCAGCGGCCTCAGTGGTCGCCTCCGGCTCGGTGTCTGTGGTCGCCTCCGGCTCGGTGTCTGTGGTCGCCTCCGGCTCGGTCGTCACCGGATCCGCTGCACCCTTGGCATCCACCTCGACGTCGTGCTCGGCGGCGGCCTCGGCGTCGTCCGGTGTGTCGCCGGAGGTCTCCTCACCCTCGGTGTGGGCCTCGGCGGCTTCGCCGACATCTTCGGTCGCAGAGATCGAGTCGGGGTCGGCCTTGTCCTCGGCATCTGGCTCCGCCTCGGTCGCCTTCGCCGTCGCAGCACCGGCAACCTCAGCGTCCTGGTCCGCCGCGTCGTCCTGGGCGGGAGCATCCTTGCGCTTGATCGAGGCCAGCAGCATCTGGGCCACGTCGAGCACCTCGACCTCCTCGCGAGCCTCGCCCTCGCTCTGCTTGAGGGCCAAACCGTCGGACAGCATGACGCGGCAGAACGGGCAGCCGACCGCGATCTGGTCGGCGCCGGTCGCGATTGCCTCCTCGGTCCGGTTGACGTTGATGCGTGAACCGAGGTTCTCCTCCATCCACATGCGCGCCCCGCCGGCGCCGCAGCAGAACGAGGTCTCGGAGTTGCGCGGCATCTCGGTGAACTCTGCCCCCGGGATGACCTGCAGCAGCTCGCGCGGGGGCTCGTAGACCTGGTTGTGACGGCCCAGGAAGCACGGGTCGTGGTACGTGATCTTCTTGCTGGCAGCACCCTCGGCCGGAGCCACCGGCTTGAGCTTGCCCTCGCGCACCAGGCGGTTGAGCAGCTGCGTGTGGTGCACGACCTCGAGCTCGACGCCGAACTCGGCGTACTCGTTCTTGAGCGTGTTGAAGCAGTGGGCGCAGGTGGAGACGACCTTCTTGACCTTGGTCTCCTTGAAGACCTCGGCGTTCTCCATCGCCAGCTGCATGAAGACGATCTCGTTGCCCGCACGACGGGCGGGGTCGCCGGTGCAGGTCTCGCCGTCGCCCAGCACGGCGAACGAGACGCCCGCGGTGTCGAGCAGCTCGGCCACCGCCTGGGTGGTCTTCTTGGCGCGATCCTCGAAGGCGCCCGCACAGCCGACCCAGAACAACCAGTCGACCTCGTCGAGCGACTCGACGTCGACACCGACCTGCTTGACCTCGAAGTCCAGGCCCTTGGCCCAGTCCATGCGGGTCTTGGGGTCCATGCCCCACGGGTTTCCCTTGCGCTCGAGGCCCTTGAAGATGTTGTTCAGCTCGGACGGGAAGTTCGACTCGACCAGCACCTGGAACCGGCGCATGTCATCGATGTGGTCGACGTGCTCGATGTCGACGGGGCACTGCTGCACGCAGGCGCCGCAGTTCGTGCAGGACCACAGGACCTCGGGATCGATCACGCCGTAGGCGGCCTCGTCGCCGATCAGTGGACGCTCCAGCTCCTTGACCTGCTCCTCGGTGCGTTGGTCCTCGGGGATCTCCAGCAGTGCCGCCTTCTCGTAGGCGTGATCGCGCAGACCCATCACCAGCAGCTTGGGCGACAGGGGCTTCTCGGTGTTCCACGCGGGGCACTGGCTCTGGCAGCGGCCGCACTCGGTGCAGGTGGAGAAATCGAGGATGCCCTTCCAGGTGAAGTCCTCGACCTTGCCGACGCCCAGCTTCTCGAAGTCCTCTTCCTCCAGGTCCTCCATCGACTCCATGTTCAGCGGCTTGCCGTCGATGTGGATCGGCAGGAGCCCGCCCAGGGCGGTGCCGCCGTCGCTACGGCGCTTGAACCAGATGTTCGGCCACGCGATGAAGCGGTGCCAGGCGATGCCCATCGTCAGGTTGCGGGCGATCACGATCAACCAGATCATGGCCGACACGATCTTGATGGCGCGACGACGTAGATGATGTTCTCGAGGGTCCCGATCGAGTCCGCGCCGGTCGGGTAGAGGTTGCCGAAGTACGCGCGATCGGGAAGTGGAAGCTGGTGGCGTACTTGGCGTCCTCGCCGCCTGGTCGCCAGCAGATTGTACTCGGCGCCGCGGACGAACAAGATGGCCGAGCTCTCCAGCAGCACCATGAACTCGACGAAGTAGGCCTGGTTGAAGTTGGAGCCGAAGAAGCGGCTCTTGCGCCCGAGCCGCCGCGGGTGGATGACCTGGCGATAGACGATCAGCGGGATGATCGCCAGCGAACCGAGCAGGCCGATCACCTCGCTGATCCACTCGTACACGAAGAAGTGGCCGATCAGGGGCCAGGCGAAGTCAGCGTCGAACAGTTGGAAGTACGCCTGCGCGACGGCCGTGCTCAGCACCAGGAAGGCCGCGTACACGAACCAGTGCAGGGCGCCGATCCAGGACGCTGCAGCATGCGCGTGTGCCCGAACGGTCTCGATGAACATGTTCACCGTGCGCTTGATGGGATCGTTCGTGCGGCCCACCACGGGCTGACCGATGCGCATGACCTTGAGCATCGATGCGGACGGCCATCACCGTCAGTGGCACGGCCACGACGGTGAAGAGGAGTGATACAACGATCGCAACGACCTGCATGGAGGCCTCTTTTCCGGTGCCGACGGACCCTGACAGTAGGCCTGACACTAATCGTTCGGGACGGTCCCCGAGCGGTTAGGGGACCCAAACTGTCTTGGCGCCTCCCGAGCCTTCGGCTGTTCAGAGGAGTTCGGCCAGGGTCTGAGCGGCCCGCGCGGCACCATCGGTCTCCACCGGTCGGTAAGTCCTGGGCGAGCGGGTTCTCACCGCGCACCGGGACGAGCCCGATCGGTGCGCCGCGGCGCTGCAGGCTGACACCCGCACCGCACTGCTGGCCGCCACCATCGCCGGAGGCGATCTGGCACTCACCGGAGCCATGTGCGCCCAGGTGGGCGTCGACGTTGCCGCCCTCGCGGCCGCCGAGAGTGTCGATCTGGTGCGGATCGGCGTCGGGACGGTCACCTTTCGGCACCCGCTGGTGCGTTCGGCCGTCTACAGCGCTGCAGCGACGCACGAACGACGCAGCATGCATCAGGCTGCCGCCGAAGCTCTGCGCGGTCACGATGCGGAGCGGTACGCGTGGAACCTCAGCGAGGCGACGGTCGGCCCCGACGAGATCGTCGCCGAGGAGATGAGCCTGACCGGCGCCGCCGCTCGCCGCCGCGGTGGCTACAACGTCGCCGCCCTCGCCTACGAGCGGGCCGCAGCACTGACTCCCGCGGACGATCCCCTCATCGCCGACCGACTCCTGGCCGCCGCGGAGAACGCCTGGCTCGCGGGGCACGCCGAACATGCCCTCGACCTCCTGGACCGCGCCGACCGGCCCGACACGTCGCAGCGGATCACCGCGCGGGTGTGCGAGCTGCGTGGCGCCGTCGCTGCGCGGGCCGGCTCGCTCGAGCACGCCCTCTCCATCTTGGTCGCGGGCGCCGACGCTCTTGCCGCGTCCAACCCGGACGCGGCACTGATCCTGGCCTCAGACGCTGTCGACGTGTGCTTCTTCCTGGCTGACGCCCGCACGGCCGCGACTCTGGTGGAGACGATCGAGTCCTTGCTCCCGCGGTCGACCACGGCACGGTCGCAGGCGCTCGGCACGATGGCTTCGGGCATCGGGCTGGTGCTGACGGGCGCTTCGGGAACCGAACGTCTTCGCCGGGCCGCAGCGGACATGGAGCGAAGTGCCGTGGTCGAGGACGATCCCTTCCGGGCTGCGTGGCTGATGTTCGGGCCCCTCTTCCTGCGGGACTCCACCACTCACAGCGAGCAGCTCCGGCAGGCCGTCGAGCAGAAGCGCGCGACGGCCTCGATCGTCGCCCTGCCCTACATGCTGTTCAAGCTGGCCAGGGACGACGCGACCACGGACCGGTGGGATGACGCCGACATCGCCTACGAGGAGTCGATCCGTCTGGCCCGCGACACCGGTCAGATCACTGATCTGGCGATGTCGCTGGCGGGCCTCGCCTGGCTCCAGGCGCGACGCGGGAGATCCGACCTGTGCCTCGAGAACGCGTCCGAGTCCGCCGACCTCTGCGCCCGGCACCACATCCACCTCGGGACCGCCTGGGTGCACTCGGCCCGCGGCGAGCTTCACCTGGCTCTCGGGAGAGCAGCGGAGGCGGTCGAGGAGTTCACCGCGCTCGATGCGATGTTGGCGGCGGCCAGATTCGCCGATGTCGACCTGTCGCCCGGACCCGAGCTGATCGAGGCCCTGCTCCGGACCGGACACGCTGAACGAGCTCGGGCCGTCGCCCGGGACTATCAGGACCGTGCGGTCGCCAAGGGCCAACCCTGGGCCATGGCTCGCGGCGAGAGGGCCCTGGGAATGACCGAGACGAAGGACCGCTTCGGTGCGCACTTCGATGCCGCCATCGAGCTGCACGCGAAGTGCCAGGACGCCTTCGAGCTCGCCCGGACCCAGCTGGCCTACGGCAGCAGACTCCGCCGCACCCGCCACCGGGTCGCAGCGAGGCCGCTGCTCACCTCGGCGCTCGAGACGTTCGAGCGACTCGGGGCCCCCCCGTGGGCGGACTTCGCTGCGATCGAGCTGGAGGCGACCGGGGTGACCGCGAGCCGCCGCGGTGACGGCGCACGCGACCGCCTGACGGCCCAGGAGCTGCAGATCGCGTTGATGCTGGGGCGCGACGGGCGCACGACTCGACAGGCGGCTGCGGCGCTGTTCCTCAGCCCCAAGACTGTGGAGTATCACCTGCGACACATTTACACCAAGCTCGACATCGGTTCGCGCCAGGAGCTCGCCACCGCCGTGGAGAGCTAGGGGCCTGACTCGCCCCGCACCGGCACCAGCGGGACGGCAAGCAGCGGGAAGACCGCGACCGCCGCGAACGCCCATCCATACCCGGCTCCGGTCACGACGGCGCCGACGACCGGTGGCACGGCGGCCGAGGTCAGGAACTGGCCGGTGTTCTGGGTGCCGAGCGCCCGGCCGGACCAGAACGGCCCGCTGATCTCGGCCACCGAGGTGAAGGCCAATCCGTTGTCGGCCACCGTCACGATGGTGGCCACGACCATCAAGGTCACCGCCAGCACGGTGCCCTCCAGAACGCCGAGCGCCAGCATGGTGGCGGCGGCGGCCACGGCGACGAGCCGCATCGGCCTGAGTCGACTGCCGACGTGGTCCGACCACGCGCCCACGGCAATGCGACCGGCCGACCCCAGCACCTGGGTGCCGCCCACCAGTGCGCTGGCCGAGAACGTCGACCACCCGCGCTCGTCGATCAGCCACACGAGCATGTAGGTCCAGACCGTGAACTGCGGGATCACCAGCAGCATCGAGGCGACATGGATGCGCCAGAGGCGGTCGTCGTTGCGGTACGGGTTCGCGAGGTGTTCGGCCGACTCTGCCGCTGCACGATCGGGGCGCGGCGGATCAACGACCAGCCACCACACCAGGGCCGCCGAGGTTCCGCAGAGAACGGCGACGGCGGCAAAGGCCGGGGCCAGGCCGCGACTCTCGACCAGGTTCGGGATCAGCAGGGCGGCGAGGCCGACGCCGATGGGCTGGGCGGTCTGCCGGATGCCCATGGCGAATCCGCGCCGTGCCGGTGGAAACCACCCGATGACGACGCGGCCACTGGCTGAGCTGGTGCTGCCACCGGCGGCGCCACCGAGGAACAGGAACAACGCCAGCACCGGGATCGAGTCGGTCGATGCGGCGGCTGCTGCAGCGATCGCCACCAGCGTCTGCCCGAGCGTCATGGTGGTGCGCTCGCCGATCCGGTCGACGACCAGACCCCATGCGATCAGCGTGAACATCATCCCGACCAGCGGCGCGGAGGCCACCAGTCCGGCCTCGAACAGGCTCAGCCCGCGCTGCAGGTGCAGGTAGGGAATGAGGAACGGACCCGCACTGACGAAGACCGTGCCAGCCACCTGCGCCCACATCGAGACGCCAAGCATGACCCACCGGTCGGGGGTGCGGGTGTGCATCAGAGGATCTTCTTCATCCCGACGTGGCTGGGCTGGTAGCCGAGCCTCTCGTAGAACGCGTGGGCCCGGGTGCGCCCCCGATTCGTCGTGAGCTGGATCCGCGCCGCGCCGCGCCGTCGCGCCTCGGACTCGATGTGGGCCATCAACGATGCGCCGATGCCTTGTCCTCGATGACTCGCCGCCGTGCGCACGGCCTCGACCTGGCAGTACAGACCGCCGTCGGCCGACAGCATCCGCATCCAGGTGACCTGTGCGGTGCACACCACCTCGCCGTCGATCTCGCCCACCAGCATCTGCTGGTGGGCGTCGCGGGTGATCTCGCTCGAGGGCAGCTCGCTGGTTCTCGGTGACGCGGTCAGGCTCGTCGAAGTAGTGCTGAGAGTCCTCCGCGGTCAGCGCGAGAATCGTCTCGAGGTCCGAGGGCGCAGCCTCGCGGACCCCCAGATTCATGCCGGCAGTGCGCCGAGGTGCGCCAGTGCTTCACGCACGAGTGCCCCCCGGCCGCCTTCCATCTCGTCGAGGATCTCCGGACGCATCAGCTCGGACGGGGTGAGCCAGCTCAGCTCGAGGGCGTCCTGGCGGGGAGCGCACTCACCGGATACTGGCACGACGTAGGCCAGTGCCACGGCGTGCTGGCGCGGATCGTGCAGCGGCGTGACGCCGGGCAGCGGGAAGTACTCGGCGACCGAGAAGGGCACCGTGCTGGTCGGCAGTTGGGGGAAGGCGGTGGGTCCGAGGTCCTTCTCCAGATTGCGCAGCAGGGCCTCGCGCACCGACTCGTTGTGCAGCACGCGTCCCGACACCAAGGTGCGGGTCATCGCCCCCGTGGACGACCCCCGCAGCAGGACGCCCACGGACTCGACGCGCCCCAGGCTGTCGATGCGGACGGGGACGGCCTCGACGTACAGGATCGGCACGCGCGAGCGCGTCTCGTCCAGGGCGATGTCGGACAGCCAGCCGGGATTCGGATCAGGGGTGCGCACGGACATGTCGTCATTCTGTCTCACGTCGGCCCGCTGGGCAGCGGACTCGCCCCGCCGGGCTAGTGTTGTGCACACACGACAGGGGAGCGCCACCCGCAGAGGCGCTGAGAGTGCGGATCAGCCGCAGACCCTTGAACCTGCTCCGGTTAGCACCGGCGAAGGGAGTCACGATGAATTCTGCAACCACATCCAGGCCCAGGCTCGACACGAAGTACCGCACGGTCGACCTGGTCACCATCGCCACCCTCGGTGTCGCCTTCGGCGTCATCTTCTGGGGGTGGGGAAAGCTGTACGAGCCCATCAGCGGCATCGCGGTGTTCTCCTACCCGCCCAGCACCGCCTTGTTGGCTGGCCTCTGGCTCACCGCCGGCGTGGTCGGCGGTCTGATCGTCCGCAAGCCAGGCGCGGCCTTCGCCACGGAGTTCATCGCGGCGGCCGTCTCCACGGTCATCGTGGGTGGCACGCAGTGGGGATTCAGCGTGTTCGCCTCAGGCTTCTTCCAGGGCCTGGGCGCGGAGCTGATCTTCCTGCTGGTGTTCTACCGGCGATTCGGTTGGCTGGTGGCCGCCGCGGCGGGTGCGCTCGCCGCGGCATTCGAGTCGGTCTACGAGTGGACCTCCTACTACGCCGACTGGGGATTTGAGTACAAGCTCGCGCACCTCGGATTCTTCGTGGTGTCGGGCATCGTGGTGGCCGGGTTCGGCTCGAAGCTGCTGGTCGACGCGCTGGCCCGGGCAGGTGTCCTGGACTCCTTCGGGGCTGGTCGAGAACACGCCGACGCGCACGAGCACTAGGTGGTGACCGGCGGGGCGAGGTTCGCCGGCTTCACCTGGCGGCCCCTCGGCCGCCGCGAACCAACCGTCGCCGGGCTTGATCTCCGGATCGAGCCCGGCGAACGAGTGCTGCTCGTGGGACCGAGCGGTGCTGGGAAGTCAACCCTGCTGCTGGCGCTGGCGGGTGCCTTGGGAACGACGATCGCCGGCGACCTCAGCGGCACCGCGGAGGTGGACGGCCGACTCGGACTGCTGCTGCAGAATCCGGCCGACTCGATCGTGGCTGAACGGATGGGGCGCGACGTGGCCTTCGGGCCGGAGAACCTGGGGCTGGAACGCGCTGAGATCTGGTCTCGCGTCGACGCCGCGCTGGACGCCGTCGGCTTGTCCTACGGGCGTGACCACTTCACGGCTGCGTTGTCGGGCGGCGAGCTGCAGCGTCTTGCTCTGGCCGGCGTGCTCGCGCTGCAGCCGGATGTCCTCCTGCTGGACGAGCCGACCTCGATGCTCGACGCAGCCACCGCAACCACGGTGCGGGAGGCCATTCTCGATGCTGCCGGAGAGCGGACGATGGTCGTCGTCGAGCATCGCCTCGGGCCGTGGCTCGACCACGTCGACCGAGTGGTCGTCGTGGCCCCGGGCGCGCAGATTGCTTTCGACGGTTCCGTGGAGGACTTCAGGGCCGGGCCGCCGCCGGCGGGCGTCTGGATGCCGGGAATGGTCACCCCCACGCCGTTGCTCGTCCCCGCTGAGCTGGTGGCGCCAGTCGGAGCGACGAACCTGGTCAGGGCGACCGCCGTGTCGGTCGAGCTGGCGACCCGCACGTTGCGAGGGACCCAACGCACGCTCGCTCTCGATCAGTTCTCGGCTGAGGTGCGGCCGGGAGAACTCACAGCTTTCACGGGTCCCAGCGGGTCCGGGAAGTCCACGGCGTTGGCGGTTCTCGGTGGCTTGATCAAGCCCACGGCCGGCAGCGTGACGCCGGCTTTCGCCGGCCGGCGCTCACGCGGCCTGGCGATCGACGTGGGCTGGGTGCCGCAGAATCCGGAGCATGGCTTCTTGGCCTCCACGGTCGAGCAGGAGGTCGCGTTGACGTCAGGACTGTTGGGACGCACTGTCGACGTCAAGGCGGTGCTCGACGTCTTCGGGTTGGCGAAGTACGCCCTGGCCAGTCCCTTCCGGCTCTCCGGGGGCGAGCAGCGCCGGCTCGCGCTGGCGGCGGCGTTGGCCCATCGGCCGGGCTTGGCCATGCTCGACGAACCCACGGTCGGTCAGGACCCGCGGACCTGGGCTGCCGTGGTGGGTTGGATGGACGCGGCCCGGCGTGCCGGAGCCGCGGTGGCCGTGTCGACGCACGACGCCGATGTGCCGCTCGACGTCGAGCACCGCATGGAAGCGGGGTCGGTCCGGTGAGGTCGTGGGTGCTTCACCTCAATCCGCTGGTGCAGCTCTCGTTCGGACTGTTCTCCTTGTTGGGTTCGTTCTGGATCAGGAGCCTGCCCGTGGCGCTGTGCGCGGTGGCTGCGTACGCCCTGATGGCGATCCTCTTCCTGCCCGGGTGGCGCTATCCGCTGGCGTGCCTTGCGTTCACCGTGTTCGCAGCCGTCACGATCGTCTATTCCACGTGGCGCCTCGGCGGTCGCGACTGGGAGGAGGCCTTCGTGGCGGGACTGCGCATCGTGGTGCTGGCCTGGCCGGGGTCGGTGATGGCCGGCTACCTCGACCCGGCGCGGTTGTCGGACCATCTGGCGCAGTCGCTCAAGCTCCCGGCTCGCATGGTGGTGGCGTTCTCGTCGGCGATGCAGCGGTTCGTGAGCTTCGGCCACACGTGGCAGGTGCTGGATCGGGTGCGGCGTGTGCGCGGAACCGGACCGGGGCGAAATCCAGTGGCCCAGGCGAAGCACGCTGCCTCGATGTCCTTCGCCTTGTTGGTGCATGCCATGCGGGGAGCCTCCACCAGCGCCGTGGCCATGGACGCCAGAGGGTTCGCCACCGCCCAGAACAGAACGTGGGCCGAGCCCGCCCTCTGGACCCAATCGGATCGAGCGGCCCTGGCCCTGGCCGCGGCCCTGGGCGCCGTCCCCCTCGCCGCGCGCCTCCTCCTCCCTCCTCACCTGATCGCTGACGAGTCGCGTAGACCCGCTGACGAGTCACGCACGCCCATCGAGGAGTCACGCACGCCCGCCCACGAGTCGCGTACGCCGCTACGTGGCACGATGCGTCGATGGAGATCGTGGTCGTCTTGTGCTTGGCCGGATCTGCGCTGATTCATCTCATCCCGTTGCTTGGCCTGCGTGGCCCCTCGCATGTGGCCCGCCTGTACGACGTTGCCGTCCCGGGCGCCGACCTTGCTCTCCTGCTCGTCCACCGAGCTGTCCTGTTCGGGTTGCTTGGCGCGGCATTGATCGCTGCACTTGCCTTGCCGGAGATTCGGACGGTGGTTATCGGTGCCGTCCTCGTGAGCGACGTGGCGTTCCTCGTGATCGCCCGCCTCAACCCCGGCATCAACGATGCGCTGAAGCGAGTCGTCCGCGCCGACATCGTCTCCATCGCCCTCCTCCTCACAGCTGGCGTCCTCGTTCTCGCCGGACCTACGTGACTCCTCACCCGGCCTGCGCGACTCGTCAGCGGGCTGCGCGACTCGTCAGCGGTTGGTCTAGCGCGTGGACGCGGCAAAGGGCTAGGGTGCGAACTAAGCAAGCGCTTAGTTCCACTGCACCCGCCCCTGGGAGGACCCCTTATGCCCCGCGTGTTCGACAGCCTCGACGACTTCACGGCTGCTGCCGGCGAAGAGCTCGGCACCAGTGACTGGGTCACGGTGACCCAGGAGCAGATCAACACCTTCGCCGAGGCGACCGGTGACCACCAGTGGATCCACGTTGATCCGGAGCAGGCCGCGAAGGGTCCGTTCGGCACGACGATCGCCCACGGCTACCTGACGCTGTCGCTGCTGCCGGTGTTCAGCAGCCAGATCTACGACGTGAAGAACCTCGCGATGGGTGTCAACTACGGCGCCAACAAGGTCCGGTTCCCCGACCCCGTCCCGGTCGACTCGCGCCTGCGCGCCACGGCGACGCTCAAGGAGACCTCGACGATCGCCATCGGCACCCAGGCAGTCATCACCTTCGTCGTCGAGCGAGAAGGCGGCACCAAGCCGGTCCTGATCGCCGAGGTCGTCTACGTGATGGCGAGCGCTTGACATGGATTTCGCACACGACGCCAAGACGCTCGACCTGATCGAGCGCACCCAGGCCTTCATGGACGAGGTCGTCTACCCCGCCGAGGCCACCGCCAAGGAGCAGATGGAGGCCGCGTACGTCAATGACACGTGGACCTTCCCCGCGGTCATCGACGACCTGCGCGCCGAGGCCCGCCAGCGCGGCCTGTGGAACTTCGCGCTCCCCGGAGCGCCGGAGGAGGGCGGCCTGACCAATCTGCAGTACGCGCCGATCGCCGAGCTCACCGGCCGCAGCATCCAGATCGCCCCCGCCGCGCTCAACTGCAGCGCGCCGGACACCGGCAACATGGAGGTGCTGCACATGTTCGGCACCGACGAGCAGAAGCAGCAGTGGCTGCGCCCCCTGCTCGACGCACAGATCCGCTCGGCCTTCGCCATGACCGAGCCCGACGTCGCCTCGTCGGACGCCACCAACGTCGAGCTGTCCATCGTGCGCGATGGCGACGAGTACGTCATCAACGGACGCAAGTGGTGGATCACTGGCGCGATGAACCCGGACTGCAAGGTCTTCATCGTCATGGGCAAGACCGATCCGTCCGCTGAGCGGCACCGTCAGCAGTCGATGATCCTGGTCGAGCGCGACACCCCGGGCCTGGAGATGGTGCGTGGCATGCACGTGTTCGGCTATCACGATCGCGATCACGGCGGCCACGCCGAGCTGCGATTCACCGACGTGCGGGTGCCGGCGACGCAACCTGATTGCCGGTGAGGGTGAGGGCTTCGCCATCGCCCAGGCCCGCCTCGGACCCGGGCGCATCCACCACTGCATGCGGTCGATCGGACTGGCCGAGCGCGCGATCACGATGATGTGCGAGCGCGCCTCTGCCCGCGTGGCGTTCGGCAAGCCGTTGGCCGAGCAGGGCGTCATTCGCGACTGGATCGCCGAGTCCCGCGTGAAGGTCGAGCTGCTGCGACTGCTCTGCTACAAGGCAGCCTGGCTGATGGACACCCAGGGCAACCGGGCCGCGCACTCGGAGATCCAGGCGATCAAGATCGCCACGCCCAAGGCCGTGGAGTGGATCCTCGACAAGGCGATCCAGACGCACGGCGCCGGCGGCTTGAGCCAGGACTTCCCGCTGGCCGAGATGTTCGCGGGCATGCGCACCCTGCGGTTCGCCGACGGACCGGACGAGGTGCACAAGAACGCCCTGGCCAAGGCCGAGCTGAAGCGGCAGCTGGCCCGAGGATGAGGATCGCTGGTGCCAGCGCCGTCGTGACCGGTGCGGCCGGTGGGATCGGAGCGGCGCTGGGCCAGCGGCTGCTCGAGCGCGGAGCTGCTCTGGTCGTGCTCACCGACCTCGACGCGGTGCGCCTCGGGGCCACCGCCGAGGCGCTCGCGGTGGAGCACGGCGCTGATCGCGTGGCGCAGCTCGCGGCAGATGTCACGTCCGAGACCGCCATCGAAGAGCTGGCCGATCTGGCTGGCGGGGTTCCGAACATCTTCATCGCCAATGCCGGCATCTTCAGCGGCTTCGGCCTGGAGTCCACCGACGCCGAGTGGGCCGCGAGCCTCGACGTCAACCTGATGTCGCACGTGCGGGCCGCCCGGGTGCTGGTGCCCCGGTGGCTCGACGGGGACGGCGGCTGCTTCGCCGTCACGGCCTCTGCCGCCGGGTTGCTGACCCAGCTCGGATCACCGACCTACGCCACCAGCAAGCGTGCGGCCGTCGGTTTCGCCGAGTGGCTCGCCGCCACCTACGGCGACCAGGGTGTGCAGGTCGCGGCGCTGTGCCCGATGGGCGTGCGCACTCCGATGACTGAGAACGGCGATGTCGCCGAGGGCGATGCCGGCGTCGCTCACGGTGCCGTCGCCACGGCGGGCGACATGATGGACCCGCTCGATGTCGCCGACGTGCTGCTCGATGCCATCGAGTCCGGTCAATTCCTCGCCCTGCCGCACCCGCAGGTCCGTGAGATGTACGCGCAGAAGGCGGCCGACCCCGATCGCTGGATGTCCGGGATGCAGCGATTCCGCCGCTCGCTGGAGAGCTGAATGTTTCTGGCGGATGTGTGAGCTAGGCGGTCCGTGGAGCAATGGCCTCGCGCATGATCTGCGCCATGGCGGCGTAGCCAGCGTCATTGGGGTGAAAGCGGTCGGCGGCAACGCGCCCGGACCAGCTGCTGAGCCGAGGGTCGCGGAACTCGGCTGTCACCAGGTGCGGGGCCGACGTGATGGTCCGGTTGAACTCGGCGGCACCTCGCCGAGGGCCCGGCTGGGTGGCCATGACCGACCCGGCCGGCAGCCGTTCGATCAGGGTGGCGAGATCGTCGCGCAGCGTGCTGCGCGCCTGCCGATTGAGCAGATCGTTGCTGCCGATCATCACCGTCACCAGGTCTGGAGTGACACCCAGGGACTCCATGGTGGGCAGCTGCCGTTCGAGCAGGTCGGTCACCAGGCCGCCGGAGACCGACAGGTTGATGAGCCGGTGATGGGGGAGCAGG
This sequence comes from uncultured Actinomycetota bacterium, assembly GCA_963769445.1. Classification (GTDB taxonomy): domain Bacteria; phylum Actinomycetota; class Actinomycetes; order Propionibacteriales; family Nocardioidaceae; genus Aeromicrobium. Next base: position 89,467 of record CAVYLO010000005.1, on the reverse strand, counting down.
TCCGCGACACCAGCGGTCCAACCCCGGTCGTGCGCGGTGGCCCCGATGCCCTGCGTCATGGAATCGCCGAGAGCGACCCACAGCGGTCCGTCGGCCTCGAGCGCTGCTCGGTTGTGCGCTTGCCACGCCTCCGCGTACGGAACGACCTGGGTCTGTACGTCGCGCACGCCGCTCAGCACGCGGCTGGCCAGCGAGATGAACGGCCCGGGGGGTCGGCCACTGAGGTTGGAGTAGTCGAAGGCGGCGTTCTGCACGAGCAAAGTCAATCATCCCGGTCCACACGACGTACCCTGATCCGGTGCCTTCCCCGAACTCGTCGCGCCCCGCGTGGGTGCGGTTCTCCTTCGCGGCCACGAGCGTCGTCGCCGCGGTGTTCGCGATGGACCTGCTCACGGATGTCGACGGATCGACCCGCGGAGTGCTCCGCGGTGTCGTCGTCGCAGCGGCGGCGGTGGTCGCGGGCGTCACCTTCCAGCGGTGGAGCACCGTGGAGGAGCGCACCGTCCCCCACCACGCCATGGCCGCCTTGGCTCTGCTCGGCGGCGCCCTCGTCGCGTCCTCGGCGTTCAGCGCAGGTGCCGACGTCTTCAGCAACACCATGACCGCATCCCTCGGCCTGACGGCGCTGTGGATCAGCCTGCTGGCCGCCAGCTTCGCCAGCCCGACAGGAGTCGACCGATGATCGAACTGCTCACTCCCACCCAGATCGATGAGATGCGTCCGGCCGGCCGGTTCGTCGCGGACGTGCTCACGCAGGTGTCAGCCGCAGCCGACGTGGGCGTCGATCTGCTCGAGCTCGACGCCTTGGCCCACCAGATGATCAAGGCGCGAGGCGCTGAGTCCTGCTACATCGACTACCACCCCTCGTTCGGAGCCATGCCCTTCGGCAAGGTCATCTGCACGTCGGTCAACGACGCCGTGCTGCACGGGCTGCCGCACCGCTACAAGCTCAAGGACGGCGATCTGCTCAGCCTCGACTTCGCTGTGTCAGTCGATGGTTGGGTGTGCGACTCCGCCGTCACGGTGGCCGTCGGCACGCCGCGCGAGGAGGACCTGCGGTTGGTCGAGCACGCACAGGAGGCGCTGGATGCGGCCATCGCGGTGGCCCGCCCCGGCAACAAGGTCGGCGACATCTCGGCCGCCATCGGTGCCGTCGGTCGCGCGCATGGTCTCAAGACCAACACGCAGTTCGGCGGTCATGGCGTGGGTCGCACGATGCACGGCGATCCCCACATCCCCAACGACGGGCGGGCCGGCCGCGGCTTCCCACTCAAGCCCGGCCTCGTCATCGCGATCGAGCCGTGGTTCCTGCACACGACCGACGAGATCCGCATGGACGACGACGGCTGGACCATCCGCAGCGCCGACGGTTCCCGCGGCGCGCACGTCGAGCACACCATCGCGATCACGGACGACGGGCCGGTCGTCATGACCGCTCGCACCGGATAGCAGCTACGACACTTACACCGCGAGCGGGCGCCTGCTCCAGGGCGACGCCGCCTCGACCTGAGCGCACAGCGCGAACAGAAGGTCATCGCGTCCAGGGTGGGTCGCGAGCATCACCCCGACGGGCAGGGGCGTGTCCCCGGTGGTCCAGTGCAGCGGCAGTGACGCGGCCGGCTGACCGCTCATGTTGTACAGCCCGGTGTACGGGGTGAACAGCAGTTCGCGCCGGTGGTCCTCCACGGGGTCGCCCGACTCGTTGAACCACTCCACGGGCTGCGGCGGCAGGGCGAGGGTTGGGGTCAGCATGGCGTCGAACGGGCCGAGGTCGGTCACGACCGATCCGGGTCGTCTGCTCCAGGTAGGTCATCGCTCGGGAGAGCTCGACGGCTGACGTCTGCAGGCCGCGCTGCCGCCAGTAGCGGGTGTTGGGTCGCAGCAGCTGTTCTGCCTCGGGCGGGAAGGGGGCGGCCGCGACGCTGCTGGGCCAGATGAGGTTGAACTGTGTCTCCAGGTCGCGGGGGAACGGGTTGGGCACGTCGACGACGTCGTGCCCCAGCGACTCCAGGAGCCGACTGGCGTTCTCCCAGGCGGTCACCGCCTCGGACGACGGTTCGACTCCCGGCAGGTGCGTGCCGGACCAGCGCGCGATGCGCAGACGGCCGGGATCTCGACCGACCCATGAGGTGAAGGGCTCGGGTGGTGCGGGCAGAGGGCGGACGTCGCCGGGCATGGGTACCGCCATGGCGTCGAGCAGGGCCGCTGCGTCTCGCACCGTCCGGGTGATCGGCCCGCTGACCGCCAGCCCGGCCCAGTCGCTGCCGTCGGGTCCTGCGCTGACCCGGCCGCGGCTGGGCTTGAACCCGAAGACCCCGCAGGCGCTGGCGGGGATGCGGATCGAGCCGCCGCCGTCGCTGCCCGGGGCGAGCGGCAGCAGTCGCGCTGCCACCGCGACTGCCGCCCCGCCGCTGGACCCTCCGGCATTGCGGGTCGGATCCCACGGGGTGCGGGCCGGCCCGACCACGTCGTTGTCGGTGTACGAGGAGAGTCCGAACTCGGGGGTGTTGGTCTTGCCCAGGCTCACGAAACCTGCTGCCTCGACAAGGGTGACCAGATGAGCGTCGACATCAGGCACCTGGTCGCGCAACAGTGCCGATCCCATCGTCGTGGTGACCCCCGCGGTGGAGGTCAAGTCCTTGAACGCGGTGGGCACGCCGAGAAAGGGGGGTGCGGTGTCTCCGTCTGCGAGCCGAGCGTCGGCATCGGCGGCGCACGCGAGGGCGCGTTCGTGGGTCACCGTGATGAAGGCGCCGAGTGCGGCGTCGTGGGCGTCGATGCGGTCCAGGTGGTGCTGCACCAGCTCGACCGCAGACACCTCGCGGGAGCGCAGTGCGGCGGACTGCTCATGGGCGTCGAGGTCGTGCAGCTCGGCCATGCGTCGACCCTAGTCCGGCCGGCACCACGACATCGGGGGCCGCCTAGAATTGCCAGGTGGCCACCCCCAAGGTCCTTCTCTTCTACGCCTTCGCCGAACTGCCCGACCCCGAGGCCGTCCGGCTCTGGCAGCACACCCTGTGCGATTCGCTCGGCCTGCGCGGCCGCATCATCGTGGCGCCGCACGGCATCAACGGCACGCTGGGAGGCGACGTCGTCGAGATGAAGAAGTATGTGCGCGGCACCAAGTCGTATGCGCCGTTCCGTGACATCGATTTCAAGTGGAGCGAGGGCCGCGCGCTCGACGACGGCAGCACGGCCGACTTCCCCCGCCTGGTCGTCAAGGTGCGACCCGAGCTGGTCACCTTCGGTGCACCTGATGCGGTGCGACTGGACGGACATCGGGTCGCGGGTGGGGGCACCCATCTGAATCCCCAGCAGCTGCATGAGCTGGTGGAGCGTACGGAGGTCGTGTTCTTCGACGGCCGCAATCGGATCGAGTCGGCGGTCGGACGGTTCGCAGGAGCCGTCGTGCCGCCGGTCGACACCACCCGCGAGTTCGTCGAGCTGCTCGACAGCGGCGCCTACGACCACCTCAAGGACAAGCCGGTGGTCACCTACTGCACGGGAGGCATCCGGTGCGAGATCCTGACGCCGCTGATGCGCGAGCGCGGATTCAGTGAGCTCTACCAGCTCGACGGCGGCATTGCCACGTACGGAGACGCCTTCGGCGACGACGGGCTCTGGGAGGGATCCCTGTACGTGTTCGACGACCGGATGACGGTGGACTTCTCCGCTCATACGGCCGTCATCGGTCGCTGTGACGGCTGCGAGACGGCGACGAATGCGGTGGTGGACTGCGCCGACGTGTCCTGCGTCAGCCAGTTCGTGCGTTGCGCAGCGTGCGCTTCGCGTGACGCCGGCTGCGCGAACCACAGCGCGGCCTGAACGCCCGTGGTCACTGAGCCCAGGTCCAGCTGTCCATGACGTCTGTGACCACGTCTTCGCGTTCGGCCTTGGCGACGGTGGGCGCGAAGGAGAAGGCCACGATGTAACCGCTGTCGCCATGGGCGGCGATGACCTCGACCGTGAGCACGTCGATGCCTCGTACGTCCTGCCGGTAGGTGAGACGAACGCCCTGCTCTCCGTCCACCTCGAACTCGCCCAGGGACTTGATCGACGTGGCGTCGGCGTCCGAGAGCGTGGACTGGCGGGCGTCCTCCATCTGGGCGGGAGTCAACTCGGTCAACGTGGTGTCGGCAACGACGTGGACGTTCATCGGGTAGCCGTCGACCGTCTGATCCGAGGTGCCGAGCAGCAGCGCTCCACTGGCGTCCGGTCGCTCGGTCCAGCCCTTGGGCAGCGTCAGCGCGAAGGCATCGCGGCCCACGAGGGTGCCCGGAGTGGGCGAGACCGTGGGGTCGGTCGACGTGCTTGTCGAGGGGGATGGAACCGGCTCGGGATCTCCGGTGCATGCCACCAGCAGGAGGGCGGCCACCGCGACGATCGCAGCCGAGCACAGTCGAGACACCATGGGCGCGATGGTAGTCGACCCCCGGAATAGGAACGACGCGGACGTAGTTGATAAGGTTGGACTCAAGTCAGTTGATGTGACTTCTTGAACTTCCACACAGCACCACTCCACACCACCCACAGCAGGAGGAATCACCATGGCCCGTGCGGTCGGAATTGATCTCGGTACCACCAACTCAGTCGTCGCCGTGCTCGAAGGTGGCGAAGCCACCGTCATCGCCAACGCCGAAGGCGCCCGCACGACTCCATCGGTCGTCGCCTTCGCCAAGGACGGCGAGGTCCTCGCCGGCGAGGTTGCCAAGCGCCAGGGCGTCACCAACGTCGATCGCACCGTCCGGTCCGTCAAGCGCCACATGGGCACCGACTGGACCACCGACATCGACGGCAAGTCCTTCAACCCCCAGCAGATCTCCGCGTTCATCCTGCAGAAGCTGAAGCGCGACGCCGAGGCGTACCTGGGCGAGCCGGTCACTGACGCGGTCATCACCGTGCCCGCGTACTTCAACGATCACCAGCGCCAGGCCACCAAGGAGGCCGGCGAGATCGCGGGCCTGAACGTCAGCCGCATCGTCAACGAGCCCACCGCGGCCGCGCTGGCCTACGGTCTGGACAAGGGCGAGGACCAGACGATCCTCGTCTTCGACCTCGGCGGCGGCACCTTCGACGTGTCCCTGCTCGAGATCGGCGAGGGCGTCATCGAGGTCAAGGCCACCAGTGGCGACAACCACCTCGGTGGCGATGACTGGGACGAGAAGGTCGTCGACTGGCTGGTCGCGCGCTTCAAGAGCTCGACCGGTGTCGACCTGACCAAGGACAAGATGGCCATGCCGCGCATCCGCGAGGCTGCCGAGCGCGCCAAGATCGAGCTGTCCAGCTCGTCCAGCACGTCGATCAACCTGCCGTACATCACGGTGCAGGACGGCAACCCCGTCTTCCTCGACGAGACGCTGACCCGCTCGGAGTTCGAGAAGCTCACCGCTGATCTGCTCGAGCGCACCAAGAAGCCGTTCCAGAACGTCGTCAAGGATGCTGGCATCAGCGTCGACCAGATCGACCACGTCGTCATGGTCGGCGGCTCCACGCGCATGCCGGCCGTCACCGAGGTCGTCAAGAACCTCACCGGTGGCAAGGAGCCCAACAAGGGCGTCAACCCCGACGAGGTCGTCGCGCTCGGCGCCAGCCTGCAGGCCGGTGTCCTCAAGGGAGAGGTCAAGGATGTCCTGCTGCTCGACGTCACTCCGCTGAGCCTCGGCATCGAGACCAAGGGCGGCGTCATGACCAAGCTGATCGAGCGCAACACCACGATCCCGACCAAGAAGTCCGAGGTCTTCACGACCGCTGACGACAACCAGCCCTCGGTCGCGATCCAGGTGTACCAGGGCGAGCGGGAGATGGCTGCTGGCAATCAGCAGCTGGCCACGTTCGAGCTCACCGGGCTGCCCCCGGCGCCGCGCGGCGTGCCGCAGATCGAGGTCACCTTCGACATCGACGCCAACGGCATCGTCAACGTGTCCGCCAAGGACCGCGGCACGGGCAAGGAGCAGTCGATGACCATCACCGGCGGCTCTGCGCTCTCCAAGGACGACATCGACAAGATGGTCAAGGACGCCGAGGAGTACGCCGAGGAGGATCGTCAGCGCCGCGAAGCGGTCGAGACCCGCAACCAGGCCGAGACGCTGTCGCACTCGACCGAGAAGTTCCTGGCCGAGAACGGTGACAAGATCGACGATGCCACCAAGACCGAGGTGCAGGCCGACCTCGACGCCTTGAACGAGGCGCTCAAGGGCGAGGACGCCGAGGCCGTGCAGGCCGCGGTGACCAAGCTCGGTGAGTCCAGCCAGAAGATGGGCGAGGCGATGTACGCCGCTGCTGCTGCCGAGCAGCAGGCCGCCGGTGACGCTCCGACCAGCGATGACGCGACCGATGACGACGATGATGTCGTCGAGGCCGAGATCGTCGACGAGGAGCCCGCCGAGGACGACTCCAAGTGACCGAGTCCGACGCGCCCGACGACCCGATCTCTGACGAGACGGCGACCCCGGAGCCGGCTGAGCCAGACGCTCAGCCGGCCGAGGGTGACCCGGCGGCAGACGACGACGTGCAGGAGCCCACCCTGGAGCTTCAGCTGGCGGAGCGGACGCTGGATCTGCAGCGGCTGCAGGCCGAGTACGTCAACTACAAGCGTCGGGTCGACCGCGATCGTGAGCTGGTCCGGCGGCAGGGCGAGATCGCCGTGCTCCAGTCGTTGCTCACGGTGCTGGACGACATCGGCCGCGCGGCCGACCACGGCCAGCTCGAGGGCGGCTTCAAGGCTGTCGCCGACTCGCTGCAGAGCGCGACCACCAAGCACAAGCTCGAGGCGTTCGGCGCCAAGGGCGACCCGTTCGACCCGTCGTTGCACGAGGCGGTGGTTCACGCCGGCGAGTCTGCCGAGGTGGATGTCACGTCGATCGACACGGTCATGCGCACGGGTTACCGCGTGGGGGACCGGGTGCTGCGCGCCGCCACTGTCGGCGTCGTCGACCCGGTCGCCGAGCCCGCCCCGGAAGCCGAGCCCGACGTCGACGCAGAGGTCGACGCCGGACAACGACGACTGACCAAGACCGCAGATGAGAGGAGGGGTGTGAGTGGCCAGCAGTGATTGGGCGTCCAAGGACTTCTACAAGACGTTGGGCGTGAAGAAGGACGCTTCGCAGGCTGACATCAAGAAGGCCTACCGCAAGCTCGCGCGCGAAAATCACCCCGACTCTCATCCGGGCAACAAGGCGGCCGAGGAGCGCTTCAAGGGCATCTCCGAGGCGTACGCCGTGCTGTCATCTGAAACCAAGCGCAAGGAGTACGACGAGCAGCGCACGCTGTTCGGTCAGTTCAAGGGTGGCTTCTCCGGTGGTGGTGGATACCCGCCACCGGGCGGACCCGGAGGTGCGGCCGACTTCGACCTGAGCGATCTGCTCGGCGGGATGTTCGGGGGCGGCGGACGATCGCGCGGACGTCAGCGCCAGCCGCAGGCGCGTCGCGGCGACGACCTCGAGACCGAGGCGACGATCACCTTCGATCAGGCGGTCAGCGGCGTCACCTTGCCGTTGCGCCTCACCAGCGACGAACCGTGCCCCACGTGTCATGGCACGGGCGCCAAGCCCGGCACCGTGCCCAAGGTGTGCACCAAGTGTCAGGGCAGCGGCATGCAGACCGGCGCGGCCGGTGGCGTCTTCGCCATGACTGAGCCATGTGACCAGTGCCGTGGCCGCGGCCTGATGGTCGAGCACCCCTGCACCACGTGTCGCGGTTCCGGGCGGGCTCCGTCCAGCCGCACCATTCAGGTCAAGGTGCCGCCGGGCGTCAAGGACGGCCAGCGCATCCGGCTCAAGGGCAAGGGTGACCAAGGCGGCTCGGGCGGACCGGCCGGTGATCTGTTCGTCATCGTGCACGTCAGCGCCCACAAGCTCTTTGGCCGCAAGGGCGACCACCTGACCATCACGGTGCCGGTGGCGTTCGACGAAGCCGTGCTGGGCGCCGAGATCCAGGTGCCCACGCTCGATGGTGCGCCGGTCCGCATCCGCATGGCGGCCGGCACCCCGAGCGGACGCACGCTTCGTGCTCGTGGCAAGGGCGGCACGCGGCGCGATGGCACGCGTGGTGACCTGCTGGTCACCGTCGAGGTGCAGGTGCCCGACGACATCACTGACGAGCAGCGCAGCGCGGTGGAAGCCCTGCGCGCCGCCCGCGGTGACACCGATCCTCGTGGTGGACTGACGAGCAACGAGGCGGTGAGCTGAGATGTCTGAACAGAGGTTCGTCCCACCCGGGCCGGAGGCCAAGGTCTTCGTCATCAGCGTCGCGGCCGAGCTGTCGGGGCTGCACCCACAGACCCTGCGCACCTACGACCGGCTCGGGCTGGTCGCGGCCGGACGCACCGGTGGCGGCGGCCGCCGCTACTCGCTGCGTGATGTCGAGCTGCTGCGCACTGTCGCGCGGCTGACCGCCGAGGGCCTGGGGCTCGAGGGAGTCAAGCGCGTCATCGACCTGGAGCACCAGGTTGCCGCGCTGCAGCAGAAGGTCGCTGAATTGCAGGCCGAGCTGATCTCGGCCCACCAGGTCCAGAACCTGCCGGTCCCGTTTGCCGGCCAGCAGGTCACCGTCTGGACCCGCCGCCCGCGCCGTCCCTGAGGAGTTCCGATCCCCTAGGGACGGTCCTCGATGGGAGTCATGGGCGGCAGGATGTGGGTGAGCTCCGCGGACATGTGGGCCCATCGGCCTGAGTTGCGCATGCGGTCACCCTCTGCGGTCCGCTGGCCGTCTCCCCACAGGCGGGGCCATCCCCGGGCGAACGCCAGGGTGCCGCCGACGGCGAGAATGCCCGATCCGATGGTCCGCCGGCGCCACTGCGGCGACACGTAGAGCTGGTCACCGAAGCCGGAGGCCGGATACCACCGAAAGGCAGCCAGCTGGTCGTCCGAGGTGACGTCGATGTCGCGCAGCGAGGCGCGATCGACCAAGGTGCCCGGCTCGACGCCGTGTCCGGTGAAGGCGATCAGCGAGGTCGCCGGCGGCGTGGCTGTCGGCTCGTCGAACTCCGAGAACCACAGCGGTGGCGCCTTCGGTGCGGAGTCGTTGGTCACCTCGAGCCGGGTGACGGTGCCATCCTCGCCGAATCGTGCGTACCCGATCGCATGGTCGCCGATCTGGGCGACTGCCTCGGGCTCCGGAAGGTCAATCTCCGTGCCGTCGGGGTGCCGGTCGGACTGCACCAATGCCACCCAGGCGACGTGACCGTTCTCGTCCAGCGCGCGGCAGTGCCAGATCGAGAAGCTCGCCGTCTCTGTCACTTCTGGCTGGCTCGGGCGTCCCGCCGACCGCGAGCCGTGAGCGCTCCGCCACCGGCCAGCATCAAGGCCGCCCATCCCAGCAGCGTGACGTCCGAGCCGCCGGTGTCCGGCAGCACGGCGTTCACGGTTGCGGCCGCGGGTTCGGCCTTGACGGTCTCGGCAGCGTCCTCGATGTCGTCATCGTCGTCCTTGACCGTCTTCTTCGCCGTGTCGGTGAACAGCACGCTCCGTGCCGAACGGGAAGTCGCAGGTGAACGGGAAGTCAATGATCGATCAGTCGAGTCGCTGAGCACCGTCCGGAGGTCCGGCGCTCGCACGGTTCGATGGTCTGCGACGTGGGATCGACGCTTCAAGCCCTTGGGCGCGAAGATGCTGCGACAAGGTGATGAACGATCCGGCGACTCGAGTAGTACGTCTCCGCGCACTCCGTGGTGCTGTCTCGGGGTCCAGGTGGCGATGATCGTCGTGCAATCGGTCGTTCTGCCAGCGTCGTCCCACCACTGTCCTTCTCCACGATGCGGATGATGCTGCCCATCGTGGTGGTGCCGGGTGCATAGGAGCCATCGGCCAGCTGCACGCCGATCCTCAGCTTGCGGGAACCGAAGTTGGGCGCCACCTCGAGGGCGGCGACGTCGGCCGCATCGGTGGCGCGCAGTCCCGCGCTGATGGATTCGGGTGCGCGAGCGCTGTCCGACAGCGGGGAAGTGTCCTCTGCGAGGAACTGCTGCCATCGGAGCCGGATCCGTCTCCCTCGCCTGTCTCCTCGTCGTCCGTTCGGAACTTCGTTGTCGTCGCTCGCCACCCTCGCTGCCGACGGAGCCGGGATCCGCAGCGCCGGCGTCACCGGAGGGGCTGCGTCGCTGGAGGGGCTCGGCCGGCTGTTCGTTCGTCGGCTCGGCTTCGGTCGACTCCGTGCTGGTGGGGGGAGTCTCGACCGGCTCGTCGGCCAGAGCCGGGGAGGACGCGAACACGGTGGCGAGGGTGGCCGCGCCGGCGATCGCGGTGGTGGTGAGCGAACGGCGCATGAAGCCGTGGTGGTGAGACATGGTGTTCCCCTGGATGCGTGAAGGCCTCGAAGAGTGAAGCAGATGCATCATCCCCCGCAGCCCGCGTGGTGTCCGGGAAATCGGCAAAGTCGCGAGGATGTTTTCGCGCCTGATCGCACGAGGTCGTGGGTCCAGCTCAGATGCCGGACGTCGGGGGAGCCTCGCCGGCGTCGACGGCGATGGCCCGAAGCGAGTAGCCGGGGGTGTACTTCCCCTTGGGATCGAGCTCGCGAATCAATGCGACCAACGCCTTGTGGATGTCCATCAGCCGGCGGTTGTCGCCCTTGGCGACCAGGGAAAGGCCCCGATCCACCGGCGCGAACCAGGCGCGGAAGTCCGCGTCGTCACGAAACCGAATGGAGAACGTGGCGTAGCCCATGACGTGAGGAACGCGAGCCTCGACGTCCGTGGTGTGCTCCCACGAGAACATCATCTCGCCGATGGCGCGCTGCTCCGCCGAGTAGAACATGAAGCCTTCGCTGTCGGCATTGCCGCGCAGCGTCTGCTTCACGTCGGTGATCAGTGCCTGGACGGCATCGTCACGGCCGCCTTCGCCGCTGGAGGAGAGCACGGCCTGGCGTCGAGCCTCGATCCACCCGAAGTAGTGCGCAAACAAGAACGCGGTGCTGGCCGTGGTGTAGTCGCCATGGCTCTCGTAGCGCTTCACGAGCGCCACCCAGCCGGTCTGGACGACGTTGAAGATGCGCGACTGCAGCTCAGCGGCGGACTGGGCCAGCGGCTCGTAGACGCGTTGCGCTGCCTTGAGCGCGGACTGCTCCTCGAGGCGCCGTTCGCGCTCCATCGTGAGCTGGTGGCTGGTCCTGGCCGCCCGCATCGAGAAGAACCCGGCCACCAGCACGCTGACCAGACTGATCGTCATGGCCAGCAGTGCCAGTCCTGTCTCGCTCGACATGACCCGCATCCTAGGCGGCGTCGTACCGATCGCGACAGGCCTGCTGGTGACGTCAGGCCTGCGCGGCCGCCGGATGAGTGGTGACCTTGGTCGTCACCGGGACGGGCTGGCTGAGGTTGTCGAGCACGGGGCAGTGCAGATCCACCTCTCGCACCAGCTCGTCGTACCGGTGGGTCGGTTCTGGCCCGGTCAGCTGCACGTCGACCGTGATCGATCCGAATCCGGGACGCACCTCGTCGCTCGTGCCGAAGAAGCCGCGCAGGTCCAGGTCGCCGACCAGCGAGACGTCGACGGCGTCCAGTCGCACACCCAGCTTCTCGGCCCAGACCTGGTACGAGATGACCTGGCAGGCGCCGAGCGCCGCCAGCAGGTGCTCGACCGGGTTGGCACCGAGGTCGGTACCGCCAAGACCTGCGGGCTCGTCGATCGTGAAGGCGTGGTCGCCCGCCCGCACGCTCACCTGAGTGGCGGTGCCCGGGACGAGGGTGGTGCGGACGGTGGGGCTGTATGGCAACGGTTCGGTGCTGATCGCTTCCTGGGTGACAGTCATGACTGGCCTGTTCTGCTCGTGGATCCTGCGGACAGGTGTCAGTTTCACGCGCATTTGCGAACCCAGAGCCGCCGATCAGCAGGTAAGACCGGTCGTGTGAGCCAGCCCGATGTGCTATCGCGGGCGCGCTCCGGCAGGACGCTGGCGCGCTACAGGTTGATCGTGATGTCGGCGCCCTTGCGCAGATCGTCGACCAGGGACTGCGCTGCGGAGTTCTCGTTCTGGGCGCGCACCTGTTCCTCCAGCTGTGGGCGGAGCTCGTCGAACGAGGGGGTCTCGGCGTCATCGGCGCCGGAGGCTTCCTGCTGGGCGACGCCTTGGTCGTAGAGCTCGCGCAGCTCCTTGTCGGTTGGATCGGCGTCGCCGACCTCCTCAGCAATGAGGCGGTCCAGCTTGACCTGGCCCTCGAGCTGCCGGTTGGCCTCGTCCTTGTCGACGCCCTGCTTGGCCAGCGAGTCCAACAGCTCGTCGGGTGAGGACAGGCCGCTCTGCTCGGCCAGCTCGGCCAAGGTCCCGTCGATGTCGTCCTGGCTGACGTCATAGCCCCGGGAATCGGCCTCGGCCACCAGGAGCTCGGTGTTGACCATCGATTCCACGGTCTGTTCCTTCAGCTGGTCCTGGTCCAGCGGCTCACCGGACTGTTGCGCCTGAGCAGAAGCTTGTTGGAACCGTGCCTCGTAGGCCGTCACGAACTGGTCCTTGCTGATCTCGGTGTCGTCGACGACCGCGACGACCGCCGGCAATCCCTTGAGGTCGGGGGCCGCCTGTCCGGCTGCGTCCGGAGCTGACTCTTTCGCGGGCGTGTCCGAGCACGCCGCCAGCGTGGGAGCGGACAACAGTGCGGCGGCGACGAGTGTGATGATCCGGTGACGGGAAGGCATTCTCGCGACGGTAACAAGCAGCCCAGCCAAGACCACGCTCCGTCGATCCGGGCAGGGGGTCAGTTGACCTGTCGGTCGTGACCCTTCCAGAACTCCTCGCGCAGCTTGAACTTCTGCAGCTTGCCGGTGGCCGTGCGGGTCAGCTCGTCGCGGAATTCGATGCGCTTGGGGCACTTGTAGCCGGCGAGGTACTCGCGGCAGTGCGCGATGAGGTCCTCGGCAGAGACGTCCTGGCCCTCGTCGAGCACGATCAGTGCGGTGATGAGCTCGCCCCACTTCTCGTCGGGGATGCCGATGACGGCGACCTCGCGCACGGCGGGGTGCGACGACAGCGCGTCCTCGACCTCGATCGACGAGACGTTCTCCCCACCGGTGATGATGACGTCCTTCTTGCGGTCGGCGATCGTGAGGTAGCCGTCCTCGAGGGTCCCGCCGTCTCCGGTGTGAAACCAGTTGCCGGCCTGCGCGGTCTCGGTGGCCTCGGGGTTCTCCCAGTACGACGCGAGGTTGTGATTGCTCTGGGCGAGCACCTCACCCCCGTCCTCGATGCGCAGGCGCACGCCGACCACGGGCGCACCCGCGCGGCCGAGGTTGCGGGCCTGCTGCGGTCGGAGTCGAGGTCGTCCCACTCGGCGCGCATGCGGCTCATGGTCAGCAGGGGAGCGGTCTCGGTGAGGCCGTAGATCTGGATGAACTCCCAGCCCAGCTCCTCGCGCACCCTCTCGATCGTGCGGGTGGGCGGCGGGGCCCCGGCCACGATGATGCGCACCTGGTCGCGGCCCGGGATCGGCCCGCTCCAGTCCTTGGCGGCGTCGAGGATCGAGCTGACGACCGCCGGTGCCGCGCACAGGTAGGTGACGCCGTGCTGCTCGACGCGCCGCAGGATCTCGGCACCGTCGATCTGCCGGATGATGACCTGCTTGGCGCCCATGCCGGCGGTGGTGAAGGGGTGGCCCCAACCGTTGACGTGGAACATCGGCAGCGTGTGCAGGTAGACGTCGCGGTCGTTGACGCCGGCGTGCCAGCCGAACATCGAGGCGTTGAGCCACATGTTGCGGTGCGTCATCTGCACGCCCTTGGGCCGCGCCGTGGTGCCGGACGTGTAGTTGATGGTGGCGGTGGCGCCCTCCTTCTCGACGGCGTCGCCCTCCCATGGCGCGGGCTCGGTCGACTCTCCCCAGATCAGGTGGTCGTCACGGCCGAGCACGAAGGCGTGCTTGCAGTCGATCTCGTCGACCAGATGCGCCAGGTCCGGATCGACCATCATGACCTCGGCCCCGGAGTGCTCGATGATGTAGCGGATCTCGGCCACGCTCAGCCGGAAGTTGACCGGCACCAGCACGCGGCCCCAGCCCGACACCCCATAGAACGAGCACAGCATGCGTGCCGCATTCTGCGACACGATCGCCACGCGCGCGCCGACGTCGATGTCGAGCTCGTCGAGGGACGCGGCCTGCCGCTTGGCTCGTCGACCCAGCTCGGCGTAGGTGACCTCGCCCCATGACTCGGCGGGCTGGTCCGGTTCGTCGATCACGGCGATCCGGTCCGGGTACACGGTGACGGCGCGGTCGAGGAAGTCGTTGACGGTCAAGGGGTAGAACACAAGAGCCTCCCGAGGGTGGTGAGACGTGGGCCACGTCCTTCCTATCCTGCACCCGGTTGGACAACGGTTGGAGGTCGCCCGGGGCGGGTACGTTCGGCGCGTGCCCTCGATCTCGCGCAGCATCGCAGCGCCGCCCGACGTGGCGTGGCGGTTGCTGACCGATCTGGACGCGTGGCCGCAGTGGGGGCCCAGCGTGTCCGGCGCGTCGCTCGACACTGATGAGCTGCGCCTGGGCAGCCGAGGCGCGGTGCACACACGGGCTGGCGTCTCATTGCCCTTCGAGGTGACGGTCTTCGAGGACGGTCGGCGCTGGGCCTGGAAGGTGGCTGGCGTGACCGCCACAGATCACTGGGTCGAGGCCACCCCGGAGGGCTGCCGGGTCACCTTTGGCGTGCCGTGGTGGGCGCCGGGTTACCTCGCGGTCTGCGCCATCGCTCTGCGTCGGATCGAGCGACTGGCGCTGGCCTGAGCAGATCAGCTCGTGGTGTCGGACGCGCGCTCGGCCGCACCAGCAGGGTCGTCGACCCCGCGGAAGGTTCGGAAGCTGTAGACGATGATGGCCAGCGCGATCAGGCCCGACACGATCAGCGTCACACCAGTGGCCCAGCCGCCGATCAGCCACCATGACTCAGGCGCCGGCCACCACGCTGGGGCCGCTGGAGAGACGATCCAGAGCACGCCCATCGCCGCCAAGGTCAGCGCACCCGTGACGCTCATCAGGATGCGGGGCCAGGTCTGCACGCTCTCAGCCGCCGACTTGTACGCAGCGGTCTTGACCGGCTGGAGTCGCCGTTCGGCCCACTCGTACTGCTGGGACAGGACGGCCAGGCCGGCGAACAATCCCAGCAGGCCCGGGCCGGGAAGCACCAGGGCCGCGATGCCGGCGACGACGAGCGTCCAGCCCAGCACCTCGATGGCCACGCGGCGGACGACCTTCAATCCCATGGCGCGAAACTACAGGGTCGCTGCCGACGCCACCGGTGCCGATCGGTCAGCGGGCGCGCCACTCGTCGACGAGCAGGGCGTAGACGAGTCCGTCGATCCAGCCGCGATCACGATGCAGCGAGTCCTGCACGTGGTGCGCTTCGCGCCGCATGCCGATCCGGTCCATCAGGCGCCACGAGCGCTCATTGTCGGCAAAGCACTCTGCCTTGACCCGACGCACGCCAAGGTCCTCGAAGCAGATGTGGATCAACGCGATGACCGCCTCGGTGGCCAGCCCGAGTCCGTGATGCGGCGGGTCGAACGTCCAGCCGAGCAGCGCCTGCGTCCTCACGACCTGGTCGGCCACCTCGCGTTGCCCCCATGCGTCTTCGACGTCGATCATCAGGTCACCGACGATCTGTCCGTCGTGCCTGACGACGAGCTGCTGGGTGGTCGACGTCGGGTCGAGGAAGTCGCGGCTGAACTCGTCGAGGTCAGTGACAGTCCCACCGATCCACTCGCTGACCTCGGGTTTGCTCCGGTAGTCGAACACGGCCCGCACGTCAGACTCCGTCATGGGTCGCAGCTCGAGACGATCGGTGCGGACCGGCCAGCTGACAGCGTCGAGTGGAGACCCCATGCCGCCATCGTGGCAGCCATGGCGACGTCGTACCGTTCAGCGGTGAGCTGGGAGTCGATGTTCAGTGCCAATCTCGACCGCGACGACGCGGCAGCGTGGGGTGAGATGGCTTCTGAGCTGCGCGATGTGCACGACGCCGTCGCGTCCATGCGGTTCGATCGCGCGACCGTCGAGGCCTTCACCGCGGACCTCCGGACCTGGCGAGAGCGACTCGCACCGCTGGGCGGCGGGGAGCTCGAGCAGGCCAATGGCAGGGTCGGCCAGGTGCCGGTCCGCGGTCACGCGATGCTGCCCGAGGTCACCATCCGCTCTGCCGGTGGTGGCCGGGTCGACGGTGCCGTGACCTTCGGCCGCTGGTTCATGGGCGGCGGAATGGCCGCGCACGGTGGTGCCGTGGCCCTGCTGTTCGACGAGGCCCTGGGAATTCTGGCGGCGGTCGCCACGAAGTCGATCACTCGAACGGCCTATCTGCGCACGGACTTTCGCGCCCTGACCCCCATCGACACCGAACTGGACGTGTCGGCGTGGGTCGACCGGGTCGAGGGACGCAAGATCTTCGTCAAGGGCGAACTGAAGCACGGCGACGTCGTGTGCGCCGAGGCCGACGCACTCTTCCTGCAGCTCCTGCCTGAACAGGGCCTGGGCAAGCGCACCTAGTCCTGCTGGACAGGGGGCAGCGTCACTTCGATTCGTACGGGTAGAAACCGTGACCGGACTTCTTGCCCATCAGGCCGGCGTCGACCATGCGATCGAGCAGCGGCGGCGGGGAGTACAGCGGCTCCTTGAACTCCTCGTACATCGACTCGCCGATCGCCTTGAGGGTGTCGAGGCCGATCAGGTCGCTGAGGGCCAGCGGGCCCATCGGGTGGCCGCAGCCCAGCACCATGCCGCGATCGATGTCGGCGGCGGAGGCGTAGCCGGCCTCGTACATGCGGATGGCGCTGAGCAGGTACGGCACGAGCAGGGAGTTGACCACGAAGCCGGCGCGATCGGTGGCGTCGATCGGCTTCTTGCCCAACGCCTCCTCGACCCAGGTGCGCATGCGGTCGAGCGTGTCGGTCGAGGTGGTGAGCGACGGAATCAGCTCCACCAGCTGCATGACGGGGGCGGGGTTGAAGAAGTGCACCCCCATCACGTGGCTGGCCCGTCCGGAGACGGCCCCCAGCTTGACGATCGGGATCGACGAGGTGTTCGACGCGAGGATGGCGTCCTCGTTCGAGAGGATCTGACCGACGCGGCGGAACAGGTCGAGCTTGACCTGCTCGTCCTCGCTGGCCGCCTCGACCACGAGATCGCGGTCGGCCAGGGCGTCGAGGTCAGTCTCGAACCGGATGCGAGACAGCACCGCGGTGACCTCAGCGGACTCGATCTTGCCGCGTGACTCGGCGCGCCGTAGTGAGCCCTCGATACGCTCGGCGGCGGCCGTCGCGGCTTCAGCGTTGATCTCGATGCCGATGACGTCGAGACCGGCTCGGGCCGTGACCTCGATGATGCCGGAGCCCATCAGACCCCCGCCGATGACTCCGACGTGCTCGATTTCACTCATGCTGTCCCCTCGATCTCTCGTCCCGATGGTGCGTCTGCTCTCCTCAGCACGGTAGCCGGAGGGACCCGGGCACCACCGGTGGCCGTGTCGAGCGGAGTGGACGCGCGTGCCGTGGTGGGATGAGCGCATGAGGTGGACGGTCGTGTGGGTGACGTTGTGCGTGCTGGCCGGATGCTCCGGCGGCTCCGACCCGGAACCCGCTCCGACCACCCCCGCGGCCAGCGACACCCCGAAGTCGAAGCCGAAGCCGACCCCGAAACCGTCCGCGGCCGCACCCACGGGAGAGCCGGCTCCCGAGGCGCTGTCGGCGTTCCGCTGCGAGCCGACCAAGAAGAGCACCTGGGTGGCTGCAGGCCTCCTGGCCAACGCCAGCAAGAAGGCAGTGACCTATCAGGTGTCGGTCTACGTCGGTCCGCTCGACAGCACGTCGCGCCAGGTCCGCACGGTGCAGGTGCCCAACGTCGAGGCGGGTGGGTCAGTTCGCTTCAAGCTCACCAAGGTTCCCGCCGACGGCAAGGAGTGTCACGTGCAGGTCATCAAGACCAAGGTCAGCTGACGTCAGACCTGGGGAAGGTCAGCTGCGAGCGACCCGGACCATGTCTTCACGAGGCACGACCTTGACGCGCTCGCGCTCGTGGGCGTGACTCAAGCCCAGCTGCAGCTCGTGCTCGTTGAGCTTCTCCCAGCCGGCCCACGTCGTGTACTCGATGCCTTGGCTGTCGAGGTGCCGCACGAACGCGTCGGGCTCGGGGTGCTCGGGCGCCACGAGATCGTCGAGGTCCTCCATCAGCAGTCGGATGGTCTCGGCGGCATCGGACTTGGTGTGGCCGATGAGCCCGACCGGTCCGCGCTTGATCCAGCCCGTCACGTAGACGCCCTGCAGGGGCGATCCGTCGATCTCGATGACGCGTCCGCCGTCGTTGGGCACGACGCCGTGCACCTGGTCGAACGGCAGCCCGGAAAGGTTGTCGGAGTAGTAGCCGATGGTCCGGTAGACCGCCTGCACGGGCCAGTCGACGAATTCGCCGGTGCCGCGCACGTTGCCGGTTCCGTCGAGCTCGGTGATCTCGGTGCGCAGTCCGACGACCTGGCCGTCCTCGCCGAGCACTTCGACGGGGTTCTGGCAGAAGTGGATGTGGATGCGGTGGTCAGCGCCGGTCGGTTCCTTGGCCAGGTAGTTCTGCAGGACGTCGACGACCAGCTTCTGGCTCTTGGAGGCACGGATCGCGTCCATCGATCCCTCGTCGAGCTCGAAGCCCTCCGGGTGCACGATGACGTCGATGGTGTCGGAGTGGTTCAGCTCTCGCAGCTCCATGGGGGTGAACTTGACCTGCGCCGGGCCGCGCCGCGCGAAGATGTGCACGTCCTGGGTGGCGTTGGACTTCAAGCCCCGGTGGACGTTGTCGGGGATGTCGGTGACCAGCAGCTCGTCGGCCGTCTTGGCCAGCATGCGGGCGACGTCGAGGCCGACGTTGCCGACACCGATCACGGCGACGCTCTCGGCGTGGGGGGCGAAGTCCCAGTCGCGCGGCGCATCGGGGTGCCCGTCGTACCAGTTCACGAAGTCGGCTCCGCCGAACGAACCGTGCAGGTCGATGCCGGGGATGTCGAGCTGCCGATCGCGACGGGCGCCGGTGGCGAAGATGACGGCGTCGTAGAACCGCTTGAGGTGGTCCAGCTTGAGGTCGGTGCCGTAGTCGACGTTGCCGAAGAAGCGGATGTCCTCGTTGCCCATCACGCGGTACAGCGCCTTGATGATCTCCTTGATCCGCGGGTGATCGGGCGCGACGCCGTAGCGAATCAGGCCGAACGGTGTGGGGTCGCTGTCGAGGATGTCGACGCTGACGGAGTCGAAGTTGTCAGGCAGCTCGGCCTTGGTCAGGATGTCGGAGGCGTAGACGCCTGCCGGTCCGGCGCCGACCACGGCGACTCGCAATTGCCTCGTCATGAACTCTCCTCGGTGTCGTTCTCAGGGACAAGCGTAGCGGTCGAGTGCGCGCCATTTGCACCCACCCAAGCAATTGTTTGGTTGGGAGGAATGTCGAGCGGCCAACGGCAGGGCGGCGGGCTAAGGTCAGGCAGCACGTCTCCCTCCTGAAGGAGCACCATGGGACTGATCGCCCCGACCCTGCCCGATGTCGACATCGACCAGTGGCGTGCGCTTCCGCGGCCTGAGCGCACCCGGATCCTGGCCCAGCACTGGGCCCAGTTCGGTTTCGGCACGCCGAAGGCGATCTACGGTCTGTATCTCGCCAAGATCGCGCTCCACATCGTCGTCGCGATGCTGTTCATCGCCGCGACGCCGGGCCTGGGTGGCCTCGGCGACTGGCGCGACTGGTGGACCGAACCCGTGGTGTTCCAGAAGGTGATCATCTGGACGCTGCTGTTCGAGGTGCTGGGATTCGGCTGTGGTTTTGGACCGTTGACGCTCCGCTTCCTGCCGCCGATCGGCGCCTTCTTGTACTGGCTGCGACCCGGCACCATCCGTCTCCCCCCGTGGCCGAACCGCATCCCCGGCACCAGGGGCGAGACCCGTACGGCGCTCGACGTGGTCCTGTACGCCGCGGTGCTCGTGGCGGCCGTCTGGGTGCTCGTGTCACCGGCCGACCGCACCAGCGCAGGGCTGGACGGCACCGTCGCGATGATCGAGCCGGCCCGGTTCATCCCGTTGCTGGTGCTGCTGCCGGTGCTCGGCCTGCGCGATCGCACGATCTTCCTGGCGGCGCGTTCAGAGCACTACTGGGTCACCGGCATCGTGCTGCTGTTCCCGTTCGTCGACATGATCGTCGCGGCCAAGCTGATCATGCTGGCGCTGTGGTGGGGTGCGGCCACCTCGAAGCTCAACCAGCACTTCCCGTACGTCATCTCGGCGATGTTGAGCAACGCGCCGCTCAACCCGCGATTCTTCAAGCGCCGCCTCTGGCGCGATGCCGAGGACGACCTGCGGCCCTCGAAGCTGGCCGGTCATCTTGCCCACGGCGGCACCGCGATCGAGTACGTCGTGCCTCTGGTGCTGCTGCTGTCCGGCGGCGGCACGGTCACGACCGTGGCCGTCGTGGTGATGGTGGTGTTCCACCTGTTCATCCTGTCCGCCATCCCGCTGGGGGTGCCGCTGGAGTGGAACATCGTCATGATCTTCGGCACCATCTACCTCTTCGGCGAGTACGCGCCCCTGCACCTGGGAGACACCCAGTACCCGGTGCTGGTCGCGGCGGTGTTCGCGGCGGTGGCGGCCGTGGTCGTCTACGGCAACCTGCGCCCCAGCAAGGTCTCGTTCCTCCCGGCCATGCGGTACTACGCCGGCAACTGGCCCACCTCGGTGTGGCTGTTCGCCGACGGCGCCGAGTCCACGTACGCCGACCGGGTGCCCAAGGCCGCCCAGCTGCCCCACCGCCAGCTGGCCGTGCTGTACACCCCCGACCAGGTCGACCTGCTGGTCGGCAAGATGTTCGCGTGGCGGGGTCTGCATCCGCACGGTCGGGCGATGTCCGGGCTGTACCCGCACGCGGCCCCGGACCACGAGGACCGATTCATCGTCGACGGTGAACTGTTGTGCGGCTCGGCGATCGGCTGGAACTTCGCCGATGGCCACCTGCACCAGGAACAGCTGCTCGGCGCGATCCAGCAGCACTGTCAGTTCGAGCCCGGCCAGCTGCGGGTCATCATGATGGAGTCGCAGCCGCTGATGGACCCGGTGCAGCAGTACCGCATCGTGGACGCTGCGACGGGGTTGATCGAGCGAGGCGAGGTCGACGTCGCCGAGATGGTCAGTCGCCAACCCACCGACGGTGATCTGCCGTTCCGCGTGCACGAGCGGGCATCCATCGTCGACGAGCACTAGCCTGATCGGGTGACACGCACAGCGGTAGTGGTCGGATCGGGACCCAACGGACTGGCCGCCGCGATCGTGCTGGCCAAGGCCGGTCTGGACGTCACGGTCCTCGAAGCCGCGGACGACATCGGTGGGGGCACCCGATCGGCGGAGCTGACGCTTCCCGGGCTCGTGCACGACGTCTGTTCGGCCATTCATCCGATGGGCGTGGCCTCGCCGTTCCTGCAGTCGCTCGACCTCGGCCGGCACGGTCTGGAGTGGATGTATCCCGAGGTCGACGCGGCCCACCCACTCGATGGCGGACGTGCGGGAGTGCTCTTCCACGACCTGGACCGCACCGTGGAGCACCTCGGCATCGATGGGCCGGCGTGGCGACGGCTGTTCGAACCGATGGTCGATCATGCCGACGACCTGATGTCCGAGCTGCTCGGGCCGATCCTGCACGTGCCGCGGCACCCCGTGCAGCTGGCCCGGTTCGGGCTGCGTGCCCTCCTGCCGGCCACCGCGGTGGCGCGACGGTGGAAGACCGATGAAGCGCGCGGTCTGTTCGCCGGGCTCGCCGCCCACGCCATCCGACCCTTGGACAGCGCGACGACCGGAGGCCTCGGCATCACCTTCGGAGTCACCAGCCACGGCTATGGATGGCCCGCCGCCAAGGGCGGGTCGGCAGCGATCTCCCGCGCCATGGCCGCTGAGCTCGCTGAGCACGGCGGGCGCATCGAGACTGGCCACCAGGTCACCGAGCTGCCGCATGCCGATGTCGTCATGTTCGACACGTCGCCGTCGGCCGCGGCTGACATCGCCGGCGATCGGGTGCCGACCCGCATCGCCCGCGCCCTGCGCCGGTGGAAGTCCGGACCGGGAGTCTTCAAGGTCGACCTGGCCGTGCAGGGTGGCGTGCCCTGGACCAACGAGTGGTGCCACCGTGCCGGCACGCTGCACCTCGGCGGCACGATCGAGCAGATCGCTGCGGCTGAGAAGCAGGTGACCGCAGGTCAGATGCCCGAGCGCCCGTTTGTTCTGGTGGCGCAGCAGTACGTGGCGGATCCGGGCCGATCGGTCGGCGACGTGCACCCCGTGTGGGCGTACGCGCACGTCCCCGCGGGGTACACCGGCGACGCCACCGAAGCCGTCATCGGTCAGATCGAAAGATTCGCCCCAGGCGTGCGTGACCGCATCGTCGGGCAGGCCACCACCTCTCCGGCCCAGTGGGAGGCGTACAACCCCAACTACCTCGGCGGTGACATCGGCGGCGGAGCCAACACCCCGTGGCAGCTGCTGATGCGTCCGCGGATGTCGCCGCACCCGTACGCGATCGGTCCCGGCCTGTACCTGTGCTCGGCCTCCACGCCGCCGGGCGCTGGTGTGCACGGGATGGGCGGATTCCACGCCGCGACACTGGCCGTCCGGCGCCTGTAGCCCGGACACCCCCGGGAACTCGTACTGTGGGGGTGGCGTTCGTTGTGTTGAATGGACGTTTCCCCCTCACCGCAGGAGCCCCCATGCGACTCCCCACTGGCCGCGCGGCATTCGCCGCCTCGGCCGCCGCCACCGTGATGCTGCTGACCGCGGCCTGCGGCAGCGACACCGAAGCGACCGCTGATGCGGCCAGCGACACGGCCGCCACCAGCGACGCACCCGCCGCGGATCCGAACGCGACGTTCCAGGACGGCACCTACGAGGCCAGCGGGACATACGCAAACCCCGGCGGCCAGTCCAGCATCGACGTCACCATGACGATCGCCGACAACACCGTCACGGATCTCAAGCTCGAGCCCGGCGCCACTGGCACGTCGCTGCAGTACCAGAAGCAGTTCATCGGGGGCGCCGCCGACGAAGTGGTGGGCAAGGCGCTCAGCGAGATCAACGTCTCCAAGGTGTCCGGCTCGTCACTGACCAGCACGGGCTTCAACATCGCCCTCGAGCAGATCAGGAAGGACGCGGCGGCCTGATCAGCTGGTCGTGACTGGCATGGACGCCTGGGCTTTCGACGCGATCGGCACGCGGTGGCAGGTTGACGCCGCCGAGCCGGTGCCGACGACGGTTCGAGAGTCCGTCGCGGCTCGCATCGCGGCATTCGATCTGGATTGGTCGCGCTTCCGCGCCGACTCGTTCGTGGCGCAGGTCGCCGCCCAACCGGGGACGCACACGCTGCCGGTCGACGCCGAGGTCATGTTCCGCCTGTACGACGCGTTGGACGACGTCACCAGGGGCGCGGTCAACCCCTTGGCCGGCGCCGCTCTGGTCGCCCTCGGCTACGACGCGGACTACTCGCTGACACCGACAGGGCCACCGGTTCCGTCAGCGCCGTGGGCCAGCGTGCATCGCGGCACGACCACCCTCACCACCAGTGAGTCGGTGCTGATCGACGTCGGTGCCGCCGGCAAGGGTCGTTTGGTCGACCTGATCTCTGCCGAGCTGACAGCGGGGGGAGTCCCGGTGCACACGGTCGACGCCGGCGGTGACCTGCTGCACCGAGGTGGCCCGTCGCTGCGGGTCGGTCTGGAGCACCCGACGAACTCGGCTCTCGCCATCGGGGTGGCTGAGGTGGAGACGGACCGCGCCCTGTGCGGGTCGGCCACCAATCGACGTCGATGGGGACACGGACTGCACCACGTCGTCGACGCCCGCACCGGTCAGCCGACCAGCGACGTCGTGGCGACCTGGGTCGTCGCGGCCAGCTGCATGGTCGCGGACGGACTGGCCACGGCACACTTCTTCGCCGAGCCCGACCGGCTGCTCGAACGGTGGGATCATCAGTTCGTCCGCATGCACGCCGATGGCCGGGTCGTGTGGTCACCGGACTTTCCCGGAGAGGTGTTCGCATGAACGGCATCAGAGACGTGCTGGATCGTCGGCTCGGCCAGGTCACGATGTACCGGCTGGTCACCCTCGCGCTGGCAGTGCTGGTCGTCATCTCGATGCTGTACGCGGGCGTCGGATCGTTGGGCGAGGGCCTGTTCTCGTTCACGGGGCAGGTCGTCTCTCTCCTGGTGCTGCTGCTGACCACGGTGGCGAGCGGCTGGGCGCTGGCCCGCGCGTGGCGGGTGCGGCCACACCTGGAGTCGTCGGTCATCTCGGCGCTGCTGCTGTACTTCCTGTTCATCCCGCAGACCGATGCCAGCAAGCTGGGCTGGTTGGCTCTCGCCGCGGTGCTCGCGTCAGCGTCGAAGTACCTGCTGGCCTGGCGGGGGCGGCACGTGTTCAACCCGGCGGCGGCCGGTGCCTTCGGGGTCTACGTCGTCCAGGCCGTGATCGATGTCGACCCGATCGATCGCGTGGGGGCTTCGTGGTGGGTGGCGTCGGCCGACCTGCTGCCGTGGGTCGTGATCGCGGCCGCGCTCGTGCTGTACCGCACGCGTCGCCTCGACCTCGGAGCCGTGTTCGTCGCGGTGGCGCTCCCGCTGGTGATGCTGGGGCTGCACCACTTCGGGCAGGGCTGGGGCGGTGCCGCGCGCACTGCCCTCGAGACGTCGCCGTTGATCTTCCTCGCCGGATTCATGCTGAGCGAGCCGCTCACCCTGCCGCCGCGGCGGCACCAGCAGTGGGTCGTCGCCGTGGTGGCTGCGGTCGTCTACGCCTATCCCTTGGCGATTCTGGTGGTCACCGAGACGCCGCCGCTGTTCGGTGTCGGCGACCAGTGGCAGGTCGCGGCACTGCTGGTCGGCAACGCCGTGGCGTTCGGCTTCGCCCGGCGCAGCGGGGTGCGGCTGGAGCTGGTGGAGCGACGGCTGCGCGGCATCGACACCCAGGAGCTGGTCTTCCGGTCGGCGCGCCAGCACCGCTTCGAGCCCGGCCAGTACGCCGAGCTGCACCTCCCGCACGGAGGCGCCGACGCGCGCGGCTCGCGTCGGGTGTTCAGCATCAGCTCGCCCCCCGACACCGCCGGCACCATCGCGTTCTCCCTGCGGGTGCCCGAGCCAGCATCCAGCTTCAAGCGCGCGCTGGTGGACCTGCCCCTCGGCACCACGGTCCAGTCAACCGGGATCGCGGGCGACTTCCTGCTGCCTCGCGATCCATCCATTCCCGTGGTGCTGGTGGCCGGCGGCATCGGCGTCACGCCATTCCTCAGCCAGCTGCGGCACGCCCCCGATCGCGACGCGGTCCTGGTCTACGGGGTGGCGTCGGCCGATGACGTCCCGTTCGCTGAGGAGCTGGCGGGTCATCGAGTCGTGCTGGTCTGCGCCACTCGTCCGGGGCGGCTGCCCGATGCCTGGACCTGGATCGAGGCGCCGTTCCTGTCGACCGACCTGATCGCCGACGCGGTGCCGGACCTCGCGGCTCGCCACGCGTACATATCTGGTCCGCCCGCCATGGTCAACGCCGTCCGCCGCGGGCTGGCCAAGCGCGCCAAGCGCGTCCGCACCGACTACTTCAGCGGCTACTGAGCGGGCTGCTACTCGCCCGCTCCTCGCGGCGATGCCGGATCCGCCACTCGACGAGGCGATCCCATGGACCGCGGCGTCGTGGGACCCGGACGAACCCGCCGCAACCGGGGATCAGCTCGATCCTGAGGAAGTCGTCGTCGTCCCGCTGAGGAGCTCTCTGCGCGATCATGACCGGGTGGTGCATCTCATCACGGTAGATCTACAGCGTGTCTTCTATCAGTCCCGGGACTTTTGCCCCCCATCGTGGGAGGGATGATCAAGGTTGATAGGAATAGACTCAACTTTGACATGGTTATGCAGGTCAAAGACCCCTCAAGGAGCAGCCCATGGATCTCTCGTCGTTCACCACTCGCAGCCAGCAAGCGCTCAGCGGCGCCGCGTCGGCTGCCGTCGCCGCTGGGAATCCCGCGGTCGAACCCGCGCATCTGCTCGCCGCGCTGCTCACCCAGACCGGTGGCACGGCTGCGCCTCTGCTGCAGGCCACCGGGGTGGACGTCTCGCACGCCATCTCCGAGACCAAGAGCCTCGTCGACGCGCTTCCATCGGCCAGTGGCGCCACCGTGCAGTCGCCCGGACTGTCGCGAGCCGCACACCAGGTGCTCCAGCGCGGGCAGGACCTCGCCACTCAGCTGGGCGATGACTTCGTGTCGTCCGAGCACCTGGTCGTGGCACTTGCCACCGTCCAGTCACCCGTCTCGGAGCTGCTCGAGCGTCTCGGCGCCACGCCCGACGCCCTGCAGGCGGCGTTCGCCTCGGTGCGCGGAAGCGCTCGCGTCACCAGTCAGGACGCCGAGGACAGCTACCAGTCGCTGGAGAAGTACGGCGTCGATCTGACGGCCGTGGCGCGCGAGGGCAAGCTGGATCCGGTCATCGGACGCGACAGCGAGATCCGCCGTGTCGTGCAGGTGCTGAGTCGCCGCACCAAGAACAACCCCGTGCTGATCGGTGAGCCCGGCGTCGGCAAGACCGCTGTCGTCGAAGGCCTGGCCCAGCGCATCGTCGATGGCGACGTGCCCGAGACGCTGAAGGGACGCCGGCTCATCTCGCTCGACCTGTCGGCCATGGTCGCGGGAGCCAAGTACCGCGGCGAGTTCGAGGAACGGCTCAAGGCGGTGCTGGCGGAGATCAAGGAGTCCGACGGTCAGATCATCACGTTCATCGATGAGCTGCACACCGTGGTCGGTGCCGGAGCGAGCGGCGACAGCTCGATGGATGCCGGCAACATGCTCAAGCCCATGCTCGCCCGGGGCGAGCTGCGACTCATCGGCGCCACGACGCTCGACGAGTACCGCGAGCGCATCGAGTCCGACCCGGCCCTGGAGCGCCGCTTCCAGCAGGTGCTGGTCAACGAGCCCAGCGCCACCGACACGATCGCCATCCTGCGCGGACTCAAGGAGAAGTACGCGGCCCATCACGGCGTCCGCATCTCCGATGCCGCACTGGTGGCCGCGGCCACCCTCTCCGACCGCTACATCCCGGGCCGCCAGCTGCCGGACAAGGCGATCGACCTGATCGATGAGGCGGGCAGCCGCCTGCGCATGGAGATCGACTCCAGCCCGGTCGAGATCGACGAGCTGCGCCGCGCGGTCGACCGCCTGCGGATGGAAGAGCTGCACCTCGATCGCGAGGAGGACGACGCCAGTCGCGACCGGCTCGAGAAGCTGCGCGCTGAGCTGGCCGACAAGCAGGAGACCCTGCGCGCGCTCGAACAGCGCTGGGAGAGCGAGAAGCAGTCGCTCAACGCCGTCGGCGACATCACCAAGGCCATCGACGAGGCCCGCAGTGCGGCCGAACGCGCCCAGCGCGAAGGAGACCTCGAGACCTCGAGCCGACTGCTGTACGGCGAGATTCCCGCGATGGAGAAGCAGCTGGCCGACGCCCAGGCCGCCCAGGGGGCGCAGGTCGAGAATCTCATGGTCCACGAGGAGGTCACGGCAGATGACATCGCCGAGGTCGTCGCGGCCTGGACCGGCATCCCCACAGGGCGGTTGCTGGAGGGCGAGACCGGGAAGCTGCTGCGGATGGAGGACGAGCTTGGCAAGCGCCTGATCGGACAGCGCCCTGCGGTGCAGGCCGTCTCTGACGCCGTCCGACGTTCGCGGGCCGGCATCGCCGACCCGGATCGGCCGACCGGTTCGTTTCTGTTCCTGGGCCCCACCGGCGTGGGCAAGACCGAGCTGGCCAAGACGCTGGCGGAGTTCCTGTTCGACGACGAGCGGGCCATCATCCGCATCGACATGAGCGAGTACGCCGAGAAGCACAGCGTCAGCCGACTCGTCGGTGCGCCTCCGGGATACGTGGGGTACGACGAGGGCGGCCAGCTCACCGAGGCCGTGCGTCGCAGGCCCTACTCGGTCGTGCTGCTCGACGAGGTCGAGAAAGCCCATCCCGAGGTCTTCGACGTCCTGCTGCAGGTGCTCGACGACGGTCGGCTCACTGACGGCCAGGGTCGCACGGTCGACTTCCGCAACACCATCATCGTCCTGACGTCGAACCTCGGTTCAGCGTTCCTGGCCGACTCCTCGCTGGATGACGCCGCCAAGCGCGCAGGAGTGATGGAGGTCGTGCGCGCCTCGTTCAAGCCCGAGTTCCTGAACCGGCTCGACGAGATCGTCACGTTCGACGCACTCGACACCGATGCCCTGACGCACATCGTGGACCTGCAGCTCACGTCCCTGGGGCGCCGGCTCGAGGCGCGACGCATCACCCTCGAGGTCAGCGATGCCGCCAAGGAGTGGCTGGCTCTCACCGGCTGGGATCCGCTCTACGGAGCTCGCCCGTTGCGCCGACTCGTGCAGCAGGCCATCGGCGACCGGCTCGCCAAGGCGCTGCTGGCCGGCGAGATTCGCGACGGCGAGACGGTCCGGGTGGACCGCGCCGATGACCTCGACGGACTCAGCGTGCAGCGCGCCTGACTCCACCGCTGGTAGCGGGTGAGCGGGGGTTGGGGCCGCATGGTGGGATGGACGGGTGCCACACCCCCCGCGTCCGCAGAAGGTCACGTCGGCCTGCCTGTTCGTGGGGATCAGCAGTGCGCTGCTGCTGTTCTACGTGATCGGGTGGCTCACCTCGTGGAACTCCCAGGAGATTCAAGGTGGTCTGCGTGACGCGTTGGAGGACGCCGATCTTGCCGCCGTCGGACTGACCGTCCAGGGCGCGGTCGACGCCCTGCGCACCGTGTTGATGGTGTCAGTCATCCCGCTCGTCGCAGGCGTCGTCTTCGCCGTGTACGCAGCCCGCGGACATGCGCAGTCACGGGTGATGCTCACCGGTGTCGCGGTCCTCGCGGCCCTCGCCTTCGTCCTCACGGGCGGACTCATCGGACTGCTGCCGGCGGCCTTCGCGGCGTTCGCCGTCGTGCAGCTGTGGAGTCGTGAGTCGCGGGTCTGGTTCGCGGTCGTCAACGGACGCGAGGTGCCGGCCGCTCTGGTGCAGGTGCCTGCCGCCCCCCCAGCGCCTCGCCCCGACCCGTTCGCCACCACCACAGCGAGCGCCGGGGCTGAGTCGCCCGTGCCGCCGGCAACGCCTCCTCAGGTTCAGCCCCATCACGGACCCCCGTCGTCGGTGCGGACGCTCACCCTCGTCACGTCGATCCCGGCCGGCATCGCCAGCGCCGTCGGGGCGGCCTATGTGGCGGTCTACCTGCTGGCCCGAGAGCCGCTCACCAAGGCCCAGCTCGATTCGCCGATGCGGACCATGATGGACAACACCGACGCCGAGATCGTCGAGGCCATGCGGGTTGCTGCTGTGGTCTGTGGCATCACGGTCGTCCTCGGGGTGGCCGCGATGGTCGCGACGTGGCTGATCTGGAAGCAGCGGGGCATCGGTCACTTCGCGCTCACCGTGCTGTCCGGAGTCACGGTCGTGATGGGACTGTTCACGCTGGTCGGCCTGCCGTGGGCGGCGGCCGCGGTGTGGGTGCTCGTGCTGCTGCGGCGGCGCGAAACCCGTGCGTGGGTCCGCTCGTCCTGATCGACTCCAGATGGGTGTGGGGGGCGTCACGCGGCTAGGCTGGTGGGTATGCCAACCAGCGCAACCGCAGGCCTTGTCCGTCCCCATGTCGTCGTGGTGGGTGGGGGCTTCGGCGGCATCGCGGTCGTGCGCAAGCTGAAGCGCGCCGATGTCGACATCACCTTGATCGACCGGCACACCTACAACACGTTCAACCCGCTGCTGTACCAGGTCGCCACGGCAAGCCTGAATCCCGGCGACGTCACGTGGTTCCTGCGTGCGATCCGTGCTGGGCAGGACAACATCCGTTTCCTCAAGGGCACCGTCACCTCGATGGACCACGCCGCCAAGGTCATCAATCTCGACGGCGGCAACTCGGTCAAGTACGACTACCTCGTCATCGGCGTGGGTGTCACGGCCAACTTCTTCGGCATCCCGGGTGCTCCTGAGTACTCGATGCCGTTGTACCGGCGGTCGCAGGCACTCGCGGTGCGCGACAAGATGTTTGCCAATCTGGAGAACGCCGCGGTCAATGGCCAGGACCGCGATCTGCGCATCGTCGTCGTCGGTGGAGGTGCGACCGGTGTCGAGACCGCTGGCGCGTTCGCGGAGCTGCGCAACAACGACTTGCCCGTCACGTATCCGGAGATCGACCCGACTCGGGTGCACATCACGCTCGTCGAGATGATGCCGCACGTGCTTGGCCCCTTTCATCCCAAGCTGCGCGACTATGCCAAGAAGTCGCTGGAGAAGCGCAATGTCGACCTGCGGCTCGAGACCGCTGTCAAGGAGGTCCGTCCCGACGGCGTGCTCGTCGAGCACGACGGTCAGGAAGAGTTCTTGGCTGCTGGGATCGTGGTGTGGGCGTCAGGCGTCACGGCTCACCCCGTGGTGGCTGACTGGGATGTTCCGCAGGGCCGCGGGGGCCGTATCGAGATCGACGGACATCTGGTGGTCCGCGGCCTCGACAACGTCTTCGCGATCGGCGACGTCGCGGTCAACCCGGACGAACCGCTCCCGCAGCTGGCGCAGCCCGCGATCCAGGGCGGCAAGCACGTCGCCAAGGTGATCAAGGCAGACCAGAAGGGCAAGCGCGCCAAGGTCAAGGAGTACAAGTACCTCGACAAGGGCACCATGGCCACGATCGGCCGTGCGTCGGCGATCGCCGAGATCGCGTACCTGCCGCGGCTCAAGGGCTTCCCGGCCTGGGTGATCTGGATCGGTCTGCACATCGTGACGCTGCTGGGCAATCGCAACCGGTTCGCCACGCTGATCAACCTGACTGCCAAGTACCTGGCCTGGGGCAGTCACAACGCGATCGTGGGCGAGACCCCGCCGATCGCCGCGCAGAAACCCCAGATGGTCGAGTCGCGCACGCCTCCCAAGGCGGTCAAGAAGAGCGCGGCCCGCCAGTTGGCCGCCGATCAGGCCATTCAGGGCCACGAGGGCATCGCCCAGCAGGACTGATCGCGCGACTGATTCGAGCCTGGATCGGACTGTCAGTGGTGCGATCTAGGTTGGATTCATGGACACCTGCACCGACGTCGCGACTGGTCTGCTGACCGATCTGGCGCGGGAGCGGGCGCGTGCGGAGGCTCGGGAGACCGAGGCGATGCTGCGGTTCCGCGATGCCGAGATGGTCCGCACCGAGGACGTCCGTCCGGTGCTGCGTCGTCAGATCGAACGGGCTGCCATCACCCTGGAGATCGGTCAGGCCATGGGGTTGACCGAGGGTCAGGTGCATCACCGGCTGTCGTCGGCTGCGCGGGTGCGCGAGCACACGCCGCAGACCTGGTTGGCGTTTCGTGCCGGTCACATCAACGAACCGCGGGTCCGGGAGATCTCCCTGGCGATCAACACCCTGCAACGAACCGACTCGTTGATCCGTCTGGATCAGCGGGTCGTGGCCTACGCGCAGTCCCACACCGTGCCGGAGCTGCGTCGCTGGTTGCGCCGGTTCATCCAACGGGTCGAGGCAGACCTCGCCATCGCACGCGCCGAACGGGCCCGAACCGACCGGCGGGTCGAGATCCAGCACGGCGACGATGGCATGGCGGTGCTGTGGGCGTTGCTGCCGGCACCTGCTGCTGCGGCGATCGCCCGTCGCCTCGCCCACGAGGCCACGTCCTTCGGTGCCGCCGATCCCCGCACCACACCCCAACGCATGGCTGACCTGCTGGCCGCGTGGTGCACCACCAACGAGGCCGGCGCAGGCGGCCGTGCACGCCCAGATCGCGGTCAAGCTCCCCGCCGCCGTGTTCACCGGCGCCACCGACGGATTCGCCGAAGCCGCCGACGGCAGCTGGTCAGCACCCGCCGCCTGGGTGCTGAACCCCCAGCTGATCTCCAACCCGGTCTGGCACCGCCTGATCGTCGACCCGATCACTGACGACGTCCTGACCCACCAGTACGTCGGTCGCCTCGCCCCAGACACCCTCAAGCAAGCTGCCGCCTTCCGAGACGGCGTCTGCCAAGCCCCCGGCTGCCTACGACCAGCCGACCAGTGCGACCTCGACCACCGAGAACCCTGGCCCGAGGGACCCACCTCGGGCGAGAACATCTGGCCACTGTGTCGTCGGCACCACGCACTCAAGGGACACCAGATCCTGCAGTGGGTGCTGCCATCAGGACACGCCGTTCCCGCCGAACCCGCACACCGCGAACGCCCCACCACACCGCCCTCACAGCTGGAGCACCAGCTGGCGCAGCTGCTGGTCAACGCCTGACGCCCATGCCGCCGCTGAGCGGCGCGGGCCAGTCCAGCTGACCGTCCCGACTGAGCAGACCGTCAAGACCGTCGGCGAGGTCCTCCGGCAGGTCGACCGACCGACGTGACTGCATGTCGACGTGCACCCAGGTGGCTTCCATCGTGCACGCCAGAGCGCGCTTGTCGTGGTCCAGCACGAAGGCCATGGCGTGCACGGCGCGTGCCGATCGTGCGATGAAACGGTTGTGCACCGTGAACGGCTGGCCAAGCCGCATCTCTCCGAAGTAGCGGATGTGCTGCTCCACGGTGAACAGGCTCATGTGTCGTTCGGTCAAGTACTCGTCGGTGAACCCAGCGGTCTTCACGTCGTCCCACAGCGAGTGAGCCGTCAGGCGAAAGTAGTCGCCGATGTTCATGTGACCGTTCTCGTCGATGAACCCCGGCTCCACCTCACCCTCGCGGACTGGGGGGAGCTGGGACACCTGGTCGAACGTCGGCATGGCGATCACGAGGTTGAGACTATGACTGGCCCTCGGTCAGCAACATCTCGGCACCGAGGGAAGACTCCGGGACACCGAAGCCCTCGACCAGTGCGAGGGTGTGCGGACGCAGCTTGTCGAGCAGGTCGTTGACCAGCGTCGTGACGGTCTTGGCACGCGCGTCGGAGATGCGGTTGTGGCCCATGAACCAAGCCAGGTCACTCTCGATCTCGGTGAGCGCGTACAGCGAGCACACGTCGCGCAGCAGGTCCTGCGCCTCGGGGTCTTCGCATCGGGCGATACCAGCAGTGAACGCCTCGAGGACGACGCGTTGGATGTGCACGCGACCGCAGCGGATGACGTGGTCCTGGGCGGCGTTGAAGACCGCGAAGGCCTGCTCGGGATCCTTGCCGGCGCGCCGCAGGCGCCGGGCCGCGGTCTCGATGACGTGCTGCTCGCGATCCTCGAACAGGCCGAGCTGGGTGCCGCGGTCGAGCAGGTCGTGGTCGTCGTCCTTGCCGGACCGGGCGTCGATCAGACGCTGGATCAGCTGGGATGCCGCCGTGCGTTCCTTGACGACGTCGGTGGCAGTGGCCGCCGCGAACTTCACCAGCCCGACGGGGTCGAGCCCGCCGACCTCGGAGGCGTAGGACGTGAGCAGCTCCTTGGCGACGAGCTGGAACAGCACGTGGTTGTCGCCTTCGAAGGTGGTGAAGACGTCGGTGTCGCCCTTGAGGGTGGTGAGCCGGTTCTCGGCCAGATAGCCGGCACCGCCGCACGCCTCACGCGCCTCCTGGATGGCCTCGGTGGCGTGCCACGTCTGGGCCGCCTTGAGGCCGGCCGCGCGGCCCTCGAGCTCGCGCGCCTTCAGCGGGTCGGGGTTGTCCGCCGTCTGCAGGCTGTCCATGCGGGCGACCAGCTGATTCTGGGCGAATCGATACGCGTACGACCGCGCGATCAACGGCAGCAGGCGGCGCTGATGCATCCGGTAGTCCATCAGCAGCACCTCTTGGTCCGGGCTCGGACCGAACTGACGACGCTTCAGGGCGTACCGCCCCGCGATGCTCAGGGCCACCTCGCACGCAGCGCTGGCAGATCCGCCGACGCTGACCCGTCCGCGAATCAGGGTGCCGAGCATCGTGAAGAACCGGCGGTTCGAGTTGTCGATGGGGGAGGAGTAGGTTCCGCCCTCATCGACGTGGCCGTACTTGTTGAGCAGGTTCTCGCGCGGGATGCGCACCTGGTCAAACACCAGCCGGCCGTTGTCCACGGCCCCGAGCCCGCCCTTGTGGCCGTCGTCGGAGGTGGTGACGCCCGGCAGGTCCTTGCCCTTCGCATCACGCAGTGGCACCACGAAGCAGTGCACGCCGTGCTGCTCGCCCTTGGTGATGAGCTGGGCGAAGACGGCCCCCACCGTGGCGTGCTGCGCAGCCCCACCGATGTAGTCCTTGCGGGACGAGGGCGTCGGCGAGTTGATGACGAACTCCTGCGTCGACGGATCGTAGGTCGCTGTCGTCTCGAGGCTCTGCACGTCGCTGCCGTGCCCCGTCTCGGTCATGGCGAAGCAGCCGAGGATGTCGAGGTTGATCAGGTCCTTGATGTACGCGTCGTGATGCGACTGGGTGCCGAGATTCTCGATGGCGCCACCGAACAGGCCCCACTGCACTCCGGCCTTGACCATGAGCGAGAGATCGAACTGCGCGAGCATCGAGATGCCGGTGACAGCCATGCCCGGGTCGCCCGTTCCGCCGGCCTTGACGCTGAACCCAGCCGCTGGGATGCCGGTGGGGATGAGCTTCTTCATCTGCTCGAGCACGCGCTCGCGGGCCTCGTCGAGCGTCAGATCGTGGTCGAACAGCAGGTCCATCTCGGCCAGTTCCTTGCGGGACTGCTCACGCACGTGGCGCCACTTGCCGTCGATCGAGATGCGGAGTTCATCACTGAGCGTCATGTCCACACGCTACTCGGATCGCTCGGAGCGTGCGTGGCTCATGACCTGCGTCACGGAATGACCATGGGGGCGGGTTCGCTGATACATTCACTTCTGCCCAGTCGGGCACACAACTCAAGACGTCCTGCGTGTCAGGGGAAGCCGGTCCGAATCCGGCGCTGACCCGCAACCGTAGGCCACCGAAAGGTGGCGAGCCGGAGCACCTGCTGCAGGACTGACCACCACTCACGCTGTCGAGGAAAGCACGTGACGTCCCTTCCGGGCCGCGCGTGCGTGCAGCCGGAAGGAATCATGAACATCACCCTTTCCCGGGCGGGCGCCACTGTCGCCACCGCCGCTGTTGCCGCCGCCCTGGCGTTGGCGCCGACGGCCGCGCAGGCAGCGCCCACGCCGCAAGCGTCGTCGGCTGCTGACTGGCTGGCCGCACAGGTCCCGTCGGACACGCACCTGTTCGCCTCGGTCTACGGCCCCGGCGAGTTCGACAGCTTCGTCGACTACGGGCTGAACCTGGATCTGCAGCACGCCCTCGACACCTTCGGTGACACCGCCACAGCCGACCAGGTGTACGGCGCGGTCGTCGCCGACACGGCCGCCTACACCGATGCCTGGGGCACGCGATACTCCGGCAACATGGGCAAGCTGGCCACCTACGTGGCGCTGCACGGTGACGACCCCACCGCCATCGACGACCGCGACCTGATCGCTGAGCTCGCCGAGCTGATGGTCACCGAGGGCGCCGAGCAAGGGCGCCTGAAGGACAGCCCGGACGGCGAGTACCAGTCCGCCAACACGGTCGGCCAGGCCTGGGGGGTCCGTGCCTTCCATGCGGCGGACAGCGAGGATGTCGATCCTGCCGCCGACTTCCTGGTTGATCAGCAGTGCACCGATGGTGGATTCCGCCTGTTCCAGAAGGGCGACGGCTGCGCCTCGAGCGTTGACGCCACCACGTTCGCCGTCATCGCGCTGCGGGAGGCGGGCGGACATGACGCCGCTGTGGCCGATGCGCGGACCTACCTCAACAGCGAACAGGCGGACGATGGTTCGCTGAGCGAGTCTGGCGCTGCCAACTCCAACAGCACGGGTCTCGCGGCAGTCGTGCTCTCGTCCTTGGGTGACGCCGCAGCAGCCACGGCGGCCGCCGACTGGATCGTGCCCCTGCAGGCCACGTCATCGACGTCCGGGCTCGAGGACGAAGCGGGTGCGATCGCCTTTGACTCCTCCGCCTTCGGCCAGGGCGCGGACGGCATCAGCGACGTCGAGCGGGATCAGTGGGTGCGGACCTCGGTCCAGGCGATCCACGCGCTGAGCTTCGCCAGTCAGGCCGAGCCGGAGCCGGAGCCGGGCCCGGTCGCCTCCATCAAGCTCAAGGTGTCGGACGCCAAGCCCGCGCAGGGCGACACGATCACCATCACAGCCACCGGCAAGGATGCCGATGGCCGATCAACCGGAGACGTGTCCGACGAGCTGAACCTGGAGTCGTCGGTCGAGAGCGACACGATCAAGGACAACACCGTCACGTTCAACACCGCCTCGCCGCACACCATCACGGCGACGCACGGGGATGACGGACCCACCGCGTCGATCACGATTCAGGTGACGCCGTCGGCGGAGGAAAGCCCGGCCAGCGAAAGCGGCGGAACCACGGACCCGGTGTCCAGTGCGAATGGAACACTGCCCGACACCGGTTCCTCGGTCGAGACCTGGCAGTTGCTCGCGGCAGCTGCCCTCCTGGTGACAGGTGCGGGCCTCGTGCTGACAGGCCGCGGACGCAGGGCCCCCTTCGCACCATCACACGCTCGCCGATGAACGTCCGTGGCCGAATCGTTCGCGCCCTTGCCGCACTGATCGTCGGTGCAGCGGGCGGCACGGTCGTGTCGGCGGGGGCTGCCTTCGCAGCCGCCTGCCCGTCCGGGACCGGGGTCACGGTGGTCGTGAACTCCTCGGTGCGGTGTGATGCCAACGGCGGCGGCGCCGCAGCGTCGAACTTCGCCAGGGCGGGCCACTCGCTGAACAGCTCTCGAGGATTCGTCTGCGACATCGATGGATACCCCTCGAGTGCACCGTGCCGCGGCACTGCGCCGCCCGATGCCTACTGGGGTCTGTTCTCGGCCAACGGCACGGGCGGTGGATGGAACTACGCCAGTCAGGGCGCCTACTCCCTCAGCGTGCCGAAGGGTGGGTGGGTCGCGTTCAAGTTCCAGAACTCCAGCTCACGCTCCTATCCCGGCATGAGGCCGTACACGGCTCCACCTGCTCCGGCCCCGAAGCCGAAGCCGAAGGCGGCAGCAGCACCGAAGCCGAAGGCATCGACGTCGGCCGACACGAAGAAGGCCACCCCGTCGCCGTCCGCCTCCGCCACGGCGTCCAAGGGCTCGACGACTCGTCATCAGCGGCGCCCTCGCCGAGCGCCTCGGCATCGGCCACGGCAGCGGCCGCTGCACGCGAAGAGGCGCTGCAGCGCAGCTCGCAGCAGACCGATGACTCGTCGACCTCGACGCTGTGGGTCGGCAGCCTGCTGGCTCTGGGACTCCTGATCGGCATGGGCGTCACGATCTGGCAACGGCGGGCGCGACGGTCGTGAAGCAGTGACGCCGCGGGATCTTCATCCCGGGGCCTGGTGGATCTGGGCCCTGGGACTGGCGACCGCGGCGTCCGCGACGACCAACCCGTTCGTCCTGGTGCTGATCGTCATGGCCGCCGTGCTGGTGGTCGTCGCCCGTCGCACCGAAGCCCCGTGGGCACTCTCGTTTCGGCTGTACGTGTATCTGGCGCTGCTCATCATCACGATCCGCGTGCTGTTTCGCATCGTGTTCGGCGGCGTCGACGACGACATCGTGCTCTTCACCCTGCCGCAGATCCCCTTGCCGGACCTCGCCGCGGGCATTCAGCTGCTGGGACCTGTCACCCGTACCGATCTGTTGGGTGGTCTCTACGACGGACTGCGTCTGGCCGCGATCATCTTGTGCATCGGCGCCGCCAACACGCTGGCCAATCCGCGTCGCCTGCTCGCGAGCCTCCCGCCGGCCTTCTACGAGCTCGGCACGGCGATCGTCGTGGCGCTGTCGGTGTTCCCGCAGCTCGCCGAGAGCGTCGGCCGGGTCCGGCGAGCACGGGCGTTGCGTGGTGACCCGGGTCGCGGCGTCGGGGCGTTGCGGCGCATCGTGGTTCCCGTGATGGAGGACGCGCTGGACCGTTCGATGGCCCTGGCCGCAGGCATGGATGCCCGCGGCTACGGGCGTGCGGGCACGGCAACCGTGGGCGAACGGCGCACCACCGGTCTGCTGATGATCGGTGGCCTCGTCGGCCTCTGCGTGGGGGTCTACGCGCTGCTCGACCGCACGGCACCGCGTTGGTTGGTGCTGCCATTCCTCGTGGCGGGGGTCCTCGTCGCGGCGGCCGGGCTGGTCTCGGCGGGTCGTCGAGTTCAGCGAACTCGCTACCGCCCCGATCCGTGGCGCGTTGCCGAACTGGTGACGATGGCGTGCGGCATCGCGACCGCGGCACTCGTGCTGACAGCGAGCGCCGACGTCGTATACCCAGCCCTCGACGTGCTGCCGCAGCTGTCCATTCCGTTGCTGCTCGCGATCGTGGTGGCGACCGCTCCCGCGTGGCTGACCCCGCCGCCAGTCCTCGACACCGGGAGCGCCTCATGATCGAGCTGCGCCACCTCTCCTTCACCCACGACGGTGCCACCGTTCCGGTGCTCCGCGACGTCGACGTGTCGATCGATGAGGGCGAGCTGGTGCTGGTCGCCGGTCGCACCGGGTCGGGCAAGTCGACCCTGCTGGGCACCATCAACGGCCTGACCCCCCACTTCACTGGCGGCACGTTGGCCGGCGAGGTGCTGATCGGCGGGCAGAGCATTCGCGACCGGGCGCCGCGCGATCTCGCTGACATGGTGGGCTACGTCGGACAGGACCCGCTCGCTGGCTTCGTCACCGAGGTGGCAGAGGACGAGCTGGCCTACGGCATGGAACAGCTGGGGGTCGATCCGCGCACGATGCGTCGGCGCGTCGAGGAGACCCTCGACCTGCTCGGCATCGCAGACCTGCGCTCGCGGGCGCTCCGCACACTCTCCGGTGGGCAACAGCAACGCGTCGCCATCGGGGCGGTGCTCACGATGCACCCCAAGGTGCTGGTGCTGGACGAGCCGACGTCAGCGCTCGATCCGACCGCCGCCGAGGACGTGCTGGCCACCTTGGCCCGCCTCGTCAACGACCTCGGCGTCACGGTCGTGGTCGCCGAGCACCGCATGGAGCGCGTCGTCCCGTTCGCCGACCGCCTCGTCGTGATCGAGGACGGGCGGGTGCGGGCGGGCGATCCGCAGGAGGTGTTGATCGACTCACCCGTGGCTCCGCCGCTGATCCACCTCGGCCGGCTGGCCGGCTGGGACCCGCTGCCGCTGTCGGTGCGTGAGGCGCGACGGCGCGCCCGCACCCTGGGTGACCTGGCGTCGCCCGCACCGGTCGTGCCTGCCGTCGGCGACGTCGTGCTCGACGCGTCCGGCGTCACGGTCCGCTACGGCTCGACCGTCGCCGTGCGGGAGGTCGCCGTGCAGGTGCGGGCGGGCGAGGTGCTGGCCTTGATGGGTCGCAACGGATCGGGCAAGTCGTCACTGCTGTGGGCCCTGCAGGGAACCGGTCGGCGCTCCGCCGGCACCGTGCGGGTGGACGGCATCGATCCCGGGGCCGGGGGATCGGCCCAGGCCCGGGCGCTGGTGGGCCTGGTGCCCCAGACCGCCTCCGACCTGCTCTACCTCGAGACGGTGCAGGCCGAGTGTGCCGCCGCCGACCAGCAGGCCGATTCTTCGACCGGCTCCTGCCGCACCTGGCTCGACCGGCTGGCGCCCGGGGTGCCGGACGATCGGCACCCACGCGACCTGTCCGAGGGGCAGCGACTCGCGCTCGTGCTGTCGATCGTGCTGACCTCACGACCGCGGGTCATCGCACTCGACGAACCGACCCGCGGACTGGACTACGCCGGCAAGCACCAGCTCGCCGCCATCGTCCGCACGCTGACTGGCGACGGCCACGCCGTGGTGCTCGCGACGCACGACGTGGAGTTCGTCGCGCAGGTCGCTGACCGGGTCGCGGTGCTCGCCGAGGGTGAGATCGTCTCGTCGGGTCCGGTCGCCGACGTGCTCGCCGAGTCGCCCGCCTTCGCACCGCAGGTCGCGAAGGTGCTCGGGGCGCCGTGGCTGACCGTCGACCAGGTGGCGCACGCCCTGTCGGCCGGCGATCGATCATCATGAGGACGCTCGGACCCCGGTCGATTGCCGTTCTGACCGTCGCCTCGCTGCTCGGGCTGGCCATGTTCGTGTGGCCGTTGCTGGTGCGCGTGCCAGAGGGCACGGTCCGCGTCGACCCGCCGTTCATCCTGCTGGCGCTCCTGCCGCTGGTGGTTCTCGTGGTCGTCGCCGAGATGTCCGAGGACGGCATCGACTCCAAGGCGCTGGCGATGCTCGGTGTCCTGACGGCCATCAACGCGGCGCTGCGCAGCCTGGGGGCCGGTACCGCAGGCATCGAGGTCGTGTTCTTCCTGCTGATCCTGAGCGGGCGGGTGTTCGGTCCCGGCTTTGGGTATCTCCTTGGCTGCACGTCGCTGTTCGCGTCAGCCCTGTTGACGTCCGGCGTGGGCCCGTGGCTGCCGTTCCAGATGATGGCTTCGGCCTGGATCGGGCTCGGTGCGGGACTGTTGCCGCGCCGCGTGTCGGGCCGGGCCGAGATCGCGATGCTGGTGATCTACGGGATCATCTGCGCGTACCTGTTCGGCGCGCTGATGAACATGTCGTCGTGGCCGTTCGTCGCGGGCATCGCGATTCCGGGCCACGAGGGCTCCCTGTCGTACGTGCCCGGTGACGCCGTGCTGGAGAATCTGCACCGTTTCGCCATCTACACGTTCCTGACGTCGACCGGCGGATGGGACACCGGCCGCGCGATCACCAACTCCATCGCGATCATCGTGCTGGGCCCGGCGATCCTGGCCACCTTGCGGCGCGCGTCGCGTCGAGCCCGGTGGGTCACCCCCGTCGGACAGTAGGCTGGACTCCGTGGCCGACCTCCCGTGGGATCCGATCGCCGAAGCTCGGCAGAACTGGCGTGAGCATGGCTGGGAGGACGCCGCCGACGGCATGGCGGCCATCACCTCGATCACCCGGGTGCACCAGCTGTTGATGGCCCGTATCGACGCCGCACTGAAGCCGCACGGAGTGTCGTTCGCCCGTTTCGAGATGCTGCGGCTGCTGGCCTTCGCGCAGCACGGCCGTCTGCCGATGAGCCGGGCCCGGACGCTGCTGCAAGTCCATCCGGCCAGCGTCACCAACATCGTCGACCGGCTCGCGTCGGACGGCCTGGTGCACCGAGAAGCCCATCCCGAGGACGGCCGGTCAGTGGTGCTGGTGCTCACCGATGCTGGCGCCAGGTTGGTCGAGCAGGCCACGATCGACCTGAACCGCGATGTGTTCCAGAACCCGGGGTTCGACGCGGAGGAGATCGCTCAGGTCACGCGCGTCCTGGCGGGATTCCGCGAACGGGCCGGCGACTTCCGCACCGCCACCCCGCCCGATCCGCTGTAGCCCTACTGGTCGCCGGAGGCCTTCCGCACCCGGTTGATGATGCCGGAGAAGTCGAGCTGGGCGCCGTCGCCGTCGGCGAACTCGCGGTAGATCTCCTGCACCAAGCGACCCACCTGGGTGTCGGTGCCGGTGAGCTCGGCGGCCTGCATGGCCAGACCCAGATCCTTGGCCATCAGCGGCGAGGCGAAGCCGGGCTTGAAGTCCCGATTGGCCGGGCTGGTGGGCACAGGCCCGGGGACGGGACAGTTGGTGGTCAGCGCCCAGCACTGGCCGGTGGCAGCCGAGGTGACGTCGAAGATCGTCTGGTCGGTCAGGCCGAGCTTCTCGCCCAGCACGAACGCCTCGCTGACGCCGACCATGGAGATGGCGAGCATCAGGTTGTTGCAGACCTTGGCGGCCTGACCAGCGCCGGAGTCGCCGCAGTGCACGACCTTGCCGGCCATGGGATCGAGCACCGCAGTGATCTCGGGAAGATCATGGGCCTCGGCTCCGACCATGAAGGCGAGCGTTCCGGCCTCGGCGCCCACGACGCCGCCGGAGACCGGAGCGTCTGCCGCGCGGAGGCCCGCATCGGTGGCGCGATCTGCTGCCGAGCGAGCGTCGTCGACCGCAATGGTGGACGAGTCGATCATCAGGGTGCCGGGTGCGAGGTGCTCGAGCACCTCGTCGTAGACGGCGTGCACCAGGGCCCCGCTGGGGAGCATCGTGATGACGACGTCGGCGCCCTCGACGGCAGCGACGGCTGAAGCGACGACGGGAACACCCGCCGCTTCGGCGGGTCCGGGGTTCAGGTCGAAGCCGGCCACGGTGTGCCCGGCCGCGATGAGGTTGGCGGCCATCGGCGCGCCCATGTTGCCCAGTCCGATGAAGGCGATCGTGGTCATGCTGACTCCCGTGTGTCGTGGTGGTGCAGGCCGAGCTCGCGATCGCCGAGAGTGGCGAAGCAGGCGTCGACGGCTGCTGGGTCGAGGTCTTCGACGGTGGGCGGATCCCACCGCGGTGTGCGGTCCTTGTCGATCACCTGGGCGCGCACGCCCTCGACGAAGTCGGGTCGTTGCTGCAGTCGGATGGCGAGCCGCAGGTCTTGGTCGAGCGTCTGGCGCAGGCCGTCGAAGGTGGCGGCGTGGCGCAGGCTCCGCAGAGCGACAGCGCACGACATGGGGCAGTGTCGCCGGACCTTCGTGGCGACCTCGGGCCGGACCGCCTCCAGTCGCTGCACGATGGTGAGCAGGTCGTCGCCGGCATACGCGTCGTCGATCCACTCGCGGTCAGCGAGCAACGAGGCCTTCGGCGGCGTGGTGGCGGTCTGCTCCAAGGCCGTGGCGACATCGGTGGTCTCCAGCGCGGACACCAGGTCGGCGATCCGGTCCGTCGGGACGAAGTGGTCGGCCATGCCGATCGCGATGGCGTCACCTGCGCCGACCGATCCGGCGGTCAACGCCAGGTGGGTGCCGAGTTCTCCGGGCGCCCGGGCGAGCAGCAATGATCCACCGACGTCGGGCACGAAGCCGATGCCGACCTCGGGCATGCCGATGGACGACCGCTCGGTGACGATCCTCGTGCTGGCGTGTGCGGAGATGCCGATGCCGCCGCCGAGCACGATGCCGTCCATGATGACGACGACCGGTTTGGGGTACTCGGCGATCTGCAGATCCAGCAGGTACTCGTCCCGCCAGAACTGCGCCCCGGCCGTGCCGCCCTCCTTGGCATCGTTGAACAGCGAGACGATGTCGCCGCCAGCGCACAGCCCGCGATCGCCGGCGCCGGTCAGCAGCACGGTCTCCACCGCGTCGTCATCGCGCCACTCGTCCAGTGTCGCGGCGAGCATGCCCACCATCTCGTGGGTGAGGGCGTTGATGGCGCGTGGGCGGTTGAGCACCAGGTGGCCCAGGCGTCCGCTGCGCCGAACGAGGACGGCGGGCTCCTGCGTCATGCGGCGCCCGTCGTGGTGTCGAACGACCGGCTGATGATCAGCTGCATGATCTCGTTGGTGCCCTCGAGGATCTGGTGCACCCGCAGGTCGCGGACCACCTTCTCGATGCCGTACTCGGTCAGGTACCCGTACCCGCCGTGCATCTGCAGAGCCGTGTTCGCGGCGTCGAAGCCTGCGTCGGTGACGAACTTCTTGGCCATGGCGCACAGGGTGACG
Source organism: uncultured Actinomycetota bacterium (assembly GCA_963769445.1). GTDB lineage: Bacteria > Actinomycetota > Actinomycetes > Propionibacteriales > Nocardioidaceae > Aeromicrobium. The sequence goes on along the minus strand of CAVYLO010000005.1, from coordinate 46,097 downwards.
GCGTCGGCGTCGCCGGCGTCCACCGCGTCAGCAGCCCGAAACAGCAGGCAGCGTGCCGCTTCGAGCTGGGTCTGCGCGTCGGCGAGCCGGAATCGCAGTCCCTGCTGCTCCAGCAGCGGGCCACCGAACGCTTCGCGGGTGCGCAGGTGCTCGACGGCCCGGTCGACGGCCCACTGGGCCCCGCCGAGTGAGCACGCCGCGATGTTGAGGCGGCCCCCGTTGAGCGCTCCCATCGCGACGGCGAATCCGCCGCCTTCGCCACCCAGCACCTGGCTGGGATCGACGCGGACACCGTCGAGCACGACCTGCCGGGTGGGCTGGGCGTTCCAACCCATCTTGCGCTCGTTGGCGCCGAATGACAGCCCGTCGGCGTCTCCGGGCACGAGGAACGCGGTGATGCCGTGCGACCCGGATTCGCCGGTGCGTGCCATCACGACGTACACGTGGCTGGTGCCGGCACCCGAGATGAACTGCTTGACGCCATCGAGCACCCAGCCGTCGTCGCCGATGCGGCGGGCCGTGGTGCGCAACGCAGCGGCGTCGGATCCGGCGCCCGGCTCGGTCAGGCAGTAGCTGCCGAGCTCGGCCATCTCGGTCATGGCTGGGAGCCACGTCTGACGTTGTGCCTCGGTGCCGTGCTGGTCGATCATGCCGACCACCATGTTGTGGATCGACACATAGGCCGCGATCGCCGTGTCGCCGCGAGCGAGCTGCTCGAAGATGCGCACGGACTCGGCTCGGCCGAGATCCGAGCCGCCGATGTCCTCACCGATGCAGATGCCGCCGAGGCCGAGGTCGCCGGCGCGGCGCAGGACGTCGACCGGGAAGTGCTTCTGCTCGTCCCACTCGATCGCGTGCGGCTCCAGCTCGGCCTCGGCGAACTTGCGTACCGCGTCAGTGAGGGCGCGTCGTTCGGTGGTCTCCATGACTCAATCCATCGTGGGGATGACGAAGCTGGCGGCGTCCTTGGTGCCCGACGGCCAGCGCGACGTGACGGTCTTGGTCTTGGTGTAGAACCGGAAGGCGTCGGGTCCGTGCTGGTTCAGATCGCCGAATCCGGACTTCTTCCAGCCGCCGAACGTGTGGTAGGCGATGGGCACCGGGATCGGCACGTTGACGCCGACCATGCCCACCTCGACCCGGGCGGTGAAGTCGCGCGCGGTGTCGCCGTCGCGGGTGTAGATGGAGACGCCATTGCCGTACTCGTGCTCGCTCGGCATGGCCAGCGCTTCCTCGTAGGTGTCGGCGCGGGCGATGACCAGCACCGGGCCGAAGATCTCCTCGAGGTAGATCCGCATGTCGGTGGTGACCTTGTCGAACAGGGTGGGGCCGATGAAGAAGCCTTCCTCGTGTCCCTCCAGGCACGAAGTCGCGGCCGTCGACCACGAGTTCGGCGCCTTCGTCGACACCGACACCGATGTAGTCGATGACCCGCTGCTTGGCCTCGGCGGTCACGAGCGGGCCGTAGTCGGAGCTGGCCTCCAGGCTCGGCCCGACCGTGAGAGTCGTGATCCGCTCGGTGAGCTTGGCGACCAGGGCGTCCGCAGTCTCCTGGCCGACCGGCACGGCGACCGAGATCGCCATGCAGCGCTCGCCGGCGGAGCCGTAGCCCGCGCCGATGAGTGCCTCGACGGTGTCGTCGAGGTCGGCGTCGGGCATGACGATCATGTGGTTCTTGGCGCCGCCGAAGCACTGGGCGCGCTTGCCCTGCGCGGCAGCGGTCTCGTAGATGTACTGCGCGATGCGGCGTCGAGCCGACGAAGCCGACGGCCTTGATCCGATCGTCGGTCAGCAGCGCGTCGACAGCCACCTTGTCGCCGTTCACGACGTTGAAGACACCCGGCGGCATGCCGGCCTCGACGAACAGCTCGGCCAGATGCAGCGGCACGGACGGGTCACGCTCGGACGGCTTGAGCACGAACGCGTTGCCGGCGGCAAGGGCCGGACCGGCCTTCCACAGCGGGATCATGGCGGGGAAGTTGAACGGGGTGATGCCAGCAACGACGCCGAGTGGTTGGCGCATCGAGTACACGTCGATGCCGGTACCGGCCGACGTCGTGTACTCGCCCTTGAGCAGGTGCGGTGCGCCGAGCGCGAACTCGACGACCTCGACACCGCGCTGGATGTCCCCGCGCGCGTCGGGCAGGGTCTTGCCGTGTTCGCGGGACAGCTTCTCGGCCAGCACGTCCATGTCACGCTCGACCAGGCGCAGGAACGTCATCAGCACGCGGGCCCGGCGCTGGGGATTCCAGGCAGCCCACTCGCGCTGGGCCTGTTCGGCGTCGTCGATGACCGCCGTGACCTCCTCGACGCTGGCCAGCGGAACGAGGGACTGCACGCCTCCCGTGTTGGGGTCGAACACGTCGGCGAATCGGCCGGACGTGCCAGCGACGTGCTTGCCGGCGATGAAGTGGGTCAGCTCGGTGGTCATGGCACTCCCGGTACTTGGGCATCAGATGAACTAGTTGGACACCAAAATACATCAGGCCGTGCGGATTCCCCAATGGAGACGGCGAGCGGTCCGGTCAGTCGCAGCTGATGACGCCGTGCTCCGCCTTGAGAGCAAGAACGCGGAGGGCGGCGTCGTCGACCAGATCGCGGAATTCCGGGTCCTTGGCGTCCTCGGCGAGCAGCCCCGACAGCAGGTCGCGCGACCGGCCGGGATCAGCGCTGAGCACGAGGTCTCCGCCAGCCTGGATGAAGCGCACGCCCCGTTGCTTCAGCGGGTACGTCGTGGCCGACGTGGTGCGGCTCAGGTCCGCCGAGATGACGACGCCGCCGAAACCGATCACGTCGCGCAGCAGTCCGGAGATGACGGTGCGGGAGTAGATGGCCGGGAGATCCTCGCCGAGCAGCGGATAGGTCGCTGCCGAGATGGCGACGACGTCGGCGCCGGCCTCGATCCCTGTCACGAAGGGCGCGATCTGTGGGTCGTCGATCGTCATCTGGTCGTCGACAGCTGTGGCCGCGGTGGCGGGGTCCTCGGTCAGTCGTCCATGCCCCGGGAAGTCCCGGACGCTCGCCATGACCTCCTGCCCTTGGATCGCCTTGACGATCTGGTCCACCTTCATGGCGACCACCTGAGGGTCGAGGCCGAGGGCGCGGCCGGTGCTCCCGACCGCAGGGTTGTCGTCGACCCCGTCGGTGAGCAGCGTGTCTGCGACCGGCGAGAGAGTCAGGTCGATGCCGGCGAGGTGCAGCGCGTCGGCCCAGGATCCGGTGCGCTGGGCGGTCTCGCGCGCATCCCACGTGCCCTGTTCGGCGCCGCTGGGGATGTCGAAGAAGTCATCGCCGCGCAGGGTCTGCGCTGCGCCGCCCTCCTGTTCAACCGCGACCAGCGGCTGGGGGTCGTCGCCCGATGCGGCGTGCAACGCATCGGTCACCTCCTTGGTGTCGCCGACCGTGGCCGTGGTGCTGCCGGTGAGGAGCACGCCACCGAGGTGGTATTTCGTGACCCAGGGCGCGGCGCGGGCTGGGTCGTCCGCCTCGACCCCCACCACCAGGAGCTGGCCAACGCGCTGCGCCCGACTCATCGACGTCAAGGTGGCGGCGGCGCACGTCTGCGCGGCCGGCACCGCCGCAGGCGGCGTGGGTGTCGCGACCTGCGCCGGCTCTTCTGCGTCCGAGGCTTGACACGCCGACACCAGCAACAGGACGCCAACTGTCAAGGTCGCGGGCACGCGGAGCAGCCCGCCCGTCACCATGGTTCCCATCCTTCCATGGGCCGCGGGTCCGTGCGGGATGCGACAGGATCTCAAAACAGCAGGTAAGGGACTGAAGTCCCGGGTATTGTGAGTCGATCAGAGGTCCCAGGGGGTCCCCATGGACGACAGCACGTCCTTGCAGTTCGGTCGCGAGACCGTGGATGGTCTGGTCGCGCTCGCGCGGAACCTGAGCGGGTCGACTGACATGACGACCACCCTGAAGATCTTCGTGAAGGCCATCACTGACCTCGCCGACTTCGAGTGCGCCGCGATCAACCTGGTCAACGACAACGGCGACCTGGTGGTTGTCGCGGTAGCCGGCCCGCCCGAACTGGAAGCAACACTCCTCGGAACGGTGGGGACCCGTGCCATCTGGGACCGGGAGATCGCGCTGGCTGATCGACACGGCGCGGTGCACCTGAGCCTCAGCGGGGACGCCGAATCGACCGACGACCTGCCCGTGTGGGTGAGCGACGACGAAGCGTGGTTCGAACGGACCGCCGGCAACCCCAAGGCGTGGCGTCCTGAGCACGCCCTGTACGTGCCGATGTTCGACGGCGAGGGCGAGCTGCTCGGTGTCGTGAGCGTCGACCTGCCGAGGTCCGGCCTGATGCCCGACCACGCCCAGCTGGCCACGTTGGAGGTCCTGGCTCGACAGGCCGAGACAGCGATCGCCTCGGCCCAGAGGCTGGATCGCACCGCGTTGGACGAGCACGTCTATGGGGCCGTGTTCGAGGTCACCGGATCGGCCATGTGCATCGCCGACGCTTCAGGCCGACTGACTCAGACCAACCGGCAGTTCCGCGACACCTTCGGTGACATCGCCGATGCCCGTTCCTTCGACGTGCTCATGGCCCGGGTGGAGGGCGGCGAGTCGCTGTGCGCGGAGGTCGAGGCAGTATTCGACGGTCACGAAGAACGATCGTTCGTCGCGGCGACCGGACTCGCGGACGATCTCTCGTGGTTCCACGTGACGATCCGCGGCGTCGCCTACCTCGGGAGCTCGCCCGTGCGTGCCATCTGCACGATGGTCGACATCACCGCGGAGCGCCGAGTCCAGCACCAGTTCCAGCACGACGCCGAGCATGACCAGTTGACGGGTCTGCTCAATCGGCGTGGGGTGCGTGCGGCGGCCCAGCACATCGTCGACGAATGCATGCCACGGGACTTCCTGGTGGCGATGTTCTGCGACCTCGACGGCTTCAAGCAGGTCAACGACCAGCACGGTCACAGTTTCGGCGACCAGGTCCTGATCGAGGTCACCACGGCCTTGCGAGCCGCTGTGCCGGAGCCGGTCACGATCGGACGAGTGGGAGGCGATGAGTTCGTGATCTTCGCTGCCTGTTCGTCGATCCACGAGGCCCAGAAGCTCGCCGACACCGTCGTGAGGGCCATCGCGGTTCCGGTCCCGGGCAGTCCTGACGTGGTGATCACCACCACGGTCGGCATCGCTTTGGACGACTCGGAACCACGGCGTCCGATCAGTGAGCTGATGAAGGCGGCTGACGAGGCGCTCTATCGCGCCAAGACCGCCGGCGGAGCTCGGTGGATGTCGGCTCCCGTTTCCTGAGGGTGGATTCAGGCGTTCTCGTCGCGCGCGGCCCAGGCCAGCAAGGGCGCGAGGTCGAACCGGGTGTCGTCGATGCCCGCGTGGAGATCGCCGAGCTCAGCGAACCGGGCCGGCACGGTGGCGATCGTGAAGTCGTGCGGGTCGACGTCGTCGACCTCGTCCCAGGTGAGTGGAGTCGAGACTCGTCCGTCCGGGAATCCCCGCACCGAGTAGGCCGCCGCGATCGTGTGGTCGCGAGCATTCTGGTTGTAGTCCACGAACACCTGACGCGGATCGCGATCCTTGCGCCACCACGCCGTGGTCACGTCGTCGGTGCGACGTTCGACCTCCCGGGCGAAGGCGAGCGCCGCACGCCGCACGTCGGCGAATTCGTGGTCGGGCGCGATGCGCACGTAGACGTGCAGCCCCGAACCGCCCGACGTCTTGGGAAACCCCGTGGCGCCCAGCTCGTCAAGCACCTCGCGGGCCACGGCAGCGACCCGCTGCACCGTGGCGAAGTCGCAGTCGTCACCCGGGTCGAGATCGATCCGCCACTCATCGGGCTTCTCCACGTCGCGGCGTCGGCTGTTCCAGGGGTGGAACTCCACCGTCGACATCTGGACGGCCCAGATGACCGAGGCCAGCTCGGTGACGCAGACCTCGTCGACGATGCGGTCGTAGCGCGGGAAGTGGATCGGCACGGTTTCCAGCCAGGGAGGAGCCCCGCGCGGCACCTTCTTCTGGTGCACCTTGTCCCCGTCCACACCCTTCGGGAAGCGGTGCAGCATGCAGGGTCGCTCGAACAGGGCGTTGACGATGCCGTCTCCGACGGCGAGGTAGTACTCGACCAGATCGAGCTTGGTCCATCCGTGATCGGGAAAGTACACCCGTTCGGGGCTGCTGACCCGCACGATCTTGTCGTCCACCTCGATCTCGACGGGGTCGCCGTGATCACCGCGGGGCATGGGTCCTACTTCGCCGGAAGCGTTGCGACGAAGGCGATGGCGAGTTGCTCGTCGTACGCCATGGCTCAGCCGTGACTCGGTTCGGCGCCGCTGGCCACGACACCCTTCGACACGGCCATCAGGTCATCGGCCACGGCTGCGAGGGACTCGACCGTCTCGGTCGGGATGCCGGCCATCGTCACCCGATCGGTGTCATCCTCGATCTTGGCGCGGGCGGCTCCACCCTCGGCGGTGATGCCCCCCGAGTCGTCGAGCCAGCCGCGGTCCTGCAGGCGGTTGGTGCCAGCAGCCCACTCGGCGTCGGTCCAGCCGCGCATCTGCTGCTGCTGGGGGAACGTGAGTCCCGCCGCGACCATCAGCACGTTCGCGTCGACTCCGCCGAGACCCTCGGTGGCCAGCACGGCGAGGTGAGAGTCGCCGCGGTATTCACGCAGGGTGGTCGCGCCGTGCCACAGCAGACCGAGGTCATCGGTCGGACGCGGCAACCCGACGTTCCCCGCGGCCAACGGTCGCACCGTGAGGTCGAGCGTCGGAAGAGCGTCCCCGAGGGCCTGTGCCGCGGGGGCGATGTCGATGCCGGCGATCTCGACACCGGGACGGATGACGTCGCGCCCGTGCTGCAACCGGGTCGCGAGGATCTCCTCGGAGTCGACCAGGTCCCACGCAGCCGGGATGGCGCGATGGACCAGCGCCGGCGCGAACCCGTGGAACGTGGCGGTGACGACCTCCGGTCCGGGCCGGCCGAGCGGCACCGAACGTGAGGCGAAGTACCCCATCCACTGCCCCTTGAGTCCGAGGGACTCGTACCGCGCCTTGGTGTCGGGCGCGAAGTACACGACGTGGTGGATGGTCTCGACGGACCGCCAGAACGAACGGCGCAGGCTCATGGTCACCAGTCAACCACTACGGCTGAGGGACGCCGGTCGGATTCGGGTAGGGCACGGCGCCGGAAGCCTGGACGGCTCGCGCGATCGCCACCAGGGCGGGTGTCGTCCCGATGGTGCGGGCGGTCGCCTCCCGGTCGCCGATGCCGGCGTTGGCGACCCGGTGCGTGGTCTCCTCGATACGGGCACGGGCGGCCCGCCCGGCCTCGGTGATCGCCCGGAACTCGTCGACCCAGCCGCGCATGTGGAGCTGTTCGTAGGCGTCGTCCCACGCACTGTCGTCCCACCCGCGGCGCTGCTGCTGGGCCGGTGGCACCAGTCCCATCGCGACGGCCAGGGCGTTGGCCGTGGCACCGTCGATCCCCGATGCTGTGAGCACCGCGACGTGCGCGTCGCCGTGGTACTCCCGCAGCACGGTCGCGAGCTGCCACAGCCGGCCGAGGTCATCGTCGGCGGCCGGCAGGGAGGCGTGCGCCGCAGCGAGCGGGCGGCCGGCGAAGTCGGCTCGGCTGACCACCTCGGCGAGATTCGCGGTGAGGGATGGGAGGGCAGCGTCCTGGACGAATGGTTCGAGCGACTGACGGGCGAGATCGAGCCGCATCATCAGAACGTCCTCGCTCGACGCTCGGGCCCACGCCTCCGGCACGGCTCGGGCGATCTTGCCGGGCGCGAAGCCGTGGAAGGTCGCTGTCACCAGCGCGGGGCTTGGCGTGCCAAGGGCGGCGGATCGAGAGGCGACGTAGCCCATCCAGGGATCGGCCATTCCGAGTGCCTCGTACCTGGCGGCGGCGTCGGCGCTGAAGTACACCGGCACGTGCACGGCTTCGACAGCGCGCCAGAACTCCGGAGTGCTCATGCGCCGGCCTGCTGCGTGTGGTGCAGCAGCCAGTCGATCAGCGGCGAGGCGGCGCGCCAGTCGTCGCGGACGTGGTCCAGCAGTGCGGCGGTGTGCACATAGGGCTCGAAGCCGTGATCGCGGGTCAACGCCATCGAGCGGTGCCGCAGCAGCGCGATGCGGGGATGGTCTGCGTCGTAGCCCCGCGGGGACGTCTTGAGCTGGTCGCCCCCCAGCTCCCACCCGGCGCCGACCAGACCGGCGACGATGCGCTCGAGCTCAGGTCCGTACCGGTCGTCGACGATCGCCTCGCGGAACGCCGCGAGCCGGGCAGGCGCTGCGTCGTAGAAGCCGACGCCGGTGCGGACGCCGGCCGCTCCCACCTGCACGTAGTACCCGATCGCCGGACCCTTCGCGACGAAGGCTCCCTGGTGCGTCTTGTACGGAGTCTTGTCCTTGCTGAACCGCACGTCGCGGTACGGCCGGAAGATCTTGGCGTCGCCGAACTCCTCGGCCAGTGCTGCCGTCAGAGCCGTCATCGGTGCCTTCACCGCCGTGGCGTACACCTCGCGGTGGGTCTCCCAGAACGCCTTGGTGTTGTCCATCTCGAGATCGTCGTAGAAGTCGAGCGCACCCTCGGGGAATCCGGAGAACGAGGTCACGGGACCAGCAGCACCTTGCCGGTCGCCCGGCGCTCGTCAAGCGTCAGCAACGCCTGACTGGCCTCGTCGAGCTCGAAGGTGGGTCCGACGATCGGGGACAGGGCGCCGCTGTGCAGATGCGGCGCGAGCGCTTCCCACTCGGTGCCGATGTGGCCGGGGCGACCCAGCACGTAGGCGCCCCATCCGACGCCGACGACGGAGACGTTGTTGAGCAGCAGGCGGTTGACCTTGACCGTGGGGATCTCACCGGCTGTGAAGCCGATGACGAGCAGGCGACCGTCGTCGGCGAGGCAGCGCAGCGAGTCGGTGAACCGGTCGCCCCCGACCGGGTCGACCACGAGGTCGACCTTGCCGTTCGCCGTGACCGCGTCCTTGAAGCCGTCAGCGAGCACGAACTCGTCGGCGCCAGCATCGATCGCGATCTGGCCCTTCTCCGGAGTTGAGGTGACCGCCACGACACGGCCGGCACCGAACGCCTTGGCCACCTGGATCGAGGCTGTGCCGATGCCACCAGCGGCGCCATGCACCAGCACGGACTCACCAGCCGCGAGGCCGCCGCGTTCGACCAAGGCGAAGTAGGCGGTTCCGTAGTTGAAGATGATCGACGCGCCCTGCTCGAAGGAGATCGAGTCCGGCAGCGGGAAGGTCAGGTCGGCCGGTGCCACGGCCTCCTCGGCGAAGCCGCCGAGCAGGCACAGGGCGGCGACCCGGTCGCCGGGACGCAGGTCCGAGCCCTCAGGGGCACTGATGACCTCACCGGCGATCTCGGCTCCCGGAGTGAAGGGCAGGTCGGGCTTCATCTGGTACTCGCCACGGCTCTGGAGCACCTCGGGGAAGGCAACTCCGGCAGCGCGGACGCGGATCAGCACCTGATCGGGTCCGGGCTCGGGCGACGGGATGTCGACGACCTCCACGGCTTCGGGTCCGTCAAGGGTCGTGATCTGCACAGCTCTCATGCGGCTGACCCTACTGGGGCGCCTCACGACACAATGAACGGATGCGCCTCGTCGATCTGCTCCCGCCCGAGGGGACCGACGCAGACGAGGACGCCGTCTACGATGCCGTCACGACGTGGGTGGCCGACCGTGGGCTGACTCTCTACCCCGCTCAGGACGAGGCGATCCTGGAGTGCGTCGCCGGCTCCAACGTCGTGCTCTCGACCCCCACCGGCTCGGGCAAGAGCCTGGTCGCGACCGCCGCGATGGCTGCGGCGCTGGCGCGCGGTGAGTGCAGCGTCTACACGGCGCCGATCAAGGCGTTGGTCAGCGAGAAGTTCTTCGATCTGTGCGAGATCTTCGGTGCTGACAACGTCGGCATGGTGACCGGCGACGCGGCCGTCAACGCCGACGCCCCGATCATCGCGGCCACCGCTGAGATCCTCGCCAACATGTCACTGCGCGAGGGCGCGGCCGCCGACATCGGCCTCGTCGTGATGGATGAGTTCCACTACTACGCCGACCCCGACCGCGGCTGGGCGTGGCAGGTTCCGTTGATCGAGCTGCCGCGAGCGCAGTTCCTGTTGATGTCGGCCACCCTGGGCGACACCACCCGGCTGGTGGCCGATCTCGAGCGCCGCACTGGCCGGGACACCGCCGAGGTCACGTCCACCGAGCGGCCCGTGCCGCTGGTCAGCGAGTACGTCTCGACACCGGTGCACGAGACGCTGGAGCAGCTGATCGAGACTCGTCAGACGCCGGTCTACGTCGTGCACTTCACCCAGGTGTCCGCTCTCGAACGGGCCCAGGCGCTGACCAGCCTGAAGATCGCCACCCGTGAGGAGCGGGACGTCATTGCCGACCACCTCGGCGACTTCCGATTCTCCTCAGCTTTCGGCAAGACGTTGTCGCGTCTGGTCCGCGCTGGCATCGGCGTGCACCACGCTGGCATGCTGCCGCGCTACCGCCGGCTGGTCGAGACGCTCGCGCAACAGGGTCTGCTCAAGGTCGTGTGCGGCACCGACACCTTGGGCGTGGGCATCAACGTGCCGATCCGCACCGTGCTGTTCAGCGGGCTGTCGAAGTACGACGGCACCCGTCAGCGCCAGCTGCAGGTGCGCGAGTTCCAGCAGATCGCGGGCCGGGCAGGGCGGGCCGGATTCGACACCATCGGTCACGTGGTGGTCGAGGCACCCGAGCACGAGATCGAGAACGCCCGACTGGTGCGCAAGGCCGGCGACGATCCGAAGAAGATCAAGAAGATCCAGCGCAAGAAGCCGCCAGAAGGCTACGTCTCGTGGGGCGAGGGCACCTTCCAGAAGCTGGCCACCGGCACGCCCGAGGCACTGGTCTCCCGCATGCGGGTCAGCCACGCCATGGTGCTCGACGTGCTCCAGCGATCCGGCGACGCCCGGGAGTCGCTGACGCGGCTGATCCGCGAGAGCGGCGAGACCGAGGAGTCGCAGGATCGGCTGCTGGCCGAGGTCGACGCGATCATCGACGCGCTGATCGCGGGCGACGTCGTCGAGCCGATCGAACCGCCCGACGCCGCTGGCCGAACGTTGCGGCTGACCGTCGACCTGCAGGCCAACTTCGCGCTCAACCAGCCGTTGTCCCCGTTCGCCGTCGCCTCGCTGGAGCTGCTCGATCGCGAGGACCCCGCCTACACCCTCGACGTGGTGTCGGTCATCGAGGCGACGCTCGACGATCCCCGCCCCATCATCAGGGCGCAGCGTCACCGAGCCCGCGGCGTGGCGGTGGCCGAGATGAAGATGGACGGCATCGAGTACGACGAGCGCATGGAGCTGCTGGAGGAGGTCGAGCACCCTCAGCCATTGCGCGAGCTGCTGGAGGCCGCGTACGAGACGTATCGCATCGGGCACCCCTGGGTCGCCGATCACGAGCTGCGACCCAAGTCTGTCGTGCGCGAGATGTGGGAGGGGGCCATGACCTTCAGCGAGCTGATCGCGGACTACCAGCTGGCGCGTTCGGAGGGTCTGGTGCTGCGGTACCTGTCGGACGTCTACAAGACGCTGGGGCGCACGGTTCCCACAGAGCGCGCGCAACGAAGAGCTCGAGGACATCACCGAATGGCTGGGCGAGCTCGTGCGTCAGACCGACTCGAGCCTGCTCGATGAGTGGGAGGAGCTGATCAAGCCGGGTGTGGATCCGCTCGACGTGCGCCCGCAGGCTCAGTCAGGCGCTCCGCCGCGGCCACTGACCGGCAACCCCCGAGCGTTTCGCGTACTGGTGCGCAACGCGATGTTCCGCCGGGTCGAGCTGGCGGCGTTCGGGCGCTGGAGTGCGCTGGGCGATCTGGACGGCGCCGACGGCTGGGACGCTGCCGCCTGGATGGAGGCGATGGCGGCGTACCGCGAGGAGTACGACGAGATCGGCACCGGCCCCGAGGCGCGCGGTCCCCATCTGTTCATGGTCACCGAAGGAACCGACACGTGGTCAGTGCGCCAGACCTTCAACGATCCCGAAGGTGACCGGGACTGGGGCATCAGCGCCACCATCGATCTGGCGGCCTCGGACGAGCAGGGCGAACCGGTCGTCACAGTCACCGCCGTTGGCCCCCAGTAGCCACTGTCGCCGGATCAGCCGGCGAGGGAGCCGCCGAAGATCTGCCACGCGAGTGCGGTCTTGGCCACCAGGCTGAGCACGAGATAGAACTTCTCGCCGAACGCGTAGCTGCGCCACGGACCGATGCCGCGGTACTGCAGCCACTGGTTGACCGCGAAGGTCGAGAAGAACACCAGCAGCGTGGCGAAGATGACGATCACGAAGCCGGGGACTGTCTCGGCGCCCACGAAGTTGAGCACGATGGCCGCCCACGGGGCCGCGCCGGCCACCGTGCCGAACCAGAACGGCAGCATCGTGGTGGTTTCGCGGCCTGGCGGGTTCATCCGTTCCTGCAACCAGCCGAAGAAGATCATCGCCATGTTGGCGCCGATCACCGCGATCACGGCGGTGATGTCCGTGACGCCGAAGTAGAAGCCGATCAGGACGATCATGATCGTCGCGCTGATCGAGTACTCGGCCCAGCGGAACCGGTTGATCCCGGCCCGCAGGTCAGACTCGTAGACGCCACGCCCGACGGTGGCCGTCACGAGGTGGTCGGCGGCCGCGAGGAAGAGGAACACCGCGATGGCCGCGCCGATGCTGACGTCGAACAGCACCGACGGGGCTGGCGGCGCAGTGCCGGGAGGCCCGGTGGGATACGTGGACGTGACCGCGATGGAGAAGCCGTTGGCGAGCAGCAGGATCCCCACGGCCTGGGCCGCGTGCAGCACCGTCAAGCCGAGATTCCACCGGCGCAATCCGGCCAAGGCCGTGTCGGTCACGCCTTCGGCATGGTCTCCTGTGGACGTCGCGTCAACATGACTCATGTCATCGACGCTAGTGGAACCGGGGCGATTGCGTCACACACGACGCGCGGTGAGGCGCAGCGGGGCCTTGTCGCCCGGCACGTTCGTGATGTTGCGCAGCTTGTTGGGGGAGATCTCTTCGGCCGACACCTCGTAGCGATGCAGCACCTCGCGCAGGACCGCTGTGCCTTCCATCAGGGAGAAGGCCGCGCCGATGCAGCGCCGCACACCACCGCCGAACGGCAGCCACGTGTTGGGGGAGATCTTCTCGTCGAGGAACCGCTCCGGGACGAAGGCGTGCGGCTCGGCCCAGCTCTCGTCGCGGCTGTGGGCGAGCATGATCGACGCCGCGACGGTGGTGCCTCGAGGCAGCAGCCGACCAGCGACCACCTGGTCGCTCTGCAACGTGCGGGCCACGAAGTCGATGATCGGGTGCAGCCGCATGGACTCCTTGAGGCACGCCTCGAGGTAGGCGTCGTCGCCGGTGTCGGCGGCCTTGACCGCCGCGGCGAGGGTCGTCGGATTTCGGCCCAGCTCGTGCAAGGTCCACGACAGGGCCGATGCGGTGGTCTCGTGCCCGGCGAGCAGCAGGGTGACCAGCTGGTCGCGCATCTCCTCGTCGGTGAGCGGCGTCTCGCCCTCGGATCCGCCGACGCGCAGCAGGCGCGACAACACGTCGTCGCGCCCCTCCAGATCGTCGGCGGACCGACGCTCGGCGATCTCGGCGTACAGGAGCTTGTCGACCTCGAGCTGGTTGGTGAAGTAGCCGCGCCACGGCGGAATCTTGGCCAGCGAGGGGTACGACCATGCCAGCAGGGTCAGGGGCCCGATGTTCACCATCGTGTTGACCTTCGGCCGCAGCACGGCGAGTCGGCGCTCGTCGGTGACGCCGAACACGACCTGCAAGATGACGTCGAGCGTGATCGCGTTCATCTGGTCAAGCGTCGCCAAGGTGTCGCCGTCGTGCCAGGAGTCGATCTCGGTCTTGGCGATGGCCTCCACCAGTGGCTGGTACGCGCGCATCGACGGGCCGCTGAAGGCGGGCATCAAGAGCTTGCGAGCCCGCACGTGCTGTGCGTCATCGATGAGCAGAACTGAGTGCTCGCCCATGACCGACTTCAGGATGCCGTTGGCCTCGCCCGCGTGGAACTCGGCAGGGTCGGACCCGAAGATCTCCTTGATGGCTGCCGGATCGCTGTACATGACGACGGTCTCGGGCCCCGGCAGGATGCGCACGGAGAACGTGTCGCCGTACTCGGCGTGATACCTCGGCATGTCCCTGTACCGGGTGCGCAGGAACTTCCAGGTCATCAACCACGCTGGCGCCTTCGGCCCCGGGGGGATGTCGTACGCCAGCGTCGTCGTCATGCTGCCGCGTTCTCCCACGTGTAGTCGTCGACGTTGATCTTTCGCGTTTCCCACCAGTACTGGAAGGTGAACTTCGGCCAGATCGTGCGGTTCTTGCCGTGGCTGTCGAGGTACCAGCTGGTGCAGCCGCCCTGGGTCCAGATGCCCTTCTCGACGAGGCGCTGGACCTCGATGTTGAAGGCGGTCTGCGCCTCGAGCGTCGGTTCGGCGGCCACGGCACCGCGGGCGTCCATCTCCTCGATCAGCTTGACGATGAACTTCGTCTGCTGCTCGATCATGAAGACGACCGAGTTGTGGCCGAGTGCGGTGTTGGGGCCGAGCATGAACGCGAGGTTGGGGAACCCGTTGATCATCATGCCCATGTAGGTCTCGACACCGTGCTCGCGGAACTGCGCGGCCAGATCGACACCGTCGCGGCCCTTGATGTCGAGGTAGTCGAAGGCGTCGATGACGTGGAAGCCGGTGCCGTAGATGATGACGTCGGCCTCGTGCTTGACGCCGTTGCCATCGATGACGCCGTCACTCACGATCGTGGTGACGCCGTCGGTGGTCAGCTCGACGTTGTCCCGCAGGAACGTCGGGTAGTAGGTGTTCGACTGCAGAACTCGCTTGCATCCCAGGCGGTAGTCAGGAGTCAGCTTGGCGCGGAGCTCTGCGTCGGGGACCGTCTTCTTCAAGAACCCCTTCACGATCCGCTCCGCGATCGGGAGGAAGTTGAGGTGGCCGTTGAACCCAAGGGCTCGCGACTCCAAGGTCCAGTACAACGCGTTGCGGTAGGCGCGGTGGGCTCCGGGCACCTTCTCGAACAGCTGTCTTGCGCCACTGGGCGGTGGGCTTGTCCTTCTTGGGCAGCACCCACGGGGCCGTGCGCTGGAAGACCGTCAGCTGGCCGACCTGCTCGGCGATGATCGGAACGAACTGGATCGCGCTGGCACCGGTGCCGATGACGACGACCTTCTTGCCGGTCAGGTCGACCGAGTGATCCCAGCTGGCGGAGTGGAACATCGGACCGGCGAAGGTGTCGGCGCCGTCGATCTCCGGGATGTTGGGGATGTGCAGTCCACCGACGCCGGCCACGAGGACCCGGCATTCGTAGATCTCACCGCTGGCGGTGTTCACGGTCCACCGCTGACGGTCCTCGTCCCAGGTGGCGCCGGTGACCTCGACGCCGAAGTTGATGTAGGGGCGGATGCCCTTCTCGTCGGCGACCTTGCGCATGTACGCCCAGATCTCCTGCTGGCCCGAGTAGCTCTTGCTCCAGTCGGTGTTCAGCTCGTAGGAGAAGGAGTACATGTGGCTGGGGATGTCGCACTCGCAGCCCGGGTAGGTGTTGTCGCGCCAGGTGCCGCCGACGTCGTGGGCCTTCTCGAGGATCGTGAAGTCCTCACGACCTGCTTCGCGCAGCTTCATGGCCATGCCCATGCCCGCGAAACCTGTTCCGACGATGATGATGTCCTTGGTGATCACAGTCAGATACTATCGGTATCTGGAATGCTGGCAAGGGCATATGACGGGAGACACAGTGACGGTCGACAGTTCGAGGGGAATCCGCGCGGAGCGTCAGGCGCAGACACGTCTGAAGCTGACGGAGGTCGCGCGCGAGATGTTCCTTGCCGACGGGTACGCGGCCACCTCGCTGGACAAGGTGGCGCTGCGGGCGGGTTTCTCCAAGGGCGCGGTGTACTCCAACTTCGCTGGCAAGGAAGAACTGTGCATGGCCGTGCTGGACAGCATCCACCTGCAGCAGATCGATGGCGTCGTTGCGGCGTTCTCCGGAGGCGGCGATCTCGATGCCCGCATCGACGCGTTCGCCGACTGGGCCCGCGAGGGTCTGGGCCAGCCCCGATGGACCGCGCTGGAGTCCGAGTTCGGTGCTGTCGCCCGGCACAGCCCCTATGTGGCCACTGCGTTGAAGGCCCGTCACCGCGAGATTCGTGAGGCCATCGAGACGCTGATTCGCGAGGTCACCGCGGAGGCGGGCATCGAGCTGCGCATGCCAGCCGATCGCGCTGCGACGGCCATGCTGAGTCTCGGCATCGGACTCGGAGCGCTTCGCTCG
Source organism: uncultured Actinomycetota bacterium (assembly GCA_963769445.1). Lineage (GTDB taxonomy): Bacteria > Actinomycetota > Actinomycetes > Propionibacteriales > Nocardioidaceae > Aeromicrobium. The sequence goes on along the minus strand of CAVYLO010000005.1, from coordinate 29,765 downwards.
ATCGACCACACGGTCGACGTGAGCGTGTTCGCTGACGCCATGCGTGCGTTGTTGCGCTGAGACCGCCGAGGTGTCAGTAGCCGCCGTTGGCCTTGAACCGGGCGAAGCTGGCATTGATCTCGACCTCGGCCTCGACGCGGCCGGTCCACACTGAGCCCTCGACGGACTTGCCGGGCTCCAGGTCCTTGTAGACGGTGAAGAAGTGCTCGATCTCCAGGCGGTCGAACTCCGGCACGTGGTGGATGTCGCGCAGGTGCTCCTGGCGCGGATCGGTGGCCGGAACGCACAGCACCTTGTCGTCGCCGCCGGCCTCATCGGTCATGCGGAACATGCCGATCGCGCGGCAGGTGATGACACAGCCGGGGAAGGTCGGCGAGGGCAGCAGCACGAGCGCATCGAGCGGGTCGCTGTCGAGGCCCAGGCTGTTGTCGATGAAGCCGTAGTCGGCCGGATACTGGGTCGACGTGAACAGCGTGCGGTCGAGGCGGATGCGGTGCGTGTCGTGGTCGACCTCGTACTTGTTGCGCTCGCCCTTGGGAATCTCCACGGTGACGTCGAAGATCACGGCTGCCTCCTGAGGCTGGATGGACGTCTATAGTCTGGCGCACGTGGCAGACGCGAGGGCCAGCAGGGTGCCCAGCTGGTGGCGGCGGAGCGCCACGCGTCTGCTCGTCTCCGTGGTCGCGGTGCTGGTCGTCGTCGCCCTCGCGGTCGGTGCACGGTGGGCGTGGCAGGACGGCCAGCTCAACGGCGTCATCTGCGGCGGCGACTGTGGTCCGGACTACGTCGTCGCGCCCGACGGCCTGGCGGTGAGTGCGCCAGCGTTGGCGGCCACCTCACCGCCGTCGACGGTCACCCCGATCGACTCGGACGCTGTGGTTTCTGCCGTCGACGTCCTGCTCTCTGACTCGTTGCTGGGGCCCAGCGTCGGGTTCGCCGCCGCCGCACCGGACCCCGGGGCGCCGATCAGCACGGCCGGCCAGACCGGCGTGTTCACGCCTGCGTCCACCACCAAGCTGCTGACCGGATACGCCGCACTCGCGACGATCGACCCGCAGACCCGGTTCACGACGTCGGTCGTCATGGCTGGCGACGGGGTCGTCCTGATCGGTGGCGGCGACCCGTATCTCACCGCACGTCGCGACAAGAACTCATCGCGCGTCGAGAGGGCCGACCTGGAATCACTGGCCGAGAAGACCGCGGCGGCGCTGCAGGACGCTGGGCGCGCGTCGGTCCGACTCGGATTCGACGACGCCCTCTTCACGGGCCCGTCCATCAGCCCCGGCTGGGAGGACAGCTACATCCCCAACAACATCGTCACCCCCGTCAGCGCGCTGTGGGTCGACCAGGGACTGAAGGACGGCGTCCGCGCGCAGGATCCGGCTCAAGCCGCCGCCAACCGATTCGCACAGCTGGTGCGCGATGCCGGCGTCGACGTGACTGGCACCGTCGGTCGCACAGCGGCGCCGGCAGGTGCCGCGCCGCTGGCATCAGTGCGCAGCGCCACCGTCGAGCAGATCGTCGGGGCGCTCATCCGCACCAGCAACAACCAGACCGCCGAGGTCATGCTCCGACACGTTGCCATCGCGGGCGACCGACCCGGCAGCTTCGAGGAAGGAGCATCGGCCGTCTCCGCAGCTCTGGAGGCTGCGGACATCGACACGACCGGTCTCGTCCTGATGGACGGCAGCGGGCTCTCGCGCCGCAATCGGATCAGCCCCACCACGCTGGTCGACGTGGTCCAGGCGTCGCTGTCGACTCCCCGCGGTGCGGCCGTCGTGGACGATCTGCCGCTCAGTGGATTCAGCGGCACCTTGGCGGACCGGTTCGACCGCGCCGCCCACGGCCTGATCCGAGCCAAGACCGGCACGCTCAGCGGAGTGCACTCACTCGCTGGCTACGCGCTGGATGCTGACGGGCGTCCGGTGGTCTTCGCGGTCATGTCTGACGATGCCGATCCAGTGAAGTCCTTGGCAGCGCAGGCCTCCATCGACGACATCGCGGCAGCCATCGCGGCCTGCTCCTGCGGCTGATCCCCGTCCCGCGCCGTACCGTGGTTGCATGATCGACTGGAAGTTCGCGCAAGCCACCGCGACACGACTGTCGCGGCCCGGGCCCGAGATGTCGGCCGCCGAGGTGGCCGAAACGGTCGAGGAGCTGCGGGTCGGGGCAGCCAGATCCGAAGCCCCGGTGCGGGACTTCACGGGTCTGCACTCCACGCACGCGCTGGGCGCTCCGTCGCCGGTCCTCGTCGTCGACCGGCCGCGCTGGGTCGAGGCGAACCTGTCGACCTTCCAGCTCATGATGGATCCGATCAACGCCAAGCTCGCCGAGACCGGCAAGCTGCCGACTGGCCTGTCGCGCTCGGTCGGCGAGAAGGTGAGCGGCGCCGAGCTGGGTGCCCTGATGTCCTTCATGTCCACCAAGGTGCTCGGTCAGTTCGACCCGTTCTGGACCGGGCCGCATGGCGAAGGTGGCCGTCTGCTGCTGGTGGCCCCCAACATCGTCGCGGTGCAGCGCCAGCTCGACGTCGACCCACACGACTTCCGCCTCTGGGTCTGCCTGCACGAGGAGACGCACCGGGTCCAGTTCACCGGCGTGCCATGGCTGCGTGAGCACCTGCGGAGCCTGATGGAGGAGTTCATCGACGCCACGGATCTGGATCCTCAGGCCATGTCGGCGATGCTCCAGCAGGCGCTGTCACAGGCGGTCAAGGTGGCCAAGGGAGATCCGGACGCCTCGCTCGCGTCGATGTTCCAGAACGAACGTCAGAGCCAGATCGTCGACCAGATGACCGGTGTCATGTCGTTGCTGGAGGGCCACGCGGACGTCGTGATGGACGATGTCGGACCCGAGGTGATCCCCACGGTCGCGCACATCCGTCGCAAGTTCTCCCAACGTCGTGCGGGTGGCAGTGGCCTCGACAAGCTGATCCGCCGACTGCTCGGCCTCGAGGCCAAGATGGCCCAGTACCGCGACGGTGCCGTCTTCGTGCGGCACGCGATCGACACCGTCGGCATGGACGGTTTCAACGCGGTCTGGTCCCACCCGTCCCATCTGCCGACGCGCTCGGAGATCCTCGAGCCGTCGACGTGGGTGTCGCGTGTCCACGCCTGATCGCACGGCTGGGTGACGACGGTGGGTGGAGCGCTCGACCCCACGGTCGCCTCGGCCCGGATCGCGGTTCGCTCGGCCGTGGCTGATCTGCCCGCCGGCAGCCAGGTGGTCGTGGGCGTCTCCGGCGGCGCCGACTCACTGGCGCTCGCCGCCGTCGCGGCCTTCGTGGCCCGCGGCGCCGGCTTGGACCTGTCAGCCGTCGTCGTGGACCACCGCCTGCAACCGGGATCGGACGAGGTGGCTCGCCGCACCGTGACCCAGCTGGAGAGTCTGGGCGTGTCCGCCCGGATGGAGCAGGTCGAGGTCAGTGGCCGAGGCGGCCCCGAGGCTGCGGCACGGACTGCCCGGCTGGCCGCCCTGACCCGCGAGCCGGTCGATGCTGTGCTGCTGGCCCACACCCGCGACGACCAGGCCGAGACGGTGCTGCTCGGGCTGGGTCGCGGCTCCGGCCCCCGCTCGATTGCCGGGATGGTGCCACGGTCGGGGCTCTTCCGGCGTCCGTTCCTCGGCATCGGTCGCCACGACACCGAACAGATCTGCCGGGCCCATGGCCTCACCTGGTGGGATGACCCGCACAACGTCGATCCGGCGTTTCGTCGCGTGCGGCTGCGGCGCGAGGTGCTTCCCCTGCTGGAGGAGGTGCTCGGCGGCGGGGTTGCCCAGGCGCTGGGACGTACCGCTGAACAGCTGCGCGCGGACCTGGACCATCTGGACGAGCTGGCCGGCGAAGCGCACACCCTCGAGGTCGATCGTCTGGCGGCGCTGGCCCACGCCATCCGCTCGCGGGTGCTGCGGCGTGCAGCGCTCGACGCGGGGGCCCGACCCGACGAGCTGGCCGCCCACCACATCGGCGAGCTGGACCGGCTGATCACCGACTGGCATGGCCAGGTGCGCGTCGAGCTGCCCGGAGCCATCTCGTGCCGACGCCTCGACGGCGCCTTGGTGTTCGGCCGGCGCGAATGAACGCTCGGCCGCAGGCGGCCTCGGTCCGTTCGTATGGGAAGGTGACCACGTGGACCAATCGCACGTCGAAGGTGACCTTGAGCTCGACCAGACCTTGTTCACCGAGGAGCAGATCCTCGCGCGCCTGAAGGAGATGGCAGCCGAGATCGAGCGAGACTACGAGGGCCGCGAACTGCTGCTCGTCGGCGTGCTCCGCGGGGCCGTCATGGTCATGGCGGATCTGGCTCGCAGCCTCGACCGTCACGTCGAGATGGACTGGATGGCGGTGTCGTCCTACGGCTCGGGCACCAAGTCCTCAGGCGTCGTGCGCATCCTCAAGGACCTCGACAGCGATCTGCAGGGTCGCGACGTGCTGATCGTGGAGGACATCATCGACACCGGCCTGACCTTGTCGTGGCTGATCACCAACCTGCGCTCGCGCGGGCCTGCCTCGGTGGAGATCGCCACCTTGTTGCGCAAGCCCGAGGCTGTACAGACCGAGATCGACGTCAAGTACGTCGGCTTCGACATCCCGAACGCCTTCGTCGTGGGCTACGGCCTCGACTACGCCGAGAAGTACAGGAACCTGCGGTGCATCGGCACTCTTGCCCCCCACGTCTACTCCTGAGGTCCTGCGCGGGACCCTGTACCGTCGGAATCCCCACCAGCACAAGGAGGAGTGGACCTTTCCACGCCTGCTCATGAACTTCAAACGTCTCGCCAAGGGCCCATGGCTCTGGATCGCCGTCATCGCCATCGTGGTGCTGACCGCCATCAACTTCTCCTCCGGTCAGGACGGGTACAAAGAGGTCAAGACCGCGACCATGATCGGATACCTCGAATCCGGCAAGGTCACGGAGGTCAAGTTCGTCGACGGCGACCAGGCCATCCGCGCGACGCTCACCGATGACACCCAGGTCAAGTCCAAGTTCCTCCTGGGCCAGGGCGAAGGGCTGGCGGAGCGCGCCGAGGCGCTGGTCAAGGACAAGAAGCTCAAGAGCTTTGACGTCGAGGTCGCGACGGGCAACACCCTCGCCAACATCTTGATCTCGATCGTGCCGTTCCTGCTGTTCATCGGCATCTTCTTGTTCATCATGACCCGCATGCAAGGTGGTGGGGCCGGTGTCATGAAGTTCGGCAAGTCCAAGGCCAAGCTGATGAACAAGGACACCCCGCAGACCACGTTCGCCGACGTCGCCGGGTGCGACGAAGCCATCGAAGAACTGGGTGAGATCAAGGAGTTCCTCGCCGAACCGGCCAAGTTCCAGGCTGTCGGCGCCAAGATCCCCAAGGGCGTCCTGTTGTACGGACCTCCCGGCACGGGCAAGACGTTGCTGGCCCGCGCTGTCGCCGGTGAGGCCGGCGTCCCGTTCTACTCGATCTCCGGCTCCGACTTCGTCGAGATGTTCGTGGGCGTGGGCGCCAGCCGCGTCCGCGACCTGTTCGAACAGGCCAAGGAGAACGCCCCGGCCATCGTGTTCATCGACGAGATCGACGCTGTCGGGCGTCACCGCGGCACCGGCATGGGCGGCGGCCACGACGAGCGTGAGCAGACCCTCAACCAGCTGCTGGTGGAGATGGACGGATTCGACGTGCGCGGCGGAGTCATCCTGATCGCGGCCACCAACCGCCCCGACGTGCTGGATCCGGCGCTGCTGCGCCCGGGTCGCTTCGACCGCCAGATCGGCGTCGACGCCCCCGACCTCGCAGGCCGCACTCAGATTCTCAAGGTCCACGCGCGGGGCAAGCCGCTCGGTCCCGGCGTCGACCTCGAGGCCGTCGGTCGTCGCACCCCGGGCTTCAGCGGTGCCGATCTGGCCAACGTCCTGAACGAGGCTGCGCTGCTCACGGCCCGCAACAACGCCAAGGTCATCGACGATGCCGCGCTCGACGAGGCCATCGATCGCGTGATGTCAGGTCCGCAGCGCCGCAGCCGCCTGATGAACGAGAAGGAACGTCTCATCACGGCGTACCACGAGGGCGGCCACGCGCTGGTTGCCGCGGCGCTCCCGCAGAGCGATCCCGTGCACAAGATCACGATCCTGCCTCGCGGGCGCGCGCTGGGCTACACGATGGTGCTGCCGGACGAGGACAAGTACAGCCAGACCCGCGCCGAGCTGCTCGACAAGCTCGCGTACATGATGGGCGGTCGCGCCGCCGAGGAGCTGGTCTTCCACGACCCGACCACGGGGGCGGGCAACGACATCGAGAAGGCCACCAGCGTGGCGCGGGCCATGGTCACCCAGTACGGCATGACCGAACGCCTCGGTGCCGTGCAGCTCGGCGAGACCGAGGGGCAGCCGTTCCTCGGCCGCGACATCGGTCACACGCGCAACTACTCCGAAGCCGTGGCCGCCATCGTCGACGAGGAGATCAACCGGCTCATCACCACGGCGCACCACGAGGCCTTCGACATCCTCGAGGAGAATCGTGACGTCCTCGACGCCTTGGTGCTGGAGCTGATGGAGAAGGAGACCCTGGACAAGTCCCAGGTCGCCCGGATCTTCGAACCGTTGCGGCGCCGCCAGATCCGACCGGCCTGGACCGGCTCGGACGAGCGGGTGCCGTCCACCGTGCCACCGGTGGTGGGTGCTGCCGCAGCGCGCGCGACCAGCGGTCAGAACGGCCGTGGCTCGACGAACGGTCATGACACCCACGACTCTCACGACGACACCCCGGCTGACGCGGATCCTTCGTGAGCGTCGATCTGCCGCGTGCCGAGGCGGCCGTCCGCGAGCTGCTGATCGCTGTCGGCGAGGACCCCGACCGCGATGGTCTGGTCGACACCCCCAAGCGGGTGGCCAACTCCTACGTCGAGCTGCTCGCCGGGCTGGACCAGTCGCCCGAGGACGTGCTGACCGCCGACTTCGACGTCGGCCACTCCGAGCTGGTGCTGGTCAAGGACATCGAGATGTGGTCACTGTGCGAGCACCACCTGGTGCCGTTCTTCGGCGTCGCCCACGTCGGCTACATCCCCGATGGCGGCGGCCGGGTCACGGGTCTGTCGAAGTTCGGTCGGCTGGTCGACGTCTTTGCCCGCCGGCCGCAGGTGCAGGAGCGGCTGACCACCCAGATCGCCGACTCGATCGTCGAGCTCCTCAACCCGCAGGGTGTCATCGTCGTGATCGAGGCTGAGCACCTGTGCATGTCCATGCGCGGCGTCCGCAAGGGCGGCGCCAAGACGGTCACCAGCGCGGTGCGCGGTCAGCTGCGCGACCCGGCCACCCGAGCCGAGGCCATGGGCCTCATCACCGCACGCTGATGGCCCTGGACCACCTGCCCACGGACCGCTGTCTGGTCATGGGCGTGGTCAACGTGACTCCCGACTCGTTCTCCGACGGGGGGCGCTGGCTGGATGCCGGAACCGCGGTGCAGCATGGCCTTGATCTGGTCGCCGCCGGAGCCGACATCGTCGACGTGGGTGGCGAATCCACTCGTCCCGGAGCGTTGCGGGTCGACGCCGCCGAGGAGCGACGTCGCGTGCTGCCGGTCGTGCAGGGTCTGGTCGCGGCCGGCGTCACGGTGTCGGTCGACACGATGCGCTCCGAGATCGCGGTCGAGTCGCTCGCAGCCGGTGCGGCGATCGTCAACGATGTCTCGGGCGGGCGGGCCGACCCGGAGATGATGCCGGTGCTCGCCGATGCCGATGCGCCGGTCGTGCTGATGCACTGGCGGGAACACTCCGCGCGCATGCAGGAGCACACGCAGTACGACGACCTGGTCGCCGACGTGGTGCGCGAGCTCGGGGAACAGGTGGACGCCGCTGTCTCGGCGGGAGTCCATCCGGACCGCATCGTGATCGACCCGGGGCTGGGCTTCAGCAAGACCGGCGACCAGAACTGGACCGTCCTGGCCCATCTCGACGCCTTCACCTCGCTGGGGCACCGGGTCTTGGTGGCAGCCAGCCGCAAACGTTTCCTTGGCGAGCTGCTGGCCCGGGAGGGCGACCTGCGTGCCGTCGGTGAACGGGAGCACGCGACGGCTGCCCTCTCGACGTGGTGCGCGAACGCCGGTGTGTGGTGCGTACGCGTGCACGACCCGGCCGCCTCCGCGGACGCCGTCCGGGTCGTGGCCCGACTCGATCGGGAGGCGCCATGACCGAGGCCGTGCTGGCGGCCCACCGGGCGCTCTACGACGCGGTCGAGAGCGGTGACGCCGATCTGATGTCGGCGCTGTGGGTCGATGATCCCGAGACGTCCTGCGTGCACCCGGGTGCGCCGATCCTGCGAGGCACGTCTGAGATCGTGCGGTCGTGGGTCGTGCTGATGGCCCAGATCGGATACATCCAGTTCTTCCTCACCGACGTGGAGGTCACCACGCTGCCACTGGGTTCTGCTGCGCCCGAGACGGCTGTCGTGTCCTGCACCGAGAACATCTTGTCGGGCGATCCGGACCAACCCGGCGGCATCTCGGCGGCGACGTCATTTGGAGCGGCCACGGCGCAGAGCACCAGCATCCTGGTCCGTCATGCGGCAGGCTGGCAGTTCTGGCTGCGGCACGCCTCTCCCGTCATGGTGTCGATGGACGAGATCGAGGAGGACTGACGATGGCCATTCCCGATGGGCTGGACCGCATCGACCTGCGTGGCGTCGCGGCCTTCGGCCACCACGGCCTGTTCGAGCACGAGCGCCGCGACGGACAGATGTTCATCGCAGACGTGAGCGTGGGTCTCGACCTTGGACCCGCCGCTCGTGAGCACGACCTCACCCGCAGCGTCGACTACGGCGGCTTGGCCCAGGCGATCCACGACATCATCACCGGTGAACCCGTCGACCTGATCGAGACGGTGGCGCTCCGCATGGTGGACGTGGCCCTCGATGACCCGTCGGTCCAATGGGTTAGCGTGACGGTGCACAAGCCAGAAGCGCCCATCGCGGTGACGTTCTCCGACGTTGCCGTGACGATAGAGCGGAGCAAGCAGTGACCGAAGCGCCCACACCGTACGAATTGGACGCCGACACCATGACCGGTGGGATGCGTCCCATCCGGCAGGCCGTCCTGTCGATCGGTTCCAACCTCGGTGACCGCCTGGACAAGTTGCAAGGCGGCGTCTCCGCCCTCGAGGACACCCCCGAGGTCACGGTCGTCGCGATCTCCTCGGTCTACGAGACCGAGCCGGTGGGTGCCCCCGCCGGCTCCAAGAAGTTCTTGAACGCCGTCGTGCTGCTCGACACCACGCTCACGGTGCACACCCTGCTGGACCGTGCGCTGGCCATCGAGGATGCGTTCGGTCGCGAGCGCGGCGAGGCCAATGCCCCCCGCACGCTCGACGTCGACATCATCATCGTGGGCGATCGCGTCGCCGAGGACGAGCAGCTGGTGCTGCCGCACCCCCGGGCGCACGACCGGGGATTCGTGCTCGTGCCGTGGCTGGAGATCGACCCCGAGGGCGAGATCCCCGGGCAGGGCTTCGTGGCCGACCTCATCGGCACCGTCGACACCTCGGGTGTCGTCAAGCGCGAGGACCTCGAGATCATCTTGTGACCTCGAGTCGCACCTGATGCGAGTCCACCCATGAACCCCATGCGCCGCACCTCCGTGCTGTGGGTGCTGGGTGTCTTTGCGCCGGGCCTGGTGGTGGGGCTGCTGACCCCGCCGGTCATCATCCGCATGGATGGCACGGTCCCGCGCGTCTCGTGGGCTGCGGGTCTCCTGCTGTTCGTGGCGGCTGCCGGCGTCGGCCTGCTGGCCTACAACACCTGGCAGAGCCTGCACAAGAAGAAGACCCGCATGACCTCGCAGTACGGCGTCACCGTGCTGTCGATCGCCAAGTCGGGCGCCGCGGTGGGTGCGCTCATCGCCGGGTTCTACACCGGCTTCGCCGTGACCTACCTCGATGACCTGGACACCGTGCTGGGCCGTGAACGAGCCATCCACAGTGGTGTGGCCGCCGTGGCCAGCGTCCTGCTGCTGATCGCCTCGCTGTTGCTGGAGCGCGCTTGCATCGTTCCGCACGACGAGGACGACGACGCCGTGGCCGAGCCCGCCTGAGCGGTCGGTGTGATCCAGCGCACAGGCCGAACCGGTGGCGGGGAGGTCGTATCGGTCTAAACTCGTGGGGTCACACACGTCTGGTACCCGCTCGCGGGACTGGAACCGAAAGGCAACCGCATGAACGTACGCATGGGCACGGCCCATCTGTCGGTGGGCGTGATCGGCGCTGGCCGCGTGGGCGCCGTCCTGGCCGCCAAGCTCACCTCCGCCGGGTACCCGCTGGTGGGTGTCAGTGGATCCTCGCCCGCCTCACTCCTGCGCATCGAGACGATGCTCCCGGGCGTCGACGTGCTGGAGCCGGTCGAGGTCGTGGAACGCGCTGACGCGGTGTTCCTCGCGGTTCCTGATGACGCTCTCATCCGGGTGGCCGAGGAGCTGGCCTCCACCGGTGCCGTGCGCCACGGTCAGTTCGTGCTGCACACCAGTGGCCGCCACGGGCTTGACGCGCTGGCCGCGCTGGTACGCGTCGGTGCGCGCCCCATCGCTCTGCACCCCGCCATGACCTTCACGGGTACCGCGGTCGACGTCGACCGCACCCCGGTCTTCGGCATCACGGCGGCCGCGTCCGAGCGGCCCTTCGCCGAAGAGCTGGTCGCCGCGTTCGGTGGGACCGCGATGTGGGTCGCCGAGGCCGACCGGGCGCTCTACCACGCGGGCCTGGCCCACGGCGCCAACCACCTGATCACCCTGGTCGCGCAGTCGATGGAGCTGCTGCGGGCCGCCGGAGCCGAGAATCCGGCTGCGGTGCTTCGTCCCCTGCTCACCGCGGCGCTGGACAACGTCCTCGCCTACGGCGACGCGGCGCTGACCGGCCCCGTCGTGCGCGGTGACGTCACCACCGTCCGCGCGCACATCGACGCGTTCGCCGAGGCGGTCGTGCCCGCCGCCACGGTCGACACCTACCTCGAGCTCGCTCGGGCCACTGCTGGTCGTGCGGCAGCCGACGGCCGATTGAGCCCGGCCTCCGCCGGCTCGATCCGACAAGTGCTCGAGGAGGCCGACTGGGACACGTTGGCCGAGATCGCGGCAGGCATCTGAGGGTGACTCCCTCCATCGCCCGCACGCGGGCCGAGCTGGTGGCCCATCTCGAAGGCTCCCGGCGGGTGAGCTTCGTGCCGACCATGGGCGCGCTGCACGACGGGCACCGGCAGCTCCTGCAGCACGCCAGGCCCCTCGGCGATGCCTTGGTGGCCTCGATCTTCGTCAACCCCACGCAGTTCGCGCCGGGTGAGGACTTCGACGCCTACCCCCGCACGTTCGATGCCGACCTCGCCACCTGCGAGTCGGCGGGGGTCGACGTGGTCTTCGCCCCTGAGGTCGAGACGATGTATCCGCACGGGCTGCTCGAGACGGTGTCGGTCGACCCCGGACCCATGGGCTCGATTCTTGAAGGAGCGTCGCGGCCCACCCACTTCCGTGGCGTGCTGACCGTCGTGTCGAAGTTGTTCGGTCTCGTCCGGCCCGATGTCGCCGTCTTCGGCGAGAAGGACTACCAGCAGCTCGTCCTGATCCGCCAGATGGCCACTGAGCTGGCCACGGGCGTCGAGGTCGTCGGATGCCCCACGGTGCGTGAGGCCGACGGTCTGGCCCGCAGCTCCCGCAACGTCTATCTCACTGACGACGACCGGCGCCGCGCCCCGGCTCTGCACGCCGCGTTGCAGGCCGGCGCCGCTGTCGGACCCGACGGTGCGGAGGCAGTCCTCGCGGCGGCGCACCGCGTTCTGGACGACGCGGCCGTGACGCCGGACTATGTGGCGCTCACCAACGCTGACCTGGGCGAGCCCGCCCCGGGTCAGGAAGCTCGGCTGCTGATCGCGGCCAGGGTGGGAAAACCCCGCCTGATCGACAACATCTCCGTCAACCTCGACCAAGGAGCCTGATGACCATGATGCGCACCATGATGACGTCCAAGATCCATCGAGCCACCGTGACCCAGGCCGACCTGCACTACGTGGGATCGGTGACGGTCGACGAAGACCTGCTCGACGCCGCCAACCTGCTCGCCGGCGAGCTGGTGCACATCGTCGACATCGACAACGGCGCTCGCCTGCAGACCTACACGATCGCCGGCGAGCGGGGGTCCGGAGTCATCGGCATCAACGGTGCTGCCGCTCGTCTGGTGCACCCCGGCGATCTGGTCATCCTGATCGCCTACGGCCAGATGGACGACGCCGAAGCCCGGGAGTTCACGCCGCACGTCGTGTTCGTCGACTCCGAGAACAGGATCATCGGCACCGGATCCGACCCGGCCGAGGCGCTACCCGGCTCGGGTCTGACCCGCGGAGACGTCGTGCAGAACCCGCGCGTGGCGCGATGAGGCCCCCACCATGAGTGCAGGGGTGCTGCTCGCTCTGGACGTCAGCAACAGTCACACCACGATCGGCGCCTTCGAGGGTGACGAGCTCGTCGGGCACTGGCAGGTGTCGTCGGATCACCGCCGAACCGCTGACGAGTGGTGGTTGATGCTCACCGGCCTCGTGCGCCAGTCCGGGCTGCCAGCAGTTCAGGCGGCCGTCATGAGCTGCACCGTGCCCGCGATCCTGCTCGAGCTGCGCGCCATGCAGGCCCGCTACCTGGAGGATCTGCCGGTCTCGATCGTGGGACCCGGCGTGCGCACCGGTGTGCCGATCCACACCGACAACCCGCGCGAAGTCGGTGCCGACCGCATCGTCAACGCACTCGCCGCCGTCGAGCTGTACGGGGGACCGGCCATCGTGGTCGACCTCAATGGCACCGCCACCATCTTCGACGTGATCGACGAGCAGAACCGGTACGTCGGTGGCGCCATCGCCCCCGGGGTCGAGCTGTCCTTGGAGGCGCTGGCCCGCCGCGGCGCCCAGCTCCGCAGCGTCGAGCTGGTGGCTCCCCGCGACGTCATCGGGAAGAACACGGTCGAGGCCATCCAGTCGGGAGCCGTGTTCGGTTTCGCTGGCCTCGTGGACGGGATGATCGACCGCATCATCGACTCGCTCGGGGCCGACCCCGATCACGTCACGGTGGTCGCCACCGGCGCGTTCCCCGACGCGGTCGTCGACGTGTGCGACCGGATCACCACGCGGGATCCGTGGCTGACGCTGACGGGTCTTCGACTGATTCACGACAAGAACCACTGAGACGCGTCCAATCCGGCGATCGTGTCTGGTGGCGCACTAAAATCTTGGCCGTGAGCCACCGGTGAAGAGCAGTGCACGGATGCTGCCGATGCACGATCGTCGCGACGACGTGCAAGGTCTGCGCGCCGTGGCCGTGGCACTGGTGGTCGCGTATCACCTGTGGCCCCAGGCCGTCCCCGGCGGCTACGTGGGCGTCGACGTCTTCTTCGTCATCAGCGGATTCCTGATCACTCGCAATCTGCTGGCTTCCCCGCCACGCGGCCGCGGCGACGTCGTCGCGTTCTGGGCGCGTCGCATCCGCCGGTTGCTGCCGGCCGCGTTCCTGGTGCTGGGCGTGACCCTGTTCGCGTCGCGGTACCTGGCCCCTGAGACCGACTGGATCCGGACCGCCCGCGAGGCGATCGCGTCAGCGTTCTACGTCGAGAACTGGCTGCTGGTCCAGCAGGCCACCGACTACCTGGCGCCGGTCGACTCGCCGACTCCGGTTCAGCACTACTGGTCGCTGGCGGTCGAGGAGCAGTTCTACCTGGTCTGGCCGCTGCTGCTGGTCCTCGCCACCGTGCTGGCCGGGCGCCGCGTCGCGGTCCGATCGATGGCCCGCGGCGTCATCGCCGTCGTGCTGGTGCTGTCGTTGGCGTACAGCCTGCACCAGACCGCCTCGGACCCCTCCAGCGCGTACTTCATGACGACGACGCGCATCTGGCAGCTGGCGGCGGGCGGCTTGTTGGCCACCTGGATTCCGCCGGTGAACATGCCGCTGACGCGAACGGTCGGGGCGTGGGGCGGGCTCGCCATGATCGGCGTCGCCGCCCTCGTCTTCGACACCGGAACCCCGTGGCCCGGCAGCGCCGCGTTGCTGCCGATCGGCGGAGCGGTCCTGTTCATCTGGTCCGCCTGCGGTGAACGGTACTCGCCGGGATTCGTGCTCGGCAGCCGTTCGGCCCAGTGGCTGGGCGACGCGTCGTACTCCGTCTACCTGTGGCACTGGCCACTGCTGGTGCTGGCCCCGCTGGTGCTCGACCGCGAGCTGTGGGTGGTCGACAAGATCGTCATCGTGGGACTGACGCTGGGTCTGGCCTGGTTCACCGTCGAGTACGTCGAGAATCGTTGGCGCGTGCCGCACCCGGCCACGCCGCCCAGCCGCTCCTTCCAGATGGCGGGGGTGGGGGCGCTCGGGGTCATCATCATCGCGGCGGCCCAGATCGTCGGCGTTCGACTCACCGAGCAGAGCATCGCCGCCACCACGGGTGACGTCGAGGTGCTTCGCTGCTACGGCGCGGCTGCCATGGCACAGGGTCCGGCAACCTGCCCTGAGTCCGAGGCGCTGGAGATCACCCCGCCGCCGACGTCGGCCATGGATGATCGCCCGTCGTCCTTCTCCGACGGCTGCATGATCCGTCGGCCCTACCCCAAACCGTTGACCTGCACCGTGGGGACGGGATCCACCCAGGTGGCGCTGGTCGGCAACTCCCACGCCGCGCAGTTCCTGCCAGCGCTCGAGGAGATCGCCGACACGCAGGACCTGACCATCACCACCTACCTCATCACGGCGTGCGCCACGGTCGATGCGCCGTTGGTCTTCCCGCGAGCCTCCGACTCGGTCGGGTGTGAGCGGTGGCGCGACTTCACGCGGAAGCGCACGGCCGGCGACGCCTACGACCTGGTGATCACGGCGCAGTACAGCGCCTTCCCGGTCAAGGGCTACTCCTCGGAGGACACGTACCAGCCGTGGGTCGTCGGCATGCGATCGTTCCTCCGCTCCTGGAGCGACGCCGGCACGCCCGTGCTCGTTCTGCGCGACACTCCGTACCCGCGGGCGACCATCCCGGCCATCCCGGCCTGCGTCACCGAGAACCCGGTCGACCCCACCGTCTGCGAGGGCGAGCGTTCGGAATGGCTCAAGCCGGACCCGCTCGTCGAGGCGGCCCGCGGTCTGCCCGGCATCCAGGTGGGGGACCTGACCAAGTACCTGTGCACCGACTCGGTGTGCCCGGGGGTGATCGGCGGTGTCCTCGCGTACTTCGACGGATCTCACCTGACGAGAACCTTCATGCGCACCCTGACGCCGTACCTGGCGCCGGTGGTGGAGGACGCTCTGGCGAGGGCACGCTCCACGGTGCCTGTCGCCGCACGAATCGACTCGGTGGGCGACTAGTAGTCTTGTCACTCGTGAACGACGCCGCTCTCCCCGCCGACCACGAGGCCGACCTGCCCGAACAGATGCGGGTGCGTCGCGACAAGCGGCAGCAGCTGCTCGACTCCGGAGAGGATCCCTATCCCGTCGTCGTCGAGCGCACCCACACCTTGCGCGCGATCGTCGAGGGCTACGACCCCGAGCAGATGGGCGCGGACACCCTCTCCGGTGACGTCGTGTCGATCACCGGTCGCGTCATCTTCATGCGCAACACCGGCAAGTTGTGCTTCGCACGGCTACGCGAGGGCGACGGCACCGAGCTGCAGGCGATGTTGTCGCTGGACCTGATCGGGGAGGACCGGCTGGCCGCCTACAAGCACCTGGTCGACATCGGCGACCACCTGCAGGTCACGGGTGAGGTGATCACGTCGCGTCGCGGCGAGCTGAGCGTGCAGGCCACGACCTGGGCGCTGGCAGCCAAGACCGTGCGGCCCTTGCCCAACGAGCACACGCCGCTGTCGGACGAGGCGCGTTCGCGGATGCGGTACGTCGACCTGATCGTGCGGCCTGAGGCGCGTGACACGGTGCGGGTCAAGGCCAAGGTCTTGCAGTCATTGCGCCGCACGCTCGACGGACAGGACTTCATCGAGGTCGAGACGCCGGTGCTGCAGCACACCAACGGCGGTGCCGCGGCACGTCCGTTCACGACCCACACCAACGCCTTCGACGAGGACATGCTGCTGCGCATCGCGCTCGAGCTGGATCTGAAGAAGGGCCTCGTGGGCGGGATCGACCGCATCTACGAG
Organism: uncultured Actinomycetota bacterium; assembly: GCA_963769445.1. GTDB lineage: Bacteria > Actinomycetota > Actinomycetes > Propionibacteriales > Nocardioidaceae > Aeromicrobium. Next base: position 13,659 of record CAVYLO010000005.1, on the reverse strand, counting down.
ATCGGCAAGACCTTCCGCAACGAGGGGGTCGACAACTCGCACAACCCCGAGTTCATGATGCTCGAGGTCTACCAGGCCTACGGCTCCTACGACACCATGGCCGATCTGGTGCGCGATCTGGTGCTCGACGCCGCGCGCGCCGTCGGCAAGACCGTCGTGCCCGGCCGCGACGGCACCGAGATCGACCTCGAGGCCGACTGGCGCCGGGCCACGATCCACGAGCTGGTGAGCGAAGCCGTTGGCACCACGGTGTCGATCGAGACCTCCGAGACGAGCCTGAAGGCCCTCGCCGAGCAGCACGACGTCGCACTGCAGGACCACTGGGGCGCGGGCGAGATCCTGCTCGAGCTGTTCGAGAAGCTCGTCGAGCACACCCTCATCCAGCCGACCTTCGTGTGTGACTACCCCGAGGCCGTTCGCCCGCTGGCGAAGAAGCACCGCACCGTGCCCGGCCTGGTCGAGGCGTGGGACCTGGTCATCAACGGCATCGAGCTGGCGCCTGCGTACTCGGAGCTGAATGACCCGGTCATCCAGCGCGAACGGTTGGAGGAGCAGGCGCGTCTGGCCGCCGCTGGCGATCCCGAGGCGATGGACATCGACGAAGACTTCTTGCGAGCGCTGGAGTTCGGCATGCCGCCCGCCGGTGGCATGGGCCTGGGCGTCGACCGCCTCGTCATGCTCCTGCAGGGCGTCGGCATCCGTGAAGCCATCCTCTTTCCCCTCTCGCGCCGCGAGGAACAGTAGGAGCAGCAGGCCGACGCGCGGTCGAGAATTCGAGGGAAATCTCACCGTCTGGATGTTCGAGGCGATACCGTCTCGACCATGCGGAGACGTCTGGGGGCAGCTCGCCGCCGACTGCGTCGCATCGTGGCCGGTCGTGCGTCCGCACCGCCGGCAACCGGCACCGCCACCAGGACCGGTGACGTTGTCGCTGCATCTGGACGGTCACGACCGCTTCGTGCACTTCATCGACGATCCTCGGGCGCGCAAGCGGGTCGAGGTGCTGGAGCTGGAGGTCGAGCCCTGGTACGCGGTGGCTTCGGGCTGGACGGGGCGACTCGGCCCGATCCCGAACGTGCTCAGCGTCGAGACCGAGTTCGATCCCGAAGGACATCGGGCTCGCATCCGGATGGTCATGACAGCCAGGGTCGAAGCCGTGCAGCTGGTCCGTGCCGCCTACACGGTGTTCTACCCAAGCCGCCCGACCGGCCAGTCGGGCCCGCGCATCGGCGTCCAGGCAGGAGCCGATCGCGAGTTCTTCTGGCATCCGGGGGGCGGGCTGCGGCCGGTGCTCCCTGCTCGCATCAGTGGCATGCACTTCGTCGACTACGACCAGGTCGCCACTCCGGAGGGCCTGGTCCGTCTCGACCGGGAGTCGCAGAGCGTGGAACTCGTCGATCGCCCGACTGGCCCGGCCGTGAGGATCAATCCCAAGATTCATCGACCGGCCGGGCGGCGGCAGCTCGATCCCGAGCTCTACTCAGCATCGGCGCGAACCGTCGACGGACGCTTCGTCATCACCCGGGCCGATGGCTCCACCGTGCTCGATCTGCCGACCGACGAGCCGCTGCGTTTCACGCACAATCTGGCGCTGATGTACGCGAGGTGCATCGACGCTTCGGGCGTGGGGACCGACGTCGCGAGCGCGACCCGGTTGGCTGAGGTGGCGGCGGTGGGCCAGATCGTCCACAGTGCTCCGCCGGAGCTACCCGTGCACGCGGACCTTTCGCAGGTGTGGAGCCTGCCGTTCGCGTCGATGCCGCTGCTGGACCACATGAACCGTTCGCTCGCACAGGTCCGGGCGGTCATGCGCCACCACACCCGCGCGCTCGCGGTCCAGGAGTGGCCAACGGTGTCGGTCGTCCTGGCCACCCGGCGTCCTGACCTGCTTCCCGTGATTCTCGAACAGCTGGCCGCCCAGGATCACCCCGGCATCGAGATCGTCGTCGGGTGTCACGGATTCACGCCGCCGGACCGCAGTGCGTGGAGTCCTCAGGTGCGGGATCGAGTGGGCCCGGTGCTCGGGATCGACAAGGGGGTGCGCTTCGGCGACGTGCTGCAGCGACTGACCGCAGCGTCCTCGGGCGACCTCGTCACGAAGGTCGACGACGACGACCACTACGGCCCACATCACCTGGCTGACGTGATGACGGCGTGGATCTACTCAGACGCCCAGCTGGTTGGTCGCAAGATGACGCTGATCCGGCACGAAGCCACCGACTCGCTGATGGTGCGGCGGCTGTTCCGGGAGAGCTATCGGTCGACGGTGGCAGGCGGGTCGATGATGATCGCCCGGCACGACCTCGACTCGATCGGTGGGTGGCGACCGCAGGTCCGCGGGATCGAGCAGGGGATGCGCACGCGGCTGTGGGATTCTGGTGCTCTCAGCTACGCGTGCAGCGGTCCCGGGTACGTCTACGTCAGGCACGACCGAGGGCACACCTGGGACGTACCGATGAACCGTTTCTCCGACACGCACTACGAGACGACGGTGCAGGGTCTGCCAGATGCCGCGCTCGGCATCGTGGATCTCGCTGGCTGGGGAGAACGGCCGCGTGTTCCGCCCAGAGCGAACGACGGAACACGGCGGGACGGGTGACGGTTGGGTTGTACATACGGACATCCGGCTCGCGGATTTCCCACCACGCCTAGACTGGCAGGAACAGACCCAGCTGAGGGGGACGAATGTTCGAAAGATTTACCGACCGCGCCCGTCGTGTCGTCGTGCTCGCCCAAGAAGAGGCGCGCATGCTCAGCCACAACTACATCGGGACCGAGCACATCCTGCTCGGCCTGATCCACGAGGGCGAAGGAGTCGCCGCCAAGGCGCTCGAGAGCCTCGACATCTCGCTGGAAGCCGTCCGCGGTCAGGTCGAGGACATCATCGGCCAGGGCCAGCAGGCACCGAGCGGGCACATCCCGTTCACGCCGCGCGCCAAGAAGGTGCTCGAGCTGAGCCTGCGCGAAGCGCTGCAGCTCGGCCACAACTACATCGGCACCGAGCACATCCTGCTCGGTCTGATCCGCGAGGGCGAGGGCGTCGCAGCCCAGGTGCTGGTCAAGCTCGGCGCCGACCTCAACCGGGTCCGCCAGCAGGTCATCACGCTGGTCAGCGGCTTCCAGGGCAAGGAGTCCGAAGCAGCCAACCAGCCCAGCGAGGGGCCCACCGGCTCCTCGGCGGTGCTCGACCAGTTCGGTCGCAACCTCACCCAGGCGGCCCGCGAGGGCAAGCTCGACCCGGTCATCGGCCGTGAGGACGAGGCCGAGCGCGTCATGCAGACGCTGTCGCGCCGTACCAAGAACAACCCGGTGCTCGTCGGCGAGCCCGGCGTCGGCAAGACCGCCGTCGTGGAGAGCCTCGCCCAGGACATCGTCCGTGGCGACGTGCCCGAGACGCTCCGGGACAAGCACATCTACACGCTCGACCTCGGCGCCCTGGTGGCCGGCTCGCGGTACCGCGGTGACTTCGAGGAGCGCCTGAAGAAGGTGCTCAAGGAGATCCGCACCCGCGGCGACATCATCTTGTTCATCGACGAGATCCACACGCTGGTGGGTGCCGGAGCCGCTGAGGGCGCCATCGACGCGGCCAGCATCCTCAAGCCGATGCTGGCTCGCGGAGAGCTGCAGACCATCGGTGCCACGACTCTGGATGAGTACCGCAAGCACTTCGAGAAGGATGCGGCGCTCAACCGCCGCTTCCAGCCCATCCTCGTCGAAGAGCCGTCAGTCGCCGACACCGTCGCGATCCTCAAGGGTCTGCGCGATCGGTACGAGGCGCACCACCGCGTCTCGATCACCGACGACGCCTTGTCGGCGGCGGCCATCATGGGCGATCGATACGTCTCCGACCGGTTCCTGCCGGACAAGGCCATCGACCTCATCGACGAAGCCGGCGCGCGTCTTCGGATCCGTCGCATGGCTGCGCCGCCAGAGCTCAAGGAGTTCGACGAGCAGATCGCCGACGTCCGCATGCGCAAGGAGGGGGCCATCGACGCGCAGGACTTCGAGGCCGCTGCTGCGCTGCGCGATGAGGAGAAGAAGCTCATCAACGCCAAGGGCGAGCGCGAGAAGGCCTGGAAGTCCGGCGACCTCGACACCGTTGCGGTGGTCGACGAGCACCTCATCGCCGAGGTTCTGGCCAAGGCCACCGGTATTCCGGTCGGCCAGCTCAGCGAGGAGGAGTCCAGCCGACTGCTCCACATGGAGGAAGAGCTCCACAAGCGTGTCATCGGTCAGGACGAGGCCATCAAGGCGCTGTCCCGGGCCATCCGGCGTTCGCGCGCCGGTCTCAAGGACCCCAAGCGTCCTGGCGGATCGTTCATCTTCGCCGGACCCTCTGGTGTCGGCAAGACGTGGCTGTCCAAGGCGCTGGCCAACTTCTTGTTCGGCGATGACGAAGCACTGATCCAGCTCGACATGAGCGAGTACAGCGAGAAGCACACCGTCTCGCGCCTGTTCGGTTCGCCTCCGGGCTACGTCGGGTACGAAGAGGGCGGCCAGCTCACCGAGAAGGTGCGCCGCAAGCCGTTCAGCGTGGTCCTGTTCGACGAGATCGAAAAGGCCCACCCGGACATCTTCAACTCGCTGCTGCAGGTGCTCGAGGAGGGACACCTCACCGACGGTCAGGGACGCGTGGTCAACTTCAAGAACACCGTCATCATCATGACCACCAACCTCGGCTCCGGTGAGATCTCCAAGGGCGTGAACCTGGGCTTCAGCCAGGCCAACGACGTCGCCGGGTCGTACATCAAGATGCGCGACATGGTGAAGGCCGAGCTCAAGAAGCAGTTCCGGCCCGAGTTCCTCAACCGCGTCGACGAAGTCGTGGTCTTCCCGCAGCTCACGCAGGACGAGATCCTGCAGATGGTCGACATGATGATCGACTCGCTGGAGAAGCGTCTGGCCGAGAAGGACATGAGCATCGAGCTGACCACCGCGGCGCGCGAGCTGCTGTCGGTGCGTGGCTTCGACAAGCTGCTCGGCGCACGTCCGCTGCGTCGCGCCGTCCAGCGCGAGATCGAAGACGTCATGGCCGAGAAGTTGCTGTTCGGCGAGCTGCGTGCCGGTCAGATGGTTCTGGTCGACGTCGAGGGCGAAGGGCCGGAGGCCGTCTTCACCTTCGAGGGCCGCGACAAGGCCACGCTGGAGCTCGAGGAGGTCGCCGCACCGGCGGCCGTCGAGGCTGGCGCCAGCAGCGAGTAGTCGGGTCGCCGCACGGATCCTCAGGTGGGCAGCTGGAACACGTCGGCGTCGAGCGGTTCGACGAGACCATCGGCCAGCAGGGTGTCCAGACAGCGTTCCCGCTGCTCGGCTGCGTCCACGCGGCCTCGAGCGCGGGACCTTGGCACTGGTCCTGGGGCTGTCCCGCAGCACCGCCATCAGCGCGCCGCGGCACTGCCGGTCGGTGCCCGCCCACGCCTGACCGCGCCGCGGGGGGCCGTCGTGCGCGGGGAATCCGGCAGCGCGCCACCGGCACAGATCCCGCACCGGACACTGCTCGCACCGAGGAGACCGAGCCGTGCAGACCACGGCACCGAGCTCCATGCTCGCCGCTGCCCACACGTGCGCGTCCTCGGTCGGGAGAAGGTCGTGGGCCAGTTCTCGTTCGGCCGCCGTGACCGCGTCCGCCGGGAACTGGGCACCTGACACGACGCGGGCGAAGACCCTCCGCACGTTGGTGTCGAGCACGACCTGCCGGTCGGCGAAGGCGAACGAGGCGATGGCGCCTGCGGTGTAGTCGCCCACGCCCGGCAGCGCGAGCAGGTCGCGTCGATCCGATGGCACCTTCCCGCCGTGGTCCTCGACGATCGCCGTTGCGGCGGCGTGCAGGCGGAGTGCTCGACGCGGATAGCCCAGCCGACCCCACGCGCGGACGGCCTCGCCGGTCGAGTCGGCGGCCAGGGCGGCCGGGGTCGGCCAGCGATGCATCCATGCGGTGAAGACCGGCAGCACCCGTGCGACGGGCGTCTGCTGCAACATGAACTCCGAGACCATCACGGCCCACGGATGCGGATCGGATCGCCACGGAAGCACGCGAGCATGGGTGTCGAACCAGCTGGTGACGTGCTCGTGCAACAGGGCGCGATCGGCGATCGAGAGCGGTGTCATGGCGCGCCGATCCTTTCACGCTCCCGCGCGCGGTTAGCGTGGCGGTGTGAGCCGACGACCGACACCTGCCGCGGTCTACTGGCGTCGTCGGATGGTCCTGGTCGCGCTGGTCATCGCCGGCGTCTGGCTGGCACTCCGGGTCACGGCTGGCGAGACGACAGCACCGGAACCCACCGCCACCACCGCCCCTGTGGCACCTCCAGCGGCAGTTCCCACCGACGGCGCCTTCGAGGTGACCCTGGCCTCCGACGACCGCGACTGCGACCCCCAGAAGGTGCGGATCACGCCGAGCGTGCCTGCCGACCAGCGGTCAGGTTCCTCCGTGCAGATCAACCTCGTCATCAGCACGACCCAGAACGGACCGTGCACGCTGCAACCGTCCGACGCGGACGTGATCGCCGTCATCAGCGCCAACGACAGGCCCGTCTGGGACTCGACGCTGTGCACGAAGTCCTTGCTGACCGAGCCCGTGCAGCTGGCGGGTGGGGGGTGGGCGACGGTCGAACCCACGGCGTGGTCCGGGCGCGGAACGGGGCGGGCGTGCGGCGGCAGCGAGGGCTTCGCCCCACAGGGGCGCTACTCCGTGCAGATCGGCACCCTCGGCGGCGAGCCCGGCGAGGCGGGCTTCACCTTGGACGCTGCACCGAAGTCGAAGAAGAGCTAGCTAGACGTACCTCTCGAGGATGCTCGACTCGGCCAGCCGGGACAGCCCCTCGCGCACGCCGCGCGCACGGAGGTCGCCGACACCTTCCACGGCTTGCAGGTCCTCGACGGTGGCCGCGAGCAGCTTCTGCAACGAGCCGAAGTGCTCGACCAGTCGGTCGACGACCGCGGCGGGCATTCGGGGTACCCGCGCCAGCAGGCGATACCCCCGAGGCGCCAGCGGGCTGTCGAGTGCTTCCGAGGACCCGATGCGCAGCGCGGCCGCCACCGTGCCGAGGTCGACGAGCACGGAGGAGTCGAGCGTCGCGATCTCGGCCAGCACCTCCTCGGTCGAGCGAGTTCGCCGTCCGGTGGGCATGTAATCGCGAACGATCAGCTGACGTTCGGTGTCGACGCCACCGATCAGCTCGTCGAGCTGCAACGACAGCAGGCGTCCATCGGCGCCGAGCTCGAGCACGTAGGCCTCGATCTCCCCGGCGATGCGGCTGACCATCTCGAGGCGCTGGGCGACGGCCGCGACGTCACGCACCGTGACGAGATCCTCGATCTCGAGGGCGGACAGAGCATCGGAGACCTCGTCGAGCCGGCTGCGGTACCGCTCGAGGGTCTGCAGTGCCTGGTTGGCACGACCCAGCACGGCGGCGGTGTCCTCCAGGACATAGCGGGCCGATCCGAGGTACAGGGCGATGATGTGCATGGAAGCCGACACCGAGATGACCGGGAGACCGGTCTGCCGGGACACCCGATCTGCCGTGCGGTGCCGGGTGCCGGTCTCGTCGGTGGGGATGGACGGATCAGGCATCAGGTGGACACCGGCCCGCAGGATCCGCGTGGCGTCGCGGTCCACGATGATGGCGCCGTCCATCTTGGCCAGCTCGCGCAGCGCCGTGGCCGTGAACGGGACGTCGAGCACGAAACCGCCGGTCGAGATCTGCTCGACTGCCTTGTCGAGGCCGACGACGACCAAGGCGCCCGTGCGGCCACGCAGGATCCGCTCGAGGCCTTCGCGAAGGGTGGTGCCGGGCGCGATCGAACCCAGTGCACTGCGCAACAGGTCATCATCGACACCGGGTCGCTCGGATCCGAGCACGGAACTCTCGCCTTCTGTTCAAGACTGTGTGTCTTGGCTGCTTCAGTGTAGGGCGTTCAGTACGGGGCAGGCCCCGTGAGCACGTCCATGGCTTCGGCGACGTTGCGGACTGCGGTGACGGCGATACTTCCGGTGAATGCGTCGATGCCTTCTGACCCTGCGGGCACCACGGCGCGAGTGAATCCGATCCGCTCGGCTTCGCGGAGTCGAGCGGTCAGGTGGGTGACCGGTCTGACCTCGCCAGCGAGTCCGACCTCGCCGATCGCGACGAGATCGGAGGGTGCCACGCGGTCGTAGTGCGCCGACATCAAGGCGATGGCGGCTGCGAGGTCGACCGACGGCTCGGACAGCCGCGCCCCGCCGACCGTGGCGGTGTAGGTGTCGTGGTGGGAGAGGTCAACCTTGCAGTGCTTGGTGAGCACGGCCTGCACCATCGCCATGCGGGAGGAGTCGAGGCCGCTGGAGGTGCGACGCGGCGACGGGTTCTTGGTCTCGACGCTCAGGGCCTGTACCTCGGCGAGGAGTGGCCGTCGCCCTTCCATCGTGACGGTGACGCAGGTGCCGGTGACGGGGGAGTCGTGCCGGGAGACGAACAGCCCGGTGGGGTCGGGCACCTCGACGATCCCGTCGTCGACGAGGTCGAAGCAGCCGATCTCGTCGACGGGACCGAAACGATTCTTGACGGCTCGCAGCAGTCGCAATCGCGAGGCGCGGTCGCCCTCGAACTGCAGGACGACGTCGACCAGGTGCTCGAGCACGCGCGGCCCGGCGACCGAGCCGTCCTTGGTGACATGGCCGACCAGCAGCGTGGCGATGTTCTCGCGTTTGGCGCGTTGAATGACCGCAGACGCGACCTCGCGCACCTGGGTGACCCCGCCGGGGACACCTTCGATGTCGGCCGACCCGATGGTCTGCACGGAATCGACGATCAGCAAGGTGGGTTGCACCGTCTCGACGTGGGTGAGCACGCCGCCGAGATCGGTCTCGGCGGCCAGGTACAGGTTGTCGTCCAGAGCGCCGGTGCGCTCAGCCCGCAGACGGACCTGAGCGGCGGACTCCTCGCCGGTCACGTAGAGGGTGCGACGGCCCGAACGCGCCCATCGGGCGGCGACCTCGAGCAGGAGGGTCGACTTGCCGACGCCAGGCTCGCCGGCCAGCAACAGGACCGCACCGGGGACCACGCCGCCGCCGAGCACGCGGTCGAGCTCACCGATGCCCGAGCCGGTGGCGCGGGCCGACTCGATCTGGACCTGCGTGATCGGCAGAGCGGCAGACGAGACCGGAGCGGGCTGCGTGCGACCCGCGGACCGGGTCGACGCGGCGACGTCGACCGTGCCCCACGCCTGGCACTCACCGCAGCGACCGACCCACTTGGGCGTGGTCCACCCGCAGTCGGCGCACACGTACGGGACCGGCTTCACGGACTTGGTCGACGCCATGGCGCCAGCCTAGGCGAGGGCGCCGACATCATCCGTCAGGCGAGGGACGCGATGAGCGCGTCGACCCGGGCCTTGATCTCGTCGCGGACCGTCGCGCACGACCTCGATGCCCTGTCCGGCGGGATCGGTCAGCTCCCAGTCCTCGTACCGGATGCCCGGGAAGTACGGGCACTCGTCGCCGCAGCCCATCGTGATGACGACGTCCGAGGCCTCGACGGCTTCCGACGACAGCTTCTTGGGCTGCTCGCCGGCGATGTCGATGCCGACCTCGGCCATCGCCTCGACGGCGACCGGATTGATCTGGGCGCCCGGCATGGATCCGGCCGAGAGCACCTCGACGGAGCCCCCCGACATCTCCTTGAGGAATCCGGCAGCCATCTGCGAGCGACCCGCGTTGTGCACGCACACGAACAGGACGGTGGTGGGCTGTGGTGCATCGTCATGACGTCTCCTTGACGGGGGTGGTGAAGAAGGACTCGTGCCCACAGGGACACGTAGACGAGGCCGACCAGCACCGGAACCTCGATCAGCGGTCCGACCACACCGGCAAGTGCCTGTCCGGAGGTGACGCCGAAGGTGCCGATCGCGACGGCGATGGCGAGCTCGAAGTTGTTGCCCGCCGCGGTGAAGGCCAGCGTGGCGGTCTTGGCGTAACCGAGGCCGAGCCGGTGTCCCATCACCATGCCGATCGTGAAGGTGATGGCGAAGTACGCCAGCAGCGGCAGCGCGATGCGCGCCACGTCCCACGGATTGCTGGTGATGGCGTCGCCCTGCAGCGCGAACAGCAGGACGATCGTGAACAGCAGGCCGTAGAGGGCCCACGGGCCGAGCCTGGGCAGGAAGGTCGTCTCGTACCACTCGCGTCCCTTGACGCGCTCGCCGATCTGCCGGGTGGCGAATCCGGCAGCCAACGGAATGCCGAGGAAGACCAGCACGCTGATCGTGATGGCCCACACCGAGAAGTCGGCGCTGGTCGTCGCCAGACCCAACCAGCTGGGCAGGACCTGCAGGTAGAACCAGCCCAGCGCTGCGAACGCGAACACCTGAAAGACCGAGTTGATGGCGACCAGGACGGCGGCAGCCTCGCGATCACCGCACGCCAGGTCGTTCCAGATCAGCACCATCGCGATGCAGCGGGCCAGGCCCACGATGATCAGCCCGGTGCGGTACTCCGGCAGGTCGGGCAGCAACAGCCATGCCAGCGCGAACATCAGTGCGGGGCCGATCAGCCAGTTCATGACGAGCGAGGCACCCAGCAGGCGCCGGTCGCCCGTGATCCGGGACGTCTCGCTGTACCGGACCTTGGCCAGCACCGGGTACATCATCACCAGCAGCCCGATCGCGATCGGCGCGGAGATCGACCCGATCGTGAGCGAGTCCAGCATCGACGTCAGGTTGCTCGAGGTCCGTCCCAGGACGAGGCCGAGCGCCATCGCCAGAATGATCCAGACGGGAAGAAAGCGATCGAGCCGCGACATGCGTGCGACCACTGCGTCAGCGGTCATGTCGGTCGACGTCGAAGGGGCAGCGTCACTCACGGTGATCCTCAGGGGCTCGTAGTCCGGCAATTGCATCGATGGCCATCGATGGATTCAATCTAGCATCCATCGATCACGGTCTATGATCGACCACCGTCGATGCATGCGGCATCATGGACACGTGAAGACCGCCGCGAGCATCGACGACCCAGCGTTTGCTCCCGATGATGCCCTCGTACTCGCGGCGAGGTTCAAGGCGATTGGTGAACCCACCCGGCTGCGCCTGCTGTCGTTGGTCGCCTCGCACGAGAACGCCGAAGCCTGCGTGTGCGACCTGACGGCGCCGGTCGGCCTGTCCCAGGGGACCGTCTCGCACCATCTCAAGGTCTTGGTCGACGCCGGGCTCCTGACCCGATCCAAGCGCGGAACCTGGTCCTTCTACGCCTTGGTCCCCGGAGCGTTGGACAGCCTCGGCGACGTCCTGCGCACGTAGCTAGATGCGGACTTCGCCGGCAGGTGAGGAGAACGTGGCCGCCATGATGCCGGGCACCCCGTTCGGTGCGGTCCAGTTGACTTCGATGTCACCCAGGGCGTCGATGGCTGGCTCGCCGAGCCAGTCCGACAGGCGCTCCGGCGATCCGGCGATGTCGAGTGCGGTCAACGTGACGTCGGACGGTGCCATCTGCGAGGGGTGCTCGGCCGGGTCGATGTCCCAGCAGGTCACGTACGGAAGCTGGGGGTCGGCCTTGGTGCTGCTCGTGCCGATCTGGCGCCACTCGAGGTTGAAACCGTCAGGTCGACGGCGATTGCCGGGCACTGCGTGCCGGCCGATGCGGCGCTCGACCTCGGTCATGTCGTCGACGGCAACACACCACGCCATCCAGCCACCGCCTGCATCGGTCCGCTCGCGCACGAACTGACCGAAGGCGGCCTTGTCCGAGGCGGGGTGGTCCAAGACGTCGACCACCTCGAGGTACTGGCGGTTCGCCAGCGGCAGGATCATGTTGCGGGTACCGAAGCGAGGGTGCGCTCCGCCGTCGAAGAACGAAGCGCCCAGTGCTGTGCCGAGCTCATCGGTTGTCGCGGAGAGGCCACCGGGGCCTGCGGCGAACGAGATGTGATCGAGGTGCATATGGCATTGTTACCGCTCTGCCGACAGAGCGGATCGGGGGGTCAGCGTGCAGGGTCCGCGAGGTGGGGAGTATGGGGCCCGCCGCGATCGAACTCAGCACAGAACTGCGCCAGGATCTGGTAGGCCGCTTCGCCCATGAGCTCGACCAGCTCGTCACGATTGGACACGTACACCGGCTCGGAGCCGACGTGCGCCTCGGTGTTCGACGAGCAGTACCAGTCCAGGTCGGCGCCGCCGGGACCCCACCCAGCGCGGGTGTACTCGCCGATCGTGGTCTCGGTGTAGGTCGAGCCATCGCCGCGATCCACGTCGCGGAACTGTCGGCGCAGCGGTAGCTGCCAGCACACGTCCGGCTTGGCGGTGTGCGGCTTGGTGCCCATCCGGAGCGCGTGCCCGTGCAGGGCGCATCCGTAGCCGCCCGCGAACCCGCGCGAGTTGTGGAAGATGCAGGCACCATCGAGTGCCCGGGTCTTCAGATCGCCCTCGTCATCGGTTTCGGTCCACCCGTCGGCTCGGCCGTCGTCGTGACGCTCCCAGTCCTCGGGGGTCAGCTGTTCGACCACCGCTGCGACCCGCTGGTGGTCGGTGTCGTCGGCGAAGTGGGCCCCCAGCGTGCAGCACCCGGCGTCGGGGCTCGACTCATAGATGCCGGGGCAGCCCTGTCCGAAGATGCACGTCCAGCGCGACGTCAGCCAGGTCAGATCGCAACGGAACACCTCGGCCGCGTCGGTGGGGTTCGTGAACTCCACGTGCGTGCGGGGGAATCCGAGATCGACTTCAGGCATCCCGTCACTGTAGAGCCGCCACGGTGGCCGCGGGTCTGCCCCTGCGCCAGCAAGGTGAAAGACTGGCCGGCATGCGCATCGGCGTGCTCGACATCGGATCCAACACCGGCCACCTGCTGGTCGTCGACGGATTCCGCGGCGGCCCCCCCGTTCCAGCCCACTCGCTGAAGGAACCCCTGCGGCTCGCCGAGCACCTCGACGAGCAGAACGCGGTCACCGAGAAGGGGATCCAGCGACTCGTCGACTACGTGACCTCTGCCCGGGCCGCGGCCGAGGACAAGGGTTGCTCGACGATCCTCGCCTTCGCCACGTCGGCGGTGCGAGACGCAGCCAACGCCGATGACGTCATCGCGCGGGTCAACGAGGTCGGTGGCGTCGACCTGCAGGTGCTGGCCGGCGCCGATGAGGCCCGGCTGACCTTTCTGGCCGTACGCCGCTGGTTCGGCTGGTCCGCCGGACGGCTCGGCGTCTTCGACATCGGCGGCGGCTCGCTGGAGCTGGCTGTCGGGTCGGACGAGACTCCTGACGTCGCCACCTCGGTACCGCTGGGAGCCGGCCGGCTGACCCGCGAGTGGCTCGACACCGGCCAGACGACGGGGGAGCTGCGCGCCTACGTGCGCGCCGCGATCGCCGACCAGGCAGGCCCGATCCGGCGGGGAGGTGCCTTCGACCGTGCCGTCGCCACCAGCAAGACGTTCCGGTCGCTGGCTCGCATGCTCGGCGCCCCGCCGTCCAGAGAAGGGCAGTACGTGGCCCGCAACCTCGTTCGTGCCGAGCTCGAACCGCTCGTCGGACGCCTCGGGAAGCTGACCAACGACGAGATCGCCCAGCTGCCCGGTGTCTCGTCAGACCGTGCCCACCAGATGCGTGCCGGAGCGATCGTGGCCGAGGCCACGATGGACCTGTTCGAGCTCGACGAGCTCGAGATCTGCCCATGGGCTCTCCGAGAAGGCGTGCTGCTGCA
>CAVYLO010000004.1:0-1306916 GCA_963769445.1 uncultured Actinomycetota bacterium | reverse complement strand
GGCACGGTCGCACCGATGGACACTGCACTAGAACGTGTTCTAGTATTGGCCTCAAGACTTCCGAGGAGACGTAATGACCCAGGCCGTGCTCGATGCCGTGCAAGACCTTCTTCCCACGCTGCGCGAGCGCGCGGACGAGACCGAGCGCTTGCGCCAGGTGCCCGAGGCATCGGTCAAGGAGCTGGAGGAGACCGGCTTCTTCCGCATGCTGCAGCCGAAGCGGTTCGACGGCCTCGAGGCCGATCCGGTCGACTTCTACACCGCCATCAGCCACATCGCCTCGGCGTGCGGCTCGACCGGCTGGATCTCCTCGGTCCTCGGCGTCCACCCGTGGCAGATCGCGTTGTTCCACGACGACGCCCAGCAGGCGGTGTGGGGGAGCGACACCTCGACGCGTCTCAGCTCGTCCTACGCCCCGACCGGCAAGGCTGTCGTCACCGACGGCGGCTACATGCTGCAGGGCCGCTGGAGCTTCTCCTCGGGCTCAGCGCACGCCACCTGGGTGCTGCTCGGCGGTCTGGTGACCAACGCCGAGGGTCAGATCGTCGACTTCAAGACCTTCCTGGTGCCGCGCGACAAGTACGAGATCATCGACGTCTGGAACGTCGTGGGCCTCGCGGGCACCGGCTCGAACGACATCGTGGTCGAGGAGACCTTCATCCCCGACGAGTTCACCCTCTCGATGGGCGACACCGGCCGCTGCAAGGGTCCGGGCCAGGAGCAGAACCCCAGCGATCTGTACAAGCTGCCGTTCCACTCGCTGTTCACCACCACCATCACGGCGCCGATCGTGGGCATGGCTCGCGGTGCCTACACCGAGCACGTGGAGATGCAGCAGGCACGCGTGCGCGCGGCCTATGCCGGCGAGAAGGCGTCGTCCGATCCGTTCGCTGCCGTGCGCATCGCCAAGGCATCCAGCGCGATCGACGGCGCGTGGGCCCTGTGCATGTCCAACATCCGCGAGGAGCAGGCGCTGGTCGCCAAGGGTGAGCGGATCCCGATCTCGCTGCGCCTGCGGGTGCGTCGCGACCAGGTGCTCGGCACCCAGCGCGCCATCGACGCGATCGACGAGCTCTTCGAGGCGTCCGGTGGCCGCGCGCTGGCCAACGGCACCTATCTGCAGCGGGCCTGGCGCGATGCCCACGCCGGTCGCGTGCACGCCGCCAACGATCCCGAGCGCGCGCTGCTGATGTACGGCATGTCCGAGTTCGGGCACAAGGTCGACCCGGGAATGTACTGATGGCTGACGGAGCCGAACAAGGAATGGACCGCGAGTCCACCCGCCGGTCCGGCAAGGCCGGCGACCTCACGCTGAACTACTACGAGGCAGGCCAGCCCACCGACGTCGGCGGCGGTCTGCCGCTGGTGATGCTGCACGGCGGCGGACCCGGCGCCTCGGCGTGGTCGAACTTCGGACCGGCACTGCCATCGTTCGCGGCGGACTTCCGCACCCTGCTGATCGACCAGCCGGGGTTCGGGCAGAGCGACAAGCCGCCGGTCGAGGGCAACTACTTCCGATTCGCCGCTGAGGCCGTCAAGCTCCTGCTCGACGAGCTGGGCATCGATCGCATCCACCTGCTGGGCAACAGCCTGGGCGGTGGCACCGCCATGCGATTCGCGCTGCTCTATCCCGAGCGGGTGGGCCGCCTGGTGCTGATGGGCCCCGGTGGCCTGTCGCTCAACCTGTTCCACGCCGACCCCACCGAGGGCGTCAAGCGGCTGATGGAGTTCGGCGCCAACCCGTCCGAGGACGCGCTGCGCGCCTTCATCTCCTCGATGGTCGTCAACCAGAAGCTGGTCACCGACGAGCTGGTGGCCGAGCGGTTCGCCGACGCCATGGCGCCAGGCTCGATGGAAGCCATGAAGTCCATGGGCATGTCGTTCTGGAATCCGGACAGCTTCGAGGACGGTCTGCTGTGGCGCGATGCCCACCAGCTGCGCCGCCCGACCCTGCTCACCTGGGGACGCGAGGACCGCGTCAACCCGCTGGACGGCGCGTTCGTCGCGCTCAAGATGATCCCCAAGGCATCGCTGCACGTGTTCCCGAACTGCGGCCACTGGGCCCAGATCGAGGCGGCCGAGGAGTTCCACGAGGTCTGCACGGCCTACCTCGCCCGCCACGTCGAGAGGAGTCGAGCATGATCGACATTCGTTCCATGGGCTACGCCCGCGTGGCCTCCACCAACCTTGACGAGTGGCGCCACTTCGGTTCCAAGGTGCTCGGCCTGGCCGAGGGTCGCGGACCGACCCCGGAGAACCTCTACTTCCGCATCGACGAGGTCTCCAGCCGGCTGGTGATCGTCCCGTCCGACGTCGACCGCCTCGAGTGTGTCGGCTGGGAGCTGGCCGACCACAGCGCGCTGCAGGCCGCTCGCGAGCACCTGACCAAGGTGGGCGTCGAGGTCACCGAGGGCACGCCCGAAGAGCTGGCCGATCGCCGCGTGCAGGAGCTGATCCGGTTCACCGACCCGTTCGACAACGTCTTCGAGCTGTTCCACGGCATCACGTACGAATCGCGCCCCGTGGTCACGCCGTACGCGGCCAACTTCGTCACCGGCGAGCAGGGGATGGGCCACGTGGTCATCCCCGTCGACGACGACGTGGCAGCGCTGGAGTTCTATCGCGACGTCCTCGGCTTCCGCCTGCGCGACTCCATGTCCATGCCGGGGGAGTTCGTCGGCAAGGAGCCCGGTTCCAAGGTCTGGCTGCGCTTCCTGGGCGTGAACGCGCGGCACCACTCGCTGGCGTTCCTGCCCATGCCCAATCCCAGCCGCTGCGTGCACCTGATGCTCGAGGTCGAGAAGCTCGACGACGTGGGCCGCGCGCTGGAGCGAGTGCGCAAGCACAAGGCTCCGCTCTCGGCCACGCTCGGACGCCACATGAACGACGAGATGGTGTCGTTCTACGTGAAGTCGCCCGGTGGTTTCGACATCGAGTTCGGCTGCGAAGGCCTGACCGTCAACGACGAGCGTTGGGTGGCTCGTGAGTCCACCGCCGTCTCCTACTGGGGCCACGCCTTCGGCCAGTCGGGCTGAGGATGCGACGGTGGGTTCCGTGACTGACGCTGAAGTTCCTGACGGCATGAGCGCCGACGCCGCGACGTCCTGGCCGCCCAGTGAGCTGATCGACTCGTTCCTCGGCGGCCACGAGGAGTTCGCGTGGCGCCCGGGCGAGGTCGTCCACATCGACGGCGAGGAGGCACAAGCCGCCGCGCTGAAGTTCCGCGACGTGCTGGGCCGCTACGCCAGCGGCGTCACGGTGGTCACCACGATGCTGGGGGAGACGCCGGTCGGCATGACCTGCCAGTCCTTCACCAGCGTCTCGCTCGACCCGCCGTTGGTGGCCTTCTTGCCGATGAAGACCTCCCGCGCCTTCGCCGCCATCCGTCAGTCCCGCCGCTTCTGCGTCAACTTCCTGGCCGCCAACCAGACCGAGCTCTCCAACGGCTTCGCCTCGCGGGCCGAGGACAAGTTCGCCGGAGTCGACTGGGAACCCACGGCCCTCGGCTCGCCGCGCCTCACGGGGACCGTTGGCTGGGTCGACTGCGTGGTCCACGCCGTCCACGAAGCCGGCGACCACTACCTGGTGATCGGCCGGGTCGACGACCTCGGTCAGGGCGATGCCACCCAGCCCCTGCTGTTCCACGAAGGCCGGTACCGGACCGCTGAGTGACGCACGGCAGAGCCACGAGCACATGTGTTTTCCGTGGTTTTCCGTTCCAATTCCGGCCTGAGGCGCTACATTGGTGCCGCCTGGCGAATCCGCAGCACTTGGGGGGTTCATGGAGACAGTCCGCGATCTCGACCACACGACGCGCTGGTTCGGCCTGCGATTCGCCAACCGGGACACCGAGCGGCAGTACCGCCGATGGCGGATTGCCACCGCCATGCCGTTCGCTCGCGTTGGTTACATCGGCTCGGCGCCGAGCTGGTTCCTCATGCTGGTGGCCTTTCCGTGGGTGGTGCCCGAGGCCCACCCCGCCGCGACCCCTCTGATCGCCGGATGGGTCGCGATCCTGGTCGTCCTGACGGCCCTCACCTACCCGGAGTCGATCAGGCGCTCGGTGATGCCGCTGGCCGCCGTGGCCAACAGCGCGGCCGGATTCCTGATCGTCGTCCTGCTGTACGACCTCATCTCCTCCGATCTCGACCCCAGGTCGCGAGCCGGCCTCATGACCGCCGGCATGTTCATCGTGATGTTCTTCGGCTTCGCGATCTTCCGGATAGCGCCCCTGTTCTGCGTCGCCGCCATCACCCCGTACGTCGCCTTCGCCTCCTATCGTCTGTACGACAGCTACACGGCAGGAGTCCTCGGCGTGTCCGAGGTGACCGCCCTGATCGTGGTGCAGTGGATCGCCTACTCAGGTTCACTGCTGGTCTGCATCGTCATCGAGATCGTCACGCGCCGGTCGTTCCGCCAGTCCCAGATCATCGGCGCCCAGCGCGAGGAGCTGCGCCGCAGCCGAGACGCCATCCGCCGCTACGTCCCGCCCGCCGTGGCCGAGCACATCGTCGGTGGCGACATCGCCGGCATCGATGTGCCGGTCCGACGACGGCTGACGGTGCTGTTCGGCGACATGGTCGGGTTCACCACGCTGGCCGATCGGGTGGAGGGCGAGGTCCTGACCCAGGTGATCAACGAGTACATCAGCGTGATGAGTCAGGTCGTGCACGACCACGGCGGCACGGTCACCGAGTTCGCCGGTGACGGATTGATGGTGATCTTCGGCGCCCCCGAAGAGCTGGATCCGGAGGACCAGGTACTGAACGCGGTCCAGGCCGCCCAGGCCATGCAGGCGCACTTCCCCGTCCTGAACGACGCGTGGAGCCGCTCTGGGGCTAGCGACCCGTTGTCGATGAGGATCGGCATCAACACCGGCGTGCTCAGCGTCGGCAGCTTCGGATCCGGCGGACGGGTCACCTACACGGCCATCGGTATGCAGGCCAACGTCGCCGCCCGGATCCAGTCGCACTGCGAGCCCGGCGGAATCCTGCTGAGCGACGCCAGCTGGCACCTCGTCAAGCACCGAATCGCTTGTGAACCGCGCGGCGAAGTGCTCTGCAAGGGCGTGCACTATCCGGTGAAGGTTCACGCGCCGAGGACCGACGACCCTGACGACATCACCGGATCGTTGGAGCCCTCCGTCCAGCGGAGTGGAGCGGACTCGAAGCCTTAGCTTCCTCCGCGGACCGAGAGCAGCGTGGGTTCTCGCCTGATTCGTCCAGCAGGTGGGCCCGCTGGCGTATGTGGCGCGGGGCCGCCGCTAGACCTGCAGGCGGTCCGACGCGTCTCAACGAGGTTTTCCCATGGTGGCGCGCACGGGCAAAAAGCCCTGCGATCCCTGCGCCCACACGATTCACAGCAGGCGCAATTTCGATGCACAACGAACTCAAAGGTCGGCGGGATTGCATGAAGTCATCACCATCCCCTCGTAGACACCGACCATCCAAGGAATCCCATGTCCGTCTTCACCTTCATCGCGGCCGACATCGTCGCCATCGCCCTGATGGTCTTCGCCCTGTACTTCCCGCGTCACCGCCGCCGCGATCTGATCGTCGCCTTCCTGTCCATCAACGTCGGCGTCATGGGCGTGACGTATGCGATGGCCACCGCGGAGCTTTCGCTGGGCTTCGGCCTGGGCATCTTTGCCGTGTTGTCGATCATCCGCCTGCGGTCCACCGAGATGGACCACGCCGAGATCGCGTACTACTTCACCGCGATCGCGCTGGGCCTGCTCGGCGGCTTCCCATCGATCTCGCCGTACGTGAGCTTCACCCTGATGGCTGTGCTGCTGGGCGTCATCGCCGTGGGCGACAGCCCGGCATTGTTCCCCCGCACCCGCCAGCAGACGATGGTGCTGGACCGCGCCATCACTGACGAGGCGGCCGCCCGCGACATGCTCGGCGCCCTGCTGAGTGCTCGCATCGACCGCGTGACGCTGCGCAAGGTCGACCTGGTGACCGAGACCACCGTGTGCGACGTGCGGTTCACCCTCCCCGCACCCGGCCAGACCGCCGACACCTCGCCGGACGCCCGCATCAGCCCGGCTTCGCAGCAGGCGCCAGCGTTCAGCTCGTCCGCGAGCATCCGGTGACCACCTGGCTGGACGCGGTGCTCGCGCTGCCCGCTCTGACGCTCGACGAGGTGGACGAGACCGCCGCCCTGCAGACCCGGGTCGACCGCAAGTACATCGTCCGACCTGAGATCTGGGCTGGGGTGCTTGATTCCCTGGCCAGCACGCCGAGCGCGCTGGAGATCGAAGGTCGCCGCAGCTTCCGGTACTCGTCCACGTACTACGACACCTCGGGGCTGGACAGCTACCGGGACGCGGCGCGAGGTCGCCCGCACCGCTACAAAGTGCGCACGCGGCACTACCTGGACTCCGGCACCAGCGCGGTCGAGGTCAAGCTGCGAGCCGCGTCCGGGGCCACGGCCAAGAGCCGACAGTGGCTCGACGCGGGTGCGCAGGATGGCCAGCTGCCTGCCGACGCGGTCAGCTTCGTCGGTGGGTTCGAGCGGATCGCGCGACAACGTCCACACCCTGTCCGAGGTGCTGACCACGTCGTACGAGCGCGTGACGCTCGTGACGGACGACGCGCGGGTCACCGTGGACCGGCACGTCGCAGCAATCGATGTGGACGGCCGACAGATGAACTACGGCGATCTGCTGATCGTCGAGACGAAATCAACGGGCGGTGCTGGCGCGGTCGACCGCGCACTGTGGGCGGCCGGGATTCGCCCCGCCCGCATCAGCAAGTACTGCACCTCCCTGGCGGCGCTCCGCCCCGAACTTCCTTCCAACCGGTGGTCGCGCTCACTGCGCCGCCACGTCCCTGCTGCGGCTCCTGCTGCAGCTGCCTAGAAAGGCCTGCCCCATGAACAAACGCCCTTCCACCCTCTTCGCGGGCCTCGCCCTGACCGCGACCCTGATCTTCAGCGGCTGCAGCGCCGGCGCGACGTCCGACACCGCTGCCACCTCGCTCAGCGGACCCGTTGCTGAGCTGAGCTATGCCGATCTCGACATCGACGAGGCGGATCTGTCCTTCGACGTGGCCGACGCCGTCGACGTCACGCTGGCCGACGGAGCGTCCGACGGCGGCAGCGGTGTGACCGTTGACGGCGACACCGTCACGATCACCGCAGCCGGAACCTACTCCGTGAGCGGCACGCTGACGTCGGGCTCGCTCGTCGTCGACGCGGCTGACGCCGTGGTCAATCTCGTCCTGGACGGAGTCGACATCACGGCCGCAGACGTGGCCGCGGTCAACGTCGTCGAGGCGGAGCAGGTGGTGGTCTCGCTCGCGGACGGCAGCCAGAACGTGCTCGCCGATGCTGCCGGCGCCGCGGTGGACGAGTCGGTCGAGGACGCGCCCAACGCGACTCTCTTCTCGAGCGCCGACCTGTGGATCGCCGGCGACGGCGCACTGTCGGTCACGGCGAACGCCGCCGACGCCATCACCTCCAAGGACACCCTCGTCATGACCAGCGGCGACGTCACCGTCGAAGCGGCTGACGACGGCGTGCGGGGCAAGGACCACCTGGTCATCACCGGCGGAACCCTGACGGCGAACGTCGAGGGCGACGCGCTGCGATCGGACAACGAGTCGGTGGCCGACGAGCCGGATGCGGCCGTGGGCGTCATCTGGGTCGATGGCGGAACGCTGGACCTCACGTCGGCTTCCGATGCCATGGACGCCGCTCGCCAGGTCACGGTCCTCGATGGAGATCTGACCATCGCTGCCGGCGACGACGGCATCCACTCCGACAACGTGCTGCGCATTGACGGCGGCAACGTGACCATCACCGAGAGCGTCGAGGGCATCGAAGGTGCGTACATGTATCTCTCCGGTGGCGACGTCTCCGTGACGGCGAGCGATGACGGCGTCAACGTCTCCGGTGGCGCCGAGGAGGTCGCCGAAGCGACGAGCGAGACGACCGAAGGTGAAGCTGCCGAGCCCGGTGCAGGCGACCGTCCCGAAGGCGATCGCCCCGAGGGCGGCGCGCCACCCGGCGATCAGGCGGGCGCGACGACGACCGACACGGTCGATGACCTCGGGTCGCTCACCGTGTCCGCGATGGAGGGCACCGGCTTCGGCGGGCCCGCCGAAGGCGACAACGGCGACCGGTTCCTGGACTTCAGCGGCGGCACGTACGTGGTCGACACGAACAGTGACGGCGTGGACGTCAACGGATCCATGACCATGTCAGGCGGCACCTTGGTGGTCTCCGGCACGGAGAACATTCGCCAGGGCGCCATCGACGTGGACGACGCGTTCTCCATCTCCGGCGGAACGCTCGCCGCGAACGGCATGGCCACCATGGCCGTCGCGCCGGGCGAGGACTCCACCCAGGCCCGTCTCGCGCTGACCTTCGGCAGCACCGTGCCGGCGGGCACGGTCATCACCATCGCCGATGCCGACGGAACGCAGATCGCGTCCTTCACCACCCCGAAGGCCTCGAACTCGTACATCTACTCCTCCGACGCCCTCGAGTCCGGGGCCGACTACGCGATCTCGGTCGGCAGCGACGTCACCGGGACAGCATCGGCTGGCTGGTGCTCGACGGCGCGGCGTCCGACGGAGACACCATCGGCACGATCGCCGCGAGCTAGGGAGCGGTCCGGCAGACCTGAGGCGTGAGTCGGCCTTCGCCCGCGTCTTCCAGCCGAACGGTGTGAGCGCTGGTCCTCACGCCGATGGTGAAAGGGCCGCATCTCCCCTGCGCCGCAGATCGCGGATCTCCTCGCGCGTGAAGGTGCTCGGCTCGGAGGTGCTGAGGAAGTCGACCAGGATCTCCACGAACCGCTCGGGGTCCTCGGCGTGGGGGAAGTGACCCACGCCTTCCATCACGGCCAGACGGCTGTGCGGCATGAGCGCATGGGCTTGGTGAGCATGATCGACCGGGATGATCCGGTCCTTGTCTCCCCAGACGATGAGCGTGGGCATGTGCGCGGCCAGATAGAGGCGGGTGACAGCGCTCACCGACTGTCCGCCCGGATCGATCACGGCACGCATGGTGCGCACGAAGGCGCGGCGTTTCGACGAGTTGGTCAACGACTCGTAGGAGCGCCAGATCTCGCTGGCAGCCGGGTTGCGCATGCCGCGGTCGCGGAGGAACTGGGCCACGGAGTTGCCGTAGCGGCCAGCGAACGGTGGAAACATCGCGGGCATGACGTACTCGGCAGCCGGGAGCGTGGTGAGTCGGAGGATCCAGTTGACCTCGCGGCCGAGTCCGCCCGCGTCGACCAGCACGAGACGCTCGCAGATCTCAGGGAACTGGTAGGCGAACTGCAAGGCCACCCCGCCGCCGAAGGACTGGCCCACGATCGTGGCGCGCTCGATGTCGAGGACGTCGAGGAGGTCGCGCGTGCTGGCGGCATGGTTGCCGAGCGAGTAGTCACCCAGCGGGGTGCCTGAGTCGCCGTGGCCCAGGAAGTCCGGAGCGATGACCGTGAAGTCGCGCTGCAGCAGACGCATCGCCGGAACCCACGTCTGGGAGCTGCCGGCGATCCCGTGGAGCAGCAACAGCACGGGCCCCTCGCCGCCGCGGCGGTAGGCCACGCGCTCGCCGTGCAAGGTGACGTGCTCGACCGGGAATTCATCTACGGGCATCCATCCATCGTGACAGGCGACTTCGCCGGGGGTTGCAGCGGTCTGGCGCGATGATCGAGTCGCTGACCGGACCGGCGGGTCTGCTCGGCGCGGTCAGTCGAGGCCCTCGAAGAGGTCGGTCAGCATGGGCCCGTTGTGCTCGGGCTCGGGCCAGGCGATCGCGTACCACTCCCGCCCGACGCGCCGTTCCCACTGGGCGGTGTTCGTCGGGTCGTCGGACATGACGTGCAGCTGGCTCCGGTGCTCCTGGAGCCCGGCGACGATGCGGCTGGCGACGTCCCGACAGTCGACGACGATCCGAATCTGATCGTCCGGGACGCCGCGCATGTGATACATCTGCGTCGGATCAAAGGCGTTGAGCCCCAGGTCTTCCCGTTGGCGGTTCCACCGCTCGAACACCGACTGGGGGACCGCGCCATGGACCAGCCTGCGGAAGCCGGACCGAGTGTCGGATCGCACGCGAGCGAAGGCTTCGTCGGTGGCCGCGCCGATCGCGACGTGGTCGGGGTGCCCGAAGATGCCGTCGGGGCCGAACGTGACGACGACGGCAGGATTCTCCTCGTCCAGGATCTGCGCGACCGCCGCGACGACATCCTCGAGCGGCACGCCCGCGAGCCCGCCGTCGGGAAAGCCGAGCCACTCGTGCCGATCGGGGGTGCGGCCCAGCGCTCGCCACGCGGCGTCGTCCTCGCCCCGGCGCACGGCCCCGAGCGTCTCGCGGGTCGCCCGGAATCCCTCACGGATGTCTCCCTGCTCGCCGAACGTGGCGTGGATCAGGACGAATCTGAAGTCGGGGTCATCGCCGTGCAGAGCGACGCTGCCCGCGGCCCCGTAGGCGTCGTCGTCGGGATGGGCGAAGACGCAAGCCAGGGTCCGGTTGCGAGCCACTAGTTCACGGTACGACTGCGGGTTCGCCGTGACCAGAGAGATGGTCAGCCCTGATGTCGCCGAAAACCTTGACAACCCTCCATCCCATTCATACATTCATACATACTTTGTATGAATGACCTGAAAGGTCGACATGTCCTTCGGCAAAACGGCGGTAGTTCTCGGCGGCAGCATGGCGGGGTTGAGCAGCGCGGGTGCGCTGGCTCCGCACTTCGACCGGGTGCTGATCCTCGAGCGCGATGATCTGCCGCCGGATGCCGAGCATCGACGGGGCGTGCCGCAGAGCAAGCACCCCCACTTCCTGCTCAACTCCGGGCGCCGCGCGATCGAGGCGCTGTTCCCCGGCTTCGAGGACGAGCTGGTCGCCGCAGGTGGCATGCCGTTGATCGCGTCGATGGACACCGCCCACATGACCGATGTCGGCTGGTCGCCGCGCAAGAAGGGCGCGCTGAACATGGTCTACGGCTCGCGCATCCTGATCGAGCGCGTCCTGCGCGACCGGGTGCGCGCCCTCGACAACGTCACCATCCGCGAAGGCGTCTCGGTCACCGGCATCGACACCGTCTACGGGGGAGCGGCGAACGGGCGCGTCACCGGCGTCACCTTCTCCACTCCCGATGGCGACGAACAGGTCGACGCCGACCTCGTGATCGACGCGCTGGGCCGCGGATCGTCAGTCTCGGACTGGCTCGTCGCCGCCGGCTGGCCCGCGGTGCCGGTGAAGACCCTGGACGCCAAGGTCACCTACGTGTCGCGCTGGTACGAGCTGCCGACCGCCGAGGAGAAGTCGGACGACTGGTGGTGGAAGCACATGGTGATCATGCCGACGGCCGCGAAGGGCGATCACCCGCCCGAGCACGAGTACCTCACCAACTTCTTCCCGATCGAGAACAACCGCTCCATCGCCTGCATGGGCTCGTGGGGGCTGAGCATGCCTCGCAACGTCGAGGACTTCACCGCCGCGGCCGAGAAGCTGCAGACGCCCAAGTTCGCCGAAGCGATGGCGGCGTCCACCGCGACGTCCGAGGTGCACCTCACCCGCTCGACCGGCAACAAGTGGCGCCGCTACGACAAGATGCCCCACGCTCCGCAGGGCATCGTCTTCGTGGGCGACTCGATCTGCGCCTTCAACCCGTTCTACGGCCAGGGCATGAGCTCGGCCGCGATGTCGGCGCTGCTCCTGCGCGGCGCGCTGGAGTCGACCAAGCTGCTCGACGCCAAGTTCTTCGCCGACTACCTCGCCGGCCAGACCAAGGAGTTCAAGGTCCCGTGGGGGATGGCGATGGCCCGCGACCGCGGCTACGAGTGCGCCACCGGCACCGAGGTGGTGCCCGCCCCGATCCGCAAGTTCCTCGCCATCGCGTCTGAGTCGATGTTCGACACGATCACCGGGGCATCGCGCGAGGACCACGTGGTGGACGAGCACTTCGCCCGCGTGTTCAACCTCGACGAGTCGATCGGCACCATGCTCACCAGCCCGCGCGTGCTGTTCGGTCTGGTGCGCTTCCGGGTGCGCGACAAGCTCGGCCGGCACAAGATCCCGTTCGGCTTCGACCCGCAGCTGGATCCGCCCGGCAAGGACTGGACGCCCGGCGCCACAGACCGCTGACCTGGAGACCGCCCGATGAGCGCCACCTGCGACGAAGCAGCCCAGCAGGTCACCCGCCAGCTGGGCTTCGACTGCAACGACGTCAGCCCGGTGGTGTCGGTGCGCAGCCCGTTCGACCTGGCCAGCTGGACCATGCCGGTGCTGGAGCTGCTGATCATCGCCGGCGCGATCTTCGCGCTGGTGCACGCCATCCGCCGCTACCGCCAGGGCGACCCGATCAACCTGGCGCTGTGGTTCGCGCCGCTGGTCTACCTGTTCGTCACCGAGCCGCCGCTGTACTTCCCGGAGTGGTTCGGCCTCGACGAGATCTACGGCTTCATCTTCGCCCACAACCAGTTCACGGTGCAGTTCATGTGGGACCGGCTGCCGCTGTACATCATCGCGATCTACCCGGCGCTGGCCAGCTTGGCGTACGAGACCGTGCGGGTGCTGGGCATCTTCAAGAACCGCGGAGCCCTGGTGGGCTCGATCGCGGTGGCGTTCGTCTATCACGTGTTCTACGAGATCTTCGATCAGCTGGGCCCGCAGCTGGGCTGGTGGGCGTGGAACGACGACAACCAGATCGTCAACCACCCGGCGCTCGCCTCGGTGCCGATGACCAGCATGCTGCTGTTCGCTGCCGTGTCGATCGGCGCCATGAGCTTCCTGACCATGAAGCTCGTGGGCCGCAAGAACCCGGACGACGAGCCGCGTCGCGGCTGGTCGCTGGTCTGGCGCATCGTGCTGATCGGCGTGCTCACCCCGCCGACCATGGCGATCGCCGGCATCCCGTCGAGCATCTTCGGTGGAGACACCCCCAACGTGACGGCGCAGGCCTGGGTGCTCGGCATCGAGCTGGGTCTGTTGTGGGTGGCGGGGGCGTGGATCCTGTTCACGACCTTCACGCGCCGCGGCACCGACGAGGTGGTGCCGATGACGACCTTCGCGCGCATCTACCCGCTCACCTGGGTGGCGGTGTTCACCGTGTTCTGGCTGACCGCGCTGCCGGCCTACTTCGACGCGACCGACGGCATCACGCCCGACGGGTACCCGATCGGCAGCGGTCTGTACGTGATCGCCTGCTTCGTGGCCATCGACGCGATCCTCGGCCTGCTCTACACCGGGCGGAAGGCCCGGGTCGAGGCCCTGACAGGCTGAGCCCATGGGCCATCACGGCTGGCAGGGCAACCCGCCGCACACCGAGGACGATGCGCGCCAGCGCATCATCGCCGCCACGCGCTCGTGCGTGGAGAAGTTCGGCGCGGCCAAGACCACGGTGTCGGAGGTCGCGACCGAGCTGGGCGTCACCCGCCAGACGGTGTATCGGTACTACCCGAGCCACTCGGCCCTGCTGGAAGCCGTCGCCGAGGCCGGCCTGGCCGCCTACGTCGAGCGCATGGTGGCGCACCTGTCGACCTTCGACTCACCAGCCGACGTGGCCATCGAGTCGATCGTGTTCGCCGTCGAGGTCATCCCGACCGAACCCAGCATCGGTCTGCTGCTGCAGGCCGGCGAGACCGAGGTGTTCAGCCGCGACGTCACCACCAGCATGGCCTTCGTCATCGGCGCCGACATCCTGCGCCGCATCCCCGTCGACTGGGCCGAGATCGGCATCCAGGACGACGAACTCCCCGGCCTCGCCGAGATGCTGATGCGCATGTTCGTCTCGTTCCTGCAGTACCCGGGGGAGCCGCCCTACTCCGCCGACGACATCCGGGCGTTTGCGCGGCGATGGCTAGGGCCGGCCTTGCGTGGATGACCGCGCTAACCGCTGGTGCGCGCCGCGCTCGTCATGACGGTCGGTTAGCGCGACCGGTCAATTCGTTGGCCGTGGTCGTTTCGTAGTGAAATCGCAGTAGTTCATCGGCGTGCGAATCCGACGTACGCGAGTCCGGGAACGCGGAGCCCGTCAGAAGTTTGGTACTTCGACAGCCCTTCGCGAACAGTCTCCCGGATGGCGTTCAAGTCCTCGGGAGGCAGGGCGGCGAGGCGTTGCTTCAGGGGCCCCGCAAGGTCGATGCGCAGCTGCCAGTAGTCGTCGAAGGAGGCGTCGTGCGTGGGCACGTCGACCGGCAGCACGCTGACCTTATCGAGCCCGGCTTCGGTCAGCATTGCCTCGAGGGCGCCGTCGGCGCCCAGCGAGAACGGACCTGGAGTCCCTGCAGGAGGGACAGGCATGCCGGTGTGCAGATGCACGGCATCTGCCAGCACTCCCAGCCACGGATTGCGAGGTCGGGGACCCCACACCGCGATGGCCAATCGGCCGCCTGGGCGCAGCACCCGGACGATCTCCCGCACGGCTCGACCCGGGTCAAGCGCGAACATCAGTCCCTCGCGGCATACGACGATGTCGAACGAAGCGTCGGGCATGTCAATCTGCTCCAGGTCGAGGACCTGAGCAGTGACTTGTGTGGCAGCTGCATCGACGTGGGAGCGCTCTATCGCCCGCGCGGACGCGATCTCCACCATTTCCGGCGCCACGTCGGAGAGGACGACTCGTCCGCCCGGCGCGACGTGGCCAGCGATCGCCAAGCCCAAGCCGCCCGCGCCGCAGGCGAGCTCGAGAACCTCGTCGCCGGCAGCGGGTGACACCTTCTCGATCATCAGGCGCGAGACTGCCTCAGCGCGCAGTTCGACGTGATCGACGTGCTTGCCCCACGACTCTGCGACCGAGCCCCACATCTGGTGCACGCGGCGGCGGACTTGATCCGCTGTTGGCGGTTGAACAATGTGAGATGACATCTTTGGACCTCCCTACATTTCATTACACGTTATGAGTAACGAATACTGTTAGGTTAGCCCGATGGCGACCGACGTCAAGAGATCTCGTACCTACGATTCATCCACGCGTGCGCGACAAGCCTCAGCCCGACGCCGCACTCTGGCGCAGGCCGCCAAGGATCTCTTTGTCGAAGGCGGGTACGCCGGAACAACGATGGATGCGGTCGCGGAGCGCGCGGACGTCTCGCTCAAGACGGTCTACAACGCCCACCGGAGCAAGACCGGCCTGCTCAGAGCGGTTTGGGACCTCTCCCTGAAGGGCGACCTGGACGACGCGCCGATCGCCGCACGGAGCTGGTACACCGAGATCCTTCTGGAGCCAGATCCTCACCGGCAGCTGGCGATGACAGCGGAGAACTCGCGCATCGTCAAGACGCGTATCGGGCCCATCCTCAAGGTGATTCGAGAGGCCGCACCCATTGACGAAGATCCGGCGGCTCTGTGGGAGCTGATACAGACTGACTTCTGGGCCAACCAGCGCGCGATCATCGAGACCCTTGCGACTAAGGACGCCCTGCGCCCTGAACTCGATGTTCGTCGGGCCACTGATCTGCTCTGGACCCTTAACCACCCAGATGTGTGGCTGCTGCTGGTCGATCAGCGAGGCTGGTCGCCAGAGGACTGGGAGAGCTGGTTCGCCAAGAGCTGCCGGGACCAACTGCTCGCGTAGGTGGACGGCGTGCTCATGAAGTGGGCGTCATGGTCACAGCAGGACGGCTCGCTGCTGGTGGGGGAGGCCGAAGAGTTGGTGGAGAGCCTGCGCGCGCTTGAGGACGAGGTGGGCGTCGTGTTCCCAGGTGATGGCGATGCCGCCGTGCAGTTGCACGGTCTCGGCGGCGACGGCCATGGCTGCTTCGGAGCAGTAGGAACCGGCGGCGGCGGCGAGGCGGGCGGCGTTGTCGGTCTCGTTGACGTGGGCCTGGACGGCGGCCCAGGCGCCGGAGCGGGACATCTGCACCTGCACCAGAAGGTCGGCCATGCGGTGCTTGAGGGCTTGGAACGAGCCGATCGGGCGGCCGAACTGCTCGCGCTGCTTGGTGTACTCGACGGTCATGTCGAGGCCGCGCTGGGAGCAGCCGACCTGGAGGGCTGCGGTGGCGAGGGTGCCGACTCGGTGGGCGGCTGCCAGTGCTGAGGTGCCGTCGAGGGCGATGGGTGTGGCGGCGACGGTGTCGAAGTCGAGGCGGGCGAAGCTGAGGGTGGAGTCCATGCCGTCGACGCGGGTGCGCGTGAGTCCTGATGCTTCGGGGTCGACGGCGAAGAGTCCGACCCCGGCGTCGTGGGTGGCGGCGACGAGCAGGATCTCGGCGGTGTGGCCGTGGAGGACGGGGGAGACGGAGCCGGTCAGGGTGCCGTTGGACCACTCGACGTTCACGGTGGCGTCAACCGGGCCGGTCACTCCAGACCACGCGAGCGTGGCGATGGCGCCTTCGGCGATGCGGGCGAGGGGTTCGTGGTGGTCGGCGGCGAGCAGCGCGGCGCTGGTGATGACTGATGCGAGCAGGGGAGTGGGCGTGAGGGCGTAGCCGAGTTCTTCGAGCACCACGTAGGTCTCGGCGAGGGTGAAGCCGGCGCCGCCGTGCTCTTCGGGGATGGCCAGTGCGGCCACTCCCAGTTGCTCGCAGAGCGTCGACCAGAGGGCGGTGTCGAAG
Organism: uncultured Actinomycetota bacterium; assembly: GCA_963769445.1. Classification (GTDB taxonomy): domain Bacteria; phylum Actinomycetota; class Actinomycetes; order Propionibacteriales; family Nocardioidaceae; genus Aeromicrobium. The sequence goes on along the minus strand of CAVYLO010000004.1, from coordinate 1,290,396 downwards.
CCTTCGGGGGTCTCGGTCGCGCGGCGGACGGCTTGGCTGTCGGAGCGCTTGTCGAGCAGGCTGCGCAGGCTGGTGGCGAGCTCGGTGTGCTCGCGGGTGGGGGCGAGGTCGGTCATGTCCCCTCGCTTCGCTCACGGTCGGCCGTGGACGGCCTCCCTGGGGACCGGGGGTTGAGTTGGTGTCCCCTCGCTTCGCTCACGGTCGGCCGCGGGCGGCCTCCCTGGGGACCAGCTCCGCGCCCATCGAGCAGGGCTGTCAGCAGGCGGTCGCGGTGGAAGGCGGGCGTGCCCCAGGCGGACTGGAGGGCGCGGATGCGCAGGAGCCAGCGGCTCAGGTCGTACTCGGCGGTGTAGCCGATGGCGCCGTGCACCTGCAGGCCCACGCGGGCGGCGAGGTCGGCGGCGGTGGCGCTCTGGATCTTGGCTGCCGAGACGGCGCTCGAGGTGGGGTCGATCGCGGCGCCGTAGATCAGCGGGCGGGCGAAGTCGAGGGCGATGCGCACGTCGGCCAGCTGGTGCTTGATGGTCTGGTACGAGCCGATGGTGCGGCCGAACTGGGTGCGCTGCTTCACGTAGGTCACGGCGTCGGCGAGCACGCGTTCGCCCGCGCCGAGCAGCTCGGCTGAGGCGGCGAGGACGGCCAGATCGAACGCGGCGTCGAGGTCGCCGTGTTCCACCGGATCGCCAGCAATAGCAGTGAAAAGTCGCCGGGTCGGGTCGACCGACTCGACCAGGTCGCCTGCGGTGGCCTGGTGCAGAACTCCGTCGACCACGACGTAGGTGTCGGTGGCGAAGTCGGCGTCCAGCGCGAACGGCACGTGGGGCGGAACGGCGACCGTGGCTCGCGCTTCGGAGAGATCAGCGTCGGGCAGGGCCAGCGGCAGGTAGGCCGCCGACTCGATCCACGGGCCGGGCACGGCGTGGTGGCCGATGGCCTCGAAGGCGATGCAGACCTCGACCGGGAGTGGCTTCGGCGGCGAGGTCGGTGACGCCCTGCTGGGCGAGGCGGGTCCACAGGGCGGCGCCCGCCTCGTGGTCGCCGTCGGCCCAGGCGCGGTTGGCGGCCACGGTGTCGGCCTTGGACAGCAGGTCGTCGAGCGACTGGGCGAAGCCGGTCTGCTCGGTGGTGAGTTCGAACTTCATCCGCGCGCCTCTCGGGGCAGGCCAAGAATCCGCTCGGCGACGATGTTGCGCTGGATCTCGTTGGTGCCCGCGTAGATGGGGCCGGACAGCGAGAACAGGTAGCCGTCGGTCCAGGCCGACGCGACCTCGGCCACCGGGCCGAGCAGGTCGAGGGCGGTCTCGTGCAGCGCGACGTCGAGCTCGCTCCACCAGACCTTGTTGACCGAGCCGGCCGCACCGATGTCGCCACCGGCGGCCAGCTTGGTGACGGTGCCCCACGTGTAGATGCGGTAGGCCTCGGCGCGCATCCACGCGTCGACCACGGCGGTCGAGAGCGCCGGGTTGGGAGCCTCGGCGTACAGATCGAGGAGTCGGTCGGCGGCGGCGCAGAAGCGGCCGGGGGAGCGCAGCGACAGGCCGCGCTCGTTGCCCGCGGTGCTCATGGCCACCCGCCAGCCGTCGCCGGGCTCGCCGAGCACGTCGGCGTCGGGCACGAACACGTCGTCGAGGAACAGCTCGGCGAAGCCGGGCTCGCCGTCCAGCTGGGCGATCGGGCGCACGGTCACGCCCTCGGCGTCGAGCGGGAAGCAGAAGTAGGTGAGGCCGCGGTGCCGCTCGGCCTCAGGGTCGGAGCGGAACAGGCCGAAGCCCATGTGTCCGTACGAGGCGCGCGACGACCAGGTCTTCTGGCCGTTCAGTTGCCAACCGCCGTCGACGCGCTTGGCGGTCGAGCGCAGCGAGGCGAGGTCGGACCCGGCCTCGGGCTCGGACCAGGCCTGCGCCCAGATGGTCTCGCCGGTGGCCATGGACGGCAGCCAGCGCTGCTGCTGCTCGGCGGTGCCGTGGTCGAAGATGATCGGCGCGAGCAGGAAGATGCCGTTCTGCGAGACGCGTCCGGGTGCACCGGCGCGGTAGTACTCCTCCTCGAAGATGACCCACTCGACCAGCGAGGCGCCACGGCCGCCGACCTCCTCGGGCCACGAGACGACCGACCAGCGGGCGTCGGCGAGGCGGCGCTCCCACTGCTGGTGCGCGACGAAGCCGTCAGGGGTGTCCATCGACGGCAACGGCTCGGCCGGGACGTTCTCGGCGAGCCAGGTGCGCGCCTCGTCGCGGAAGGCGAGCTCGGCGGGGGAGAAGTCGAGGTTCACCCCTGCTCCTTGTTCTTCGCTGCCATGCTCTTGGCGTCGAGTCCGCCGAGCGAGTCGTCGGAGGTCTCGGCGTTGTGCGCGTGCGCGAAGTGGTGCAGCCCGAACACCGAGTCCATGCCGGCACGCATGCCCTGCAGGTCCTCGGCCTGGTTGACCGCCTTCTTGGTCAGCGCGAGCCCGAAGCGCGGCATCTGCGCGATGCGACCGGCCAGCGCCACGGTGGTGCTCTCCAGATCGTCGATCGGGACGACCTGGTTGACCATGCCCAGCTCCATCGCGCGCTGGGCGGGGAATCGGTCGCCGGAGTACAGGAACTCCTTGGCGGCGCGCGGGTTCATGACCCACGGGTGGGCGAAGTACTCCACGCCGGGGATGCCCATGCGCACGACGGGATCGGAGAAGAACGCGTCGTCCGAGGCGATGATGAAGTCGGCCGACCACGCCAGCATCAGGCCGCCGGCGATGCAGGCGCCGTGCACCATGGCGATGACCGGCTTGGGCACCTCGCGCCAGCGGCGGCACATGCCCAGGTAGACCTCGGACTCGCGGGCGAAGCGCTGGTCGCCGCCCTCCTTGTCGGTGTGGTCCCACCAGATGACGGCCTTGCGCTCGAAGGTCTGGTCGACGTCGCGCCCCGGCGTGCCGATGTCGTGGCCGGCGCAGAAGTGCTTGCCGTTGCCGGCCAGGATGATGACCTTCACGTCATCGTCGTCGGTGGCCCGCTGGAACGCCGCGTCGAGCGCGTAGGTCATGGCGGAGTTCTGCGCGTTGCGGTACTCCGGCCGGTTCAGCGTGATGCGTGCGATCTGGTCGACGACCTCGTAGGTGACGACGTTCTCTTCAGTCATGGCTGTTCCCTTCGGTTGATGCACGCAGCTCGTTCTTGAGGACCTTGCCACCCAGATTGCGGGGGAGGGCGTCCACGAAGACGACCTCACGCGGTGCCTTGAAGTTGGCCAGCCGCTCGCGGGCGAACGCGATGACGGTCTCGGCGTCCAGGGTGTCGTCGCGGCGGACCACGAAGGCCTTGCCGACCTCGCCGAGGCGGTCGTCGGGCATGCCGACGACGGCTGACTCGACGACGCCGTCGAGGTGGGCCAGCGTCTGCTCGACCTCGGCGGGGTAGACGTTGAAGCCGCCGCAGATGTACATGTCCTTGAGGCGGTCGGTGATGCGCAGGTAGCCGCGGTCGTCCAGCACGCCGACGTCGCCGGTGTGCAGCCAGCCGCCGGGGTCGATCGCTGCGGCGGTGGCCGCGAGATCGTCCAGGTAGCCGAGCATCACCTGCGAGCCGCGCAGCAGCACCTCGCCTTCGGTGCCGGCGGGCAGGTGCTTGCCGGTCTCGGGATCGGCGATCGCGGTCTCCATGCCGCCGATGGCGGTGCCGCAGGTGGTGGCGACGGTCTCGTCGCTGTCGCCGCGGCGGCACATGGTGGCCACCACGCACTCGGTCATGCCGAAGGCGGTGATGACCAGGTCGAAGCTCAGCTCGCGCTGCAGTCGTTCCACCAGCGCCACCGGCACGTTGGCAGCGCCGGTGTTGGCGAACCGCAGCGACGAGGTGTCGGTGGTGGCGAACGACGGAGCCTCGAGCAGTCCGACGAAGATCGCCGGCGCGCCCGGCACCATCGTGATGCGCTCGCTCTCGATCAGCGCCAGCGCGGCGTCGGCGTCGAACGTCGCCATCGGGAAGATCGCGCAGCCGTGCAGCAGGCCGACCAGCAGGCCCACCTTGTAGCCGTAGGAGTGGAAGAACGGGCTGATCATCAGGTAGCGGTCGTCGCCGGTGACTTCGCCGACGGCGCTCCAGCTGGCGGCGGCGGCCACGGTCTGCCGGTGGGCACTCAGCACGCCCTTGGGGCGACCACTCGTGCCGGAGGTGAAGAGGATGTCCGCCACGTCGTCGGCGGTCACGGCGTCGGCTGCTGCCTCGACGGCGGCCAGATCGTCGGGGGTTGCGGTGAGACTGCTCAGGTCCGCGAGATCGAGAATCGGCGCGCTGGGCGCCAGCGCCGTCAGGTCCGCGATCTGGGTGCGGCCCAGGAAGCCGTCGGCGATGATCACCAGCGTCGCGCGGCTGCGCTCGGCGATGTCGGCGACTTCGTGGGCGGTGTAGCGGGAGTTGGCGGGCACCAGAGTGCCGCCGGCGTAGGTGACCGCGAGTCCGGCCACGACCCACTCGATGCTGTTGGGCGCCCAGAGCACCACGCGGCTGCCAGCTTCGACTCCGCGCTGCCGGTAGACGGCGGCGGTGTGGCGCACGAGGTCGTGCAGCTCGGCGAACGACACCGTGCGTCCATCCATGCTGCAGGCGGGCGCGTCGCCGAACTCGGTCGCGGCACGCCGCACGAGTCCCGGAACGGTCTCCGTCACTGGCCCTCCTTCGCACGCCAACCAAACAGTTGCTTGGTAGGCTACCTTAGCCGGGACGACACTGGGTTGGAACGTGCGGCCGGAAGGAGCGGACATGAGCGCTGTTGACGACGCCTTCCGCGACGAGATCCGCTCCTGGCTGACCCAGCACCTGTCCGGTGAGTGGGAGTCCTTGCGCGGTGTCGGCGGTTCCGGCGGCGGCGAGCAGGCCTACGACGAACGCCGGGCCTGGAACAAGCACCTCGCCGAGCACGGCTGGACCTGCCTTGGCTGGCCCGCCGAGCATGGCGGCCGGGGGCTGAGCCTGGCTCAGCAGGTCATCTTCCACGAGGAGTACGCCCGCGCGGATGCGCCAGAGCTGGTCAACCACCTGGGCGAGCAGCTGCTGGGTCCGACCCTCCTGGCGTTCGGCACCGACGAGCAGAAGGAGCGGTTCCTGCCGCTCATCCGCACCGTCGACGAGCTGTGGTGCCAAGGCTATTCCGAGCCCGGCGCCGGCTCCGACCTCGCAGCCGTGGCCACCCGCGCGGTGCTCGACGGCGACGAATGGGTGATCGACGGCCAGAAGGTGTGGACCTCGTGGGCCCACAAGTCCGACTGGATCTTCGTGATCGCCCGCACCGAGCCCGGATCGCAGCGCCACCACGGCCTGTCGTTCCTGCTGGTGCCACTGGACCAAGAGGGCATCGACATCCGGCCGATCGAGCAGATCACCGGCGGCTCGGAGTTCAACGAGGTCTTCTTCGACGGTGCGCGCACCCCGGCGTCGATGATCGTCGGCGAACCCGGCGACGGCTGGAAGGTCGCGATGGCGCTGCTCGGTTTCGAGCGCGGCGTCTCGGTGCTCGGGCAGCAGGTCGGGCTTCGAGCGCGAGCTGAACGACCTGATCGACGTGGCCCGCAGCAACGGAGCCATCGACGACCCCGTGCTGCGCGATCGCCTGGCCAAGCACAGCGCCGAGTTCGAGGTGATGCGAGCCAACGCGGTGCGCTCCCTGACCGAGGCCACCCCCGGCGCCGACAACATCGCGAAGCTGGTGTGGTCGGGCTGGCACCGACGCCTCGGCGAGCTGGCCATGGAGGTCATGGGCGCTGGGTCGCTGACCGCTGGCGACTCGTACGACCTCGACAAGTGGCAGCGACTCTTCCTGTTCTCGCGCGCCGACACGTTGTACGGCGGCAGCGACGAGATCCAACGCAACATCCTGGCCGAGCGCGTGCTCGGCCTCCCGAGAGAGGCCCGAGGATGACAGTCCTGCGTCCCGAACAACCCACCCCCGACTACGTCGAGGGGCACAACCTGCTCGCCGGCAAGGTCGTGGTGGTGACCGCGGCCGCCGGTGCCGGCATCGGTGCGGCCGTGGCGCGGCGCGCGCTGGAGGAGAACGCCAGCGTGGTCGTCATCAGCGACACCCACGAACGGCGCCTCGCCGAAGCGCAGGAGACGTTGGCCGCCGAGTTCGGTGCCGAGCGAGTGGTCTCGATGCCCGTCGACGTCACCGACGAGTCGCAGATCCAGGCGCTGCTCGACCTCGCCGACGAGCACGGCGGCGTCGACGTGATGATCAACAACGCGGGCCTCGGTGGCACCGCCGATGTCCTCGACATGACCGACGATCAGTGGATGAAGGTTCTCGACATCACGCTCAACGGCACGTTCCGGTCGGTGCGCGCGGCGGGCAACCGCATGCGCGACGCCGGCAAGCGCGGCGTCATCATCAACAACGCCTCGGTGATCGGCTGGCGGGCGCAAGAGGGCCAGGCTCACTACGCCGCAGCCAAGGCCGGCGTCATGGCGCTGACTCGCTGCGCCGCACTCGACGTGGCGCCGCACGGCATCCGGATCAACGCCGTGGCTCCCTCGCTGGCGATGCACCCGTTCTTGGCCAAGGTCACCAGCGACGAGCTGCTGGCCGAACTGAAACAGCAGGAGGCCTTCGGGCGTGCTGCCGAACCGTGGGAGGTCGCCAACGTGATGGTGTTCCTGGCATCTGACTACTCCTCGTACATGACCGGCGAGGTCGTTTCCGTCTCGAGCCAGCGCGCATGACCCAGCAGCCAGCGCAGACGTCCACCCGCCGTGAGGAGCTGCTGCGGATCGCCGCAGAGCTGTTCGCGACCAAGGGCTTCAAGAACACCACGGTGCGCGACATCGCCGACGCCGCGGGCATCCTCAGCGGCTCGCTGTATCACCACTTCGACTCCAAGGAGTCGATGGTCGACGAGATCTTGTCGACGTTCCAGGAGGACCTGTTCGGCAAGTATGCGGCCATCGTCGCTGGTCAGGACGACCCTCGCGCCAAGCTGGAAGCGGCCGTGCGGGTGTCGTTCGAGGCGATCGACCAGCACCGCAACGAGGTCGCGATCTTCCAGAACGAGGCCGACTACCTCGGCACGTTCGACCGGTTCGCCTACCTGGCCGAACGCAACCAGCAGTCGCGCGACGTGTGGCTGACCCTGCTCGGCGAGGGCATCAGCTCGGGCGCGCTGCGCCAGGATCTCGACATCGAGCTGGTGTATCGCTTCATCCGCGACACCGTGTGGGTGGCGGTGCGCTGGTACCGCCCGGGCGCCAAGCTGACCCACCACGACGTGGCCAACCAGTACCTGACCATCCTTCTCGACGGGATCACCTGCATGACAGCTCTCCCTACCGCCTACATCGTCGACGCCGTCCGCACGCCGATCGGGCGTCGCGGCGGCTCGCTCGCCGAGATGCACTCGGCCGATCTGGGCGGCCACGTGCTGAAGGCGCTGATGGACCGCACCGGCATCGATCCAGGCGCCGTCGACGACGTCATCATGGGCTGCTGCGACACCATCGGCTCGCAGGCCGGCGACGTCGCCCGCACCGCGTGGTTGGTCGCCGGTCTGCCCGAGCACGTTCCCGGCGTGACCATCGACCGGCAGTGCGGCTCCTCGCAGCAGGCGGTGCACTTCGCGGCCCAGGGCGTGATGTCCGGAACCCAGGACCTCGTCGTGGCCGGCGGGCTGCAGAACATGAGCGCCATCCCGATCTCCGCCGCGATGCTCGTGGCCGACCAGTACGGCTTCACCACGCCGTTCGCCGAGTCGCCCGGGTGGCTGGCGCGCTACGGCGATCAGGAGGTCAGCCAGTTCAAGTCCGCCGAGATGATCGCCGAGAAGTGGGACATCAGCCGCCTGCAGATGGAGGAGTTCGCGCTCGCCTCGCACGAGCGTGCCCGCACGGCGATCGCCGAGGGTCGGTTCGACGTCCCAGATCGCCCCGGTCGGCGACTTCACCACCGACGAAACCCCGCGGGAGACCTCGCTGGAGAAGATGGCCGGGCTCAAGACGCTGGGCCCCGACGGCCGCATCACCGCTGCCGTCGCGTCGCAGATCTGCGACGGAGCCACCGCCATGCTCATCGCGTCCGAGCAGGCGGTCGCTGACCACCAGCTCACGCCCCGCGCCCGTGTGCACCACATGTCGGTGCGAGCCGACGACCCGATCTGGATGCTCACCGGCCCGATCGCCGCGACCAAGTACGCGCTGACCAAGGCCGGCATGTCGGTTTCGGACATCGATCTGTTCGAGTGCAACGAGGCCTTCGCCTCCGTGGTGCTCGCCTGGATGCAGGAGCTGGACGTGCCGCACGAGAAGGTCAACGTCAACGGCGGAGGCATCGCGCTGGGCCACCCGATCGGCGCCACCGGCACCCGGTTGATGACCACGCTGCTCAACGAACTGGAACGCACCGGCGGCCGCTTTGGCCTGCAGGTCATGTGTGAGGGCGGCGGACAAGCCAACGTCACCATCATCGAGAGGATCTAGGCCATGGCAGTTTCTGGAAGCACCGAATTCGACGTCGCAGCAACACCTGAAGAGGTGATGGACGCGGTCGCCAACATCGACGACCTGCCTACGCGTTCGGGCCCGCACCAGAGCGCCGAAGTCGAGTCGAGGCATGATGACGGCCGCCCCAAGCGCGTGCGCGCCAAGGTGAGCGCCGCGGGCTTCAAGGACGAAGAGGTCACGGACTACGCGTGGGACGGTCTCGATTCCGTGACCTGGACGCTCGCCGAGAGTGGCGTGCAGTCCGAGCAGGTCGGCACCTACACGCTGACGCCCACCGACTCCGGGACCCACATCAAGCTGGACCTGACGATCGGCGTCAAGGTGCCCATGCCCGGCTTCGTGCTCAAGAAGGTGCTCAAGACCGCTCTCGACACCGGCAGCAAGGACTTCAAGAAGTACCTCGAAAGCCGCTAGTCGCCCCAGGCGGGCTAGGAGACGTCCCAGCCTTCGGGGGATTTGGGGTGCAGCATGGCGTCGGTGCCGCCGTCGGCGTAGACGACTGAGCCGACCATCAGGCTGCTGGCGTCGGAGAGCAGGAACGCGATCAGAGCGGCGATCTCGTCGGGTCTGCCCGGGCGACCGATAGCGGTCGGGTAGGCCTCGACCAGCGGTCCGATCTCGGGATCAGCGAGCAGCTGATCAGTCATCGGGCTGTCGATCATGCCGGGCGCCACGGCGTTGAGCCGGATTCCCTGCCCGATCCATTCCTCGGTCACGCCCTCGCGGCGCGCCCACCAGGCCAGCGCGGCCTTGGTGGCCGGATAGACCATGACCGACTCGGCCAGGGCGGCATCGGCGCGAGCCGGCGTCCTCGTCGTCGGCCAGGCACAGGTCGGCCACCGAGGCGCGCCAGCCGGGCATGCCGGTGATCGAGTTGGAGGCGAGCAGCACGACGCTGGCGCCGCTCGGCGGTCGCGAGCTGGGGCTGGAGGCCGCGAACCAGCGCGACGGCTCCGAAGAAGTTCACCGAGACCACCAGTGCAGAGTCGACGCCGGTGGAGCCGGCCAGTCCGGCGCACGGCACCAGACCGTGCACGACGTCGGTCAGCGCCTGCACCCCGGCCACCGCCGATTCGCGTCCGGCGGACGTGGACAGATCAGCGATCACGTCGGCGTCGTGCAGGTCGACGGTGATGACCCGGTCGCCCTGGCTGCGGAGGGTAGCCGTCGTCGCGGCACCGATGCCGCTGGCTGCTCCGCTGACGACGAAGGTCTTCACGGGCTCAGGTAGCTGTTCGCCTGCCGCAGCGACTCTGCCGCTTCGGTGACGACGCGGTCGATCAGCTGCTCGCAGGTGGGCAGGTCATCGATCACGCCAACCACCTGGCCGGAAGCGAGAACACCAGCCGTCGGGTCGCCCTCGACCAGGCCGGCCTTGAGCATCATGGGGGTGTTGGCTGCGAGGGCGAGCTGGCCCAGCGTGCGGCCCTGCTCCTTGCGCATCGAGCGTCCGTCGATCGCGAGCTCCTTCCACGACATGCCGGCCATCTTCTTGAACTCCAGCGTGCGGCGAGCCGTGGGGATGAGGCGCCGAACGCCCGAGGAGCCCTCGACCTGTTCGACGAGCTCGGTGCGGAGCATGCGGTGGGGCATGCCGTCGACCTTCTTGGTGACGACGGTGTCGTCCAGGCCCGCGGAGAGATAGCGCTGCTTGACCTCGTCGGGAACACGGCTGTCGGCAGTCAGCAGGAAGCGGGTGCCCATGCCGACGCCGGCGGCACCGTACGACAGGGCCGCAGCCAGCCCGCGTCCGTCGAAGAATCCGCCGGCGGCGATGACAGGGATGTCGACGGCGTCGAGCACGGTCGGCAGCAGGAGGGTGGTCGGGACGGAGCCGGTGTGGCCGCCGCCCTCGCCGCCCTGGATCATCACGGCGTCGGCGCCCCACGTGGCCACCTTGACCGCGTGCTTGGGCAGACCGACGCTCGGGAATCACGACGATGTCGTGCTCCTTGAGGCTGGCGATCAGCTCGGGCTTCGGGGCCAGCGCGAACGAGGCCACCTTGACTCCGTGCTCGATCAGCAGTCGACAACGAGCCGGAGCGTCCGCGGCGTCGGCGCGCAGGTTCACGCCGAACGGGCTGGTCGGTGCGTTCCTTGACCTCGATGATCGCCTTGTTCAGCTCGGCCAGGGTCATGGTGGCCGAGGCCAGGATGCCGAGGCCGCCGGCGTTGGCGGTGCCGCTGACCAGGCTGGGTCCGGCGACCCAGCCCATGCCGGTCTGCACGACCGGGTGGCGGACGCCGGTCAGCTTCGTGAGCGGCGTGGACAGCAGCTGGTCGATCACGGGTTCGGAACCTCTCGCTCGCGCAGCTTCTTGGGGTCGAGCAGCTCGCGGATGACCGTGAGCTCCTCGGACGTCGGCGTGCGGGTCTCGGGAACGTCAGCGTCTGCGTGCACCTCGCACCCGCTGGCCTCGCGGATCTCCTCGAGCGTGACGCCGGGGTGAACCGACACGACGTGCAGTGTGTGGCCGGGTCCGCTGAAGTCGAAGACGCCGAGGTTGGTGACCAGGCGATAGACGCCGTGGTGCTTGGTGGCGGCCGGTCCAGCGGCTTCGGCGCGGGCGTAGCCGACGCCGGAGACGATGTCGACCTGCTCCACCACGACCCGCGTCGAGTGCTTGGGCACCCAGTACGAGGTCTTGTTGTTGACGGTGTTGCCCGGGGCGCCGCGCACGCCGAGCAGCTGGCGGGTGGGCTGGTCCCACGGGCCGATCGCGGAGATGTTCTGGTTGCCCTGGCGGTCGATCTGGGTGGCGCCCATCATCACGTGCCGCTTGCCGTAGGTGACCACGGACTCGAGCACGTTGCGAAACGGCATCCAGCCCTCGACGACGTCCTCGGACTGGCCCAGCGGGGGAGTGCCGCGCAGGATGCGGGCCTCGCCGTCGGTGAGCATCAGCCGCGGGTTGGAGGTGTTCTTGGCCAGGCGCGCGCCGAGAGTCGGGAGCAGACCCATCGGGCTGCCCATGATCTCGCCGTCGTCGGCGAAGCAGTCGGCGATGGCGACGGCGCAGTACTCCGAGCGGGTCACGTCGGTCATGAGGTCTCCTCCTCGTGGAACGCAGTGACCGCGGCTTGGTACGCGGCCTCGTCGCCGGACAGGAACCGCTGCTCGAACGCGGCCCAGTCCTCGGGGGTCTTGGCTGCGGTGGCGTAGGCCTTCTGGAACTTCTCGTCGCGCTCGTAGGTGGGCGTGCAGGTGGTGAAGTGCGCACCGTTGGGCGTCTCGACCACGCCGGCCACCATCGTGCGGTTGAGCAGCATGCTCTGCAGCGGGGCGTCGACCGTGAGGCCGGCGGTGTCGATGATCTGCTCGGTGGAGACGTACGCCTCGCGGGCGGCCATGCAGAACAGGTCGTCGAAGTACGGATCGGGCCCGAGGTACTGGGCGTTGCCGTACTCGTCGGCGCGGTTCATGTGCACCAGCGCGACATCGAGGGTCAGGGCTGGCACGGCGACCAGTTCTTCGCCGTCGGCGTACGGGGACGTGACGGTGCGCAGGTCGGTGTCGTTCTCCATCACGGCAGACCCGAGGCCGGCGCGCATCGGCAGGAACGGGACGCGCTGGGCGGCGGCTCGCAGGCCGGTCTGGAACATGCCTTCGTCCCACTCGCGGAACTGGGCCGTGGCGTCCTGACGGGCTCGCCCGAACAGCGGCTCCAGCGGGATCGAGTCGAGCGTGGCGAACGCGTAGGTCACCTTGCTGGCCTTGCCCGCCGCGAGCAGCAGGCCGACGTCAGGCCCGGCGTACGACACGATGTGCAGATCGGTCAGGTCGCTGCGCAGGATCGCGCGGACCAGCGCCATCGGCTTGCGCCGGGAGCCCCAACCGCCGATGCCGACGGTCATGCCGCTCTCGATGCGGCCGACGACCTGGTCGATCGTCAGCTCTTTGGACGGTGCTCTCATGCGGTTGCCCTTGGCCTTGTCTGCTTTGTCGTCCCAGCGAAGTCATCGCGGAGCTCGTCGCTGACGCCCATCAGGTTGAGCTCCATCGTGAAGCCCTGCTCGAAGCGGTAGCTGTGGTTGACGTCGATCGGGTCGATGCCGTTGAGCGCCTCCTTGGCGGCGCGGATGACCCGGCCGTCCTTGGACGCGATCTCGGTGGCGAGGCTGAGTGCGAGGTCGTCCAGCTGGTCGCGCGGCACGACCTCGTAGACCGAGCCGTGCTGCACCAGATCCTTGGCCGGGATCGTGCGGGCGGTGAAGTAGAGGGTGCGCATCAGGTGCTGCGGCACCAGGCGCGCCATGTGGGTCGCGGCGCCGAGCGCGCCTTGGTTCACCTCGGGAACGCCGAAGAACGCGTCGTCGCTGGCGACCACGATGTCGGCGTTGCCGACCAGGCCCACCCCGCCACCCACGCAGAAGCCGTTGACGGCGGCGATGACCGGGACGGCGCACTCATACACGGCCTTGAAGGCGGCGAAACAGCCCTTGTTGGCGCCGATCAGGGCGTCGAAGCCGGTGCTGTTCTGCATCTCCTTGATGTCGACGCCGGCGTTGAAGCCCTTGCCCTCGGCGCGCAGGATGACCGCCTTGACGGCCGGGTTGGCTGCGACGGCGTTGAGCGCGTCGGCCAGGTCGAACCAGCCCTGCACAGACAGGGCGTTGACCGGCGGCTGATCCATCGTGACGACGAGGATGCCGTCCTCGCGGAGGTCGGAAGTGACGCTCATGGCTACCTACCTAACGTTTGCTTGGTAGCCTATCAGCATGACTTTGGCACTGGACTTGTCTGGACGGGTGGCCCTCGTGACGGGTGGCTCTCGCGGAATCGGTCGCGGCATCGCCTCGGTGCTGGTTGAGGCCGGCGCGACCGTGGTCACCTGCGCTCGCTCCGAGGCGTCCGACGACGTCCCAGGAACCGAGCACGTCGTGTGCGATGTGCGCGACCCCGAGGCCGTCGCGGCGATGGTGGCTGGCGTGGTGCAGCGGCACGGCAGCCTCGACCTGCTGGTCAACAACGCGGGTGGGGCGCCCTACGCGCTGGCAGCCGACTCCAGCTCTCGCCTGGACGACAAGATCCTCGGTCTCAACCTGTCGGCTGTGCTGACGGTCTCCAAGGCCGCCAACGCCGTGATGCAGGAACAGGCCGCCGGGGGAGCGATCGTGAACATCTCCTCGGTGTCCGCGCTGCGACCTTCTCCCGGCACCGCGTCCTACGGCGCCGCCAAGGCGGGCGTCGACTCATTGACCACCACGCTGGCCGTCGAGTGGGGCCCGAAGGTGCGGATCAACAGCATCGACGTCGGCCTGTGCCGCACCGAGCAGACCGCCGATCACTACGGCAATGACGCCACGGTGGCCGCCGTCGAGGCCACCATCCCGATCGGCCGGATGGCCGAACCCGAGGAGATCGGCCGCGTGGTCGCCTTCCTCGGTTCCGATCTCGCCTCCTACGTGTCCGGCGCGACTGTCGCCTGCCACGGCGGCGGCGAACCCCCCGTTTTCCTGCACGTCGTCACCCAGGAGCAGAAGTGAAGATTCTCGAAGGTCGCATCGCCATCGTCACCGGCGCAGGTCGAGGCATCGGCCGGGCGCACGCTCTCGAGCTGGCTCGGCAGGGAGCCAAGGTCGTGGTCAACGACTTCGGCGTCTCGAACCATGGCGAGAAGACCGATTCGCCCGCCCACGACGTGGTGGCCGAGATCGAGGCCATGGGGGGCGAAGCTGTGGTCAATGGTGCCGACGTCGCCGACTTCGAACAGGCAGAGGCGATGGTTCGCCAGGCGATCGACACGTTCGGTGGCCTCGACATCCTCGTGAACAACGCCGGCTTCGTTCGGGACCGGATGCTGGTCAACGCCACCGAGGACGAGTGGGACGCGGTCATCCGGGTGCACCTCAAGGGTCACTTCGCTCCGCTGCGGCACGCTGCGGCGTACTGGCGTGCGGAGTCCAAGGAGGGCCGCCAGCGGGCTGCCCGGGTCATCAACACCACCTCCGGTGCGGGCCTGCAGGGCTCGATCGGGCAGATCACCTACTCCACGGCGAAGGCCGGGATTGCCGGCATGACGCTGGTCGCCGCCGCCGAGCTCGGCCGGGTCGGCGTCACGGTCAACGCGATCGCACCGGTGGCGAAGACCCGGATGACCGAAGGAGCCTTCGACACCTCAGAGATGGCCTTGCCCGAGGACAACTCTCCGATCGTGGCCTGGCTGGCGTCTGAGGCCGCTGGCCACGTGACGGGCCGAGTCTTCGAGAGCGACGGCGGCAAGCTCACCTTGGAGGAGGCCTGGAACCACGGGGCCTCCCGCGACAAGGGCTCTCGTTGGGATGCCGCCGAGCTCGGCGAGGTCGTCGACGCGCTGATCGCCGAAGGCAACGCCCCCGAACCCGTCTACGGCGCCAGCTGAGAAGTGGCATGACGACTAGGCTGGCGAGATGACTGATCAGCCGACCGGTACGGCAGCACTTCGGTCGACAACACGGAGATCGTGAAGTCCTTTCTTGAGGCACTTCAAGCGCAAGACTTCGACACCTTCGCGAGCCTCGCCGCCGACGATCTGGTGTACCAGAACGTCGGCTTGCCCACGATCCGCGGCGGCAAGCGCGTCGTGAAGCTGCTGCGCGGCATGGAAGGCAAGGTGGGCTTCGAGGTGAAGTTCCACCGCAACGTCGTGGACGGCTCCACGGTGCTCAACGAACGAACGGACGCGATCGTGTTTGGGCCGCTGCGGCTGCAGTTCTGGGTCTGCGGCGTGTTCGAGGTCCACGACGGCCGCATCACCCTGTGGCGCGACTACTTCGACTTCTTCGACATGGCGAAGGCCACGTTCCGCGGAATCGTCGGCATGGTCATCCCGGCAGTCCGCCGGACGATGTGAGATCCAGCTTGTAGGCAGCCAAGCCCGCTGGTGTTTCCGTCGTCAGGGACTTCAGCCGGCGAGGTGGCCGTGGTCGACCATCTGGATGCTGCCGTGGATCGAGGAGGCATCGTCCGAGGCCAGGAAGACGATGACGGCGGCGACGCTGTCGGCGTCCATCAGTCCGCGCTGGGCGGACACGCGCATGATCAGTTCCCAGTCGACGTCGTCCGGTGCGGTGATCGTGTGCACCTGCGGCGTGTCCATGCCGCCCGGGCAGACGCAGTTCACCCGCAGCGGGGTCTTCAGGTACTCGACGGCCAGCGCCTTGGTCAGGCCTACGATCCCGTGCTTGGCGGCCGTGTACGCCGCTGAGTAGGCCTCGCCGACCACCCCGGCCATGGAGGAGACGTTGACGATGTTGCCCTCGGTCGCCAGCAGGTGCGGAATCGCTGCTTGGCAGAGGTGGAACGCGCCGCTCAGGTTCAGCGCGATGTCGGTGTCCCACTCGGCCTCGGTGACGTCGGTGGTCACCCGGAAGTCATGCCGTCCGGCGTTGTTGACCAGGACGTCGAGGCGCCCGTACGCATCGACCGCTGCCGCGACCGCCGCCCGACAATCGGCGGATGAGGTGACGTCGAGAGGCCCGAACTGCACCTCGCCCGGCAGGTCAGCGCAGGATTCCGCCACCTCGGCGAGCTTCGCCTGGTCGCGAGAGGCGGCGAAGACCAGCCCGCCGCCTGCCGCGAACCGACGCACGGAAGCCGCACCGAGTCCGGACGACGCTCCCGTGACCAGGATGCTGCGTCCGGCGAATGCCTGGTGGGTGTCGGGGTTGGACGAGGTCACACCGTGTAGCCGCCGTCGATGTCGAGCTTCTGACCGGTGATGAAGCCGGCACGGCTCGAGGCCAGGAAGCAGACCGCCTCGGCGATGTCGGTGGCGCTGCCGAACGTGCGCAGCGGGATGTTGGCCCGCGTGATGGCCAGTGCCGCGTCATCCAGCTCGCCGGACTCGATCAGGCGGGCTGCCATGCCGTCGGTGAGCATGCCCGGACCGACGGCGTTGACGCGGACGCCGAAGCGACCCTCTTCGGCCGCGAAAGCGCGCACCAGGGCGTCAACTGCGCCCTTGGGAGCCGACGACAGCCCGTCGCGGACCGGATAGCGGGTCGTGGCGGCGGTCGTGATGGCGACGATCGAACCGCGGGTCTCGCGGAGCAGACGAAGAGCCGGCTGCGCGATGTTGAAGAAGCCGACCGCGTCCTGCGAGATCTGCTCGGCAAAATCGGCGGGCGAGACGTTCGACAGATGGATCATCGGGACGTGCGGGCCAGCCGCGTAGACCAGCGTGTGGAGTCCGCCGTACAGCTCGTCGAGCTGCGCGAGCAGCACCGAGCAGGCGTCGGCCGAGGTGAGGTCGAGCGCGTGGGCCGACGACCGCACACCGGCGTCGGCTGCCGCGGCCGCCACCGCTGCACCCGCCGCTCGATTGTGGCGAAACGTGACCGCGACGTTGGAGCCACGCGCGGCCAGCATCTTCGCTGTGGCCGCGCCAAGCCCACCGCTGCCGCCGACCACCAGGGCGACGCCGGAGTCAGCGCTGAAATCGCTGGAGAGTTCGTGGGTCATCAGGTTCCGAACTCTATCGACTGGTTGTCCCTGACGGGCGGCTCTGGTAGAACGTGTTCTAGATTTCCCCACGGCGACGTCAGGCGGTTGCAGCGTGATCCTCACCCACGAAGTCGTCATCATCTCCGGTGTCGGCGCGGGGCTCGGCGCCAAGCTGGCTGTCCGCGCCGCGGCGGAGGGCGCCAAGGTCGTGCTCGCCGCCAGGTCCGGCGACGTCACCGATCAGCTGGTCGGAGAGATCACGGCGAGCGGTGGCGAGGCGATCGCCGTGGCGTGCGACGTCCGCAAGCCGGAGGACGCCGCGCGGGTTGCGGCGACGGCCGTCGAGACCTTCGGCACGATCACCGGCCTGGTCAACGCCGCCTACTCCCATCCGGGCTTCACCGATCTGCTCGACACCCCGGACAAGCAGCTGCGCCGCTCCATGGACGTCATCGTGTTCGGCGCGCTGGAGATGACCCGCGCCGTGGTCCCACACATGAAGGACGGCGGCTCGATCGTCAACGTCGGCACGATGTCGACCCGCAAGCCGATGCGCGGCGAGGGCGGCTACGCGGTCGCGAAGGCCGCCATGGGGTGCGCCACGCAGTACCTGGCGCTCGAGCTCGGCGAGAAGGGCATCCGGGTCAATCAGGCCGTCCTCGGCTGGTTGGACGGGCCCGGCGTGCGGTTCCTGCTGACGATGACGGCCGAGGAGAAGGGCATCACCGAGCAGGAGGTCTACGACGACATCGCCTCGCGGAATCCGCTCAACCGGATCCCGCCAGACGAAGCGTGTGCAGGGGCGATCCTGTACCTGCTGTCGAGCCTGGCCTCGGAGGTGACCGGCGCGGTCATCGACGTCAACGGTGGGGAGTACATGCCGGCATGAGCAGCTCAGAGAGGGAACACGTCGTGACGTCGCAGACGGTGCAGATCGCGGCGCCGGCCGCCTTCGTGTGGGACGTGCTGGTCGACTACGCGAGGTACCCGGAGTGGAATCCGTTCACCGTGCAGGTCGAGACGACCTTGCAGGTCGGTGCTCCCATCGACCTCACGCTGCCGTCCTACGACGGATCGGGCGAAACGCTCGTGTCCAACGAGATCGTCCGGGTCGTCGAACCACCTCACCACCTGCGCTACGACAACGGCGACACCGTGCCGGGAGTCCGGGGGGTTCGTGATCAGTGGATCACCGATCTGGGCCCCACCCGCTGTTCCTACGTCACGACCAACACGATCAGCGGCGAGCACGCCGAGCTCGCCCTCAGCCTGACGGGGGAGTGGATCCAGGCCGGTTTCGACTCCGTCGCCCACGCCTTGAAGGCCCGCGCCGAGGCGATGTACGCATGAAGGCGCGATTGACCGAGCTCGGTTGGGACACCGATCTCGTGATCGAGCCGGGCGACGAGCCGCCGGCAGCGGTCGGCAACCAGATCGTGATCCAGATCGAGGCCTGTGGTGTGTGCGGTCGCGACTGCATCGACCGGGCCGGCCGCTTCGGGTTCGTGCTGGTGCCCATCACACCCGGCCACGAGGCCGTCGGACGAGTCATCGACGTGGGACCCGACGTCACCGAGTGGAGCGTCGGCCAGCGGGTCGGCACGATGCATCGCGACTCCTGCGGTGCCTGCGAGGCGTGCGCGGAGGGTCAGACGTCGCTGTGCACCAGCGCCGCGGCCGTCCTGGGACTGCTGATCGACGGCGGCTACGCGCGCTGGCTCGCGGCCCCCGAGGGCTGTTTCTACTCCATGCCCGACGACATCGAACCGGCGCTGGCCGCGGTGTTCAACTGCACCCTCGGCACCGCGTGGCGCGGTCTGGCGACGGCTGGAATCCGATCCGGTTCGCGGGTGCTGGTCACCGGAGCCAATGGTGGGGTGGGTGCTGCTGCGGTGCAGATCGCGAGCAGTCTTGGTGCGACCGTCATTGCCGTGGTGCGCAGCGACGAACACGTGGCCGGTGCGCAGGCCCAGGGCGCGACCGAGGTGCTCGTCGACGACGGCTCCGGATTTCACAAGATGCTCCCGGGCGGGCCGGTCGACATCGCGATGGACTGCGTCGGAGCGCCCACCTTCAACGCCGCGCTGCGGTCGCTCACGGTCGGCGGTCGTCTGGTCGCCGTCGGCAACATCACCGGCGAGCGCATCGACCTCAACATCGGCTACGTCATCACCTTCGGACTGCAGATCATCGGCTCCTCAGGCGCCACCCGAAGCGACATGGCCGCACTGCTGGCGCATCACGCCACGAGCCCGCTGGACGTCCCGATCCACGCTCGCATGCCGTTGGCAGACGCCGATCGGGCCCAACGCCTCGTTGCTGCAGGTGGGCTGACCGGACGGGTCGTGCTCGTTCCCTAGCGGAGGCGGGTCTTGCGCATCAGCTTCAGCGACAGCTGGGTCTGCTTGGCGTACGCCTCGTAGGTCTGCTTGCCCTGCGGCTCCATGACCTGCTTCTTGAGCACGCCGATGTTCTGGGCATCGGTGTACTTGAGCAGCCCCTGGTCGCCGTGACGCGCGCCGACGCCGGACTTCTTGAGCCCGCCGGACGGCGTGCCCTTGGAGGCGAACGCCGTCGCCAGGATGTCGTTGATGTTGACGTTCCCTGAGTCGATGCGGCGGGCCACTGACTGAGCCCGATCAAGATCGGTGCTCCAGACGCTGGCGTTGAGTCCGTACTCGGTGTCGTTGGCCAGCGCGATGCCTTCTTCGTCGCTGGAGAACCGGTGGAGCCCGACCACGGGTCCGAAGGTCTCACACGAGCCAGCGAGCATGTCTTCGGTGACGTCCTCGAGGATCGTCGGCTCGAAGAACGCCGGGCCGAGGTCTGGCCTCGCCTCGCCGCCGGTGAGCACCGTGGCTCCCTTGGCCTTGGCGTCCTCGACGTGCTCGATCACGCGATCGCGATGGTCGACCGAGACCAGCGATCCCATGTCCGGCTCGAAGTCGTACGAGGCCGACACGTTCATCGCCTGCGTGGCCGCCACGAACTTGGCGCGGAACTCCTCATAGATCGCGTCGTGCACGTACAGACGCTCGATGTGCATGCAGATCTGGCCGGAGTTGCCGAAGCCGCCGAACAGCGCCGCGTGCACGGCCTCGTCGACGTTGGCGTCATCCAGGACGAGCATGGGGTTCTTGCCGCCGAGCTCGAGGCAGGCGCCGATCAGGTTCTTGCCCGCAAGCTCGCCGATGACCCGGCCGGTCGCGGTCGAACCGGTGAACATCACGTAGTCGGCGTTCTCCAGCATCGGCTCACCGACGTCGGGGCCCTCGCCGCACACGACCTGGATCAAGCCCGGCGGTAGGCCTGCTTTCTCGAGCAGCTGGGCGCCGAGCAAGGGGGAGAGGGCAGTCTTGTTGTCCGGCTTGAGCACGACGCCGTTGCCCGCGATGAGAGCCGGGATGGTGTCGGAGATTCCGGTCGCGAACGGGAAGTTCCACGGGGCGATGATCGCCACCACGCCCTTGGGGCGGCGCACCTCGGTGGAGTACGACAGCACCGGCACCGGACCCGCGTGCTTGCGGTCCTTCAGCAGCGACGGCGCCCGCTTGATGTAGTGGCTGGTGCCCATGGGCACGTCGCAGGTCTCCTCGAAGGCCATGCGCCGGTTCTTGCCGCTCTCGGCCTGGATCACGTCAGTGATGAGGAACTGGTTCTTGAGCACCAGGGCATGGAACTTCTTGAGCACCTTGAGTCGCTTCTTGATCGACCAGGAACCCCAGATCTGCTGGGCAGCGCGGGAGGTGTCGAAGGCCCGTGCCACGTCCTCGGGCGACGACTGAGGCAGCTCGACCAGCAGATCGCCGGTGTAGACCTCGGTCAGCTTCCAGGTGTTGCCGGTTCCGCCAGGAACCCGCCGGACCAGCCCTTCGAGGAACTGGGGAGTCAGCGCGGCCGGACGCTGGTGTGCTCATGCGAGCACCAGGTCGGCGGCCTTGTCGCCGATCATGATCGACGGTGCGTTCGTGTTGCCGCCGATGATCGACGGCATGATCGACGCGTCCGCGACGCGCAGACCCTCGATGCCCCTGACCTTGAGGTCCGGTCCGACCACGGCTCGCTCGTCCGTGCCCATCCGGCAGGTGCCGACACCGTGATAGACGGTCGTGGCGCGGTTGAGCAGCTCGGACTTCAGCGCTTTGGAGTCGATGGCCGTGCCGGGGTGCAGCTCGGACTTCACGTTGCCGCCGAACGCTGCGGACGCCATCACCTCGC
Organism: uncultured Actinomycetota bacterium; assembly: GCA_963769445.1. Taxonomy (GTDB): domain Bacteria; phylum Actinomycetota; class Actinomycetes; order Propionibacteriales; family Nocardioidaceae; genus Aeromicrobium. Next base: position 1,269,288 of record CAVYLO010000004.1, on the reverse strand, counting down.
GGATCATCTCCACGCCTTCGAGGAGAACCTGCAGGTCGTCGGGCTCGGCCAGGTAGTTCATGTCGATCAGCGGCGCCGCGCTCGGGTCGTTGGACGCGAGGCGCAGCGTGCCCCGGCTGCGCGGGTAGATGAGGGTGGACAGGATGGTCAGTGCTGGGCGGCGATCCACCTTGTGCCGGATCGGCGCATCCTGGTTCGGCGACGGGTAGGCCCACGGCAGGACGTGCAGCTGCATGTCGGGGGCGTCGGTGGCCAGCGAGGTGCGCACGAAGGCGACCGACTCGAAGACGGTGTTCTCCAGGAACGATCCGCCGCGCGTCATCTCCCTGGCCAGTCCACGGGCGAAGTACGTGGGAATGCCGCGATGGATGGCGTTGGGCATGATGAAGGTGGTCGGCGCGAACAAGTGGTCGTGCAGGTTGTCGCCCACGGGCAGATCAGCCTTGACCTCGATGCCGTGCTCGGCCAGGTGCGCCGCCGGGCCGATGCCCGAGAGCATCAGCAGCTGCGGCGATCCGAACACGCCGGCCGAGACGATGACTTCCTTGCCAGCACGAATCGTGCGCTTCGCGCCCTTCTTGTCGGTCACCTCGACGCCGGTGGCGCGGCTGTTCTCGATCACGATGCGCTGGACGTGGACCTCGGACTGGACCTGCAGGGTCGGCCGATCGGCGTTGGTCAGGTAGCCCCGTGAGGACGAGTAGCGCAGACCGCCGTGGCCGCTCTGCTGGAATCGGCTGACGCCCTCCTGCTCGGCGGCGTTGTAGTCGGGGAGGTTCTTGACGCCCAGCGTGTCGACGGCGGCCTGCTCGAACTGCAGCGAGGCTTCGGTCGGCTGCGTGTGCCGGGTGACCTTGATCGGGCCGCCGGCGCCGCGGTAGTCGTTGGCGCCGTCCTCGAAGTCCTCGACGCGCTGGTAGACCGTGTTGACCGAATCTGCGTCCCAGCCGGTGTTGCCCTCAGCGGCCCAGCTGTCGTAGTTCGCGCGGTTGCCGCGCACCCAGAGCAAGCCGTTGACCGAGCTCGACCCGCCGACCACCTTGCCGCGGGTCTGCGGGATCACGCGGTCGAGCATGTGCTTTTGCGGCGTGGTCTTGAATCCCCAGTCGAACTGACCCTTGATCTGGGGGACCGCGTGCATCGGGCCCATCATGCCGGGCTTGGTGACGATGAGCGAGGTGTCCTTCTTGCCGGCCTCGAGCAGGATGACCGACGCACCGGATGCCGCGAGGCGCGAAGCCACGGCTGAACCTGCGCTGCCCGCACCGACGACGACGTAGTCGGCTTCGTCGCCCAGAAGGTTGTGGCCCCGTGAGTTCTTGTCAGTCATGGCGATCCTTCGTCAGATGCGTTCGATGATGGTGCCTGACGCCTGAGCGCCACCAGCACACATGGAAATCAGGGCCGTGCTGGCGTCGCGTCGTTCCAGTTCGTGCAGCGCTGTGGTCAACAGGCGGGTGCCGGTGGAACCGACCGGGTGTCCCAACGCGATGGCGCCGCCATTCACGTTGATCTTGTCATCGGGGACGGCGTGGACCTTGGCCCACGACATCACGACTCCGGCGAAGGCCTCGTTGACCTCGCAGATGTCGATGTCGGAGATGCTCATGCCGGTGTCGGCCAGCAGCTTCTCGGTCGCCTGGACCGGTCCGTCCAGGTGGTAGTACGGATCGGATCCCACCAGGCAGCTGGAGACGATGCGGGCGCGCGGAGTGAGCCCGAGGGAGGCGGCGAGATCGGAGTCCATGATCAACAGCGCAGAGGCGCCGTCGGAGATCTGCGAGGACGTGCCGGCGGTGTGGAATCCGTCAGGAAGCACAGGCTTCAGGCTGGCCAGCTTCTCGAGCGAGGTCTCGCGGATGCCTTGGTCGGCGTCCACGACCTCGGTGGCGCCGGTGGGCTTCCCGTCGTCGCCGAGAACCGGCGCCTTGATGGCGAAGATCTCGCGGGCAAAGCGGCCTTCGTCGCGGGCCGCGCGGGCCTTCTCCTGTGACCAGAGACCGAAGGCGTCGACGTCAGCGCGGGAGAATCCGCGGTCCTTGACGATGCGGTCGGCGCCTTCGAACTGGTTGGGCAGATCGATCGACCAGTCGTCGGGTCGGGGAGAGCCGGCACCGGCGGGGACATTGGCACCGAGGGGGACGCGGGACATCGACTCCACGCCGCAGGCGATGCCGGCCTTGATCAGGTCCGAGCCGACCATGGCGTGGATGAGGTGGGTCGCCTGCTGGGCCGACGAGCACTGCGCATCGATCTGGGTGGAGGCGGTGGCGTTGGGAAGTCCCGCGTGCATCCAGGCGCGCCGCACCATGTTGTTGGACTGTTCGCCCGCCGCCGTGACGTTGCCGCCGATGACCTGCTCGACCAGGTCGGCGGAGATCCCGGCGCGCGAGATGACCTCGGCCTGGGCCATGCCCAGCAGCACCGCGGGATGAAGTCCGGACAGCTGTCCGTTCCGCTTGCCTTGAGGCGTGCGGACAGCGTCGACGATCACAGGGGTGCCCATGGAGTAAAACTAGAACACGTTCTCGTAATTGACAAGGCTTCCGAAAGTCTTCGAGACGTGTCATGCTAGAACTAGAACGTGTTATAGAAATCTAGGAGCCCATGTGACCACGCAGTCTGCTGCCCCCGCCATCCCTGACGGCTTCGACCCGACCGACCCGGGATTGAACCAAGACCGCATTCCGCTCGACGAGTTCATGGAGCTGCGCAAGACCGCTCCCGTGTTCTGGGTCGAGCAGCCCGAGGAGTCGCGCGCCGGCATGGAGGGTGGCACCGGTTACTGGGCCCTCAGCCGTCACGAGGAAGTCTCAGCGGCCTCGCGCAGCAAGGACTTCGTGACCAGCGAGAACACCGCCATCATTCGGTTCGCCCCGGAGATGACACGCGAGCAGCTCGAGATGCAACGCGTCATGCTGATCAACCAGGATCCGCCAGATCACACCAAGCTCCGCCAGACCATCAGCCGGGGATTCACGCCGCGGTCGATCATGGCGCAGCGCGACAGTCTCGCCGAGTACTCCGAGGCGATCGTCAAGGCCGCGGTGGCCAAGGGCACGGGCGACTTCGTCGAAGAGGTGGCCGCCGAGCTGCCCTTGCAGACCATCGCCGAGCTGCTCGGTGTTCCTCAGGAGGACCGCAAGAAGCTGTTCGAGTGGTCGAACTCGATGATGTCGTACGACGATCCTGAGTACGACGTGGATCCGGAGACCGCGAGCATCGAGATCCTGGGCTACTTCATGGCGTTGGCCGAGGAGCGCAAGGCCGATCCCCGTGACGACATCGTGACGAAGCTGGTCACGGCCGGCGAGGACGGCGAGGGGCTGACCTCCGACGAGTTCGGCTACTTCACCATCTTGTTGGCGGTGGCGGGCAACGAGACCACGCGCAACGCCATCACCCACGGCATGAATGCGTTCTTCGACAACCCGGATCAGTGGGAGCTCTACAAGCGCGAGCGTCCAACGACAGCGGTGGACGAGATCATCCGGTGGGCCACGCCGGTCACGTCCTTCCAGCGCACCGCGACGACCGACACCACGTTGGGCGGAATCGACATCTTGAAGGGCCAGCGCGTGGGCCTGTTCTACGCCAGCGCCAACCACGATGCCGACGTGTTCGAGAACCCGGACGTCTTCGACATCATGCGCGACCCGAACCCGCACCTCGCGTTCGGTGGGCACGGTGCGCACTACTGCATCGGCGCCAACCTGGCCCGGCTGGAGGTTGAGCTCATGTTCAACGCGATCGCCGACCACATGCCCGACATCACGCAAGGTGGCCGAGCCCCGCCGGCTCCGCCACGGCTGGATCAACGGCATCAAGGAGCTGCAGGTCAAGTACGCGTGACGCCTCGCTTCGCTCGGCCCACGGTTGCGAAAGCGGCCCATGGTTGCGAAATGGCCGGTCACCCTTCGGGGTGACCGGCCGTTGTCGTGCTGGACTAGTGCTGGGGCTTGTCGGAGCCGACGACCCACATGGCGAAGAACTGTGAGCCGCCGCCGTAGGCGTGGCCGAGGGCCTTGCGGGCGCCGTCGACCTGATGCTCGCCAGCCTCGCCCATGACCTGCAGGGCTGCCTCGCCGAAGCGCAGCATGCCGCTGGCGCCGATGGGGTTCGAGGACAGCACGCCGCCGCTCATGTTGACCGGGAGACGTCCGCCGATCTTGGTGTCGCCGGCCTCGGTGAGCTTCCAGCCCTCGCCCTGCTCGGCGAAGCCGAGGTTCTCCAGCCACATCGGCTCGAACCACGAGAACGGCACGTAGATCTCGGCGCAGTCGATCTCGTCGATCGGCGACGTGATGCCGGCCTGCTTCCACAGCGCCGCTGAGGCGTCGCGACCGGCGTGCGGGTTCACCTGATCGCGCTCGGCCGCCGTGGTGGGCTCGCTGCGCATCTGGGTGCCGTGGATCCAGGCGGGATTGGTGATCCCGGACTTCTCGACGGCAGCCTCCGACGCGATCACCAGCGCGCACGCGCCATCGGACGATGGGCAGGTCTCGTCGTAGCGGATCGGGTCCCACAACATCTGCGACGCCATCACCGACTCGACCGTGGTGTCGGGATTCTGCAGATGGGCGTACGGATTCTTGAGGGCGTTCTGGCGATCCTTCGCAGCCACGATGGCCCCGATGTGGTCCGGAGCGCCGGAGCGACGGATGTAGGAGCGCACGTGGGGAGCGAAGTAGCCGCCAGCACCGGCATGCACCGGCATGATGAACGGCACGGGCACCGACAACGCCCACATGGCGTTGGACTCCGACTGCTTCTCGAACGCGACGGTCAGGACCCGCTCGTGGATGCCGGCCTCGACCAGCGAAGCGGCCACGATGGCGGTCGAGCCGCCGACCGAGCCGGCGGTGTGCACGCGCAACAGCGGCTTGCCGGGCGCTCCCAGCGCCTCGGCGAGGTACAGCTCGGGCATCATGACGCCCTCGAACAGGTCAGGCGCCTTGCCCATGACGATCGCGTCGATGTCATCGAACGTCACCTGGGCATCGGCCATCGCTCGATCGATGGCTTCGCGCACGAGTCCGGCCATCGACACGTCGCCGCGCTTGGCGCGGTGATGCGTCTGGCCCACACCGATGACGGCAGCCAGCGTCTTCATGAGCGGCCCTCCATCGTGAGCACGAGATTCTGTTGCAAGGCAGGTCCTGACGTGGCGTGCGCGAGTGCGCGCTGGGAGTCGCCAGCCCACACCTGCTTGGCGGCCTCGCCGATGCGGTTGAGTCCGGCGGTGAACATGGGGTTGGCGGTCAGCGCCCCACCTGACGGATTGATGCGCACGTCGCCGCCCAGTCCCAGCGCTTCGGTGAGGATCAGCTCCTGGTGCGAGAACGGCGCGTGCAGCTCAGCCAGGTCGACCCCGTCGGCTCCCGCGGCGGCACCCGCGGACCTTGCGCTCTCGGACACCGTGAGGTCGCGGCTGTTGAGTGCGCCCGGTTCGATGCGGTGCTCGAAGCCGGTGATCCACGCCTTGGGGCCCTTGAGCCTGTCGAAGCCCGGTGCGTCAGCGGCGGTGATGATCATGGCGGCTGCGCCGTCGGAGACCGGGGCGCAGTCCCAGCGGCGCAGCGGGTCGGCGTACATCGGCTGGGCGAGGACGTCATCGGATGTCGTGGCGCCCTTGCGGATCGCGCTGTCGTGGCCGGCGGCGTCGCTCATCGAGCGCGCCACGACGTCGGCCATCTGGCCCTCGTCGAAGGTGCCTGCTTCGAGACCGGAGCGAGCCTGGATCGCCGCGATCGACACGGCGTCGGCCCACAGTGGGGTGACCGTGTACGGGTCCATCTGCAGTGACAGCACCCGACGGAGCACGCCGGCGCTGGACTTGCCGAAGCCGTACACGAGTGCGGAATCGACGAGACCGGTCTGGATCTTGACCCAGGCCTCGTACAGCGCCCACGCAGCGTCCATCTCGACGTGCGACTCCATGACGGGCGGCAGCGCGCCGATCGCGTCGACGGCCGACACGAACGAGAAGGCGCGCCCGGCCAAGTAGTCGCTCGAGCCCGAGCACCAGAAACCGATGTCGTCCTTGGTCCAGCCGGTCTGCTCGAACACCTCGGCAAAGATCGGGACGAGCAGCTCCACGCAGGTGGGGGAGCCGTCGAACTCCTTCATCTGACGGTCGGCAAAACCGACGATCGCAACATCTCGTGTCATCAGAGGTGCACCTTGTAGGTCTCGTAGTCGGCGTCGGGTTCGCCGGTCGGCTCGAAATGGCTGATGTTGGCGATCGTGGTGCCCCACTCGTCGCGGGGCTTCCAGACCGCCTTGACCCGCAGGCCCATGCGGACGTCCGCGGCGTCGATGCCGAGGATCAGGTGCAAGAAGGCGATGTCGGCGCCATCGAGCAGCACGTAGGCCGACACGTAGGGGATCGGGATCTGTTGTCCGGTGAAGGGCACGTTGACGATGCAGAACGTGGTGACCGTGCCGTGATCGGCGACCTCCACCTCGTCGGTGGTGGGCACGCCGTCGACCGGGCACGCGCCGCGCGGCGGAACGTAGACCTTCTCGCAGACCGGGCACCGCTGACCGATGAGCCTGCCGTCGGCCAGACCTCGGAAGAACTTCGACTCCTCCGGCGAGGCTGCGTAGTCGTACGACAGCTTGACCGGCGAGACGATGCCCTCGACCGCGTCGCCTTCGGGGCCGGGCGTCGTCGCGGGTGCGTCGCCCTCGGGCTCGAACCAGCGGATGTCGGTGATGGCGCCGACAGGCTCGTCGGCCCAGACTGCTCGGACGCGCATGCCGGTCTGGATGTCGGCGGCCGAGTCGACCGCGACGGCGTGGAGCAGGGGCTTGTCTGCGCCATCGAGCACGATCTGCGCGAACGCGAACGGCTTGTCCAGTGGCTGGCCGGGCACGGGTTCGGGCACCCAAGCCCAGCTCTGGACCGCGCCGACGTCAGCGACCGACACCAGCTCGGTGATCGGATCGAATGACGTCGCGTCGTACTCCGGCGGCGGAACTGCCACCGTGCCGTCCGACAGCACGCCGCCGAGGATCTGACGGCGCTTGAGGCCGGTCATGAATCCAGAGAGGGTGGGGCCGAGGGAGCGGGTGTAGTCGAATTCGACGTCCAGAGGAGCGTGCAGCGTTCCGGGTGTGCCCATGCGGCAAAGTGAAACATGTTCTAGTTTTGGGGGCAAGGGGTCTGAGCCATTCCGGATCGTTCTCCGCGAACCCATCGACCGAAAGTGGAACGTGTTCTAGTATTGCCGCCATGATCACATCGGACGCCATCAGCTGGAACGCCCCGAACGACGAGCATCCGGCTCGCAGCGCCTCGCAGCGCTCCTACTCCGCCGTCGCCAAGGGCGACCTGGAGGAGTGGCTCACGGTCTATGCCGAGGACGCACTGCTGGAAGATCCGGTCGGCCCGTCGATGTTCGACGCCGAGGGCAAGGGACATCGCGGCCACGATGGCATCCGCGCGTTCTGGGAGCTCGCGATCGCACCCAGTCGACACGTTCCACTTCGAGATCACCGACTCCTTCGCCAATCCCGGCAGCAACACGTGCGCCAACATCGGACACATTCGTACGTCCTTCGCCGACGGCAGCTACACGACGACCGACCTGATCATGGTCTACGTCGTCAACGACGACGGTCGCGTCGCGTCGATGAAGGCGTTCTGGGAACCCGACCGGACCATGGCGTCGTTCACCAGCGCTGAGGCCACGGCATGAGCGTCTTCGGAACGAACATCCTCGAGGGCAAGGTCGCCTACGTCGCCGGGGGAACCCGCGGCTTCAATCTGGCGATCGCCAAGCGGTACGCCGAGCACGGCGCCAAGGTGGCGGTGATGAGTCGCGATGTCGAGCGATGCGCTTCAGCGGCTCAGGAGATCCGCGATGCCGGGGGTGAGGCACTGGGCCTTCCCGCCGACGCCCGCGACTACGACCGCGTGGCCGAGACGATGCAGGAGACCGCTGACACCTTCGGTGGCATCGACATCGTCATCGCCGGGCAAGCGGGCAACTTCTACGCGCCGGCGCTGGGCATGACGGCGTCCGCGTTCAAGTCGGTGATCGACATCGACCTGCTCGGGACGTTCAATCTGTATCGCGCCAGCTTCGAGCACCTGCGTACGCCAGGCGCGTCGTTGATCGCGATCACGGCGCCGGAGGCGGTCAAGCCGCTGCCCTTCCAGAGCCATGTCTGCAGTGGCAAGGCCGCGGTCAACATGCTCACCAAGTGCCTCGCCATCGAGTGGGGCCCTGCCGGTGTGCGCGTCAACGGGATCAGCCCGGGTCCGATCGAGGACACCTTCGGCATGGACAACGTCATCGCGACGATGCCGGGCGTCAAGGAGCGGATCACGGCGTCCACACCGCTGCGCCGGTGGGGCACGCACGCCGACGTCGCGGACGCGGCCCTGTTCCTGGCATCGGACGCGTCGTCCTACGTCACCGGAACGATCTTGGATGTCGACGGCGGCATCACGATCAACTCCGCCGGTGCGGAAGGGCGCGATGCGGTCAACTATCAGGACGATCCGCGGGTCAAGGGCCCCGGTCGGGGCGATCGGTAGACCATGAGCCAGCCACACGACGACACCTACCGCGGTCCGCACTCAGGACAGATGCTGCTGCATTCACTCCGCCGCCACCGCAACGCCCAGGTGCTTCAGCTGGGGGACCACAGCATCTCCGGCCAGGAGATGGCCGACCAGATGAGCTGCTACGTGCGGGCGCTGGAGGATCTGGGCGCCGGCACCGGGACTGCGGTGGGGCTTCTGGCCGCCAACCGGCCCGAAGTGTTGTTCCTGATCGGAGCAGGTCAGACCCAGGGCTATCGGCGCACTGCGCTGCACCCGCTCGGCTCTCTGGACGACCATGCCTACGTGCTGGCAGATGCCGGCGCCACTGCTCTCATCGTCGACAACATTCCGATGTTCCTGGAGCGGGCCGAGGCGCTGCAGGCGAAGGTGTCCTTCGCTCACCACCGTCATCACGATCGACGACCTCGCGGCCAAGGCCGCGACCTACGACGCCGCAGCCGCTGGTCGCGAAGGACCTGGCACCCGACCACGTCGTCGGCGTCACCTACACCGGCGGAACGACCGGTCAGCCCAAGGGCGTCATCGGCACCGCCGCCAGCATCGCCGCCATGACCCAGGTGCAGCTGGCCGAGTGGGAATGGCCCGAGGCCCCCACGTTCTTGATCTGCACACCGTTGTCCCACGCTGGTGCTGCGTTCTTCGCGCCGACGGTCGCCAAGGGCGGGCGGCTCGTGGTGCTGCCCGGTTTCGACCCGGCCACCGTGCTGCGCACCATCGAGGAGCAGAAGATCACGGCCACGATGTTGGTGCCGAGCATGCTCTACGCGCTGATGGACCACCCGGACTCGCGGACGCGCGACCTGTCCAGCCTCGAGACCGTCTACTACGGCGCCGCTGCGATCAACCCCACTCGATTGGCCGAGGCGATCGACCGGTTCGGCCTGATCTTCGCTCAGTACTTCGGCCAGTCCGAGGCGCCGATGGTCATCTCCTACCTGGCCAAGGCCGACCACACTCCCGAGCGACTCGCCAGCTGTGGCCGACCCGAGTGCGTTCCTGCGCACGGCGCTGCTGGGGGAGGACGGTCAACCGGTGGAACCCGGGCAGCCCGGCGAGATCTGCGTGGCCGGTCCCGTGGTGGCTGGCGGGTACTGGAACAAGCCGACTGAGACCGCCGAGGCCTTCCGTGACGGCTGGCTGCACACCGGCGACGTCGCTCGGGAGGACGAGGACGGATTCTGGTTCATCGTCGACCGCGTCAAGGACATGATCGTCAGTGGCGGCTTCAACGTGTTCCCCCGCGAGGTCGAGGACGTCGTCGCCGAGCACCCGGCGGTCGCCCAGGTCGGCGTGATCGGCACACCGCACGAGAAGTTCGGCGAGGCGGTCACCGCGATCATCGTCCTCCGGGACGACGCGCCGCGAGACGACGAGTCGGTGGCGCGACTGACGGCAGAGATCCAGGAGTCGGTGAAGCAGCGCAAGGGCGCTGTGCAGTCGCCCAAGCAGGTCATCGTGGTCGACTCCCTACCGCTCACCGCCCTCGGCAAGCCTGACAAGAAGGCGCTCCGAGCACCGTTCTGGACCGGGCAGCGACAGGTCGGCTAGAACCGACCTGTCGCCCCGAGGAATCTGTGGTCGATCACGCCGCCATCGCCGGGGATCGTTCGCTCCTGGACTTGGCGAACTTCAGGTACAGCGACGGGAAGATCAGCAGGTTCAGCAGCGTGGCGGTGACGAGGCCACCGAGGATGACCAACGCCATCGGATGCTCGATCTCGTGTCCGGGGATGCTGCCGGCCGCCGCGAGGGGGACGATCGCGAGCCCCGTGGCGAGTGCCGTCATCAGGATCGGCGCCAGCCTCTCGGACGCACCCCGCAGGACGAGCTCGGGCCCGAATTCCATGCCCTCCTCGTGTTCGAGGTGCTGGAAGTGGCTGATCATCAAGATGCCGTTGCGTGCGGCGATGCCGAACACGGTCAGGAATCCGATCAGCGACCCCAGCGACAAGATGCCTCCGCCCAGCCAGACGGCGAGCACTCCGCCGACCAAGGACACCGGAAGGAGCAGGAACGCCAGCGCCGCGAGTCGAACGCTGCCGAACGCAGCCTGGAGCAGGAGGAAGATGGCCAGCAGCGCTGCGATGCCGAACAGGGCAAGGGTCGACTGAGCGGCGTCCAGCTCTGAGGACTCTCCGAGCACCTTCACGCTGTAGCCGGTGGGGAGGTCCATGTCTGCGACGCGGCTTTCGACCTCTGAGACCGCGGCCCCGAGGTCACCGTTCTCGACGAGGTTCGCCTCCACGTCGATGCGGCGCGACTGGTTGTCGCGCAAGATGGCATTGGGGCTCGACGCGAACCGGATGTCCGCCACATCGGACAGCACGACCTTGTCGCCAGCAGGTGTGTCGATCGGCAATGCCTCGATGTCGTCGACGCTGTCGCGAGACTTGGGGACCGACCAGACCAGGACGTCATAGGCCCGACCCTTCGTGAAGATGTCCGCCACTTCCTCGCCAGCGATGTAGGCCGACGACTGGCGCCGGATGTCGCCCGGTGAGAGGTCGTGCTCACGTGCCTTCACCAGATCGAGCTCGATCTCGATCTGCGGCAGCTCCTTCTGCAGGGCCGCGTGGGTGTCGGTGAGGTCCGGCGTGTCGCTGATCGTCCGGACCGCCTCGTCGGCCAACCGGGTGAGCTCGCGGGGCTCCGGTCCGTAGATGCGGACGATGATGGCGCCACTCGATCCCGTCAGGACCTCCTTGACCCGCTCGCGCAGGTAGGTCTGCACGTCCCGCTGCATGCCGGGATAGCTGTCGACCAGATCGGTGACGCTCTGCAAGGTCTCGTCGTAGTCGACGTCCTTGGAGATGCTGATCCAGTTCTCGCCGAAGTAGGCGCCGTACACCTCATCGCTCAGCAGCGCCTGGCCGATGTGCGAGCCGCAGTTGCGGACGCCGGGAATCTTGCGAAGCTCCTGGCAGGCGTCCACCGAGATGCTCTTCTCCTGCGTGATCGAGGTGGACGGCTCGGTGAGCCAGTGCATCAGGAAGTCGCGCTCCTTGAAGTTGGGCAGCAGCTGGGTGCCGAGCGTGGGGTAGATGAGGACGCCAGCCAGAGCGATTCCCATCACGCCGACCATCGACGGGGTGGGCGTGCGCACCACTCGCTTGAGGACGCGGGCGTACCCACGCTTCAACGTGCGCAGCAGGGGGGCCTCGCGCTCGCGCAAGGAACCGCTACGAAGCATCACCAGGCACATCGCTGGAGTGATGGTCATCGCGACGAGCATCGAGATGAACACGGCCAACGCGTAAGAGAGCACGAGTGGCTGGAAGAACGAGCCCGACAGGCCGTCGAGGAAGAGCACGGGGACGACCGCGATGATGTTGATGACCGTCGCGTACGTGATCGCGCTGCGGATCTCGACCGAGGCTTCCAGCACGATGCGGGTCGTCGACTTGGTACTGCCCTCGGCGCGCGCTTGTCTCAAGCGTCTGACGATGTTCTCGACGTCGATGATGGCATCGTCGACCACCACCCCGATGGCCACCACCAACCCGGCCAGCACCATGACGTTGATGGTCACGTCGCGCAGGTCGAGCACCATGTAGGCGGCCAGCAGCGACAAGGGGATGGACACCAGACTGATGAACGCCGTGCGCACGGTGTAGAGGAACGCCGTGATGATGAGGATCACCAGCAAGATGCCCAGGAAGAGCGCCTTGGTGAGGTTGTCGATGGAGTCCGAGATGAAGGTGGCGGGGCGGAAGATCGTGGTGTCGTACTCGATCTGAGGCAGTCCTGGGGCCATCTCCAACATGGTCTCCTCGACGTCCTCGGTGACCTCCTTGGTGTTGGCGCCGCGATACTTCTGGACGATGAGCATGAGCCCGTCGCCATCGTTGATGACGGCGTCGCCCCACAGCTGTTGGCTGTCCTGCTTGACGTCGGCGACATCAGCCATGCGCAGCACACGGTCGCCTCGCGTGGCCACCGGCACCTTGGCGAGGTCCTCAGGCCCGGTGATCGGTTGGACGTTCTCGATGTTGAGACGCTGCTGGGCCGTCTCGACGAAGCCGCCCTGTCCCACCGTGAAGCTCTTCGCGTACTGCAGGACGCCGGAGTCGAGCGCCTCGGACCCGGACTCCATCACCTCATCGATGGAGATGTCGTACTTGGCCAGCAAGGCGGGGTCGACCTGGATGTGCCGCTGCTTCAACCGTTCGCCATAGATGTCGACACCGGCAACTCCGGGGACGCGCAGCAGGTGCTGGCGGATCTTCCAGTACGAGATCGACGACAGCTCGGTGAGGTCCAGCTGCTCGGAGGTGAGACCGATCTTCATGATGCGGCTGGTGGCCGAGAGCGCCGGCATCATCCACGGTGGGCTGGCCCACGTGGGAATGTTGGGGATGACCTGGGCCACGCGTTCCTGCACGAGCTGGCGGGCAAGGGTCTCGTCGGTGCCCTTCTTGAAGATGAGGCGGATCGACGACAGCTGAGCCACGGACTTCGAGCGCATCTCCTCCAGCCCCGGGATGCCGTTGAGCGCCTCCTCGATCGGCACCGTGACGAGGGATTCGACCTCAGACGTGGAGTTGCCCAGCGCGATGGTCTGGATCTCCACCTGGGGGGGTGCGAACTCAGGAAAGACGTCGACCTTGGCATGGGGAATCTCCGAGATGGCCAACGCCATGATCGTGCCAGCCAGGAAGAGGACGAGCCAGCGAAAATGCAGGCTGCGCGCGACGATCCAGCGCATGTCAGTAGGCGCCGAACTCGAGCTCGGCGCCGTGGATCTGGGGCAGGCCCACGGTCACGACACGGGTGCCGACCGGCGGTCCCGCGGACAGGTTGACGGTGTCAGCCTTGATGTCCTCGATCGTGACGTCGGCACGCTCGAAATCAAGGCCACTGGTGTTGACGAAGACGTACGGCTGGCCCTGGTCGGCGTCGTAGAGAATGGACGCGTAGGGGATCGATGTGCCGCCCGGCCGTGTGGTGACGGGTTCGGTGCGCAGTCCAATCCTCTGTGCGCCGAGCTCCGTGAGGGTCACCACGGGATGGCCGCCGTCCTTGGCGGGGGTGATCTTGGATGGCTGATAGTGCTCGGCCTCGGCGGCGTCGACCTGCGCGCATCCTGTTGACGCCCACGCGACCAGTGCGGTCAGGAGTGCTGCCGCTGCCTTCTGCTCGATTCGGATTCTCATGATGAGGCCCCAGACCTTGTGTCGGTTGGATGGAGGATGCTCTCCTCGTCGTCGCGGCTGGGTGCTGCAACCGCCAGGCTGAGCGCCGGGACGACCAGGAGGGCGTGCGCCACGATGGTCACGAGTCCACCGATGACGACGATCGCCAGCGGATGCAGGATCTCCAACCCGGCGCGGGATCCCGCCACGGCGAACGGGAGCATGACCGCTGCGACGGCCAGACTGGTCGTGAGCACCGGCCAGAGTCGTTCACGTGCCGCGTCCAGCACGGCATCGCGTCGCTCCGTGGCGGTGGAACTGCTGTTCGCCGTCGCCAGGTGCTCCAAGGTGGTCAAGGTGTTGCGGACCGCGAGTGCGAACACGGCGAGCAGGCCAGCGCCGGTCGCGACCGTCAGCCCGTCACCCAGAATCACCGTGGCGATGACTCCGCCAAGCAGAGCCGAGGGAAGGGCCAGGTAGGCCAGGAGGGCGAGCCGCCAGCTGCGCACCGCCGCCTGCATCAGCAGCAAGGATGCGAGTGCCGCCGCAATCGCGAAGACGATGGCTTGATTCTGGTTCAGCTCTTCAGCCACGGTCTGGTCGAGCACCTTGGTGTGATACTCCAGCGGCATGTCGAGGGTCCGCAGGCGCTGCTCGAGGTCGTCGGCGACGGCCTCCACGCTGCGCCCGTCGACGTCGAGCGTGATGTCGAGCTTGCGCGAGACGGAGTCGCGCTTGATCACCGTCGGCGTGCTGCCCGCGCGGATGTCGGCGATGTCGTTGAGCCGCACGTGGTCACCCTCAGGCGTGTCGATCAGCAGCGTTCGCACCGCCTCGGTGTCCTCGGCGATCGCCGGGTCGCCCTGCACGATCACGTCGAAGACCTTCTGGTCGTCGAACACGCTGCCGACCAGGATTCCCTGCAGGAGGATCGCTTCGGCGCGGCGCACGTCACCGGGCTTGATCCCGACCTTCTGGGCCTTGTCGATGTCGACCTCGATCTCGAGGGTGGGCTGCTCCTCCGGCACCTCGATGGTCGGATCGCTGACGCCATCGATCTCGCTGACGACCTTCTGCACCAGAGCGGCTTGCTTCTCCAGCTCCTCTGGCTCCTGGCCGAACACCCGCACGATGATCGGGCGATCGGCCCCGATGAACACGTCGAGTCCATCGCCGTTGACCGAGCTGTCGCCGTTCAGCAGGGCACCGACGGTGCTGACCCGATCGTTGAAGAAGGTGGAGACGGTGGCGACAGCGCCGTCGACGTCCTCGCTGGCTCGCCGAATCTCGCTGAGCGTCTGGTCGTAGTCGGCATCGTTGCCGATCGTGACGATGATCTCGCCGGAGTTCACGTCGACGATGCGATCGCCCGTGACGGCGCGTCCGACGGTGGCGCCGACGCTGGAGACGCCGTCCAGATCGCGCAGCTCAGAGCTGAGCGTCGTGGCAATCTTCGTCATCTTGATGTTGGACGTGCCCGTGGGGCTCTCGACCCTGACGAGGACAGCAGTGTCCTTCAGATCAGGCACCACTGAGCGCGAGAGCCAGGGGGTGATGAGCGCGACGGCCAGGGTCGCCACCACGGCGGCCGCGACCACGGGAGTTCCGACCACCTTGGCCAGCAGTCCGCGGTATCGAGTCCCCGTCCGTCCGGCATGAGACGGCAGCCGCTTGGGTGGCAGGACCGTCCCGAGCGCCGGTGTGAGGGTCAGTGCCACCACGGTGGCCACGGCGACTGCGGCGACGTACGCCGCGGCCAGGGGCGCGATGAATGCGCCCGGCCGTCCTTCCAGCACCAGCAACGGAACGACCGCGAGCAGTCCGATCAACGAGGCGTACATCATCGGACGACCCACAGCACGTGTCGCCGCCGCGGCGTCCGGCGAGCGGGTCAGCGAGTCGGCGCCCGTGACGGCCGCATCGATCACGACGGTCAGGGCCAACGCGAGACCGGCCAACGAGATGGCATTGAACGTCCCGCCGGTCCAGTCCAGCACCAGAGCAGCCGCCACCACCGACGTGGGGACGGTGATCACGGTGATGGCCACCTGACGCCAGCGGCGAACGAGCGCCACCAGCACCAGGAGGAGGAGGGCGGCAGCGATGCCGCCGGTCACGCCGAGGTTGTTCTTGGCTGCGGCGACGTAGTCGGCCGGGCGGAAGATCGAGGTGTCCGTCACCACACCGTCGAGCCCTGGGGCGAGGATGTCCAGCTCTTCCTGGACGCGCTGCGTGACCTCTTGGGTGTCAGCGCCGGGGAACTTCTCGACCACCAGGATGAGTCCGTTGCCGTCGTCGACGACCGCATCGCCGATCAACGGCTGATGCTCCTCGACCACGTTTGCGACGTCCGTGAGCCGGACCCGTCCGCCCGTGTTCTCGACGGGGACCTTGCCCAGAGCCTTGGGGGAGGCGATGTTGTCGAACACGTTGCGGATCGGCAGACGTTGCGCCGGTGTCTCGATGAAACCTCCGGTGCCGGGCACGGACGCTTCCAGATAGCTGACCGGAGACGCGACCTGCGCGTTGCCCGCGGTCCGGATGACCTGGCTCAGCGTGACGTTCTCGTCGCGCAGCTTCTCCGGATCCACCTGCACCTGGATCTGCTGGTCACGCATGCCCCACACCGCGACGTTCGCGACGCCCTGGATGCCCATGAGTCGCGGCCTGATCGTCCAGCGGGCGAGGACGGACTGCTGGATCGGTGTCAGCTCGTCGGACCGCAGGCCGATCATCAGGACCCGGCTCGAGGACGACAGCGGCTGAAGCATCGCTGGCGGCTTGGACACGTTGGGGAAAGCGGCACCGCCCAGCTGGGTGAGGCGCTCCTGGACCAGCTGGCGTCCCTTGTAGACGTCGAAGCCCTGCTCGAAGACCAGCACGATGGACGACAGGCCGGGGGTTGAGGACGAACGGATGACGTCGACGCCCTCGACGCCATTCAGGAGGTCGGCCTCCAGGGGCACGGTGAGGAACTGCTCGACCTCGGATGCGGAGAGGCCGAGTGACTCGGTCTGGATCTCGACGTACGGCGGAGTGAACTCCGGCAGCACGTCCACAGGTGTCTTGGGCAGCAGGGCGATACCGGCGAGCATGATCGTGGCCGCGAGGCCGATGACCAGTCCGCGAAGTCTGATGGACGTGCTGATCAGACCGCGGATCATGGCTGGTCCACTCGTGTGACGCTTGAGTGGCTTCGCTGGCTGAACGTGCTCACGGCGCTCCCTGGGAGTCGTGCCAGGTTGGCGATGAGCCGCTGGCGGTACCCGGGAAACTACTCCTGTTGTTACTGAGAATCTGCTAAATGAAAAAAAAGATTCTCTTAGGTCCAGAACGGCATAGGGGCCGAGTCCGTAGGGAAAACGACTGTTCGTGCGGCCAGCTCACCCGTTGAGCGCTCGCGTCTCTACAGTCTTGGGAGACTCGCTTTTACCTTCCGAGAAAATTGGGAGCGCGCTTCTCGGCGAAGGCGCGCGGACCTTCCTTGGCGTCGGCCGAGGCGAAGACCGCGGCGCCGACCGTGGCGTCGTCCTTCCAGCAGTCGTCCTCGTGCTTGCCCTCGGAGTCGCGGACGGTCTTCAAGATGGCCTGCACAGCAAGGGGTCCGTTCGCGGCGATCAAACCGGCCAGCTCGTGCGCTGTGGCCAGGGCTTCGCCGTCGGGAACCACGTGACCGATGAGTCCGATCTCCTTGGCCTCCGGAGCCTTGATGTGCCGTCCCGTCAGGAGCAGATCGACAGCCACGGTGTACGGCAGCTGTCGAGGGAGCCGCACGGCAGAGCCGCCCAACGGGTAGAGCCCCCATCTGGCCTCGGAGACTCCGAAGCGGGCTGACTCGCCGGCGACCCGGATGTCGGTGGCCTGCAGGATCTCGGTGCCGCCAGCGATGGCCGGACCCTCGACCGCCGCGATCAGCGGTTTGGTCAGTCGAAATCCCTTGAGCAGAGGCTTGATGATGGCTGGATCGAACTCGCCGGAGGAAAACTTGTCCGAGGGCGCCGATGACGACATCGACTTGAGGTCGGCGCCGGCGCAGAAGCAGCCGGCGGCTCCCGTGAGGATCACGACCTTGACGTCCGGATCGGAGTTGGCTCGGTCCCACGCCTCGCTCATGATCGACATCATCTCGGCCGACAACGCGTTGCGAGCCTCGGGACGATTCATCGTCACGACGAGGGTGTTGCCTTCCAGCTCGACCAAGCAGTGCGGATCGTGGGGCTCGTGAGGGGATGACATGGGCCAGAGCATAGTCAAAAACAAGAACGTGTTCTAGTCTTGGCTGCATGCCGATGAACATTGCTGACCTGTTTGAGCACGCCGTCGACGTTGTCCCGGACCGACCGATCATTCAGGTCGGGGCCCGGAAGGTCACGTACGCCGAGCTGGAGGCCGAGTCCAACCGGCTGGCGCACTTCCTCGCCTCCCGCGGTGTGGGCCTCGGTGACCACGTGGGCATCTATGCCAAGAACAGCATCGAGCACGTGGCGGCGCTGCTGGCGATCTTCAAGGTGCGCGCGGTCGCGATCAACGTCAACTACCGGTACGTCGAGGGCGAGCTCAACTACCTGTTCGAGAACTCCGACATGGTCGCGCTCCTGCACGAGCGCACCTATGCCGATCTCGTGGCTCGTACCGCGCCCAAGCACGACAAGCTGAAGACCATCGTCGCGATCACCGACCCGACGGACCCCGACAACCAGTCCGACCTGTCGGCCTTCGGCGGGATCACCTGGGCCGAGGCGCTCGCGGGCCAGAGCGCTGAGCGCGACTTCGCCGAGCGCAGCGCCGACGACGTCTACATCGTCTACACCGGCGGCACCACCGGATTCCCCAAGGGCGTGATGTGGCGGCACGAGGACTTCTGGCGCGTCCTCGGCGGCGGCATCGACTTCATGACCGGCGAGCGGATGGAAGAGTTCTCCCAGTCCCAGCAGGCCGCGACCAACGAGCCGATGGTGACCTTCCCGCTCAGCCCGCTCATGCACGGTGGCGCGCAGGCCGCGATGCTCATGCACCTGTTCGCCGGGCACCTCACGATCCTCGAGCCGGCCTTCGATGCCGATGAGACGTGGCGCATCATCGACCGTGAGAAGGTCCAGCTGATCTTCATGACCGGCGATGCCATGGCGCGTCCGCTGATCGAGGCGTACGAGGCCGGCGACTTCGACGGCAGCTCACTGATCGCCGTGGCCAGCAGTGCGGCCATCTTCAGCCGCCCGGTCAAGGAAGTCTGGATGAAGGCGTTCCCGAACGCGTTCTTCACCGACTCCGTCGGATCGTCCGAGACCGGATTCTCCGGCACCGGTCTGCAGGACAGCGAGAACATCCAGGGTCAGGGCCCGGTCGTCGCACTCGGCGTCGAGACGGTCGTGCTGGACGAGGACAACCAGGTGATCGATCCGACGAACATCGGCGCCATCGGGAAGCTCGCCCGATCCGGCAGCGTCCCGCTGGGTTACTACAAGGACCCGGAGAAGTCGGCCAAGACCTTCATCGAGGTCGATGGCGTGCGGTTCTCGGTACCGGGCGACAACGTCCGCATCGAGGCTGACAACAAGGTGACCTTGCTCGGCCGCGGCTCCAACTGCATCAACACCGGTGGCGAGAAGGTGTATCCCGAAGAGGTCGAGATGGCGCTCAAGGGCCACCCCGACATCTATGACGCGCTCGTGGTGGGTGTGACGGACGACCGCTGGGGCCAGCACGTGTCGGCCGTGGTGCAACCGCGCACCGAGGTGCGGCCCACCCTGGACGATCTGCGGGACCACATGCGCGAGCACCTCTCCAGCTACAAGCTGCCGCGTTCGGTCGCCTACGTCGACCAGATCCCGCGCAGCGCCACCGGCAAGGCGAACTACCCGGCTGCGAAGGACGTGGCCGAGGCCGCTCATCGAGAGGCCAGCGCTGATGCGCACTGAGCTGTGCGAGCGGTTCGGCATCGAATACCCGATCTTCGCGTTCACGCCGTCGGAGCACGTGGCGGCTGCCGTCTCGCGCGCCGGTGGGCTGGGGGTCCTGGGGGCGGTGCGCTTCAACGAGGCCGCCGAGCTCGACAGCGCTCTGGACTGGCTCGACGAGAACACCGACGGCAAGCCCTACGGTGTCGACGTCGTGATGCCGATGACGGTGCCCACCGAGGGCACGTCCATGGACCTTCAGTCGATGATTCCGCCCGATCACATCAGCTTCGTCGAACGGACGCTGCAACAGCTCGGCGTTCCGCCGCTGCCCGAGGGTGAGGGTCGCGACGGCGTGCTGGGATGGCTGCACTCCGTGGCCCGGTCGCACGTCGACGTGGCACTCAAGCACCGCCCCGTGCTGATCGCGAACGCGCTCGGTTCGCCGCCCAAGGACGTCATCGACCAGGCGCACGCCGCCGGAGTGCAGGTGGCCGCTCTGGCCGGTGCTGCCAAGCATGCGCTGTCCCACGTGGCCAACGGTGTCGACATCATCATCGCCCAGGGCTACGAGGCGGGCGGCCACACCGGCGAGATCGCCAGCATGGTGCTGACCCCCGAGATCGTGGATGCCGTCGGGCCCGACGTGGCCGTGCTGGGCGCCGGTGGCATCGGCCGTGGCCGGCAGGTCGCCGCTTCGTTGGCTCTTGGCGCCCAAGGCGTCTGGACCGGCTCGGTCTGGTTGACCACGGAGGAATATCAGAATCTCAACTCCAACGCCGGCATGACCGAGGCGTTCCTCCGTGCGTCCAGCGCAGACACGGTGCGGACGCGGATCTACACCGGCAAGCCGGCGCGACTGCTCAAGACCAAGTGGACCGAGGCGTGGGCGGCCGAGGACGCCCCCAGCCCGTTGCCGATGCCGCTGCAGAACCTGTTGGTGGCCGATGCCCACAACCGGCTGAACCGTGCGGCAGATCCCGACACCGTCGCGATGCCGGTGGGCCAGATCGTCGGTTCGATGAACGAGGTTCGCTCGGTCGCCGACGTGATGGCGGACCTGATCGGCGAGTACGAACAGACGGTCGCGAGACTCGCCAGCCTCGCGTAGCCGCGGCATGCCAGTCGCTGGACAGGCAGCATGGCAAACAGGCATACTAGAACGTGTTCTAGTTTAGAGAGGTCGCTCCCGATGTACGACTTCACGAGCCCGTCCACCTCGCCGTCCCCCGTCGGCGCGACTGAAGCTGCGCACCAGCCGCCCTCACGGGTGCTGACGGCACTGGAATTCCCCCGCGTGCTCGGTGAGTACGCCGCTTCGCGAGCTCTCGACACGATCACCCCCACGACGGCTGTCGGGGAGGGCCGCCCCGTCCTGGTCCTGCCGGGGTTCGCCGCCAACGACTTCCTGACCGGACGGCTGCGGGCGCACCTTCGACACAGCGGTTTCGCGGTCCACGGCTGGGGCCTGGGACGCAACGTCGGCCTCACCGACCACCTCGTGGACGGTCTGATCGACCGCTTCGCGGCCGTCGCAGATCGATACGACGAGCCGGTGTCCGTCGTGGGCTGGAGCTTCGGCGGGCTGCTGGCCCGACGCATCGCCCATGAGCACCCCGACCGGGTCCGCCAGATCATCTGCCTCGGATCGCCGTGGCGGGCCGAGGGGGAGCGCACCCGCGCCACGGCCATGTTCGAGCGATCCAGAATCCGGCACGGGCTGTCCGATCGGGCCCGTGCGATCGTCGACCAGGCGCGGCAGCCCGTGCCGGTGCCGACCACGGCCGTCTGGTCGCGTTCAGACGGCATCACCGGCTGGCAGGGTTGCGCGGTGGTCGAGACCACGACGCCTGCAGTGGCCGAGAACATCGAGGTCCTGAGCAGCCACGTGGGCATGGTCGCGAATCCGTGGGTGCTTGCTGTCGTGGTCGATCGACTGCGACAAGACCCCGGCGACTGGCAGCCCTTCCAGTGGCGCCACCTGATCTCGCGCGCTTCCTCCGCGGGTCCCGTGGGCACAGATCGTGCGGCATCGGCATGAACGACATCGAGAAGCGGGCTCCCGAATCGGTCGGGAAGGTCATCCCGTTCCTTCGCCTTGCGATGAAGGTCTACTTCCGCAGCGAGGTGCGAGACATGGATCGCCTGCCCGACGGGGGCGTGCTCATCGTCTCCAATCATTCCGGCGGCCTGATGCCGATGGACGTTCCCATCATCGCGGTCGGCATCGCTGACGAGTTCGGTCCGGACCGTGCCCTGTTCTGCTTGTCCCACGACATCTTGTTCACCGGTCCGCTCGGTCCGATCATGCGCCGGTACGGCATGGTTCCGGCCACCCGGGAGATCGCCCACGAGGTGCTCACCTCCGGCGGAGCCACCATCGTCTTTCCCGGCGGCGACTACGACTGCCTGCGCCCGCAGGACAAGGCCAACGTCATCGACTTCGACGGGCGCATCGGATATGTCCGGACGGCGATCGCCGCTGGCGTCCCGATCCTTCCGGTGGTGTCCATCGGCGGGCACGAGGACCAGTTCCACATCACTCGCGGCGAGTGGCTCGCTCGGTTCAATCCCTTGAGCAAGAAGATCCGGATGCCCTACTTCCCGCTCACGTTCGGATTTCCCTTCGGACTCACCCCTGCCTTCCCGGCGAACCTCCCACTGCCGACGAAGATCACCACGCAGGTGCTCGAGCCGATCGACATCGCCACCGAGTTCGGGCCGGATCCTGATCCCGCAGCAGTTGACGCGGAGGTCCGACAGCGCATGCAGCGGCTCTGGACGTCCTGGCCAGCCAACGTCGCTTCCCGGTGCTGGGGTGAGGTCGGCCATGCTCGCTCTGCGACGACGGTGGGATGCCGTGCTGAAGCAGCTCTGGGTCGCCCGCATCCTCATCGGCAGCGGCATGATCACGCTGCTGAGGCCGGACAAGTACCTGAACATGGCTCGGGTGATCCGTGCCCAGGGCACGCACGCCACCAGCGGTTTCGCCTTGGCGGCCGTCCGCGACCCCCACGGCATCGGACTGATCGACGAGCGCGGCACCCTGACCTGGGCCGAGATCCAGCAGCGTGCAGCCGCACTCGGCGCTGGGCTGGAGGCCGTGCATGGCGGGCCGGTGGAGTCGGTGGCCATCCTCGCCCGCAACCACCGAGGATTCGTCGATGCTCTGCTCGCGAGCACCCGGATCGGCGCACATGCGTTGCTCCTCAACACCGGATTCTCCGGCCATCAGCTGGCCGACGTGATGGAGCGCGAGGGCGCACGCGTCATTGTCTTCGACGAGGAGTTTGCGGGGGTGGTCGCCGAAGCCCGTGCGCGCGTGGGTGACGTGATCGAGATCCGTGCGTGGACCGATGCCGAGGTCGAGACGCTGACCACCGACAGCCTGATCACCGCGCACCGGGACTCTCCGGCTCCACTCGCGCCGCGGCCGGGGCGGGTCGTGCTGCTGACCTCTGGCACCACCGGCACGCCCAAGGGTGCCAACCGTTCCGGCGGTGGACCAGACGAGCTGGCCGGGATGCTCGAGGCGATTCCGCTGCGTGGGGGAGAGGTCACCGTCGTGGCTGCACCGATGTTCCACGCCTGGGGCTTCGGGCAGCTCGTGATCGCCGCCACGATGACGTGCACCGTGGTCATGCGGCGCCGGTTCGACCCCGAGGCCACCCTGGCGCTGGTCGAGGAGCATCGCGCGACCGGGCTGTCCGTCGTGCCGGTGATGCTGGAACGGATCATGGACCTGCCCGGCACGGTGCTCGACCGTTACTCCCTGAGCACCCTGCGGTTCGTCTCGGCGAGCGGCTCTCGGATGCGGCCCGACTCGGTGATCGCCTTCATGGACCGCTTCGGCGACGTCGTCCACAACAGCTACAACGCCACCGAGGCAGGCCAGATCAGTGTCGCCGGGCCGTCAGACCTGCGCCAGGCGCCGGACACCGCTGGCCGTGCCGTGCGAGGCACGCTGGTGCGGATCGTCGACGACGAGGGACATGCTCTGGAGCCGGGCGACGTCGGGCGGATCGTGGTGCGCGGTTCTTCACCTTTTGACGGCTACACCTCCGGCCCAGACAAGGAGTTCGTCGAGGACTTCATGGTCACCGGCGATGTCGGCCGGCTCGACGCCTCAGGGTTGCTGTTCGTCGTCGGCCGTGACGACGACATGATCGTCAGCGGCGGTGAGAACGTCTATCCGATCGAGGTCGAGAAGGTGCTCGGCGCGCACGAGTCCGTGCGTGAGGTCGTCGTGGTCGGCGTCGCTGACGACGCGTTCGGGCAGCGACTCGTGGCGTACGTCGTGGCACGCCACGCGGTGGAAGCCGATGCGCTCAAGACCTTCGTGCGCACCCAGCTCGCTGGCTACAAGGTGCCCCGCGACATCGCCTTCCTCGAGGCGCTTCCGCGCAATGCGTCCGGCAAGGTGATGGTCCGCGACCTGCCCGAGGTGTCCCGGTGAACGCCGCTCGGGTCCGGCCTGCCGTCGAGCGGATGGAAGGCGGTGACGCCACGTTCCTGTATCTGGAGACGCCGACGGTGCACATGCACACCTTGAAGATCGCGATCTTCGAGTCGTCCGACCACCTCACCTTTGACTCGTTCACCGCGGGCACCTTGTCCCGCCTCAAGCGGCTGCCGCCGATGCGGCGTCGGGTGGTGAAGGTTCCCTTCGGGCTCAACCACCCGATGTGGGTGACGCAGGAGCGGATTGACCCGGCACGGCACCTGCACCGCCACCGGGTTCCCGGCGCCGGCACGATGCGCGATCTCGAAGTGCTGATCGGGCGGATCGCCAGCACCCAGCTGGACCGTCGATTCCCGTTGTGGGAGCTGCACTACTGCGAGGGTCTCGCCGATGGTCGGGTGGCCATCGTGGGCAAGATGCATCACGCGCTCGCCGACGGAGCGGCCTTCAACGCTCTGCTGGGCAACATCACCGATGTGCGCACCGCGGTGGGACCACCGGCACCCAACGACGTGTACCAGTCGACCCACCGCACACCCGGCCGGGTGTGGCTGGTGCGTCGGGCGCTGCGGGACGCCTTCCTGCAGGTGTTCAGTCTGCCGGCCCTGCTCAGGCGCTCGATCCGAGGTCTGTGGGCCGCCGCCCGCTACCGGCGTCAGCACAGCAAGGTGCCGCTTCCCGTGCTGGACGCGCCACGCACGTCGTTCAACGGATCGCTCACCGCCGCCCGCAGCTTCGCCACCGTCACGCTTTCCCTGGCCGAGTTCAAGCGGATCCGCGCGCAGCACGAGGACGTGACGCTCAACGACCTGGTGCTCGCCGTCGTGTCAGGCGCGCTGCGGCAGTGGCTCGCGGCCCACGACGAGCGCCCGTCCCAATCCCTGACGGCAGGCGTCCCCATGGGCGCCGACCCGCTCGGCGCTGCACCTCGTCTGGGCGGCAACCGAGTCTCCAACATGTTCACCACGTTGGCCACGGATGTGGACGACCCCGTCGAACGGCTCCGTCAGATCTCCCAGACGGCCTCCAATGCCAAGCAGATCCAGCAGCGCATGGGACTGGAGCTGATGTCGGACTGGGGACAGTTCATTCCGCCCAGCGTGTTCCCGGTCCTGGTGCGTGCCTATTCACGTGCCAACGCGGCGTCGTGGCACCCGTCAGCCTTCAACGCCATCGTCTCCAACGTGCCCGGGCCCCGTGAGCCGGTCTCGGTCGGCGGAGCGCGGCTCAGCGACGTGTTCAGCGTCGGTCCGTTGGCCGACGGCATCGGCCTCAACGTCACGGTGTGGAGTTACGTCGCCAAGCTGAACTTCTCGCTGCTCGCCTGCACCGATCTCCTGCCCGACGTGGAGCTTCTCGCCACGTACTTCCCCGCAGCGTTGGCCGAGCTGGATCGGGAGCCCGGGGCTGCAGACCAGGCGAGCCAGACGCCCGATGCCGACGAGAACGGAGCAAGCGCATGAGGATCAAACAGGTGTCCGACACGATCGGCACGACGACGATCACGGCGGCGCGCGCCACGGGCGCCGTGCTCCGGGGCGGAGTGCGCCTGGCGGTGAGTCGGTCCAAGAACCTCCCGGAGACCAATCCCTTGCCGGCGGGACGGCTGATTCACCTGGACGGCCGCGGAGACGTGTACATCGTGGACACGGGCGAGCCCTATCCGGGAGCGCCGACCGTGCTGCTGTTGCACGGTGTGGCCACGACGGCGTCGCTGTGCTGGTTCACCACGGTCGACGACCTGGCCGCGGACTACCGCGTCGTGCTGATGGATCAGCGGTGGCACGGCCGTGGGGTCCGATCGGACCGATTCACCCTGACGGAGTGCGCCGATGACACCGCGGCACTGCTGACCGCGTTGGAGATCGAACGAGCCGTGGTGGTCGGCTACTCGATGGGTGGGGCGCTGGCGCAGGTCCTGGCCCTGCGGCACCCCGAACGCATCGCTGGTCTCGTGCTCTGCTCGACCGCCACGGTCTGGAAGGGGAACACCGGCGAAGCCATGTTCTATCCGGTGCTCGGTGCCGTCACGGCGATGGGCCGACAGCACGTGTCATCGAAGGTCAGGAGCCACGCGGACTCCCTGCCCACCGTGGCCGACATCGAGGAGGACGTGGTGCGGTGGGCCTGGACCGAGTTCCGGGCGACCAGCTTCTGGTCGCTCCCCGAGGTGCTGGGCGAGCTGGGCCGCTTCGACGTGCGCGAGCAGATCGCCTCGATCGACGTCCCCACGGCTGTCATCGTGACCTGCAAGGACAAGGTGATCGCCCCGGTGCGACAGTACGAGATGGCGGCCACGATTCCTGGTGCCAAGGCCTTCCGGGCGCCGGGCGGACACGCCTCGATCGTGCTGGACTCAGCCCACTGGCGGCCGGTGCTGCTCGAGGCGCTCGCGCACGTCACCGGTGTCGAGGCTGCAGCCTGATGGACACACGGGACGAGAGGTAGCTGCGCATGCGTGTGCTCATCACGGGCGGCACTGGGTTCGTCGGCGGCTGGACCGCCAAGGCCATCCAGGACGCCGGTCACCAGGTCCGCTTCCTGGTGCGCGATCCGGCCCGACTCGCCACCAGCGTGGAGACCCTGGGCGTCGACGTCTCTGATCACGTGGTCGGGGACATCACGGACTCGGAGTCGGTGGCCCGAGCGCTGAAGGGTTGCGATGCCGTGGTGCACGCGGCCGCCGTGGTCACCACCGACCCCAGCCGCGCCGCCGAGATGATCGACATCAACCTCACCGGCACCACCCACGTGCTGGGTCAGGCGGTCGAGATGGGGCTCGATCCCGTCGTGCACGTCTCGAGCATCACCGCGATCTTCAGTCGCGACCTGACCGAGTTCCACGCTGACCTGGATGTGGGTGGGGGCTCGGACGGATACGGGCAGTCCAAGGCCAAGGTCGAGCACTACGCGCGCGATCTCCAGAAGTCCGGAGCACCCGTCGTCATCACCTACCCGAGCATGGTCCTCGGTCCACCCGTCGGCTCGCAGTTCGGCGAGGCGGCCGACGGCATCGAGTCAGTGCTGAAGATGAGGGTGATTCCGGGCCGTTCGGCTGCGTGGACCATTGTCGACGTGCGTGATCTCGCGGCCCTGCACGCTGCGCTGCTGACTCCCGGACAGGGTCCGCGGCGCTACATGAGCGGAGGCGACCAGGTGTTGGTTCGACCGCTGGCCGCGATGCTCTCGGAGATCTCGGGCACCAGATTGGTGCACCTACCCGTCCCAGACAGAGGCCTGCGTCTGATGGGTCAGATCGCCGACCGGATGCGCCCGGTCCTGCCGGCGCTGGCCAAGGACATCACGGGAGCCGGGATGCAGTACTTCACGCAGATGCCGCCGTCTGACGACGGTCCCAGCATCCGCGAGCTGGGCATCGCCTACCGACCGGTGCGCGAGACCCTCGCCGCCACGGTGGAGGGGCTCCGCGGCGCCGGACGCGCCTGACTACCCGAGGTACCGCGTGCCGCGCTCCTCGCGGGTCCAGGTGATGTCGGCGAGTCCCGCCGCGCTGAGCTCGCGGTGGAGCACCTTGTGCGTCGCGGTGCGGGGGAGGTCGTCGACCAGTCGGACGTACCGGGGGCGCGCCTTCGGTGACAGATCCCGCTGCTCGTCCAGGAACAGCTCGAGCTCCTGCGGCGTCAGCGAGTCGCGCAGGATCAGCGCTGCGGCCACCTGGTCGCCGGAGCGCTCGTCCGGGACGGCGTAGACGGCTGCCTGATCGATGGACGGGTGGCGCAGCAGGATCTGCTCGATGGGTGCGGTGGCGAGGTTCTCGCCGTCGACGCGCAGCCACGCGGCGGTGCGTCCGGCGAAGTAGACCCATCCATCGGTGTCGCGGTAGGCCAGGTCGCCGGACCAGTACATGCCGCCGCGCATGCGTTCCGCAGTGGCCTCGTCGTCGTTGTAGTAGCCAGCGAACTGGCCCGCCCCGCTGGTGTTGACCAGCTCGCCCACGCAGGCGCTGAGGTTGGCCACTCGGCCGTCGGTGTCCAGCAGTGCACGAGGGCACTCGCGACCGGTCTCGGGATCGTGCACCGCGACCCCGTCGGCGGGCCAGCCGAGCGCGCTGGACGGAGTTCCCTCGATCTTGCTGACGATGACCGCGTTCTCGGTCGAGCCGAACCCATCCACGACCCGGCAGCCGAACCGCTCGCCGAAGGCGCGGATGTCACGGTCGCCGGCTTCGTTCCCGAACACGAGTCGCAGG
The DNA here is from genome assembly GCA_963769445.1 of uncultured Actinomycetota bacterium. Taxonomy (GTDB): domain Bacteria; phylum Actinomycetota; class Actinomycetes; order Propionibacteriales; family Nocardioidaceae; genus Aeromicrobium. The sequence continues at coordinate 1,241,009 of CAVYLO010000004.1, read as the reverse complement.
GTGTTGTGGGCGTCATCGGGTCGTTCGGGCGTGGCCAGGACGTACGTCAGGGGCTTGCCGACATAGGACGCGTACGTCGCCTGGAAGGTGCGCACGTCGTCGAGGAACGCTGAGGCCGAGAACTTCTCGCGCAAGGCCACGGTCGCCCCGTTGAACAGGGCGGGGGCCCACCCAGCCATGACCGCATTGGAGTGGAACAGCGGCATCGCGAGGTAGTGCACGTCCTCAGCGCCGAGTCCGAGGCGCTCGGACAGGTACTGACCGGGGTAGGAGACCTTCGCGTGGGTGATGCGCACTGCCTTGGGTCGGCCACTGGTCCCGGAGGTGAAGATCAGCATGAACAGCGAGTCGTCGGTCGGGCTGGCGTCCGGCAGGGGAGTCGGCCCGCTGAGCCACGCGGTATCGCCCGTGTCGACGACATCGATCCCCGAGAGATCCAGTCCGTCCAGCAGGTGTCGCTGTGTCGCGTCGGTGAGGAGCAGCTGGACGTCGGCGCGATGCAGATCGGCGATCAGTGCGTCGGCGCGGCGTGTGCTGTTGACCCCGACCGCGACATGTCCGCCCAAGCCGGCGGCCGCCAGACCGAGCATCATCTCGGACGTGTTGTCCATCAGCAGGCCCACGTGCGGAGGCCGCTCGGGATCGAGGCGCTCGGCGATCGCCGCTGCGCGGATCGCGGCGTCCGCGACGAGCTCGCGCCACGTCCAGGACCTCTGGTGCGTCAGCAGTGCGGGAGTGTCCTGCTCGGCGCGAGCGAGCAGCAGCTCCCGAATGGTCACGCTGGCGCGTCGGCCAGCAGTCGGCCGAGTCGCAGCGCCTGCTCCGTGGCTCCGCCGTGCTCGAAGTCGTACCTCGTGGCGGCGGTGAAATAGCGGTGCGCCGTGCCGTCGAGATCGATTCCGACGCCCCCGTGCACGTGCACCGTGGTGTGCGCGACGTGGTGACCGGCATCGGCAGCCCAGAGCTTCGCCGTGGCCACGGCCTCCGCAGCCGGGAGCCGTTCAGACAGTCGCCAGGCGGCCTGCCAGATCGTCAGCGCGAGGAAGCGATTGTCGATGTATCCATCGGCCAGACGCTGCGAGACGGCCTGGAAGGTGCCGATCGGGCGGCCGAACTGCTCGCGCGTCTTGGCGTACTCCGCGGTGAGGGCGATGGCACCCTCGGTCACACCCAGCTGGACGGCGCAGGTGGCCACGGCGAGCAGGTCGATCAGGCGCTGAGCGGCATCACCATCGCCCACGCGGCGGTCGGACGAGACGCGCGCGCCGGCGAGCTCGATGAGGCCGGAGACGTCTCCATCGCTCAGGTGCTGCTTGCTGATCTGCAACCCCACGGTGCCGGCGTCCAGCAGGAAGACCCCCGCGCCGTCAGGCGTGGTCGCGGTGACCAGGAACGAGTCCGCGACGGTGGCGGCGGGGACCAGGTACTTGGTGCCGGTGAGGATGAAGTCGTCGCCATCGGCGGTGGCGGTCGTCGTCGGCACCACCGGGGCGTGCTCGTGCTCCTCAGCGATGGCAGCGCTCAGCACGGTGGCCGCGAAGGCGGACCGCTGCTGGGAGTCGGTGCCGTGCTCGGCGACGAACAGGCGGGCCACTCCATCGGTGGCCACCGGTGCAGGCGCCACGGTCCGACCGACCTCCACCAGGACGCGGCACAGCTCGAGGAATCCCATGCCGGCGCCGTCGTGCGACTCAGGAGTCGTGAGCGAGAGCAGGCCAGCATCGGCGAGCGCTTGCCACAGCACCGGGTCGAACCTGTTGCCGGCCGCCTCGACCTCGGCCAATCGTGCGGGCGTGGCGTGATCGGTGAGGATCGTGGCGGCCAAGGCGGCTGCCTCGTCGGCCTCGGGGGGGAAGGTGAAGTCCATGGTCAGTCCCTATCGCTTCGCTGCTGGCAGGCCGAGCCCGACGTAGCCGATGATGTCGCGCTGGATCTCGTTGGTGCCGCCGCCGAAGGTCATGACCAGGGAGGAGCGGAAGTAGCGCTCGAGCCGTCCACCGAGCACGGCGCCCGGTGAGCCGGCCGCGATGCCAGCGGCCGGGCCGACGATCTCCTTCAGGGATCGGTACACCTCGACCGCCAGCTCGGACCCGAACACCTTGATGGCGGACGCGTCCGCGGGGGAGAGGGAATCGATCTCGGCGGCGAGCTTCCAGCCCATCAGCGTCAGCGCCTCGGTGCGAGCCTGGGCGCGACCCAGGAGGACCTGCACCCACTGCTGGTCGATGATGCGCACGCCGTTGGCGTCCTTGGTCTGGCGTGCCCAGTCCGTGACCAGCTCGATGGAATGGACCAACGGAGCCGACGAGGTGAGCGCGACTCGCTCGCGGTTGAGCTGGTTGGTCATCAACGACCAACCGCCGCCCCGTCCACCGATCAAGTTCTCCGCCGGTACCCGGACGTCGTCGTAGTACGTGGCGCTCGTGCCGACTCCGGCGATGGTCTCGACCGGCGTGTACGAGAACCCTGGGCTGCCGGCCGGCACCAAGATCATCGACAGACCCTTGTGGCGCGGCAGATCGGGGTCGGTGCGGCAGGCCATCCAGATCCAGTCGGCGTACTGGATCAGCGAGGTCCACATCTTCTGGCCGTTGATGACCCACTCGCCGGTGGATTCATCGAGCTCGGCCTTGGTGCGCAGCGACGCAAGATCAGTACCGGACTCCGGTTCGGAGTAGCCGATCGAGAAGTGCAGCTCGCCGCGAATGATCCGGGGCAGGAAGTAATCCTTCTGGGCCTCGGAGCCGAAACGCATGATCGTGGGGCCCACGGTGTTCAGCGTCAGGTGCGGGATGGGAACGCCGGCCACCATGGCCGCATTGGTGAAGATGAGCTCGTCCACCATGGAGCGATTCTGGCCGCCGTACTCCTCGGGCCAGCCGAGTCCCAGCCAGCCGTCGGTGCCGAGCTGGCGGATGACGTCCTTGTACACCGCGACGTCCCCGAACTCGCCGGAGGCGGCGGCGAGAGCGGTGCGACGCTCGGGCGTCACGAGTTCGGAAAAGTACCCGCGCAGCTCATCACGAAGATGAAGCTGGTCGGCAGTCAGGGCGACATACATGTGGTAAAACTATAACGTGTTCTCGTTCTGGTCTACAGGGACCCGCACACTGGGAGGCAATCGTGACTGAGACTCGTGCGCTCGACACCGGATCGGTGCCGGCGCGGTTCGCCCGTGGGTGGCACTGCCTGGGACTCGAGCGGGACTTCACCGACGGCAAGCCGCACCGCGTGCGGGCTTTCGGCGGACAGCTCGTGGTCTGGACCGACACGCAGGGCAAGCTCCAGGTGCTGGACGGCTACTGCCGCCACATGGGTGGCGACCTCACCCAGGGCACCGTCAAGGGTGATGAGATCGCCTGCCCGTTCCACGACTGGCGCTGGGGCGGCGACGGCAAGTGCAAGGCCATCCCCTACGCCAAGCGGGTGCCGCTGCGAGCGCGCACTCAACGCTACGAGAGCGTCGTGCGCAACGGCCAGCTGATGATCTGGCACGACCCCGAGGGCAGTGCGGCCGATCACGAGGCGTTGCCCCCGGTCCTGGAGGGTGTCGGCACGGATCGCTACACCGAATGGACCTGGAACGTCATCGAGGTCGACAACGCGCACTGCCGCGAGATCCTCGACAACGTCGTCGACATGGCGCACTTCTTCTACATCCACTTCGCTTTCCCGACCAGCTTCTACAACGTGTTCGAGGGCGACAAGGCCACCCAGTTCCTGGAGTCCACCGGCCGGCCGGACATGAAGGACCAGGGCTACGGCGACGAGAACCTGGTGCTCAAGTCCGAGGCCACCTACTACGGGCCCTCGTACATGATCAACTGGCTCGACACCGACTACAACGGCTTCATGACCAAGGTCATCTTGATCAACTGCCACGTGCCCACGGGTCCGAACTCGTTCAACCTGCAGTACGGACTGTGCGTCGAGAAGCCGAAGGACGCCGACGAGGCCACGGCGAAGTACATCGGCGACAAGTACGCCGAGACCTTCTCCGAGGGCTTCTTGCAAGATGTGGCCATCTGGCAGAACAAGGCGCCGGTGCAGAATCCCTTGCTGTGCGAGGAGGACGGGCCGGTCTACCAGCTCCGTCGTTGGTACGAGCAGTTCTACGTCGACCGGGCCGACATCGCGCCGGAGATGACCGACCGGTTCGAGTTCGAGGTCGACACCAGCAAGGCGAATGAGAACTGGCGCGCCGAGGTCGCTGAGAATCTCGCGCGCAAGGAGGCCGAGGACCGTCTCGCCGAGACTGCCGATGCCTGATGCCGTACATCGTCCCGTCGAGCCCAGACACCCTGGCCGACCAACGCCTCTACACCAGCAATGGGCTGGTCGAGACGTCGTGCCTGGACTGCCGCGCGCAGGTGGGGGTGCGCAAGAACAGCCAGCACCACACCTCGATCCAGTGGACCCGGGAAGCAGTCCAGCACTGCACGACTTTTGCGCAGCTGGATCGGGCCGAGGGTGGGCGCACGATCCACACCGGCTGTCCGCGGCTGATCGCGTCGATCGAGGCAGCGGTGGCCGAGGGCGTCGTTCCGGTGGGGTCCGACGATGACTGATCCGTCGTTCGAGCTCACGGTGCTCGACGTGGTGGAAGAGACCGCGGATGCCCGATCAGTCGTCCTCGACCCGGGCGAGCATCGCAGCCACTTCGGGTACGTCCCGGGACAGTTCTTGACCGTGGCGGTCCCGAGCGACCAGACCGGGCTCGTGGCGCGTTGCTACTCCCTGTCCTCGGCTCCAGACGCAGACGGGCCGCTGACCATCACGGTCAAGCGCACGGCGGATGGCTACGCGTCCGGCTGGATCTGCAACGAGCTGCGCGCCGGCGACCAGCTCCGGGTGCTCGCGCCGAGCGGCATCTTCACGCCCAAGGATCTCGACGCCGATCTGCTGCTGTTCGCCGGCGGCAGCGGGATCACGCCGATGATGTCGATCATTCGCACCTGCCTGGCTCGTGGGTCGGGCCAGATCGTCTTGTTCTACGCCAACCGCGACGAGAACTCGGTGATCTTCGCCGAGGCGCTCACCGCCATGGCGGCGGACCATCCCGATCGCCTGCAGGTCGTGCACTGGCTCGAGTCGGTCCAGGGGTTGCCCTCCCAAGAACAGGTGAGCGCGTTCGCCGAGTCCTACCTGGACCGGGACGCTTTCGTGTGCGGCCCAGCGCCGTTCATGGCGTCGACCGTGGCCGCTCTGAAGGGGCTGGGATTCCCTCGCGAGCGCCGGCACCAGGAGAAGTTCGTCTCGCTGGGGGGAAATCCCTTCGACGCGAGTGCGGCCCCGGTGGCTGACGTCCCCGTCGACTCGACCACGTCGGCTAGTAGTCCCACCCATCTCCAGGTGTCGCTCGACGGCGAGGACCACGAGTTCACCGATTGGACGCCCGGCAGCACACTTCTTGAATTCCTCGAAACCAAAGGCGTCAAGGCCCCATACTCATGTCGACTGGGAGAGTGTTCCGCGTGCGCGGTGCGTCTGCTGGAGGGAGACGTGACGATGCGCGCGAACGATGTGCTCGATGATGAGGATCTGGCCGACGGCATTCGCCTGGCCTGCCAGAGCGACGCGGTCACCGAAAAGGTTCGGGTGACGTACTCCTGATGACAGCTCACCTCCCTGACCGCGTCATGTCGGACGCGGTGTCGTCGTGGTCGGACGACGTCGACGTGCTGGTCCTCGGCGCCGGAATGGCCGGCGTCGCTGCCGCCATCGACGCGGCCCGGGCGGGTGCGCGCGTCCTCGTGCTGGATCGCGGCGGACGTCTGACCTGCACCAGCGCGATGGCTGGCGGCCACTTCTACCTCGGCGGCGGAACCCCCGTGCAACAGGCAGCGGGGTTCGAGGACACGCCTGCTGAGATGGCTGCGTATCTCCAGGCCGTCTCGCCGGAGTGCGACCCCGAGAAGATTCGGCTCTACAGCGAGGGCAGCGTCGAGCACTTCGGCTGGCTGGAGTCGTTGGGCTTTGAGTTCGAGCGGTCCTACTACCCGCACAAGGCCGTGGTGCAGCCCGGCACCGAGGGCGTCATGTTCACCGGCAACGAGAAGGTCTGGCCGTTCAACGACCTGGCCGTACCAGCGCCGCGCGGCCACAAGCCTCCCGTGGAGGGCGATCTCGGTGGGGCCTCCTTCGTGCTCGACCTGGCGCTCTGAAGGCCTTGGACGAGCTGGGTGTCGAAGTCCGGTACGAGACCGGCGCCACCGCCTTGGTGACCGACGGCGACCACGTGGTCGGCGCCACGTGGAAGCGATTCAGCGACATCGGGGCCGTGCGTGCCAACGCGGTGGTGATCGCCGCCGGCGGCTTCGTCATGAACACCGAGATGGTGCACACCTTCGCGCCAGCTCTGGAGACTCTGCTGGACCGCGGCATGCCGCTGGGCAACACCTACGACGACGGCCTGGGCATCCGGCTCGGCGAATCAGTGGGAGGAGTGGCTGACCACATGGACGGCGCATTCCTCACCGGACCGTTCTACCCGCCCGAGGAGCTGGTGTCGGGAATCTGCGTCAACAATCTCGGCGAACGCTTCGTCGCCGAGGACTCGTACCACTCGCGCACCACCGCCTTCGTCCTGGATCAGGACGATCAGCAGGCCTGGCTGGTGCTGGACTCAGTCCGCATGGCCGAACCGGCCTACGGGCTGCAGCCGCTCGTCGACGGGTGGGAGACCATCGCCGAGATGGAGGTCGGCTTGGGAGTGCCCGAAGGTTCGCTCGCGCAGACTCTCCAGACCTACAACGCCTCGGCGCGCGACGGCGAGGACCCGGCCTTCCACAAGGCGACGGAGTACGTCGTGCCGCTCGACCAGCCGCCGTACGGCGCCTATGACCTGCGCCCGGGCAAGGCCTTCTACGCCGGCTTCACGTGTGGGGGCCTGCGGGTCGATCACGACGGCCGGGTGATGCGCGCCGACGACACAGTCGTACCGGGCGTCTACGCGGCCGGTGCCTGCGCGTCGAACATCGCCGTCGACGGACGGGGCTACGCCTCCGGCATCCAGCTGGGGGAGGCCTCGTACTTCGGCCGCAGGGCGGGTCGGCACGCGGCCGAGACGACGTCCCACGTACCCACCCAGGTGCCTGTTCAAACAGCCGCGCAGCGTAACCTCGGTCACAACAATTCGTTGATTGCTACGAGTCGCCCGGTTTCGAATGTAGACAGTGCTCCGCTTCGTGGGTACCGCTCCCCAGAGGTCGCAGAGCCGCAGGAGGAACCATGGGTATGAGCATCTCCTCCGTGGCCCGCGGTCCCGGTGAGGTCGCAGCCATGGCCTGGGACGTCGTGAAGCTGACCTTCACCACCAAGTTCCAGACCCGCGAGTTCATCGAGCAGGCTTGGTTCGTCGCGAGCATCACCTTGATGCCGACGATTCTGGTCTCGATCCCCTTCGGCGCCGTCATCGCCCTGCAGGTCGGCAACCTCACCGGACAGCTCGGTGCGCAGTCCTTCGCCGGCGCCACCGCCGTGCTGGCCACCGTCCGTGAGGCCGCCCCGATCGCCTCGGCACTGATCATCTCCGGCGCGGCCGGATCGGCCATCTGCTCGGACCTCGGTGCACGCAAGATGCGCGAGGAGATCGACGCCATGGAGGTGCTGGGCATCAACCCGGTGGCCCGTCTCGTGGTGCCCCGGGCCCTCGCGACCACCGTCGTGGCCATCTTGATGAACGGCATCGTGATCGCCGCCGGCATCGCCGGTGGTTACTACTTCACCGTCATCGTCCAGGGTGGTTCGGCCGGTGCGTTCTTGTCCTCCTTCACCGCCCTCGCGACGCTGCCGGACATCTGGGTGTCCATGGTCAAGGCGGCCACGTTCGGCTTCCTCGCGGCCATCATCGGCTCCTACAAGGGTCTGACCGCAGGCGGCGGGCCCAGCGGCGTCGGCCGCGCGGTCAACGAAGCGGTCATCCTCGCGTTCATGGCGTTGTTCCTGCTGAACTCGATCATCACGGCCCTGTACTTCCAACTCGTCCCACAGTCAGGTCTGTGATGAGCGTCGTCAGCGAGATCGGATCCTCCTTCGTCAAGTCCAGGCGACTGTCGCTGGAGACGCTCGGCGACCAGCTGCTGTTCTACGTCAAGGCACTGGCCTGGACGCCGCGCGCGCTGCGCCTCTACCGCCGCGAGATCGCCAACACGCTGGCCGAAGTGGTCTTCGGTGTGGGCGCGCTGTCGGTCATCGCCGGAACCGTGGGCGTGATCGCCTTCCTGGCCTTCTTCGCCGGAACCGAGGTCGGACTGCAGGGCTACGCCTCGCTGAGCGAGATCGGCGTGGCCAAGTTCACGGCCTTCATCTCGGCCTACTTCAACACGCGAGAAGTCGCGCCGCTGGTGTCGGCCATCGCGCTCGCCGCGACCGTCGGATGTGGCTACACGGCCCGCCTCGGCGCCATGCGGATCTCGGAGGAGATCGACGCACTCGAGGTCATGGGAATCCCGTCCATGCCGTTCCTGGTGACCACCCGCATGATCGCCGGCTTCATCGCGGTGATCCCGCTCTACGCCGTGGCGTTGCTGGCGTCCTATCTGTCGCCACGCCTGATCACCACGGTGATCTATGGGGAATCAGTGGGCACGTATGACCACTACTTCCGACAATTCCTGCCACCCGTCGACGTGCTGTGGTCGTTCGGAAAGCTGCTGATCCTGGCCGTCATGATCATCTTGATCCACTGCTACTACGGCTACACGGCCTCGGGCGGTCCTGCGGGCGTCGGCGTGGCTGTGGGTCGAGCCATCCGCACCTCGATCGTCACCGTCGTCGTGGCCAACTTCTTCCTCACGTTCGCCATCTGGGGATCCACCACCACCGTTCGAATAACGGGGTAGGGCCATGTTGGTCAACATCTTTCACGACTCGCGTCGCGAGCACGCCCGCCTCCTGGTGGCTGGCGTCGCCTTCCTCGCCTCGATCGTCCTGCTGGTCGGGTTGTCCATCGCGATCTACAACAAGAAGTTCACCGCCAGCACCGACGTCACGGTGGTGGCGGACAAGGCCGGCCTGCAGCTGGCCCGCTTCGGAGACGTCCGGATGTATGGCGCGCTCGTGGGTCACGTCAAGGAGATCGACAGCGACGGCAAACGGGCCGTCATCACGGTCTCGTTGCGCCCCAAGGCCGCTGAGAAGGTCCCGAGCGACGTCAGCGTGCGGATCCTGCCGACCACGCTGTTCGGCCAGAACTACCTCGAGCTCGTACCGCCGAAGGACAGGACATCGGCCAAGCCCGTGGCCGATGGCGATGTCATCCCCTTCGATCGGGTGTCCACGAACGTGGAGCTGCAGGCCATCCTCGCGGACCTGTTTCCGCTGTTGCGATCGGTGCGACCGGCCGATCTGAATGCCACGCTCTATGCCTTGGCGCATGCCCTGCAGGGCAATGGTGAACAGCTTGGTGACACGCTCGAGACGGCCGACGACTACCTCCAGGACATCAACAAGGAGCTGCCGACGCTGCGCGCTGATCTGCGGTTGCTGTCGGAGGTCTCTGGGACCTACGAGCAGGCCGCGCCCGACCTCATTCGACTGCTGCGCCATGCGACGGTCACTGCGAACACGGTGACCAAGCGCAAGAACGATCTGGTGCGTTCGCTCAGCAGCCTCACCGGGCTGGCCAAGATCACCCGGGTCACCTTGACCGAGAACGAGAAGCTGCTGGTCCTGCAGGCACAGGCAGGAAGGCCGCTGCTGGCGCTGCTGGACACCTACTCGCCGGAAGTGCCGTGCCTGCTGATCGGTCTCGACCTGCAGAAGGACGACACGGACAACGTCTTCCAGGACAATCAGATCCACCAGACGCTCGAGCTCGGCGCCCCGCAGCGGCCGGCCTACACCGCAGAGGATGCACCGTCCTACGGCGAGATCGGCCACGGCCCGGAATGCCGCGGCCTGCCCAGCGACTTCCCGATCCCGGCGGACTACTCGCCGTTGAAGGACGGGTCGAACCGTGACGAGCCTGGCGGGGGGATCGAATGAACAAGCGCGACGCGGTCTTCTATCTCAACGCCACCCGGTTCACCATCTTCACGACCGTCTCGGTCCTCGTCACCGGTCTGCTGATCGCCATCATGGGCGGGTTCGGCCTGGGCTCGCAGACCGAGTACAAGGCGATCTTCACCAGCGCTTCGGAGATCAGCGCGGGCGACGACGTGCGGATCGCGGGCGTCGTGGTCGGCAAGGTCAAGGACGTCAAGATCTACCAGCGCGAGAACGCCATGGTGACCTTCAAGGTCAAGGACGCGGTGCCGCTGACCGACGAGTCCGAGGCGAACATCCGGTTCCTCAACCTGATCGGGGACCGGTACATGTCCCTGTCCGAAGGTGGTCAGGGCGCCAAGCGTCTGTCGCCGGGGGCCACGTTGCCGATGTCCCGCACCACGCCGTCGCTGAACCTGACCGATCTGTTCCAGGGATTTCAACCGTTGTTCCAGGCCCTGCAGCCCGAGGACGTCAACAAGCTGTCGCTCAACCTGGTCAAGGTCCTGCAGGGCGAGGGCGGCACGGTGCAGGAGCTGCTCGCCAACACCGCCTCCTTGACCAACACGCTGGCCGATCGGGACGAACTCATCGGTGAGGTCATCAACAACCTGAGCACGCTGATGGGCACCATCGACGAGCACCACCAGGAGCTGGACGATCTCATCGTCAGCATGAAGGACTGGTTCGGCGATCTGGCCAAGGACCGCAAGGTGATCGGCTCGTCGCTGACGAACATCTCGAACCTCACCGAGTCGCTGGCCAGTCTCCTGACCCAGAGCCGCCCGCTGCTGAAGGCGGACATCGCCGAGCTGCGTCGCCTCTTCACGGTGCTGGCCAAGCCCGAGAACAAAGCGATCATGAACGAGACGCTCGAGAAACTGCCGCCCATGTTGGCCAAGCAGACGCGCATCGGTGTGTACGGATCTTGGTACAACTACTACCTCTGCGAGTTCGACGGCGGCTTCCTTCTGCCCAAGGAGCTGGTGGATCCGCTGCCCGCCGACGTGCGAGACAAGATCGAGAACTTCTATCTGTACAGCAACGCCACGAGGTGCGAGAAATGACTCAGCGCACTGATGCACGACATGTGCAGCTCGGCATCCTCAGCATTGCCGTGCTCCTGATGGTCATGGTGGCGTCCTTCAACCTGCAGAAGCTGCCTGGCTTCCGCGGCACCACGTTCCACGCCGAGCTCACCGACGCGAGTGGTCTGCGGACGGGTTCTGAGGTTCAGGTGGCTGGCGTCCGCGTCGGTCGCGTGAACAAGATGAACATCGGCCCGCAACGGGTCATCGTCGACTTCGACGTCAAGGAGGCCACCCTCGGCACGTCCACGCGCGCGAGCGTCGAGGTCAAGAGCCTGCTGGGCGACAAGTTCTTGAACATCACGCCAGCGGGCAGCGGCTCGCTGAAGGGCGGATCGACCATCCCGTTGAAGCGCACCGACGTCGCTTTCGACATCGTCGGGACGCTCGGACAGCTGACGACGCAGACCGAGGACATCGACAAGGAGAACCTGACCACGGCTCTGAACTCGCTCGCCGAGGTCATGGATGCGGCCGCGCCGGAGGTCAAGTCGAGCTTCACGGGCATGTCCCGGCTGTCCAAGACGATCGCCACGCGTGACGAGGAGATCGAGGAGCTGCTGGAGCGTTCGCGCAGCGTCACGGGCCTGCTCGATGATCGCAAGGACGACCTCGTGGTGCTGATGCGCCAGTCCGACCTGGTCTTCCAGGAGCTGCAGCAACGCAAGAAGGCCATCCACGACCTGTTGGTCAACGCGACCGAGCTGTCGGTCCAGATGCGTGGCCTGGTCAAGGACAACGAGAAGCAGCTGCAACCCACGTTGAAGAAGATCGAGGACGTGCTGAAGTTCCTGCACGCGCGCGAAGACCAGATCGAGACCCTGATCCACAACTACGGCCCGTACGTGAACATCCTGGGCAACGTGGTGGGTACCGGACCGTGGTTCGACGCCTACGTCCCGAACATCACCGGCGTGTTCACCGGCGAGTTCACCCCGGGACCGCCCGGAGGTGCGCCGTGATCGGCTGGAGCGCCAAGACCGGACGGGCCGTCGCCGGCGGCGTCGGCGCGCTGCTCGTCCTCGGATTCCTCGTGATCGGCGGCGATGGACCGCGCACCGTCACGGCCCACTTCGACCGAGCGATTGCCGTCTATCCAGGCACCGATCTGCGGATCATGGGAGTGCGGGTCGGCGAGGTGACCGCGGTCGTTCCGGACGGCAACAGCGTGCGGGTCGAGATGACGTACGACCGCGAGTACAAGCTGCCGGCCGATGGCAAGGCTGCCGTCGTGACCCCCACCTTGGTCTCAGATCGCTACGTCCAGGTCTTCCCGGCCTACTCCGGCGGCAAGGTGATGCCCGACGACGGCGACATTCCGCTGGACCGTACCCAGACGCCGATCGAGCTCGACCGGATGTACAAGGCGCTCGACGATCTTGCCGTGACCCTCGGCCCGAAGTCGGAGTCCACCAGCGGCGCGCTCAACAACCTGCTCTCGGCCAGCGCCAAGGCGCTCGACGGCAATGGCGCTGCTGGGTCCGACGCCATCCGCAACATGTCGGCCGCCGCCGAGACGTTCGCGAACAATCGTGGCCCGTTGTTCGACAACGTGCGCTCGCTCGCCGAGATCACCGACACGCTCGCCCAGAACGATGCCGTCGTCCAGAGCTTCCTCAAGAACCTGTCCGGCGTGTCCGGTCAGCTGGCCGGCGAACGGGACGAGCTGGAAGAGGTCCTGAGGGCGCTGGCTCAGGTGCTCGGGACCGTCGAAGGATTCGTGCGGGACAACCGCGAGACCCTCAGCACTGACGTCAAGCTGCTCAGCAGCATTCTCGACCGGGTCGACCAGCAGAAGGATGCTCTGGGCCTCGTGCTCCAGAAGGGCGCCCTGGCGATGGGCAACCTGGCGCTGTCCTTCGATCCGTCGACGGGCACCTTCGGATCACGGGTGCAGGCCTACCAAGGAGCGCAGTTCCGTCCGGACCAGTTTGCGTGCCAGATCTTGGTCAACGACGGCGTCCCGAAGGAGGTCTGCGACATGCTCACGGGCCTCTTGTCACCGCTGCTCCCCGACACGTCGGCCAGCCCGGAGGTGCCGGGCGCTTCCGGCGACGCTCCCGGTGCGCCAGAGGTGCCAGACGTGCTGCCGCCCGGCACGACCGATGGGCCTCCGTCACTGCTCTCGTTGCTGGAGGGTGGTCTCTGATGAGGACGCTGCGGCGACATCTCGTGGTGACGGTGGCTCTGGTGCTCGCGTTGAGCGGCTGCACCTTCAACGGCATCTACGACCTGCCGCTTCCGGGCAACAACGTGAGCAAGGACGAGAGCTTCCTGGTCAAGGCTGACTTCGCCGACGTCCTCAACGTCGTCCCGCGCACCGCGGTCATGGTGGCCGATGTGCCGGTGGGTCAGGTCGAGTCCGTCACGCGCGTCGGCTGGCACGCCCGGTTGACCATTCGCATCCGCAATGACGTCGTTCTGCCGGACAACGCGGTGGCCGAGATTCGCCAGACCAGCCTGCTGGGCGAGAAGTTCGTCGCCCTGCTGCCGCCGGCCGACGATGCAACCACCGGGAAGGCGCCGGCCAGCACCGGGCGGCTCGGCCCCAACGACCTGATTCCGATGGCCAGCACCGGTCGCAACCCTGAGATCGAAGAGGTCCTCGGCGCGTTGTCCTTCCTGCTCAGTGGTGGCGGCATCGGACAGCTGCAGACCATCACCCAGGAGCTGAACGAGGTGATGGAGGGCCGCACCGGCAAGGTGCGCAACGTCCTCGACGAGCTGAACACCTTGGTGGGCGGGCTGGACGCCCAGCGCAGTGACATCGTGCAGGCGCTGGATTCGATCAACGGGTTGAGCAAGACGCTGATCGCCGAGAAGAAGACCATCGGCGATGCCCTCGATGCCGTCGGACCGGCCATCGACGTGATGCGCGATCAGCACACTCAGCTGGTGCAGATGCTGTCGGAGCTCGACAAGCTCGGCGTCGTCGGCACCCGGGTGGTCAACCAGACCAAGGACGACCTGGTGGCGCAGCTGCGACACCTCGAGCCGGTCCTCGCCTCCTTGGCCGACTCCGGCGACTCACTCGTGCCGGGCCTCGTGGCGGCGGCCAGCTATCCCTTCCCGATCGACGCGGCCACCACGATCCGTGGCGACTTTGCCAACGTGGTGTTCAAGATGCAGTTCAACCTGATGCCGGTGAACCAGGGCGGGTTGCTCCCCACCTCGCTCGACGAGCTCAACACCTTGTGCCTGGGCACGCCGTTGGCTCCCATCTGTGGACCGACCGGTGAGGGGATTGATCAGCTCTGCGCGATCGTCGCGACGCTGGACCTGTGCAGCACGCGGGTTGGCGCGGCGGCGCAGCCAGAGGACGACGCCGAGCCCACCGCTGAACCACCGGTACCGTCGCTGGTTCCGAACACGGATCCTGATCAGGGGACCCCACAGCCCAACATCGGCACCGGCGCTGGCTCCTCGGGCTGGCAACAGCTGCTCGGTGGACTTCTGGGCGGTGGTGCGTGATGAGGACGGGAATCAAGTTCCGGCTGCTCGCCTTCGCCATCTTGAGTGCGGTGGGGATCGTCTACATCGGCAGCTCCTACCTCGGCGTCGTCGACCGCATCCTGGGTCGCGGCTACACCGTGCACGTGCTTCTGCCTGCCTCGGGCGGCCTCTTCACCGGAAGTGAGGTCACCTATCGCGGCGTCAAGATCGGCAAGGTGTCGCGCATGGTCGTCGAGGACGACGGGCTGCGCGTCGACGTCGCTCTGCAGGAGGACTCGCAGGTGCCCAAGAGCGCGCCGGTGCGGGTCGACAACCTCACGGCCGTGGGGGAGCAGTACCTGTCCTTCGAGCCCATCACCAAGCAGGGCCCGATGCTCCAGGACGGTGACATCGTCCGCGGCACCAAGGAAAGCCTCCCGGTCGCCGAGGAGGATCTCCTGCAGAACCTGAGCCGATTCATCTCCAGCGTCGACGGCGAGGAGCTGAACACCGTCATCGGCGAGCTCGGCGACATGTTCGAGGGCAACGCCACGCCGCTGCGATCGCTGATCGACAGCTCTCAGCTGTTTCTCGAGTCCGCTCGCGAGAACCAAGCTCCCACGATCGCCCTGATCCGCAACGGCCGCACGGTCCTGCAGACCCAAGCGGACAACTCGGCCAACATTCGGTCCTTCGCCCGTGATCTGGCCGATCTGACCGACACCTTGGTCACGTCCGATGCCGACATCCGCAAGGTTCTGAACGACACGGGGCCGGCTGCCGACGAGCTGACGCTGCTGATGCGGGATCTTCGCAAGATCCTTCCGGGGTTCCTGAAGCCTCTGTTCAGTCTTTCCAAGCTCATCGACGAGCGACTCCCCGCACTCGAGCAGCTGCTGGTCACGTTCCCGCGTCTCATCGCGGTCGGCCCGTCGGCGCTGTCCCCGGGCGAGCAGAAGTTCGGCCGGGTCCACCTCAACATGAATCAGGAACCGCCGGCCTGCACCGACGGCTACCTGCCTCCCAGCCAGTGGCGGGCGACCGCGGAAGAAGGTTTTGTGAGCTACACCGAGGGATTCCCCGAGGACACCGAAGCGCGGTGCGCGTCTGCACCTCCGGTGAACATGCGCGGCATGAAGTACGCCCCGGAACCCGTCGACTGGAGAAGCCAGCTGATCGGTGATGACAAGTGACGCGCAAGAACCTCACGAATCCCGTGCTCGCCGTGATCTTGGCAGTTCTGTGCGCTTGGCTGTTGCTGTTCGCGATCAAGGGCAGCGCGGCAGCGCCGGGAGCCACGCCTGCCGAGGCCCAGGCCAATGAGTTCGCTGCGATCCAGAGCGCGGCTCGCGCCGAGGCGCTGGCCTTCCTGGAGATCGACCACACCAAGATGGACGAGCTGACCGAGCGCGTGCTGGACGGGGCGACGGGCGACTTCAAGGAGCAGTACGAGTCATCGCTGGAAGCGCTCAAGACGTCAGCGTCCGCCCAGAAGTCGTTCTCGCAGGGTCGGGTCGACAAGGTCGGCCTGAGCGAGGTCGACGACGACTCGGCCACGGCGTTCGTGGCAGCAGGCAGCGAAGTGAAGAACGAGGGCACCAAGGGTGAGACCGAAGATCGGTTCTGGCGCATGAGGTTGTCCATGGTCAAGGAAAAGGGCCAGTGGCTGGTCTCTCAACTCGAGTTCGTGGGCTGAGTCATGGCGAGATTGAAGCGCGATGAGCGAGCATGCCCCCTGTGCGGGGAGACCATCAAGGCGGTGGCCGTCCGGTGCCGGTACTGCCACGCCGAGGTGGAGGCGCTGGCCGTCCCTGATCCTTCTGCCCAGGCGCGACCCAAGATCCAGCGCATGCTGCCCGGCAGGACTGAGCCAGAAGCAGCCGCAGAGGTAGAGGCAGACGCCGAGTCCGCGGTGGCGCCCGAAGCGGACCCCGACGCCGAGCCGGACTCGCCGGTTGACCCTCCTGCGGCCACGACGAAGCGGTCTGCGCCGTCTCTCCAGTCCGTGAGCGCCGCGGTGCGCACGAACCTGACCGCCGTTCTGGCTGGTCTGGTGCTGGTGGCCGGAGTGGGTGTTGGGGTGGCGTGGTGGCGCGCGGATCAGCCGTCGGCCGTGGCACCCAATGGCGCCCTGGTGGGCGACGAAGCCCGCACCCAGGTGCTGGTGGAGGCCGCTGACCTGTCCACCCGCGCGTTGTCCTACGACTACAAGACGTTGGACAACGACATGGAGGTGGCTCGCGCGCGCATGACGCCGTCGTTCCAGAAGGAGTACGACGCCACGATGGCGCAGGTGCGTGACAACACCGTGAAGAACGAGATCTCCTTGCAGGCCGCCGTGATGTCGACGGCCATCATCAGCGCCACGGAGAACAAGGCTGAGGTCTTGTTGTTCATGAACCAGACCACCGAGTCAGGTGTCAGCAAGAAGCAACAGCTGAGCCGCAACAGCCTCGTCGTGACCCTCACCCGGGGCGATGGCGACTGGATGATGTCCAAATTGTCGGCTCTGGGCTAGACTAGAACACGTTCTAGTATCGGACGGCCTGGCGCCGTCCAGCTCGGTGGATGGGAGACGGCAATGGCCAAGGTTGAGGCAGATTACGACCTCTGTGAGGCGAACGCGCTGTGTGAAGCCATGGCGCCCGACGTGTTCGTCGTCGATGACGACGACTTCCTGCAGATCGACGACCCGACGGTGACCGACGAGAACCGCGACCGGGTGCAGCGCGCCGTGGCTGCGTGTCCGAAGTCGGCTCTGCGCATCGCCGAAGACGCATGACCAGTACGTCACTGGACGGACGCGTCGCCGTCGTCACCGGCGCGGGTGCTGGGTTGGGTCGTGCGGAGGCCATGGCGTTGGCCACGGCAGGCGCGCGGGTTGTCCTCAACGACCTGCCGGGCGCTGCTGACGAGGCCGCTGCCGAGATCAAGGCACTGGGTGCCGAGGTCGTCGTGGCGGCCGGAGACGTGGGGGAGCGGTCCACCGCGGACCTGATCATGCAGACGGCGCTGGAGTCGTTCGGACGCCTCGACATCGTGGTCAACAACGCCGGTCTCACGCGGGACAAGATGCTGTTCAACATGTCTGACGAGGAGTTCGACCTCGTCGTCCGCATCCACCTGCGGGGTCACTTCCTGCTGTCTCGAAACGCCGCGTCGCACTGGAAGCAGCTCGCCAAGGAGTCCGGCGCTCCCGTCGACGCCAGCGTCATCAACACCGCGTCAGAGGCGTTCCTCACCGGATCACCCGGACAGGCGAACTACGCGGCGGCCAAGGCCGGCATCACGGCCTTGACGTTGTCGACCGCGCGCGGCTTGTCCCGCATCGGCGTGCGCGCCAATGCGATCTGCCCCCGCGCGCGCACCGCCATGACGGCCGCGGTGTTCGGAGCCGACGAGTCCGGCAGCGCCGTCGATCCCTACAGCCCAGACCACGTGGCCCCGTTGGTCGCCTACCTGGCGTCGCCGGCGGCCCGTCGCATCAGTGGACAGGTGTTCGTCGTCTACGGCGGGATGGTCGCGCTCATGGCGGCACCCGTCGTGGAGCAGCGCTTCGACACCACCAGCGACGTCTTCTCGCCCGACGAGCTGGATCGGACGCTCGGCGGATTCTTCGCAGACCGCGACCCGGAGACGTCCTTCGCGGCCGACTCCATCCTGTCGCTCTGACATCACTCCCACCCCACCTCTTGCAAGGAGCAACACATGTCTCGACTCACGGGCAAGCGCGCCATCGTCACCGGCGGTGCCCAAGGTCAGGGAGCGGCCATCGCTCGGATCTTCGTCGCCGAAGGCGCCACGGTCCTCATCGCCGACGTCGCTGACGACCTGGGATCGGCACTGGCCGACGAGCTCGGCGCGGCCGCGTCGTTCCGCCACCTCGACGTCAGCGACCCCGCGTCGTGGGCCGCGGTGATCGGCGAGGCCGAGGCGTTGCTGGGCGGACCCGTCAACGTGCTGGTCAACAACGCCGGCATCCTGCGCTTCGGTGAGGTCGACACGATGCCCGTGGCCGATCTCGACCTGCTGATCAACGTCAACATGAAGGGCTGCTTCTTCGGCATGCAGGCGGTTGCGCCAGCCATGAAGCAGCACCGCCAGGGCTCGATCATCAACTGCTCCTCGGTCGAGGGGCTTGCGGGGATGGCCTCGCTGACGGCGTACACCGGCACCAAGTTCGCGATCCGCGGCATGAGCAAGGCTGCCGCCGTCGAGCTGGGAGCGCACGGTGTCCGGGTCAACTCGGTGCACCCGGGCATGATCGACACCCCGATGACGCAGGCCCACGGTGGCGACATGGCCATGCAGTGGGGCGCCACGCGGGTTCCGTTGGAGCGCGTGGGAACACCCGAGGACATCGCGCCGCTGTACGTGTACCTGGCCAGCGATGAGAGCAGCTACACGACGGGCGGAGAGTTCGCGGTCGACGGCGGCGTCACGGCCACCCACTCGTTCTACCCCGGCAACAGCGGCCACGGTGCTCGTTGAGCCGTCCCTTGCGCGTCGCGTTGTTGTCCTACCGCAGCAAACCCCACTGCGGTGGGCAGGGCGTCTACGTCCGGCATCTCAGTCGGGAGCTGGTGGCGCTGGGACACACCGTGGAGGTGTTCTCGGGCCAGCCGTATCCAGAGCTGGATGACGGCGTCACGCTGACCAAGGTTCCCTCGCTGGATCTGTATCGTGAGCCTGATCCGTTCCGCACGCCCGGGCCGAGCGAGTTCCGCGACCTCCTCGATGTCGAAGAGGTCCTCACGATGTGGACCGCTGGCTTCCCTGAACCCAAGACGTTCAGCAAGCGAGCTGCGCGACTGCTCGCGAGGCGTCGGGATGACTTCGACATCGTGCACGACAACCAGACGCTGGGTTCGGGTCTGCTGGACATCGTGGAGCAGGGATTCCCCCTGATCGCCACGATCCATCACCCCATCACGATCGATCGCCGCATCGACCTCGCCACTGCGACGACGTGGCGCAAGAAGCTCAGCCAGCGTCGCTGGTACGGATTCCTCCGCATGCAGAAGAACGTCGCCCGCCGACTCCCCAAGATCCTCACGGTGTCGGAGTCGAGCCGCCGCGACATCGTGCGTGAATTCGGGGTCGAACCCACCCGGCTGGAGGTCATCACGCTGGGTGTCGACGACGCCTTCGTGCCGCCGACAGCGCCGCGGGTGCCCGGCCGCATCGTCGCGATGGCCAGCGCTGATGCCCCCATGAAAGGCATCGCCACGCTGCTCGAGGCGTTCGCCAAGCTGCGCACGGAGCGCGAGGTCGAGCTGGTGCTCGTCACCACCCTCAAACCGGGTGGGCGCACCGAGCAGCTGATCGACGACCTCGGCATCGTCGATCACGTGACCTTCGTCAGCGGCATCACTGATGCAGAGCTCGTCGACGTCATGGGATCAGCCGAGATCGCCTGTGTCCCGTCGCTGTACGAGGGCTTCTCGCTTCCCACCGCCGAGCTCATGGCCTGTGAGACGCCGCTGGTGGTGAGCCGCGCGGGAGCGATTCCCGAGGTGGTGGGCGAGGACGGCGTGTGTGCCACGGTGGTGACGCCCGGCGACGTCGGTGAGCTGGAGGCCGCCATCGCCGACCTCCTGGACGACCCGCAACGCCGCGCGGCCATGGGTCGGGCCGGTCGTGCACGGGTGCTGGCGAAGTTCAGCTGGAGCGCTGTGGCGCAGGCGACCGCAGCGGCCTATGAGGACGTCATCGCCGGGCCAGCGACCGAGCGCACCGACGTCCTGCCCGAGCCGCAGGCTCGGTAGACGTCCACCTGCTCTCGATCGCGGGCACGGGTCCGGTCACATGCCGGGGATCGGCTGGACGTCGTGGATCTCGATCTCGCAGCCGCCGGGCATGTTCAGGTGCGGGTGGCCCTGAGCGAGCGCGATGGCAGCGTCCTTGTCGGCGGCCTCGATGATCGAGTAGCCGCTGACCTGGCGCTCGCTGGGTGCGGTCGCGCCGCCGGGGGAGACGCGGACGCCCTCGCCCAGCGGGGTGCCGAAGTCGACCATGCCGTCGCCGACCCGTCCGGCCCAGGCGCCCCACTCGGCCATGACGGCGTCCATCTGCTCGGGGGTCGGGGGCGCGGCCTCGGCCGGGCTCATGGGTGCGTGGTAGATGAAGACGAACTTGGACATGATGTTTCTCCTTCGGGGTGGGGTGAATCAGGACGCGAGCAGGGTGCTGCGCCCGGAGAAGGCGGCGAGACGGTCCAGTGCGGACGCGTCGGGTGTGGCGGGGATCTCGGCAGCGAAGGCGCCACGGTCACGTGACCCCGGAATGATCTGATCGGCAAGTCCCTGCACGAAGGCGACGACGTCGTCCGACACGACCATGGTCTGACCGCTGGCCTGGGCGAAGTCCCAGCCATGCAGGAGGAATTCCAGGGACAGGATGCTGGCGCCGACGGCAGCGGGCATCTCGCCGCCTCCGGGTCCGGGAATCATCCCTTCGACGCCGCGGACGCGCCACGCATCGATGGCCTGGCCAGCCATCACGGCGACCCGGTTCTCCAGCGACCCCTCCTCGGGGTTGACGACCTCGCCGCCGGCCATGGCGCCGAGTCCGCTCAGCGATCCGAACAGGTGCTCGGCCAGTCCGTGGCAGTCGTACTCGCTGCAGGGGGTCTGGGCCGTGCGGTCGTCGTCGGTCAGGTTGCGCAGCACGACCTGCAGGGCGGCCAGGGTGGCCTCGGCGCTGGTGAAGTGGTCCAGGGCGGGCGGCGACATCGACCACTCGTCAGGGCCGGCGTCGCCGCTGGCCGCAGCGGTCTCGAGGCGTCCGAGGTAGTGGGTCCAGCCCTCGGCGTGGCTCGCGGCCTGCTCCTCGGTCAGTCCGTCGTGCTCGAGCGTGACGCGTGACCCCGACCCGTCCGGCTCGACGGTCACGGTGACGGTCGAGGCATCGGGAGCCAGGTCCTCGCTGCCCTCCCACCCCCAGCCGAAGACGACGCGACGGCCCGGCTCGACCTCGCGGTAGGTTCCGGCCGCGATGTGGCCGGGGGTCACTGTCCAGCGGAAGGCCCCGCCGGCGCGCAGGTCGACCTGGGCCGACACGGTCTGCCAGCGGCGCAGGCGCTCCGGCTGGGTGATCAGGGCGAATGCCTCGTCGGGGGTGACGGGCAGGACGACGGACTGGGTGTAGCTCATGGGGTGCTCCTCAGGTGGTGGGCGTCGGCGACCAGTTGGTCGAGCTCGTGGGTCCAGAACCGGTTGATCTCGGTCTGCAGGTTGCGCAGCCCGTCCGGCAGGACCCGATAGATGCGTTGGCGGCCCGACTTCTCCGCGTCGGTGAGTCCGGCATCGCACAGCACCGCGAGGTGCTGGGAGATGGCCGATCGGGTCACGGTGAACTCCGCGGCGATCTGGCTGACCGTCATCGGGCCCGACGCGAGCAGCTGCAGGATCCGGCGCCGTGTGGGCTCGGCTGCGGCTGACAGTGCATCGGGCATTCCAATACGTTAGCGACGGCTAACGCATTTGGCAAGGAGGGTCGGAATATGTGGCTCGGCGCCCCGGTTACGCAGACATGACCCTCACGCCGACACAGACCGCGCCCAAGCTCTCCCTCCCGCTCACCGGTGGAGGTAGCACCGACGATCTGGCGCTAGGCAGTGGTGCCGACGGACGATTCTCGCTGGTGTTGTTCTTCCGTGGGCTGCACTGCCCGGTGTGCCGCAAGCAGCTCTCCGAGCTGGACGGGCGACTGGACGACCTGCGCGAGGCAGGCGTGGGCCGCGTCGTCGCGGTGAGCATGGAGTCCGAGGAGCGCAGCGCCCGACTCGTCGAGAAGTGGGAGCTGGAGCATCTCTCGATCGCACACGATCTCACCGAGGAGCAGGCCCGCGAGTGGGGCCTGTTCATCTCCACGGCCATCAAGGACGGCGAGCCGGCCGTGTTCAGCGAGCCCGGAATGCTGGTGCTCGACTCCGACGGCACCGTGTTCTGGAGCAACGTGTCCTCGATGCCGTTCGGCCGCCCGGCGCTCGACGACCTCATCGCCGGCCTGCAGTTCGTGCAGCAGAACGACTACCCGGCCCGCGGCGCGGCCTGAGTCATGCCTGACCACCGGCCGCAGGTGCTGATCTTCGACGTCAACGAGACGCTCTCGGACCTCAGCCCCATGGCTGGGCGCTTCGAGGATGTCGGAGCGCCCGGTCACCTCGCGCAGACGTGGTTTGCCCACGTGCTCCGGGACGGCTTCGCCCTCGCCTCGGTCGGTGCGAGCCAGGCGTTCGCCCACCTCGCCGAGGGGGCGCTGCGCGTCGCGTTGCACGACCAGCCGCTCGATCGCGACATTGACGCGGCCGTCTCACATGTTCTCGACGGATTCGCCGGTCTTGACGTCCACGACGATGTCCCCGGCGGAATCGCCGCCCTCCACGCCAGGGACCTGACGCTGGTGACCCTCAGCAACGGGTCGGCCACCGTCGCTGACTCGCTGCTGACCCGCGCCGGGATACGTCAGCACTTCGACCGCTTGTTGAGCGTCGAGGACGCTGGTCACTGGAAGCCGCGCGCCGAGGCCTACCAGTATGCGCTCGGACAGGTCGGCCACGAGCCCTCGGAGGCCATGCTCGTCGCGGTCCATCCGTGGGACGTCGACGGTGCGGCTCGCGCTGGCCTCGCCACGGCCTGGATCAATCGAGACGGCGGGCCGTATCCGGAACACTTCAGGGCCGCTGATGTCGTGGCGGAGTCGATCACCAGCCTGAGTGATCAGCTGGCGTGACAGGTCGGCTCCTTGCTGATCCGCGGAGCGAGTCTTATCGTGACCGGAAGTAAGGCGGTGCAGATTGCACGAGCTGGCGATAGCCGAGTCCGTGATCGAAGCGGTGCTTGAGCGAACGGGTGACCAGCGGGTCACCTGTGTCCGGTTGACGGTCGGGCGGCTCGCCGGCGTGGTGCCCGATGCCCTCACCTTCTGTTTCGAGCTCGCTGCAGCCGGGACGGCGCTCGAGGGCGCTGACCTGGAGATCGTCCACCTGTCTGGGCGGGCGCATTGCCGAAGCTGCGAACAAGATTTTCCCAAGGATGACTTGGTCCTGCTGTGCCAGTGTGGAAGTGCCGACGTCGAGGTGGTGGCCGGGCGCGAGCTGTCGGTCACCTCAGTGGAGGTGGCCTAGAAGATGTGCGCAACATGCGGATGCGGCGAAGCCGAGGTTCGGGTCGACGGTGCGACGGGAGAATATCTGCACGTGCACGCTGACGGCACCGCTCACAGTCATGGCCCCCATGAGGAGCACAGCCATGAGCACCCGCACGAGCACGAGCACGAGCACGATCCGACGGCTGCTCCCGCTCACACGCACTCCATCGATCTTGAAGTTGCCGTTCTGGCCAAGAACGACGAGCTGGCGCACGCCAATCGCCAGTGGCTCGGCGAGCGCGGTATTGCCGCACTCAACCTGATGAGTTCTCCGGGGGCTGGCAAGACGACGCTGCTCGAGCGAACGATCCGCGAGACCGGGCCGGATCGCCAGATCTGCGTGATCGAAGGCGATCA
Source organism: uncultured Actinomycetota bacterium (assembly GCA_963769445.1). Taxonomy (GTDB): domain Bacteria; phylum Actinomycetota; class Actinomycetes; order Propionibacteriales; family Nocardioidaceae; genus Aeromicrobium. The sequence goes on along the minus strand of CAVYLO010000004.1, from coordinate 1,216,992 downwards.
GGAGACGGCGTTCGACGCCGATCGGATTCGCGCTGCAGGGGCGCGGGCAGTACAGATCAACACCGGATCGGGGTGCCACCTGGACGCCACGATGGTGCGGCGAGGGCTCGATTCTCTTCAACCCGCCGACGGCGACCTGGTGGTTCTGGAGAATGTCGGCAATCTCGTGTGCCCGGCGCTGTTCGATCTGGGTGAGACCCGCAAGGTCGTCATCATCTCGGTCACCGAGGGGGACGACAAGCCGCTGAAGTATCCGCACATGTTCGCCGCTGCCGATCTCGTCGTCGTCAACAAGACCGACCTGCTGCCCTACGTGGACTTCGACGTCGACCGCTGCGAGAAGGACGCCAGAACCCTGAATCCCGATGTCCAGTGGATGCCGATGAGCGCCAAGAGCGGCGAGGGTCTGGCTGCCTGGTACGAGTGGCTGCAGAAGTTGTAGTGATCCGAGGACGTGCACCCTCGAGGCTTATAGCAGAAAAGGGCCGAAAGTCACGTTCAATTTCCGCGTGATCCTTGACACACTCTCTCAATGGGTGGTGAATGGTGAGAAGACGTTGCGCAAGCGAACCGGAATCGGTCCCGGCGACGCAGGAGGTCTTCGACAATGCCGACAGCCGAAGCGATCAAAGCAGAAGAGACTCTGATCCACGTCTTGTGGATCAACGCAGGGCTCAGTTGCGACGGGGACTCGGTCTCCTTGACCGCAGCCACCCAGCCCAGCATCGAGGAGATCGCGATGGGTGCCCTGCCGGGCCTCCCGCAGATCGCGGTGCACTGGCCGCTGATCGATTTCGAGTGCGGACCTGAAGGCGGTGCCGATGACTTCCTGGAGTGGTTCCACAAGGCTGATCGCGGCGAGCTCGAGCCCTTCGTCCTGGTGGTGGAGGGATCCATCCCGAACGAAGCCCTCCACGAGGAGGGGTACTGGTGCGGCTTCGGCAACGACCCCGAAACCGGTCAGCCCCGCACCACGAGCGAATGGCTGGATCGGCTGACGCCCAAGGCGACAGCCGTGGTCGCCGTGGGCACCTGCGCGACCTACGGCGGAATCCACGCCATGGCCGGCAACCCCACTGGGGCGATGGGCGTACCCGACTATCTCGGGTGGGACTGGAAGTCCAAGGCCGGCATCCCGATCGTGTGTGTCCCCGGTTGCCCGATCCAGCCCGACAACTTGTCCGAGACACTGACCTACCTGCTCTACATGGCGACTGGTCAGGCACCGATGATCCCGCTGGACGACGCCCTGCGCCCGACGTGGCTCTTCGGCTCCACGGTGCACGAAGGATGCGACCGCGCGGGGTATTACGAGCAGGGTGACTTCGCGACCGAGTACGGCTCGCCCAAGTGCATCGTCAAGCTCGGCTGCTGGGGCCCCGTCGTCAAGTGCAACGTTCCCAAGCGCGGCTGGATGAACGGCATGGGCGGTTGCCCCAACGTCGGAGGTATCTGCATCGGCTGCACGATGCCGGGCTTCCCCGACAAGTTCATGCCATTCATGGACGAGCCGCCCGGCGGCAAGTTGTCGACTGCTGCGGTCCAGCCCTACGGCAAGACCATGAAGGCCCTGCGGGCCAAGACCACCGCCACGCTCAACAAGGAACCGAAGTGGCGCAAACCGGGCAAGAAGCTGACCACGGGCGCGACCCGCACCTGGTAGCGATCAACTCCCAACGCATGAGAAAGGCGGCGGCGTCATGACGTCGATCATCCCCAGTCCGAGCAGCATTGGTGAAGACAAGAATGGCCTGGTGGAGATGGCGTGGGACCCCATCACCCGCATCGTCGGGAGCCTCGGCATCTACACCAAGATCGACTTCGAGAACAACGTCGTGGCGGAGTGCCAGAGCACCAGCTCGATCTTCCGCGGCTACTCGATCTTCATGAAGGGCAAGGATCCGCGCGACGCGCACTTCATCACCAGTCGCATCTGTGGGATCTGTGGCGACAACCACGCGACCTGTTCGTGCTACACCCAGAACATGGCGTACGGCGTCAAACCTCCTGACATTGCCGAATGGATCGTCAATCTCGGCGAAGCCGCCGAGTACATGTTCGACCACAACATCTTCCAGGAGAACCTGGTCGGCGTCGACTACTGCGAAAAGATGGTGTCGGAGACCAACCCCGAAGTCCTCGAGCTGGCCAACCGGACCCCCGCGCCGCACGGCGGTGACCACGGCTACCAGACCATCGGCGACATCATGCGCTCGCTCAACCCGTTCACGGGCGAGTTCTACCGTGAAGCGCTGGTCGTCAGCCGCTACACGCGCGAGATGTTCTGCCTGATGGAAGGCCGGCACGTCCACCCGTCCACGCTCTACCCGGGCGGCGTCGGCACGGTCGCCACGATCCAGCTGATGACCGACTACATCACTCGTCTGATGCGGTACGTCGAGTTCATGAAGAAGGTCGTGCCGATGCACGACGACCTGTTCGACTTCTTCTACGAAGCGCTGCCGGGCTACGAGCAGGTGGGCAACCGTCGCATCCTGCTGGCGTGCTGGGGCTCCTTCCAGGATCCCGAGCACTGCAACTTCGACTACAAGGACATGACCAACTGGGGCCGCAAGATGTACGTGACGCCAGGCGTCGTGGTCGATGGCAAGCTGGTCACCACGGATCTGGTCGAGATCAACCTCGGGATCCGCATCCTGCTCGGCTCGTCGTACTACGACGACTGGGAAGACCAGGAGATGTTCGTCGAGAAGGACCCGCTGGGCAACCCCGTCGACCGACGTCACCCCTGGAACCAGCACACCAACCCCAAGCCGCAGAAGCGGGACCTCGATGGTGGCAAGTACTCCTGGGTGATGTCACCTCGGTGGTTCGACGGCAAGGACTACCTCGCCCTCGACACCGGCGGCGGCCCGTTGGCTCGACTCTGGTCGACCGCGCTGGCCGGGCTCGTCGACATCGGCTACGTCCAGTCGACGGGCAGCAGCGTCAAGATCAACCTCCCCAAGACCTCCCTGAAGCCCCCCGTGGAGCTGGAGTGGAAGATCCCGCAGTGGAGCAACACGATCGAGCGCAACCGTGCTCGCACCTACTTCCAGGCCTACGCGGCGGCGTGTGCGCTGCACTTCGCCGAGAAGGCGCTGGAGGAGATCCGCGCCGGCCGGACCAAGACGTGGGAGAGGTTCGAGGTTCCGCAGGAAGGCATCGGGTGTGGTTTCACCGAAGCCGTGCGCGGTGTGCTGAGCCACCACATGGTCATCCGGGACGGCAAGATCGCGAACTACCATCCGTACCCGCCGACTCCATGGAACGCCAACCCGCGTGACTCCTACGGAACGCCGGGCCCCTACGAGGACGCCGTCCAGGGCCAGCCGATCTTCGAGAAGAACGACCGCGAGCACTTCAAGGGCATCGACATCATGCGCACCGTGCGCAGCTTCGACCCCTGTCTTCCCTGTGGCGTGCACATGTATCTGGGGGATGGCCAGACCCTGGAGCGACTGCACTCGCCCACGCAGTCTGCCGGCACCGAATAGGACTGGCATGACGCAGCCGGAGCTGCTCGACGACACTCCCGACCTGAGCGCGACGGGTGAGCGCATCGACGCGCTCCTGACCGCGAGTGCGGCCGGTGGCATCGTGATGCGGGAGCGGTCCGAGGAGCTCGTTCGGCTGGTCACCGACCTGTACGGCACCGGACTCGAACGCATGATGGAGATCTTGTACGAGGCAGGACGCCTCGATGACGAGGTTCTGGCTGCGCTGGCAGCCGACGACCTGGTGTCCGGGCTGCTCCTCGTCCACGATCTTCATCCGTATGGCATCGACCAACGGGTCGAGGACGCGCTCGACAGCGTGCGGCCGTACCTCGGTTCACACGGCGGTGACGTCGAGCTGCTCGAGATCACCGAGGACGGGGTCGTGCGGCTGCGGTTGCTGGGTAGCTGCGATGGTTGCCCGTCCTCATCGGTCACGCTGAGCCTCGCGGTCGAAGGAGCCATCGAGGCGGCAGCACCAGAGGTGACGTCGATCGAGGTGGAGGAAGCCACATCCGAAGGAACCCAGGGCGGCACGCTCATCTCGGTCGATTCGCTGATGGGCAGGCTGCACGACGACGCGGTCGGTGGAGCCGACTGGCATCCGCTGCAGGAGCTGTCGACCCTGGGTTCTGGCGAAGTGGCGACGGCATCGGCTGGAGACCTGGCGCTGTTGGTGTGCCGGATCGGCTCTGATCTGTTCGCCTTCGTCGACCGGTGCGCTCGGTGCGAGTCCAGTCTGGCCGGTGCTGTGCTGGCGCGGCAGATGGGCGGGCCCATCGGCGACGCGTTGCTCAAGTGCCCGTCCTGCCAGGTCCACTACGAAGTCCGCAAGGCCGGAGCGTGTGTTGATCTGCCCGAACTCCACCTCACGCCGCTGCCCGTGCTGGCCGATGGCGCCACCATCTCGGTCGCGGTGCCGGCCGCCGAGGTGGCATGACCGGCCCGGGTCGACGGGCCACGTCGCTCGCGACCCTGCGACGCATCTCCACGTCACGGCCGACCGTGGTGCCGGGGGAGCGCTGCGAGATGTGCTCGGAATCGATCGGCGAGCTGCACCAGCACGTCGTCGGGCTGGAGGTTCGCAGCCTGATGTGCACGTGCCGACCCTGCTATCTGCTCTTCAGCGACCAGAAGGCCAGCCTGCGGTACCGCTCGGTGCCCGACCGCTACCTCAGCTTTCCCGACTTCGTCTTCGACGAGGCGGCCTGGGACGATCTGCAGATCCCGGTCGGGCTGACCTTCGTGTTTCGCAACTCGGTCGAGGACCGGACCGTGGCCTTCTACCCGAGCCCGGCTGGCGCCACCGAGTCTGAGCTGTCACCCGGGGCGTGGGACCGCTTGATGGCCTCGAACCCGCAGTTCTCGCTGCTGCTGCCCGACGTCGAGGCCTTGCTGATCTATCGCGACGAGCGCGGCCGGGGTGACTTCCACTGCGTTCTCGTCCCCATCGACGTCTGCTACGAGCTCGTCGGGACGATGCGGAAGACCTGGCGCGGCTTCGATGGCGGCGAGGAGGCTCGTACCGCGATGGATGAGTTCTTCACCACCGTGGAGTCGCGCAGCCGTCCTGCTCCGGCCCCGCAGGAGACGACATGAGTCACTACGAGTTCTCGGTTCTCGACGTCTTCTCCGAGCCCTACGCCGCAGTCCCGCAGCTGACCGCTCGACTGCGGATCGAGGAGAACACCGGCACAGTCGTGCACGCCGTCGCCCTGCGGTGCCAGGTGCGGATCGAACCGCAGCGACGTGGCTATGCCGATGAGGAGGCGGCCGACCTGCGCGGCCTCTTCGGCGGGCGTGAGCGGTGGTCCGACACGCTCAGGCCCTTCCTGTGGATGCAGTGCAGCAGCACGGTGCAGGGGTTCACGGGAGTGACCGAGGTCGACCTGCCGATGCCCGCGACGTATGACTTCGACGTCGTCGGATCCCGCTACCTTCACGCACTCGACGAGGGCTCCATACCGTTGTCCTTCATGTTCTCCGGTGTGATCTTCACGCGGGGCGCCAACGGCTTCGGGGTCGAGCAGGTCCCGTGGGACTGTGACACGACGTATCAGATGCCGGCGACCGTCTGGAAGCAGATGATCGGTCAGTACTACCCCGGAACCGGGTGGATTCGAGCCGATCACGATGTCGTCTCGGCGGTGGCGGCATACCGGGCCGAACACGGGTTCACGACCTGGGACGAAACGCTGAAACACCTGCTCGCGGCACGGACGGAGGTCCCGTCATGAACCTGGACCTGGGTCGCCTCGTGGCCGATGCCGTGCTCTATGAGGGCTATCTGCTGTACCCCTACCGCGCGAGTTCCAGCAAGAACCAGTCGCGGTGGCAGTTCGGTGTGCTGAGCCCACCCGACGCGGAAGCTCAGGGCTTCGGAGAGGCATCGTCGATGTCGATGCAGTGCGTGGTGTCTGGTGCCGTGGACGCAGGCGGGTCGCCGTTCGTCGTGCACCTGCGCTTCCTGCACCTGCAACGGCGTCAGGTGCTCGACCTCGACGGCGCGCCGATCGACCAGATCACGCAGGGTGACATGACCTGGATGAGCTGGGACGAAGCGGTCGAGGAGGAGCTGACCTTCCCGGTCGCGGCGGACGACCTCCGTGACGGCGCCTCCTTCGCGGTGCACGTGCCAGCCGGTGAGGACCTGGAGGCGTTGACGGATCAGTCAGGCACCGCGATCGGCACCATCGCTCGCCGGCGCCAGTCACTCGTGGCGCTGCTTCGCGTGGACGCCGAGGCGGTCGGTGATCTGCACCGGCTCACGGTCGCCGTGGACAACGTGTACGCCGAACCGACGGTCGACAAGGACGACGCCATCGCCCGTGCGCTGATCGGGACCCACGTGATCATCGAGGCGCACGGCCCCTCCTTCGTCTCCTTGCTGGAGCCGCCCGACGAGGCCAGCGCTGCGGCCGCGGCCGCCTGTGCGCAGCAGCGATGCTGGCCGGTCCTGGGCGGAATGCCCGGCGAGACCGATCTGCTGCTGGGACTGCCGATCATCCTGTACGACTACCCAGAGATCGCCGAACAGAGCACGGGTGCACTGTTCGACAGCACCGAGATCGACGAGATCCTCACGCTGCGGGTCCTGACGATGACCGATGAGGAGAAGGCCGAGGCGCGCGCGACCGACCCCAAGGCCCGCGAGATCATCGACCGTTGCGAACAGATGTCACCCGAGGCGATGCAGGCCATGCACGGCATCTTGCGCGACCCGGGCGCTCTGCCCGGCATCCCCGCAGAGCCAGACTTTCCCGTGTTCAGTGACGTGCGCAACGTGGATCCACCGTCCTTCCAGACCGGCGACTCACCCTGGTGGGATCCCGAGCAGGACGAATCCGTGTCGCCCGACACTGACGCGGTCATGATCCAAGGCATCAGGGTGGCCAAGGGCAGTCTCGTTCGCGTCCAGCCGAACCGGCGCGCAGATGCCCAGGACATGTTCTCCGCCGGCATGGTGGCCAAGGTCACGGCGGTGCTCAGCGACGTCGACGGCGGCACCCACCTGGCGGTGGTGCTGGTCGACGACCCTGCCGCCGACATGCACGACTGGTACGGCCGCTACCTGTACTTCGCGCCGGATGAACTCGAACCGCTGCCGGCCGAATCCACCCACGAGAACAGAGAGGAGATTCGCCCATGGAAACAGTAGGCATCATCACCACGAGCGTCGTCGGACTTGCCGTCGTGGGAGCTGTCGTCGTCGCGGTCATGTCGATTCCTGACATCTCTCGCTACCTGAAGATTCGCAAGATGTAGCTGCACGTCTCGCCGTAAGGAGGCACTGCCCTGACGACTTCGATCCTGGTTGCCGGTATCGGCAATCTGTTCCTCAGCGACGACGGCTTCGGCCCGGAGGTTGCGCGCCACCTCCAATCCGATCCGGCGGTGCTGCCGGACGGCGTCACGGTGATCGACTACGGCATCCGCGGCATGCATCTGGCCTATGACCTGCTCGACGGCGTGGCAGCCCTCGTCATCGTCGATGCCATGCCCATCGAAGGATCGCCAGGAGACATCGCCGTGCTGCAGATCGGCCCGGAGGATCTGGGCCGAGGTGAGCTGGACGCGCACGGCATGGATCCGGTGGCCGTCCTCGGCAGCCTGCAGGCGCTGGGCGGGTCGCTGCCACCCACCTTCGTGGTGGGTTGTCGCCCGGCCACGGTCACCGAGGGCATGGGCCTGAGCCCCGCCGTCCAGGCTGCCGTCCCGGTCGCCGCCGCCGCAGTCATCAGAGTCATCCACGAGCACGTCCTGGTGGATGCCGCTACGAAGAGTGAGGACTGAATCATGTGTCTGGGAATTCCTGGCCAGGTCGTCGAGATCGTCGACGGATTCGCCGGTCAGCTGGCCCTCGTCGACGTCCAGGGCAAAGAACGCCGCATCAACATCGGCATGCTCGACGACCCACCCGCCCCCGGCGACTGGATTCTCATCCACATGGGATTCGCGCTGGAGCTGATCGACGCGGCCAAGGCCGAAGAAGCGCTGTCCGGACTGGAGATGATGGGCCAGGAGCGAGACGACGTCGAACCCGAGTCGGGGGTGCGCGGTGCCTGACACGATCATGCGGCCGCCCCGCACGCCGGTGTCCGGACCGGTGCTGTTCGCGCGCTACGCGTTCCCGCCCAATTCCCACGGCTTCTGCGGACCTGCCGATCACGGGTCGTTCTTCGAGCACGCCGTCACCGGCGATGACGAACGGGGACTGCGTGACCTCTCCCGCCAGTTCGCGGGTGCGTGGCCGTACCTCGAGCTCATCGCCGCGTCCCTGGGTCTCGACGATCCTCTCGATCGCCGGGTCGTCGACGCCTACTGGGTCGGCAACTCCCGGCTCAACCAGGTCACTACGTCGGCCGTCGGCAAGTCGATGGAGGAACGCTTCCGGCCCATGACGGGGTCGGCTCGTTCAGCACGCTGGCCGAGAGCGTGAACGCCGGCGGCGTTCCGCACCACAGCTTCGCGGTGTTCTGCATCTACCCGTGGACCGGCCTGCTGAGCGATGGGCGCAAGGCCGATCACGCACTCACGGTGCTCGACCAGTGCCGGATTCGGTGGGGCAAGGTGCAGGCCGTGCTCGGCGATCAGGTCGTGGTGGAGTCGACCCCGCTCACCTGGGACGGGCACCTCCTCGGCTTCGGCGAACGGCAGACCGAGAGCGTCACACGATCCGTCGACGGCGCCAGCATGATGGACGACCTCATGGTCGGCGACTGGGTCGCGATGCACTGGGAGTGGGTCTGCGACGTCCTCAGCGAGCGACAGGTCCGCTACCTCAGAGACTTCACGGTGCGTCATCTGCGCATCGTGAACGAAGGAAATCTTCACCAAGGACCGAGCGCCCTCCTGGGCACCTGACGAAAGGAACCGCGATGAGCTCCCAGCCGGAGGCACTGCCCCGCAGAACCCTACTGAAGGGGGCTGTCGCACTGGGCGGCGTCACCTTCCTGACCGCGTGCGGATCGTCTGCACCCAGTGCAAAGACTGACGCGATCACCCTGACCGACCAACGTGGCAAGAAGCTGACCCTCGATGGTCCCGCTCAGCGGATCATCACCATTCCGTTCCCGGCTGCCGCGATCATGATCGCGGTCGACGGCGGCGTCGATCACGTGGCGGGCATGCACGAGTTCTCATGGACGGCGGCGCGAGACGGCATCCTCGGCTCGTTCTTCCCGGCCGTCAACGACGTGCAGCACGATCTGGCCAGCGACGCCTTTGCGCCCAACATCGAGAGCATCTTGGCGCTCGAGCCAGATCTCGTCGTGCAGTGGGCCAGCTCAGGCGACGAGATCATCAACCCGCTCGACGGCGCCGGACTCAATGTCATGGGCGTGGAGTACGGGACCATCGAGGACGTCGCGGAATGGCTCACCATGTTCTCCACGGCGTTGGGCAAACCTGACCGCGGGGCGGAGATGGCGGCCCGGCTGACGGCCGATCTCGGCAAGGAGAAGACGCGCGGGCTCAAGCGATCCGGCGAGAAGCCCAGCGTGCTGTACTTCAACCGATTCACCGAGGGCCTGAAGGTGGCTGGCGCGGAGACCCTGAACGACGACTACATCACCTTGATCGGCGCCACCAACGCGGCCGACGAGGTCAGCGGGCTGGTCGACGTCGACCTGGAGCAGGTGCTCAGCTGGGATCCGGACATCATCGTGCTGGGCAACTTCGATGCAGCGATGCCGGAGGACGTCTACGGGGACAAGCGCTGGAAGGACGTCGCTGCGGTCACCTCTCAGCGCGTCTACAAGGCGCCGCTCGGCGGATATCGCTGGGATCCGCCCAGTCACGAGTCGCCCCTCATGTGGCGGTGGTTGAGCCAGATCGCCTACCCCGACGGCACGGACGGTGGCCTCAAGGACAAGGTGCTCGACGACTACTCCTTCTTCTACGGACAGCAGCCCAGTGCGACCCAGCTGAACAAGATCTTGTGGACGGAGGTCAACGGTGCCTCCGCTGACTACGACGTCTTCGACCAGGCCTGAGTCGGGGCCGCCACCGGTGGCCGTGGGCTCGACGCGCCTGCGGGGACGCCTGGCGGTAGTCGTCGCGACGGTGCTCCTGGGTGCCGTCATCATCGTGGCGCTGACCTTCGGGCGGTTCAACGTGCCGTTGGCGCACGTGATCCAGATCCTGTCCTCGGGCCTGCTGCCGGACGGCGGAGTCACCGACTCCGAACGCACCGTGATCGAGCTGGTGCGTCTTCCGAGGGTGCTGCTCGCCATCCTCGTCGGAGGTGGACTCGCCATCGCGGGCGCAGCCCTGCAGGCCACCTTCCGCAACCCGCTGGTCAGCCCGGACATCATCGGAGTCTCGGCCGGCGCGTCGTTGGGCGGCGCCCTCGCGCTGCTGCTCGGACTCAGCTCCGTCTTCCTGGTCGCCGGCGCCTTTGCCTTCGGACTGGGGGCGCTGGGCCTGCTGTTCCTGCTCACCTGGGGCCGCTCGGCCGCGCCGATGCTGATGGTGGTGCTCGGCGGAGTGGTGATCGGATCGTTCTTCTCGGCGCTGGTCGGACTGGTCACCTACTTCGCCGATCCGTTCACCACGCTTCCGGCCATCGTGTTCTGGCTGCTGGGCAGCCTCGCCACCGCCACGTTCGCCAAGGTGGGCGTGGCGGTCATTCCGATCCTGCTGGGCACCGCCGTGCTGCTGCTGCTGCGCTGGCGACTCAACGTGCTGTCGCTCGGCGACGAAGAGGCAGCGTCGCTCGGCGTGCGGCCAAGTCGGCTGCGGTGGGTCGTGCTGGTGTCGTGCGCGCTCGTCGTCGCAGGAGCGGTGGCGGTCAGCGGCGTGGTCGGCTGGGTCGGTCTCGTCATCCCGCACCTGGCCCGGATGTGGGTCGGCCCCGACCATCGGGTGCTGCTGCCGGTCTCCTTCCTGCTGGGGGCGATCTACCTGATCGTGATCGACACCGTGGCTCGCACCGCCACGGCCGGCGAAGTTCCTCTGGGCGTCCTGACCGCCCTGTTGGGCGCACCGGTGTTCTTCTTCCTGCTCCGCCGCAACCGAGATCGGATCTGGGACCATGCTTGAGCTCGAGGACGTCGGATTCTCCTACCCGTCCATCGGGTGGGTCTTCCGGCACGTGAGCCTGCAGGTCCCGCCCGGCTCCATCACCGCGATCCTCGGCCCGAACGGCCGGGGGAAGACGACCTTGGTGCGGTGCGCCGCCGGACTGCTCAGCCCGCAGGAGGGATCGGTCCGTCACGACGGGCAGATCGGGTTCGTCCCACAGGCACGCGGTGGCGCCTTTGCCTACCTGGCACTCGACATGGTGATCATGGGCCGCGTGCGGAAGGTGAGCCTGTTCGGCACGCCGTCGCGCGACGATCGGGTGGCAGCCTTCGACGCGATGGACCGGATCGGCATCGGTCATCTGGCGGATCGTCAGTTCCCCACCCTCAGCGGCGGGGAGCAACAGCTGGTGTTGATCGCGCGAGCCATCGCATCGGAGTCAGCCACGTTGGTGCTCGATGAACCGTCCACGGGGCTGGATCTGCACAACCAGGCGCAGATTCTGACCCTGCTGCGCAAGCTCGTGGCCGACGGGCTGGGTGTGCTGCTGACGACACATCACCCCGATCACGCGTTGTACCTGGCCGACTCGGTCGTGCTGATGGGTGGTCCGAGCGACGTGCGCACCGGCCCGGCGTCGACACTTCTCACCGACGACGCGTTGACCGCGTTGTACGGAATCACCGTGCAGACGTTGACCTACGAGCATGACGGCCGACAGCAACGGGCCATCATCACGCGCAGCGACGTCGACCCAGACTGACGCGAGGCAGTCTCCCGTGTTTCGCCGTGCCATGGGTGACCGATGGACACAGTCCTACACGGCAATCTTTGCACCACCCTCAGACAGTCGAGTCGGTCGAAAATTTACTGATATGACAGCGAATAACTCTTGTTCTAGAACATGTGTTCGAGTATGATGGAGGCATGAACTCGCAGCCCACCATCGACGTCATGCGCAGCACCGCGCAGACGCTGCGGACCGGTGATGTGCGCGAGAAGCTGCGCGCTCTGCAGACCCTGCAGGACGCGACCGACGCCGCCAAGGCCGTGCTGCTGTCCGAGCTGGAGACCTCCCGCGATTTCGAGCTCGACGGGGCGTCGACGATCAACGCCTGGGTTCGCAACGAGTTGCGGCTCAATGCCGGCACGGCGACCGCGCTGGTCAAGAACGTGACCGCCCTTCGCGAGTTGCCGCTCGTTGCTGACGCTGCGATCAACGGTCGCATCAGTGCCGCGCACGTGCAGGTGTTCCGCTACGGCCTGGCCCACGTCGGACTGGCCAAGATGCGTGAGTTCGAGGACGTGTTCGTCGAAGTCGCGCTTGAGCATGATCCCGGTGAGTTGTTCGAGGCCGTCAAGCACCTCAAGGACGTGACCCACCCCGAAGACCTCGATGACGCGTGGGAGAAGGGCATGGACAAGGAAGACTTCCAGGTCAACGCCGTCCCCGACGGCTGGCACGTCAGCGGCTTCCTGGGCACCACCACCGGGGCCAAGCTGAAGAAGGTCATCGACTCGGTCTCCGCACCCCGCGATGCTGAGGACACCCGCACCGGATCACAACGCCGCGTGCAGGGCCTGGACGACCTGTTGTCCTCGATCCTGGGCAACGGGCTGCCGTCGGACAAGGGCGTCAAGCCCCACATGTCGGTGTTCGTTGACGCAGACACGTCTGCAGGCCGCCGCCGACCACGTCCAACACGCCGACCAGAACCCCGGATTCCTCCCCAAGCCCATGCCACCGGTCGAACCGGCCACCCTGGCCGGCCACGGTGCCATCGGACCCAACCTGCTGATGTACTTCGCGTGCGTGTCCGACTTCACCGCGTTCCTCATGGAGACCGACGGCGGCACCCGCCAAGCGCAGGTCCTGAACGCCGGACGTGAGCGGTACCAACCCAACCAGCTGCAACGACGCTCCGTGATCGCCCGCCAGACCGGAGTGTGCGCGACCCCCGGATGCCATCACACCCATCTGGAGAACCGAGCACGTGATCTGGTGGTCGTCTGGCGTAGCCAGCACCGACTCGACCTCCTGGTCGGGAGCGCAGCCGCGTGCGCCCCACCTGCTGCACCGTGGTCGGCTCCACATCGCCGGCAACGCCGCCGACGGATTCACCTTCACCACCCGCGCCGGCCGACACCTGCGCCGACGACGACGAACCAGCTTCGTCCGAGCCGCCTGACCACCCCAGTCCGGCGGCACACCGGCCTGCCTGAGGGGCAACGCGTGCGGGCTTGACGACGAACTAGGTCCTAGTCCTCTGCCGAGGTCTGGCGAGCCTTCAGGCACGTGCTGCACAGGCCCACCAGGGGGAAGTGGCTGAACCGTGGTCGGTAGCCGATCGTCTGCTCGATGAGCGCCCGTGCCTCGTCGAGACGATCGGTGGTCAGCGAGACGGCGGTTCCGCAGGACTCGCACCAGGCGTACTCCCGCTCGCCATCGGTGTGCAGCTCATAGAGCCCCGGGCCGTGGCCCAGGTGCACGTGACGGACGAGGCCGACGTCCTCGAGTCGCTCCAGGTTGCGGTAGGTGGATGGAACGTCGAGCGTCGGCGTCGCGGCGCGCGCCAGATCCTCCACCGACAGCGGACCTGGCGCCGCGAAGAGGGCGCTGAGCAGCGCGCGGCGGGTCGTCGAGACGCGGCTGCCGTGCTCGCGGAGCACGGCCAGCGCTCCCTCGAGGTCGGGGACCGCCCGGGGTGTGGACAGTGGCGAATCGGGCATGGTGCATCAACGATATGCCTGTGCGGCGTCGGGCGTCATCCCGCCCACGCATCGACCCGGATCGCTCCTCTTGCAAACGATTCACACTTGAGTAATCTGACTCTTAGCGGCCAACGTGACCGAGTGGAGGCCAGATGAGCGTCGATCGCATGATCCCGCGGGTCTCTCGACGCCTCGCGTTCACGCCAGCGGAGCTGTGGTCGATCTGGGGCATGGCGGCGGTCGTGATCGGCCTGCACGTCGTGGGCTTCGGACTGTTGTTCTACACCGTGTCCTCCGGACTCGACCTCGGGAGCACCGGCGTCTTCGGGTTCGGGCTCGGCATCACCGCGTACATGCTCGGGATGCGGCATGCCTTCGACGCCGACCACATCGCGGCCATCGACAACACGACCCGCAAGCTGATGGCTGAGAAGACCGAGAAGGGCCGCCCACTCAGCGTCGGCCTGCACTTCTCGTTGGGTCATTCGTCCGTCGTGTTCGCGCTCTGCGTGATGATCGCGCTGGGAATCCGTGCGTTGGGAAGCCAGGTCCAGGACGACTCGTCGACCCTGCAGGAGACCACCGGATTGATCGGAACCAGCATCTCGGGCACCTTCCTGATCGCGATCGGTCTGGTCAACGCCGTGATCCTGGTGGGGATCGTTCGGGTGTTCCGCGACATGCGTCGCGGCGAGTTCGACGAGGCGACGCTGGAGGATCATCTGGCGAACCGCGGGTTCATGAACCGCATCCTGGGCGGCATCACCAAGGGCGTGCGCAAGCCCTGGCACATGTACCCGGTGGGAGTGTTGTTCGGGCTGGGATTCGACACCGCCACCGAGGTTTCTCTCCTGGTCCTGGCCGCGGGAGCCGCCACCTACCAGCTCCCGTGGTACGCCCTGCTGGTCCTGCCGATCCTCTTCGCCGCCGGCATGAGCCTGTTGGACAGCCTCGACGGGATCTTCATGGGTCTTGCCTACGACTGGGCGCTGCTGCGACCGGTGCGCAAGGTGTACTACAACATGACGATCACGGGCCTGTCGGTCCTCGTCGCGCTGGGGATCGGCGGGATCGAGATCATCGGACTGCTCGGCGAGAAGGCGGGGGTCACGTCGGGGCCGATCGCGTGGATCGGCGACATCGACCTGAACGCGGTCGGCTACGCGATCGTCGCGCTCTTCGTGCTGACGTGGGCCGTCGCGTATGCCATCTGGCGCTTGGCGCACATCGAGGAGCGATGGACCGCGGACCTCGCTGACCCCGGGGCCAGCGGCGCAGCCTGACGTCAGTGCTGGTGGGTTCGCTTGGCGAATCCGACCAGGTGGTGCACGCCTCGGCGTACGCCCGGCGCGTAGTTCGTCACCCGGCGGGCAGCCGGGTAGACCTTGTTCAGCTTGATCGTGAAGGTGCGCAGCGTGTCCGTGGCGTTGATGTCCACCCGGGGCAGCGCCCACCGACCGGCTCCGTCGTGCGTGGCCAGGGCCAGGTCGAATCCGGCGCGCTCGACAGCGGCACGGGCTGCGTCGTCGTGGTGGCCGTACGGGTAGGCGAACGTCGTTGGCGCAGCGCCAGTGACCTCGGTGAGCACCTCGCGAGCCGTGGCGGTGGACCGCACGAGATCGTCAGGCTCAGCCGCACGCAGGGAGCTGTGGTCCCAGCCGTGGCACGCGATGGAGACGCCAGCATCAGCCAGACCGACGACCTCGGCGCGGTTCATCAGCCCGTAGGCCTGGTGTGGCATGCCGTTCAGTCCGGCGTCGAACAGACCGGCCGAGACGTAGCAGATGGCGGGAAAACCGTGCCGCTGCAGCACGGGCACCGCGTGGGTCATGACCGACCGGTACCCATCATCGAAGGTGAGGACGATGCTCTTGCGGGGGAGTGAGGCGCCGCGTTGCCAGGCCACGAGATCGTCCTCGCCGACCACGGTGTAGCCGCGTGAGGCAAGTGCGTCCATCTGCTCGGCGAAGACCTCAGGGTCCACGAACAGGTTGTCGGGGTCCAGCTGGGCCGGCACGGTGTCGACCCCGTGGTACATCAGGATCGTGGGCGCGCCCACCGTCAAGCCCCCGGGCGCCGCATGATCAGCAACGTGGCGCCTAGTCCGATGGTGATGGCCAGGGCCGCGGCGAGGTACATCAACCGAGGCGGACCCTCGCCCAGCGGGTTGTCGGAGGCCTGCGACAGCGAGTCGGTGGTGGCTCGGTCGGTGGCCTTGGACTGGGCCAGCTCGGCGAGCCGGTCGGCCGCGTTGATCGACTGGGCCGGGCTCGAGGTGGTCGCACTGATGCGGACCGTGGCGGTGTCAGGGTCGACCCGCACGTCGAACGAGCTGTCCGCGCTGTCCGATGACACGTAGTCCTGGATGCTCTGGTTGGACAGGTACACCGCGAGCTCGTTGGCGATCAGCTTCAGATCGTCGGTCGAGGTCTCGGCGGTCTGCACCGGCCGAATCGCCACCACGCTCTCGGCGGTGTACTTCGGTGGCATGACGTAGACCGCGAGGGCCAGCAGGTCGAACACCAGCATGAGTGCCAGCGCCCCGGCGACGATGTGCCATCGAGATTCGCCGGGTCGCATGTGTCCACGAGCCCGGATCTGGTCGGTGAGGTGCGTGGTCATACGATGCTCCGTCGTCGTTCGGTGGCGGGGGCGGACTTCATGACCGCGGCGGTGGACGTGACTGCGAGGGCGAGAATGACCCAGACGGTGGCATTGACGATGGGGTTGCGCAGCGGCATGTCGACCATGCCGTGCACGCCCACGGCGAACAGTCCTGCCATCGATCCGACGGCGCACCAGTAGGGGGCGGGTGCCGTCTTGTCTCGCCGGGGTTCTGCACGCACGAGCGCAATGAACCCGGCGACCAGCAAACCGATCACCAGCCCGAACGCCAACAGACCGTAGGCGCCATGTTCGGCAGCTACGGTCAGAACGATGTTGTGCGGATGTTCGGCCACGTAGTTGTAGAGCGAGTAGTCAGCGTTCGATGACGCGATCTTGAATTGTCCCGGTCCGACGCCGAGCAGCGGATGGTCCAGCGCGACACGCAGTCCGGTGGCCCACAGCTCGGGGCGGAAGTCGTACGGATTGTCGCCGGCAGCGCCGATCGACCCAAGCCGTTCGGTCAGCACCGACGTGATCGCCCCGGCGGTGACGACTGCTGCGAGCAGCAGACCGCCAGCGATCGCCGCGGCGGCGTGACGCAGCGTCTTGCGCACGGCTGGCAGGAAGATCGCCAGCATGAGGACGCCCGCTGCGGCGCCCATCCAGGATCCGCGGGACAGGCTGAGCGCCCCCGCGGTGGCGACGAGGGCTGTCGTGACGCCGGCTCCGATGCGCATCCGTCTGGTGTCAGCCACGGCAACCATGGCCAGGCACAGCGGAAGCACGAGGGCGCAGAACGCCCCGAGCTCATTGGGTTGCGCGAACGGTCCCTGGAGCCGGCCCGCCACGACGCCGCCACCGACACCGGCCGTCATCTCTCCAGCACCGGCCAATGACCAGGCGCCGACTGCTCCTGCCATGACGAGGCACGCGGTCGCGTAGCGATTCAGGTCCGCGCCGCGGATGAAGGTCGTGACGGCGAGGGTGAAGCCGACGCCCAGGATGACCGTGAGGGTGATGCGCACCGCGCTTGCGGGTGCCTGTGCGGCAGCGGTGGAGGCGATGAACGACGTGGCGAGGATGCCGAGCGCGATGACCGTCCGGGGGATTTCGTGCAGTGTTGCGGTGCTGATGCGGTGGCCGATCGCCAGCCATCCGGCCGCCAACATGGCCAGCGCGGTCGGCCCGACGGTCGCGACCGACGCGGTCGCGAAGGGAACCACGATGATGGTCAACAGGACGAAACGCCGTCCCCAGGTGGCGACCATCAGCTGCTCCTGACCCTGCGCCGCACGACGGTGCGGATCAGTTCCGCTGTCGTGGGGTCGAACTTGGAGGTGCCTGCCCACCACGCCGCCAGATAGACGACCGCGCCGGCGAGGAGCGAGAGCCACAACGACGACAGCGTCAGCATCACGCCCAGCATGAGCAGAGTGCTGATCACGGCGATCGCCATGCCGGGCAGGACGTGGCTGGCCACGACATGCCTGCGGATGGAGCGGAATGTGACCGAGATCTGGACCACGAAGGCGAGGGACGTCGCGGCCGCGGCTCCGACGGCGCCGAAGGGCGGGATCAGCACGAAGTTGAGGCCGATGTTGGCCCCGAGCGCCAAGATGCTGGCCAGCAGCACCGTGCGGTCCGGTCGCCAGGCCAGCAGGGCGGTCGCCGCCAGGTGACCCATGGCGAACAGCCACGGAGCGAGAGCGAGCCACAGGAACACCGCGCTGGTCTCGAAGCCGGAACCGAACAGCAGCGTCACGATCTGGTCACCATCGACGGCCAGGGCCACGCCGTACGGAAGGTAGAGGGCGGTGAGGACCACGTAGGTGACCCCCAGCGTCTTGGTCGCCACGCCGCTGGAGCTGCCTTCGCGCGCCAGGATCGGGGTGATCACTCGCGAGATCGACCAGCTGATGAACAGCGCGGTCTCGATCAGGCGGTAGGCCGCTGAGTAGTGGCCGACAGCGACGTCGCCGGCCAGTGCAGCCAGGATGACGATGTCGATGCGGAACAATGCCATCGAGACGAGGGCGTTGCCGCCGTAGACGGGTATCGCCACCACCAGGTCGCGCACGTGCGACGAGCGCACGGCCGACGGGCGAAGCCGTGCGCCAGCGCGCTGAGCAACGACTGCCATGGCCGCGGCACCGATCACGGTGCCGACGAGGTACGCAACTGCCGCGTCAGCCACGGTCGCGGCCCCGAACGCGACGAACGCCAGCGTGGCGAAACGCTGCACGACCAGGACGATCGCCGGTCCCTGCTGCTTGTCGAACAGCGACGCGGCAGCGCGGAAGGCGTCATTGAGCGTGTCGATCAACGCGGCCAGCAGGAGACTCACCAGAACCAGTCGGCGGGCGGGGTCCACGTCGATGACCGCAAGCACGATCCACAGACCCACCACCATGGTCGCGCCGATCATGAGGCGGAAGGCCACGAGGGCCGTCAGCCACGAGTCTGAGTCAGCCCGGTTGCGTCCGGCCATCTGGATCATGCGCGCATCGAGGCCCAGAGAGCTCAGCACCGCCAGCAGCAGCCCGAGGCTCAGCCCGTAGGCGAACAGGCCGTAGTCAGCGACGCTGGACATGCGGGCGATCAGCATGAAGGTCAGCAGTGTGGCGATCTTGCCCGCCACTTCGGAAGCGGAAAGGGTCAGGACTGCGCGCCCGTGACGGCGGGCGGTGCCAGCCCCGCTCATGCTCGACCGATCACGTACGCGCGAAGTCGACCCGGGAGGAGTGACTTGAGGCCCGCGCGGGCGGATGCGGACCACCGGTCCATGCGGTCGACGGACCGATGGGAGGTCGCGCGCAGGCACGGCAGCGTCACCACATCATTGTGGATCTTCTCGGGGTTGATGCCGCGTAGCCAGTCCAAGGTGTCAATCGAGGGGTCGGCCTGCGCGTCCTCGCGCATGCGCCAGGTGCAGGCGATGCCGGCCCGGTACCGCTCGAACCCCACGGCGACACGGCCGTCCCAGACGCGGTGCACGTTCTGGTCACGCAGGCCGACGACGTACGCCGCCAATTCATCGTCGATGGTCAAGGTGTGGATGGTGGCCAGTCCTTGGTTCACCCGGTCGTCGATCGTCTCGAGGTAGAAGTCGAGTCGGCGCGCGTCGTCGAGGTGGCTGCGCCGGCCGCTGGCGTGGTCGCGGGCGCGCCGCAGCGTCACCAGAGAATCGATGAGCCCGGCTGGCAGATCTGCGTCGTACCGGTCGAAGTGCCACGTCCGCCCGTCGGCGTCGAGCCGGTTGGCCGTCTTGCGATTGGCCTTGCGGGCGCTCTTCGTCGGTGCGAAGTCGCCCAGCTGGACGATCCGCGGCATGGGGGCACCCTCGACGGCAGACGTGCCGAGGCGGGTCGCGAGCTCCGCAGCCAGGATCGGGTGGTCGATCTGGTCGATGTCGACCAACCAGCGACGCTGCGTCCGCACCCAGCCGACGAACGCCTCGGCAACCTGCGCAGCGGCGTCGAGGCTCGTGGCGAACATGGGCGCGTAGTCGTTCAGGTCGCCACCGAGCGGCTCGATCCTCGTGACCCGTCCGCGACGATGTGCTGAGGCGGCGATGAGACCGGTCAGGGCTCCGTCGTCCTCCACGGTCACGACGACTGGTTCGCCGGGCAGCAGTCGCGCGGCGCGCAGCAGCCACGCGGCCTGCTGGCAGAACGCGTGCGTGCTGGCGTCGATGGCTGCAGCGTGGTGCTCGAGGGTGCGAAACGCGTCGTCACCCCTCGTCACGGTGGCGCTCGTCGTCGTGCTCGTGCGGCTCATCGGGCTGCCCCGGGATCGATCTCGTCGGCCCACTGCTGGGCCAGCATCCATCGCCGGCTGCGTCGAGCCGCCTTGGCTGGCGTCGCGGCAAAGCTCGGCAGGTGGGCCTCGGTGGCCCACGTGCGAAGTGCGAGCCAGCGCATCTGGACCGCGATCAGGTGACGATCCTGTACCGGGGCGTGATCGACGACCAGGAGCCACGCTGCCTCGGCCACGTCCTCGGGCTCGAGATCGACGATCAGCTGGAGAATGTCGAGGTGTCTGGGTCCTGGGCCGGTGTATTCCCAATCGAGCACGCTCACGCCGCCGAGGGACGGGGTGTTCAGCACGTTGTTGCGGTGATAGTCGTGATGCGCCATCGCGTCGTCCGGGAGGGCGGCGGCGGCGCGTCTGGTCTGCACGAACGTGTGTGGCTTGATGCCAGAACGCACCAGCCGCCAGGCGCGAACCGGGACGGTCAGGCGCGGCGCTCGCCACGTGGCCGAGGTGGTCAGGAACCCGGGGTCCTCGAGGCGGCTGAGGCGATCGGCGGTCTCCCATGCCGATTCCACGTAGGTCATCGAGTTGCCCGGTTCGTTGACGAGACGTGCAGTGGCCACCCAGGAGCCATCGTCTGCCTGCGCCACCGTCGTCGCTGTCCTGATGCCGTGGCGCGTGGCCCACGCGCGTCCTTCGATCTCTCGCAGGATGCGGGCCCGATCGTCGGGAGATTTCGCCACGTCCACGATGATCTGGGGGTCGGTGGTCAATGAGTCGGGAACAGCCATCACGATCGCCCCCTCCGGCGTGCAAGTCCATCGACGGCGCCGGCCACCTTGGACAGATCACGCAGTGCAGCCAGAGCCGGAACCTTCGCAGCGGCTGCCACGCGCTCGCGTCGGGGCCGGTCGCTGCGCCGGATCCGCGCCCAGGGGAGTGACCAGTACATTCCCGCCCCGCTCAGTGCGAGACCGCGGGAAACCGTGTGGCCACGCGTCAGGAGCAGTGCACCGGCGACGTAGCCCACCACGCGGATGGCGTCGCGCATCAGCAGTCGGTGGTTTCCGGACAAGCCCGAACCGCGTCCGTAGCGGACGTACATCGTCGCGGTGCTGCGCAAGGTGGGTCGCTGCTCCCACGTGACCTCGGCGTCGCGCACCAGGATGCTGGGGTAGGTGCGACAGATGGCTTGGCCGAACAGCACGTCCTCGCCCGTCTGCAGGTCCTCGGGGAATCCGCCAGCGGCGCGCCATGCCTCCCGGGAGAAGGCCATCGAACGGCCCGTGGGCATGGTGGAGTCGAAGCGCAGCCCGAACAGTCGGGTGTAGATGTGGCTCAGCATCGTCGGATGGTCGAGTTCTTCGGCGTCGGGGTATCCGACAGCCGCCAGCGCCAGCTGCGTGGAGTCGTGCACGGCCGCGCGATACGTTCCGGTCCACAATCCAGCATCAGGGTGCGCCGTGACGGCGCTGCGGAGGGCTCGGAGCCAGTCCGGCGCAGGATCGCAGCCCACGTCGGTGCACGCGATGATGTCGTGGCGCGCCGTCGCGGATGCCGATGTTGCGTCCACGAGAGATGCCAGCGCCCTTGGCGGTCACGAGCCGGACCCGTGGGTCGTTGGCGGCGGCTGCCTCGACGACTGCGGCGGTGCCGTCGCTCGAGCCTCCGTCCACGACGACGAGCTCGTCCTCGGGCCCCAGCTGGGGGATGAGCAGCCCGATCAGGCGTTCGGTGCCGCCAGCTTCATTGAGGACCGTCGTGACGACCGACATCGGTTGCTCGGCGTGCACCAGGTGCGCGCCGGGGCGATGAGCCAGATCGTGCAGGAAGGCGGCGAACTGGTCTGCGGACTGGTGCGGGGTCAGGGTCTCTGCCGCCGCGTCGCGGCCAGCGTTGCCGTGCTCGCGACGACGCTGTGGGTCGGACAGGGTGTGGAGGGCGGCGGCCACGGCCGATGGATCGGACGACGGGACGTTGATGCCACCACGACCGACTCGATCGCTGACCGGGGGTACCGCGATCACCGGGGTGCCGGCGGACATCGCCTCGGAGGCCACCATGCTGAACGACTCCTTCGACAGTCGCTCCCCGGAGCTGTCGCGAGTCAGCACGGCGACGGCGTCGTAGGCACTCATCAGGCTGCCGATGTCATCGCGCGGTGCGCAGAACCGGACGCGGTCGCCCAGGTCGAGGTGGTCGGCCAGTTCTTGCAGACGGTCGCGCTCGTCCGGATAGGCATGATCCACCATGCCGTAGACGTCGAGCGACCACGTGCTGGCCCGTGCGTCGGAGAGCGCGACGATGGCGTCGTCGACTCCTTTGTACGGCGCGAGTCGGGTCGCCATCGTCATGCAGGGTGCGGCGGGGTGATCGGTGCGTCCGACCTTGACCAGCGCGTCATCGCGCGACAGCGGGTCAGCGCCGATCGGCGGGGCCAGGGTCAGGGGCTGCGTGGCGGCGCGTCCGTCCCACAGGTGCGCGGCGGTGGAGATCTGGCCATCGCTCAGACGGTCGGTCAGGTTCGTGAGGCGCCCGGTGAACGAGTCGTCATGACGTACCCAGCACGAGTGCACCGCTGCGACGCGACCGGCCGTGGCAGCCACGAGGCCGGCCTTGACGCCATGGCCGAGCACGACGTCCGTCCCGTTGCGGCGCAGGTGTCGGCTGAGCCGAAGTGCAGCGGCGACCATCTGCTGAGGTCTCTTCTGCGTGTCGATGACCGCGACGTGCAGGCCCCGCTCCCGCCACGCCGAGGCGGTGTCACCGTCGCTGAGCGCGACGACGTCGACATCGAATGCCTCGGTGTGGTCCAGCAGGCGCTCCTGCCACAGCTCGGCGCCGCCTCGCGTGGACGAGGGCACGACGATCGTCAACCGCAGCTTGGGCCGTTCATCCACCGTGTCTCCCGACGACGCTCACCAGCGTACGCAGGATGATCTTGACGTCCAGCCACAGCGACCAGTTGTCGATGTAGATGTTGTCGAAGTAGGCGCGATCCTCGATCGAGGTGTCGCCGCGCAGGCCGTGCACCGCTGCGTAGCCGGTGACGCCCATGCGCATGCGGTGCCGGTGTTGATAGGTGGGGATGTCGTCCCGGTACTGATCGACGAAGTGTGGCCGTTCGGGGCGAGGTCCCACCAGGCTCATGTCGCCGCGCAGCACGTTGAACAGCTGCGGGAGCTCGTCGATCGAGCTGGCACGGATGAATCGACCCACCGGACCGATGCGATCGGTCGAGACCGTCCACGTGGTGTCGGAGTCGACCTCCGCGACCGACCGCATGGAACGGAACTTGATGACGGTGATCGGTTCGAAGCCTTGGCCCACGCGGACCTGACGGAACAGCACGCCGGGACCGACTTCCCACCGGACCGCGAGCGCGACCACGAGCAGGAGGGGGCTCAGCAGCACGAGCGCGACGACGGACACGACCACGTCCAGAACCCGCTTGAGTGGGTAGTGGCCACGCTCGAGCGGCGACGTGCTCAGTCGGTTGACCGGGATGCCCCAGATGCGATCGCTGCCGGGGGCGAGTCGCGACACCATGGTGAAGCACGGCGGCACGGTGTAGATGTCGATCTCTCGGCCGGACCGTGATCGCAGCATGTGCACGAGGTCGGCCTCGCTGGTCTGGGGAAGCGCGATGATGACCGTCGAGATGCGATGGTCCTCGACCACTCGACTGAGCTCCGTCGTTCTGCCCAGGACGGGGACGGGGAGGTGTGCACTGGTGTCGCCGACGACGCCCACGCTCTGGATCCCCAGCTCGGGGTGCTCGTCGATGCGACGCAGCAGCTCTACCGAGGTCTCGCCGCTGCCGACGATGACGGCCCGCTCGCCGTGTCGTCCGCTGCGTCGCCGTCGACGTTCCCACGAGTACAGCGCGATACGCCCGACGCTGACCACGGCGACCGTGGTGAAGGCGAAGGTCGACAGATCGGGCAGGGCATCTCGGCCGAGGCGGAGCCCGGCCATGCAGGCCAGACCGATCCCGGCTGTGGTGGCAAGACCGATGACTGCCAGGTCGTCGATCAACGGATTCGTGGAAACGGCGGCGGTACAGATCGAGCCATCCCATGACGGTGATGAATCCCACGGTGAAGGCCAACATCGCCGGCGCCCGGACCGGTGTCTGGAGCACGACGAGCAGGGGGGTGATGACGTCGACCGCGATCAGGGCGCCAGCAAGGCTGCGGGTCGCGGACGCCGATGCCACGTGGGGCACGGCGTACGGTCGTCGAACTGCCGTGGTGGGCGCAGCGAGGGGACCATCGGCGGGTCCGAGTCGGTGTGCGGTGGTCATCCGCCAGATCCCCATCGCTGCCAGTCGTCATTGCGGTCGTCGGAGCCGGTGCGCTCGGCGCGGCCGTGGTCGCCGGAGCGCTCCGTGGCGTCCAGCTTCCGCTCGGCGCGTTCGAATGCCGCCTTGGTCTGCTGCTTGGTCCACGGCACGTTGCTGCCGCTGCGCACCCAGTCTTCCTGGACGAGTCGCTTGATGGTCGCGGTGCGTTCGCGACCGGTCTGTCGCGAGGGGCGAGCGGGAGGCTGCCGCACGGGCACCACGATCTCGTCGATCTCCTCGTCTTCCTCGTCGTCGAGGTCGCCGGGCGGCGCCAGGTGGAGGACGTTGACGGCCGGTGGCGGCGGCGCCTGAGGAGCGCGAGGGGCCACGGCGATCGCCTCGGCCGGGCGGCGGGCCGCGGGGGTGAAGAGAGCGATCATCGCGAGGGCGAGCAGCCCGGCTCCACCCGCGAAGGCCAGGATGCGAGCGGCGGACACGGTGTGACCGGAGACGACGGCGGGCGTCCCCGCGAACTTCGCCGTGACTCCGGGCGTTCCCGACTCGATCTGGGTCCGTGCCAGCTCGCCGACCGTGCGGACCAAGCTCTCGGCGGTCTCGCGACTGTCTGCGGTGGCGGTCGCGACCAGCAGATGAGATTCGTCGACGCTGCTGTCCACCAACGTGACGTCGGAGCCTTCAGAGGTGGCCAACGCACCGGAACTGCGCAGGTCAGTGACGGCTGTGGCAGTGACACGGCCCAGGTCCGGGGCGGACGTGGCATCGGGTTTCGCGGTGGCGTCGGCGGTGACGACCACGGACGCGGTCGCCTCGTACATCGGCGCCGACGTGAACAATCCGATCAGAGCGCCAGTGTTGATGGCCATGGCCGCCACGAGGACAGCGAAGGGCCGCTCACGAACTGACTGCGCCGACATGTAGTGCCCCTCGTTTGGTGTCTTCAGTGATGAGAGCACCGGGCAGCCGAGTCATGACGCGCATGGCGAGTGCCTTTCACGTCACACTTGTGTCGCTACACCCCGTTTGGCAGCATCGCGGGATGCGACGACTGATCATCACGGAGTTCATGTCCCTGGACGGAGTCATCGAAGCGCCCGGCGGCGGCGACCACCGCAGTGCCGGATGGACCTTCCAGGACATCGATTTCCTGCCGGACGCGTACGAGATCAAGGGCCGCGAGCAGGAGGAGGCCGGTGCCATGCTGATGGGGCGGGTCTCCTACGAGGAGTTCGCTCCGGTGTGGCCCACCATGACCGAGGACTTCGCTGGCTACAACGCGATGCCGCGCTACGTCGTGTCGAGCACCCTGCACGCCGACGATCCCCGGTGGCCGGCCACGGTGCTGCGATCGCTGGACGAGGTCGCCGCGCTCAAGCAGACCGAGGGAGGACCGATCATCGTGCACGGCAGTGCGACCTTGGCCCAAGGTCTGGCGGCGGCAGGCCTCGTCGACCGGTATCACCTGTTGGTCTTTCCGGTGCTGATCGGCGCGGGCAAGCGCCTGTTCGCGGCGCCCGACCAGGACAAGCAGCAGCTCACGGTCGTGGAGCAGGAGACCTACGCCAACGGCATCGTCAAGCAGGTCCTCGACGTCGTCAGCTGATCGCGGTGGCACGATGGCGGTGACGTGAGCCATCGACCAGATCTTCCCGCGGCCTGGGCGCTCGACGTCCCGATCCTCAACGCCCCGATGGGCGGCGTGGCCGGTGGCCGGCTCGCTGCAGCGGTGAGCGCCGCCGGTGGTCTCGGCATGATCGGCAACGGCAGCTCCAGCACGGCTGACGCCTTGGCAGTGCAGCTGGCGTTGCTCGGCGACGTGGATCGGTTCGGCATCGGTCTCATCGACTGGGTGATCCGGCAGGAGCCCGCGCTGTGGCACGCAGCACTGGACGCCAACCCGGTGGCGATCTCGGTCAGCTTCGGCTCCGACTTCGGGTGGGTCTCGGAGGCACGGTCGGTCGGCGCAGTCACGATCACGCAGGTCTTCGACGTCGACGGTGCTTGCCGAGCCCAGGACGCCGGCGTCGACGTCGTGGTGGCTCGAGGGCTCGAGGGCGGTGGGCACGGCGAACCGCAGCACCGCCGGGTCGCGCTGCTGCCCGATGTGGTGACTGCTGTCGAGATCCCGGTGCTGGCTGCCGGCGGGATCAGCACGGCGGAGGACGTGGACGATGCGATCGGCGAGGGCGCGGCCGGGGTGTGGGTCGGCACGGCGTTCGCTGCGTGTCCGGAGGCCCTGACCACGCCGGGACAGCGCGCCGCGATGATCGCCGCCAGCGCGACGACACCGTGCTGACCCGCGTCGTCGACACCGCCCTCGGCCTCCCGTGGTCGCCTCGGCACCCGAGCCGCGTCATCGCCAACGACTTCTCACGACGATGGACCGGGCCACGAGGACGCCCTCGCGGCCGACCCCGAGGCACGCGCCGCTCTGCGTCGGGCCCTGGCCGAGGACGACACGCGCGTCGTCCCGGTCGACGCCGGGACCGGAGTCGGAGCCATCACGTCCGCGCTGCCCGCCGCCGACGTGGTGGCAAGCCTGATGCGATCCTGACGCTCCGTCCCGGACCCGGGTTCAGCGCGCTGCCGAGTGAACCCTCGACCTGCGCTTCACCAGCACGGTGCCCACGATGCCGATGGCGAGCAGCACGTACACGGTGGCCGCGAACGGGCTGGTCACCAGCGCTGAGGGGTCACCCTGGCTGATCGCCAGGGTGCGACGCAGCTGCTCTTCGGAGATGGGCCCCAGGATCAGTCCAATGACCGCCGGAGCGACCGGGTAGCCGAAGCGGCGCATCAGGTAGCCGAGCACGCCCACCGCCAGCAACACCCACAGATCGGTGCGCACTCCGTTGAGCGCGTACCCACCCAGAGCCGAGAACATGAGGATGCCCGCGTACAGGTACGGCCGGGGGATCTGGAGCAGCTTGACCCAGATCTTGACCAGCGGCAGGTTCAGCAGCAGCAGCATCACGTTGCCGATGTAGAGGCTGGCGATCAGCGCCCAGACCAGCGGACCTTCCGTGGTGAACAGCAGCGGACCGGGCTGGATCCCGTAGGTCTGGAACGCGGCGATCAGGACCGCGGCCGTCGCCGAGGTGGGAAGGCCGAGCGTGAGCAGGGGGACGAGGACGCCGGCAGCCGACGCGTTGTTGGCGGCCTCCGGTCCGGCCACGCCCTCGATCGCGCCATGCCCGAACTCCTCGGGATGCTTGGACAGCTTCTTCTCCAGTGCGTAGGACATGAAGGTCGGGATCTCGGCGCCACCGGCCGGCATGGCGCCGATCGGGAAGCCGAGCGCCGTTCCTCGCAGCCACGGCTTCCAGGAGCGCCTGAAGTCGTCGCGGGTCAGCCAGCCGGAGCTGGTCGGCGCGATGTTCAACGGGCCGTGTCGTAGGCGCGAGGCGACCCAGAGTGCCTCGCCCACTGCGAAGACGCCCACCGCGAAGGTGACGACGTCCACGCCATCGGCCAGGACCGGCAGGCCCATCGTGAACCGCTGCTGTCCGGTGAGGCTGTCCGTGCCGATCAGGCCCACCAGGAGCCCGATGCACAACGCCGCCACGCCCCGCGACACCGAGCTGCCGAGCAGGGCCGAGACCGTCAGCAGAGCGACGACCGTCAGTGCCACGTAGTCCGGCGGGCCGATCGTGACGGCCCATCCAGCCAGCGTGGGCGCCGCAACCGTCAGGCCGATCGTGGCGATCGTGCCGGCGACGAACGAGCCGATCGCTGCGGTGGCCAGAGCGGCCGAGCCGCGGCCAGCCCGCGCCATCTTGTTGCCCTCCATCGCCGTGATGATCGAGGCGGACTCACCGGGAGTGTTCAGCAGGATCGACGTGGTCGACCCTCCGTACATGCCGCCGTAGTAGATGCCGGCGAACATGATGAACGCCGCAGTGGGCTCCAACGTGTACGTCACGGGCAGCAGCAGCGCGACCGTCATGGCCGGACCGATGCCGGGCAGCACGCCGACGGCGGTGCCCAGCGTCACGCCGATGAGCGCGAAGATGAGGAACTCGGGCTGCAGGGCGGTCCCGAACCCGGTCATGAGCGCTCCGAAGTCACCCATTGAGGAGGCTCACTCCCGCGAAGGGCCCGGCCGGCAACGTCACGCCGAGGGCCGACACGAACAGTGCTTGCACGACGAAGCCGAGGATCAGCCCGGCCACCGCCGCCCGAACGATGTTGGCGCCGAGGCTCCACGCGATGAGGGTGAAGAGGAGGGCGCCGGCCAGCGCCCAGCCGACCAGGTCGACGACGGCGATGTGCGCGGCGAAGGACAAGAAGATGCGCAGGAGCGTCGACCAGTCCGTGGGTGCGTCGGTGTCGACGTCCTCGCCGGCGTCGGGTGCTCCGAGCCGGCCGCGCAGGGTGTCAACGAGGACGGCGACGCCGGCCAGGCTGAGCACGACGCCGACGGCGTAGGGAAAGGCGCGCGGGCCGACCACGTTCGAGCTCAGCGGCACCGTGACGGTGCTCGCGATCACGATCGTGGCCAGCCCCGCGCAGATGACGGCGGATGCGACCACCGCATCGGGGACGACCGAACGAGTCGGCGCCCCCGATGCGAGGTCGGGCGTGTGTGGTGACACGGTCAGCTCACGAGCCCCAGGTCGCGCAGCACGTCGATCGTGACCTTCTGCTCTTCCTTGATGTAGTCCGCGAACTCGTCGCCGGCGAGGAACGTGTCGTCCCAGCCGTTGGTCTCGAGTGCGTCAGCCCACTCCTTCGAGTCGTGCATCTCGGTGACCAGCGTGACCAGACGCTCGGTCTCGGCCTCGGACAGCCCCTTGGGCGCCACGACGCCGCGCCAGTTGATGAACTCGATGTCGAAACCTGCCTCGAGCAGGGTCGGTGCGTCGATCTCCGGCTTGCGCTCGGGTCCGGTCACCGCGAGAGCGCGCAGCTTGCCCGCCTTGATCTGCTCGGCGTACTCGCTGATGCCGGAGACGCCAGCCGACACCTTGTTGCCCAGGAGCGCGGCCAGCGACTCGCCGCCGCCGGAGAAGGCGATGTAGTTCAGGTCCTTGGGCTGGGCGCCCGCCGCCTGGGCCAGCAGGCCCGCCACGATGTGGTCGGTGCCGCCGGCCGATCCGCCAGCGATGCTGACCTTGCGCCCGTTGGCGGCCAGGTCGTCAGCCAGGTCCTGGATGGTCTCGTACTCGCTGTCGGCTGGAACGACGATGATCTCGTCCTCGGCAGTCAATCGGGCGATCGGCGTGACGTCGTCGAGATTGGACTTGGACTGGTTGGTCTCGATGGCACCGACCATGACCAGCCCCATGACCATCAGGTAGTCCTTGCTCTTCTCGTTCGCCAGCTGGGCCAGGCCGATCGTGCCGCCGGCGCCGGGCACGTTGGTGACCTGCGTCGACTTGGCCAGACCGGCGCCCTCGATGCTGGCGGACATGGCGCGGGCCGTGCCGTCCCATCCGCCACCGGGATCGGCTGGAGCCATCAGCTGCAGCCGTGAGATCGGCTGGTCCGACGACGAGGTCCCGTCGGCGCCGTTGGACGAGCAGGCAGTCAGGACGAGGGCGGCGGATCCCAGCAGGGCTGCAAGTCCTTGGCGGCGTCGAGGGCGGAGGCCGGACGTGGGTCGGGCGGGACGGAGGGTCGTCACGTTCATCGGGTGACCTTTCGGTGCGTGTCGTCTCACGGTGAGACGTGCCGACGTTATGGCGGCGCGTCGGGCCCGGGAAGGCTGTGGTCATAGCGGTCGTATTGGTCGTTGTGGTCGTGATGCACGACACGTCCGCGATCGGGCACGATGGTCAGATGAGTCGCCGGGTCCCGCTTTCCACGCAGCTGCTGGCCATGCAGACCGTGATCGTGATCACGGTCCTCGCCGCAGCCGGTGTCCTGGCCTTCACGCTCCAGCAGCGAGAGGTACGGGAGAACTACTCCGACCGGGTCCTGGGCATCGCCCGGAGCCTGGCCGAGCAGGAACCCGTGAACGTGGCCTATGCGAGCGCCGACCCGTCGGCCGAGCTTCAGCCCTTGGCGGAGCTGGTGCGCCGCGCCGCCGGGGCCGAGTTCGTGGTCTTCACCGACACCGACGGCATCCGCTACGCCCATCCCGACCCGGACAAGATCGGTCAGCGGGTCTCCACCGATCCGAGCGTGGCGCTGGGCGGAGCCGAGTTCGTGGGCACGGAAGAAGGCACGCTGGGCCTCTCGCTGCGGGCCAAGGTACCCGTCCGCGACGGGGCCGGGAACGTGGTGGGCCAGGTGTCGGTCGGCATCCTGGAAAGCGAGCTGTCTGCCGATCTCGAGGGCATCATCCCGACCCTGGTGATCTGGCTGGCTGGCGCCGCGTTCGTCGGCGTGGCTGGAGCGTGGGGTGTGACCCATCTGGTTCGCCGCCGCATGCACGGCCTGGAGCCGGAGCAGATCGTCGAGCTGCTCCAGGCCAGCGACGCCATGCTGCACGGCATCCGCGAAGGGGTGGTGGCGGTCGACGACCGGGGACGACTCGCCTGGATCAACGACCAAGCGATCAGGCTGCTCGGCCTGCCGGAGGATCCCACCCACCGTCCGGCCGAGGAGGTGCTCGATCCTGACCAGCTGATGCCGATGGTGCGGGGGCCGCGCACCATCTCCGGGCGCCTCGTGCTGGTGGGCGAACGGGTGCTCGTGGTGGACTGCACTCCAGCGCGCGTGGACGGCAAGGACGTGGGACGAGTCCTGGTCATGCGCGACCGGACCGAGGTGGTGGAGGCATTGCGCGCGCTCGAAGGACAGCGCACCATCACCGACGCCCTCCGCGCGCAGGCGCACGAGTTCTCCAACAACCTGCACGTGGTGGCCGGACTGATCGACATGGGTCGCACCGCGCAGGCCGTGGACTTCATCGAGCGAGTCGGAGGCGGCAGCGGGGCCGACGGCGGTGTGACGTTCGCCGATCTCGACGACGCCGCCCTCACCGCGCTGCTGCTGGCCAAGACCGTCACGTCGCGCGAAAAGGGAGTCACGGTGCGCGTCGACGCCGACAGCGCCGTCGCCGAGGGCGTCGGGGACGACGTGCTGACCATCGTGGCCAACCTGCTCGACAACGCCGTCGACGCTGGCGGTGTGGGGGCCTCCATCGACGTGCTGGTCCGCCAGGACTCGGACGGGGTCCGCGTCGTCGTCAGCGATGACGGACCCGGCGTGCCGGTCGAGCAGCGGCGCCACATCTTCGACGTCGGGGTCAGCACCAAGGCCACCACCGACGACGGTGACGCCCACGGCATCGGCCTCGCGCTGATCGCGCGGATCGTGACGCGTCGCGGTGGGTCGGTCGCCGTCACCGAGCGCTCCGGCGGGGGAGCGGTGTTCACGGTGGATCTGCCCCCAGACCCGACCGGTCCTGCGGCGCGACACACGGAGGCGGTCCGATGATGGCGGCCAAGCCGATCACCGTCGTGGTCGTCGATGACGACTTCGCGGTGGCCGAGGTGCACAGCGCGTACGTCGACAGCGTGCCCGGCTTCGTGGTCGTGGGCGTGGCCCACACCGGGGCCGAGGCGATGAGCGCGGTCGACGAGCACCAGCCGGACCTCGTGCTGCTCGACATCCACCTGCCCGACATCTCGGGGCTGGAGGTGCTGCGCAACATCCGGTCCAGCCCGGGAGGCGCCGGAGTGGACGTCATCACGATCACCGCGGCGCGCGAGGTGGAGACAGTGCGCGGCGCGATGGCGGGCGGGGTGACCGACTACCTGATCAAGCCCTTCTCCCTGCGTGTCATGCGTGAGCGGCTCGAGGCGTACGCCGCCCAGCGCGGGGCCCTCGATCGCCTGCAGGCGCGACAGTCGACGGTGCAGGACCAGTTCGAGGTCGACCGCCTGATGTTCGGTCAACGCCGCGTGGTCAGCGATCACGACATGCCCAAGGGCTTGTCGCGTCACACCCTCGACCTCGTGGCCGACGTCGTCCGAGCGGCGGACGGTGACGTCTCCGCGCGTGAGGCGGCCGAAGCCTGCGGCCTGTCGCGGGTCAGCGCGCGTCGCTACCTCGAACAGCTGGCGGCCATGGGGCTCGCACGGATCGATCCACGGTACGGAACCGCCGGGCGACCGGAGAACGGGTACCGCTGGACCGGCCGCTCGGACTGATGCGGTCGATCAGGGGTTAGACGGGCGACGATGTCGCGTATCCCTCGCGGAAGGTGGGGAAGGCCGGTGTCCAACCGGTCGACCGCAGGAGAGCATTGGACAGGCGCTTGCCGGTGCCGAGCGTCGGGTCGGCCGGGGCAGTCGCTGCCACTCCGAGACGCTCTGCGAGGAACGCCATCACGTCGCCCATCTGCGCTGGCTCGTCATCGGTGCCGACGTACAGCGGGCCGGGCTGATCGTCCATCGTCAGCAGATGCACCACTGCCGCAGCAGCGTCGTCGCGATGGATGCGGTTGGTCCAGCGATGGGGATCGCCCACGTCGCCCGATGTCAGCCGATCGGCCAGCCGGGTGCTGTCGCCGTCGTAGAGGCCCGAGAAGCGCAGCACGGTTCCACCCGGCACGCGCGAGGTGAACAACTCCTCGGCCGCCAGCAGCATCTGGGCTGGCCCGTCAGCCGGTGCGGGGCGAATCGTCTCGTCGGTCAGCACGTCGGGCGACATGTCGCCGAAAACACCCGTCGAGGACACCAGCACGGCTCGCTGTGGCCGCTGACCTGCAGCGTCCAGCGCATCGAGCGCGCGGGCCATGCCGTCGACGTACGTGGCCCGGTACGCCTCCTCACTCCGTGGCCGAGCGGTCAGTGCCACCACCAGCAGGCCCAGGTCGAGCGGCGGGAGGCTCGGTACCTCGGCGGTCAGATCGGCCGAGATGCCCTGCAGCGCAGGTGGAATCTTGTCGGCGTCCCGCCGAATGGCTGCGACACGATGATCTTGGGCTGCCAGTCGCAGTCCGATGTCGGATCCGAGCCGGCCGCAGCCGACCAACAGGGTGTCGGAGGTCATCAGAAAGGAGGCCAGGGGACGGCAGGCATGTGACCGCTGGGCGCAGGAAAATGCGGATGGCTCAGCAGGTGGTCGCAGCGAGCCGCAAGCGCGGCAACCTCGTCGACCGTGAGCAGCTCAGCGAGCAGGTCACCGAGGTCGGCGGCCAAGCCCGAGCGAACGCGTTCGATCCCGGCGATTTCCTCGGCGGTGAGGGGTTCTGAAGTCCAGCCCCACAGGACGGTGCGGAGCTTGTGATCGGTGTGGAAGGTGAGCCCGTGATCGATGCCGTACCGGTGGCCCGACGTCATGGCGAGCACGTGTCCACCCTTGCGGTCGGCGTTGTTGACCACGATGTCGAACACCGCCATGCGGCGCAGCTCGGGGGAGTCCTCGTGAACCAGCGACACGGGGCGGTCCTGGGCGTCGAGCCCGTCGAACACGTGCCGCCAGCCGTCGCCGACAGCGCCGGACAGCACCAGGTCGACAGCGTCCTGGTCGGGATCGGGCTCGCACCACATCTGCACCATGCCGGGTCCGTGCGGGCCCTCGCCGAGCCACGTGTGCGGCACGATGTTCCACCCCAGCACCTGCGACACGGCGTGGGCGGCGACCTCCCGCTGAGCCAGGTGGCCGTCGGGAAAGTCCCACAGAGGTCGCTCGCCGGCGATCGGCTTGTACACGACGGCAAGCCCGCCGATCGTCCCGATGAACGTGGCGTTGGAGGCCGGCATGATCCGACCGGTCAGCTCCAGCTCGCCGCTGAGGTCACCAGCGACATCGTGGGTCACTGGAAGCCGTCGGGCAGCGTGCAGACGTGATCCTCCGGTGAGTCCATCGGCAGACGGCACAGTGAGCAGACCGGGCGACCGGATTCGATGACCTCCCGGGTGCGCTTGGCGAACGCGCGGGCCGTGCCCACCGGGATGCGCACCTGCAGCACCTCTTCGGGCTCCAGCTCCACCGGGTCCAGCGCCTCGAGCGCTTCGACGTCGGCCTCGGAGACCGGGTAGGCCTCGATGACGATCTGCGCCGTCGACGGGTCCCACCCCAGGCTCATGGCGCCCGCACGAAACTGCTCGAGCACGGGCTCGTCGAGTGGGTCGTGGTCGATCAGACCGTCGGGCGCGAGGGCGGGGATGCTGAACGGGTTGCCGTCCTCGCTCATGAGCTGGTCGAGGATCTCCTCGATCTTCTCGGCCAGCACCGCCGACTGCTCCTTCTCCAGCGAGACGCTGACGACCTCGGCGCCGGAGCGCGCTTGCAGGAAGAACGTCCGGTCTCCGGGGTCGCCGACGGTGTCGATCACGAACCGGTCCGGCCAGTCGAAGCCATGCACGAGGGGTGGCATGGGTCCAGTTTAGGAGCGACCCGAAGCCTGTGCCGCATGGGTGTCGGAGGCATCGGGCCCCGCCCCACCACCCACCGGAGCGTCGTCGGTGCTCGGAGCCACGCTGAGCCACGCCAGATCTCCCGCGTGGGTGTTTGACGCCAGCACGGTGGGCCGACCAGTGCCGTACCGGATGATCGAGACGGACGCCGGGTCCACGTGAAGGCGCTGGAACAGGTCCAGATGCATGCCGAGCGCGTCGGCGAGGATCGACTTGATGATGTCGCCGTGGCTGACGGCAGCCCACACGGCGTTGGGCCCATGCGTGGCCTCGATCTCGGCGTCGTGGCGGCGGACTGCTGCGACCGCGCGGGTTTGCATGGTGGCCAAGGACTCACCACCGGGGAACGTGGCAGCCGACGGTTGCGACTGGACGACCTTCCACAGGTCCTCCTGGCCGAGATCGGCCAGCGCGCCGCCCTGCCAGTCGCCGTAGTCGCACTCCGTGATGCCCTTCTCGATCACCAGGTCCGATGGCTCGGACTGCTGCTCGACGATGGCTCGCGACGTCTGGCGGCAGCGCTCCAGCGGGCTGGAGACGACGGCAGCGAGCGGCACGACGGCCAGACGCTCGCCGGTACGGCGGGCCTGCTCGCGCCCGGTCCCGTCCAGCTTGACGCCCGGGGTCCGACCGGCCAGCACCCCGCTGGCATTGGCGGTGGTGCGGCCATGTCGGACGAGGATCACGGTGGGCATGACGAGCAGCCTAGGGGACTGCGGCGCACGGTCGGCGCGGTGAGACGGATCGGTTCTTGACTCATTCAAGAAAATGGGGGAGGCTCGGGACATGTCGGCACCGTCGGACCTCGAGCAGCAGTTGCGCTCGGCCGACCTGCGCGTCACGCGTCCTCGGATCGCGGTGCTCGACGCGGTGCGCCAGCACCCGCACGCCGACACGGAGTCGATCACCGTGGTCGTTCGCGAGCGACTGGGGGAGGTCTCCCATCAGGCCGTCTACGACGTGCTCCGAGCGCTGACCGGCGCCGGATTGGTGCGTCGCATCCAGCCATCGGGCTCGG
Organism: uncultured Actinomycetota bacterium; assembly: GCA_963769445.1. Taxonomy (GTDB): domain Bacteria; phylum Actinomycetota; class Actinomycetes; order Propionibacteriales; family Nocardioidaceae; genus Aeromicrobium. The sequence goes on along the minus strand of CAVYLO010000004.1, from coordinate 1,181,262 downwards.
TGGCACGCTATGAGTCTCGCGTCGGCGACAACCACCACCACGTCGTGTGCCGCTCGTGCGGTTCGATCGCCGACGTCGACTGCGCGGTCGACGACGCGCCTTGCCTGACCGCGACCAACGACCACGGCTACTCCATCGACGAGGCCGAGGTCATCTACTGGGGTGCCTGTCCCAGTTGCGCCTCCTCCACCATCCACTGAACATCCAGCACGCACGAACGCCGAGGGAAGGAATCCATCATGGCTGAGCACGACGCAGTAGTCGGAGACATGAACGCCGAGGAGAACGAGGGCAGATGCCCCGTGGCCCACGGAGCGCAGCCGATGCACCCGGCCGAGGGGCACAGCAACCGTGAGTGGTGGCCCAATCAGCTCAACCTCAAGATCCTGCGCAAGAACAACGCCGCGGCCAACCCGATGGGCGAGGACTTCGACTACGCCGAGGCGTTCAACAGCCTCGATCTGAACGCCGTCAAGGCCGACCTGACCACGCTGATGACCGACTCGCAGGACTGGTGGCCGGCCGACTTCGGCCACTACGGTCCGCTGTTCGTGCGCATGGCGTGGCACAGCGCCGGCACCTACCGCATCCAGGACGGTCGCGGAGGCGCCGGACAGGGCATGCAGCGATTCGCCCCGCTCAACAGCTGGCCGGACAACGCGAACCTGGACAAGGCTCGCCGTCTGCTGTGGCCGATCAAGAAGAAGTACGGCGCCAAGATCTCCTGGGCCGACCTGTTCGTGCTGGCAGGCAACGTCGCGATGGAGTCCATGGGTCTGAAGATGTTCGGCTACGCCGGCGGTCGCGCCGACGTGTGGGAGCCCGACGAGGACATCTACTGGGGTCCGGAGAACGAGTGGCTGGGCGGCGAGAACGGCGGTTCGGAGCGCTACTCCGGCGACCGCGACCTGGAGAACCCGCTCGCTGCCGTGCAGATGGGGCTCATCTACGTGAACCCCGAGGGCCCGGAGGGCGAGCCGGATCCGCTGGCCTCGGCCCGCGACATCCGCGAGACCTTCGCCCGCATGGCGATGAACGACGAGGAGACTCTCGCGCTGATCGCTGGCGGACACACCTTCGGCAAGACGCATGGCGCGGCTGATCCGAACGAGTACGTGGCCGACGAGCCGGAGTCCGCGGGCCTCGGCGAGCAGGGCCTGGGCTGGAAGGGCTCGTACGAGTCCGGCAAGGGCGAGCACGCCATCACCAGCGGCCTTGAGGTCACCTGGACGCCCACGCCGACGAAGTGGGACAACACCTTCTTCGACATGCTGTTCGGCTACGAGTGGGAGCTCACGAAGAGCCCGGCCGGAGCGCACCAGTGGCAGCCCAAGGACGGCGCTGGCGCTGGCACCATTCCCGGTCCGGCCGACGGGTCTGCTCCTCGGACGCCGACGATGCTCACCACGGACCTCGCGCTGCGCTTCGACCCGATCTACGAGCCGATCGCGCGACGTTTCCACGAGAACCCCGATCAGTTCACCGAGGCGTACGCGCGTGCCTGGTTCAAGCTGACCCACCGCGACATGGGCCCGATCCAGCGCTACCTCGGACCGGAGGTGCCGTCTGAGGAGCTGCTCTGGCAGGACCCCGTGCCGGCGGCGACTGGCGAGCCGCTGACCGCTGACGACGTGGCGTCCCTCAAGGCCAAGGTGCTGGACACCGACCTGACGGTCGCCCAGCTGGTCGGCACGGCGTGGGCCGCGGCCTCCTCGTTCCGCGGCAGCGACAAGCGAGGCGGCGCCAACGGCGGACGCCTGCGGCTGGAGCCGCAGAACGGCTGGGAGGTCAACAACCCGAGCCAGCTCGCCACGGTGCTGCGCACCCTGGAGGGCGTGCAGGCTGACTTCAACACCGGGTCCACCCAGGTCTCGATGGCCGACCTGATCGTGCTGGCCGGTTGCGCCGGGGTCGAGAAGGCTGCCCAGGATGCCGGTCACGACATCACCGTGCCGTTCACGCCGGGCCGAACCGACGCCACGCAGGAGCAGACCGACATCGAGTCGTTCTCCGCTCTTGAGCCGACCGTCGACGGGTTCCGCAACTACGCCGGCAAGGGCGATGCCCTGCCGCCGGAGTACCGCTTGATCGACCGCGCGAACCTCCTGACGCTGACCGCGCCGGAGATGACCGTGCTCGTCGGCGGACTGCGGGTGCTGGGTGCCAACCACGGTGACTCGCAGGTCGGCGTGCTCACGGACCGGCCGGGACTGCTGACCAACGACTTCTTCGTCAACCTCACCACCTCGGGGACGACCTGGAAGCCCACGTCGGAGACCGAGGAGCTGTTCGAGATCCGCAGCGGCGCGACCGACGAGGTGGTGCACACCGCCAGCCGCGTCGATCTGATCTTCGGGTCCAACTCCGAGCTGCGCGCGGTGTCGGAGGTCTACGCCTCGGACGACGCTGGCACCAAGTTCGTCACGGACTTCGTCGCAGCATGGGACAAGGTCATGAACCTGGACCGGTACGACCTGGTCTGACGTTTCCGTTTCCTGCTGGGCCCGACGTGTCAGAACGTCGGGCTTTGCAGGTCCTGGGGGAGGGAGTGGGGCATGCGGGCTTCGGGCACGTCGCGCCGGTACGGCGCTGGCGCGAGGTTCTATGACGTGCTGTCCTTCGAGCGGCCCGTCTACCGATCAGCCCGCGTTCGCGCCATCGAGCTGCTCAACCTGCGGCCCGGGCAGACCGTGCTCGATCTTGGCTGCGGCACCGGTCTCAACCACCCCCTGCTGCGCGAGGGAATCGGCCCCGCCGGCCGCATCATCGGCATCGACGTCAGCGGTCCGATGCTGGCGCAGGCACGCCGCCGGCGCGGCGAGCCGGGTGACCTCGACCTGGTGCATGCCGACGCCGCGGACCTGCGTGACGCCGTCGGTGACCACCCCGTGCATGCGGTGATCGCCACCTACGCGCTGTCGATCATCGACGACTGGCGATCGGCCTGGTCCCAGGCGATGGATCTGCTCGAGCCGGGCGGTCGAGCCGCCGTGGTCGATCTGGCGATGCCCACGGGTGCCGGTCGCCTGCTGGCTCCGGTCGCTGGGTTCGCCTGCTTCACTGGCGGTGTGGACCTGACGAGACGACCGTGGACCTTGGTGACCGATCACCTCGACGACCCGACCGTGGAGACGCGCCGATCCGGGCACACCGTGATCGCCGTCGGGACCGCACCGTGAGCGCGCCGGACGCCGCCGCCGAGGACTGGCTGTCCGCGCGCTGGGCCTCCGATCCGCTCGACCCGTCCAAGGAGCCATGGGACCTCGTCGTGATCGGCGGCGGCACCGCCGGCATCGTCGCGGCCAAGACGGCGGCGCGCGCCGGCGCCGATGTCGTGCTGATCGAGGCCGAACGACCGGGCGGCGACTGCCTCTGGACCGGGTGCGTGCCCAGCAAGACGCTGCTGTCGGCGGCGCACGACGTGGCGCTGCGCGCCATCGGAGGACGACGACTCGACTTCGACCGCCGTGATGGACCGGGTGCGTGCCGCGATCGCCGAGATCGCGCCGATCGACTCGCCCGACAGCCTGCGAGCCGCCGGCGTCACCGTGCTGCACGGCACGGGCACGATTCCTCGGTCTCTCGCGTCATCGACGTCGACGGTCGACAGATCACCTTCCGCCGAGCGGTCATCGCCACCGGCTCGAGCCCGACGATCCCTCCGATCGACGCGCTCGCGGGCGCCACGGTCGTCACGTCCGACACGTGTGGGATCTCCAGACCCTGCCCCGCCGCCTGCTCGTCGTGGGCGGCGGCGCGATCGGCTGCGAACTCGGGCAGGCGTTCGCGCGCCTGGGCTCGACCGTCACGATCGCCGAGGTCGGTCCCCGGCTGCTCCCGCACGAGGCCCGCGACGCCGCGGCCAGTCGTGTCGGCGGCGCTGGCCGCCGACGGCATCATGGTGCTCACCGACGCCACGATCGACGCCGACCTCGTGTCCGGCGCCGACGTCGTCCTCGTCGCGGCCGGTCGGTCTGTCGCGGGTCGATGGTCTGGATCTGGCGAGGTCGGACGTCGAGATCGCCGGGGCCGGTCACGTCGTCGTCGACGCCCGTCTGCGGACCAGCAGCAAGCGCATCTGGGCAGCCGGCGACGTCACGGGCCACCCGCCGTTCACCCACCTGGCCGGCGTGCACGGATCGCTCGCGGCGACCAACGCCGTGCTCGGCCTGCGCCGCACGGTCGACCTGTCCGCCGTGCCGCGCGTGCTGTACACGCAGCCCGAGGTCGCGGCCGTGGGCGTGGACCGTGTCAGCGACGACCACGGTCACGATCGCGTGATCCAGCACGCCGAGGTCGACCGCGCCGTGGCCGAGGGCCAGGTCACCGGGTTCTCCCGACTGGTGCTGGGTCGCCGGGGCAAGGTCATCGGCGGCTGCCTCGTGGGGCCGCGGGCGGGGGAGTCGCTGGCCGAGGTCACCTTCGCGGTCCAGCACGGGATGACGGCGAGGGACATCGCCGCCACCATCCATCCGTACCCGACCTACGGCGACGGAGTGTGGAACGCGGCCCTCGCCCAGCTGCGCGAGGACCTCGAGAAGCCCTGGCTGCAGCGGATCGCCGGGCTGCTCCTGCGGTGGCGCCGGCGCAGCGCCTGACCACCCGGCGCTGCCAGACCTCGTGTCGTGACCCGGGCGCCCACCGCTCGTTGGTTGCTGCATGAAACGACTGATCTTCGCAGCGGTGCTCGCCCTGCTCACCAGCCTGGTCATCGCCGCGCCAGTCGTCAGCCGCCAAGACGCCCCTGCGCTACGTGGCGCTCGGCGATTCCTACAGCGCCGCCTCGGGTGTCGTCCCGCTCGACCTCACGGCGCCGCCGATGTGCCTGCGATCGACGCGGAACTACCCCCACGTCCTCGCCGCGAAGATCGGCGCTCAGCTGACCGACGTCACCTGTGGAGCGGCCGACACCAGCGACTTCTTCACCGAGCAGTACGACGGTGTCGCGCCCCAGCTCGACGCGCTGAAGCGCGACACGCAACTGGTCACCATGACGATTGGCGGCAACGACAGCGGAGTCTTCATCGGGGCGATCGTCAGCTGCGGGACCGCGAGCGCGACCACGCTCGGTCAGGGCAGCCCCTGCAAGGACCAGTACGGCTCGTCGTTCCAGGACACCATCAACACCACGACCTACCCCTCCCTGGTCAAGACGCTGAAGGCAGTCAAGGCGAGGTCGCCCAAGGCCAAGGTCGCGATCCTCGGGTACCCGGAGATCGTGCCGCCCACCACGGGTTGCTACCCCCAGCTGCCGCTGGCCAGTGGTGACATCCCGTACCTGCACGGCATCCAGAAGACCCTCAACTCCGCCGTGAAGCGGGCCGCCGCCAAGACCAAGGTCACCTTCGTCGACTTCGGCAAGATCTCGGTGGGTCACGACGCCTGCAAGGCGATCGGTACCCGGTGGATCGAGCCGGTGGTCTTCGGCACCAACGCCGTGATCGTCCACCCCAACGCGTTGGGTGAGGCGAAGATGGCCGAGCAGACCCAGAAGGTCCTCAAGCTGCGCTAGTCGTCACGACGTGGTGATGATCAGCAGCAGCGACGTGCTGGCCGCAACGGCGGTCGAGATGACGGACAGGGCGACGGCGCGCGCTGGCACGGGCCACAGGTCGGCAAGACGGATCGCGAGGCCGAGCCCGAACATGCCCGCGGCCAGCAGGAAGGTGGTCGCGGCGCCGGTCACGTCCAGCACCGACAGGGGCAGCACGCCGACGGATCTGATCGCGACGGCCACCGCGAATCCGATGACGAACCACGGGACCAGCGGCACCCGGACGTCGGTCGGCTGACCCTCGCCGGGGGGAGCTATGCGCGCCGCGCGGCGCAAGGCGACGGAGTACATCGGCGCGAGCAGGGCGACCCGACCGAGCTTGACGGTCGTGGCGATCGCCAGCGCGCCGGGGCCGACGATTGCGGCGGCGGCCACCACCTGGGCCACCTCGTGGATGCTGGCGCCGGCCCACACCGCCGCCTGCTCCTCGCGCAATCCGATCAGATCCGAGAGCCACGGGACCAGCACGATCATCAGGCTGCCGAACAGGGTCACCATCCCCACGGCGAGAGCCACGAACTTCTCCTTGGCGCGGACAGCGTCCTGCACCGCGACGATGGCGGCGGCCCCGCAGATGCAGAAACCGGCGGCGAGCAGGGTCACGAAGCCACGATCCAGACCGAGTCGGTCGCCGGCCGCGATGGTGGCGGCATAGGTGACCAGGACGGTGGCGAGAACGATCACGATCCCGCTGATCCCGATGCCGGCGATGTCACCGACCGGCAGCTTCAGACCAAGCATCACCACGCCGAGTCGCAGCAGCAGCTTGGTGGTCGACGCCTGGTCGGCCAGCGCATCGAGGCGACCGATGGCCGTGTTCGCGACCACGGCCCCCAGAACCAACGCGATCAACAGCGGGCCCGCCAGCGGGAGGACGACGCTGATCGCCACAGCGATCGTCGCCGCGACGGCGGCTGGCACGAAGGCGACAGCCCGCCGGGCGTGGGTGTTCACCGCGTCAGGCTACCGACCTCGACTCCCCAACTTGTGTAGCGGTAGGCAGGTAAAACCCGGGCCGGACGCTGCGAATCGCTACACAAGTTGGGGATTCAGCGGGCTCGGTCTACGTCAGGTCGCTCGGTCGATCGACGCCTTGGGCCTCCAGAGCGCGGGTGATGGCGCCTGCCAACGACGTGCGCAGCGTGGAGCGGCAGGCGCTGGCGGAACCGCACGCGAGACCGCGTACGGCGACTTCACCTCGCTCGCGAAGCTTGTCGGCCTTGGCCGTCCCTTGACCAGCTGCCGTAGAAGATTGCGTGGCGTACTCCTGGCCACCGCCCTTGCCGAAGATTCCGCCGACGAGCGACGCGATGTAGGTCAGTCGGCGCGGCTCCACTTCGTCGGCTTCTTCTGCAGGGCCGCGTACTCGGTCGGGCAGTCCAGTCCCGTCGGAGCCCGAGCGGGCACATCGCGTCCTGGGCAGCGTTGATTCCCGCGAGGTAGGCATCTGCACCACGCAAGCGTTCACCTTCTGCGCCGTTCTCCTTGGCGATGATCTCCAGCTGGTCTGCTGCCTCTGCCGGCGTGTAGTAGGCCGTCCGGACCTGCTCGCGGTCCATGGCGATGTTGCCGGGGGTGCCGCCGACGAACTCGGCTCCGCGGCCCGCGCCGAGATGGCGCAGTGCATCCATCAGGAACATGCGGTCCTGGGTCCCGGCGAATCCAGCGCCGAACATGGTGTCCTCGTAGGTCGTTCCGGTGATGAACGGGACGCCGTAGGAGTCGCGCACGATCGTGACGCCCGGGCGGGGCTTGTCGGTGCTGACGACCTTGTCGGGCACGAAGCCCGCTGCCTTGAAGTCGCGATCGATCACCTCGTTCGTGATGGTGCCGGGTCGCTGGGTGTTCAGGCGGTCGTACATCTCCAGCTGGTCGGCGTAGTTCGGTGGAGCGTTCTTGCCGTCGACAGCGGTGGTGCCGCCACCGGCCAGCACCTGGGCCAGCTGTGCGGCGTTGATCGAGCCGCGTTGACCGGCCGGCGCGATGTTGAGCACCGTGCCGTAGCTGTCAGCCGTCGAGGGCGACGGGACGGACGTCGATCCCTGAGCAGGGAGTCCGATCGCACCCAGGGCGAGCACGACGGCGGCCGGGATGGCGATGGCTGTGGCAGGACGACGATGCACGGCTGCTCCTTGGTGTGACCTACCACTCACGTGGTGGTTGCAGGACACAACGACGTGAGGATCGCTAAGTTACTCGTCAGTCGCGTGTCGTTCCGCAAGCTCCTTGAGGACACGCAGCTGCTTGCGCATCATCACCAGGTCTCCCCACGCGAGAGCCTCGGCGCGCAACCGGGTCATCGGGTTCGGGGCGGCCGCGGCAAGTCGGCCCACGATGCGGGAGTGCTCCCCGTTCGGCTCGGAGGCGTAGGTCATGGCAACCGGGCCGAACAGCTTCTGTCCGCGCCGGGTGGTGACCCCGGTCCACTGGTGGGGCGCGTCGAACGAGGTCAGCACGAAGACCTTGGCCATGCGTTGGCCCAGCACCAGGTGGTCGGCGCCGGGGGTCAGGGTCTGCGGGCTGCGATGCCCGACGTTGTCGATCCAGTCATAGGAGTACGGCGCGACGGCGATCTGGCACAACCACCGCCAGGTGATCTCCACGGGAGCGGCGACATCGATCGCGCGAGTCATGGTCACCGATCGCCCGGTCACCTCGTCATCGGCGGGGTAGTGACGCCGCGACTCCTCGTCGGTGGCGCCCCACACCAGTGGGAGGCTCATCCCCGATAGGTGGAGGCCGAGCCCTCCTGGCTCAGGCACTGGTCCCCGGCCACTGCGACGGGGAACTTGTAGCGCAACAGCGTGGTGCACTCGACCAGCTCCTGGCCGCCCCACACCTGCGACCACTCGCCGCCCTGCTTGGCCCACAGCACGGCATAGCCGCCGCACTCGGGCACCGTGACTCCGCCAGAGGCCCAGCCGGCGTTCTGCAACCGGTTGACTCGGATGGCGGGCTTCTCGGGACAGTCGCCGCCGGCCTCGTTCTGCAGGCGGGTCAGCTCGGCTGAGATGAAGGCCTTGAAGTCGTCGGACGCCTTCGACAGGCCGGAGGCGTCGGCCGGATCGGCCACGACCTTCCCGGAGTCCTCGGAGGTCTCGTAGTCGATGGCCGGGGCGTCCGGATCGGGCGCATCGATGGTCGGCGTCGCCGACTCCGTGGGGGTCGCTCTTGACGCGCTGGAGGTGGGCGCAGGCTTGAGCCCGGCATCTTGGTCCTTGCTGCAGCCTGCGGCCACGAGCAAGCAGGCACACCAACCCGGTCAGAACGCGCTTCATGTCTCCATCATGACTCAGGCGGTGGTGGGAGTGGTGTCAGTGACGCGTGTGGCGGCCGACTCAGGCCGCGAGCAGGTCGGTGTGCGCGACGTTGACGCCGCGAACTGTCCACAGTGGGTGCGACAGGGGTTCACAAGATGCTCCGATTGCGGCACCATCGCTGGAAGCCACCTCGCAAGGGAAGGGCCATCGGGGGATGGAACAACTGGCACCGGCTTTCGCCGACCAAGTACGCGAACTCGTGCGCGAGCGCCGCATCGACCCGCGCACTGACACCGACGCAGTGCGCCGCGCGGCCGTCGACGTCATTGCCGAGCACGACCGCCGCAGCCTCACCGGTGCTGTCCGTCCCGTCGACCAGCCCGAGATCGTGGTCGGCCAGATCCTTGCCGAGGTGTCCGGATTCGGGCCGTTGCAGCAGTTCCTCGACGACGACGAGGTCGAGGAGGTCTGGATCAACCAGCCGGACCGCGTCTTCGTGGCCAGGGACGGCACTCACGAACTGACCGCGCTGGTGTTGACCCACGATCAGGTTCGCGAGCTGGTCGAGCGCATGCTGTCCAGCAGTGGCCGCCGCCTCGACATCAGTCAGCCGTTCGTTGACGCCACGCTCCCTGGCGGCCATCGGTTGCACGTCGTGCTCGGCGGCATCACGCGTGGGTTCGCCGCGGTCAACATCCGCAAGTTCATCGCGAAGGCCCACTCGCTCGCCGACCTCATCGAGCTGGGCAGCCTGGATCGTCGGGCGGCGGACTTCCTCGACGCCTCGGTGCGAGCCGGACTCAACATCGTGGTGTCGGGCGGCACTCAAGCCGGAAAAACCACCCTTCTCAATTGTCTGGCCGCCTCGATCCCCGGCACCCAGCGTCTTCTCTCAGTCGAGGAGGTCTTCGAGCTGAAGTGCGGCCACCCGGACTGGGTGGCGCTCCAGACGCGGCAAGCCGGGCTGGAAGGCACCGGCGAGATCACCTTGCGGGCACTGATCAAGGAAGCCCTGCGCATGCGACCCTCACGCATCATCATCGGCGAGGTGCGCGCCGCCGAGTGCCTCGACCTGCTCCTCGCGCTCAACGCGGGGTTGCCCGGCATGGCGTCGATCCATGCGAACTCAGCGCGACAGGCGTTGGTCAAGATGTGCACACTGCCGCTTCTGGCCGGCGACAACATCGGTTCGCGGTTCGTGGTGCCCACCGTCGCGTCGTCGGTCGATCTTGTCGTCCACGCGGGTCTTGATGCGGACGGCTCCCGGGCCGTCCGCGAGATCGTGGCCGTGACCGGACGGGTCGAGAACGGGATCATCGAGTCAGAGCCGGTCTTCACCCGACGCGGCAACACGCTCCAGCGCGATCACGGAGCTCCCGCTCGGCGGGACGCCTTCGAGCGCGCCAGCATCGACCTCGACCAGATCTTGGGAGGCTCGCGATGGGCGCTCTGACCGGAACTGTCTGGGGTGTGGGCTGTGCACTCATCGCCTGGGCGCTGCTCGAGCCGGCATGGCGACCGACGGTCCGGTCCCGGAGGCGCCGCCGAGACCGGATGGCAGAACTGCTCCGGGCCGCTGGGGTGGCTGGGGTCGCGCCGTGGCAGCTCATGGGCTTCTGCTTCCTGCTGTTCTTGATGGCGTCGGTCGCGATGCTGGCGGTGACGGGAGTCGCGGGCATCGGTGTGCTGTTCGGTCTGATGGCAGGACTCACGCCCATCGTGGTTCTCCGGGGGAGGGCCGCCCGCCGCCGCAGCTCGCACGCGGCGATGTGGCCTGATGCCGTCGACAACCTCACGTCGGCGGTGCGCGCCGGACTGTCCTTGCCCGATGCCCTGATGCAGCTCGGCGAGAGGGGGCCTGAGGGGCTGCGCGACCCGTTCGTTCACTTCGGTCACGACTACCAGTCCTCCGGTCGCTTCCATCAGTCACTCGACCTGCTGAAGGATCGGCTCGCCGACCCCACCGGCGACCGGGTGGTCGAAGCTCTGCGCATCGCCCGCGATGTCGGCGGGGGAGACCTTGGCCGCGTGCTGCGGTCGCTGTCGAGCTTCCTGCGCGACGACCAACGCACCCGCGGTGAGATCGAGTCGCGGCAGTCATGGACTGTCACGGGCGCACGCTTGGCGGTGGCGGCGCCGTGGATCGTGCTGCTGCTGATGAGCTTTCAGGGCGATGTCATTCGCCGCTTCGCCACTCCAACGGGGCTCATGATTCTCGGCGGTGGAGCCCTCACCTGTGTCATCGCGTACCGCTTGATGATGTGGATCGGTCGGCTTCCGGCTGAGCGACGGATCCTCGCATGAACGGAGCGTTGATCGGATGTGCGCTGTCCGCAGGACTGTGGTTGATCGGGTCCGGTGTTCTGCGCACCCGACGGCCCTCCGTGGAGCAACGAGTGCTCCCGTATGTCCGCGACGTGCATCCGTATGTGGCCACGCCCGGCCGATCGAGCGGGGTCGCCGTGGCGGTCTTCGGACCGTCGGTGCGCCGGTCGGCCGCCGTGGTGGGCGAGTGGGTCGGCAGCGCACTGGCCGTGCGCTCGCGGCTCGACCGACTCGGCGTCACGACAACCCTCGAGGAGTTTCGAGTGCGCCAGTCCTTGTGGGGCGTTGCGGGCATGGCCGGCGGGGCTGTTGTGGCCACCATGCTGTGGACGACGCAACGTACCGCGGTTCCGATCCTGCTCGGTGTCTGTGCCTTTGGATTCGTCGCCGGTGTCATGGGGTGCGATCGGCGCCTCAGCGCGCAGGTCGCCAGCCGTGAGAAGGAGATGGAGCAGGAGTTCCCGATCGTGGCTGAGCTGCTCGCCCTCGCGGTGGCCGCCGGTGAGAGCCCTGTCGCGGGTCTCGAGCGGATCCTGCGGGTCTGTCACGGCAGTCTGGCCGATGAGCTCGCCCGCGTCCTGTCTGAGATCCGAACCGGAACGCCCATGGCAGCTGCCTTCGATGCGCTGGCCCGCCGCACGGGCGTCACCAGCATCTCGCGATTCGCCGAGGGACTCGCCGTGGCGCTCGAACGCGGCACGCCCCTCGTCGATGTCCTGCACGCCCAGGCCGCCGACGTCCGCGACGCTGCTCGTCGCGAGCTGATGGAAGCCGGTGGTCGAAAGGAAGTATCGATGATGATCCCCGTGGTCTTCCTCGTGCTCCCGGTCACGATCGTCTTTGCCTTCTACCCAGGCCTGGTTGGCCTGCACCTGACATCTGGAACCTGACGCACCACAGGAGGAACCCATGCAGTGGATCGAACGCCTCAAGACCCGCGACGAGCGCGGTGACGTGCCGGGGTGGGTCATGATCACGGTCATGTCGGCCGGGCTCGTCGCAATCATCGCGGCTGCTGCCGGCCCACAGCTGCGGTCGATGCTGACGCAAGCGTTGTCGGCCGTCGGCGGGTGACCGTGGCGCACTCCGAGCGGGGAGCGGCTGTCGCGGAGTTCGTGCTGGTCATGATGCTGCTGGTGCCGCTCGTTCTCGGCATCGCCCAGGTCGGTCTGGTGCTGCACGTGCGCAACACCGCGACCGCTGCTGCCTCAGAAGGTGCCCGGGCGGCGGCGCCGCTGGAGGCGACGTCGACCGATGGCGCCAACCGGACCCGCGACATCATCCAACAGTCCCTCGACGACCGGTACGCCGACGATGTCACCGCGCGGTACACCGTCGCCGGAGGAGTCGAGACGGCTGAGGTTGTGGTCCGGGCTGAGGTTCCGGCGCTGGGGCTGTTCGGTCCGGCAGTGGGGCTCACCGTCCGCGGTCACGCGATTCGCGAGCTGGAGCCGTGAACCAGTCGTGCCGAGGGACCGCGACGATCGAATTCATCTGGCTCTCGATCCTGCTGCTGGTGCCCCTGCTGTACGTGCTGGTCGCGGTGTTCGACACCCAACGCGCGGCCTTTGGCACGTCCGCGGCGAGCCGGGCCGCTGCGCGCGCGTTCTTGCAGGCACCCGACGTCGCCACGGGGGAGCGTCGCGCGAGGTCGGCCGCTCTGCTTGCCATGACCGACCAGGGCGTGGACGGTGCGACCGTGCGGATCGCATGTCTGCCGACGTCGGCAGACTGCCTGAGCCCGGGATCGTCAGTGCGAGTGTTCGTGCAAGCCACGCAGCGACTCCCGCTCACCCCATCCGTGCTGGGAGAGAACATCGGGGCCATCACGGTCGACAGCACCCACACCCAGCCCTATGGCACCTACCGGGCCGATCGTTGACGGATCTTCGATGAGCCGCGACCGAGGAACGATCACCGTGATGACGATCGGATTCTTCGTGTTTCTGGCCTTGCTCGCCGTGGTCGTCATCAACGCCTCGGGCGCCTTCCTCGAACGCCGTGAGCTCGACAACCTCGCCGATGGTGCTGCGCTCGCGGCCGCGGACGGGCTGAACCGCGAGGCGTTCTACACCGACGGTGAGGTCATGGTCGACGCCCACGAGGCTCGCCGCCTGGTCGCGGGTTACGTGGCCGGGTCGGACGCTCGCGTGGTCAGCGTCCAGACCACCGACGACCGCGTGCTCGTGCGGCTGGAACGCACCATTCGGCTCGCCCTGACACCGCCCGGACTCCCGTCCAGCACCACCGTGGTGGCCGAGGCGACCGGCCGGCTCCGGGTCGCCGATCCTCCCTGATCCGCGAGAGCGGTGGACCCGCAACCTCAAACCGAAGAATGAGGGTGAGGATCCACCACCGCAGGGTCGCGCCGGATCGGATCAGTCCTTGGGCAGATCCTTGCAGGCCTCGTAGGCGGCCTTGTGCTGCTCCTTCTCGGCCTTGTCGTCGGCCTTCTGGTCGTCGTCGAAGGCCTTCTTGTCAGCCTTCTGCTGGTCCTCGAACGCCTTCTTCTGAGCCTTGGACGGGTTGGTTGCGTTGAACGCGTCCTCGTCGGCCTTCTGGTCGTCCTTGAACGCGTCCTTGTCGGCCTTCTGCTGATCGTCGAACGCCTTGTGCTCGGCCTTCATCTAGTCCTTGCACTGGTCGCGGTTCGGGCCGGCGAAGGTGTAGGTGTCGCCGGCGTAGTTGATCGAATTCAGCACGTAGTCACCCTAGACGCCCGAGCCCAGCGAGAAGCCGAACAGTCGCACCACGGCGTTCGGGAAGTTCGCCCGCCACTGGTCGAGCGTTCCGTGCCACGACGAGCCCGACCCGCCGCCAGTGACCGGCGCGCCATGCCTTCACGAACGGCTTGGAGCCGTTGCTGGCCCACCAGTCGTTGCCGTAGGCCGTCGGCTCTCCGACGAGGATGCCGTCGGTCGATCCGTTGCCGTCGAAGTCGACGATCAGCTGGAAGCCCGGCGGGATGGTGCCGCTGTTGGTGGAGTACGACAACGTGGGTTCGCCGACGGCTGCGAGCGGCTCGGACGTGTCGACGTACTCCGCGACCTTGTCCGTGCTGGTATTTCCTTCGGTCCAGATGTGCAGGGCCGTGCCCTGGACCTCGTAGTGACCCGTGGCGCGGGTGTCGGACGCCGCCGGATTGAAGTCGAACGGGACCGACAATGACCTTGCTGGCTGCCTGCGCGGGCGTGGCCGCGAGGACCAGGCTGGCGACCACGGCTCCCGCGAGACCGAGTACTGATTTGTGCATGGAATGTCGCTTTCTCTCACCGGCCACCGTGGACCAGACCAGGCACGGCGGAGAGTTCCGTCGTGCCGCGGCCCCGTCGTGCTCCCTCCACGGCAGGGCCATTTCCCCAACCTAGGAGTGGTGACCACCTGTCGCAACAGGCTTTTGGTCCCGACTTTTCAAGGATTTTCGCTCAACGACGCGCGCGGGCGTTCTTCATGGAGACCGCCAGGGTGGCGTGAGAGCCGCCGACGGTGGCGGCGATGTCGTTGTAGGTGAGGCCGGACTCGAAGGCGTCGAGCAGGGCGTCCTCGTAGATCTCGGTGGCCAGGTCGACGGCCTCGTCGCGGTGCTGCTTGGCGCGGGCGAGTCGCTGCACGACCTCGGGCCCGAAGACCGGGCGCTTGCGTTGGGCCATGGGGAGAGCCTATGACGGGGGTGCATCACCGATGCCGGCGTCCCGGGCCATCGACACGGCCTCGGCGCGCGTGCGGGCGTGCAACTTGGCCAGCACGTCGCTCACTCGGTTGCGGACCGTCTTGGGGGACAGCACGAGACGCCGTGCGATCGAGGCGTTGTCGAGTCCGCGTCCCAGCAGCTCCAGCACCTCCCGCTCACGGTTCGTGAGCTGCGGGAAGGGCACCGCTGCGGCCGCGGAGACCACGCCGGAAGCGAAGAACGACATCACGTGCTCCGCGACGCGCGGCCCGAACACGGCTTCCCCACGGGCGACCGCCTGCACCGCGCGGTGCTCGTCGTCGGATTCGGCTTCCTTGAGAAGGTAGCCATGGGCGCCCATGCGCAGCGCGGCGAAGACCGAGTCGGCATCCTCGTCCATGGTCAGCACCAGCACACGGGTGTCCGGGTGCCTGGTGCGGATGCGAGCCGTGGCCGCCAACCCGTTCATCCCGGGCATCCGCAGATCCATCAGCACGACAGCGGGGTCATGCTCGGCGACGGCCCCGATCGCCTGCTCCCCGTCGCCGGCACCGTGACGACCGAGATGTCGTCGAACTCGTCGAGCACGGCACTGGAGGGGTCACAGGGAGGCGATCACGTGTGAAGATGGGCCCATGACCGACTCAGCGAACCCGGACTCCTCGAACGAGGCACTCAAGGCCAAGATGCGCGAGGCGCTGGAGAAGAAGAACAAGAAGCACCACCCCAGCCCGGAGAGCGCGGAGCACGACGGCAGCGAGAAGTCCCATGGCGCGGACAAGCCGATTGCCCAGCCGGAGTTCCGCCGCAAGAGCATCTGAGCGCACCTGTAATCTCGACAGGTGGCCATCGACTTCGCAGAACAGACCAAGGCCCTCGACGCGACCCTGACGTCGATCGAGAAGGTCCTCGACCTCGACTCCATCCGTGCTGAGATTGCGACGCTGCAGGAAGAGGTCGGCGACCCGGGGTTGTGGGACGACCAGGTCAACGCCCAGCGCGTCACGAGCCGCCTCTCGACACTTCAGGCCGAGGTCGAACGCGTCACCGGCCTGCGCCAACGACTCGACGACGTCGAACTCATGCACGAGATGGCCGCCGAGGAAGATGATGCCGACGCCGAGACCGAGGTCGCCAACGAGCTGGTTCGCATCCAGAAGGCGATCGACGTCCTCGAGATCCGCACGTTGCTGTCCGGCGAGTACGACATCCGCGATGCGCTCGTGTCGATCCGGTCCGGCGCTGGCGGCGTCGATGCCGCCGACTTCGCGCTGATGCTGCAGCGCATGTACATCCGCTGGGCCGAGCGCCACGGCTACGCCGTCGAGGTCTACGACACGTCCTACGCCGAGGAGGCCGGGCTGAAGTCCACCACCTTCAGCATCAAGGCCCCGTACGCCTACGGCACCTTGTCGGTCGAGGCCGGCACCCACCGTCTGGTGCGCATCTCACCGTTCGACAACCAGGGCCGCCGTCAGACCTCGTTCGCCGCGGTCGAGGTCGTGCCGGTGCTGGAGGAGACCGACGAGATCGACCTGCCCGAAGAAGAGGTGCGCGTCGACGTGTACCGCTCCTCGGGGCCTGGTGGGCAGAGCGTCAACACCACCGACTCGGCGGTCCGCCTGACCCACATCCCGACCGGCACGGTCGTCAGCTGCCAGAACGAGAAGAGCCAGCTGCAGAACAAGGCCAGCGCCATGGTGATCCTCAAGGCGAAGCTGTTGGCCCTGAAGAAGGCCGAGGAGCGCGCCCACCTCGACGAGCTGCGCGGCGACGTGCAGGCGTCGTGGGGCGACCAGATGCGCAACTACGTGCTGAATCCGTACCAGATGGTCAAGGACCTGCGCACCGAGCACGAGACCGGCAACACGCAGGCCGTGCTCGATGGCGAGATCGACGACTTCATCGAGACCGGCATTCGCTGGCGCCGCAACAACCAGCCCAGCTAGAACGTCACCATCCGGTCGTCTCGGGACCGCGCGCGCTCGGCAAGCCACTCGAAGAGGGCGCGGCCAGTGTGATCGTTGAACCCGGCAACCCCACCCAGCTCGGGATGCCACTGCACCCCCAAGGCCGGCCATCGGTCGTCGATGGGTTCGATCGACTCGATCGTGTCGTCGGCCCAGGCTGTGGGTCTCCAAGACAGACCCGGGTCAGCTATGGCCTGCTCGTGAAGTGCGCTGGTCCAGACGACCGGGCCAACGAGTTCGGCAATCAGCGAGCCCGGTTGGGTGTGGACATGGTGTCCGGGACCAGGCTGGACGTGGCCCTCCACGCTGCGGAGCGTCGCCCCGAGCGCCACCGCCATCACCTGCAGGCCACGACAGCATCCGAGCAATGGCACGCGGAGCTCGGCTGCTGCCAAGACCACGGCGATCTCGGCGTCGTCTCGTGACCGATCGACTCCCTGAGCGCTCATCCGACAGTCATTCCGGAGAGCGCCGGGTCGAGGTCTCCGCCGCCGGTGAGCACCAGGGCGTCGACCACGTCAAGGAGGTCGACGCCATGCTCACCTGGTACGACGACGGGCCGGAGTCCGACCCGGGCCAGGTGCTCGACATACGCCCTCGGGGTGCCGGTCACGGGCAGCTCGCCAAATGGTCTGGCCACGACGAGATCGTGCCCGACGATGCCGACCACGGGTCGACGTGTGCCGAGCGCACTCATGAGTCAGAGCGCGATCAGCGCTGTCACACCAAGAGCCAGGCCCGACACGTACGTGAGGATCGCGCCGAGGTCTCTGAGGCCGCCGTGCGAGGCGAGACTCGGGGCCGTCAGCAGGCCAACCGCGTGCAAGAGACGAGCGGCGACGGCTGCTATCGCGAGGGCGTTGAGCCACCAGCCGTCGGTGAGCGTCGAGCAGACGATCAACAACACGATCAAGGTCGGTACGTACTCAGCCGCGTTCCCGTGCGCACGTTGAGCGATCAACAGGGCGTCGGCGGGGTCGGTCGGCATCTGAGGACCCTTGTCTCCGCGCATCGCACGGTGACGGGTGACGTTCGCCCCGAGTGCGAAGACCAGAATGCCCAGAATTGCCGTGGAGATGATGACGATGTCACTCATGAGTGTTGCCTTTCGTTCAGGAGCAGTGGTTGGAGCAGGCGGCGCATGATGATGCCGCTGAGATCGGTGCCCAGGAGGGCGTCGGTCTTGTGCATGCCACCCGGACAGGTGACATTGACCTCGATGAGTCGTCCTGCGATCACGTCGACTCCGGCCAGTACGAGGCCGTGCGAGGCCAGATCAGGCGCGATGGCGTGGACGATGCGCCAGTCCATCTGGTCGATTTCTGCGAGCGCGACGGGCGGCCCGATGCGAAAGTCGTCGACGCCGGGCCGGCGCGTGACGGCCCCGACGATCTCGCCATCGAGCACGAACAGCCGCTTGTTCCCGGCGTGTACCTCGGTGAGGTACTCCTGCGCGATCACGTGTCGAGCGCCGCCCTGCGTGGCTGACTCGAGCATGGCCGTCGCCGAATGGTCGTCGTGGACCAGCCACACATCAATCCCGGCGAATCCGTCGACCGGTTTCACCACGGCCGCACCGTGCTCGGCGACGAAACCTCGAATCTCGGCCGGGTCGGTGCTCACCAGCGTGCTCGGGCACAGCTCCGGGTACCGCAGGGCCGCCAGCTTCTCGTGGAAGGCGCGGATGCCCTCGGGTCGATTCACCACCCGGACCCCGCCGGCCACCACGAGATCCAGGAGATAGGTGGCATGCAGGTATCGCGCATCGACCGGCGGATCGATGCGGATCTGCACCATCTCGACCTCGCCGACAACATCCAGGACACGATTCTCGATGGAGTGAAACCACTGCGGCTCGACCGACCAGCGATGGGCCTCGCCGCGCTCAACCGGCCGCAGGTGGAGCCGCCTCGCCGCGGCCCTGACCCTGCCGTCGACCACCGAGAGGTCCGCTGGCCCGCAGACCCACACGGCAGTTTCCACAGCCTGGGTGGCCAGCATCAGTCCGACGCTCGCGTCGACCGACGGATTCAGTCGCTCCAGTGCGTCCGTGACGAACAGGGCGTTCATGCCGCACGTCCCGGGTCCGAAAGTGCAACCGGACGCCGAACCGACGACAGCGCGAGATCGACGAGCGCCCGCCCTTGAGCGATCACCTCGGGCTCTCCGTGGGCTGCCTGCTCCCAGCGTTCGGCGAGCTGACCGGCGTCATCGGCCACCCATGCAAGTGCGCGGGAACGGCACGCCTCGTCGTACATCAAGGTGGTGAGAACCGTCGCGATCAGGGACAACATCTGGCGGGGGCTGGACGTCGAGAAATCGAACCTCGAGATAGCGGCTGCGCGGGCGTACTGGCGGGAACAGTGTGGTCAGATGCTGCGCAACGTCGCCGGGGGCGGTGAACGGGACAGCGTTGGTGGCGAAGTCGATGTAGGCCGCGACAGGGTCCGGGCCCAGCACCAGCCGGTCGTCGAAGGCAGTCCGAGTCGGATCGACCGCGAGCCACGTTGCCAGTCTCGAGCCCGGGCCGCTGCTTCGCGCGAAGACTGCGGCGAGTGCGGGCGCAGCGAGGTTGAGCAGTCGCCACTGGCTGACGCCGACATCTCCAGACCACCAGTCGAGGCAGAGCTGGGTCGACGCTGTCCGTCGCATCATCAGCCGACCTGACGGTCCGAGGGAGTCGAAGCGCTCCTGCATCGCCAGATAGCGCGGCGCGGCCATCTGGAGCGGAACGTCCACGGTCCGGGAGTCGACCGGCGCGTCGTGCAGACGTATCCCGGCGCCGCCGCAGTCAGAGCGAAGGGCCGCCACCGCGGCACCCAGGCGGTCGGCGGCAGTCGCCGGATCAGGGGCGACGGGGAGGCTGAGCTCGACCTGCCCGCCGGGCTCGAACCCCAGGAATTGGCTGTAGGTCGCGTGGTCGGTCGCGGTGCGAACCCTCTCGATCGACACCGGCGCGCCGGTGACCGCATCGGCGATGATCAGCTCGTGCTCGATGCCGATCCTGGTGGTGCGCGGTCCGCCCGAGAACAATTGACGCACCTGCCGCCGGATCTCCTGAGTCTCCATGACCACTCCTGATAATGTAAGGTGTCCTGTCGATTATTGTAAGGAAGCCTTACGTATGTCAAGACCTGGTCCCCCCCTAGATCGCGCCCCCCTGATCGAGATCGTCCACTCGGCGAACCGGGCGCTGCAGAACGACATGGTCGCCACCGCGAACGAGCGCCGGGGACCGCGGCTGACCTTTGCGCACAATGCGGTCTTCTCGACGCTCAAGGTCGAGGGATCCCGCGCCTCGGACATGGCAGCGATCGCTGGCATCACCCGTCAGTCGATGGGAGAGATCGTCCGCGGCCTGGTCGATCTCGGTGTCGTCGAGATGCGACCTGATCCGGCGGACAGACGCGCCAAGATCGTCGCGTACACGCCGATGGGCCGGGAGGTCGCTCGCGCCGGGTTCCAGCACATCGTCGACGTGGAGCACCAGTTCGCCGAGGAGTTTGGTGAGGACTACGAAACGGCGCGTCGCGTTTTGGCGAGGGTTGTCGAGATGCTCGCCCGTGAGATCGGTGAGGACGAGGAGTCCTCGCCGTCGAGCGTCAGTCGCCGCTGCTGAAGGCGGCGTCGAAGGCTGCGGTCGGTGCGTCGAAGAGATTGCGCTTCACGTAGGCCAGCGCCTCGGGCGCACCGAGCAGGCGATCCATGCCGGCGTCCTCCCACTCGATCGAGATCGGACCGTCGTAGCCGATCGTGTTGAGCATGCGGAAGCACGCCTCCCAGGGCACGTCGCCGCGCCCGGTCGAGACGAAGTCCCAGCCGCGACGGGGGTCGGCCCACGGCAGGTGCGAGCCGAGCCGGCCATTGCGACCGTTGCCGACCTGCTTCTTCGCGTCCTTGCAGTCGACGTGATAGATCCGGTCCTTGAAGTCCCACAGGAAACCGATGGGGTCCAGGTCCTGCCACACGAAGTGCGAGGGATCCCAGTTGAGGCCGAACGCCTCGCGGTGGCCGATCGCGTCCAGCGCCGCGTGAGTGGTCCAGTAGTCGTACGCGATCTCGCTGGGGTGCACCTCGTGCGCGAAGCGCACACCCTCCTCGTCGAAGACGTCAAGGATCGGGTTCCAACGATCGGCGAAGTCCTGATAGCCGGCTGCGATCATCTCTTCGGATGCGGGCGGGAACATCGCCACGTACTTCCAGATCGACGACCCGGTGAATCCGATCACGGTGTCGACGCCGAGCATCCGTGCGGCGCGTGCCGTGTGCTTCATCTCCTCGGCCGCCCGCTGACGCACGCCCTCGGGGTCGCCATCGCCCCAGACCCGCGCGCCGACGATGTTCTGGTGGCGCTGGTCGATCGGGTCGTCGCAGACGGCCTGGCCCTTGAGGTGGTTGGAGATCGCGTGAACCTGCAAGCCGTGCCGGTCCAGGATGTCCTTGCGGGTCTGGATGTAGTCGGGGTCCTCGACCGCCGCCCACGGATCAAGATGATCGCCCCAGCAGGCAATCTCGAGGCCGTCGTAGCCCCAGCCGGCAGCCAGCTCGGCCACCTCCTCGAACGGCAGGTCGGCCCACTGGCCGGTGAACAGCGTGATCGGACGTGTCATGAGGTTGCTCCTGTGGGATGTGTGGTGCCGTCGGCCGCACTGGCCTCGACGGCCGCGAGCACACGCTGCACGCGAAGACCGTCGGCGAACGACGGCACCGGGTCGGCGCCCTTGGCGATGTCGGTGACCAGGTCGACGACCTGGTGGGTGAAACCGTGCTCATAGCCCAGCCCGTGACCCGGAGGCCACCACGAGGCGATGTAGGGGTGGTCTGCCTCGGTGACCACGATGCGGCGGAAACCGGCCTCGGCGGCGGGCTGGGTGTTGTCGAAGTACTCCAGCACGTTCATGTCCTCGAAATCGAAGGACACCGAGCCGAGCGAGCCGTTGATCTCCAGGCGCAGGGCGTTCTTGCGACCTGTGGCGAAACGGGTCGCCTCGAAGACGCCGAGGGCTCCGTTGTCGAATCTGGCGGTGAACGCGGTGGCATCGTCGACCGTGACGGGCGCGCGCTCGCTGGATGCTGCTGACGTGCCACCGAGAGTCGCACGTTCGCCGGAGACGGGTCGAGTCTTGACGAATGTCTCCATCAGGCCGCTGACCGAGCTGATCGACGAATCGGTGACCCACTGGGCCATGTCGATGACGTGCGCGCCGATGTCGCCCAGTGCGCCGGAACCGGCCTGTTCCTTGTTCAGCCGCCAGCTCATGGGTGAGTTCTCGTCGGTCAACCAGTCCTGCAGGTACTGCCCGCGCACGTGGCGGATGGTGCCGAGCCGGCCGGACGCGACCAGCTGGTGGGCGTAGGACACGGCGGGGGTGCGGCGGTACGTGAAGCCGACCATGCTGCGCACGCCGCGGCTCGCGGCCTCGCTGGCGGCCGCCGCCATCTGTTCGGCCTCGGCCACGGAGTTGGCCAGCGGCTTCTCGCACAGGACGTGCTTGCCTGCCTCGAGGGCGGCGATGGCGATCTCGGCATGGGTGTCGCCGGGCGTGCAGATGTCGATGATGTGGATGTCGTCGCGGGTCAGCAGCGCTCGCCAGTCGGTCTCGACCGACTCCCAGCCGAATCGGCGGGCGACGTCCCCGGCCGCGTTGGCGTTGCGACCGCAGATCGCGGCGAGTCGCGGGCGCAGGGGGAGGTCGAAGAAGGAGGGTGCGGTGCGCCAGGCCTGCGAGTGGGCGGCGCCCATGAAGGCGTAGCCAACCATGCCGATGCCGAGCTCGCCGGTGGCCGCGGGGCTGGTGGTGTCGCTCATGTGGAACGTCCTCAGAAGAAGGGAAGGAAGGGGGTGGGGCCTGTCCGCGCCGGGAGGATCGGCGCGGACAGGCCCCTGTCGATCAGGACTCGAAGGCCGAGCCGATGTACTGGTCGACGTTCTCCTTCGTGACGACCGGGGCGGCCAGCTGCACCTTGCGGGGCACCTCCACCTCGGCGAGGTCGGACATCGCCTTGCCCTGCACGATCAGGCGGGCCAGCTTGATGCCGTCCGCGGCCTGGGTCGACGGGTAGATGACGGTGGCCTTCAGGACCGAGTTGCCTTCCTTGATGTCACGCATGACGTTGGCCGATCCGGCGCCACCGATCATGACGAACTCGTCGCGGTTGGCGTTCTTGATGGCCGCGAGAACGCCAACACCCTGGTCGTCGTCGTGGTTCCACAGGAAGTCGATCTTCGGTGCGGCCTGCAGCAGGTTGGACGCTGCCTTCTCGCCGGACTCCACCGTGAACTCGGCGGCGACCCGGTTGTCGACCTTCAGCCCGCACTTCTTCAGGGCGTCGGCGAATCCCTTCGACCGGTCCTGCGTCAGCGGCAGCGAGTCGATGCCGGCGATCTCGGCGACCACCTTGTCCTTGTCTCCCGCGGCCTCGTCGCACGCATACGTGCCGGCCGAGACGCCCATGCCGTAGTTGTCGCCCAGCACGGTGGTGCGGGCGGCGAAGGGCGAGTCGAACTCACGGTCCACGTTGATGACGGTGATGCCGGCCTCCATCGCCTTGAGGGCGACCGGCGTCATGGCGGCGCCGTCGAAGGGCAGGAGCACGATGGCGTCGACCTTGTCGTTGATGAAGGTCTCGACCTGGGAGATCTGCAGGCTGACGTCGTTGGTGCCTTCGGCGACCCTCAGCTCCACGTCGTCGTACTGCTTGGCCTGAGCCTGGGCGGCCTTGGTGATGGCGCCCATCCAGCCGTGATCGGCAGCGGGTGCGGAGAAGCCGATGACGACGGTGTCGCCAGCCTTCTCGTTGTCGGTGTTGCTCTTGCTGACGCCGGACGCATTGCCGTCGTCGCTGGAGCTGTTGGTGCAGGCGCCGAGCACGAGCGTGGCAGCCGCGAACGCGCCGGCCATCGCGAACGCGCGACGGCGTCGGGGGGTGGTGGTGGACATCTGTACTCCTGGTGGGTGCGGTTATTGCGAGGTGGAACGGTTCGCGATGCGCTGCTGCAGGAGCACGGCGATCACGATGATCACGCCCTTGGCGACGGCCTGGGTCGACGTCGACAGGTTGTTGAGCGTGAAGACATTGGTGAGGGTGGCGAAGATGAGCACGCCGAACAGGGTTCCGACCACGGTGCCGCGGCCTCCGCTGAGCAAGGTGCCGCCGATGACGACCGCGGCGATCGCGTCGAGCTCCAGCAGCGTGCCGTGGGTCGAGGACCCGACCGTGGTGCGGGACATCAGCATCACCGCGGCGATGCCGCAGGCGACGCCGAGCAGCACGTAGAGGTACACGGTGTGCCGCTGCACCTTGATGCCGGCCAGCCGGGCGGCCTCGGGGTTGCCGCCGACGGCGAACGTGCGGCGGCCGAAGGTGGTGCGGTTCAGCAGGAACCAGCCGGCCGCCGTGACGATCGCGAAGATGATGACGATGACGGGGATGCCCAGCGGGTCCGCCCCGAAGAAGTCCTTGAAGCCCTGGTTCCGGATGATCTGGGTCTTGCGATCGGCGATGATCTCGGCCAGCCCGCGGGCCGAGGCCAGCATGGCGAGCGTGGCGATGAACGGCACGATCCGTCCGTACGCGATGAGCACGCCGTTGATGGCGCCGGCGATGGCCCCCACCACGATGGCGGCGAACACCATCGCGATCCAGCCGATGTCGTCGGCCATCGCCTGGGTGCCCGTGGTGGTGGCCCAGACGGAGGCGAGCGCGACGAGGGCACCGACCGACAGGTCGATGCCGCCGCCTGTGATGACGAACGTCATGCCGATCGACACGACCCCGACCACCGAGGCGAAACGGAGGATCGTCAGCAGGTTGTCGGTGCTGGCAAATCGATCACCGGCGGTCGCGATGCCCACGATGCACAAGATCACGAGGGCGATCACGAGCCCGAGGTTGCGCGCCACTCCGGTGGAGCTGCGGCGGGACGCCTGGGCAGGGACGGGGACGGAGGTCGACGGATCGGCCGCCATCGGGGTCTGGGTCTGGGGATCGGTGGGGGCGGTCACGCGACATCGCCTCTTTCGTGGGGGTGGTCTGACTCGTGCTGGGCGATGATGTGGTCGAGGACGCCCGCCGGATCGATGGCATCGCTGGGGCCTTGGTGCAGGAGACGGCCGTCGGCGAGCACCAGCACCTGGTCCGACAGGCCGAGGACCTCGTCGAGATCGCTGGACACCACGACCATCGCGACTCCGGCCTCGGCGAGGCCGCGGATCAGGGCGTAGATCTCGGCGCGGGCACCCACGTCGACGCCACGGGTGGGCTCGTCGAGCAGGAGCACCGAGCACGACCGCAGCAGCCACCGGGCCAGCACGACCTTCTGCTGGTTCCCGCCGGACAGTGTTCGGGCGACACGGTCGGGGTCGTCGGGACGCAGGTCCACCGAACGGAGCGCGTCGCGCGCCGCCGTGCGCTCCTCGCCCTCGGCGCTGATGCCGTGGCGTGAGAAGCGTTCCAGGCTCGCCAGCGAGACGTTGCGGTAGACCGCGTCGTCGAGGATCAGCCCCTGCGACTTGCGTTCCTCGGGGCACAGTCCCACCCCGGCGTCGACGGCTGCCGACACCGACCCCGCGCGCAGCCGCCGGCCGTTGACGGTGACCGAGCCGTGCTCGGCCCGCCGTGCACCGAAGATCGTCTCGACGATCTCGCTGCGGCCCGCGCCCACCAGACCGGCGAGCCCCAGGACCTCGCCGGGCCGGACGTCGAAGGTGATGTCGTGGAACTCGCCGGCCCGGGTGAGGCCCTCGACCGCCAGCACCGGGGGAGCGTCGGCGACCTCGGGTCGGGCGGGAAAGATCGACGAGACGGTACGCCCGGTCATCAAGGTGATCAGATCGGCGGTGGGCGTCTCGGCGGCGGACAGCCCGCCCGCGACCGTGCGTCCGTCCTTCAGCACCGTGAGGCGATCGCCGATGCGGCGGATCTCCTCGAGCCGGTGCGAGATGTAGATGATCGCGGTGCCCTCGGCCCGCAGGTCGTCCACGACCCGGAAGAGACCGTCGACCTCGTCGGGGTCCAGCACGGCGGACGGCTCATCCATCACGATGACTCGCGCACTGCGTGACAGGGCACGGGCCATCGACACGATCTGCTTGCCGGCTGCAGACAACGAGCCGACCTCGACGGTGGGCCGGATCTCGCTGTGGCCGAGTCGGCCGAGCAGGTCTCGGGCCGCCCGATTCATGTCGGCGTTGCGGGTGATTCCGCCTCTGGCCTGCTCGTGCCCCAGGAAGATGTTGTCGGCCACGCTCAGACCGTCGACCAGGTCGAGCTCTTGGTAGATCGTGGCGATGCCCGTGTCGAGGGCGGCCTGTGGATCGGCGAAGGTGACCGGCTCGCCCTGCCAGGAGATGGTGCCGGCGTCGACCCCGTGAGCGCCGGACAGGACCTTGATCAAAGTCGACTTGCCGGCGCCGTTTTGTCCGAGCAGGCAGTGCACCTCTCCGGCGATGACGTCCAGATCGACGCCATCGAGAGCGCGGACGCCAGGAAACTCCTTGACGATGCCGCGCATCTGGAGCAGGGGAGCGGAGTCGGACATGGCGGTGATGCTAGTCACACCTTGTGCCGATCGTCAAGCAAAAGTATGGTGGTGAGCGATATAAGAAAGTTTGTGAGCGGCAGAAGTGACGACGGCGAAAGGTATGGGAAAATGATGGCCATGTCCGCGCTGCCCGCCCTCCCGCCCACTCTGGTCGGCACCGGGGACCTCTTCCAGCTGTTGCGCGACGGCACGCCTCGCACCCGCTCCGAGCTGGTTCAGATGTCGTCGCTGGCGCGCTCCACCGTCACGGCTCGTCTCGACGCTCTGATCGCGGCCGGGCTGCTCGAAGCCGTGGGTGCCGGGGCCTCGACCGGAGGGCGTCCGTCGGTCCGCTTCGCGCTCAACCGGATGGCCCAGCTCGTGCTGGCGGTCGACCTCGGCGCATCCCACGCCGGTGTCGCGCTCAGCGATCTCGCCGGCCGCCCCGTCGTCAGCCGCACGGTGGCGTGCGACATCGCTGACGGGCCCAACGCGGTGCTCGACCTCGTCACTGACATCGCTCGTGACCTGCTGGCCGAGATCGGGCGGGACATCCCGGACGTCGCCGGCGTGGGCATCGGGGTGCCGGGTCCGGTCGAGCACGCCCGCGGCCGACCAGCCAACCCGCCGATCATGCCGGGCTGGCACGATTTCGACATCCCGGCCCATCTCGGTCGAACCTTTCGTGGTCCCGTTCTCGTCGACAACGACGTGAACCTGATGGCGCTGGGCGAGTACGTCTCTGCGTGGCCCACCGAGCACCTGCTGCTGATCAAGGTCGCCACCGGCATCGGTGCTGGCATCGTCGCCGATGGGCGGCTGCTGCGCGGCGCACTCGGCTCGGCGGGCGACCTCGGACACGTCCGGGTGATGGGCGCTGTCGACGACGTCGTGTGCCGGTGCGGCAACACCGGCTGCCTCGAGGCGGTCGCGGCCGCACCCGCGATCGCGGCCACCCTGCGGGCGGGCGGGCTGCAGGTCGAGACGGCCCAGGACATCGTCGACGCCGTCAATCGTGGCGAGGTTGCCGCGCTGCAGGCGGTCCGAGCCGCGGGACGAGACATCGGCACGGTGCTGGCCACCTGCGTCAACCTGCTCAACCCCTCGGTCGTCGTCATCGGCGGCACGCTGTCCGAGGCAGGGGAGTACCTGCTGGCCGGCGTCCGCGAGGTCGTCTACCAGCGGTCGCTCCCACTGGCCACCGACGAGCTGCGCATCGTCGGCACCGCAGCGGGCGACCAAGGCGCCCTTCTCGGAGCGGCCACCATGGTGGTCGAAGTCGTGCTGGCGGCACCTGCGGTCGACGCGTTCGTCGCGCAGCGGCTCGGCTGAACCCGAGAAAGCCCTGAGAGGGGCGCGTCACCCCGGTATTGCGGGGACGTCTGCCTAGACTCGGGCGAGTGATTCGATTCGACCAGGTCACCAAGACCTATCCCGGGCAGAAACGCGCCGCGCTCGACGCCGTCGATCTGGAGATCGAGAAGGGCGAGTTCGTCTTTCTGGTCGGTGCGTCCGGCTCGGGCAAGTCCACCTTTCTTCGCCTGATCCTGCGTGAGGCCACGCCCACCAGCGGCCGCGTCTACGTCGCGGGCAAGGAGATCAACAAGCTGTCCAACTGGAAGGTGCCGAAGCTGCGCCGCCAGGTGGGCACCGTGTTCCAGGACTTTCGACTGCTGCCGAACAAGAACGTCTCCCAGAACGTGGCCTTCGCGCTGCAGGTCATCGGCAAGCCGCGCTCGGAGATCGACAAGGTCGTGCCCGAGACCCTCGAGATGGTGGGACTCGACGGCAAGGGGCACCGCATGCCCGACGAGTTGTCCGGTGGCGAGCAGCAGCGCGTCGCGATCGCCCGGGCGTTCGTCAACCGACCCATGATCCTGATCGCCGACGAGCCCACCGGAAACCTCGACCCGTCCACCAGCGTGGGCATCATGAAGCTGCTGGACCGCATCAACCGCACCGATACCACCGTGGTGATGGCGACCCACGACGCGTCGATCGTCGACCAGATGCGCAAGCGCGTCATCGAGCTCGATGGCGGCCGCATCATGCGCGACGAGGCCCGCGGCATCTACGGCTACCAGAACTAGGAGAACGTGTGCTTTCCTCCCTGCGCGAGCTGACGTCCAGCATGGCGCGCAACAAGTCGATGACGATCTCCTTGGTCGTCACGATGAGCGTCTCCCTGCTGCTGGCCTCCCTCGGATTGTTGATGCAGCTGCAGGCCAACCGCACCGAGAGCTACTACGGTGACCGGTTGCAGCTGCAGGTCAACCTCTGCACCAAGAACTCGCCGGCCGCCACGTGTGTCGGCGGCGCCGCCAACGACGACCAGAAGGGCGCGGTCCGCGAGGCCCTCGACACGAACTCTGAGGTCAAGTCGTTCGAGATCCGCACGCCGTCTGACAGCTATGAGCGGGCCCGCGAGACACTCGGCCAGTCCGACACGGGCCGCAAGCAGCTGGCCACGCTGGGTCCTGACTCCTTCCCTGAGTCGTATCTGGTCACGCTGAAGGACCCGCAGGACTTCGACGGTGTCGTCAGCCAGCTGTCCGGACTCGATGGCGTCAACAACGTCACATCCCTGCGGCAGCTGCTCGCGCCGTTGTTCGAATTCTTGTCCAAGATGCAGTTCGCGGCTCTTGGCGCCGCGCTGCTGCTGGTCATCGCCGCGATCCTGCAGGTCTCCAACACCATTCGCATGACCGCCTACGCGCGTCGTCGCGAGATCGGCATCATGCGGCTGGTGGGCGCCTCGAGCTGGCACATCCAGCTGCCGTTCGTGCTCGAATCGCTGTTGGCCGCCTTGTTGTCGGCGGCGCTGGCCGCACTGGGCCTCAGCGCCTTCATGTACTTCGTGGTCTATCGCTATCTGCGCACGTCGCTGGGCGAGATCACCACGTGGGTGCGATGGAACGAGGCGATCGTCGTGATGGGGTTCACCACGGTTCTCGCCCTGTTGCTCGCCTTGGTTCCGACGCTCGTGATGACCCGGAAATATCTGGACGTGTGACGGATGTGACGTATGGTGTGAAAGCAGACATTTCCTCGTCCCTCTGCCGGGACACCTTTCCCCGAGGCTGATTCATGCGTCACACCACCGTCAAGGCACTCCTGGCCGGACTGATCTCAGTCCTGCTCGTGGGTGCCCTCACCGCGCCCACGATGGCCGACTCCAAGAAGGATCTGGAGCGGGAGAAGAAGGGCGTCAGCGGCAAGATCGACTCCGCCAAGGACCACGTCGACGAGTCCACCAAGGAGCTGAAGGCCGCTCGGGCCGCGCTCACCAAGGCGCAGAACTCGTTGAAGAGCGCGGAGTCCAAGCTGGGTGAGACGCGAGGCCAGCTCGCCGTGGCGAAGGTGGAGGACCGGAATCTGCAGCTGCGGCTGGCCGAGACCGAGGCCGCACTCGACGTGTCGATCGCCAAGCTCAAGCGGGGCGAGGCCGAGCTGGTCGAGTCCGAGCAGGTCGTCGAGGACTTCACGGTCCAGAACGTGCAGCAGGGCGACCGGGGCCTCCGGGCTTTCAGCCGACTGCTGAGCGGCGACGACCCGAGCGACTTCACCGAACAGATGTCGATCAACGATTCAGTCAGTGACGCGCAGCTGGCCACGATGCAGGAGCTGGACGCCACCCGGGTCGTGCTCAAGCTCAAGCGCGATGAGGTCCAGGCCCTGCGCAACAAGGTCAAGAAGCAGCGGGAAGAGGCCGCGGCGAACCTGAAGGTGCAGCAGCAGCTGGAAGCCGCCGCCGCCGAGCAGGCCGTCGCTGTCGCCGCGCTGGTGCGCACCAAGAACAGCGCCAAGAAGTCAGCCGACAAGGCACTGCAGGAGGACCTCGCGCTGCTGCGCAAGCTCGAGGCCGATCGCAACCGGCTCAACGCCCAACTGGCCGCACTGGCCGCGAAGGACCGCAAGTCCGGTGGCGCCGGGGTCGGCGGCGACGGCGGCGGCACCCTGTCGTACCCCGTCAGCGGCCGGATCACCTCGTCGTACGGCATGCGCGTCCACCCCGTGACGGGCCGGTACAAGCTGCACGACGGCACCGACTTCGGCGTTGGCTGCGGCACGCCGATCCGCGCTGCAGCATCGGGAACGATCATCCAGCAGTACTACAACGGGGGATACGGCAATCGCGTCATCCTCAACAACGGTGTCAAGCGCGGCAAGAGCGTCGTCACGACGTACAACCACCTGTCCCGGTTCGCCCGCAGCACCGGCAGCAAGGTCGGCCGTGGCGACGTCATCGGATACGTCGGTTCCACGGGTTACTCGACCGGATGCCACCTGCACTTCATGGTCATCGTGAACGGCTCGCCGCAGAACCCCATGGGCTGGCTGTAGCCTGAAACGGTGCCTCAGGAGACTGGCCGCAAGATCGTGGCCCAGAACAAGAAGGCGCGCCACGACTATCACATCGAGGACACCTTCGAGGCCGGTCTCGTCCTGACCGGCACGGAGGTCAAGTCGCTGCGGGCGGGGCGCGCCTCGCTGGTCGACGGCTTCGGCGAGATCGATCGCGGCGAGGCCTGGTTGCTGCAGGTCCACATCCCGCACTACACGCTCGGCACGTGGACCAACCACGAGACCCGCCGGCGCCGCAAGATGCTGCTCAACCGGGCGGAGATCGATCGGATCGAACGGCGGACCACCGAGAAGGGCCTGACCATCGTCCCGCTCTCGCTGTACTTCCTCGACGGTCGCGCCAAGGTGGAGATCGCTCTGGCCAAGGGCAAGAAGAGCTTCGACAAGCGACATGCCATCGCCGCTCGAACGGCGAACAACGAGGCCGAGCGCGAGCTGGGACGCCGCCTCAAGGGGATGTAGGACGGTGCGCGACGTCGATGTTCCCGCCTACCTGACGACGCTCGGGATCCCCGGCATCGTGGACGTGCACACGCACTTCATGGCCCCGTCGATCATGGCGAAGGTCTGGGCGTACTTCGAGGGGGCCGGCCCGCTGCTGGGGCGTCCGTGGCCGATCGCCTACCGCGGCACGGACGAGGAGCGGGTCGAGGAGCTGCGGGCCATCGGGGTGCGCAAGTTCTCGGCGTTGTCGTACGCGCACAAGCCCGGAATCGCCGGCTTCATGAACGAGTGGACGCTGGGCTTCGCCGACCGCACCCCCGACGTGCTGCGGTCGGCGACGTTCTATCCCGAGCCGGAGGCCGCCGACTATGTGCCGAAGCTGATCGCCGACGGCGTCGAGGTCTTCAAGGTGCACGTGCAGGTCGGCGACTTCGCCCCGAACGACCCCCTGCTCGAACCGGTGTGGGAGGCGCTCGCCGATGCCGGCACCCCGATCGTGCTGCACGCCGGATCCGGTCCGGCTCCGGGGCGATTCACCGGACCGAGCGCCGTGGCAGACGTCCTGTCCAGACACCCGTCGCTCGCGCTCGTCATCGCCCACCTCGGCATGCCGGAGATCAGTGAATTCCTCGACCTGGCCGAGCGGCACGACAACGTGCGCCTGGACACCACGATGGCGTTCGTCGACTTCTGGGAGCACGACATTCCCGACGGCGTGCCCGATCGGCTGGCAGGTCTGCAGGACAAGGTGCTGTTTGGCACTGATTTCCCCAACATTCCGTACCAGTACGCCCACCAGATCGAGGTGCTCGATCGGCTCGAGCTCGGCGATGACTGGATGCGCTCGGTGCTGTGGCACAACGGCGCACGACTGTTCGGCGTCACTGTGTGATCCGCCTCGGCACAGCCCAAGGGCGCTGGCTGCTGGCCGCGATGATCCTGGGATCCGGCATGACTTTCCTCGACGGATCGATCGTGGCGTTGGCGCTGCCGGCCATCGGCAACGACCTTGGTGCCGGGCTGGCGGGGCTGCAGTGGACCGTCAATGCCTACACGCTGACGCTGGCGGCGCTGATCCTGGTGGGAGGGTCGCTGGGGGACCGCTGGGGCCGTCGGCGGATCTACCTCGTCGGGGTGGTCTGGTTCGTGCTCGCGTCGGTGCTGTGCGCCCTCGCGCCGAACGTCGGCGTGCTCGTGGCCGCTCGCGCCCTGCAAGGGGTGGGCGGTGCCCTGCTCACGCCCGGGAGCCTCGCCATCATCTCGGCTTCGTTTCACCCCGACGACCGCGGTCGGGCGATCGGGGCCTGGTCTGGTCTCGCGGGGGTCACGATGGCGATCGGCCCGCTGGTTGGCGGATATCTCGTCGACGCAGCCGGCTGGCGGTCGATCTTCTGGCTCAACGTTCCGTTGGCGGCCCTGGTCATCTGGCTGACAGTGCGTCATGTGCCCGAGAGTCGGGGCGCAGACGACAGCCTTGACCTGGTGGGCGCCTCGTTGACTGCCGGCGGACTCGCGCTGCTCACCTACGGATTGGTCGACCGGTCGTGGGCGTACGGGCTGGTCGGGTTGTTGGTGCTGGCTGGGTTCGTGTGGCACCAAGCCGTCGCTTCCCATCCGTTGGTTCCACTGGGTCTGTTCGCAGATCGAGTGTTCACGGCGGCCAATCTCTGCACCTTCGCGATCTACGGTGCTCTGGCCGGATCGGGCTTCCTGCTCGTGCTGCAGCTGCAGTACGTCTCGGGTTTCACGCCACTCCAGGCAGGGCTGGCCACCATTCCGGTCACGATTCTGATGCTGCTGTTCTCGGCCCGTGCCGGGGCGCTGGCCACCCGGATCGGCCCACGCCTACCCATGACCATCGGTCCGATCGTCGCGGCGTGCGGACTGCTGCTGTACCTGCGCATCGGTGAGGATGCCTCGTTCGTGGGCGACGTGCTGCCCGGTGCACTGGTGTTCGGCGTGGGCCTGGCCATGCTGGTCGCGCCGTTGACCACAGCGGTGCTCGCTGCGGCACCCGATGCGCAGACCGGCATCGCGTCCGGCGTCAACAACGCGGTCGCCCGCACCGGATCCCTGCTGGCGGTGGCCGCGATCCCGCCCATCGCTGGCATCTCGGGCGCCAACTTCGCGGATCCGTCGGTGTTCGGACCCGGTTTTCGCACCGGGATCGAGATCTGTGTCGGCATGCTCGTGCTCTCCGGACTGCTCGCCTTCGCCCTGATTCGCGGCCGATCGGTCGCTCCTGTCACCACCGGGGAGTAGACTGGAGTCACAACTCAAGAGGGGCTGATCGGTTTCGACTAAGGTCGTTCGATTCAGGTGAAGCGGGTAGAGGATCCAGGGTTATCTCTTAAACGATCTCTGGAAACCAACAAGTGCCGATTCAAAGCGCACTGACTTCGCCCTCGCTGCTTAAGCGATAGGTGAAGGGCTGGCCCGGGGGCGTCTCCGCTCCGGATCGCCAGTCTCATCAAGGGGACTTGCTGATCACACTGTGTTGCAGGGTGTGATCGGGACTTTACTGCGACTGAGCTCGTCGGCGATGCGTTCGTCCAAGCGCCGGAGCTGAGAAAAGCGTCAGACGAACTGCACCCGGAGAATCCCTGAATCAGCGCCGTAGGACCCGGGTTCAATTCCCGGCAGCTCCACACACCACACGTGGCCCCCGACTTCGGTCGGGGGCCTCGTCACGTCCGGTCAGCTCGTCCAGGTGGTGTCGAGCACCGAGTTGGGGTGGAAGTGCACCGCGTCGCCGCGGCGGGTCGGTCGGATCAGGTCGAAGCCACCGGTCGTGACCAAGGCCCACGGCCCGGACACCACGTCGTGGCCGAGGCCCGCGCCGGGCGCCAGCGACGCCGCGGCCGACTGGGCGCACTCCAGGTGCATGGGAGGGAACACGAACCGTCCGGTCTGCGCCTCGGCCTCGGGGCCGAGGAACGCGATCGGGCGCGTCAGCGTCTGCCCGCACATGCCGCAGATGCGGCTGAGCGCGCACCGGATCGCCCGCTTCTTGACCACGGTGGAGACATCGCTGGCTCCGTCGTCGTCCTCGCAGGCGAATGGCACGGGCGTCACGCTGACGCGGGCGACCACTTGCCCAGCTCGGAACGACGGACCGGACGCTCGTCGTCACGCAGGCGGCGCTTGCGCGGTGAGATCGGCGCCGGATTGTCGGTCGTGCGCCGGTTCGGCAGCGACAGCTTCATGATGGTGCGCAGGGTCTGTCCGTACTGCCGGTGGAGCGGGCCGATCGTGTACGGGATGTCGTAGCGCTTGCAGATGTCCTTGACCTTGACCGAGATCTCCGCGTAGCGGTTGCTGGGCAGGTCGGGGAACAGGTGGTGCTCGATCTGGTAGCCGAGCTGGCCGCTCATCACGTGCAGCAGCTTGCCGCCCTCGAAGTTGGCAGAACCGAGCATCTGGCGCAGGTACCACTCGGCGCGGGTCTCGTCCTCCAGCTCTTCTTCGGTGAAGTGCACGGCGCCGTCGGGGAAGTGCCCGCAGAAGATGATCATGTACGTCCAGAGGTTCCGCGCGAGATTCGCCGTGATGTTCGCCGTCAGCGTGTGGAAGAACTGCGGACCCGTGAGCAGCGGGAACATGACGTAGTCCTTGAAGGTCTGCTTGCCGACCTTGTTGCCGATCTGCTTGAGCTGCTTCTTCAGCAGCTTGGGGTCCTTCTCGCCCTTGCGGATGGCCTCGATGTCCAGATCGTGCAGTGCCACGCCCCACTCGAAGAACAGCGCCAGCAGCGCGTTGTAGACCGGCTGGCCCAGGTTGTACGGAGTCCACTTCTGATCGCGCGTCATGCGCAGGATGCCGTACCCGACGTCGTTGTCGTGACCCAGCACGTTGGTGAACTGGTGGTGCACGTAGTTGTGCGAGTGCTTCCACTGCTCGGCTGGCTGGGTGGTGTCCCACTCCCAGTTGCTGGAGTGGATTTCCGGGTCGTTCATCCAGTCCCACTGGCCGTGCATCGCGTTGTGGCCGATCTCCATGTTCTCCAGGATCTTGGCCGACCCGAGCAGCGCGGTGCCGAGCAACCACGCCGGCGGGAACATGCTGGCGAACAACGTGATGCGGCCCGCGGCGGCGAGGCGGCGCTGCAGGGCGATGACCCGCAGCACGTAGTCACGGTCTGCCTGGCCACGGGAGGCCTCGATCTCGGCGCGGATGTCGTCGAGCTCCTGGCCGATCGCCTCGACCTCCTCGTTGGTGAGGTGGGTGTACTCGCGGACGTCTGCAAATGCCATGGTGTCGACCTTTCAGAGAGTGAGGGTGCAGTCGCCGGCGGCGACGGAGACACAGGTCTGGATGTACTCGTTGGGGTTGTCGTGCTCCTCGCCGCTGCGCAGGTCGCGCACCCGGCCCGAGGCGAGCGGCACGTCGCAGGTGTGGCAGATGCCCATGCGGCAGCCGAAGAGCATGTTGACGCCAGCCTTCTCGCCGGCCTCCAGCAAGGTGGTGGCCCCGTCGACCTGGACCGTAGGCCCGCCGACGCCGAACGTGACCGAGCCGCCGGATGCTTCGCTGTCCACCGTGGCCAGTGAGAATCGTTCGATGTGCAGCCGGTCGATCAGCCCGTGGCGCTCGTACAGCTCGGTGAACGCATCCAGCATCGGCGCCGGCCCGCAGGCCCACGTGGCGCGCTCGCGCCAGTCGGGCACAATGCCGTCGAGGTGGTCAGGGGTCAGGATGCCGTCGCGGTCGGTGAACCGTTCGATGAAGGTGAAGTTCGGGTAGCGCATGGCCATGACCCGCAGCTCGTGGACGAACATCATGTCGTCCTCGTCGGTCGCCGAGTACGCCAGCACGGTGTCGGGCAGCGCCTCGTCCGCCGCGAGCTGGCGGCGGTCCATGGTCCGCAGGATCGACATGACCGGCGTGATGCCACTGCCGCCCACGAGGAACAGCAGCCGTTCCGGCGGCGGGTCGGGCAGCACGAAGTCGCCCTGGGGTGCGGCCAGCCGGACGATGGTGCCGGGCTCGAGGCCGTTGACCAGGTGATCGGACATGAACCCCTCGGGCATCGCCTTGATGGTGATGCTCACGGTGCCGTTCTCGTGCAGCGGCACGGAGGACAGTGAGTAGGAGCGCCAGTGGTACTTGCCGTCGATCTCGACGCCGATGCCGATGTACTGACCGGGTGCGTGGTCGAACTTCCAGCCCCAGCCCGGCTTGATCACCAAGGTGGCCGCCCGGTCGGTCTCCTTGACGACGCTCTCGACCCGTCCGCGCAGCTCGCGGGCGCTCCACAAGGGGTTGATCAGCGTGAAGTAGTCGTCGGGGGACAGCGGCGTGGTGAGCGCGTGGCCAGCCCGGCGCAGACGTCGCAGCCAGGTCGAGCGGTCGATCGATGACTGCGGCACGCGGTGCTCCTGACGGTGAGACGAGCGTAGTAACACACAGTTACACGACAACCCGTCTCCGGCAACAGGAAATGGCCTGAATGTGAGCAGTAACTCAGTGTTACAGCACACAGTCGCGTCAGGCGAACAGCTGCTCCGGCCCGAACTGGAACCAGATGGCCGCGGCCACCGCGAGGTACCAGAGGGCGACGATCAGCACCGTCCAGTTGCTGACGAAGCGCGTGATGGCCGAGGCGGGTGCGAAGGCTCGCAGGTTGCGGCCCGTGACTGCGACGAACAGCGGGATCATCATGGTCCAGACGACCATGCACCACGGGCACAGCTTGTTGATCTCGTAGACGCTCTGGAACTGCAGCCACGTGACGAAGCCGATCCCGAAGATCGTGCCGAGCTGCAGACCCATCCAGACGAATCGCGGCAGTG
Organism: uncultured Actinomycetota bacterium; assembly: GCA_963769445.1. GTDB lineage: Bacteria > Actinomycetota > Actinomycetes > Propionibacteriales > Nocardioidaceae > Aeromicrobium. The sequence continues at coordinate 1,144,359 of CAVYLO010000004.1, read as the reverse complement.
CGACCCGAGCGAGCACCAGCACGCCGAGCGTGAGCACGACGGCGAAGCCGATCACTCCGATGATCGAGTTGGCGAAGCCGAACGCCGATGCCTGGTCGGACTCCATGACACCGCTGCAGCTGACGAACGCGCTGATGTCGCAGTTCAGCGCCGCGTCAGTGCCGTCGACCTTCGACTCAAGCAAGGTGATCTTGTCGATCGTCAGGATCGACGCAGCGATCAGTCCGACGGCCCCCGTGATGGGCAGCAGAAATCGCGGTTCACGCGACTCCTCGGCGGGACTCCACGACTCGTCGGCGGGCGTGCGTGACTCGTCGGCGGTCGGGGCGGTGTCGGTCATGGGTTGATCCTAGGAGGTGGGGGGTTGGCAGGCAGGGCACCAGAACGTGTTGCGCTCGGTGGTGGGTTGGTCACCCAGCTGACCGGTGCGGATGGCGGTGCCGCAGCGGCGGCATCGGCCACGTTCGCGCCGGTAGACCCACCGCTCTTGACCCGAGCGGGTGTTGCCGGTGAACGTGCGCTGCGAGCGGTCCTTGTTGATGTCCAGCATCTGCTGGCCTCGGGCGATGACGCGGCGCACGTCCGGCAGATCGCCGACGGGGCGCTCGGGATGGAGCCCGGAGATGAACAACAGCTCGTTGACGTACTCGTTGCCAAGGCCAGCCAGGTTGCGCTGGTCGAGCAGCGCCAGGAAGACCGCACGGTCGGGGTCGGCGCTGACCCGGCGCGTGGCTTCGTCTAGATCCCAGTCCGGGCCGAGCAGGTCTGGACCCAGATGGCCGACGACGTCCGATTCGCGCTCGGTGGGAAGGACCTCGGTGATCCCGAGCGAGAATCCGACGGCCTCGTGCTCGGCGGTGCGCAGCACGAGACGTGCCTGGTGATCAGGTCGACGCCACCGGGTGCCGATCGGGTGGACGTGCCAGACACCTTCCATCTTCAGATGGGTGTGGATGCTGAGATCGCCGACGCGGATGAGCAGGTGCTTGCCGCGGCTGAGCACCTCGGAGACGACCTCACCCGACAGGTCGAGCGTGGCGTGCTGGGGCACCCGGAAGTCCGTGCTGGCCAGCTCGCGGCCCTCGAGCGCGTCGCGCAGGCGGACGGCCGCCCGCCAGACGGTGTCGCCCTCAGGCATCGGCGCGCAGGCCCTTGGGAGTGCGGTCGAAGCCGGCCTCGCGCAGCGCGTCCGCCCACGGAGTGTCCAGAGCCGGGCGGCCACCGATGGTCTCGATGGTGAGGCGGGCGATGCGGCGGCCGCGGACCACCGCGGCGAGCGCGGTGGCGGCGGCGGCGATGCGCGTCGGGTCGTCGCTGAAGGGCAGCAGCGTCTTGCCGCCGCGCTCCAGGTAGGCGACCAGCACGCCGTCGTGCAGCACCGCCATGGCACCCGCCTTGCGCGCGGGGCGGTGTCCGGTGGCGGCGTCGTCAGCCAGCCGGTCAGGCCACGGCAGAGCGGCTCCGAACGGTTGAGCGGGATCGGTGGCGGCGAGCACGATCGCAGCAGCCTGGGTGGGCGTGTCGTCGTCGCGCAGATGCCCGCGCAGCCGGTCGATCGTGGCGGGCGCAGCGAACTGGGCTGCCCCGAGCGACTCGACGAAGTACCCACGCAGGCAGGCGCCGGTCTGCTCCAGCTCGCGCAGCACGCGGTACACCGCGGCGAACCCGCCGGGTGTCTGCTCGGCCATGACCGATCCGCGCGTCACGACTCCATACCGGCCCAGCAGGGCCTCGGTACGCGCCAGCTTGTCGGCGGTGGACTCGACTGGCGGCGTGTCGAGGGCGAACCAGCGGCCACTGGCGGTGGGCGGGCCCTGGAGCGCCGAGCGAGGTCCGCGGCCGCGTCCGTGCAGTCGGGCGCGGGGGGCAGGACGAGTGTTGCGGTGCGTGCCGCCGCGGCCCACCACGGTGCGAACGGGCGTGTAGGTGTCGTTGCTGACGTGTCCGGCCCAGACCAGGTTCCACAGCGCCGTCGCGAGGTCTGCGTCGAGCGGCGCGTCGTCCTCCTCGGTCGTGACGGCGGCCGAGAGCTGCCGAAAAAGGAAGGCGCCGGTGCCAGTGAGCGCCGCGAGGGCTCGCGCCTCCAGGGTGTCCGGCTCGATCGGTTGGGTGCGAGCCAGCACCAGGTCAGCTGGATGAAGCTGAACCCAGCCGTCGTTGCCGGCCAAGGTGCCGGCGCCGGACCAGATGATCTCGCCGGCCGACGTGAGCTCATCGAGCATGGCGGGCTGGTAGTCGCGCACACGAGCAGGCAGGACGAGCGACTCCCAGGCGGAAGCGGGAAGGGCGACGCCGACCAGCTGGTCGACCGTGGCGAGGACTCCGTCGACTCCGCGCAACGACCCTCCGACGCCTTGCCAGGACGGCAGGAACGAGGCGAATGCCGTGGTGTCGACCGGCTCGACCTGTTGTCGTGCCGCCGCGAGCGACCGCGACCGCAGCCGGCGCAGGACACCTGGCTCGACCCACTCGGTGTCGTGCGAGGCCCCCGCGGCGGGCAGGAACTCACCCTCGGTGAGTCGGCCGTCGCGCGCCAGGCGGCGCAGGACCTGGGTGGCGACCGCGGTGCCGAGCCCGAACCGCTGGGCGACGTCGGCCGCCGTGAACGGGCCGTGGGTGCGGGCGAATCGTGAGACGAGGTCGGTCAGTGGGTCTGCCACGGCCTCCAGATGGGCTGCGGGGACGCCGAGGGGCACGACGGTGCCCAGCGCGTCGCGCAGACGCCCAGCATCTTCGACGGCCGCCCAGCGAGCGTCGCCGGCGACCTGCACCTCGATGGCCCTGCGGGCGTCCTGCAGGAGCGCCAGCCACTCGTGGGCCTGCTCGGGCGTTCCCGCCATGCTGCGGGCCGCGACCTCGGCGGTGGACAGCGGGCCGAGCACGCGCAGCAGGTCGGCGACGCCCTCGGCGTCCTTGGCTCGCCGGTCGTCTGCGAGTCGTTGCAGCTCGGCCTCGGTCTGGGCGATGACGTCCGGGTCGAGCAGCTCGCGCAGGTCGGCACGGCCGAGCAGCTCGGCCAGCAGCGTGGGGTCCAGGCTCAGGGCCGCCGCGCGGCGCTCGGCCAGCGGAGTGTCGCCCTCGTAGAGGAAGGCCGCGACGTACCCGAACAGCAGATTCTGCGCGAACGGGGATGCCTTCTGCGTGGTGACCTCGGCGATCTGGATCTCTCGGGACGCGAGCTGGCGCGCGACCAGGGTGAGCGCCGGGAGGTCGTAGACGTCCTGCAGGCACTCGCGCGCCGTCTCCAGCAGGATCGGGAAGGTGGGATGGTCGCGGGCGACGTCGAGCAGCTGCGCGGCTCGCTGCCGTTGCTGCCACAGCGGTGCGCGCGAACCGGGGTTGCGGCGGGGAAGCAGCAAGGCCCGTGCCGCGCACTCACGGAATCGCGCCGCGAACAACGCCGAGCCGCCGACCTCCACGGTGACCAGGTGCTCCAGCTCATCGGCGTCGAACACGAACAGCTCGGCGCCGGGTGGCTCGGTCTCGGTGTCGGGCAGGCGGGCCACGATGCCGTCGTCGCTGGCCACGACAGACCCGTCGATGCCGTGCCGTTCCTGGATGCGCGCCGCCACGGCCAGAGCCCAGGGTGCGTGCACCCGACGGCCGAACGGCGAGTGCAGCACCACCCGCCAGTCGCCGAGCTCGTCGCGGAAGCGTTCGACCACCAGGGTGCGGTCGGTGGGCAGCTGACCCGTGGCCTCGCGCTGGTCGGCGAAGTAGGCCGCAAGGTTGCTCGCGGAGTTGGCGTCGAGCCCCAGGTCCTGGGTGCGGATCTGCCACGCTTCGGGGCCGATCTCGGCGGTCTCGCGCACGAAGGCGCCGATGGCCGCGCCGAGCTCGTGCGGGCGACCGATGTTCTCGCCCTTCCAGAACGGCAGACGCGCCGGTTCGCCGAACGCTGGCACGACGATGACCCGGTCGTGGGTGATCTCGACGATGCGCCAGCTGGTGGCACCGAGCGCGAAGACGTCGTTGACGCGCGATTCATAGACCATTTCCTCGTCGAGCTCGCCCACCCGACGCGGGCCGGACGTGTCGTCGCCGGCAGCGAGGACGACCGCGAACATGCCACGATCGGGAATGGTGCCGCCGCTGGTGACGGCGAGTCGTTGGGCGCCGGGACGCCCGGTGAGCACGCCGCCATCGCGGTCCCAGACCAGACGAGGCCGCAGCTCGGCGAAACCGTCGGAGGGGTACCGGCCCGACAACAGGTCGAGGGTCGCCTCGAAGGCGCCGCGCGGCAGGGACGTGAAGGGCGCGCTGCGACGCACGGTGTCGAACCACTCCTCGACGTCGACCGGCTCCAGTGCTGTGGCAGCCACGGTCTGCTGGGCCAGGATGTCGAGCGGATTGGCCGGCACGTCGATGCGTTCGATCAGGCCCTCGCGCATGCGCGATGCCGTGACGGCCGAACCCAGCAGGTCGTGGCGCGACGTGGGGAACATGACGCCCACCGACAACCCGCCGACCTGGTGGCCTGCACGACCGACCCGCTGCAGACCGTTGGCCACTGACGGGGGAGTGGACACCTGGACGACGAGGTCGACGGCACCCATGTCGATGCCGAGCTCGAGGCTGGAGGTGGCGACGACGCAGCGCAACCGGCCGGACTTGAGATCGTCCTCGATCAGGTCGCGCTGGTCCTTGCTGACCGAGCCGTGGTGCGCGCGGGCCAGCTCGGGTGCAGCACCCGAGCTCTGGCTGCTGCCGCCCATGACCTGCGCGGGCGATCGGGTGCCGTCGGTCGGGTCAGCGGGCGCGGTGCGGGCTGCGAACGCCTCGTTGAGCCGCGCGGTGAGACGTTCGGCGACACCGCGGGAGTTGACGAAGACGATGGTCGAGGATCGCTGGAGCACCTGGTCCAGGATCGCCTCCTCGACGTGCGGCCAGATGCTGCCGCCGCGCTGCTCAGAGGCTGGTTCCTCGTGCTCGTCGCCGGGTGTGGCGGGTCGGGCCGCAGGCAGCTGGGTGAGGTCCTCGACGGGGATCACGACCGACAGCTCGAGTCGGCTGGGCGAGTCGGGCGCGACGATGCGCACCGGCCGGGTGCCGCCGAGGAAACGAGCGATCTCCTCGTGCGGGCGCACGGTGGCGCTCAGTCCGATACGACGAGCAGGAGCGGCCAGCAAGGCGTCGAGGCGCTCCAATGACAGCGCCAGATGGCTACCGCGCTTGGTGCCGGCCACGGCATGCACCTCGTCGATGATGACGGTGTCGACGTGCCGCAGTGTGTCGCGAGCAGCCGAGGTGAGCATCAGGAACAGCGACTCCGGCGTGGTGATCAAGATGTCTGGGGGCCGCTGCACCAGTGCGCGGCGGTCGCGCTGGCTGGTGTCGCCGGACCGGACCCCGACGGTGACGTCATGGAACGTGTCGCCGCGCCGCGCCGCGGTCTGGGTGATGCCGACGAGCGGGGATCGCAGATTGCGCTCGACGTCGACGGCCAGCGCCTTGAGCGGCGAGATGTACAGGACCCGGGAGCCGACGCGCGCGTCGTCGTCGGCCGGACGAGGAGGTGGTTCGTGCAGCAGTCGATCGATCGCGGACAGGAAAGCGGCCAACGTCTTGCCCGACCCCGTGGGGGCCACGACGAGGAGATGGTCGGCACCAGTGCTGCCGGACCGCGGGCTCGACCAGGCACCGATCTGGGCGGGGGTGGGCGCGCTGAACGTCGCCTCGAACCACTCGCGGGTGGCCGGTGCGAAACGCTCGAGCGCTGCAGTCACGGACCCATCGTGGCAAATGACTCCGACAATCGCCTCCCGCGGCCTGGGAGGCAGGACCTGCGTCAGTAGCTTGTGGCGCCTGCGCCTTCATCTGCGCGGCCACCGCGTGAGCGCCGGGCCTGCGGGTACGTCGTCCGCGGCGACGTGAGGATCGATTCCCCGACCTGATCGACCACTGCCACTCGCTGCGTGGACAAGTGATCCCTCGTGCGACCGGGCATGAGCTGACCGTCGATGGCCGGACCGCGAGGTGGCCGTCCACGGCACCACCCGCGGCGGGGTACCGCAACCCCGAGAACCCATGAGGCATGCTGAGCCCATGACGATCCGCGCACTGGTGGTGGCGATGGCCGCTGCGCTCGCCCTGACCGCCTGCTCCTCCCAGCAGGATGATTCGACCCCTGCGGTCGACGACCCCACGCAGGGCGAGGCAGTCGAGCTGATCGAGTTCTCGCCGATCACGGGCCTGGAAATGACCAAGGGACGCCCGGACAACCCCGTGTTCGTGGTCAAGATCGAGAACACGTCCGGTGGCAAGCCGCAGATCAATCTCGACCGCGCCGATCTGGTCATCGAGGAACTCGTCGAGGGCGGCCTGACCCGACTCGCGGCGTTCTACTACACCGACCTCCCGACCAAGGTCGGCCACGTCCGTTCGCTGCGGTCCACGGACATCGGCATTGCGACCCCGGCCAACGGGCAGCTCGTCGCTTCCGGTGGCGCCGGCGGCGCAGTGGGCAAGATCAAACGCGCGGGCATCAAGCTGTTCTCCGAGGACGCCGGCTCGCCCGGATTCAGCAGCGATCCCAACCTGTCCCGCCCCTACAACCGGCTGATCGACCTGAAGCGCGTGAACAAGAAGGCCAAGAACACCCAGCCGAAGACGTCCTACCTCGAGTGGAGCCCGGCTGGCGAGACGTCCGATCCCGGCACGTCGAAGGTGTCCACCGCCTCCCGCGCCACGGTGCGATTCTCGCGCTCGACCACTACGGCGTGGAAGCTGTCCGGCTCGTCCTGGAAGCGCACCAACGGCTACGCCGACAAGGAGTTCAAGGCCAAGAATCTGATCGTCATGGAGTGTCGGATCGAAGACGCCGGCTACACCGATCCGGCGGGCAACCCGGTGCCTGAGACAGTCGTCGAGGGATCGGGCAAGGCGATGATCTTCCGCGGCAACGAGGTCGTCGAGGTGACCTGGAAGAAGCCAGCCCTCGATTCACCCATCACCTTCACGACGGCTGACGGCCTGCCGTACACCGTGGCGCCGGGCAAGACCTTCGTCGAGCTCGTGCCCGAGAACGACGGCAAGGTCACCCTCGAGCCCTGAACCTGATCGTGCGATGGGCCTGATTCGGTCAGTCGGCAGCGGTTGGGAGCACGCGCAGGCCGGCGAGCAGGGCGCCGATGGTGTTTTGCACCGACTCGCTGGCGGCGTCGGGATCTGCAGCATCGGCGACGAACTCCGCCGCCGATCGGATGGCTCCGTAGAAGATGACGGCGAACGCCTCGTTGAGGTCGGACATCTCGCCGTCGAGGTCGCCGAGGATGTCGTCGACGGCGCGTTGCACGATGCCGAACGTGGCTTCGCGCTCGGCTTCCTGCCACCGCTCGTGGCCGAGTGCCACCGGGCCCTCCTGTAGGCAGATGCGGCGGAACTGCGGGCGCCGGCAGACCTCGAGGAACTTCTCGAGGCCGATCTGGGCGCGTTCCCACGGGTCGTTCGAGGTGGCGATGGCCGCGGAGACTTCCTTGCTCGTCGCGTCCTGCACGTCGAGGAAGACGCTCTCGAACAGCGCCAGCTTGCTGGGAAAGTGGTGGTACAGCGCCCCCTTGGTGACGCGGGCCGCTGCGACGACCTCGTCCAGAGAGGTGCCGGAATATCCGTGCTGGGTGAACAGGTCGCGGGCTGAGTCCAGCAATGCTGTCTTCGTGCTGGAGGAGTAGCCCGATCGTCGTGTGGTCTTGCGGGCGGTGCGTAAAACCTGCGTTGCGACTCGGGAGTGAGGCATGGGAGGAGTCTAGGTGCCCGGACGAAGGTCGTGGTGGGCGTCACACCGAGTTCAGTTGAATGTGCCGTCCGCACCGAACATACTGAGAGTACGTACCGACGGTATGGAAACTCCGAAAGCGTCGGTGGACACGACGGTAAAAGAAGAGGACCACACCATGACCTGGGATGCCTACCACCGCCGCAAGGACGTACTCCGCGAGATCTTCGCCATGGCCGATCGCCACCCCGACCGCGCCTTGAGCGCCGTGCTCGACGCGGTCGATCCGCACCGCCTCGTGCTCGAGGATGAAACCGCCGCGCTCTTCGAGATCCAGATGGCGTGGTTCCAACGTCTCAGTGGCCACATCGACCGGCTGACGGTAGAAGGAGCCGACACCCCTCCGCTGGTGGCTGTTGCCGCCTGGACGGCGTCGGCCTCCGAGCTTCCGGGGGCGCGCGCCCTGCTGGACGCTCACAGCGACTCCACCGACCTGGCCACGGCGTTCGCCAAGGAGCGTGACTTCATCGCTGCCAGCGCTGGTGTCCCGTCCAACGACCCGAACCTGGGTGGCCACGGCGAGCGCATCATCGCTGCGGCCCGCGTCGATGCAGCAGCGCAGCCGATCCTCCAGCCAGCGACTGAGGCGCTTCAGGACGACCAACGTCAAGGTCTCATGGCGCGACTGCGCGGCGTCATCGCCGCCTGAAGCCTGGTGGGCTCAGGACCGCTGCACCCAGAGCGCCTACGACTTCGAGCGCTTGCGGTCCGGCCCGCCGAGCAGTCCGATCTTGGTGTCGAGCTCGCGGTCGATCGAGGTCTGCAACGACTGGCGGAACATCCCGAGAGTGACCTGGCTCGCAATCGGGATGAGGCTCTCGACGCTGGCCAGGATGCCGGGCCAGCGGTCCTCGGGCAGACCGTCGGTCATGAACGGGTCGATGATCTCCGCGGCGACCGCGTGCACGAACGCATCGGCGACATCATTGAGCCGTGCCTGCAGCAGCGGGAACAGCGAGATGACGGTCTCGGGGGACAACCCCATGGCCACCGCGGCGGCGCCGGTGCGCACGACGGTCGGTTGCAGCAGATGGACGTGGTCCTGGTCGCCCTCGATCCACGTCACCAGTCCGAACGACTCCATGGCCTCGACCAGTCCGTCGTCGCGGGAGACGCCAGCGAGTGCGGCGAGGTCATCGCGCGACATGATCTCGTCGATGCCGTCGTCGGCGGGCAGGTCGAGCAGCTCGATCAGGTCGAGTGCGTGGCCGGCTGCCGTGCCGGGTGCCTGGCGCACGGCCTTCTCGACGGCCGCCAACGTGTACCCGCGGTCGAGGAGCTGGCGGATCAGCTGCAGCCGCTGCAGGTGCTGGAGCGAGTAGTACCCCGTGCGGCCCTCGAGCCGGGGCGCGTCCATCAACCCGCGACTGGCGTACGCGCGAACGTTGCGCACGGTCATCTGGGCACGGGCGGCCAGTTCGTCGACCGTGAACTCGACAGGTTCTTGTGTCGTGGGGGGCGTTCTGGCGTTCGACATGACTCACATCCTAGAGTTGCGTCGATTCGGCGGTCCGGACGTGCATCATGGGGACATGGACACGCTCCGCGGTCGTCTCCTGATCGCCACCCCGGCTATCGACACTGGCCCGTTCATGCGCAGCGTGGTCTTTGTGCTCGACCACGACGACAACGGCGCGCTCGGCGTCATCGTCAACAGGCCTCTGCCGTCCGACGTCGACGACGTGCTGCCGCAGTGGGCCAATCACGTCAACGCCCCCGTGTGTCTGTTCGACGGTGGTCCGGTCGCCGAGGACTCGGCCCTGGCCGTCGGCGTGCTTGCCGCCGACGAGTCCGTCACGGTGCCGCCTGATGGCTGGCGCACGATGGCCGGACGAGTCGGCCTGGTCGATCTCGACGGTCCACTGCCCGCCGCTGGCCAGCTCGTCGGCCTGCGGCTGTTCGCCGGGTACGCCGGCTGGGGGGCCGGACAGGTCGAGGGAGAGCTCGAGGAGGGGGCGTGGCTCGCACTCGACGCCCGCGAAGGTGATCTGATGTCGCCCCAACCAGAGGACCTCTGGCACGAAGTCATGCGGCGGCAGAGCGGAGATCTCCGGTACTGGGCCACGTTCCCGGCCGACCCGAGCACGAACTAGTTCCGTGGCTGGCGGACAGCCGTTACGATCGGCAGGTGGCATTCTTCGGGCGAGGTTCAGAGACCGTTGTCGACGAGCGCACCGACATGCGCACCGAGGAGGGAGACCACGAGAAGTTCTCCCACTACGTGCCCAAGGACCAGCTCACCGAGGCCATGGTCATGGGCAACCCCGTCGTGGCGCTGTGCGGCAAGGTCTGGACGCCGAGCCGCGACCCCGAGCGCTTCCCGGTGTGCCCTGAGTGCAAGGACATCTGGGACAACATGAACCCCGGTGACGACGAGGGAGACTCCTCGGGTGACAGCTAGCCAGCACCTCCGGGTCTGGCAGCGTGAGGCGTTCGACCTCTATCAGCGCACGCAACCGCGGGACTTCCTGACGGTCGCCACGCCCGGCGCCGGTAAGACCACGTTCGCGCTCACCATCGCTGCTGACCTGATGGCGCGCGGAATCATCGACCGCGTCGTCGTCGTGACGCCCACCGATCACCTCAAGACCCAGTGGGCCCTGGCGGCTGCGGGCATCGGTCTGCCGATCGACCCGGCGCTCACGGCGCAGAGCCGTCTGGCCGCCGATTTCGTCGGGTTCGCCGTCACGTACGCCGGTCTGGCAGTCGATCCCAATGCGTTTCACATCCGCATCGCCAGCCGCCGCACCATGGTGATCCTCGACGAGGTGCACCACGCGGGTGACGCGATGGCGTGGGGCGAGGCGGTCGACGAGGCCTGCGATCCCGCCGTGCGCCGGGTGTTGCTGACCGGGACCCCGTTTCGCTCCGATGACAACCCCATCCCGTTCGTTCGCTATGGAATGGGCGAGGGCGGCGTCATGATCAGCGAGGCCGACTACTCCTACGGTTACGGTCCGGCGCTGCGTGACGGCGTCGTGCGACCAGTCCTGTTCATGGCGTACTCCGGCGAGATGCAATGGCGCACCCGAGCCGGTGATGAGGTCGCAGCGCGACTTGGGCAACCGCTGGATCGCGAGGCCACGGCCCAAGCGCTGCGCACGGCTCTGGATCCAGACGGTGCGTGGATTCGTGCGGTGCTGACCTCGGCCCACACGCGTCTGCAGGAGGTGCGTCGCGATGTCCCTGACGCCGGCGGCATGGTCATCGCGAGCAATCAGGACAACGCACGCGCCTATGGCCGTCTCCTGGCCGAGCTGACCGGCGAGGAGCCGGTCGTCGTGCTCTCGGACGAACCGGGCAGCAGCGCGCGAATCGCCGAGTTCTCCGCCGGCATGACGCCGTGGATGGTCGCCGTGCGCATGGTCAGCGAGGGCGTCGACGTGCCCAGGCTCTCGGTGGGCGTCTACGCCACCACCACCGCGACGCCGTTGTACTTCGCGCAGGCTGTCGGCCGCTTCGTGCGCGCCCGCCGCAAGGGCGAGACGGCCTCGATCTTCGTGCCCAGCGTTCCGCGACTCCTGGCGCTGGCGTCGGATCTGGAGGCGGAGCGCGATCACGTGATCGGCCGCCCGATCAAGGACGAGGCCGACCTGTTCGCGGCCGAGGCCGAGATGCTGACGGCGCAGTCTGACGCGGGTGCCTCCGATGACCTCAACGGTCAATACGCCGCGCTCGGCAGCGACGCCTCCTTCGACCGGCTCGTCTACGACGGCGCCAACTTCGGCTACGACGTGCTCACCGACAGCGACGGGGAGCTGGACTTTCTCGGCATCCCCGGCCTGCTCGAACCCGACCAGGTCGCTGATCTGCTGCGCCGGTCCAGGTCGAAGCGTGCCAACGACTCCCGTCCCGATCACGAGGCTCAGGAAGCTGCGGTGTTCGCGGCTCGCGACGACCTGCGCCGCGCTCTGCACGGACTCGTCGGCGCGTGGCACCACCGCACCGGCCAGCCGCACGGCGTCACGCACGCCCAGCTGCGCAAGACGTGCGGGGGGCCGGCTGCGCCGCAGGCCTCGGCCGCCGAGCTGCAGCAACGGATCGATCTGCTGCGCAAGTGGGCGCTGAAGGCCTCCGGATGAACCGGGCGGCTCGCCTGCAGGCACACTGAGCCATGACCTTCTCCCGCGGCCTCGCTGCCGTCGTCGTGCGCGTCCTCACCCTCGCGGTGCTTCACGTCGCCTTCCTCGCCGTCCTGTCGCGCGTCGACACCTCCGATCCGCTGGGCCCGGGTCTGCTGTTCTTCCTGATCGTGTTCGTGGGAACGCTGGTCTGGGCTGGCCTCGACGCGCTGCGCCGCGGGTTCGTCGTGTCCAGTGCCCTGTGGGCTGTCACGGCCGTGGCGGCCGGCTTCGCACTGACCGTCGTCTTCGTCGTCACCACGTCGGATGCCGACTTCAGCGAGGAGTGGGCCGGATCGACGCTGTTCTTCGCCCTGCTGGTGCTCGTGCCCGCACTGTTCGGGTCGGCGGTCGGTGGTCTGTTTCATCGGCGTGCCAGCTCTCGCCGGACCTCGACGCCTGAGCCGGGCCATGACCAGAAGGTCATCTGATGGGCTCGATGGCCTTCCGCACCAAGGTGTTCGCGCGGTTGCTCAAGGCCAGCGAGAAGGGCATCGAGGAGGTCGACGACCTGCCGGCGCACCGCGCCAAGCGGGCGAAGCTGCAGCGCTCGTTCCTGGGTCGGCGGATCTTCGGCACGGTTGATCAGGGCGCCGACAGCGAGGAGATCCAGGTTGCTGGACTCCGCACCCTGGTGCACCGGCCGCGCGGGGGTCTGGCGCCGTTGCCGTGCGTCATCAACTTCCATGGCGGTGGCTGGGTGCAGGGCAATCCGGAGCAGGCGCAGTGGGCGGCCAGCCGCATCGCGGTGCGCAACCGCTGCGTCGTGGTCTCGCCGGCCTATCGGCTGGCGCCGGAGCACCCCTTCCCGGCGGGTGTCGACGACGCCCGCGCGGTGGTGCTGTGGGTCGTCGAGCACGCCGACGAGCTGGGCATCGATCCGCAGCGGATCGCCGTGATGGGGGACAGCGCGGGAGGAAATCTTGCCGCGGTCACCTGCCTCGACGCGCGCGACGCCGGCGGGCCGGAGCTGCGGTCGCAGGTGCTGATCTATCCGGGCGTCGAGATGTACGACCGCTGGCCGTCGGAGGACCAGCACGCCGAGGCACCGGTGCTCAGCTCGGCGAACATGCGCGCGTTCACGCGGCTGTACCTGGGGGAGTCCTTCGGCACCGAGGACCACCGCGCCTCGCCGGTGCGCGCCGCGTCGCACGCGGGACTGCCGAAGGCGTTCATCCTCACCGCGGAGATGGATCCGCTGAAGGACAACGGCACCCACTACCGCGACGCGCTCGAGGCGGCCGGGGTGCCGGTGCGATTCGCGGAGTACACCGGTGCCCTGCACGGATTCCTCAGTCTGCCCGGCCCCGTCCCCGTGGCCCATCAGGCCCTCGACGACATCTGCGACTTCCTGGAGATGACGCTCTGACCGACCGACCGGCCCCACTCGCGGACCGTCGAGGGGATTGTGACAGTGATGCTGTCACGGTACGGTGTGCCGCATGACTCGCTTGGCGCGCGACCACTGGCAGCGGGTGATCGCGCGGCTCGATCCCGAGGTCGACTTCGAGCAGATCTCGCGGATCGTGGCGCAGCACGAGTTCCCGTGGGACTCCCAGCAGGCACTCAGCTTCGCCCTGTTTCGCACCTACGCGGTCCCGTCGATCGGCCGGTTGCTGCACCAGACCGGCGAGTTCACGAACGCGACGCAGAAGCGACACGACGACACCGCGCTGATCCTCGAGACCATCGCGGACCGCGGCCTGGAGTCTGAGGAGGGCCGTGCGGGGGTGCGCCGGATGAATCAGATGCACGGCCGGTACGACATCTCCAACGACGACATGCGCTACGTCCTGTCCACCTTCGTCGTGTCGTCGGTGCGCTGGATCGAACGATATGGCTGGCGGCGGGGGACCGACGCCGAACGTCTCGCCGCCGTGCGTTACCACCAGCGACTCGGTCGCCTGATGGGCATCGCTGACATCCCCGACAGCTATGGCGAATTTGCCGACCTGATGGACACCTACGAGCGCGAGACCTACGTGTTCGACGCGCGGTGCCGGGCGGTCGCGGACTCCACCCTCGACCTGTTCGTCGCGTTCTATCCGCGTCCGCTGCGGCCGATGATGCGCCGATTCAGCATGGCGCTGCTCGACGACCATCTCCGCGAGGCCTTCGGGTACGACCAGCCGCCGCGGTGGTTCGTCGCGCTGGCCCACGGATCGCTGCGCGCCCGAGGCCGGGTGATTCGGTTCCTGCCGACTCGCCGGGAGCCGGCGCTGCTGCAGCACACCCACCGGATCCGGTCCTATCCCGGCGGCTTCATGATCGAGCGGCTCGGCACCTTCGGGGCGACCGAGGACGCGGTCAGCGAGGGAAGGTCTGCGGCGTCCTGAGCGTTGACCGGGACATGCGTCTGTCCGTGCTCGACCTCGTGCCTGTCCGAACTGATCAATCCAGCAGTGACGCCGTCGCCGCCACGGTCGCGCTGGCCCAGGCGGCCGACCGTGCTGGATTCACGCGCTACTGGGTGGCCGAGCACCACAACATGCCGGCCGTGGCCGCCACGTCGCCGCCGGTCCTGATCGCCATGCTGGCCGCCCAGACCGAACGCATCCGGCTCGGTTCCGGCGGCGTCATGCTGCCCAACCACGCCCCGCTGGCCGTCGCGGAGCAGTTCGCGCTGCTCGAAGCCGCCACCCCGGGACGCATCGACCTCGGCATCGGTCGCGCCCCCGGATCCGATCCGGTCACGTCGATGGCGCTGCGCGGTCCGGCCGGTCGCGACGACAGCGACGTCGAGAAATTCCCGCAGTACCTCGACGACGTCGTGGCGCTGATGGGTGCGAACGGCGTACGCGTGGCGATTCCGCGGCAGAACTACGTCCTCAAGGCCACCCCGGCCGCCGCCAGCGTCCCCGATCTCTGGCTGCTCGGCTCGTCGATGTACTCCGCCCGGCTCGCTGCGGCGAAGGGGCTCCCGTACGTGTTCGCGCACCACTTCTCCGGCCATGGCACGGCCGAGGCGCTGGCGACGTATCGCAGCGAGTTCACGCCCAGTGACGTCGCGCCGGAACCCACGACCTTCCTGACGGTCAACGCCGTCGTCGCGGAGTCTGACGCCGAGGCTGCAGCCCTGATGCTGCCGAACCTGCAGCTGATGGCCAGGCTGCGCACGGGGCAGCCGCTCACCGCTCTCGACCTGGTCGAGGACGCCGAAGAGGTCGACATGGCTCCCCAGGTGCAGGCGATGGTCGACTCCGGGCTGTCCCGCGCCGTCATGGGCACCCCACAACGCGCGGCCCAGCAGGTACGCGACCTGGCCGCGCAGTTCGGCGTCGACGAGGTCATGGTCAACCCGGTCGCGGCGGCCCGCCGCGGGGCCGATCCCCGCAGCTCGGTGGCGCGCGAGCGCACCCTCGAGCTGCTGGCCCAGGAGCTCCTCTAAAAGCAGGTTCTAGGTGACCTGCACGCCCGCGTCGCTGAACTCCTGACGGACGCGGGTCAGGTTGTCCTCAGAGACCGCGGCGACCAACGTGCCGAGCACTCGTACGCGGAACCCGTGCGCGGCTCCATCGAGCGCCGTGGCGCGCACGCAGTAGTCCGTCGCGATGCCACAGACGTCGATCTGCTCGACGCCAGCGTCGCGCAGCCAGTCCGCCAGCAGCGTCCCGTCGGGGGTCTTGCCCTCGAAGCCCGAATAGGCCGCTTCGTATTCGCCCTTGCGGAACGTCGCGGCGAACATGTCCTCGGTCAGCGGAGCGTGCAGGAGCTCGCCGGGGGTGCCGACCACGCAATGCGGGGGCCAGCTGTCCACAAAGTCCGGATCGTCGCTGAAGTGGGACCCGGGGTCGATGTGGTGATCGCGCGTCGACACCGCGACCGAGTAGGTGTCGGTCGACATCAGGGCAGCGACATCCGCAGCCACCTGAGCGCCGCCGGCGACGGCCAAGGAGCCACCCTCGCAGAAGTCGTTCTGGACGTCGACGACGACCAGCGCAGTCGTGAATTCAGCCATGACCGAGCCTCTCACGAGGGCGAGCGATCAGGCGATCACGGTGTCCAGTGCCGGGCCCCCGGGCGACAGCTGGGTGCCGGCCGCGGGGAGCTCGGCCATGGCGGCGCGGTGGCGGGCGCGGGCGGTGTCGAGGGACTCACGATTGATGCGCTCGCCGTCGCGGACCAGCTCGGTGAGCAGCTCTCGGTCGTCGGAGTCGCTCGGTGGGGGAGCGCCGATGCCGATCACCTCGGCCTCGGCCACCCCGGTCGCCGATCGTCGACGGAGGGCGAACTTGCGTCCGCCGCGGGAGGCCTTCTCGGTGCTCTTCTTGGCGACCGCGACCATCCCGCCCGTGTCGTCCTCGCGGGCCACCAGCTTGTAGACGAAACCGCTGGTGGGAACACCTGACCCGGTCACCAGCGAGGTGCCCACGCCATAGCCGTCGACCGGTGCGGCCGCCAACGCGGCCATGGCGTGCTCGTCGAGATCACTCGTCACGATGATGCGAGTCTGGGTGGCGCCGAGACCGTCCAGCTGTTCGCGCACCGCGTGAGCCAGCGAGACGAGATCGCCCGAGTCGATGCGCACTGCGCCGAGCCCCGGTCCGGTGACGTCGATCGCCGTCCGGATCGCCTCGGCGATGTCGTAGGTGTCGACGAGCAACGTCGTCCCGGCTCCCAGTGACTCCACCTGGGACACGAAGGCGTCGCGCTCGGTGTCGTGCAGCAGCGTGAAGGAGTGCGCACTGGTCCCGGTGGTCGGCACACCGTGGCGGAACCCCGCGGCCAGGTTGGACGTCGCATCGAAGCCCACCAGATGCGCCGCCCGGGCAGCCGCCACAGCGGCGATCTCGTGCGTACGCCGGGAGCCCATCTCGATGCACGGTCGCCCGCGTGCCGCGCCGACCATCCGCGCTCCGGCCGATGCGATCGCTGAGTCGTGGTTGAGGATCGACAGCATCAACGTCTCCAGCAGCACACCTTCGGCGAAGGTCGACTCCACCACCATCACGGGGGAGTGCGGGAAGTGCAGCTCACCTTCGCCATAGCCCCAGATCGAACCGCTGAACCGGTAGTCGGCCAACCAGTCGAGCGTGGTCAGGTCCACGACCCGCGCCTCTCGCAGCCAGGCCAGCTCGGCATCGTCGAAACGAAAGGCCTCGAGAGCATCGAGGAACCGACCCGTTCCCGCCACGACGCCATACCGTCGACCGCCGGTCAGTCGGCGCGAGAACAGCTCGAACACGCTGCGGCGGTGGGCGGCGCCGTCGGCCAATGACGCCTGCAGCATGGTCAGCTCATAGTGGTCGGTGAGCAGCGAGGTTCCGGGGTTGGTCACCACCTGAGCCTAGGAGGTGGCCCTCCAGAGGAGGCGACACGTTTCGTCCTCGGTGCGCCCTGCGCCACAATGGGCTGGTGACGACCCCGACGCCCGTGGAGATCGAGGAGACAGACCTCCGCGACCTCGTGCAGCTGGAGGACCCGTGGGTCACGATCGTCTGGAACGATCCGGTCAACTTGATGTCCTACGTCGCGTACGTGTTTCGCAACTACTTCGGATACACCGCCGAGAAGTCCCACGAGCTGATGCTTGCGGTGCACGAGGAAGGTCGAGCCATCGTGTCCAGCGGGAGCCGCGAGCAGATGGAGCGCCACGTCCAGGCGATGCATGAGTACGGCCTCTGGGCCACGCTCGACCGGGCGGATGCGCAGTGAAGCCCTTCAAGAAGCGACGCCGTGGGGGTCTGATCGCCTCGTTCGAGGCGGGCGAGGCCCAGCTGCTGGCCAATCTCGCCGGCCAGGTCGTCGAGCTGCTGCGCGACCGCAACTCCGCCGGTGAGTCCGATCCGGACCCGCTCGCCGCCCAGCTGGGCCTCGGCGGATCCTCCATGCCGCCGGAGGACCCGGTGCTGCAGCGGCTGCTGCCCGACGCGTACCGCAACGACGAGCAGGAGGCTGGTGAGTTCCGCCGCCTGACCGAGCGCAGTCTGACCGCCGCCAAGGTCCGCAACGCCGAGGACCTGATCGGGTCGCTGATCGATGGTGGCCTCGAGGTCGGCGCACTGGCCGCCGTCGACGACGCGCACCACATCGAGGTCGAGCTGAACGGCGACGAGGTCCAGGCGTGGCTCCGCTCGCTGACCGACATCCGGTTGTCACTGGCGGTGCGACTGGGCATCGAGACCGAGGAGGACTCCATGCTGATCGCGAGGTCGGACGACGAGGCCACCGCAGCCATGTCGGAGATCTACGACTGGCTCGGCTACGTGCAGGAGTCGCTGGTCGCCGCCCTGGACTGACCGGCCACAAGGACCTGCCGATAAACTCCGGTGGTGCTGACCATCGACCGGGCCGTCCTCGACGCCATCGTCGCGCACGCGCGCCGCGACCACCCTGACGAGGCGTGCGGCGTGGTTGCCGGCCCGATCGGCTCCGACCGCCCAGCGCGGTTCGTCCCGATGCTCAACGCCGCGATGTCGCCGACCTTCTACGAATTCGACTCCGGCGACCTGCTGCGGCTGTACCGCGAGATGGACGACAACGACGAGGAGCCGGTCGTGGTCTACCACTCCCACACCGCCACCGAGGCGTATCCGTCCCGTACTGACATCGACCTCGCTGGGCGAGCCCGGCGCGCACTACGTGCTGGTCTCGACCCGCGATGGAGCCGAGGTGGAGGGCGTCGACATCGACGTCCGGTCGTTCCGGATCGTGGACGGCGAGGTCACTGAGGAAGAAGTCACGGTCGTTGATGGTTATGCAGACGACACCACGTCCACTCCCGCACCACGATCTGACGAAGAAGGCTGAATCCTGATGGCAGAGGTCCGCATCCCCACCATTTTGCGCACGTTCACCGACGGCGAGCGTGCCGTCCCCGCCACGGGCGAGACGGTGGCCGAGGTCATCGACGACCTCGAGGCCAATCACAGCGGCATCAAGGAGCGACTCGTGGAGAACGAGGAGGTCCGTCGGTTCGTGAACATCTACGTCAACGACGAGGACATCCGCTTCACCGGTGGCCTCAAGACCGAGGTCGCTGCCGCCGCCACCGTCGTGATCCTGCCGGCCGTCGCTGGCGGCGCCGGTACCGCTGGCTGATCGGTGCGTTTCGACTCGCTGGTCCACTCTGTCGGTCAGACCCCGCTGGTGGGCCTGCCCACCCTGTCGCCGACTCCTCAGGTCAGGTTGTGGGCCAAGCTGGAGAACGAGAACCCCACGGGGTCCATCAAGGACCGCGCCGCACTCGCCATGATCGAGCAGGCCGAGTCTGATGGCCGTCTGAAGGTCGGCGACACCATCCTCGAACCGACCAGCGGCAACACCGGCATCTCGTTGGCCATGGTGGCTCGTCAACGCGGCTACCGCCTGGTGTGCGTGATGCCGGAGAACACCTCGGTCGAGCGGCGCCAGCTGCTGGGCATGTGGGGCGCCGAGATCATCGACTCCGCCGCCGCCGGCGGCTCGAATGAAGCAGTCCGCGTCGCCAAGGCTGTCGCCGCTGAGCACCCGGACTGGGTCATGCTCTACCAGTACGGAAACCCTGCCAACGCCGATGCGCACTACCGCGGCACCGGCCCGGAGATCTTGGCCGATCTGCCCGAGGTCACCCACTTCGTGGCCGGGCTTGGCACCACCGGCACCCTGATGGGCGCCGGCCGGTTCTTCCGTGAGCACAAGCCAGACGTGCGCATCGTGGCCGCCGAGCCGCGCTACGGCGAGCTCGTCTACGGGCTGCGCAACCTCGACGAGGGCTTCGTCCCCGAGCTGTACGACGCCTCGCTGATCGACTCCCGCTTCTCGGTCGGTCCGCGTGACGCGGTGCGCCGGGTGCGCGAGCTGATCGACGCCGAAGGCATCTTCGCCGGCATCTCCACCGGAGCGATCCTGCACGCCGCGCTGGCCCAGGCGGCCAAGTGCGTCGAGGCCGGCGAGAGCGCCGACATCTGCTTCATTGTCTGCGATGGCGGGTGGAAATACCTGTCCACCGGGGCGTACGAGGGGACCCTCGACGAGGCCGAGGACGCCCTCGAGGGCCAGCTCTGGGCCTAGCGTGTCGGCCCGGGTAGCCGAAGGCCCCGTTGATCTGGCACACTGGACTCAGTTGTTGTACGACGCTGGGCTGTTTGATCGAACGACGTGTTCCTTTCGAGGTGCCGGTTCTTCTCGCAGGTTGGATGTGTGTCGCGACCGTCGCTCGCGAGACACGCGGGCGGCTTACCCCGCCAAAGAGGAGAAATCATGGCTACAGGTACCGTCAAGTGGTTCAACGCCGACAAGGGCTTCGGATTCATCGCCCCGGACGACGGCAGCGAGGACGTGTTCGCGCACTTCTCCGCCATCGCGACGAGCGGCTACCGTTCGCTCGACGAGAACCAGAAGGTCGAGTTCGACGTGGAGCAGGGCCAGAAGGGCCTGCAGGCGACGAACATTCGTCCCCTCTGATCTTCACTGACATCAGAGTCGGCTCCTAGAGCCGATCACCACCACCGGCGAGGCCTTCGGGCCTCGCCGGTGTTGTCTGTTCGGGGGACCTGGTACCGCTGGCCGAGGTCCTCAGATAGTGTGCGTCGCGTGAGCGAGATCGTGGTGTTCTCCGGAAGCGCTCACCGACCCCTCGCGGAGAAGATCTGCTCAGAGCTGGGTCAGCCGCTGTCGCCCGCGGAGACGGTGCGGTTCAGCAACGACTGCCTGCAGGTGCAGCTGCTCGCGAACTGTCGGCGCAAGGATGTCTACATCATCCAGCCGTTGGTTCCGCCCACGCAGGACCACCTGATGGAGCTGTTGTTGATGATCGACGCGGCCCGCGGCGCAAGCGCGGACGCGGTCACGGTCGTGATTCCGCACTACGCCTATGCGCGATCGGACAAGAAGGACGCCTCTCGCATCTCGATCGGCGGCAAGCTCGTCGCCGACATGCTGACCACCGCCGGCGCCGACCGGGTCGTCACCATGACCCTGCACGCGCCCCAGGTGCACGGATTCTTCAGCGTCCCCGTCGATCACCTCACCGCGATCGGTGAGCTCGCCACGTACTACCGCGACCGCGACCTCAGCAACACCGTCGTGGTCTCGCCCGATCTCGGCAACGCCAAGACCGCTTCGCTGTTCGCCCGACTGCTCGGCGTTCCCGTGGCGGCCGGCAGCAAGCAGCGCCAGGCCGATGACAAGGTCGTCATCGACGCCATCGTGGGCGACGTGGCCGGCATGAAGGCGATCGTCCTCGACGACGAGATCGCGACCGGTGGCTCCATCATCGAGCTGATGAACAAGCTGGAGGAGGAAGGCTGCCAAGAGGCGTCCGTGGCGTGCACCCACGGATTGTTCACCGGCAAGGCCGTCGAGCGACTGCGCAACCATCCGGCGATCACCGAGGTCGTCACCACCGACACCGTCCCGCCGCCCGTCGACTGGCCCGAGCTCAAGATCCGTTCGGTTGCTCCGCTGTTCGCCGAGGCGATCGCCCGCATCCATGCCGGGGAGTCCGTGTCCAGCCTGTTTGACGGCGTGGATCCGGCCCATGCCCCTCCGCAGCCGAAACTGCCGCTCTAGCCCGTAGGCTTCCTCACTGTGGACAGCGCACCCATCGGGATCTTCGACTCAGGCTTCGGCGGCCTGACGGTCGCGCGCGCCGTCCTGGACCAGCTGCCGCACGAACCGGTGCTGTACCTCGGGGACACGGCTCGCCAGCCCTACGGGCCCAAACCCATCTCCGAGGTCCGCGAGTACGCGCTGGAGTGCCTCGACCATCTGGTCGCCCAAGGCGTCAAGACCCTCGTGATCGCGTGCAACTCCGCCAGCGCCGCCGTGCTGCGCGATGCACGTGAGCGCTACGCGGTGCCGGTCGTCGAGGTCATCGTGCCAGCCACCCGGCGTGCGGTCGGTGCCACGCGCAACGGCCAGGTCGGGGTCATCTGCACCGAAGCCACCGCCACCTCGCGCGCCTACGACGACGCCTTCGCCGCCAACCCGGGGATCGTGCTGCACACCCGAGCCTGCCCCCGGTTCGTCGACTTCGTCGAGCAGGGTGTCACCAGCGGGCCGGACCTGCTCGCGGCGGCTGAGGAGTACCTGCGACCGCTGATCGATGCGGACATCGACACGCTGGTGCTCGGCTGCACCCACTACCCACTGCTCACCGGCGTGCTGGCCCTCGTGATGGGCGACGGTGTCACCTTGGTGTCGAGCGCCGAGGAGACCGCCAAGGACGTCTACCGACTGCTGGTGCGCGAAGGCCTCGAACGGGACGCTGGCCTGCCGCCGCCGAGCCACCAGTTCCTGACCACAGGCCGACCTGAGGACTTCCGAGAGCTCGGTCGCCGATTCCTCGGCCCGGAGGTCGACCGGGTCGAGCAGTTCTCGCAATGGATGGGGGTCGCGTCGTGAAGCTCACTGTCATCGGCTGCTCGGGGTCGTTCCCGGGTCCGGACTCTCCGGCGAGCTGCTACCTGCTCGAAGCACCTTTCGAGGATCGCACGTTCCGCATCCTGCTCGACCTGGGCAATGGTGCTTTCGGCGCCTTGCAGAGACACATCGACCCCGGCCAGATCGACGCCGTGCTGATCTCGCACCTGCACGCCGACCACTGCTTCGACATGGCCGGCTTGTTCGTGGTGAGCAAGTATCACCCCGACGGCACCTACCCGGTCATTCCGGTGCTTGCCCCTGCTGGTGCGGGCGAGTTCCTCGCGACCGCCTATGGCAGCAACGACGGCTGCTCCATGACCGAGCAGTTCGACTTCCGGCCCTGGGTCGACGGGGCATCCACGACGTTGGGCCCGTTCGCGATCACGTCCGTGCTCGTCGACCACCCGGTCGAGTCGTACGCGATGCGGGTCGTCTGCGAGGACGGCGTGCTGGTCTACTCCGGCGATACCGGCCCCACCGATGCGCTGGTGGATCTCGCCACGGATGCCGACCTCTTCCTGTGCGAGGCGTCCTTCCTGGAGTCCGGGACCAATCCACCCAACCTGCATCTGACCGGTGCCGAGGCCGGTGACATCGCCACCCGGGCCGGGGCGGCGCGACTGCTGGTCACGCACATTCCGGCGTGGACGGCACGCGAGGACGTCGCCGCCGACGTTGCCTCGACGTGGGCCGGTGCAGTCGAGCTCGTCAGCGCCGACGACACCTTCGAGCTCTGAGGCGCCCCGCTAGGGTCGACGCATGACTCGTGAAGACTCCGTCCGTGAAGACGGGCGCTCAGCCGACCAGCTCCGCCCCGTCACCATCACCCGCAACTGGCTCGACCACGCCCAGGGTTCCTGCCTGATCGAGTTCGGCAAGACCAAGGTGCTCTGCGCGGCGAGCGCCTCCGAGGGCGTTCCTCGCTGGCGCAAGGGGTCGGGTCTGGGCTGGGTCACGGCTGAGTACGCCATGCTGCCGCAGGCCAC
The DNA here is from genome assembly GCA_963769445.1 of uncultured Actinomycetota bacterium. Classification (GTDB taxonomy): domain Bacteria; phylum Actinomycetota; class Actinomycetes; order Propionibacteriales; family Nocardioidaceae; genus Aeromicrobium. The sequence continues at coordinate 1,121,131 of CAVYLO010000004.1, read as the reverse complement.
GCACGACCGCTCCGCCCGCGAGTCGGTCAAGGGGCGCATCGGTGGCCGCACGCACGAGATCTCCCGTCTGGTCGGGCGCTCGCTGCGCATGGCGATCGACTACAAGGCGCTGGGCGAGAACACCATCACGATCGACTGCGACGTGCTCCAGGCCGATGGCGGGACCCGCACGGCGGCCATCACCGGTGCCTACGTCGCCCTCGCCGATGCCGTGGAGCACCTGCGGCAGGCCGGCGCCCTGGCCGGCGAGCCACTGGTCGAGTCGGTTGCGGCCATCAGCGTCGGCATCGTCGACGGCACCCCGCTGCTCGACCTGCCGTACGTCGAGGACGTGCGCGCCGAGACTGACATGAACGTGGTCATGACGGGCTCGGGCAAGTTCGTCGAGGTGCAGGGAACCGCTGAGGGTGCGCCCTTCGACAAGGCCGAGCTGGACGCGCTGCTGGAGCTCGCGGCCGGTGGCTGCGCCGACCTCACGCGACTGCAGTCCGAGGCCCTCGCGCGGTGACTCCTCCGCAGGTGGTTCTGGCATCCAACAACGCCAAGAAGCTGGCCGAGCTGCGCCGCATCCTTGAACCGTTGGTTCCCGGCATCGTGGTGCTCGGACTGTCTGACGTGGCCGACTACCCGGAGCCACCCGAGACCGAGCCGACCTTCGAGGGCAATGCGCTGATCAAGGCTCGCGCGGCGCTGATGGCCACCGGCCTGCCAGCGCTGGCCGATGACTCCGGTCTGTGCGTCGACGCACTCAACGGCATGCCCGGCGTGCTGTCGGCCCGCTGGTCTGGAGTTGCCAAGGCAGACGGCGGCGACGCCGCCAACAATGCGCTGCTGCTCAGCCAGCTCAGTGACGTGCCGGACGACCGCCGCGGCGCGCGGTTCGTCTGCGCCATGGCGCTGTGCACGGCTGACGGCACCGAGATCATCCAGCGGGGCGAGATGACCGGCCGCATCCTGCGCGCCGAGCAGGGCGAGGGTGGCTTCGGCTACGACCCGCTGTTCGCGGCTACCGGGCACGATGTCTCCACCGCTGAGCTGGAACCAGCCGACAAGGACGCCATCAGCCACCGGGGCCGCGCCCTCGCCGCCATCGCCCCGGCCGTGCGGGATGCGCTCGCCCGATGAGCTGGACCTTCACTGCCGAGCTGTGGAAATGGGAGGCGCGCAGCGAGGGCGGCTGGCAGTTCGTCACGGTGCCGCCGGAGGTCTCCGACGAGATCGACGAAGCGGTCGGGCCAGATCGTGCCGGATTCGGTTCGATCAAGGTGGCCGTGCGCATCGGTACGTCGTCGTGGCGAACGTCGGTGTTTCCGTCTCCGGGCGAGTCCGGCTTTGTCCTCCCGGTCAAGAAGGCCGTGCGAACAGCCCAGGGCCTCGACACCGGCTCGATCGTCGAGGTCATGCTCGAGATCGCCGGGCCCGACGCCGCGTAGTACGGGTCGCGGTCAATCAAGCGCGGCGATGACCCGCTTGGCGATGGCGACGCTGCCGCCGCGGTTCGGGTGGATGCCGTCGAGCACGTGAGCGGGCGACAGGGCGCCGGTGGTGTCGACGAACTCGAAGTCGTGACGCTCGGCGGCTCGCTCGATGATGGGCGTCACGCGCAGCTGCGCGATGGGTTGCAGCGGCCCCCACGGAGGTCCGACCACCAGCACCCGGGTCGAGGCGGGCATGGCCGCAGCCACGAGGTCGAAGTAGTGGTTCACGGCGTCGGCGATCTCGGCATTGGAAGCAATCGCGACCCGGTCATTGCGGCACACTGCCCAGTCATTGCGCCCACCCTCGATGATCAGGATCGATGGCGAACCGCCGAGGGCCTTCTCGCGCTGGTCGAAGGTCGTGCCGTTGCACAGACCGCCGCGTCGGAGGTAGCCCGAACCCGATTGGGCGTAGGTCTCAACGGGCGCATCGACGTGCCGCGCGACCATGCTCCACCAGCCCTGACGGTCGCTGCCCGGAACGTCGTCATACCGAGCAGTGATCGAGTCGCCGACCACCACGATGCCGTCGGGGGCGACCTCGGAGACGATCCCGCCTTCAGCGCCCTGCGACAGGAAGAACGGGCCCAGGACGAGCAGAATCGCGGCACCGAGCACGGCTGTCACGCGCACGTAGGTCGTCCGGATCACAGAAAGTCCCTCCCCGATGGTTCGGCGGCCACTGTACGTCGCACCGAGGGGCATTGCTCGCGGAATCTGGACCGTTATCGAATCGTCACCGTTCGGTGTGAAAATGCTGCTGTCTCCAGGCTTCGTAGACCGCGACCGACGCGGTGTTCGCGAGGTTCATCGACCGGCGACCGGGCAGCATGGGCAACCGGACGCGCGCGGTCACGCGGGGGTCGTCGAGAACGTGCTGGGGCAAACCGGTGGGTTCGGCGCCGAACAGCAGGACGTCGTCGGGCGCGTAGGCAATGTCGGTGTAGGTGGTCTCGCCTGTGGCTGTGAAGGCGTACACGTGTGGCGGATCCAGTGCTGCGAGGGCAGCGTCGAGATCTGCATGGACGGTCATCACGGCGAGATCGTGGTAGTCCAGACCGGCCCGCTTGAGCTTGGACTCCTCGAGGTCGAAGCCGAGTGGCTCGATGAGGTGCAGCTCGCACCCCGTGACGGCAGCCAGACGGATGGCGGCGCCGGTGTTTCCGGCGATGCGGGGCTCGTGAAACACGATGCGGAACATCAGACCGGCCTTCGGCTCAGGGCGAGGTGGATGACGAGCCCGGCGATGATGGCCCAGAACGCCGAGCCCACCCCGGCCACGGTGATGCCGGACGCAGCCACCAGGAAGGTGACGATGGCTGCCTCGCGGGTGTCGGTGCGGTCGACGGTGGCCTTGAGGGCAGCGATCAGGGTGCCCAACAGGGCCAAGCCGGCCACGGTCTCGATGACGCCCACCGGTGCCACTGCCACGAGGGCCGCGACGGCCGCTGATGCGAGGCCCAGCACGAGGTAGGCGATGCCAGCCCATTGCGCTGTGCGCCACCGTTGCTTCGGGTCGGGGCCGCCCTCCGGGCCGGCCACGAGGGCGGCGCTGATGGCGGCGAGATTGATCGAGTGACCTCCCGCAACCGCGCCGATCGTGGTGCCGACGCCGGCGGTGACCATGGACGCTCGCCACGGCACCTCGTACTCGTACGACCGCATGATCGCGACACCGGGCACGTTCTGCGAGGCCATCGTGACGACGTACAGAGGGATGGCGATGCCGACGATCGCCGCCCACGTCAGGTCGGGGGTCGTGAGCTCGAGGTGGGGGAGGAGGGTCGATCCCGCTATCGCCTCCCCGCGGCGCACCAGGTCGACGCCGATGACGAGGCCGGCGACCACGAACGCGACAGGCACGGCCCAGCGAGCGAAGAAGCGGACCCCGACCAGCCACGCGACGACGATCGGAAGGACTGCGCCCGGCTGGTCGACGACGCTGGTGACCGGGGCCAAGCACAGCTCCACCACGACGCCAGCCAGCATGGCCTGAGCGATCGGCGGCGGGATGCGGCTGATCAGTCGTCCCAGCAGCGGCCACAGTCCCGTGAGGACATACAGCAGGCCGGCCAGGACGAAGGCGCCGACAGCGGCGGCCCATCCGCCGTCGACGGTGCCGGTGCTCGCCAGAAGAGCGGCGCCCGGCGTCGACCACACCAGCACCAGAGGGCGGCGATATCGGCGTGCCAGCCACACGATCCCGACGGTCTGGGCGACGCACAGGACCAACAGTCCCGATGACGCCTGGTCGGACGTGGCGCCCACGGCACGCAGGCCGGTCAGCACGACAGCGAAGGAGCTGGTGTAGCCGACGAGAGCGGCCACCACACCCGCACTGACGTGCGCAGACTCCCGCTCCATGGCCGTCAGCCTAGGTCCAGCCGCGGCCGGGTCGTGAATCCGACCGGCTAGCGGTCTGAGTCTTCGTCGCGACCGGCCTTGCCGGTCTTGGCATTCGGACCAGTGGGGCCCTCCTGCACGTCGCCGGACGGACCGTCCGGCTGGCCAGCCACCGCCTGGCTGTCGCTGATCGGGGTGTCGGCGTCCGCCGGGTCCATCCTCTGGACCTCGGACACCTGACCTTCGTCGTCTCCACTCATGATTCGAGCCTAGGTGCCACCGCATGATCGTGCTGGGTGCCGTCTGGTGGTCGCGTGCCCCTAGACTCCCTGACCATGGCCTCACCTCAGCGCGTCCACGTGACGCACACCTTCGCGTCCGATCCCGCCACCGTGTTCGACAAGCTCTCCGAGCACGAGAATCTCGGCCCCGTGTTCGGCGCGAAGATCACCCGGGTGAACGACGGCACGACCTCGCGCAACGGCGTCGGATCCACCCGGCGGCTCAAGGTCGGACCGCTGCCTGCGTTCGAGGAGACCACCACGACGTCGGAGCCGCACTCGCTGATCGAGTACGAGATCACGAAGGGCAGCCCGCTGAAGAACCACTGGGGCAAGCAGGTGCTCACGCCGACCGCCACCGGCGGCACGACGCTGGACTACACGATCGGCTTCGACGTGGCCGTTCCCGGCGCTGCCCCGGTGGTCGGCAAGGTGCTGACCGGCGCGATCACCAAGGGACTGCCCAAGCTCTGCCCGTAGGCGCCCGGAGGGAGCGGTGCCGATGACAGGACTCGAACCTGCACGTCCGAAGACACAGGTTCCTAAGACCTGCGTGTCTACCAGTTCCACCACATCGGCCCCTACCCAGATGGGGGGTGACGCCGGCGGGGTCGAGCGACCCCTCCGTCGGACCCCGTCACCACTGGCGAACCAGTCGGTCGGGATGCCTCATGCTATCGCCGAAACCGTGAGCGGTGAGCGGGTGGTCGAACAGAGCCGGAGCATGCGGAGCCTGGGCCGTCAGGTGTCGAGCTTGAGGTCCTTGCGCAGCTTGGCGACGTGGCCGGTGGCCTTGACGTTGTAGGCAGCGTGCGCGATCACTCCGTCGTCGACGACGAAGGTGGAGCGGATGACGCCCTGCACGACCTTGCCGTAGAGCTTCTTCTCACCGAATGCAGCCCAGGCGGTGAGGACCTCCTTGTCGGGGTCGGACAGCAAGGTGATGGTCAGGCCGTCACGCTCGCGGAAGGTGGCCAGCTTCTCCGGCTTGTCCGGTGAGATGCCCAGAACGGTGTAGCCCTGAGCCTGGAGATGGTCCAGCGAGTCGCTGAAGTCGCAGGCCTGCTTGGTGCAGCCGGGCGTCATGGCGGCCGGGTAGAAATACACGATCACCTTGCCGGCAAGCTCGGAGAGCGTCACGGTGGCGCCCGTGTCGTCAGGGAGGGTGAAGTCGGGTGCGCGGTCACCGGGCTGCAGTCGATCCGTCATGGGCCCTATCCTTACCGATGAGGACGACGCCCGTCCTCGTGGCCTGACGAAGGGTGAGTCGTGTCCAAGCAGTCTGACGACCTGGTCCGCGAGATCGACGAGATTCGCGAGCGCCTCGCAGGAACCGTCGATGAGCTCGTCGACGCCGTGCACCCCAAGAACATCCTGCGGCGCGGCTTGAACAGCGTGCGCAGCAAGTTCGTCGATGAGAACGGATCGGTCAAGACCGGCACCGTCGTCCCGCTCGTCGGCGGAGTCGTCGTGGTCATCGTCGGTGCCGTCGTGGTGCGCCGCATCGTGCGATGACCTGACCATGAATCCGGCGAGCGACGTCCCGCTGCGTCGGCTTCGACTGCGGCGGCCCACCGACTCGCTCGCAGATCGGCTCTGGGTCCTGCGTCGACGGTGGCGCACCCTGCTGCGGCTCAGCATCGCGACCGCCGGTTCGTACTTCCTCGCCACCCATGTGCTGGACCACCAGCAGGCATTCTTCGCGCCGATCGCGGCCATCATCGTCTTGATGGCAGGCGCAGGCCTGCGCGGTCGCATCCTGTTCGAGCTGGTGCTGGGAGTCGCCATCGGCGTCCTGATGGGCGAGCTGCTCGTGCTGGGGATCGGCCGAGGGTCGTGGCAGATGGCCCTGATCGTGGTGCTGACCGTCGTCGTGGCCACCCTGCTCGGACTCAAGGGGCTGGCGCTCACGCAGGCCGCCACCTCGTCGGTGCTGCTGGCGGCCATCATCCCGGTGGCCGGCGCCGGCAACCCGGCCATCACGCGCTTCCTCGACGCACTGGTCGGGGGAGTGGTCGGTCTCGCCGCGATCCTGCTCATACCCCGCAACCCGGTGCGGGACATCGACCGCGAGGTGCAGCGCATCCTGACCCGGCTCGCCGAGATCCTCGGCCGGGTCGCGCAGGCTCTGCGCACGGTCGATGCAGACCTCGCCGACCAGCAGCTCGCCGCCGCGCGTGACATGCAGCCGCAAGTCGACGTCATGACCGCCACCGCTGCCAACGTCCGAGAGATCGCCCGGATGTCGCCCGTGCGCTGGAGCCAGCGCGAGCACGTGCAGACCTACGTCGCCACGGTGCGGGACCTCGACAACGCCGTGCGTGACACCCGCGTGCTGGCGCGCAAGACGTCGACGCTCCTGCGGTTCCACGAACCGGTGCCGCCTGACATGGAGCGCGCCATCGATGGGCTCGCGAGGGCGTTCACGATCTTCGCCGACGACCTGTCCGAGCAGGACGACTTCGAAGAGGCGCGGACCGTGCTGGTGGAGTCCGCGCAGCTGGCCACCAACGCCATGACCGAGACGATGACGATCAACAGCGCCACGATCGCCGCCCAGGTGCGGTCGTTGGCCGCCGACCTGCTCTACGCCAGCGGATACACGCGCGACGAAGTCGACCGACGCCTCGACTTCCACTGATCGCCGCACGGCATTCAGCCGCCCGTCATCTGCAGATGGTCAGGTCAGACCATGAATCTCTCCCTCATGAAGATGAGCAGACGAACCGTCGCGGTGGCCGCCACCACGGGGTTGGTACTCACGGTCGGCACCGTCGGAGCCATCGGCGCGGTCCGTGGCGATCCCTCGATCTACGGCGCCGCCGCCCGGCTGGACGGCGATCAGTCCGCCAAGGTCAAGAAGGCGATCAAGAGCGGCAGGGCCGACAACGTGATCCTGCTGATCGGCGACGGCATGGGCGACTCCGAGATCACCATCGCTCGCAACTACCAGCACGGCGCGGGCGGGCGTTTCCCCGGCATCGACGCCCTCCCGCTGACCGGTCAGTACACGACCTACTCGCTGACCAAGGACGGCAAGCCCGATTACGTCCCGGACTCGGCTGCCACGGGTTCGGCGTGGGCCACGGGAACCAAGACGTATGACAACGCTGTGTCGGTTGACATCCGCGGGAAGGCCCGTCCCACGCTGCTGGAGATGGCGAAGACGAACGGCCTCAAGACCGGCAACGTCTCCACCGCTGAGCTGCAGGACGCGACTCCTGCGGTGCAGGTGGCCCACATCTCGGCGCGCAAGTGCTACGGCCCCGTCGCGACGGCAGCGAGCTGCCCCGAGGCGTCGCTGGACAAGGGCGGACGGGGGTCCATCACCGAGCAGATGATCGAGACCCGGCCGGACGTCTCGCTCGGTGGCGGTGCAACCACGTTCGGGGAGGTGGCCACGGGCGGCACGTACGCAGGAATGACCTTGCGCCAGCAAGCCGAGAAGCGCGGCTACCAGATCGTGGAGAACGCGGCCGATCTGGACCGGGTCGGCCGGGCCGATCACAGCGCACCGCTGCTCGGGCTGTTCGCGCCGGGCAACATGCCGGTGCGGTTCGTCGGGCCGCAGGCCACGGTGGGCGGGAGCAAGATGGCACCGGTTCGTTGCGCTGACAACCCAAAACGGCGGGCCGACCAGCCCACCCTCGCGGACATGACCGCCAAGGCGATCTCGCTGCTGGACTCCAAGAAGTCCAAGGGGTTCTTCCTGCAGGTCGAGGGGGCCAGCATCGACAAGCAGGACCACGCGGCCGACGCGTGCGGTCAGATCGGCGAGACGGTTGACCTCGACGAGGCCGTTCAGGCTGCCCTGGCGTTCGCCGAGAAGGACGGCAACACCACGGTTCTCGTGACCGCTGACCACGCCCACTCCAGCCAGATCATCGAGGCGGGCAGCTCTTCACCGGGGCTCAGCACGACCCTGCTGACCGGCGAGGGCAGTCCGCTGGCGATCAATTACGGCACCTCGCCCGCTGGCGGATCGCAGCAGCACACGGGCTCGCAGCTGCGCATCGCGGGCTACGGACCGCAAGCGGGCAACGTGGTGGGACTGACCGATCAGACGGACATGTTCTTCACGATCGCTCGCGCGCTGAAGCTCATTCGCTGAGCGTCCCCATACGTCGTGGCCGCCGAGATGCGCTCTCGGCGGCCGCGACACGGACGCCGGGGCTCGACACTCCAGCATCCCCACGGCTACCGTGGAATCTCACGATCAAGGAGGTGCAACCCGCATGAACAACATCGTCATCTCGACGTTCGGACTCGACGTCCGCAACGCCGCCATCGATTCTGCCGGTTCCACCTCCGGAGCAGCACACACCTGACGCAGCCCCAGCTCGCCAGTTCACCTGCCGCCCGGATCACTGATCCGAGGCGGTTTTTCTTGTCCGTCCACACACGAAAGGAGGCGCGCCATGACAGTGCACTCCGATTCACACCTCATGTCCGCACAGCACGATCCACGCACCACAGACACCAGCCCCCACCCCATCGGGCCGGCAGTCCGATCCCGAGGAGAGGGGGTGAAGGCAGTGGAACTGTTCAACCGTCGACGCGATCGCAAGCGCGCCTGGGACGAGCTGTCCGAGATCGACCGCGCCGTGCTCCTCGAGGCCGTGCGTCAGCGTCGTGAGGCCCAGGAGCACCGACGCTCCATCCAGGCAGGCCTCAACGCATCGCGTCTACATGCGCTAGAAGAACGGCGAATCCCCGAGCCCCTCGGAGGGCTCGGGGATTCGTCAGTCCTGGCGGGTGGAGAGCGCGTCAGCGAAGGCGAGGATGCGGTTCGCGTCGCGGATGTGCAGTTCTTCGATCATCTTGCCGTTGAAGGTGGCAACGCCCTGCCCCTGCTCGGCGGCCTCCTGGAAGGCCGCGATCATGCCGCGGGCGCGCTCGATGTCGTCGTCGCTGGGGGAGAAGGCCACATTGGCCGGCTCGACCTGCGAGGGGTGGATCAGCGTCTTGCCGTCAAAGCCCATCTCACGGCCCTGTCGGGCCTCGGCATCGAATCCTTCGGCGTCCTTCACGTCGTTGTAGACGCCGTCGATGACCACCTTGCCGGCGGCTCGGACCGCCAGCAGGGTCCACGCCAAGGAGGCCAGCACGACGGGGTTGCGACCGGGCACGTGCAGGCCGTACGTCTCGTTGACGATGTCGTTGGTGCCCATCACGATCACCGTGAGGCGCTCGTGCGCCGCCGCGATCTCCTCGGCGTGCAGCAGGGCCTTCGGTGTCTCGATCATGGCCCACAGCTGCGTGCTGGCCGGGGCGCCGGCGGCGTCCATCGCCGCCACCAGGGCAGCAACCTGCTCGGCCGACTCGACCTTGGGCACCAAGATCGCGTCCGGTCCGGCGGCCGAAGCGGCAGCGACGTCAGCGTCGTGCCACTCGGTGCCGATCGAGTTGACCCGGATCGCGAGCTCACGGTGTCCGTACTCGCCGGACTGCACCGCGGCGCACACATTGGCGCGTCCGGTCTCCTTGGCATCGGGCGACACCGAGTCCTCGAGGTCAAGGATCAGCGCGTCGGCGTCGATCGTCTTGGCCTTCTCCAGCGCTCGCTCGTTGGCGCCGGGCATGTAGAGGACGGACCGGCGGGGTCGCAAGCTCATTGGTTGGTTGGCGTCATCGAATTCTCCTGCGTCTGTCGATCGGTCAGCCGCTGCTCGGTCAGAGGTCGTAGGCGGCGGCGAGCTCGGGATCGCGCTCGGCCAGCGCGGTGGCGAGATCGAGCATGACCTGGCACTGCTTGCAGGAGGCGTCGTCCTCCATCTTGCCGTTGATCATGACGGCGCCGGAGCCGTCGCCCATCGCCTCGACGACCTCCTTGGCGTGTGCCACGTCGGCCGGGTCGGGGGAGAAGACCTTCTTGGCGATGTCGATCTGCACCGGGTGCAGGCTCCACGCGCCGACGCAGCCGAGCAGGAAGGCGTTGCGGAACTGGTCCTCGCACGCCACGACGTCCTTGATGTCACCGAACGGACCGTAGAACGGCAAGATGTCGTTGCCGGCGCAGGCGTCGACCATCCGCGCGATCGTGTAATGCCACAGGTCCTGCTGGTAGGTGCTGCGGCCCGTCGTCAGGTCCTCTCCGGTCGGATCCTCGCGCACGAGGTAGCCGGGGTGGCCGCCGCCCACGCGGGTGGTCTTCATGCGGCGACTGGCGGCGAGATCGGCGGGGCCGAGGCTGATGCCCTGCATGCGCGGACTGGCGGCGGCGATCTCCTCGACGTTGGTCATGCCCTCGGCGGTCTCGAGGATCGCGTGCACGAGGATCGGGCGCTGCACGCCGGCGCGGGCCTCGAGCTGGGCCAACAGGCGGTCCACGTAGTGGATGTCCTGCGCGCCCTCGACCTTGGGCACCATGATGACGTCGAGCTTGTCGCCGATCTCGGTGACCAGGGTGATGATGTCGTCGAGCACCCACGGCGAGTCGAGGCTGTTGACGCGGCACCACAACTGGGTGTGGCCGAAGTCGGTCTTCTTCGCGATGTCGACCAGGCCCTGTCGGGCGGCTTCCTTGTTCTCGGTCTTGATCGCGTCCTCGAGGTTGCCGAGGATGATGTCGACCTTGGGCGCGATGTCGGGCACCTTGTCGGCCATCTTGGGATTGCTCGGGTCGAAGAAGTGGATCATCCGGCTCGGGCGAAACGGAATGTCGGCCACCGGGATCGGGGCTCCGACGGCAAGGGGGCGGAGGAAAGCTCGGGGGTTGCGCACGGGGGTCACGTCTCCTCATGGGGCAGTCGACAAAACTCCCGCCAGTATGTCGTCCGACATCCCGATGGGACTAGGGCGGGGGTCGCTCCAGGCCGCACATGCCGGATGTTCGAGGCGTCCCCTACCGCTCGTCGGGATAGCCGGTGGCCAGCTCTTCGATCAGGCTGGGGCGCGAGGGTTGCCAGCCGAGCGACTTGGCCTTGGCGCCGGTGGCCGCCTGGTCCAGCAGCAACGCTTCGCCGAATGCCCCGAGGTTCTCGCGGGTCGCCTCGTCGCCAGCAAACGCGATGTTGCCGCCAAGCGCTTCGCCGATCTCGCGCACCGTTGGGTTCTGACCGCTGGCGCCGATGTAGGACTGGCCGCCGGGGGCGTCGAGCGCCCGGAGGTAGAGGTCGGCAAGATCCTCGACGTGCACCGTGGTCCAGCGCTGCTCGCCCGTGCCGGGAAGCGGCCCGCCGCGTGCCACCTGGGCGGGGATGCCTGAGCCGTGGCCGTAGACGATGCCCGGCTGCACGACTGACGCTCGGATGCCGGACGCGAGCAGACGCTGCTCACCGGCGGGACGCCACGCGGCGATCGTCGGCGGTGCGACCGTGCTGGTCTCGCTGATGCTGGGGTTGGATCCGTACATCCAGATGCCCCCGGTGTGCACGAACGGCTTGCTGGTGCCGGAGAAGGCACTGAGAGCCGCGTCGATCACCGCGTCGTTGAGCGTCGCGTCGTTCTCGTTGCCGCCCGCGGTGTGGATCAACGCGTCGTGCGTGCGCAGCTCGCTGGCCAGCCACGTGGTGTCGAACAGGTCGCCGATCACGGCGACCGCGCCTGCCTTCTCGGCGGCGAGGGATGACGACTGGTTGCGGACGGCCGCCGTGACCTGGTGGCCAGCGTCGACGAGGTGGTCAAGCACGGCGGACCCGATGAATCCGGTACCGCCGGTGAGCATGATCTTCATGTCCGTCACAACCGGTTGCGTCGGGTGGCTATTCCGTGGGGCGGCTAGCGTGGAGTCATGAGTGACTCGTGGCAGGAACCGGCAGCCGTCTCGTTGATGCTCGACGATCTGAAGACCTGGGCCGTGGTCGGGTTGTCGACCAACGAGAGCAGGATGGCGTACTCGATCGCCAAACTGCTGCAGTCGCGGGGCAAGACGATCGTGCCGATCCACCCGTCGGCGCCGACGGTGCTGGGGGAGCAGGGATACGCCACCTTGGCCGACGTGCCCTTCCCGATCGACGTGGTGGACGTCTTCCGGCGCTCCGACGCCGCTGGGCAGTTCGCCGACGAAGCGGTCCAGGTGGGCGCCAAAGGGGTGTGGTTCCAGCTGGGTGTCATCGACGTGGACGCCTTCGAGCGCACCACCGCCGCAGGTGTCCCGATGGTCATGGACACCTGCCCGAAGATCGAGTGGCGCCAGCGCAGGCCGGACGGTGATCGCGTCGACTGGCGGGAGTCCGCCCACGTCGACAGCTTTCCGACGGCTGAGCCACGAAAACTCGACTCGTTCACGGCTGCGATGCCGGGAAGCGGGACGATCGTGTGGCATGCTGTGGCGCAAGGTCCTGGAATTCGTGGGACAAAAGTCACTTTCCGAGTGGTCGGGGGGACGCAGGCGAGGGAGAGCCACGGCGTCGCAGATTGGGACGCGCCAGCAGCCTCCGCCCCTTGGACATGGCTGCTGCGATCTCGCGGGAGGGCTGTTGCGGACCATGCGGCATGCGTGCGACGACATCGTCGTGACGTGAGTGGGCGCATCTCGATCTCGGACGCGACGCGTCCGACTGTAAAAGGCCCTGACCATGCTCACTCTGATCTCTACTGGACGACTTGACCGCAGGCTCCCCATCGCGCTCGTGGGGTCGGCCGTGCTCGCCACCCTGGCCGTGGCCTCGATCCGCGCACCTGCCGCGCAGGCAGCCGACGCGGACACCCCGGTCCAGCTCCGCACGACCAGTCAGTTCGCCGTGCTCGCCGGCGCGGGCATCACGAACACCGGCACCACGACCATTCAAGGCGACATCGGCTCGTTCCCCACCACGGACCAGACCATCCCGGGGGTCACCCTGGACGGCACCAACCAGGCCGGCAACGCCGTGACCCAGCAGGCGAAGGACGATCTCGTGACCGCGTACGACGAAGCGGCCGGGGCGCATCCGCCCACCAGTGTCGAGACCGAGCTGGGGGGCAAGACGTTGGTGGGTGGCGTCTACAAGGCGGTCACCGAGCTCGGCCTGACGGGAACCCTGACCCTCGACGGTGGGCGAAGTGATGGACTGCCGTCGAACAAGGTCTTCATCTTCCAGGCCGGCACCACCCTGATCACCGCGGTGGACAGCGAGGTCGTGCTCACCGGCGGCGCCCAGGCGTGCAACATCTTCTGGCAGGTCGGGTCGGCGGCGACGTTCGGGACCAGGACGGAATTCCACGGCACCGTGATGGCCTACACCGAGGCGATCACGGCCCAGCAAGGCGCGACGTTCGTCGGGCGTCTGCTCGCCCGCACCGCGGCCGTCACCCTGGACAACAACACGATCAGTCGTCCGAGCTGCGTGGTCAGCACCGACGAGGAGACCGACACCGATGACACGGGCGGCACCGATGACACGGACGGCACCGAGGACACGGACGGCACCGAGGACACGGACGGCACCGATGACACGGACGGCACCGATGACACGGACGGCACCGATGGCGACCGAGGACGCGGACGACACGGACGGCGACCTGTCGTCGGGCGGTGCCGCGGAGTCGACCAGTGGCGGGGGTTCGACCGCCGAACTTCCCGACAGCGGCGGTCCGACCCCGTGGCTCCTCGCAGCCGCGGCGGCCCTCATGCTGACCGGCACGGCGATGATGCGGCGCGCCCGCTACCGGCCGACGCACGCGGCCTGACGATGCGAGAAGCTCCGGCCTTCCAGATTCACTGGACGACCGGAGCTTCTTGGCTGTACACCCCCCCGGACTCGAACCGGGAACCCGCTGATTAAGAGTCAGCTGCTCTACCAATTGAGCTAAGGGTGCTTGCGCAGAAAAACAATATCACCAGCGCCCCGTCGAGTGAAAATCAGTGCTGCTGGGCGTCGAGGAAGTCCAGCAGCGCGTGGGCGGCGTTGTGGCCGCCGAGGCCACTCACTGCGCCACCTCGGCGCGCACCAGATCCGCACATCAGGATCCGTGGGTGGTCGGTGTCGACGCCCCAGCGCTCGGCGGGCAGCGTCGCCGTCTCGGTGTCCGCCAGCCACGGCCACTGCAGGTCGCCGTGGAAGATGTGTCCGCCCGGCATGCCCAGGGCGGCCTCGATGTCCCGGGGCGACTTGCGCTCCACTCCGAGGATCAGCGGCTCGATCGGCTCGGCGAGGTGCTCGTTGAGCGCCGCGATCATGCGGGCCAGCGCCTCGTCGGCGGCCTCGTCGTCGGGCAGCACCTCGTAGGGCGTGTGCAGGCCGAAGTAGGTGAGCGTCTGCGCTTCTGTGGCGGCCAGATCGGGGCCGAGGATCGACCGGTCGGTCAGCGTGTGGCAGTACAGCTCGCCGGCGGCGTGCTCGGGCAGTGCGCCGTGGGCCGCCTGGTGCCAGCCCGTCTCCAGCTCGGTCATCGTCTCGCCGACGTGGAACGTGCCGGCGAAGGCGATGGCAGGGTCGACACCGGACTTCAGCGCAGGGAGTCGGGACAGCAGCAGGTTGACCTTCAGCTGCGACCCGGACGGCTTGATCCCGGGTTGATGTCCTCGCATCAGGTCCAGCACGTACGGTGCAACGCCGCTGAGCAGCCAGTCGGCGGTGATCGCGAAATCGTCGCCGCGCACCGTGACGTGATCGTCCCGCGCCTCGACCTCGGTGACGCGGGCATCGGTCCGAATCACCACCCCGGCCTCGCGAGCCACCCGTTCCAGCTCTCCCGTGACGGCACCCATGCCGCCGACCGGCACGCGCCACTCGCCGGTCCCGTTGCCGATCAGGTGGTACAGGAAGCAGCGGTTCTGGATCAGGGTTGGATCGTGCAGCGAAGCGAAGGTGCCGATCAGGGCGTCGGTGCCGACCACTCCGCGCACCAGGTCGTGGGTGAATCGACGCTCGATCGCCGCGCCGAGTGGTTGCTCGACCACATCGGCCCAGATCGTCGGGTCGACGGCAGCACGCACGGTCTCAGCGCGGGGGAGCGGAGTCAGCAACGTCGGTGCGACCGCCGCCGCGATGGTGCCGATCTCGGCGTAGAAGCGCTGCCAGGCGGTGAACTCGGTGTGGGACCCGGTCAGGTCGTGGAAGGAGTCGCGGGTGGCAGGTCCCTCGACCGTCTCGACCAGCAAGCCACCACCGGCGTGCGGCGAGTAGGAGGCGACGTCGCGGGACAGCAGCTCGAGCCGCAGCCCGAGGTCGTCGATCAGGGACTGCGGCATCACGCTGACCAGGTAGGAGTACCGCGAGAGGAGGGCGTCGTGGCCCTCGAACGTCTGCGCGCTGATCGCCGCTCCGCCCACCTGGGCCAGCTGCTCGACGATCTCGACGCCGAGGCCGGCTCTGGCCAGGTAGATCGCGGCGACGAGCGCATTGTGGCCCCCGCCGACGATGACGACCTGCACGTCCGTCCCGCTGGAGTCTGACATGGGGCGAGCCTATCGAGGGTTTCTCGAAGCACGGCAGATCGATGGTGGGAATGGATGGACAGTGATTGAACGTTGAACTATATTGACACCATCAACTTGTGAGGAGCCGAGATGCCCGCCATCACCGTCGACGACTGGACCGCGCTGCCGCGGGTGACCGCCGCGACCACCCAGACCGAGGACCGCGCCGTCGTCAGCGTCACCACCGCCCCGCAAGGGCATGAGGGGGAGGGCTTTCCCGTCCGCCGTGCCTTCGCAGGCGTCGACCCCGCACGCCTCGACCCCTTCATCCACCTCGACCAGATGGGTGAGGTGGAGTACGCGCCCGGCGAGCCGAAGGGGACTCCGTGGCACCCGCATCGTGGTTTCGAGACCGTGACGTACATGATCGACGGCGTCATGGATCACCAGGACAGTCACGGCGGCGGCGGATCCATCACCGACGGCGACACCCAGTGGATGACCGCAGGCAGTGGGCTTCTGCACATCGAGACGCCGCCGGAGTGGCTGGTTCGGTCCGGCGGCCTCTTCCACGGCTTGCAGCTGTGGGTCAACCTGCCGCGCGCTGACAAGTGGAAGCCCCCGGCCTACCAAGACATCCGCGGCACCGATGTCGGTCTGGCGTCGAGCCCGGACGGCGGAGCGCTGCTGCGCGTCATCGCGGGCGAGGTCGACGGTGTCAAGGGCCCCGGCAGCACCCACACGCCGATGGCCATGGTGCACGCCACGCTCGCACCGGGAGCCGAGCTGGTCGTGCCGTGGCGCACGGACTTCAACGCGCTCGTCTACGTGCTTGGCGGCGACGGATACGTCGGTCACGACCGCCGGCCGATCCACACCGGACAGCTGGCCGTGCTGGGCCACGGCGAGACCATCACGGTCGGCGCTGCCATCGGTCAGGAGTCGCGACACGAGTCCCTCGACGTCGTGGTGCTGGGAGGTCTGCCGATCCGCGAGCCGATCGCCTGGGCCGGCCCGTTCGTGATGAACACGAGGGCTGAGGTGTTGCAGGCCTTCGAGGACTTCCAGAAGGGTCGACTCGGCACCATCCCGACGACCAAGATCCCGCATGGGGACGTCAGCGGCGAGATCAGATGACGCACCTCATTTCGACATCATTCGACCGAGGCTGATTGACTGAACGCATGCGATCGGTTGCTCTGTCCCCGCAGTCCCGCCAGTACGCCCTTGACGCCATGGAGGTCGAGCAGCTGGACGTGCTCGTCATCGGCGGGGGAGTGGTCGGCGGCGGCGCTGCCCTCGATGCGGCCACCCGGGGCCTGTCGGTCGGACTCGTCGAGGCGCGCGACTTCGCGTCCGGCACCTCGAGCCGGTCCAGCAAGCTCATCCACGGCGGTCTGCGCTATCTGGAGATGCTCGACTTCCGGCTCGTCGCCGAGGCGTTGGCCGAGCGCAGTCTGTTGCTGGAGAAGCTCGCCCCGCACCTGGTGCACCCCGTGCCATTTCTGTATCCGTTGAAGCACCGGGTCTGGGAGCGGGTCTACGCCGGCGCCGGCGTGGCCCTGTACGACTCGATGGCCGCCCTGTCGGGTCGATCCCGCGGCGTGCCGCACCACCGCCACCTGACTCGACGCGGCGCGCGCCGACTGGTCCCCGCGCTCAAGCGTGACGCCCTCATCGGTGCACTGCACTACTACGACGCGCAGGTCGACGACGCCCGCCACACGATGTTCCTGTCGCGCACTGCCGCCGCCTACGGCGCGCACGTGGCCAGCCGGACCCGCGTCATCGGACTGCTGCGCGAGAGCGATCGCGTCGTCGGCGCCACCGTCAAGGACCTGGAGTCAGGTCGTGAGTTCGACGTCCGGGCTCGCCAGGTCGTCAACACCACCGGGGTCTGGACCGACGAGACCCAGGCGCTGGCCGGTGAGCGCGGGCAGTTCCACGTGCGCGCCAGCAAGGGCGTGCACCTCGTCGTGCCGCGCGACCGCATCCGGAGCGAGTCTGGCTTGATCCTGCGCGCCGGGAAGTCGGTGCTGTTCGTCATCCCATGGGGTCGGCACTGGATCATCGGCACCACCGACACGGACTGGTCCTTGTCCAAGGACCACCCGGCTGCCAGCCGCAGCGACATCGACTACCTCCTCAACCACATCAATGCCGTACTGGTCGAGCCGCTGACCCACGACGACGTCGAGGGCGTGTTTGCGGGTCTGCGCCCCCTGCTGCACGGCGAGGACGACGCCACCAGCCAGTTGTCGCGCGAGCACGCCGTGGCGACCAGCGTCAAGGGCCTGGTCGTCGTCGCCGGCGGCAAGTACACGACCTACCGGATCATGGCGAAGGACGCGGTCGATGCGGCCGTGCACGCCATGTCCAGCCAGCTGGACCGCATGGTGCCGCCGTCGTGCACCGAGGACGTGCCGCTGCTGGGCGCGGACGGCTACGACGCGGTCTGGAATCAGCGCCATCTGCTGGCGTCGGCCAGCGGGCTCGGCATCGGCCGCATCGAGCACCTGCTCAAGCGCTATGGATCGTTGGCCCACGAGGTGCTGGACCTCATCGCCGAGCAGAAGGACCTCGGCGGACCGCTGACCGGAGCAGATGACTATCTGCGCGCCGAGGTGGTCTACGCGACCACGCATGAGGGCGCGCGGCACCTCGAGGACACGATCGCCCGCCGTACCCGGATCTCGATCGAGACCTTCGACCGCGGCACCGACGTCGCCGAGGAGGTCGCGACCCTGATGGGCGAGGTGCTCGGTTGGACCCCGGAGCAGCGAGCCAACGAGGTCAACCACTACCTCAAGCGCGTCGAGGCGGAGCGCGAGAGCCAGACCATGCCGGACGACGAGACGGCGGACGCTGCGCGCATGGGCGCCGGCGACGTCGTGCCGGTGTCGGTCACCGCGTGAGGCCCACCCGATGAAGCGACGCGCCGAACCGGTAGAGACCGTCGCCGACTACGACGTCAGGTCACCAGCGGTTCGCACCGTCATCACGGTCGCCAGCACGTTGGTGGCGGTGTCGGCGCTCGCGGCGGTGGTGCTCGGCGCCTCGATCCTGACCCGTGACACCCGCGTGGCCACGAGCCAGGTCGATCTCGGCGAGGTCGCCCAGCTGGTCGTCACGGCCACTGATGCAGACATCCGCATCGTCGAGGGCGAACCCGACCTGCTGACCATCACGTCCAGCATCACCAGCGGGCTGCGCAAGACCGACTATCAGGTCGGGCGACGAGACGACGAGATCAAGATCGTCAGCGTGTGTCAGGCATGGCTCAACCCCGGGTGCGGCGTGGCCACGACCTTGCAGGTGCCGCCCGGCCTTCCGCTGGTCATCCGCACCACGGACGGCAACGTGCGAGCGGTGTCCATCACCAAGGGCGTCCTCACCGTCAGCACCACCAGCGGAGACGTCAAGGCCACGGGACTGGGTGTCGACGAGTTCCAGGTGGAGACAGCCATGGGTGGGATTGAAGCCGACTTCGCGACCCAGCCGTTCGCGTTCAAGGCCACCACCAGCAGCGGCAACGTGCGGGCGATGATCCCCTCAGGGGATCGTTCCTATGGGGTGACGACCAAGACGGGCAGCGGCCAGGTGCGATCCCAGCTCACGTCCGACCCGGACGGCGACGGGTTCGTCCGCGTGACCACCGGCAGCGGCAACATCACCCTGACCACCGGCTAGGGGCGCACGACTGCCGACAGCAGTCGCCCGATGGCGAGCCACGCCACCGCGGCGATGCCCCAGTTGACCAACGCATTGCGGGTCTCGGCGCT
This sequence comes from uncultured Actinomycetota bacterium, assembly GCA_963769445.1. GTDB lineage: Bacteria > Actinomycetota > Actinomycetes > Propionibacteriales > Nocardioidaceae > Aeromicrobium. The sequence continues at coordinate 1,101,963 of CAVYLO010000004.1, read as the reverse complement.
GTCGCCACTGAAGTCGAAGACGCCATTGGATCGGCTGAAGGGGCCGTCAAACGTGTTGGCCACGCCGGTGACGAGCTCGATCAGCACGTTGTCGGCGTTGACACTGTTGCGGGCTGCCACGGCGATGGCGGCGATCGCGGTCATGACCGCGATGAGTGTGCACACCACCTGCAGCACGCGCGCGGCGCTTGTCCGTAGCTGGGCGGTCTGGTGGGAGGATTTCGGCTCGGCCATGCGTCGACCTTAGTCCTGCCACACGGCGATCGGCCCCCCAAGCGGCGATGACGCCGGTCGGAGGGCCGATCCGTGGGGTGAACGACGGGACTTGAACCCGCGACCACCGGCACCACAAGCCGGTGCTCTACCAACTGAGCTACGCCCACCACGCGTGCCAGGTTGTGCCCGGCACGGCGACATCAAGTCTACCGCAACCGCAGAAGGGGTCAGACCTGACCCGTCAACGAGCCAGCGACCTCGGTCGCGATCGCCTTGGCGGCCTCGGAGTCGAGGCCCGGCGCGGGCTGGAACACCGCGCGGCGGTAATACCTCAGCTCCTCGATGCTCTCCTGGATGTCGACCAGCGCGCGGTGGTGGCCCGCCTTGGCCGGAGCCGCGAAATAGGCGCGCGGGAACCACTGACGAGCCAGCTCCTTGATGGAGGAGACGTCGATGACGCGATAGTGCAGCCAGCTCTCGAGCCCGAGCATGTCGCGGGCGAGGAACGCGCGGTCGGTGCCGATCGTGTTTCCCGCCATGGGGGCCTTGCCGGGCTCCGGCACGTGCTCACGCACGTAGGCCAGCACCTGCTCCTCCGCGTCGGCGAGACTCAGGCCGGCGTCGAGCTCGGTGATCAGGTCCGACGTGGTGTGCATGGCGCGCACGAAGTCATTCATCTGCTCCAGCGCCTGCTGTGGCGGTTTGATGACCAGATCGACACCTTCACCGAGGACATTGAGCTCGTAGTCGGTGACGAGAGCGGCCACCTCGACGAGCGCATCATGCTCGAGGGAGAGTCCGGTCATCTCGCAGTCGATCCACACCAGCTTGTCGTTCACCCGAGGAACCCTAGTACGCCACGCACCGAGGTGATGACCCACGGCCGGTAGGCTCGGCGACGGAACCCCCAGCACGAAAGACCCACCCGCTGGAACCAACGGACCGACCTCGTCGTTGTTGTCCGTGGTGCCCCACCCAGACCAGGAGACTCAAGAGTGGCCAACGACCGTCAGCAACGAGCCGCCCGCGCCGAGCAGATGCGCAAGGAGCGGGAGAAGGCCGACAAGCGTCAGCGCAACCTGATCTCGGTCGGCATCGTCGCCGTCGTCCTGATCCTGGTCGTCGTGGCAGGTGTGGCCATCAAGGGCGTCAGCGACAGCAATGCCAAGGACACCGCACTCAACACGCCGGCCAACGTCACCGACGACTACGGCATCGTCTACGACGCCGCCGCTGCCGGCGGCGAGCCGGCCGCCGACCCTGTCTCGGTCGAGCTGTACGAGGACTTCCAGTGTCCCGGCTGCCGTTCGTTCGAGGCCACCAGCGGTGAATTCCTCAAGCAGCAGGTCGAGTCCGGCGCCATCACCATCACCTACCGACCGTTCTCGTTCCTCGACGAGCTCGGCGCCAGCCCGAACCGGTACTCGCATCGCGCCACCAACTTCGCCGCTGTGCGCGCTCGACGCGGGCGGCGTCAGCGGACTACCAGAAGGTGCACGACTACCTGTACCTGAACCAGCCCGAGGAGGGCACTCCCGGTGCAGAGGACGCCGATCTGATCGAGGCCGCGAAGACTCTCGGCCTGACCGGACTCGACTCGTGCATCAAGACCGAGAAGTTCAACCGTTGGATCGACGATGCCAAGGAAGCCGGCACGAAGAACGGTGTCACTGGCACCCCGACGGTCTACGTGGCGGGCGAGATCGTGGAGAACCCGACGCCGGATGAGCTGCAGAAGGCCATCGACGCCGGAGCCAAGGGCTGAGTCACCGAATTCGGTGCGTGACGATCATGAAGTTGCGTACCGTGGCGGCCATTGTTGCTGCTGGCTTCGTGTTCTCTGCCTGTGGAGGAGACGGTGGCGACGCGTCCTCGAAGCCCGATCCGGACGCGACAGTGGCCATCGATCTAGGCGACGACAGCATCGAGGTGCTGGGAGTCTTCGAGATCTCCGACGATGACACGATCAGTGGTGCCGACGATGACCAGCAGGAGGTCTTCGACCGATTCACCGAGGTGATTCCGGCTGAGTACCGACCCGAGGTCACGCACTTCGTGTCGATCTCGCAGGAGGGCTCGGCCGGGACTGATGGCGCGATGCAGAACCCCGTGGACGACGACGAAGCGCCGATCTACGACGAGTTCTACCTGGCGCTCGACACCACGGGTTCCTCGACAGGTGCCGAGCTCGACCGCACCATGGTGCACGAGTTCGCCCACCTGCTCACCCTGCGCCCCGGTCAGATCACCCCGTTGACGGCCGAGGAGGAAGCCTCCGACGAGCCGGTTGAGTGTGCTGTGTACGCCGTGCCGGAGTGCCCCACGGACGATTCCTACCTGACGGACTACTTCACGCAGTTCGAGTATGAAGAAGACGCGGAGTACGACCCTGAGGTCTACCCCACCGAGTACGCCGCCACGATCCCGACGGAGGACGTGGCAGAGGTCTTCGCCGAATGGATCCTCAGCGACGCGGACGCTCGCACGGTCAGCGACGACGGTGAGGTTCGCGACGTCGTTCCGGGCAGCGTGTTGGATGAGAAGTTCGACTTCTTCGACGATTACCCCGAACTGGTTCAGATGCGCGACGACATCCGGGCCGGTCTGGCCGCCTGACGCGCGTCAGACCAGGTGGCCGAGGAACACGCCCACCGAGGCGACCGCGACACAGCTCACGATCATGACCGTCGCCGTGAGCAGCCCGTCGAGACGGCGCCCCTCCAGGACGCGCCTCGCGACCTCCACCGAGGCTGAGCTGAACGTCGTGTAGCCGCCGAGGAAGCCGGTGCCGAGAACCGTGAGCACGTCCGGTCCGGCGTCGAGCCCGACCAGCAGTCCCAGCAGGAGAGATCCGGTGATGTTGACCGCCAGCGTGGCGCGGGGGAGTCGGGTCGCGGTGGGTGGCGACAGGCGAACATCGACCCCGTAGCGGGCGGCTGCGCCGATGCCGCCGGCCACGGCCATGAGGGCAAGGATCACGCGTTCACCCGCCGTCCGAGCAGCATGCCGGTGATGGCGGCAACGACGCCGAGAGCGACCGTGACCGTGGGGTACAACAACGCCAGAGCCAGTCGGTCGTCGCGAAACAGTCGGTCGGTCTCGACCGCGAAGGCGCTGTAGGTGGTGAAGCCGCCGAGCAACCCGGTGCCGACGAACAGACGACGGGAGTCGTCCGGTCGCGCGATCCGGGCGACGACCATGCCGAGGAGCAGGGAGCCGACGATGTTCACGACGAAGGTCGGCCAGGGCCAGCCTGCTGACGAGCCGGCCCACCACTCAGCGATCCCGTGCCGGCCGAGGGTGCCAGCGGTTCCTCCGATCAGGACCAGCGCGGCGGATCGGGCGTGTGACATGCCGCCATTGTGGTGGGTGACTCAGACCTCGCGCAGCAGGGTCGTGGCGATGATCACCATCAGCACGGCGATGAAGGAGTCGAGGACGCGCCACGCGAGAGGTCGAGCGAAGACCGGCTGCAGCAGGCGTGCGCCGAATCCGAGCGCCGAGAACCACACCACGCTGCCAACAACCGCACCGAACCCGAACCACCAACGGTCGTCCCCGTGGGACCGAGCCACCGAACCGAGCAGCAACACCGTGTCGAGATACACGTGCGGATTCAGCCAGGTCAGAGCAAGCGCCGTCGTCACCGCTCGACGGGCTGTGATGACGGGTCCACCGTCGCTGGCGGGGTCGAGCACCTGGGGGTGCAGCGCCCGGCGGACAGCCACGAACGCGTAGCCAAGCAGGAACACCGCACCGACGACCCGCATGACGTCGAGCGCGCGAGGCGCTGCGTCGATGATGGCGCCGAGTCCGCCCACGCCGGCGATGATGAGCAGCGCGTCGGACGCCGCGCAGATTCCGACCACGATGGCCACGTGCTCGCGGCGCAGCCCCTGACGCAGCACGTAGGCGTTCTGGGCGCCGATGACGACGATCAGGGAGATCCCGAAACCGAAGCCGGTGAGGGTGGTCACCAAGGGGGACATGAGCGCATCCCTATGACTCGGTCAGCTCCAGGGCAGCGGCCACGCGCCGGTGAGCTTCCCAGATGGCCTCGGGAAGATTGCGGAACTGCGCGAGATGCTCCTCGCGGTGGCCCATCTCCTGCTGCCAGCGGGGCACGTCGATCGACAAGATCGTCTCGAGATCCTGATCCGTGATGTCGACGCCCTCGAGGTTGAGCTCCTCAGCCGTCGGAATGATGCCGACGGGAGTCTGGCGGCCCGTGACCTCGCCGTTCTTGAGCTGCAGGAGCCACAGCAGGGGACGCAGGTTGTCGCGGTAGCCGGGCCACAGGAAGTGCCCGTCCTCGGGATCGCGCTGGAACCAGTTGACGTGCGCGAAGATCGGCAGGTCCTTGGCCGCTCCGACGATGTTGAGGTAGTGCTGGGCGTAGTCGCCCTCGCCGTATGCCATGAACGGTCGGTTGGACATCGGGTCGTAGCGCAGCTGGCCCTCGACGCCCTCGGCCGCCGACGTGGCCTCGGCACCCAGCGTCAGGCCGTCGTAGACGCCCTCGGCCAGGTCCGTGATGGCGCGGATGAGCGGTTCACGGTCGCGGGTACGGCCGCCGAAGATGATCGCGTCGATCGGCACGCCGGCCGAGGCGTTGTAGTCCGGCGCAATGTTCGGGACGTTGTCCAAGGTCGTGGTGAATCGGCTGTTGGGATGCGCCCACGGGCTGTGGTCGCCCGGTTCGCGATCGGCGATGGGGGAGCCGGTCCAGTCGAGCCAGCCCGACGGGTCGGCCGGCGGTGCCGGCGTGCGGCCTTCCCACCACACCTCGTGGGTCGTGGGGTTGTAGGCGATGTTGGTGAAGATCGCGTCGGTACCCGCGGCGATGGATGCCAGGGCGGTCGGGTTGGTGCCCTCGTTGGTGTCCTTGGCGACGCCGAAGACGCCGTACTCCGGGTTCATGCCGTAGAGCTTGCCGCTGGCCTCATCGACCCACAGCCACGCGATGTCGTCGCCGTAGAACGACACGTGATAGCGCTCGCCGAGCACGTCCGGCGCCAGCATCATCGCGAGGTTGGTCTTGCCCGAGGCGCTCGGGAAGCCCCCGCAGATGTGGTGAGTCGTGCCGGTCTGCTTGTCGTGGATGCCGATCAGCATGTACTGCTCGGCGAGGAACGTGCGCGACGCCCAGCCGTCGTAGGCGGCCTGGCGCAGGCCGTGGGCGATCTTGCCGAGCAGGGCATTCCCGCCGTACGACGAGCCGAAGTGCAAGATCGTGCGCTCGTCGGCGACGGTCACGAAGTAGCGCTGGTCGTCGGGCGTTCCCTGGCCGAGGTTCTCCAGGTCGCCGCTCACGTGGACGGCGCGGACGAACTGGTCCGGGTCGTCGAGGTTCTCCAGGAACTCGGCGCCGACGCGCGCCATGCGGATCATGTGCAGAGCAACGGTCCGGGTGTCGGTGACCTGCACCCCGGTGGCCCAGGGTGCGAGGGCGTTGCCGGGTGGTGCCATGAGATAGGGGATGACGTACATCGTCTTGCCCGCCGAAGCGCCACGCATGCGGTCTTCGAGCAGGGGGCGCATCTCGGCGGCCGGCCGCCAGTTGTTGTAGATGCCCTTGTCCTCGGGGTTGTTCGTGGCCACGATCGTGCGCTCCTCCGAGCGCGCGGTGTCCTTCACATAGCTGCGTGAGTAGTACAGACCCTCGCCAGCCGGCTCGATCTCACCTGACGCCAACGCCTCGCGGATCAGCCGAGCGTCGTCGGATGCGTTGACGACCTCGACGGCGTCCGCTCCAGTGAGATCGGCCCAGTACGTCACGTACTCATGGACCTTCGGATTGGTCAGTCCGGCTGCCTGCAGGGCCTCATCAGCTCTTGCCATGGTGGTGGAGTCCTCTCAGAAGTACACGATGCGTTGTCGACGACACTAGTGGCTCCTTCACGCGATATGAAGAATTCTTCATGTGATGTATCCTTCACGTGTCCACATCGTCGTCGGCAAGGGGCTGACTCGCCGTGATCTCGAGCGTGCCGCTGTACGAGGCCAAGGCCGAGCTGTTCAAGACGCTCGGGCACCCGGTGCGCATCCGCGTCCTCGAGCTGTTGCAGGACGGGCCCCGCCACGTCAGCGAGCTGCTGGCCGACATCCAGGTCGAGTCATCGAACCTCTCCCAGCAGCTGGCGGTTCTGCGCCGGGCGGGTCTCGTGAGCTCGTCTCGTGCTGGTTCGGCGGTCGTCTACACGCTCGCCACGCCCGACGTGGCCCAGCTGCTGCTGTCGGGTCGCCGGATCCTGGCAGCGATGTGGAGCGAGCAGGAGAGCCTGCTCGGCGAGCTGCGCGACTCGGTCGAGCCGGAGTGATTTCGGTTTCGTCCCGCGGCAGGACCATCCTCGCGCTGAAAGCAGCATGGGGTCCGGTTGTCGACCTGTTGCCCCGGCGGACTGATCTGGCAGCCATGGGTCAGCACCCCAGGCACGACCTGATGGCAGGCCTGACGGTCGCGGTGGTGGCGTTGCCACTGGCGCTGGCGTTCGGTGTCGCCTCGGGGTTGGGAGCCCAGGCGGGGCTGGCCACCGCCGTGGTCGCCGGCATCGTCGCCGCTGTGTTCGGCGGCTCGAATCTCCAGGTCTCAGGCCCGACGGGCGCGATGACCGTCGTCCTCGTCCCAGTCGTGCATCAGCACGGAAGCACCGGTGTCCTCATGGTGGGGGCTCTGGCCGGATTGATGCTGATCGTCATGGCGGCTGCGAAGGTCGGCCGGTGGGTGCGCTACCTGCCGGTCTCGGTCATCGAGGGGTTCACGGCTGGCATCGCTGTCGTCATCACCTTGCAACAGGTCCCCGCCGCGCTCGGCATCACCGATGCGTCCGGAGAGAAGGTGTGGGCGTCAGCCGCAGACGCTGCGGAACAGTGGGCGAGAGAGCCTCACTACCCGGCCCCGGTCGTGGCTCTGGTCGTGGCGGCGTTGATGCTCGGTGGGTCGCGCTGGCGTCCGGGGCTGCCGTTCTCCCTGATCGGGGTGGTCGTGGCCACCGTGACGACCCACTTCCTCGGTTGGGAGCTGGTCCCGGTCGGCGATCTGCCATCCAGCCTTCCCGCGCCGTCCGTGGCGTTCGTGGACCTGGGTGCTGCCGGGTCCCTGCTGGCGCCGGCGCTCGCAGTCGCCGCGCTGGCCGCGTTGGAGAGTCTGCTGTGCGCGACCGTGGCCGACGGCATGAGCGTCAACCAGCGGCACGATCCGGACCGAGAGCTCTTCGGTCAGGGGCTGGCCAACGTCGTCACGCCGCTGTTCGGTGGAATTCCGGCGACCGCCGCCATCGCACGGACCGCCGTGAACGTGCGCGCGGGTGCTCGATCACGCCTGTCCTCCGTCACGCACTCGGTGGTCCTGCTGGTCGTGATCTTCGCCGCCGCCCCGATGGTCGCGAGCATCCCGCTCGCGGCGTTGGCCGGTGTCCTGTTCGCGACGTGCATCAAGATGGTCGAGGCAGGGCCGATCCGGGCGCTGATGCACGCGACCCGGGCTGACGCGATCATCCTCGTCTCCACTTTCGCGATGACCGTCGTGGTCGACCTCGTGATGGCCGTGGGCGTGGGAGTCGGCTTGGCGATCGTCCTCGCGCTGCGAGCCGTGGCCCAGAGCGCCCGCCTGGAGGTGGTTCCGCTCGAGGCTGGTGACCACTCCGCCGAGGAGCATGCGCTGCTCAGCCAGCACATCGTCGCCTTCCGCCTCGACGGACCGTTGTTCTTCGCCGCCGCACACCGGGTGCTGCTGGACGTCGTGGATGTCGTGGACGTGCAGGTGGTGATCTTGCGGATGTCCCGAGTCAGCGCGATGGATGCCACCGGAGCGCGGATCCTGGGCGACACCATCAGCAGGCTCGAGCATCGTGGCATCACGGTGATCGTCTCTGGGATCGCTCCCGGACACGACGACATGCTGTCCACTCTCGGCGTCGCGAGCAGGCTGCGCCGGGAGGGTCTCATCTTCGCCGAGACTCCGGACGCCATCACGCACGCCAAGCGACTGGTCACCAACCGGTCGGTCCACTCGACCGCCGAGGAGTGCGCCCGGCAGGATTCGAACCTGCGACCTAGAGATTAGAAGGCTCTTGCTCTATCCACCTGAGCTACGGGCGCGCCTGACCAGCGTATCTGCCCGGGCTGTCGCCACGATCCCCTACGCTGGCCGCGTGAGTGACGCGTCGACGACTTCCGCTGTCCAGCCGGTGGTCCCGCCGGGCCGCCTTCCGGTCTACACCGAAGCATTTCGCCAGCGTGGGCGCCGGTGGTGGATCGCCGCTGTCGTCGTGGTCAGCCTCCTCGGCGTCGTGGGGGTGGTCGCCATCTCCCTCGGGGCGGAGGACGTCACCGGTGCAAGCGTGTCCATCGGCTATGCGCTGATCCCGCTGCCCCTGCTGTGGCTCGCCTACTGGTGGCTCGACCGGTACGAACCCGAGCCGCGGCGCTACAAGTTCGCCGCCTTCGTGTGGGGTGGCGTCGTCGCGGTCGCCATCGCGCTGGCGCTGCAGATCCTCATCCAGCGAGTGTTCGACCTCAGCGACGAGGCCATGGCGTCGTTCATCGCACCCATCACCGAGGAGCCGGCCAAGTGCTTGTTCCTGGTGGTGATCTTCCTGCGGGCTCGACGCGTCATCGACGGCATGCTCGACGGGTTGATCCTTGCGGGGCTGGTGGGCATCGGTTTCGCCTTCGTCGAGAACATCGGCTACTACGCGTTCACCTACCTCGGCTCCCCGGAGACTCCCATCGCCGGCGTGCAGGGGGCCACCATGACGTTCGTGGTCCGCGGCGTGTTCAGCCCGTTGGCCCACCCCTTGTTCACGTCTGCCTTCGGCATCGCGATCGGTCTTGCCGTCACTCGGAAGTCGTGGTGGGCCAAGGCCGCACTGTTGGTGACGGGGCTCCTCGCCAGCATCCTGATGCACGCCCTGTGGAACGGTTCGCTGAGCTACGGCGGGGGAATGGGCTTCATCTTGGTCTACCTGGCGCTCGGACTGCTGCTGGCGGTGCTGGCGACGATCGCGATCGTCGTCCGCGTGCGGCAGGTGCGCACGCTGGAGCAGTCGCTGTCGTACGTGGCTGAGCGCGGCTGGATTCACCCGGCCGAGATCCCCTACCTCTCACGGTTCGCGTACCGCAGAACCGCCCGCCGGTACGCCCGCTCGCAGCACGGCAAGACCACGGCCAAGGCCGTCACGCGGTATCAACGGCTCGCCACCGAGATGGCGTTCCTGCACCACCGCGTCATGACCGGCGCCAACATTCCCCACGGCGTGGAGCGCACCTTCGCGCTGCTCGACGCGATGCACGAGATCCGGCCGTTCGTCCGTCTCCCACCGGCGCTCACTCCGCTGAATCGTCCCTGAGCCACGCGCACAGCAAATAGTGGCCCCACGCATGTGTCGGGAACCCGGGTCCGGTCCTGTGGTCGACTAGCCTGATGACCGTGACATCCATGGGAAGCGGAGACGGATCGGGCGCGAACAAGACCCATGCATCAGCTGAGCTGCTGGGCGCCATGGGCGATCTGCTGGCCTCTGCTCGCGCTGCGTTGCTCGACTACGACACCCCGTCGACGGCTGCGGCCGCCGCCACGCGCACGGAGGTGGCCGACCAGCTCTCCGACTACATCCTGCCGCGACTGGTCCAGCTGGACGCCCCGCTGCTCACCGTCGTCGGCGGATCGACTGGTGCTGGCAAGTCCACCTTGGTCAATTCACTCGTCGGGCATGTCGTCACCGAGGCTGGAGTGCTTCGGCCCACCACACGCTCACCGGTTCTGGTGCATCACCCCGAGGACGAGCAGTGGTTTGGGCGCGAGCGACTGTTGCCCGATCTCGAGCGGGTGGACGAGGGTTCGGCCTTCGGCCTTCGCCTCGTCAGCACGGACAAGATCCCGAAGGGCTTGGCCGTGCTGGACGCTCCCGACGTCGACTCGATCGACCAGAGCAACCGCGATCTCGCTGCGCAGCTGCTCGCGGCCGCCGATCTGTGGCTGTTCGTCACCTCGGCCGCCCGCTACGCCGACCAGGTCCCGTGGGACTACCTGCGTCGCGCCAGCGAGCGCGCCACCTCGGTTGCCGTGGTGCTCGACCGCACGGCGGCGGACGCGATCGTCGAGGTCCGTGGACACCTGGCGCGCATGATGACCTCTCGCGGTTTGTCGGACTCACCCTTGTTCTCCGTGCCGGAGTCTGACCTGGACACCGACGGCCGGCTCGATTCGGCTCTCGTCGCCCCGATCACCGGCTGGTTGCACGACCTGGCCGCCGACCCGGCTGCCCGGCGCCTGGTCGTCGGTCGCACGCTCGACGGCGCTGTGCGCCACATCGTGCTGCGCAGCCACGACATCGCCGATGCCATGGACGACCAGCTCGAGGTCGCCGAACAGCTGCAGTCCGGGGTGGACGCCAGCTATCGCGATGGTCTTGAGCGGGTGGTCGCGCAGACCGCTGACGGCACGTTGATGACCGGTGAGGTGATGGCGCGCTGGCAAGAGTTCGTCGCCGCGGGTGATCTGGTCAAGTCGATCGAGAAGTCAGGTGGTGGCCTGCGTGAGCGCTTCACCGCGAGCGTCTCGGGCAAGGGTGTCAAGGGCGCTGACGTGGTGGCTGCGGTCGAGACCGCGCTCACCTCGTTGCTGGTCGATCGCGCCGACGCGGCGGCCGAGCAGGTCACGTCTGTGTGGTCCGACATCGCGTCAGGCCGGTCACGCCTGGACCTGATGAGTGGTGGCGATCGTGCCTCGGCCGACCTCCGCAAGAGTGCTGAGCGCCTCGTGGAGCAGTGGCGTTCTGACGTCACCGACCGGGCTCGGTCGGCCGCGCCGGCCGGCAGCTCGGTCAAGGTCGACGAGGGCATCACGGCCGCGCTGCTCACCGAGACGCTGGTGCTGGTCTCCGGCGACCTCGATCGCCTGTCGGCGGCGGGCCGAGGAGTCCTGAACGTGGTGTTCGGTGTCGAGAAGGTCAGCTCCATGGCCAAACAGGCCCACGATGACCTCGTTTCGCGTGCCACCGAGTTGTTCGCCGGCGAGCAGAAGCGCTTCGCCGACCTGTTCGTCGGACCGGATCTCGTGCGCGAGAGTCAAAGTGACGTGCGCGATGCTGCCCGGAAGGCGGAGTCGGCTCGCCACATGGACTTCCTGAACGGCCAGATCACGGTATGAGCGAGGTCCCTGAGGTCGTCGCCGCTCCAGACGTCGCACCGCCGAGGATGTCCGATGAATTCGGCCGGCGCATCGACGGGTTGGCTCGCATGGTCACGGCTGTCCGTGGTCGGGTCGACGCCGACGTTCTCGCACCGGCGGAGGCGCTCACCACCCGGGTGGCCGAACGGTTGAAGCTGTCCGGTGAGCACACCATCGTGGCCTTGGCCGGCGCCACCGGATCAGGCAAGTCATCGCTGTTCAACGCTCTGACAGACATGGAGCTGGCTGGCACCGGCGTGCGTCGTCCGACCACGTCCTGGGCGCTGGCCTGCGCGTGGGGACCCGATGGGGCCGACGAGCTGCTGGCGTGGATGGGAATACCCGCTCGGCACCAGGTCTCGCGGATGAGCATGCTCGACAGGTCGGCCAAGGACACCAATCTCGAGGGTCTGGTTCTGCTCGACCTGCCTGACCACGACTCCACCGAGGTCGCACACCACGTGGAGATGGACCGCTTGGTGCGGTACTCCGACATGCTCGTCTGGGTCCTCGATCCGCAGAAGTACGCAGATGCGGCCATTCACGACCGCTACATCCGACCGATGGCTGCCTTCAGTGAGGTCACGCTCGTCGTCCTCAACCAGATCGACAAGGTGCCGTACGAGATGCGCGCCACCGCTCTTGCCGACGTGCGGCGCCTCGTGGAGCAGGACGGGTTGACCAACGTCAAGGTGCTGGGCGTGTCCGCCACCCGTGGCGATGGCATCGACGAGCTCAAGCGCGAGCTCGCCGCCCGCATCCGTTCCAAGGCTGCCGCCAAGGCGCGGTTGATGGCCGACATCCAGGCGGCGGTTGACACCGTCGCACGCGTTGCCGGGTCCGCCCCCGCTGCCGAGCTGACACCCCAGCTGCGCCAGCGGTTCGTCGACGAGCTGGCTGAGTGCGCTGGCGTTCCACAGATCACCACGGCCATTCGCACCTCGACCCGTCGCCGAACCAGGCAACGGACGGGCTGGCCGATCGCTCGTTGGGTGGGGCGTCTGCGCAAGGACCGTTCGGAGGGTCTCGGCCTCGGCGAGGAGTACACGGCTGCGGCCCTGGCCGACGCGGTGGTGCCTGAGGTCGGACCGGTGCAGCGGGCCAGCACCGAGCTGGTGGTTCGCCAGATGGTCGATGGGCTGTCCGAGTCGTTGGCGCGTCCGTGGCGCCGGGCGATTCGAGCCGCGGCGGGTGCTGATGGCGACGTCGCAACGGCACTCGACCACGCGATGCGCGAAACCAACATCAAGGTGGCCCGCGTCCCCCTGTGGGCCCGTGCGGTGCACCTGGTGCAGTGGCTCCTCCTGCTTGGCGCCGTGGCAGCCGGTCTGTATGCCGCCGCCCGTGCACTCCAGCCGCGTGTCGACCTTCCCTTCGACGTCCCGGACTACGCCGAGGTCGGCGGTGTCCCGCTGGCTGCGGTCGTCGGGGTCGGTTGCCTCGTCGCCGGAATCGTCGTGGGCCTCGCCTCGCGCGTGTTCTCGTGGCTGTCGGGGCGGCGCAAGGCCCATCGGGCCGACGCGGTGCTGCGCGCATCCATCTCGCAGGTCGCCGACGAACAGGTCATCCAGCCGGTCGAGCGGACGCTCGGGGAGTACGTCACCTACCGCGAAGGCCTGCTCGCCGCACAGGGCTGAACACGGCTGCTGACAAGGCGCTCGATAGGCTGGACAGCATGGCTGACTACGTCCTCTCGCTGCAAAATGTCCGCAAGGCCCACGGCGACAAGGTGGTGCTCGACAATGTCACCTTGTCCTTTCTGCACGGCGCCAAGATCGGTGTCGTGGGACCCAACGGCATGGGCAAGTCTTCGCTGCTGAAGCTGATGGCCGGGCTCGACCACCCGAACAACGGCGAGCTGGTGCGCGATCCGGACGCGACGGTCGGCATGCTCCAGCAGGAGCCCCCGCTGACCGAGGGCAAGACGGTGCTGGAGAACGTCGAGGAGGCGGTCGCTGAGATCAAGGGCAAGCTGGACCGCTTCAACAAGATCAGCGAAGAACTGGCTGAGCCGGACGCCGACTACGACACGCTGTTGGCCGAGATGGGCGAGCTGCAGACTGACCTCGACACCCACAACGCGTGGGAGCTGGACTCCCGGCTCGACCAAGCCATGGACGCGCTGCGCTGCCCTCCCGCCGACGAGATGGTCGATCACCTGTCCGGCGGTGAGCGTCGCCGTGTCGCGCTGTGCAAGCTGCTGCTGCAGCAACCAGACCTGCTGCTGCTCGATGAGCCGACCAACCACCTGGACGCCGAGAGCGTGCAGTGGCTCGAGGGACACCTGAAGAACTACCCCGGCGCAGTCCTCGCCGTCACGCACGACCGGTACTTCCTCGACAACGTGGCCGAGTGGATCGCCGAGGTCGACCGCGGTCAGATCCACGGTTACGAGGGCAACTACTCCACCTATCTGGAAACCAAGAAGGATCGTCTCAAGATCGAGGGCAACAAGGACGCCAAGCGGGCCAAGATGCTCGAGCGCGAGCTGGCCTGGGTGCGCTCCAACGCCAAGGGTCGCCAGACCAAGTCCAAGTCGCGTCTGGCGCGCTACGAGGAGCTGGCCGCCGAGGCCGAGAAGGCTCGCAAGATCGACACCTCCGAGATCAACATCCCGGCCGGCCCCCGGCTCGGTGACGTGGTGCTCAACGCCAAGGGCCTCACCAAGGGCTTCGAAGGGCGGGTGCTCTGGGACGACATCTCGTTCACGCTGCCGCGGGCCGGCATCGTCGGCGTCGTCGGACCCAATGGCGTGGGCAAGACCACGCTGTTTCGGATGATCATCGGTGACGAGACGCCCGACTCCGGTGCGCTCGACGTCGGCCAGACCGTCAAGATCAGCTATGCGGACCAGAACCGCGGCGAGATCGACGGGAGCAAGAACGTCTGGGAGGTCGTGTCCGAGGGGCTCGACTTCATCAAGGTGGCGAACTTCGAGATGAACAGCCGCGCCTACGTGGCGTCGTTCGGGTTCAAGGGTGCAGACCAGCAGAAGAAGGCCTCGGTCCTGTCCGGTGGCGAGCGCAACCGCCTCAACCTGGCGCTGACCCTCAAGCAGGGCGGCAACATGCTGCTGCTCGACGAGCCGACCAACGACCTGGACGTCGAGACGCTGTCCTCGTTGGAGGATGCGCTGCTGGACTTCCCGGGCTGCGCTGTGGTCACGTCGCACGATCGCTGGTTCCTCGACCGGATCGCCACCCACATCCTGGCGTGGGAGGGAACCGATGAGAACCCGGCGGAGTGGTTCTGGTTCGAGGGCAACTTCCAGTCCTACGAGGACAACAAGATCGAACGCCTGGGCGCCGAGGCCGCCCGCCCCCACCGGGTCACCCACCGCCGCCTGACCCGCGACTGATTCCCCAAGGTTCGGGGAATCAGGCCGGGTGGCGGGGGCAGTTGAGGGTGTCGAGGACGCGGGCGAAGACGCGGCCGATGACCTCGAGCTCGTCGTCGGACGCGTTCTCGATGAGGAGTCGGTGCACTCCTGCGAACGTGGGTGTGGGCGGCGGCCTGCAGAGCGTCGCGAAGCCGACGTCGGTCATGACCGCTGAGACGCCGCGACCGTCCTCGGAGCACTGGCCGCGCGTGACGTGTCCTGCCTTCTCGAGCCGCGAGATGGTGTGCGTGGTGCGGCTACGTGAGTGCGAGACCGACGCCGCCAGTTCGGCCATCCGGATGGCGTGGCCCTCGGCCTCGGAGAGCCGAACCAGGATCTCGTACTCGTGCATGGAGAGCCCGTGACCCTGGCGAAGCTCGCGGTCGAGCTGGTCGGCCATCGCCGTCGTGCCGACCAGGTAGTCGCGCCACGAGACCTGCTGGGCGGGCGTCAGCCACGGTGTCTCGGTCGAGGTCTCCATGTCTTGATGATAACCGAATCCCTCGATGGTTGAAAGTTGAACGAGATGGTGTACAGTCATAGTTGAATCGATCAATCACCCATTCTTCAGGAGCACCCATGACTGCAGCACTGTCCGTCTCGACCGGAACCTGGACCATCGACCCCACCCACGCCGAGATCGGCTTCTCGGTTCGTCACATCATGAGCAAGGTGCGCGGCAAGTTCGACACCTTCGAGTCGACGCTGGTCACCGCCGAGGACGTCGCGTCGTCCACCGTGTCGGTCTCGGTCGACCTCAGCTCGGTCAACACCGGTACCGCCGACCGCGACAACCACCTGCGTTCTGGAGACTTCTTCGACGCCGAGACGCACCCGTCGATGACCTTCACCAGCACCGGCGTCGTCTCCCGCGGCGACAACCTCGTCGTGACCGGTGACCTGACCATCAAGGACGTCACGAAGTCGATCGATCTCGACGTCGAGCTGCTCGGCGAGGGCGGCGACCCGTGGGGCGGCACCCGCGTGGGCGTCGAGGCCACCGGCCAGATCAGCCGCAAGGAGTTCGGCATCGACTTCAACGTGCCGCTCGACGGCGACAAGGTCATGATCGGCGACAAGATCACCCTGTCGATCACCGCTGAGTACGTGCTGCAGGCCTGAGGCCAGCAACCCACTACGCGCTGGTCATGCGCACGGCGAGTCGGGCGTGCAGGTCGGCAAGACCCTCTCCGGTCCACGACCCGCCCGGCTCGAACCAGCGCACCAGGTCGATGCCCAGCGACAACAGCGCAAAGGCAGTTCCCGGAATGTCATCGACCGCCAGCACGCCCTGATCGACACCATCGGTCAGGGCGTTCTGCATGGCCTGCTCGATCCGGCGTCGGTAGGTCGCGATCTCGGCGCGGTGCTCATCGGTGAGGGCGTGGTACTCGTACTGCACGATCCGCCCCACGCGGCTGTGATCCGCGTGCCACAGGCTGAAGTCGTGCACCATCCGGCGCACCCGCTCGGTGGGGGAGTCGGTCGTCGCGGCCGCCTCCGTGATGATCCGCAGCGCGTGGGTGTGGCCGTCGAGGCTGACCCGGTAGAGCAGACTCTCCTTGGAGTCGTGATGCACGTAGACCGCTGCCGGACTCATGCCAGCGCGTGAGGCGATGTCGCGCGTCGTGGTTGCGGCGAATCCCTTCTCGGCGAAGGCCTCGACGGCAGCGTCCAGCAGGCGCTCGCGGGCCGTGGGCCCCCCGCTTGCCGTGAGTTCGGTCATGTTGACAGCATGGCGGAGCGACTGCATGCTAAGCAAGCGCTTAGTTGTAGTTCCTGACCAGCCCCCACAGAGAGCGAGCCATGCGCCGTTCGATCTTCGACTCCGACCATGAGGCCTTCCGCGCCTCCTGTGCGGCCTTCCTCGACAAGTCCGTCGCCCCGCACCTCGAGAGCTTCATCGAGGACAAGGGTCTGCCGCGCGAGTACTGGCTCGAGGCCGGCAAGCAGGAACTGCTCGGACTCGAGATCCCCGAGGAGTTCGGCGGCGCGGGCGCCGAGGACTTCCGATTCAACGCGGTCTGGGCCGAGGAGCTGAGCAAGGTCAGTGCTGCCCTCGGATCGTGCACGGGCATCCACTGCGACATCGTCATGCCCTACCTGGTCGACCTCGGCACGGACGAGCAGAAGCAGCGCTGGTTGCCGGGCGCTGCGACCGGGTGAGATCCTCACGGCCATCGCGATGACGGAGCCCGCCGGTGGTTCCGATCTCGCGGCGCTGAAGACCACGGCGGTCCGTGACGGTGACGACTGGGTCATCAACGGCTCGAAGACGTTCATCACCAATGGCTACTCCGCTGATCTGGTCATCACGGCGGTGCGGACGTCGCCGGACAAGGGCGCCAAGGGCATCACGCTGTTCGGCATCGAGGCCACCGACGAGGGCTTCAGCCGCGGCCGCAAGCTCGACAAGGTGGGCCAGACCGAGTCCGACACCGCGGAACTGTTCTTCCAGGACGTGCGGGTCGGCCAGGACCGCGTCATCGGCGAGATCGACCGCGGCTTCATCTACATGATGGAGCGTCTTCCGCAGGAGCGGCTGACCTGCGCGGTCAGCAACGTCGCCCACGCCAAGCAGATTCTCACCGAGACCATCCAGTACGCCCACGAGCGCCAGGCCTTCGGGCAGTCCATCGGCGCCTTTCAGCACAACAAGTTCCTGCTCGCCGAGCTGGTCACCGCGATCGAGGTCGCCGAAGCGTACGTCGACCAAGGGGTCCTGGCCCACACCGCCGGCGAATTCACCGCGATCGATGCCGCCAAGGCCAAGTGGTGGAGCTCGCAGGTGCAGAACGACGTGCTCGATCACTGTGTTCAGGTGCACGGCGGGTACGGATTCATGAACGAGTACCGTGTCGGGCGCGCCTGGCGCGATGCTCGGGTCAGCAAGATCTGGGCCGGCTCGAACGAGATCATGAAAGAGCTCATCGGCCGCGACCTCGGCTTCTAGACCACCACTGCTGTACCGAAACCTCAACGGAAAGCTGGACACCATGCCCGAAGCAGTCATCGTTTCGACCGCTCGCTCACCCATTGGCCGCGCCTTCAAGGGTTCGCTCAAGGACATCCGTCCCGACGACCTCACGGTGCAGATGGTCCAGGCTGCCCTCGCCAAGGTGCCGGGGCTCGATCCGAAGGACATCATCGACCTGCACCTGGGATGCGGTCAGCCGGCCGCCGAGTCGGGTTTCAACATGGCCCGCGTCGTGTCGGTGCTGGCTGGTTTCGACCACCTGCCCGGCGTGACGGTGAATCGCTACTGCTCGTCGAGCCTGCAGACCACCCGCATGGCGATGCACGCCATCAAGGCCGGTGAGGGCGACGTCTTCATCTCCGCCGGCGTGGAGACGGTCAGCCGCTTCACGAAGGGCAACGCCGACGGCATGCCGGACACCCAGAACCCGGTGTTCGACTCCGCCGTAGCCCGCACCGCCGAGCGCGCCGAAGGCGGTGCAGCCACGTGGAGCGATCCGCGTGAGGATGGCAACCTGCCCGACGCCTACATCGCGATGGGCCAGACCGCCGAGAACGTCGCGCAGACCATCGGCATGAGCCGTGAAGAGCAGGACGAGTTCGGTGTCCGCAGCCAGAATCTCGCCGAAAAGGCACTGAACGACGGATTCTGGGCCAAGGACATCACGCCGGTCACGCTGCCTGACGGCACGACCGTGAGCCTCGATGACGGACCTCGCGCTGGTGTCACGCTGGAGGCCGTGTCCGGCCTCAAGCCCGTGTTCCGGCCCGATGGCACCATCACCGCCGGCAACTGCTGTGCGCTCAACGACGGTGCCGCCGCGGTCGTCATCATGAGCGACACCAAGGCCAAGGAGCTCGGACTCACGCCGCTCGCCCGCATCGTGTCCACCGGCGTCTCGGGCTTGTCGCCCGAGATCATGGGCTTGGGTCCGATCGAGGCGACCAAGCAGGCTCTGGGGCACGCCGGGATGGCGATCGACGACATCGACCTGTTCGAGATCAACGAGGCCTTCGCCGTGCAGGCCCTGGGTTCGGCCCAGGCGCTCGGCATCCCGATCGACAAGCTCAACGTGAACGGTGGCGCCATCGCCGTCGGCCACCCGTTCGGCATGACCGGCGCGCGCCTCACCAGCACGCTGATCAACTCGCTGCAGCACCATGACAAGCAGTTCGGCGTCGAGACCATGTGTGTCGGCGGCGGACAGGGCATGGCGATGGTGTTGGAGCGTCTTTCCTGATGGCGGGACGCTTCGACGGCAAGGTCGCGATCGTCACTGGCGCGAGCCGGGGTATCGGCTTGGCCATCGCAGAACGTCTGGTGGCCGACGGCGCCAAGGTCGTCATCACGGCCCGCAAGGCAGGTCCGCTGGGCGAGGCTGTCGAGTCACTTGGCGGCCCCGAGCACGCGATCTTCGTGGCCGGGGCGGCCGATGACACGGCTCATCAGGACGAGACGGTCGCGGCCGCTCTCGATGCCTTTGGCCGGATCGACTTCCTGGTCAACAACACCGGAATCAACCCCACCTACGGGCGCATGATCGACGTTGATCTCGGCGCGGCTGAGAAGACATTTCGGGTCAACGTCGTCTCGTCGATCGCGTGGGCGCAGAAGGTGTATCACGCATGGATGGCCGAGCACGGCGGAGCGATGGTCAATGTGGCTTCTGTCGCCGGCTTGAAGCCAGCACCGGGAATCGGCGTCTATGGCGCCTCCAAGGCCGGCGTCATCCACGTGACCGAGGAGCTGTCAGTCGAGCTGGGACCCGATATCCGGGTGAACGCGGTGGCTCCGGCAGTCGTCAAGACCAAGTTCGCCGCAGCGCTCTACGAGGGTCGCGAGGACGAGGTTGCCGCCGCGTACCCGCTCAAGCGTCTGGGCGTGCCCGACGACATCGGGTCAGTGGTTGCGTTCCTGTTGTCTGACGATGCTGCCTGGGTGACCGGTCAGACCATCACGATCGATGGCGGCCTCACTCTGACTGGCGGCGTCTGACGCCGGCGCAGCCTGACGACCAGTCGTTTCACGCGTGGCGAGGTGGCACCGACAGCGTGACTCCGGTTTCGCGCTCGGACACCTCCCACAGCGTCGCGATGGCGCGGTCCATGCCGAGGCGGCGAAGCACGGGTCGTCGGACGGCGGCACCGTTCGTCGCGAAGCGCGGGCCGTACAGCTGACCTCCCCGAGCCTTCGGGTCCGTCGCGGCTCGCAGCTGTGGTCGGACGCCCTGCGCAGGCTTCATGCCTGCGTGCTGAGCCAGGAACACCGAGGCCGCACCGGAGAACCCACCGCCGCCTTCGGACGATGTCGTGGTCTGCAGATCGGTGTTGGACAACCCGGGGTGCGCGATCAGGCTCTGTGCGGAGACACCAGCTGCCGAGAACTTGCGCTGCAGGCCGAGCCCGAAATGGTAGTTCGCGAGCTTGGCTTGTCCGTAGGCCTTCCAGGCGCCGTAGTTCCCGACCATGTTCGGGTTGTCGGGGTCGACCGGTCGGCCCTGGAACCGCGCGACGCTGGTGACGGTGACGACGCGGGCAGCCTCGGCCCGCAGCACGGCTGGCAGGAGGTGGGCGGTCAAGGCGAAGTGGCCCAGGTGGTCGACGCCGAACTGCATCTCGAAACCGTCGGCCGTCGTGCGCTCGGGCATCGCCATCACGCCGGCGTTGTTCACCAGGATGTCGATCTGGTCGTGGGTCGCGACGATCTGCTGTGCAGCGGCCGAGACCGAGGCCAGGGAGCCGAGGTCCAGCGCGACCAGCTCGAGCGACGACTGGGGGTGGCGGGCGCGGATCCGCGAGGCGGCCTCGGCGGCCTTGTCCTGGTTGCGGACGGCCATCACGACGTGCGCGCCAGCCCCCGCGAGTGCTTCGGCGGTCTCGAGCCCCAATCCGCCATTGGCGCCAGTGACCACGGCGGTGCGCCCGGTCTGGTCGGGAATGTCCTGCTGGGTCCAGCTCATGCGCTCTCCAAGGGGTGGGGGTCACTCCAGTCTCGGGGGTGCGCCTCAGCATGTGCGCCTCGGGTGATCGACCTCACATGGAAAAAGATGAGGAATCCCTCATCTTAAAGTTGAGGAATCCCTCATGTTTTGTCATGATGGGTGAACCGCCCGTCGATTCAGCGACGGCAACACCGAAGGAATCTTGTGACGACGCTCGACACTTCGCCTCTCAGCACCGACCGCCCCACGTCCGAGCGCCAGGGAGCGCTCGTCGACCGACTCGCCGCAGGTGCGCCGTACGCGCTCGCCTTCGGCGGGCAGGGTGGACCGTGGCTGGAGCCGTTGTCCGAGCTCGTGCGCGACCACGCCCTCGAGAACGACCTCGCCGCGCTTGTCGCCGAGGCATCCGCCCGGCTGGAGCCGGTCGCTGGCGAGCTGGCTCGCGCCGGTCGCCCGTTCGACCCGATGGCGTGGGTCGACGTGCTCGCGGTGGGGGAGTCCGCTGAGGACGACGACGCTCCCGCGCTGCCCGCGGGCCTCGACGACCCGGCCGTGTCGATTCCCGGCATTCTGCTCACGCAGCTGGCCGGGCTCCGCGCGTTGGTTCACCAGGGTCTCGACCCGCGTGCCGCGGCTCCGGTCGCGATCATCGGTCACTCGCAGGGCCACCTCGCCGCCCAAGCGTTCGCGGGCGTGTCTGACGTCGACCTGCTGGCCTACGCGCGATTGATCGGCGTCGCTGCTCGCCTCGTCGGCCGCCGCCGCGGACTGCTGGGCGACACCATGCTCAGCGTCTCCGGCGTGTCGCCTGAGCGGATCGAGTCCCTCGTGGCCGCCCAGCCTGACGGCAGCCGCGTCGTGGCTCGCCTCCGCAACGGACGTCGCTCCGTCGTGCTGTCCGGTCCGGCCGACGATCTCGCTGCCCTGACGGCTCGTTTCGAGCAGGTTGCTGCTGCGGAGCAGGCTGATCGTGACCGCAAGGTCACCGGCGGAGCTCCCTTCGCGCCGGTTCTCGAGCCGTTGCCGATCCGCATGGCCTTCCACCATCCGGACCTGGCCGAAGCCGCCGACCTCGTCGCGGCGTGGGCCGAGACCTGCGGACTTGATGCCGAGCGCGGTCGCGCCCTGACGATGGGCTCGATCGTCGACGCAGTCGACTGGGTCGCTGACCTGGAGCAGGCCACCAGCGCTGGCGCCGACTGGGTGCTCGACATCGGCCCCGGTGACCTCGCGGCCCGACTCTCCTCGCGGGAGGTGGCGATCCGTGGCGCTGCCATGATCGCCACCACCACACGACGTGGCCATCGGGAGCTGACCACCAGCGGCGGCACGCCTCGCCGCCCCACTCCGTGGTCCGCGTACGCGCCTGCGGTCATCGCGCTGCCGGATGGCAGCACCCGCGTCGAGACGTCATTCACGCGTCTGACCGGTCGCTCGCCCGTGCTCCTGGCCGGCATGACGCCCACGACCGTCGACGCGAAGATCGTCGCGGCCGCGGCCAACGCCGGCTTCTGGGCCGAGCTGGCCGGCGGCGGGCAGGTCACCGAACCGGTCTTTGCCGACCGCGTGGCCGAGCTGGACGACCTGCTGGAGCCGGGTCGCAGCTACCAGTTCAACTCGCTGTTCCTCGACCCGTACCTGTGGAAGCTGCAGGTCGGGCAGAAGCGCCTGGTGCAGCGCGCGCGTGCAGCCGGCGCCCCCATCGACGGCCTGATCGTCACCGCTGGCATTCCCGAGCTCGACGAAGCCGTCGAGCTGGTCGCCGAGCTGCGCGAGGTCGGCATCGAGCACGTCGTGTTCAAGCCGGGCACGGTGCGCCAGATCCGCGACGTCATCGCGATCGCCAAGCAGGTGTCGCCCGTCCCGATCATCGTCCAGATCGAGGGTGGCCGCGCCGGTGGTCACCACTCGTGGGAGGACCTCGATGATCTGCTGATCAGCACCTACGCCGACCTGCGCCGCGTCGACAACATCGTCGTCTGCGTCGGTGGCGGCATCGGCACCCCGGACGTCGCAGCCGCCTACCTGACCGGTGACTGGGCTGCCCGCCACGGCTACCCGAGCATGCCGCTGGACGGCGTCCTGGTCGGAACCGCCGCGATGGCCACGCTGGAGGCGACCACGTCGCCCTCGGTCAAGCAGCTGCTCGTCGACACTCCCGGCACGGATGCCTGGGTCGGCGCCGGCCACGCCAGCCACGGCATGGCATCGGGCCGCAGCCAGCTGGGCGCCGACATCCACGAGATCGACAACACGGCGTCGCGCACCGGTCGTCTGCTCGACGAGGTCGCCGGTGACGCCGATGCTGTCGCGGATCGCCGCGACGAGATCATCGAGGCGCTGAACCGGACGGCCAAGCCGTACTTCGGCGACGTCGCCGAGATGACCTACGACGCCTGGTTGCGCCGCTTCGCCGAGCTGACCGTCGCCGACGGCACCTGGCTCGACGTCACGTTGCGTGACCGTTTCGCCACGATGCTGCAACGCGCCGAAGCCCGACTCCACGACGCCGATCGCGGGCAGATCTCCACCCTCTTCGCCGACTCGGAGTCGGCCGACGAGCCGTTCCGTGCACTCAAGGCCCTCGCGGCTGCCTACCCCGCCGCGACCGCGGTGCAGCTGCACCCGGCCGACGTGGCCTTCTTCGTCGACCAGTGCCGCGTGCCCGGCAAGCCGGTGCCGTTCGTGCCGGTCGTCGATGCCGACGTGCGTCGCTGGTGGCGCTCGGACTCGCTGTGGCAGGCACACGACCCGCGCTTCGATGCCGACCAGGTCTGTGTCATCCCCGGCACCGTCTCGGTCGCCGGCATCGAGCGCGTCGACGAGCCGGTCGCCGACCTGCTGCAGCGGTTCGAGGACGCGACTCTCGACTCGTTGCTCGCCGCAGGCCGCGCTCCGCTGCGCGTGCCGGGCCGACGACGCTCCGAGGGAGCCGGACATGCGCTCGCACTCGTGCTGGCCTCGCACGACGTGGTCTGGGCCGGTCGAACGGTGCAGAGTCCGGTCCGTCGTCTGGGTGAGGACTGGGTCGTCATGGATGACGCTCGCGCCGAGCACCCTGCCACGGGTGCCGTGCTGCAGGCCGTCGCCGCCGACGTGGTCGAGCTGACCGTGCCGCTCGCGACCCCGCTGGTGCTGCGCATCGATCTGCCGGCGGACGTCGCCAGTGGGTCGGCTCCGATCGTGTCGACCGACTCGGCCATCTCCGCGATGACTGCGCTCGTCCAGTCGGCCGCCGGAGGAGAGCTCCCCGCGGGTTCGGCTCAGGTGCCGTGGACGCCCGATCTCGTGACCGACCACATCGGCGTCACCGGTGACCAAGACCTCCTGCACCCGCTGCCGGACGTCCTGGTCGGTCTGGCCTGGCCGACGGTGTTCGCGACCCTCGCTGCGGCCGAACACGATGGTCACCCGGTCGTCGAGGGCATGCTCGACCTGGTCCACCTCGACCACCAGATCCGGCTGACGTCAGATCTGCCGATCGAGCCGACCACCCTCGACATCGTGGCCACGCTCGACGGCGTCGTCGACACCGAGGTCGGTCGCGTCGTCACGGTCGACGTCACGATCGCCGGACCGGATGGCCAGCTGGCCATCCTGCGCGAACGCCTCGCGATCCGCGGCCGCACCGGTGCCGCCACGCTTGGCGACCCCGCCCGCGCAGGAGGCACTGTCGATGACGTGCGCGACACCCCCCGCCGCAACCGCCTCACGGTCACGCTCGACGCACCCGTCGACATGCGGGGCTTCGCCAGCGTCACCGGCGACCACAACCCGATTCACACCAACATCGCCGCTGCACGTCTTGCCGGCCTCGCGACCTCGGAGCACGAGGGACCGATCGTGCACGGCATGTGGCTGTCAGCAGCCGCCCAGCAGGCGCTGGTCGCCGAGTCCGGCCGCGCCATCGTCGGCTGGACCACCCGGTTCCTCGCCCCCGTGCGCCCCGGAGCCACGGTCGACATCCGGGCCGACCGCATCGGTCTGGAGGCCGGCGACGAGATCGTCGACGTCACGTGTCGCGCCGACGGTGAGGTCGTGGCCGCGGCCACGGCACGTCTCCGCGCCCCGCGCACGGCCTACGCCTTCCCGGGCCAGGGCATCCAGCACGCCGGCATGGGCATGGCGGGCTACCAACGCTCGAAGGCCGCCCGCGAGATCTGGGACCGGGCTGACGCCCACACCCGGACCGCCCTGGGCTTCTCGATCCTGACCGTCGTCCGCGACAACCCGACCGAGCTGACCGTCAAGGGCGCCAAGAGCAAGCATCCCGATGGCGTGCTGTTCCTGACCCAGTTCACCCAGGTCGCCATGGCCGTGCTTGGCGCCGCCCAGATGGCCGAGCTGCGTGAATCCGGCGCATTCGTCGAAGGATCGATCCTGGCCGGCCACTCGGTCGGCGAGTACAACGCGCTGGCTGCCGTGTCGGGCGTCATCCCGCTCGAGGCCGTCGTCGAGGTCGTGTTCCAGCGCGGCTCGGTCATGCACACGCTCGTCGAGCGTGATGCCCACGGCCGCAGCGACTACCGCCTCGCGGCCATCCGACCGGCCCAGATCGGTCTGGACGACGACACCGTCACGGCCTTCGTCGACGGCATCGCCCAGAGCTCGGGCGAGTTCCTGCAGATCGTCAACTACAACCTGCGCGACTCCCAGTACGCGATCGCCGGTTCCATTGCGGGCCTTGCGGCTCTGGAGACCGAGGTCGAGCGCCTGCGGGCCGAGCTCGGTGGCAAGGGTGCCTTCATCTACGTGCCCGGCATCGACGTGCCGTTCCACTCCCGTGTCCTGCACGGGGGAGTGGCGGACTTCCGCGCCCGCCTGGACGAGCTGCTGCCGGCGTCGATCGATCCGACCATCCTGCACGGACGCTACGTTCCGAACCTCGTGCCGCGGCCCTTCAGCCTGGACCGCGAGTTCATCCAGGAGATCGCCGACCTGGTTGATCCCGAGCACGATGACATCACACCCCTGCATGCCGTTCTCGCGGCATGGGACTCGTGGTCCGCTGACCCCGGAACGCTCTGCCGGACCGTCCTCATCGAGCTGTTGGCCTGGCAGTTCGCCAGCCCGGTGCGCTGGATCGAGACCCAGGACCTGCTGTTCGGCTCGATCGAGTCCGGCGGACTGGGCGTCGAGCGATTCGTCGAGATCGGCGTGGGCCAGGCGCCCACGGTGGCCAACCTCGCCAGCTCGACCCTGAAGCTCCCCGGTCGCCAAGGGCGTCCCGTGCAGGTCCTCAACATCGAGCGCGACGCGGCGGCCGTGTTCTCCACCGACGAAGACGTCCCGGAGATCGACGATGCCGCGGACGAGCCGGTCGAGGAGACCGCGACCGCACCGGTGGCCGCTGCAGCCCCCGCTGCCGCGACCTCCAGCGGCCCACGCCCGGCCGACATCGCCTTTGGCGCCGCTGAGGCCACCCGCACACTGATCGCGTGGTGGACCAAGCTGCGCCTGGACCAGATCGGCGCCGCTGACTCGATCGAGTCGCTGTGCGACGGTGCCTCATCGCGCCGCAACCAGCTGCTGGTCGACCTCGGCGGTGAGCTCGGGCTCGGCGCCATCGATGGTGCCGCCGAGGCCGACATCCCGACCCTGTCGACCCAGGTCACTGGCTTGGCCCGCGGGTACAAGCCATTCGGCCCCGTGCTGACGGAGGCGATCGGTGACCACCTCAAGAAGATTCTCGGCCCGAGCGGCCGTCGCCAGGGCGCGATCGTCGATCGCGTCACCGGCACGTGGGAGCTGGGCACCGGCTGGGCGCTGCACGTCGTGGCTGAGCTGGCCATGTCGACCCGCGAGGGCAACAGCGTCCGGGGTGGCGCCTTCGGCGACCTCACGGTCGCTTCGGCCGCCGACGTCGACACAGCCGTTGATGCCGCCGTGCAGGCTGTTGCAGCCCGCCACGGCGTCAGCGTCGCGCTGCCCGCCACCGGCGGTGGCGAAGGCGCCACGGTCGATGCCGCTGCGCTGAGCGAGTTCACCGATGCGATCACCGGTCCCGACGGCGTGCTTGCTGCCTCCGCTCGCCTGGTGCTGGACCGGCTCGGTCTGGTCGACCGCCCCGAGGTCGTCGAGTCCGATGGGTCCGATGCCGAGATCCTGGCCAGGGTCGAGTCCGAGCTCGGTCCGGACTGGGCCAAGCAGACCGCTCCGGCCTTCGACGCACGCCGTGCAGTGGTGCTCGACGACCGGTGGGCCAGCGCCCGCGAGGACGTCGCCCGCATTGCGGCTGGTCACGAGGTCACCGGCACGTTCGTCGGCGCCGGAAAGGTCGTCGCGTCCCACGCCCAGTGGTACGCCGATCACACCGATGACAAGGCGCTCGCGCTGAAGTTGTCGACGATCGTCGGCGAGGCGCTCAGTGAGCCCACCGCTGTGCACGCCACCGATGTGGCCGTCGTGACGGGCGCCAGCCAGGGGTCCATCGCCTCCGCCGTGGTTGGCCGGTTGCTGGCCGAGGGTGCGACGGTCGTCGCCACGACGTCGTCGCTGGACTCCAAGCGCCTGGCCTTCTACAAGCGTCTGTACCGCGAGAACGCCGCCAACGGCGCCTCGCTGTGGATCGTGCCGGCCAACATGGCCAGCTTCGCCGACGTCGACGACCTCGCGTCGTGGCTCGGCTCCGAGCAGACCGAGACCAAGGCCGGCACCACGTCGGTCACCAAGGCGGCACTCACGCCGACCCTGTTGTTCCCCTTCGCGGCCGGTCGAGTGTCCGGCAACGCCACGGACGCGGGCAGCCGCGCCGAGGTCGAGATGCGCATCCTGCTGTGGTCGGTCGAGCGTCTGATCGGCGCCCTGTCGGCCACCGTGCGCGACCGCGACCTGGACGCCATCCTGCACGTGGTCCTCCCGGGCTCGCCCAACCGCGGCATGTTTGGCGGCGACGGCGCGTACGGCGAGGCCAAGGCAGCGCTCGATGCGCTGGTCACCAAGTGGCACGCCGAGCGCACGTGGGCTGAACGAGTCACGCTGGCGCACGCCATCATCGGCTGGGTGCGTGGCACCGGGCTGATGGGCGGCAACGATCCGCTGGTCGAGGCCGTCGAGGCTGCTGGTGTCCGTACCTGGGCGCCTGACGACATGGCCGATGCGCTGCTGTCGACCTGCACCCCGCAGGCTCGCGGCCGACGGCGCGCACCGCTCCGCTGCACGCCGACTTCACCGGCGGGCTGGGTCGAGGCCCAGCTGGACATGAAGGCGCTGGCCGAGGGCGTCGAGCTTCCGGCCAAGGAAGCGGAGTCGCAGGACGGCACCATCGCGGCACTGCCCGGATCGCCCGCGCAGCTGGACCGCGTGGACGTGCCCACCTGGCCGTCCGTGCCGTCGCGCCCAGAAGACCTCGTGGTCATCGTCGGCGCTGGCGAGCTGGGGCCGTACGGCTCCTCCCGCACGCGCTTCGAGATCGAGGTCGGCGACGAGCTGTCGGCGGCCGGCGTGCTTGAGCTGGCCTGGTTGACCGGGCTGGTCTCGTGGGATGCCACGGCTGGCTCGTGGTTCGACAACGAGTCGCAGGAGAAGGTCGACGAGGCCGACGTGGCCGAGCGCTACGACGAAGCCGTCCGCGAGCGTGTCGGCGTGCGTCGTTTCGCCGACGACGGCGCGATGGTCGACAACACCCGACCGCTGCTGACGTCGGTGTTCCTCGAGCAGGACATGACGTTCACCGTCTCCAGCGAGGCTGAGGCGCGTGCGATGCGTGACTCCGATCCTGAGAAGACCGTCATCAGCGCTGGTGAGGACGGCGACTGGTCCGTCACCCGTCTGTCCGGTTCGGAGGTGCGGGTGCCGCGGAAGGCGAAGATGTCGCGCACCGTGGGCGGTCAGATCCCGACCGGTTTCGACCCCACCGTCTGGGGCATCCCGGCCGAGATGGTCGAGTCCGTCGACCGGGTGGGCCTGTGGAACCTGGTCTGCACCGTCGACGCGTTCCTCTCCGGCGGGTTCAGTCCCGCCGAGCTGATGCAGTGGGTGCACCCGGCGCTGGTCGCCAACACCCAGGGCACCGGCATGGGCGGCATGGCGTCCATGCGTTCGCTGTACATCGACACGCTGCTGGGCGAGAGCACGCCCAACGACATCCTGCAGGAGGCGCTGCCCAACGTCATCGCGGCACATGTCGTGCAGTCCTACGTCGGCTCCTACGGCGCGATGGTCCACCCCGTCGCGGCCTGTGCCACGACAGCGGTGTCGGTCGAGGAAGGCGTCGACAAGATCCGCCTCGGGAAGGCGCAGTTCGCCGTCACCGGCGGGTTCGACGACCTCGGTATCGAAGGCATCGTCGGCTTCGGCGACATGTCGGCCACGGCCGACTCCGGTGCGATGGCCGCCAAGGGCCTGGAGGATCGCTACTTCAGCCGGGCCAACGACCGTCGCTACGGCGGCTTCGTCGAGTCACAGGGCGGCGGCACGCTGCTGCTGGCTCGCGGAGACGTCGCGGCCGCGATGGGTCTGCCGGTCCTGGGTGTCGTGGCCTACGCCGGATCGTTCGCCGACGGCGTGCACACCTCGATCCCGGCCCCGGGCATCGGTGCCTTGGCCGCCGGCCTCGGTGGTCGCGAATCGGCGTTGGCGAAGGGCCTGGCCTCGGTCGGCCTGACCGCCGACGACATTGGCGTGCTGTCCAAGCACGACACGTCCACCGGCGTCAACGAGCGCAACGAGTCAGAGCTGCACGAGCGGCTGGCTGCGGCGATCGGTCGCAGTGACGGCAATCCGCTCTACGTCATCAGCCAGAAGGCGCTGACAGGTCACTCCAAGGGCGGCGCGGCCGCCTTCCAGCTGGTCGGTCTGTCGCAGGTGCTGGCCTCCGGCACGGTGCCGCCCAACCGCAGCCTGGACTGCGTGCTGGACGACCTCGCCGAGCACGAGCACCTGGTCTGGCTGCGCGAGCCGCTGCAGTCCGGCGGCCTCAAGGCGGGCCTGGTCACCAGCCTCGGATTCGGCCACGTGGCCGGACTGATCGCGCTGGCCCACCCGCAGGCCTTCGTCGAGACGCTCGCGCCTGAGGATCGTGACGCCTACCTCGCCCGTGCGCAGGAGCGCACCATCGAGGGCCGGCTGCGGCTGGTCCGCGCGATGTACGGCGGAGCGGCGCTCTACGAGCGTCCGGCCGATCGTCGCCTGGGTGACGCAGGTGCTCGTGAACGCGAGGCCGGCATGCTGCTGAACCCCACGACCCGACTCGACACGGAGGGGCTCTACGGCGGGCCGAGCTGCTGATGGGAGGCTGCTGATGCAGGTCGTCGGTGTGGGCATTGATCTGGTGCACGTCCCGTCGTTCGCCGAACAGCTGGCGCAGCCGGGTTCGCGCTTCGTGCGGGCGTTCACGCCGGGGGAGCGGGGGGATGCGCGGGACCGTCCGTCCGATCCCACACGCCACCTCGCTGGCCGATGGGCGGCCAAGGAGGCCGTGATCAAGGCGTGGTCGGCCTCCATCCACGGCCAGGCGCCGGTCATGGACGAGCACGTCCACCATCTGATCGAGGTGGTGCTCGACGCGTGGGACCGCCCGCGTATCCGACTGCACGGCGACGTCGCGAAGTGGCTCGACGGCCACGCGATCGAGGTGTCGCTGTCCCACGACGGTGACTACGCCACCGCGTACGTGGTGCTCTCGCGCTAGCGGAGGCTCGCGCTCAGGTCAGGTCGGCGCTGAACAGGTAGGCGGCGAGGAGGCGCTTGAGCTCGACGATTGCGTCGGCGTGGCTCTGGCCGTCGCGGATCGAGAAGTTGAGCATCGAGTACACCACGTGCACCAGGACCTCGGCGGTGATCGTGCGACGTTCGCGCGGGACTCCCGGGGTCAGCGGCGCGAGAGCGCTGGCGACTGCGGCGGCCAGCTCGCGCTCGGTGATGGCGGCCGTCGCCCGGGTGCTGGGGGTGGACTGCACGGCGTGCCAGACGGCGCGGCGGGACGGGTCCTCGGACCAGAGCTCGGCCATGTGGTCGACGAGCCGTTCGAGGAACCGCGGCCAGTCCAAGGTCGGGATCTCTGCGGCGAAGGCCTCGAGCTCCATCTTGACCGCAACGGCGTCCACGCGGTCGAGCTCGCACACGATGACGTACTTGTTCTGGAAGAACTGGTAGAGCGTGCCGATCGGCAGCTTCGCCCGGTTGGCGACCTCTTCGCAGGTGAACGACTCGAAGCCGACTTCCAGCAACAGCTCGCGCGCCACCGCCAGCAGGTGGTCGAACTTGATGTGGGAGCGCTCCTGCGTGGGGCGGCGTCGAGGTTCGAGGATCTCGGCCGTCACGCCGTCACCCTAGTCGGTCGCGGCGAGACCTGCGTGCACCAGTGGACCGATCGAGTCGCCGATCGTGTCGAATCCCTCGCCGAGGGTCTGTCCCTTGGAGTACCGGAAGTGGATGCCTTCGAGGATGACCGCCAGCTTGAAGAAGGCGAGACCGAGATGGAACCCGATGTCGCTGACATCGCGACCGGTGGCCGTGGCAGTAGCGCTGCAGCACCTCGTCGTGGGACAGGTAACCGGCGGCCAGCGGCGCGTCGGTGACGGTGGCGGCCATGCCGGTGCCGCGGGACGCCTCGGCCATCTGCTGGTAGGCGAGCATGACGGCGACGTCGGTGAGCGGATCGCCCAGCGTGCTCATCTCCCAGTCCAGCACGGCCGTCATGCGATCGCCGGCTGTGCTGTCGATCAGGACGTTGTCGAGCCGGTAGTCACCGTGCACGATGGTGCCCTCGCCCGAGGTCGGGATGCTGGCGGACAACCGGTCGGCCAGCTCGTCGATGCCGTCGATCGTGCGACTGCGGGAGGACTCCAGCTGCTTGCGCCACCGACCCACTTGGCGTTCCAGATATCCGTCGGGGCGGCCGAAGTCGCCCAGTCCCACTGCTGCGGGATCGACAGCATGCAGTCGGCCAAGTGTGTCGACCAAGTTCTCCGAGATCGCCCGCGTGCGTTCGGCTCCGAGGAGTTCCAGCTCACCAGCTGTCTTGTAGGGAGTTCCGGTGGCCCGTTCCATCACGTAGAACGGAGCCCCCATCACCGCGGGGTCCTCGCACAGTGCGTACATCTGCGGCACCGGCACGTCGGTGCCGCTGAGCGCGGCCATGGCACGGTACTCACGACTCATGTCGTGGGCGGTGGCGAGCACGTGCCCCAGCGGTGGTCGGCGCACCACGAGCGTGGTGCTGCCGTCGGTGACGGTGTACGTCAGGTTGGACTTTCCGCCCGTGATCAGGCTGGCCTCGAGGGGCCCATTCACCAACCCGGGTCGCTGTTGACCGAGCCAGTCAGCCAGAACGGCGGTGTCGAGGCCGTCGATCGCTGCCACGTCAGTCCTTCGGTCCGCCGGCGACGTAGATGACCTGGCCGGAGACGAATCCGGCGCCTTCGCTCACGAGGAACGACACCGTGTGGGCGATGTCCTCGGGCTGTCCCACGCGGGCCACGGGGATCTGATCGGCGCTGAACTTGATGAAGTCGTCGAAGGGCACGCCCATGCGCTCTGCCGTGGCAGCCGTCATGTCGGTCTGGATGAAGCCGGGAGCGATCGCGTTGGAGGTGACGCCGAACTTGCCCAGCTCGATCGCCAGCGTCTTGGTGAAGCCCTGCAGTCCCGCCTTGGCGGCGGAGTAGTTGGCCTGACCGCGGTTGCCGAGGGCAGAGGTGCTCGACAGGTTGACGATGCGTCCGAACTTCGCCTCGGTCATGTGCTTCTGGGCAGCCTTGGCCATCAGGAAGGAGCCGCGCAGGTGGACGCCCATGACCAGGTCCCAGTCCTCGACACTCATCTTGAACAGCAGGTTGTCGCGCAGGATGCCGGCGTTGTTGACCAGCACCGTGGGCGCTCCGAGCTCGTCCGCGATGCGCGAGACGGCGGCGTCGACGGCGGCCGGGTCGCTGACATCGGCACCGACGGCGAGGGCAGTTCCTCCGGCGGCGGTGATGGCGTCGACGGTCGTGGCGCAGGCGGCTTCATCCAGGTCAACGACGGCAACCTTGAATCCGTCGGCGGCCAATCGGCTCGAGACGGCGGCACCGATGCCGCGGGCTGCTCCGGTCACGATCGCGGTACGGGCTTCGGTCACGTCGAACTCCTGGGTGGTGTGGGGATTGCTAAGCGCTTGCTTAGTTCACTCTGCACGCTATCGCACCGGCTGCTCGCAGGCCAGAGCCAGGACGACAGATGCGACATGCACCACAAAAGGTGAGGATTCCCTCAAGTTCCTCTATAGTTGAGGAAACCCTCACGTTCAGGAGATCTTGTGCCGCAGCTCGACACGGGTGCACCCACCCAGACCCAGACAGCCCAGTCCGCCGACCCCCGAGGCCTGCTCACGCAGCAGCGCGACGGACGGTTCGCGCGGATCGAGCCCAAGGGCAAGCGGGTGCACACCGCGCGCGAGCGAGCCGAGCTGCTCCTGGACGAGGGTCCTTGGTCGAGATGACGCCGTTGCGCACGGCTGGCACTCGACCCGACGGCACCAGCAGCGGCAGCGGAGTCGTGGCGGGATGGGGAACGACCGACGGCAGCCCCGTCGTCGTCATCTCGCACGACGCCGCCGTCGCCTCCGGTGCGATCGGTGCGGTCATGGCCGAGGCGATCATGAAGGCTCAGCGCTTCGCGATCGACCGCGGTCACCCCATCGTCTACATCAATGACTCCGGCGGAGCCCGGGTGCCGGATGGCATCTTCGCCCTGCACGGCTGCGGCGGCATCTTCGCCCTCAACGTGAAGGCGCAGAAGCGGGTGCCCCAGATCTCCTTGATCCTCGGCCCGTGCGCTGGTGCCGCGGCGTACTCGCCCGCGCTCACCGACTGGACCGTCATGGTCAAGGGTCAGGGTCAGATGTTCCTGACCGGTCCCGACATCGTCAAGGCCGCCACCGGCGAGGACGCAACCGCCGAAGAGATCGGTGGATCACAGCTGCACTCGGTGACCAGCGGTGTTGCTCACCTCGAGGTCGCCTCCGAGATCGAGGCCTTCGAGGCCACCCGCCTGCTGCTGTCGTTCCTGCCCGAACACAAGGGCGCCCCGCAGAAGGTGCAGAGCGCCATGCCGGCCAACCCCTTCGCCGCCGACAAGCTGCCGACCCTGGTGCCGGAGAAGTCCAGCGTCGTGTTCGACATGAACGCACTGCTCGACGGTGTCCTGGACAACGGCGCCCGTCTTGAGCTGATGCCCGAGCACGCTCCCAGCATTCTCACGCTGTTCGGTCGCCTCGACGGTCGTCCGGTCGGCGTCGTCGCCAACCAGCCCGCTTCCCGCGGCGGCATCCTGGACTCCAAGGCGTCGGTCAAGCTGGCCCGCTTCGTGGAGTTCTGTGGTCGTTTCGACCTTCCCGTCCTCACCTTCGTCGACGTGCCCGGCTTCCTGCCCGGCACCGTGGAGGAGAGCCGCGGCGTCATCACGCATGGCGCCAAGGTGCTCAAGGCCTACGCCGAGACCGAGTCGCCCAAGCTCACGGTCGTGGTCCGCAAGGCCTTTGGTGGCGCGTACATCGCCATGGGTGCCGCGTCGCTCGGCGCTGACGTGAACTGGGCCTGGTCCGGGTCCGAGATCGCGGTCATGGGACCCGGTGGGGCGGTGGCGCTGCTGAACCGCCGCGAGCTGGCCGCGTCCGACGACCCGGCCGGCTCTGCGCGACACGCTCGCCGCTGCCTACCGCGAAGAGGTCGCGCGTCCGTACCTGGCGGCCGAGGCCGGCATCGTCGACGACGTCATCCATCCAGAGGAGACCCGTCCCCGCATGGTCGCTGCCCTGCGCATGCTCAGCGCGGGCAGCCCCCGCGCATGATCTCGGCGCGCGCCGAGATCGTCGGCAACATCTGGAAGATCACCTCGCGCGTCGGCGACCAGGTGGCCAAAGGTGACACCGTGGCGGTGCTGGAGTCCATGAAGATGGAGATCCCCGTCGTGGCACCCGCCGGCGGCCACGTCAGCCAGATCCTCGTCGAGATCAACCAGATCGTCCAGGAGGGCGACCCGATCGTCGAGATCGACGACACCGCCAGCGCCTGACCCGTCCGGGGTAGGTTCGCCGGGTGCCTGAGATCTGGACCCACGACGTGCCCATGCGGTGGGGCGACCTCGACATCCTGAATCACGTCACGAATGTCGTGTATCTGGACTACGCCGCCGAGGCGCAGGCCGTGCTGCGGCGTGATGGGCACCTGATCGACGGTCGGCCCGTGCGTGACATCACGGTGACCTACCTGCGGCCCACGGCGCTGAGCCGGCGGCCGCTGCTGGTGCGCTCGAGCCTGGACGGCGACGAGCTCACCCAGGAGATCTGCACGACCTCGCACGATGAACCGGCCGTGCACGCCCGGGTGGTCACGACGTACGGCGCCCCGGTGGTGCCGCAGATTCCCGCCCTGGACGGCGATGCAGTTGCGGCGGGTGTGCGGATCAGCGACCTCGACGCGACCGGCGCCGTGTCGCTCATCGGCCAGTTCCGCGTCGCCCAGGAAGCGCGCGTCCTGTACTTCGGCACCCGGATGGAGCGCGGCGTGCTGGGACAGTTCGTCGTCGGGACCATCTCGTTGCAGGCGGTGGCACCGTTGGCGTGGCGACCCGAGCCCTACGAGGCGCACAGCTGGATCAGCCGAGTGGGCACCGGATCGTTCACGATCAACACCCTGGTGGGCGATCCATCCGAACCGGTCTTCGTGAATCGCACGACGTTGGTGGGGTTCGACAGCGAGACCCAGACCTCCCGGCCGTTCACCGACGCCGAGCGCGCGCTGCTGAACGAGCACCTGCGTCTGCCCGATTAGGACGGCGAGTTGACCATGAACGTGGCCGCATGCTCCACGTAGGCCCAGAACTGGGCGTCCTGCTCGGGTGGGAGGTTCGCGGCGTCCAGGCCGGCGCGGAAGTGCACCAGCCAGCGGTCGCGGGCCTCGTGAGTGACCTCGAACGGGGCGTGGCGCATGCGCAGGCGTGGGTGACCGCGCTGCTCGGAGTACGTGGTGGGGCCGCCCCAGTACTGCTCGAGGAACATGCGGAATCGCTCCTCGGCCGGTCCGAGGTCGGCCTCGGGGTACATGGGGCGAAGCACCTCGTCCTCGGCCACGCCGGCGTAGAACGTCTTGACGATCAGCGTGATCGTGTCGTGCCCGCCGATCTCGTCGTAGAAGGTCATTCGCCAGCCCCCATGGGTGTCACGAACGTGCGGGGGATCGCGATTCCTTCGGCGTCGAAGCGCGCCTTGATCCGCTGACGCATCGCGCGGGCCACGAACCACTGCTGCAGTGGGGCCGTCTTCAGCACCAAGCGAACCACGGCGCCGTCCTTGTCGAACTTTTCGACGCCCCAGACCTCCGGCTCCTCCAAGATGACGCCAGCGAACTGCTCGTCGACGAACAGCTGGTGCGCCTCGTCGGCCAGCACGGCCTGCACCTGGGCCAGGTCCGAGTCGTAGCTGACCGTGATGTCCAGCACCGTCCGCGCCCAGTTCTGGCTCTGGTTGCCGACCCGGGCGATCTCGCCGTTGCGCACGTACCAGACGGTGCCGTTGACGTCGCGCAGTCGCGTGACCCGCAGGCTGACCGCCTCGACCGTGCCAGTGGCCTCGCCGACGTCGATCACGTCGCCGACGCCGTACTGGTCCTCGAGGATCATGAAGATGCCGGACAAGAAGTCCTTGACCAGGTTCTGGGCGCCGAAGCCGAGCGCCACGCCGATGATGCCGGCGCTGGCGAGGATCGGAGCGACGTCGATGCCCACCTTCGACAGCACCATCACCAGGACGATCGCGCAGGATCAGTCCGGTCGAGACGCTGGTGAGCAGCGAGCCCATCGTGCTGGCGCGCTGGTGACGGCGAGCCGCCGCGGCCGGGTTGATGTCGGCGAACAGGGTCTCGGCGCGGGCCGTGAGCGGGCCGAACGACCTGCCGCTGGTCGCGCGCGCCACCAGCCGGCCGATGGCGCGGGTCACGAACCACCGAAACAGCAGTCCGACGACGATGATGAGCACGATCGCACCGGGGGTGGCGACGAACCATTCCCACGCGGTGCCGGCGGGCAGCTTCCAGTCCAGGGCACGCATGGGGCCAGCCTACGGGCCACTAGGATGGAGTCATGACGACTGCCTCGACAACGGTGCCCGCCGACGCGTGATCACGGGCGCCACGGCGTTCCTGCTCACCTTCCTCGTCGGCGCCACCGCAGCGGTGGCCGACACCCCGCTCAGCGACGACTGGCCGGTGGCGGAGTCCCGCAGCAGCCTGGACATCCTGCTGTTCTTCGGTGGCGGCACGCTCGGATCTGATCGTGCTGATCGCGCTGTTCGCCGTGCTCACCGCCCGGACGAACTACGTTCCGCCGTCGCCCAGCCAGGACCTCGCGACCACCGCCGGCAGAGACGCCGCCCACCACTGAGCCGTTCCCGCTGAGCCTGACGTTGTGACGCGACACGCCAGCGTGTCGTCGTCGGAACGTCAGTCCCAGCGGGCTCGATGGCGCCAGGTCGGCCACCACGCCGGTGTCTGGGTGGTCCACGCGCCGGCTGGGCGTGCCAGCGCGTCTTGTCGGGCTGCCGCCAGTCGCGCCGCCGTGGCAAGCGGATCGCGGTGGTCCTCGGAGGTGATCCGGCACACGACCAGTCCGACCCGCTCGAATCGCTCCTGACGATGGTTGTCCTTCGTTCGGTGCGCCGCTGCGTGGAACTGCAGGCCGTCTGACTCGACCACGAGGCCCGCCTCCTCGTCGAGCAGGTCAGCAATCCCGAGCAGCTGGCCGGTGTGGTCAAAGACCGGACGGTTGACGCACAGGCGGGTCAGCCCGGCCTTCTGCACGGCGATGAGGCGTGTGCGCGTCTCGACCGGGCTGGCTGACCGAGAGCTGGACAGGCTCAGCGCCGTGCGGGCCTGAACGATTCCACGGACCTTGTGGTGCGAACCGATCACTCGGTCGATGCTCGCCAGCGTCGTGTGCGGCACGTCGGAGACCGTGCTGGTCGCCATGTCGCACGCCACGACAGCAGCAGCGAGCGCCGGAGCTGTGCGCATCTCGTCGAAGGCGGCTCGAGCCATGGTGGCGACGCGATATCCCGCGAAGTCGATCGTCTCGTCAGGGTGCACCAGCGACTCCGAGGGCAGGATGCCCGGTCGAACCCGCAGCTGGCTGCCGGGCAGGCAATGGATCAGGACCGGTCGATCGGTCTCGGCGTCGGCGCTGCCGTCGAACCACGTGTTTCCCTGGGCGCGCAGCGACGCCCACCCGCCGAGGGCATTGCAGCTCGACATGAGCGCCACGGCGTCGGACATGCGCATGGTGAGTGCGTCGTGCTCGACGAAGGCGGGTCGTGCCACCCCGCGTAGGCCCCGGACCCACAGGTCAGAGCGCAGCTCCGCAGCGTCGATCCCCGCGGCCTTGGCGTCTCGAACGCGTCGGCTCAGCAGCAGGGGGTCGTAGGCATCCACTGACCGAGGGTGTCGCCTGCACGGCCTCGCTGACGTCCGCGATCCACAGACCCCGCTGAGCCTGACGTTCTGACGCGACACTCCAGCGTGTCGAGGTCAGAAGGTCAGGCTCAGCGGGAACTGTCAGTGGGTGGCGGCCTGGGCGCGGAGGGCGCGAGCCAGGTCGTCGCGGCCTTCGGACACGTAGCGACGCGAGGCCGGGCCGGCCTCGGTCGTCTCCATCCAGGCGTCGACCTTCGCGAGGGCGTCGGCTGACGGATTCGCCGAGGGGAACAGCGCGATGAGGGCGTTCTGCCCGATCCACACGCCCTTGTCCTCGATGATCGTCTCGGCCATCTGCAGATACCGGTCGACGTAGGGCTCGAGCAGATCGGCCTGACCTGACACCTGGAAGGCGAACGCCGTCTGGCGGCGCGTCTCGTTGGGAGTGGCGTCGTCGTCGACCACGATGCGCCAGGCCTCGGCCTTGGCTTCGGCCAGCGGGCGGATGGCCCGCGCTGCCGAGGCGTGCTCCTGGCCGCTGATGGTCCGGTCGGCATCGAGAGTCTGCTGGATCTCGGCTTCGTCGGCCTCGCCCAGGCGCGCCAGCGCTGTGACCAGGCTCCAGCGCAGGTCGGTGTCGATCTCCAGGCCGGGCAATGCGCCGCCCAGGATCTCGCGCAGTCGTGACGGCCCCGACGCGGCCGAGGCGAATGCGCGGGCGAGCGCCAGCTGGTGGTCGCTGCCCGGTTCAGCAGCATCGACCAAGGCCCGCAAGCCCGACTCCCAGCGTTCTGCAAGGGCAGGGCGGTCAGCGTCGGAGGTGTAGAAGTTGATCGCACCTGAGCCCTGACGCAGCAGCGACCCGACCGCCGTGAGGTCGGTCTCGGTGGCCACTCCGGCCAGAACCAGCGCCACGAAGTCCGCGCTCGCGAGCTCGGCGTCGCGAGTCATGTCCCACGCCGATCCCCAGCACAGGGCGCGCGGCAGGGACTGCTCGAACGTCGCGATGCTCTCCAGGAGCGTGGTGAAGGACCGCTCGTCGAGTCGGATCTTGGCGTAGGTGAGGTCGTCGTCGTTGAGCAGGATCAGATCGGGTCGACGGTGATCGATC
This sequence comes from uncultured Actinomycetota bacterium, assembly GCA_963769445.1. Taxonomy (GTDB): domain Bacteria; phylum Actinomycetota; class Actinomycetes; order Propionibacteriales; family Nocardioidaceae; genus Aeromicrobium. The sequence continues at coordinate 1,062,782 of CAVYLO010000004.1, read as the reverse complement.
AGCTCGGCGATGTCGGTCGAGGCGCCACGGACATCGGTCTCGATGCGCTCGGTGCGCACCAGGCGGCCCTCGATGCGGTTGTACAGGCCGATCGCGATGCGGTGACGGCGCAGGGTCGGGTGGGCCTCGAGAGCGGTCTGCTCGACGCTGAAGGACGTGAAGTACTCGCCGTCGACGCCGGGTGCGGTCTCGAACCGGGCGCGCAACGTGTTGACGCCCGAGGTCTGCAGCCATTCCTGTGACCACGCGCCGAGCTCGCGGCCGCTGGCGGCCTCCAGCTCGGTCAGGAGGTCACTGAGCTCGGTGTTGCCGAAGGCGTGCTTGTCGAAGTACGAACGCAGGCCGGCGAAGAAGTCCTTCTCACCGACCCAGGCCACCAGCTGCTTGAGCGCCGAGGCGCCCTTCGCGTAGGTGATGCCGTCGAAGTTGGCCTCGACGGCGTGCAGGTCGTAGTTGTCCGCTGCGATGGGGTGCGTCGACGGCAGCTGATCTTGGCGGTAGGCCCAGTTCTTGCGCGAGTTGGTGAAGGAGGTCCACGCCTCGGTGAATCGAGTGGCTTGCACATTGGCGTGCGAGGCCGCGAACTCGGCGAAGGATTCGTTCAGCCACAGGTCGTCCCACCACTTCATCGTGACCAGATCGCCGAACCACATGTGGGCCATCTCGTGCAGGATCGTGTTGGAACGTGACTCGTAGGCGGCCTGCGTCTGTCGGCTGCGGAAGATCATCTCGTCGCGGTAGGTGACGCACCCCGCGTTCTCCATCGCGCCCATGTTGTACTCCGGCACGAACAGCTGGTCGTAGGTTCCGCCGAAGGGGTAGGCCATCTCGAAGACGTCCTCGAAGAATCCGAAGCCCTGCTTGGTGATCAAGAAGATGTCATCGGCGTCGAGGTGCTCGACCAGTGACTGGCGGCAGTACACGTTCAGCGGGATGTCTCCGCGGTCGCCGCTGTAGGTGTCGCTGACGCGGTGGTAGTGCCCGGCCACGATGGCGGTGATGTAGGTGGACATCTTCTTGGTGGGTTCGAAGTGCCACGTCGCCGCGCCGTCGTGGGCTGGGACGGGCTCGGGCGTGGGGGAGTTCGACACCACGGCCCAGTCGTCGGGAGCCGTGACGTGGAAGGTGAACACGGCCTTGAGGTCGGGCTGCTCGAAGGTGGTGAAGACGCGTCGCGCGTCCGGCACCTCGAACTGCGTGTACAGGTAGACCTTGTCGTCGGCCGGGTCGATGAACTTGTGCAGGCCCTCGCCGGAGTGCGAGTACTTGCACGTGGCCTCCACGCGCAGCTCGTTGTCCTCGGCCAGGCCGGTCAGCGCGATGCGACTGTCGGCGTAGACCGAGACATCGACCGGCTTGCCGTTGAGCGTGATCGAGCGGATGTCGCCGTCGACGAGATCGGCGAACGTGGCGCCACCGGCGCTGGCCGCGAAGCGGATGATCGTGGTCGATCCGAACCGGTCGGGATTGTCGAGGGTCAGGTCCAGCTCGACGTCGTACGACTCCGTCGAGATGGTTGCTGCACGCTGCTGGGCTTCGTCACGGGTCAGGTTGGTTCCGGGCATGAGGTCAACTCTCGCACGTGCCGCGGACACCCTCCACCGCTGGTTCGACCAACACGACTGGCGCGCATTCTGGGAAATTCCTGGGCGTCGTCGGTTGTTGCACCAGACATGACTTCCAAGGAAACCGTCGACTTCTGGTTCGACCCCCTGTGCCCGTTCGCCTGGATCACCTCGCGGTGGATGCTCGAGGTCGAGAAGGAGCGCGACGTCGAGACCACGTTCCACATCATGAGCCTGTCGGTGCTCAATTCGGACAAGGACGTCTCAGCCGACTACAGGGCCATGATCGAGAAGGGTTGGGGGCCCGTCCGCCTGGCCATCGCGATCGAGCAGCAGCACGGCCAGCAGGCGCTGCGCGAGTTCTACACGTCGATCGGCACCAAGCACCACAACGAGAAGCAGGAGTTCTCCACCCAGCTGTACGAGGCGGTGCTCGCCGAGATCGGTCTGCCGACGGAGCTGGCTGCATCAGCTGAGGACACCTCGCTCGACGACGCGGTGCGCGCCTCCCACGAGGACGGCATCAGCCGCGTGGGCACCGAGGTCGGCACCCCGGTCATCGCGATCGGTGGCACGGCCTTCTTCGGTCCGGTCCTCACCAGCATCCCCAAGGGCGAGGATGCCGGGAAGGTCTTCGACGGCGCGCGCCTCCTGGCCGGCTACCCGGACTTCTTCGAGCTGAAGCGTTCTCGCGTCGGTGAGCTCGACTTCAGCTGAGCGTGGTTCCCGGGTCGGGGCGGGGCTGGCTGCCATAATGCGGGGGTGACTCCGGAGACAGACGTCGACGAAGAAGACGACGGCGACCTCTCACAGGCACCTCCGCAGGCCGCAGCACGTTCTCGTCGCCCGATGGTGGTGGCGGCGGCCGTGGTCGTCGCCGGCGTCGCAGCCTTCGCGCTCGGCGGCGGCATCGTCTCCTTGGGGTGCGCTGCGGCGATCGCGCTGCTCTCCTTGGTCGACACCGACGCGGGCTACGTCCCGATCCACTCCTATGGGCTGCCCGGCGTCCCTGACGGGGCGCCGCGGATCGTGTCGGTCGACACCAGGGTTCATCTGGTCGCGGTCGCGATCGGGGCCGTCGCCTTGGTCTGCTTGGCCGCCTTCGACGTCTCGGCGTGGGCCTCGGTCCTGGTGGCAGCCCTGGTGGCGGTCGTCACCGGGTTGCGCGCCGCTCCGTGGGTCGTGGGTCGCCGTCATGCCCAGCGGGTGACCCGCGCACTGATCGCACACGAGCCTCGGGTCGCGATGGGATACGCCGGCCGCAGCGGTGGGCCGTGGCAGCTCAAGATGTGGGAGCCGTTCATCCTGCGCTCGGGTGAGCGCTGCATCGTGATCAACGTGCACGGGCGGTACGTGGAGATGATCCTCGAGGGAGCCGATCTCACCTCCCCGCTGGTCCAGCTGGGCTCGCGCGGCGTGGCTGAGCTCGACGAGGTGCTGGTGCCGTCCTTGCGAGCGGTCTTCTACGTGCAGAACGCCCGCCGGAACGCGGCTTTCCTGGCGCACGACCGCCTCACGCACGTGTGGCTCAACCATGGCGACTCCGACAAGCCCGCCAACTTCAATCCGCGCCACGCCAACTACGACCTGCTGGTGGTGTGTGGCCAGGCCGGCGTCGATCGCTACGAGCGCCATGGCATCACCATCGCGCGGGACAAGTTCGCCGTGCTGGGGCGCCCCCAGTCGGCCGGAATCGAGATGCGCACGGGCGCCATCGGCAATCTCGCTGACAAGAAGGTCCTTTACGCCCCCACCTGGCAGGGCGTCGACGAACAGGTCAACTTCTCCTCGCTCGAGCAGGGGCCGGCGATCGTTCGAGCGCTGATCGAGCGTGGCGCCACCGTGCTGTTTCGCCCGCACCCGCTCAGCTACCGGTGGCGCCGACGACGCGCCACGATCAGCGAGATCCGGCAGATCCTCAAGCAGGACCGCGAGACGTCGCCGCGATTCCATCGGTGGGGCAAGCAGATCGACACGGTGTGGAGCATCGCGGATCTCACCAACCAGTGCGACGCCCTCGTCTCGGACGTGTCCAGCGTCGTGTCGGACTTTCTGGCCTCCGGCAAGCCGTACGCCATGACCAGCATGCACGGACCGGTCGACACCTTCCGCGAGGAGAATCCGGTGGCCGAGACCGGCTACGTGATCCTCGGCGACATGAGCAATCTCGGGGAGGCCCTCGACGGCCTGCTGTTCGACGATCCGCTGGCCGCAGCCAGGGACGAGCGTCGCCGCTACGTGCTGGGCGATGTCACCGGCGAGGAGTCCGCCGAGGCGTTTGCTGGCTTCGTCCGCACCTTGGCCGAGGGTGACTGAACCCAGAACGTCCCGGGCTGCCAGACTGACGCCATGCGCGTCCACATCGCCGCCGATCATGCCGGTTTCGAGCTCAAGACCCATCTGATCGCCTGGCTGACCGAGGCCGGTCACGATCCGGTCGACCACGGGGCTCACGCCTACGACGCCGAGGACGACTACCCGCCGTTCTGCGTCGACGCTGCCGCTGCGGCGGTCGCCGATCCGGACTCGCTGGCGATCGTCATCGGCGGATCCGGCAATGGCGAGCAGATTGCGGCCAACAAGGTCAAGGGGGCACGTGCGGCGCTGGCGTGGAGCACCGAGACCGCCTCGCTGGCTCGCCAGCACAACAACGCCCAGGTGGCCGCCGTCGGTGCGCGCATGCACACCGCCGAGGAGGCCACTGCGATCGTCGAGGCCTTCCTGACCACTCCGTGGAGCGGGGCCGACCGGCACCAGCGGCGTATCGACATGCTGTTGGCGTACGAGGAGACCGGCGAGTTCGGCTGAGGCTGACTCGTCGGTCAACGCGCCCGCGCCCGCGAATGAGCAGAGGGTGAAGATTCTCAGATAGCCTTCAGTAATCCGCTCTGCGACTTTCGTGTGCAAGGTCACGTCTGGTCAGATCTCGTGGTGTTGGGCCTGACGGCAAAGGTTGTGGGGGGCATGAGCCCAGGAAATCGCGTGGTCCTGCGTCATTCGAAGCGAAACGGATCTCGGGGTAGGCGGCGCCTGACGGTCGCGATGGCCTCGATCCTGTCGATGAGTGGGCTGGCGGTCGGGGCAACGACCCTCCCGGCATCGGCCGGCCCGGACAGCATCGCGGTGGCCAAGTCGGCTCCGGCGACCGTCCTCGTGGGCGCCCCCGTGACGTACTCCATCGCGGCGAGCAACCCGGCCAGCGCTGAGAGCGACTTCCAGTACAACCTGACGTTCCGCGACGTCCTGCCAGCCGACGTCGAGTACGTGTCGACCTCCGCTCCTGCCGGGCTCGCCGCCCCCGAGGAGATCCCCGAGGTCGACGGTGCCGGCGACCCCACGGGCCGCACCATCTTGATCTGGAGCAACGTGGCAGATCTCCCCGACGGCTCTGAGGTGGCCTTGTCGTACAAGGTCCAGCCCGATCCGGTCGCGTACCCGGTCGGCTCCGAGATCTCGAACTCGGCGACCGGGTACGCGAGCGGCGACGAACGCACGCTCGCCAAGTTCACCCCCGACGGCGACTTCATCGCCGATCCGGCGATCAGCGACGCCAGCGACACTGCCACGACGGACGTCACCGCGATCGCGCTGGAGAAGACCGAGCCGAGCTCGGAGGCCGAGCTCGTCCGCGGCGTGCACGACCGCACCACCACCTACAGCCTCGAGGTCACCAACAACGGCGTGAACCCGACCGATTCGGTCGTGGTCGTCGACTACATCCCGGCCGGGCTGGAGTTCTTGGGCTGCGGCCAGGTCGACAACAGCGCGGGCGACGAATACAACGAGTCAGGTGGTCTCGAGAGCACGCCCGCCGTCCCCGACTGCCTGACCGCCTTCTCGGTCACGACGGTCAACAGCGATCTGCCGACGGGCTACCCGGCGGGGGTCTACACCCGCGTCGAGTGGCGCCTGCCGGCCGATCTGGCCGCTGGTGACACCTACACGATCACCTACGCGGCGGGCATCCCGCTGCTGGAGAACGCGATGCCGGCCGGTTCGGGATTCGTCTCGACGGCCAACCTGGACAACAACACCGGTGGCTCGACCCGCGAGACCGGCGGTGAGATCTCCTACACCAACCGGGCAGAGGCCAGCGGCCTCTACCAAGGGCCGAACGTCGCCGGCGACACCAACGTCCCCGTCAGCGACAACGCCACCGAGACGGTCACAGCCGAGGACATCGCTGTCGCCAAGTCGATCAAGGACTCCAACAAGTTCAGTCAGGGCGGTGAGGCCCAGTTCGACCTCGTCGTTCGGACCAGCGAGTACACCGACGGCTCGGGCATCGTGCTCGTCGACACCCTTCCCGACGGGCTCTGCCCGTCCGACGCGCCCTCGGGCACCTACACCGCCGCTGCCACGACGGCGGCCGCCGGCGCGTGTGCGCCTGAATCCAGCGGCAACGCGGCGATCGAGGGGGTCGACTTCGTCGGCGGCGTCTTCGTCGTCACGTTCAAGCCGTTCGACCTCAGCGCTGCCGCCGCGTCGACCACGATCAGCCACCAGGTCCGCATGCGCGGCGTCTACAACGACGGCGTCGAGCAGACCTCGGCCGGCGACACGTTCACCAACTCCGTGGGGCTGACCGGCACGACGACACCCGTCTCCGGTACCTCCGAGACCGGCACGCAGCCTGTCAAGGACACGTCGACCGCGACGCTGGTGTCGGCCGCGCCCGTGCTCGACAAGCGAGTGCTCACGAACACCGCGGCGACCCACACGTGCGACGACGACACCTGGTCGACCGATCCGGCCGATGGCAACTGGCAGCGACACCCAGGCCGACGAAGGCGACGAGCCGTTCACGATCGGCTCGCGGGTCTGCTTCCAGGTCCGGGTCACGTTCCCGAGCGGCACGTCGACCCGTCTGCCCGTCGTGACCGACTACCTGCCCGACAACCTCGCGTACGAACCGGGATCGTTCGAGCTCGTGACGGGCGTCAACACGGCGCCGCTGACCGTGGTCCCGGCGACGATCGACACCGACTTCGAGGACGGCTCCGCCTCCTTCCGCCCGGGCGCCGACGCCGGAGACTCGCGCTACGTCGAGAAGGGGGACGTCTTCGCCTTCCGGCTCAGTGCGATCGTGCAGAGCAACGACAAGGCCGTCGTCGACGTCCAAGGCAACCTGGCGAAGCTGCGCTGGACCGATCGCGACGGTCGGGTCTCCTCGCTGCGCGACAAGGCCGACTTCCGGACGCCTCCGATGACCCCGGTGGGCATCAGCAAGACCGTCGCGAAGACCGACCCGCTCGGCGCCCTACGCCGACAGCCAGATCGTCAAGCACGGCGACGTCGTGCGCTACGCGGTCGAGGTCGAGAACCTCGGCACGGCGGACGACGGCAACGCGATCCCGGTCTCCGACGTCGCAGTCTGGGACGTCCTCCCGCCCGGATTCACGTGCGACGACGTCGCGGCGATCACCGATGCCGGAGTCTGCTCCGATCCAGCCGATCTCCCTGATCACCCGACGTTCGCCGGCAACGACACGTTGAGCGCGATCGTCTGGACCCTGCCGGGTCCGATCGCGGCCGGCGACACCGACGTCGGTGACGTACGACGTCACGATCCCGACCGGCACGAGTGTCGACACGGCGTACTACAACACCGCGGCAGTCCAGACGTACACGACTCCCGACGAACCTGGGCGACGTGTCGGCCGAGCCACTACCCGGCCGACAACATCAAGAGCGACCTGGACGCCGACCTGGTCGACGCGCCAGCCGCGAGCGACACAGCCTTCGTCAAGCTCCCGCCGGTCGAGGTGGACAAGACCAGCACGACCTGGGTCGACGTGGCGAACAACGGTGCCACCGAAGCGGTGCCCGGCGAGACCGTCACGTACCCGATCCGGGTGACGATCCCGGCCCGCACCACGGTCTACAACGGCGTCCTGACCGATCCGCTGCCGGCGAACCTGGGGTTCGTCAGCGCGACCGCGGGCTACTCCGCGATTGGCGCCACCCCGGCCGCACGACGCGCTCCCGGGCGGGACCGCGTTCGACTCCGCGGACGGGACGCTCACGTTGCCCGCGACGTGGACCAACGCGACCGACGACGACCAGGTCTTCCAGGTCAACGTCGTCGCGAAGGTCGGCGGCCGGCCAGACCGCGACGGTCACCCGGACCAACACCGCGACGTTCAGCAGCAAGACGCGGCTCGATGGAATCGTGCGCCGTCGCCGGACGTCGACGGCGACGTCGCGCATCGACCTGGTGCACCCGAGACCCGACCCTGACCAAGGCGCTGACCGCACCGCCCGACCGCAGGACGCGACGCCGAGCGTCGGCGACAGCCGCGAGTACGTCCTGACGGCGTCCAACGCCGCGTCCCGTCCCACGCTGCACGACACCGTCGTCGTCGACTGCGTCCCGACGGGCCTCGAGGTGACGGTACTTCCGTCGGCCGCCAGCCAGGCTCCCGCCGCAGACGGAGACGCCTGCGCGTACGTTGCCCGGCACCGGCACGACCATCACGTGGGACGTCGGTGCTCTCGAGGGCGGCGCGTCCACGACGCTGACCTACACCGTCAAGGTCAACGCTCTCGCGGCCGGCGGTCAGACGTACACCAACATCGCCACCTGACCGGCAGCTCCTTGGACGACGGCGACAACACTCGCTGCCAACGAGCAGGTCCTCACCTCGCACCGACAACAAGACCCTGACGATCCCGGGCGCCGCGGTGACCAAGTCGATCGACGACTCGACTCTCGTCGTCGGCGAACGCGCCGAGTACACCGCTTCGACGCACGTTCCCGGCCAACACCAACTTCTTCCACGCCTCGTTCATCGACACCCTGCCGCCCGGCCTCGACCCGACGAGCCTGACCACCAGCTCGGTGTCGTGCACGTTCGCCGACGACACCGATGCACCACGCCGTCCGACGGCACAGCCGCTGACGCCCAGCGGTCAGACCGTCGGCTGGTACTTCGGCGACCTGGTCGCCGATGCCCAGGAGCGCACCGTCACCGTCGTGTTCTCGGCCGACCGTGCGTCGCCAACTGCACGACGGCCGCGACGCCCGAGTGCAACACGATCGGCAAGATCCGCTCGAACACCGCGACCGCCGCGTGGAACCTCGCCGGAGGCGGCGAACCCGCCTCGGTGACTCTGACTTCGACACGGAGGCCACCTCGCCCGCCGTCACCTACACCGTGCTCGAGCCGAAGACGGCCATCACCAAGTCGGTCGTGGCAGCGACGCCGGCCCCGGGCGACGTGTTCACCTACTCCGTCACAGCCTCCAACCCCGGCGGCGCCAACGTCAGCGACGCGCACAACGTCGTGGTCGAGGACGTCGTGCCGGTCGGGGTCGACGTCGACACTGACACCATCACCGGCGGCGGCGCGTACGACAGCGACTCGCGCACCATCACCTGGGACGTCGAGGTCCTCGACCGCCTCGGGCGCGGGCAGCACGACGACCTTCACCTACAACGCGAAGCTCGCCGCAAGCTCGACCCTCGACGGCACCGCGCTGACCAACACCGCGCAGGTGACCGAGTTCGAGAGCCTGCCGGTCGACGGTCGCGAGTACGTCGGCCCGACGACGACCGCGAAGGTCACCCCCGCGTTCCCGCACGTCACGATCGCCAAGCGGGTCGTCGGCAGCGACGTCTCCTACGTCGGCGCCCCGCAGAACTTCGAGATCACCGTGACCAGCGACGGCGACTCGCCGGCCTACGACGATCGCCGTCTCGGACCTGCTGCCCAAGAACTGGACGTTCGACTCCGCGACGGTCAAGGTCGGCGATGCTGCGGCCGCGCCGATGGCGCCGTCGAGCGACGACGCGGGCAATCCGCAGACCATCGCGTGGAACGGGCTCGCGCCGACAGGTCTGGCGGTCGGCAAGACCGTCGTCATCACCTACACCGCGACACCGCTGGCTGGTGCACTGGACGATGCCGGCGCTGGCTCCGACACGGCGCACACCAACACCGCCTCAGTCACCGCCGAGGACGCAACCGGCGCTGGTTCCAGCGGTGCCGGCAGCTATCACGGTGGCCCGGCATCGGCCACGGCGCGCATCCACGCCGCCGACCTGTCGATCGACAAGACGGTCGACCCGGACGACACCCCGTCGCTGGCGAGTCGTTCAGCTGGAAGATCGCGGTCCAGCAACGACGGCGAGCGATCCGGCGGTCGGCCCGATCGTGGTGACCGACCAGATCCCGGACGGCATCGTGGACTTCTCGATCACCGGCACGTGGCTGGGCCTGCTCGGCGGCCGCCGACGACCTATTCCTGCACCCGGCCCGGCCCACTCGCGGCCGACGCGGACGCTCCCGTGCTCACCGCGACCGGCACCGATCCGGTCCGACCTGCCAGCTGGCACCGACATCGTGAACACCGCGTCCGTCGCTGCCAGCACGTACGACCCCGAACGCGAGCAACGACGACGGACGAAGTCACCGTGGTGTCGGAGGCGTTCGCCGACCTGTCGATCGTCAAGGAGCTGACCGGGCACCTGACGGCGGGCCAGGACGCGACCTGGACTCTCGACGTGACCAACCTCGGCCCGTCGACCTCGCGTGGCCCGATCACGGTCGACGGACACCCTGCCCGCGGGGTCGACGTTCGTCTCCGCCAGCGGAACGGGCTGGACCTGTGACGAAGACAGCGGTGTCGTCACCTGCACGCGCGCGCCAAGCTCCTCGCTCTGGCGAGCGCGGGTCAGATCGTGATCGACGTGCAGATCCCGGCAGGGCAGACGGGCGAGGTCGTCAACGTCGCAGAGGTCAGCGCGAACGACGCCCGAGCCTGCTGGCGATACGGCCGAGAGCAACAACACCTCGACCACGCGAACCGAGCCGACCCGAAGCGCCGATCTGTTCCTGCAGAAGTCGCTGAAGGGCCCCGACGCGGCCGTCGCCGGCTCTCCGGCGACGTACGTCCTCGACGTCACCAACAGCGGCCCGTCGACCGCCACCGGCGTGACGATCACCGACACGCTGCCGGACTACCTCTCCTTCGTGAGTGGAGGAAACGACGACTGGAACTGCTGACGCTGCGGACCAGGTCGTGACGTGTGACCTCGACGGATCGCTCGGAGTGGGCGAGGACGCAGCCACCAGCGTCGAGATCATCGTCGACGTGGCGAGCGATCACACCGGCCAGATCGTCAACGGGCGACAGTGACGGCGACCGAGGATCCCACGCGGCTCGACCGACGACGACGTCAACACCCCCGACCTGTCCTCCGACCTCCAGATCGCGAAGTCGCACCGAGGCAACGCCGTGGCCGGTGACCAGATCACCTACGCGGATCACGGTCACCAACAACGGCCCGTCCGACACCGACGGTCCGATCACGCTCGAGGACACCGTGCCCACCGGCATGACCTACGACAGCGTGAGCGGCGACGGGTGGACCTGCTCCGTGGAGGCTCGAATCGTGACGTGCGACCACGAGGACGGGATCGTCGACGGTGGCTCGCTGACGCTGGCTCTCACGTTCGACGTCGGCAGTCGATGCCGGCCCGGCCGTCGTCGCACAACATCGTGACGGTCGACGGACCCAACGCCGATCCCGACGTCGACCAACAACGTCGACGTCGGACCGCACCGTCATCGACGACGAGGCCAACGTCTCGATCACCAAGACCGCCGATGTCGAGAAGATCGACGGCCGGCAGCCCGATCACCTGGACCCTTCAGGTGACCAACGACGGCCCGTCGACCGCCGACGGCGTGTCTGTCTCCGATCTGCTGCCGACCGGCGTCACCGTCGTCTCGGTCAGCGGCACGGGGTGGACGCTGCACGAAGGCGCCGCTGGGCTGCACCCGATCGAGCCTCGCCCCGGGCGATGCGCCGCCGATCATCGGTCGTGACGAAGGTCGGCAGCGGTGTCGACGCCGACACCGACCTGACCAACAGCGCCACGGTGTCGACCGCGACGCCGGGCGACGACGACGACGACAACACCGACGAGGACACCGTCACCACGACGACCGAGCGCCGACATGACGGTGACCAAGACCCACACCGGCACGCCGGTGGCGGGCACGGACTTCACCTTCTCGATCACGGGTCACAACGACGGTCCGTCGGACGCGCGTGGCCCGATCACGCTGACCGACCAGCTGCCGGTCGGCATGACGTACGTGTCGGCCAACGACGCGTGGAGCTGTGTCGCCGGCGAGATCGACGGCGACGGCCAGGAGGTCGTGTGCACGCTGGTCTCCGGTGGACCTGTCCTTCCGGGCGCCGATGCGCCGGCCCTGAACATGAAGGTCGACGTTGCGGCCGACCAGGCGGGCGACGGAGCTCGACAACGCCGTGAACGTCGACTCGGCGACGCCGGACTCGGTCGACGACAACTCCGCGACGGATGCCGTCACGCCGACCGACGAGGTCGACCTGTCGGTCGCCAAGAGCCACACCGGTGCGGTCGAGATCGGCGAGCAGCTGACCTTCACGATCGACGTCCCAACGAAGGGCCTTCCGAGGCCCGCGACGTGGAGCTCGCCGACGCGCTGCCCGACGGGCTGACCTTCGTCAGCGCCGAGGGCGACGGCTGGACCTGCGACGTCACGGACACCTGCACGCTCGACGACCCGCTGGCACCCAGCGCCGACGCCGAGCCGCTCAGTGTCGTGGTCGAGGTCACTGCCGACGCCTACCCGGGCGTCACGAACACGCGACGGTCAGCACGAGCTCCGAGGACACCGACGACAGGAACGACGTCTGCGACCGATGATGTCGTCGTGCCTCCCAAGGTCGACCTGAGCGTCGTCAAGGAGCTCGTCGGCGAGCTCGACGGTCGGCACCGAGGGCACCTACACGCTGACGGTCCACAACGACCGGCCTCACCGCGGACCCGGGTGTCGTGACTGTCACCGACGACCTGCCCGCTGGTCTGACGTACGTCTCGGCCGAGGCGACCGGTTGGGAGTGCGACGCCGTCGAGCAGCAGGTCACCTGCACCCGAGCCGGCGACTTCGCGGTCGACGCGTCCGACGTCATCACGTTGACCGTCGACGTGGGAGCCGCGGCCTACCCCTCGGTCTCGAACACGGCGGCGGTCAGCACCGCGGCGGACGACACCGATCCGGACAACGACACGTCGACCGTCACCGAGCCGGTCAGCGGCAAGTCCGTGCTCCTGATCAGCAAGACACTCACGAGCCAAGAGGGATCCACCGCGGTCTGGGACATCACCGTCACCAACACCGGGCCCACCGAGACGACCGGACCCGATCACGGTGGTCGACAAGCTGCCCGCAGGGCCTGGCTCACGTCAGCTCGAAGGGCGACGGCTGGTCGTGCGACGTCGCTGACCGCACGATCACCTGCGTGCACGACGACGACGCTGGCGGTTGACGACTCAGCCGCGATCAGCGTCACCACGAAGATCACGGCGACCGACGGAAGAACGATCGTCAACGTCGCATCGGTGGAAGGCGGAAACACCTCGGCCGACGGCGTGCAAGGTACATCCGACGCCAGCGTCACGGCTCCCCAGCCGGACGGATTGCTGGCGGACACCGGCGGCGCGGCCCTGTGGCTGCTGCTGCTGGGCTTGACCGGGGTCGGCGCCGGCAGCCTCGTGGTGACCCGTCGTCGACCGAGCACCGGTAAGCACCTGTAGATCGGAGTCGAGTCATCCTTGCAGGTCTGACCTGCAAGGATGGCCGGCAATGAGCGTCGCGTTGGTGCAGCACCGCACCACCATCGACGCAGCGCACGACGTGGTGTGGACGCGGGAGAGGGTGGTTCGTCTTGCCTGAGGGGCACACCCTCCACCGGCTGGCGCGGGACCTTGGGGTCTCGTTCGGCGGCCATGCCGTGCGGTCCGGCAGCCCACAGGGCCGGTTCGCCGGCGCGGCCGTGCTCGACGGGCGCGTCCTGGTGGGCGCCGACGCAGTCGGCAAGCATCTGCTGGTCGACTTCGACGACGTGGTGGCGCACGTGCACCTTGGTCTGTACGGCAGCTTCGTCATCACGCCCGGCACGGGGCACGACGTGGTGGGCCAGGTGCGGTGGCGGCTGGAGGCCGCGGCCACGGCCGACCTGCGCGGGCCCACGACCTGCGAGCTGCTGACGCCGCCTGAGGTCGACGCCCTGGTCGAGCGGATCGGACCGGACCCCCTCCGAGCGGACGCAGACCCGGACCGGGCGTGGCGCCGCATCCACGCCTCGTCAGCGCCGATCGCGACCTTGCTCATGGACCAGGCGGTGCTCGGCGGAGTCGGCAACGTGTACCGGGCCGAGGTGCTGTTCCGCCACGGCGTCGCACCCATGACGGCTGGCCGCCGCCTTCCCAAGGTCCGCTGGGACGCCATGTGGGCCGATCTCGTCGGGCTGATGGCCGAGGGCGTCGCCAGCGGGCGGATCGACACGGTGCGTCCTGAGCACGAGCCCGAAGCCATGGGACGTCCTCCGCGTGCCGATGACCACGGGGGAGAGGTCTACGTCTACCGGCGGGATGGCATGGCCTGCTGGGTCTGTGGCACCGCCGTGCGCAAGCGTGTCGTCGGAGCCAGAAACCTTTTCTGGTGCCCGTCCTGCCAGCGCGCCAGATGAGCGACTTCGCCGATAGGGTCACTGCATGATGAGCCCCGAGCGGCGTCTGCCTCCAGCCGTGGTGAGGTACATCGACGAACGCGTCGTCCGCTGGCGGGCCCGCAGCAACGACGGTGAGCGAACTGTCCTGTTCGTGATCTTCGGTCTCACCGTGGCGCTGCTGGCGGCATCCTTGATCCAGTACAACTTGGTCGCGGCGGCGTGGTTCGTGGTCCCCATGCTCTTTGGCACGATGACGCTTGCTCATCGACACCTGGTGCTGCTCATCGTCTGGATCATCCTCTGCGTCGCGATCACGGTCGCCGCGGAGTCGCTGAACACCGGGATGACTGCTCCCCGGCTCAGCACGCTGGGGGCGATGGCTCTCGTCGCGGGCGTGGTGCTCTTCGACTCGAGCCACCGACGCAGCGGTGTGTCGCGCACCGTGGGCGAGGCGATGCTGGTCGATCTGCGCGACCGCCTGCAGTCGCAAGGCACCGTGCCGCCCCTGCCGGTCGGATGGAGCTCGCAGTCAGCGCTGAAGTACGCGGGGGGGACCCGGTTCTCCGGCGACTTCCTGGTCGCCACGCTCGCCGACGACGAGTCCACGCTGGAGATGGTGCTGGTCGATGTCTGCGGCAAGGGTGTGGCTGCCGGAACTCGCTCCCTGCAGCTGGCCGGAGCTCTCGGTGGCCTCATCGGTGCGCTGCCGCCGGAAGGGTTGTTCGCCGCCGCCAACTCCTTCCTGCTGCGGCAGAAGTGGGATGACGGGTTCGCCACCGCGGTGCACGTGCTGGTCAACCTGCGGTCCGGCGACTACACCGTGATCAACGCCGGCCATCCGCCTGCTCTGCGCTGGGACGCCCAGACCCGCACGTGGGAGGTCGACGGCGCCAGAGGGCTCGCGCTCGGCATCGCCGAGCGACCGGAGTTCCGCCAGACGAGCGGCAACCTGGCTGAGGGTGACGCGCTGATGTTCTACACCGATGGCGTCGTCGAGTCCCGGACCCGCGACTTCACGACCGGTATCGAGTGGTTGCGGGTGCGAGCGCGCGAGATCGTCGAGACCGGCTTCGCGGGAGCTCCCGAACGGATCATGGCGGAGGTCGACGCCGGCGACGACCGAGCCATCTTGATCCTGGCGCGCCTCGACCCGTCGGTCATCGGGGTGAAGGGAGCTGAGACCGGATCACGGCGTCCCACGCGCGGTCGCCCGTGAGGCGACGTGGCGCATCGGCGCATCAGTCGTCGAGGGCGTCGCGGACGGCGGCCGCCAGGAAAGGGCCCAGCGTTCGGGCGTAGCTCTCGCTCAGGTGCGATCCGTCGAAGTACGTGATGACTCTGCCGTTCACCGCGCGACACGTGGTCGGTCGACAGATGTACCGGTTCAGGTCCGCCACGCTCGCGCCTGACACGTCGTTGGCCGCAGCGGCGAGTGGATCGACCGGGATCCAGTCGTCAGGGTCTCCGGAGCATGCGTCGACGTCTCCACTGGTGCGGGCCAGGCAGGCGGGCACCGAGCCGACGTCATCTGCGGGGAAGGGCGTGTCTCGCAGCACCAGCACCTGGGCGCCGCTGGACGTCCAGCGTTCCAGCTGGCGACGGAAGGCCGCCTCGAGCGTGCTGAGCCGGTCCGAGCCGGTGTGGCCGACCACGGCGTGCACATTCCGCTGGGACGTGACGATGAGGTCGAACTGGTCACCACGGGTGCGGTCGAAGACGCGCTCACCCCACTGCTGGCACCCGGTCGCCTTGCGGGCGGCGTCGAACGTCAGCAGCGCGCCATCGACCGTCGTGCACTCCGAGGCGAGGAAGGTCGTGACGGTGGCGTCGGGCAGGCCGGCGAAGGCTGGCTGCCAGTGGGCCGAGTGCGAGTTGCCGACCAGCGCGAGGCGCAGGGGTCCGCTTCCGAAGGTGCACGAGGGCGTCTTGGGGTACGGAGGCGTCTCGAAGCAGCGATTGGCGAAGGTCGGTGGGCGGTCGTCGGCGGCGGCCGACGGCGGCAGCACCAGGCTCGCGGTGGCGTCCTCGTCGCACGCTTCGGGGTAGGCCAACGTGCCGGCACCGAGGCACTCGCCCGCGCTGCGACGCACCGTCTCAGCCCGTGCTGCGGCACGATCGTCGCGGACGGACACCTCGGTGGTCTGTGCCACGCCAGCCAGAGCCACGACGGACATGGCAACGGCCGCCGCGAGATAGGGCCGCCACAGGGGAGTGCCGCCCGGAGAGCGACGCCACCGCTGCTCCACCAGGCGGTACGACAACGCCGAGAGGCTGAGGGTGAGTCCCACGATCACGACTCGATCGGTCCATGTCAGGCCGCGGTCGAGCGCGAACGGTGCCAGGACGATCAGCGGCCAGTGCCACAGGTACACCGAGTAGGAGATGTCACCGAGCCACTGCACGGGTCGTCGTGCCAGCACGGCGGCAGGTCCTGCGCGGCCCCGGCTGTCGGCGGCGAGGAAGGCGGCTGCGCCGGCCACCGGAAGCAGGGCCCGCCACCCGGGGAAGGGGTCGCTTCCGGACAGGACGAAGGCGGCGGCCGCGATCGTCGCGAGGCCGAGCCAGGCCAGAAGCGTGGCGGCCTGTCCCCGGACGCGTGGCGCGGCGACGGCCAGCAGCCCGCCTGCACCCAGCTCCCACATCCGCGTCGGGGTGACGAAGTAGGCGGCTGCGGGGTTCTGGGCGGTCAGGATCACCGAGTACGCGAACGAGACGGCGACCACCGTGCCGATCACGACGGCCGCCACCCGGCGCTGGGTGCTGCGTCCCGTGGCCCACCAGAACGCTGCTCCCAGCAGGAGGGGCCAGACGAGGTAGAACTGCTCCTCGACCCCGAGCGACCAGAAGTGCTGGAAGGGGCTGGGGGAGCCATCGGTCGCGAGGTAGTCGGTCGCCGAGCGGGCCAGTGCCCAGTTCTCGACGTAGAAGGTCGAGGCGATCGCCTCGCGGGCCGTGCGACCCCACTCGGTCGGGGGCGCCACGAGACGGGTGGCCACCAGCGTGGCTGCGATGACCAGAAGCGAGGCCGGCAGCAGGCGGCGGATGCGTCGGGCCCAGAACTGTCCGAGGGCGCGCCGCGAGGTCGGAGGAGTCTGCAGCAGGTGGGCCGTGATGAGGAACCCGGAGATGACGAAGAAGACGTCGACGCCGATGAATCCACCCGGAACTGCGGCGGGCCAGAGGTGATAGGCCACGACCAGCGCCACGGCTACTGCCCGCAGACCCTGGATGTCGCGGCGAACGGCCCGTGATGTCACCGGGCCAGCCTAGGAGGGAGGGATGGAGAGCGGACGACGAGACTCGAACTCGCACCATCGTGCTGGGAAGGCGCGTTCACCGGTTACGGTGTTCGTGCAGGTCAGCGTCACTTTGTGCTGTCCTGACGGGCCGAGGTCGCCACGTCCTGCCGCTGGTCAAGGGCCCCCCACATCCCTGAGTCCGTGCCCGGATGGACGGTCTGGACTGGAAATTGTCCCGGAGGCGAGAGGCCTCACGAAGTCGGCGCCCGCCTGGACCGCGTCGTGCAACGAGCCCATCAGTCGAGCGGCGCGACGCTGGTCTTCGCTCACGGCCACTCGCTGCGGGAGCTCACGGCTCGCTGGCGTGTGCGACCGGTTGAGGACGGCCGGTTCTTCTGGCTCGACACCGCCTCGATCTCGGAAAGGCCGCCTCCTGCGCACAGCAGTAGCATCAGGACATGGACAACAACCTTGGACCCGAAGATGCCTTGAGCGAGGGCACCATCAAACGCGCTGGGAAGTATGCCGTGGGCAATAACGGCGACTACTTCGCTGTGACGCGCAAGTGTAGGCACCTAGGGGGCAACCTCGACGAAGGAAAAATCGACGACGACGGCTGTCTCGTGTGTCCGTGGCACGCGGCCAAGTACGACGTGAAGACCGGACGTATGGTCCGAGGGCCTCAGGGCATCTTCGCGAAGGTCCCTGGCCTCGGAACGCTTTTCAAGACTTTGACAAAAGTCGTTCCACTCGGTCGAGCGACGGTTGAGGTTCGTGACGGTGATGTTCACGTCGTCGAGTAGGAGTTTCTGTCCACAGGGTCTTCGCTCACGTCAGGTCGTCGAGCTCCCGGAGCGCCTCGCGAGCCCGGCGTAGTCGGCTGGCCTCATCGCTTTCCCACCACCGGGGTCCGCGCTCACCGAGGCCGCGCTTGGCCAGGTTGACTCGTCGACGTGCAGCCGCCTCGCCCTCTTCATCGCCATGACGCCTCGCTGTGCGAACGCCCGAGCGGCCTTGCCCGAGGTGTGAAGTCAAGGCTTCGACCACCTCGCTGGGAAGACTCGGGTCGGTGCGACGCCAGCGTCGTCCGTCAATGATGAGCCAATGTGAGGCGTCTTCGTCATCGGGTTCGGTCATGGCTAGATCGCACCGCATCAGCGCGGATGGCGCCAGTCGTTGGCCGCAGAACACGTGCTCGAACCGTGACGGTCACGAATCTTGATGCGAGAACGTGTCCTACCAGCGAGCCTTGCCAGCGCCCGGAGCGCAGCCGGCGGACGGTGCCGACCTGGCGGCTAGGCCTTGCAGCGCCGGTTTCGAGTGCTCGAAGCGGGCTGAGAAGCGGTGGTCATGTGGCCGGTACTTCCGGCGAATTTCGGCACCTGTTCCGGCACTGCAGTCGTCGCTGGCCGCTCGGTGTTCCATCCGGGACGGGGTACAAACCCGCCCCGACCTGCGGTGATGCTGAGAGCGGACGACGAGACTCGAACTCGCAACATTCTGCTTGGAAGGCAGAGACTCTACCAATTGAGTTACGTCCGCACGCGGCTCGACCTTGCGGCCTCACCAGCGGTTCCATGATGCCACATCAGGTGGTGACGAGGACGTCCGCATGGGTACGTGTCAGCTCGCGCGCGAAGTGGTGGCGCTCCTGCTCGGCCCAGGTCTGCCACCACGGCGCGAAGGTGTCGCCGTCGCGGGCCATGGCGCGCTCGTGCCGTACGTCGGTGGGCGCGTCGACCCAGACGATCAGACTGAGGAACGGTCGGACGACCGCGGCGGCCGCGCCGACCCCCTCCACGACGATCAGAGGTCGCGGCACGAGCCGGACCGTGCCGCCGGGCCGATTCCGTTCCCAGTCCCAGCCGGTCGGCTGTCGCGTCTCGACCCGTCGCGATCGCAGCCAGCAGGTCGGCCACCACCGGGGGAGTCGCGTCGAGCCCGAGCCAACCGGGGTACAGGTCCTCGAGATGGAGCACCGCGTGTCGGGGGATGGGCGCCAGCAGGCAGCCAGATCGGTCTTGCCGGATCCGCTGGGACCGTCGATCGCGATCACGCGACTCGCTCCGCAGGCGGGTTGCCGCTGCTGGGCGGCAGCGGTCACGGCCGTGGCGATCGTGTCGTACGACATGCGGCCAGTGTGACAGCCGGTGTGCGTGGTTCTGTCCGTCGCGGCCGTACCCTGATCCCATGCGACGACGTGTCCGTGCCGGGACCGCGGCCGCTGCTCACGGTGGTCGCGTACGGCGCCGCTGGCTGCAGCGCGGTCCTCGGCGACGACTCAGCCAACCCCGCGCCGTCAGTGACCGCACCCACCACCGCGACACCCAGCCCGGCCCTCTCGACGCCAGCCCCCACCGTCACCGCATCGCCGACCCAGCCCGCGACGGTGCCCACGTCGCGCGTACGAGAACCGTCCGCAGGTCGTGGCTGCCCGGGGGTGGGCCACCGCGGTGGCGCGCGCGATCAATGACGACGATCGCGACCTGGGTCCGGCTCGTTCCCTGATGACCGCCCACGGCCGCGACGTCCTGCCGCCGCTGTTCGTCAACGAGTTCAGCCGGTTCTACCCCGGCCCGGTGCCGTTCACGCCGACGTCGGTGACGGTGCAGGGAAACCGAGCGGCCATCGCCGATCTGCCTGGTGTCGGCCGGATTCAGCCGAGCCAAGGGCACCACCACGACCGACGCGCGTCGCGTCGACTCCGCCCGCATCACGTTCACCCGCCACGGGCGACTCCTGGAAGGTCGACGAGCTGCAGAGCCGCTCGGGATCCTGCGCCAAGGTGACGGTCGAGGACCTCACCGATCCCTCGTTCGTCGACGGCAATGCGCCCACGGCGACCCCCGCTCCGTCAGCACCCACACCGGCCCCCTCGGCGCCGATCCGACGGCCTCGGCCACCACCGGGATCAGCCCCTCCCGGTAGCGCCACTGCAGGCCACTACAGTGGGTCCGTCACGGGATGTGGCGCAGCTTGGTAGCGCATCCGCTTTGGGAGCGGAGGGTCGCAGGTTCGAATCCTGTCATCCCGACCAGTTTTCGTCTGGTTGCAGGCTCGTGAGAGACTGGAATCTGGCCGTTTCCGGCCCCATCTGCCGCCCCGTCGCGGCCCCGCACATCGTCGATTTCCAGGAGTCCAGTCACGTGAAGAGCACGACCGAAACTCTCAGCCCCACCCGGGTCAAGCTCACCATCGAGGTGCCGTTCGAGGAGTTCGAGACGAGCCTTCAGGCCGCCTACAAGACCATCGGTGCCCAGATCACGATCCCCGGCTTCCGCAAGGGCAAGGTGCCCGCTGCCATCGTCGACCAGCGGGTCGGCCGCAGCGCCGTGCTTGACGAGGCGATCAACTCGGCTCTGCCCGGCTGGTACTCCTCGGCTCTGCAGGAGACCAACCTCCAGCCGCTGAGCCAGCCTGAGATCGACCTGGCCAAGTTCGTGGACGGTGAGCCCATCGAGGTCACCGCCGAGCTGGACGTCCGCCCCGAGATCGAGCTGCCTGACCTCTCCACGATCTCGGTGACCGTCGCTGACGCCACGGTGTCCGACGACGACATCGAGGAGCAGGTCACTGCGCTGCGCGAGCGCTTCGCCACCTTCACCGAGGTCGAGCGCGCCGCGCAGGACGGCGACTCGGTCACCGTCGACCTGTCCGCCGCCAGCAAGGACGGCGCGCAGATCGAGGAGGCCCAGGCAGCCGGCCTGCCCTACGTCATCGGCAAGGCCACCATGCTCGACGGCCTCGACGAGACGCTCACCGGCATGGAGAAGGGCGCCACCGCGACCTTCAGCACCACGCTGGTCGGCGGCGACCGCAAGGGCGAGGAGGTCGACGTCACCGTCGTCCTGCAGGACGTCAAGGAACAGCACCTGCCCGACCTCGACGAGGACTTCGCCCAGATGGCCTCGGAGTTCGACACCGTCGAAGAGCTGCGCGCCGACCTCTCCGAGCGGGTCACCCGCGGCAAGCGCATGGAGCAGGCCGCCGAAGCCCGCGACCTCGTGCTGGAGCAGATCGTCGAGCAGATCGACGCACCGCTGCCCGAGACCCTCGTCACCGAGGAGATCGCCAGCCGCCGTCAGCAGATCGAGCAGCAGATCGCCCAGATCGGCATGACCTTCGAGGCCTACCTCGACGACGAGGAGCAGACCGCCGACGAGTTCGAGGCTCGAGCTCGAGAAGCGCGTCCGCGACTCGCTGGTCGCGCAGTTCGTGCTCGACCAGGTCGTGGCCACCGAGGAGTTCGGCATCGATGACAACGAGCTGAGCCAGCACATCATGCGCCGCGCCCAGCAGTCCGGCGAGGACCCCAACTCCTACATCCAGCACATCATGGAGCACAACCACGTGCCCGAGATGGTCAGCGAGGTCTTGCGCGGCAAGGCGCTGGCATCGTTGGTCGAGGGAGCCCAGGTCACCGATGCGTCCGGCGCCACCATCGACCTGTCGAAGCTGCAGGCCGACGGCACCATCGCCGACGGCACTGCTGAAGACGCGGCAGAGGCGCCCGCCGAAGCCTGAGGAACAACTGTGAGTTCGGACTCCTTCGGCCCGGCACAGTTCCCTTCCCCACCAGATACCGGCAGCATGGACGCATGCCCACCGAGCCCGCACGCACGACAGACGTCGCTGCCCTCGCGCTCGAGTACGGCGATCGCCTGATCGTCGGCTCGGTCCGCGAGATGCATCACGCCATCTCGTCGCGCGCCTTCGGTGCCACGCGTCTGGTCGGCAGCCGCCTGCCTGAGTCCCTGCACGATGCCGTGGTCACCTCGTTCTACGGAGCGATCTCCGGCGGGCTGCGGGTCGGCGGCGCTGCAGTCCGATCGCTCGCCAGCCGCGGGGTCGGCCGTCCGGTCGAGGACAGTCCGCGTGGCCGGCTGGTCGTCGCGGCCATCAACGGGCTGATCGGCGACGAGCTGCGCATGCTCGACGATCCGCAGGCCATCACGATGGCGGTTCGGGTCGACGGCTCGGATGTGCCGGTCACCTCGTGGCCGCTGTCCGAAGCGTTCCGCGGCGCCGGTGGCCACCCCGTGATCTTCCTGCACGGTTTGTGCGAGAACGACGAGTCGTGGGAGAACTACGCCAAGCAGCACGGCACCAGCTATGCCCAGCGCATCGCAGCCGAGACCGATGGCACACCGGTGATGATCCGGTACAACACCGGGCTGCACATCTCCGAGAACGGCAAGCACCTCGACCAGCTGATCCGTCGTCTCGTCGACTCCTGGCCCGTCGCGGTCACCCGCATCACCCTGGTTGGTCATTCGATGGGCGGCTTGGTCGCTCGCGCTGCCACCAACCACGCCACGGCGGCGGGGGAGTCATGGCAGCACATGGTGCGCGACGTCATCTGCCTCGGCACCCCCCACGCCGGAGCCGCGCTGGAGAAGGCCGCTCACATGGGCTCACGCCTGCTGCGCTTCTGGCCCGAGTCTCGACCGTTCAGCGGCATCCTCGAGAGCCGGTCGGCCGGCATCGTCGACCTGCGCCACGGATACATCTCCGCTGCGGAGTGGGAAGGTCAAGACCTCACCGCCCAGTGGGGCCTCGACCGCATCGCGGCTGCACCCCTGGCACACGCCGAGTATCACTTCGTGGCCTCCACCCTCGGCGCCACGCAAGGGCATCCGTTCAGCGCCGTCCTCGGCGATCTGCTGGTGCACTTCTCCTCGGCCACCGGGGTCGGTCGCCAGGGCGCGATCGTCGACGGCGCACGATTCGAGTACCTCCCCAGCGCGCACCACTTCGCGCTGCTCAATCACCCACGGGTCGGCGACTGGCTGGTCGAGTGGATCAACGAGCGCACGCAGTCACCGCGCGCGCTCCCAGCCCCGAAGCAGGCCTGATGAGCAACCAACCCGCCCGTGAAGCGTCGATCTCACTCGATGCGCCGCCAGCCGATGTCTGGGCCGCCGTCACGGATCTCAAGGCGATGCGCCGCCGCAGCCCCGAGCTGGTCGGCATGTGGCTGCTGGGTGCCCCGAAGGTCGGTCGACGTGGCATCAACCTGAATCGCCGCAAGGGATTCGTCTGGCCCACCACAAGCCGCATCTCGCAGTGGAAGCCGCCCACCGGCACCACGGCGGGCGTGTTCGGGTTCGACGTGTGGCCCGCGCAGGTCGAGTGGTCCTACGTGGTCGAGCCGGAGGGCGCCGGCACGCGACTGACCGAGCGGCGCTCGGCTTTGGTGAACCCGAACCTCGTGGTCCGGGCCACCGCCAGGTTCGCCCTGGGTGGGTCTGACAGCCACGACGCGGAGCTGGTCGACGGGATGAAGGCCACGCTCGCCGCCATCGAGAGCGAACTGAGCGGTCAGCCCGCCTGAGCCGTACGCCGAGGGCGAACAGACGGTGTTGTGGCGTGTGTTCCACCACCCAGCCGTCTACTGTCGAGAGCGTGACTACTCCACAGACTCCTCAAGCCATGGCCAACGAGGCCGGGCCGTCCGATCTCGACGGACACATCTACCAGCGGCTCCTCAAGGAGCGCATCGTGTTCCTGGGATCGGAGGTTCGCGACTCCAATTCCAACGCGATCTGCGCGCAGATGCTGCTGCTGAACGCCGAGGATCCCGAGGCCGACATCTTCTTGTACATCAACAGCCCCGGCGGTTCGGTCGACTCGGGCATGGCGATCTACGACACGATGCAGTTCATCTCCAACGACGTCGCCACCTTCGGCATGGGTCTGGCCGCCTCGATGGGCCAGTTCCTGCTCGCGGCCGGCACGGCGGGCAAGCGCTACGCCCTCCCGCACGCGCGCATCATGATGCACCAGCCCTCCGGCGGCATCGGTGGTTCGGCGTCGGACATCAAGATCCAGGCTGAGCAGAGCATCCTGCTGAAGAAGCAGCTCAACGAGCTCCAGGCGCAGCACAGTGGACAGACCGTCGAGCAGATCGAGCTCGATTCGGACCGCGACCGGTGGTTCACCCCAGACCAGGCCAAGGAATACGGCCTCATCGACCACGTGGTCGCGAGCGCGGGAGACATCTCATGAGCTACTACATGCCGCAGTGGGAAGAGCGCACGTCGTACGGATTCCGGCGCATCGACCCCTACACCAAGCTGTTCGAGGACCGCATCATCATGCTGGGCACCCCGATCAGCGACGACGTCGCCAACGCGGTCATGGCGCAGCTCATGTCGCTGCAGGCCATGGACCCCGATCGCGACATCAGCATCTACATCAACAGCCCCGGTGGGTCGTTCACGGCGCTGACCGCGATCTACGACACGATCCGGTACATCAAGCCCGACGTGCAGACGCTGTGCCTGGGTCAGGCGGCGTCCGCCGCTGCGATCCTGCTGGCGGCCGGCACCCCCGGCAAGCGCCTGGCACTGCCCAACAGCCGCATCCTCATTCACCAGCCCTACACCGAGGGCACCGGCGGCCAGATCTCGGACCTGGAGATCCAGGCCAACGAGATCTTCCGCATGCGCGAGCTGATGGAGAAGATGATCTCCGACGCCACGGGCAAGCCGATCGAAGAGGTCAGCAAGGACGTCGACCGCGACAAGATCCTGACCGCGCAGCAGGCGGTCGAGTACGGCCTCGTCGACGAGGTCCTCGACACGCTCAAGACTCCAGCCGTTTGACGACACGCCGCCGCGCGCGCTCCTAGGGCGAGACGAGAGCGCGTGTGGCGGTTAGTGTGAAGTTCGTGACCTTCGGCCGCACGGCCGATCCATGCTCCAGAGAGGACCACGCGCGTGGCACGCATTGGTGAGACCGCCGATCTGCTGAAGTGCTCCTTCTGCGGCAAGAGCCAAAAGCAGGTCAAGAAGCTGATCGCTGGGCCGAGCAGCATCTACATCTGCGACGAGTGCATCGAGCTGTGCAACGAGATCATCGAGGAAGAGCTCGCCGAAGGCGCAGAGCTCAGCCTGGGCGAGCTGCCCAAGCCGCACGAGATCTTCGAATTCCTCGACGGGTACGTCATCGGTCAGGAGAGCGCCAAGAAGTCGCTCTCGGTCGCCGTCTACAACCACTACAAGCGGGTGCAGGCGCAGAGCGCGGCGGGCCGCAACAAGGACGACCAGGTCGAGCTGGCCAAGTCCAACATCCTGCTGGTCGGGCCCACGGGCTGCGGCAAGACGTATCTCGCCCAGACGCTGGCGCGCATGCTGAACGTGCCGTTTGCCATTGCCGACGCCACCGCGCTCACCGAGGCGGGCTACGTCGGCGAGGACGTCGAGAACATCCTGCTCAAGCTGATCCAGGCTGCGGACTACGACGTCAAGAAGGCCGAGACCGGCATCATCTACATCGACGAGGTCGACAAGATCTCGCGCAAGAGCGAGAACCCCTCCATCACTCGCGACGTGTCGGGCGAGGGAGTGCAGCAGGCGCTGCTGAAGATCCTCGAGGGCACCACAGCCTCGGTTCCTCCGCAGGGCGGACGCAAGCACCCGCACCAGGAGTTCATCCAGATCGACACCACCAACGTGCTGTTCATCGTGGGGGGCGCCTTCGCGGGCCTCGACCAGATCATCGAGCAGCGCAGCGGCAAGGTCAGCCTCGGCTTCAACACGGGCAACGTCCCCGCGTCCGACATCGTCGCGCCGGAGAAGCTGTACTCCAAGGTGCTGCCTGAGGACCTGCTCAAGTTCGGTCTGATCCCCGAGTTCATCGGCCGCCTTCCGGTCATCGCCGCGGTCGACAACCTCGATCGCGAGGCGCTCGTCGCCATCCTCACCGAGCCGCGCAACGCTCTCACCAAGCAGTACATCCGACTGTTCGAGATCGACGACGTCGAGCTCGAGTTCGGTCCCGGCGCGCCCGAGGCCATGGCCGAGCTCGCTCTGGCCCGCGGCACGGGAGCCCGTGGTCTGCGCTCGATCATCGAGGCCGTCCTCGAGCCGGTCATGTACGAGGTCCCGAGCCGCGACGACGTCGCCAAGGTGATCGTCACCGCTGAGACCGTCACGGCGGGCGCTCTGCCCACCGTCCTCACGCACGCCGAGGTCGCCAAGAAGGCGTCCTGATCGTGTCGCGGTGACCAGTCGATAGGTTGGCCCCATGACTTCTGTCGACATCGCCCTGCTCGGAGCCACCGGATTCACCGGCGGCCTGACCGCCGAATACCTCGGCACCCATCTGCCCGACGGCGCCACGTGGGCCATCGCCGGCCGCAACCCCGGCAAGCTCGACGCCGTCGCCGATCGCGTCGTCGAGCTCGGCGGTGTCCGTCCTGAGATCATCTCGGCCGACAGCACCGACGCAGCCTCGATGGCTGCGCTGGCTGGGAGCACCCGGGTGCTCATCACCACGGTGGGCCCGTACCTGGCGCACGGGGAACCGGCCGTCAAGGCGTGCGCCGAGGCCGGCATCGCGTACGTCGACCTCACCGGTGAGCCGGAGTTCGTCGACCGCATGTGGCTGAAGTACCACGACGTCGCCGAGGCGTCCGGCGCCCGGATCATCCACGCCTGCGGCTTCGACTCCATCCCGTACGACCTCGGCGTCCTGTACACCGTGGAGCAGATGCCCGAGGGCGTGCCGCTCTCGGTCAAGGGATACATCCGGGCCGGCGGCGCACCCTCGGGCGGCACGTACCACTCGGCGATCGGCGCCATGGCCGGCCTGCGCGGCGCCGGCAAGATCGCCGCCGAGCGCAAGCAGAAGGAGGGCCGTCCCGAGGGGCGCACCATCCGCGGGGAAGGCTCGTTGGGTCGCGGCGCCGGTGGCAAGGGGTGGGCGCTGCCCCTGCCGACGCTCGACCCGCTGATCGTGCTGCGCTCGGCGCGGGCGCTCGAGCGGTACGGTCCCGACTTCAGCTACGCGCACTTCGCCCAGTTCAAGCGGCTGCCGATGCTGGCCGCGACCATCGCGGGCGCAAGCGTGCTGACCGCCGGTGCCCAGCTGCGTCCCACCCGGGCCCTGCTGCTCAAGCTCAAGAGCCAGGGCGACGGTCCCGACGAGGCCAAGCGGGAGGCCTCGTGGTTCAAGCTGCGCGTCGTGGCCGAGGGCGGCGGAAAGACCGTCACGACCGAGGTGAGCGGGGGAGACCCCGGCTACACCGAGACCTCCAAGATGCTCGCCGAGTCGGCACTGTGCCTGGCCTTCGACGACCTGCCCAAGGTGTCAGGCCAGACCACCACCGCCGTCGCGATGGGCACCGCCCTGATCGAGCGACTCCAGAAGGCCGGCATCACCTTCCGCACCGTCTAGCAGTCGGGGCTTCGACCGGACAGCACGAAGGGCGCCTCCTTGGCGGTGGGCGCCCTCCGTGGCTTCCAGTAGAACACGCCGCCCGGTCAGTCGGGCAGGTCCAGGGTGGCCTGGACGGCGATCTCGCCGTCAGCCGCACGGGTCTCGACGGGACCGGTGACCCGGCCGGCTGCCCGGACGTCTTCCAGCGCCAACGCCAACAGGTCCAGCGCGGACTGGGTCGCCGTGACCTCGACCAGTGTGGCCTCGGTCTTCTGTCCGACCTTGGCGGTCGACTTGGCTCCGCGGATGCCGGCCAGCACGGTCGCGGCGGTCGGCAGCAGGGCTGGATCAGCCTCGGGCGTCGTGATGTCGTCGAGCGTGGGCCAAGCAGCCCGGTGGATCGACCCCTCCTGCCACCACGACCAGACCTCCTCGGTGACGTAGGGAAGGAAGGGAGCCAGCAGCCGCAGCTGGACCGACAGGGCGATGGCGAAGGCGCTGCGGGCGCTCGCGCCGTCCTCGTCGTCGCGTCGGGCGCGTTCCTTGACCAGTCTCCAGGTAGTCGTCGCAGAAGTCCCAGAAGTTCTTCTCCGTGACCTCCAGCGCGGACGCGTAGTCGAAGGCCTCGAAGTGAGCGGTGGCCTCGGTGAGGACGGATCGCAGACGCTGCAGCATCGACTGGTCGAGCGGACACCGTGACGCGGGCCGGATCGAGGTCGTCGACGCCGGCGCCCAGACCGTACTGCTCCTCGGCGGCCAGCACGAACTTGCTGGCGTTCAGCACCTTCATCGCCAGACGTCGGCCGACCTTCATCTGCGCCTCGTCGAAGGGCGAGTCGATGCCCGGTCGAGCGCCTGCGGCGCGCCAGCGAACGGCGTCGGCGCCGTACTTCTGGAGGATCTCGTCGGGAACGACGACATTGCCCTTGCTCTTGCTCATCTTCTTGCGATCAGGATCGACCACGAAGCCCGAGATCGTCGCGTGCTGTCCACGGGGCGGTGCCGTGCTCCAGATGCGCGCGCACGACGGTGGAGAACAACCACGTGCGGATGATGTCGTGCGCCTGGGGACGGACGTCCATCGGGAAGGTGCGTTCGAACAGGTCGGTGTCGCGCTCCCAGCCGCAGGCGATCTGCGGCGTCAGAGACGACGTGGCCCAGGTGTCGAGCACGTCCGGGTCGGCCATGAAGCCGTTCGGCTTGCCGCGCTGGCTCTCGTCGAATCCTGTGGGTGCGTCCGCGGCAGGGTCGACCGGCAGGTCGGCCTCGTCAGGCACGATCGGATCGTCGTACAGCCGGCTCGCCGGTGGCGTCGAGCCGGTACCAGATCGGGAAGGCGACGCCGAAGAACCGCTGGCGAGAAACCAGCCAATCGCCGTTCAGGCCATCGATCCAGTTGGTCAGGCGTGACTGCATGTAGGCGGGCACCCAGCCGATCTCGTCCCCGCGGGCGATCAGGGCGGTGCGCAGATCCGCGTCGCGTCCGCCGTTGGTGAGGTACCACTGGCGGGTCGAGACGATCTCCAGCGGCTTGTCGCCCGCGCTCGTAGAAGTTGGCCATGCGCTGGGTGGGCTGAGGGTCGCCGTCGAGGTCGCCGGACTGGGCCGAGCGCGGCGACGGTCAGCTCGCGAGCCGTGAAGGTGGTCTTGCCGGCCAGCTCGCCGTAGAGGGCCTGCCCGGGCTCGGTGGTGATCCATTCCGGGACGTCGGCCAGGATGCGGCCATCGCGGCCGATGATGGTGCGGTTCGGGCAGCTGGAACTCGCGCCACCACTGCACGTCGGTCAGGTCGCCGAAGGTGCAGCAGTGCACGATGCCCGACCCCTTCTCCGGGTCCGCCAGGGTGTGCGCGATGACCGGCACCTCGACACCGAAGATCGGTGAGGTCGCGGTCGTCCCGAAGAGGTGCTGGTAGCGCTCGTCGTCGGGGTGCGCGATCAGCGCCACGGCGGCGGCGGTCAGCTCGGGGCGCGTGGTCTCGACGTGCACCGTGCCGCCATCGGCGAGCTGGTACGCCACGCGGTGGAAGGCGCCGGGGTACTCCCGTGCCTCCAGCTCGGCCTGGGCGACCGCGGTCTGGAACGTGACGTCCCACAAGGTCGGGGCGTCCTGCTGATAGGCCTCGCCGCGGGCGAGATTGCGCAGGAAGGCGCGCTGGCTCGCGGCGCGCGCGTCGTCACCGATCGTGGTGTAGGTCTGCTCCCAGTCGACGCTGAGGCCGAGCGTGCGCCACAGCTTCTCGAAGACCTGCTCGTCCTCCTCGACCAGCTCGTTGCACAGCTCGATGAAGTTGCGGCGGCTGATCGGCACCTGGCGCTTCGCATCGGGCTCAGCCGGGGGAGCGAAGTCCACCGCGTACGGCAGCGATGGATCGCACCGGACGCCGAAGTAGTTCTGCACCCGCCGCTCGGTGGGCAGGCCGTTGTCGTCCCAGCCCATCGGGTAGAAGACCTCTTTGCCGCTCATCCGCTGGTAGCGGGCGATGAGGTCGGTGTGCGTGTAGCTGAACACGTGGCCGACGTGCAGCGAGCCGGACACGGTGGGCGGTGGGGTGTCGATCGAGAAGATCTCGTCGCGGGTCTTGGAGCGGTCGAAGGTGTACGTGCCCTGCTCGGCCCATCGGGCGGACCAGGTGGCTTCGAGACCTTCGAGGACGGGCTTCTCGGGAACGTTGTTCACGAGGAGCGAGTCTACGGGCGCTCCGCGACCTCGGCGCCGTCGGTGCGCCAGAGGTTGCTGGGCCACCACATCCACCGACCGAGGTCGAGGTTGAGCGCCGTGACCAGCACCGACCGCACGATGATGGTGTCGAGCAGCACACCCAGCGCCACGGCGAAGCCCAGCTCGGCGAGGAACACGATCGGCAGCGATCCCAGGGCGGCGAACGTGCCGGCCAGCACCAGCCCGGCCGACGTGATCACGCCGCCAGTCGCCGCCAGCGCGATCAGGGCGCCGCGGTGGGTGCCGACGTGCAACGCCTCTTCGCGGACCCGGGTCATCAAGAAGATGTTGTAGTCGATGCCAAGCGCCACGAGGAACACGAACGCGAACAGCGGGAACGAGGAGTCCGCGCCCGGGAACCCGAAGATGTGTCGGAACACCAGAGCGCTGATGCCCAGCGCGGCCGCGAACGACAGCACGACGGTGCCGAGCAAGATCACCGGCGCCACGATCGAGCGCAGCAGCAGCGCGAGGATCAGCAGGACGGCGAGCAGGATGATCGGGATGATCAGCCGGTTGTCGGCCGACGCGGCGTCCTGCACGTCCTTGTTGATGGCCGTCTGGCCACCGACCAGTGCATCGGCGTCGGGAATGTCCGTCGAGGGTGGCGCGAGCGCGCTCGATCGTCGCGTAGGCGTCGTCGGAGTCCGGGGCGGACGACAAGGTCGCCTGCACGAGGGCCAGGCCGTCCTTCTGGGCCACCACCGCGACGCTGGGCGCGTCGATCCCCTCGACCGCGCCGAGGTCGACGGCGACCTCCTTGGCGCTGTCCGCGGTGGAGATGACCTGCACCGGTGAACCGTCGCCGCCCGGATAAGTGCTTGGCCAGCTCCTTCTCGGCCGTCACGGACGGCTGGGTGGTGGTGAAGGTGTCCTCGTTGCTCAGCCCCGTGGCGTTGAGCTGGAGCACGCCGAAGGAGACGGCCACCAGGGCGAGGGTCGTGCCGATCCAGACGGCCCGAGGCGCCTTCTCGATGCCGCGGCCCACGCGAGACCAGATACCGGACTCGGCGTGCGCCGGCGTGCCGAAGCGCGGGATGAAGGGCCAGAAGACCCAGCGCCCGAACACCACGAGGAGGGCGGGCAGCAGCACCAGCATCATCAGCAGAGCCACGGCGATGCCGGCCGCCGCCACCGGGCCGAGCCCGCTGGTGGAGTTCAGCTGGGCGAACATCAGGCACAGCAGGCCGATGATCACCGTGGCGCCGCTGGCCAGGACCGCTGGCGCCGCCCGGTGCAGAGCGTGCGACATGGCCTGGTGCCGGTCCTCGTAGTGGTGCAGCTCCTCGCGGTAGCGCGCCACGATCAGCAGCGCGTAGTCGACCCCCGCGCCCAGCACCAGGACACTGAGGATGCCGGCGCTCTGGCCGTTGACGGTCAGATCGGCGTACTTGGCGAGCAGGTACACGAAGCCCTGGGCCGTGAAGACGCTGAAGACGCCGCACAGCAAGGGGATGAACCACAAGATCGGGCTGCGGTACGTCAGGACCAGCAGCACGAACACGATGCCGAGCGCCGACAGCAGCAGCACACCGTCGATGCCGGCGAAGGCCTTGGCCTGGTCAGCGCCGAACGCGGCCGGGACCAGCCAGGCTGACCTCGAGTCCGCCGGCATCCTTCTCGGCGGTGGCCCGGATGTCCTCGACGGCCTGTCGGCAGCTCCTCGAAGCCCTCGTCGCCGACCTGGATGGTGGCGATGAGCTGCAGCGCCTTGCCGTCCTCTGACGGGACTGGACCCGCCACCTCGTCGGCCACGGAGGCCATGGCGGGGATCGCCTGGGCGTCGGCGGCGACCTTGGCGGCGTCGTCCGGGGTGATGCCGGAGTCGCGGACGTACAGCACCACGACGGGGACCGCGTCGGGGTCGGCGCCCAGCTGCGCCGACTTGGTGATCACCTGGGTGGACTCGGCATCACCGGGCAGGAACGACGCGATGTCGTTCTCCTGGATCTCGGCGAGCTTCGGTCCGAACGTGCCGCCGATGCCTCCCACGAAGACGAGGGACAAGACGACGACGACCCACTTGGCCCAGTGGTGGGTGACCCACCCGGCGATGTTGCGATGCATGCGCCCATCGTCGCGGATACCTCGGACCTCGCGCCACCGGTGCGACCCTGAGATCGCTTCGATGGGCTGCGATACTGGTCACGATGAATCCCACCTATGGCGAGGTCGAGCAGTCACTGCTCGGGCGCTGGCCCGAGACCCGACTTGAACCCTCGTTGGACCGCATTCGTGCGATCTGCGACCTGATGGGAGATCCGCAGCGCGCCTTTGCCGTGGTGCACCTCACCGGAACCAACGGCAAGACGTCGACGAGCCGCATGATCGACGCCCTGCTCCGGACGCTCGACCTGCGGGTCGGCCGGTTCACCAGCCCGCATCTGCAGTCCATGACCGAGCGCATCAGCGTCGACGGTGAACCGCTCAGCGAGGCGTTGTTCGTCGAGGCGTTCGCCGACGTGGCTCCCTACGCCCAGATCATCGACGAGCAGTCGGTCCGCGCGGGCGGGCCACCACTGTCCTACTTCGAGATGGTCGTGGCGATGGCGTACGCGGCCTTCGCCGACACTCCCGTCGACGTCGCGGTGGTCGAGGTGGGCATGGGCGGCTCGTGGGACGCCACCAACGTCGCCGACGGACAGGTCGCCGTCATCACGCCGATCGCCGTCGACCACGCGCGCTACCTGGGCGATCGTCCCGAGGTCATCGCGGTCGAGAAGGCAGGCATCATCAAGCCCGGCTCGGCTGTCGTGATCGCCGAGCAGGAGCCCGCTGTCATGGATGTGCTCATGCAGCGCGTGTTGGAGGTCGGCGCCACGCCGCTGCGCGAGGGCGTCGACTTCGGCGTCGCGTCACGCGTCAATGCCGTGGGCGGCCAGCAGATCGACCTGCAGATGACGGCGCGACGCTACGACGACATCTTTCTGCCGTTGCATGGCGCCCACCAGGCCCACAACGCGGCCTACGCGCTGGCCGCCGTCGAGGCTTTCTCGGCCGGACGCGAGCTCGACCCCGATCTGGTGCGCGAGGCATTCGCCCAGGCCACGTCGCCGGGACGCCTCGAGGTGGTGCGGCGCAGCCCCACCGTGCTGCTGGACGCGGCGCACAACCCGCACGGTGCCCAGGCGGCGATCGACGCAGTGCAGGACGCCTTCGACCTCAGCCCCCTGATCGGCGTGGTCGGCATCATGAACGACAAGGACGCAGACGAGATCCTGCGCATCCTGGAACCGGTGCTCGCGCACGTCGTGATCACCCAGAGCAGCACCGACCGTGCGATGCCAGCCGCCGAGCTGGGCGAGATCGCTGCCGACCTGTTCGGCGAGGACCGGGTCACGGTGGCGCCGCGTCTTGACGACGCGCTGGAGCAGGCCATCGTGCTGACCGAGACGACCGAGGGCTTCAGCGACCAGATCGGTGGTGGCGGCGTCCTGGTCACGGGTTCGGTCATCACGGTCGGCGAGGCCAGAGTGCTGTTCGGCGGCCCTCATGAGGGCTGAGTCGTGAGGGGCATGTGTGCGGCGATGCTCACGCTGCAGGCCATCATCGTGGGGCTGTCGGTACCGGTCCTGATCTCGGTCGAGGGCGTCGACAAGGCCGTTGCCCTGCCCCTGGGCCTGGGTCTGGCCCTCATCTGCATCCTCACCGCCGGTCTGCTGAGCCGCCCGTGGGCCTACTGGGTCGGGCACGCTTGTCAGGTCGCCACGATCGCGCTGGGTTTCCTGAGCCCGCCGATGTTCTTCGTGGGGGCCATGTTCGCCCTGCTGTGGCTGAGCGCGTTCCTGCTCGGGCGTCGCATCGAGGACGACAAGGCTCGCTGGGCGGCGGAGTAGCATCGCGGCATGGTGCGAGTCCTCGCCGTGGCCGATGAGGAGGTCCCGGCCGTCCGGTCGAGGATCCGCGACGTCCAGGTCGACCTGGTGGTCGCCGCCGGCGACCTTCCGTGGGACTACCTCGAATCGCTGGTCTCGCTGCTCGACGTGCCGGCTGCGTACGTGCCCGGCAACCACGAGCCGCCCGCCAGCCGCGCTCGCGGTGCCAGCCCGCGCGGCATGGTGAACGTCGACGGACGCAGCGCCGTCGTGGGAGGGCTGCGGATCGCCGGTCTCGGAGGATGCGTGCGCTACAACGCTGGTGACCACCAGTACACGCAGAAGCAGTACGTCAGGAAGGCCCGGCGGCTGGTCAAGGGCGCTGGGGCCGTCGACGTGCTCCTGACCCACGCACCGCCCCTCGGGCTCGGGGACGAGCCCGATCCACCGCACGTCGGCATCGCGGCCCTGCCCGACACGATCACCGCGTTGAGCCCCACCTGGCACCTGCACGGGCACATTCACCCGTACGGCATGGTCAAGGCGGATCGGGAGATCGGATCCACGACGATTCGCAACGTGATTCCGTTCAGCCTCCTGGACATCGAGCCCCGGTGGAGCGCCTGACATGCCGAGCAGCTCGGGGTCGCCGCGCGTCGACGCCGAGAGCGACTTCATGCGCGCCCGGCGGCATCAGGTCCTGTCGAGTCTCGCGGCGAGATTGCGCAACGACCACGAGGACGTCGTGCAGTCGATGTCGTTCGACGATGTCCTAGCCGCGCTGGGGCGTCGCGCCGAGAACTACGTGGGCACCAAGGTCATCGCCCTCGACGCGATCGTCGGTTCGGTCGACAAGGTGCGTGACTTCGACCGGCGGTTCCGCCCCACCTCGGCGCGCAGCCGCGAGCGGTGGGAGCGGCTCGCCCGGGCTGCCCGGACCGGTGAGGTCATCCCCCCGATCGAGGTGTTCCAGATCGGCGAGTACTACTTCGTCAAGGACGGGCACCACCGGGTGTCCGTGGCGCGCAGCATGGGGGAGAAGCTCATCGAGGCGCGCATCACGGCGATCGACACCTTCCTCCTGCCGGTCGACATCGCCGCACGATCGGATCTGGAGCGCAAGTTCTGGCGCCGCCTGATGCTCGAACGCGTGCCGTTCACCGGCGAGGCGCGTGCTGCCATCGCGGTGGACACACCCGAGCAGTACGGCGAGATCGCCGAAGCGGTCGAGGCCTGGGCCGCGCGGACCATGCACGCCGAGAAGGCGTACATGGATCCCGAGACCATGGCGTCCCGCTGGTACGCCGAGGAGTTTGAACCGGTCATCGCGATGATCGACGAGGCCGGAGTCCGCGGCGAGAAGGAGCGGCCCGTCGAGGCCTTCCTGCGCGTCGCCTGCGAGCGGTACCGCCTCATCCGCGAGCACGAGTGGAACGCCGAGGTCCTCGCAGCCGTCAAGGACAAGGGCAAGAAGCGGTAAGGCGTCCGTCAGAGCCCGACGGTCAGGTTCTCCCCAGTCGACGGGTCGAACAGGTGCATCTTGTCGGTGTCGATGAACAACGTGGCGTCATCGTCCTCCGAGACGGTGCTGGCGGCGTCGAGCGAGACCACGAGCTGGGTGCGCAGCGAGTCGCTGTCGGACTCGCGGGCCAGCTCCTTGAGCTGGTCCTGCACCTTCGCCTCGGCCTCGTAGGGGACGTAGGCGTACTGCTGGTCGCCGAGCCACTCCCGCACGTCGATGTGGGCCTCGAAGGTCCGTGAGGAGTCAACCTTCCCCTCCTCGATGACCGAGACGTCCTCGAAGTGCTCGGGGCGGATTCCGGCCATCAGCAGTCCCTGGCCCTCGGCTGCCTTCGCCTTGTCCTCGGGCAAGGGAAAGGTGCCGAACGGCAGGGTGACCTGACCGTTCTCGACGGTCGCCGGCAAGAAGTTCATGGGTGGCGATCCGATGAAGCCGGCGACGAAGAGATTGACGGGCTGCTCGTACAGCTCGCGCGGGCTCGCCAGCTGTTGCAGGACGCCGCGCTTCAGGACAGCGACCCGATCGCCCAGCGTCATGGCCTCGGTCTGGTCGTGGGTGACGTAGACCGTGGTGATCCCCAGCTTCTTCTGCAGGCGGGCGATCTCGGTGCGCATCTGGCCGCGCAGCTTGGCGTCGAGGTTGGACAGGGGCTCGTCGAACAAGAACGCCCGAGCCTCCCGCACGATGGCCCGACCCATCGCCACGCGCTGACGCTGACCACCGGACAGGTTGGCGGGCTTGCGTTCGAGGTGCTCGTCCAGATCCAGCGTCTTGCTGGCCTCGCGGACCAGCTTGTCGATCTCCTCGTCGCTCTTCTTGGCGAGTCGCAGCGGGAACGCGATGTTCTCGTAGACCGTCAGGTGCGGGTAGAGCGCGTAGTTCTGAAAGACCATCGACAGGTTGCGGTCGCGCGGTGCGAGATCGTTGACGCGGTCGCCGCCGATGATCATGTCGCCCTCGGTGATGTCCTCCAGGCCCGACGATCATGCGCAGCAGCGTCGACTTTCCGCAGCCGGACGGACCGACCAGGATCATGAACTCGCCGTCCGCGACGTCGATGCTCACGTCGTTGACGGCCGGAAATCCGTCGCCGTACTTCTTGACGATGTTCTTCATCTCGATGGCGGCCATGAGATCAACCCTTCACTGCGCCGGCGGTCAGGCCGGCGACGATCTTGCGCTGGAAAAACAGGACGAGGACCACGATTGGCACCGTCGCGACGACGGCACCGGCAGCCAGCAGTGATGCTGGCCGGTTGAACGGATCGGCTCCGACGAAGAACGACAGAGCGGCAGGAATCGGGCGGGCGTTCTCCGTCGAGGTCAGCGAGATGCCAAAGACGAAGTCGTTCCACGCGAAGAAGAACGTCAGGATCGCGGCGGTGAAGACGCCGGGGGCGGCCAACGGCACGATGACCTTGCGGAACGCCTGCCACGAGGTGGCACCGTCGACCTGGGCGGCTTGCTCCATCTCCCACGGAATCTCGCGGAAGAAGGCCGACAGCGTCCAGATCGCCAGGGGCAGGGTGAAGGACATGTAGGGGATGATCAGCCCCGGCCACGTGTCGTAGATGCCGAAGGTGCGCCACATGTCGAACAGCGGGCCGACCAGCGACACGACCGGGAACATCGCGATGACCAGGGCGATCGTCAGCACGAACTTCTTGCCAGCGAACTCCAGCCGGGCGATGGCGTAGGCAGCGAGTGTCGCGAAGATGACGGACAAGATCGTGGCCGTCAGGGAGATGCCGATCGAGTTGAAGATGGCCCGGCGGAACTGGTCGTCCTGCAGCACGTCGACATAGTTCTGCCAGCCGGCCCCGCCGCCGCTGGAGGGGAAGAAGCCGGGACTGCCGTTGGTGACGGCCTCCTGCGACTTGAACGACAGCGAGATGATCCAGGCGACGGGCAGCAGACACCAGGCCAGGATCAGTGCGACGCCGACGCCGGTGCCGATCTTGTTCTTGAGCTCGGAGTTCATCTCAGCTCTCCTGCCGTGCGGCGGCCAGATCGACCTTGAACAGCTTGACGATGACGAACGCCACCACCAGCACCGAGAGGAACAACAGCACCGAGAGCGCCGAGCCGATGCCGAGCTGGAACTGCTCGATGACCTGCCGGTAGGTCAGGAACGAGATCGACTCGGTGCCGTTCGCACCAGCGGTCATGACGAAGATGTTGTCGAAGATCCGGTAGGCATCCAGCGCGCGGAACAGCACGGCGACCATGATCGCGGCCCGCATGTTGGGAAGAATCACCTTGTAGAGCCGCTGCCACCACGTGGCTCCGTCGACCTTGGCGGCCTCGAGCATGTCGTTGGACACCTGTGCGAGGCCCGCCAGCAGGAGCAGCGACATGAAGGGCGTCGTCTTCCAGATCTCCGAGGCCATGATCGCGAGGATCGACGACTGGTACTCGGCGAACCAGTTGAAGTCGTCGCCCACGAAGGGCAACCAGCTGTTGACGAAACCGTTGGTGTTGGAGAAGGCGAACTGCCAGGCGAAACCCGACACGACCGTGATGACGCCGTAGGGGATCAGGATCGAGGTTCGGATGACACCGCGGCCGAAGATCACCTTGTGCATGACCATCGCGAAGGCGAAACCGATGACCAGCTCGACCGCGACGGTGACGACCATGATCATGACCGTGTTGGCCGTGTCGCGCCAGAACAACGAGTCGCTCAGTGCGGTGCTGTAGTTCGCCAGTCCCACGAACGTCCGGTCGTCCGGTGCCGTGAGCGAGTAGTCGAACAGCGAGAGGTACAGCGCCCGCAGCATCGGGAACGCGGTGACCAGCAGCATCAGTGCGATCGCGGGTGCCACGAGCTTGAGCGCAAGACGGTTCTCCGCGCGGGACCGGTCTGACTCCACGTGCGTCGTCACAACAGTGCCTTTCCGCTCAGGACGTCTCGGAGGAAAGCCGCGGACTCTTCCGGCGTCTTGGGGCCGACAGATGCCGGGGAGTGCCACCGGGACTGCACGGCGCTGGAGACCTGGCTGTACAAGGCGCTCTTGGGGCGAGGGCCTCCGGTGTCGACGCTCTCGCTGAACAGGGTGAGCAGATCGGAGGGGTAGGCGTCCTTCAGCTCGGCCGAGTCGTAGACCGACTGGCGCGACGGCATCAGACCCTCGTTCACGGCCAAGGCCGTCTGGGCGTCCGAGTTGGTGACGCAGACGGCCGCCTCCTGGGCGAAGTTCGGATGCTTGGAGAACGCGCCGACGCCGATGTCGATGCCGCCGATCGGCGGCTTGGACTCCTCGCCGGCCACGGTCTGGGGGTAGCGAGCCCACCCCAGGTCGTCGAATCCGGCCTCGTCCTTCGGGCCGCCACCCTTGCCGATCAGGCCTTCGTAGTTCTTGTAGACGAAGGTCCAGTTGGTCATGAACTCGCCAGCGCCCTCGGCCGGGAACATGGCCCCGAGACTGGTGCCCTCGTTGGAGGTGGTGAAGTCCGGCTGGCGGGCGTCGGAGTCGGCGAGCTGGGCGATGACGGCCGCAGCCGCCTCGCCAGCCTCGGAGTCGATGGTGACCTTGGCGTCGCGGCCGTCCTCGACGGTGGCGGGATCGAGGATGTCGCCGCCAGCGCCCTGGATGAGGGCATTGATCCACACGACGTACGCCTCGTACTTGTTGGCCTGCACTCCCACCGTGCCGTCGTTGTCTGCTGCGGCCTCGATGACCTGGTCCCAGGTGACCGGCTGCGACATGTCCAGCCCGGCGGCCTCGGCGAGGGACTTGCGGTGCCACAGCACCTGGGTGTTGGCCCACTGTGGGGCAGCGACGACTTCGTCGTTCCAGGTGACCGTCTCGCCGGCTCCCTCGAGGACGTCGTCGTCGAGGACCGTGTCGGCGAGTTCGCCCTCGAACGGGGCGAGCCACTTGGCGTTGGCGAACTCGGGAACGAAGACCGGGTCGAGGCTCATCAGATCGGTGGAGGAGTCGCCAGCTGCCAGCCGCCGCGCGAGCTGGGTGCGCTGATCGGTGGCGCTGGCCGGCAGCAGCTGGATCGCGATGTCGTAG
Organism: uncultured Actinomycetota bacterium; assembly: GCA_963769445.1. Lineage (GTDB taxonomy): Bacteria > Actinomycetota > Actinomycetes > Propionibacteriales > Nocardioidaceae > Aeromicrobium. The sequence continues at coordinate 1,023,223 of CAVYLO010000004.1, read as the reverse complement.
TCATCGGTGCTGCAGTCCTCGGCCAGCTGGTTGAGCGTCGCCTGACCATCGGGGTTGATGTACCAGTTGAGCGTCGGCTTGCCGCTGTCGGACCCGCAGGCCGCCAGCACCGAGGTGCACAGTGCGAGTGCAGCGAAACCTCCCATGAGACGAGCTGGCCGTCTCGTTGGTCGCACCTGCATCCGGACCTCCCCAACCCGATTCCCCTGACGTGTGATCTACGTCATGAAGTTTCGACGAACGTATCCCTGGGTCGGTAGTACCGCAACACGCGGCGGTTCAAACATCTGTCGTCAGGTGGCGAGCCACACCGTCGTGTCCGGGGGGAGCGTGGAGACGTCGTCGAGAGCGGACGATGAGGCGAGCACGACGGTCTCTGAGGACAGGATCACCGGGCGTGGTCCGAGATTGGTCACGACCGTCACGTGTCCATTCGTGAAGCGCAGGACATCGAGGTCCGTCGCGGCCCACTCCAGCTCTCCACCCCCGAGCCGGTGGTCGCGGCGCAATCGCAGCAGAAGCCGGTAGAGCTCCAAGGTCGACCCCGGCACGCCGCTTTGTCGATCCGGGGCGAGGTCTCGGTAGGCCGACGGCTGCGGGAGCCAGGTCCGCCCCGTGGGACCGAAGCCGAAGCCCGGTTCGTCCGCATGCCATGGCACCGGCACGCGGCAGCCGTCGCGACCCACCACCTGGTGACCGCTGCGCTCCCAGATCGGATCGCGGCGGGCGTCGTCGGGCAGCTGGGTGGCCTCGGGGAGCCCGAGCTCCTCGCCTTGGTACAGGTACGCCGATCCGGGCAACGCCAGCATCAGCGCCGTCGCGGCGCGCGCCCGACGCAGGCCGATCTCGCCCTCACCGAGCCGGCTCGCGTGGCGCACGACGTCGTGATTGGACAGCACCCAGGTCTGGGGAGCCCCGACGGCGTTGGCCTGCTGCAGGGACTCCGTGATCGACCGACGCAGCGCCGTGGCGTTCCACGGAGTCATCAGGAAGTGAAAGTTGAAACAGTGGTGCACCTCATCGGGTCGCACGTAGCGGGCCAGGGCCGCTGCCGGCTCGACCCACGCTTCGGCACACAGGATCCGGTCGCGGTCCTGGCCGGGAACCGAGTACGAGTCGGTCAACCGTCGCCATGCGCGGTAGATCTCGTGGACGTCGGGCTGGTCCCACATGGGCTGAAGACCGGTCGGGTCGCGGACGAGGTCGAGCGTCAGGTCAGTGTCCGGCAGGCCGGGAGCCTTGACCAGGCCGTGCGCCACGTCGATGCGGAAGCCGTCGACACCTCGATCGAGCCAGAACCGCAGGACAGACTCCATCTCCTCGTGGACCTCGGGGTTCTCCCAGTCGAAGTCGGGCTGCGTGGAGTCGAACAGGTGCAGGTACCACTGGCCGGGTCGGCCGTCGCTTTCGGTGATGCGGGTCCAGGCCGGACCGCCGAAGAGGCTGACCCAGTTGTTCGGCGGCAGCTCCCCGGACTCGCCGCGACCCTCGCGGAACACGTAGCGCGCGCGCTCGGGGCTGCTGGGCGCCGAGGCGAGAGCGGCGCTGAACCAGGGGTGCTCGCTGGAGGAGTGATTGGGCACGATGTCGACGAGGACGCGAAGACCGAGGCGATGCGCCGTCTCGACGAGGCGGTCGAAGTCGGCCAGGGTGCCGAACAACGGATCGACGTCACGGTAGTCGGCCACGTCGTAGCCGCCGTCGTTCTGGGGTGAGACGTAGAAGGGCGAGAGCCACAATGCGTCGACGCCGAGTTCCACCAGGTGATCGAGGCGCGAGGTGATGCCCGGCAGGTCGCCGATCCCGTCACCGTCGCCGTCGGCCCACGAGCGTGGATAGACCTGATAGATGACGGCGTCTCGCCACCACGGAGTGCTGATGGTCATGGACTCCCTCTCGACGTCGCACGCTACGTTAACGGCCATGACGCAACGCACTCTCGTCCTGCTCAAGCCCGACGCCGTCCGCCGCGGACTCGTGGGTCAGGTCCTGTCCCGCTTCGAGGACAAGGGCCTGTCGATCGTGGCGATGGAACATCGCTCGATCGATGCCCAGACAGCCGACGCCCACTACGCCGAGCACGTCGATCAGCCTTGGTACCCGCCGCTGCGCGAGTTCGCCACATCGGGCCCGCTGGTGGCGCTCGTGCTCGAGGGCGACGAGGCGATCTCGGTGGTGCGCGCCCTCAACGGCGCGACAGATGGCCGCGCAGCCGCTCCCGGCACGATTCGTGGAGACCTCTCGCTGTCCAACCGCGAGAACCTCGTGCACGCCTCGGACTCCGAGGAGTCGGCTGCTCGCGAGATGGCGCTGTGGTTCCCGGGGCTCTGACGTCGACCTCAGTCCACCGGTGCAGCGCGCATGACCCAGGCGCCGAACACGCCGATCAAGGATGCCCCGACCAGCAGCACCATGACCGGTAGGTCCCACGAGCCGGTCAGGTCCCGCAGGTAGCCGGCTCCGAACGGCCCGACGCCTGCCACGAAGTAACCGAGACCCTGGACGAATCCGGACAACGCAGCCGTGCTCTCAGGGCTCCCGGCGCGTTGACCGATCATGGTCAGCGTCCAGGTGAAGGAAGCGCCGCCGAGGCCCAGCAGGATCGCCCACAGCCACGGCACCGAGGTGGGCGCTGCCAGCACGCCGATCCATCCGATCGTCGTCACCGCGGCGAAGAACCACGGCAGCACGGGCCGCGCTCCAGCGCGACGCATCAACCACGGCAACAACAGCGTCACCGGAAGTCCCACGAAGGCGAGCAGTCCGAGCAGAGCGCCTGCATGGGATCTGCTGAGTCCCGCGTCGACCATGATGGCGGGGAACCAGCCGAACTGGGCGTAGGCCTGGGCCGACTGCACGCCGAACGCGCCGACCAACGCCCAGGCGACTGGCGTGCGCATCAAGGACAGGTAGGACACCCGGGGGCGATCGCTGGCGACGTCACGATCGCGCCACAACACCACCCACGGGATCAACGTCACGCCGGCGAGGACGGCCCACGCGCCGAGTCCTTGGCGCCAGCCGCCGAACGCGTTTGCGATCGGGACCGTGGTCAGTGACGAGGCGGCGACCCCGCCCATCAGCGCGGCACCGTACAACGCGCTGATCAGGGGCAGCCGATCGGGAAAGTGACGCTTGGCCAACGGGGGGAGCAGCACGTTGCCCACCGCCGCGCCGACCAGTGCCATCGTCGAAGCGAGCAGGAACACCGCCGTGCTGGACGTGGTGGCCCGCACCACGAGGCCCACCACGATCAGCACGAGCAGCACCACGGTGGACCGGTGCAGGCCCAGGCGTCGCACCACACCGCCCGACCACAGACCGGCGACCGCAAAGCAGATCACGGGCAGGGTGGTCACGACACCGGCCACGGTCGTCGACATGTCGAGATCGGACCGCACGGCGTCCAGCACGACGCCGACGCTGCCGACGAGGGCCCGCAGATTCAGGGCGAGCAGCACGATCGCTGAACCGACGAACAGGCGGCCAGGATCTACACGGCGCAGCACGACCTCAGACCAAGGTCTGTGGCACGAGGCACCAGGCGACGTGGTGGAACATCCCACGCACGTTCTCGGGCAACCAGATGACCTCGTGCGACTCCGAGGCCACTTCGATGTCGCCCTCGAGGGTCACGACGTCCTCGACCTGTTGGGGCTGATCACCCACGCGGTCCTCGAAGGCGACCAGTGCGACGCGCACCTGGACCCCGAACGGATTGCCGTTGGCCACCCCGACGCCCCAGAAGTCCTCGGGGTCGAGCGTGGCCTTCTGGTCGAGGTCGACCATCACGGCCCGCAGTCCCGCGTCGAGGGGCGGATGCTCCAGCTCCTCGATGTCGGTGACGGCGATCTGGACGGCGCGCACGTCCTGGGCGCCGGGTCCGTCGAATCGCAAGATGTCCTGCACCGTGGCGTGCCCCGGGAGGAGCGCGGCTCCCAGGTGGGTGCCGAGCACGGTGCGCACCTCGACCTTGGGCATCGGCATCCCGTACATGTTGTGGGGGATGAACGCCAGGGTCGGTCGCACGGTCGTCTCGGTGTGGTTGGTCATGGTCAGCGTCTGGTCCGGTGATCCGTCGACCGGTTTGGCGACGTACTCGAATGACAACGGTGCCTGCGGCCTCGACCTCTTCTTCCTCACCGGGCGAGCCTACCCAGAGCCCGGCGTGTCGCGGATGAACAGGCCTCTTGGCGTCGCTGTGCGATGATGGCCACAGGTCGTGTGAGTCACACTGGCGCTGATCGACCCGATGACGTATCGCCGAACTTGTTCGGCAGGTGGGTGGAACACCAGCCCCCGACCGCGACGCATCCCCGGATGCTGACCGCGGCAGGACCAGGTGCAATACCGCAGTGACAGGCCGGATACGCCGTCATCCTGACCAAGCTTTGACCCGCTGTGCGGGTCGCATACGTGCCGGAGCCGTCCTCGTGTCGGAGATCCGGTGAAGGAGAGCAGATGCTCGACGACGATTCGAACGAACCCACCACCACCGAGACGCCCGCAGCCGAGGCAGGATCCGGCCGCCGCCGCGCCGCCGGTCGCGCCGCCGGCCCGCCGGCCGCCGTGAGCTTCTCCGCGCCCGCCAAGAAGGAGGAGGCTCCGGCGAAGGACTCCCCGGAGCCCGACGTGGAGGAGCCGGCCGCGGAGAAGAAGTCCGCACCCACCGCAGCGGCGATGTTCCAGGCCCCACCGGCCACGCTGGCTCCGGCTCGCCCGCAGCAGCAGAACGTCGACCGTGACGATGATGACGACGAGGACGAGGACGACGAGGACGGATCGCCCAAGCGCCGTCGTCGCAGTCGCGGAGGCCGTCGTCGCCGCAAGGGTGAGGGTGACGGCGACTCCGCCGACGACTCGTCCGATGCGGACGACAACCAGGACGATGACGAGGACGACACCTCCGACGGAGGAGGCAACGGCACGCGCCGCCGCCGCCGTCGCGCACGTGCTGGCGAAGGTGCCGGGGCATCTCCGGACGACCCGGACAACACAGTCGTCAGGGTGCGCCAGGGTCGCAGCGCCGAGGACGAGATCACCGGCGTTGCCGGATCCACCCGACTCGAGGCCAAGAAGCAGCGTCGCCGCGAAGGTCGCGAGGCTGGCCGTCGCCGCGCCCCGATCGTGTCGGAGGCTGAGTTCCTGGCCCGGCGCGAGTCGGTCGAGCGCGAGATGGTCGTGCGTCAGCGCGACGACTACACGCAGATCGCGGTGCTCGAGGACAACGTGCTCGTCGAGCACTACGTGGCCCGCGAGTCGCAGACGTCGCTGATCGGCAACGTCTACCTCGGCAAGGTCCAGAACGTCCTGCCGAGCATGGAGGCTGCGTTCGTCGACATCGGTGCCGGCCGCAACGCCGTGCTGTATGCCGGTGAGGTCGACTGGAGCACCCTCGGCAACGGCAAGGCCCGCAAGATCGAGGACGCGCTGAGCCCCGGCCAGGTCATCCTCGTGCAGGTCAGCAAGGACCCGATCGGTCAAAAGGGCGCCCGGCTCACCAGCCAGGTCAGCCTGCCCGGCCGCTTCCTGGTGCTGGTGCCCGGCGGCCAGACCAGCGGCATCTCCCGCAAGCTGCCAGAGAACGAGCGCACCCGACTCAAGGCGCTGCTCAAGGAAGTTCTTCCCGACGGCACCGGCGTCATCGTGCGCACGGCAGCCGAGGGCGCATCGGAGGACCAGCTCACCCGCGACGTCACCGGGCTCACGGCCCGGTGGGAGGACATCGAGTCCAAGGTCGCTGCGGGCAAGGCGCCGCAGCTGTTGTACTCCGAGCCTGACCTGATGATCAAGGTCGTCCGTGACCTGTTCAACGAGGATTTCACTGGTCTGGTCGTCGAGGGCACCGATGCCTGGGACATGATCAAGGGCTACGTCGATCACGTCGCGCCCGATCTCGCCGAGCGCATCTCGCGCTGGGACGAGTCCGCGGGCAAGGACGCGTTCACCAGCTACCGCGTGGACGAGCAGATCCACAAGGCGCTCGAGCGCAAGGTCTTCCTGCCGTCGGGTGGTTCGCTGGTCATCGACCGCACCGAAGCCATGACCGTGGTGGACGTCAACACCGGCAAGTACACCGGCTCTGGCGGAAATCTCGAAGAGACTGTCACCCGCAACAACCTGGAGGCGGCCGAGGAGGTCGTGCGTCAGCTGCGGCTGCGCGACATCGGCGGCATCATCGTGGTCGACTTCATCGACATGGTGCTGGAGAGCAACCGCGACCTGGTGCTGCGCCGCCTGGTCGAGTGCCTGGGCCGGGACCGCACCCGTCACCAGGTCGCCGAGGTCACCTCGCTGGGACTGGTCCAGATGACTCGCAAGCGCATTGGTACCGGTCTGCTGGAGTCGTTCAGCGCCGACTGTGACCACTGCAAGGGTCGCGGGGTCGTCATCGAGGACGCTCCGGTCGAGCCCAAGAAGGACGACGGCCCGCGTCGCGGTGGCCGCGGCGGTCGCGCCAACGGCGGTCGCTCCGGTGGGAACAACGGTGGCGGCAACCAGAACAACGGTGGCGGCAACCAGAACAACGGTGGCGGAAACCAGAATCGGCCCGCCCCCGAACCGAAGACGCCCGCGCCGAAGGCAGAGACCCCGGCTCCGATCGATGCGCCGGCGCCTGCGCCTGAGCCTCCTCCCGCACCCGTGGAGGCACCGAAGAAGGCCACCGGCCGACGCCGCGCGGCGTCCAAGCCGGCCGGTCCGCCACCCCCCGTTTTGACCGACGAGGGTCAGGCTCCGTAGACTGGACCGTCGGCGCGCAGCGCGTGCCGGCTTGCGCGCTCAGTCGCGCTCCCATCCATTGTGATCAGTAGAGGATTTCCCGTGGTGTACGCAGTCGTGCGCAGTGGCGGTGGCCAGCAAAAGGTTGCCGTCGGTGACGTCATCGAGATCGACCAGGCAGCTGAGGTCGGCTCGTCCGTCTCGCTGCCGGCAGTCCTGCACGTCGACGGCGACGCCGTCACGGCAGACGCCGCCACGCTGGCGAAGGTCAGCGTCACGGCCGAGGTTCTCGGGGGCACCAAGGGCCCGAAGATCGTCATTCAGAAGTACAAGAACAAGACCGGCTACAAGAAGCGCCAAGGTCACCGTCAGAAGTACACCCAGGTGAAGATCACCGGGATCACGAAGTAGTAGGGATCTGAGCTATGGCACATAAGAAGGGCGCCGCTTCTACCAAGAACGGCCGCGACTCAAATTCACAACGCCTCGGCGTCAAGCGTTTCGGTGGCCAGCAGGTCAACGCCGGCGAGATCATCCTTCGCCAGCGCGGCACGCACTTCCACCCCGGCACCAACGTCGGTCGCGGTGGCGACGACACGCTGTTCGCCCTCTCCGCTGGTGCGGTCGAGTTCGGCAAGCGTCGTGGCCGCAAGGTCATCAACATCGTTCCGGCTGTCCTCGCGGAGTAACCAGCGAACCAGTCTTGATGAAGGGGCCGTCCGCAGCAGCGGGCTGCCCCTTCTTCGTCTTTAGTCCCACGAGCCGGACCCGGGCTCAGAGAAGAGATTGAGCGTCATGGCAGTCCCCACCTTCGTCGACACCGTGACGCTGCACGTCTCGGCGGGCAACGGCGGCCACGGCGTCTCGTCCGTGCACCGCGAGAAGTTCAAGCCTCTCGGCGGTCCCGACGGCGGCAACGGCGGCCACGGCGGCGACGTCACCCTGCGGGTGGACCCCGATGTCACGACGCTGATCGACTATCACCACGAGCCGCACCGCAAGGGCGGCAACGGCATGCCCGGTGCGGGCAACAACCGCAGCGGCTCGCACGGCGACGATCTGTTGCTGCGCGTGCCGGACGGCACCGTGGTGAAGTCGACCACCGGCGAGGTCCTCGCCGACCTGGTCGGCCCGGGCACCGAGATCGTCATTGCGGCGGGCGGACGCGGGGGGCTGGGCAACGCGGCGCTCGCGTCGTCCAAGCGCAAGGCTCCGGGCTTCGCGCTCAAGGGCGAGCCGGGCGCCGAGATCACCATCACGCTTGAGCTCAAGGTGGTTGCCGACATCGGCTTGATCGGTTTTCCGAGCGCCGGCAAGTCCAGCCTGATCGCGGCGCTGTCGCGTGCACGGCCCAAGATCGCCGACTACCCGTTCACGACGCTCGTGCCCAACCTCGGCGTCGTGTCGGCCGGTTCCACCACGTTCACCGTGGCCGACGTGCCGGGCTTGATCGAGGGCGCCAGCCAGGGCCGCGGACTGGGGCATGACTTCCTGCGCCACGTCGAGCGCTGCGCTGCGCTGGTGCACGTCATCGACTGCGCCACGGTTGATCCCGGCCGCGACCCTCTCACGGACCTCGACGTCATCGAGGCCGAGCTGAAGGCGTACGCCGAAGCCACCGGATCGGACCTCGACGAGCGTCCCCGCATGGTGGCGCTGAACAAGACCGACGTGCCCGACGCCCGCGAGATCGCCGGTTTCGTCCGCGCTGACCTCGAGGCCCGCGGCCTGGACGTGTACGAGGTGTCAGCGGCCAGCCACGCCGGTCTGCGCGAGCTGTCGTTCGCCATGGCCGAGGTGGTGGCGTCCAAGCGTGACGCCGCGCCGAAGCAGGAAGCGACCCGCATCGTGCTGCGCCCGCCGGCCGAGGCCGGTGTCGGCGACGAGTTCACCATCACCCGCGAGAACGACAAGTGGGTCGTTCGTGGCGAGAAGCCGCGCCGCTGGGTGCGCCAGACCGACTTCACCAACGACGAGGCCATCGGCTTCCTCGCCGACCGCCTGAACCGGCTGGGCGTCGAGGACCGGTTGCTCAAGATGGGTGCCGAGGCGGGTGACGGCGTGCTGATCGGCGACGAGGGCGACGCCGTCGTGTTCGACTTCGCGCCTGACATCGTGGCCGGCGCCGAGGTGCTCGGCCGCCGCGGCGAGGATCTGCGCATCGACCAGTCCGAGCGCCGGACCACCACGCAGCGACGCGAGAAGCTCGCAGCCAAGCGCGCCTATGAGTCCGATGCGCGTCGCGCTCGCGAGGCCGGCGAGCCGGTCCCGATCGAGCCCGACTGGAGCTTCGACGACGACGACGACGAGTACTGACCGATGAGTCGGATCGTCGTCAAGGTCGGTTCGTCGTCGCTCACCACGCGGCAGGGCCATCTGGACCCGGAACGGGTCGACGCCATCGTCGAAGCGCTCGCCGACGCCCGCGGTCGCGGCGACGAGGTCGTGCTGGTCAGCTCCGGCGCCATTGCAGCTGGCCTGGGTCCGCTCGGGCTCGCCCGTCGACCCCGTGACCTGCCGACCCAGCAGGCGGCCGCCAGCGTCGGCCAGGGCGCTTTGGTGGCGCGCTACACCGAGCGTTTCGCGGCCCGTGGGCTCGTCGTGGGGCAGGTACTGCTGACCATCGATGACGTGACCCGTCGCAGCCACTACCGCAACGCCTTCCAGACCTTTGCGCGGTTGCACGAGCTCGGCGTCGTGCCGATCGTCAACGAGAACGACACGGTGGCCACCAGCGAGATCCGCTTCGGCGACAACGATCGGCTGGCCGCCCTGGTGGCGCACCTGGTGCACGCCGACCGGCTGGTGCTGCTGTCCGATGTCGACGGGCTGCACGACGGACCGCCCGATCGCCCGGGATCGCAGCTGATCAGCGACGTCGCCGACGCCTCGGACCTCGGCACGATCGACATCTCGCACGTCAGCGACTCCAAGGTCGGCACCGGCGGCATGATCAGCAAGGTCGAGGCCGCCCGCATCGCGACCAGCGCCGGAATTCCAGTCACGCTCACGTCGGCCGCGCTGGTCGGACCGGCCCTGCGGGGCGAGAAGGTCGGCACTGCCTTCGCGGCCACGGGTCGTCGTCGCCCGACCCGGCTGCTCTGGCTGGAGCACCTGAGCGAGACCAAGGGCACCCTGCACCTCGACGACGGCGCAGTGCGCGCGGTCACCACGCGGCAGGCGTCGCTGTTGCCCGCCGGCATCACCGCCGTGACCGGCGAGTTCGTGGCCGGTGACCCGGTCGACCTGGTGGCGCCCGACGGCGCCGTGGTGGCCCGCGGCCTGGTCGGCTTCGACAGCGCCGAGCTGCCTCGGCTGCTGGGCCGTCAGACGCGCGACCTCGCGGCCGAGATGGGCGCCGAGTACGAGCGGGAGGTCGTCCACCGCGACGCCCTCACGCTGCTGGCCTGATCTGCAACTCCCTAGACTTCGCGCATGACGATCGTGCACGACCTTGCCCTGCAGGCCCGGCAGGCGGCCATCGTGCTGGCCGGCACGTCGACCGCCGCCAAGAACGCGGCTCTGCACGCGATCGCCGACGACCTGCTGAGCGCCACCGAACGCATCGTCGCGGCCAACGCCACCGATGTCGAGGTCGCCCGTGACGCTGGGACGGGTGAGCACATCATCGATCGGCTGTTGCTCGACGCCGATCGGGTTGCCGCCTTCGCCGAGGGTGTGCGGGACATCGCAGCACTGCCGGACCCCATCGGCGAGGTCGTGCGCGGGTCCACCTTGGCCAACGGACTGCGGATGGAGCAGATTCGGGTGCCGATGGGCGTCATCGGCATGATCTACGAGGGACGCCCCAACGTGACCGCCGATGCCGCGGCCATCTGCCTGAAGGCTGGCAGCGCTGTGCTGCTGCGCGGGTCATCGTCTGCCGCCGCGTCGAACCGGACCATCGTCGAGGTCATGCGTGCGGCGCTGGTGCGCTCGGGCCTGCCGGAGGACGCGATCATCGCCGTGCCGGCCGATGATCGGTCCACCGCGACGGACCTCATGCGGGCGCGGGGACTCGTCGACCTGGTGATTCCTCGTGGGGGAGCGGGCCTGATCCGCGCCGTGGTCGAGGAATCGACCGTGCCCGTCATCGAGACCGGTACGGGCAACTGCCACGTCTATGTCGATGCCGATGCCGACCTGGACATGGCGCTGTCCATCGTGCTCAACGCCAAGACCCACCGCACCAGCGTGTGCAACGCGGCCGAGTCGCTGCTGGTGCACCGCGACGTCGCCGAGGTGTTCGTCCCGCGGGTGGTGACCGCGCTGCACGAGGCCGGCGTCACCATCCACGGCGACGCCACGTTCTGCGCCACCGACCCGGCCGTCGTGCCGGCCACCGACGACGACTACGCCACCGAATACCTCGACCTGGACATCTCCGCCGCCATCGTCGACACCCTGCCGGCTGCCATCGCCCACATCCGGCGGTTCTCGTCGGGACACACCGAAGCCATCGTGACGAGGTCGATCGACACCGCCCGCCGCTTCACGACGGGCGTCGACTCTGCCGCGGTGATGATCAATGCCTCGACCCGGTTCACCGACGGTGCGGAGTTCGGCTTCGGAGCCGAGATCGGCATCTCCACCCAGAAGCTGCATGCCCGCGGCCCGATGGGGCTGACCGAGATGACGACCACCACCTACGTCGTGACCGGCGACGGCCACATCCGCTGATCCGGGGCGGTCAGGCTGCGTGGCGGGCGGGTTCTGCGGGGGCGGTGTGGCCTGAGGGCAGGGTCCAGGTGATGACGTCGTGTGACTTCATCTGGTGGTGCCGTTCGCACAGTGGCCACAGGTTCGCCCCGACGGTCTGACCGTGGGGCCACGGTTGTCGATGGTCGTTCTCGCAGCTGGCGGCTGGTTTGCTGCAGGTGGGTGCTTGGCAGGTGCCGTCGCGGAAGATCAGCGCCTTCTCGAGGACCGTGGGGGCGAACCGACCGTGGTACCAGTGTTCGAGGACGTTGCCGTGCGTGCCGGTGATGATGGTGTGCCAGAACTGGTTTCCGTCGGGGTCGGTGACCCATCGGGCGGGGACGATGAAGCTGCCGTCGGCGGCGATGGCTGGTGCGTCGGACAGGCCGACCAGGGTCTTGGCGTCGATGACCACGGCGATGTCGGTGCCGACGGCGGCCGTCGCCGTTCTCGTTGGTGGTGGTCCAGGCGGCGAGCAGGTCGGCGCGGCGTTGGGCCACGGTGCGGGTCGTCGTCGGTGATCTTCTTGGCCTCGAACGTCAGTCGCTTGTCGATCGCTGCGGCCATGTGTGAGGGCAGGTAGGCGTTGAGCCAGGACATGCCGTCCTCGCCGTGGGTGATGTCGACTCGCCGGTCGGCGCGTTCGGCTTCGGCGCGTTCGTTGAACAGGTCGGCCTCGACCCGCGCCACGAACCGTCGCAGCCAACCGCGCAGCTCGATGCTGGTGTGGGTGGCGGCGTACCCGATCACCTTGGAGTCGAGCTTCGCGATGGACGCCGGGCGGTGCAGCTTGGTGATGGTGTCGGCGATCATCGTGACCCGGTACGCATCGACGCTTCCGGCGGCGAAGGCCGACCACACCGTGGGCGCCTGATCACGGACCGTCTGCGCACACGAGAGCCGGCGGTGGACCTGCCCTTCGGACAGGTGCATCGCGACCGCGATCTCCAACGCGATCGACCGCAGCTGAGCCTGGCGCTTGAAGTACTCCGGCGTGGCCGCGTACTCGGTGACCAGCCGGTCGGAGTAGGCTGAGCATCTCAGCCCAGACCGCATGCTCGGCAGCCGCGCAGGTCCGAGCCGCGGCGGTGAGCCGAACCTCGGGATCTGCCTGCGATTGCTGCATATATCCAACCTAGAGGAGGGGTCTGACAGCCTCATTTCTCCACCTCCGAGTTGTCCACACACGGGTCGTTTGGCCGACCTTCACTCACCGGCGCGAGTGCCTCGCTGGAGTTGGGATAGATTGGCCGCATGAAGTCGAACCTGATCTCCTTCGCAGCCTCCGAGGAGCAGTTGCGCGACATCGGCATCGAACCGTGGGTCGTCGGTGCCATCACGCTCGGCATCCTGTTCGCCCTGCTGCTGATGCTCTTGCAGTTCGGCAAGGGGCGCGAGCACTCCTGAGCACGACGCCGGGAACTTCGAGCGCCACACCGGTGATGTCTCCGCGATCCGACGGAGGCCGCCGGCGCATCGGTGTGATGGGCGGAACCTTCGACCCGATCCATCACGGCCACCTGGTCGCGGCCAGCGAGGTGCGGTCGTTCTTCGACCTCGACGAGGTCGTGTTCGTGCCCACCGGCGAGCCGTGGCAGAAGGTCGACCGCGACGTGTCCGAAGCCGAGGACCGATATCTGATGACGGTCATCGCGACCGCGGCCAATCCGCACTTCGCGGTCAGCCGGGTCGACATCGACCGCGACGGCCCCACCTACACGATCGACACCTTGCGCGACATCGCCGCGCAACAGCCCGACGCTGATCTGTACTTCATCACCGGTGCCGACGCCATGGCTGCTCTGCTCACCTGGCGCGATCACGACGAGCTGTTCGCGCTGGCTCACTTCGTCGGCTGCACGCGCCCCGGTCACGAGCTCAACGAGTCGTCGCTGGAGGGACTGCCCACCGATCGCATCACGCTGCTGGAGATCCCGGCCCTCGCCATCTCGTCGACCGACTGCCGCGCGCGGGTCCAGCACGGCGAGCCGGTCTGGTACCTGGTGCCCGACGGCGTCGTCCAGTACATCGGCAAGCACCGCCTGTACCGATCGGAGACGTCCGCATGACGGCCACCGATCGTGCCGTCGAGCTGACCCGGGCGGCTGCTGCGGCTGCCGACGGCAAGCTGGCCACCGACATCATCGCGTTCGACGTGTCCGAGCAGCTGGCGATCACTGACGTGTTCCTGCTGTGCTCGGCCGCCAACGCCCCGCAGGTCCACGCGGTCCACGATGCGATCGAGGATGCGCTCCTGGCGATGGGCGCGAAGCCCGTGCGCCGAGAGGGCCACCGTGAAGCCCAGTGGGTCCTGCTGGACTTCGCTGACATCGTGGTGCACGTCCAGAACGTCGAGATGCGCGAGTACTACGCCCTCGAGCGACTCTGGAGCGATTGCCCCGTCGTTCCCCTCTCGTGAGAGTGCTGTCGTGAGCAACAGGCAGGTGGTGCTGTGGCGGCACGGACGCACCGCGTGGAATCTGGCCGGTCGGGTGCAAGGGACCAGCGACATCCCGCTCGACGACGTCGGCCGCCAGCAGGCGCGGGTCGCCGCCGAGCAGCTGGCCATGATGCGCCCCGCACGAGTGATCTCCTCGGACCTGTCGCGGGCGCACGAGACGGCGCAGATCCTCGGCGACCTGATCGGCGTCGAGGTCGAGACCGACGTGCGCTTCCGAGAGATGCACTTCGGCGCGCGTGAGGGGCTCACCTGGCGTGAGGCCTGGCAGAAGTTCCCCGAGGGCCTGCGTGCCTGGGTCGAGGGCGACGAGACACAGATCCCCGGCAGCGAGACCCACCAACAAGCCGGCGAACGATTCGCTGAGGGCCTGCGTGAACACCTCGAAACCGGCGATGACGAGGTCGTCGTGGTGGTGGCGCACGGGGGAGTGCTCCGCGCCGGGGCGTGCGCGTTCCTGGGATTCCACCTCGAGCAGTGGCACCTGTTCGGCGGCCTCAACAACTGTTCCTGGTCGGTGCTGGAGGAGTCTCGCCACGAGGAGTGGGTGAGGTGGCGGATCACCGAGTGGAACGCCGACAGTCTTCCGCGCCCCACCCTCTCCGACGACGACTGACGCGGCCGGGGCCCGATTGGGTCGCGGCGCCCGCCTCCGCTAACATGGTGCGGTCCCCGGGGCATTGGCGCAGTTGGTAGCGCGCTTCCATGGCATGGAAGAGGTCAGGAGTTCGAATCTCCTATGCTCCACACCGGATCGAGGGCCCAGAACGCACTGCGTTCTGGGTCCTCGTGCGTCGGGGTCCTATGCTCCACCCATGCCCGGGCCGATCGAGAACACCACCGATCCGGTGGCCTCTCCGTGGCGGACCGCCATCCTCGTGGTCCTCGCCGGCGTCGTCGGGTTGCACCTGCTGGCCGTCACCATGGCAGCGATCCCGCCCAATCCGGCCTCTGAGGCGGTCGCGCCAAGCACGGGGTACCTCAGGCCGTACTTCACGCAGAACTGGCGGCTGTTCGCTCCGAACCCCGTTGGCGAGGACCGCTCGGTGCGGTTTCAAGCGGCATATCGCGACGAGGCCGGCGACGTGGTGCAGACCGAGTGGGTCAATTGGACCGCTGTCGAGCTGGACCTGGTGCGGCATCGGTTGGTGGGAGGTCGAGCCGGCTATGTGACCAACAAGCTGGTCGAGTCGCTCAGCACGGCGTACCGGCCGATGACCGACGCACAGCGCACCGTCATGAACGTGCCCCGCGATGACTCCGCGTTGTCGTGGGAGAACCTGGCCGACCAGCTGGCCAACGCTGGCGTCCCGCCGAGGCGGCTCGCCGCGTTCCTGCGCTATGAACGCGCCACGGTGCGACTGGCCACGGACGTCGCAGCCGCTCGGTTCCCCGACGCGGACGTCGTGGCGGTGCGGTATTCGGTCGCGTTGCACCCGGTCACGCGGTACAGCCAACGAGGGCGGTCCGTATCCGAGCAGGAGGCCAACCGACCCAATTCCTCCGAGCGCTTCTCCGGATGGCGCGTCCCGGTCGAGGGCTTGGCGGACGAACGACAGGTCGTCGCCGATTTCGACGCGAGACACCGATGAACATCGTGCGGCGTGCCGACCAGTGGCTGACGGGCGAGAAGCACTCGCTGTACGGCATCTCGGTCGCTCGGATGATCCTGGGATTCGTCGTGTGGAGCCAGCTCGCGGTCAACTGGTCGGATCGCCGATACACGTGGGGTGACGGCGCGCGGTGGACGTCGGCGGTGCAGGACGCGAGGACATGGCCTGGGTTCTTCGACTTGTTCGACCAGCTGTCGGGCCGGGCCTTCGACGCTGCCTACCTGGCCACCATCGTGTTCGGGTTCTTGCTGATGCTCGGCGTCTACACCCGGGCCAGCGCCGTGATGACGCTGCTGCTGTGGGTGTCGCTGTACGTCACCAACCCGTTCGTCGGGTCAGGTGGTGACGCTGTGCTGCGCATGGTGTTGCTTTACTTGTGCTTCACCGACTCGGGTCGCATCTGGTCCATCGACGCCCGACTCGCGAGCCGGCGTGGCGAGGTGCGGGCCCTGGTGCCGACGTGGCTGTCCTCCAGCGTCCACAATCTGGCCGTGGTCCTGATCGTCCACCAGGTCGTGATGGTCTACGTGGGATCGGCCTTCTGGAAGCTGCAGGGATCGTTGTGGAAGGACGGCACGGCCGTCTACTACCCGTTGCAGACTCAAGCCTTCTCGCCCTGGGGCGACCTGGTGCAACCGCTCATCACGTGGGCGCCGTTCGTGCTGGTGGGGTCGTACACGGCCTTGGTCGTTCAGCTGTTCTTCCCGGTCCTGCTGCTGTATCGGCCCAGCAGATTCCTGGCCCTCATCGCCATCACCGGAATGCACCTGGGGATCGGATTCCTCATGGGAATCTTGTATTTTTCTTTGGTCATGATCGCCGTCGACATGATCCTGGTCAGCGACGCCTCGTGGCGATCTGGACTGGCGCGAGTGGGTGCCGTGCGGCACAGATTCGCGCGCGGCGAACTTGTTGCGCACGCCGTGAAGCCGATATCTGAAGACAAGCAGTGACCTATGTTCTTATCGCGCGTTAATCATTGATAGAGTCCAACGATACCCGCGGTATTGACGCCGGGGTCCGAATCACACCACGACGTCTAACGGGGATATTCACGCATGAGCAGACTTGCGAAGAACAGCATCGCCACGGGCTTGGCGACCCTGCTGGTCACGACCGGCATGGCATTCGCCGCCAACGGCGCGACGACCACCACGTCCTACGCCGAGGCGCAGTTCATCGCCGCCCAGAACGGGCTTGGCGAGATCGTCAACCCGCTGGGTGACGCGTTGGAGGAGGGCGGAGCAAACGCCTGCGAGCCGGCCACCGCCGATTGTGCGGGCGAAGAGTTCACGCAGAGCCCACTTGAACCCCTCGAGGGACCTCACCGTTCCCCTTGGCGACGCTCTCGCCGGCTCTGAGTTGGGCGCGGCTGGCAACTACGCCAAGGCTGGCGGCGGCGCCTCGAACGCTGCCTCCGGTGCGGTCACCGAGGACGGCATCGTCCAGGTCGGTGGCGGCAACGGGTCGGCAGAGGCCGATGCGAAGCTCGACCTCAGCAAGGGCGTGCTCGGCGAGACCGGCGTCAGCGACGCGCTGGCGAACCTCTCCCTGAGCCTCGGTGCCATCAGCTCGACTATCAAGCTGGACTCCCCGACCGCTGACCCGGTCCGCGACTACAACATCGCCGGTGGCGACATCACCCTGAGCGTCCCGGCGCTGAGTGAGGTCGCCACGGCCGTCGATAGCGCCGGCAGGTCGACCTCTCCGACGTCGACCTCACCATACCACGCTGTGCACGGCTCTGCGGCACGCTCACCGTTGCTCTGGTGAATCATCGGTGACGTCGATTGACCTGTGCGACAACGCAGTCGTCGCTGGTCTGGGTGGGGCTGGCGTCATCGACGCCAAGATCACCGGACTGAACGCCGTGACCGAGGGTCTGACCTCGGTCACCCAGAACGGTGTCGTCTTCGACTTCGCTGCTGGCGAGATCCGCATCGACATCGACGCGGCCCTGCTCGCGCTCGGCAAGAACATCAACGACCTGACGCCGAACACCGACCTGCTCAACGAGATCCTGCCGGCATTGGTGCTCAACATCGACGACCTGATCCAGGACATCAGCGACAACCTGGTCCAGGACCTCGCGGACAACTTCGACATCGAACTGTCCGTGCTGGGCAACCCCGTTCCGATCGACCCGCTGACCGCTGGCGTCCGCGCGCAGCTGCTGCCAAACATCCAGACACGTGCTCAACGGTGTGGCCGACGGATTCGTCGATCTCGGCGACCCGCTGTCCGATGCACTCGACGAGATCACCAAGGGCCTGTCAGCTGTCATCCAGCTGATCGTCAACGTGCCGGACGTCTACACGCCGCTGCAGAGCGGTGGCGCATCGACGCTGGCGGTCAGCGAGCAATTCTCGCAGACTGCTCTGGAGATCCTGCTGCTCGGCGGCGAGGGTGCGGACATCCTGCTGGCCAACACGCTGGTCGGACCGAACTCGTCGGTCGACTCCGATGACGACGGCGACCAGGCCGCTGCTGGCGCCAACGACGACGACGGTGACAACGCCAACGATCGCAGATGGCGACGACGACGGCAGCACCACCGGTGCCATCGCCGACGCGGACAGCGCTGCTGACGCCGACGCGTCGACCACGCTGCCCGACGCGGGAGCCGGCAACCTGTTGCCGTTCTTCCTGCTGGGTCTCGCGCTGCTGGCCTTCGGCCTGGGCGTGCTGCTCAACGAGCGTCGTCGACTCGGCGGCATCGATGCGGGCCTGACGGCCTGACAGAACCCCTGCGGCGGGTGTCGACACCACGAGGTGGTGCCGGCACCCGCCGTATTCTGATCCCATGACCGAGCCCGCCGCACTCGCCGACCAGCTCGGTCCTCGACAACGCGTCGTGGTGCTGGTCGTCGGCGCGGTCCTGCTCGTGCACTCGTTGCTGCTGGCCTTGTGGCTCGCGCCCTCGAGTCCGATCCGTGACGCCATCGGTAGCGCCCGGTTGGCGTCCTACGTCGATCCCTACTTCCAGCAGGGCGACGAGACCGTGGGCGGCGGCTCGAACCGCGTCGATGAAGCCCTGCAGCTGCGGGCCTACGTGAGGCCTGAGGGCGGGGGCGCCCCGGCCTTCACCGAATGGGTTGACGTGACTGCGCGCGAGCTTGGTGCCATTCGCGGTGAGCTGGATCCTCCGCGGGCGCGCCAGATCGCTCGGCGGGTCGCGACGAACCTCAACTTCGCGCTCTTCAGTCTCACGCCGGCCCAGCGGGAGCTCGTGGCCGACGTGACGGCCGACGACTCGACGCTGAAGTTGCAACAGCAGCTGCTCGCTGCCGACCCGGAATCGGCTGGCGACGTGGCCAACCTGGTGGCGCAGGACCAGATGGCTACTCAGTTCGCGTCCCTGTGGCTCGGGGCCGTGCTGCCCGACGAAGAGCTGCTGCAGGTCCAGTACCGGGTCGGCCGGCGCGTCGTGCCGGCCTTTGCCGATCGCAACGTCGCCACCGTGCGGGCCACGAGCTTCGACTGGTTCAACATCGGATGGCGGCCGGCCGTGCGCGCTGATCCGGCGGCCCGGGACAGCTTCGCCGACTACGTGGGCGGGGGAGCGCAGTGACGGCGCTGTGGTGGTTGGTGGTTGATCGACTGGCTGAGCTGCGCGAGCGCTTCGAGCACTGGATGGTCGATGAGCGCCATGCGTCGCGTGGCGCAGCCGCAGTGCGCATCGGCACGGGTCTGTCGATCGTCGGACTGCTGCTGGCCAACTTCACGACCAGAGACGTCTGGGTCGGGCAGGCCTCGATCTGGGCCGACCCGGCCCGGTCAGTCAGCTCGTTCCCCGAGCTGGCCCTGCTGCGAGGGGTCAGCGACGACATCCTGGCGGTCGCCTACATCGTCACGCTCGTGGCTGGAGCTGCCTTCGTCGTCGGCTGGCACACCAAGGCCGCCAACGTGGTCACCTACATCGGCTTCATCGCGATCGTGGCGCAGAACCCCGTGGTGGGCGTTCAGGGCGACAACCTGGTGCGGCTCACCCTGCTGTGGCTGTTGCTGATGCGCACGTCGGACCACTGGTCGCTCGACGCGCGGCGCCGCGACCTGCTGGAGCGCGACGACTCGGAGGCCAAGTCGTACGAACGCGACGTCCTGCCGCCGTGGATCGCCAACGTGATGCACAACGCCGGACTCGTCGCCCTCGCGGTGCAGACCGTGCTGGCATACAGCGCAGCGGGCCTCGACAAGGTGTCGCAGGACGTCTGGCAGCACGGCACGGCGCTGTACTTCACGCTGCAGCTGCCCGAGTCGCGGCCCTTCCCCGGACTGTCCGACCTGATCAGCTCCAGCCAGGTGCTGCTGGCCGTCCTGACCTACTCCGTGCTGCTGGTGCAGCTGTTCTTCGCGCCGTTGCTCATGTCACGCCACTCGCGCGGGGTCGTGATCGGCGCGGCGGTGATCGTCTCGGTGCTGTTCGCCGTGGTGTTCGCTGCCCCGTGGTCCCAGCTGGCGGTAGTGGCCGTGACGGTGCTGTTCGTGTCCGATCGCACGTGGGAGCGGGTCGAGAACATCGTGCTCGACGGCACCGACATGGTGGCGGACCGGTTCGGCGACCGTTGGTTGCGCTTCGTCGACGCGGTCCGGGATGGATCCCGCGACGCGGTCGACGCTACGGTGCGACGCGCTCGCGATCTCGTGCGCCGCTGAGGACCATCGCCACGATCGGCACGGTCAGGACGGCGGCGGCAGCGTTCAGCGTGCCGAAGCCGCTCAGTGCCACGATGCCGCCAGCGGCCAGCCCGCCGGCGGCGCCCGCGAGATTCATGGCGAGGTCCGAGAAGCCCTGCACCACGAGCCGGTCCTCCACGGCCAGTGACGCCGACAGCATCGCTGCCCCGGCGATGACCGAGGCCGACCACCCGATGCCGAGCAGGGTCAGGCCGATGGTGATGCGCACCTCGGAATCGCCTGAGGTGCCCGCGACGGCCACCGCCGCGACGAGGATCGACTGACCCGCCACGATGACGCGATCGGGACTCCACCGGTCGCTGGCCCACCCCATGAGGGGCGACAGCGCGAACATGCCCGCGATGTGCAGGCTGATGGTCAGGCCGATGATCTCCAACGCGGCCCCGTGGTCCTCCATGTGCACCGGGGTCAGCGCCATCACGCTGACCATCACGGCGTGCGACGAGGCGATCGTCAGCACGGCGACGAGGGTGCGTCCGTGCAGGAACGGGAAGGCGGCGCGAACGCCGCGATGGGGCTGAACGGCGACGCCGGCCCGCACGAGCGGGTCGGGGCGCAGGAACGCAAACGTCAGCACGCCTGCGATCGCGAAGGAAGCGGCCGAGAACATCATGGGTCCGGACAGCTCGGGCAGCCCGACCTGTCGCGCGACCCAGGCGCCCGGGCCGGTGAGGTTGGGACCGGCCACCGCCCCGACCGTGGTGGACCAGACCACGATGGACAGGGTCCGACCGATCTGGTCGGGCTCGGCGCGATCGACTGCGGCGAAGCGGGACTGCAGGTTGGCGGCGGTGCTGGCGCCGAACAGCAGCAGCCCGAGGAGCACGAGCGGCAGCAGACCGGTCTGCGCGCCGACCACCGTCAGAGCCGCACCGCCAGCGCCGCTGATCCATCCAAGCGTCAGGGCGGGACGTCGTCCAGCACGGGCAGCGAGCGACGTGAGTGGCACCGCGAACGCCGCTGCGCCGAGCGTCAACATCACCACAGCCATGCCGGCCCAACCAGAAGATCCGCTGACGTCCTTGACCAGCAGCGCGCCGATCGAGATGCCGGCACCGTTGCCGATGCCCCCGATGACCTGCACCGAGGTGAGCACGCGGACGATCCGGCGCTGGACCGCTGCGTCGGACGTCTGGACGGTGCTCACCGGCTCACCCTAACGAGCCGAGAATCGTCATCTCCGCGGGACCGCAGGCAGGACGCCTCGCCCATCGCGCACCTCGAACACGAGCTGGGTCTCCGTCTGCTGGACGATCGGGTGGATCGTGACGTGCTCGAGCACCAGGTCACGCAGCACTCCGGGGGACTGCACCGCGACGTGCAGCTGGAAGTCGTCCTCCCCACCGACATGAAAGACCGTGAGCACGCCCGGAATGCTGACGAGGTCGTCGTAGAGCCGATAGACGTGATCGCGATCGTGACGTCCGAGGCGCACCTTGATGATGGCCTGCACCGGGTGGCCGAGCGACTCCGGATTGATCCGAGCGCTGATGCTGGCGACCGTGCCCGACTGTCGCAACGCACGGACCCGGTAGGCGCAGGTCGACTCGGCTACACCGACGCGCGCCGCCAGGGCTGCGTTGGTCATCCGACCGTCCTCGACCAGGGCAGCAAGGATGGCCAGATCGGTGCCGTCCAGAGGTGCCGATCCGGGTTGTGGATTCTTCGAGCTGTCCGGCGTCACGACGCTCCTTGTTGTGGAATCTACGGCAATATGGCGTTGGTGGAACTGTATCCCTGATCCTACTTGTCAAAGCCTGTGGAAACACCAAGGATGACGTCATGTTCACCGATGAGTTGCACCTTGATTCCGTTGCTGTCCACGCAGGCCGCGAGGACCTGGACGCCCTGGGCGTGCACGCGCTCCCGTTGGACTTCTCCTCGACGAATCCGCTGCCCGACATCGAATCTGGCGGCACGTCCTACGAGATGATGGCGACTGGCGGCGAGCCCCACCCCGAGGGTGGATCGGTGTACGCCCGGCTCTGGAATCCCACGGTCGCGCGCTTTGAGACGGCGCTGGCCCGCATGGAGCACGCCCCCGCGGCTGTCGCCTTCTCCTCGGGCATGGCCGCCATGACCGCAGCGATCCTCGCCACGACGCACGCCAACGGTCGCCACCACATCGTCGCCGTCCGACCGCTGTACGGAGGCACCGACCACCTTCTGGCCTCCGGGCTTCTCGGCGTCGAGGTGACCTTCTGCGATGCCGCGGACGTGGCCAGCGAGATCCGCAGCGACACCGCGATGATCGTCCTCGAGACGCCAGCCAACCCCACGCTGGAGCTGGTGGACATCCGGGCCGTGGCCGAGGCGGCGGGCGACGTGCCTGTCCTGGTCGACAACACCTTCGCCACCCCGATCCTGCAGAACCCGATGGACCTGGGTGCTTCGTTGGTGCTGCACAGCGCCACGAAGTACCTCGGCGGCCACGGCGACGTCGTGGGCGGAGTCATTGCCTGCACGCAGTCCCTTGCCGAGGCGTTGCGCCGGGTGCGCGCCATCACCGGATCGGTCCTGCATCCGCTCGGCGCCTACCTGCTGCACCGCGGCCTCGCCACCCTGCCGATCCGGGTTCGCTCCCAACAGGCGAGCGCCATCCGCATTGCCGAGCATCTCAGCGGCCACCCGGCTGTGGACCGAGTGTTCTTCCCCGGCCTCGACGACCCCACGGGTCTGGTGGGACGTCAGATGTCCGGTCCCGGAGCGATGATCTCGATCGCCTTGCGGGGCGGCTACGAGCAGGCCAAGGCGATGACGTCGGCCGTCTCGCTGTTCACGCACGCGGTCTCACTCGGCGGGGTCGACTCGCTGATCCAGCACCCGGCCGCCCTGACCCACCGTCCCGTCGCGGCGGAGGCGAGGCCGTCAGCTGCCATCGTGCGGCTGTCGATCGGCCTCGAGGACCCCACCGATCTCATCGCCGACCTGGAGACGGCGCTCGAGGCGTCGTCGTTCAGGCGGCTCAGTGCGTGATCACCAGATGGTGACGCGGTCCTCGGGGTCGAGCCAGAGGGCGTCGTCGGCGGTGACCGAGAACGCTTCGTAGAACGCGTCGATGTTGCGGACCACCTGATTGCACCGGAACTCCGGGGGTGAATGCGGGTCGACGGTCAGGCGGCGCACCGTTTCGGCGGGTCGGACCTTGCCCTGCCAGGCCTGGGCCCAGGACAGGAAGAACCGCTGGTCCGGGGTGAGTCCGTCGATCAGGTCGTCGCCGGGCTCGCTGAGTCGGAAGGCCCGGTACGCGATGCCGAGCCCACCCAGGTCGCCGATGTTCTCGCCGATGGTCAGGGAGCCGTTGATGGTCTGGCCGTCGGCACCTTCGGGGGACAGGTCGTCGTACTGGGCCACCAAGGCACTGGTCAGTGCGTCGAACGCCGTGCGATCCTCGTCCGTCCACCAGTTCTTCAGCGCGCCCGACCCGTCGTACTGCGAGCCCTGGTCGTCGAAGCCGTGGCCGATCTCATGGCCGATCACCGCGCCGATCGCGCCGTAGTTGACGGCGTCGTCGGCCTCGGCCTCGAAGAACGGGTGCTGCAGGATCGCTGCCGGGAAGACGATCTCGTTCATCGTCGGGTTGTAGTAGGCGTTGACCGTCTGCGGTGTCATGTACCACTCGTCGCGGTCGATGGGCGCCCCGATCTTGGCGAGCTCGCGGTCGGTCTCCACCGCGATGCTGCGCCGGACGTTGCCGATCAGATCGCTCGGGTCGGTCTCGAGCGCCGAGTAGTCCTTGAAGCGGTCGGGGTGCCCGATCTTGGGGGTGAAGGCGTCGAGCTTGTCGTAGGCCCGCTGCTTGGTCTCGTCACTCATCCACGGCAGCGCGGCAATGCTGTCGCGGTACGCGGCGAGGAGATGGTCGATCAGCTCGGTCATGCGCTCCTTGGCCGCCGGCGGGAACTCCGACGCCACGTAGATCTTGCCGACGGCCTCGCCGACAGCGCCCTCCACGAATCCGACCCCGCGCTTCCATCGGGGACGCATCTCGTCGGTGCCCGACAACGTCCGACCGTAGAACTCGAAGTTGGCCGTGACGAAGGCCGAGGACAGATAGGGCGACGCTGCGTGCACGATGCTCCACCGCAGCCAGTCCTGCCACGACTCGAGCAGATCGTCGGTCAGCAGGGTCTGCACGCCCTCGAGGAAGGACGGCTGTGACACGACGAGCTCGGCGAGCACCGCATCCGGCACCTGGCCAGCGGTCGCCCAGGTAGTCCAGTCGAAGGCTGGCGTCAATTCCTGCACAGCGGCCAGGTCGAGCAGGTTGTAGGTCTTCTGGGCGTCGCGGCACGCGACCCGGTCCCAGTGGTGCGAGGCGATCTGCGTCTCCAGCGCCATGACGCGTTCGGCCCGTGCCGGAGCCTCGTCGAGGCCAGCGAGCCCCAGCATCGTGGCGATGTGGTCGACGTACGCCTCGCGGATCGGGGCGAACTGCTCGTCGCGGTAGTACGACTCGTCGGGCAGGCCGATGCCGCTCTGCACCACGTGAGTGACGTACCGGTCGGGCTGCCCGCGGTCCGGCGCGATGTAGAGGCCGAAGACCCCGCCGGTGCCCTGGCGGTCGAGCACGCCGAGGGTGTGTACCAGTCCGGCGACGTCGACGATTGCGTCGACCATGGCCAGATCGTCGGCCAGGGGAGTGGCGCCAAGCGCCTCGATGCGGTCCTCGTCCATGAAGCTGGCGTACAGGTCACCGATGCGCTGGGCGTCAGGGTCGGTCCCGGGTCGGCGGCAGCCGTCTCGATGATGCGGCGCACGGCCAGCTCGGACTCGTCGACGAGCTCCACGAAGGAGCCGGCCGTGGCCCGGTCAGGCTTGATCTGCGTCGTCCGCAGCCACGGTCCGTTCACGTGGCGGAACAGGTCGTCCTGGACGCGGATCTGGGGGTCGAGCTGCGAGATGTCGATACCGTGGGTCACGTGGATAGGCTAACCACGTGAGCAAGTCGCGCCCCGTCCGCCTGACCGTCCTGCGCGCCGAACAGATCGCTCCGACTCTGCGGCGGGTGGTGTTCGGCGGCGACGGCTTCGACACCTACCTCGAACGTCACGTGGCCCACGGCGAGGGCCGACTCACCGACATGTACGTCAAGCTGGTCTTCCTGCGCGAGGGATGGGACTACCCCGAGCCGCTCGACCTCGACGTCGTGCGCGACCAGATGCCCGCAGAGGCCGCTCCGGTGCTGCGCACGTACACGATTCGCTCGGTCGACCCGGTGGCTCGCGAGGTGGCGATCGACTTCGTGGTGCATGGGGACGAGGGAGTCGCCGGTCCGTGGGCGGCTGCCGTCCAGCCGGGAGACACGATGCATCTGCGCGGCCCGGGCGGCGCGTACGCGCCGAACCCCGACGCTGACTGGCACCTGTTCGTCGGCGACGAAGCCGGCCTCCCGGCCATCTCCTCGGCCATCGAGGCGCTGCCCGCCGGCGCGCGGGCCGTGGCGTTCGTCGAGGTCGACGGTCCAGCCGACGAGATGCCGTGGACGACGCAGGCAGATGTCGAGACGCACTGGTTGCACCGCGGCGACGCCGAGGCCGGATCCACCACGCTGCTCGATGACGCAGTGCGCGCGTGGGCCTGGTGGCCCGGGCGCGCTCAGGCCTTCATCCACGGCGAGTCCGCCCTGCTGAAGTCCGTTCGTCCCTACGTGCGCAACGACCGCGGCGTCGATCGACGCGACATGTCGGTGTCGGCCTACTGGCGTCGCGGGGTCACCGAAGAAGGCTTCCGGACCTGGAAGTCGGCGCAGGCGTCAGCTGACTAGCTGACCTGGAGGTCGCGCACCGCGTTCTCGGCGTTCGGGTCAAGAACGAAGGTCGGCTCGGGCTTGTCAGCACCTGATGCGGCCTTGGCAAACCGCTTCTGGACCTGCGCCATGGCTGCCTTGGAGAACTTGGTCGCCGCGCCCTGGCTCTCGATCGAGGGGTTGGCTCCCCGCTTGCGTCGGGCCTGGGCGTTGTACCAGAGCGCATTGGCGTGGATCGTGGCCGCCAGTGTCATGAACTCGCAGGAGAGCGACACGTTCATGCAGTCGCTGTTGTCGATGCGATGCGGGGCCGTCTGGGGCCACGTGGCCATCAGTCCCGGAGTGAGCACGATCTTCTGGGCCCGCGCGTCGAAGGAGGGGTCGTAGTCGATCTCTTCCTCGGTCTCGCCCAGCAGCACGCCCTCGACCTGCTCGTCCGAGGCGAACTCAGCACCGGTCGGATAGACGTACATCGTCTTCTCGCCCTGGATCTGCCAGAGGGTGACGAGCGGGATGTCGAGGTGATAGAACACCCGGGCGTTCGGGCTGGAGATCAGGACTCCGACGTCTCGCTTGGATGTCTTCAGACCGGGAGTCTTGGCATCGAGCTCGCCGAACATGTCATCGCACAGCTCCGCGTACTCCGGCAGGTGGGCATTCGCGTTGCGCAGGTTGATCCAGAGCCGCCCGCGCTTCACGGCCTCGAGGATCTCCGCGCCGGAGAATTCACCGGGGGAGCCGTGACGGAACGTGTCGGCTCCTGCTTCGGGGCGATTGTCCATCGTGAACAGGCCAAAGGCTTCGCGCGGATAGCGGTCCAGCAGATCGGCCAAGCCGTCGTCGGAGAACATGGGCCGCTGGTGCAGCGTGTGCTGCGCGACGATGGGCTGCTGGCCGAAGACGGCTGCCTTGTCGGCGTCCCAGTCCGTGAGAATCTGTGTGGTCATAGGACGATTGTCCCTGTCAGCCGGCCGGTGTTGTCAGTTGATTTCGACGGTGCGGGGTGTGGGTCAGCCCACGCGCGGTTCCGGCGCAATCCACACCGACGAGCCCGGTCACTAGGCTGACGGCGTGAGCACCAGGACAAGTCCGGAAACCGATGCCGGCACGCCCGACGTCGTGGCGCTGCTCCTGGCAGGTGGCGCGGGCCTGCGAGCTGAGCAGGGCGGTCCCAAACAGCTGGTCGTGCTGCCCAACGGCTCAACTGTCCTCGAGCACGCCGTCGAGGTCTTCCTCAGCCACGCCCGGGTCGACCGCGTCGTGGTCGTGGTGCCAGCAGATCTGGTTGATCGAGCGGCCGCGATGATGCCACGGGTGACGGTCGTGGCCGGAGGGTCCACGCGTCAGAGCAGTGCCGCGGCGGGCCTGGCCATGGTCGATGACGCCGCCTGGGTGCTGATCCACGACGTCGCTCGCCCGTTCGTACCTCCCGCGGTGATCGACCGGTGTCTCGACGCGTTGTCGACCCACGAGGCCGTGGGAACGGTGCTTGCGTCGATCGACACGGTGTACCGCGTTCGGCCCGACGGCGAGGGGATCGCGGAGGTGCTTGATCGTGCCACGCTGCGGCGCGCGCAGACGCCGCAGGCGTTCCATGCCCAGGTCATCAAGGACGCGCATCACCGCGCTGTGCAGGCCGGTGGCGACCTGACCGATGACTGCTCGGTCGTCGCGATGCACCGTCCCGACGTGCCGATCGCCTTGGTGCCAGGTGACGAGCGCAACATCAAGCTCACCACGGCCGCGGACTTTGCCGGGGTGCGAGGAGATCGTGCTGGTGGACCGGTAACGTATTGAGGGTTCCAACCGCGACGAAGGAGTCCGATGCGCGTCATCACCTACGGCACCTATGACTTGTTCCACGAGGGCCATCGCCGCTTGCTGGAGCGCGCCAAGGAGCTCGGAGATCATCTGATCGTTGCGGTCACCACCGAGAACTTCGACGATGCGCGGGGCAAGCTCAACGTTCAGCAGAGTCTGATGGAGCGCATCCACAACGTGCAGGCCTGCGGCATCGCCGATGAGATCATCATCGAGGAGTACGAAGGCCAGAAGATCAACGACATCCAGAAGCACGACGTCGACATCTTCGCGATCGGCTCGGACTGGTTGGGCAAGTTCGACTACCTGAATGACTACTGCCAGGTGGTCTACCTGGAGCGCACCAAGGGTGTGTCGAGCACCATGATCCGCAACGAGACCGGCGGCATCCTGCGCGTCGGGGTCGTCGGAACTGGGCGTATCGCCCACCGATTCGTGGACGAGGCCCGCTACGTCAGCGGAGTGGACGTCGCGGCCGCGTGGTCGCGAAACCCCGAGAACGTGTCGGCTTTCGTCGATCGTCACGAGCTCGACCTCGCTGCTCAGGACTTCGATGAGCTGCTGGCCGCCGTCGATGCGGTCTACATCGCCTCACCGCACATGGCTCACGGCGACCACGTGCGCCGCGCGCTCGAGCAGGGCAAGCACGTCCTGTGCGAGAAGCCGTTGACGCTCACGGCAGCGGAGACCACCGAGCTGTTCGCCCTCGCTGAAGAGCGCGAGCTGGTCCTGCTGGAGGCGGTCAAGACGGCGTTCGCGCCCGGCTTCGCGCGGATGATCGCCGTCGCACGCAGTGGGTCGATCGGCGAGATCCGTTCGGTCGATGCGACGTTCACCAAGCTCACCCCCAGTGACTCGCGCGAGTTCGATCCCGAGCAGGGCGGCGGAAGCCTGTCCGAGCTGGCCAGCTATCCGCTGGTGGCCATCGTCAAGCTCCTGGGTGAGGATCACGTCGAGCAGCGCACCGTGTCCCTGAAGGACGGCGAGGGAGCGGTCGACAGCTTCTCGCGCATCGACCTGCGCTACCCCCATGCCGTGGCATCGGCCCGCGTCGGCCTGGGTGTCAAGGCGGAGGGCGATCTGGTCATCGGCGGCACCAAGGGCTATCTGTACGTCCCGGCCCCGTGGTGGAAGACCGAGTACTTCGAGTGCCGGTTCGAGAACGCCACCGAGAACAAGAAGTTCTACTACAAGTTCGACGGTGATGGTCTGCGCTACGAGATCGCCGAGTTCAGCTACATGATCCGGCGTGGTCAGTCCGAGAACTTCAAGCTGCGGCGCTCTGAGTCGCAGTGGATGGCTCGCGTGATCGAGGCCGCTCGCACGGACGCCGACATCATCGCCTGACCAAGGGACGCGTTCAGTTGAGCGTGAGGTCGAGCGTGATCAGGTTGTGGTCCGACGGGATGACGCCATCGAAGTCGCCGGCGGCGTTCAGGTCGAGCACGGTCTCCCACTTTTCGTAGGTGACGTTTCCGCCTCGGGTCATGATGTAGTCGATGTAGGACCCGATCGGGTACGTGCCGTCGACCAGCTGCGGTGACTTGGCAAAGTAGTTCAAGCTGGAGTACTGCTCGTTCTCGTTGGCCTTGGCGAGGCTCAGACCTTTGTACTTGTAGCTGTTCACCAGGGGATCGGCGAAGCCGCCGTCGATGAAGGTCTCGTGCGCGATGTTGAACCGGCCGTCGACCTGCTGCTTGTCGAACTTGGTCGACCCGAGGTCTCCCACCGCAATCGACCGGGAGGTTCCGTGTGTTCTGCACGTCGATCTCCTCCAGGATGGTGGCGACCTGCCGCTGACGTGTGGCGCCTTCGGATCCCGGTTCGAGGTGCGTGTTGACGAAGAAGAACTCCTTGGCGGAGCTGACCGCCTTGAACTCGGCCCAGACGACGTAGCGCCCGGACCCGTTGTCCCACGCCCTCGTGTCCAGCTTGCGCGAGCCGTTGTCCAGCAGCTGGAGCCGGTTGGTGTTGTAGAGGATGCGGTCCGACGAGCTGGCACCTGTGGGACAACGGCCGGCCCCGTCGGGGGTCTTGCAGTAGCGGTCGGTGTTGGTGAAGGCGTAGGGCGAGCCGAGCTCATCCAGGATGTCAGCGAACTGGGCCACGCCGCCTCGGGTGTACTTGGTGCTGGCCGAGGCCTCCTGGATGCCCAGCACGTCGAGGTCGGCCCGCTCGATCTGGTCGGCAACCACGGGCAGGCGAGTCGTCCACTTCTTCTCGTACGAGGTCTGCGGACTCTCCGAACCGCTGGCCACGCGCACGTTGAAGCTGCCCACGGCGAGCCCCGTGGTGGGTGCTGGCGCTGTGTACTCGTACGCCGCCGCCGGGCCGGTGCCGTACTTGTTGGTGGCGACGACGTCGACGCGGCCCGCAGCGCCCGCCTTCGGTGTCGTGACGGTCAGCTGGGTGCTGGACACGTAGGTGACCTTGGGGGACCTGACGCCTCCGAAGGTGATCGTGGTGGTGTCCTTGAGAAAGTTGATGCCCCGGACCGTGACGTTGGAACCGCCTTGAGTGGTGCCGGCGGCGGGCGAGATGCTGGAGATCTCTGGGGGAATCCGATAGCTGAACGTCTTCGATCCGGACGTGCCCTTCGACGTCTTGACCGTGACCGCCACCGACGACGCTGCGTCGGTGGGAGGTGCGTAGGCGTACAACTTGGTGGTCGACGAGTACGTGACCTTGGTGGCTCGCGTCGACCCGAACGACACGACCGAGGTACGGGTGAATCGGGCGCCCGTGATGGTGACCTTGGTCCCGCCTCCCAGCGGGCCCGTGGTGGGTGAGATCTTGCTGATGTACGGCTTCGTGGAGGCTGCCTCGGCAGACCCGGCGAACACGATGCTGGGGGTCGCAAAGGTCAGCACAAGTGCTGTCGTCGCAGCGAAACGCCGGGTGAATCGGCGACGCGGTGTGGTGCTCGCATGCATGGTCATGCCGAATGTCTCCCTCACGTGGCAACGAGGGATCAATGTATCCCACAATGTCGCCGTGCGAAAGCAAAACGAAAGGACTTTGTGCCCGGTCGGGCACGTGGCGCGTGGGATGACGCTGATCAGGAAGTGATCGGCAGGATCACCGTGAGTCGCACCAGGTTGTGATCGGAGGGAATCACTCCGGCGAACCGGCCAGCCCCGTCCAGGTCCACGACCGTCTTCCACTCAAGGAGGTCGATGCCCTTCCCACGGACCAGGATGTAGTCCAGGTAGGAACCGATCGGGGTCCCCAAGGTCTGGGGCGCGCCTCGGAAGTAGTTCAGGCTGCTGTACCGGGTGTTGATCTGCTCGGCCACCGGAGCCCCGGTGCCGCCGTAACCCCGGGTGTTGACCAGAGGATCGACAAAGCCGGCCGACGTGAATGCTCCGTGGGCCGCATTGTGCGGCGACAGCTTGTCGAACTTTCCAGCGGCGAGGTCGCCGGCCAGGATGGTGGGCAGATCCTCGGTGTTCACCGCGGCGATCTCATTCAGGATGATGCGGGCCTGCCTGAGCCGGGTGCCGCTGACCTTGCCGGGTTCGAGATGGGTGTTGACGAACAAGAACTCCTCGTCGGTGCGCAGATCGCGGAAGCGAGCCCACCCGACGTAACGGCCCGAACCGTCGCCGGCGCTGCGACCGTCGAGCTTTCGGCTGCCCTGGCCCAACAGCTTGAGCCGGTCGGTGTTGTAGATGATGCGATCTGAGGAGCTTCCGCCATTGGCGCAGCGCCCCCCGGCGCCGGCGCCCGAGCAGTACCGCTCACTGTTGGTCAGCTGATAGGGGGAGCCGAGCGCCGCGACGATGTCTTGGAACTGGGAGCGACCGGTGCGGGTGTACTTGCCACTGGCTGACGCCTCCTGGATGCCGACCACGTCGAGGTCTTCTCGCCTGATCTGGTTGGCCACCACCGGCAGGCGAGTGGTCCAAGGACGCTCCAGCTTCGAGGAACGCATCTTGGCGTACCCGCTGGCGACCCGGACGTTGAAGCTCCCGATGCGCAATTTCAGCTGACCATCGCTGCCCATCCGGAACTTGGTGTCCTTGGTCTTGTCCGACTCCCCGAACGGTGTCGAGACGTACGCGTTGACGATCCCGTAGCCCTTCGACGGCGTGGTGGCTGTCAAGGTCGTCGGGGAGGTGACCTTCACGTCGCTGGCCTCGGTCTTGCCGAACCGCACGGTCGTTCCGTCGACGAAGTCAGTGCCGGTGATCGTGACCTTGGTTCCGCCCTTGGTGCTGCCCTGGGTGGGCGAGACCTCGGTGACGGTCGGGGGAGCCACGTAGGTGAACTGCGCGTTGGCAGCCGCCCTGGAGTAGCCCTCCGCCGTCCGGACGTGGACGTTGACGCTGCCGGCGTCGCTGGCCGGCACATCCACCACGATCCGGCTGGGTGAGGACCTGCGCACCTCGGCGCGCTGGCCGCCGAAGGTCACCACGGGGCGCGCAGTGAATCCTGAGCCCGTGATGACGACCTCGGTCCCCCCGGCCACGGGCCCGGAGTCCGACGACAAGGTCCGAACCAACGGCGCCGGGTCCGAGAACAGCTGGGTCGTCGGTGAGACGACGAGGGCAACCGCGCCGGTCACGACAGCGACTCCGACCCCGGCGAGGAGGGCGATGCGGGTCCGTCGACGTCGCCGGGCGGTCCGTCGGCGTCGAGCTGGTCCGCCGAGGCGCTGTCTCGGCAGCGGCTTGCGCCTGCCACTACCTGAGGAGGCGCTCGGGTGCCGTGCCATGACCGCGCTCCTCGGGATCCCTCACACCGTGACTGAAGATGCGCCCGGGCGTGATCCGTCGGCGCAATGTTCCTAGAGTAACCCGACCGTCAGGGTGATCAGGTTGTGATCGGAGGGAATGACACCGGTGAAGCGACCGTTGGAATCGATGTCGACCACTGTGTGCCACGCCGTCATCTGCAGCCCTCCGCGGACGAGGATGTAGTCGACGTACGAACCGATGGAATAGCTCTCGTGAACGGTCAGGGGCGTGGGCTGGAAGTAGTTGAGGCTGTTGTACCGCGTGTTGACGGCCTCCGCGACCAGTGTTTCTGGACCCCTGTACTTGTAGGTGTTCACCAGCGGATCGAGGAATCCGGCGTCGGTCAGCATCGTGTGGGCGATGTTCGACGGATTCTGGGAGTCGAACTTGCTGGTCGCCAGGTCGCCGGCGAAGACGATGGGCAGATCCGATGGGTTCTTGACCTTGATCTCGTCCAGGATGATGGCCATCTGGGTGGAGCGGACCGTCCCGTTGTAGGCACCATTCTTGTTGGGTTCGAGGTGGGTGTTGACGAAGAAGAACGACTTGCCGGTGCGCTGTTCCTTGAAGGTGGCCCAGACCACGTAGCGACCAGAACCATCGGTGGCGCTGCGCTTGTCGAGCTTGCGGGCGCCCTGGTTGATCATGGTCAGACGAGCCGAGTTGTAGATGATGCGGTCTGAGTTGCTGGCGCCGGTCTTGCATCGGCCAGACTTGTCTGCCTCGTAGCAGTAGCGGTTCTTGTTCGTGATCTTGTACGGGGAGCCCAATCGGTTGACGATGTCCTGGAACTGGGGCACGCCGGTCGCGGTGTGCTTCGTGCTGGCGGACGCTTCCTGCACGCCGATCACGTCGAGCTTCTCTCGCTTGATCTGGCTGACCACCACGGGCACGCGGACCTTCCACCGCTCCTCGTTGGGCCCACGAGACGAGTCGTATCCGCTCCCGACCCGCACGTTGAAGCTGCCGACGTTGAAGAGCCGATCGGCTGGGGACCCGTATTGGAACATTCCCGCGGAGGTCGCCGGCGAGCTGCCCGACGGGGTCGTGACCGTCACCTGCACCTTCTCGATCGGGTGCGCCGGGGTCACGGCGGTCAGCTGGGTCGACGAGGCGACGCGAACCGACGTGGCGGGCGTGCTGCCGAAGTCAACGGTGGAATTCGGGGTGAAGGCGGTGCCGCGAATCGTGATGGTCTCGCCGCCGGACGGTGTGCCCTCGGTCGCCGACAACGAGGTCAGTGCCGGGGGTGCCGTGTAGGTGAAGGTGTTCGCATCCGAGGCGACCGACCATCCGCCCGATGACTTGACCTGGACGCTCGCCGCTCCGATCACGCCAGCCGGGGTGACCGCCGTCAGTCGCGTGCTGGAGACCTTCTTGACCTCCGTGGAGTAGATCGCCCCGAACCGGACCTTGGTGGTCGACGTGTAGTACTTGCCGTCGATCGTGACCGTGGTTCCGCCCTTGCCCGGCCCGGTGTCGGGCGACAACGTGGAGATGACCGGAATCTTCCGGTAGGTGAAGACGCCCTTGGACGTGACGGAGGACGTGCCGCCAGACGTCTTGACGCGGACATCGACTCGACCAGCCGCGTGCGGCGGGGTGTCGACGGTCAGCTTGGTGCTGGAGGAGTAGCGGACCGCTTTCGCGTAGGTCGACCCGAACCGCACCTGGCTGGTCTTGGTGAAGTACTTGCCGGTGATCGTGATCGTTCGACCGCCGGCCTCCGGACCCGCAGTGGCCGACATCGAGGTGAGCACCGGTGTGCTGGCTGCCTGCGCTGGCGCGCTGACGAGTCCGAGCGCACAGACCACGGCGATGACCAGCGGCAGCGTCGTCCAGCGCACCGCTCGTCGCGTGCTCGACGAAATGGTGGGGGAAGTCAGCATGTCGGTCCTCGGCAGCCTGTTTCGGGTGTGGTACCTGAGGAACCCTACTACTGAATGTGACCTCTGTGGCAAGGGTTTCTAAACAACACTGGTGTGATCAGTGTGGTTGGTGATGCGGATGTGACGAGCGGTGGGGCACCTGCTCAGACGGGCTCGTCCGTCTCGACGGGGTGCTCCGCATCCGACGTCTCACCCCTACGGCGACGAACGATGAGAGCGGTCGCGACGCCTGCAGCGGCGAGGAGGGCGCCGCCCCCGATCCACCACCAGGGAAGAGCGCTGTCGGACGCCTCATCGGCGGGGGTGTCGGACACCTCGTCGGGTCGCAGCACGGTGCCGTCCTCGGTGACGATCTCCACACCGGGGGATTCGGTCGTCGTGGGAGCCGGGTCGTCGCCGGTGGACGGCTGGTTGGGGTTGTTGCCCGCGAAGATGGACGGCTGGTCCGCAGAGCCGGCCCATGTCGCGGGGGAGTCCAGCTTGCTCCACGTCCCCGGGCCGACCGCGAACTGATAGGCACCGCCGATCAGGACGTTGGAGCGGTCGTTGGCCCGGTAGTACACCGAGTACGTCCCCCGAGGCAGCTCGAACTCCAGCTGCGACGTCATGTTCGTGCTGTCGACCGTCGGGGGACCGCTGGTCATGCTCTTGCCGTCCGCGTCGAGCACGTAGATGCGCGCCGACTCGGGGATGATCTTCCAGGCGAACGCCATCGTCACGGCCGATGGCGGCCGAGCGAGCTCCTCGCGGACGCGGGGCTCCATCGCGAGCGGCGCGGGGTCCGCCGCGAAGGCCGGACTCGCAACGAAGAGGGCCGAGATGGCGAGGGCGAGAGCAGCGAGATGGCGCGCCATGGGTGATCCTTCCCGGTGGTCCGGATGTCGCCTGTATGCCGTGCGGGGAGCAGGTCGATGGTCGATACGACCAAGGTGGACCGGTTTCAACTGATAACCTACTTCAGATTGCGACGCATCGGGCCTCCGAGGGTGCCGTGCTTCCGGACGTCCGGGCGTTGCTCGCAATGTCGCCGAAGTGAAGCGGAGATAGTGCATGTTGGGTCTGAACAGGTGGCGTGGGGCGTCCACTCGACGCCGCGGGGCGATGGTGACAGTCGCCTTCGTCACCTCGTCGTTGCTGGCCCTGAGCCCGGCAGTGGCGCTGGACTGGACCCCGGACCCCGGTGGCACTCCCGGCGACGTGGCTGGTCCCACCGCTGACGACTGCCCGACCTTCACCGCCACCCCTCCTGCGTACGACGTGTTCTTCAACATGTTCGACATGGACACCCGCGGCTACGGCGATGCCGGCAACAACACTCCGTGGAACTTCTCCAAGCGCATCGCGCAGATCGTGTGCGGCGCCGCTCCGAACTCACGCATCGACATCGGCATGTTCTTCATTCGTGCCCTCGGCACGCTCGACCGGCCCGAGTCCGACCCCGAGCAGATCTGGACGGCCCTGGACTACGTGGTCAAGGAACGCGGGGTGAAGGTCCGGCTCGTCCTCGACGGCGGCGGCATCACGTCCTCGCTGGGCAAGAAGCAGATCACGGCACGACTCGGCCCCGACTCGCCGATCGTCAAGGGCGACCTGAAGTGGTGCACCAACGGTTGTTACGAGACCAACACGTCGAAGGTGTTGCCCAACTCGATCAACCACGAGAAGTTCATCACGATCAGCGACACGATCTGGCCCAACAGCACGACCAGCGGACCGCATCCGGCCATCTACTCCACGTCGGCCAACATCTCCCGCGGGCAGACGCGCAGCTACATGGCCGACGGATCGTTGATCTATGACGACATCAGCATGTACGACCTGTTCGTCAAGCGATTCGAGGGCATGCGGTACTGCGCCGTCGACAAGTACTGCTCCCTGTCCGGCGTGAACAAGGCGTCGGACCAGACGTTGGTCGACGGCAAGGACATGGGCGGCTACTACCCCAATGTCTGGGTCGATCCGGTCTACCGCCACCCCACGGACAACGGTCGCGGCACCACGGTCTCCTTCAGCCCGCAGCCGCAGACGGCGCGTGACTACTTCGCCAAGATGTTCGACGACGTCGACTGCAAGGTCGATGGCACGGTCCGCGTCGGCATGTTCCGTCTGAGCGACTCGCGAGCAGAACAGTTCGCCCGAGCCGCGAAGCGCCTGGGCAAGGGCGGTTGCGACGTCAAGATCATGCTGTCCCCGAAGGGCGGCATGGCCACGATCACCAAGTCGACGGCCAGCCTGCTGGCCAAGGCGGGCATCAAGGTGCGCTGCTCGTCCACGCCGCTGCACACCAAGTACGTGCTGATCGGCTCGCGACGCAACAACGAGGGCCGCATGCTGTTCGGCACGGCCAACATGTCGACCTCGGGTCTGCGCTACAGCGACGAGCACATGCTGCTCATCGACTCGCGCCGGACCTCGCCGGCCTACAAGGACGACGCCCGCCGGCTCTACGCCAAGTTCATGGCCGGATGGAACGAGATGAACCAGGGGAGCACCACATGCAAACCGTCCACGTGATGTCCTGGGCCGACCGAGCCCGGCGCTTGTGGGTCCTCGTCGGTATCGCGGTGGTGGCCTCGCTCCTGGTGCCTTCGTCGGCTGGTGCCGTGGCAGGAACGCCACAGGACCCGACGGCGGAGTCGCTGGGCAACAACACCGTCGAAGTGAACTGGAAAACGGTCCCCGACGCGGTCCGCTACCTGGTGGACTACTCGACGAGGAGCTCGTTCTCCAGCTCCACCACCTCCACGTACACCGGCGATGACAACCTGACCAAGACGGTCGCGTACATCGAGGGACTGAGCCGCGACACCAAGTACTACTTCCGGGTCTACGCGGTCGACGCCGCTGGTGACAAGAGCGAGCCGAGCACGACCGTCGATGCCACTCCGAAGTACGAGTACGGCCGGGTCGACGGGATCAGCACCCGCAACATCGGCACGACCTTCGCCGAGGTGGAATGGGTCTTCAACACCGCCACCCTCGGAACTCCCGGCTGGCGGCTGCGGGCCGAGAACAAGGCAGACCGCTCCGAGGCGCACATCAATGACATCGGATCGGATCCCAACGGCAAGATCACGGGCCTGAAGCGGAACACCACCTACTACGTCTGGGTCGCCTCGCTGTTGCCGGTCAACGGCGACGCGCCGGCCGTCCGAGTGGGGCCGTACTCCAAGGCGATCAAGATCACGACGTCCAACTTCGACGTCAGCGGTCCCTCCGAGCTCAAGATGACCGTGCAGAAGTCGACCGAGATCACCCTGGCCTGGACGGCACCGGACATCCTCCCGGCGGGCTACAAGTACGTCGTGGAGTACGGCACGAACGCGTCAGTCACCAAGGATGTGAAGCGGGCCGAGGCCACCTCGGCCACCTCCAAGAAGGTCACCGGACTGACCCCCAACGTCAACTACTTCATGCGCGTCTACGTGGTCGACTCGAACGGCACCACCCGGAAGTCCGACTCGTCGGACGTGCTGCAGACCAAGACGCCCACGTCACGCGGCACCATCACGGGCAACGTCACGGGCATCCCGACGAACGCGCTCAAGGACCTGGTCGTCACTGCGTACCAGACCAAGGCGGGAGCTGGCGACGAGGGCAACCTGGTCGAGGAGGCCGACGTCGACCGCAACGGCAACTACACCATCGCCGTGCGTCCGGGCACCTACCGCATCCACGCCTCGTACACAGGGTCCTCGAACTACACCTCGCTGTGGGCCCGGAAGGATTCCGTCGGCGCCGTGAACTGGGCCGATGGCTCGGATCAGCCGGTCGTCGCGAACGCCAACCGGCAAGCCCCGACCGTCACCCTGGGAACAGGCGGAAAAGTCGAGGGCACGGTGCGCGATCCCTACGTCGCCGAGGGCGAGACCAAGGGCGCCCCGCTGCCGGCGGTCGACGTCACCGCGCGCAGCTGCTGGAGCGAGCTGGTGGGCAAGCGTTACGACCGTGACGTCATGGCCGTCGCCACCACCAACAGCCAGGGTGCCTACACCCTCGACGGTCTGCCCGACGGCGCCTACTGGTTGCGCTTCATCTACAAGTCCGGCGATGGGTTCGGAGCATCTGCCACCGCCGTCAAGCTCAAGGACCACAAGGTCGTCAGTCACCTCGAGGCTGGCGAGAGCTGCCTGAGCATGCCGGATCGCTACTCCGACGCCGACGTCAACGTGGTCATGCAGGAGAAGGACTTCCGCAAGAAGTACTCGATCCACGTGTATGGCAAGCGCAAGGTCGGCACCACGTTGAAGACCAAGTTCAACAAGTGGCTCGGGTCGCAGTACGGTTCGTCGGCCACGCGGTCGCGCATGGAGTGGGTCTGGACGCGCAACGGTGTCGACATCCCCGGCACCAGCGGCAACACCCACGACAACGGTTACCCGCCCGATGACTTCTGCAGCAGCATCCGGTGCTTCCCCCGGTACAAGCTGACGTCCAAGGATCGCCGCAAGTACATCTCACTCAAGGTGACGTACAGCGACTACGGCTACATCACCCAGACCAAGACGTATCGGAAGTTCAAGGTCCGCTGACGTCGTGACAGGGCGCCGGTGCCACCCTTGGGTGTCGCCGGCTCACCGTCATTCCACCACCGCGGGCGGTGTCCAGTTGACGCCTTCCGCTTCGAGGAGTTCCATGTTCGATCTGAAGTCACGCACCGCCGCGGCCGGGAACAACAAGACCGGCAAGCGCCTGCGATTCGGCACGTCGCTCGAGTTCGCCATCGCGGTGCTCAACCCGACCGGCACGCACCATCCCGCGGTCCGATTCGTGGCGCACTACTTCTTCTGGCTGATCAACGCGGCCGTGGGCGCGCTGGTGCTGTCCTTGGCGTTCGGGTGGGTCTGGGTTGCGCTGGTCGCCATGGTGCTGGCGCTGCTCGTCGACGGTCTGGCAGCCCGCGGCATGAGCCGCGACGCCATCGTGCTGCACCGGTTGCGCGTCGACAACGCGCTGCGGGGGCTGATCTACGTCGGCTCTGTTCGCGGCCGTGCTGGCCCGCAGCGAGGAGGGTCCGACCGCGGCTGCGGTCATCCTGATGGGCTTCGGCTCCTACGGCGGGCAGTTCCTGTACCGGTTGTCCGCGCGCTGGCTGGCCGGCAAGCAGGTCGCGGTGCGGTACATCCCGCACGGTGTCCAGGCTGAGCCGCTGCCGACCATGGCCCGGCTGTACATGCGGGGCATGATCCAGTCGGCGCCGCAGGTGTCGCTGCTGGCTGCGGCAGTCGCGGCCGTCGCAGTGGCCGGAACGGACGGTCGCATCGCTCTGGCGTGGTCGATCGTCGCGGCAGGCTGGATCCTGAGCATCGGCGGCGGCGTCTGGAACGCGATGCTCGCGCGCCGACTCGGCTCGGAGGAGACCACCGAGCGGCTGACCACCGATCTGCAACGGTTCCTCGATGACCTGAAGCCGACCCATGTCACGTACCTGTCGGCGGGTGCCGGACAGTCTGAGTACATCCTCAACCAGTGGATCCCCGTCATCGAGCAGGTTCCGTCGCCGGGATTCGTCCTGATCCGCGAGGCCACGAACCTGTCGCCGGTGCAGGAGACGTCTCTGCCGGTCATCTGGTCGCCCAAGACCCGCCACGTCGAGGAGCTCACGTCGGGGCGCGTCCACATCGCGTACTACCTGGCCAACGCCGGCAAGAACGTGCATCTGCTGCGCGAGGCTGCCGTCAAGCACGTCTTCCTCAACCACGGCGACAGCGACAAGTCCACCAGCGCCAACCCCGTCTCGCGGGTCTACGACGAGGTGTGGGTGGCAGGTCAGGCCGCCATCGACCGGTACGAATCGGCGGGCATCGCGATTCCGGACAAGAACTACGCGATCGTCGGTCGGCCGCAGATGGCGCGCCTGCTGGTCGGACCGCGAGGTGCCGGCCGATCGACCCTGCTGTACGCCCCCACGTTCGAGGGCTACTACGAGGAGTCGAACTACTCCTCGTTGGAGCGCATGGGCCCGGCGATGATCCGGCACCTCCTGACCGAGTACCCGGACCTGCGCATCATCTTCAAGCCGCACCCCAACAGCGGTGTCCAGCGTCCCGGAATGAACGCGGCGCGCATCGCGATCGCGGAGATGCTCGAGGCTGGCGACCACGTGTTCGTCGACCCGTCATCGCCGGTCACCTTGTACGACGCCTTCGACCAGTCCGATCTGATGATCTCGGACATCTCCAGCGTCGTGACGGACTATCTGTACACCGAGCGTCCGATCATCGTGTCCAACCCGGTCCAGATGCCCGTCAGTCAGTTCCTGAGCACCTTTCCGACCCAGCGGTCCAGCTATGTGCTGGACGGTGACCTGGGCAACTTCGACCTCATCCTGCGCGACGCGCTCGGCGCGGACTCGCGACGGGCCGAGCGCATCGATCAGGGCAAGTACGTGCTGGGCGACCTGCCGCAGGGTCCGATGCGTGCCTTCCTCGACGAGACCGAGCGGGTGACGCGCGAGTCGATCGTGCACGCCGGGACGATTGCGAACCGTTTCCGCATCTCGGCCATCGGCGATCCGATGATCGATCAGGCGGCCGACGACTCAGAGGATCCTGACGACGACTGACGTTGGTCAGCGTGCGAGCAACCGGCGCAGTCTCGTCCGGGGTCGCAGCGCTCTGCGCACCCGCTGCGAGCGGGTGGGAGGTGGCGGAGGTGGTGCTGGCGGCTCCGGCGCGGGCGGTGGCGCCGGTGGCGGAAACGGCAAGGTCACCCAGTCCGGAGCGTAGGGCTGCATTCCGGCGCTGATGCGCTGGCGCACCTCTGCGATCGCGGCGCGGATGTCGTCGAAGGGCACACCGTCGAGCTGCGCGGGGGAGAAGCGCCACCACTGCAGGTCCAGCAGCTCGGCGATCGTCTCGGCGTCGAACCGGTGCGAGATGAGCCGGGCCGGGACTCCTCCCACGATTTCGTACGGAGCGACGTCCTTGGTGACGACAGCGGACGAGGCGATGACGGCGCCGTCGCCGATCGTCACACCACGCAGGATCGTCACACCCGAACCGATCCACACGTCGTTGCCGATGACGGGCGGTTCGCCGCGGAAGTCGCAGGCGTCCTCGGGGATGCGGGTGCTGAGCCCGGCCGGATGGAAGCTGAATCGCTCCTCGTTGTACTGGAACGCACTCGAGCTCAACCAGCTGGTGGGATGCTCGTGGTCGCCGATCCGGATCTTTCCCGCGATCGAGCAGTATCGCCCGATCGAGCCCACCCAGACGGCCAGGCCGCTGTAGAAATAGGTGAACGCACCGACGCGGGTGGAGCTGTTGAAACCGAACCGGCCGAGGAACGCCACCGGCGGCTCGACCTGGACCGTGTGGCCCGCCACCACGTGCACCTGGGCGTGGCCCGCGACGGACGCACGCTCCTCGTCACTGACCTCTGGCGTGTCGGGTGCGTCGGCACCGTCTTCACCCGCCGGCTCGGCCGCGTCGAAATCGGGTGATGTGATCGTGTCCACGTTGGTCAAGCTGGCTCCTTGGTGTTCCATGCGGTGTTGCGGCGGGTGATGGCGGCAGAGACCGCCGCGACGAAGGCGGTGGTCGCGGCGCCAGGGGTGACGTCGCCGAGGTGCGCAGCGACGTCGTCGGTCAGGTCGGGTGGGTCGCGCAGCAGGTCAGCGACGTGGTCGGCTGCGGCCGCGGCATCGGCAACCCGCAAGCGGGGGAGCCGGGTGGCCAGCGTCCCCGGCGCCGCGTCGGTGCGATCCG
The DNA here is from genome assembly GCA_963769445.1 of uncultured Actinomycetota bacterium. GTDB lineage: Bacteria > Actinomycetota > Actinomycetes > Propionibacteriales > Nocardioidaceae > Aeromicrobium. Next base: position 981,129 of record CAVYLO010000004.1, on the reverse strand, counting down.
GCACTGTCACGAGCACCGGACGGCCGGACGGCAACCAGTAGCTGACGACGGCCGACACGTCGGTGATCAGGACGGCCGCGGAGCCGAAGGCAGCACGCAGATCTGGCGTCTCGTCGACCTGGTGGCCAGCCGTCGTGACCATGGTCCGGATTCGGCGATCGGCAGCGGCGGCGGTGGGGTCGTGTCGCCCGGTGAACGGGTGTGGTCGATAGACGATCTCGTGACCGGCCTGCAGCAGTGAGGAGACGATCGCCTCGCCATGACTGCTGACCGAGGTGTAGGACATGGACGGATGTGCGCCCTCCCACGTGGGTGCGTAGACGACCCGTGATCCGCGGCCGGTGACCGGGTCCTGCCACCTCACAGCGGACCCGTCCAGCTGGGGCTGACCGATCACGACGGCGTGGGCCCGAGCGTCGTAGAACATCAGCTCCGCGTCGAGTCGGTCGATGGCCGCCGGCCCAGCGACGAAGTAGTGATCGAAGGCCTTGACCTGATTGGAGGCGAAGACCCTTTTGTCGCTGTCTCCGTGACCGATGTAGACGTGCAGCATCGACCGAAAACGCAGGCAGTCGAAGTCCAATGGATCAAGATTGACGTACAGCGCGATCTGGACATCAGGACTGATCGCCAGCAGCTCGTCGAGCTCCGCTGACGTGCCGAGCGAGATGGCGTCCAGAGATGAGGCAGCGCGCACGTGCGCGCTGACGCGCGAGTCTCGACACACCACGAGGACCGGGTGGATGCGGTGCAGCTGCTCGAGGGCGTGAAACCACGGGCGGATCTGGTAGAGGCTGTCAGGAGCCGTCGGGAACCACACGATCACAGCGGCCGCGAGGGGGGTGTTGCGGTCTTCCAGGTCGCTGACCCGGTTGACATAGGTGCCCGGAAGACGGGAGGACCGTCGAACCCGCTCGGTGGCCCACGACATCATCTTTCCCATGACTGTTCAGGCTAGCGGCTGGCTGGTGAGGATTCCCGAACGGCGGGCCGAGCCGCGGGCGCGGCGTCGACACCGGTGGAGTGGTTCTGGCTCAGGTATTGGCGTTCTTGCGCAACGCGCGGCGCAGCTGCACGATCCGCAAGGACCCAGGAACTGCCACGACGAGCACGCCGATCACTGCTGACAGCAAGAGCGCCACGGCCAACGAGATCTGGCCCTCGAAGCCGAGGAACTTGACCGCGACGCTGTCGGAGTTCTGCGCGATGAAGATCAGCAGGAAGATGGTCAAGATGGCGGCCACGATCAGTCCGACGTACAGAGCGCTCGCGCGGCCGTGGCGGACCTTGCCGCTGGACGTCATGCCGGGCTGGCGCCCCGCTTTCGAGTCCGGCTTCGAGTCCTGCTTTGCGTCCGGTTTCTGGGGCGGGGGAGCCGGAGTCTTGGGCGCGGCGGGACGGTCGCTCGCGGTCGGGACTCCCGAACCGGTCGGCTGGTCTGCGGGGGAAGTGTCGTTGCCCTCGTTCACGGTGTGCTCCTGATCAGTGGTGGGAGACAGCGATGCCCCCGCCTCCAGCGTAAGCGTGCCTCAGGTTCGAGGGGCGAGCAACGGATGCAGCGTGTTGTCGTACATGCTCAACGCCGCACCGATCGCCATGTGCATGTCGAGGTACTGATACGTGCCGAGTCGTCCGCCGAAGTGCACCCCGGCCTCGGCCTTGGCCAGCTCGCGGTAGGCCAGCAGCTTCTCGCGGTCCTGCGGGGTGTTGACCGGGTAGTACGGCTCGTCGGCGGCCGCGTTGTCGGCGAACCGGCTGAACTCGCGCATCACGACCGTCTTGTCAGCGGGGTAGTAGTCGCGTTCGGGGTGGAAGTGGCGGAACTCGTGAATGCGCGTGTACGCGATCTCGGGATCGGCGTAGTTCATGACCGGGGTGCCCTGGAAGTCGCCGACCGGCAGCACCTCGGTCTCGAAGTCGAGCGTGCGCCACGACAGATCGCCGTGGGCGAAGTCGAAGTAGCGGTCGATCGGGCCGGTGTAGACGACCGGGAGAACACCGGCGGTCGCCGTCTTGTTGAAGGGCTGCGACTCGTCGAAGAAGTCGGTGTCGAGCGTGACCGTGATCCTGGGATCGTCGGCCATGCGCTCGATCCACGCGGTGTACCCGTCGACCGGAAGACCCTCGTGGGTGTCGGAGAAGTAGCGGTTGTCGTAGGTGTAGCGCACCGGGAGCCGGCTGATGATGTCGGCGCCGAGCTCCCGGGGGTCGGTCTGCCACTGCTTGGCGGTGTAGCCGGCGATGAACGCCTCGTAGAGGGGGCGCCCGATCAGCGAGATGCCCTTCTCCTCCAGGTTCTGCGGCTCGCCGAGGAACGACCCGGCCTGCTCGGCCACCCACGCGCGGGCCTGGTCGGGGGTGAAGGCTGACCGGTTGAACTGGTTGATGGTGCCCAGATTGATGGGGAGGGGGTACACCTCGTCGCGGTACGTGGAGTACACGTGGTGCTGGTAGCCGGTGAACGCGGTGAAACGGTTCGCGTACTCCCAGACGCGTTCGTTCGAGGTGTGGAACAGGTGCGCGCCGTACTGGTGCACCTCGATGCCAGTCTCGGGCTCGGGTGCGCTGTAGGCGTTGCCGCCGATGTGATCGCGACGGTCGATCACCTGAACCCGCAGGCCCAGCTCACGCGCGCACCGGTCAGCGATCGTGAGGCCGAAGAATCCCGACCCGACGATCAGCAGGTCGGCGTCGGTGGAGGCGCTCATGCCGGGCTCGGCGGCAAGGCGGCGGGGACGTCGGCGGGGTCCATCGGCTTCCAGCTGGTGTCGCGCCACAGCGCGCGGTTGGCGCGGAAGCCGCGGACCAGATCGCCCACGCCCTTGAGCGTGTGCTGCACGACGACGAGTCGGAAGACCTCCTTGGCCAGCGTCAACACCGTGCCGAGGCCGAATCCGAATCGATTGAGCTTGCCGTACTCGCGAAAGTACAAGCCGATGTAGGCGCGGTTGCGGATGACGTGGAAGCGGAACAGCGGGCTGCCGTCGTTGAGGTGACGTACGCCGAGATTGACCTGCTTCTGCTCACGCTTGCGCTTGAGCACGAAGGCGTCGACGTAGACGACCTCGGTGTGCTGGGCGGCCAGCCAGGCATAGGCGGCGTCATCCCACGAGATGAAGAAGCGCGGATCGGGAAGACCGATCTGACGCACGACGTCGGCGTGCACGAGCATGCCCTCGAAGGTGCCGGAGTTCGTGATGGCGAAGCCGTCGCGGTTGAACTGCTTGCCGCTGTAGGGCAGCGGCACGCCGAGGAACTCGTTGAACTTGGCCTGCCAGTAGAACGGTGTGCCGTCGAAGTCGTAGCGTCGACCATGGATGACCTTGAACCGTTGCATCCAGGGCGCGAACTGCTCGAGGGCGTCGGGCAGGATCTCGACGTCGTCGTCCATCAGCCACACCCAGTCGGCGCCGAGCTCGAGGGCGACGCGGGTGCCCTCGCTGAAGCCGCCCGATCCGCCGGTGTTGGTGTCCAGCCGATGATTGATCAGCATGCCGTCGGGAAAGCTCGCCGACGCATCGGCGATGACCTGCTGGGTGTCATCGGTGCTGGCGTTGTCGACGATGACGATCCGGAAGGGCGCGGTGTCCATCGCGGCGGCGCTCATGAGCAGCTCGCGCAGGAAGCCCGAACGGTTGAACGTCACGATGGCAACGGCGATCTTCGCTGGAGAACTCACCCCGACACCGTATCGTCCGGACGTCTTGCTCCACCCCGGGTCCGTCGGCGCGGTACCGTCGCGGCATGCCCGGACCACCACGGCTGCGAATTCCCGCGGCCATCGCGCACCCGGTGCGGCTTCTTCCCCTCACCTTCCTCGCGTTGATCATCCTGGGCACCTTGCTGCTGCTCCTGCCGTTCACCCGCGCGGGCTCGGGCGGGCCCCAGTTCATGCCGGCGCTGTTCACGTCGTCGTCGGCCGTCACCGTGACCGGTCTGTCGACCGTCGACACCAGCAGCTACTGGTCGCCTGCCGGCCAGGTCATCATCGTGATCCTGGTCGAGATCGGCGGGCTGGGCATCGTGGCCCTGGCCACCGTTCTGGGCCTGTTCATCGGCGGGCGTCTGGGCATTCGCACGCGACTGGTGGCCCAGGCCGACATGCACGTCGTCAACATCGGCGAGGTGCGGCCACTGTTTCGTCGCGTCGCGGTCACGATGTTGTTCTTCCAGGCCGTCACAGCGGTGATCCTGACCATTCGGTATCGAGGTGCGTACTTCGAGGACTGGGGCACCTCGCTGTGGCACGGCATCTTCGACGCGGTCATGGCATTCAACAACGCCGGATTCTCGCTGAACACCGACAGCCTCACGTCGTACGCCGGGGACGGCCTGGTCCTGCTCCCCGTGTCGGCCGCCGTGTTCATCGGAGCCGTGGGATTCCCCGTCCTCGCCGAGCTGTTCCAGGGCTGGCGCACGCCCAGCAGGTGGACCATCCACACGCGGCTCACCGTGTGGGGCTCGGTCGCGCTACTGATCATCGGCGTGGTGATGTTCCTCGCCCTGGAGTGGTCCAACCCCGCGACGCTGGGCAACGAGACGTTCGGCCACAAGCTGGTGACCGGCATCGAGGGCAGCGTCATGACGCGATCGGGCGGCCTCAACAGCTTCGAGTGGGGGGCCGTGCGCCCCGAGACGCTCAACATGGGCGTCATCTTGATGTTCATCGGCGGCGGCAGCGCCAGTACGGCCGGCGGCATCAAGATCACCACCTTCCTGCTGCTGGCGTACGTGATCCTCGCCGAGCTGCGAGGGGACCCGGACATCACGGTCGGCAACCGGTCGATCGGCGCCCACGTGGTGCGCACGGCGATCTCGATCGCGCTGCTTGCGGTGATGCTGGTGACCGTCGCGACGTTCTCGGTGATGATGCTGACCGACTTCGCCTTCGATGCGGCGCTGTTCGAGTGCACGTCGGCGTTTGCGACCGTCGGGCTCAGCACCGGAATCACCGGAAGCCTGCCTCCGGCGGCACAGCTGGTGATCATCGTCTTGATGTTCATCGGTCGAGTGGGCACCATTGCTGCGGCAGGTGCCTTCATCTTGCGGCGGCGGACACCCCGCTACCACCTTCCCGAGGAGCAACCGATCATTGGATAGCCACGCAACATCTTCAAAGAAGAGTTCGAGTGGTCGAAACGGCAAGCCGACCTCGCGCGACAGGGTCCTCGTCATCGGGCTGGGCCGTTTCGGGTTCTCGGTGGCGCGGTCGCTCACCGCGATGGGCCACGAGGTGCTGGCCGTCGACGAACGCGCGGACATCGTGCAGCGTTACGCCAGCGACTTCACGCACGTCGTCGCGGCTGACTCCACCGACACCGAAGCGCTGCGCCAGATCGGCGCCGAGGAGTTCGACGTCGCTGTCGTGGGCATCGGCACGGACCTGGAAGCCAGTGTGCTGACCGTGCTGAGCCTGTTGGACCTCGGAGTCGAAGAGGTGTGGGCCAAAGCCGTCAGCGGCAAGCATGCGGCGATCCTCGAGCGGGTCGGGGCTCACTACGTGATCCGACCGGAGTCGCAGATGGGCAAGCGGGTCGCGCACATGGTCGCGGGCTCCATGACCGACTTCGTCGAGTTCGACGACTTCGCGATTGCACGTACCGGAGCCCCGGAGTCCTCGCACGGCAAGACATTGCAGGATGCGCAGCTGCGGGCCTCCTTCGGCATCACGATCGTGGCAGTCAAGTCGGGCAAGCACGACTTCGAGTACGCGCGCGCCGAAACGGTCCTCGGCCCGACCGACGAGCTGATCATCTCGGGCCCCACCCACAAGGTGGAGAAGTTCTGCGCGACGTCGTAGACGGCCCGCGGAGGGGGGTCTGGACCCCTCATCGGGTTGCGGCGTGGGCCCGACTGTCGTGACCCGTAGAATTCCGCGGGTGACCACGCCTGAGATGACGTCCGGAATCGATCCCGACGCCCCCCACCGCTACACCGCTGCGCTCGCCGACGAGATCGAGCAGCGGTGGCAGAACCGATGGGAGTCCGAAGGCACCTTCTGGGCGGCCAATCCAGTGGGCGATCTCGCCGTCGGCGCCGATGAGGCCGCTGCGCTCGGCGACAAGTTCTTCATCATGGACATGTTCCCGTACCCGTCGGGCGCGGGTCTGCACGTCGGTCACCCGTTGGGCTACATCGGCACCGACGTCGTGGGCCGGTTCCGCCGGATGCTCGGCGACAACGTGCTGCACGCGCTTGGTTACGACGCCTACGGCCTGCCCGCCGAGCTGCACTCGATCCAGACCGGTGAGCATCCGCGCGCCAACACGCTGGCCAACATCGCCACGATGAAGCGCCAGCTGCGCCGCCTGGGCCTGGCGCACGACGATCGACGCAGCTTCGCGACCATCGATCCGGACTTCGTGCGGTGGACCCAGTGGATCTTCCTGCAGATCTTCGAGTCCTGGTACGACGAGGACGCTGAGCGCGCCCGGCCGATCGCCGAATTGCGGGCCGAGTACGAGTCCGGTCAACGCTCTGCCCCTGACGGTACCGCTTGGGCGGACCTCGAACCGCTGGAGCGGTCGTTGCTGATCGACTCCGAACGACTCGCGTACATCGACGACTCGCCGGTGAACTGGTGCCCGGGTCTGGGCACCGTCCTGGCCAACGAGGAGGTCACCGCCGACGGCCGAAGCGAACGTGGCAACTTCCCGGTCTTCACACGCAGCCTGCGTCAGTGGAAGATGCGCATCACGGCGTACTCGGATCGTCTGATCGACGATCTCGACCGGGTCGACTGGCCCGAGTCGGTCAAGATCATGCAGCGCAACTGGATCGGCCGGTCGGCCGGCGCGCACGTGCGCTTCCCGGTGGCTGACGGTGCGTCCATCGAGGTCTTCACGACGCGCCCCGACACGCTGTTCGGTGCGACCTACATGGTGCTGGCACCCGAACATCCGTTGCTGGCGACGATCACCCCCGACGGGTGGCCCGACGACGTGCCGCGCACCTGGACCAACGGCGAGGCCGATCCCGGGTCGGCGGTCGCTGCCTACCGGGCCGCGGCCGCGGCGAAGACCGACGTGGAGCGTCAGGAGAACCGCGAGAAGACCGGCGTGTTCACCGGCGCCCATGCGACGAATCCCGTCAACGGGGAGCGAGTGCCGGTCTTCGTCGCCGACTACGTGCTGATGGGCTACGGCACCGGCGCCATCATGGCCGTCCCGTCCGGCGACCAGCGCGACTTCGAGTTCGCCACGTCCTATGGTCTGCCGATCGTGCCGACCATGGCCGAGCAGGAGGGTCTCGACCACGCCTACGCGGGCGAGGGCACCATCATCGGCTCCTCCAACGACTCGATCTCGCTGGACGGCATGGTCGTGGCCGAGGCCAAGACCGCGATGATCACCTGGCTGCAGGACCACGGCCACGGGTCGGGCACCACCACCTATCGGCTGCGCGACTGGTTGTTCAGCCGCCAGCGCTACTGGGGCGAACCGTTCCCCATCGTGTACGACGCGCAGGGCCAGCCGCATGCCGTGCCGGACCACCTGCTGCCGGTCGAGCTGCCCGACGTGCCGGACTATTCGCCGCGCACCTTCGAACCCGATGACGTCACCAGTGAGCCGGAGCCGCCGCTGGCCCGCGCCACCGACTGGGTCACCGTCACCCTCGATCTCGGCGATGGCCCACAGCAGTACCGCCGCGAGACCAACACGATGCCCAACTGGGCCGGCTCGTCCTGGTACGAGCTGCGCTACGCCGATCCTCACAACTCGGCCCGGGCCGTCGATCCGGAGAACGAGCAGTACTGGCTCGGTCCGCGCGAGGCCGGCGGCACCGGGGGAGTCGACCTGTACGTCGGCGGGGTGGAGCACGCGGTGCTGCACCTGCTGTACGCCCGGTTCTGGCACAAGGTGATGTTCGACCTCGGTCACGTGTCCAGCGAGGAGCCGTTTCACCGGTTGTTCAATCAGGGCTACATCCAGGCGTACGCCTTCACCGACGAGCGCGGCACGTACGTCGAGGCTGCTGAGGTCGTCGAGCACGAGGACGGCACCTGGACCCACGAGGGTCGGCCGGTGCAGCGCGAGTACGGGAAGATGGGCAAGAGCCTCAAGAACGTGGTGACGCCGGACGAGATGTACGCCGAGTACGGCGCCGACACCTTCCGCATCTACGAGATGTCGATGGGACCGCTGGACGCGTCCCGTCCGTGGGAGACACGAGCCGTGGTGGGTTCGCAGCGCTTCCTGCAGCGGCTGTGGCGCCTGTTCGTCGACGAGGCGAGCGGCGACCTGCTGGTGGACGACGACGCGGTGCCTGACGCCGAGACGCTGCGCCACCTGCACCAGACCATTGCGGGGGTGCGGGCCGACATGGACGGCCTGCGGTTCAACACCGCGGTCGCCAAGCTGATCGAGCTGACCAACCACCTGACCAAGCAGCAGGTGCGGGCGCGTTCGGTGCTGGAGCCGGTCGTCTTGATGCTCGCTCCCGTCGCGCCGCACGTGGCCGAAGAGCTCTGGTCGCGCATGGGGCACGCCGAGTCGCTGGCTCACGCCCCGTTCCCGGTGGTCGATCCGGCCCACCTGACGGCGGACACGGTCACCTGCGTCGTGCAGGTGGCTGGCAAGGTGCGGGGCAAGATCGAGGTCAGCCCTGACATCAGTGACGCCGATCTGGAGGCCCTGGCCCTCGCCGAGCCCAACGTGGTGCGCACCATCGACGACCGTCCGATCCGCAAGGTCATCGTGCGTGCACCCAAGCTCGTCAGCGTCGTCGTTTGAGCGCGCCGGACCGACGTGACCCGGCGGCTAGGCTGCCTGCATGACCGTCGCGATCGTCACTGACTCCACGGCGAGCCTGTCGCCAGCCGATGCCGAGCGCGAGCGCATCGTGGTGGTCCCGCTCAAGGTGATCATCGGAGCCGACACCTTCGTGGAGGGCTCGGCCGAGCTCACCTCGGACATGATCGCCGAAGCGTTGGCTGCCTTCGTGCCCGTCAGCACGTCGCGGCCGACCCCGGCGGAATTCACCGCGGCGTACGAGCAGGCCGCCGCTGACGGTGCCGAACACATCGTCTCGGTGCACCTGAGCGCCAAGATGTCCGGCACCGTGGAATCGGCCCAAGTGGCGGCCCGCGAGTGTGCGATTCCGGTGACTGTCGTCGATTCCGGTCAGGTCGGCCTGGGCGTGGGGTTCGCCGCCGGTCGAGCGGCCGCGGCACGTGATGCCGGGGGCGACGCGGCTGCCATTGCTGCGGCAGCCGTCCGGGCGGGAGAGGCCACCACGATCGCGCTGTACGTCGACACCTTGGAGTACCTGCGCCGTGGCGGTCGGGTTGGCGCAGCTGCTGCCCTGATCGGCTCGGCACTTGCCGTCAAACCGATCCTGACGATCACCGACGGCGTGGTCGTGCCGCTCGAGCGGGTGCGCACGTCGGCCCGAGCCTTGGCACGGGTAGAGGCGCTCGCGGTCGAAGCGGTCCAGGCCTGCGAGGACGGCTACTCCATCGGCGTGCAGCACCTGGCCAACGAAGCCGTCGCTGAGCAGGTCGCGTCCAGGCTCGCCACCTCGCTCGGCGTCGAGTCCGTCTCGGTCGACGAGGTGGGCGCCTCGATCGGCGCCCACGTCGGCCCCGGCATGGTCTCCGTCACCGTCACCCCCCTCTGAAGCCCGCACCATGTGGCACGTCCCGCTGGTGTCCACAGGGCTGACTGCGGGTGGGGCTTCTCCACACCGTGAGGTGCGGGAGTTTCGGCCATGATCGGCGTTTCCTAGCGTCGCGGCATGAGGCAGGACGAGCCCGACGAGACCCGGGCCGAGGTGGCGCGCCGGAGGCTCGCGCAGCTGGCGGCCGCCTTCGACGCCGAGATGCCGCGCGACGAAGCGGTGCTGCCACCGGCTCGTGAGGAGATCGACGCACCTGTCGCGACGGTTGTTCGGCCCCGACTGTCGGCCGCCCACCTACGGGTGGTCGGCGTCGTGGCCGTGGCCGGTCTGGTCCTGCTCGGCTGGATGCTGCTGTCGGGGCGGCCCCAGAGCAGCGAATCCGTGCCGCCGGTCACTCTCGCGTCGTCCGGTCCTGAGGGGGGCAGCGACGAGCCGACCCGACTGGTCATCGACGTGGTCGGCGAGGTCGAGAATCCGGGCATCGTCACCGTGCCTCGGGGTTCACGCGTCTACCAGGCCATCGAAGCGGCCGGCGGACTCGAGGGCACGGTCGACACGTCCGGCGTGAATCTGGCGAGGGTTCTCGACGACGGTGAGCAGATCGTCGTCGGCCCCGCCCCGGACGGCGCAGGCGGCGCTGCGGTCGGCGGCAAGATCCGCCTGAATCTGGCCACCCCCGAGGAGCTCGACACGCTGCCCGGCATCGGCCCGGTCACGGCGGCCGCCATCGTCGCCTGGCGCGACGAGAACGGACGCTTCGCCACGGTCGACGACCTGCTCGACGTCAAGGGCATCGGAGACGCCACGTTCGCTGATCTGCGCGATCTCGTCGTGCCGTGACGTCGGGCCACGATCTGCGGCTGCTTCCGGCAGCAGCCGCCGTGTGGGGCACGGCTGCCGCTCTCTCGGCCCATCGCTCGACGGTGGCGCTCGTGGTCGCACTCGTCGCCCTGGCGCTGTTGATCGTCACAGCGCGGCGGCGGCGGGGCATCGCGGTAGCCGCCTGTTGCGTGGGACTGGTGGCCGTGTCGTGCGCGTGGCGGCTCGCCGCGGTCGAGTCGTCCCCACTGCGTGAGTTCGCTGCCGCTGGCCGAACCGGCACCTTCGAGCTGGACGTGCGGCGCGACGCGATCGCCTTCGCCCACCATGGGACGCGCCAGGCGGTGGTGCAGGTGTCGATCCGTCGCGCGGACGTCGGCGGGAAGCAGATCGCCGACGCCGGACGAGCCACCGTCTTCGTCGAGGGCGAGGCGTCCGATCTCGTGGTGGGGCGCCGCTTCGCCGCCGTGGCGAGGTTGTCGCGCACCGACGCAACCCGCGAGGTGGCGGTGCTGGACGTGCTGCGCCGCGGGAGCGTGCAGCGAGGAGCTTCGTGGTGGGAGTCCGCTGAACGGCTGCGCCAAGGCGTGCGCGACGCCGTCGAGCCGCTGCCGGCCCGGCCGCGCGCGCTCCTGCCCGCTCTGGTCGACGGCGACGACGCTCGGGTCGACCCGCAGATGGAGCAGGATTTCATGCGCAGCGGGCTCACCCACCTGATGGCGGTGTCCGGGACCAACCTCACGATCGTCCTCGGACTCACCCTGATGCTGGTGCGGGGTACCGGGCTGGGTCGGCGTGGACTGTGGGCGACCGGGCTGCTCACCGTGGTCGTGTTCGTGCTGATGGCTCGGCCGGACCCCAGTGTCGTGCGGGCCGCGGCGATGGGCGTGGTGGGTGTCGCCGCCATCGGGTTCGGCAGGTCCGGCGGCATGCGGGCGCTCAGCGTCGCCGTGGTGGCCCTGCTGTTCATCGATCCGTGGCTCGCCGGATCGGCAGGATTCGTCCTGTCGGTCTGCGCCACCGCTGGCATCTTGCTGCTCGCGCCGCTGCTGGCCGACCGACTCACCCGCTGGATGCCGCGCTGGTTGGCGTTGGCGATCTCGGTTCCGGTCGCCGCCCAGCTGGCCTGCACTCCGGCCCTGACCGCGATCTCAGGTCAGGTGTCGGTCGTCTCAGCAGTCGCGAATCTGCTCGCCGCCCCGGTCGTGGCGCCGGCCACCGTGCTGGGTCTGGCTGCCGGGCTGATTGCTGTGGTCTCGACGCCGGTCGCGCACGTCGTGGCGTGGCCGGCAGGCTGGTGCGCCGCGTGGATCATCGCGGTCGCCCGCCACTGCGCCTCGCTCGACGGAGCGTCGCTGCAGTGGTCGGCTCCGTGGCAGCTGATGCTCCTGCTGGCTCCGGTCGCCACCGTGGTCGTTCTGGCCCTGGTCTCCCGTCCGGTGCTGGCCGCAGGCGTGGCGCTCGGTCTGGTGGTCGCCATGGTGCGCCCGCCGCAGCTCGGCTGGCCGCCGGAGGGGTGGATCATGGTGGCCTGCGACGTCGGACAGGGCGACACCACGGTGCTGCGGGCCGCCTCGTCCTCGGTGGTGCTGGTTGACGCGGGACCGGACCCGCCAGCGGTGGACCGGTGTCTGGACCGTCTCGGTGTCGATCGCATCGCGCTGGCCCTCTTCACGCACGCCCACGCCGACCACATCGACGGCTGGTCCGGCGCTCGTCAGGGTCGAGCGGTGGATCGCGTCGCGCACGGTCCGACAGGTGGGCCGGGTTCGGTCGTGCTGGCTGCGGGGCAGCGGTTCTCGGTCGGCGACGTGGTGGCGGAGGTCGTGTGGCCCGTCGACACGGCACCGGTCGACTCGACCGACGGATCGGTGCTGAACGACGCCAGTGTCGTCGTGCGCGTGCAGGTGCGTGGCGTCGTGCTGCTGCTGTCCGGCGACATCGAACCCGACGCGCAGGATCGCCTGCTGCGAACCGGCGCGACGGTGCGCGCGGACGTGCTCAAGATGCCGCACCACGGCAGCGCCCGGCAGTCCGAGCCGTTCCTCGACGCGGTGGACGCCCGGATCGCGACGATCAGCGCAGGACTCGACAACGACTACGGACACCCGGCGTCGACGGCCCTGCGCATGCTCCGCGAGCGCGGAGTGCGTACGTGGCGCACCGATCTGGACGGCGACATCGCCGTCGTCGTGCGTGACGGCACGCTGGGTGTCGTCAGCCGCCGATAGGCTGAGCGCGTGGCATCTCCGTTCGGCAAGATCCTCCTGATCACGGGCACCAGTGAGTTCGAGTCCGAACGCACGCGTCGGCGCGCTGTCGCCGCTGTCCTGGAGACCGAGCCGGGCTGCCAGCTCACCGAGTCCGGCGCATCCGGTCTGCAGCCGGGCGAGCTCCTCGGACTCACCGGGGCGTCGCTGTTCAGCGACGCCACGGCGGTCGTGCTGACCGACCTGCAGGACCTGCCCGAGGTCGCCCAGGGCGAATTGCTCGACTACGCCACCAACACCTCGCCTGACGTCGCGGTCGTGCTGGTGCACGCGGGTGGCAACAAGGGCAAGGGGCTGCTGGACAAGCTGCGCAAGATTCCGGCGGTCAGCGAGGTCAAGGTCGAGCAGCCCAAGTACGAGCGTGACTTCACCTCGTGGGTGCAACGGGAGATCCGCGATCTCGGGTCCCGCATCGACGCGGAGGCCGCCGCCGCGTTGGTTGCCTCGGTCGGCCAGGACCTGCGAGCCCTCGCGGGAGCCGCGGCACAGCTGATTGCGAGCATCGACCAGCAGCAGTCCATCGACCTGGAGCTGGTGCGCCGCTATTTCGGTGGCCGGGCCGACGTCCGGGGCTACGAGATCGCCGACGCCGCCATCAACGGTCAGCTGCACACCGCCATGGAGGCCGCGCGCTGGGCCGAGGCCGCCAAGGTGGCCCCGCTGGTCATCACTGCCGCGTTCGCTTCAGGTTTGCGCTCCCTGGCCCGGTTGGAGTCGGCGCCGCAGGGGCTGCGCGACAACGAACTGGCTGGCATCGTCGGTGCTCCTCCGTTCAAGCTGCGGATCCTGCGCCAACAGCTCAGCGGCTGGGATGCCGCTGGATTGGCAGGCGCCATCCGTGCCGTGGCCGATGCCGACGTGGCGGTCAAGGGCGGCGGCGCAGATCCGGGTTACGCCATCGAGCACATGGTGCTCACGGTGGCGAGCCTCCGGGCTCGATGAACCGATGAGGTCGTCGGGGCGGGTCGTCGCGGTCGACCTGGCCCGAGGCATCGCGCTGGTCGGCATGATGCTGGCCCATCTGGGGCCGGTGCAGATCGGCGACGTCGCACCGATCAACGAGATCGTCAGCGCGGGCCGTGCCGCTCCGTTGTTCGCACTCCTGGCCGGGGTGTCGCTCACCCTCGTGCAGCGCCGCGATCCCAGAGGTGCGGGATCGGTACGCGCCACGCTCGTCCGCGGGCTCCTGCTGGTTCTGCTCGGTCTGTCGCTGGGGTCGCTGCGCGACATGCCCGTGCTGATCATCCTGGCCGTCTACGGACTCCTCATCGTGTCGGCGTTGCCGCTGCGCGGCTTGTCCACCCGCACGCTCGTGCTGCTGACCGGTGCGTGGGCCGTGCTCGCCCCCGTGGGTCTTCTGGTGCTGCGCGTCCACCACGATCCGGTCGTCAGTGAGCAACCGAGCTGGTCCGACGTCCAGGATCCGTGGCGACTGATCGGCACGATTCTGTTCTGGGGTGGCTATCCGGCCGTGGTCTGGATGGCCTACGTCCTGGCCGGATTGGTCATCGGCCGGCTCGACCTCACCGACCGCGTCACCGCGACGCGACTCGCGATGGGTGGAGGCGTCGCCGTCGTCGCGACGCTCTCGGTGGCGTGGCTGCGCGACCGAGACTGGGCGGCCTTGTTCGACCGCGACTTGTATCCGTACGAGCCGGCCACGTGGGACGACCTGTGGTTCGTCGGCCCCCACACGTCGATGCCGCTGAACGTCATCGGCGCCATCGGCAGCGCGGCGCTCGCCATCGGCCTTGCCGGGCTCGTGGTCCAATCCCCGGTGGTGCGGCGGCTGGTCTCACCAGTCAGCGCGGGGGGTGCCATGACCCTGACCCTCTACACGGTCCATGTGCTCTGGACGTGGCGCCTGCGGCTGGACTCCGACGCTGTGCCGCTGGGCAGCTGGGGAGGGTGGGCCCTGCAGGTCGTGGTGCTCTTCGCTGCCGCTGCGCTGTACCGACTCCGGTGGCGCCGCGGCCCGCTCGAGCAGGTCTTGCGGTGGCTGTCGGTCGATGCGTGGCGGCTGCGGCGAGCGGGACCCACGTCCCGACCTGACTAGGTTCTTCTAGTTCGACGTGACTAGATCGCTGTTCGGTCGTTGAGCCTGCAATCCCGACCCACAGGAGCTCATGTACATGCGCCACCCATCCCGTCGTTCCCGTCTGCTCGTCGCGTCGGCCACCGCCGCGCTCGTCGCCGGTGTCTTGTCGCCCGCGCTCGTCGGAGGAGCGGCCCAAGCCAGTGACAGCGACTTCGCCCCACGCCTGGTCACCGTCGACACCCCGACCCGAGCCGACAAGGAGCTGTTGCAGACCCTCGGGCTCGACCTGACCGAGCACGCCGGCCACGACTACATCGAGGTGGTGCTGCACAACGGCGCCGACCTCGCCAGACTGGCCGACTCCGGCCTCGACCACGACGTGCGCATTCCGGACCTGAATCTGCGAGCCGCCCAGAACAACCGGGCGAACGAGGCCTATGCCGCCGCCACGGCGACGTCGCCCCTGCCCTCGGGCCGCGACACCTACCGCACGCTGGCGGACTACAACGAGGACATCAGCGCGCTGGCATCGGACCACCCCGCCATCGCCAAGCGGATCGAGATGCCGCACAAGTCGCTGGACGGACGCACGGTCTACGGCATCGAGATCGGTCGCGACGTCGCTTCCGCCGAGGACGGCCGACCGACCTTCGTGCTGCTGGGCGTGCACCACGCCCGTGAGTGGCCGTCAGGTGAGCTCGCCATGGAGTTCGCCCACGACCTGGTCAAGAACTACGGGTCGAACCAGCGGATCACCGGTCTGCTCGACAAGTCTCGCGTGGTCGTCGTTCCCGTCGTCAACGTCGACGGTTTCGAGCTTTCTCGCACCGACGGCGACACCGTTGATCTCCGTGAGGTCGACAACGGCGGCACCGTCAGCGTGCTCGGCACCCCGGGCAACGCGTACAAGCGCAAGAACTGCCGCGTCATCGACGGCCAGGACACCCCGGACGGCACGTGCCGGGCGGCCAGCATCACGAGCCCCGGCGGCTTCGGCATCGGAGTCGACCTGAATCGCAACTACGGCGGATTCTGGGGCGGCCCGGGTGCCTCGGAGACCAACGCGGATCCGACCTACCGCGGAGCGGGTCCGTTCTCCGAGCCCGAGATCCAGAACGTGCAGGAGCTGGTCAGCAGCCGTCAGGTCACGACGCTGATCTCCAACCACACCTACTCCAACCTGGTGCTGCGGCCCAATGGCGTGCATCCCGACACCATCGGTCCGGACGGCAACCCCGTGGGCGATGCGCCCGACGAGGCGGGTCTGAAGGCCCTGGGCGCCAAGATGACCGCGGCAAACGGCTACCGGAACATCCACGGCTGGGAGCTCTACGACACCACCGGCACCACCGAGGACTGGTCGTACAACGCCACCGGTGGATACGGCTACACCTTCGAGATCGGCCCGGACGAGTTCCACCCGCCGTTCCCCCAGGTCGTCGACGAGTACGTGGGTGCCGGCGAGTACGTCGGCAAGGGCAACCGCGAGGCTTATCTGCTCGCGCTGGAGAACACGATCGACGCGGCCACCCACGCCGTGATTCGCGGCAAGGCTCCCAAGGGCGCGACCCTGCGCCTGCGCAAGGAGTTCGCGACGCCGACGTGGAACAGCTCGTTCCTCGACAGCCTGGACAGCACCATGCAGGTGCCGGCCAACGGCAAGTACACGTGGCACGTCAACCAGTCGACCCGCCCCGTGGTGCAGGACAAGCTCGTCCAGATCACCGAGGACAAGCCGGTACGCACCCAGACGTACCAGGGTGGACCGACAACGATCGGGCAGTCCGTCGATCACCCGTTCACGATCACCGAGAGCGGCATCGACGTCCTGCAGGTCGACCTGGACTGGCCGACGCCGGACGACTTCGACCTTGAGGTCTACAAGAAGAAGGCCGACGGGACCCTGGAACCGGTCGGATCGTCAGGCAACTTCGTCAACGAGAAGGAACGGGCCGAGATTGCCGCTCCAGCGACCGGTGACTACGTGCTGCGGGTCATCAACTTCGCTTCGACGGCGCCGACGTACACGTTGACGGCGACACTGTTCGACTCGACGCTGGTCGACTCGCGTGAGGTGCCCGGTCTGATCGAGAACTGGACGATGACCTGCGAAAAGGACGGTCAGGTTCTTCAGAAGGAGTCGGTCGTGGTCGATCGTGGCCAGCAGGCCAAGGTGGACTGGTCGGAGTGCTCCAAGAAGTTCTGATCGGCTGAGCTGGCAACGGCCATCGTCGCGGATCATCCGTGGCGGTGGCCGTTCGTCGTCACGGTGCGCGCGGCCCGGGACATGAGAAGACCCCGCGGCCTCGAACGAGTCGAGGCAGCGGGGTCGTCGTCTGGGGGCTGCTAGAGCGAGGCGGCCTTCTTGGCGATGGCCGACTTGCGGTTCGCCGCCTGGTTCTTGTGGATGACCTTCTTCGAGGCGGCCTTGTCGAGGTTCTTGGTCGCCGTGCGGGCCAGCTCCTTGGCCTTGTCGGTCTCACCGGCGTCGACGGCCTCGGTGAAGCGTCGGATCGACGTCTTCAGAGCGGACCGCACCGAGATGTTGCGCTGACGCGCCTTCTCGTTCTGGAGGTTGCGCTTGATCTGCGACTTGATGTTCGCCACGGGGCGTCCTGTTTCTCTCGACGGGATGGGTGCTGCTGAGTGTGTGGGCATGCCGAAGCACGCGACCGCCAACTCTACCAGCGCCGAGGGCAGTGCCCCAAATCGCGGCCGCGGTCCGGACGACGCGGTGCTGGCTCCTAGACTTCAGTCCATGGAGACCCTCTACGACGTCCTGAAGTACGTCCACATCGCCGCTTGGATCGTCGTCGTGATCGGGTACCTCAAGGACGCCCGCGAGCCGCGGGTCAACCAGTGGATGGCGCAGGGCCTCACGGCCGCATTCGTGCTGGGCCTCGTGCTGGTCGGCATCGCCTCGGCCAGCGACTCCGTCGCCGACCCCAACAACGCAAAGATCGCGGTCAAGCTGGTGATTGCGTTCGTGGCCGTCGGTCTGGCGCACGGGCCCGGCAAGCGCCCGTCGCCCAACCCGATCGCCCACGTGATCGCCGCGCTGGTGCTGGCCAACATCGTGATCGCGTACGCATGGTGAGCGCCCCGCAGCCGGGCTCGACCGATCCGTCGATCATCCGCAACTTCTGCATCATCGCGCACATCGACCACGGCAAGTCCACGCTGGCCGATCGGATGCTGCAGCACACCGGTGTCGTCGATGGCCGCGACATGAAGGCGCAGTACCTGGACCGCATGGACATCGAGCGCGAGCGCGGCATCACGATCAAGAGCCAGGCCGTGCGCATGCCGTTCACCAAGTCCACCGGCGCCGATGCGGGCACCACGTTCGTGCTGAACATGATCGACACCCCGGGGCACGTCGACTTCACCTACGAGGTCAGCCGCAGCCTCGAGGCCTGCGAGGGTGCCGTCCTCTTGGTCGACGCAGCCCAGGGCATCGAGGCGCAGACCCTCGCGAACCTGTACCTGGCCATCGACGCTGACCTGGACATCATCCCGGTGCTCAACAAGATCGACCTGCCCGGAGCGCAGCCGGAGAAGTACGCCGCCGAGATCGCCGGCATCATCGGTGGAGACCCCGATGACGTCCTGCGGGTGTCGGCCAAGACCGGCGAAGGCGTCGAGGCGCTGCTCAACACGATCGTCGAGGAGATCCCACCGCCGCAGGGTGATGCCGACGCCCCGCCGCGCGCCCTGATCTTCGACTCGGTCTACGACACCTACCGCGGCGTGGTCACGTACGTGCGCGTCGTCGACGGCAAGCTCACGCACCGCGACCGCATCAAGATGATGTCCACGGGTGCTGTGCACGAGATGCTCGAGGTCGGCGTCATCTCGCCGGAGCCGGTCAAGGCCAATCAGATCGGCGTCGGCGAGGTCGGCTACCTGATCACCGGCGTCAAGGAAGTACGTCAGTCCCGCGTCGGCGACACCGTCACGTCGAGCCTGCGCGGTGCCGAGAAGCCGCTGGGTGGCTACAAGACGCCCAATCCCATGGTGTTCTCGGGCCTGTACCCGATCGACGGAGATGACTTCTCCACCCTGCGCGATGCGCTGGAGAAGCTGCAGCTCAATGACGCCGCGCTGGTCTACGAGCCGGAGTCCTCCGGCGCCCTCGGCTTCGGCTTCCGCATCGGCTTTCTGGGCCTGCTGCACCTGGAGATCGTGCGCGAGCGACTGGAGCGCGAGTTCGACCTCGAGCTGATCTCCACGGCCCCCAACGTGGTCTATCGGGTGCAGATGGAGGACGGCTCCGAGATCACGGTGACCAACCCCAGCGAATATCCGACCGGCAAGATCGACAAGGTCTTCGAGCCGGTCGTCCGCGCCACGGTGCTCAGCCCGGCTGAGTACATCGGCGCCATCATGGAGCTGTGCCAGTCGCGCCGTGGCCAGCTGCTGGGCATGGACTACCTGTCCGACGACCGCGTCGAGATCCGGTACACGCTGCCGATGGGCGAGATCATGTTCGACTTCTTCGACGCGCTGAAGAGCCGCACCAAGGGCTACGCGTCGCTGGACTACGAACCCACCGACGAGCAGGCCGCCGACCTGGTCAAGGTCGACGTGCTGCTGCAGGGCGAGGTGGTCGACGCGTTCAGCGCGATCGTGCACCGCGACAGCGCGTACGGCTATGGCGTTGCGCTGGCCGGCAAGCTCAAGGAACTCATCCCGCGCCAGCAGTTCGAAGTCCCGATCCAGGCCGCCATCGGGGCCCGCGTCATCGCCCGCGAGAACATCCGGGCGATCCGAAAGGACGTGCTCGCCAAGTGCTACGGCGGCGACATCAGCCGCAAGCGGAAGCTGCTGGAGAAGCAGAAGGAGGGCAAGAAGCGCATGAAGATGGTGGGCCGCGTCGAGGTCCCCCAGGAAGCCTTCATCGCTGCCCTCTCCACCGGCGACTCCGGCCCCGCCAAGTCCTGACGTCGGTCCACCGCCTGCCCGGTGCGCGCACACCGCGACGCCCGCGGCGGTGACCGGCGAGTAGGTTAAAGTGACCGACACCACATCGCCCCCTGAATCGTTGAGGACCTACATGCCCGCACCACAGGCCACCGCTGAGGAAATGAAGATCATCGAAAGCCGACCGGGCACGGTCAGCCAGATGTTCTTCGACCGCGTTGACACGTTTGCCGATCGGGAGGCGTTCAGCTACCCCGACGAGAACGAGAACTGGCAGAAGCTGACCTGGGCCGAGACCGGCGACAAGGTGACCCGCCTCGCGGCTGGCCTCGTCTCGCTCGGCGTCGAGCCCGAACAACGCGTCGCGATCGCGTCGGGTACCCGCCTCGAGTGGATCCTCGCCGACCTCGCCATCATGGCGTCCGGCGCAGCGACCACCACGGTCTACCCGACCACCATCACCGACGACGTCGCGTACATCCTGTCGGACTCCGACAGCCGCGTCGTGTTCGCTGAGGACGACGAGCAGGTGGCCAAGCTGCGCGAGAAGCGCAGCGAGCTGCCCGCCATCACGAAGGTCATCGTCACCGACGGAGCCGCGGACGGCGACTGGGTCATCTCGCTGGCCGATCTGGAGAAGCTCGGCGCGGACCACCTCGCCCAGAACCCCACCGTCATCAAGGACCGCGTCGCGGGCACCAAGCCCGACTCGCTGGCCACGCTCATCTACACCTCGGGCACCACAGGTCGCCCCAAGGGCGTCCGTCTGCGCCACGAGAGCTGGACCTACGAGGCAGCCGTCATCCAGGCGCAGGGCATCCTGACCGCCGACGACCTGCAGTTTCTCTGGCTGCCGATGGCGCACTCGTTCGGCAAGGTGCTCACCACCACCCAGCTGTTGATCGGCTTCCCGACCGCGATCGACGGCCGCGTGCCCAAGATCGTCGACAACCTGGCCATCGTGAAGCCCACGTTCATGGGTGCGGCGCCGCGCATCTTCGAGAAGGCGTACGGCCGCATCGTCGGCATGACCGAGGCCGAGGGCGGCGCCAAGCTCAAGATCTTCAAGTGGGCTGAGAAGGTCGGGCTGGACTACTCGCGCAAGACCCGCGCGGGCGAGTCGATCTCCCCGGTGCTGAAGTTCCAGCACGGACTGGCCGACAAGCTGGTGTTCTCCAAGGTGCGCGAGCGTTTCGGCGGCCGCGTCCGGTTCTTCATCTCCGGTGCCGCAGCGCTCTCCTCGGACATCGCCGAGTGGTTCCACGCCGCGGACGTGCTGATCCTCGAGGGCTACGGCCTCACCGAGACGTCGGCCGGCGCCTTCGTCAACAGCCCGGATGCGTTCAAGCTCGGCTCGGTCGGGCGCGCGTTCCCCGGCAGCGAGGCCAAGATCGCCGAGGACGGCGAGATCATGATCAAGGGCCCGCACGTCATGGAGGGCTACCACAACCTCGACACCGAGAGCGCCTCGACCAAGACGGCCGAGGGCTGGCTGCACACCGGTGACGAAGGCCGCATCGACGAGGACGGCTTCCTGTACATCACGGGCCGCAAGAAGGAGCTGTTCAAGACGTCGGGCGGCAAGTACGTGGCGCCGCCGCACATCGAGGGCGTCTTCAAGGGCATCAGCTCCCTGACCAGCCAGATCCTGGTGCACGGCAACGAGCGCAACTTCTGCTCCGCGCTGATCACGCTCGATCCGGACGCGGTCACCGAGTGGGCTGCCGGCCACGGCATGGAGGGCAAGTCCTACGCCGAGGTCGTCTCCTCACCGGAGATCCACGCCATCATCGAGGGCCAGATCGCCGAGCTGAATCAGAAGATCAACCGCTGGGAGCAGGTCAAGAAGTTCGCGATCCTCGATCACGACCTGTCACCCGAGAGCGGCGAGCTGACTCCGAGCATGAAGGTCAAGCGCGCGGTCGTCGAGACCAACAACAAGGAACTGCTGGACTCGTTCTACGCTTGATCCAATGAACACGTCGCAAAGGCCGCTCTCCCCGTCGGGAGGGCGGCCTTTCGGTATCTACGTCCACGTGCCGTTCTGCTCCGTGCGGTGCGGGTACTGCGACTTCAACACCTACACCGCCGACGAGCTGGGCGAGGGGGCCACGCGCGCCACGTATGCCGACACCGCGATCGCCGAGATCGAGCAGGCCCACGCATCCATGGGAGATCGCCAGGTCGACACGGTCTTCTTCGGCGGCGGCACGCCCACGCAGCTGCCGGCTGATGACCTGGTGCGGGTGCTGCGAGCCATCGACGATCGCTTCGGACTGGCGCCGGGCGCCGAGGTCACGACCGAGGCCAATCCGGACAGCGTCGACCCGCGTGCGCTCGCCACCTTGCGGGCCGGCGGGTTCAACCGCATCTCCTTCGGCGTCCAGTCCGCCGTGCCCCACGTCCTGGCGACTCTCGATCGCACGCATGACCCCGCACGGGTGCCCGAGGCCGTGCAGTGGGCCCGCGAGGCCGGCTTTGAACAGCTCAGCGTCGACCTCATCTATGGCACGCCGGGCGAGTCGCTCGAACGACTGGCGCGCCAGCCTGGAGCACGCCCTCGCGCTGCAACCCGATCATGTGAGCGCGTACGCCCTGATCGTCGAGGACGGCACGGCCTTCGCCCGCCAGGTCCGCCGGGGCGAGATCCAGATGCCCGACGATGACGAGACCGCCGACAAGTACATGCTGGCCGACGACCTGCTCACGGCGGCCGGCTTCGGCTGGTACGAGCTCTCGAACTGGGCCCGCGACGAAGCTGCCCGGTGCCAGCACAACGTCCTGTACTGGAACAGCGACGACTGGTTCGGCATCGGCCCCGGTGCGCACTCGCACGTGGCAGGCGAGCGCTGGTGGAACGTGAAGCACCCCGTGGCGTACGCGCAGCGGCTGGCTGCGGGGGAGTCACCGCGGATGGACGGCGAGTCCATCGACGCCGACACGGCCCAGGTCGAGCGGGTGATGCTGCAGACGCGTCTGCGCAGCGGTCACCCCGTGACCGAGCTGAGCGAGTCCGCCCGGGACAAGCTGCCCGACCTGGTCGGACGGGACTTGATCACCCTCACCGATGACCGCCTGGTGCTGACCCTGACGGGCCGGCTGCTCGCCGATGCCGTGGTGCGGGAACTGACCTGACCGGTGTCAGCCGACGGTCACGAAGTCGATGAGTTCCTCGACACGACCCAAGAACGACGGTTCGAGGTCAGCGTAGGAGTTCACGGATCCGAGGATGCGTTTCCACGCGCGGGCGATGTCGGCCTGATCGGCGTGCGGCCAGCCGAAGGCCTCGCAGATTCCGTGCTTCCAGTCGGTGCCGCGTGGAATGACCGGCCACACATCGACGCCGAGCCGGTCTGGCTTGACCGACTGCCAGACGTCGACGTACGGGTGACCGACGACCAGCACGTTCGCGCGCCCTGACATCTGCTCGGCGATGCGGGTCTCCTTGGAACCGGGCACGAGATGGTCGACCAACACGCCGAGGCGACGATCGGCCGCCGGCGCGAAGTCCACGACCGCGGCGCGCAGGTCGTCGATACCCCCGAGATACTCCACAGCGACGCCCTCGACCCGCAGATCGTCACCCCACACCCGCTCGACCAGCTCGGCGTCGTGACGACCCTCCACCCAGATGCGGCTCGGCAGGGCCACGCGGGCTCGGGCGTCGTGCACCGCGGTGGAGCCAGATGCCGTGCGCGTGGGACGCACCGGTTTGCGGGGAGGGGTGACCAGCCGCACCGGCTTGCCTTCGAGCAGGAATCCGGGACCGAGCGGGAACGACCGGCGCTTGCGGTGGCGGTCCTCCAGCACGACGATGCCGTTCTCCAGCATCACCAGCTCCCCGCAGAAACCGGTCTCGGCGTCCTCGACGACCAGACCAAGGTCGGCGGGGTGGTCGACCGTGCGGCCACGCTTCGGCTCGCGCCAGTCGCCAGCGAGGACGTCAGACCCGTAGCGATCAACCATGCGGCGCACCTCCGTGAAGATGGCCCAACAGCTCCTGGTGGAAGGTCTCGAGTCGGTCGCGGTCGACGTCACCGTGGCTGGTGTGCACGACCGTGTCAGCGGTCAGCAGACCGAGCACGAGGTCGATGACCACCGGCCACGACGGTCCGACCGTGGTGGGGGCGGGGTCGTAGAGATCGCCGATCGCGACCAGGTGCTGCGATGGCACGACGAGGATCAGCTCGCCCCCGGACGGACCGTCGCCCAGGTGCATGACCTCGACGTACAGATCGCCGAGATCGCCGGCCCACACCGCCTCGAGATCGCCGCCCTGGCTGGCGTGCGCGATCCGGGTGCCATCGCTCAGCGTGATCTCCCGCGGGGCGTAGGTCAGCGAACGCTCGACACCAGCGATCACGGGAGGCATCTCGCTAGACTGGCACTTGCCCTGCCCGAGTGCCAGACAACACGCCCCAACGAAGCCGTGAGGTGAGCCATGTCGGACGAACGACGTCTTGACGTCCTGCGGGCCATCGTCGAGGACTACGTCGAGACCCACGAACCCGTGGGTTCGCGATCCTTGCTGGAACGTCACCAGCTGGGCGTCTCGCCAGCCACCATCCGCAACGACATGGCGGTGCTGGAGGACGAGGGCTACATCATGGCGCCCCACACCAGTGCCGGTCGCATCCCGACCGACAAGGGCTACCGGGTGTTCGTCGACCGCTTGGCCACCATCAAGCCGTTGTCGGCGCCCGAACGCCGGGCCGTGGAGACCTTCCTCGGGGGAGCGGTCGACGTCGAGGACGTCGTGCAGCGCAGCGTCAAGGTGCTCGCGCAGCTGACCCAGCAGGTCGCGATCGTGCAGTACCCGTCGCTGACCCGTTCGTCGGTGCGTCACATCGAGGTCGTTCCGTTGGAGTCGGCACGGGTGCTCCTGGTCATCATCACCAGCAGCGGCCGCGTCGAGCAGCGCATCGTCGAGCTGGTCGAGACGCCAGACGAGCAGCTGCTCGCCGACCTGCGGTCACGAATCGTGGGTGCCACGCTCGGCGAGCGACTGCCAGAGGCATCGCTGAGGCTCGCCGACATGATCGAGACCTTTGCCCCAGAACACCGGCCCGTGGTCACCTCGATCGTCACCACGTTGACCCAGACCTTCTCCAACGAGCGCTCTGACGAGCGCATCGCCATCGGCGGTACCGCGAACCTGGCTCGTTTCGGAGCCGACTTCGACCGGTCGATCAAACCGGTGCTGGAAGCGCTGGAGGAGCAGGTGGTTCTGCTCAAGCTGCTGGGCGAGGCCACGTCCGGCCTCTCGGTCAGCATCGGCCACGAGACGGGCTATGAAGGCCTGTCCGCCACGTCGGTCGTGGCCACCCCCTACGGGAGCGATGAACAGGCACTTGCCACACTCGGAACCGTGGGTCCGACGCGGATCGACTATCCGTCCACGATGGCTGCGGTCGCTGCGGTGTCACGCTACGTGGGCGGCATCCTCACCGAGCGCTGGACGCCCGACCCATGAACGCAGCCCCCTGACTTCCCACCCTGACCTTTGACACCGACTCGAATTCGACTGGACTGAGATGGCAACCGACTACTACCAGATGCTCGGCGTGAGCCGTGAGGCCTCGGCGGATGAGCTGAAGAAGGCGTACCGCAGGCTCGCCCGACAGCTGCACCCCGACGTGAACGACGCGGAGGATGCCGCGGACCGCTTCAAGGAGGTCACGACGGCCTACGAGGTGCTGTCCGATCCGCAGAAGCGCGCGACCTTCGACCGCGGCGGCGATCCGCTGCGCGGTGCTGGCGGCGGCGCCGGATTCGGCCAGGGCTTCAGCTTCGACGACATCATGGACGCCTTCTTCGGACAGAACGCTGGTGGCACCGGCCGCGGTCCGCGCCCACGCATGCAGCGTGGCCAGGACGCGTTGCTGCGCCTGAACGTCGAGCTGGCCGAGGCGGTCTTCGGCATCGATCACGAGATCAAGGTCGACACGGCGGTCGTCTGCTCGACGTGCGATGGCAGTGGTGCGGCCGAGGGATCTGAGCCGGTCACCTGCCGGACCTGCCACGGTCATGGCGACGTGCAGCAGGTGCAGCGCTCCCTGCTCGGCGACATCCGCACGTCCCGCCCGTGCCCCGCCTGCCGTGGTTTCGGCAGCACGATCCCCGAGCCGTGCTCGGAGTGCTCCGGCGAGGGCCGCGTGAGGTCGCGTCGCACCATCTCGGTGTCGATTCCCGCAGGCGTCGATCAGGGCACCCGCATCCAGCTGGCCGGCGAGGGCGAGGTCGGGCCCGGGGGAGGACCCGCGGGTGACCTCTACCTCGAGGTCAACGTCGCCGAGCACGCGATGTTCACGCGTGCCGGCGATCATCTGCAGTGTCAGGTGACGCTGCCCATGACGGCGGCATCCCTCGGTGCGCATCTGGACCTGCCCACGTTGGACGAGAAGGACATCCCGATCGAGGTGCCGCCGGGCACGCAGTCGGGGCACGTCATCACGATCAGGGGCGAAGGAGTCCCGCGTCTGCGCGGCAGCGGCCGCGGTGATCTCAAGGTGCAAGTCATCGTCGAGACCCCTGCCCACCTCGATCACGAGCAGACCGAGCTGCTGCAGAAGCTCGCCGCGCTACGAGGCGAGGAGCACCCGCAGGCCGTGCTCGACCCGCAGCACCAGTCGGTGTTCGGCAAGATCAAGAACGCCTTCCGTTGAAGCGCGCAGCTCCTTCGTCGCTGCACCACCGGCTCGTTCCTCGCCGGTGCGGGCTTCGCCCGGCGCTTGCCTCGCTGCGCTCGGCCCATGGTCGGAACTCGGGTAGACATGTCTCATGAGCTCTGACTGCCTGTTCTGTTCCATCGTGCGTGGGGAGATTCCGGCGGACGTGGTCTCGGAGACCGAGCACACGATCGCCTTTCGCGACATCAATCCGCAGGCCGACGTGCACGTCCTCGTGGTGCCGCGCCTCCACGAGCCGGACATTGCGAGCCTCGCGGCAGCGGCTCCCGATGTCACGATCGCGCTGATCGCCGAGACGCTGCGGATCGCCCAGGCCGAGTCCGGCGGACAGTACCGATTGGTCTTCAACACCGGCGAAGCTGCCGGCCAGACCGTCTTCCATGCGCACGGTCACGTGCTCGGCGGACAGCTGCACAGCCCGCTCCCGAGCTGACTCGCCGCCGGGATTCGCACGACATCGCCGCGATTGCGTACGATTGACGGCACATGACTGATGACATCCACCCCGCCCACACGTTCACGATTCCGTCGAGCGTCCCGGCCGTCGCCCTGCTCGGGCCCGCCGATGAGTTCCTGCGCCTGATCGAGCAGTCCTTCGACGCCAAGATCCACGTGCGCGGCAATGCCATCACCGTCACCGGCCCGCCCGCCGAAGCGGCCATGGTCGAGCGCCTGCTCGACGAGCTCGTCACGATCGTGCGCACCGGCCAGCACCTCACCCCGGAGACGGTCGAGCGCTCCATGACCATGCTGCGCACCGAGACCGAGGAACACCCCGCCGAGGTGCTGAGCCTCAACATCTTGTCCAATCGCGGCCGCACCATTCGGCCCAAGACGCTGAACCAGAAGAAGTACGTCGACGCCATCGACCAGAACACCATCGTGTTCGGCATCGGTCCGGCAGGCACCGGCAAGACCTACCTCGCCATGGCCAAGGCCGTGCAGGCTCTCCAGGCCAAGGAGGTCAGCCGCATCATCTTGACCCGCCCGGCGGTCGAGGCGGGCGAGAACCTCGGCTTCCTGCCCGGCACGCTCAGCGAGAAGATCGACCCCTACCTGCGGCCGCTGTACGACGCGCTGCACGACATGCTCGATCCCGACACCATCCCGAAGCTGCTCACGTCGGGCGTCATCGAGGTGGCGCCGCTGGCCTACATGCGGGGCAGGACGCTCAATGACGCATTCATCATCCTCGACGAGGCGCAGAACACCACGCCCGAGCAGATGAAGATGTTCCTGACCCGTCTCGGCTTCGGCTCCCAGATGGTCGTCACCGGCGACATCACCCAGATCGACCTCCCCACCGGGAACAAGAGCGGACTTCGGGTCGTGCGCGACATTCTCACCGGCGTCCGTGACATCAACTTCTCGATGCTCACGGCGCAGGATGTGGTGCGGCACAAGCTCGTCGGTCGCATCGTCGCGGCATACGACTCCTTCGAAGAAGAGGGATCGCAGGCCAGTGAACGTCGACGTTCTCAATGAGTCGGGGGTCGACGCCGATGTCGTCGCCCTCACCCGCTTGTGCCGCTTCGCCATGGGCCGCATGCGCCTGCACCCCGACACCGAGCTGACGCTGCGGCTGGTCGACGTCGACACCATCACGACGCTCAACGAGCGCTGGATGGACAAGAAGGGCCCCACCGACGTGCTGTCGTTCCCCATGGACGAGCTGACGCCGGGCCACGACGGCGACGATGCGCCGGAGGGCTATCTCGGCGACATCGCCCTCGCACCCCACGTAGCCGCCCAGCAGGCTCCGGCCGCCGGGCACAGTGCCCAGGACGAGATGGAGCTGCTCACCGTGCATGGCATCTTGCACCTGCTTGGCTACGACCACGCCGCGCCGGAGGAGCATCAGGAGATGTTCGGTATCCAGGGCCGTCTGCTGCTGGAATGGCACCAGCTCGCCGCCGGTCGCGACCCGGAGACCTCCTCATGACCTGGCTGCTGATCCTCACCTCTGGCGTGCTGGCCGTGACGGCCGGGGCCTTGGCCAGCATCGATGCGGCCATCTCGGCGTTCTCGCGGGCCCGGGCCGAGGAGCTGCGCGAGGAGGGCCACGCGGGTGCCGCACGTCTCGAGGCGATCCTCGAGGACCCGGCTCCGTACATCAACACCGTCCTGCTGCTGCGCATCGTGGCTGAGACCGCCGCCGTGGTGCTCGTCGCCGTCCTGATCGCCGATGGCGTCGACGGCGCCTGGGCGCGCTTCCTGCTGGCCGTGATCATCATGTCGATCGTCAGCTTCGTGGTCATCGGGGTGGGCCCCCGCACCCTCGGCCGACAGCACGCGGAGCGTTTCGCGCTGAAGTCGGCGCTCCCGGTGGTCATGCTCACCCGCCTGCTCGGCCCGATTCCCCGGGTGCTGATCGTCGTGGGCAACGCGATCACTCCTGGCAAGGGCTTTCGTGAAGGTCCGTTCGCCTCCGAGGTCGAGGTGCGTGAGCTCGTCGATCTCGCGGCCGCCAGCTCGCTGATCGAGTCTGACGAGTCCAAGATGATCCAGTCGGTCTTCGAGCTCGGCGACACCATCGTCCGCGAGGTCATGGTCCCGCGAACCGACCTGGTCTACGTCGAACGTGGCAAGACGCTGCGACAGGCCATGTCGCTGGCCCTGCGCAGCGGCTACTCGCGCGTGCCGATCGTCGAGGACAATCTGGACGAGATCGTCGGCATGGCCTACCTCAAGGACGTCACGAAGCGCGTCTTCGACAACCACACGGCAGAGACGACCGAGAAGATCGAGTCGATCGCCCGTCCGTGCCTGTTCGTGCCCGACACCAAGCCGGTCGACGACCTGCTGCGCGAGATGCAGGCCAGCCGCACGCACGTCGCCATCGTGGTTGACGAGTACGGCGGCACATCGGGCATGGCCACGATCGAGGACATTCTGGAGGAGATCGTCGGCGAGATCACCGATGAGTACGACACCGAGCCCGACGAGAGCGAACAGCTGTCTGACGGATCGTGGCGCCTGAGCGTTCGCTTCGAGGTCGACGACCTCGAGGAGCTGTTCGACATCCCAGTCGAGGACGATGACGTCGACACCGTCGGCGGCCTGCTGGCCAAGCATCTGGGCAAGGTGCCGATCCCTGGCAGCACCGTCGATGTCGACGGTCTGAGGTTCGTGGCCGAGAGCCCGTCGGGCCGCCGCAATCGCATTGGTCGGGTGCTCGTCACCCGCCTGGATTCGGGTGCCGAGGAACCCTCGATAGCCTCGTCTCATGGATCTGCCTCCTGAGGACGCCAAGCTCGTGACGCTCGCCCGCGCCTCACGTGCCCGCACTGCTGCCGCGCAGGGCGCTGCGGTGCGTGACCAGGACGGCCGGACGTACGCCGCTGCCGCGGTCACCCTGCCCACGCTGCAGATCGCAGCGCTCGACCTCGCCGTCGCCATGGCCGTGTCGTCCGGTGCCCGCAGCCTCGAGGCCGGGGCCGTCGTCGGGGGCGAACCTCCCGCGCTGACCTCGGTCCGCGATCTTGGCGGTGCTGGTGTGCAGGTGGCCATCGCTGACGAGTCCGGAACCCTGATCGAGGTGCTGAGCACGTGAGCACCTTCCGCTCCGGGTTCGCCTGCTTCGTCGGCCGGCCCAACGCTGGAAAGTCCACCCTGACCAACGCCCTGGTCGGCGGCAAGGTGGCCATCACCTCCTCGCGTCCGCAGACCACGCGGCATGCGATCCGTGGCCTGGTGCACCGAGCCGACGGTCAGCTGGTGCTGATCGACACCCCCGGACTGCACAAGCCGCGCACGCTGCTCGGCGAGCGGCTCAACGCGTTGGTGCGCACCACCTGGGGCGAGGTCGACACGATCGGCATGTGCCTGCCGGCCAACGAGGCCATCGGTCCCGGCGACAAGTTCTTGATGCGTGAGCTGGCGTCGGTCACCCGCAAGCCGGTGTTCGCCGTCGTGACCAAGACGGACCTGGTGTCGCCGGAGAAGCTGGCGGCGTACCTGATGTCGGTGCAGGAGGCTGGCGTCGAGGTCGGCATCGAGTGGCGCGAGATCATTCCGGTCTCAGCCGTGGCCGGTGAACAGATCGATCTGCTCGCCGAGCTTCTCGTCGCCACGATGCCCGAGGGGCCCGCGCTGTACCCCGAGGGCCAGCTGACCGACGAGCCCGAGGAGACGCTGATCGCCGAGATCGTGCGTGAGGCCGCGCTCGAGGGCGTCCACGACGAGCTGCCGCACTCGCTGGCCGTGCTGGTCGAGGAGGTCGTGCCCCGCGCCGACCGCCCCAAGGACAAACCGTTACTCGATGTCCGGGTCAACGTCTACGTCGAGCGGGACAGCCAGAAGGGCATCATCATCGGCAAGAAGGGTGTGCGTCTGCGCGAGATCGGCACGGTGTCCCGCACCCAGATCGAAAAGCTGCTGGGCACCCCGATCTATCTCGATCTGCACGTCAAGGTCGCCAAGGAGTGGCAGCGCGACCCCCGCCAGCTGCGCAAGCTCGGCTTCTGACGATGCGCCCGGTCGATGCCCTGCGCGAGATCGCCTTCTGGCTCGAGCGTGGCCGAGAATCGAGCCACCGGGTTGAGGCGTTCCGCACTGCAGCGGCCGCCATCGAGGATCTGACCCTTGATCAGCTGGCCGAGCGAGTCGCCGACGGCACGCTGACCGAGATCAAGGGTCTGGGCAAGCGCACTCGCGAGGTGGTTGCTGCGGCACTCGAGGGTGACGTGCCGATCTATCTGGCCGACCTGCGCGACGACACCCCGCTGGCGGACAGCGGTCTCGAGCTGCGGGCGCTGCTGCGTGGTGACCTGCACAGCCACTCGGACTGGTCGGACGGTGGCTCGCCGATCGAGGAGATGGCACGGGTCGCGGTCTGGCGGGGACGCGAGTACCAGGTCATCACTGACCACTCGCCGCGCCTGACGATCGCCAACGGACTGTCGGCCGATCGGTTGGCTCGCCAGCTCGACGTGATCGCCGAGGTCGACGCGCAGCACGAGGACTTCCGCCTGCTCAGCGGCATCGAGGTCGACATCCTCGACGACGGCTCGCTGGACCAGACCGCGGAGATGCTCGATCGCCTCGACGTCGTCGTGGCAAGCGTCCACTCCAAGCTCAAGATGGACGCCAACAAGATGACCAAGCGCATGGTGCGGGCTGCGGCGGACCCGCACACCAACGTGCTGGGGCACTGCACGGGACGACTGGTCGAGGGCGGCCGTGGCACCCGCCCGCAGTCGCAGTTCGATGCCGAGATGGTGTTCGAGGCGTGCGCGCTGTTCGACGTCGCTGTCGAGATCAACTCACGTCCGGAGCGCCAGGACCCACCCGACGACCTGATCGAACTGGCCCTGGACGCTGGCTGTCTGTTCGCGATCAACACCGACGCGCATGCGCCTGGTCAGCTGGACTTCCTCGACCACGGCGCGGCTCGCGCGGCCGCTCACGACATCGACCCCGACCGAATCGTCACCACCTGGCCGGTCGACCGCCTGCTGGAGTGGTCCCGCGCCAAGCGCTGACGAGTCGCGCACGCCCGCTGACGAGTCACGTACGACGTATCAAGTGACTCGTCGGTGGGTCTACGTGACTCGTCAGCGGACCTCGGCGATGAGCTGGCGGACCTGGTCGACGGGCAGACGCTCGGCGGTGCGGCCGGTGACCTCGTCGTAGGTGTCGACCATCGCCGTCAGGTCCTTCACCATCCGGCGCGCGCGGGCGGGGCCGTTGCCGCAGTCGGCCTGGCACTCGCCAGCCGCGATCTTGTGTGCGGCGGACACGGTGTACAGCGCGTGCGCCTCTACCGGATCGAGATCGGGAGTCAACGCGAACGCCATGATGCGCGACTGCGCGACGTGGTGAGCGTGGTGCTCCGGGTCGAGGTCACCCTCGGCGATCGGGAAGGCGAACGCTGCGGCGATCGGATCAACCGGCGTGGCCGCGATGGCGGCGTCGATGCGCGCACGGGCGGACCGGTCGACGAGCGCCGCGACCCGTCGCGCCTGGGTCAGTCGCAGGGCGGTGCGGATCTCGGGGGAGTCCTCGGTGGTGCCGAACAACCGGCCGATCAGCGGAATGAGTCGTGGACGGTCGGCGTCCATCAACAGATCGTTGGTGGTGCGAGCCTCGTGAGCCAGGATCGGGTGAGTGCAGTCGGGGCGATCACTCCAGTGCTCGCCAGCCAGCAGCGACACGTACTCCATGACGCAGGCCTCGCCAGCCTCGGCGTCGTGGGCGCCGGCAGACAGCGTCGGCAGGAAGTCGGGTGCGCTCATGACCTGATTCTCCCTGAACCGCGTGTCTGTCATCAGGTGAGCAGCGCGGCGAGCGTCGCGCCGAGCTCGGTGGCCCGGTCCAGCTCGACGTCGCCGACGTCGCCGAGGATCTCGACGACCTCCGAAGACTGGTGCCAGCCGAGCGCCTGCACGATGCCCTGCACCGACCGCACCGCACCGGTCGTGTCGTAGCGCCCGTGCACCAGCAACCCGTAGGGCTTCTTCGTGCCGCCCGACTCGGCAGCAGATCCGTCATCGCTCAGCGACCCACCTGCCTGCAGGAAGATCGTGTCGAAGAAGTGCTTCATCGCGCCGGACATGTAACCGAAGTTCGCCGGGGTCAACACGACGTAGCCATCGGCCGCCAGCACGTCGTCGGCCGACGCCTCGAGCGCCGCGATGACTGACACGTCCACGCCCTCGATGGCGTCGTCGCGGGCTCCGGCGACGAGCGCGTCGGTCAGGGCGCGCATGGTGTCGGTCGGGGAGTGGTGCACGATCAGCAGGCGGCTCACCCGACCCACGCTAGCCACTGGCCGCATCGCCTGCCGTCCACGAAACCCCCACTGCACGTTTGTGCGCCTGTGCTTACCATGCGATATGGACTTCGAGGCAGCGGCTGGAGCGCTCCGCGCGAACATCGAGAAGGTCATCGATGGCAAGCCGGACGTGGTCGAGACGGCCATCGTGGTGTTCCTTGCCGAGGGTCATCTGCTCATCGAGGACGTGCCAGGAGTCGGCAAGACCGTGCTCGCCAAGGCTCTGGCGAAGTCCTCGGGGTGCGCAGTACGGCGCATTCAGTTCACGCCAGATCTGCTGCCGTCCGACATCACGGGTGTCTCGGTGTTCGTGCCCTCGACCCGGGAGTTCGAGTTCAAGCCGGGCGCCGTGTTCGCCAACATCGTCATCGGCGACGAGATCAACCGCGCGTCGCCCAAGACCCAGTCGGCGTTGCTGGAGGCCATGGAGGAGCGCCAAGTCACTGTCGATGGCACCACCTACGAGCTCGGCAGTCCGTTCACGGTGGTGGCCACCCAGAACCCGTTCGAGATGGAGGGCACGTACGCGCTGCCGGAGGCCCAGCGCGATCGCTTCATGGCACGAATCCGGATCGGATACCCCGACGCCGGGGCCGAGCTGGAAATGGTGCGCGGCCGCGACTCGTCCAACCCGCTCGACACCCTCACCTCGGTCGTCACGATCGAGACGGTCCAGCAGATGATCGCCTTCGCCCGCGCGGTGCACGTCTCCTTGGCCGTCGAGCAGTACGCCGTCGCGATCGCCCAGGCCACGCGCACCCATCCGGACCTGCGCCTCGGCGCCAGCCCGCGCGCCACCCTGCAGCTGATCCGAGCCGCGAAGGCCCGTGCCGCGATCGGAGGCCGCGACTACGTGCTTCCCGACGATCTCGACGCGCTCGCTCCAGTGGTCCTGCCGCACCGCCTCGTGGCCCACCGCGGCGGTGCGAGCGCTGAGGACATCGTCGCGTCGATCGTCGCCCAGACGCCCGTGCCGGCCGAGGTCCCGCGCGGTGCCCAGCCGGCCTGATCCCATGGGCGTCCGACGCATGCGTGCCGCCGCTCGATCGTTCGCCCTGACCCGCCGCGGAACCGGCTTCCTGGTCGCCGCGCTCGTCACGTTCGTGCTCGCCCCGATCCTGTCGGCGCCAGCCCTGCTGTACGCCACGGGCCTGCTGCTCGGGCTCGTGCTGCTGGCGGGCACCTTCGTGGCCACGGGGCACTCGCGCGTGCGGATCGAGCGCAGCATCTCGCCTCAGGTCATCGATCCGGGCCAGTCGGTCCGCGCGCGCCTGATCGTCACGAACACGTCGTCGGTCCCGTGCCCGGAGGCGGCGTGGGTCGACTACCTGCCGTACGTCGTGGCGGGAGATGCCAGCGGCGTGCTCCCGGCGCTCGGTCCCGCGAGGGCCCCCGACGCGGTCGTGTCGACCTCGTACACGGTGTCCTCCTCGACGCGGGGCGCCCACGCCATCGGACCGGTCGGCATCCGGGTCATGGATCCGTTCGGCTTGGTGGAGCGCAACCGCGACGTCGGCGAGGCCCACCAGTTCACCGTCCTGCCGCGTCGCTACGACCTCCCGTCGATCCGACCGAGCGGTTCCGATGAGGACGGTGCCACCCGCCCAGCTCCCCAACAGGTCGGCATCGGCGAGGACGACATCATCGCGCGGTCCTACCTGCCCGGCGACGCCCTCAAGCGGCTGCACTGGAAGGCGACGGCCCGGCGTGGGGAGCTGATGGTGCGGCAGGAGGAGCAGCAGATGAACCCGCGTGCGGCCGTCACGATCGACCTCGACGCGTGGTCGCACGGCACTGCTCGCGACAACTCGGGCGCATGGGAGTACTCACCCACGTTCGAATGGGCGGTGGCGGCCGCAGCGTCGGTCATCACCCATCTGGTCCGGGCCGGATTCATCGTGTCGGTCGGTTCACCGGACGGTTCCGTGGGCGCCGAGCTGACCGAGGGACACGACTCCTTGCGCGACGTGATGCTGGCACTCGCGCACTGCGAGCCCGCCAAGAGTGACCTCTGGCGACTGCCGACGGAGCGCGCCACCTTCGTCATCGCGGGCCGTCTTGAGCTGGATCGCGCTCAGCGCTGGGTCAAGGAGCTGTCCGGCGCGGGAGCCGTGCACGCCATGATCGCGGCCACCACCCGCGCATCGACGCTGGAGGTGCTGGGGGCCGCCGGATGGCACGTGGTGACCCACACGCCGCAGTCCGACATCCCAACCACCTGGAGCGACCTTGACCGAGCGCGGACTCATGCTGCGGGCTGAACCGGAGGCGACCGTGGCCCACCGGACCCGAGAGCGTGGTGGCTGGGCAGAGATGTCCGTGGCGACCGGAGCCCTGCTGGTCCTGCTGCTGGGGTTCCGGACGGTCGTCGAGGGCGCCGACTGGTTCGTCAGCACGGCGCTCGTCGCGCTGCTCGTGGCGACCGCCACCATCACGCTGCGCATGGTCGGCCTGGGCCGCACCGTCACGCCGATCGCGCTGGTGGCCGAGATCATCGTGCTGTCGTGGGTGTTCGTCCCGTCGACCCTGCTCGTGATCGTGCCCACCACCGACACGATCGGTGGATTCCGCGAGCTGATCGAACGGGCCGGCCCGATCATCGCCCAGGAACAGGCACCTGTCGCGCCATCCTCGTCGATCGTGCTGGTGCTCGCCGCCTCCTTCGGCGCGCTGGTCATCGTGGTCGACCTGCTGCTGCGACTGAACCGCGGAGTGCCGCTGGTCGGCGCGCTCCTTCTCGCGGTCTTCATCGTCCCGGGCATGATCACCGGAACGTCGCCCTCGGTGTTGCTGTTCCTGGCGGCGGCCGTCCTGTGGCTTGCGCTGCTGCGCGGCCGCACCGCGGTGCACGGCTCGATCGGCGCTCCTCGCCAGGCCCCGGCTGTCGTGCTCGGCATGGGAGGGCTGGTCGCAGCCCTGCTGTTCCCGGTCGTGTCGCCGGACGTCGGCGCGGTGGCCTCCGCGTGGGGCAATCCGCCTCCGCAGGTCTTCGGCCGTGGCATCAACCCGATCGTCGAGCTCGGCACCAACCTGCGCCGCAACACCCCGGTCACGGTGCTGGACTACACGACCTCGCTGAACGACGCGCCCTATCTCAAGGTCGCGACCCTGCCGGACTTCACCGGCAAGACCTGGAAGCCGTCCGCAGACTTCGATCAGGGCCGATTCGAGGGTGCCTTGGCGATTGCCGATGGAATCAAGTCGGTCCGCAAGGACACCCGTATCTCGATTCGACGCCTGCGCAGCGACCTGCTGCCGGTGCCGTACCCCACGGTCAGCATCCGCGGCCTCGACAGTGGCTACCGCGTGGAGCGCAACGGCCTCACGGTCGAGTCCACCGGTGGCGAAGTGATCGGGCAGACGTACACGGTGCAGAGCATCGAGGTGCTACCCACCGCCAATCAGCTGCGGGCCACCAACCCACGCATCGCGCCCGACTTCTCGCAGTACGTCGAGCTTGACGAGGCGCCAGCGGTCATCGCCGACACGGCACGTGAGGTCACCCGGGATGCTCGAAACAACTACGACCGGGCTCTCGCGCTGCAGCGGTATTTCCGCTCCAGTGAGTTCCGGTACTCCGAAACAGCCCCGGTGGCCGAGGACTACGACGGCAACGGCCTGTCGGTGATCGCCGAGTTCCTGCAGCGCAAAGCCGGCTACTGCGTGCACTTCTCCTCCTCGATGGCTGTCATGGCGCGCACACTCGACATTCCGTCGCGCGTGGCAGTGGGCTATGCGCCCGGCTCGCCGGACGGATTCGACAACGGGCGCCGCCGCTACACCGTCCAGTCCGACGATCTGCACGCTTGGACCGAGCTGTACTTCGACGGGGTGGGTTGGGTGAAATTCGACCCGACTCCCGGCGTCGGCCAGACCACGTCCTTCGACGAACCCGTTGCACCGAATGCCGAGGACTCGGCAGCTGAGGGCCTCCCGGACGCCACCGGGCAGGACAACGCTCCGAACGTGCGCGGCGACGAAGGTGCTGTCGCTGCGGCGGACGCGGCGGAGGAGTCGTCCACCGCGCCTCGTTCGGCAGCCGCCGTGCTCGTCGTGATGCTGGCCATCGTGCTGGCGCCGGGCCTCCTGCGTCGTGCCCGCAGGTCGTGGCGGCTGCGTCAGGCCGAGCGGTCGCCCGAAGCCGCTTGGCGCGAGATCGAGGACACGGCGCGCGACCTGGGCGTGCCGACGTCCTCAGCTGACACGCCGCGCGGTTTCGCCCGCCGATTGCGGGGGCTTGCCGGGCTGGACGCGTCCGCACTGGACCGCGTGCTGGGTGCGGTGGAGCGAGGTCGCTACGCCGAGTCGCCCGCACCGTCGGCCGACGCGTCCCCTGACGCTCGGCTGGTCGTCGCGTCGCTGGCGGCCGGGGCCCGCCGTGGCGTCCGACTGCGTGCCAGCCTGCTGCCTCGCTCGTTGGGTCCGCGGCCGGCGATGAGCGGGACCGCCAGGCCGTCGCCCGCCACCTGATCGGCTGCGCTCCCTGGTGGGCATCATGGACTCCATGCTCATCGGAGGACGGGAACGACGACGGATCGAGATCGTCGACCACGACCCCGCGTGGACGGACCGGTTCGAGTCCGAGCGGGTCCGAATCGCCGCGGCCCTCGGGGCACGAGCGGTGCGGATCGACCACATCGGCTCGACCGCGGTGCCCGGACTCGCCGCCAAGCCGATCGTCGACATCGACGTGTCGGTGGCCGACCTGGAGGACGAGGACGCCTGGTTGCCCGACCTGCTCGCCGCGGGCTATCTCCTGCGGGTCCGTGAGCCCGGCCACCGCATGGTGCGCACCCCGGCCCTGGACGTGCACGTGCACGTCTGCGAGCCCGGGAGCGACTGGGAGACCCTGCACCTGGTGTTTCGCGACTGGCTGCGCAGCCACCCCGATGACCGTCGTCGGTACGAGGACGTCAAGCGCAACCTGGCCGGCCGCGAGTGGTCCGACATGAACGACTACGCCGATGCCAAGAGCGACGTCATCACCGAGATCATGGGTCGCGCGGCCGCCCGCTGAGTGGTCGGCTCAGGCCCGCATGGGTGGCGGTGGGGGAGTGCCGTCGCCGAAGGGTCGGCCGCCCAGCGACTCGCGGCCGTGCGGGCTGGCCCACGCACCGGTGTCGGGCCCGGTCGGCACGATCTGCGTCGGGTTGAGGTCCTCGTGCACCACGTAGTAGTGCTGCTTGATCTGCTCGAAGTCGATCGTGTCGCCGAAGCCCGGTGTCTGGAACAGGTCCCGGGCGTAGCCCCACAACGCCGGCATCTCGCTGAGCCGGTTGCGGTTGCCCTTGAAGTGGCCGTGATAGACCGCGTCGAATCGGGCGAGGGTGGTGAACAGCCGCACGTCCGCCTCGGTGATCTGGTCGCCCATCAGGAACCGGCGATCGGTGAGCCGGTCCTCGAGCCAGTCCATCGCGGTCCAGAGCCGGTCGTACGCCTCGTCGTACGCCTCCTGCGAGCCCGCGAACCCGCAGCGGTACACGCCGTTGTTCACCTCGGTGAACACCCGCCGCATGACCGTCTCCATCTCGTCGCGCAGATCGACCGGCCACAGATCGGGCGCGCCGGCGCGATGGAACTCGGTCCACTCGGTGCTGAAGTCGTGCGTGATCCACGGGAAGTCGTTGGTGACGACCTTTCCACTGGCGACCTCGACCATGGCCGGCACCGTGATGCCGCGTGGATAGTCGGGGTACCGCGCAACATAGGCCTGCTGGAGCCGCTCGATGCCCAGCACCGGGTCCACGCCGCCGGGGTCGAGATCAAATGTCCAGCTGCGAGAGTCGTGGGTGGGACCGCAGTATCCGATCGAGATCGCGTCCTCCAGACCCAGCAGCCGGCGCACGATGATGGCACGGTTGGCCCACGGACACGCTTTCGCGACCACCAGGCGATAGCGGCCGGCCTCGACCGGCCATCGGGGTGTGTCCGCGCCGATCTCGGTGTCCGGTCGCACGATCCGGTCGGGGATGTAGTTCATGTCGCGGTCGAAGGTCTCGCCCTCGTTGACGTAGGAACCAAGGGTCGAGTGATCAGCCATGCTGCTAGCCTAGGTTCATCATGCGACAGTGCATCCTGAAGCAGGCCAGCCTGCTCCTTCCCTGCCGCGTCGAGGTCCTCTTCTAGGTCGGACCCCTCGGCGCGGAGTTCGTCACGTACCGGCCAGACAGCGCAACGACGAACCCCCGAGGACATTTCGATGCACACCTATCCATCCACGCCCCAGCAGCCCAGCGGCATGCCGATCGGGCGCTACGCGCCCTTCGTACCGGTCGATCTTCCGGACCGCACGTGGCCTGCCGCCACCATCACTCAAGCGCCGCGCTGGTGCGCCGTCGACCTCCGTGATGGCAACCAGGCTCTGATCGACCCCATGACCACGCCACGCAAGCTGGCGATGTTCCAGCTGCTCGTCCGCATGGGCTACAAGGAGATCGAGGTCGGCTTCCCCAGCGCCAGCCAGACTGACTTCGACTTCGTGCGGATGCTGATCGAGGGCGATCACATCCCTGATGACGTCGTCATCCAGGTGCTGACGCAGTGTCGCGAGCCGTTGATCGACCGCACCTTCCAGTCGCTGGTCGGCGCCAAACAGGCGATCGTGCACTTCTACAACTCGACCTCCACCCTGCAACGCCGGGTTGTTTTCGGCCTGGACGAGGACGGCATCACCGACATCGCCACGCAGGGCGCTCGGCTGTGCCTGAAGTACGCCGAGATCCACACGCAGGACACCAAGATCTCCTATGAGTACTCGCCGGAGTCCTACACCGGCACCGAGCTGGACTACGCGCTCGAGATCTGCAGTCGCGTCATCGACGTCATCGACCCGACGCCGGACTGGCCGCTGATCATCAACCTGCCCGCCACCGTCGAGATGGCGGTGCCGAACGTGTACGCCGACTCGATCGAGTGGATGCACCGCAACCTGCCCCGCCGCGACAGCATCGTGCTGTCGCTGCATCCGCACAACGATCGTGGCACCGGCGTCGCGGCAGCCGAGCTGGGCTACATGGCTGGCGCCGACCGCATCGAGGGTTGCCTGTTCGGCAACGGCGAGCGCACCGGCAACGTCTGTCTGGTCACGCTGGGCCTGAACATGTTCAGCCAAGGCATCGATCCGCAGATCGACTTTCACGACATCGACGAGATCCGCAGGACGGTCGAGTACTGCAACGAGCTGCCCGTGCCCGAGCGTCACCCGTACGGCGGCGATCTGGTCTACACCGCGTTCAGCGGATCACATCAGGACGCCATCAAGAAGGGTCTGGAGCACCTGGCGATCGACGCCGCCGAGGCAGGAGTCTCGATCGATGAGGCGACCTGGGCCGTGCCGTACCTGCCGATCGATCCCAAGGACGTGGGGCGGTCCTACGAGGCCGTCATCCGGGTCAACAGCCAGTCCGGCAAGGGCGGTGTCGCGTACATCCTCAAGAACGATCACCACCTGGACCTGCCGCGGCGTCTGCAGATCGAATTCAGTCAGATCGTCCAGGGCCTGACCGAGGGTGAGGCCGGCGAGATCGAGCCAGCCGCCATCTGGGCAGCCTTCGTGGGCGAGTATCTGGGCCGCGAGGAGCCGTACGCCCTGACGTCCTTCAGCTCCACCACGTCGGTCGAGGGACGCGACCAGCAGGCCGTTGATCTGGTGGTGCGCGGCCAGGCACGCGGATTCACCGGCGAGGGCAATGGCCCGGTCGATGCCTTCGTCGACGGCATGCGGCAGGCGGGCGCCGACATCCGGGTGCTCGACTACAGCGAGCACGCCCTGTCCTCCGGCGGCGACGCCAGCGCGGCGGCGTACGTGGAGTGCGACATCGCTGGCGAGATCGTCTGGGGCGTGGGCATCGACGCCAACATCGTCAAGGCCTCGTTGCTGGCTGTCGTCTCGGCCGCGAACCGAGCCGTCGCCGTCACCATTCCTGGCTCCTGACGCCGTGAGCGGTGAGCTGCTCGGCATTGCGGGGTCCGATTCGCCGGGAGACTCACCGCCCGTCGCGGGCCGGGTGTCGTGGGCGCACGGCACCATGGGCGAGTGAGCCTCTATCGCGAGTCCGGCGTCGTGCTGCGGGTGCACAAGCTGGGCGAGGCAGACCGCATCATCACCGTCCTCACGCGTGACCGCGGTCTGGTGCGGGCCGTCGGCAAGGGCGTGCGCAAGACCACGTCGCGCTTCGGAGCTCGGCTCGAGCCGTTCATGCACGTCCAGCTGCTGCTGGCCGAGGGGCGGTCGCTCGACATCATCACCCAGGTCGAGACGATCGATGCCTTCGCCAAGGACCTCGGCAGCGACTACCCGGCCTACACCGCGGGCACCGCCATGCTGGAGACCGCCGAACGGCTGGTGCAGGAGGACGGCGAGCCGGCCGTCCAGCAGCTGCAGCTGCTCGTCGGCGCACTGCGCGCGCTCGCGGCGCGGCGCCAGCCCCCCAGCATCATCTTGGACTCCTACCAGCTGCGGGCGCTGTCGATCGCGGGCTACGCCCCCACCTTCGACGCGTGCGCACGGTGTGGCGTCACCGGGCCGCATCGTCACTTCCACGCGGCGTCCGGCGGCATGCTGTGCGACACCTGCCGCATGCCCGGGTCGGCGATCCCGTCTCCCACGACGGTCACACTCCTGGCCGCTCTGCTGGAAGGCGACTGGCCGATCGTCGAGCTGGCCGATGACCGCGCGCGTCGAGAGGCCGGCTCGATCGTTGCCGCCTACCTGTCGTGGCACCTTGAGCGCGGCCTGCGGTCCCTGAGCCACGTGGACCGCTGATGGCCCCCCGTACCCGCACGCCCCGTCCCCCCACGCCCCACCCGTCGGGCGCACGCCCGCCGAATCTGTCCCTCGACCAGGTTCCAGGCCACGTGGCCATCGTCATGGACGGCAACGGTCGGTGGGCCAAGCAGCGCGGACTGCCCCGCACTGCCGGACACGAGATGGGTGAGGCGGCCCTCTTCGACGTCGTCGAGGGCGCCATCGAGGTCGGCGTCACCGCTGTGTCGGCCTATGCATTCAGCACCGAGAACTGGAAGCGCTCACCCGAGGAGGTCAGGTTCCTCATGGGCTTCAACCGCGACGTCATCCGGCGCCGGCGCGACCAGATGCACGAGCTGGGAGTCCGGGTCCGTTGGGCCGGCCGTCGGCCGCGTCTGTGGCGGTCGGTCATCAGCGAGCTCGAGGCCGCTGAGGAGCTCACACGGAACAACTCGGTGCTCACGCTGACGATGTGCGTCAACTACGGCGGCCGTGCCGAGATCGCTGACGCTGCCCGAGCGCTGGCCATCGACGTCGCCCACGGCCGGGTCAACCCCGACAAGATCACCGACAAGGTCTTCGCGCGCTACCTCGACGAGCCGGACATGGCCGACGTGGACCTGTTCTGGCGCACGTCCGGTGAGCAGCGCACCAGCAACTTCCTGCCGTGGCAGTCCGTGTACGCCGAGATGGTGTTCAGTGACATCGCCTGGCCCGATGTCGATCGTCGCGCCCTGTGGGCCGCCATCGAGACCTATGCCGAGAGGAACCGCCGATATGGCACGGCCCAGTAGGAGCCAACCCAGTGCGCCGCGGCGTCTGCTGACGGACTGGACCACCAGCGCAGGCGTCGACGGCACGGGCCTGCTGGCCTTGGTGCTGGGCGGCGCGACCGCCGAGGGCATCCACCTGGCGACCCTCGGCTACGAAGTGTTCGTGCTGCACGGCGACGACGCCGCCGCCGAGTCGGCCGAACAGGCCACGCACGTGCACCATGTCGTCGAGCGATCCGTCCGCTCTGCCGAGCCAGTGGGATCGCCGCTTCGACCTCGTCGTCGCGATCGATGCCGAACCAGCGGTCGATCAGGTGGCGCCTGCCGGACTGCTGTTCGTCGTGTCGGCCGATCTCGATCTCCGTGCCGGACGGGCTCGCCGAGGTGCTGCGCGAGGGTGTCGAGGACCCGGATCGTCAGCGCGTCGTGCTGGCACGCCTCGCCTGACCGGCCCCACCCCGCGAGTGGCGCAGTACGGTGGATCTCGCCCGACTCGACCTCGCACCTCTGCGGGTCACTGTGCGCCACTCGGCGGCGCGGCGGAGCTAGAACGCGGTGCGGCCGCGCGGGGGAGCGGGCGACGGCTCGGTGTCGTCGGAGGTGAACGGGGTGCCGCCAGCCAGTCGCGACGCCACCTCGGCGGGACCGAGCACCGAGTAGGGGAACGGGGAACCGGCGGCTCGCCGGCGCAGAGCGGCGCTGGGTACCTCGTGGCGCGACGCGACCACGAGCAGATTCCCGAAGCGGCGCCCCTTGAGCGTGGCCGGCTCGGCGCTGACCATCAGCTCGGGGAGCACGAGACGTAGCCCGGCCAGCACCCGTCGCGACCACGCGAACGGCGCTGTGTCGCCGAGATTGATCAGCAACGTGCCGTGATCGGTCAGCACGCGAGCGATGTCGGCGAAGAAGTCACGGGTCACCAGGTGGGAGGGCACCTGGGCCCCGTCGAAGGCGTCGAGCACGACCACGTCCGCGTACGTGTCGGGCATGGCGGCCAGTCCTGCGGCGCCGTCGAGGGGGCGCACCTTGATGCCGCTGCGCCGGGGGAGCGGCAGCTCCTCGCGCACCTGGGCCGTGATGTGCTCGGCCGGCTCCAGCACGATCTGGGCTGAGGTCGGCCGGGTGTGGGTCACGTAGCGGGGCAGGGTCAGACCCGCTCCGCCGACGTGCACGAACCGCATCGGCGCGCCCGGCTCACCCAACAGATCGATGACATCGGCCATCCGCTGCACGTAGTCGAACTCCAGATGGGTGGGGTCGTCCAGATCCACGAACGACTGGTCCGCGCCGCCGACCCGCAGCAGGTAGCCGGTGCCGTCACGCACGATCTCGGCGCGGTCGGCTTCTGGCGGCAGGCTCACGGTCTCAGACTAGGGCGCAGGCCGATAGGGTGAGGACCTATGCGTATTGCGAGATTTGCGGGTGAGGACGACCCCCAGTTCGGTGTCATCGGAAACGACAACGGGGTCGAGACGATCGCCCACCTGAAAGGGGATCCGCTGTACGCCGGCATCGAGCTGACCGGCCAGAAGACCCCGGTCGCAGACGTGCGGCTGCTGGCGCCGGTGATTCCGCGCAGCAAGGTCGTCGGTGTCGGCAAGAACTACGCCAAGCACGCGGCCGAGATGGGCGGCGAGGTACCCACCGAGCCGCTGATCTTCCTCAAGCCCAACACGTCGGTCATCGGGCCCAACGAACCGATCTTCTATCCCGCGCAGAGCAGCAACGTGCACTTCGAGGGCGAGCTCGCGGTGGTCATCGGACGCATCTGCAAGGACGTGTCGGTCGAGGACGCCCCGCGGGTGATCTTCGGCTACACGATCGGCAACGACGTCACGGCGCGCGATCTGCAGGCCTCCGACGGCCAGTGGGCGCGAGCCAAGGGATTCGACACCTTCTGCCCCATCGGGCCGTGGATCGAGACCGATCTCGACCCGTCCAACGTGCGCATCACGACGGTGCTCGGCGACGAGACCAAGCAGGACGAGAACTCGTCCGACATGATCTTCTCGGTGCCGGAGATCATCGCCTACGTCACCTCGTTCATGACCCTGCTGCCCGGTGACGTCATCCTCACCGGAACGCCCTCAGGTGTCGGCCCCATGGAGGTTGGCGACAGCGTCAGCGTGACCATCGAGGGACTCGGCACCCTGACCAACCAGGTGGTGAGCCTGCATGAGTGATCTCACGCGGCCCGTGGTCGCTCGTTTCTGCCCGTCGCCCACCGGCAACCCGCACGTGGGCATGGCCCGCACCGCGTTGTTCAGCTGGGCGTTCGCCCGGCACCACGGCGGCACGTTCGTGTTTCGCGTCGAGGACACCGACGCCTCGC
Source organism: uncultured Actinomycetota bacterium (assembly GCA_963769445.1). Taxonomy (GTDB): domain Bacteria; phylum Actinomycetota; class Actinomycetes; order Propionibacteriales; family Nocardioidaceae; genus Aeromicrobium. The sequence goes on along the minus strand of CAVYLO010000004.1, from coordinate 936,146 downwards.
GTGACTCCGAGGAGTCCTATCAGCTGCTGATCGACGTCATGCGCTGGCTGGGACTGGACTGGGACGAAGGCGTCGAGGTCGGCGGCCCGAACGGACCGTACCGCCAGAGCGAGCGCATGGACATCTACGCCGACGTCGCCCGGCGCCTCGTCGAGGCTGGCTTCGCCTACAAGGCGTACGACAGCGCCGACGAGCTGGAGGAGCGCCGCAACGCGGCCCGTGCCGCCGGCAAGCCCAGCGGCTACGACGGACTGCACCGCGATCTCACCCCCCAGCAGCAGGCCGACTTCGAGGCCGAGGGTCGCGAGCCGGTGATCCGGTTCAAGATGCCGGCGAAGGACTGGACGTTCACCGACCTGGTCCGCGGCGACATCACCTTCGGCGCCGAGAACGTGCAGGACTTCGTCATCGTGCGGGCCAACGGTCAACCGCTGTACACGCTGACCAACCCCACCGACGACGCGATGATGGGCATCACCCACGTGCTGCGCGGCGAGGATCTGCTCAGCTCGACGCCACGGCAGATCGCGCTGTACGAGGCCTTCGCCGAGATCGGCGTCGGCGGAGGGTTCACCCCCGAGTTCGGGCACCTGCCGTTCGTCATGGGCAACGGCAACTCCAAGCTGTCCAAGCGCGACCCTGAGTCCAATCTGTTGGACTACAAGCCCAAGGGCTTCCTGCCTGAGGGACTGCTCAACTACATGGCGCTGCTGGGCTGGTCGATCGCCGACGACCGCGACGTGTTCACCCTCGAGGAGATGGTCGAGGTCTTCGAGATCGGGCGGGTCAACCCCAATCCGGCACGATTCGACCTCAAGAAGTGCGAGGCCATCAACGCCGATCACATCCGGATGCTGTCGGTCGACGACCTGCAACAGCGTCTGCTGCCGTTCTTCCAGGCCGCCGACCTGATCGCCGCCGAGCCGTCGGCAGACCAGCTGGCCACGCTGGCCGTCGCCACACCGCTGGTCCACGAGCGGATGAATCTGCTGACCGAGGCCGTCGACATGTTGAGATTCCTGTTCATCGCGGACGACGACTTCACGATCGACGAAGCCGACCGCGCCAAGAACCTCGACGACGCTGGTCTCGAGGTCGTGCGAGCCGCCCGCGAGGCCCTCGAGGCGGCCAACTCGACCGAGTGGAGCACAGCCACCATCGAGAGCGCCCTGCGCTCATCCCTGGTCGACGGGCTCGGTCTCAAGCCACGCCTGGCGTTCGGGCCGGTGCGCGTGGCTGTCACCGGCAGCCGCATCTCGCCGCCCTTGTTCGAGTCGCTGGAGCTGCTGGGCCACGCCCGCACGATGGCTCGGCTCGACGCCGTTCTGACGTGACGCGGAGCATCGTTCCCGCCGGACCCGCCCACGCCTGACCGGTTTGGGAACGACAGTCGGGGTCGGGTAGAGTGAGACCTCGGTTCGGGCTCGTCCCGCAACCATTGGGGTATGGTGTAATTGGCAACACAGCGGTTTCTGGTACCGTCGTTCTAGGTTCGAGTCCTGGTACCCCAGCGATGTGAAATCCGGCCTTCTTGGTAGGGTTCCATCGGTCGCAAGACCACTCCATGGCCCCGTTGTGTAGCGGCCTAGCACGCCGCCCTCTCAAGGCGGTAGCGCGGGTTCGAATCCCGTCGGGGCTACCCATGGACGAAACCCCCTGATCTGCGCCAGCAGGTCAGGGGGTTCTCTCGTGGGTCCCTCAGTCGTCGATGATGTCGAGTCCTCGACGCGCCAGCTCAGCCAGCCCGTCGCGCATGGCCTGCTGCTGCTCGAGGGAGTGCCCCACCCAGTTCTTGAGCTCGCCGACGACCTTCACCGGCTCGCTCGTGCGATACGACCGCGTGGGGTTGCCGGGGAACTTCTTGTCCGTGACGTTCGGGTCGTCTTCGAGGTCGCCGGTCGGCGCCACGATGTAGATTCGGCCGGCGCCGTCACCAACGGCGAGCTCGGCGCCCCATGCCGCCGCGTCCAGCGTCTTCGTCACATAGACGTGACCGGCGGTGCGTCCGCCACCGAAGTTCGACGTGAGCCCAGGTACGAGCATGTCGCCCGGCTGGAGGTCGGCCTTCGTCCCGTGAAGCAGGGCCCCAGACTCGTGCTCCTCAAACGGAACTGGCGTTCCCATGACACCCCTACTGCTGTTTCTTGCCGTCGACCGTAGTCGCCCGAGGGGCGGCACGTCCAGAATTCGGCTGATCGATCTGGTGCAACGGGGCCCCGAGGAGTATTTTGTCGCCGGAGGGTCAACCGCACTGGAATACCGGTGCAGAACGCGAGGTGGCCGCGATGCCGATGGCCCATGATTCCCAGTTCGTCGGGTCGGTGCCCGACGTGTATCAGCAGCTGATGGTTCCGATGATTTTCGCCGAGGCCGCCGACCACCTCGCCGACCAGGTTGCAGCTCGCTCACCCGAGCAGATTCTGGAGACCGCAGCTGGCACGGGCGTGCTCACCCGCGCGATGATCCAGCGCTGTCCTGCGGCTCAGATCACCGCTACAGACCTGAATCAGCCCATGATCGACGTCGCGGCGGCCGGATCACTCGGCGGGGACCAGGTGACGTGGATGCAGTCGGACGCCCTCGATCTGGACTTTGAGGACGAGTCGTTCGATGTGGTGGCCTGCCAGTTCGGGGCGATGTTCTTCCCCGACAAGGTGCGCGGCTACGCCGAGGCTCGCCGGGTGCTGCGACCCGGGGGCGCCTTCGTGTTCAACGTGTGGGACCGGATCGAGGCGAACGAGATCCCGAAGGTGATCGAGCAGGCCCTGCTTCGAGCGTGCCCCGACCCGCCGTTGCTGTTCATGTCTCGCACCCCGCACGGGTACTACGACGTGGATCGAATCCGAACAGAGCTCGGTGAAGCCGGCTTCGTCGGCGTCGAGATCCAGGCCGTCGATGCGGTGAGCCGGACTACCGCGGCCGACGCGGCGGTCGCCTTCTGCCAAGGGACGCCGCTGCGCGGCGAGATCACGGCCCATCCCCGCCTCGATGTCCCGAGCGCAACGCAGATTGCTCTGGATGCGCTCGTGGCCCGCTACGGTTCGGGTCCGATCGCGGCCCCCATCCGGTCGTTCGAAGTCGTCGCCAGCTACAGGCGCAGCAGGCAGTGGTTGGCGCTGTGCAGAGTCTGTCGTGCCGACGGCAGCCGCTAGCATGTTGGTCGTTCCGCCCGAGCGAGGAGACTTCATGGCCAGCAATGACACGGATTCCACCGGAGGGGCCCTGGACGACAAGGGAACCTGGAAGGCCTCGGCGGAGTCGAAGGCGCAAGCCAAGAAGCTGCGCATCATTGCTGTGTCGCTGTGGATGCTCGGCATCGTCATTCAGCTGGGCGCGATCTTCGGCCTGCTGCTGAACAAGTCGATCCTCTCGGAGAAGGCAGTGGTGGACGACCGCGGCGTGCTGCAGGTCAGCAGCGGCTTCCCGACCTGGGCTTTCGTCCTGTTGATCGTGCTGCTGGTCCTCGATGGCATCGCGGTCGCGATCGGCTCGATCCTGTGGAAGAAGGCCAACACCTTCGACCCGGCGTCGCGCCAGGACACGGTTCGCTTCTTCGTCCAGAACCAGCTGGGCGCTGTCATTCCGATCATCGCCTTCCTGCCGATCATCATCTTGATCTTCCTGAACAAGGACATGGGCAAGACGCAGAAGGGCATTGCCGGTGCGGTGGGCATCGTGGTCGCGCTGGTCGCCTCGGTCATCGGCATCGACTTCGATCCGAGCTCGATCGAGAAGTACACGGCCGAGAAGCAGGCCGTCATCCAACTGCTCGGATCTGACACCGTCTACTGGTCCGCTGGTGGCGGCGTCTATCACGTCTGTGGCGATGTCCCCGACCTCGCGAACAGCGATGTCGAGTCCGGCACGACGGCTGACGCGGTCGCCGCCAACAAGCCGCGCCTGACTCTGCGGATCGAGTCCGAGCTCAACGCGTGCGGGCGGGCCGTCCCCAACAACATCGACGAGATCGTCGCTGGAATCCGCGACGTTCAAGACGGCACCTCGACCGAACAGGTGCTGCCCTCGCCTGACTGGACCGGTGTGGAGGATGCTCCCTCCAGCGGCGCAATCGACACTCTCAACGACGCATTGAAGGACGTGGCGTGATCATGGACAACTACTCAATCATCGCAGTGCTCGTCGGCGGAGTGGCGTTCTTCGCCCTCGGCGCCCTCTGGTACATGGCGCTGTTTCGCAAGCCGTGGGCCGAGGACATGGGCATCACCATCTCCGCCGAGGGCGAGCCGCCCGCGGCACCTCCGGTGTCCGACCATGGCCTTGTCCGTGCTCATCGGCTTGGTGCTCGCCGGCGTCATCGAATACTTCACCCGTGACGCTGGTGCTGGCCACGGCGCCAAGGCCGGGCTCGCCGTCGGCATCGCGATCGCCGCGCTCATGGGCCAGAACGCCTTGTACGACTCCAAGCCGCCCCGTCTGTGGGCCGTCAACGCCGGCTATCCGTTGATCGGTGCCGTCCTGGTCGGCGTCATCTGCGGAGTCATCTAGCCCAGTCGCGCCGCGAGGACGGTCGTGTCCGAATTCCGCCAGAATCTGTCGGCTCCGGCCGTCATGATGGTGGCATGCACTCCGATCACGACCGCTGCTATCGCGCCGTGCAGTCGCGCGACGCCCGATTCGACGGAGTCTTCTACACCGCCGTCAGCACCACGGGAATCTATTGCCGGCCGTCGTGTCCTGCTGTCACCCCCAAGCCGCAGAATGTCAGCTTCCACGCGTCGGCGGCAGCGGCCGAGGATGCCGGTTATCGGGCGTGCCGACGATGCCGTCCGGACACCACGCCGGGGTCACCGGAGTGGAATGTGCGGGCCGATGCGGTCGGGCGCGCCATGCAGCTGATCGGCGACGGGGTCATCGAGCGTGAAGGGGTCGCAGGCCTGGCCGACCGACTCGGCTACAGCCCGCGTCACGTCACCCGCATGGTCTCAGCGGAGCTGGGCGCGGGTCCGCTGGCGCTGGCCCGCAGCCGCCGGGCCCAGGTGGCTCGCGTCCTGATCGAGACCACCGATCTGCAGATGGCCGATGTCGCGTTCTCATCCGGCTTCGCCTCGGTGCGCCAGTTCAACGACTCGATCCGTCAGACCTACGCCCTGACGCCCACGCAGATGCGCGGCCGTCGTCGCGGCGATCCGTCCGGCCGGGTCGCGGTGCGGCTGGCGGTGCGCCGGCCCTTCGCCGCCGTCGCGCTGCTGGACTTCCTCGAGGCGCACGTGCTGCCCGGCGTCGAGACCGTGCAGGGACGCACGTATGCCCGGGTGCTCCGGCTACCGCATGGGCTCGGCGTCACGGCCCTGACGCTGCACGACGATCGGGTGGACTGCGAGCTCGAGCTGGCTGATTTTCGCGACATGTCCGTCGCGATCAGCCGAATTCGGCGCATGCTCGATCTGGACGCCGATCCGGTCGCCATCGATGCCGTGCTCGCCGAGGACCCGCACCTGGCGCCGCTCGTGGCAGCCACGCCCGGCCTGCGTGTCCCCTCGCACGTCGACGGCTTCGAGGTGACGGTGCGCACCATCGTCGGCCAACAGGTGTCGGTCGCGGGCGCCAACACGGTGCTCGGACGCCAGATCCCGGTGCACGGCACGCCGGTGGACTTCGCGCTGGCCACGGTTCACGGGCTCACCCATGCGTTCCCGGCACCGGAGTCGCTGGCGGCCGCCGATCCCGGAAGTCTCGGCATGCCGCGGTCCCGGGCGGCTTCGATCATCGCCGTCGCGGCTGCCGTGGCGGACGGCTCGCTCCAGCTGCATCCCGGGGTCGATCGCGACGCGGTGCGCGAGCAGCTGCTCGCCATGCGGGGCATCGGTCCCTGGACCGCTGACTACGTCGTGATGCGTGCGCTGGCGCACCCCGACGTGCTGTTGACCACTGATCTGGTGTTGCGACGTGAGCTGGACAGTCGCGGCATCGACCACACTGACCGGTGGCGCCCCTGGCGCTCCTATGCCGGCATGCATCTGTGGCGCGCAAGCGGCGCCCTGGAAAGGACCCCGTCATGACCTCTCGATGGATGGACTCACCGATCGGTGGCCTGCGCATCCGCGTCTCGGCCGATCTGATCACCGCGATCAACTTCGACGCCCACCCGGCCGGCCGGCGATCCAACGATCCGCTGCTGGACCGCGCCGAGACGCAGCTGACCGAGTACTTCGCGGGAGAGCGCACCACCTTCGACCTGCCGCTGGCTCGCGATGGATCAGAGTTCCAGCAGAAGGTCTGGTCCGAGCTCCAGCACATCCCGTACGGCGAGACCGCCACGTATGGCGAGATCGCCCGTCGGCTCGGCTACGACAACGCCGTGTCGCGCGCAGTCGGGTCGGCCAACGGGTCGAATCCGATCCCCATCGTGGTGCCGTGTCACCGCGTCATCGGTGCCAACGGCACGCTCACCGGCTATGCCGGGGGACTGGAGCGCAAGCAGACCTTGCTGCAGCTGGAGAACCCCGGTCTGTTCTGAGCACCGCTAGGTCTTCTGCTGGAGGGCCGGATCCGACAAGATGTGTGACACATCACACCGAGGAGGACCCGTGGCCACGAAGAAGAAGAAGTCCCGCACGTCGACCCGATCCAAGACCGACGCGCTCGTGGACGACCTGTCGAAGCAGGTCAAGAAGTTGTCCAAGCAGGTCAAGGTCGCCGAGAAGCAGCGCGACGCCCTGCTGAAGCAGCTCGACGAGCAGGTGGCCAAGGCCAAGGAGGCTGTGCGCGCGGTCGAGAAGGAGGCGCGCAAGCTGATGGGGAAGGCGCAGTCAGTCGTCGCACCAGCGACCCAGAAGGTCGCCGACACCGCTGGTCCGAAATCCTCAGCCGACTCGTCATGGACCGTCGCGCAGCTGCGCGCCGAGGCGCGTTCGCAGAACGTGACCGGATACTCGCGCATGACGAAGGCGCAGCTGCTGGCCGCGCTGAAGTAGTACGCGCAGATCAGCAGGTCAACAGATCAGGCGATGCGGCGCAGGCTCTGCCCGAGTCGCTCTGCGGCCGCCACGACGGCCGGGGCGTGCATGCGTCCCGGTTGACGGGTGAGCCGCTCCAGCGGTCCGGAGACCGACACGGCTGCCACCACCTTGCCGGACGGGGAGCGGACCGGCGCCGAGACGGAGCCCACGCCGTTCTCCCGCTCGCCGACGCTCTGCGCCCAGCCGCGCTTGCGAACGGCTGACAGCTCGGCAGCCGCGAAGGTGGCCCTCATCAGCCCCTTGTTCATCCGCTCGGGGTCCTCCCACGAGAGCAGCACCTGGGCCGCGGATCCAGCGGTCATCGTCAGCTGGCTGCCGACAGGAATGGAATCGCGCAGTCCCGTGGGTCGGTCGGCAGCGGCGACGCACACGCGGAAGTCGCCCTGGCGCCTGAACAGCTGCGCGGACTCCCCGGTGATGTCGCGCAAGCGTGCCAGGACGGGTCCTGCCGCGGCCAGCAGGCGGTCCTCGCCGGCCGCCGCGGACAGCTCGCCGAGGCGAGGGCCGAGAATGAATCGACCTTGCATGTCGCGGGCGACCAGCCGATGATGCTCGAGTGCGACGGCCAGTCGATGCGCGGTCGGGCGGGCGAGACCGGTGCTCGCGACCAGCCCGGCCAGTGTCGCCGGGCCGGGCTCAAGAGCGGCGAGCACCAGGGCGGCTTTGTCGAGAACGCCGACTCCGCTAGAGTTGTCCATGCCTTGATATTGCCGTATCGCATTGTGAGACGCAACTGCGGGACGCGACGACGACGCGACGAGCACCTGTCGGGCACCAGCATCGAGACGAGGAGACGTCATGGGTAGGACACTGGCCGAGAAGGTGTGGGACGACCACGTGGTGCGCAGCCACGACGGCGAGCCGGATCTGCTGTATGTCGACCTCCACCTCATCCACGAGGTCACGAGTCCCCAGGCGTTCGACGGTCTTCGTCTCTCGGGCCGCGCGGTGCGTCGCCCCGATCTGACGCTGGCGACCGAGGATCACAACATCCCCACGACCGACCTCGACAAGCCGATCGCCGATCCGGTCTCGCGCCTGCAGGTCGAGACGCTGCGGAGCAACTGCGCGGAGTTCGGCGTCCGTCTGCACCCCATGGGGGACATCGACCAGGGCATCGTGCACGTCGTGGGACCACAGCTGGGTCTGACCCAGCCGGGCATGACCATCGTCTGCGGCGACTCGCACACCTCGACGCACGGCGCGTTCGGGTCGATCGCCTTCGGCATCGGTACCTCCGAGGTCGAGCACGTGCTCGCCACGCAGTCGCTGTCGCAGGCGCGGCCCAAGATGATGGCGGTCGACGTCGAGGGCGAGCTTCCGGTCGGATCGACCGCGAAGGACCTGATCTTGTCGCTCATCACGCAGGAGACCACCGGCGGCGGCCAGGGCTACATCGTGGAGTACCGCGGCGAGGCCATCCGCCGTCTGTCGATGGAAGCGCGCATGACGATCTGCAACATGTCGATCGAGTGGGGCGCCAAGGCCGGTCTGATCGCTCCGGACCAGACCACCTACGACTACCTGGAGGGTCGCCCGAGCGCGCCCACGGGTGCGGACTGGGACGCCGCTGTCGCGTACTGGGACAGCCTCGTCACCGACGACGACGCCGAGTTCGACAAGGTCATCACGATCGACGCCAGCCAGATCACGCCGTTCGTCACGTGGGGCACCAACCCCGGCCAGGGCGTGCCGCTGTCGGGCCGGGTGCCCGATCCGGCCTCGTTCGAGGACGACAACGAACGCATCGCAGCGGAGAACGCGCTGGTCTACATGGGCCTCGAGGCCGGGACCCCGATGAAGGACATCCAGGTCGACACCGTCTTCATCGGGTCGTGCACCAATGGCCGCATCGAGGACCTGCGGGTCGCTGCCGACCTGATCAAGGGCCACGTCGTCGCCGCCGACACCCGCATCCTCGTGGTGCCGGGTTCGGTGCGGGTGCGGCTGCAGGCCGAGGCCGAGGGTCTCGACACCATCTTCACGGATGCTGGCGCCGAATGGCGCGGCGCCGGATGCTCGATGTGCCTGGGCATGAACCCCGACCAGCTGATGGTGGGGGAGCGCGCGGCCTCGACGTCGAACCGCAACTTCGAGGGTCGCCAAGGCAAGGGCGGACGGACCCACCTGGTCTCGCCCGACGTCGCTGTGGCCACCGGGATCTTCGGCCACCTGGCCGGTCCTGCCGATCTGGCCGAGCTCACCAAGGCAGGAGCCTGACCCATGGAGAAGTTCACCGCACACACCGGTGTCGGCGCCCCGCTGCGTCGCAGCAACGTCGACACCGACCAGATCATCCCCGCCGTGTGGCTCAAGAAGGTCACCCGCGACGGCTTCGAGGAGGGCCTGTTCTCGGCCTGGCGCAGCGATCCGTCGTTCGTGCTCAACCAGGACGCCTATGCCAACGCAACCGTGTTGGTGGCCGGTCCGGACTTCGGTACCGGATCCTCACGGGAGCACGCCGTGTGGGCGCTGCAGAACTACGGTTTCAAGGTCGTCATCTCGCCTCGCTTCGGTGACATCTTCCGCAGCAACTCCGGCAAGGCCGGGATGCTCGCGGCGCAGGTCGACGACAAGGTCGTGCAGCGCCTGTGGGACTTCCTCGATGAGTTCCCCGGCGCGTCGGTCACGGTCGATCTCGAGACCCGCACGGTGCGGGCAGGAGAGGGCGTTGACGCGATCGAGGACTCCTTCACGATCGACGACTACACCCGCTGGCGCCTGCTCGAAGGCCTCGACGACGTCGCGATCACGCTGAGTCATGCCGACGACATCGACAGCTACGAGGCGGCCCGACCCCCGTTCAAACCCGCCACCCTCTGACCCGCGGACCCGCCCGGCAAGGGCGGGAACCGGACGCATCTGAGTAGGGTGTCGGCCATGCAGCACCGGCCCATGCCTCGCGCCATTCGGGGATTCGCTTTCATCTTCCGACCGTGGTTCATGATGCTGACGAAGCGTGACTGGCAAGGTCTGGAGAATCTTCCGGCTGAGGGCGGTTACGTGCTGGCGCCCAATCACGTGTCGCACCTGGATCCGATCCTGCTCGGACACTTCCTGTACGACCAAGGTCTGCCGCCGCGCTACCTGGCCAAGGACACGCTGTTCGGTGTGCCCGGACTGGGTCGGCTGATGCGCGCAGCCCGCCAGATTCCGGTGTACCGCACCGAGCCCGGTGCGGCGGCGGAGTCCGTTCGCGATGCGTGCGCCGCCGTCGAGGCAGGTGAGGTCGTCACGGTCTACCCCGAGGGCACCATCACCCGCGATCCGCTGGGTTGGCCGATGACCGGTCGCACCGGTGCTGTCCGCATCGCCCTGATGACAGGTCGGCCGCTGATCCCGTTGATGCAATCAGGCGCTCAGGAGATCCTGTGGCCCTACACGAAGGTGCCGAAGCTCATCCCGCGCAAGACGATCCATGTCCGGGTCGGGCCGGCCCTCGACCTGTCCGAATTCGAGGGCAAACCGCTCACCGACGAGGTGCTGCACGGCGCCACCGAACGCTTGATGGACACCTTGACTGCCATGATGGCTGAATTGCGTGGTGAGCTGCCGACCGGTCCACGCATCGACGTGCGCACGTTGCGCAGCAAAGCAACCAACCAAAGCCTGGAGGGCTGATGGCACAGATCGCCGTGATGGGAGCAGGATCGTGGGGGACCGCGTTCGCGCTGGTGCTGGCTGACGCTGGCAACGAGGTGCGGATGTGGGGCCGTCGCGACGAGGTCTGCGAGACCATCAACAGCAGGCACCAGAACACCGACTATCTGCCGGGCGTCGAGCTCTCGCACGCCATCTCGGCGACATCGGACCCGGCTGAAGCTCTGGCCGATGCCGAGCTGGTCGTGCTGGCCGTGCCGAGCCAGCAGCTCCGCAACAATCTGGAGAGCTGGGCCGCCCACATCCCTGAGCGAGCCGTCATGGTCAGCCTGATGAAGGGCATCGAGCTCGGAACCCACATGCGGATGAGCGAGGTCATCGCGGAGGTGACCGGCGCCGGACCCGAACGCATTGCCGTGGTCTCGGGCCCCAACCTGGCTCGTGAGATCGCGCAGCGCGAGCCGGCGGCGAGCGTCGTCGCGTGCGAGGTCGAGCACGTCGCCGAACGCGTGCAGCAGCTGTGTCACACGCCGGCATTCCGTCCGTACACGAATACCGACGTGATCGGTTGCGAGCTGGCTGGCACCACCAAGAACGTCGTCGGACTGGCCGTGGGCGTCGCGGTGGGACTCGGCTACGGCGACAACTGCAAAGCGTCGATCATCACCCGCGGCCTCGCCGAAGGTGCCCGCCTCGGGGTCGCGATCGGTGCCGATCCGGCCACCTTCATGGGTCTGGCTGGCATGGGTGACCTGGTGGCCACATGCTCGTCACCGCTGTCGCGCAACCGCACCTTCGGCGAAAAGCTCGGCAGCGGCATGACGCTGGAGGAGGTCACGGCGGAGACCCACCAGGTGGCCGAGGGCGTGAAGTCGTGTCGCTCGGTCAGCGAGCTGGCCAAGATGCATGGCGTCGAGATGCCGATCGTCGAGCACGTGGCGGCTCTGATCGAGGGCAGCATGACGCCGGCCGAACTGGTCGATGCCATGATCTCGCGCAAGGCCAAGCCCGAGACGGACTGACCGAGACCTCCGGCAACAGGATCAGGCCAAGGCGGCCAGACAGGTCTCGATGTCGAGCCACAGGTCGTCGACGTCCTCGATGCCGACTGAGAGGCGAATGAGGCCCTCTGGCACGGCTTCTGGCTCGGCCGGATGACGGCGGCGACGCTCCCAGGTGGACTCCACGCCGCCGAGACTGGTGGCGTGGACGATGATCTCGCTCAGCCGGGTGATCTTCTCGGCGGCTTCGTGCCCACCAGCGACCTCGAAGGCGATGATCGTGCCGAATCCGGGGTAGCGGGAGTAGACCACCTGGCGGAGGCGTGACAGTCGTGCGTGCAGCTCCTTGGCATTCGCCTCGGCGCGGTCGAGCCGCACGTGCAGCGTGCGCATGCCGCGGGCAGCGAGGAAGGTCTCGAGCGCGCCCGGCACGGCGCCCATCATGGTGCGCCGGCGGTGGATCGCGTCATGAGCCCGCTTGTCGTTGGTCACGACAGCCCCGAGAATCACGTCGCTGTGACCGGACAGCAGCTTGGATGCCGAGTGCACGACGAAGTCGGCACCGGAGTCCAGCGGACGCTGACGCAGGGGAGTCGCGAAGGTGTTGTCCACCGCGATGGCGGCGCCCGACCGCTCAGCCGCTTGGCCGATTGCTTCGAGATCGGCGACCAGCAGCGCCGGATTGGTCGGGGTCTCGATCCACGCGAGGTCGGCGGCTTCGATCGCGTTGACGGTCTCGGGGGTGTTGTCGACATCGATGAGGACGAGCTCGAAGTACCCGCGCTTGGCCCGGTCGTGCAGCAGATCCAGCGTGCCGGCGTAGGCCCCGCGGGGGGCCACGACGGTGCCCTTCAGCGGCACGAGGTCGATGACAGCGGTGGTAGCGGCCATCCCGGAGGAGAACGCCAGTGCTCGGCCGCCCTCCAGATCACCGAGGATCTGCTCGAAGGAGTCCCAGGTGGGATTGCCGAATCGGGCGTACTCCGCATCACCGCCAGGGACCAGGGCCGTGGCCATGGTGATCGGTGAGTTGAGGGGTCGCCCGGGCTCGCGTGGAGGCCGCCCAGAGGCAACGGCAATGGTGGAAGGTGACAGCTCGCGTCCGGACATGAACCCTTGTGTACACGCCGGTAGGGTTCTGGGCAATGAGCCAAGTCATCCCCGGCGCTGTCAGGCCGATCTTGATGGTCGTTTTCGGCGGCCGCAGCAGTGAGCACGGCGTCTCGTGCCTCACTGCCCACGAAGTGCTGGCCGTGATCGACCGCGAGCGATATGACGTGCGCCCGGTCGGCATCACGCGCGATGGGCGCTGGGTGCGCGAGACGGCCGACTGGACCGACGTCCCCTCCGGCACGCTCCCGGAGGTCCGCGATGACCTGCCGGACTTCGCCTGGGAGGAGCTGCGCACCGCCGATGTCGTCTTCCCCCTCCTGCACGGGCCGTGGGGCGAGGACGGCACCGTCCAGGGGTTGCTGGAGATGGCGAACGTCCGCTACGTCGGCGCCGGGGTGCTGGCCAGCTCAGTCGGCATGGACAAGCCGTTCACCAAGACGGTCTTCGCGGCCGCGGGGCTGCCTCAGCTCGCCCACGTCACGATCATGCCGTGGCAGTGGAAGAAGGACCGGGCCCGCGCTGAAGCGCGCGTCCGCGCACTCGGACTGCCAGTGTTCGTCAAGCCGGCCAGAGCCGGTTCCAGCTCCGGCGTCGTGATGGTCGAGTCGTGGGAGCACCTCGACGCCGCTGTTCACGCGGCCCGCGAGTTCGACCCCAAGGTCATCGTCGAAGCAGCTGCTCGCAACAAGCGCGAGGTCGAGTGCGGCGTCATGCAGGGCCCCGATGGCATTCCGGTGGCCAGCGTGGTCGGCGAGATCACCGTCGACGCCGACACCGAGCACGAGTTCTACGACTTCGAGGCCAAGTATCTCGACGGGTCGAGCACCAACGTGATTCCGGCAGACATCTCCCAGACCGACTCCGAGCGCATCCGCACCTACGCGGTCCAGGCGTTCGAGGCGATCGGTGCTGAGGGTCTGGCGCGGGTCGACTTCTTCTTGACCGACGACGGCCTTGTCATCAACGAGATCAACACGATGCCTGGATTCACGCCGTTCTCGATGTTCCCTCGCCTGTGGGAGGCCTCAGGCGTGTCCTACGCCGAGCTGGTCGAGCGACTCATCGCGCTCGCGCTGAACCGCGACACCGGTCTGCGCTGACCGCTCACACGCACGGGTTGGTGGCGGTCGAGCCGGTCGTGATCGCGTCGGCGACGTCGATGAGCGCCGTGGCCGCCGGCTGGTAGGTCGCTGGCACCTCGACACTCACGTCCGGGTCGCGCCCGATCGTGGTGAACAGGCGCCCTCCACCGTCGCGTTTCTGGGTGAACCAGCCGACGCCGTCCACGTCGTCGCAGCGTGATGTCGGGCCCAGCTCGGGCGGAGGTCGCACCCCGCAGCGCAGGACGATGCGCGGATCTCCCCACGCCGCGACCCGCGGGCTGTCGACCGGCGTCGACTGCTGATCGGCGACGACGTCGGGCAGCGAGGACACCAGCGAGCGGCACGACGTAGTGGTGCCAGGATCCGTCGGGAATTCATACAGTCCGCCGCCGCAGCCAGTGAGGATCAGAACGGCGGTCAGCGCGCCGACGGCGACTCGGCCCACGTCAGATGCGAACGATGGGACACGTCAACGTGCGGGTGATCCCGGGGATGCTCTGGATGCGCGAGACGACCAGCGTGCCGAGCATGTCGACCGATGCTCCTTCGGCGCGGGCGATGACGTCGTACGGGCCGGTGACGTCCTCGGCCACCGTGACGCCCTCGACCTGGCCGATCGCGCGACACACCTCTGCGGACTTGCCCACCTCGGTCTGAACCAGGATGTATGCCTGAACGGACATGTCGCCTCCTCGGACGTGCCGCCGCCACCGGCGGCTCGGCACAACCTACCCGATGTGGCGTACTGAATCCGAGAGTCGACTGCGCGACAATGGGCGGCATGACCCACCGCCGCTCGACCCCTGAGCCGACCACGATCGGCGAGATCGGCGAATTTGGTCTGATCGACGCCGTCGTGCGGCAGCTCGGCACCGGTCCACTCGTGCTGATCGGTCCGGGCGACGACGCGGCGCACGTGGCCACCGGCCCCGAGGGAACCTTGATCTCCACCGATCTGCTGATCGAGGGCCGCCATTTTCGACGCGACTGGTCCAGTGCCCACGAAATCGGCATCAAGGCCGCTGCCTGCAATCTTTCTGACATCAATGCGATGGGCGGCACCGCCACGGCGCTGACGATCGGCTTCGGCGCACCGGCCGATCTGCCGATCGAGTGGGCTGTGGACATGGCGCGCGGCTTCGAGGAGGAAGCAGCGCGGGTGGGTGCGCACGTCGTGGGGGGTGACGTCACCGCGTCCGACACGATCGTCATCGCCGTCACGGCCATCGGAGAGGCCGACCGCGTCGTGCGACGCGACGGTGCTCAGCCGGGCGACCTCGTCGCTGTCGTCGGACGAACGGGCCTCGCCGGTGCTGGGTTCGCCGCCCTCAGCAGGGGTTTTCGTTCGCCGAAGGCGGCCGTCGAAGCACATCGCGTCCCGGAGCCACCGTACGAGGCTGGCCCGGAGGCGGCCGCCGCCGGAGCCACCTCCATGACCGACGTCAGTGATGGGCTGTTGGCGGACCTGGGCCACGTCGCGGAGGCCAGCGGGGTCGCCATCGACATCGATCCGACCGCTTTCACTCCTCCTGAAGCGGTCCTCACCGTCGCCGAGGCGCTGCAGATCGATCCACTGACCTTCGTGCTGACCGGCGGAGACGACTACGGACTGGTCGCTACGTTCCCGCCCTCGGCGCTGGTGCCGACCGGGTGGACCGTCGTGGGGTCGGTCCACGAGGGCTCAGGCGTCACGGTGGCGGGCGCCGCCTTCGACGGGGACACCGGACACCAGCACTGGCGCTGAGACCGACCGAACCGAGACCGCTTGCGGTCGAGCGTGAGGGAGCGCCAGCGCAGCGTGCCCCTCGGTCGCTGGCGCTCCCTCACCCTCCTCGCAGAGCTCGTCGCTGGCGAGCGGGCTGTTCGCCAGGGAGCGCAGCGACCGTGAGCGAAGCGAGGCGACAGGCGGGCCGGTGGTGGTTCGCCTCGGTCGCTGGCGTGCGTGGACGCGTCACCCGCCGAGCGCACCGATCTGCGGAGCGTCGGCGCCGAAGTGGCGGTACATGACCGTGTCTCGTGCCGCGGCGGCTCTCGTGTGGAGCCGGCGGTTCCCCCAACCGGTACGGCCCAGGACCTGGTGGTCCAGAAGATTGCGGGCCAGCACGACCACGGACGCCCACGGCAGCCGGACCGGAAGGCCGAGATCGCGCATGCCTTGCGTGCCCAGGAACGGCCTCAGCATGCTCAGCAGGCGAGCGCGGCCGTAGGCCCGGCCCAGCCGGGGGAAGCGATGAAAATGCATGCTGTCCTGCGCGTCGAGAATGGCATTCGCCAGCTGCGGTCCGGCCTCGGTGACGTGAGCCTGGGCCAGCAGGACGTGATAGTTGAAGGCGTGCTGCTCCTGCTCGGTGTCGAACAGCCACTCGTCGGTGACGCCGATCAACCAGCCGACGTACTTCCACAGGTGCATGACGGCGCGTGAGTCCTGAGACGTGACGCGCACGCCCAGCGAACGCACGCCCAGCAGGAGGGCGCCGTTGAACAGCCCGAGGGTGCCGGCTTGGTCGGACTGGTTGATCGGCAGGCCCCAGGTCGCGGTGTCCCACCGGTCGCCGCCCTCGAACCGATGATTGACCAGCGCGTGCATGAGTCGGACGTGGACGGTCAGCTGGAAGCCTTCCCCGTCGCGCCGCATGGCGTCGTGATCGGAGACCGCCACGGCCCACTTCTGGGTCTCCCCGAGCCGGCGCATCGTGGTGCCGCCGGTCAGGCCGCCGGTGGCGACGAGCAGGTCGGTCGGGCCGCCGAATCGGTAGCCGCCCAGCAGTGCGAGCTGCAGGAGCACGTCCGCGGCCGTCTGGCCGAACTGTCGGTAGGCGCGGGCTCCTTCGTTGACCAGATCGAAGTCGACCCAGTCCGGAACCTCGTCGACGGTCGCGAAGAAGGCGGACAGTGCAGGGGGAGCGTCCTCGACCGAGGCGATCCCGTGAGTCAACGCTTGGTGGAACTGCGACGACGACACGGCATCGCCTCCACGTGATCGCATGGCGCGGGCCAGAGCAGCGCCCACCTCGTCGCGTTCCATGAATCGACGACCGATCTGGGCGAGGAGGTCCTCGTCGACGGTCCGCACGCGCCCGACCGCCTTGAGGACGCGGCCGATCCTCGCGCCGCGCTCTTCGCCCGTGCGGAAACGGGCTGGGACGCTGACCGCTGTGCCTGGTGTCATGGCTCCACTATGACGCGAGCATTTGCTCGCATACAATTCGCGTATGACTCGCCCCCGTGCATCGGGAGACCTGCGCAAGACGCCCCGGCAAGAGCGGTCGCGTGCCATGGTCGAACGCATCATCGTCGCTGGCCAGACGGTTCTGCTCCGAGATGGTTACGAGAAGGCATCGACCAACCGAGTCGCTGACGAAGCCGGCATCAGTCCGGGATCGCTGTATCAGTACTTTCCGGACAAGGAAGCGGTCCTGGCCGCCGTCGTCGACCGGTATGCAGCCGAGCTGTCCACGCAGCTCACCGCCGTGCTTGCGGACCGTCTGCACGAGTCCGGCCCCGACCTGGCTCGCGCGTCATTCGACCGCTTGTTGGACGTGCTGACCGAGAACGTCGAGTTCCTGCGACTCGTGGTCGAAGTGCTTCCTCGCACGCAGTCCGGCAGCTGGACCGGCGCGCTCGAGCAACGCATCAGCGACCTGGTGGCGGCCTACTTGTCGATCAACCAGGCCTGGACCTCGGTCAGTGATCCGGCGGCCTCGGCGTGGATCCTCGTGCGGATGGTGGAGCACCTCAGCGTCCAGTACGTGCTCGAGCAGCCGCCCATCGCGCGGCCGGCGTTCGTGGACGAACTGGTGCGGCTGACCCTGGCCTACGTCGGACCGGGTCCGGCCGCCGCCTGACGCGCACTCGCGACACACTCGCGTGTGGTGCTCAGCTGTCCCAGATGGTGCGGAAGGGCTGTGCGGCCTCGAGCTCGTAGGCCAGCTCGAGCAGGGTCTGCTCGTCGCCGTGGGTCGCCGAGATGTGCACCCCGACCGGCATGCCCGCCGTGCTGGTGCTGAGCGGCAAGGAGATCGCGGGCCCGCCCGAGGCGTTGTTGAGCGGGGTGAAGGCCGCGTACTGGATCAACCGGTCGAAGTGCTCCTGGAAGCCGGCAGCCGGATTCAGGAAGCCCAACGGTGGGGTGACGAAACCGAGAGTGGGCGACACGATGACGTCGATGTCGGTGAAGGCGTCGCGGTACTGGCGCTCGGACTGCTTGAGGGTCCGAATCGTCAAGGGCAGCCGCCACGCCTGCCGCAGGAACGACTTGGACAGACCCTGCGTGAGGCTGTCGGTCAACGACTTGTCGAAATCAGGGCTCTGCATGACGCGCTTGCCGAAGTTCTGCGTGCTGAAGGCCAGCAGCGCCCAGTAGTGCTTGAACGCCTCCATGAACTTCTCGTCGACCGGCAGCGGCACCTCGGTGACGTGATGGCCCAGCGACGTCAGCAGGTCAACCGCGTCGGTGACGGCACGCTGGCCGTCCGCATCGGTGTCGATGTCGGTGACGGAGTGCATGACCACTCCGACGCGCAGACGGCGGTCGGACGGGCCCTCGACCAGCCCGAGCGGCACCATGCCCTTGGCGGGGGCGAACTGCTGGGTGCCAGCCATGAAGTGGGCGGTGTCGCGGACCGTGCGCGTGACGACGCCGTTGGAGACGATGTCGACCGGCATGGTCGCGGACTCGGCAGCCGGAACGACCCGGTTGCGCGTGGGCTTGAGACCCACCAGGCCACACGCCGCAGCGGGAATGCGGATCGACCCACCGCCATCGTTGGCGTGGGCGATCGGCAGCGCGCCGGACGCGACGAGGGCCGCAGACCCGCCTGAGGATCCGCCGGCGGAGTAGCCGGTGTTCCACGGGTTGCGGGTCGGGGCGACCGTTGCGTACTCGGTGGAGGCGTTGAATCCGAACTCCGGCATGGTGCTCTTGCCGAGGACCCCGAGCCCGGTGCTGCGGAACTGCGCGGTGAAGGGGTCGTCGGCGGTGGCGGGACGTGACCGCATGGCCAGCGAGCCCATGTCAGTGGGCAGGCCCGTGACCTTGGTGTTGTCCTTCACGATGCTCGGAACACCGGACAGGATGCCGGGCGTGGGCGTCAGGGACTGCTCGAGCGCTCGGTCGAGATCTGGGTGCTGGATCGCATTGAGACGATCGTTGACCGCTTCGATGCGCGCGACGGCAGCCTCGGTCGCCTCGCGGGCACTGATGGACCCGCCAGCAATCGCAGCGGCGACCCCGACAGCGTCGAGATCGCCGAGTGCGTCGTTCGTAACGGCGTGAACTGCGCGTGAGGCAGTCACAACGTCAGCGCGAGACCTTGCCGGCCTTGAGGCAACCCGTGCACACGTTGAGGCGCTTCGGGGTACCCGCCACCACCGCGCGGACGCGCTGGATGTTCGGATCAAAACGACGCTTGGTACGTCGGTGCGAGTGGGAGACGTTGTGGCCGAAGCCAGGTCCCTTGCCGCACACGTCACAGACCGCAGCCACGGCAAACTCCTGAGAAACTAGACGAATCGGAAATCACGAGGTGCCGCGGACCGAGAGCCCGACGACAACCGCTCAAGAATAGCCGACGACCTGCGGGCGACGCGAATCCGGGGGCGTCGGCTCCCGGGACGATAGCCTCTGGCGCATGGCACTGGTACTCAAACCGACGGCGTTCCGTGCGTGGACCCGGCTGTGTGCCGAGGCATTGTCAGCCACCCGCGCCGAGATCGATGCGCTCAACGTGTTTCCCGTGCCGGACAGCGACACCGGCACCAATGCGTACCTGACCTTCGCCGCTGGAGCCGAGGCAGTCGAGGCGCTGCCGGGCGACACGCCACTGTCCGAGCTGATCCGTGCGTACAACGACGGCCTGCTGATGGGCGCCAAGGGCAATTGCGGCGTGATCCTCTCCCAGCTGGTCCGCGCCTGCTTCCGCGACCTCCCCTTCGAGACGGGCATCGGTCCTGAGGACGTGGCGCGCTCCTTCGTGGCCGCTGCGGACGCTGCGTATGCCGCAGTGGGGGTGCCGGTCGAGGGCACCATCTTGTCGGTCGCTCGCGCTGCTGCGATCGGTGCCGAGACGGCAGCCGCCACCCACGACGGGAGCGACGAGGGGCGCTCGGTGTTCAACGCGGCGTCAGATGCCGCCCGCGAGGCACTGGAGCGCACTCCGCAGCAGATGGAGATCCTGGCCAAGGCGGGGGTGGTCGACGCCGGTGGACGTGCTCTGGTCGTGGTGCTCGACGCCACGGGTCAGGCGCTCACCGGCCGACGGCCGCAACCCGTGACGGCACGACTGCCCGTCCCGATCGTCGCCGGCGACGACCTCGACCCCGATGGCCCGTCGTACGAGGTGATGTACCTGCTGGACGCTGCTGAAGATCAGATCGCCGATCTCCGTGCCACGTTGGGGCCGTTGGGTGACTCGTTGGTCGTGGTGGGCGGCGACCGGCTGTGGAACGTCCACGTGCACGTCGACGACGTGGGTGCCGCCATCGAGGCCGGCATCGCTGCCGGTCGGCCGTATCGCATCGCCGTCACCCACTTCGCGGACCAGATGGCTCGCCGGCCCCGGCAGGGCCGCGTCGTCGTGGCCGCAACCACGGGCGCCGGCCTGGCCGAGCTGTGTCGCGAGTCTGGCGCCGTCGCTCTGGAATTCACTCGCGACAACCCCTTGTCCACGGCGCAGATGGCCGCCGCCATCTCCGAGTCAGGGGCTGAAGAAGTCGTCGTGCTGCCCAACAACCAGCGCTACGTCCGCCAGTTCGAGGCTGCAGCCCAGGCCGCTCGCCAGGACGGCATCCGGGTCGCTGTCATTCCCACCCAGGCGCAGGTGCAGGGCCTCGCGGCGCTTGCTGTCCACGATCCGGGTCTGGGATTCGACGAGGTCGTCGTCGCCATGTCGAGCGCCGCGGCCTACACCCAGCACGGCGCAGTCACCATCGCCACGGAACCGGGCATGACGATGGCCGGACCCTGTCAGGCCGGCGACGTCCTGGGCGTGATCGCGGGCGACTTCGCCGTCGTGGGAACTGACATCGCGTCGGTCGCCGACCAGGTGCTCGAGCGCATCTTGTCGCCCGCCGCCGAGATGGTCACCATCGTCCTGGGTGAGGGCGGCGACGCCGCGGTCGAGCAGCAGGTGCAGGCCTATCTGCGCGAGAACCGGCCCGATGTCGACCTCGTCGTCTATGAGGGTGGTCAGGAGAACTACCCCCTCTTCCTCGCCGTCGAGTAACGCCATGGTCACGATGTCGACGAAGCTCTCCTCCGCGGTGGGCGACAAGACCGCCAAGCCGATGGAGAAGGCACTCGGGCTGCGCACCGTCGAGGACCTGCTGCGCCACTACCCGCGGCGGTATGCCGAGATCGGCAGTCCCACTGACCTGTCCGCGTTGCAGGTTGGCCAGTACGCCACGGTGCTCGCCGAGGTGGTGAGCGCCAAGGTCATCCCCTTCCGCAATCAGCCGCGCCGCAGCCGCACCGAGGTGGTGGTCACCGACGGCAAGCAGCAGCTGACCCTCACCTTCTTCCAGCAGCCCTGGCTGCCCAAGCAGATGACGCCGGGACGCACGGGATTGTTCTCCGGCGAGGTCGGCTCGTTCAACCACCAGCTACAGCTGACCCATCCTGCCCACGACCTCATCGAGGACGAGGGCGACGTGGCCGCGTCCCGCCTCGCCCGAGGAGTGCTGCCGATCTATGCCGCCAGCGCCAAGCTCCCGTCGTGGTCGATCGAGCGGGCCGTCGCGATGTGCCTCGACACGGTCGATGCGATACCCGACGCGCTGCCGATGCATCTGCGAGCGGCCCATCGGTTCCCGGAAGCGCGCGAGGCGTTCGAGTCGATCCATCGGCCCCACACCATCGCCGAGGCGATGCTGGCCCGCGACCGGTTTCGGTTCGAGGAGGCCTTCGTCGTGCAGGCGGTGTTCGCCCAGCGCCGACATGCACTCGGCGAGCAGCACTCGGCGACGCGTGCACCGGTCGAGGCCGGTCTGCGCGAGCGATTTGCCGCCGCGCTGCCCTTCGACCTGACCGACGGGCAGCGCTCCGTGCTCGAGGAGATCGCCACGGACCTGTCCCGAAGCCGCCCCATGCACCGCCTGCTGCAGGGCGAAGTCGGCTCCGGCAAGACGATCGTCGCCCTGCTCGCGATGCTGCAGGTGATCGACGCCGGGGGACAGGCTGCGCTGCTGGCACCCACGGAGGTCCTCGCCTCCCAGCATCACCGCAGCATCACCGCCCATCTGGGTGATCTGGCCAAGGGCGGCATGCTCGGTGGTGCCGACGGCGCCACCCGGGTACGACTGCTCACCGGATCGATGGGTGCCAAGGCCCGCAAGGAGTCGTTGCTGGACGCGGCATCGGGCGAGGCCGGCATCGTGATCGGCACCCATGCCTTGATCCAGGACCACGTCCAGTTCGCCGAGCTCGGCCTGCTGGTCGTCGACGAGCAGCATCGCTTCGGCGTCGAGCAGCGAGCCGCTCTGGTCGACCGGGCCGAGGTGACGCCACACGTCCTGGTCATGACCGCCACACCGATCCCGCGCACGATCGCGATGACGGTGTTCGGCGACCTCGAGATCTCGACGCTCACCGAGCTGCCCGCCGGCCGCCAGCCGATCCAGACCACCGTCGTGCCCGCGGCCGAACGTCCGGCGTGGATGCAGCGCGCCTGGGAGCGGGTGCGCGAGGAGGTCGGCCGAGGTCGGCAGGCCTACGTGGTGGTGTCGCGGATCGGATCTGACGCTGGGGAGGAGTCCTTGAGCGAGACCCGGTCGCTGATCGAGGTGCACGACGAGCTCGTGGCCGGCCCGCTGGCAGGTCTTCGGGTCGGCACGCTGCACGGCCGGATGCCGGCGGACGAGAAGGACGCCACGATGCAGGCCTTCTCGGCCGCTGAGATCGACGTGCTGGTGGCCACCACGGTGGTGGAGGTCGGGGTGGACGTCCCCAATGCCACCGTCATGGTCGTGATGGACGCCGACCGCTTCGGCATCTCCCAGCTGCACCAGCTGCGTGGTCGCGTCGGTCGTGGTTCCGAGGCCGGCCTGTGCCTGTTGGTCACCGACACGGCGGCTGATTCCCCGGCTGCCGAGCGGCTTGCCGCGGTGGCGTCGACGACCGACGGGTTCGAGCTGTCCCGCCTCGATGTCGAGCTGCGTCGCGAGGGCGACGTGCTCGGATCCCGGCAGTCGGGCGTCCGTTCGAGCCTGCGGCTGCTGTCGGTCGTCCGCGATGGCGATGTCATCGAACAAGCGCGGGAGACCGCAGAGCAGGTCGTGCACGACGATCCTGGACTCACGTCGCACCCTGAGCTCGCCGCCGCCGTGGCCGCTCTGGAGTCCTCTGAGCAGGCCGACTATCTGGAGAGGACCTGAGATGACGCGGATCATCGCGGGAGCTCGTGGCGGGCGACGTATCGAGACGCCCAAGGGAGATGGCACTCGTCCCACCAGCGATCGGGTCCGCGAAGCGCTGTTCTCGTCGTTGGAATCTGAGCTGGGTGGCCTGGATGACCTCGTGGTGCTCGACCTGTTCGCCGGTTCAGGGGCACTGGGCCTCGAGGCGTTGTCGCGCGGTGCGGCCACGGCCGTGTTCGTGGAGTCCGATGCCAAGGCAGCGGCCACCATCACGCGCAATCTCGCGACGCTCGACGTGTCGGGCCGGGTCGCGCGGACGACTGCGGCGAGGTACCTCGCGACGGCGCCGGTGGGGGAGTTCGATCTTGTCTTCATCGACCCGCCCTACGTGGTCGAGACCTCCGCCGTGGCCGAGCTGGTCACCGCGTTGCGGCCCGCTCTGGCAGCGGACGCGTTGATCGTCGTCGAGCGATCCACCCGTGACCGGTTCGCGTGGCCCGAGGGAGTCGAGCCGCTGCGGCACAAGGCCTATGGCGAGACGACGCTTTGGTACGGTCACTGACGTGGCCACGTCGACGAGAGCACTGACATGACCAAGGTCGTGTGTCCTGGCTCGTTCGACCCCGTGACCAACGGGCACATCGACATCATCGAGCGGTCGGCGCACCTGTTCGACGAGGTCGTCGTCGCGGTGCTGGTCAATGAGAACAAGCAGGGCCTGTTCAGCATCGACGAGCGCATCGAGCTGCTCAACGAGGTCACCAGTCACCTGCCCAACGTCCGGTGCGACTTCTTCCACGGCCTGCTCGTCGACTTCTGCACCACTCACGGCATCGGTGCCATCGTCAAGGGTCTGCGCGCCGTCACCGACTTCGACTACGAGCTGCAGATGGCCCAGATGAACGGCAGCCTCACCGATGTCGACACCGTCTTCATTCCCACGTCGCCGGACTACTCGTTCCTCGCCTCCAGCCTCGTCAAAGAGGTTGCCAAGCACGGTGGCGACGTATCGGGCCTGGTGCCGCCGGTCGTCCTGGAACAGCTGACGAAGAAGTACTCGTAGATCCTGTCCTGTTCGCCAGGGAGCGCAGCGACCGTGAGCGTAGCGAGGCGAACCGCACCCGAGGGATCGCTCGAGCCATCGACCTCACCACGCCTCGCAGCAGCCGCCTGCGGCGGGGAACGCGCACGCTGCGCTGGCGCTCCTTCACGCTCGGCCGCAGGCGGCCTCGGTTCAGTCGGGCAGTATCGGTTGGGCTTCGTTCTCGCGATGCGTGAGCTGGGCGGCTCGTCGGACCGCGCCGATGCCGAACTTGTCGCGCACTGCGTCGATGGTGTCGTCGAGGGCGTGCTCCGAAGACGGGTCGAGCGGCAGGACCAGCTGCTCGGGCTGGTCGTCGAGCGACCCGATCGACACGCCGACCAAGGTGCAGCCGCGCCGCTCGATCTCGGGCCACCGGGCCCGCAGCAGGCCACGGGCGACGTCGAGGATCTCGCCGGTGTGAGCGGTGGGCCGTGCCATGGTGCGGGCCGCGGTGGACGCGGAGAAGTCGTCGAACCGCAATCGCAGGGTGATGGTGCTGCCGGTGCGCCCCACAGACCGCATGCGGCGCGTGACCCGGTCGACCAGGGCCAGCAGGGTGATCTCGAGTGTCTCCAGATCGTGCGGGCCACGACCGACGGCGTGCTGGGCCCCCATGGAAGAGCGACGATGTCCGACCTGCACCGTGCGGGGATCGCGGCCTTGGCTGAGCGCATGCAGGTGTCGGCCGGCGCCGACGCCAACCAGCTGGGTCAGCTCGACCTCGAGAAGTGTGGACAGGTCGCCGACCGTCGTGAGGCGTGCCGAGTGCAGCTTGGCGGCCGTGACCTTGCCGACGCCCCACAATCGCTCCACGGGCAGGGCGTGCAGGAATTCCAGCTCACCCTCGATCGGCACCACCAGCAGACCCTCGGGCTTGGAGACGGCGCTGGCGATCTTGGCCAGGTACTTGGTGCGGGCCACTCCGACCGAGATCGGCAGACCGACCCGCTGGCGGACGTCGACGCGCAGCTGTTGGGCGATGGCGGACGGGGCGCCGCGGATGCGGCGTAGGCCGCCGACTTCGAGGAACGCCTCGTCGATCGACAGGCCTTCGACGAGGGGAGTGGTGTCGTGGAAGACGTCGAACACCGCCCGACTCGCTTCGGTGTAGGCCGAGAACCGGGCCGGCACCACGATCGCCTGCGGACACAAGGCCAGCGCCTGGCGGCTGCCCATCGCGGTGCGCACGCCGAAGGCCTTGGCCTCGTAGGTGGCCGCCAGGACCACACCTCCGCCGACGATGACCGGACGGCCCCGCAACGACGGGTCGTCGCGGATCTCGACGGAGGCGAAGAACGAGTCGAGATCAGCGTGGAGCACCGTGCCTTCCACCATGGTCGAAGTGTCCCACCCGATGCCGACACCGTCCCCGCGGGACGCGGAGCGGGGCATGATTAGGACCAACATGACCACCGCGATACGATGGGCGTCGGCCTGCTTGCAGGTCGAAGATCTGTCACGCACCTGAACGGAAGCTCAACGTGCAATCGGGACCTTTGGTGATCGACACCCGCGGTTGGGGTCGTCAGCCTGGCAACGAGCGTACGGTGAACCTGTCCGTGAAGGCGCCGGCAGATGTGGGCCACGACGTCTACGGCGTGCCCGAGGGTTCCACGATCGAGATCGAGCTCCGGCTCGATGTCATCATGGATGGTGTCCTGGCAACAGGAACGATCTCGGCACATGCGTCCGGAGAATGTGTGCGGTGCTTGGATGACATCGGTGAGAACTTCACCGCCAACATCCAGGAGCTGTTCGTGTTCGAGGATGCGACGGAGGAGGACTACGCCCTCGAGGATGAGCAAGTCAACCTCGAACCTGTACTACGGGAAGCAGTGCTCCAAGCATTGCCGCGTGACCCGTGGTGTGGTCCGGAATGTCCGGGATTGTGCCCCGCATGTGGAGCACGACTCGCGGATGATCCAGAACACACGCACGGCGAGGCCATCGACCCCCGGTGGGCGAGCCTCAGCCAGCTGACAGACACAGAACTCGAGGAGTAATCATGGCAGTCCCGAAGCGGAAGATGTCGCGCAGCAACACGCGCCACCGCCGGTCGCAGTGGAAGACCACGGTCACCCAGATCGTCGACTGTGCCAACCCCGCGTGTGACAGCAAGGTGCGCCCGCACCACGCCTGCACCGTGTGCGGTCAGTACGGCGCGCGCGGCGAGCGCCGCCAAGTCCTCTGAACCACACCGGCTCTGAGCTACCTGCTCCCACGGTGACCGACTCGGTGCCGCATCAGTCGAAGGATCTCGACGAGCTCCGGCGCGTCCTGGGCGTGCCCGATCTGGAGACTGATCGGCTTGAGCATGCCCTGACGCACCGCTCGTTCGCGTACGAGAACGGGCAGGTGCCCAACAACGAGCGCTATGAGTTCCTGGGCGACTCGGTGCTCGGGCTCGTCGTCACCGACGCGCTGTTCACGACGCATCCAGACCTGCCCGAGGGCCAGCTGGCCAAGCTGCGGGCCGCGGTCGTCAGCGCCAAGGCGCTGGCCGCCGTCGCCCGCGATCTCGGTCTCGGTCAGTACGTCCTGCTGGGTCGGGGCGAGGAGACCACCGGCGGTCGCGACAAGGCCTCGATCCTGTCCGACACCGTCGAGGCCGTCCTGGGCGCCATCTACGTGCAGTTCGGCATCGAGCGGTCCTCCGAGGTCATCCACGCGATCTTCGACCCGGTCATCGCCAGCGCCGCAGAACTGGGTGCCGGACTGGACTGGAAGACGTCGCTGCAGGAGATTGCCGCCAACAACGACCTCGGCGTCCCGCAGTACACGCTGCAGGGCACCGGCCCCGATCACGACAAGACCTTCACGGCCGTGGTCAGCGTGGGTCACCGTCACTTCGAGGGCGGAACCGGTCGATCCAAGAAAGAAGCCGAGCAGATGGTCGCCGAGATCGCCTGGGGCGCCATCGACGCCGAGCTCCAGTCGTCCGAAGGTGCCTGAGCTCCCCGAGGTCGAGGTCGTCCGCCTCGGACTGCTTGACCACCTGGCTGGTCGCACCGTCACGGGCGTCACGGTGCACGACGTCCGGTCGCTGCGCCGGCACCTGCCCGGCCCGCTCGACTTCGCCGACCGGCTGATCGGTCGCCGGGTCGCGGGCATCGGCCGTCGCGGCAAGTACCTGTGGCTCCAGCTGGATCACACCGGAGCCGGGGATGCCGTGCTGTGCCACCTCGGCATGAGCGGCCAGTTCCTGGTCAGCGATCCGGCTGCCGAACCCACGCGCCACCAGCGCGTCGTGCTCGACCTCGACGATGGGCAGCAGGTGCGCTTCGCGGACCAGCGCATCTTCGGCGGCATGTCCTTCAGCGAGACCATCCCGGTCGACCACGACCAGGTGCTGCCGCGCGAGATCATGCACATCGCCCGAGATCCACTGGATCGGTACTTCGACGCCGAGGAGTTCGCGGCCCGCCTGCGCCGGCGGGAGACCGGCGTCAAGCGAGCACTGCTCGACCAGACCCTCATCTCGGGCGTCGGCAACATCTACGCGGACGAGTCGCTGTGGCGCACCCCGTTGCACTTCGCCCGCAACACTCGCCACCTGTTGCGGCGCGAGGTCGACGCCCTGCTGGGTCACGTGGTCGAGGTGATGCGTGAGGCTCTCGCACAGGGCGGGACCTCCTTCGACGCGCTCTACGTCAACGTCAACGGCGCCAGCGGCTACTTCGACCGCTCGTTGCAGGCGTACGGACAGGAGGGTCAGGCGTGCGAGCGGTGCGGCACACCGATCCGCCGCGACGCCTTCATGAATCGGTCGTCCTTCAGCTGTCCCAGCTGCCAACCACGCCCGCGCCACGGCAAGTTCTGACGGTGGGTCCGTCCCAGCCGATAGCCTGCCAGCGATGACTCAGGACTATGGCCCCGAGGCGCGCGAGCGCTTCGTCGACGAGCCGCCCAAACGCGCCGGACGCACGCCGTTCGAACGCGACCGGGCGCGCGTCGTGCATTCCTCGGCGCTGAGGCGACTGTCGGCCAAGACCCAGGTCATGGGCGCCGGCACCGACGACTTCGTGCGCAACCGGCTGACCCACTCCCTGGAGGTTGCCCAGGTGGCGCGTGAGCTGGGCAAGTCGCTGGGCTGCGACCCCGACATCGTCGACTCCGCGGCGCTGGCTCATGACCTCGGCCACCCGCCGTTCGGACACAACGGCGAGGTGGCGCTGGACCAGGCCGCCGCAGACATCGGCGGCTTCGAGGGCAACGCCCAGACCCTGCGGCTGCTGAGCCGGTTGGAGTCCAAGGCGTACTCCCTCGAGCTCGGCCGCAGCGTCGGCCTGAACCTCACCCGCGCGACGTTGTCGGCCTGCGTCAAGTACCCATGGGGCCGTGACGATGCCCCGGACGACGCACGCGGGAAGTTCGGGTCCTACGCCGACGACGCCGAGGTGTTCGCGTGGTTGCGGGCAGACGCCCCGCATCATCGGCGCCCCGTCGAAGCGCAGGTCATGGACCTGTCCGACGACATCGCGTACTCGGTGCACGACGTCGAGGACGGTGTGTTCGGTGGCTACTTCGCTCTCGATCCGGCAGGACTCGACACCGCACCGATCTTCGAGACGGCGCGCGACTGGTACGACGCCACGGCCAGCGACGTGCGCATGGGCGCTGCTCTGGATCGGTTGCAGGCGCTCGTCGAGTGGCCCACGGAGTCCTTTGACGGCAGCCGTCGCGCCCACGCCGCGCTCAAGAGCCTGACCAGTGCGTTGATCGGCCGCTTCGCCATGGCAGCTCAGGCAGCCACCGTCGCGCGGTGGGGCGCCGGGCCGCTGATTCGCTTCGAGGCCGATGTCGAGGTGCCCGAGGACACCCGCGACGAGATCACGGTGCTGAAGGCGCTCGCGGCCCACTACGTGATGCGCACCGACCAACGGGCTTCGGTGCAGGACCGTCAACGTGAGCTGCTGCTGGCTCTGGTCACGGCACTCGCGGCAGGGGAGGGGCGCGATCTCGAGCCTGACTTCGCCGCCGATTTCGCTGCCGCAGACGATGACACGGTTCGGCGTCGAGCCATCATCGACCAGGTGGCCAGCCTGACCGATGTGTCGGCGCGGTCATGGGCGCTGCGCCTGCTCGACTGACCGTCCGCCCCGAGTCGTAGGATCGCCCCATGGCAGGTCGGATCAAGCAGGAGGACATCCAGCTGGTCCGCGAACGTGCCCGCATCGACGAGATCGTCGAGCAGTACGTCACGCTGCGCAACGCCGGCGGCGGGTCGCGCAAGGGGCTGTGCCCGTTCCACGACGAGAAGTCACCGTCGTTCAACGTGCGTCCGTCGGTCGGTTCGTACCACTGCTTCGGCTGCGGAGCCGGCGGCGACGTGTACCGATTCCTGATGGAGATCGAGGGGCTCAGCTTCGTCGAGGCCGTCGAACGGCTGGCCGCCAAGTACGGCATCATCCTCAAGTACGAGGAGGGCGACATGCCGTCCGGCCCGCGCCGTGACCCGCAGCAGCGCAACCGTCTGCTCGAGGCGCACCGTGCGGCCGGCGAGTTCTACGCCGCACAGCTGGCCACGTCGCCCGATGCCGAGGCTGGCCGCACGTTCGTCACCGACCGCGGGTTCGACCAGAGCGCGGCCGAGCGGTTCGGCATGGGCTTCTCGCCGAGGTCGGGCGAGGCGTTGGCCGAGCACCTGCGCGGCAAGGGCTTCACCGATGACGAGCTCGTCACCGGGGGACTGTGCGCGCGAGGCAATCGCGGTCTGTACGACCGCTTCCGCAGTCGGCTGATGTGGCCGATCCGGGAGATGACCGGCGAGATCATCGGCTTCGGCGCGCGCCGCATGTTCGACGACGATCGGATCGAAGCCAAGTACCTCAACACGTCCGAGACGCCGATCTACAAGAAGAGCCAGGTGCTGTACGGCATCGATCTGGCTCGTCGGTCCATCTCGAGCGCCAGTCAGGCCGTCATCGTCGAGGGCTACACCGACGTCATGGCCTGCCACGAGGCCGGTGTCACCACGGCCGTCGCCACCTGCGGAACGGCGTTCGGCGAGGACCACGCCCGGGTCATGCGCCGCCTGATGGCCGATCACGATGCGTTTCGCGGCGAGGTCATCTTCACCTTCGACGGCGACGAGGCGGGCCGTCGCGCCGCGCTCAAGACCTTCAGCGGCGATCAGCAGTTCGTCTCCCAGACCTATGTGGCGGTCGAGCCGCGCGGCATGGACCCGTGCGACCTGCGCCTGGCCGACGGCGATGCCGCGGTGCGCGATCTCATCGGCTCGAGGGTTCCGCTGTACCGCTTCGTGCTGGACAACGTGCTCTCCAGCTACGACCTGGACCGAGGCGATCAGCGCATCGACGCCGTCCGCGAAGCGGTCGGGCTCTCCAGCGCCATCCGCGACCGGTCCAAGGTCGACGAGCTGTTCCGCGAGATCGCGGGCCGTGTGGGTGTCGACATCGAGCAGGTCCGGGCCGAGCACAAGGCCATGGCGTCCCGGCCAGCGAAACCAGAACTGATCCGCCGAGAACTTCCGCCGCGTTCGGACGCACCTGCCGAGGAGTCTCCCGCGGTTCCTGCGGGGCCGCCCATCACGGCGGGCTTCGGTGCACCCGGTCTGGCTGATGAGCGCGAGGCGCTCAAGGCGATCGTGCAGCACCCCGAACTGGCCCGCATCCACCGCGACGACATCGACATCGACGACTTCACGCACGCCGCCTCACGCGCCCTGTGGCAGCACCTGGGTTCGACCCGCTGGCCCGACAAGCCCGATCCCACCTGGTTGCCCACGGTCGCCGACCGAGTCGAGGACCCGGCGTTGCGCCAAGTGCTCGACGTGGCGGCGGTCGAGCCGATGCGCGCCGGGGAGAAGAACGCCGAGGCCGTCGTCTCGTCGGTGCTGGCCCGGTTGCAGGTGCTGACGCTCTCGCGCAAGGTCGGCGAGATCAAGTCCAAGCTGCAGCGCACCAATCCGGTCGACCAGGCCGATGTCTACAACCGGATGTTCGGCGAGCTGATCGCCTTGGAGCAGCAGCTACGTCAGACCCGCGACCGCTCGCTCGGCATCCCCAGCTGACGAAGCCCGGCTTCGGCGTCCACAGCATGAGCCTCCGTGCCGCGGCAGCGCGTCGGGTCGCCACACGCTGGGTGCATGGACCCCTTCGTGCGCCGGCTGCTGGAGCAGACGCCTCTGACGTCCGACGAGGAGCGTCGGCTGGCCAGGCTGACTCGCGCGGGGGACCAGGAGGCGCGGTCTGCGCTGGTGGTGGCCGGCATGCGCGCGGTGGTGCAACGGGCGTTGCTGCAGGGACTGCGGGGCGAGCCGCTGCGCGACGGGGTGCAAGCCGGCGCCATCGGCCTGATGCGTGCTGTCGACCGATTCGATCCGGATCGTGGCGTGCGTCTCGCGACCTATGCGTGGGCCTGGATCGGGGCGGCGCTGCGATCGTCGGACCGGCTCGAGTCCGCGATGGTCACCGACCACGCCGACAGCCGAGAACCCGACGAGGCATGGACGTGGCTCGACGGACTCGCGGCACCCATGGACGACATCGTGCGCCTGCGATGTGGCGTCGGGTCGGTGCCGCCCATGAGTCGCCGGGAGGTTGCTCGACACCTCGACCTCACCGAGTCTCAGGTCCGCACGATCGAGGCTGAGGCGATGCGACATCTGCGTGGTCGCCTTGCTAGGATCGGTCACCGTGCTTCGCCGCAGTGCGGAGCCGATCCCCCATAGCTCAATTGGCAGAGCATTCGACTGTTAATCGAAGGGTTCTTGGTTCAAGTCCAAGTGGGGGAGCAGTGCAAGCCCGTGTGACCGATTGATCTGGTCACACGGGCTTTTTCGTCGGCCAGCGAGGTGGCTAGTAGTGCATGCCCACCGGCTGCACGCGGCGCTCGCTGACCTGGGCGACCTCACGTGTTCCGACGGTCGCGGCGCGGCGGTCGTCCAGGCGCGTCACCAACTCTTCGCGGGACAATTCCGAGGGGCGCAGAGGCGACTGGCGACGCTGACTGACGCGGTCGATCGCACCGGCGATGGCGGCGACGACGACGAGGGTGATGACGAGATACATGTACGGCTCCTTGATGTATCTCCATCCTATCGTCCCCGGGCCATTTCACTCTCATTTTTTACTGGAATTCCGGGGTGAACTCGCTCACGTTCGAGTCGGCCCCTCCGCTTCGAAATCATCCTTGAGCCGGGCGAGCGTCTTGGTGATGTTGCGGCGCTGGAAATCGGCGAACGTACGCCCGCCAGTCACGACCTTGTCGAAGGCGGTGGCGGCGAGGTCGGGCCACCCGCGTCGGTTGTCGGTCCACGTCTCCGTGACCTTCGTACCGCCGTCCACCGGTTCGAAGTCGTACGACCACGAGGCGATCCCGCCCTTGAATCGTGGCTGCTTCGCGCCGATCTGGCGCACATCGAAGGCGAAGCGCACCCCGGGCTCGGCGGAGGTGACGGTGCAGCGGGTCACCCAGGTAGCGCGGCCCCGACGGTTGGAACCCACGAAGCTCGTGCCGACCGTGGCAGGTTGCCCTGGCGTGGGCACATCCGCGCCGCGGTTTTCCGGACTCCACCGGCCCATCTGGGAGGGATCGGCAATCTGCTCGTACAGAGCCATTGGCTCTGCTGCGATGACGATGCTGCCCTGGACCTGCATGTCGCGACTCATGGCCCGACCCTACGGACAACCCTGCCGATAGGCTTGCTGACCTGGGGGAGGTAGCTCAGCTGGTTAGAGCAGGGGACTCATAATCCCTGGGTCGCGGGTTCGAGCCCCGCCCTCCCCACGAGGACGTCGGACAGGTTCAGGGGTCGTTCCTCGTTCGCACGCTGTATCCGCGCCCGATGGTTTCGCGTGAGTCGAAACGATCCCGGATGAAAGCCCGCGTGGTGTCGTCGACCAGCTTCAGGTCCGACGGGATGACGGCGTCTGCGTGGGAAAGCTGCTGGCGAGCGAGTCGATTCCAGGCGAGGTCTGATCCGGTCTCTCGACGGAGCTGAAGGGATCTTCCGTACGGATCGAGGCTGAACCCGCAATCGTTGTCCAGATTCGAGGTCAGCGCGTTGGCCACAGCAAGGTCCGACGTGCGAAGCGTCCAGACGCAGGGTGAGTTCACCGCTGCGACTGCCAAGGCGTCGTGTGGAACGGCGACGTAGAGACGGTCCGCCATGGACACGGCGACGGTGCTGGCCAGCGCCAGGACTGGAACCAGTGCCACCAGGGGTCGCCACCGACGAGCGAGCGCACCGATGGCCAGGCCGAGAGCCAACGCCCCAGCGGGTGCGATGAACGCCGTGTAGTGCCGAAAGAAGCTGGGCGCCCAGATCAGGACGACAGCTTGAAGCGCCAGCAGCGAGCCGAGCCACGCTGCATCAGTCCAGCTGCGCGGACCTTCTCGGCGAGCGATGGCCATCAACGTCGGAGCGATGACCCCGACCGCGCCGGCGATGGTGACCAGAGCAACCGCCGCGAAGAAATGGCCATCGTGGAAGGAGCCATCCAGGGACGTGGACACCCGACGAATCCAGCCGAGATCCCGGGGCTCCCGGTCCACCTGAATGCCCACGATCATGGTCATGGCCGAGGTCGG
The DNA here is from genome assembly GCA_963769445.1 of uncultured Actinomycetota bacterium. GTDB lineage: Bacteria > Actinomycetota > Actinomycetes > Propionibacteriales > Nocardioidaceae > Aeromicrobium. The sequence goes on along the minus strand of CAVYLO010000004.1, from coordinate 902,359 downwards.
ATGCAGAATCACGAAGGGAAGGGCCACCGCCGTGGGTGCCACGACGAGGCCAGTGGCAAAGCGAAAGAACGCCGGGCGGCCCAAGCGGTACAGGACGAATGGGAGCGCGAGCAGCACATACGGCACGGCCCAGATCTTGATGATGCAGGTGAGCCCGATCAGTGCACCAGCGAGCACGACGCGGCGTGGCCACTTCGCCACGATGAGGAGAGCCAGCAAGAACATCGTGCTCTGGACCGTGACGAGATTGAGTCGGAATTCGGAGATGACCGTGACACCCCAACTGGCGTAGATCACGCCACCGGCGATCGCCGCCGTCCTGTCGCGGTGCCACAGCACCCGGGTCACCAGGGCCGCATTGAGACATCCCAGGAGAACGAACGCTTCGCGAGCCAGGAAGATCCCCACGCTGTCTCCCACCACCATGCCGATGGCGGCGAACGGGGCGAGGAGGATCAAGATCCCCGGGGGGTGAAGGAAGACGAGGTCGCCGTATGGCGTCATGCCGTGCAGCAGCGCCGAGGCAGACGCGTAGTAGACACCTTCGTCAGTGTTGGACTGATGAAGAAAGGCCCCGTCGGCCACCGGCCAGATCGTCCGGAGGACGAAGGCCAGGACGAAGACAGCGCCCGCGGCCACGCGGGCTGACGGCGAAGCGTTGATGCGCATGTCTGACTTCCGCTTCGGATCGGGAGTGCGGGCCATCCTGCCGGAGTCAGGTGCACCGACCATGACCGATGCTAGTGGGCTGTTGAACCAGGGCGTCTCTTCGAACCGCCCGCGCCACGCGATACGTCGTTGGGCAGTGCGTCACAATCGAGTCATGCGTGAAGCGGTGATCTACGACCTCGACGGCACCTTGTGCGACACCTCGTCGATCGAGCACCTGATCGAGGGGGAGGAGCGCGACTTCGCGGCCTTCCATGCGGCATCTGCGGACTGTCCTCCACGCGACGAGGTGCTGGCGGCCGCCCGTGCCGATCACGACGCCGGACGAGCCGTGCTGGTGGTGACGTCGCGCGAGTTCATCTGGCGCGATCTCACCCTGGACTGGCTGGCACGACACGACGTGCCTTACGACGGGCTGTATCTGCGGGTGGTCGGCGACTACCGCAAGGACCTCGTCATCAAGGGCGAGATCTGGGATCACCTGGTCGAGGACGGTTTCGGGGTGGTCGGCGCGTGGGACGACAAGCAGGGCGTGCTCGACGTGTGGGGCGATCGGGGCGTCCGGGACCTGCACCTCGTGTGAGATCGCGACACGTCGAATCACACTGGTGTTGTCCTCTGGCCCCCCATGGGCCACAATGGACCCAGAGTGGTACCACCTGAGCGCTGGGGAAGGCGAAACAGGGAGGCACCATGAACAGCACATCGACTCACCCCTCCACCAGGGGTGTCCTTTTCGTGCACTCAGCTCCGTCGGCACTGCTGCCTCACATCGAGTGGGCGGCGGCAGGCGTGCTCGGTGGCAAGCCGGATCTGGCATGGGTCAAGCAGCCCGCCGAGCCGGGCACCTACCGTGCTGAACTCTCTTGGCAGGCCCCGGCTGGCACGTCTGCGACTCTGGCCTCGGCCCTGCGTGGGTGGGAACAGCTGCGCTTCGAAGTGAGCGAGGAGCCGACCGCCAGCAGCGAGGGCGCCCGCTACTCCTTCACGCCCACGCTCGGCATCTTCCACGCCCTGACGGGTCTGCACGGCGACGTGTTGATCCCGGAGGACCGCATCAAGGCCTTCCGCGCCAAGGCGGCGACCGGAGACGTGGACATCGAGTCGGCACTCGATGGCCTGCTCGGCCTCGCGTGGGACAACGAGCTCGAGCCGTTCCGTCACGCCGGCGAGGGCGCGCCCGTGCGCTGGTTGCACCAGGTCGTCTGAGCAACGCGCCGCGCCTGACGAGCGCAGCGACGGATCAGCCGATCTGCACCTTCACCGTCGGGGTCTTCTCGCCGGTCTCCTCGTTGAGGAGCCGGAACTCCCGTTCACCGGTGCGCGACGTGTAGAGCTCGGTCTTGAATCGGCCGTCCTCGCGCGTCTTGGTGGTGATCGGGAAGTCGTCCCAGTCAGTGCCCGCCTCGCGCACCTGCACCTGCAGCTCGACGCCGTCGGCGGCCGACGGGAAGGCACCGGACAACACGAACCGTTCGCCCGGCGACACCTGCGACTTCTCGGCGTTGAGCGTCGGTTCGGGAGTCGCCTCGTCGGTGGGAGTCGGCGTGGGCGTGGGGGTGGGGGTGCTCTCGGTCGGGGTGGGAGTGGCCGTCGGGGCGTTGATGGGCGGCAGGCTCACGTCGCTGATTCCAGAGGCCGACACCACGGCCGACATGCCGAAACCGAACACACCGCCGACCAGCACGCCGATGACCGCCATCCACGTGACCAGACCGATGGACTTCTGCTTGAAGTGCGGACCATGCGGGTGGGGGTCCAGTCGCGGGCGGTCGGCGACGTCCGCAGCCGCAGCCGGCATGACCGCCGTGGAGGTCGCCGCCGCGACGACAGGTGCCGCAGACTTTGGCCGTGTCGACTTCTGGGGCGCCACCTTCGACGTGATGGACTTCGTCTTGGCCGCAGGAGCCGACTTGGCGCCGGATGTCAGGACGGTCACTGCGTTGATCGCGTCCTGGACCGTGCGCATCGTGTCGATGGTGTCGTCGCTGAGATACACGTCGAAACGGCGCCCGAGCTCCTCGCCGATCTCGACGATCGTCAACGAATCGCTGCCCAGCTCGCTGAAGCGCGCGCGGGGGGCGACATCGTCCTCATCGCAGGCGAGAACCCGCACCGAGATGTCGGTGATCTGCTCAAGAATCTCTTCACGCGTCGCCACGAACCTGATTCTACGGGTCGTTCGATGGTGGTGAGACAAGGATCACGAGCGCGTCGCTCGACTGCGTCGAAACCCCTCGCGCCTCTACGATGTGATGATGGATCAGGGTCCCGAAGTCCAGTACGTCGTCGTGCACGGCTACCGACGCGCGTTTCGTATCCAGGGATCCGGACCAGCGCTGCTGCTGCTGCACGGCTTGGCCTGCGATTCGTCCACCTGGGCGCCGGTGATCCCCGAGCTGTCCAAGCACTTCACGGTGATCGCGCCCGATCTGCTCGGCCACGGTGAGTCTGACAAGCCCGATGCTGACTATTCGCTGGGCGGTTACGCCAACGGGATGCGCGACCTGATGACCATCCTGGGCATCGACAAGGTGACCGTGGTGGGGCACAGCTTCGGCGGCGGTGTCGCGATGCAGTTCGCGTACCAGTTCCCCGAGCGCACCGAACGCGTCGTGCTGGTGTCGACGGGCGGCCTGGGTCGCGACGTCACGCCGATGATCCGATTCCTGACGGTGCCGGGCTCCGGCCTGGCGCTGCGCGCAGCCACCTTCCGTCCGTGGCGGCCTCTGGTGGCTCGCTCCCTCGAGGCCCTCTCGCGCCTGCCGATCGGGGCAACCCGCGATCTGGGCGAGGTGTCTCGCATCTACGTGTCGCTGTCGGATCCGGCCACGCGCACCGCGGTGCAGCGGGTCACCCGCCACGTGCTGGACTGGCGTGGCCAGTTCGTCACGATGACCGACCGCAGCTACCTGGCCCGCCTGATGCCGGTCCTGGTCGTGTGGGGTCGCGACGACCTGGCCATTCCCTCGCGGCACGCCGAGCTGGCGCCCACACAGGTGCAGGACGTCCACGTGCTGGAGGACGCCGGCCACTTCCCCCACAAGAACCACCCGGCGGAGTTCTGTCGGCTGGTCGTCGACTTCGTGGCCGAGAACGCGCCGGCCTCGTACCACCGCGGTCGGTGGAGGGCCCTGCTGCGACGCGGCGACCAGTTCGAGCTCACCAGCGTCCCGCCGGTCGTGGCTGCGGTCGACGCGGCCGCCGAGCCACACGTCGGCTGACGCAGAGCTGCTCGTCCGGTCAGAACGCGGGGGAGTGCGGTGTCGTAGGTGGTGACTCCGCCATCTCCTCCGGCGTTCCCGGATCGATGCGTCTGCGCTTCTGCCACCGTGCGTTGCCGGTGACGACGGCGCCGATGGCGACCGCGGCCCAGCCGATCAGGAGTCCACCGACGTCGTCGGCCACGTAGTGCCAGCCGAGATACAGGGTGGCCATGATCGTGAAGCCGAGGTATACCCAGCCCACCGTGCGGATCCACTTGGCCGCACCGGCGTAGTGCAGGAAGAGGGCGGCCGTGAACACGACCGACACGTGCAGCGAGGCGAAGCCGGCGATGCCGAAGATGCTGCCGCCCTGCGGGTCCTCCTTGAAGTTGAACGCGCCGCGCAGCAGGGACATCTGCAACGCGGACGCCCCGTTCTCGGGTAGGTCGTAGTACGACTGCGGCTGGTAGAACGCCGGCCCGAGGGTGGGGAGGATGTAGTAGCTGATGGTGCCCAGCACCCAGTTGAGGCTGATGGCTGTGGCGTACCAGGCGCCCACCGTGAAGTCGCGCACCAGAACCAGCACGGCGCCGACCGTGATGGGAACCACGGGCAGGTACAGGACGTACAGCACGGCCAGCACCTGGGCCATGACGGAGGTGCCCAGCATCCCGTGCAGCACCTCGGCGGGATTGTTGCCGAAGAAGAGGAAGTGGTCGAGCTCCAGCAGCTGCTTGTCGTAGAGCGTGTCCTCGCGCAGGATCGGCAGGTAGCTCTTGAGATTGCGGTAGCTGACGTAGCAGATGTAGAAGGCGATCATGCCGGTCGCGACATGGCCCAAGCGGTGCAGATTCCACTCATCGCGGGTGATCGTGCGCATCCCCGGGATGACGTTGCGGAAGCCGTACCGGTGGATCGACTGTGGCACGATGCCGGCCGCGAAGATGATCAGCGCGATCATCGGCAGCCGGATGTAGGCGGGCCCGAGAAAGCCCTCCGGATCCTTCAGGCCAACGCCGAGGGTCTGCGAGTAGTAGACCGCCGTGGCCCCGATCGCCACCGATACGAGCACGGCGAACGTGTAGGGCCAACGGAGCATGGAAGCCATCCTATTGGCCACGACTGAGAGGTGTCTGTGAGCGTCTCCCCTCAGGCGTCGCCGCCCTCCTGAGCGACGTCTGCCACGGCAGTCGGGTCGTCGATCCGGAGCTTCGTGAAGGCACCCTGAGCCACCGACGATTCGATGACGCCGGCCCGTGCGAGCTCGGCGAGCGTCGCCACCACGATCGACTCTGCGTCGATCTGGAAGTAGCGGCGGGCCGCCGCGCGCGTGTCGGCGAATCCGAAACCGTCGGCGCCGAGCGACTGCCACGGACCCGGCACCCAACGGGAGATCTGGTCCGGCACAGCCCGCATGTAGTCGCTGACCGCAAGGCTCGGAATGTCGCCGCCACCGGACGTGGAGCCGAGGCGGTCGCTGATCCATGCCGTGCGCGGCTGCTCGCCCAGGTGATTGAGATTCCACTGCTCGGTGCCGACACCGTCGCGCGCAATCTCGTTCCACGACGTGACCGACCAGACATCGACGCCCACTCCGTACTCGGTGGCGAGAATCTCCTGGGCTTCCACGGCCCACGGCACCGCGACGCCGGACGCCATGATGCGGGCCTGCGCCGGAGCGTCGCCGCCACGGGGTCGCAACAGGTACGCGCCGCGCAGGACGCCGTCGGCGTCGAGGTCTTCTGGCTCGGCTGGCTGGATGGATGCCTCGTTGTAGACCGTCATGTAGTAGATGACGTCCTCACCGTGCGGGTGGTCGTCCGTGCTGCCGTACATGCGGCCGAGTCCGTGCTCGACGATGTGGGCGATCTCGTAGCCGAAGGCCGGGTCGTAGTGCACCACGGCCGGATTGGTCTGCGCGATCAGCGGTGAGTGACCGTCGGCGTGCTGCAAGCCCTCGCCGGTCAGGGTGGTGCGGCCGGCGGTGGCGCCGATCAGGAAGCCACGCGCCAGCTGGTCGGCCATGGCCCAGATCGAGTCGGCGGTGCGCTGGAACCCGAACATCGAATAGAACATGTAGATCGGAATCATGGGTTCGCCGTGGGTGGCGTACGCGCTACCAGCGGCGGTGGCCGAAGCCATCGCGCCCGCTTCGCTGATGCCCTCGTGCAGCAGCTGACCCTCCGTCGACTCCTTGTAGGCCAGCAGCAGCTTGCGGTCGACCGAGTCGTAGGTCTGTCCAGCCGGGTTGTAGATCTTGGCCGACGGGAACATCGAGTCCATGCCGAAGGTGCGGTACTCATCGGGTGCGATCGGCACGATGCGACGGCCGATCTCCGGATCCTTCATGAGATCGCGCAGGAGACGGACGAACGCCATGGTCGTGGCGACCGACTGCTTGCCCGACCCCTTCTTGAGCTCGCTGTACAGGTTGGTCTCGGGCAGCTTGACGCTGACCGGATCGACCTTGCGCTGCGGCAGCGAGCCACCGAGCGCGTCACGCCGGGCGGTCATGTACTGGATCTCTTCGGAGTCAGCGCCCGGGTGGTAGAACGGCGGCAGGTCGTCGCGGTCGATCTGCTCGTCGGAGATCGGGATGTTGAGCCGGTCGCGGAAGCCCTTGAGGTCGTCCTTGGTCAGCTTCTTCATCTGGTGCGTCGCATTGCGGCCCTTGAACGACTCCAGCAGCCAGCCCTTGACGGTGTGCGCCAAGATCACGGTGGGCTGGCCGGTGTGGTTCTGCGCCGCCTCGAACGCCGCGTAGACCTTGCGATAGTCGTGGCCGCCGCGGGGGAGTCGCTCGATGTCCTCGTCGGACAGGTGCTCGACCATCTTCTTCAGACGCGAGTCGGCGCCGAAGAAGCGCTCACGGTTGTACTCGCCGGTCTCGACCGAGAGGGTCTGGAACTCGCCGTCAGGGGTGCGGTTCATCTGGTTGACCAGCGCGCCGTCGGTGTCGCGGGCCAGCAGGTCGTCCCACTCGCGGCCCCACACGACCTTGATGACGTTCCAGCCGGCGCCGCGGAAGTACGACTCCAGCTCCTGGATGATCTTGCCGTTGCCGCGCACCGGGCCGTCGAGCTGCTGGAGGTTGCAGTTGATGACGAAGGTGAGGTTGTCGAGCTCCTCGCGGGCCGCGATGCCGATGGCACCGAGCGACTCTGGTTCGCCCATCTCGCCGTCGCCGAGGAACGCCCACACGTGCTGCTGGCTGGTGTCCTTGATGCCACGGTTGTGCAGGTAGCGGTTGAACCGGGCCTGATAGATCGAATTGATGGCGCCCAAGCCCATCGAGACGGTCGGGAACTCCCAGTAGTCGGGCATCAGGCGCGGGTGCGGGTACGACGACAGGCCTTGGCCGGCGCCGTGGGAGTGCTCCTGGCGGAACCGGTCGAGCTGCTGCTCGTCGAGTCGACCCTCCAGGTACGAACGGGCGTAGATGCCGGGTGCCGCGTGGCCCTGGAAGTACAGATGGTCGCCGCCGCCGGGGTGGTTCTTGCCGCGGAAGAAGTGGTTGAAGCCCACTTCGTAGAGGCTGGCGGCCGACTGGTAGGTGGCGATGTGGCCGCCGACGCCGAGGCCGGGTCGGTTGGCGCGCGAGACCATGACGGCGGCGTTCCAGCGGATGTAGGAACGGATGCGGCGCTCGATGGCCTCGTTGCCGGGGAACCAGGGTTCACGCTCTGGCGGGATGGTGTTGATGAAGTCGGTGCTGCGGAGGCCGGGGACGCCGACGTTCTTCTCGCGGGCCCGCTCCAGCAGCTTCAGCATCAGGTACCGGGCGCGCGAACGACCACGGCTCTCGACCATCTCGTCGAGAGACCCGATCCACTCCGCGGTCTCCTCGGGATCGATGTCGGGGAGCTGCGTGGGAAGGCCCTCGTGAATGACGGGCGGGCGCTCGTGCCCGGGCTGTTGGCCCGGCTGGCCGGATTGCGGCATGGTGACTCCTGGAATGCGTCTTGTGGACCTGTCCATCAAACCACTCCGCGTTCGCTAGGGTGTGACCGGGAAGCCCGAGTGGATGCCTACTTATCGGTAGGTTTTTTGCTTGATTCCCGGCAGACATTTTCCAGCACGAGGAGGAGCAGAGTGGACGCGGCCAAGTTGGGCTTCGAGCCTGACACCGTCATCCAGGAGTTGGGGTGGGACCAGGACACCGATGAGGACCTGCGGGTCGCCATCGAGGACTCCACTGGCAACGCGCTCGTCGATGGTGACTACGGAGACGTCGTTGACGGCGTCATCTTGTGGTGGCGCGACGGCGACGGTGATCTCACCGATGCGTTGGTCGACACGCTGCGCGACGTCGTGGAGGGCGGTCCAGTGTGGCTGTTCACGCCCAAGATCGGTCGCCCCGGCTATGTCGAGGGTGCCGATGTCGCGGAGGCGGCCCCGATCGCGGGCCTGTCCACCACGACGACTTCCTCGGCCTCGACCGACTGGGCCTCGACCAAGCTCTCCACCCACAAGCGCTGACCGTGCTCGGCGTCGGTCAGCCGGCTCCTGACTTCGCTCTGCGCAGTCAGCACGGCCAGACCGTGACGCTGGCCGACCTCGCGGGCGCGCCGGCGCTGCTGGTCTTCTATCCGTTCGCGTTCAGCGGGATCTGCTCCAGCGAGCTGGCCGATCTGCGCGATCACCGGAGCGCCTTCGACGACGCCGGGACGCAGATCGTCGGTGTCTCGTGCGATCCGATGTTCGCGCTGCGGGTCTTCTCCGACCGTGACGAACTCGGCTTCACGTTGCTGAGTGACTTCTGGCCGCACGGCGAGGCCGCCGCGGCCTACGGGTGTTTCGATCGCACGGCGGGGGCCGCTACGCGCAGCTCTTTTCTGATCGACGCGGACTCGACGGTGCGCTGGACGGTCTCCCACGATGCTGGTGATCGCCGTGACATCGACGTGCACCTCGCTGCTTTGGCACAGATTCCCTGAGATTTTGGTCAAAACCCTGCGCAGTGGGGGGTGGGGGTGATTCCATGATTCCGCTGCGGCTGTCAGGGACCCGAGACCTTGGCAGCCGCACTCTGCATGTTCGCTGGGCTACGGTAATCTGCGGCAGTCCCGAGGGCGAATAGCTCAGTTGGTCAGAGCGTCCGGTTTACACCCGGAAGGTCGGGGGTTCGAGCCCCTCTTCGCCCACCCATCGTGAACGCGGACCTTGGTGCTGCTCAGCCCTGGCCGACGTCCTCCAGCTGGCGAGCGCGGCGGATCCGCACGGCGTGGCCGGCGGCGACCAGGGCCAGACCGACGGCGTAGACGGCCGTGGTGAAGACGAGGTAGCCGATGGTGTCACCGAACCAGTTCCAGTCAGGGTCGGAGAGGTCACCGAAGGCCTCGTCGGCGCCGCGGGTCGCCTCCAAGACGAGCTGGGCGGTCTGAAAGGTGAACACGTGGGCGAACGCGAGCCCGAAGGCAAGGAACGCGGCGAGTTGATTCCGTAGGAGGAATCCGAGCGGGAACGCGGCGAGCGCGGCGATGACGATGACCATGATGAATTCGCTTTCTGGGAGGCGGAGGGCCTGATATGGGAATTCTGCGCGCGCAAAGACCGAGTGTCATCCGGGCGATCCCGCCGTACAGACCGTTCATCGACCATCTGACACTGTCTGCCTCGGTCAGGCCGTTCCGTCAAGCGAGCTGGTGTTCTGGTGGTCACGATCCGCAGACTTCGTCCACGACCTGCTGCACCTGGGTGAAGCCGCTGACCGAGCCCGGGTCGCCATCGGCCTTCTGCTGTGCGACGACCACCACGCCGTAGTCGTCGCGCAGCACCTGGAACGCCCGTGGAGCGTTCTGGTCGACCAGCGCGACCACACCCAGCTCCGTGCCCTGGGCGAACTTCACCGTGAAGTCGTCGGTCACCAAGCCGCCGACCCGTTCGACGATGTCCTTGGCGTCGTCGGATCCCGTGTCCTGGCCACAGGTCACGTTCGGCGCGGTGATGATGGACAGCTGCTCACCCTCTGAGGAGCAGCCCGAGAGGCTCGTGCCGCCCAGGACGACCACGAGCAACGCACCGAGCAGGGGACGTCGCGGCAGGGTGGTCATGGTGCTCATCCTCGTTCCGCAGCTCCCCGGTGGCAACGCCGGATGGCGGCTGTGTCCGAGTCGGCTGACACGATGACGCCATGACCTCGACCCCGAGCTCGACGACCACGACTGACGCCACCGCCGCGCTGCAGCGGCTCACCGGGATCGAGGGTGCGGTGTTCCACGAGGGGCAGCTCGAGGCCATCCAGGCGTTGGTCGACGATCACCGCCGGGCCCTGGTCGTGCAACGCACCGGCTGGGGCAAGTCTGCGGTCTACTTCATCGCCACGCTGCTGCTGCGTCAGCGTGGAGCGGGTCCCACCCTGTTGGTGTCGCCGCTGCTGGCCCTGATGCGCGACCAGGTGTCTGCGGCCGAGCGGGCCGGCGTCCGGGCCGTGGCGATCAACTCCACCAATCCGCACGAGTGGGAGCAGACCCGCGCCGCGCTCGACGCCGACGAGGTCGACATCTTGTTGGTCTCGCCTGAGCGGCTGAACAATCCGCGATTCCGGGACGAACAGCTGCCGGCGTTGGTAGCCCGGATGGGCTTGCTCGTGATCGACGAGGCGCACTGCATCTCGGACTGGGGGCACGACTTCCGGCCCGACTACCGGCGACTCGCCGAGCTCGTCGCCGCGCTGCCACCTGAGCTGCCGGTGCTGGCCACCACAGCCACGGCCAACCAGCGCGTCGTCACCGATGTGGCCGAGCAGCTCGGCGGTGACGCCACTGAGCAGCCGCTCGGCGACGCCGAGGTGCTCACGATCCGAGGATCGCTGGCGCGTGACTCCCTGAGGCTTGGCGTTCTGGACCTGCCCAGCACGCGGCACCGACTCGCGTGGCTGGTCAGCCATCTGTCCGACCTGCCCGGGAGCGGCATCATCTACGCGCTCACGGTCTCGGCCGCCGACGACACCGCCCGTCTGCTGCGCGAGGCCGGTCTCGACGTGCGCTCCTACACCGGACGCACCGACACCGACGAGCGCGAGGACCTCGAGCGCAGGCTCAAGAACAACGAGCTCAAGGCGCTGGTCGCCACCAGCGCTCTGGGCATGGGCTTCGACAAGCCCGACCTCGGCTTCGTCATCCACCTGGGTGCCCCGTCGTCCCCCGTGGCGTACTACCAACAGGTGGGCCGAGCGGGTCGTGCCACCGACCACGCCGACGTCCTGCTGCTGCCCGGCCGTGAGGACCGCGACATCTGGACGTACTTCGCCACGTCGTCCATGCCCAGTCAGGATCGCGCCTCGGCCGTCATCAGCGAGCTCGGCACCGACCCCATCTCCACGCCCGCCCTCGAGGCGTTGGTCAACATTCGACGCAGCCCTCTCGAGCTGTTGCTCAAGGTCCTCGACGTCGACGGGGCGGTCCGCCGAGTCCAGGGCGGCTGGGTCGCCACGGGCCAGCCGTGGACGTACGACCGTGAGCGATACGACCGCATCGCCGCTGCCCGCACGGCCGAGCAGGAGGCCATGCTCACCTACCAGCGCACCACTGAGTGCCGCATGGAGCTGCTGCAGCGCGATCTCGACGACGAGACGGCCCGAGCTTGCGGTCGCTGCGACACCTGCACCTCGCCCTGGTACCCCGTCGACATCGACGACGCTGCCGGGCAGGTGGCTGCCAGCACGCTGTCCCAGGTGGGGGTCGAGATCGATCCGCGGGCTCAGTGGCCCACGGGGTCAGCCGTGGCCAAGGGCAAGATTCCGCCGGCGGAACGTGCCGAGACGGGTCGCGCCGTGGCGCGTCTCACCGATCTCGGCTGGGGTGGCACGCTGCGCGAGCTGTTCGCTGCGGGCACGGTGGATGCGCCGGTTTCGGACGCGCTCGTGGGCGCGTGCGTGCAGGTGCTCAAGGACTGGTCGTGGGCCGAGCGCCCGGCTGCAGTGGTCAACGTTCCGTCCCGGACGCGTCCGCTGCTGGTCGATTCCTTGGCGCGAGGCATCGCCCGCATCGGACAGCTGCAGGACCTCGGCTCGCTCGACCTGGTGGGGGAGGGGCCGCGGCACGGGCCGGGGGGAAACAGCGTGTACCGACTCGCCGACGTGTGGGGCACGCTCGGCGTCGGACCGGACCTTGCTGACCGTTTGGCTGCCATCGGAGACCGTCCGATTCTGTTGATCGACGACCGCGTCGACAGCCGGTGGACGCTCACCGTCGCCGCCCGCGAGCTGCGCCGACATGGTGCGGGACCAGTGCTGCCGATGGCGCTGGCAGTGGTGGCCTGAGCGACCACGATCGGCGCGCGCGTCACATAGTCGCTACGGTTCTCGGTGACAGTCACCAACGAAAGGGCACACCCATGTACATCGGTGGATCAGTTTTCCTCTTGGCCGTTGGCGCGATCTTGGCCTTCGCCGTCCAGGACGCCATCAGCGGCGTCGACCTGGTGATGGTCGGCTACATCCTGATGGCAGCCGGTCTGATCGGCATCCTCGCCAGCCTGGTCATCAACGGACAGGCGGCCGAGCGTGGTCGTCCTCGCGACGACCTGCCGCCGCCCCGGTAGGGAGCGCCGCAGAGTAACCAGGAGCTGCGCACGCTCGTTGTGCACCTCGACGAGAGGGAAGCATGATGCGTTGGGCCAGCATGGCAGCACGAATCGCTGCGTCGATCCTCGTGGCGCTGGTCGTGGTCGCTTCGGCGACCACGACCGCGTCCGCGATGGAGCCCCCACCACCACCGGTCCTGTTTCCCGATGACGCGAAGCAGCAGCGGGCGTACGAGGAAGGGTTCAACACCGGATACTCCGTCGGCGCTGATGACGGGTACATCAACGGTCAGCAGGACGATCGGCAACAATCCGAGCTTCGCGACGACGTCGCTGACGAGGCGGAGCAGGAACCCATCGACGAGGGTGGCAGCGACCTCGGGGACGAGCTCACGCCGAGCCCTGACCCCACTCCCACCGAGAGCTTGCCGGCGCCCTCGACCAGTTTCGACGAGCCGCCTCAAGAGTCCGGCGGAGTGCCGTGGTGGCCGCTGTCGTTCGCGGTGGCTGCCACAGCGTGGTTCGTCACCAGACGTCGACGACTCGACGCGGAGGACGCGGAGTCCGACTAGCGGCCCGACTACAGTGCGGGGATGCCGATCCGCCTCTGTGACGTCGTGTCTGCCCTGGATGAGATGTATGACCCTGCTCGCGCCGCCGACTGGGATGCCGTCGGCACCGTGGCCGGGGACCCGGAGCAGGAAGTCACCCGGATCCTGTTCGCTGTCGATCCCGTGCAGGCCGTCGTCGACGAGGCGATCGAGTGGGGCGCCGACCTCGTCGTGACGCATCACCCGTTGTGGCTCACCGGCGTCACGTCGATGGCAGCCACGACGCCCAAGGGACGAGTCGTGCATTCCCTCACCCGCCATGGCATCGCCCTGCACACGTGTCACACCAACGCCGACAGTCCGGCGTTCGGAGTCTCGGAGTCGATGGCGCTGGCTCTAGGACTCACGGATCTGCGTCCCCTGGACCCCGATCCGCTCCCGCCGATCGACGCGTGGATCGTGTACGTGCCCGTCGACCACGCCGATCAGGTCGTCGCGGCCATGCACGCCGTGGGCGCCGGTGGCATCGGAGACTACGAGCAGGTGTACTTCCGATCCGAGGGCGTGGGCTCGTTCCGCCCGCTCGACGGCGCGAACCCGGCCATCGGCAGGGTGGGGGAGGTTGAACACGTGCAGGAACGCCGAGTCGAGCTGGTTGCGCCTCCGCACCTGCGTTCGCTCGTGCGCGAGGCCATGGTCGCGGCGCACCCGTACGAGGAGGTCGCCCACCAGGTGCTGGAGCTGCAGACCGGCCCGGACAGTCGTGGGAGCGGCCGTATCGGCGTGCTGCCCGAACCGACGACGCTGGGGGAGTTCTCACGCTCCGTCGCCGCGGCACTGCCCGCGCACCACAGCGCCAACCGCATCGCCGGTGACCTCGAACGGGAGATCCGCACGGTGGCGCTGTGCGGGGGATCTGGCGATTTCCTGCTCAGCACGGCCACGGCGGCCGGGGCAGACGTGTACGTCACGTCGGATCTGCGCCACCACCCGGTCAGCGAACATCTGGAGTCAGGGGGATGCCCGGTCATCGACGTCCCGCACTGGTCTGCGGAGTGGACCTGGCTGCCAGTTGCGGCTGCTGAGATCGCAGCACGCGTTCCCGGCGTGCAGACCCGGGTGTCCGAGATCGTGACCGACCCGTGGACATCTCATCAGGCGGGTACGGTGGCCCAGTGATAGCCGACGACACTGCCCAGTCCGCCCTGCTCGACGTGCAGGCCCAGGACGCCGCCATCGCCCGGCTGACGCACCGCCGCGGTTCCCTGCCGGAGCTGGCGAAGATCGCCGAGCTGGCGGAGAAGCGTGGCCAGCTCGACGGAGCGCGCATCGAGGCTGACACCGAGGTCGCCGACCTGACCCGCCAGCAGAAGAAGGCCGACGCCGAGGTCGAACAGGTCAAGACCCGGCGGACCCGGGACGAGGAGCGGCTCAACTCCGGTGTCATCACCAACCCGAAGGATCTGGAGAGCCTCCAGCACGAGCTCGTGGCCCTCGAGCGTCGCATCACGACGCTGGAGGACGAGGAGCTCGAGGTCATGGAGCAGCTGGAGGAAGCTCAAGCGCGATTGCAGAACATCACCGGAGATCTCGTCTCGCTCGACACCGACATGGAGCACCTGACGGGGGCGCGCGATGCGGCCGTCATCGAGATCGACGGCCAGCTCGACGCTGCACGGGCTGATCGCCAGCAGGTCCTCACCAAGGTCCCCGACGACCTGCTCGCGCTCTACGAGAAGGTCCGGGCACACAAGGGTGGTGTCGGCGCGGCCGCGCTACGCGCCCGGCGGTGCGAGGGCTGCCAGCTCGAGGTGAACAGCGCCGATCTGCGTGATCTGGCCGCAGCCCCCGAGGGCGAAGTGCTCCGCTGCCCCGAGTGCGACCGCATCCTCATCCGCACCCCCGAGTCCGGCATCTGATCGAATTCGGGGCTTAGATCTCGGCGACGATGACGTCGAGCGCATTGCCGTGACGTTCGGTGGTCCAGCCGAGGTCGCGCAGGGCCACCTCGAAGTCGTCGATGGTGCTGGGATCAGCGCCGGACTCCAGAAGATCGCGCACGATCCGCCCCTTGGTGGCCTTGTTGAAGTGACTCACGACCTTGCGTTCGCCCCGGTGCTCGTGCAGCACGCGAAGCGATGTGGTGCGGTCGGCGAGGGAAGTTGGCGTCCTGCCCAGGGCGACGTACATGCCCGATCGGAGGTCGATGACCAGCCCGTCGCCGGCCGCGTGTGCGATGGCGCGGGGGAGCAGCGGGCGCCAGCGGCTCGCCACCGGTCCCAGGCGCGGCAGGGAGACGCTGCCCGACATGCGGTAGGCCGGGATGAGGTCGGAGGGGCGCAACAGGCCGAACAGGGCGCTGGCCACAGCGATCGTGGCGTCGGCGCGGTGCCGGGTCGCCTCGTCGAGGGACGGCAGGTCGAGCGCCGAGAACAACACTCCGGTGTACACCGCGTCGGCGCGGGCTGTCGGCTCCGTCAACAGCGCTGCGTTCACGGTGAGCGCGTCAGCCTGGGTGGGACCCAGACCGAGCACCTCGGCGGCGCGCTTCGGGTTGCCAGCTGACACCTTGACCAGGGTGCGCAGCAGCTGCTCGCGGGTGGCGGTCAGGCGCGGGAAGCTCAACGACTCCACGTCGAGCGGCGCACCGTCCTCCGGTCGGGTCTTGCCTTCGGACGGCGGCAGCAGGACAAGCACGGGCCGACCCTATCGACCGCTGGTCACAGCCAACCCACGCCATCGGCGATCAGCAGCAGGCCGAAGATGGCGAACGCCGCGGTGGCACCCATCCTGATCTGTCGGTCCGGCAGGCGACGTCCAAGACGTGCGCCCACCACGATCGCCAGGGCATCCGCGGCGACCATGCCGACCGTGCTGCCGATCCAGGTGCCGAGCCAACCCTCCTGGGTGGCCAAGGTGATCGTGGCGAGCATCGTCTTGTCGCCGAGCTCGGCCAGGAAGAACGCCACCCCGACAGCGACGATGGCCACGCCAGTGCTTCGTGCGGCCCGACCCGATTCGTCGGCACTGAGCTGATCGCCTCGCCATGTCCACACGGCAAAGGCGAGGAACGCGACACCGGCCGAGAACGGCGACGGCGCCTTGCTGGTGGGCGAGGCTGTCGCCGACCCAGCTGCCCAGACCGACTGATGCAAGGTGCACGACGGCCGTGGCGACCGTGATGCCGACCAGCACGTCGCGCACCCGGTAGCGGGTCGCGAACGTCATGGCCATCAGCTGGCTCTTGTCGCCGAGCTCGGCCACGAAGATCACGGCGGTGCTCAGCAAGAACGCATACACGACAAAGGCTCCTCGTCACCTGGACGAAGAGCCTGTATGACGAGTCCTCGACCAGGCTGTCAGTGAAACAGGACAACTACTGGTCGAAAGTCTCGTCCGCCAGTGGAACTGGCCTGCTGCACCGGACCTTCTCGCTGGCGAGCCAGCGGGGCGGTCAGTATGTCGACACAGCTGTTGGGGACTACTCCCTTTCGTGCCGCCAGCGTAGCGCACGGGCGCATCACGGTACGCTGAGAGCGCGAATGAGCCGGCCGGGCGGCCGCGGTCCGCCTTCGGGCGGCTCGAGGAAAGTCCGGACTCCACAGAGCGCGGTGGTGGCCAACAGCCACCCACGGTGACGTGCGGGACAGTGCCACAGAAAACAGACCGCCAGCGGCCCTCAGCCTTCGGGCCGAGGGTGCGGGTAAGGGTGAAACGGTGAGGTAAGAGCTCACCAGCGTGCCGGGTGACCGGTGCGGCTAGGTAAACCCCACCGGGAGCAAGACCAAGAGGACCCTTCGGGGTCTGCGCTGACGGGCTGCTCGTCTCATGTCAGCGGGTAGGTCGCACCGAGGCGTCCAGCAATGGGCGCCCCAGATGGATGGTCGCCCCCGCCCCGAGCAATCGGATCAGCGGGACAGAATCCGGCTTACAGGCTGGCTCATTCGCACCCCGCACGACGCAGATGTCCGGTCAAGATGCGCCGCTGGGCCGCCGCGCTACGTTCGAGTCATGACTTCAGTTCCCACCATCTCCCTGAACAACGGCACGTCGATCCCCCAGCTCGGTTATGGGGTCTACCAGGTGAAGCCGGACGAGACCAAGGACGCGACCTTGTCGGCGTTCGACGTCGGCTACCGGCACATCGACACCGCCGAGATGTACCAGAACGAGGCGGGGGTCGGCGAGGCTCTGGCAGCCTCGGATCTGGCCCGCGACGAGGTGTTCATCACCAGCAAGCTCAACAACGGCTTCCACGCTCACGACGATGCGCTCGCGGCCCTCGACCTGACGCTGTCGACTCTCGGCATCGAGCAGATCGACCTGTTCCTCATCCACTGGCCGCTGCCGGGCATCGACATCGACTTCGTCGAGACCTGGAAGGCCCTCGAGGAGGGCTACCGTGACGGCCGCGCCAAGGCGATCGGCGTGTCCAACTTCCAGGCCAACCACCTACGCCGCCTGATCGACGAGTCCGAGATCGTGCCGGCGGTCAACCAGATCGAGGTGCACCCGTACTTCGCGCAGAACGACCTGCGCGAGGTGTGCCGTGAGCTCGGCATCGCGGTCGAGGCCTGGTCGCCCATCGCCCAGGGCCAGGTGCTCGACGACCCCACCATCACTGGTATCGCGGCTGAGATCGGCCGCACCGCGGCCCAGGTGGTGCTGCGCTGGCACGTCCAGCGCGGCGACATCGTGTTCCCCAAGTCCGTCACCCGCAGCCGGGTCGAGGAGAACTTCGCGCTGTTCGACTTCGAGCTGGACGACGGCCAGATGGGCCTGATCTCCGCCCTCGACCGCGACGGCCGCATCGGACCCAACCCGGATGAGTTCAACTGGATTCCCAGCTAGGGGAGCGTCAGGATCTCGGCGCCGTCAGGGGTCACCAGGATGGTGTGCTCGAACTGTGCGGTCCGTGAGTGATCGGCGGTGACGGCCGTCCAGTCGTCGTCCCACAGGTACCAGTCGGCGCTGCCGAGCGTCAGCATCGGCTCGATCGTGAAGGTCATGCCCACCTGCATGGATGGTGGTGGCGCTCGGGTCGTCGTAGTGCGGCACGATCAAGCCGTCGTGGAAGGCCGGTCCGACACCGTGGCCGGTGAACTCGCGCACGACGCCGTAGCCGAATCGTCGGGCGTAGGACTCGATGACCCGTCCGATGGTGTTGATCTGGCGGCCCGGCTGGACCGCACGGATGGCCCGCAAGGTGGCCTCCAGGGTGCGTTCGACCAGCAGGCGTGACTCTTCGTCGACGTCGCCGACCAGAAAGGTCCGGTTGGTGTCGCCGTGGACGCCGCCCAGGTAGGCCGTGATGTCGATGTTGACGATGTCCCCGTCTTCCAGACGGCGGTCGTCAGGGATGCCGTGGCAGATGACCTCGTTGACGCTGCTGCACAGCGACTTGGGGAAGCCGCGGTAGCCGAGTGTCGAGGGATACGCGCCGTGATCGATCAGGAACTCGTGCCCGATGGCATCGAGCGCATCGGTCGTGATGCCGGGTCGAACGGCGTGGCCGACGGCCTCGAGGGCTTGCGCCGCAATCCGACTTGCGATCCGCATCGCCTCGATCGTCTCGGCATCGCGAACCAAAGATCCGCGGTAGGGCAGAGGTTCGATCTGGCCGACGTACTCGGGGCGATCGATCGAGTGGGGTACCACGCGGCCGGGGGAGACCAGGCCAGCGCTCAGATCGGTCACGAGGCAACCATAGAGGCCGTTGCCGACGGGTGGGGGCCGACGGGTGGAGGCCGACCGATAGAGGCAGGATGGGGTCCATGAGCGATGCGAAGTTCTACTACTGCACCAAGCACGACCGAGTCGAAGGCGAGGACGGCTGCCGCGCGGCCGACCGACTCGGCCCGTACGACACGGCCGAGGAGGCTGCGCGAGCGCTCGAGATCGCCGCACAGCGCACCAAGGAGTGGGACAACGACCCGGACTGGAACGAGGACGCACCCAAGGACTCCGGCGACGCATGAGCCGTCGGCGCCGTCGCCTGAAGCTGCAGCGCTCCGGACCCTGGATCGGTGTGGTCGGTCTGTGCATCCTGCTGTGGCTGTCGATCAGCACCTCGTTGTACGCCCCGTGGTGGGCCGTCGTGCTGGTCTGCCTGCTGCTGGTGCCTCAGGCCGTGCTGATGCGCCGATGGGCGCGCTCGCAGCCTGAGCGGTGCCCCTGGATTCCTGCCGGCGGGGTCGTGGTCTGGTTCCTCGTGGTGCTCGCTGGCGCGAACTGGTGGGGCTGGTCGGCCTGACCCGTCTGCGAGTGGCGCAAGCTGTCCCGCGAGCGGCGCAAAGTGGCTGATCAGACGGTGCTAAGGCGACCATGCTGCGCCACGCGGCGGGACGTGCGGCTCACTCGAGGAAAGAGTGCTGCTCCTCGGGGAACGTGCCGCCCTTGACGTCGGACACGTACTCCTGTGCCGCTTGAAGCATGACTGCGTGCAGATCGGCGTATCGCTTGACGAATCGCGGGGCCTTGCCGGTGTTGAGGCCCATCATGTCCTGCCACACCAGCACTTGGGCGTCGCACTCGATGCCGGCGCCGATCCCGACGGTGGGGATGCGCAACGCCTTGGTGACCTCGGCCGCGACGCCGGTGGGCACCATCTCCATGACGATCGCGAACGCACCTGCTTCCTCCAGCGCCAGCGCCTCCTCGACCATGCGGGCGGCCCCGTCCCCTCGGCCCTGGACCCGGTAGCCGCCCAGATTGTGCTCGGATTGCGGCGTGAAGCCGATGTGGGCGCACACCGGGATGCCGCCGTCGGTGAGCAGCTTGACCTGCGGCACCATCGGCAGGCCGCCCTCGAGCTTGACCGCGTGCGCGTCGGCTTCCTTCATGAAGCGGACGGCGGTGTGGAACGCCTGCTCCGGTGAGGCCTGGTAGGACCCGAACGGCAGGTCCGCGAGCACCAGCGCATGCGGGGCCGATCGGGCCACGGCCCGCACCAGCGGGATCAGCTCGTCCACCGTGACGGGCAGCGACGTCACGTTGCCGTAGACGTTGTTGGACGCAGAGTCGCCGACGAGCAGGACCTCGACCCCGGCCTCGTCGAACGTGGCGGCGGCGTACTGGTCGTAGGCCGTCAGCATCGTCCACTTCTCGCCCCGCTCCTTCATCGTCTGCAGGTGATGGGTGCGGATGCGCGTGCGCTTCTTCTCGGTGGGCGCGGGGCCAGCGCCGTAGGGAGCGGTCTCTTCAGCCATGGTGGGCTCTCCTGTTCGTCTCGCAGCCCCAGCCGGGGTCCACGGATGATTCCAGCCTGCCAGATCCCTCGACGCCGGGCAGCCGGTGTGACGCGTGTCATGGTCACTGCGCAGCAGGGGGCCTCAGTCGGTCAGAGCTTCTCGCGCCACCGGTGCGTGATGGGCACACGCCGGTCCCGGCCGAAGTTGCGGCGCGACACCTTGGGTCCTGGCGGGTACTGCCGGCGCTTGTACTCGGCGCGATCGACCAGCCCGATGACCCGTTCCACCAGTGCGGGGTCGAATCCTTCGGCAATGACCGCTGCTGAGCCGAGGTCGCGCTCGACGTAGGCGTCGAGCACGGCGTCGAGCAGTTCGTACGGCGGGAGCGAGTCGGTGTCGAGCTGCCCGGGCCGCAGCTCGGCGGACGGCGGCTTGGAGATGGTGTTCTCCGGGATGGGGGGAGTCTCGCCGCGCTCGACGGCGATCTCGTTGCGCCAGCGCGCCAGCTCCCACACCAGCGTCTTGGGCACGTCCTTGATCGGTGCGTAGCCCCCCACCGCGTCGCCGTAGATGGTCGAGTACCCGGTGGCCAGCTCGGACTTGTTGCCGCACGCCAGCACCAGGTGGCCGTGCTGGTTCGACAGCCCCATCCAGATCACGGCACGGACACGAGCCTGCAGGTTCTCCTCGGCCAGCCCGTCGAGATGCAGGGCTTCTTGGTATGCGTCGAAGATCGGCGCGATCGGGACGGTCTGCAACGACAGGCCGGTTCGCCTGGCCTGCTCCGCGGCATCGGACTTGCTGTGCTCGGAGGACCAGGCGCTCGGGTTGGAGATTCCGAACACGTTCTCCGCGCCCAGGGCATCGACGGCAATGGCAGCGACGAGCGTGGAGTCGATGCCGCCGGACATCCCGAACAGCACCGAGGAAAAGCCGTTCTTGTGCACGTAGTCGCGCAGCCCCGTGACCAACGCGGTGTAGATCTCCTCGTTCCGCTCCATGCGCTCGTGGTGGACCACGGGCCGCGGCTCGTACGCGGCGAACGGCTCCGCGCTGACGATGGTGCGGCGGATGCGCAGGCCGCCAAAGCGTTCATCCGGATCGGGCATCGGTTCGGTGGCGGCGGGCAGGTCCAGATCCACCACGAGCAGCTCGGGGTCGAACTGTTGGGATCGTCCCAGCACGCGGCCGGTGGCGTCGACCACGATGGAGTCGCCGTCGAAGACCAGCTCGTCCTGGCCCCCGACCAGGTTCACGTAGGCCAGCACGCACTCGCCCTCGCGGGCACGGCGTGCGCACAGGTCGAGACGCACGTCGTCCTTGTCGGCCTCGTAGGGGGAGCCGTTGGGGACGACGAGCAGCGCGGCCTCGGCCGCCTTCGCTGCGGCGGACGGGCCGTCGCGCCACAGGTCCTCGCAGATGGCCAGCGCGACGTCGATGCCGCCGATCTGGACCAGGTTGATCGTGTCGCCCGGCACGAAGTTGCGGATCTCGTCGCCCACGCCGTAGTTCCACAGATGGTGCTTGGCCTGCGACGCGACGATCCGGCCGCCGTGGATCACCGCCACGCAGTTCTGCGGAGCGTTCTTGGGGATGCCGAGGCGGTCGTCGACGCCCTCGGCGTGACCGAGGTACCCGACCATGGCCACGAGGTCGCCGCACCCCTCCTGCGCCAGGCGTTCGGCCAGCGTCTGGACTCCGGCGATCGATGCCTTGATGAACGAGGCCCGCATGGCGAGGTCCTCGATGGGGTAGCCGGTCAGCACCATCTCGGGGAAGACGACCAGGTGGACGTCCTGCTCGACGGCCTGGCGGCAGAAGTCGACGACGAGATCGGCGTTGCCGGCGAGATCACCGACCGTCGCGTTGACCTGGGCGAGGGCGAGACGAAGCTGGGGCACGCCCCGAGCCTATCGAGCCACGTCGGTGACGCCGATCATCTCGATGTCTGGCAACGTCAGGGTAGAAACATGGCCGAAACAATTCGCAAGGAGACTGACCCCATGGGCAAACAGGAAGACTTCGTGCTCCGGGCGCTCGAGGAGCGCGACGTGCGATTCGTGCGGTTGTGGTTCACCGACGTGCTGGGGTCGCTGAAGTCCGTCGCGATCGCCCCCGCCGAGCTCGAGGGCGCGTTCAGCGAGGGCATCGGCTTCGACGGCTCCGCCATCGAGGGCTTCGCCCGCGTGCACGAGGCCGACATGCTGGCCATGCCCGACCCGTCGACCTTCCAGATCCTGCCGTGGCGCGGCGAGACGCCGGCCACCGCCCGCATGTTCTGCGACATCACGATGCCGGACGGCACGCCGTCGTACGCCGATCCGCGGTACGTGCTCAAGCGCACCCTGAGCAAGGCCAAGGACGCCGGATTCACCTTCTACACCCACCCCGAGATCGAGTTCTTCCTCTTCAAGGGCAAGCCCGGCCCGGGGGAGCGGCCTGTGCCGGTCGACGACAGCGGGTACTTCGACCACACCGCCCAGGGCGGCGGGCAGGACTTCCGTCGTGAGGTCATCACGATGCTCGAGAGCATGGGCATCTCGGTGGAGTTCAGCCACCACGAGGGCGGACCCGGCCAGCAGGAGATCGACCTGCGCTACGCCGACGCCTTGTCCACCGCCGACAACATCATGACGTTCCGCACGATCGTGCGTGAGGTGGCGCTCAGCGAGGGCAAGTGGGCCTCGTTCATGCCCAAGCCGTTCACCGAGCACCCCGGTTCGGGCATGCACACCCACGTGTCGTTGTTCGAGGGCGACGAGAACGCGTTCTTCCACGCCGGCGCCGAGTACCAGCTGAGCGCCACGGGTCGTGCCTTCGTGGCTGGCGTGCTGCACCACACGCCGGAGATCACCGCCGTCACGAATCAGTGGGTCAACTCCTACAAGCGGCTCGCGGGCGGTGGCGAGGCACCCAACTACGTCTGCTGGGGCCACAACAATCGTTCAGCCCTGATCCGCATCCCCATGTACAAGCCGCACAAGGGCAACTCGGCCCGGATCGAGCACCGGGCCATCGATGCTGCCTGCAACCCCTATCTGGCGTTCGCGCTCGTCCTGGCGGCCGGCCTCAAGGGTGTTCAGGAGAAGTACGAGCTGCCCGCCGAGGCCGAGGACGACGTCTGGGCGTTGAGCGAGAACGAGCGTCGCGCCATGGGCATCGCTCCGCTGCCCCGCAACCTCGACGAGGCGATCCGCACCATGGAGGCCAGCGAGCTCGTGGCGGAGACGCTGGGCGAGCACGTCTTCGACTTCTTCCTGCGCAACAAGCGCGCCGAGTGGCAGGACTACCGCTCGCAGGTCACCCAGTTCGAGCTGGATCGCCTGATGCCGATGGTGTGAGGTCCGCTCGTCGGTGGGTAACCTGCGAGGGTGGCCGCCGACGTACCTGACCTCTCCCGACGGGGCTTCCGTGATGCCATCGAAGCCGGCACGCTGATCGAACGTCTGGGCGCCGACAAGGCCCTGGTCGAGCAGATCGTGGGAGTCGCGAGCCCCGACACGGCGCTGCATGCGTTGGCCGACATCGCAGCCAGCATCGGCAGCAAGGCCCTGATGGACCTGCTGTCCGACGCCGATCTGCGCCAACGGTTGCTCGTGGTGCTGGGCACCAGCCAAGCCCTCGGCGAGTTCCTCGCCCGGCATCCTGAGTTCATCGCTGATCTCGGCGCCGACGAGCTGTCCACCCGCCCGCTGTCACTGGAGGCCATGCGCACCCAGGTCGAGGTCGCCACGGATCCTGATTCCTTGCGGATCGGTTATCACCGCAAGCTGCTCCACATCGCAGCTCGCGACCTCACGGCACACACGACCTTCACGGAGTCGTCGGCCGAGCTGTCCGATCTCGCCGTCGCGACCCTCGGCGCCGCCCTGAACATCGCCCGTGCCGCCGAGGACGACCCCGACGCATGCCGGTTCACGATCATGGCGATGGGAAAGACCGGCGGCCGTGAGCTCAACTACATCTCTGACGTCGACGTCGTCTTCGTGCACGAGACACCCGACGGCGGCGACGGCCAGCGCGCGCTCGAGACCGCGACCCGCCTCGCCACGGCCGTCATCCGGATCTGTGGGCAACACACCGGCGAAGGGACGATCTGGGAGGTCGACGCGAACCTGCGCCCTGAAGGACGGCACGGACCGCTGGTGCGTTCGCTGGCCAGCCACGTCGCCTACTACGAGCGCTGGGCCAGCACGTGGGAGTTCCAGGCCCTGCTGAAGGCCCGGTACGCCGCGGGCGACACCGACCTCGCCGAGTCTTACCTGACGGCGCTTTCGCCGATGATCTGGACGTCCAGTCGGCGCGAGAACTTCGTGACCGAAGTGCGGGCCATGCGGCGTCGGGTCATCGACAACATCCCCACGGCGCATCGCGACCGCCAGCTCAAGCTGGGCGCCGGCGGTCTGCGCGACGTGGAGTTCGCGGTGCAGCTCCTGCAGCTGGTGCATGGTCGCGCCGACGAGTCGTTGCGCAGCTCCACCACGCTGGATGCGCTCGACGCCCTGACCGACGGTGGTTATGTGGGCCGTCGCGATGGCTCCGCACTGGCCGAGTCCTATGAGTTCCTGCGCACCCTGGAGCACCGCATCCAGCTCTTTCGTCTGCGGCGCAGCCACATCGTGCCCGACGATCCCGAGGACCTGCGCCGGATCGGCCGCAGCATGGGATTTCGGGTCAACTCCGCCGAGCTGCTGACCAAGGACCTGCAGGCGCACCGGCGCGTGGTGCGCCGGTTGCACGAGAAGCTGTTCTACCAGCCGCTGCTGGAGGCTGTGTCCTCCTTGCCCAGCGAGGGCCTGCGTCTGACCGAGCTGGCTGCCGAGCAGCGGCTCACGGCCCTGGGCTTCACCGATCCGCACGGCGCCCTCAGCCACATCCAGGCCCTCACGAAGGGGGTCTCGCGGCGTGCGTCGATTCAGAAATCGCTGTTGCCCGCCATGCTCGAGTGGTTCGCGGCTTCAACGGATCCTGACGCGGGCCTGCTGGCGTTCCGCAAGATCTCTGAGGAGCTCGGCGGGTCGCACTGGTACCTGCGCAAGCTGCGCGACGAGGGCGAGAGCGCTGAGCAGCTGGCGCACGTCCTGTCCTCCAGCCGCTGGGTCACCGACCTCATCCTGCGGGCGCCGGACTCGGTGGCTCTGCTGGGCGACGACGCCGAGCTGGTGCCCCGCGACGCCGAACGGTTGTTCGCCGAGGTCGACCTCGCGGTGTCGCGCCAGTCCGACGGAGCGGCCGGCATCCGTGCGGTGCGCCGGATCAGACGTCGCGAGCTGTCCCGCATCGGGATCGCTGACGTGCAGGGCCGCCTCGACATCCTGCAGGTCGGGGAAGCGCTGACCGATGTCGGCACCGCGACCCTCAGAGGCGCTCTCGCGGCGTCCATCGCCACCGTCGAAGCCGAGCGCGGACCGTTGCCGACCCGCATGGCCGTCATCTTGATGGGGCGACTCGGTGGCTTCGAAGCCGCCTACGGATCAGACGCCGACGTGATGTTCGTCCACGCCCCGCACGACGACGTGGACCCCGAGGCGGCCACGGCCAGTGCGTTGGCGGTGGCTCAGAACATGCGCAAGACCCTCGCGGCTGCTGGCGACGACCCGCCCCTGGAGCTTGACGCCGACCTGCGGCCGGACGGCAAGAACGGCTCACTGGTGCGGTCGTTCGAGTCCTACCGTTCGTACTACGAGAAGTGGTCGGCGGTGTGGGAGGCGCAGGCGCTCTTGCGGGCCCGCGCCACGATCGGCGACGAGCAGCTCTGCGCAGAGTTCACCGATCTGATCAACCCGCTGCGCTGGCCCGCCGGGGGGGCGACGTCCGCGGAAGTCCGCGAGATCAGGCGCATCAAGGCTCGGGTGGATGCCGAACGACTGCCGCGTGGGGCCAACCCGAACACCCACCTCAAGCTGGGTCGTGGCGGACTGGCCGACGTCGAGTGGACCGTGCAGCTGCTGCAGATGCAGCACGCGCACGCCGTCCCCGAGCTGCGCACGACGCGAACCATCGCGGCCCTGCACGCCGCTTCTGGCGCTGACCTGATCTCGGTCGACGAGGCGGAGAGCCTCGAGGCGGCCTGGCGGATGGTGAGTCGGATCCGCAACGCTGTCGTCCTCATGCGCGCCAAGCCAGCGGAGTCGATGGTCGAGCAGTCCGGCGAGCGCGCCGGTGTCGCACATCTGCTGGGGTACGGCGCCGACCAGAGCGAACGCATGGTCGACGACTACCTGCGCACCACCCGCTACGCGAGGCAGGTCGTCGAGAAGGTGTTCTACGCCTGAGGCCCTGTGGCGGTCGTCAGCCGGCCCGGCGAGAGCCGGCCCGGCGAGCGTTCGCGATGATCTCGGCGCGCTCGTTGATGGTCAGCCCACCCCACACCCCGTACGGCTCCTGCACCTGCAGGGCGTGGGCCCGACACTGCTGGAGCACCGGGCACACGGCGCAGAGCGCCTTGGCGTTGGCCTCACGAGTGCGGCGGCGGGGGCCACGCTCGGCGTCGGGGGAGAAGAATGTCTCCGGGTCGACCGTCCGGCATGCACCCTCGTACTGCCATTCGTAGGCTTCCTGGATCGGTGCCGGAAGCCGTGAGATCTCTGCCATGATGTGCCCTCCCTCGGTGTGCGGTTACATCAGTCATTCGTGACCGCCACCGGGATGGATGGGTGTGGGGCAGAAGTTTCAGACCTCGCGCTGCATCTGCAGCTGGTAGACGTCGATGTAGCCCGTCTTGAAGCCCGCCTCGCAGTACGCCAGGTAGAACTCCCACATGCGACGGAACGTCTCGTCGAAGCCATGTCCGCGCACGCCGTCCCAGTTGGCCGTGAAGTTGTCGCGCCAGGCCCGCAGGGTGCGGGCGTAGTCCTGGCCCAGCGAGTGCTTCTGCGTGACCTTGAGCCCGGACGTGTGGGCGGCCAGATTCTGGTCGATCGCGTCGAGCGACGGGATCAGGCCGCCCGGGAAGATGTACTTCTGGATCCAGCCGTAGGAGTTGCGCGTGGTCAGGTAGCGGTGATGCTCCATCGTGATGGCCTGGATCGCCACCGACCCTCCGGGGGCCAGCAGCTCATCGATCTTGGCGAAGTACGTGGGCCAGTACTCCTCGCCCACGGCCTCGATCATCTCGACGCTCACGATGGCGTCGTACTCGCCGGTCGCGTCGCGGTAGTCGACCAGCTGCAGGTCGATCAGGTTCTCGACCTCGGGGCCGGCTGCGGCGAACCGCTCCCGGGCCAGGATCGCCTGCTCGGTGGAGATCGTGATGGTGGTGACCTTCGCGCCGCGCTGGGCCGCGCGGACGGCGAGCGCGCCCCAGCCGCTACCGATCTCGAGCACCCGGGTGCCCTCGGTCACGTGGGCGGCGTCCAGGATGCCGTCGATCTTGCGCATCTGCGCATGCTCGAGGGTCTCGTCGTCGCTGGTGAACCAGGCGGCCGAGTACGACATCGACGGGTCGAGGAAGGCCTCGAACATGTCGTTGGACAGGTCGTAGTGCGCTTCGATGTTCTTCTTCGACCCGGAGACCGAGTTGCGGGTGTGGTGCGGCAGTCGCTTGTCGACCAGCACGCGCGCCTTCTGCAGGGACTGCGGCACGAGCTGGGTGATGCGCTCGGCGAACGGCGTCAGCAGATCGGCCAGATCGGTGTCGGCACCGGTGGTCCAGTCGCCAGCCATGTACGCCTCGCCGAAGCCGACCTTGGTGTCGGCGCCGAGGCGAGCGAAGAACGCCTTCGGGCGAACGATCTTCATCTCGGGTGCGTCGGGACCGCCGGCGCCCCACGGCTCGCGGTCCGGGAACGTCATGTGGACGGGGGCGCGGTTGGCGGCGGGGCGAAGAATCGCCGCAGCGACGCGTGCCTTGAACGGCGTGCGAGGTGTCCGGACCACTCCGGGCCAACGGTCGGTGGCGATGTCAGTCATTGCGTTCCCTCCTGGGGATGATGGGCTGGCCGGGCGACGACTGGTAGTCGTCGGATCCACAACCAGACGCCATGCATTCGAATCAGCAGGCTCGTTCGATGGGTCACGAACGGCATTTTCACCAACAAGGTGATCAATCTGCGTGGCGTCGCACGCTGCGGACGTCCGCCGAACGTGGCCGAGAACACAGCAGGAGCGCCCGGAGCGGGCTTCAGCACGACCGTCGAGGACACCAAGGCGGGCGACAAGGTGAAGTTCAGGTCGTAGCGTCCGGCGACGTCGAAGAACGGCGACACGTAGAACGCCTTGTCGACGCCGGCGCGGCCCTTCTCGTCGAGCTCCAGCAGGTAGGCGTGGCGCTCGCCGTAGGTGTTGTGCACCTCGGCCACGACGCAGGTCAACGATCCGTCCGGAGCGATCGCCCAGAACACGCTCAGGGGATCGAAGGTGTGCCCGAACACGCGGGCATTGGCCAGCATGATGATCTGATGGCCGGACACGTCGACGCCCTGGACCTTGCAGAACCGCTCGATGTTGTCGCGGATCGACGCCTGGGGATCACCGATGTGGTCCTCGGCGTGGAAGGTCGAGAACGACCGCAGACCCCGCGGCATGGCCGGAAGGTCGTCGAGATCGACCAACCACTGGTAGACGCGGTTCGTGAACCGGTGCTTGATCGGTCCGCGGCGGGTGTGCTTGACCTTGCCCTCGACGAGGGCAGGCAGAGCGGGCAGCTCCCGCGTCACCATGCAGCACCCAGGGCGGCTGCAGCGTCCACACCGGAGCGGCAGCCGTCCTCGTGGAAGCCCCACCCGTGATACGCGCCGGCGTAGGCCGTGGTGGCCGAGAACAGCGTCTTCAGCTCGGACTGAGCCGCCACCGAGGTGGGGGTGTAGATGGGATGGGTGTACTGCATCGTGGCGTGCACGGTGTCCGGATCGATGCGCTCCGAGGCGTTGAGCGTGACCAGGAAGGGCCGCTCGCTCTCGATGCCCTGCAGCCGGTTCATCCAGTAGGTGACGGCCGTGAGGTCATTGCGTTCCTCGCACGAACCCATGCGGTAGTTCCACGCCGACCGAGCCTCGGTCGCGCGGGGCAGCACGGAGTCGTCGCGGTGCAGGACCGTCTCGTTCTGCGAGTACTCGAACGAGCCCAGGACTCGGCGTTCGTCGTCGGTGGGGTCGGTCAGCAGCGCCAAGGCGTCATCGGCATGTGTGGCGATGATGACCGCATCGGCGTGGTGCATCTGGCCTGCCACGTCGATCAGCTCGACACCGTCAGCGGTGCGGGTGACCTGGCGGATGGCCGTCGAGGCGCGGACGTCACCGATGGACGCCGTCACCTTGTCGATGTAGCTGTGTGAGCCACCCACGACGGTGAACCACTGCGGCGAACCCTTGATGGACAAGAAGCCGTGGTGCTTGAGGAAGGTGAACAGGTACCGCGCGGGATACTGCAGTGCGGTCTCGTGGCCCGAGGACCAGACGCAGGACACCACCGGAATGGCGTAGTGCGACAAGAAGTAGTCGTTGAAGCCGTGCTGCTGGAGGAAATCGCCGTAGGTCTGCGGCTCGTCGGCCGATTCGGGGGAGTCGAGCAGCTCTTGGGCGAGGCGTCCGAAGCGCTTCACGCCCAGCAGCATCTTGATGAACTGGGGATCGAACAGGCGGCGCTTCTGGGCGAAGATGCCCTTGCCGCCGCGGCCGCCGGCAAACTCCAGGCCGCAGCCCTCGCACGAGATGCTCATCGACATCTCAGTCGCGTGCACGTCGACGTCGAGCTCGGCGAACAGGCGCCGCAGCTGGGGGTAGGTGCGGTCGTTGTGCACGATGAATCCGCTGTCCACGCGGTGGGTGGCGTCAGCGTCC
This sequence comes from uncultured Actinomycetota bacterium, assembly GCA_963769445.1. GTDB lineage: Bacteria > Actinomycetota > Actinomycetes > Propionibacteriales > Nocardioidaceae > Aeromicrobium. Next base: position 872,438 of record CAVYLO010000004.1, on the reverse strand, counting down.
TCGATCGTGTGGGTGTGGGCGTGCCCGCCGAACCGGTCGTCGGCCTCGAAGACCGTGACGTCGAAGTTCTGCTGACGAAGAATGTATGCGGCGGTCAGTCCTGACACGCCAGAGCCGATGACGGCGACAGTTGAAGTCATGTCAGTCATTCGGAGCCGAAGGCCTCAGGGCTTGCTGTCTGCGGCGTCTGTGCCATCTTTGCCAGCGCGGCGGCTGGATTCAGCGATCTCGAAGATCTCGGTGCCGAAGGCGCCGAACTCCGTCGTGATCTTGCGGGCGGTCTCGAACAAGATGGCCACCACGTGACCGGCGCTGGCGATCGCGGCTTCAGTCGATTGTTGTACGACGTCTTTCGCGATCTCGCGCCGGTCCAGGCTCATACCGACAAGTGTGGCGCACGTGCCTGTTCTTCGCGACGAGCGGCCTCGTCGCGCTTGGCGCGGCGCAGGGCCTTGGACTCAGGGCTCTTGCCCTGCTTGTACGGATCCTGGGGCTTCGCGCCGTACTGCGCGAGCTGCGCGGCGACGCTCCACAGCTGGCGCGACATGCGACCGGAGTTGTACTGCAGGCCGTACTTGCGGACCAGCTCCTGGACCTCGGGGGCGATCTCGGGGTAGCGGCGCGCAGGAATGTCGGGGAACAGGTGGTGCTCGATCTGGTGGCTCAGGTTGCCCGAGAGGATGTGGAACGGGCGGCTGCCACTGATGTTGGCCGACCCGAGCAGCTGACGCAGGTACCACTGGCCGCGCGATTCGTTCTGTGCGTCCTCTTCGGCGAAGGTGGCGACCTCGGCCGGGAAGTGGCCACAGAAGATGATCAGGAAGGTCCAGATGTTGCGCGCCAGGTTGGCCGCGAAGTTGGCACCGAGGACTGCGAGCGGGGCCCACCAGCCGACGAACGGCACCAGTGCCAAGGCCATCGCCGGGTAGACGACGAAGTCCTTGGTGAGCTGGCGGCGCACCTTGCGGGCCAGACGGCTCTTGCGGTTGCCGAACTCCTTCTTGGTCATCTTGCCGGCGAGGTAGTCGTCCAGCTCGACGCCGTGATACGCCACGCCCCACTCGAAGAACAGCATCAGGAAGAAGGCCAGCGGCAGGTTGAACCGGTGGTTGGGGTACCAGGGCTGGTCCTCGTCGATGCGCAGCAGCCCGTAGCCGATGTCGCGGTCCATGCCGTGGATGTTGGTGTACGTGTGGTGGATGTAGTTGTGGCCGTGCTTCCAGTCCTGGGCCGGCGCGACGATGTCCCACTCGTAGTTCTTGCCGTCGATCAGCGGGTCGTTCATCCAGTCGTACTGGCCGTGCATGACGTTGTGGCCGATCTCCATGTTCTCGAGGATCTTGGCCACGCTCAGCAGCACGATGCCGGTGATGAAGACCGGCAGGAAGAAGGGGAAGAAGATGCCGATGCGACCCAGCACCTCGGCGACCTGCTGCACGCGGATGACGCGGCGGATGTAGTCGGCGTCAGCCTGGCCGAGGTCGTCGAGGACGCGCTGGCGCACGGCATCGAGCTCGTTGCCGAACTCGTCCAGCTGCTCGTAGGTGAGCAGGTCGAGGCCGATCGTGGCGCGCTTGTCGGCGTCCTGGCCGACCAGCGGCTGCGGGGCCTCGTTGTGATTCGACGCGCTGAGCGGCTCGATGGGAGCAAGCTTGCGGGACATGGAATTCCTCCTGGAACGGGTGGCTAGAGGGCGACGGTGACGTCGCCGACGGGAACGTTGACGCAGATCTTGATGGTCTCGTCGGTGTTGGCGTGGACTTCCCGCGTGACGACGTGGCGAACGGCGCCGCTGAGCTTCTTGACGGCGCAGGTGTTGCAGACGCCCATGCGGCACCCGAAGGCGGGCGTGAGGCCAGCGGCCTCGGCCTGCTCGAGAATGGTCGCGCCGGAGTTGTCGGCCGAGATCGACGCGGCGTCGAACTCGAGAGTGCCGGTGGCGTCGGCGGCGTTGACGTCGACGCTGGGAACCTTGAAGTACTCCTGGCGCAGCTGATCGGCGGCGCCGAGCTCGGTGTAGGAGTCGCGAACCGTGGCGATCAGGCCGGCCGGGCCGCACACGAAGGTGAGAGTGTCGGTCGGATCGATGCCCAGGTGCTTGACGTGGTCGATGGTGAACCGGCCGGACAGGTCCGCACCGGGCGCGGTCTCGCGGGTGTAGACCCGCACGATCTCGGCGCCCGCAGCGGCCAGCTCGTCAAGCTCGCTGGTGAACATCTCGTCCTCGCGGGTGCGGGCGTAGTGCAGGAAGGTGATGCGGCCGGTGTGGCGCTGCTCGCGCAGCGTGCGGACCATCGACATCACCGGGGTGATGCCTGATCCGCCGCTGATCATCAGGACGTGATCGGGGACCTCGGCCGGCAGGACGAACTCGCCCTCGGCCTGCGACAGGAAGATGGTGGTGCCGGGGGTGATGTCGCGGTGCAGGAACTGCGAGACGTAGCCGTCGGGGTGGGCCTTGACGGAGACGCTGAATCTGCGGCTGGCGCGGCCGCGACGGACGGCGGCGCTGCTGGAGACCGAGAAGACGCGCACCTTGCGGGTGCCGTCGACCTCGACGCCGAACTGCACGTGCTGACCGGGCCGGAAGCCCTTCCAGGCGCCGTTGGCCTGGATCACCACGGTGCTGGAGTCGCCGGTCTCGCGGCGAACCTCGACGACCGTGCCCCGCACCGAGGTGGCGGTGGCCATCGGGTGGATGCGCTCCAGATAGTGGTCGACGTGGTGAGGAGACGTCAGGGCAGCGACGGGCTTGGAAGCCAGTGCGGTGCGGATGATGCCCATTGGGTGATCTCCTGATTGAGTGAACGTGCGTACACTCAGATAATGTCCTGCCTGGCGCGGGTGTGCAAGTCCAACGCGCGTGACCTGCGCCACGAGTGTGCGGGTGCGGCCCGATGATGGGGCTACAGGTGTTCACCGAAACTTCCGACACTAGGATGGATGCATGACCGAGCTTGCTGGCGAATCCCGCCAGGCGCAGAAGGAGCGCACGCGGCAAGCGATCATGGACGCCGCGCTCGATCTGGGTCAGCACCAAGGGTTTGCGCAGGTCAGCCTGCGTCAGGTGGCTCGGCACGCTGGCGTCGTGCCCACCGCGTTCTACCGGCACTTCGAGTCGATGGACGAATTGGGGCTCGCGCTGGTCGAGCAGTCCTTCTCCACGCTGCGACGCATGATTCGCGAGGCGCAACGAGATCCGAAGCTGTTCGAGAACATCATCGACGCGGCCGCCGAGATCTTGGTCGAGTCGGTCAAGAGCTCCAAGCCGCACTTCGGCTTCGTGTCCCGCGAACGCGTCGGCGGCTCGCCCATCGTGCGCCGGGCGATTCGCCACGAGCTGGACCTGTTCGTCAGCGAGCTGGCTGTGGTGCTGGGCCGTCTGCCGAACATCGAGACCTGGACGACCGAGGACGTGCAGATGGTCTCGCGGCTGTTCGTGCGCAACATGGTCTCCAACGCCGAGGAGGTCGTCGAGATGCCTGACAACCGGCCCGACCTCGAGCAGCAGATCAAGGACGGCGCGCGCCGCCAGATGCGCCTGATCGTCGTCGGCTTCGAGAAGTGGCACTCCTGACGCCACGGGGCGATGTCGTACCCATCAACGACAACAGCTCGCGCTCGACGGTCCAGCCCAACGATGCGTACAGACCGCGTCCGTCGGCCGAGGCGGCGAGCACGGCATGCCGAGCCCCGCGCCGGTAGGCGTGTGAGGACAGGGCAGACACGACGTGGCGGCCGAGACCTTGACGCTGGCGCGAGGGAGCGGTCTCGACTGCGTCGAACGTGGCCCAACCGTCGTGCAGACCCACTGCGCCCTCCGCGATGATCCGCTCACCGTCCTCGACTCGATAGTGGGTGACACGGGCGTCGTGGTCCCAGTCGGCCACGAGGTCTTCAGGCAGGGCGTGAAGGGTGCCCGGCTCGATGGCGGCTGTCATCAGGGTCTCGTCATGTCGATCCACTCGAACGTCGTCGGGCAGAGGCATCGAGCGATAGGCGCTCAGATCGGTTCCGACGACGGTGAGCATCGCTTCGGGGTCGCCGGCGACGTGGGGGAGCAGCGCTCGGAGCGCTTCAACGCCCGGGGCGACGCAGATCAGCTCCGAACGCCGGGAGGCTGATCGCACGTGGATCAGCGGCCAGCCGTCGAGCGTGGAGATCTCGAGGCCGCGCATCGCGACCCAGCCGGCGATCCAGCGTTCCGTCAGCGGATCTGGCACGCGCTGATCATGGCACGCGGCGGTGAATCTCAGGCGGCGCTGTTGGTACCTGTCGGTGCCACGTCAGCGGCGTGCTGCTCATGGGCCGCGGACGCCAGCCGGTCCAGCGCCAGCGCGAACACGTCGTCGCCGAGCTGGTCCTCCAGCAGGTGGATGATGCCCGGATCGCTCTCGAATTCCGCCGACCACTCGACGTGGCAGGTGGATTCGCGATTGACGACGACCGAGATGGTGGCGCGGTGGTCCGAGATCGGGAAGGGCGGCTCAGGCATCGTGTACTGCAAGGTCCACGCCTCGTCGTCACGTTCGACGACCGTGACCACGATGTCGGGAGCCGACTCCGGCCCGCCTTCGTAGATGTTCAGTCGCGGGTGCCAGCGGTCGAACTCCTGAATCAGGGTCCAGACGAGTCCGGCTGGGGCGGCGACAAAGGTGCGACGGGCGATGCGGGGCAAGACGACTCCTCGATGCGGTGATGCTACGCCCCATCCAACCCTCTCGAGGGCGATCGGACTGCATCGATGCCGTGAGGCATTGGTCACCCCGCCTGGTGGTCAGGCTGCTGTCAGTTTTTCCAGCGCGCGCAGGATGACGGCGTGATCGGGGTAGTCGCCGATCCGCACGCCTTCGTGGCTCCAGACGACCTGACGCTGGCTGTCGACGATGACCACGCCCGGGCTGCGCACCGTGTCCTTCGTGATCTTCTGGGGGCGGTACCCGTGTCGCAGTGACCGGACGTATGCCGCCGCGCCGCGCGGGTTCGCCAGCTTCCACCCCAGCGGTTTGGTCATCTCGACGGCCTCGCGGAAGGCGTGCTCGGGGTCGAGGTACACCGGCATCGTGACGCCGCGCTCTTCCTGCAACCACTGCGCCTGATAGTCCGCTGACCCGCCGACTGCGGCGGCGTCAGCGTTCAACGCGGCCAGCTGGGGCCGGAGCCGGTCGAGCTCGACCAGCCAGTCCTGACACGGCAGGCAGCCGAAGTAGCGGACCACCTGCACGACGGTGAACTGGCCCGGTGGCGGCGAAGAAAACGGAGTCGCCGCCCCCGTGGGCTCGAACAGCGTGAGATCGGCGGGCAGGACGGGATTCGTGGTTTTGGCGGGCACACCAGAGAGAACACGGGCAGGACCCCTGGGCATTCCCGCTGTTCGGGCCGGAGGACACTCATCCTGCGCCATGCTGGAGTCAATGACTCTGATTCCAGCGACTCTGGTGCCGGCCCCGGGAATGATCTCGTGTCATGGGTGGGTTCCCCCGACGTGGAGCACACCTCGATGACCGGTTCAGACGCGCGATCTCGTGCGTTCGCCGAGCACGTCGAGCCCGAGGCTGAGGTCCTCCTGCGGGTCGCGCAGCGACTCACCGGGTCGTGGTCAGAGGCAGAAGACCTGGTGCAGGAGACGCTGATCCGCGCCTTCAAGGGCATCGAGTCCTTTGATGGCGCCCACCCCCGGGCCTGGTTGCTCACCATCATGCGTCGCGCCCACATCAACAGCCACCGGAGGCAGCGCCCGATCACCGCAGACCCGCACTCCGACCTCGAACACCGAAAGCCAGCCTTCGGGCGAGCGGTCGCAGACGACCCGGAGGATGTGGTGCTGGATCGGGTCATCGACCACGACCTCGAAGCGGCGTTGGAGGCACTGGACCCTCGGTTCCGCGCGGTCATCTGGCTGGTGGACGTGGACCAGCTCGCCTACAAGGAAGCCGCCGAGGCGCTGGGTATCCCGGTGGGAACCGTGATGTCCCGGCTCAGCCGTGCACGGTCGCGGGTGCGCAAGCACCTCGCCGATGCTCACCACGACCACCCCAGGAGGGACACATGATCCACGCACTGCGCACGATGGTCCGCTGCCGCTGGTCTGCTCGACGGATCCAGCGCTACATCGACGCCGATCCCTCTGCTCCCCTCACCACCGACGAGGTGGAGACGCTGGAGGCTCACTTGGCGGTCTGTGACCGCTGCCAAGGTGTGGTGCGCGAGGGGCGGGGACTCAAGAGCTCCCTTGCACGACTCGGTGAACGCCGCGGGCCGGACCCGGCCCGCGTAGCCAGGGTGAGGCTTCAAGCCCACCGACTCTCGCACGGTGAAGGCGCCTGATGATCACCCCCATTGACTGGACCTCCGACCCCATCCCCGAGCGTCAGACGCCGTGGGACCTCCTCGTGCTGGGCGGGGGGACCGCCGGCATCGTCGCGGCGAAGACCGCTGCGAGTCTTGGCGCCGACGTGCTGCTGGTCGAGCGACACCGCACCGGTGGCGACTGCCTGTGGACCGGATGCGTGCCGAGCAAGTCGTTGCTGAGCCAGGCCCATCGACCTGACGCCGCCTCGGCCGACTTCGGTGAGGCGATGGCGCAGGTGCACCGTGCCATCGAGACCATCGAGCCACTGGACTCGCCGGCCGACCTGCGCCGCAACGGCGTCACCGTGATCCACGGCGACGGACAGTTCACGGGGCCCCGCACCATGACGGTCGACGGCACGGAGGTGCGATTCCGCCACGCGGTCCTCGCCAGCGGTTCGTCGCCGATCCTGCCCCCGATTCCGGGCTTGGACGGCGTCGAGGCGCTGACGTCGGACTCCGTGTGGTCGCTGACCGCCCGTCCGGACCGGCTGCTCGTGGTCGGCGGAGGCAGCATCGGATGTGAGCTGGGTCAGTCGTTCGCGCGTTTCGGGACCGAGGTGACCTTGGTCGAGGGCGGGCCCCGCATCCTGCCGCGCGAGGATGCCGACGCCGCCGCAGCGCTGCACCTGGCGCTGAAGGCCGACGGTGTGGACGTGCGGTGCGGCGTCACCGTGACGGAGTTCGACGGAACGAGTGCTGTGCTGGATGACGGCTCGCGCATCGAGGCGCCGGTCGTGCTCATGTCGGTCGGTCGTCGGCCCACGACCAAGGGTCTGGGACTGGACCTCGCCGGCATCGAGGTGGGCGAACGCGGACATGTGGTCGTCGATGCGCAGCCTGCGCACCACGAACCATCGCGTCTGGGCAGCCGGCGACGTCACGCCGCACCCCGCCTTCACCCACGTCGCAGGAAGCCATGGCAGTCAGGCCGCCAGCAACGCAGTCCTCGGCCTACGTCGAGGTGTGGACCTGGCCACGATTCCCCGGGTGACCTACACGCAACCCGAGGTCGCGGCGTTCGGTGCCAGCGCTGACAACACCGCAGCGCAGGGTCTCACGGTTCGCACCGTCCACCACGAACACGTGGACCGAGCGATCGCCGAGGATCGCACGGAGGGGTTCAGCCGGCTGGTGCTGGACCGGCGCGGTCGCATCGTCGGCGCCACCTTGGTGGGCCCACGGGCGGGTGAGTCGCTCGCCGAGGTGGTGCTCGCGGCCCGACAGGGGCTCCGGGCGCGCGACCTGGCTGCGGCCATGCACGCGTATCCCACCTACGCCGACGGCGTCGCGAAGGCCGCCTTGGCCCAGCTGCAGCAGGATCTCGCCAGCCCCATGGCCCGCAGAGTGGTCAGGCTGTTGAGCTGGCTGCGTCGTCGCCTGCATCGGAGCTGAGCTGTCCCTCGGCACGCACGCGACGCGCGTGCAGGGTGCCGACGACGGTGAGCCCGATGAGCCCCACCACGGCGATCGCGAACGGCCACGACCCCGGTGAGAAGCCGTACGCGCCCACCGCGACGTACACCGCGGTGCCGGGGATGATGCCGATGGCGGTCGCCGTGACGTAGGAGCGCAGGGTGACGGCGGTGAGGCCGAAGATGTAGTTGATGGTGGTGAACGGGATCACCGGGACGAGCCGGGCCACCAGCACGGTCATGAAGCCGCGCTGACCGATCTGCTCATCGAGGCGACGCACCCGGTTGGCTGTCAGGCCGCGCACGGAGTCACGCCCCAGCCACCGGGCCCCGATGAACGCACCCGTCGAGCCGATGACCGCACCGACGAGCACCACTGCGGTTCCGACCCAGAAGCCGAAGATGGCACCTCCGGCGATGGTGCAGACGGCCTTGGGCAGCGGCAGGAGCGTCGCGGCGGCGTAGAAGACGACGAAGCCCGGCAAGGCGAGCGGTCCGAGATCGTCGAAGTAGTCGCGAACCGTCGAACCGCTCGGCATGCCGACCTGGGTCTCGAGAACGACAAAGCCGGCGATGACCACCGCCAGCGCGATGACACGCACGATCACGCCTTGACGGGTCATGTTTCCTCCTGAGTGAAGACGGTGCACCGATCCGGATGGATGTGCACGCCGATCCGCTCGCCGGCGTCGACCCGGGTTCCCACCGGGACGTGCATCGCGATGCGCTGGCCGTCGTCGGTGACTCCCGACACGACCAGATGAGTGCCGGCGAAACGGACGGTGTCGAGCGTGGCGGTGAGAGCATCCGCGGTCGGCGGGGCGAGCTGCACCGACTCGGGACGGGCGACGAGGACGCCCGCACCGGGCGACGCTGAATGCGGAACCTTGAGGGTGGTCTCGCCGATGCGGAAGGTGGCATCGCCGACCGTCCCGACCAGCTCGTTGCCGACCCCCATGAAGCGGGCCGTGGCCAGACTCGGTGGGCGGGCGTACAGGTTCTCGGGGGAGTCGCACGCCTCCACGGAGCCGTTCAACATGACCACGATGCGGTCGGCGATCTCGACCGCCTCGGCCTGGTCGTGGGTGACGAACAGCGTGGTGACGCCGGAGGAGTCGTGCAGGTTGCGCACGAGATCGCGCATCTCGGCGCGCAGTGACGCGTCGAGCTGGGAGAACGGTTCGTCGAGCAGCAGCAGCGACGGCTCGAGCACGAGGGCTCGGGCCAGGGCGACCCGCTGCTCCTGCCCGCCGGACAACTCGTGCGGGCGACGGCCAGCCAGGGCACCCAGCTGAACGCGGTCCAGCATGTCGGCGACTCGTTCGGCGATCTCTCCGCGCGGTCGCCGGAGCATCCGCAGGCCGAAGCCCACGTTCTGGGCGACGGTGAGGTGCGGGAACAGCAGCGGCTTCTGGAACACCAACGAGATCGGGCGTCGTTCGGCCGGAATCCCGCGAACGTCGGCGCCGTCGACCTCGATGCATCCGGCGTCCGGCTCGACCAGACCGGCGACCATCTGCAGCGTGGTGCTCTTGCCGCAACCGGACGGTCCCAGCAGCGCCGTGAACGACCCGGTGGGGAGGTCGAGATCGACGTCATCGACCACGGTGATCGCGTCGAACGTCTTGGTCAGCGACGCCAGCCGGAGAGTCGGTGTCATGAGCGGGCCATACCCATCAGCATGCCGCCCCGCACGCGCAGCAGACGCGACAGGGTCAGCATCAGCGCGACCGGGGGAACGACGAGCAACACCCCGAGCGCTGCCGCGGCCGTGGTGTCGGACGAGCCGATGGTGGCGAACAGCAGCAGCGGAAGGGTCTGCACCTGGCCGCCGCCCACCACCAGGGTCAGCACGTACTCGCTCCACGAGATCAGAAAGGTGAGCACGGCGCTCGCGGCCAGGGCTGGCGCCAGCACCGGGATGGTCACCAAGGCCGTGGTTCGGGTCGGGCCTGCGCCGAGCACCCGCGCCTGGTGCTCCAGGTCCAGATCGAACGACTCGAAGGCTCCGCCGAGGATCGTGGCGGCGTACGGGACGGTGAGCACCAGCTGCACCAGCGCAACGCCCACCACCGTTTCGGACAGGCCCCACCGGATGAAGAAGACCTGCAGGCCCAGGACGACGGCCAGCCCCGGCACGATGACCGGGGCGATCAGCAGGAACTGCACCAGGCGTCGTCCTCGGAAGCGGTGCAGGCCGATGACCCGCCCTGCCGGCAACCCGATCGCGCACGACAGCAGCGCGACGGCTGCCGCCACGGCGGTCGAGGTCAACAGGGCAGCGAGGGTCTCGGACGTGAAGATCAGGGACAGACCCCGGGTCGAACCGTCAGTGGGCAGCAGATCGGGGTAACGCCACGAGCGGGTCCCTGCCCACAGCACCAGCGGTACGAGCGGGGCGAGAACCACCACCACGATCAGCGTGCCTGCGGCCCGCCTCACAGCTGGCTCCGGCGGCTCATGCGCACGAGCACCAGGTACAGAGCCGCGACCACCGTGGTCAGGGCGGCCAGCAGCACCGCAACCGCCATCGCCTGGGGCCGCGCCGTCAGGTCGGTGTCGCTGAAGGACTGGAACGTGACGACGGACAGCGGCGCGGGAAAGGGGCGACCCAGCAGGATCGGCACTTCATACGATCCCATCGTGAAGGCCAGGACGAGCACTGCTGCTGCTCCCACTGGAGCCGCGATCACCGGGACGGTGACGTGGCGCAGGCGTTGCCACCCGCGGGCGCCGAGCGTTCGCGAGACGTCTTCCAACCGAGCGAGATTCGCGGTCATCGCGGCCAGCGCGATGACGGCGATGAATGGCGTCTCCTTCCAGACGTACTCGGCGATGATGCCCCAGCCGAAGCTGTCCTGCGTCAGGGCGGGGAACTGCTGCTGATCGTCGACCAGCCCCGTCGTGGCTGCGGCGCGGGAGAGGAACCCGGACGGCGACAGCAACAAAGCGATGCACAGAGCGCCGACGAGATGGGGGACCGCCAGCATCGATTGGAACAGTCGGGTCATCCACGCTCGGCCGCGACCCAGCCGGCGCACGAAGAGCGCGAGCCCCACGCCGAAGACGGTGGCGAGGGCGGTAGAGATCAGGCCGATGCGCAGCGTGAGAGTGATCGAGGAGGTCACGGCCGGATCGGATGCGGCCGACCGGTACGCGTCGAGCGACCATGTTGCGTCCCCCACCAGCGGTTGCTGCCCCAGGCTCTGCAGGACGGCCTGCGTCACGCCGCCGACGAAGAACACGCCGATCACAGCCATGGCAGGCGCCAGCAGCAGGGCGCGCCGCACGCTGGGGCGCTGCATCGCGGAGAGGGTGGCCATCCGCGGTGCTACTTCTGCAGGACGAGTGTCGTCCAGTCCTTCTCGATGCGGGTCAGGTAGCCGCTCGCGAGCTCTGGCTGAGCGTTGGCGGTGAGGTCTGTCAACGACAGCACGGACGGGCTCTGCTGCACATCGGCGAACTGCTGCTGGACGTCGTCGCTGGTGCGGGACACGTCGATGCCCGGGTAGATGCCGGTGGCCTCGAACAGGGCCAGCTGCACCTCGGGGTCCTGCAGCACGTCAGCCAGCACGAACGCTGCCGATCGGTGGGCGGCATTCTTCGGGATGGTGATGAAGCTGTGGTTGCTGATGTTTCCGCTGCTGGGGACGGCTTCGCGGGTCGACTCGGGGTAGACGCCGTCCGTGACCTGGCTGGCGACGGCTCCGGGACCGTAGCTGAAGTACGCGCTGATCTCGCCATCGGCGAACAGCTTCTCCACATCGGTCTGGCTGGTCGGGTACGTCTCGCCGCCTCGCCACAGGCTCGGCTCGATCGCATTGAGGCGGTCGTAGAAATCGCCGGTCGCGGCGGTGTAGGCGGCCTCGTCGAACTCGCCGGACAACTCATCGGGTCCGCCCACGTCGGCGTACAGCAGCGAGCGCACGGCCATCGAGCCGGTGAAGTCCGGCGGTGCCGGGTAGGTGAACTTGCCGGGGTTGGCCTTCGCCCACGCCAGCAGGGAGTCGACCGAGGCGACGTCAGCGGCATCGAGGTCGTCGCTGTTGTAGACCAGTGCCGAGCTGGCCTGCTGCCACACCGACTCGCACCCGTCGACCGGTACGCCGAAGTCCTCGGCCACCGTGGGGTCCTCCAGATCCACGTACTTCGCGTTGGGCAGGTCCTCGGACCATCCACACGACCACAGATCGGCCTGGACGCCAGTGGCGAAGTTCTCGCCGTTGACCCAGATCGCGTCCACCGCCCCGCCGCTGTCGCGTTTCGCCTGCTTCTCGCCGAGGACCTTGTTGACCGCGTCGGCGGTGTCGGTGATCCGCACCTGCTTCAGCGTGACACCCAGCGCGTCGAGCCGAGGGGCCACCTCGTCCTTGACGAACGTGTTGAGAACGTCGTCCCCGCCGAACATGTACCAGTTGACGGTCTGACCCTCAGCGTCAGCGAGGACGGCGGACCAGTCAGACGCGGGCGGCTGATCGGATGCAGTGCTGCCGGAGCTGCAGGCGGTCAACGCCAGAGCTCCCGCAGTGCACACGGCAGCGAGACGAAGGGGACCGAAGGGGGACGACACGATGGGGCTCCTGAAAAAGGTGGGGGAGTCAGTGGACGGGCGCGTGGGCGGGTTCGGGCCGCAGCATCACGACGCCCTCGATGGTGCGTTGCAGGACGGTGATGGTCACCGCTGCAAGGAAGACCCAGAGGATCGTCGCGGCGTGCTGGGGCATGGCCATCAGCGCGACGTAGGCGATGACGGTCTCGGTGCCTTCGGCCAGCCCGCCGACGAATCGCAGCGAGCGTTGGTCGGTGTGGTCCTGCGCGCGTCTGCGCTCCAGGATCGAGGACAGGGCGAGAAATGCCGTGCCCGACAGGTAGTAGGCCACGAGCAACGAGACCGCGGCCAGGCGGGCGTCGGGGACCTCGATCGCCACGGCCAGCACGACGCCGGCGTAGATGCTGAAGTCAGCCAGGATGTCGAGGAAGCCGCCCAGGTCGGTCGGCGCGGTCTGACGGGCCACGGCACCGTCGAGTCCGTCGAGCACCCGATTGAGCAGCCACAGGACGAGAGCCACGGTCCAGGCGCCGCCCACGATGGCCAGGCAGCAGGCGATTCCGACCACCCATCCGGCGCCGGTGATCGCGGTCGGGTGGATCCCCGCGCCGGCCGCTCGGCGTGCCACGGAGTCCAGGGGAGGACCAGTGACGCGTCGTGCGACGGTGTCGAGCATCCACGTCTCCTGATCTTGGTGCCGGATTCAGGAAGGAAACCCGGTGGTGGTGGCACGGTATTCCCGCGGCCCCCTTCAGTCAGCCATGAATTCGGCGATCGCGCGACCCAGATCGTGGCCAGCATCCTCCTGCAGGAAGTGGCCAGCGTTCGCGATCACCGGATGTTCCAGCCCCTGGGTGCCCGGGACGAGCTTGCGCAGGATCGGTGCCATGGCACCCGTGATGGGATCGCTGTCGCTGAACGCGGCGAGAAAAGGCTTGTCCCACTGCGTCAGCTGGACCCACGCGGCCCGATTCGCCTCGGCGGCAGGATCGTCCGGGGTGTTGGGCACCAGGCTGGGCATCACCCGTGGCCCGGCCTTCGACTCCTCGACCGGGAACGGTGCGTCATAGGCCGCGCGCGCCTCGTCAGCCAGTCCGCGCACGCATCCGGACTCGACGAAGCGCCCGACCTCGAGCACCTCGGCCTTCTCGACGGCTTCGCGAAACATCCACCAGATCTCGGGCATCTTCTGATCTCCGGTGGGCAGGCCGGTGTTCGCCGCGACCACGCGCGTGAACCGCTCGGGGTGCTCGGCCACCAGGCGAAGTCCGATCAATCCGCCCCAGTCCTGGCCGACCAGCGTGACGTCGCGCAGCTTCAGATGGTCGAACGCCAGCTCGCGCACCCACTCCACGTGGCGGGCGTAGCTGTGGTCCGTGGTTGACAGTGGCTTGTCCGAACGTCCGAACCCGATCAGATCGGGGGCAATGCAGCGCACGCCAGATTCAACCAACGTCGCGATGACGTGCCGGTACAGGAAGGACCACGTCGGCTCGCCGTGGAGCAGCAACGCGACGGGGCCGTCGGACGGCCCGGCGTCGATGTAGGCCATGTGCAGCGGCTCGCCGGAATCGTCGTCCGGGCGCTTCACCTCGGCATACGCCGGGTCCCAGTCGAAGTCCGGGAGATCAGTGAACCGGTCGTCCGGGGTGCGATACACGTCCATGGAGTTCCTTCCTGGCGGGTTACCTGACGGTAGCCGCATGACGGTCTCACGCGTCCGTCAGGGATGATTGAGGTTGCACACGGTGACTCGCCCGAGCAGAAAGGAGTCCGACATGCGTATCGCGTTGCTCTCGTATCGCAGCAAGGCGCACGTCGGCGGCCAGGGCGTCTACGTCCGGTACCTCAGCCGCGAGCTCGTGGCGCTCGGTCACGACGTCGAGGTGTTCTCCGGTCAGCCGTACCCCGAGCTCGACCCCGGCGTCGTTCTCACCAAGGTTCCGAGTCTTGACCTGTATCGCGAGCCGGACCCTTTCCGGGTGCCGAAGCTGCGGGAGTTCCGCGACCTGATCGACGTGCAGGAGTTCCTCACGATGTCGTTGGGAGGATTCCCGGAACCACGGACGTTCGCGCGCAGAATCGCCCGACTGCTCTCGCGTCGGGTCGATGATTTCGACGTCGTGCATGACAACCAGACTCTCGGCAGCGGGATTCTCGACATCGAGAAGCTCGGGCTGCCGCTGGTGACCACGATTCACCACCCGATCACCATCGACCGCCGGATCGACCTGCAGGCCGCCCCCACTCGGCGACGCAGGTTCGGCGTGCGCCGCTGGTACGGCTTCGTCGCGATGCAGTCCCGCGTGGCGCGCAAGCTCACGCTCATCATCACGCCGTCCGATTCGTCCTCACGCGACGTCGTCACCGAGTTCGGGATCGACCCGGCTCGGCTGCGCGCCATCCCGCTGGGTGTGGACGAGCGCTTCGTGCCGCCGACCGATCAACCCCGCGTGCCGGGACGCATCCTCGCCATGGCGTCGGCCGATGCGCCGCTCAAGGGCATCGCGACGCTGCTGGAGGCATTCGCCAAGCTGCGCACGGAGCGCGACATCCACCTCGTCCTCGTCACCACCCTCAAGCCGGGCGGCGTCACAGCCACGCTGATCGACCAGCTGGGCATCGGCGATCACGTGCACTTCATCAGCGGATTGTCCGATGAGGAGCTCGTCAGGTGGATGGGATCGGCCGAGCTGGCGTGCGTGCCGTCGCTGTACGAGGGTTTCTCGCTTCCCACCGCCGAGCTGATGGCCTGCGCCACGCCGCTGGTGGTCTCGCGGGCCGGGGCGATCCCCGAGGTCGTGGGTCCGGACGGACTCGCTGCCGACATCGTCGAGCCCGGTGATGTGGGCGAGCTGGAGCAGGCGCTCGCGCGGCTCCTCGACGACCCCGACCGCCGCGCCGCCATGGGTGCCGCTGGTCGACAGCGTGTCCTGGACCTGTTCAGCTGGAAGGCCGTCGCCGACAAGGTCGTCGACGTCTACGCCGAAGCCATGCATCACCATTCACTGAGCCATCACAATCCTGGGGAGACCACCAGTGCTGACCGTTGATTTCGACCGACTTGGGCTCCTGCCCGGTGACCGCGTGCTCGACATGGGCGCCGGAGGCGGCCGCCACACCTTCGAGGCCTACCGCCGCGGCGCCGACGTGATCGCCTTCGATCTGGACGCCGATGAGCTGGACACGATCCGCGAGTGGACGGCTGCCATGGCCGAGACCGGTGAGGCACCCGTGGGCGCCAGCGCCGACGTCAAGCAGGGCGATGCCCTCGCGCTGCCCTTCGGTGACGGCGAGTTCGACCGGATCATTGCTGCGGAGGTGCTGGAGCACATCCCGGCCGACATCCAGGCGATCCAGGAGCTGGTGCGCGTGCTGCGACCCGGCGGAACCCTGGTGGCGACCGTGCCGCGCTGGTTCCCCGAAGTGGTCTGCTGGAAATTGTCCGAGGACTACCACAACAACCCCGGTGGCCACATCCGCATCTTCACCGAGGAAGAGCTGAAGGACAAGATCACCAAGGCTGGCCTGGTCTTCGACAGCAAGGACTACAAGCACGGCCTGCACGCGCCGTACTGGTGGCTCAAGTGCGCCGTCGGCGTGCGCAACGAGGACCACGTGCTCCCCAAGACGTATCACCGGCTCCTGGTGTGGGAGATCATGAAGAACCCCAAGTCGTTGCAGGTGGCCAGCAAGGTCCTCGACCCGATGATCGGCAAGAGCATGGCTCTCTACTTCCACAAGCCGTTGTGACCCGGCCCTTCGTGGCCGGAGTCCTGTCGGCCGAGCAGGTGACGCAGACCGCGCAGTCCATCGCCCGGATGCAGCAGCCGGACGGCTCGATTCCGTGGACGACCGGGGCGCACGTCGACGTGTGGAATCACGTCGAGGCCGCCATGGGCCTGCTCGCCGCGGGCGACGTCGAGGCCGCCGAACGCGCCTACGACTGGGTCTCCGCTGCGCAGCGGTCCGACGGTTCGTGGCCGTCGGCCTGGGAGAACGGCGAGATCACCAACGACCGCGGCGACAGCAACTTCTGCGCCTACTTCGCGGTCGGTCTCTGGCACCACTGGCTGATTCGTCACGACCTTGACGTCGTGCGGCGGCACTGGCCGACCGTGCGGGCCGGGTTGGACTGGGTCGTCGAGCTGCAGCATCCATTCGGCGGCATCGCGTGGACCCCGGTGGACGACCTGAGCCTGCTGACCGGCAACTCCTCGATCTACCAGTCCCTTCGCGCCGGAGTGGCCCTCGCTGAGCTGATGGGGGAGCCGCAGCCCGACTGGGAGCTGGCTGGCGGTCGCCTCGGGCACGCCCTGCGACACCACCGCGATCTGTTCGCTGACAAGTCCACCTTCTCGATGGATTGGTACTACCCGGTGCTGGGCGGCGCCGTGCGTGGCGACGACGCGCGCGATCTCCTGGACACCCGATGGGACGATTTCGTGGTCCCCGGACTCGGCACCCGTTGCGTCGACACCAACCCGTGGGTCACGGGAGCGGAGACGTGCGAGCTGGTCATGGCGCTCGACGCGATCGGCGACCACGAGCGGGCCTTGCGCTTGTTCACCGATATTCAGATGCTGCGCGCTGAGGACGGCGGGTACTGGACCGGTTGGGTCTTTGCCGACCCGGCCGTCTCGAACGAGAACCCTGACGACTTCTGGCCCCAGGAGCACACCACGTGGACCGCCGGTGCCGTGATTCTCGCTGCCGACGCGCTGGGAGAGACCCACGGCGCATCCACTCCCGGGTCGGGCATCATGCGCGGCACGTCGTTGGCGCCGAACTTCCCCGAGCTGGCGCTGGAGTGCGGCTGCTCACCCGTCGCCGTGCGCTGAGGCGTCAGCGGCGACGCAGCACCCGCATGGACCCGAGCGCCTCGATCTCGTCGAAGTCTCCGCTGGCCAGCGCGGGCTGGTAGATCAGCTCGTACGGCGGCCGCCCGCCGTCGGCCGGATCGGCAAAGACGTCATGGATCACGAGCAACCCGCCGGGCATCACCTTGGGCGCCCAACCGGCGTAGTCGTCCCGGGCTGGCTGCTCGCCGTGGCCGCCATCGATGAACAGCAGGCTCAGGGGGGTCTGCCAGAACCGACTGACGGTGGTGCTGCGTCCGATCACCGCCACCACTTCGTCCTCGAGCCCAGCGGCGGCGAGGGTTCGCCGGAACGTCGGCAGGGTGTCCATCAGTCCGGTCTCGGGGTCGACGAGACCGGTGTCGTGGTGCTCCCAGCCTGCTTGGTTCTCCTCGCTGCCGCGGTGGTGGTCGACCGTGAAGACCGTGCCACCGGCCATGCGCGCCGCCGCGCCCAGGTAGACCGCTGACTTGCCGCAGTACGTGCCGACCTCCAGCGCCGGGCCGTGAGGGAGCCGCTCGACCGCTCGCTCGAACAGCAGCAGACCCTCGTCCTCGGGCATGAACCCGGTCGCCGCCAGAGCGTGCTCGAGCAGGTCAGCGGGCATGTGGGTGTCGATGGGCACGCCCCCAGCCTGCCAGCCCGCTGCCCCGTGCCAGCGGTGACTCCGAGATCGATGGCTGAGTTCCGCGGGCGAGAGGTGTCAGATCATCCCGTCGGTCATCGCGTGAGACACGGCGCTGGCCCGGGTCGGCTCGTCCAGCTTGGTCAGGATGTTGGCCATATGGCGGTGGACCGTGTGCGGGCTCACCACCAGTCGCGCGGCGATGTCGTCGTTGCTCAGGCTCGGGCATCGACATGTCGTGGGGCACTGGCTCAGCATGCCAGCGGAGATCACCCGGCCGCTCAGACCCCACGATCGCGCGCCGATAGCCTTCTCGGGTGTCCTCCACTCCGATCCTCCTGGTGGTCTTCGACCTCGCGGGAATCTTCGTGTTCGCGACCGCTGGCGCGTTGGTGGGTGTGCGCAAGGAGTACGACGTCTTCGGCGTCCTCGTGCTGGCGGGCACGACCGGCCTGGGCGGCGGATTCCTGCGCGACGTGCTGATCGGAGCCGTCCCGCCAGCGGCCCTCTCGGACTGGCGTTACCTGATCGTCCCGGTGGCGGCTGGACTCGTCACGTTCTGGTTCCATCCGGCGCTCGGTCGGATGGAACGCTCCATCAACGTGCTCGACGCGTTCGGGCTGGCGCTGTTCTGTGTCACGGGCGCGGTCAAGGCGTCTGAGTTCGGACTCGGGCCGATCCCGGCCGCCCTGATGGGGATGGTCACGGGCATCGGTGGCGGCATGATTCGCGACCTCCTCACGGGCCGTCCGCCCGAGATCTTCCGCAGCGAGCTGTACGCCACTCCGGCCCTCGCCGGCGCCCTGGTGGCGGTGCTGCTCCACCTGAACGATCAGCCGCTCTGGCTCGCAGGACTTGCCGGCGGCGGCCTGTGTCTCGTCTGGCGACTGTTGGCCCTGCGCGGCGACTGGCGCGCGCCGAAGCCGCGCGGTCCGGCTTCCGTCTGAGGTTGCGAATATTTCGTTTCTTCAGGTACTTGATTTCTGTTGTCCTTCTGGCTATAAAACTGTCTAGTTGAGTCACTCGGACTCAAGTTTCTGGAAGGAGATCTGACATGAACACGACCACCTTTGATCCTTTCGGCGAGCTTGATCGCCTGGCCGGTGGACTGACCCAGCTGCGCACGGGCCCGCGGGCAGTTCCCGTGGATCTCGTCCGCGACGGCGAGCAGTACCTGCTGCACGCGGACCTGCCCGGCGTCGACCCCGGGTCGATCGACATCGACCTCGACGGCAACCTGCTCACGATTCGCGCAGAGCGCACGGCGACGACTCACGACGGAGCGAAGTGGATCGCCCAGGAGCGACGCTCGGGCACCTACTACCGCCAGTTCACCCTGGGCGAAGGTCTCGACACCGAGGCGATCTCGGCGGCCTACGACCACGGCGTCCTGTCGGTGGTCATCCCGCTCAGTGAGAGGGCCAAACCACGCAAGATTCGGGTCGAGGCGGCCGAGCGGCAGCAGTCGATCTCGGTCTAGGACACCGGCGCTGGGCGCACCGCACGATCGCGGTGCGCCCAGCGGGCGTCAGGAGACGTCGGAAGCCTCGCGCAGCCGACCCAGGTCGACGATCGTGATCCGCCCGCGGCCCAGCCGCACCAGACCGTCGGACGCGTACTCGTTCAGGATCTTGGTGGTGGTCTCCCGCGAGGTGCCGGCCAGGGCCGCCACCTGCTCGTGAGTGAGCTGGATCGCGATGCCGCGGACACCGAGTCGACGCTTCTCCTCGTCGGCCAGGAGGCACAACGTGCCGGCAACACGCTCAGGCACGCTCTTGAACACGGTGTCGGACAGTCGCCGTTCCAGCTGGGCCACCCGGTGGCCCAGGATCTCGGAGATCCGCGCGGAGATCCGCGCGTCGGACAGCAGGAAGCGCTGCACATCGGCCTTCGTCATCACGCAGACGGTGACTTCGTCGAGAGCCTCGGCGAAGTTGTCGTGCATCTGCTGACCGAGCAGGAGCATCTCGCCGAAGATGGTGCCGGGGGTCAGGATCGCGGTCGTGAGGGCTCGTCCGTCGGGGGCGACCCGGAAGATGCGGACGCGACCCTGCTTGAGGATGAACAAGGTCTCCATCGGTTGCGGTGGCGCGTGCAGCAACTCGCCCTGGGCGAACTGCCGCATCGGCGCTGCGGCAGCGATCGCGGCCATTTCCGTGTCGTCGAGGTCGGCGAAGATGTCGACCTCGGCCATGCACCACAGGTCGTCACCACCTGGTGCTCGGCGTTCCACGTCGGCCATCTCCTCACGACGTCCCGGAGCCCACGGTCTGGCACCGGTGGTGCGGAGATCGTCCAGTCGTCCCACCACACAGTACGTCGCGGGGTCACGGCAAGCAGCGCCATTCTTGGTGATCACGTCAGCCCGCGAGCTCGGCCACCTGCGCGGACAGGTCGTCGTTGTCCAGGTAGCCCTCGGCGACAACGGCGCCGTCTTCGTCCAGGATCAGGTAGGTGCTCTGGGCCGCGACGCGGAAGTGCGTCCAGATGGCACCCTTGGGGTCGACCAGATGGGTCGGCCCCTCGACCACCTGCGCGAAGTCGCGGATGTCGCTGTCGTCGCTCAGGCCGCCGACCCCGACCACGTTGACCTCGCCGTCGTACTCCCGGGCGAGCGAGGCGACCCGGCCCGCCTGGGCACGGCACGTGGCGCACCACGGAGCCCAGAACCAGAGCACAGTTGGCTTGCCGGCCAGCTGCTCGCCGTCGAACGCCGCGCCGTCCAAGTCCGTCCCGGTGAACTCGAGGCTCACCGTCCGGGCGTCCGACGGGGAACCGGCTGCCGAGCTGTCGGCGGTGGATGCGCAACCGGCCACTGCCACCAGCGTGGCGAGCAGCAGACCGGCGAGGATCTTTGAGCGCACAGCGCCCCCTTCGGATGGTCGAGATACCAGTATTGCTCGCCACGACCGGCTCCTTCCGTGACCGGGCTTACGGAGCGCGGCGCTGCAGTGGTGGATGCTCGACGGTGAGGGAGCGTCCGGCCGGGCGGTCCGACCGAGCACAGCAGGAGCAATCGTGCGGCACAGGTGGGTACCACTGGCGGTTGGCGCGTTGCTGACGCTGACTGCGTGCACGGGCGGCACGGACGACCGCGCGCAGGACCGCCCGGGGCGCCAAGCCGAGGCACCACGCCAAGACGTGCCGTCAGCGCTCGACGACCGCACCGACGACTCCTTCGCGAAACCGCTGATCCCGCTCGACCAGATCCTGTCCGGCGGGCCGCAGCCTGACGGCATCCCGCCGATCGACGACCCCGAGTTCGAGAGCGCCGACGACGTCGACTGGCTGGAGGACAACGAACCGGTGCTGTCCCTGACGGTGGGCGGTGAGACCCGCGCCTACCCGCTGCGCGTCATGACCTGGCACGAGATCGTCAACGACGTGGTGGGTGGGGTGCCGGTCGCCGTGACCTACTGCCCGTTGTGCAACTCAGGGGTCGCCTTCGAGCGCACCGTCGGTGACCAGGGCGTGTTCTCCTTCGGCACCTCGGGGCTGCTCTACGCGGACAATCTGGTGATGTACGACCGCCAGACCGAGTCGCTGTGGCCGCAGCTCACGGGGCAGGCATCGGTCGGACACCTGACCGGAACTCAGCTGGAGGCGATCCCCATGGGAACGGTCTCCTGGAGCGAGTTCCGCAGTGCCGAGCCCACCGCCAAGGTGTTGTCGCAGGACACCGGATTCGACCGTCCCTACGGCACCAACCCCTACTCGGGCTACGACGAGCCCGACGGGCAGCTGTTGTTCGGGCTGCCCGATGACCTCGACACCCGGCTGTCGGTCAAGGAACGGGTCGTCGGACTGGTCGGCGGGTCGGAGAGCGTGGCGGTCGTGCGCAGCTCCTTGGTGGGTCAGGAACCACTGGAGGTGACCGTCGGTGGGCAAGACGTCGTCCTGTGGCACCGGCCGGGGCAGGCGTCGGCCCTCGACGCCGACACGATCGCTGGCGGCGCCGACATCGGGACGGTGGGTGTCTTCACGCCCGTCGCCGACGGCAAGACCCTCAGCTTCACGGCGAGCGGCGACGGCTTCACCGATCGAGAGACGGGCAGCACCTGGAACGTCCTCGGCCGTGCGACCGCCGGACCTCTGAAGGGCACCGAGCTCGAGGCGTACCGGCACCTCGACACCTTCTGGTTCGCGTGGGCCACCTTCCACCTCGACACCAAGCTGCTCGACTGAGCGTTACGCTCAGGACCGCAGCCAACGGGAGGAAGCCGAGTGCCGGAACTGCTCCTGGTCGGGGCTGGTCACGCCCATCTGTACATCGTCAAGCACGCAGCCACGCTGGCTGCGGCTGGATACCGGGTGCGCCTGCTGGCCCCCCGATTCTTCGACTACAGCGGTGTCGCCTCGGCGACGGCTGCGGGCGTGCTCTCCAGCGCTGACGGCCGGATCGACGTGCGCGCTCTGGCAGGTGCCTGCGGTGTCATCTTCCACGAGGGCCGGCTGGAGTCGCTCGATCCGCAGGCACGCACCGCCACCGCAGAGGACGGCAGCGAGCTGACGTATGACGTGTTGTCGGTCAACATCGGCAGCGAGGTCGACCCGGTCGGAATGCGCATCCATCGGACCGTCCTGCGGGTGAAGCCGCTCAGCGGTCTCGCCGACCTGGACGATCGGCTGCGTGCCGCGACGTCGGGCGCCACGGTCACGGTGGTCGGCGGAGGATCCTCCGGCGTCGAGCTGGCGTCGCATCTCGCGATGCGTCCGGACGTTCGCCGGGTTCAGCTGGTGGAGTCCACGTCCGAGGTCGGGGCAGATCTGCCTCGGGGCGCGCGCAGGACCATGGCGCGGCTGCTCAGGACGCGCGGGGTCGACGTCCGCACCGGGTGCGAGGTGAGTGAGCTCGGTGAACACGACGCGGCGTGCGCCGACGGCTCGTCGCTGTCCCACGACCTCGCCCTGCTCGCCACCGGGCTGACGGCGCCCAGCCTGGTGTCCACGATCGGACTGGGCGACCGGCGCGGCATCCCGGTGCGAGCCACTCTCCAGCACGTGGAGCGGGACGAGATCTACGCCCTGGGCGACTGCGCGTTCTTCACCCCACACCCGCTGCCGCGCATCGGCGTTCACGGCGTCCGGCAGGGTCCGGTCCTGCATGCGAGTCTGCTGGCGCGGCTCGGCGACGGCCCGTTGCCCGAGTACCGGCCCCAGCGCCGCGCCCTGTCGATTCTCGACCTGGGCGGCGGCGTGGGTCTGGCCACCCGAGGGCGCCTGTGGTGGTGCGGCACCAGCGCGCTGCGACTCAAGCGCTTCATCGACCGACGCTGGCTGAAGATCTATCGCGTGCGTGCGCCTGAGTAGAAACGACGACAGCGGTCCACGGGGCACCCGCTTCGGGCGGTTTCAGACCGCTCGGGCCAGGTCTCTCGTCGGGGAGGCGCTTGAGCGGAGCAGCAGCAGCCCGAGTGTCATCAGGACCGCGCCAGTGGCCACGATGCCGATTTCTTCGCCCAGCCACGCCGGGTCGGTGTCGCCCGTGAGTGCCTGCGCGACCCCCTCCACCACCATGTAGGTGAGAACCCAGGCGACCAATCCGCCCACCGCTCCCACGACTCGGATCGCGACGTGCCGACCAGCGAGCACAGCGACAGAAAGCCCAGCCATGCCCGATGCCATGAGTGACACGGCGCCGATGTACAAGATGGACGTCGCGGTCGCAGGGAGGCCTGAGAGAGCGCCATCGGTCGCCGCAATGACGACGAACTTGAGGACCCAGCACGCTCCACCGATCGCCAGAGCGATCGCGGAGGGACGAAAGAGCTTCGATGATGTGTTCATGACTCGACGCTAGGGATGACGTGGAGATGATGCGTCCACTCCAATGATGATTTCGACTCCGCCTGCAGGTGGATGTCCTGCATTGACGGAACGGTCTACCGTGGGGCGATGAGAGCGGTGCGCGCGCGTGCATGGGACGTCCTCGTTCTCGTGCTCGTGGTCGGTGTGCTGACAGAGGTGCTCGGCTCGGATCAGGACGTCCCCCTGCAGCTGAGCGTGCCAGTGGGCTTGGCGATGACGGTTCCGCTGCTGTGGGGGCAGCGGGCGCGATTCGCGTGGCGACGATGGTGCTCGGCGCAGCGGTCGTGCAGTCGCTTGCCGGCGAGTGGCGCCTGCAGCCTCAGTCGGAGCTGTTGCCAATGTGCTTGGTTTTCTGGTCATTGGGCGCATATGTTTTCGGTCGGACCAGGCGTTGGGCCTTTGCAGCGGCGCTCGCGGCGCTGGTGGTCACGGTGACCGACGACATCATCGTGATGGGTCCCCTGATGGTGGGGGTGCACGCGGCCGGCCGGCTGATGCAGTCTCGAGAGGAGCTGGCCGCTGCGCTGCAGGAGGAGCGCGCTCACGCCGAGCGATACGCGGTCGCGGAGGAGCGCGCCCGCATCGCGCGCGAATTGCACGACGTCGTGGGACACGCCATTGCCCTGATGACGGTGCAAGCCGGCGCCGAGCGCATCGCGCTGGCAGGCGTCAGGCCCGAGACGTCGCGTGCACTGGCCCAGATCGAGGTCACCGGCCGGCAGGCGCTGCAGGAGATGCGGCGCATGCTCGGCCTCCTGAGATCCGATGAGAGTGTCGACTTCACCCCGCAACCGGGCCTGGGCCAGGTGGGGGCGCTGGCAGAACGTGTCGTGCGACTGGGGGTTCACGTAGAGGTTCAGAACGAGGGTGAGACCGGCGCGGTATCACCTGGAATCGACATCTCTGCCTACCGGATCGTTCAGGAGTCGCTGACCAATGTGCTGAAGCACGCCGAAGCCACGCGGGTGATCGTCCGTCTGAACCACGATGGTGAGGCCTTGGTGATCGAGGTGATCGACGACGGAGGGGCCTCACTTCGAGAGGTCGGCCGTCCCGCGCGGAGCGCAGCAGACGGTCACGGCCTGGCCGGGCTCCGGGAGCGGGTTGCTGTGTACGGCGGGTCGCTCGAGGCTGGACCGGTGCCGTCGGGTGGCTGGCGCGTCGCTGCCCGACTGCCGACTTCGGCGGCGCGCAGCGGAACCGTCCAGAACGGACTGATGTGATGACGATTCGCGTTCTGGTCGTCGACGACCAACCACTGATTCGCGAAGGCCTTCGCAAGATCTTCGACGTCAGCTCGGATCTGGACGTGGTGGGGGAGGCCGCTGACGGCCGAAGCGCAGTGGCGCAAGCCCGCCGGCTTCGCCCCGATGTGGTGGTCATGGATGTCCGGATGCCGGTGCTCAACGGGATCGAGGCCACGCGCCAGGTCGTCGAGCTGAGTCCGGCGCCTCGTGTGCTGGTGCTCACGACCTTCCAGCTGGACGAGTACGTCTTCGGTGCCTTGCGAGCGGGGGCCAGCGGCTTCCTGCTGAAGGACGCTCCACCGGAGCATCTCATCGACGCCGTGCACACGATGGCCCGCGGGGATGCGATTTTGGATGTGGCGGTCACCCGGTCCGTGGTGGAGCGTTTTGGGCGAACTCCCGAGCCGGACCCCACCGTGTCCCACAGACTCGCGGCGCTTTCTCCACGCGAGCACGAGGTGTTGCTGCTCATGGTCGACGGGCGCCCCAACCGGGAGATCGCGGAGACATTGTTCGTCAGCGAAGCGACGGTCAAGACCCATGTGATGGCGGTGCTGCGAAAGTTGGAGCTGCGGGATCGGATCCAGGCCGTGATCTTCGGCTATGAATCAGGGCTGGTCTGCCCCCGGCGCCAGGCCTAAATGCCGAGCCCCCACCCGGGGTGCTGCAGCACGGCCAGCCCGCGGCTTGGGCGAGGGCCCCGTGGGACCTGCGCCGGTTCTGTGGTCAGATGCGAGCCACGGCAATCGTGCCAGCGTCTCGCACCGCCTTGTCGCTGGCTCCCGCGAGGTCACTGAGCGTGCTGTAGACGATGTCGTCTGGATCGATCTTGGTCTCGCGTGCGTCATGCGCGTCCAACCGTTCGATGAGGTTCTTCGATGCAAGGATCTCGCCGTCGGTCGCCGCGGTCTCGATGCGTGCGCCTTCGTTCATCTGGTCGCCCAGAGCGGTCACCTCGAGTCGCCCGTGGGTGGACACCTGACCGATCATGAGCTGGGCTCCCCAGTGCACTCCGACATTCACCTTGACCTCGAGAACGTCGGGACCGAGGCGTTCGGCGCCATCGCGAATCGATTGCGCGGTATCGATCGCGGCCCGAGCAGCGCAGGACTCTGAGTCGTTGAAATCAGCGGCGAGAAAGAGCGCTGATCCGCCATCGCCGGCGTGCTTGCCGGTGATGCCTCCGTGGCTGATCACGCAGGCATCGATCAAGTCCGTGAGATCGCGGATCAGCTCGAAGTAACCCCGTGAGGACAGCCGCTTGGAGATGACACCGGAAGCCTCGAGGTCGGCGAAGAGGATCGCTGCGTCTCGTCGCCGGGGCTCGCTGACGCGGTCCATCCTCTCGAACAGCTGTGGATCTCCGCGGCCGAGTCGCTGCAGAAGGCTGTCGGGCACCATGCCTCGATACAGAAAGACCACACCGATGAACCGCCCTGCGTCGTCGTTGATGCGTACCTGTGGAGCTGGTGCTGATCGCCGACCAGGGATCGGCGAAAACGCAGATTGGCTGGAAGGTCGGACTCGTCGTACCAGGCGCGCGGCTCAGGTTCGGCGGGATCAAGCTCGGCGGCGAACGGCGCCGCAGCGTCGAAGATCTCCGCGAAATCATCATCACCAGGATTGATGTGACGACGCATGATCGATGCATTGTGCTCGAACGTGCCGTGCCGCTCTCCGGAGTGACCCGGATGATCTCCGCGTCTTCTCGCAACACCCGGGCGACCAGCGAGCGCCCGATCTGGCGGCGGACCTCTTCAGGTGACAACTCGACAAATCTAATCCACTCGCGAGACACGTAGATGCACCGGAAGCGCTCGTCGAGAATCTCGAAGTGCATCTGCGCGGCTTCCATGGCCTCGGCGATGTCGCGGAGGTCGGGCTGTTCCGGTAAAGGCAGGGCTCCTGCGGCATCGTCCTCCATGTCTCGACGCTACCGCTAGTGCGCCCCGGCAGGCCGTCATGAACAAGTCCCAAGACGGCCTGCCAGGTCAGAGGTCGGCCTCCAGGCTGGTGCGCACGTCGACCTCGGAGTGCAGCGTCCGGTGCACGGGGCACCGGTCCGCGATCGCCAGCAGCTTCTCGCGCTGCTCGTCGTCGAGATCTCCGATCAAGGTGATGGTGCGCTCGACCCGGTCGAGCTGCCCGGTCTGGGTGTCGCACTCGGCACAGTCCGTGGCGTGGACCCGGGAGTGGCGCAGGGAGACCGTGACCTGTTCAAGCGGCCACTGCTTGCGATCTGCGTACATGCGCAGGGTCATCGAGGTGCACGCGCCGAGCCCAGCGAGCAGCAGGTCGTACGGCGACGGACCGGCGTCCTTGCCGATGGGCGCTGGTTCGTCGGCGCTCAGCAGGTGCTTTCCGGCCATGATGCGTTGGCCATAGGGACCTTGGCCGTTCTCGGCCACGACGACCAGCCCTTCTTCGACAGGTGTCGGTGAGGCGGGCGCATCCTCGACCGACAGGGGGCCGCCGTCGGCGAGATGCTTGCTGGCCCACGCAGCCAGCATCGCTGCGGCGTAGCGGGCGTCGGCGGCTCTGGTCAGCAAGTGGTTGGCGCCGTCGAGAGAGACGAACGACTTGGGGTGCACGGCCGCGTCGAAGATCTTGCGAGCGTTGTCGACGCCCACCGTTTCGTCCGTGGGGGAGTGCATCACCAGCAGCGCTGCGTCGAGATCGCGGATCCGGGCCGACTGGGGCTGATCGGCGATGTCCTCGAGGAACTGTCGCTGGATGCGGAACGGTCGCGACGCGAGGCAGACCTCGGCCTCGCCGGTCGCTTCGATCTCCTCGCGATCCTCGCTGAGCAGGTGCATCAGGTGCTCGGTGCCTGCGGGCGCCCCGATGGTCGCGACAGCGCGCACCTCGGGGACGCGGCTGGCCGCCGCGAGCACGGCCGCCCCACCGAGCGAATGACCGATCAGGATGGTGGGGGCCGTGTGCTGCTCACGCAGGTAGTCGGCCGCCGTGACCAGGTCGAGGATGTTGGACGTGAAGTTTGAGTTGGCGAAGTCGCCGTCGGAGTCCCCGAGACCGGTGAAGTCGAATCGCAGCACGGCGATGTCGAACTCCGTCAGCGCGCGGGCGATCCGCGACGCAGCCACCACGTCCTTGCTGCACGTGAAGCAGTGCGCGAACAGGGCGAACGCCTTCGGCGGAGCATCCGGCAGATCCAGCCGGCCCGCCAACGGGGTGCCGTTGGAACCGGGGAACGTGACCTTCTGGCTTGGCATCAGTCGCCATCCTCTCGCCCGCGAGTCAATCCCGCGGCTCTCAGGGAACCCGGTGGCAGCGTCATCGCATTCCCGTGTCGGATCCGCGGGGCGAGGGGGTGATCAGGGCCAGTCGCCCAGCGCGTGACGGGCGCCCGATGATCAGTCGCCGGCCATGACGGGAAGCCGGCCGTTGATGTCGAACGACACCTTGCCGTCCTTTCCGAGCGAGTCAGCGACCTTCGGATTGGTACAGAGCGCCAGAGCGGTCACGAGCTTCTCGTGCTCTTCTCCGGTCTGCGTGGCGAACGCGGGCGCCTTGTCGGCGTAGGTCGCGGCACGGGTCTGCTTGTCCTTCAGGCCCTTCACCACGCCGTCGAGCGAAGCGTGCAGCGCCGGTAGGTCGAGCGCGCCGAGTGCCTCCTTGCAGGGGCCCTCGACGGAGCCGAGACCGTCCAGCGCTGCCTCAAGGGCGTCGAAGGTCGGCGCCCACGGCTCGACCACGTCCAGGTAGCAGGTCGCTGCCGAGTCGCCCGGCTTCTCGGTGCACGCGTTCGCCTTCGCGTAGACGGCCGATACTGCCGCGTCGTAGGACGTGACGGCTGGCATGACGGTCGCGACCTGCTCGTCGGACGAGATAGTGCGTCTCGTCGCCGGTGCGGGTTCCGCTGTCCTTCACCGATGCCTTGGCATCGAATCCGCAGCCCGTGAACAGGTATTCGTGAGTACCTGTGAGGTCGTCGCCGTCGGTCTTGAGGTCGAAGGTGATCGACTCGGTGTAGTCGCCCGGTTCGTCGGGATTGCCCGACTCCGTGCAGGGGCCGACACGAACCCCGACGCCGGCAATCCCGTCCTCGGAGCGAGTGAGCAGATAGGTGCGGCTCATCGGACCAAAGGTGGCACCGGCGCGCATGTGAAGGGTCTTGCAGGTGTCGTCGGCGCAGCTCAGGATCATCGGCGAATCGAATGTCGAGCCAACCTCGTTGTCCTTGCCGTCGATGTTGGACTTCACGACCTCGGACGAGAAGGTGTAGGTGCCGACCTCCGGCGCAGCGGCGGGTTTGGCACTCGCTGACGAGCCGGGATCCGATCCTGCGCCGCATCCCGCGATGAGCGTCGCGGCGGCGATCAGGGCCACATGTGGGTGCACGCGCTTCATGAAGATTCCTCTCCGACCAATGGTTTCACCAAGCGCCGCGCGACGCTGGGCGCGGGAGATCACGACTATTCGGTGTAGAGCGCGGTCTTGGCTTGCTCGCACACGTCGGCAAGTTCGGTGATGGCCGATTCGCCGCGATCGCTGCCCATCTTGCACAGGAGCACTTGACCCTGACCGTCGACGAGCCATCGTTGAACGCGGACGAATGTGCCCTCGTCAGGCCACCGTGCGCCGAAGGTCCACCCAGCTGCTTCCATCGGGTCGATGACGATCTTGCCGTCGGAGTTCGCCTGCTCGACGCTCTTGGCCTGATCGAACGTGCTCGCCATGTTGGTGCCGGTCGCGAACGACACGTAGTCGGTGTCCGACTCGAAGACACACATGACCTCTGGGCCGGCTCCTGCCTTCTTGAGATCGGCGGGAGCCTTGATCGTCCCGCAGTCGATCGGCGTGGTCGTCAGCGTCCCTGCCGGGGACGCAGCCTCCGCGCTGGGGGACTCCGTCGGCGAAGGGGCCCCATCGTTAGCCGGTTCCGACGTCTCGCCGCCCGAGCCGCATCCGCTCAGGGTCAGGAGAGCGGTGGCTGCCAGCAACGAGAAATATCGCGAGTACCTCATGCCAGTCACCTCTCTGGATGCCGATCGTGCTGGCAGGAGCGTAGCGGGGGGCAGACGGGGTGTCTGCCGAATTCTCGGAATTCGTGACAATGGGTTCCAGAAGTCGCACGAGCCGCCATCACGTCGATGGCGGCTCGTGCGATCGATCAGCTGCCGGTGCCCCTGAAGATCGGTCCTGGAGGTCAGGGCTTTGTGTGGCGTAGATGTCGGAGTCGGGCTCGAACTTTCGCAGCGATGATGTGTGACGCCGGGCCGCGTCGGATTCATCGAAGTTGCAGTCTCGTCACCCTCGTCGGGGAGGGCGGGCTGCCGCCACGATGCTGAGCGAGTTGAACGCCGCCGCCCATCTGGGCCCATTGCCTCCGACCAGCGCCGGGATCACACTCGAAAGATGAACTCGGAGGAGCTCGGCGCCGCACACTCGGCGTTTACGCGTCGCGACTGGCGGGTGGCACACGACGTGCTCTCGAAGTTTCGGGATGGCCTGACCACACCCGACCTCGAGCGGCTGGCCGAGGCTGCCTGGTGGCTCGGCGACTTGCCCGATGCGATGGCGGTTTCTGAGGAGGTCTATCGACGACTCATGGCCGCGGGTGATCTGGCGCAGGCGGCCGACCGGGCTCTGCGGCTCACGCTTCTGTGGTTCACCCGTGGTGAGGTCCAGGTGGCTATCGCGTGGTTGGCGCGTGCGCGTCACGTCATCCGCGGCCTTCCTCGATGCCCGGTGCATGGGTACCTTCGCTACGCCGAGGCGGCTGCCGACATGGACCTGTCGGGCGACGCTGAGGCCGCTGAGGCTGCCTCGCGCGACATCGAGGCCCTCGCTCTCGAACACGACGATCCGACTCTGGAGAGCTTTGCCCTCGCGCTCCGCGGGCTCGCAGCCGTACGACGCGGTCAGACGCCGGAGGGCTTCGCGGACCTTGATGAGGCGATGCTCCCCGTGCTCGCGGGACGGGTGGACCCCCTGTGGGCTGGAGACCTCTACTGCACGGTCGTCCACCTGTGCGATGAGCTGGGCGACCTCGCACGTATGCGAGCGTGGACGGCGTCCATGGCGAGATGGTCGCGACCGCAGGGACCAACCTTCATGTACACCAGAGTCACCCGAGTGCACGAGCTCCAAGTGGTGGCCGCAGAGGGTGATTGGACCGCCGTCGAGAGTGAACTCGGCGACCGCAGTGCCGACCTGGTGGGTGCCCATGGCTGGCTGGCTGGTGAGGGTTACTACACGCTGGCCGAAGTTCGGCGCCTGCGAGGCGATGCTGACGGCGCCCGGTCGGCCTATGCGCTGGCCCGAGGTCTCGATCACGACGCACTTCCCGGTGCAGCGCTGCTGCTCGAGGCGGAAGGTCGGCCAGCCGACGCGCTCGCGGCACTGCGCATCGGTCTCTCCGAAGCCACCCCTCTCGGTCGCACCCGGATGCAGCTGGACACCGTACGCATCGCCGTGTCCTTGGGCGATGCGGCCTACGCTACGGCGGTGACCAGCGAATTGGAGCAGTCAGCCCAATGGTTCGGCACGTCGGGGCTCATCGCCAGAGCGGCTCAGGCCCGTGCTGCCCTGCTGCTCGCCGACGAGCGCCCGGCACAAGCAATCCCCCTTTTGGAGCGGGCCGCGCAGATCTACCGCGAGCAGCGAAACCGCTACGCAAACGCTGCAGTCCACGAGGTCCTCGCGGCCGCCCACACGGCCACAGGCGATCACGACAAAGCCGCCGCTGCGACCGCGACAGCTGTGGCGGTTTACACACATCTGGGTGCCGTCCCCGACATCGAACGACTGGCCGCCCGAGGTCGCCGGCCCTGCGGACTGACCCAGCGCGAAGCAGAGGTGTTGGCCAAGGTGGCCGCTGGGGCGACGAATCGGGAGGTCGCCACAGCATTGGTCATCAGCGAGAAGACGGTCGGCAGGCATTTGGCCAACATCTTCACCAAGATCAATGTTGGTACCAGGACCGCCGCGTCCGCCTGGGCCCACGAGAATGGGCTGGTCTGACGTGGGGCGGATGCCTCATCAGACGCGAGCGAGGTTGGGGCGTCCTCCCGACGCGTAACAGGCCAGCGCGCTCCTAACGTCGGTAGTCCCAACTGACATCTAGGAGGACACCATGAACACGCTCGAGGCCGCACCAGCCACGTCGATTGCACCGACGCCCGAGTCCGCTGATCCCGAAAAGGTCGCCGGAAGGGTGATCGAGATTCTCAATGACGGAGGGATCTGTGTGCTGGCCAGCATCGGCCACGAGTTGGGCCTCTTCGACACCTTGGCATTGCTTCCACCCGCCACCAGCAGCCAGATCGCCGACGCCGCCGGGCTCGACGAGCGTTACGTCCGCGAGTGGCTGGGCGGCATGGTCACGGCCAGCTTCGTGCAGTACGTCCCGCAGGACCGGACCTACTATCTCTGCCCGGATCATGCGCAATTCCTGACCGGACCCAGTGCTGACAACTTGGCCCGGATGACGCGATATGTCGCGTTGATGGCGCTCGTTCAGCCCAAGGTCGTCGACGCCTTCCGCCACGGTGGCGGGCTGTCCTACGACGACTATCCGGATTTTCACCACCTGCAGGCGGCAGAAAGCGCGAGCGTCAACGACGCCTCTTTGCTCGACACGATCATCCCGCTGGCCGAGGTGACCGACCGCCTCGAGGTGGGCATCGACGTTGCCGACATCGGCTGCGGCGAGGGCCACGCGATCAATCTGCTCGCCCGCGCCTACCCCCGCAGCAGCTTCGTGGGCTATGACTTCAGCACCACCGCCGTCGAGGCCGGCCGTCGCGAAGCTGAGGCCTGGGGTCTGACCAACGTCCGCTTCGAGGTCTTCGACGTGGCCGCCCTGACGGACGTGGCAGCCTACGACCTGATCACCACGTTCGACGCCGTCCACGACCAAGCCCACCCCGCAACGGTGTTGGCCAACGTACGGAGGGCTCTGCGACCGGACGGGGTCTACCTGATGGTGGACATCAAGGCCTCAAGCAACCTCGAGGAGAACCTCGATGTGCCGTGGGCCTCGTTCCTCTATGCCATCTCAACTGTGCACTGCATGTCAGTCTCGCTCGGGCAGGGTGGTGATGGGCTCGGCACCGTCTGGGGCGTCCAGACTGCAGAACGCATGCTGAGAGAGGCCGGCTTCTCTATAGTCGAGGTGCACGAACTCGACCAGGACCCGTTCAACGCCTACTTCGTGTCGCGTCCCTGAGTCGCGCGCCCGCCGCCCGTGGCATGGCCCAGCAGGACACTCGAGTTCGAGTTGACGACAATTCGCATGACATGTCGTGAGCGTTCGGCCTGAGCCGGTTCACACAGCTCATGCGTGAGCCACCTGCAAGCGCACACAGCCCCGGCCACAAAGATGTGGCTGGGGCTGTGTTCTTGGTGTGGTCACATGATGCCGAAGTGCACATGGTGCCTGCAATTGCAGACAGTGTTCTAGATGTCGTAGTACAGCTCGAACTCGTGCGGGTGCGGGCGCAGCTGGATCGGAAGGATCTCCTCGTTGCGCTTGTAGTCAATCCACGTCTCGATCAGATCGGGCGTGAACACGTCACCGGCGGTGAGGAACTCGTGATCGGCCTCGAGCGAGTCGAGCACGGCGTTCAGCGAGGTCGGGACCATGTCGATGGCCTCGTACTCCTCCGGCGGCAGCTCGTAGATGTTCTTGTCGATCGGGGCAGGCGGCTCGATCTTGTTCTTGATGCCGTCGATGCCGGCCAGCAGCAGCGCCGAGAAGGCGAGGTACGGGTTCGCCGACGGATCGGGGCAGCGGAACTCGATGCGCTTGGCCTTGGGGTTCGAGCCGGTGATCGGGATGCGGACACAGGCCGAGCGGTTGCGCGCCGAGTACACCAGCGCGATCGGGGCCTCGAAGCCCGGAACCAGACGACGGAACGAGTTCACCGACGGGTTGGTGAACGCGAGCAGCGACGGAGCGTGCTTCAGGATGCCGCCGATGTAGTGGCGCGCCATGTCCGACAGTCCGCCGTAGCCGGACTCGTCGTAGAACAGCGGCTTGCCGTCGTTCCAGATCGACTGGTGCACGTGCATGCCCGAGCCGTTGTCACCGAAGATCGGCTTCGGCATGAAGGTGACCGTCTTGTCGTTGGCCCACGCCGTGTTGCGCACGATGTACTTGAACTTCATCACGTCGTCGGCTGCCTTGAGCAGCGTGTCGAAGCGGTAGTTGATCTCGCCCTGACCCGACGTGCCGACCTCGTGGTGGCCGCGCTCCAGGATGAGCCCGGCGTCGGTGAGGTTGCTCATCATGTCGTTGCGCAGATCGGCGGTCTTGTCGGTCGGCGCGACGGGGAAGTAGCCGCCCTTGTAGCGGACCTGGTAGCCACGGTTGTCGTCGATGTCGTCGCCGGTGGACCAGGCAGCCTCGGACGACTGAATCTCGTAGAACGACTTGTTGGCGCTGGTGCCGTAGTTGACCCGGTCGAAGATGTAGAACTCGGCCTCGGGCGCGAAGAAGGCGGTGTCGCCGATGCCGGTGGTGGCCAGGTAGGCCTCGGCCTTGCGGGCGATGTTGCGCGGATCGCGCGAGTAGGCCTCGCCGGTGATCGGATCGTGGACGAAGAACTCCATCGCGATCGTCTTGCGCGCCTTGAACGGGTCGAGGTAGGCGGTGCCGACGTCGGGGAACAGCACCATGTCGGACTGATCGATGGTCTGGAAGCCGCGGATCGAGGAACCGTCGAACGCGACTCCGCTCTGGACCATGTCAGCGTCGAACGTCGACGCCGGCAGGGTGACCTGCTGCTGGATGCCGGGAAGGTCGGTGAATCGGACGTCGAGGTATTCGACTCCCTCGTCCTTGATGTACTTGAACAGCTCGTCGGCGTTGCCGAACATGTGTGGCCTTCCTCGGCCGCAGCGCGGCCTGGATCGATCGTCGTGTCAGGTGGCGCGTTTCACCGCGTCATGGCTTGACCCTAGGGCGAGGCAGTTACCCAACCATCACTTGATTGTTTCAGGCATGTTACAAGTCCGTGTGACGGGTGGGACTGGTGACGTTCAGACGCGTGGCTACTCGGTAGGCTCGCCACCATGGAGTCAGCGCCGCTCGGCCGCCGCATGCTCGCGCTGGTGATCGACTGGATCGTTGCCGCGCTCAGCGCAACCGCCCTGACTGGCGTGAACTACCCGCCGGACGATCCGATGCAGAACCTGGTCATCACCGGATTCTTCGTGGTCGAGGTAGGCCTGCTGGTGGGTCTGCTGGGCTCCTCGATCGGCAAGCGCGTCGTCGGCATTCGGATCGAGAACCCCGACGGCCAACCCATCGGCATCGGTTACGGACTGCTGCGCACCGCGCTGGTGTGCCTGATCATCCCCGCGATCGTGCAGAACAAGGAAGGTCGCGGCCTGCACGACATCGTCGTGGGCTCGCGCGAGATCAAGGTGTAGGGTCAGCCGAGATCGTGGTCGCCGGGAGGCCGGCAGCGGCCCGACCGTGAGCGGAGCGAGGCGACTGGTCGCCGGGACGAGGGGCTCGAGTGAGCACTCGACCTCACCAGCACCTCGCAACCGGCGGCTTCGCCGCTGCGCGCGGTCCCCAGCGCGAGTCCCGAGGAGCGTGAGGAGCGCTACACCGCGTTCGCTGGCGCGCGGCTGACCGACCGCGCAGAGCGCGTTCGTCAGCCGCGCATTGCCTTGCGCTGGCCCTTCATGCTCGTCGGCACCGGGCCGCGAGGCATGGGCGCGGCCGGACGCATCGCGTCGAGAGCCTTGACCTTGTACAACAGGGCCGTCATCTGGGCCGGCTTGATCTTCTTGGGCAGCTTCTGCACACGCTTCGTCAGCTTCTGCAGCGGGACCTCGCCCTCGCCGGTCCCGACGATCATGTCGATGATCGGCACGTCTTCGCCGGCGATGCGGCCATGCTTCTTCTTCTCGGCGCTGATCAGGTTGCGCAACCGGGCCGTGTTGCCCTCGCCGACGAGGATCACGCCGGGGCGACCGATGACGCGGTGCACGACGTCCTGGTTCTTGGTGAAGGCGACGGCCGGCTTGACGTCCCAGCCCTTGCGCAGCATCTGGAGCGCACCAGCGGCGGCGCCGAGCTGGCCCTCGACCTGCGAATACGCGGCGGTCTGCGCTCGGCGGCCGAACACGATCAGCACCGCGAGGAAACCGATGAGCACACCGAACACGACCGACAGGATGAGGCCGAGCAGCGTGCTGCCGAACGCCCAGAAACCGACCGCACCGAAGATGCCGCCTGCGACGAGGAACGTCAGCAGCAGGATCAGACCGATGTTCCGGTCGGACTTCTTGGTGATCGCATACGCCTGACGAAGCTGGCGGACGCGACCCTTGGCGGGCGCTGGTGCGGCGTTGGACATGCAGGCAGTCTACGACGACGCCGGAGCGGCATCGCGCGCCGCCATTGCTTGCTTGTAGAGCGTGCCAGCGCGGTACGAGGAACGCACCAACGGCCCGGACATCACGCCGACGAAGCCGATCTCGTCGGCCTCGTGCTTGAGCTCGACGAACTCCTCGGGCTTGACCCAGCGCTCCACGGGGTGGTGACGCTTGGAGGGCCGCAGGTACTGCGTGATGGTGATCAGATCGCAGCCAGCCTCGCGCAGGTCGACCAGAGCCTGGGAGACCTCTTCGCGGGTCTCGCCCATGCCGAGGATCAGGTTGCTCTTGGTGACCAGACCGAAGTCGCGTGCATCGGTGATGACGCCCAGTGATCGGTCGTAGCGGAACGCCGGTCGGATCCGCTTGAAGATGCGGGGCACCGTCTCGATGTTGTGGGCCAGCACCTCGGGGCGTGACTCGAACACCTCGGCGAGCTGGTCGGCGTTGCGGTTGAAGTCCGGAATCAGGTTCTCGACGCCGGTTCCGGGGTTGAGCTCGTGAATCTTGCGGACGGTCTCGGCATAGAGCCAAGCGCCGCCATCGGGCTGATCGTCGCGGGCGACACCGGTGATGGTCGCGTACCGCAGCTCCATCTTCTGGACGCTCTCGGCCACACGTCGCGGCTCGTCACGGTCGATCGGATCGGGCTTGCCGGTGTCGATCTGGCAGAAGTCGCAGCGGCGCGTGCACTGCTCGCCGCCGATGAGGAACGTGGCCTCACGGTCTTCCCAGCACTCGAAGATGTTGGGACAACCAGCCTCCTGACACACGGTGTGGAGGCCTTCGCCCTTCACCAGGTTCATGAGCTCGTTGTACGCGGGACCCATCTTGGCGCGAGTCTTGATCCACTCGGGCTTCTTCTCGATCGGGGTCTCCGCGTTGCGGACTTCGAGCCGCAACATCTTCCGGCCTTCAGGTGCAATGGTCACGCGGGCCAGCCTACGCCTCCACGCAACCGCGGCCGTGGGGCGTCAGGGGGAGACGGTTCCCACCGGGATGCTCAATCCCGGCGCGGCAGCGAGATCCGGCGACGGCGTATACGTCTCCCACTCGAGCATCTCCTGAAGCCGCGGGGTGAGGGCCGCCGCGACATCGTGGACCGAGACGTCGCGTCCGGTCTCAGCGGTCAGTGATGTGACCCCGGCATCCGCGATGCCACAGGCGACGAACTGGTCGTAGACCGAGAGATCGACGTCGGCGTTGATCGAGATTCCATGCATGGTGACGCCCCGTGAGACACGGATGCCGATGGCGGCGATCTTGCGGTCGGGCTTGCCGGGGCTCGGGGCCAGCCAGACACCGGAGCGGCCCGGGACACGGCCGGTGGCCACGCCCAGGTCGCCGATCGCGCGGATCATCGCCTCCTCGAGGCGGCGCACGTAGTCGACCACGAGCACGTGGCCGGGCAGCTTGGTGATCGGGTAGGCCACCAGCTGGCCGGGACCGTGCCAGGTGATCTTGCCGCCGCGGTCGACATCGACGACGGGGGAGCCGTCATGGGGACGCTCGTGCGGCTCGGTGCGGCGCCCTGCCGTGAACACGGCTGGGTGCTCCAGCAGCATGACCGTGTCGCCGATCTCATCGGCCACGCGCCGGGCGTGCAGGTCGCGCTGCAGGTCCCACGCCGCGGAGTAGTCCAGGGCGTCCCGGCCGTACCAGTCGTCGAGAATCGTCAGCGCATTCACGCCACCAACATAGCCGCGGGTGTGGACGAACCGGAGCGACCGGGCGTCCCAGCAGCGACAGTGGGCCGATGACGTGGTGGTGGCTGTTGGTCCTGGCCCTGCGCGCGGCGGTGCCAGCGGACTCGCACGGCGGTTGCGCCAGCGAGTTGGCGGCACTCGACCGCGTCCGCGCCATGGCCTTCGCATCCGCCGACCCCGCTCTGCTCGCCGACGTCTACGTGGTGGGGAGTCCGCTGCAGGACGTCGATGCCCGGACGATCGCCGACTACCGATCGCGTGGCGGACGCGTGGTCGGGGCGCTGTTGCAGATCTCGCAGTGCCGCGAGCTGGAAAGAACCGGCGCCGTGATTCGACTCGACGTGGCTGAAGCGCTCGGGCCGTCCATCGTCCGCTGGGACGACGGCGG
The DNA here is from genome assembly GCA_963769445.1 of uncultured Actinomycetota bacterium. Classification (GTDB taxonomy): domain Bacteria; phylum Actinomycetota; class Actinomycetes; order Propionibacteriales; family Nocardioidaceae; genus Aeromicrobium. Next base: position 834,132 of record CAVYLO010000004.1, on the reverse strand, counting down.
CGTGACCGCGCTGCCGCGGGACCGCCCGACCCGTCGTCAGATCACGATTCGACACACGGATGACGGATGGCGGATCAGTGGATCGCAGCCGCCAGCGCCGACGTCAGGTCGGGCGCCTGGAAGGTGAAGCCAGACTCGGTGAGCGCCTGCGGGGCGAGGCGCAGGGATCCCAGCAGGTCGTCGGAGAGCCCGCCGAGTCCGGCACGCACGGCGAACTTCGGCGCACGCAGGAAGGTGGGCCGGTTCACCGCTTCGCCCAGCGCGTCGGTGAACTCGGCATTGGTCACGGTGTCGTCGGGCATCACCAGGTTGACCGGGCCGGAGACGTCGGACTCGAGCAGGTGAGTGACCGCACGGACCCAGTCCGTGCGGGCGATCAAGGACATGTGCTGGCGGCCCGGACCGAGCTGGGCGCCGCCGCCGAGCTTCCAGACAGGGACCATCAGGCCGAGCATGCCGCCGGAGCTGTCCAGCACCAGCGAGGTCCGCAGGAAGCAGGTGCGAGCACCCGCTTCGACGGCGGGGGACGCAGCGGCTTCCCACTGCTGGGAGACGTCGGCGAGGAATCCCGTGCCGGGGCCGCTGGCCTCGGTGAGCACCTCGTCGCCGCGGTCGACTCCGTACCAAGACATTCCCGACCCGGACAGGAACACCGTGGGGGAGTCCGACGTCGCGACCGCTTTCGCCAGGGTGGCGGTGGCGGTGAGTCGGGAATCGAGTATCTCGCGCTTGCGCTTGGGCGTGCGTGGCCACTGGGAGATGGGAGAACCCGACAGATTCACGACGGCATCGGCGCCGTCGATCAGCCCCTGGTCGACACGTCCGGCCTTGGGGTCCCACACCGAGGCATCCGCTTGCGGCGGACCGCCGCGGATCAGCCGCGTGACCTCGTGGCCCTGCTCACGCAGGTGCGCGACCAGCGGCGTGCCCAGAAATCCGGACGCGCCGCCGATCACGACATGCACGGGTCAGGACCCCAGTTCTGCCTCGAACGCCCCGCCCTGCAGTCGTTCCTTGACCGCGGTCAGGAAGCGTCCGGCGTCGGCACCATCGACCAGGCGATGGTCGTACGTCAGCGCGAAGTACACCATCGATCGCACGGCGATCGACTCGCCGACCTGCGGGTCGGTGATGACGACTGGACGCTTCACGACGACGCCCGTGCCGAGGATGGCGACCTGCGGCTGGTTGATGATCGGCGTGTCGAACAGTGCGCCGGTGCTGCCGAGGTTCGTGATGGTGAACGTGGCACCGGAGAGCTCGTCAGGCGAGATCTTGTTGGTCCGGGTGCGCTCGGCTGCATCAGCGATCTTGCGAGACAGACCCGCGATCGACAGATCGCCCGCGTCGCGGATCGTGGGCACGATGAGGCCGCGCTCGGTGTCGACCGCGATGCCCAGATGCTCGCCGTCGGGGTACGTGACGGTGCCTTCCTCGACATCGAGCGCCGCGTTGAGCTGCGGGTAGAGCTTCAGTGCCTCGATGGCCGCCTTGGCGAAGAACGGCAGGTACGTCAGCTTGACGCCCTCGCGCTCCAGGAACTTGTCCTTGTGCTTGGTGCGCAGGCGGGCGACCTCGGTGACGTCGATCTCGTGCACCTGAGTCAGCTGGGCCGACTCCTGCAGCGACTGGTTCATGCGCTTCGCGATGGTCTTGCGCAGTCGCGAGATCTTCTCGGTCTTGCCACGCAGCGGAGACGGCTCCGACGTGGCCGCCGGGGCGGCGGCAGACGCGGCGGGGGCCGACTTCTCCTCAACGGGTTCGGGCTTGGCCGGAGCGGCCGCAGCAGCGTCGAGCACGTCCTGCTTGCGGATGCGCCCGCCGACGCCGGTGCCAGCGATGGCAGCGAGATCGACGCCGTGCTGCTTGGCCAGCTTGCGCACGATCGGCGTCACGTAGGTGTCGCCGCTGGATGACTGGTCCTTCGAGGCGTCCTGTGCCGCTGGTGCGGGGGCAGGGGCCAGCTCGGCGGCGGGGGCGTCGTCGGAGGTGGCCTCCGGTTCGGCCTTCTCGTCCTTGGCCTCGGGCTCCGGTTCAGGCTTGTCTTCGGCCGCCTCCGGTTCAGGCTCAGGCTCAGCAGCCGGCTCTTCCTTGGCTTCGGGCTCGGGCTCGGGTTCTTCCTGGGCCGCGGGCTTGGCGTCGCCGGATCCGGCAGCGCTGCCGCCACCGATGATGGCCAGCTCAGCGCCGACCTCGACGGTCTCGTCCTCGGCGACCAAGATCTTGGTCAGGATGCCGGCAACAGGCGACGGGATCTCGGTGTCCACCTTGTCGGTGGAGATCTCCAACAGCGGCTCGTCGACGGCGACCTCGTCACCTTCGGCCTTGAGCCACTGCGTGACGGTGCCCTCGGTGACGCTCTCGCCCAGCTCGGGCAGCTTCACGGCGGTGCCCTCGTCGGTCGACGCGGTGTCCGCCTCAGGAGCCGGCGCGGTCTCCGCGGCGTCGGCGTCGGCCTGCGCGCTCTCTGCAGGCGCAGCGGAGCGTTCTTCAGCCTCGGCCTTGGGCTCGGGCTCGTCTCCCGCAGCGGGCTCGGCGTCGTCAGCAGGCTCGTCCTCGGAGGACGCTTCGCTGTCGTCGGCAGGCTCGTTGACCGACTCGGTCTCCTGCGACTCCGGTGTCTCTTCCGGTTCGGCGGGAGCCTCGTCGGCCGGCTCGGCGTCGCCGCCACCGGACTCTCCCTCATCACCGATCAGCGCCAGAACGGCGCCGACCTCGACGGTCTCGTCCTCGTCGGCCTTGATCTCCAGCAGCGTGCCAGCGACCGGCGACGGGATCTCGGTGTCGACCTTGTCGGTCGAGATCTCCAGCAGCGGCTCGTCGACCTCGACGGTGTCGCCGACGGACTTGAGCCATTGGGTGACGGTGCCTTCGGTGACGCTCTCACCGAGGGCCGGAAGGGTGACTTCAGTTGCCATGTTTGCGATCCTCTGGGTCGGCGAGTGTCAGGCGTGCGAGTGGAGAGGCTTGCCGGCGAGAGCGAGGGCCGCCTCACCGAGGGCTTCGTTCTGGGTGGGGTGCGCGTGCAGGAACTGCGCGACGTCGTCGGGGTACGCCTCCCAGTTCACGATCAGCGATGCCTCGCCAACCTGCTCGCCGTAGCGAGCACCGATCATGTGGACTCCCACGATCGGTCCGTCCTTCTGGCGCACCAGCTTGATGCTTCCCGCGGTGCCGAGGATCTGGCTCTTGCCGTTGCCGCCGAGGTTGTACTCGACGGTCTCGATGCCGTCGTCGCCGAACTTCTCCTTGGCCTGCGGCTCGGTGATGCCGACCGAGGCGATCTCGGGGTCGCAGTACGTGACGCGGGGGATGCCTGAGTCGATGACCGGCTGCGGCTTGAGACCGGCAATCTCCTCGGCCACGAAGATGCCGTGGGCGAATCCACGGTGTGCCAGCTGAAGCCCTGGCACCAGGTCACCCACGGCGAACACGCCGTCGACGTTGGTGGCCAAGCGCTCGTCGGTGGGCACCCAGCCGCGGTCGACCGTGATGCCGGCCTCCTCGTAGCCCATGCCAGCCGAGTTCGGTCCGCGTCCGACGGCCACGAGCACCAGATCGGTGTCGATCGTGTCGCCGTTCTCGAGGGTGACGGTGACGCCGTTGTCGGTCTGCTTGACCGAATCGAACTTGACGCCGGTCTTGAAGTTGATCTTGCGCTTGCGGAACGCGCGCTCGAGCTGCTTGGACAGCGACGGATCCTCCAGCGGGACCAGCGTCGGCAGGCCCTCGATGATGGTGACGTCGGCGCCGAAGGACTTCCAGACGCTCGCGAACTCCACGCCGATGACCGAGCCGCCGATGATGACGACCTTGTCGGGCACCTCGTTCATGGTGAGTGCTTCCGAGCTGGTGATGACGCGGCCGCCGATCTCCAGACCCAAGGTGCGGGAGACCGAACCGGTGGCCAGGACGACGTGGGTGCCGGTGTACCGCTCGCCGTCGACCTCGACCGTGCTCTTGTCGACGAGCTTGCCCTCGCCCTCGACGACCGTGATGCCGCCGGACTTGATCAGTCCCTGAAGGCCCTTGTAGAGGCGGTCGACGATGCCGTCCTTGTACTGGTTCACCGCGGGCATGTCGATGCCCTCGAAGGTGGCCTTGATGCCGTAGCCCTCGCTCTCGCGGGTCGCATCGGCGACCTCCGCGGAGTGCAGCAGGGCTTTGGTGGGGATGCAGCCGGTGTGGAGGCAGGTACCGCCCAGCTTGCCCTTCTCGATCAGGGCGACTGACTTACCGAGTTGAACTGCTCGGAGTGCGCAGGCGTATCCGCCGCTGCCGCCTCCGAGAATCACGATGTCGAAGGTGTTGCCGGCGCCGTCCGCCACGATGTTCCTCCCGTAGAACGTGTGTCTGGCCCATCTTGTCACTTGTGTGACAAGTGGTGCCACCGGGTGGGCAGACGAATAGTCCGCGAACCGTGACCGAGTATCGGGCAGACTGGTGCCATGGGACTGTTCCGGCGCAGGTCGCGCACCGACGGCGGCGCTGTCGTCTCCGACCGGGCTTCAAGCCGAGCCGATCTTGCGGCGATGAAGGACTGGGCCGAAGCCCGGTCCGGCGTCGAGGCGTTCATCGAGCCGAAGACCTCCGTCACCCAGACCACGTTGCTGTTGGTCGCCGGAACCGGTGAGTCCATCCGCCGACGGGTGCCGTCGCCGCAAGCAGCGCGGGAGTTTGCGCGCAAGAAGCTGAATGTCCCGGTCTACGACGCGAATCTGGTCGGCCTGCCGCAGCGCAAGCGCGAGTACGACCTGCGCAAGGCCAAGGGGTCGAGCGGCTCTGCCGGCGCTTCGCGCCCCACGGCCGCCAAGGCGTCGGCCTCGATGCCGGGCCGATCATCGCGTGAGATGGCCGCGATCATGACGTTGGAGTCCGCAGCTGGCGTCGATCCACTGCCGTCGAACCCGACCTTCGACCAGCTGATGAAGGTCTACAAGCAGGCCAGGGTCAAGGCGCACCCCGACCGCAACGCTGGCGACCGGGCGAAGTGGGACAAGGTCGAGGACTCTGCCCGAGCCCTCAACCTCCCCGACTAACCACCCCGCCGACGAGTCACGCACGCCCGCTGAGGAGTCGCGTAGGCCCGGCGAGGAGTCGCGTAGGCCCGGCGAGGAGTCGCGTAGGCCCGGCGACGAGTCACTCACGATCTCTTCCGTGGCTTCACCGCTGTGCGCTCAGTGACTCGCGGGTGGGCGTACGTGACTCGTCAGCGGGCGTAGGTGACTCGCGAGCGGGCGTACGTGACTCGTCAGCGGATCAGCGAGCGGCGGCCAGGTCCGACGCGATCTGGACCAGGGTGCGCACGCCGACGCCGGTGCCGCCGGCGGGGGTGTGGCCGTGGGCCGAGCCTTCGTTGAACGACGGGCCGGCGATGTCGAGGTGGGCCCATGACGCGTCGCCGACGAACTCGCGCAGGAAGGCGGCCGCGAACAAGGTGCCGCCGGCCGGCTTCGGGTTGTGCTGGCGCAGGTCCGCGATGGCCGACGATCGTACGAGGTCTTGCATCTCCTCGGTGATGGGCAGCTGCCACATGGACTCGCCCGCTGTGACCGCGGAGTCCAGGACGACCCGACCGAAATCGTCGTCGTTGGTCAGCACGCCGGTGGTGTTGTTGCCCAGCGCGACCACACAAGCGCCGGTGAGCGTCGCCACATCGACCACGTGGTCGGGCTTCGCCTCGACAGCGAGCGTCAACCCGTCCGCCAGGACGAGACGACCTTCGGCGTCGGTGTTGTGCACCTCGACGGTCGTGCCGCCCCGCATGTGGAGCACGTCGCCGGGACGGGTGGCGCTTCCGCTGGGCATGTTCTCGGCCAGACAGGCGAAGGCCGTGATCTTGATCGGCAGGCCGAGTCGGGCGATGGCCACCGTGGCCGCGACGACGGCGGCGGCACCGGCCATGTCCAGCTTCATCGTCTGCATCGACGCACCGGGCTTGATCGACAAGCCGCCCGAGTCGAACGTGATGCCCTTGCCCACCAGTGCGAGGTGCGGCACGTCCTTTGACGCTCCGGAGGGGGAGTAGGTGAGCCGGACCAGGCGCGGAGGGCTGTCAGAGCCCTGACCGACTCCGAGAATGCCGCCGCACTTCTCCTTCTCGAGTCGCTTCTCGTCCCACACCTGCACCTTGACCTCGGTGCCAGCGAGTTCGGTGATGGCATCGGCGAAGCCGGTCGGGCGCAGATCGCCCGGGGGAGTGTTGACCCAGTCACGGGCCACGTTGACGGCCTCTGAGACGGTCAGCGCCCGCTCGACGGCGGCCGTGGCCGCGGTCTGGCGTGCAAAGGCCGACAGGATCGTGACGGCGGCGATCTTGGGCGGCTTGCCACCCTTCTTCTTGCTGTCCTTCTTGGTGGACTTGAAGGCCGTGAAGGCGTAGCTGCCCAGGTGGACGCCCTCGGCGATCGCACCCACGTCCTCGACGCTGGCGGCATGCAGCTCGATCGCGACGGTCTTGACGTTCTTCAGCGACTGAACGGCTTTCGCGGCCGCACGACGCAGGTCCTCGCCCGTGGGCTCGGCCGGCAGTCCGATGGCCGCGACCACCTTCGCCTTCACCAGTCCGTTGGACGGGAACACGACGACCTGGCTCTTCTCACCGGTGAACCCGAGCAGGTCCAGGGTGGCGGCGAGATCGCCCTTGTCCTCGTCGTGGCGGATGCCGATGACGAGGGCGTCGGCGCTGGCAGTGGTGGGCTTGGCGGTGCTGAGACTCACAGATGGCATGGACGCCACTGTAGTCATATCGAACTATGCGCGGCAGGCACGAGGCGCGCAGGATCGGGCGCTAGGTTGGAGCCATGGACCTCCTGCACTCTCCGCTGCACGACCGTCACGTGGCCCTCGGCGCCAAGCTCGCCGAGTTCGGCGGCTGGGAGATGCCGCTGGAGTACGCCGGTGGGGGAGTGCTGGCCGAGCATGCGGCCGTGCGCAACGCCGTCGGTCTGTTCGACGTCAGCCATCTGGGCAAAGCGCTGGTGCGAGGCACCGGCGCTGCCGATTTCGTCAACACCTGCTTCACCAACGACCTCGGCAAGATCTCGCCCGGTCAGGCCCAGTACACGCTGTGCTGCGATGACGACGGCGGAACGGTCGACGACCTGATCCAGTACCTGCGCAGCGACTTCGAAGTCTTTTTGATCCCCAACGCGGCCAACACCGCGGCTGTCGTCGCGAAGCTGCGCGCCGCGGCACCTGAGGGCATCGAGGTCGCCGATCTTCATCGGGACTATGCCGTGCTCGCGATCCAGGGTCCGCTGAGCGACGAGGTGCTGCAGTCGCTGGGTCTTCCGGTCGACCACTCCTACATGTCCTTCGCCGACGGTCAGATTGCTGGACGTGAGGTGACGGTGTGCCGCACCGGCTACACCGGAGAACGTGGGTACGAGCTGGTCGTCACGGCGGCCGACGCGGTCGAGGTGTGGGACGCCGTCGTCGCCGCCGGTGAGCCGTTCGGCCTGCGGCCCTGCGGGCTCGGCGCCCGCGACACGTTGCGCACCGAGATGGGCTACCCCTTGCACGGGCACGATCTGTCGACCGAGATCTCCCCAGTCATGGGTCGATCCGCGTGGGCCGTCGGCTGGTCCAAGCCGGCGTTCTGGGGCAAGGCCGCGCTCGAGCAGCAGAGGGCCGAGAAGACCGTGCGCACGCTGCGCGGGCTGGTGGCCGAAGGCCGTGGCATCCCGCGACCGGGCATGGTGGTCACCGACGGCAACGGCAACGAGCTGGGCGAGATCACCTCAGGCACCTTCTCGCCCACGCTGCGTCAGGGCATCGCACTGGCGCTGCTGGACCCGGGCGTCGCGAACGAGGCGACCGTCACGGTCGATGTTCGGGGCCGTCAAGAACACTTCACCGTGACGAAGCCGCCGTTCGTGCAGCCGTCCACCACAGAGAGCTGAGGCAGTCAGATGAGCTGGAGCTGGACGTTCGAGAAGGCTGACGGCGCGGTCACGGGCCGCTCAGAGGACTTCGACAGTCGCGGAGACGCCGAGTCGTGGGTGGGTGAGAACTTCGGCGACCTGCTCGACCAAGGGGTCGACCAGGTGCGTCTGTTCGATGCCGAGTCCGAGATCTATGGACCGATGTCGCTGCACCCCGACACCTGAGCCCAGTCCGGCCCGCAGGAGTCAGCGGTAGGTGGCCGACAGCTGCTCGCCGCGCTTGACCTGGGGCCGCGGCAGGCGGAAGCGACGCAGCTGCGTGCTGCGCAGCACGACGTAGAACTTCGCTCCGCTGGCCTCGGCTGGATCGAACTTGCGTGCCGCGAGCTCACGCTTGACGCCGCGCAACAGGCGGAACGTGTCGAGCACGACGCCGACGATGGTGAACGTCCACATGAACGTCACCAGCGCGAGCGACCACGGCTGGTTGACGTAGGACAGCACGAGGATCAGCAGCAGGATCGGAAGCATGAATTCGGCGACGTTCCAGCGGCGGTCGACGTAGTCGCGCAGGAAGCGACGGACCGGACCGCGCTCGCGAGCGGGAAGGTGCTTCTCGTCGCCGGTGCGCAGCGCCTCTTGTTGCTTCTTGCGCAGTTCGTCGCGGGCGGCCCGTTCGCGCTTGGCGCCTTCCTTGCGCGTCATCGGCGTCTTCATCTGCTTCTTGCGCGCCTGTTCGGCCTCGCGCCTGCTCGGCGTCGCACGCCCCTTGCCGTCTGCCTTCTCGTCTGCCACGCGGGCCACCCTACAAGTGCCGGGCTGACCCGTACGATGTGAGCATGGGGATTTGGCAGCGGATCGTGCGTTTGGTGCGCTCGATGTTCACCCGCGAGGAGAGCGTCGACCAGCTCAGCACGAGGCTCGACGAGACGTACCGCGAGCAGACGAGACTGCTGCAGCAGGTGCGGCGCGGCGTCGCCGATGTCGCCACCAGCCGCAAGCGCGTCGAGATCCAGCTCGCCACGGTGCGGCAGCAGACCTCGCAGCTCGACGACCAGGCTCGCCAGGCTGTCTCCCGCGGTGACGACAACAGTGCCCGTGTCGCACTGACCCGCAAGGTCGCGCTCGAGAAGGCCGAAGCCGACCTCATCGACCGCCACGCGTTGCTGAAGGCCGAGGAGGACAAGCTCGCGGTGTCGGCGAGCAAGGTCGAGCAAGGCGTCGAGCAGTTCCGCCTCCGCCGAGACACCCTCACAGCCCGACACGCGGCAGCCTCCGCGCGAGCCGAGATCAACAGCGCCACCACGGGCATAGCGGCGGCAAGCAGCGAAGTCGGCCAGGCCATGGCGTCAGCCGAACGAGAGACCAGGCGCATCGAGGCCACCGCGGACGCCGTCGACGAGCTGGTCGCTGACGGTGTCATCAGCACGGTCGGCGAGGACCCCCGCACGGCCGAGCTGCGACGCTTCGACGCCGAGCTCGATCAGGCTGGACTCGACCCCGAGCGGCAGGCGGAGATCGAACGACAGCTGCAGCAGATCTCGCCCCCAGCAGGAGAGGTGTCCGATGGCACGGACCAGATTCAGGAGTGATCGCGGACTCACGCTGCGCATGACGGGCGTGAGCTTCGGGCTCGGCCTGCTCTACGTGGCCTTCGGCGCCTTCTTGATCCAGGGCCTTGGTCTGGGACTTGTCGGCTTGGTCATCGTGCTCGCGATGTCGTGGGGCCAGTGGTACTTCTCCGACACGCTTGCCCTGCGATCCATGGGCGCCAAGGACGTCAGCCCTGAGCAGGCGCCCGAGCTGCACGCCATGATCGATCGGCTGTGCGCGCTGGCCGACATGCCGAAGCCACGGGTTGCCGTGTCGGTCACCGACATGCCCAACGCGTTCGCGACGGGCCGGTCCCCGGGACACTCCGCGGTGTGTGTCACCACCGGCATCATGCAACGCCTCGACGCCGAGGAGCTGGAGGGCGTCCTCGCCCACGAGTTGTCGCACGTCGCCAACCGCGACGTGACCGTCATGACCGTGGCGTCGTCGCTGGGTCTGTTGGCCGGCTTCATCACGCGATGGGGCATGTACGCGGGCAACTCGTTCGGCGGTCGCAACAGCAAGAACGGGGGAGCGGCGTTCCTCGTGGTCCTCCTGGTGAGCATGGTCGTGTACGCGATCTCGTTCGTGCTGACCCGTTCGCTGTCTCGCTACCGCGAGCTGAGTGCCGATCGCAGCGGCGCCTACCTGACGGGACGTCCGTCCAAGCTGTCGTCGGCGCTGGTCAAGATCTCGGGCGACATGGCTCGAATTCCGAACAAGGACTTGCGTGAAGGTCAGGCGATCAGCGCGTTCTTCTTCGCTCCCGCCATCAACCGCGAGTCGATCTCGTCGCTGTTCTCCACCCACCCGCCGCTGGAGCAGCGCCTCGACCAGCTGGCGCGGGTCAGCGCGGAGCTGTCGGAACCGGTCTGACGGGCGGTTCGCATAGGGTTCGGGTCATGAAGATCTGGGACGCACTGCTGGGTCGCAGCACGCCGCCGGCAGCCGATCTCGACGCGCTGTTCGCGGTGCCGCAGGCTGCGCTGTCGCTGCAGGCGCAAGGATTCACCCCCACGGGGCAGGGCGCGGTCTGCTTTCGCCCGGCCGAGGGTGGCGCGTTCGTCAGCACCGAGGCCCAGATCGAGCAGCTGATCGCCATGAGCGGTTCCACGATCGAGAAGATCGACGACAGCTATGGCTTTCGCTGGCTGAGCGTGCGGCAGACGTCGGCCGACGTCTCTGGCCTCGTCACCGATCTGCACGCCGCCAACACGTCCTTGGCCGACGCGGGATTCGGGCAGGCCCTGCTGTGCTCGACGATGGGCTTCACCTCACCGGACGGTCGGCCGCTGGCGCTGGTCTACCTGTTCAAACGCGGCACGTTCTACCCGTTCGTGCCGTCCGACGGTCAGCACCGCGACAACGCCCTGGAGCTGCAGGTACGCGGAATCGTGGATCAGGACATCGCGATCGAGGCGGATCTGACCCGTTGGCTTGCCATCTGGGGCGCACCCGGTCTGTGACGGGACGTTAGATTGATCAGGTGAGCTTCGAAAACCTGTCCCGCGACCAGATCCAGACCTTGCTCGATGAGCAGAGGGCGCACTATCGCGAGTTGCAGAACTCCGGCCTGAAACTGGATCTGACGCGCGGCAAGCCGTCGCCGGAGCAGCTCGATCTCTCGCTGCCGCTGCTCGGTCTGCCGGGGGACAACTTCACCGACAGCCATGGCACCGACACGCGCAACTACGGCGGATTGAACGGACTTCCCGAGCTGCGCGAGATCTTCGCCCCGATCTTGCAGGTGCCGCTGGAGCAGATCGTCGCTGGCGACAACGCCAGCTTGGCGATGATGCACGACAACCTGGTGTTCTCGCTGCTGCACGGCACCGTCGACTCGCCCCGACCATGGGTCGCGGAGGAGTCGGTCAAGTTCATCTGTCCCGTGCCCGGCTACGACCGCCACTTCGCGTTGACCGAGGAGTACGGGATCGAGATGATCCCGGTCGACCTGCTCGCCGACGGCCCCGACATGAACGCCGTGCGGGCACTCGTCGAGGACCCCACGGTCAAGGGAATGTGGCTGGTGCCGACCTATGGCAACCCGAGCGGCGCCGTCGTCAGCGAGGCAGTCGCCGCCGAGCTGGCCGGGCTCGAGACCGCCGCACCGGACTTCCGGATCTTCTGGGACAACGCCTACGCGGTGCACCACCTGACGGAGGAACAGACCAAGACGGCCGACATCGTCGGGCTCTGCGCCGCCTCGGAGAACCCGAATCGGGCGATCGCGTTCGCGTCGACGTCCAAGATCACTTTCGCCGGCTCAGGCGTCTGCTTCCTGGCATCGTCGCCGGACAACGTCGCGTGGTACCTGAAGCACCTCGGCAAGCGCACGATCGGACCGGACAAGGTCAACCAGCTGCGGCACGCGCGCTTCCTGCAGGACACCGACGGCGTCCTGGCCTTGATGACCCGGCACCGCGAGATCCTCGCCCCCAAGTTCGAGCAGGTCGTCACGATCCTGCGTGAGCGCCTGACGTCCTACGCCGTGGCGGAGTGGACCGAGCCGAAGGGCGGATACTTCGTGAGCCTGGACGTGGTCGATGGCACGGCGTCTCGAGTGATCGAGCTCGCCCGCGAGGCAGGCGTTGCCATGACTCCGGCCGGGGCGGCCTTCCCGTATGGCAACGACCCTCGCGATCGCAACATCCGGATCGCTCCGTCGTACCCATCGTCGGCCGAGCTCGCGACCGCGATCGAGGTGCTCGCCACCTGCGTGCTGCTCGCGGCCGCCGAGCAGTCGCTCGCCTGACGTGAAGGTGCTGGTCGCGCCGGACTCGTTCGGCGGGACGTTGTCCGCCCCAGAGGCGGCACGCGCGATCGTCGCGGGTTGGCACGAGCACGCGCCGGACGATGAGGTGACGACAGCTCCCATGGCCGACGGCGGTCCTGGTTTCGTCGACGTGCTGCACGAGGCGCTCGGCGGCGACCTGCAGATGCAGACGGTCAGCGGCCCTCTTGGTGACGCGGTCCCGCTGACGTGGCTGCTGGTCGGGAGCACGGCCTACGTGGAAAGTGCCCAGGCGTGCGGCCTGCATCTGTCCGACCGCCGCGAGCCCATGGTCGCCACCACCGTGGGGGTGGGCGAGGCGATGTCCGCGGCCATCGATGCTGGGGCGCAGCGGATCGTGGTGGGAATGGGCGGCAGCGCCACCAACGACGGGGGAGCGGGCATGCTTGCGGCGCTTGGCGCCCGCGCGGACGTCCCGCTGAACGGCGGCCCCACGGACCTGGTCGGCATCACGACAGTCGATCTGGGCCCGGCCCGGCAACGCGTGAACGGGGTGGAGCTGGTGATCGCCTCCGATGTCGATTCCACGCTGCTGGGCCTGTTCGGCGCCACCAAGACATTCGGGCCCCAGAAGGGGCTGACGGACGATCAGATCATCACGGTCGACGGCATCCTCGACGGATTCGTCGTTGCCGCATGCGGCTCCACGCCGTCCGAGCGGCGGATCGCCGACGCTGCGGGGGCCGGGTCAGCCGGGGGACTGGGCTTCGGTCTCATGCTGCTGGGCGGCAGCTTCACGTCTGGCATCGACCTGGTGGCTGGGTCGGTGGGTCTGTCCGAGCTGGCCGGCCAGCACGATCTGGTCGTGACGGGAGAGGGGCGCTATGACTTCTCCTCACGCGCCGGGAAGGTCGTCTACGGCGTCGCTGCCGCAGCCGCACGAGGCGCACGACCGTGCATCGTGCTGGCCGGACAGGTCGAGGTGGGCTCGCGCGAGATGCGCGCCATGGGTGTCGAGAGCGCCTACGCCATGGTCGACGTCGTGGGTCTGGAGAGGTCGATGAACGACCCCCACGCTGCGTTGGCCGAGCTGGCCGCGCGCGTTGCCCGCACGTGGTCGCGACACTGACCCACGCGCCCCGCCACGCGAGGAACGGTTTACGCCACTCGCGGGGCGGTCGGTGGGTCCGAATCGCTCGCCAGCGGGGCGTAGGATGGGAATGCAGGACGACGCGAGAGCGTTGAACACCACGAACACACGACACAGATCACTCGAGACTGCGGCAGATTCGGCCGACGGTCCGCAAGCAGGGAGAACGCATGACTGCCTCGACCGAAGAGACCACCAGCACCTCCGAGACCGTCACGCTCAGCGACGGCGCGGCCGCCAAGGTCAAGAGCCTGCTCGAGCAGGAAGGTCGCGACGACCTCTCCTTGCGCATCGCGGTGCAGCCCGGCGGTTGCTCCGGACTGCGCTACCAGCTGTTCTTCGACGAGCGCTCGCTCGATGGCGACCAGATCTTCGAGTTCGGCGGCGTCAACGTGGTCGTCGACCGCATGAGCCTTCCGTACCTCGGTGGAGCGACGATCGATTTCGTCGACACCATCGAGAAGCAGGGCTTCACGATCGACAACCCGATGGCCACCGGTTCGTGCGCCTGCGGCGACTCGTTCCACTAGGCAAGCACCTCCCGCCCCGCTGATGGGGCGCGACAACACGGCCCACCGCGCGAGCGGGGGGCCGTTTTGTCTATGGTGAGCACGTGCATCTCGCCATCACCGGATCGATCGCCACTGACCACCTGATGACCTTCCCGGGAAAGTTCGCCGACTCGCTCGTGCCGGACCAGCTCGACAAGATCTCCCTGTCCTTCCTGGTGGAGGACCTCGACGTCCGCCGCGGTGGGTGCGGCGCGAACATCGCGTTCGGACTCGCCAAGCTGGGCCATCGCGCCCTGCTGGTCGGTGCGGTCGGCCAGGACTTCGAGACCGAGTACCGAGGCTGGTTGGACGCTGCGGGCATCGACACGGCCGGCGTCCTGGTCTCCGACAGCCGCCACACGGCGCGTTTCGTCTGCACCACCGACGATGATCATGCGCAGTTCGCGACCTTCTACGCCGGCGCCATGAAGGAGTCGCGCGACATCGACCTGTTCTCCCTCGGTCAGGACTTCGACCTCGTCCTCATCGCGCCTGACGACCCTGAGGGCATGCTGCGGCACACGCAGGCCTGCCGCGATCAGGGAGTGCCGTTCGCCGCCGACCCGTCGCAGCAGCTGGCATGGGCCGAGGGTGACGTCATCCGCGATCTCATCGACGGTGCGGAGTACCTGTTCAGCAATGACTACGAATCCGCCCTGATTCAGAAGAAGACCGGCTGGACTGAGGCCGATGTGCAGGCGCATGTGAAGACCCGCGTCACCACCCGTGGCAAGGACGGCGTCAGCGTGTACACCCAGGAGGGCGAGCGCATCGACGTCACCGCGATCGAGGGTGTCGTGGCCGTCGATCCGACCGGTGTCGGCGACAGCTTCCGTGCCGGATTCCTGGCCGGTGTCGCCGCCGACTTGTCCTTCGAACGATCCGCCCAGGTGGGCTGTGCGATCGCCGCCAGCGTGGTCGAGACCAAGGGCACGCAGGAGTACGACCTGACCCGCGGACCCTTCCTCGCACGCATCGGTGCGACCTACGGCGACACCGCTCGCGACGAGGTCGACGCAGCACTGTCACTGGCGTGACAGGACACAACTCGCGCAGGCCGACCTCGCCTGCAACGCGCGGTGGCGCTGGGTTAGGCTGCAGTGTGAAATCTGGTGGCGCAGCACGTCGAGAAAGGCGTTCCGTGGGACGGTTGACATGGGCGGTCATGGCCCTCGCACTCGTGGGGCTCAGCGGGTGTTCTCCGGCTGATGACAGCGACATCAAGAGGTTGGCTCTGCCGATCGGTTCAACCGATCGCACCGACTACGTCTGGAACCTGTGGCTCGGCGCCTGGATTGCCGTCCTCGCCGTGTTCCTGCTGGTCTTCGGCCTGATGGTCTACGCCATGATCCGGTACCGCCGTCGCAGCGCCGACGAGGTCCCCTCCCAGGTCCGCTACAACCTGCCGATCGAGGCGCTGTACACCTTCGCTCCTGTCGTCATCGTTGCGGTCTTCTTCTTCCACACCGTCACGGCGCAGAACTCGATTCTCGAAAAGGTCGACAACCCCGACCACACCATCGAGGTCGTCGGCAGCAAGTGGCAGTGGGCGTTCAACTACCTCGACGAACCGACCGTGGACGGCGCGAGCGTCTACGACCAGGGAACGCCGGCCGATCTGGCCGATCTCTACCTGGCCGTCGATGAATCCGTGCGATTCAACCTGATGTCGCCCGATGTCATCCACTCGTTCTGGGTCCCCGAGTTCTACTTCAAGATGGACGTCGTCCCGGGCAACGGCCCGCAGGAGAACTCCTTCGACCTCACGCCCACCCGTGAGGGCGTCTTCACGGGCCGCTGCGCTGAGCTGTGCGGCCTGTACCACTCGCGGATGCTGTTCAAGGTCCACGTGGTCAGTCGAGCCGAGTACGACCAGCACCTCCAGGAGCTGAGGGAGCAGGGCAACATCGGAGCTCCTCAGGGCTCCGTGAAGGCCAAGCAGATCGCCGGACTCGACGACGTTGAAGAGGAAGAGAACTGATGGCCACCGCCACCACCGCCGCGTTCGATGCCGGTCGCGAGGCTCAGGCCGTGCCCGAGCGCACCCTCGGACAGCAGGTCGTCAAGGTCCTGACCACGACCGATCACAAGGTGATCGGCAACATGTACCTGGTCACCTCGTTCCTCTTCTTCATCTTCGGTGGCATCCTCGCGCTGCTGATCCGCGCTGAGCTCGCCGCTCCTGGCACGCAGATCGTCGACGACGAGACCTACAACCAGCTGTTCACGATGCACGGCACGATCATGCTGCTGATGTTCGCCACGCCGCTGTTCTTCGGCTTCGGCAATGCGATCATGCCGCTGCAGATCGGCGCCCCGGACGTCGCGTTCCCACGCCTGAACATGTTCAGCTACTGGCTGTACCTGTTCGGCTCGCTGATCGCGGTCTCGGGCTTCCTGACTCCCGGTGGCGCGGCCAGCTTTGGCTGGTTTGCGTACGCACCGCTCAGCGACGCCGTGAACTCCCCGAGCATCGGCGGAGATCTCTGGGTCATGGGTCTGTGGATGTCGGGTCTCGGCACGATCCTCGGCGCGGTCAACTTCATCACCACGATCTTCACCATGCGTGCGCCCGGCATGACCATGTTCCGCATGCCGATCTTCGTGTGGAACACCTTGGTCACCAGCATGCTGGTGCTCATCGCCTTCCCGATCTTCGGTGCGGCGTTGCTGGCGCTCGAGGCCGATCGCCGTCTGGGCGCTCACGTCTTCGATGCCGCCAACGGCGGACCGATCCTGTGGCAGCACCTGTTCTGGTTCTTCGGCCACCCCGAGGTCTACATCATCGCGTTGCCGTTCTTCGGCATCGTGACCGAGATCTTGCCGGTCTTCAGCCGCAAGCCGATCTTCGGCTACGTGGGCCTGGTGGCCGCCACGCTCATGATCGCGGCGCTGTCCGTCGCGGTGTGGGCCCACCACATGTTCGTCACCGGAGCCGTCGACCTTGCGTTCTTCAGCTTCATGACCTTCCTCATCGCGGTGCCCACCGGCGTCAAGTTCTTCAACTGGATCGGCACGATCTGGGGCGGAAGTCTGTCCTTCGACACCCCCATGATCTTCTCGCTCGGCTTCCTCACGACCTTCCTGTTCGGTGGCCTCACGGGTGTCGTCCTCGCTTCGCCGGCGCTGGACTTCCAGGTGTCTGACACCTACTTCGTGGTGGCGCACTTCCACTACGTCGTGTTCGGCACCGTGGTGTTCGCGATGTTCGCGGGCTTCTACTACTGGTGGCCCAAGCTCACCGGACGCATGCTCGACGAGAAGCTGGGCAAGATCCACTTCTGGCTGCTGTTCATCGGTTTCCACCTGACCTTCCTGGTCCAGCACTGGCTGGGCGTCGAAGGAATGCCTCGTCGATACGCTGACTACGGACCCCAGGACGGATTCACGACCCTGAACGAGATCAGCTCGATCGGCGCCTTCCTGCTGGGCACCTCGACGCTGGTCTACATGTACAACGTCTGGATCTCGCGCAAGGGGCCGAAGGTCGGGCTCGACGACCCGTGGGGCTGGGGCCGTTCGCTGGAGTGGGCCACGTCGTCCCCGCCGCCGCGACACAACTTCACGTCGCTGCCGCGCATTCGATCTGAAAGCCCTGCCTTCGACCTGCACCACCCCGAGATCGCCGAGCTCGAGCTCGCGCAGAACCCGGGCGAGAAGAACCCCCTGGCCGATGCTCCCGATGTCGACGGGCGCGGCGAAGTCACAGGCGACTCCCAGAGCAAGGATCACTGATTCATGAAGGCTGAAACCTGGACCATCGTCGGAGTGGGTATCTTCTTCGCTCTCGTGGCGCCGATCTACTGGCTGTTGACGAACGACTGGACCGGCACCACCGCTCTGGTCATGACGTTCCTGCTGTGCGCGCTGCTCGGCTTCTACCTGGGCGTGGTCGCGAATCAGATCCCGGGTCGTCCCGAGGACCGCAGCGACGGCGAGATCGCCGATGGTGCCGGTGAGCTCGGCTTCTTCCCGCCGTACAGCTGGTGGCCGTTGTTCACCGCTTCGGCCCTGGCCGTGGTCGTGCTGGGTGTCGTCATCGGCTGGTGGCTGTTCATCATCGGTGCCGGCATTCTCGGCGCGATGGTCGTGGGCTGGGTCTTTGAGTACTACCGCGGCATCCACGCGCACTGAGTTTGGGACATCGCTCGTCGCGATTCCGATCGCGCGGGCAAGCGACCTACACTGACACGGTGTTCCGATGCCCCCCTGCTCCATCGAGGCGACTCGTCGCGGCGTTCGCTGCGGCTGCAGTCGTGACGGCCGGGTGCACCTCCACCGGGTCCACGGATGAAACCGAGACTGCCGCGGAGTCGAAGGAACCCCTGGCGTTGTCCGCCAACGTCAAGGACGATGCCTCGGACGTGGGTGTCGACACGATCGTGTCGGTGACCGCCGAGCACGGCGACGTCGTGAAGACCGTGCTGCGGACCCAGGAGGGCAAGGACGCGGTTTCCGGCATCGTCACTGGCAGCAGGTGGGTCGCGACGGAGCGCCTGGAACCGAGCACCACGTATGAGCTGCGCGTCACCGGGGTGGGGGAGGACGGTGAGGAAGACACCCTCGTTTCGACGTTCACCACCCAGCCGCTGACCCTCGCGCAGCAGACCTACCCGGCCGTCGCCCCGTTGGACGGCGAGACGGTCGGCGTCGGCATGCCCGTCATCGTCACCTTCGACGTTCCGGTCAAGAACCGTGCCCTCTTCGAACGCAACATGCACGTGACCTCCTCGGCTGACGTCGAGGGATCGTGGTCGTGGTTCAGCGACCGCGAGGCGCACTACCGGCCGAAGGAGTACTGGCCAGCCAAGACCAAGGTCAAGGTGTCGTTGAAGCTCAATGGACTCCCGGCCGGCGATGGCATTTTCGGCCAGCAGGACCAGGACATCGACTTTCGCATCGGCCGCAAGGCAGTCAGCGTCGTCAACGTCGCGAAGAAACGGCTGACCTTCTCGGTCGACGACAAGAAGAAGCGCACCATTCGCGTCTCGAACGGCGACAGCACGCATCGGACCCGCAAGGGCACCAAGATCATCATGGAGAAGTTCTCCTCGGTCGACATGGACGCAGCCACCACGGGTGTGGACTCCGACGACCCCGGGTACTACAACATGACCGACGTCCGCTGGGCGATGCGCGTCACCAACTCGGGCGAGTTCCTGCACGCGGCGCCGTGGTCCGCGGGCTCGCATGGCCGGGCCAACGTCAGCCACGGCTGCACAGGCATGAGCACTTCCGATGCAGGCTGGCTCTACAAGCAGTCACGCCGAGGCGACGTGGTCGAGTACACCAACAGCTCACGCGGCCTCGAGGATCGCAACGGCTGGACCGACTGGAACGACTCGTGGGAATCCTGGACCAAGCGCTCCGCGTTGTACCGCACCACCCCCTCCGTCTGACCCACACGTCACCTGCCCTGGGGACGACGAAGCCCCCAGCCGTGGCGGCCGGGGGCTTCATAGGTCAGTGCGTCAGTGGACGCGTGTCTGATGTGCGTCAGTGGACGCGGTGTCTGATGTGCGTCAGTGGACGCGGGGGATACCCGTCTCCGACACGCCCTGGAAATCCTCACCGAGAGCAACGGGATGGCCGTCGTGCTCGGACAGGTGCTCCGTGGCGTGCTCGACATCGGCGACCGTCGGCTTGTCGACCGTGCCGTCGTAGTAGAAGCGACGGGCCCAGGCGCGGGCCCTGGCGGCGCGGCTGCCGGGGGCGGCCACACCGTTCTCGTCGACCTCGACGGGCGCCTCGAGCACGGGCAGCCGGTCGTGCGTGGTGAGCGTGAACTGATCGCCCACCGGCAGGGGAGCGTGGCGTTCGGAGTAGCTGCCATCAGGCGAGCGCTCCAGCACACCGGTCTCGTAGCCGTGCAGGATCGAGTTCGCGTCGGCACGCTGCAGACCGATGCAGATGCGCTTGGTGATGATGAACGCCAGCACCGGGAGCACGATGACCCCGACCTGGACGAATCGCGTGATCCAGTAGATGTCCATGCTGAACTGGGTGGCGATGATGTCGTTGCCGCCGCCGATCCAGAACACGCCGTACATCGTCATGCCGGCCACGCCGAAGGCGGTGCGGACGGGGGCGTTGCGTGGACGTTCCAGCAGGTGGTGCTCGCGCTGGTCGCCAGTGATCCACCGCTCGACGAACGGCCATGCGCCGAGAGCGCCGAACATCAAGCCCATCAGGAGCACGCCTGGGATGAAGACGTTCCAGCTCCAGGTGTAGTTGAAGAACGTGCTCTCCCAGGCCGGCATGACGCGCACAGCACCCTCGACGAAGCCCATGTACCAGTCAGGCTGGGAGCCCGCGGTGACCTCGCTGGGGTTGTACGGCCCATAGATCCACACCGGGTTGATCGACAAGAAGGCACCCATCAAGGCGGTGAATCCGAAGACGACGAAGAAGAATCCGCCAGCCTTGGCCGCGTACACCGGGAGCATCGGGTAGCCGACGACATTCTCCTCGGTGCGTCCGGGCCCAGGCCACTGCGTGTGCTTGTGGAAGACCAGCAGCAGCATGTGTGCGCCGATCAGGCCGAGCAGCAGAGCCGGGATGAGCAGGATGTGCGCCATGTACAGGCGGGGGATGATCTCGTTGCCCGGGAACTCGCCACCGAAGATGAAGAACTCCAGATAGGAACCGACGATCGGGATGGATCGGATCAGTCCGTCCACGAACCGCAGTCCCGTTCCTGACAGCAGATCATCGGGGAGCGAGTAACCAGCGAAGCCCTCGACGAGGCCCAGGGTCAGCAGTCCGAGACCGATCAGCCAGTTGAGCTCGCGCGGCTTGCGGTACGCGCCGGTGAAGAACACGCGCAGCATGTGCACGATCATCGCGGCGACGAACAGGGCCGCGGACCAGTGGTGGATCTGGCGGATCAGCAGACCGCCACGGATGTCGAAGGAGATCTTCAGGGTGGACTCGAACGCCTGCGACATCTCCAGACCGCGCAGCGGCGTGTAGGAGCCCGCGTACTCGACCTCGGCCATGCTCGGCTGGTACCAGAACGTCAGGAACACGCCCGTGACCAGCAGAACGACGAAGCTCCAGAGTGCGATCTCGCCGAGCATGAAGGACCAGTGCTCCGGAAAGACCTTGCGCAGGTTCTTCTTGGCGAGACCGGCCAGACCCAGGCGTTCGTCGAGCCAGCCGACGGGGCCGGCGGCCTTCTTGCCCAGCGGGGAGTTCTCGACGGGCACGTACTCAGGTGTCGTTGTCATGAGGACCTATCCAACTTCTTCTGGTCTCGTGCGAGCTCGGGATAGCTCGGGGCGACGATCTCGGTGAAGTCGCTCACCGCGATCAGATATCCCTCGCTGTCGAGGGCGAGAGGAAGCTGCGGCAACGGACGGTATGCCGGGCCGAAGATGACCTTGCCGTTGTCGGCCAGGTCGAAGGTGGACTGGTGGCACGGGCACAGCAGGTGATGCGTCTGCTGCTCCCACAGGCTGATCGGGCAGCCGACGTGCGTGCAGATCTTGGAGTAGCACAAGATGCCATCGATGCCCCAGTTCTCGCGGCCGGGAGCCGGGCGCACGGCCTCGGGTCGCATGCGCACCACGATGACGGCGGCCTTGGCCTTGGCGGCCAGCAGTTCGGCGCCGTGGAAGAGGTGCTCACCGTCCTCGTCGTCCTCGAAGAAGACGGCCGGCTCGGCATTGACCAGCTGGCCGACCTGCAGGTCTGACGGCTTGAGAGGACGGCCGGAGACGTCGTTGACGACTCGCATGCCCTTCTTCCAGACCGTGACGCGCTGGCTGTGGGGGAGCGGACCGAGATCGCGCATCAGGAACAGCGCGGGCAGGCCCAGCGCACCGAGCGCGGTGAGCAGGCTGTTGCGGATCATGGGACGCCGGGCGATACCGGACTCCTCGAGGCCGGCGTTGATGTCGGCCATGACCTCGGCGCGATCCTCGTCAGAAGATCGGGCGGGGTGACGCATCTCGACGATCTCGTGGTCGGCCATCAGCTTCTTGGCCCACTGGATGATGCCCACGCCGATCAGCAGCATGGCGGTGCCGAGGGTGAAGCCGAAGCCGAAGTTCTGAGCTGACCAGCCGAGGAAGGTCTGATCGGCGTCGACCGTCACGTAGATGACGCAGAAGGCCACGAACAGCCCTGCGGCGATCAGGAACATGGCCGAGATCTGACGCTCGGTGCGCTTGGCCTGTGCTTCGTCGACGTCCTGCGGTCGGTAGAGGTGCTCGGGCAGTCCGGGATCGCCCACAGGCTCGCGGACCGAGAGGTCGGCGGCGGGATCGCGTGGCTCCATGGCGTCGGTCATCGCTTCTTCACCCGTGCTCCGTGTGCGCCGATCCAGATCGCGAACCCGGCGAGGCCGCCGATGCCGATGATCCAGGTGAACATGCCGTCAACGACCGGGCCGAGGCTTCCGCCGCCGATACCGCCATAGCCGGGCTCGCTGTTGAGCTTCTTGACGTAGGCGATGACATTGCGCTTGTCCTCGGGGGTGATGACCTCGTCGGAGAAGACCGGCATCTGCTGAGGGCCGGTGATCATGGCCTCGGCGAGGTGCACGGGGGTGACATCGCGGATGTCGGGGGCGTACTTGCCACCCGGCATCGCGCCGCCTGCGCCGACGGAGTTGTGGCACGCGGTGCAGTTGGTGCGGAAGATCTCGCCGCCCTCGCGGATGTCGGCAATCGATGCCTTGTCGATGTCGGTGTACTCATCGCCGGGGATCGCGGGTCCGGGTGCCAGTGAGGCGACGAAGGCCGCGAGCTGACGAACCTCCTCGGCGTTGTACTCGACTTCCTTCTTGGGTGCCTGCGGCGCGGTCTGGGCCATGGGCATGCGGCCTGTGCCGACCTGGAAGTCGACCGCGGCAGCGCCCACGCCGACCAGTGACGGTCCGTAGACGTTGCCACGGGTGGTGGGGATGCCTTCGGCATTCACGCCGTGGCAGCTGGCGCAGCCGATGACGAACAACTGACGTCCGGCCTCGACATCACGCGACGTGATCGCTTCAGCGGTGGCCGGCTTGGGAGCGAAGGCGGCGTAGAGACCGCCTGCCACGACGAGTCCGGTCAGTAGAACCACAAGTCCGGCAAGTGGATGCCGACGCCTGGTCGAGAGTTTCCGCACCAGATCCTCATTCCTGATTGGTACCCAGAAGGTGCTTCCAGAGTACCGGGGCGAATGCCATCGTGTAGTGGTTAGGTGGCCCTTACTCGCGCGCTCCTTCGAGGGTCACTGGATCAGGTAGATCGTGGCGAACAGGCCGACCCAGACGATGTCGACGAAGTGCCAGTAATAGGAGACGACGATCGCGCTGATCGCCTGCTCGTGCGTGAACTTGCGAGCGACGAAGGTTCGCCCGATGACCAGCAGGAACGCAATGAGGCCGCCGACGACGTGCAGGCCGTGGAATCCGGTGGCGAGGTAGAACAGGCTGCCGTACGCGGAGCTGGACATCGTGACGTTCTCGCGCACCAGCTCGGCGTACTCCAGCGCCTGTCCGCCGACGAAGATCGCGCCCATGATGTAGGTGAGGATGAACCACTCGCGCATGCCCCACTGGGTGAACTGCAGGAGCTTGCCGCTGCGCCCGGCCTTGCCGCGCTCCGCGGCGAAGACGCCGTACTGGCAGGTGACCGATGACAACACCAGGATCGTGGTGTTGGCGAACGCAAACGGCACGTTCAGCTTGTCGGTCTCCAGGGCCCACAGATCGGGCGAGATGTTCCGGATCGTGAAGTACGCGGCGAAGAGGCCGGCGAAGAACATCAGCTCGCTGGACAGCCACACGATGGTGCCGACGGTGACCATCGACGGTCGGCCCTCGGAGCCGTGCAATCGGGACGCGGGAATCGTAGAAGTAGTCGCCACGCGTTCATTATGTACGATCGGTCCGTGACCGCCCACCAGCCCCTGCGTGTTCTGCTCTACAGCGACGATCGTGACGTTCGTGCGACTGTCATTGCAGCCCTGGGAACGCACCCGCATCCAGACCTGCCCGCCTTTGAGTTCGTCGAGTGCGCCACGGAGCCCGTGGTGTGGCAGCACCTGGACGCGACGCGCCCCGGAGAGCGCATCGACCTGGCCATCCTGGACGGCGAGGCCGTCCCGGCCGGCGGCCTGGGCATCGCGCGTCAGATGAAGGACGAGATCTTCCAGGCTCCGCCGGCGCTGGTCCTCACCGGCCGCCCCCAGGACGCTTGGCTCGCCACGTGGTCGCGCGCCGAGGCTGCGCTCTCGCACCCGATCGAACCGATTCGCCTCGCTGAGGTCGTCATCGGCCTCGCGCGCGGCGTGTTGCAGTCCGCCTGAGCGGCTCTTGTGAATCTCACCTGGCCCGACGTCCTGACCGCGCTGGTCCAGCGCCACGACCTCGACACCCCGACCACGCAGTGGGCGATGGACGCGATCCTCGCCGGCGAAGCGACGTCGGCGCAGATCGCGGCGTTCGCGGTTGCGCTGCGCGCCAAAGGTGAGACGAAGGCCGAGCTGCAGGGGCTCGTCGACGCGATGCTCGGTCGAGCCCACCGACTCACGGTCGATGAGCGGGTCGTCGACGTCGTCGGCACCGGCGGCGACCGCGCCAAGACCGTCAACATCTCCTCCATGGCCGCTGTGGTCACGGCCGGGGCCGGCATCGGCGTCGTCAAGCACGGCAATCGTGCGGCATCGAGTGCCAGCGGCACGGCTGACGTCTTCGAGGTGCTCGGCATCGCGCTGGACGTGCCAGCCGACCGCGTGCTGGACGTCTACCGCCAAGCCGGGATCACCTTCTGCTTCGCGCCTCTGTTTCACGGTTCCATGCGGCACGCGGGCCCGACCCGCGGCGAGCTGGCCATCCCCACCTTCTTCAACTTCCTCGGTCCACTGACCAACCCCGCGCAGCCAGCCGCGTCGGCCATCGGCTGCTTCGACGCCACGATGGCGCCCTTGATGGCCGGTGTCCTGGCCGACCGCGGGGCCGACGCGTTCGTGTTTCGGGGCGACGACGGGCTCGATGAACTGACCACCACCACGACGTCGCGGGTCTGGGTCGTGTCCGGCGGGTCGGTCAGCGAGGAGTCACTGGATCCGCGGGATCTCGGTCTGACGTTGAGCACGACAGAGGATCTGCGCGGCGGCGACCCTGAATTCAACGCCCACGTGTTCCGGCGGGTCATCGAGGGCGAGATCTCGCCGGTTCGCGATGCTGTGCTGCTCAACGCCGGTGCAGCCATCGCGGCTCACGCCGGGGGAGAAGGCGATCTCGTCGACCGGATCGCCGCCGGCATCAAGCGCGCCACGGAATCGATTGACTCCGGAGCCGCCGCCACCACGCTGCGCCAGTGGGCCGAAGCCACCCAGACGTTCCGCAACTAACCGAATCTTGCGGGCTGTCAGATGCCGATGCTGAAGGCGTCTTCGAGGTCGTGGCGGCTGTAGGCGCGATAGGCGATCTGGGTCTGGGTGGACAGGACGCCCTCGACCCTGTTGATCTGGTCGGCCACGACAGCGGCCACGTCGTCGATCTCGCGGACCCGCACCATGGCCACGAGGTCGAGGTCGCCGGTCACCGAGTAGACCTCGCTGACGCCGTCGATGTCGGCAATCTTGGCGGCGGTGTCGGACAACAGGGCGACTTCGGCCTGGATGAAGACGATCGCTGTGATCATGGCCTCACCCTAGTAGCCTCGTTCAGCCTCGGTGCGATGGCAGCAGATCACGGCGTGCCGACTCGGCGGCCGCAAACGGTTCGAGGTGTCGGGCGCTGCCTGCCAGCGATGACTGCCAGGCTCCCCGAACCACGCGCAGGCCCGGCGTCGCCAGCCAACGCAGAAGCAGCTCGGTCTCCTCGTGCGTGGCCGCTGGAACAGGGCCGAAACCGGGATCGACGGTTTCGGCAGTCGCCAGCAGGGCGTCGACCCACCCCACGGGGTGAATGCCGTGGGGCATGACTCCGGCGGCGGCGAGGCGACCGTGGCGGAACGCATGGATCTCCCATCCGTCCGGATGCGGCGCGGCCGCCACGAGCTCCGGGACCGCAGTGAGCTCGCGGAGCCGTTGGGTGCGCGCGGCGGCGCGCAGGAAAGCGGCAAGGCGGTCGCGCCAACGAGCGGCATCCTCGAAGCGCTCGGTCTGGACCAGATCGAGCATCCGGGCGCGGATGGCGTCGACGAGGTGGCCGGGGTCGCCGATGAGGACCTGACGGACTCGATCCACCTCGGCCCCGTACACCTCGGCATCGGCCGAACCGTCGCACGGGGAGAGGCAGTGGCCCATCTCGGCCAGCGCGCACGCGGTGCCGCGCGGGCGGCGAGCCAGCCGTGGCGTGCACTGGCGGATGCGAAACGTGTCGTGCAGAGCCGCGAGGGCAGCTTCGGCTCCGCCGCGACCACGGAACGGCCCGATGTAGTCGGCGTGGTCGTCGAGCACCTGCCGCACGATGGACAGGCGAGGCCACGGCTCGCGAGTGAGCTTGATCCAGCTGACGCGCTCGGGGAATTTCGAGCGCCGGTTGTAGGGCGGTCGGTGCCGTCCGATCAGGCGTAGCTCGCGCACCTGGGCCTCCAGCGCGGTCGCGCACACCACCGCCTCGACCCGCTGGGCCAGCGCGATCATCTCACCCATGCGCGTGCGGGTCTCCGAACGCGTGAAGTAGGACCGGACGCGGCTACGCAGGCGACGTGACGTGCCGACGTACAGCACCTCGTCGCGGCGATCGCGGAACAGGTAGACGCCCGGTCGGTCAGGCACGTGATCGGCGAGGTGACGCTTGCGGCGTTGTTCAGGGGTGACCTTGGCGGTGAACGTGGACACCTCCTCGACCGTGGTGACCCCGAGGGATCCGAGCCGCTCGAACAACGCGTGCAGCACGTCGACCGTCGCCCGGGCATCGGACAGGGCTCGGTGATTGGGGGTGGTGGTGGCATTGAAACGGGCGGCCAACGTGGACAGCTTGACGTTGGGAACTTCGTCGCGGGTGAGGGCCTGGCGCGCGATCACCGCGGTGTCGAGGACGTCGAAGCCGGGCCACTCCATCTGCAGGTCGCGTGCCGCGTGCTTGAGGAAGCCGACGTCGAACGGGGCGTTGTGTGCCACGAGCACGGCGCCTCGGGCGAACTCCAGAAAGCTCGGCAGGACGGCGGCGATGCGCGGTGCCTCAACCACCATCTGATGGGTGATTCCGGTCAGCACCGTGATGAAGGCTGGAATGGTCTGGTCAGGATTGACCAACGACTGAAACTCGCCGATCACCTGACCCCCGCGAACCGTGACGGCTCCGATCTCGGTGATGCGTGAGCCGCGGGCTGGTGAACCTCCCGTGGTTTCGAGGTCGACGACGCAGAACGTGGTGTCGTGCAGGGCGCGCCCCAAGTCGTCAAAGCCCATCTGGTCGAACCGCATCTGGTCCGACGGCGCCACGATCTCGTTCACGCCGCTGACCGTAGACAGCGGGTCGGACAGTTCGACCCAGGCCGGCGATGGTGCAGGTGTGACAGAAGTGATGAACGTTTCTGTCAGTGGGGGTCTCTAGCGTCACGAACACCAGCACGTCTTGAGAGTCAATGGTGAAAGAAGGTGCGCACGATGTTCGATTCCTCTGAGGGTGATTCCGTCCACGTCGACTGCGACAGCTGCATCGTTCGCGGACCGTCAGCCTGCGGCGACTGCCTCGTCACGGTGCTGCTCGGCGCCCCGCCCGCCGGAGTCGACATCGACGCCGAGGAGCAGGTCGCGCTCGATGTGCTGGCCCGAGCCGGCGTGGTTCCTCCGCTGCGGCTCGTCAGGGCGGTCTCGCCGGACCCCGGCACGCTCGCTGGCTGAGGCAACACGCCTGCAGGAAGTTGCCCGGTCATCGGGGCCGCCGTACAGTGGCGTTCGTGCGTCCGACGCTCGTTGCCCTCCAGGCGACGACGGTCGCACCGTCGAATCGTCGCAGCTGTGGGGAAGACATCTGAGACGAACCGGGGAACCACGTGTGTGGGGTGAATCGCGTGCACGCACGCGTAGGGCAGACCTTGGCCCGAACCCGTCAGCTCACCCGGTAGACGTCGAGGACCGAGGAGCAACTGCGTGCATCTGACGCGATCCACGTCTGGCTGGACCATGTCCACCGTCGTCCGAAGGGCCGTTCCGGCCATCGTCATCGCCTTGGGAGCAGCGTTCATCTCGCTGCCCGGCGCCCACGCCGAACCGACCGTCACGGTCAAGGACGTCGAGGCCGCTTTCCATGAGGCCGAGGCCATGAACGAGCAGGTGAACCAGCTCGGCGAGGACATCTCGAAGACCTCGAAGCAGATCGCTGACCTCACGGCCGAGATCGCCGCGCAGACGGTGATCTATGACAAGCAGCGTGAAGCCCTCAGCGCCACGATCGTGCAGCAGCAGATGGACTCTCCTCTCGGCACCACTGCAAGCCTGCTCGGCAGCGGTGACCCCGAAGCCTTCATCGACGGACTCGGCGCCGTGCAGGCGCTGAACGCCTCCCGCACCGATGCGCTCGACTCCTTCGAACAGGTCAGCGCGCAGCTGGAGAACCGCAAGACCCAGCTCGACGACCGTCGCGCTTCGTTGAAGGCTGACAAGTCGGACGCTGCCAAGAAGCAGGAGAAGATCAAGGCGAAGTACGACGAGGCCAAGGCCGAGCTCGCCCGCCTGACGGCCGCCGAACAGGCCGCCTTCAACTCCAGCGACATCACGGTGGACTTCGAGATTCCTGCCGGCGGCCGCGCCAAGGCTGCCATCGACTTTGCCTTGGCGCAGCTGGGCGATCCCTACGTCTACGGCGGAACCGGCCCCAACGGCTGGGACTGCTCTGGTCTGGTGCAGAAATCGTGGGCTGCGGCTGGGGTCTCCCTGCCGCGCGTCGTCGGCCCGCAGATGTCGGCCGCTCGCCGCATCCCGATGAGCCAGCTGCGCCCCGGCGACCTGGTCGCCTATGGCGACATGTCGCACAACGGCATCTACCTGGGCAAGGGTCGCGTGGTTCACGCTCCGCGCCCCGGCAAGCGCGTGGAGATCACGGGTCTTGGCGGTTACTCCGTCGCCGGCCGCGTTGGCTGACGACCTCGGGCCCCACCGCCCCGGCCGGCGGGTGTCGCCCAACGTGGCGGCCCTGCTGGTGCTCGCGGCCCTGGGCGCCGGGCTGCTGGCGTGGCAGCAGCCGTGGGCTGACGGTGACGCTGCGACGTCGACGGTGCCGACTGACGCCGCTGCCGCGTTGACGACGCAGTTCGCCGATCTGTCGGCGGCACGCACCGAGACTGATTTCGTGCAAGCAGCTGGCGCCGGACCGGCTGGGGCAGCCTTTGGCGCGGCGACCTGGCAGGCGCGCAGTGATCTGGGTGCCGACCAGGTCTCGTTCCGCTACCTGTCCGGCGGTGACTCTGCGGAGTTCGCCAACGGAGACACTCGCGCGAAGGTCGAGATCCGCTGGCCCCAGTCGAAGGGCGGCGACGGCACGGGCAAGGTCCAGATGAGGATGCGTCCGCAGGACGACGGCACCTTCGACATCGTGTCAGCTGGCCGGGGATCAGGTCCGCTCCCGGTGTGGTTGGCCGGCGCCGTGGTGATTGATGAGACCGATGACGTCCAGGTGGTGCGCATCGATGGGGGCGACGACGACGTCGATGTCGCGTCACTGGCGGCCACCGCACGGCGTGAGGTCGCCGCGCTGGTGCCCACGACGACCTCGAGCACCCTGACGATCGTGTCGGCACCATCGGCTGACGTGGCCGGCGCGCTGCTGGGACAGGCCGCCGACGTGGTCAGCCAGATCGCGGCGGTCTCAACCGGTTTCGACACCCGCAACGGCGATCTGTCCGGGCCAGTCGTGGTGCTGAACCCAGGCGTCTTCGACTCCATGGACGCACGTGCGACCCAAGTGGTCATGACCCACGAAGCCACGCACGTCCTGACCGGCGCCATCGGATCGCGTGCAGACACCTGGGTCATCGAGGGTTTCGCTGACTACGTGGCCCTGCGCGATGACGACGCGCCGCTGTCTGTCAGTGCAGGACAGGTCCTCGCTCAGGTGCGGGCGGACGGCCCGCCGAAGTCCTTGCCGACGGCCGCCGCCTTCGACGAGGCGGCCTACGGGCTCGGTGCGGTGTACGAGGCGGCGTGGATGGTGTTCCGCATGCTCGGCGAGGACTTCGACACCCCCGAGATCGTGGCGTTCTACCGCTCGGTGTTGGACGGCGATCCGGTCGAGGACGCCAGTCAGTCAGCCTTTGGCCTGTCGGTCGACCAGATCACCAGCCGGTGGCAGGACTACCTGACGAAGAGTGCCTCGACGGTGTCGTGAAGGTCGCGCAGCACAGCGTTGCGCTTGACCTTGAACGACGGCGTCAGGAAGCCGTTCTCCTCGGTCCAGTCCTCCGGAAGGATGACGAACTTACGGATCGACTCAGCCTGCGACACCTGGCTGTTGGCGTCATCGACGGCCTTCTGGACCTGTTCGGTCAGCTCGGGGTCCTTGAGATCGCCGGTCCACACCTCGAGGTCGATCGTGACGAGCGCGGCCACGAACGGCTTGCCGTCACCGACCACCAGGCACTGGCTGACGGCGGGGTGAGCCCGCACACGGTCCTCGAGCACGGCCGGCGCAACGTTCTTGCCACCTGCGGTGACGATGATCTCCTTCTTGCGCCCCGTGATGCGGACGTAGCCGTCGGCGTCGACCTCACCGATGTCGCCGGTGGAGAACCAGCCGTCGTGGTCGAGAGCTTC
Organism: uncultured Actinomycetota bacterium; assembly: GCA_963769445.1. Classification (GTDB taxonomy): domain Bacteria; phylum Actinomycetota; class Actinomycetes; order Propionibacteriales; family Nocardioidaceae; genus Aeromicrobium. The sequence goes on along the minus strand of CAVYLO010000004.1, from coordinate 803,520 downwards.
GGCGGTCGCAGCGTCGTTGTTCCAGTACCCCTCGAAGATCTGGGGCCCGCGGAACTGCAGCTCGCCGTCGGAGGCGGTGCGCACCTCGGTGAGCGGGAACGGCTGGCCGACGGTGCCGACCCGTTGGGCGTTCGGCGTGTTGGCGCACAGGGCGGCCGTGGTCTCGGTGAGGCCGTAGCCCTCGAGCACCGTCACGCCGATGCCGCGATAGAAGTGCGCGAGTCGGTCGCCCAGGGGCGCACCGCCGGAGATGGCCCACTCAGCGCGCCCACCGAGCGCTTGACGCAAGGTGCCGAACACCAGGCGGTCGAACAGGGCGTGACGAGCCTTGAGGATCAAGCCGGGCCCGCCGGTGTCGAGGGCCTTGCTGTACGCGATCGCGGCGGCGGCTGCCTGGTCGAAGATCTTGCCCTTGCCGTCGGCCCAGGCCTTGCCGCTGGCGGTGTTGAAGACCTTCTCGAACACGCGGGGGACCGCGAGCACGAAGCTCGGCTGGAACTCCCCGAGGTGGGCCACCAGGTCCTTGACGTCAGCGGTGTGTCCAAGTCGAGCCCCGCTGCGGATGGCACCCACCTGGATGATGCGGGCGAACACGTGAGCCAGAGGAAGGAACAGCAGCGTGGATGCATCGGAGCGGCCAAACAGCTCGGGCAGTCGTTCGAGGGCACCACCGAGCTCAGCGCGGAAGTTGGCGTGGGTGAGGCGGCAGCCCTTGGGCCGACCGGTCGTCCCAGAGGTGTAGATCAAGGTCGCGAGATGCTGCGACGTCACGGTGGCACGACGCTTCTCGACGTCCTCGGCGCTGACCTGCGCGCCCTCAGCGGTGAGGGCCTTGATGCCGTCGCTGTCCAGTGTCCAGACGTGCTGCACGTCAGGCGCACCGGACCGGGCCTCTTCGACCCGCCCGTGGTGCTCGTCGGTCTCGACGATGACCGCGACGGCGCCTGAGTCCGCGAGAATCCACTCGATCTGCGCGGTCGACGACGTCTCGTAGATCGGGACCGTGACTGCACCGATCCACCAGATGGCGTAGTCGATGACGGTCCATTCGTATCTCGTCTTCGACAGCAGAGCGACCCGCTCGCCCGTCTTGACGTCAGCGGCCATGAGGCCGGCGGCGACCGCCAGCACCTCGGTGTGGAACTGGCCGAGTGTCACGTCGAGCCACTCGCCGTCGACGCGCCGACTGAGCGCCACGTCATCGCGATGGTCGGAGAGGCGATCGAGAATATCGAGGGTCAGATCGCCGGGATCGGGGAACCGAGGCTGCATCACGTACCGCAGGTTACCCTCACCGCTGACAGCGTGAGGAGAGGCCGCGTCGTCGGGGTCCCGCCACGCACTAGCATGGGCCGCGAGGGACTCTCCGCAACGTCCCACGAGGAGGGGTGATGGCGCGCACTGCCAGCGACATCGTCATTGACGCATCTGCGGCCGAGATCATGGCGGTCATCGCGGACTTCGAGTCCTATCCCCATTGGGCCACGGGCGTTCGGGTGGCGGACGTGGTCTCCGGCGGGTCCGATCGTCCCGATCGGGTGCACTTCGTGCTCGACGCAGCGCCGATCCGCGATGAGTACGACTTGTCATACATCTGGGACGGTGACACGTCGGTGTCGTGGAGCCTGGCCGAGTCGGGCTCGATGTTGACGTCGATGGATGGCGCGTACCTGCTGGATCGGGTCGGCGACGACTCCACCCGGGTCACGTACCAGTTGTCGGTGGACGTGTCCGTCCCCTTGTTGGGGATGTTGAAGCGCAAGGCCGAGAAGGTCATCATCGACACCGCTCTCAAGGGGTTGAAGAAGCAGGTCGAGGCTCGGGCAGAGACAGCATGACCGAACCCGACGTCGGGTCGGCCGCCCAGGAAGCAGTGCGCCTGCTGCGAGCGTTGGGGGAGTCCTCTGCCACGAATTCCGCCGATGACTCGGCTGCCGGCTCGCACGCGTGCTCGACCTCCTGGTGCCCGGTCTGCCAGGTGGCTGATTTCGTGCGTGAGAACCCTGAGGTGATCGCCGGAGTGGCGGCCTCGGCCGGATCGATGCTTCTGGCGTTTCGTGATCTGATCGATGCGGCCGCGAACTCCACCTCCAACCCCAACCCCCAGGACCGGACGTGAGCAAGTCGGCCCACGCCGTCGGGGTCGACCTCGGCGGCACCAAGATCGCGGCGGGTCTGGTGGCCGTCGACGGGACGCTGCTGGCCTCGGAGTCCGAACCCACCCCGGGCGACGTCGACCAGATTCCGGTGGTCGTCGGTGCCCTGGTGGAACGGCTGACGCGGGATCACTCCGCCGTTGGCGTCGGTATCGGTGCTGCCGGATTCGTCGACGCCGATCGCGCCACCGTGCGGTTCGCACCCAACATCGACTGGGCCGACGAACCGCTGGCGGCCCGCATCTGCGCCTTGGTCGATCTGCCCGTCGTGGTCGAGAACGACGCCAACGCGGCGGCATGGGGTGAATTCCGGTTCGGCGCCGGTGAGGACGTCGACGATCTGCTGCTGGTCACCCTCGGCACCGGTGTCGGCGGCGGCGTGATCCATCGGGGCTCGCTGTTTCGCGGCGCGTTTGGTGTCGCAGCGGAGATCGGCCACCTACGACTCGTACCTGACGGTGTGCTGTGCGGCTGTGGCCAGCACGGCTGCTTCGAGCAGTACGCGAGCGGGTCAGCACTGGTTCGGGAAGCGCGGGCCCGCGTCGAGGCTGGTGAGGTCGGCGCCGCGGGCATCGCTGCGCTGGCTGAGCGACCGGGAGGTATCAGCGGACCGGCCATCACCGAGCTGGCGCAAGGTGGCGACGCGCTGTCGATCCGACTTCTGGCCGATCTCGGACAGTGGGCCGGCGAGGGAATCGCCAGCCTGGCCGCGATTCTCGATCCGGCGGTCATCGCCATCGGCGGAGGGGTTGCCGCAGCTGGCGACCTGATCTTGGACACCGCCACGTCGGCCTTCCAGGACCACCTCTCCGCCCGCGCACATCGACCTCAGGCCGAGCTGCGCCTGGCCACGCTTGGCAATGCCGCGGGCATCATCGGAGCAGCCGATCTCGCCAGGTCCGAGGCGTCCTGAGATGGCCGACAAGCTGTCGATCGGGATCGACGTCGGTGGCACCAAGATCGCGGCCGGGGTCGTCGACGAGGACGGCCACGTCATCGCCCGGGCTCGTCTGGAGACCCCGACCAGCAGTGCCGCTGACGTGCTCGAGGCCATTGGTTCCTTGACGAGCGGATTCCTCAAGGACCATCACGTCCAGGCGGTCGGCATCGGTGCTGCGGGCTTCGTCGACGCCTCGCAGTCGACCGTGTTGTTCTCACCGCACCTGGCATGGAGGCACGAACCACTGCGCGACGCGGCCGCCCGGCGCACCGGACTCCCGGTGCTGGTCGACAACGACGCCAACTGTGCGGGCTGGGCCGAGCATCGATTCGGTGCGGCCCAGAACCAGTCTGATCTGGTTCTCATCACTCTCGGCACCGGTATCGGCGGAGCGATCGTGCTCGACGGTCAGCCGTACCGGGGCCAGTTCGGCCTGGCGGGGGAGTTCGGTCACATGCAGGTCGTCCCCGACGGACGCGATTGCGAGTGCGGCAACTCTGGCTGCTGGGAGCAGTACGCCAGCGGCAGGGTGCTGATGCGCCGCGCCATCGCTGAGGCCGACGCCGGCAGCGCGCTGGGCCAACAGCTTCTCCAGGCGGCCGGACACCGCGATCGGATCGCCGGATGGCACGTGGCCGACGCGGCCAACGCAGGTGACGAACAATGCCGTGAGTGGATCGCCGAGGTCGGTGACTGGTTGGGGGTCGGCATCGCGAATCTGGCAGCGGCGCTCGATCCGGGCATCTTCGTGATCGGCGGCGGCGTCAGCGACGCCGGTGAGATGCTCCTGGCACCGGCCCGTGCTGCCTTCGCCCGGACCCTCACCGGTCGGGGCTTTCGAGACGAAGCCCGCATCACTCGCGCACACCTGGGACCGGAAGCTGGCCTGATCGGCGCGGCCGACATGGCCAGGCTGGCTGCCAAACGTCGTCGGCCCGGACAGCCCGGCGCTCGAGCCCGCGTCCGCAAGGCCACCCGCACCGCACCCCGCGCGACGGCTCGTGCGACCGCGAGGCCCACCAGCCGAGCGGCAGCGCGGAGACGCCGTTCGTGATGAGCCCGCCCCGCACCGTCCCCCTGCTCCCGTGCGGCTCGATCGACGAGGCGGCCGAATTCTGGTCGGCAATCGGCTTCGACGTCAGCTATCGACAGGGTCCACCCAACCCGTACCTCGCGCTGCGATCGCCCGGTGGCATCGAGCTGCACTACTTCGAAGTGCGTGACTTCGACTCGGCGACCTCGCATGGTTCGTGCTTGGTGATCGTTGCGGATCCGGTCAGGGTGCTTGCACAGTGGTCGGCGGGTCTCGACCGGCTGTACGGCACGGTCCCGGTGCAGGGGATTCCACGGCTGATGCGTCCCACCACGCGGACGAGCGCCGACGCATTCATGGGCTTCAGCCTCGTCGACGTCGGCGGCAATCGCATCCGAGTCGTCAAGGACGCCCACGTCGACCAGCCCGATGATGACCCCACGGTGCAGCCGATCGACGTCGTGATCACTCCTTCCGTCCCGATCCCGCCTGAACCCGAGCCCGAGCCTGAACCGGAGCCTGAACCCGAGCCGGAGCCCGAACCTGAGCCGGAGCCGGAACCTGAGCCGGAACCGGAACCGGAGCCGGAGCCGGAACCGGAGCCGGAGCCGGAACCTGAACCTGAGCCGGAATCTGAGCCGATGCCCGAACCGATGGGAGTGCTGCCGCCGCGACCTTCCGCCTTCGAGCGACACGGCGTGGCTGCTGCGCCACAGCACCGGTTGTCGGCGCTGGTGTATCTCGCCGAGCTCGCCGTTCGGTTGGGCCGTCTCGATGATGCCCGGGCGCATCTGGAGGCCTCGGAGATGATCGACGCGTCAGCCCCGTCAGTCGTTGCCCTGCGCGAGACGCTGCTCGAGGCCGGCGTGCGGCTCGACTAGCAACCGGTGAGCTGCTAGATGACTGCGCCGTCGTCCGGTCCGTCGCCCGGATCGCGGTCGGGGAGCTGAGAGATCAAGTACACCGCTGAGGCGACGAACACCAGAGCCAGCGCGGCCACGATGGATCGGGGTGCGATGACGCCCACCAAGGTGCACAGCACCAGTGCGGTGGGGGACCCCACGATCCCGATCCACGCGAGGGTGATGTTGCGCGGCCACGGACGCTGCGGCCCACGCTCGACCCGACGGTAGAACTCCTCGTCCACGTCGGGGCTGCGTGGCTCACCGACGGGGTGGTGCGGAGCCTCTTCGGCGGGCGGTTCGGGTTCGGGCTCGTCGGGACCGCCGTCGGCCAGAAATCCCAGGTCGAGATCGAGGCCCTCGACGATCCGATCGAACTCGTCGCGCTCACCCACCCGCGACACCCCGGGCGTGCGCCTCGATGAACGACGCGCTCTGCTCGAAGATCGTGGAGGCGTCGTTGTCGATCGTCGCGACGTGGTAGCTGTCCGACAGCGGCATGAACTCGATGACGTCTGAGGAGACCCCCGCAAGGATCAGGTCCTTGGTGGAGCCGTCGACCACGTGATCCTCATCGGATCGGAACAGCAGCACGGGTGCAGTGACCTTGCCCAGGTCGGCGCGAACCTGCTTCCACATCTTCAGCTGCGAGGCGAGCGCCTTGAGCGGGGTCTTGTCGTAGCCGACCTCGTCCTCGCCCGGCTTCTTGATGTCGTTGCCGATACCCGGCATCGAGGGCAGCAGGTGCTGCAGGGCGGGCACGAGCTTGACGTCGAAACGACGCAGGTTGATCGCGGGGTTCACCAACACCAGCGAGTCGACGTCGGCCGGGCGGTCCTGGGCGAGCTTGAGGGCCAGACAGCCTCCCATCGACAAGCCGCCGATGGCGACGGTTTCGCAGCGAGCTCGCAGATCGGTGAGGGCGGCATCGACCTCGCCGTACCAGTCGGTCCAACGGGTCGTGTTCATCTCCTGCCACGTGGTGCCATGGCCGGGAAGTCGCGGTACTCGGACCGTGTGGCCACGGCGGGCCAGGTCATGGCCCCACGGCGTCATCGAGGCGGGCGATCCGGTGAAGCCGTGGATGAGCAGCACTCCGACGGGACCACCATCGGCTGAGAAGGGCTCGGCTCCGGGCTTGACCGCGATCATCGAAGAGTTCATGCGTCCATGATCACCCACGGCATGGGTTCGGAGTAGTGTCGCCTCCGTGTTCTATTGGTTCTTGAAGTTCTTGGCGCTGGGTCCATTGCTCAAGCTGATCTTCAGGCCGTGGGCCGAGGGGACGAGCAACGTGCCGCGCGAGGGCCCCGTGATTCTGGCCAGCAATCACCTGTCGTACGCCGACTGGTTGTTCATGCCGCTGGTGATCCCGCGTCGCGTGACGTTCGTGGCGAAGGCTGAGTACTTCGAGGGCTCGGGCATCAAGGGCTGGTTGCAGAAGACGTTCTTCTCCGGCTCCGGTCAGGTGCCGATCGACCGGACCAGTGGTTCGGCAGCGGCCGGTGCGATCAAGACCCAGCTGCGACTGCTGTCCGAGGGTGAGGTCTGCGGGATCTACCCCGAGGGCACCCGCTCGCACGACGGCAGGCTGTACCGCGGTCGCACGGGCGTGGCCCGCATCGCACTGGAGGCCGGGGTGCCGGTCATCCCGCTCGCGGTCATCAACACCGACGTCGTCGCCCCTCCCGGCAAGGTCTTCGGCAAGCTGGCGCGGCCCGGCGTGCGGTTCGGCAAGCCGCTGGACTTCAGCCGATACGAGGGCATGGAGGGCGATCGGTACATCCTGCGCGCCATCACTGACGAGATCATGTACGAGGTCATGCGCCTGTCGGGCCAGGAGTACGTGGACCTGTACGCCCAGGACGCCAAGAAGCGTGAGCGAGAGGCCGAGCGCGATGCGGCGAAGGTCGCTGCGCAGGCCGAGTCCGACGAGGTCTGGGACGAGATTCGCCCCGAGTGACCTCGCTCTGCGAGGAAACCTCGGGGCGCGCCAGCGGAGCGTGAGTGTGTAGCGGCGAAGCCGCCCGGTCACGAGGCGTGGTGACGTGCCAGCGCAACGAGGCCGCCTGCGGCTGAGCGCTCACGAGCGCCTGCCATGATGATGTGACGTGCGCCACGCGCAGCGATCGAGCAAAACCACTAGGAGCAACCCATGAAGATCGGTGTCCTCACGGGCGGCGGAGACTGCCCGGGACTCAATGCGGTCATCCGCGGGATCGTCCGCAAGGGCGTGAAGCAGTTCGACGACGAGTTCGTCGGCTTCCGCGACGGCTGGCGGGGTCCGCTGGAGAACGAGACCATGCCGCTGAGCGTGGCCGAGGTGCGCGGCATCCTCCCACGCGGCGGCACCATCCTCGGCTCGTCGCGCACCAATCCCTTCGCGATCGAGAACGGTGTCGAGCGGATCAAGGACAATCTGGCCAGCCACGGGTGTGACGCGCTGATCGCCATCGGCGGCGAGGACACGCTGGGCGTGGCGACCAAGCTCGCCGACCTGGGTGTCAACGTCATCGGCGTGCCCAAGACGATCGACAACGACCTGTCGGGCACCGACTTCACGTTCGGCTTCGACACGGCCGTCAACATCGCCACCGAGGCGATCGACCGGCTGCACACCACGGCGGAGTCGCACCATCGGGTGCTGGTCGTCGAGGTCATGGGCCGCCACGCGGGCTGGATCGCCCTGCACAGCGGGCTCGCCGGCGGCGCCAACATCATCCTCATCCCTGAGCGTCCCTTCGACATCGAGAAGGTCTGCGCTCAGGTCGAGAGCCGATTCGCGACGCACTACTCGCCGATCATCGTGGTGTCCGAGGGCGCCGTGCCCGCCGAAGGCGGCACCATGACGCTGGTCAGCGGTGAAAAGGATTCGTTCGGCCACGTGCGTCTTGGTGGCATCGGTGACCGGTTGGCCTCGGAGATCGAGCAGCGCACCGGCAAGGAGGCTCGCGCGGTGGTGCTGGGGCACGTGCAGCGCGGCGGATCGCCCACCGCGTTCGACCGCTGGCTGGCCACCCGCTTCGGCCTGCACGCGATTTCAGCGGTCCACGACGGCGACTTCGGCATGATGATGGCGCTGCGCGGCACCGAGATCGTTCGCGTCCCTCTGGCCGAGGGCACCGAGAAGCTCAAGGTCGTCCGTCCCGAGCTGTATGAAGAAGCAGAGGTCCTGTTCGGGTAGGCAGCATGTCGGACCACGGGGGTAGCGTCGAGGCATGGTCATGACTCATCACACCCTCGACTACGTCGAGCTCGGTTCCACCGACCTCTCCGCCACCTGTGGGTTCTACGAACAGGTCTTCGGCTGGACGTTCACGCGCTACGGGCCGGCCTACGCCGGCATCCAGGCGTCGGACGGGTCGGGCGAGGTCGGCGGCATCGATGGCTCCGTCGTGCCGCAGCCTGGCGGTCCGCTCGTGCTGCTGTACTCCAACGATCTCGACGCGACGCTCGCGGCGGTGCGCAACGCCGGCGGTTCCATCGACGTCGAGCCGTACGAGTTCCCGGGTGGCCGTCGCTTCCACTTCAGTGACCCGACCGGAAACGCCTTGGGCGTCTGGTCCTCGGCGTGAGCACCCGCCCCGTCGAGAACGTCTGGGACTATCCGCGACCGCCGTCGATCGAGCCGAGCGACGAACACCTCGTCGTGACCTTTGGAGGCGTGCAGATCGCCGACACCACAGCGTCGTACCGCATCTGCGAGACCAGCCATCCGCCCACGTACTACCTGCCGATCGACTCCTTCGCCGACGGCATCCTGCGGCCGATCGACGGCACCACCTTCTGCGAGTGGAAGGGTGCGGCGTCCTACTTCGACGTCGTCGTGGGAGACCGCACCATCCCGGCCGGTGCCTGGACCTACCAGCACCCCAACGCCCGCTTCGCCGACCTGCTGGGACACGTGGCCATCTACCCCGCCAAGGTCGACTCCTGCTCCATCGACGGCGAGACCGTGCAGGCCCAGGACGGTGACTTCTACGGCGGCTGGATCACGTCGCGCGTCACCGGACCGTTCAAGGGAGCACCGGGGACGCTCGGCTGGTAGGGCGCGCGGCTCCTTCGTCGCCGCACCACCGGTTCGTTCCTCACCGGTGCCGGGCTGCGCCCGGGCGCCTTGCCTCGCTGCGCTCGGCCCATGGTCTCGTCGAGGGTCGCGGCGGCGAGGTGACACTCGGCCCATGATCGTGGTCCGAGCCGCCCGCGTAGACTTTCTCCGTGAGCATCCCCTCTCTTGACGACCTTCGGGCGATTGGCGCGGCGCAGCAGCCGACGTACGCCGATCCGGCCGTCCGCGACGCCGCGGTCGAGCGACTCCGCCGGATGCCGCCGCTGGTCTTTGCCGGTGAGTGCGATCAGCTGCGCGATCGCCTCGGCGACGTCGCCCGCGGCGAGGCGTTCCTCCTGCAGGGGGGCGACTGTGCTGAAACCTTCGAGGGCGTCACTGCAGAGAACGTGCGCAACAAGCTGCGCGTGCTGCTGTCGATGGCTGTGGTGCTGACCTACGCCGCGAGTGTTCCGGTGGTCAAGGTCGGCCGATTGGCCGGCCAGTACGCCAAGCCGCGATCCAGCAACGACGAGACGCGCGACGGCGTCACGCTGCCGGCCTACCGCGGCGACGCCGTCAACGGCTTCGACTTCACCGCCGAAGCCCGTGCCCACGACCCGCAAAGGCTCGTCGAGGTCTACCACGCGTCGGCTGCCACGCTGAACCTGGCGCGCGCCTTCACGACCGGCGGCTACGCCGATCTGCGGCAGATGCACTCCTGGAACACCGACTTCGTCAAGAACAGCCCGGTCAAGGAGCGGTACGAGCGCATCGGCACCGAGATCGACCGCGCTCTCGCCTTCATGGACGCCATCGGCGTCGACCCCGACGAGTTCCACACCGTGGACTTCTACTCCTCGCACGAAGCGCTGATCCTCGAGTACGAACACGCCATGACCCGCATCGATCAACGCACTGAGCTGCCGTACGACGTGTCAGCGCACTTCGTGTGGATCGGCGAACGCACCCGGCAGCTCGATGGCGCTCACGTCGAGCTCCTGAGCCACATCGCCAACCCCATCGGCGTCAAGCTCGGGCCCACCAGCACCGCTGATGACGCCATCGCGCTGTACGAGAAGCTCAACCCCGAGCACGTTCCGGGCAAGGTCTCGTTCATCACGCGATTCGGTGCCAGCAAGATTCGCGACGGCCTCCCGCCGCTGATCGAGAAGGTCACTGCCGCCGGCCTCGAGGTGGCCTGGATCTGCGATCCGATGCACGGCAACACCTTCGAGGCCAGCACGGGCTACAAGACCCGTGAGTTCGACGACGTCATCGACGAGGTGCGCGGGTTCTTCGAGGTCCATCGGGCCCTCGGCACGTGGCCCGGCGGCCTGCACGTCGAGCTCACCGGCGACGACGTCACCGAGTGTCTTGGTGGTGGGCTCAAGGTGTCCGCTGAAGACCTCAAGAACCGGTACGAGACGTTGTGCGACCCGCGCCTCAACCGGGCCCAGTCACTCGAGCTGGCGTTCCTCGTGGCCGAGATGCTCGCCAGCCGCGACTGACGGTTCAGCCTGGGGGATCGGCCGGCCCGATCGTTCGGCCAGCACCATGCCTGACAGCACGAGCACGCCGCCCACGATCAAGCGCGCGTGCACGGACTCCGATCCGAGCACGACCGCGAAACCGGCGGCGAACACCGGCTCCATCGTCATGACCAGAGCCGATCGAGCAGCGTCGAGGTGGGCCTGAGCCCACGTCTGGGCCAGCATCGCCAGCGCTCCGGCCACGACCGCCATGTAGAGCACCGACCACCAGTCGGCCGCGCGGTCGGGCAGCGTGATGCCGCCCGGTGCGGCGAACACGGCGCTCACGACGGTGATCGTGGCCATCTGCACGGTGGCCATGCCCAACGCGTCCTCGGCGCGTGTCCACCGCGAGAGCAGCACGATGTGCACGGCGTACAGCAGGGCGCAGGCGAGGGTGATGGACTCGCCGTACCCGAGGGCCGAGCCGCGCAGAGAGAGGACGGCGAGTCCGGCGGTGGCCAGTGCCACCGCACCCCAGACGCGGCCATCGATGCGGATGCCGAAGGCGCCGGCGGCGATCACGGGAGTGGCGACGACGTAGAGACCGGTGATGAAGCCCGAGACGCTGGCGTCGGTGTAGCCCAGACCGACCGTCTGGAGCATCTGGGCGAGGCCGTAGACGGCGCCAGCGATGACGGCCCGACGCTGGGTCTGAGCGGACAGGCGTAGCCAAGCGCGTGGCGCGACGACCAGCAGAGCCACCGTCGCGATCGCGAAGCGCAGCGCCAGGAAGTCCGACGCGGGAACGCGATCCAGGAGGTCCTTGATCAGGAAGAAGGTGGAGCCCCAGACCGCTGTCACGGCGAGCAGGGCGATCGTCGCCAGTCGGTTCATGAGAGGTGATCTGTCAGAAGAACGAGATGTTGACGGTCGATCCGCGCTTGGCCTTCTTGCCGCTGTCGGGGCTCTGCCGCTTCACCGTGAAGTTGTTCGGGCCGTAGGCCTTCACCTCGAAGCCCGCCTTCTCCAGAATCTTGACGGCCTCCTTCTTCTTCTTGCCCACGACCTCCGGCACCTTCACCACGTCAGGTCCCTTGGACACGACGAAGGTGATGGTGTCGCCCTTGAAGAGCGTGCCGCTGTCGGGCTTCTGGCTGATGATGATGCCCTTGTCGATGTCCTCGCTGAACTGTTCCTGCACGACGGACTTCAAGTCGGCCTTCTCGGCCGCGGCCCGCCCGTCCTCGATCGGCTTCCCGGTGTAGTCAGTGACCGAGATCGGCTTGCGGCCCTTGCTGACGTAGACGTCGACCTGGGTGCCGCGCTTGAGCTGCTGGTCGGCCTTGATGCTGATCGGCCCGATGACGCGGCCCTTCTTGACCTTCTCGTCGAACTTGTCGGTGGTGTCGCCGATCACCAGGTCGATCGCCTCGAGCTTGGTGGTCAGCGCCTTGACCGTGAGCCCCTTGATGTCCTCGGGCAGGCGGACGCGGTCCTTGCCCTTGGACACCACGGCGTTGATGGTGGAGTCGGGCAGGATCTTGTCGCCGGGGCCCGGGTCGGTGGCGATGACGACACCAGCGGGCACGGTTTCGGAGAAGCGTCGCTCGCCGACCTTGAACGTGAAGCCGGCCTTGACGGCATCACTCTTCGCCTCGGTCTCTTGGCTGCCGACCAGCACGGGGGTCTGCGTGTACCGGCCGTCGGCGATGTACCAACCCAGCAACCCCGCGAGCATCGCTGCGACGAGAGCGCCGATCAACAGCCGGCGGCCGCGTCGGGCGGGTGGCTGGTTGGACCGCATCTCGCGGTAGGTCTCTGGGCTGATCGGCGGGTGGAGGCCGGACGGGCTGAGCCCTGCGGACGTGGTGGCGACCGGGGGAACTGGTCCACCGCTCCATTGCACCGTGTGCTCGGGCGCGTCGCGCATCCCGGTCGCGGGCCGACCCGTGTGCACGGTCTCGGTGGCAGCGGAGGACGCGGCTGCGCCGGCGGCGACCGCGGCGACAGCCACGGCAACGGTGTCGTCGCTGACCTCGTCGGACTCGTCGGTGGCCCCGGATCGTGCCGTGGGCGCGCCGACACGAGGAAGGAGATCGGCGGTCAGGTCGGCGTCCTCGGTGACGCCGGCCTCCAGAGCGCGACGCACCGAGCGCACCTGCTGCAGCAGCACGCGGGCGTCGGTGGACCGCTGATCGCGGTCGCGCACCGTGGAGCGGGCGACCAACGCGTCGAGGAACGCAGGGATCCCCGCCACGATCGCCGAGGGCGGACCGATGTCCTCGTGGACGTGCTTGTAGGCGACCTGGATGGGGGAGTCGCCGACGTGCGGCTTCACCCCAGTGAGCATCTCGTAGAGCATGGCCCCGGCGGCGTAGACGTCCGAGCGGGCATCGGCGCCCTCGTGCAACACGATCTCGGGCGCCAGGTACGACACCGTGCCGATCAGGGTGCCCCCCGTGGCCGTGGTGGCGGCGCTGACGGCGCGGGCCAAGCCAAAGTCGGCGACCTTGACGTCGCCGTCAGGAGTGATCAGGACGTTCTCGGGCTTGACGTCACGGTGGATGATCTTCGCGGCGTGGGCGGCAGACAGCGCGATGAGGACCTGCTCGACCAGGCCCAAGGCACGAAGGGAGGGCATCGGTGCCTCGACGCGCATGAGGTCGCGCAGCGTGCGACCCGGGACGTACTCCATGACCAGGTAGGCGACGTCGCCGTCCTTGCCCTGGTCGAAGACCGACACGACATTGCGGTGGTTCAGCTTGGCGGCCGACTTGGCCTCGCGGACGAAACGATCGGTGAACTGCTGGTCGTCGCCGAGGGCGTGGTGCATCACCTTGACGGCCACCTCGCGATCGAGTCGCTCGTCGATGGCGCGGAACACGCTGGCCATGCCTCCGCGGGCGATGCGCTCGCCAATGACGTAGCGGTCGTCGAGGACGCGTCCCACCAAGGCGTCGTCCCTCTGCACTGCCACGTCCGCCCTCCTCGGCCGATCGATTGGATCGTCTCGTCACGCCGATTCTATGGACTCTGGCCTGAATGGCAGCCTCGGCGTGCCGTAGGGCCCCCACCTACGTCACGATGGTCCCATGCGTCGCGTCGGCTTCTTCCTGCTGCTCGTGATCGTCGCGGTCGGCTACTTCGCCTTCGTCGAATCTGACACCCCATCGGCGACGTCTCCGCCGCGGGTGGAGACGTCCGTGTCCCCGCCGTTGAGCACTCCGCCCTCGTCAGCCGAGCAGTCCTTGCCGCCGGAGGCCCGCGACACCATCGCTGCCATCGATGCGGGTGGACCGTTCCGCTATGACCGGGACGGGTCGGTGTTCCAGAACCGGGAGCGGCGGCTTCCCGCCGAGGAGCGCGGGTACTGGCGCGAGTACACCGTGGACACTCCCGGTTCGTCCGATCGTGGCGCCCGGCGCCTGGTGGAAGGACGCGGCGGCGAGCTCTACTACACCGACGACCACTACAGGTCGTTCCGTCAGATCCGAGCAGCTGGGGGTGGGTCATGACGTCGACGCTGCACTCCCTGCTGTCTGGCGACACCGCGGCCGGGCTGTTCGAGTGGCGCGGCAGTGTCTCGCGCGACATCGGCGGCGAGGCGCGGTCGGCCGGCTGGGTCGTGCGCGAGCTGGACACCCGGCAGGTCCGAGATTCCGCCGAGCTGTACGACCAGATCGCCGCAGCGTGGGACCTACCGTCGTGGTTCGGTCGCAATCTCGACGCACTGTGGGACGTGCTGGGCGACCTCGCGGTCTCGCCGTTGCTGGTGGTCTGGACGGGGTACGGCGATCTGGCCGATGTCGATCCGGAACTTGCTCAGACCGTGCTGGAGCTGCTGCGCGACGCGTCGACGCAGGCGCGAGCCATCGCGGTCGTGGTGCTCGAGGCTCCGGCGCTCATCGGTCTCGACGCGTTGCTCTGAGCGCCAGCGGTCCGAGGACGTCGCGGGCTCCGAGCGCGTCGATCGCTGCATCCGCCTCGGCTTCGAGTCTGGCGATGTCGGCTTCCACCGCGGCCAGCGCGCCACTGGCGCGAATGACGGCCTGCACGTCGTCGACTGCTTCGGTGCCGAGCCCTTCGATCACGATGGCGCGTCCTGCGGCGTCGGTGAGCTCGAGCGTGCGGGCCACCAGCACGGTGCGTTTGCCCTCGCGCAGGTCGTCCCCGGCCGGCTTGCCCGTGACCTCCGGGTCGCCGAACACCCCCAGAACGTCGTCGCGCAGCTGGAACGCCTCGCCGAGCGGGAGGGCCACGTCACTCAAGCGGCCGAGCATCGTGGCGTCGGCACCGGCCAGAGCCGCCCCGATCTGTAGCGGACGTTCCACGGTGTACTTGGCCGACTTGTAGCGCACCACGATCATGGCGTCCGCGACGCTGACATCGGGACGGGTCTGGGCGGTGACGTCGAGGAACTGTCCGGCCGCGACCTCGGCCTTGCATGCGTCGAAGACCGTGATGGCAGAGCGTGCGGCTGCTGGCTCGGCTCGCAGGGCAGCCGCGACCAACATCTCGTTGGACCACGACAAGAGGAGATCGCCCATCAAGATCGCGGTGGACTGGCCGTACCACGCCGGGTCGCCGACCCGGTTGCTCGCGCGGTGGCGTGCTGCGAAGTCGCGGTGCACGCTGGGTCGGCCCCGGCGGGTGTCCGATCCGTCCATCAGGTCGTCGTGCACCAGCGCACTACCCTGCAGCAGCTCGATCGCAGCGGCGGCCTCGATCATCCGGTCATCGCCGTCGGCACCACCGGCCGCGAGCCAACCGGCGCGGCAGAACGAGGCTCGGAGGCGCTTGCCACCACTGACGAACTGGGCCGCCGCACCGACGAAGTCGAGCACGTCGGGTCCGAGGGGTTCGAACGACCCGAGCCTGGTCTGCACGAAGGTGTCGATCGCCTCGTCGAGGTTCTGACGGAACGCCGTCTCGGCGGACGTGGTCTCGTCATGGCTGGGCACGCTCGGACGATACCGTTGGCCCATGCCAGACGCCGACCGGTCCTTCGTGGATGCCCTCAAGGGACCGCAGCCGACCTACTCCTTCGAATTCTTCCCGCCCAAGGACGACGACGGCGAAGCGCTGTTGTGGCGCACGCTGGAGGACCTGGAGGCGTTGGAGCCGACCTTCGTGTCGGTCACGTATGGCGCGGGAGGAACCAGCCAGGAGCGCACGGTGCGCATCACCGAGCAGATCGCGGTGCGCACCTCGATGCGACCGGTCGGTCACCTGACGCTGGTTGCGCAGAGCCGCTCCGAGCTCGAGGGTGTCCTCAAGCAGTACGCGGCGGCGGGCGTCACTGACGTGCTGGTCATCCGCGGCGATCCGCAGGGCGGCCCCCGCGCGCCGTGGGAGTCGCACCCTGACGGCATGACCCACGCCATCGAGCTCGTGCAGCTGGCCAACGGGCTGGGTGGTTTTCGGATTGGCGTCGGTGCGTTTCCCGAAGGACACCCGGATGCCGCGTCGATCGACCACGACGCCCGGGTGCTGGTCGACAAAGCCGCCGCGGGTGCGGAGTACGCCATCACCCAGCTGTTCTTCCGGCCCGACGACTACTTCGGGCTGGTGAAGCGCGTGCGGGACCTCGGGGCCGACCTCCCGATCGTGCCCGGCATCATGCCGATCCTGAACTTCGCGCAGGTGGCCCGCATGGCCGAGCTCTCCGGTGCCGCCATGCCGGCCGAGGTGTTGGAGAAGATCGAGCCGATCAAGGATGATCCGGCAGCCGTCCGCGCGGTCGGCATCGAGCTGGCCACGCAGCTGTGTCGAGACCTGCTGGAAGGCGGCGCTCCCGGCCTGCACTTCATCACCCTGAACCGCTCCAAGGCCACCCGCGAGATCTTCCAGGTCCTCCGCGCCGAGGGCCGCCTCTAGCCGTCGCGCCGGGGTTTCGGTTTACCAGCAGGCCCCGGAAAGCGTTCACTCCTGTGGGTGAATTCGCCCACAGGAGTGACAAGAATCCGGGGCCTGCTGGTAAACCGAAGGGCTAGCGGGGGGCGGGGCCGATGGATTCGGCGATCGCGGCGGTGGCCATGCCGATCTCCTCGAGGGTGCCGCCGGACCAGGCGTGCGCGCCAGCGAAGTGGATTCCGTGGCGTGGGGCGATGCCGGGGTGGTCGTCGATCGTGGTCCATCCTTGCCACGCCCATCCCCAGTGGCCGAGGCGCACGAGGTCTGGCGGCGCGATGGTGACGCGGTTGACGATGTGCTCACGGAGGTCGAGACCGGCACGGACCAGCGAGATGACGGGATCCTCGCCGCCCAGGTGCATCAAGGTGCAGCGGCCGTCGTCGTGGGACGCGACGCGGACCGGAGGATTGGAGTGAGCGAGCAGGTCGCGCGGGCGAGTCGGCGCGTCCGGCCCGAGCGTCAAGAAGGTGCGCGAGGCGGGGATCGCCGGCAGCCCGCGAGGCCGAGGGAGGGGAGTGGGCCACTGGGGTGCGCACCAGACGACGATGTCGGCGGGCAGGCTGCGGCTGTCCGTCACGACCGACGTCACCGTCCGGGCATCCCCGGTGCCGTCAAAGGTCAGCTCGTGGGCCGTCTCGCCGAGTGCGATGGTGACCTTGCGCTCGCCCAGCCGGGTTTCCAGCGCGTCGGCCAGCCCCGCAAACCCGCCCGCGAATTCCCAGCGGCCGAACGTGCGATCCAGGTAGTGGCGCACCGCGGTGTACCCGGGAGTCGTCGCGCGGTCCTGGCCCTCCAGGCGCAACGGATCGAGCACCAGCTTGACCAGGCGGTCGTCCTCGAGCTGTCGGTCGGCCAGTCGCTTGATCGAGCGACGGACATCGAGGGTCCGCCGCGCCGCGCGGTCCAGGTCGCCCCGACCGTTTGGTGTGCGGTCCAGCAGCGTCCGTCGCAGCACGTCCCAGCGGTCGGGCCAGGCGTCGATCCAGTCCGACCACTCGTCGGCGGGCTGGGGATCGGAGGTGAGCTCAGGTTCCAGAGCTGCGCGCATGGCGTCGTGCTGCAGGGCTCGATCACCAAACGGCAGGTCCAACACCGTCTTGTCGCGGAAGAGATGCCGTCGCTCCGCGGTCAGACTCATCTCCACGGCTCGCTCGATCGGACGGCCGGACTTGCGGAACAAGTCGCGAAAGACCCCGGGAAGCGTCACGGTCTCGACGTCGAGCGGCCACGCCCGACCATCGATCTCCACCCCGCGGAGTCGTCCGCCCAGGCGCGACCCGGACTCGACCAGCGTGACGTCATGGCGCAACTTGGCCAGGCGCGCAGCCGTCGCCATGCCAGCGAAGCCACCACCGACCACCACCACGTTCACCACGGGCGCAGACTAGCCCGTCGCGGGTGTGGAACCATGACGCCATGGGTCCGGTGCGCACCGAAGTGATGTGGCAGTCCGTGCTCGACGCGGTCGAAGTCACCGGAGTCGACACGTTGACGATCCTCGATCTCGGGGGCGGCACCGGCAGTGACGCCGTGCGGTTGGCGCAAGCGGGCCACCACGTCACGATCGTTGACCCCAGCCCGGACGCGCTGGCCTCGTTGGAGCGTCGGTCCGCCGATGCCGCCCGGGCGGGCGAGGTGCCCGGAAGTGTCCGGGGTGTCCTGGGCGACACCACCGATCTCCTGCAGCATGTTGACGCCGGGTCGTTCGAGCTCGTCCTCTGTCACGGGGTCCTCGAGCACGTGGATGACACGGATCAGGCCATGTCGGTCGTCGCGTCCGCCTTGCGGCCGGGCGCCCACGCCAGTGTCGTGGTCGCCGGTCGTCTCGCCGCCGTCGTCGCTCGCGCCCTCGCGGGTGACTTCGCCGCTGCGACTCGGGTGTTCTCGACCGATCTGTCCACGTGGGACACCCGCTCGATGGGTCCACGACGGTTCGTCGCTGCTGAACTCGACGAGCTCCTGGTGAAGCACGGACTGACCCCGGTGGCGTCGCATGCGCTGCGGGTCTTTGCCGATCTGGTGCCGAGCGCACTGGTCGACATCGAGCCCGGCGCCCGCGACGCGCTCTTCGCGCTGGAGCGGCTCGTGGCAGATCACGGGGACTTCACAGCATTGTCGGCTGGCTTGCAGTCGATCGCGCGCCTAGACTCGCAGTAGCCGCACTCACCCCCAGGAGGCGACAACCGTGCCGTTGTCCGACGAAGAAGCACGCATGCTGCAGCAGCTTGAGCAGTCGTTGGCTGCTGAAGACCCCGAATTCGCCTCCACCCTGCGCGGATCCAAGCTGCTGGCTCGCAACCGTCGCATCGCTGTGCTCGCTGGACTCGGATTCATCCTGGGTGTGATCTTGCTGTTCGCTGGCGCGGTCGCGGCCCTGACCTGGCTCGGCATTCTCGGGTTCCTCACCATGCTGGGTTCGGCCTACGCGTTCGCCACAGCGTGGCGTCGTGGCATCGGCGCCGGCGATGAGGCCCCCACCCCCCGCGGTTCCGGTCCGCGCGGAACCAGCGCGAAGGGGCCCGGCAGCAAGTCCGGCAGCTCGTTCGTCGATCGCATGGAGGAGCGTTGGCAACGACGCCAGGACGGCGACGACCGCTGACGATCCCCACCTGATCCCACCACGGCGTTCCGACGCCCCACTTCTCCCCACCGGGAGACCCTGAACCGCAACCGTCCCCGACGGGGGCGGTTTTTTCATGTCCGGACCCTCAGCTCGGCGGGGACGGTGTGGGGCAGATCGGTGCTGATTTGGCAGGAAAAGTGGTGCGAATGTCGTTGACAGTGGGGGAGGGTGGGGTAAAGTGGGGCTAGGTGGGGAAAAAGGGTAGGTCGGCACACACGGAGGAGGGGAAGGGTGAGTCCAGATGCCACGACGTTCTTCGGCACCTTCACTCCTCGTCTCGACGAGAAGGGCCGCCTCACCCTGCCGGCCAAGTTCCGTTCCCGGCTCGAGCGGGGCATCGTCCTCACCCGCGGCCAGGACAAGTGCATCTACGGCTGGACCCCGGACGACTTCGGCGTCTTCGCCGATCGGATGCGTCAGCTGTCCTTCACCGATTCGGGAGCCCGCAACTTCGTCCGCATGTTCTTCTCCGGAATGAGTGAAGAGATGCCCGACAAGCAAGGTCGCGTCCCCATCCCTTCAGTGCTGCGGACGTGGGCCAGCCTCGAGCGCGAGTGCACCGTCGTCGGAGCCATGGACCGCATCGAGATCTGGGACAGCGCCCGTTGGGACGAGTTCCAGTCCAACCTCGAGACGCCGTTCTCGGAGATGAGCGAGGAAGTGATGCCAGGAATCTTCTGACACCCCGCGCAGCCAGATCTGCGCCCGAGTGTTTCTGACGTCACTTCCCCGGTGTCAGACCCACCCGGTCGCGGATCTGGCTCCACGGTCCAGGCACCACCTTCACGCACATCCATCACGACGAGACGAACAGGAGGACACCATGAAGACAGTCAGGCGAGTACGACACGACGTGGCCGACGGCCTTGCGCTCATGGCGTTCTCCTTGGTGTCCTCGATCGCGGTGGCCACCGCGCTCTCGTTGTTGGTGGGCGCCTTGTGAGTGCCCATGTGCCGGTGCTGCTCGAGCGCGTGCTGGATCTGCTCGAGCCGGCCGTCACGGGCGGCACCCCCGTCATCGTCGACGCCACGCTTGGCCTCGGCGGCCACACCGAGGCGATGCTCCAGCGCTTCGAGGACGTGCACGTCATCGGGATCGACCGCGACCCGCTGGCTCTCGACCGGGCTCGCACCCGGCTGGCGCCCTTCGGCGACCGGGTCACGTACGTCCACGCGGTCTACGACGAGATCGCCGAGGCGGTCGCGGACGCCGGCTACCCGACGGTCAACGGGGTGCTGTTCGACCTGGGTGTCTCGTCCATGCAGCTCGACGTCGCCGAGCGTGGCTTCGCCTACTCGCAGGACGCGCCGCTGGACATGCGGATGAACCCCGAGGACGACCTGACCGCGGCGGACGTGCTCAACACCTACGAATCGCGCGATCTTGCCCGAGTGCTGCGCGAGTACGGCGAGGAGAGGTTCGCCAATCGCATCGCCGCGGCCGTCGTGGCCCGTCGCAAGACCGAGCCGTTCACCACCAACGGACCGCTGGTCGAGCTGATCGGTGACTCGATCCCGGCGCCGGCGCGCCGCACGGGCGGCAATCCTGCCAAGCGAACGTTCCAGGCACTGCGCATCGAGGTCAACGACGAGCTCGGCGCCTACCGACGGGCGCTGCCGGATGCGCTCGACGTCCTGGCCCCCGGAGGTCGCATCGTCGTGCTGGCCTACCACTCGTTGGAGGACCGCATCACGAAGCGGGCCTTCGCGGCAGTCACCACGACGGACGTGCCGCGCGGCATGCCAGTGGTGCCCGATCACCATCGCCCACGCTTCCTGAACCTGACCCGTGGCGCGGTGCAGGCCAACGAGGCCGAGATCGAGCTGAACCGTCGGGCCAAGTCGGTTCGCATGCGCGCTGTCGAACGGATCGCCTCATGAGTGGCCGCACCTCCTCCTCCGCACTTCTGACGCTGCAGACCCGAGCCAGCGAATCGCTCCGCGAAGGCGCCATCGACGTCCGCGACGTGGGTCTGCGGCTCGTCCGCCCCGTCCGCAGCCGAGCCCGGCGAGCCCCGTTCGTCGTGGTGGTGCTGCTCGTGCTTGTCGGCCGGTCTGGTGGGTCTGATCGTGGCAAGCACCCTGCTGCAGGCCCAGTCCTTCCAGCAGGCACGGCTGGACCGGGAGATCGCCTCCCTCCACACGCAGCAGCAGGCTCTGGCCCGCGAGGTCGACCGGCTGCACAGCCCAGGGTCGGTCGCGAACCGCGCCGCCCGGCTGGGCATGGTGCGCAACACCAACCCGGCCTTCCTCCGACTCTCCGACGGAACCGTGCTCGGCAAGCCCAAGCCCGCCGTCCGGGGCAATCGATGAGCCAGTCTCGGCGCCGCACTCTCTCGCGGCGTCGACTTCGGTGGTGTCTCGTGCTCGTGGTCGGTCTGTTCACCGTGTTCGGTGCGCGTCTGTTCCAGATCCAGGGTGTCGATGCCAGCGCCTACGCAGCGATGGCAGTTCGGGCAGGAACGGCGAGCACCACGGTTCCGGCACCGCGCGGCGCCATCCTGGATCGCAATGGCGAGGAGCTCGCCTCCAGTGTCGACGCCCTCACGCTCACCGCGGACCCGAGCATGACCGCTGCCAACGCCCCCCAGATCGCGCGACTGCTGCGTGAGCACCTCGGGACCGACACCAACTACTTCGATCTGATCGACAAGCTGCGGAAGCCTGAGTCGCGTTTTGTGTACCTGGAGCGGGATGTTCCGGCCTGGACGGCCAAGAAGGCGTTGGCCGCCGTGGCCGAAGCCGGCATGACCGGAGTGTTCAGCGAGAAGCAGACGCTGCGCACGTATCCCGGTGGGTCGCTTGCGGCCAACCTGATCGGCTACACCAACGGCGCGGGCGAGGGCGTCGCCGGCATCGAGGGACAGTACGACAAGGTCCTGACCGGCACTGATGGGTCGAAGACGTACGAGGTCTCGCAGTCCGGTGAGCGCATTCCGATGGGCGACTCGACGGTCACCGAGATGGTGCCCGGCCGCGATGTCGTCACCACCATCGACCGCGACCTGCAGTACTACGCCGACAAGCGTCTCGCCGAAGGCGTTCGCTCGTCCAGCTCGGACTGGGGCCTGGCGCTGACGATGGACGTCAAGACCTGCCAGATCGTGCAGATGTCCCAGGCGCCCACCTTCGACCCGGACACCCGCACCGGCATGCAGGACTCCAACACGGTCTCGCGAGCCGTCCAGAACGTGTACGAGCCCGGATCGGTCATGAAGACCATCACCATGGCCGCTCTCGCCGACCAAGGCAAGATCGCCGCCGACACCCCGATCGTCGTTCCGTCCAAGATGGTCATCGACAAGTTCCCGATCGGCGACTACTGGGAGCACGGCACGCTGCACCTGACTGCCGCCGGTGTCATCGCCAAGTCGTCCAACCTCGGCACGATCGTCGCCGCCAACCAGATGAGCGACGCGACGATGTACAAGTACTTCAACAAGTTCGGCTTCGGAGAAAAGACCAACGTCGGGCTGCCCGGCGAGTCAGCGGGCCTGCTGAAGCCCGGTGCGGAGTGGACCAAGGCCAACCACGCCACGATCTCCTTCGGCCAAGGCATCTCGGTCACGGGCATGCAGATGATCCGAGCCGTCGGCGCCATCGCGAACGGGGGCACCATGTGCCAGCCTTCGGTGGTCAGTGACGTGAAAAGTGACGGCGGCAGCAAGGAAGGCGTCGACAACGGGGGAGCCACCCAGGTCGTCTCCAAGGAAGCCTCGCGTGTCGTGACCCGCATGATGGAGGCCGTCACGGCCCCGGACGGAACGGCGCCCGCCGCCTCCATCGAGGGCTACCGGGTGGCCGGCAAGACCGGTACAGCGTGGCGCGTGGACCCGAACACCGGTCGCTACATCCGCGGCCAGAACACCGTCTCGTTCATGGGCTTCGCCCCAGCGGACAACCCGCGCTTCCTCACCTACATCGTGCTCGACAAGCCGTACAGCAACGCTGGCGGCGGCTCGACCGCAGCGCCGGTCTTCCACGACATCATGTCGATGGCCCTCGAGCGCTTCGGCGTCGCGCCCACGGGCGCCAAGCCGCCCAAGGTGGAGCAGACCTGGTAGTACCCGGGCCGCGCTCGTTCCTCGCGCTCACTCGCGGCTTCGCCGCTGCCCGTCTGTCGTCGCTTCGCTCCGACCCATGGTTGCGTGCAGCTCGCGGCTTCGCCGCTGCCCGGCTGTCGTCGCTTCGCTCCGACCCATGGTTGCGTGCAGCTCGTGGGCCGGGCCGCGCTCGTTCCTCGCGCTCACTCGCGGCTTCGCCGCTGCCCGGCTGTCGTCGCTTCGCTCCGACCCATGGTTGCGTGCCAGTGAGTCTGGGCGGGCCGCGCTCGTTCCTCGCGCTCGCTCGCGGGCTTCGCCGCTGCCCGGCTGTCGTCGCTTCGCTCCGACC
Organism: uncultured Actinomycetota bacterium; assembly: GCA_963769445.1. Classification (GTDB taxonomy): domain Bacteria; phylum Actinomycetota; class Actinomycetes; order Propionibacteriales; family Nocardioidaceae; genus Aeromicrobium. The sequence continues at coordinate 780,041 of CAVYLO010000004.1, read as the reverse complement.
CATGGTGACGCTGGCCGCCCAGTCGGCCAGATAGGTTGGAGACGTGGCGAATCAGATGCGGGTGAGGCCCTCGGAGTCTCCGTCGTGGACGGTGGCGGAGCTGGCTGAACGGCTGGAGGTCGGGGCACCGAACGGCGCGGCTGACGTCAGGTTCACCGGCATCGCGCTCAACACTGCGCAGGTGGAGTCCGGCGATCTGTACGCGGCGCTTCCCGGAGCCCGGGCTCACGGCGCGGACTACGCCCCGAAGGCGATTGAAGCGGGTGCAGTGGCCGTCCTGACCGACGCCGAGGGTGCAGCTCGCGTCACGGGCGTGCCGGTCGTGGTGGTCGAACATCCACGAGCAGTTCTCGCGGACCTGAGCGCTGAGTTCTACGGCCGACCCACCACGGCGATGACCACGCTGGGCATCACCGGCACCCAGGGCAAGACCACGACCACGTACCTGGCAGAAGCGGCACTGGCGTCACGTCGTTCAGCGGTCGTCGGCACCATCGGCACGCGGATCGCCGGTGTCCCGGCCGACTCTGCCCTGACGACCCCAGAAGCGCCGCAGCTGCAGGCCCTGTTCGCCGTCATGCGTGAGGAGGCCGTCGAGGTGTGCGCCATGGAGGTCTCCAGCCATGCACTCGTGCAGGGCAGGGTGGACGGGTTCGCGTTCGACGTCGCGGTGTTCCTCAATCTGGGCCGCGATCACCTCGACTTTCACGAGACGGTCGAGGAGTACTTCCTGGCCAAGGCCGCGCTGTTCACTCCCGAACACGCGCAGCACGCCGTCATCAACGTCGATGACGCCCACGGTCGTCGCCTGATCGAGCTGACGTCGCTGCCCGTCACCACCTTCTCCAGCGAGGGTGTGGCTGCCGACTGGCGTGCCGTCAACGTCCGGCCGCACCGTCTCGGCACAGACCTGGAGGTCCTCGGCCCAGACGGATCGGTCACCGAGCTGCACGTGCCGTTGGCCGGCGTCTTCAACGTGTCCAACGCGTTGGCAGCGCTCGTGGCCCTGGCCACGGCCGGGCACGATCCAGTGAATCTGGCCGCCGGAATCGCCGCCTCGACCGGTGTGCCCGGCCGGATGGAGCGGGTCGAAGCCGGTCAGGACTTCACCGCGATCGTCGACTACGCGCACAAGCCCGACGCCGTCACGGCGGTGCTCGCTGCACTCCGACCTGTCACGGCGGGTCGTCTGATCATCGTGATCGGCGCAGGCGGGGACCGCGATCACGGGAAGCGTCCCCTGATGGGCACGGCCGCGGCAGCAGATGCTGACGTGGTGATCGTGACTGACGACAATCCGCGGACCGAGCGCCCCGCCGCGATCCGTGCCGAGGTGATGGCCGGCGCAGAGCCCGGCCCGGGTCTCGCCATCGAGATCGCGGGCCGCCGAGAGGCGATCGCGCATGCCGTCGCGATGGCGCATCTCGGCGACACTGTCGTGGTGGCCGGCAAGGGCCATGAACGTGGGCAGGAGATCGACGGCGTCGTGCAGCCCTTCGACGACCACGCGGTCATGGTCGAGCTGATCGGCGGAATCTCGTGATCGCGATGTCACTGGCCGAGATCGCCGAGGTGGTCGGGGGAGCCCTGCACGGCGACGCCGGGAGTGCATCTGTTCGGCACGTCGTGATCGACTCTCGGACGGCTGGGCCAGGCACCGTGTTCGCCGCGATAGCGGGAGAGCATGTGGACGGACACGACTACGCACCGTCCGTTCTCGCGCTCGGCGGGGTCGGCACTCTGGGTTCTCGGGTGGTCGACGGTCCCTGCATCGTGGTCGATGACGTGACCATCGCGTTGGGTCGCCTGGCCCGCCATCAGCTGGATGCGTCCACGGCCACGGTGGTCGCCGTCACCGGCTCACAGGGCAAGACCAGCGTCAAGGATCTGCTCGCGCACGTCCTGGCCGGTTCCGCACCCACGGTCGCCCCCGTGGGGTCGTTCAACAACGAGCTCGGTGTGCCGCTCACGGTGCTGCGCCTCGACGAGGACACCCGCTACGTGGTGGCCGAGATGGGCGCCCGCGGCGTGGGTCACATCGAGCTGCTGTGTCGTATCGCTCCGCCATCGGTGGCGGTGGTGCTCAACGTGGGCACGGCGCACATCGGCGAGTTCGGCTCGCCGGACGCGATCGCGATCGCGAAGGGCGAACTGGTGGAGAGCCTGCCGGCCGACGGCACCGCGGTTCTCAACGCCGACGATCCACGCGTCCTCGCCATGCGGTCACGGACCACTGCCGAGATCTTGACGTTCGGAGCCGATGGCGACGTGCGGCTCGGTCCGGTCCGGATGGACGGCTCTGGAGAACCCCACTTCACGCTGGAGCACGCGGGGCGCAGCTGTGACGTCCACGTGCCGCAGGTAGGCGCACATCACGCCATCAACGCCGCAGCAGCCGCAGCCGCAGCGGTGGCTGCGGGGCTGGACCTGGCCGACATCGCCACGCGGTTGTCCTCCGCGGCGCCACAATCGCCCATGCGGATGGCGCGCACCGTCCGGGACGACGGTTTGCTCGTGGTCAACGACGCCTACAACGCGAACCCCGAGTCGATGGCCGCCGCGCTGCACGCCGTCGCAGCGCTGCCACACCGGCGCAAGGTCGCGGTGCTGGGGGAGATGCTCGAGCTGGGCGACGTGTCCGAGACGGCCCACCGCACCATCGGTCGCCTCGCGCGGGATCTCGGATACGACCGCGTGGTCGTCGTCGGATCAGGCGCGGCCGCCATTGCCGAGGGTGCGGGCGAGATCGCCGAGATCGTCGCGGACGTCGATGTGGCGATTGGCACACTCTCCGCGTGGCTGGCTGCGGACGACGTCGTCATTGTGAAAGCATCCAGAGGATGTCGGCTCGAGCGGGTGGCCGACGGGCTGCTGGGCCGTTGACGGAAGGGATGCGCATCGCATGAAGGCGATCCTGTTCGCTGGCGGGTTCTCGTTGCTCGGGACCCTGCTCGGGACACGCCTCGCGATCCGCTTTCTGGTCGCCAAGGGCTACGGCCAGCTGATCCGCGACGACGGCCCCACGGCGCACCACACCAAGCGTGGCACCCCCACGATGGGTGGCCTGGTCATCATTCTCTCGGTCGTCACGGGCTATCTGCTGGCCAAGCTCGCCACCGGATTCGTCCCCAGCGCATCGGCGCTGCTGCTGCTGTTCTTGTTCGTGGGGCTGGGAGCGATCGGCTTCCTCGACGACTTCATCAAGATCCGCAAGCAACGCAACCTCGGGCTGCGCAGCAAGGCCAAGTTCATCGGTCAGGTCGTCATCGGTCTGGCGTTCGCCATCGCGGCCATCCGCCTCGAGGACGACACCGGCATCACCGTCATCACCAACTCGATCTCGTTCACCCGCGACATTCCGGGCACGGCCCTACCAGCGTTCGCCATCGTGATCTGGGTGTTGCTGATGGTGGCCGGCGCCAGCAACGGCGTGAACCTCACGGACGGGCTCGACGGACTGGCCACCGGTGCATCGGTGATGGTCTTCGGCGCCTTCGTCTTCATCAACATCTGGCAGAGCAATCAGAACTGCTCCTTCTACCCGGGCCCCAAGTGCTACGAGGTGCGTGACCCGCTCGACCTTGCGGTCGTCGCGTCGGCGCTGACCGGAGCCTGCTTCGGTTTCCTGTGGTGGAACGCGTCGCCGGCCAAGATCTTCATGGGTGACACCGGCTCGCTGTCCCTCGGCGGCGCCATGGCCGGGCTGGCCCTGATGACCCGCACCGAGCTGCTGCTCGTCGTGCTGGGCGGCCTGTTCGTGGCCATCACCGCGTCGGTGATCCTGCAGGTCGGGTTCTTCAAGCTGACCAGGGGCAAACGCATCTTCCGCATGGCACCGCTGCAACACCACTTCGAGCTGCTGGGGTGGGCCGAGATCACGATCGTCGTGCGGTTCTGGATCATCAGCGGCCTCGCGGTCGCCACGGGGCTCGGTATCTTCTACTACGAGTGGGTCTCCGGCATATGACCCGCCGCACGTGACCCACAGCGGGTTGGACGCGCTGGGGCGCGCGTCGTCCTGGGACGGTGTCACTGCCGTGGTGGCTGGCTTCGGCGTCAGCGGTTTCGCGGCGGCGGACACCCTGCAGCACCTCGGCGCCACCGTGGTGGTCGTCGATGAAGCCGTGCGCGAGGACCAGCAGGAGAAGGCTGATCTGCTCCAGGAGCTGGGCGTCGAGATGCGGCTGGGCCCCGGATGCACCGCGCAGCTGCCCGAGGGCGCCGACGTCGTGGTCGTGTCGCCCGGCTGGCGGCCCACCGCGCCGCTCGTCGTTGCGGCGGGCGAGCAGGGCGTGCCGGTGTGGAGCGAGGTCGAGCTCGCCTGGCGACTACGCGGCTCCGACCCCGCCCCGTGGCTGGTCGTCACCGGCACCAACGGCAAGACCACCACGGTGCAGATGCTGGAGCAGATCCTGCGCGCCGAAGGTCTCGCGGCTCATGCCGTGGGCAATGTGGGTCGTCCCGTGGTGGAGGCGGTCATGGACACCGACGACCCGGCCTCGGTGCTGGCCGTCGAGCTGTCCAGCTATCAGCTGCACTGGACCCACTCGATGTCGCCCCAAGCCAGCGTCTGTCTGAATGTGGCGCCCGACCACCTGGACTGGCACGGGGGACTGGACGCCTACACAGCCGACAAGGGTCGGGTGTACGCGCGCACCCAGATCGCGTGCGTCTACAACGTCGAGGACCCCGTCACCGAACGGCTGGTCGAGGAGGCCGAGGTGGTTGACGGGTGCCGGGCCGTCGGGTTCACCCTGGGCATTCCGGCACCGAGCATGGTGGGGCTCGTCGATGGCATGCTGGCCGACCGCGCCTTCGTGAAGGAGCGCGTCTCCAACGCCGCCGAGCTCGGCACCCTCAGCGACCTGGGTGCCAATCCACCCCCTCACCTCATCGCCAACGCTCTGGCCGCAGCCGCTCTCGCCCGCGCCCATGGGGTGTCGCCGCGAGCCGTGCGCGAGGGTCTGCGCAGCTTCACGCCAGACGCCCACCGCATCGCCGAGATCGCCACGATCGGCGAGGTCCGGTACGTCGACGACTCCAAGGCCACCAATCCGCACGCCGCGCTGGCGTCGCTGCTCGGGGTCGAGAGTCCATCCGATGGCGGCTCTCCGCCGCGGGCTGTGTGGATCGCCGGGGGACTGGCCAAGGGTGCGACGTTCGACGACCTGGTCGAGCAGGCTCGAGACCGGCTCCGAGCGGTCGTCCTGATCGGGACCGACCGCTCGCTCATCGCTGACGCGCTCGCACGACACGCGCCCGATGTGCCCGTGGTCGAGGTGGACACGGGCGACACTGATCCCATGGATCGCGTCGTCGAGGTCGCCACATCGCTCGCCCAGCCGGGCGACACGGTGTTGTTGGCCCCGGGATGCGCCTCCATGGACCAGTTCGTCAACTACGCGGCCCGCGGCGACAGCTTTGCCGACTCGGTTGCCAGGCGGCAGACCACGTCCTAGTGATGAGTCCACCTTCCCCCATGATTGGACGCACCGGATGAGCGCGACCGTCGAACGCCGCCCGCCGGCGATCGTCGAGAACACCCGCCGCCTGCTCGAGCGCCCTCTGGCGTCGTACCAGCTGGTGCTCGGCGCCGCAGCCCTGCTGCTCGGACTGGGCCTGATCATGGTGCTCAGCGCCAGTTCGGTCTACTCAGCCACCGCCAACGATGGCAACTCCTACGCCGTCATCATCCGCCAGCTGCTGTTCGCCGTGGTCGGACTCGGTGGCGCCTTCATCGCAGCCAAGATGCCGCTGGCGACCATGCGCAAGCTGGTGCTGCCGGTGCTCATCATCTCGGTCGGTCTGATCATTGCCACCTTCTTCATCGGCATCGAGATCCGCGGCAACAAGAACTGGATCCCGCTGTTCGGCGGCTTCCTGCTGCAACCGTCGGAGTTCGCCAAGCTCGCCGTCGTGCTGTGGATCGCTCACTGGTTCGCCAGCCACGAGAAGGCCCTGGACACGCCCAGGTTGATCCTGCTGCCGATGGTTCCGGTCACGCTGTTCATCGCCATGCTCGTGGTGATGCAGCACGACCTGGGCACTGCGCTCGTGCTGTTCGCCCTGATCGTCGGCATGCTGTGGGTCGCGGGCCTGCCGTCCAAGCAGATGATGGCCGTCGGGGCAGGTGTGTTCGCCGTGCTGGTGCTGTTCGTGGCCACCGCACCGCACCGCGTCGCGCGTCTGCTGAACTTCACCAATCCGCTGGCCGACCCCGACAACGCCGGCTATCAGTCCATCCATGCCAGCATGGCGCTGGCTCGCGGCGGCTTCTGGGGCGTCGGCCTCGGAGGAAGTCGACAGAAGTGGGGTGCACTTCCCGAGGCGCACACCGACTTCATCCTGGCTGTCATGGGCGAGGAGCTCGGTCTGCTCGGCACGCTCGTCGTGCTGATGTTGTTCCTCGTGCTCGCGGTTGCCGGCATCCGCATCGCCACTCGCGCTCGCGATCCCTTCGCTCGCTACGTCGCGGCTGGCATCACGATCTGGATCGTCGTGCAGACCGCCATCAACGTGGGCATGGTGCTCGGTCTGTTGCCGGTCATCGGCATCCCGCTTCCCTTGATGTCCTATGGCGGATCCAGTCTGCTGGTCACGCTCGTGGCCATGGGTGTGCTGCTGAACTGTGCGACCACCGAACCGGGAGCCCGCCGCGCCCTCGAGGTCGGTCGTGCCGCGAAGGCCCGGGGGCGTTCTGCGCGACCGCGCAACGTGCGTAAGGTCTGAATCGTGCGCGTCCTGCTCGCTGGCGGAGGAACCGCCGGCCACACCTCTCCGTTGCTCGCCACCGCTGCTGTCCTGCGTGACGGCGGCGCTGAGATCACCTGCCTCGGCACGCCCCGGGGGCTCGAGGTCACGTTGATCCCGGAGGCCGGATATCGGTTGGAGCTCGTGCCGCCGGTGCCGCTGCCACGCAAGCCCGGCAAGGACCTGATCATGGTGCCCGCGAAGTTGCGGGCGGCCATGAAGGCGACCGGCGAGGTCGTCGATCGGGTACGTCCCGACGTCATCGTCGGTTTCGGTGGCTACGTCTCGGTGCCCGCCTACCTGGTGGCCCGACGTCGCGGCATCCCGTTGGTGGTGCACGAGGGGAACGCCGTCCCCGGTATCGCCAACAAGGTGGGCGCCAAGTTCACCGAGTTCGTGGCGACCAGCTTCCCTGACACCGACCTGCCGCACGCCCGGTACATCGGGCTGCCGATTCGCCGCGAGATCTCGACGCTGGACCGTGCCGCGAAGCGGGCGGAGGGGCGGGCACACTTCGGGCTCGATCCGGACCGACCGACGCTGCTCGTGACCGGTGGCTCCCAAGGTGCTCGGCGCATCAACCGCGCTGTGGCCGGCGCCGCCCGCGACCTCGGCGAGGCAGGGGTGCAGGTGCTGCACGCGGCGGGACGGGTCGACGAGGCCGTCGTCGAGTCACGTCCCGGCGACCCGCCATACGTCGTCACGTCATACATCGACCGCATGGATCTGGCGTACGCGGCCGCTGACCTGATCGTGTGCCGTGCCGGCGCCAACACCGTCACCGAGGTCGCGGCTGTCGGACTGCCAGCGGCCTTCGTGCCGCTGCCGCACGGCAACGGCGAGCAGGCGCTCAACGCCCATCCGGTGGTGCAAGCCGGTGGTGCACTGTTGATCGACGACGCGGCGCTCACGTCCACATGGATCGACAACGTCGTGATTCCACTCGTGTCCCACACCGGTCGCCTGGGGGCCATGTCCCGCGCTGCTTCGGACATCGTTCGCCACGACGCCGACGAACGGTTGGCTGACATGGTGCGCGAGGCCTGTCGATGAGGCCTGAATCATGAGGATTGGCATCCCTGAGGAGATCCTGCCGGCCGACCAGCTCGGGCGGGTCCACTTCGTGGGCATCGGCGGCGCCGGACTGTCGGCCATCGCCCGACTCATGGATGGTCAGGGCGTCACCGTCACGGGCAGCGACGCCACCGACTCGACGGTCCTGCAGTCCCTGCAGGCCGAGGGCATCACGTGCCACGTCGGTCAGGACGCAGCGCATCTGTCCGACGTCGACACGGTCATCGCCACCACCGCGGTGCGCGAGGACAACGCCGAGATCGTCGAGGCCCAGCGGCTCGGCCTTCGCTTGTGGCCGCGATCGGCCGGTCTGCAGTCCGTGCTGCTGGGTGGCCGGGCTGTCGCTGTCGCCGGGACACATGGCAAGACCACGACCACGGCGATGTTGACCTGTGCCTTGCGTGCCGCCGGCGCCGACCCGTCGTTCGCGATCGGCGCCGAGGTGGCGAGCCTCGGCACCAACGCGCGTCGCGGGTCAGGCGACGTGATTGTGGCGGAGGCCGACGAGAGCGATGGTGCGTTTCTCGTCTACACCCCGTTCGGCGCCGTCGTCACCAACGTCGACGCCGACCATCTCGACCAGTGGGGCACCGAGGAGGCGTACGCCGCGGCCTTCGTCCAGTTCGTGGGACAGGTCTCGGGCTTCGTGGTCCTGAACACCGACGACGCCGGAGCGGCGGTCCTCACCGAGCACGTCGCCCACGAGACCACGGTCTGGACCGTCGGCTTCGACGGCTCACCGCGGCTGCAGGGAACCGATCTGGTGGTCGACGGCTCGTCCACCACCTTCTCGGTACATCTCGACGGCTCGCCGCTGGTCGATGTGCGACTGGCGGTTCCGGGCCAGCACTACGCCGTCGACGCCCTCCTCGCGCTGGCCGCCGGACTGGCGCTGGGCCACGATGCGACCCATCTGGCCGAGGGTCTCGGCACGTACACCGGCGCGGCTCGCCGCATGCAACCGCTCGGCAGCGCCGGGGGAGTCCGGGTCTACGACTCCTACGCCCACCACCCGACCGAGATCCACGCCGATCTCGCCGCGGCACGGGCCATCGCGGGCGACGACCGGCTGGTCGTCGCCTTTCAGCCGCACTTGGTGAGCCGCACCCGCATCTACGGCGCCCAGATGGGCGAGGCGTTGTCGGCGGCGGACGCCGTGGTCGTTGCTGACATCTATCTGGCCCGTGAGGATCCCGATCCGGAGGTCACCGCCGCGTTGGTCGTCGACACGATCCGCGGCGCCTCTGCGGCGCTGGGCGGCCCGGTGTCGGGGCTCGCCGACGTCGTCGTCCCGCTGCTGCAGCCCGGGGACCTGCTGCTCACGCTCGGTGCGGGCGACATCACCACCGTGGGTCCGGCCGTCCTGGCCCGGCTGGCATCTGCATGAGAGACCGATTCACCGAACGCCGTCTCGACCTGCGGCGGCACCGGTGGTTCCGCATCCTGCTGGCGGTGGTCGGTGCGGTGCTGGTGGGTGTGGTCATCTGGTTGATCTGGTTCTCCTCGGTGCTCGACGCGCGCACGGTGTCGGTCGAGGGTCAGTCGTCGCTGACCGCAGCGCAGGTGCGCAAGGCGGCCGATGTGCCGCTCGGTGGCCCGCTGGCTCGCGTCGATCTGACCGCCATCGAGGCCCGGGTCAAGGCCGTGCCGCGGGTCCGATTGGTGGAGGTCTCGCGATCCTGGCCGCACAGCGTCACCATCGAGGTCACCGAGCGCACCGCCGTCGTGTGGTCCCGTGTCGGCGGTGAGTTTCGTGGCATCGATCGGTTCGGCGTCGACTTCCGCTCGTACTCGAAGCAACCCAAGGGACTCATCGAGGCGCGGGTGTCGGCCACCGACGCAGAACAGCGACTGCAAACACTTCAGGCGGTTGCCGCCATCGCCGACCGGATCCGCCGTGACGACCCGGCGTTGCGCAAGCAGATCCAGGTGATCATCGGCTCGACCAAGGACTCGGTCGTTCTGGACCTCACCAAGGGTCGGACCGTGACGTGGGGGAGCGAGGCGCAGGCTGCGCGCAAGATGGAAGTGCTCAAGCAGCTGCTGGAGATCACGGCCAAGGGGTATGACGTCAGTGCCCCGGATCAGCCGACCACCCGCAACTGAGACAGATCCACCCCGCGGGAACGTCTGGGTTTGATCCGCGGGTCCGTGCGCGGCGTGTCGCGCCGGAGCGTGCTCGCCCCGCGCGTACCGTCTGACACAGAGCACAGGTTGACATAACTACAACCCTTTACCTCAGGGTTACAGTTCACAATCGCGAACCCCAGCACTCGAAAGGCACACACGATGGCGGTCCAGAACTATCTGGCGGTGATCAAGGTCGTCGGCATCGGTGGCGGCGGCGTCAATGCCGTCAACCGCATGATCGAGGTGGGCCTCAAGGGCGTCGAGTTCATCGCGATCAACACCGATGCTCAAGCCCTGCTGATGAGCGACGCCGACGTCAAGCTCGACGTCGGCCGCGACTCCACGCGTGGGCTCGGTGCTGGCGCGAATCCCGAGATCGGCAAGAAGGCCGCCGAGGACCACGCCGAAGAGATCGAGGCAGCGATCCGTGGCGCCGACATGGTCTTCGTCACGGCCGGCGAGGGTGGAGGCACCGGTACCGGTGGCGCTCCCGTCGTCGCTCGCATCGCTCGCTCGTTGGGTGCGCTCACCATCGGCGTCGTGACCCGGCCGTTCAAGTTCGAGGGTCGCAACCGCTCGAACCAGGCCGACGACGGCATCCAGTCGCTGCGCGACGAGGTCGACACGCTCATCGTCATCCCGAACGACCGGCTGCTGTCGATCAGCGACCCGAACGTCAGCTTGCTGGACTCGTTCCGTCAGGCCGACCAGGTCCTGCACCAGGGCGTCTCGGGCATCACGGACCTCATCACGACACCGGGCCTGATCAACCTCGACTTCGCCGACGTCAAGTCCGTCATGTCGGACGCCGGTTCGGCCCTGATGGGCATTGGTTCGGCTCGTGGCGAGCACCGCGCGGCCATTGCTGCTGAGAGCGCCGTCTCGAGCCCGCTGCTCGAGGCCTCGATCGAGGGCGCCCGCGGCGTCCTGCTGTCGATCTCGGGCGGCTCGGACCTCGGCCTGTTCGAGATCAACGAGGCTGCTGGTCTGGTGGCCGACGCCGTGCACCCCGAGGCCAACATCATCTTCGGCGCCGTCATCGACGACGCCCTGGGTGACGAGGTCCGGGTCACCGTGATCGCGGCCGGTTTCGACGGGGGCGAGCCCAAGACGCGCGACTCCGCCCAGCCCGCGCTGCTCAAGGAGGTCGAGAAGCCGACCCCCGAGCCGAGCCTCCCGCCTGCACCCACCGCCGACACCTACGCACCGAATCCCTACCTCGACTCGCCCAGCCCGGACCGGACGTCGGCGCCGCGTGAGGAGAAGAACGATCGTTCGGGCGAGCGCACCGCGGCAGCCGAGTCGCCGCCGGTGGCGTACGACGACGACCTCGACATCCCCGACTTCCTCCGCTGAGGCGTCCTGCGCCGAGACGGGTCGTAGGCTGACGGAGTGTTCTGGCATCGCGAGTCGTCGGGTCGGGTCGAGGTGGCATTCACCGATCGATTCGACGGTCACAGCGAAGGCCCGTTCGCCTCGTTGAATCTTGGCAGCGCCAGCGGGGACGACCCCGCCGTCGTGGTGCGCAATCACGCGACGCTCGCTGAGGCCTTGTCGGTGGACGGGCTGCACTCGATGTCGCAGGTCCATGGCGCCGACGTCGCCTATGGCGATGTGATGCGTGTCGATGGTTCTGGCACCGTGCCGGTGTGCGATGCAGTGGTGACTGACCAGATCGGGATCCCCTTGCTCGTGCGAGTGGCGGACTGCGTGCCGGTGCTGCTCGCCGACGCCGACGCCGGGCTCGTCGGCGCTGCCCACGCTGGTCGCGTCGGGCTGGTCGGCGGCGTGATTCCCGCAGTGGTCGGTGCGCTGCGCGACCGCGGTGCCTCGTCCCTGCGGGCGTGGGTCGGACCCCGGGCCGGCGGCTGCTGCTATGAGGTCCCCGAACACATGGCCGACGAGGTCGATCGGGCGGTACCCGGCACCCGATCCACCACCACATGGGGCACGCCTTCGCTCGACGTCGGAGCCGGGGTGGTCAAGCAGCTGGCCGATCTGGGCGTGGACGTCTCCGATCTCGGTGCCGACACCTGCACGATCGAGGACGAACGGTTGTTCTCCTACCGGCGCCAGGGAACCGCGTCCGGACGCTTCGGAGGCGTCGTGGTGCTGCGATGACGAGTCGGCGCGACGAGATCGCCGCAGGACTGGCCGAGACCGAACAGCGCATCCACGCTGCGTGTCATGCAGCCGGACGTGATCGCAACGAGATCACCCTGATCGCGGTGACCAAGACCTACCCGGCGTCGGACGTCGAGCTGCTGGCCGACCTCGGCATCACCGACGTGGGCGAGAACCGCCACCCCGAGGCGGGCGACAAGCACGCCGAGGTCACGGCTCCGGTCCGCTGGCACTTTCTCGGCGGGTTGCAGACCAACAAGGCCGGAGCAGTCGCGCACTACGCCGATGCAGTTCACAGTGTCGACCGTGCCAAGCTGGCGCGATCGTTGGAGCGGGGTGCCGAGGCGGCCGGTCGAGTGCTGGGCTGCTCGGTGCAGGTTGACTTCGACACGACGGACCCCGGCCGATCCGGTGTTCCACCGGACGCGGTCGATGAGCTGGCCGACCTCATCGCGGCGTCCGAGCACCTGCGACTCGACGGCGTCATGACGGTGGCGCCGCTCGGCGCAGACCCGCGCCCGAGCTTCGAGCACCTGGCGGCCATCAGCGAGGGCCTCCGCAAGCGGCATCCAGGGGCCCTCATGATCTCGGCCGGAATGAGTGCCGACCTCGAGCAAGCAGTAGAAGCTGGCGCGACACACCTGCGCGTCGGGCGTTCGATACTCGGAGAACGCCCGAACACCCGGTAATCTCAGTGATGTCATTCAGTCACACCGAGCACACCACGGACGGAGTCATCATGGCTGGCGCAATGCGTAAAGTCGGCGAGTACCTCGGCCTGGTCGAGCAGGCGGACTACGACGACTTCGACATGGATTTCGACGACGACCCTGCCGTCACCGAGCCCGCCCGGTCCACCGCGCTGGTTCGCCCGGCACCCGTGGCCTCCATCGAGGAGCGACGCTCCGAGCGCCGCGAACGCCGGTCACCCACGGTGCAGCAGACGGCGCCCGCGCCGACCGATCTGGCCCGCATCGAGACGGTCACTCCTCGTACGTACAACGACGCGCGTACCGTGGGCGAGCACTATCGCTCGGGTGTTCCGGTCATCATGAATCTGTCTGAGATCGATGACGATGACGCCAAGCGACTGGTCGACTTCGCCGCCGGTCTGATCTTTGCGGTGCACGGCACCATCAACCGTGTGACGGCCAAGGTATTCTTGCTCTCGCCCGCCAATGTCACCGTCAGCGACGAGGACAAGCAGCGCCTCGCATCGGGCGGTTTCTACAACCAGAGCTGAGTACATGACCTTGCAGACCATCGGTGGAATCCTGCAGCTGATCGTCTGGATCGCCATCGTGATGTTGCTCGCCCGGTTCGTGCTCGACTGGGTGCAGCTGCTCGCCCGCAGCTGGCGACCCCAAGGACCCGTCGCGGTCCTGTGTGAGGGCATCTACTCGGCCACCGACCCGCCCCTGCGAGCCATCCGTGGTGTCCTCCCGCCCATCCGCCTGGGCGGAGCTGCGCTGGACCTGTCGCCCATGGTGCTTTTGTTCGCGCTGTATATCCTGATGCAGATCATCGTCGTCGTCTTTGCCTGACAGCCCGATCGTGGGTCGACACGAAATTTCATGGCGCCACAACGGAGACGGATGTGGCAGAAGTGACGTGCGGCAGAGTACGGTGGCATTCCAAGAGTCCAGACAGGACTGCCCCGACCACTGAGGTGTACCAATGCCATTGACGCCAGAGGACGTGCGCAACAAGCGCTTCACACCCGTCCGTCTTCGTGAGGGCTATGACATGGGCGAGGTCGACCAGTTCCTCGATGAGGTTGAGGCCGAGCTCGAACGCCTCACCGTCGAGAACGAAGAGCTCCGTGCCAAGGTCGCAGCCGCATCCAGTGGCGAGCCCACTGGTCTGATCCCCGCCCTGGGTGCTTCGCCCACGCCAGCCGCCGCGCCAGCCCCCGAGCCGGAGCCCGAGCCCGAGCCGGAACCGAAGGTCGAGGCCACTCCGGCCCCGGTGGTCGCACCTGCAGCAGTCGAGGCCCCGGTCAGGCCCACGATGGGCGACGCCTCGTCCGCTGCGGCTCGCCTGCTCGAGATCGCCTCGACGAATGCCGATCAGCTGATGGATTCGGCCAAGGAAGAGGCCGACCGGGTCGTCGGTGAGGCACGCACCAAGGCCGAGCGGCTCACCAACGAAGCCCGCGGCAAGGCTGATCGTCTCGAGACCGACGCGCGGATTCGCGCGCAGAAGCTCGACGACGAGACCAACGAGCGTCGCCAGCAGGCGGTGTCCACGATCGAGCGCGAGCGGTACGAGATCCAGCGCGAGGTCGAGCACCTGCGTGCCTACGAGCGCGAGTACCGGGCCCGGCTCAAGAACTACTTCCAGAGCCAGCTCGACCAGCTCGCCGCGAACGAGAGCAGCTCGTCGCAGCCCGTGCAGACGCCTGCCGACTCCGGTCCGCGCCGACTGCGGTCATTGCTGGGCGACGAGGAGTCGTTCTGAGGTCGAACTGATCCATCCGATGTGGGGCTCGCACCGTCTGGTGCGGGCCCTTCGTCATGTCCGATCACCGGGCGGACTGGCGTCCTCGGCGGGCCGACTTGTCTTCGAGGCTCCACGGGTCTAATCTCCCCGCATGCCGAACACGAAGCTCGTCGTCCGAGATGACGAGAAGCCCTGGACCGTTACCGAGACCAAGACGGTCCGCGCCGAGCTGGAGGCGGACCTTGATCGGCTGCGCGCCGAGCTGACCGCGTCGGCGAAGGAGCTGCAGGATCTGCTGCGCGACGGAGTCGACGGAGCAGGCAATGATCAGGCCGACGTGGGGTCCAAGGGACTGGAGCGGGACGCCGAGCTGTCACTCGCAGCGAATCAGCGTGAGCTGCTGCAGCAGACCGAGAAGGCGTTGGCTCGGCTGGAGTCCGGTGCCTACGGCCAGTGCGAGTCCTGCGGTGAGGCGATCGGCAAGATGCGGCTGATGGCGTTCCCCCGTGCCACACTGTGCATGACATGCAAGCAGCGCGAGGAACGTCGCTGAGTTCGCTCAGCACGCCAGGTTCCACCCCGGGCAGCGCCGTTGGTCTGTTCACGATCGTCGCCGTCGTGGCGCTGGCGATCGATCAGGTCACCAAGGTGCTGGCCGTCCGGTTCCTCGAGGGTGAGCCATCGGTCGAGCTGATCCCGGGGATGCTCCAGCTGACCTTCCTGCGCAATGCGGGCGCGGCACTGGGCACCGGGTCGTCCATGACGATCGTGTTGACCGTGATCGCGATCGCCGTCACGATCGGGGTCCTCCGGGTCGCCACTCGCCTGCGCGACCGTGGGTGGGCGGTCGGACTGGGTCTGCTGCTGTCCGGCGCCACCGGCAACCTCGCCGATCGGCTGTTTCGTGAACCGGCCCCCCTGCGCGGTCGTGTGGTCGACTTCATCGACTACGGACCGTTCGTCGGCAACGTCGCTGACATCGCGCTGACCTTGGCTGCCGTCATCATCATCTGGCGCACGTTCCGTGGCGTCGGCGTCGACGGCACGCGGGAAAAGTCATGACGGGCGATCTGGAACCGCTCGACCACAAGGTCGTCCACGTGCCCGAGGGGTTGGCCGGCGAACGCGTCGACAGCGCTCTGGCCCGGCTGCTCGGTCTTTCGCGGACTCGGGCCAGCGAGCTGGTTGCCGATGGCCACGTCACGCTCGACGGCCGTGCGCCAGCCAAGTCTGATCGGGTCGAGGCAGGTGCCCTGCTGGAGGCCTCCATCCCGGCGCCCCGCGTCGCGATGATCGTCGCGCACGAGGTGGAGGGCATGCGCCTCGTCCACGAGGACGACGACATCGTGGTCGTCGACAAGCCGGTGGGCGTTGCGGCGCACCCCAGCGTCGGCTGGGACGGACCAACGGTGCTCGACCACCTGTCCGGCGTCGGGATCCGCATCTCCACGTCGGGGGCCGCCGAGCGGCGAGGAATCGTGCACCGGCTCGACGTCGGCACCAGCGGCCTGATGGCCGTGGCCAAGTCCGAGCACGCGTATTCGGTGCTCAAGCAGGCGTTCCGTGATCGCGTGGTCGAGAAGACCTACCACGCGCTCGTGCAGGGCCACCCCGATCCGCACACCGGGACCATCGACGCGCCCATCGCGCGACACCCCAAGCACGACTTCAAGTTCACCGTCAAGGCCGGTGGACGCGACAGCATCACGCACTACGACACGCTCGAGGCGCATCGCTTCGCGAGTCTGCTCACGATCAAGCTGGAGACCGGTCGCACGCACCAGATCCGCGTGCACATGGCAGCGCTGCACCATCCGTGTGTCGGCGACCTGATGTACGGCGCCGATCCGACGCTGGCGGCCCGGGTCGGTCTCGACCGGCAGTGGCTGCACGCCAAGGAGCTCGGCTTCACGCACCCGCGCACGGGCGACTGGGTCACCTTCTCCTCGTCCTATCCCGACGACCTCGAGGCCGCCCTCGAGGTCGTCCGCAGGGCCGACTGATCCTCCGGACCCGCTGACGGGGACCCAGACGGGGCCGTTCACCCCGGGGGAGCCTGGGAACGCGAGCACTGGGTGGCAGGATTGCGCCATGAGCAACGTGGTGCGCCAGTCCGAGAAGCTGAGAGATGTCCTGTACGACATCCGAGGTCCGGTCGCGTCCCGAGCCGCCCAGCTGGAGGCTGAAGGCCATCGGATCCTCAAGCTCAACATCGGCAACCCGCAGCCGTTCGGATTCGATGCGCCGGCGGAGATCCTGCAGGACATGATCGCCGGTCTGCCGTCGTCGGCTGGCTATTCGGACTCGCGCGGCATTCAGCCGGCCCGTCGTGCCGTGGTGCATCACTATCAGCTCCAGGAAGGGTTCCCGCTGATTGACATCGACGACGTCTGGATCGGCAACGGTGTGTCCGAGCTGATCCAGATCGCGTTGCAGGCGTTGCTCGACAACGGCGATGAGGTGCTCATCCCGGTGCCGGACTACCCGCTGTGGACCGCTGTCACCAACCTGGCCGGCGGCGTGCCGGTGCACTACCGGTGCGACGAGGCCAACGAGTGGAACCCAGACCTGGCCGACCTGGAGTCCAAGATCACCGACCGCACCAGAGTCATCGTGGTGATCAACCCCAACAACCCCACCGGTGCGGTCTACTCCCGCGAGACGTTGACGGCCATCGCCGATCTGGCGCGCAAGCACGACCTGATCCTCATGGCCGACGAGATCTACGACAAGATCCTCTACGACGACGCTGTCCACATTCCGATGGCGAGCGTTGCGCCCGACGTCCTGACCCTCACGTTCAACGGTTTGTCCAAGGCCTATCGCGTGTGCGGCTACCGCGCTGGCTGGCTCGTCGTCACCGGGCCGTTGGAACGGGCCGGTGACTATCTCGAGGGCATCACCCTGCTGTGCTCGATGCGCCTGTGTCCGAACGTGCCAGCCCAGAACGCGATTCAGGTCGCGCTGGGCGGCTATCAGTCCATCAAGGAGCTGATCCTGCCCGGCGGCCGACTGATCGAGCAGCGCGACACCGCTGTCGATGAGCTGCGCAAGATTCCGGGTGTCAGCGTGGTTCAGCCCAAGGGGGCGCTCTACGTGTTCCCGCGGTTGGATCCGGAGATCCATCCGATCAAGGATGACCAACAGCTCGCGCTCGACCTGCTGGAGTCGGAGAAGATCCTCATCACGCAGGGGACCGGATTCAACTGGCCCGAGCCGGACCACCTGCGCATCGTGACGCTGCCGTGGGCCCGGGACCTGCGAGAGGCCATCCAACGCCTCGGAGGCTTCCTGAGCACCTACCAGCAGGTCTGAGGCGGGTCAGGCGTCCTGGCCGCCCATGGCCGGCGCGTGCACGTTGCGCGCGCCTGGAGCTGTCGCGCTGGGCTGGGCGCGTTCATCGTGCGCTGGCAGCGCGCCACATCCGCGGAGCGTCGGGTGGGCCACTGGATTTTTGTCGGACCCGTCCGACATCATCGTGGACGACCGCGAATCTGCTCACCGAGAGGCCATCTCATGGCGGACATGATCCAGGCGACGGGCTTGGTCAAGAAGTACAAGGAGGTCGAGGCGCTCAAGGGCCTTGACCTGAACGTGCCCGAGGGCAAGGTGCTGGGCCTGCTCGGCCCGAACGGCGCCGGCAAGACCACAGCGGTTCGCGTGCTGGCCACGTTGCTGATCCCTGATTCCGGCACGGCGCACATCAACGGCATCGACGTCCTGAAGAATCCGGACGGAGTCCGCCGCAACATCGGCCTGTCGGGGCAGTACGCGGCGGTCGACGAGCACCTCACGGGCTACGAGAATCTCGACATGGTGGGCCGCCTCTACGGTCTGGGCCGCGCCAAGTCCTCCAGCCGAGCGCGTGAGCTGCTGGATCGATTCGATCTGGCCGACGCCGGCGACCGACCCTCCAAGACCTACTCCGGCGGGATGCGCCGACGCCTCGACCTCGCAGGTGCCCTCGTCGCCGCGCCCCCGGTCCTCATCCTCGACGAGCCGACCACGGGCCTGGACGTCCGTAGCCGCCAGCAGATGTGGGACGTCATCCGCGAGCTGGTGTCCACGGGCTCCACGGTGCTGCTCACGACGCAGTACCTGGAAGAGGCCGACGTGCTGGCCGACAACATCGTGGTCATCGATCATGGACGCGCCATCGCCCGCGGTACCGCCGATGAGCTCAAGTCGCAGACGGGCGGTGAGCGCATCGAGGTCGTGCTGGCCGACGCCGCCCACCGCGACGAGGCCGTGCGAGTCCTCGCCTCGGTGGCGCATGGCGAGGTGCGAGTGGCTGACAACGGCCGCGCGCTCACCGCCGCCGTCGAGGGTGGGGGAGCGGGTCGTCTCATCACTGTCCTCACCGGCCTCCAGCAGGCGTCCATCGACGTACTTGACGTCGGTCTGCGCCGCCCCACCCTGGACGATGTGTTCCTGCAGCTCACGGGCCACGTGTCGGAGGACGATCCGTCCGAGCAGACCAAGGAGGTCGCCTCATGAGCACGCTCGCCAAGACCGCCAGCGACGGCTGGGTCGTCGCCAAGCGCAATGTCATCAAGATCATCCGCGTGCCCGAGATCCTCGTGTTCGTCCTGATCTCACCGATCATGTTCGTGCTGCTGTTCGCCTTCGTGTTCGGCGGTGCCATTGACGTTCCCGGCAACGTCAACTACCGCGAGTTCCTGGTTCCGGGCATCTTCGCCCAGACCGTGGTCTTCGGTGCCACGTTCACCGGCGCGGGGTTGGCCGAGGACATGCAGAAGGGCATCATCGACCGGTTCCGATCGTTGCCCATGTCCAGCTCGGCGGTGCTGGTCGGCCGCACCTCGTCCGACGTCATCTACAACCTGTTGTCGCTGATCATCATGGCGCTCACCGGTCTCGTGGTCGGCTGGCGCATCCGCGAAGGCTTCCTCGACGCGATAGTGGCCTTCCTGCTCCTGCTGCTGTTCGCCTACGCGATCAGCTGGATCATGGGCCTGGTCGGCCTCCTGGTGCCGAGCGTCGACGTCATCAACAACGCGTCGTTCATCGTGATCATGCCGTTGACGTTCGTCTCCAACGCCTTCGTCCCGACCGAGTCGTTCCCGGCCGGGCTCCGGCAGTTCGTGGAGTGGAATCCGGTGTCTGCGCTCACCCAGGCGTGCCGCGAGCTGTTCGGCAACGTCGGTCCAGGCGTCGTCGACGGTCCGTGGTCCCTGCAGAACCCGGTGCTCTACACCGTGATCTGCAGCGTCGTGATCGTGGCGATCTTCGCCCCGCTCGCGGTCCGCCAGTACGAGCGCGCCAGCAGCCGGTAGCCCGACTCGCGAGCCCTGCGGCGTGCCGCCGCAGGGCTCCAGATCACTGCCGTAGGCTGACACTCTTCCCCGCTTCCATCCCCTCTCGAGGAGGCAATTTCCGCAATGGCGAGTGACTCGTCCTTCGTGCACCTGCACGTGCACACCGAGTACTCGATGCTCGACGGTGCCTCCCTGCTCGATGGGTTGTTCGAGCGCACAGCGGCACTCCAGATGCCGGCCATCGCGATGACCGACCACGGCAACGTGCACGGGGCGTACGCCTTCTGGAGCAAGGCTCGAGAGCACGGGGTCAAGCCGATCATCGGCATGGAGGCCTACGTCACGCCCGGCACCCACCGATCGGACCGCAAGCGGGTCCGCTGGGGCAAGGGCGGCTCCGAGGACGAGGGCGGCAATGACGTCGCCGGTGGCGGTGCCTACACGCACATGACGATGCTGGCGCACTCCACCGAGGGCATGCACAACCTGTTCCGGCTGTCGTCGTACGCCAGCCTCGAGGGGTACTACTACAAGCCGCGTGTCGATCGTGAGCTGCTGGCGCGCTACTCCGAGGGCATCATCGCCACCACCGGCTGCATGTCCGGCGAGATCCAGACCCGACTGCGTCTGCGCCAGTACGCCGAGGCTCGCCAGGCGGCCGGCGAGCTGCAGGAGATCTTCGGCAAGGAGAACTTCTTTCTCGAGCTGATGGACCATGACATCGCCATGGAGAACGCCGTACGCGACGACCTGCTGCGGCTCGGTCGAGAGCTCGGCATCCCGCCGGTGGCCACCAACGACTCGCACTACACCGCGCCGGAGGACGCCGCTGCCCAGGACGCGCTGATCTGCGTCGCGTCCGGCAAGACGTTGTCCGATCCCAAGCGGCTGAAGTTCCAGGGCGGCGGCTACTACATCAAGTCCGCCGCCGAGATGCGCGACCTCTGGGAGGACACCCACGGCATGAAGGAGGCGTGCGACAACACGCTGCTCATCGCCGAACGCTGCGACATGGAGTTCACCGAGTCCAACGGCGGCTACATGGCTCGCGCCGACGTCCCTGCCGGGCACTCCGAGGAATCCTGGTTCATCGAGGAGGTCTGGCGGGGCATCGAGGCCCGCTACCCCGGCGAGAAGCTGACCCCCGAGGTCCGTGCGCGCGTCGACATGGAGCTCGGTGTCATTCGCGACAAGGGCTACTGCGGCTACTACCTGGTGGTGGCCGACTTCATCAACTGGTCCAAGAACAACGGCATTCGCGTGGGTCCTGGCCGCGGCTCGGGTGCAGGCTCGATCGCGGCGTACGCGCTGCGCATCACGGATCTGTGCCCGCTGACCCACGGCCTGATCTTCGAACGCTTCCTCAACCCTGAACGCCCGTCGATGCCCGACTTCGACATCGACTTCGACGAGCGTCGGCGCGCCGAGGTCATCCGCTACGTGTCGAACAAGTACGGCGAAGAACGCGTCGCCATGATCGCGACCTTCGGCCGACTCAAGGCCAAGCAGGCCATCAAGGACGCCAACCGCGTGCTCGACTACCCCTTCGGGATGGGCGAGAAGATCACCAAGGCTCTGCCGGCCGATGTCATGGGCAAGGGCGTCGCGCTGTCGCAGCTGTTCGACGAGGGCCACGATCGTTTCGGCGACGGCAAGGAGTTCCGCGACCTGCACGCGAGCGACGCCGAAGTACGCAAGATCTATGACACCGCCGTGGGTCTGGAGGGTCAGATCCGCCAGTGGGGCGTGCACGCTGCCGGCGTGATCATGTCCAGCGACCCGCTGATCGACATCGTTCCGATCATGAAGCGCGAGCAGGACGGCGCGATCATCACTCAGCTCGACTACCCGATGTGCGAGGCGCTCGGGCTGGTCAAGATGGACTTCCTGGGCCTGCGCAATCTCACGGTGCTCGACGACACGCTGACCAACGTCAAGGCCAACCGCGATGTCGATCTGGTGCTGGAGGACCTGACCTTCGACGACCCGGAGGCGTACGCGCTGCTCGGTCGCGGTGACACCCTCGGCGTGTTCCAGCTCGACGGCGGTCCCATGCGCCAGCTGCTCAAGCAGATGCAGCCGGACAACTTCGAGGACATCTCGGCAGTCATCGCGCTGTACCGTCCAGGTCCGATGGGTGCGAACAGCCACACCAACTACGCGCTGCGCAAGACCAAGAAGCAGTCCATCGACTTCATCCACCCCGAGCTCACCGAGGCGCTCACGCCGATTCTTGGCACCACGTACGGCCTGATCGTGTATCAGGAGCAGGTCATGGAGATCGCCCAGGTGCTGGCCGGATTCTCCCTCGGTCAGGCCGACAACCTGCGCCGCGCGATGGGCAAGAAGAAGCGCTCGGTGCTGGAGCAGGAGTTCGTCGGTTTCGAGGCGGGCATGATGGAACGCGGCTTCTCCAAGGGCGCCATCAAGACCTTGTGGGACATCCTCGTCCCGTTCGCCGACTACGCCTTCAACAAGGCCCACTCCGCGTCCTACGGCGTCATCTCGTACTGGACGGCCTACCTCAAGGCGCACTATCCGGCGGAGTACATGGCGGCCCTGCTCACCAGCACCCGCGGTGACAAGGACAAGTCCGCGATCTACCTCAACGAATGCCGCCGCATGGGCATCAAGGTGCTGCCGCCGGACGTCAACGAGTCGGTGTCGAACTTCGCCTCGGTCGGCACGGACATTCGCTTTGGCATGGGAGCCATCCGCAACGTCGGCGAGAACGTCGTGGCCGGCGTCGTGGCAGCCCGCGAGGAAAAGGGAGCGTTCACCGACTTCACCGACTTCATGGACAAGGTTCCGGTCCATGTGTGCAACAAGCGGGTCATCGACTCGCTGATCAAGGCCGGTGCCTTCGATTCGCTGGGCCACCATCGGCGCGCGCTCACCACGGTGGCCGAGGAAGCTGTCGACCAGTACATCGACCTCAAGCGCAGCGCCGCCATCGGTCAGGACTCGCTGTTCGGCGGTCTGGACGACGGCTTCACGGGGATCACCGTCGTGGTGCCGCACATGCCGGAGTGGGAGAAGTCCCAGCTGCTGGCGCTCGAGCGCGACATGCTCGGTCTGTACGTGTCCGACCACCCCCTGCTGGGGTTGGAGCACGTCTTGCGAGCCAGCAGCGACACCACGATCGGCGAGCTGCTGGCCGACACCGACCGTGACGGTTCGATGGTCAAGATCTGCGGGCTCATCACCGGCGTTCAGCGCCGCATCACCAAGAAGGGCGACGCCTGGGCCTCCATCATCCTGGAGGACCTCGAAGGTGCCGTGCAGATCATGGTGTTCCCGGGGGCCTACAACCTTGCGGCGCCCTCGCTGGTCAATGACGCCATCGTCGTGGTCAAGGCGCGCGTCAAGAGCAATGACGAGGGGCTTGACCTGCATGCGCAGGAGATCACGATGCCCGCCATCGACACGGCCCGCTCCGATGCCCCGCTGGCCGTCACCATGCCCGTGGCGCGGTGCACGACCGAGACGGTCAGCGCCTTCAAGCAGATCCTCGCGGCTCACCCGGGTGCCTCCGAGGTTCACCTGCGACTGCTCAGCAACAGCGGCACCAAGACCATGCGACTCGACCCGCACCTGAAGGTCGCCCAGAGCTCGGCCTTGGTGGCCGACCTCAAGGAGCTCCTCGGACCGAGTTGTCTGGCATGAGGCAGTCCGCGTGGGGACGAACGTGGGCCGTGCTGGTCTCCGCCGTGGGCCTGGGTGTCATCGCTGGTCTGGTGTGGTGGCAGGCGGCCACTCCCGGGCAGTGGGAGATGCGTGACGTCGGCTTGGCTCTGACCGAGGAGGCCTCACGGGGACAGTTCCAGGTGATCGTGGTCTTCACGCTGATCGGTGTCATTGCCGCGCTGGTGTGGTCGGTCGTCCTGTCGCTGCTGTTCGGGGAATCCGGGTGGCAGCTGGTCGTCGCGATCATGGCCGGATCCGTGCTCGCGGCCATCGTCGCCTGGCAGGTGGGGGCCTTCGTCGGACCTCCGCCGGTCGAGACGGCGGTGGGGCTGGAGATCGGCGACACGGTGCCCGATGAGCTGATGGTCGACAGTGCATCGCCGTTCCTGGCGTGGCCGATCGCTGCTCTGGTGGGTGTCCTGCTGGTGAGCTGGGGCCGCGGTCGTGAGCCGGTGTCCTACGAGCGCGACACCGATGCCACGACGGCGCCGGTCATCGACACCAAGACCTGAGGCGTCACCTCGACCTCGAGCCCTCGGCGGCCCGCGGACACGAACACGGTCCGATGCTGCTCGGCGGAGACGTCAACCACCGTGCGGTGGTGGTGGCGTTGACCAAAGGGCGAGATGCCGCCGATGACGTACCCCGTGGCCCGCTGGGCCGCCTGCGGATTGGCCATCTGGGCCCGCTTGCCGCCCAGCGCCGAAGCCACCGCCTTGAGGTCCAGTGAGCCCGACACCGGCACGACGCCCACCACCAGGGACCCGTCAAGATCAACCAACAACGTCTTGAAGACGCGGCGCGGTTCGACGCCGAGCGCGTCGGCAGCCTCCGTGCCAAAGGACGCGGCGCGCGGGTCGTGCTCGTAGGAGTGCGGGGTGAAACGGACGTCGGCGCGGGCGAGCGCGGCATAGGCCGGCGTCGCGGCGGCAGCTTCGTCGTTGCTTGACTTCTTCCCGGCCACGACGACACCGTACCCACCTCCGTAGACTGGGCGGTGTGATCCGTCGTCTCGACCTGCGTTCCCTCGACCCGGCACCCCACGAGTGGGAGCGTGTCTACGGCCGTGCCGTGCCCCGGGCCGCGGTCGATGTCGAGCGGGCTCTCGCGACGGTTCGCCCCATCTGCGAGGACGTGCGCGACCGCGGCGCTGACGCGGTGATGGAGGCGTCCGAGCGCTTCGACGGAATTCGTCCCGACACGCTCCGCGTGCCCGCCGAGGCATTGTCCGAAGCCCTCGCGACCCTCGATCCGTCGATCCGGGCTGCGCTGGACGAGTCGATCCGTCGGCTGCGGCAGACCAGCACGGCTGAGCTGGAGCACACCGTCACCACCGCGCTCGCCGACGGCGCCACCGTGGAACGACGCATCGTTCCGATGCAGCGAGTCGGCCTCTACGTTCCGGGCGGTCTGGCCCCGCTGATCAGCAGCGTGCTGATGAATGCGGTGCCGGCGCAGGTCGCCGGGGTGCCCGGCATCGCGCTGTCCAGCCCGCCGTCGAAGGACAACGGCGGGTGGCCGCACCCGTCGATCCTCGCCGCGTGCGCGCTGCTGGGCATCGACGAGGTCTATGCGGCCGGCGGCGCCCAGGCCATGGCGATGTTCGCGTACGGCGCGGGGGAGTGCCGGCCAGTCAGCCTCATCACCGGCCCGGGCAACATCTACGTGGCTGCCGCCAAGCGCTTCCTGCAGGGCACTGTCGCGATCGACAGCGAAGCCGGTCCCACCGAGATCGCGGTGATCGCCGACGATGCCGCCGATGCAGACTTCGTGGCAGCGGACCTGGTGAGCCAGGCCGAGCACGATCCGATGGCGGCATCGGTGCTGATCACCGACAGCGAGTCGCTCGCGGACCGTGTCGACGCAGCCCTCAAGAAGCGCGTCGACGAAGCACCGCACGTCGACCGCATTCGCACCGCCCTCGGCGGACCACAGTCGGCAACGGTTCTGGTGCGCGACATCGATCAGGCCATCGCCGTGGCGAACGCCTACGCCGCTGAGCACCTGGAGATCCAGACGGCTGACCCACACGCTGTCGCGGCCCGCATCGTCAACGCCGGCGCCATCTTCGTCGGACCGTTCACGCCCGTGTCGCTGGGCGACTATGCCGCCGGGTCCAATCACGTGCTCCCCACCGCGGGGTGCGCCTGCCACTCCTCGGGGCTGTCGGTCCGTGCGTTCTGCAAGAACATGCAGGTGGTGACCTATTCGGAGAATGCCCTGCGCGACGTGGGCGGGCACGTGGTCACGCTGGCTGATGCCGAGAACCTGCCGTCGCACGGTGCCGCGGTCAGTGCGCGGCTGAGTCGTTCATGAGCGCCCCCGACTGGGTGCCGTTGCGCGACGAGCTGCGCCACGACGAGCCGTACGGTGCGCCCCAGCTGGACCTTCCGGTGCAGCTGAACACCAATGAGAACCCCTACGGCCCGAGCGCCGAGGTCGTCGCGTCGATCGCGCGCGCCGTGACCGACGCGGCCGCCAGCCTCAACCGCTACCCGGACCGGGAGGCGAGCGCACTGCGAACGGGGTTGGCCGACTACCTCGGGCACGGACTGGCAGCGCCGCAGGTCTGGGCTGCCAACGGCTCGAACGAGGTCATGCAGCAGATCCTGCAGGCTTTCGGCGGCCCTGGACGGACGGCCGTGTCCTTCGCCCCCACGTACTCGATGTACCCCGAGTACGCCCGCAACACGCACACCCGGTGGGTCACGGGCCAGCGGCGTGAGGACTTCGGCATCGATCTCGACGCGGCACTTGCGCTGATCGAGGCCGAGCAGCCTCATGTCGTGATCTTGACGTCGCCCAACAATCCCACCGGCACGGCCCTGCCGCTCGACACAGTCAGCGCCATCGCCGATGTCGCCCCCGGCATCGTCGTCGTCGACGAGGCGTACGCGGAGTTCCGACGCGAGGGCACGCCGACGGCCCTGGAGCTGCTGCCGCAGTATCGGCGGCTGCTGGTCACGCGCACCATGAGCAAGGCGTTCGCGTACGCCGGTGGACGCCTCGGCTACGTGGCCGCCGATCCCGCGATCATCGATGCGCTGCGCATCGTGCGGTTGCCGTATCACCTGTCGGCGGTGCAGCAGGCAGCCGCGCTCGCGGCACTGGGCCACGCCGATGAGCTGCTGATGCGTGTCGACGAGCTGCGGGTCACGCGCGACGACCTGGCGGCCTGGCTGGCGGCCGAGGGATTCGACGTCGCGGAGTCCGATGCGAACTTCATCTTGTTCGGCCGGTTCGACGACCGACACGCCATCTGGCAGGGTCTGGTCGACCGTGGCGTGCTCATACGGGAGACTGGACCTGCAGGATGGCTGCGCGTGTCGGTCGGCACGCCCGCTGAGATGAGTACATTCCGTGCAGCCTTGAAGGAGGTCGTTGCGTCATGAACCGCGTGTCACGCATCGAACGAAAGACATCTGAGTCGCACGTCGTCGTCGAGCTCGACCTCGACGGCACCGGAGCCAACGACATCTCCACGGGCGTGGGGTTCTACGACCACATGCTCACCGCCTTCTCGCGGCACTCGCTGATCGACCTCACGGTCCGGGCCGAGGGCGACCTGCACATCGACGCGCACCACACCGTCGAGGACACCGCGATCTGCATCGGCGAAGCACTGCGCGAGGCGCTCGGGGACAAGGTCGGCATCCGCCGGTATGGCGATGCCCTCGTTCCGCTCGATGAAGCCATCGCCCAGGTGGTCGTCGACGTCTCGGGACGTCCGTACTTCGTGCACTCTGGCGAGCCGGAGCGCCAGATCACCGCCATCATCGGCGGCCAGTACAGCGGTTCGCTGACCGGGCACGTGCTGGAGTCGATCGCTCACCACGCGGGCATCACGATGCACGTGCGATTGATCGATGGCCGGGACCCGCATCACATCGCCGAGGCCCAGTTCAAGGCCGTGGCGCGGGCCCTGCGCGAAGCCGTGGCCATCGACCCTCGTGAGTCGGGCATCCCGTCGACCAAGGGTGCTCTCTAGCCGTGACGCGAGTCGTGGTCCTCGACTACGGGTCGGGCAATGTCCGTTCTGCCGTGCGCGCTTGCGAGCGGGCGGGTGCTCAGGTCGAGCTGACCGCTGACGTCGACGTCGCCCTGGCGGCGGACGGGCTGCTGGTGCCCGGCGTCGGGGCGTTCGAGGCCTGCATGCGGGGCTTCACCGAGGTGGGTGGTCCGCGCCTCGTCGAGCGTCGGCTGATCGCCAAGAAACCGGTCCTCGGCATCTGTGTCGGCATGCAGATCCTGTTCGACGAGGGCATCGAGCACGGCGTGCAGACCGAGGGCTGTGGTGAGTGGCCGGGACGGGTGGAACCGCTCGACGCGCCGATCGTGCCGCACATGGGCTGGAACAACGTCGAGCCGGTCCCGGAGTCGCGGATGTTTGCCGGCATCGAGGACGAGCGGTTCTACTTCGTCCACTCCTTCGGCGTGCGCGACTGGCTGCTGACCCGACCGCCCGCTCTGCCCGCGCCGATGGTCACCTGGACCTCCTACGGCTCTGAGCGATTCGTCTCCGCCGTCGAGGACGGACCGCTGTGGGCCACCCAGTTCCACCCGGAGAAGTCCGGCGACGCCGGCCGCCGTCTGCTCGAGAACTGGCTGGCTTCGTTCGCAGCATGACGGTGTCGGTACGATCACCGGCGTGACTCTTGAACTCCTGCCAGCTGTCGACGTCGCCGAGGGACAGGCCGTGCGCCTCGTCCAAGGTGAGCTCGGCAGCGAGACCTCCTACGGGTCCCCGCTCGACGCGGCGCTGCAGTGGCAGACCGACGGGGCCGAGTGGATCCACCTGGTCGATCTCGACGCCGCCTTCGGCAAGGGCTCCAATCGTGAGCTGCTCGCCGAGGTCGTCGGCCGGCTCGACGTCAAGGTCGAGCTGTCCGGCGGAATCCGTGACGACGCTTCGCTGGCTGCCGCGCTCGCCACCGGGTGCACCCGAGTGAATCTGGGCACCGCTGCGCTGGAGAATCCTGAGTGGTGCGCCAAGGTCGTCAGTGAGCACGGCGACCAGATCGCCGTCGGTCTGGACGTGCGCGGCACCACGCTCGCCGCCCGCGGCTGGACCGAGGAGGGCGGCGACCTGTTCGACGTGCTCGAACGCCTCGAGCGTGACGGCTGCGCCCGTTACGTCGTCACCGACGTCACGAAGGACGGAACCCTCACCGGCCCCAACCTCGAGCTGCTGCGTCAGGTGTGCGATCGCACCGACAAGCCGGTCGTCGCCTCCGGCGGTGTCTCCAGCCTCGACGACCTGCGCGCGATCGCCTCGCTCACCGACATCGGCGTCGAAGGCGCCATTGTCGGCAAGGCCCTCTACGCCGGCGCCTTCACGCTGCCGGAGGCCCTCGAAGCGGTCCGCTGAACCTCAGCAGCCGTCGCGCATCAGATCGGGCTTGGCGGACTTCGTCGCCTCGGCGAAGGTGACCTTGAAGGCGGGGTCATTGTCGACCTGCTCGACCGACGTGGCGTCGCCGAGCAGGAATCCCAGCCAGTTGTCACCGTCCTGGACGTACACGCCGACCTGGCCGTAGCCAGCCTCCTCAGGAGCGCTCAGATCGCTGCCGTACTTCTCGATCAGCTCACCGAACGTGGATCCGACGCCCAGATCGTCGGCCGTGCGCGGCCCGTCCTCGGCGGTCACCCCGAGCCCGAGGATGCCGCCCTCGGAGTCCACGACGACGTCCACTCCTGTGAAGGCGTCCTTCCACATGAGGGGGAACACGCACTCTTCGACACCGGCGACGTCGGCGTCGAACAGACCCGTGGCCAGGGCAGCGTCCTTGTCGATGCCCGACTCCACCGGACCGACACGGCCCGGCGCGAGCTCGAGATCGGCCGACGACGTCGGCTGCGCAGCGGTCGGCGAGGGCGTGGGCGTGGACTCCACAGCCGTAGGACTGGGAGACGCGCCCGGCTCGGCAGCATCGTCACCACATGCGGCTGCCGACATCAGCAGCACGACTGACACCACCACCACACGAAGTCTCATGAGGTCACATTAACGCCGTTGTGACGGGCTGGATAGGCTCTCCAGGTGAGTCTTTCCGTCCGCGTCATCCCGTGTCTGGACGTCGACCAAGGCCGAGTCGTCAAGGGCGTCAACTTCGTCGACCTGCGCGATGCGGGCGATCCGGTGGAGATGGCCACGGTCTACGACGCCGAGGGCGCTGACGAGCTGACCTTCCTGGACATCACGGCGTCCTCGGGCAACCGCGCCACGACCTACGACATCGTCGGTCGCACCGCCGACCAGGTCTTCATCCCGCTGACCGTGGGCGGGGGAGTCCGCACCGCTGACGACGTCGACCGTCTGTTGCGCGCCGGCGCCGACAAGGTGGGCATCAACACCGCCGCCCTTGCCCGGCCGGAAGTCATCGCCGAGATCGCACACCGATTCGGCAACCAGGTGCTCGTGCTCAGCGTCGACGCCCGGCGCAGCGCGGATCAGCCCAGCGGCTTTGAGGTCACGACTCACGGCGGCCGCCAATCTGCTGGCCTTGATGCTGTTGCGTGGGCCCGACAGGCCACCGAGCTGGGCGCTGGCGAGATCTTGCTGAACTCGATGGACGCCGATGGCACGAGAAATGGTTTCGATCTGGAAATGATTCGGGCCGTCCGTGGCGTTACACAAGTACCGCTCATCGCGAGTGGCGGGGCTGGCCGGCTGGATCACTTCACAGCTGCCGTCGACGCTGGCGCCGACGCCGTTCTCGCCGCGAGCGTGTTCCACTTCGGCGACATGACCATCGGACAGGTGAAAGAGACGTTGAGAGCAGCAGGCAAGCGTGTCCGATAGCGCGGTCCCTCCGGTGGAGGACTCCCAGCTGGGCAACCGCGACTCCTCCCGGATGACCCGGCGTGGCATGCAGCTGCTGGGTCACGGCATCCGTCAGCAGAAGTTCCTGTTCGCGGTCTCGGCCGCCGGCAGCATGCTCTACGGCGCCATGACCGTTGCTGACGCGTGGGTGCTCGGCTGGGCTACCGACAACGTCATCCGTCCCTCGTTCGAGAACGGCGAGGTCGTGCGCGGGTCGCTCGTGGCGGCGGTGCTGCTGTTCATCGGCGTCGCCATCTTGCGCGCTGCTGGCGTGGTGGCTCGCCGGCTCATCGGCGGCCTGGTCTACTACCGACTTGTCGCGTCGCACCGACGGCTGGTGACCCGCAAGTACTTGGCGTTGCCGATGTCGTGGCACCACCGGCACCCCACGGGCCAGCTGCTGTCCAACGCCAACGCTGACGTCGAGGCCGCGTGGGCGGTCTTCATGCCGCTTCCCATGGCTGTCGGCGTCATCGCCATGCTCGTGGCTGCGCTCGGGGCCATGGTCGCGGCTGACCTGGTGCTCACCCTGGTTGGTCTGATCGTGTTTCCGGCCCTGTTCGTGATCAACGTGTTCTACCAGCGTTGGCTCTCGCCGCGTGTGGCGCTCGCGCAGTCGCTCCGTGGAGATCTCAGCGCGGTCGCGCACGAGTCATTCGACGGCGCCACCGTGGTGAAGTCGCTGGGTCGCGAATCTGACGAGACCGAGCGTTTTGCCGCGAGCACTCACGAGCTGCGCGACGCCAACATCGCCGTGGGGCGCGTGCGCAGCGTGTTCGATCCGCTGCTGGAAGCACTGCCCAACTTCGGGATCCTGCTGGTCATCGTGCTGGGCGTCGGGCGGGTGGCCAGCGGCGCCGCCGATCCCGGCGATGTCGTGCAGGTGGCCTATCTGTTCACGGTCGTGGCCTTTCCGGTCCGCGCGATCGGCTGGGTGCTCGGAGAGCTGCCCCGCAGCGTCGTCGGGTGGGACCGCGTCGAGAGCGTGCTCACGGCCACCGGATCGATGGACTACGGGACCGCCGACGTTCCCGGAACCGGTGCGGTCGAGCTGCGCCTCGACGACGTCTCGTTCCGCTTTCACGATGCCGACATCGACGTGCTCCAGCATCTCGACCTGCAGGTGCCGGCAGGCAGCGTCACCGCAGTCGTGGGTTCCACGGGAAGTGGCAAGAGCACCATCACCTCGCTGCTGGTTCGGCTCGTGGACCCCACTGGGGGCACGGTCCGCCTCGACGGAGTCGCCCTGCCCGAGCTCGGCCACACCGAGCTCGCCGACGTCGTGGCCGTCGTGCCGCAGTCGACCTTTCTGTTCGACGACTCAGTGCGAGAGAACATCACACTCGGTCGCGACATCCCCGACGAGGAGGTCTGGGCGGCATTGCGCACGGTGCAGGCCGACGGCTTCGTCTCGGCGCTTGGACGTGGTCTCGACGCCCAGCTGGGGGAGCGCGGCACCACGCTGTCCGGTGGTCAGCGTCAGCGGCTCGCCCTGGCTCGTGCCCTGGTCCGGCGCCCCCGTCTGCTGGTGCTCGACGATGCCACCAGTGCCGTCGACCCCGAGGTCGAGCAGCGCATCCTCAAGGCACTGGCCCAGCAGACCGCCGGAGGTTCAGGTCCGACCGTGCTCGTGGTCGCGTACCGCAAGGCCACCATCGCGCTGGCTGACGACGTCGTGCTGCTCGACGGCGGCCGAGTGGTCGAGCAGGGCACCCATCACGAGCTCGTGGAGCGGTCCGCCGCCTACCGCGACATCGTCAACGCCTACGACCAGGCCCGCGAGGTCATCTCATGAGTGCGCGGGACGCAGCGGCGCAGCAGGACCTGCCGGGCGTCGAGACCTCGAGGGCGACCGGCATGGCCGTGGTGCGCCGCGGGCTTGCGATGTCGCCGGGCGTCAAGGAGGGCTTGCGCTTCACGCTGTTCCTCGCCGTGCTGAGCACCATCGGCGGGTCGGTGATCCCCATCGTCGTGCAGCGCACGATCGACTCCGGCCTCGGCGATGCGGGCACGACCATCGCACTGTCTGACGTCCTGACGCCGGTGCTGATCGCCCTGGTGCTGGTGCTCGTGACGGCCGCGGTCGCCTACTGGATGCGGGTCCGCTTGTTCGTGGCCAGCGAGAACGGCCTGTCCGAGCTGCGCATCACGGCGTTCCGACACGTGCACGATCTGTCGATGCTGACGCAGAACTCCGAGCGGCGGGGTGTGCTGGTGGCGCGCGTGACGTCGGACATCGACCAGGTCTCCCTGTTCCTGCAGATGACCGGGATCATGATCGTCATCAGCCTCGGCCAGATCGTCGTGGCCACCGTCGTCATGCTGTTCTACTCGTGGCAGCTCACCCTCGTGGTGTGGCTGTGCTTCCTGCCGCTGGTGTTCAGCCTGCGCTACTTCGCGGCACGCCTGAGCGTCGCGTATGACACCGTGCGCCGCACCGTTGGCGAGCTGCTCGCGGTCATCGCCGAACCGGTCGTGGGTGCTTCGGTGGTCAAGTCGCACGCCATCGAGCCTCGGACTCAGGACCGGGTCGACACCGGCATCGGCAACAACCTGCACGCCAACACCCAGGCTCAGAAGCTGATCGCGGTGACCTTCGCATCGGCTGGCGTCTCCGGCGGTCTTGCGAACGCGGGAGTCCTTGCGGCGGGCGTCATCATCGGCGTGGCAGGTGGCCTGTCGATGGGTACCGTCATCGCCTTCGCCTTCCTCGTCAGCCTCGTCGTCGGACCCACCCAGAACGCCACGCAGGTGCTCACCGAGGCACAGAACGCCATCGCGTCGTGGCGCCGCGTCATGGATCTGGTCGACACCCCTGCCGACGTCATTGACCCCGGTGAGGCGGGCGTTCCGCTGCCCGAGGGTGCGCTGGGGGCGACGTTCGACCACGTGTCCTTCGCCTATCCCGAGGGTCCTGACGTGCTGCACGACGTCGCGGTCGACATCCCGGCCCGTCAACGCGTCGCCGTCGTCGGCGAGACCGGCTCGGGCAAGACCACCTTCGCCAAGCTGCTGACCCGATTGATGGATCCGCGCGACGGTGCGGTGTGCCTCGGAGGCGTCGACATCTCCACGGTCGCGTTCGACGAGCTGCGACGGCACGTGCTGATGGTGCCGCAGGAGGGCTTCCTCTTCGACGCCACCCTGCGAGAGAACCTGGTCTACGGCCGCAGCGGCGCCACGGACGCCGATCTGCTCTCGGTCATCGAGGATCTCGCGCTGCGCGACTGGTACTCCACCCTGCCCCGCGGTCTGGACAGCCGCGTCGGTCAGCGTGGCGAGTCGCTCTCCGCCGGCGAGCGTCAGCTGGTGGCCTTGATCCGGTCAGCCCTGGCCGACCCGGACCTTCTCGTGCTCGACGAGGCCACGAGCGCGGTGGATCCCCAGACCGAGCTGCGAGCCACCCGCGCCCTGGAACGACTGCTGGACGGACGCACCAGCGTCACCATCGCGCACCGGTTGTCCACGGCCGAGAACGCCGATCGCGTGCTGGTGTTCGACGGCGGACAGCTGGTGGAGGACGGCACTCACGCCGAGCTGGTGAACGCCAGCGGCGTCTACTCCCGACTGCACGCCAGCTGGGTGGCGCAGGCGTCGTTGTCCTCATGAGGTGCAGGACTGGGACACTGGAGCGGTGAGCTCCCTCGATCCGACCCCGCTCGATCCCTCCATCGCCGCGCGGCTCAAGCGCACGGCCGACGGGCTGGTCCCTGCGGTCGTCCAGGACGCGTCAACCCGCGAGGTCCTGATGCTCGGCTGGATGGACGACGAGGCCCTGCGCCGCACCTTGACCACCGGCCGGGGCACGTACTGGAGCCGCAGCCGCGAGGAGTACTGGGTCAAGGGCGAGACGTCCGGGAACGTCCAGCACGTGCGCGAGGTCCGGCTGGACTGTGACGGCGACACCCTGCTGGTGATCGTCGATCAGCACGGAGCGGCCTGTCACACCGGAGAACGCACCTGCTTCGACGCGGACCGGCTGCTGTGACGGCGAGGGGTCGGCGGCTCTACGCGCCGGTCGTGCTCGGCACCCTCGCGGCTGGCGGCCTCGCATTCGTCGCGCTGGGCCGCACCTGGGAAAGGGCCCGTGTCGCCGCTGACGGATTGCCCAGCGACGTCGTCGTGGTGTCTGGATCCGACGCCTACCCACTCGCGTCAGCACTGGCACTGGTCGTCGTCACTGCTGCGATCGCCGTGCTGGCCACCGGCCGTCGGGTCCGTCGTGGCGTGGGTGCGCTGGTCATCGCAGCCTCCGTGGGTGCCATCGTCGCCATGATCGACGGACGCCGTGCGCTTGACTCGACGCTCAGCGACGCCGTCACGGCATCACCGGCATTCACCGGCGGAGGATCTGTCGTGCGGACGACCACGTCGTGGGACCTGGTCGCCATCGCTGCCTTCGTGCTCGCGGCGGTGCTCGGCTTGATCGTGGTGGTCTTCTCCGCGCGATGGCCCACCATGAGCGGGCGCTACGACGCACCGTCGGCCTCTCCTGCGCCGGTGGTGCCCGAGACCGAGGCAGACATCTGGAAGGCGCTCGACGAAGGACGCGATCCCACCCAGTAGGGTTGGCGCCATGCATGGATCATCGCCTGCCGCCTGGACCGCCGTACTGCTTGCCCTCGCCGGCATCACGATCGGCGGAGTCGCACTGATCCCCGATCCGAACTGGCTCGTGTTCACCATCGGGTGCGTCGTGGCGCTGATCGCCGGTCCGGTCGGACTGGTCATGTCCGCTGCGGGCATGGGCGCCGACTCCGACCACCACTGACCCACCCGACTCGAAGCCGAGGGAGGCACCGTGACCGACGGACCGCAGTACCCCAGGTATCCGGGCGAACAGCCACAGCAGCCCGTTCCGTCGCAGCCCACGCTCCCTCCGCCCCCGGGATACGGTCAGCCCCCGCCGGGCTACAACCCGCCGCCTGCCGCCGGACCACCGGCACAGCAGCAGCCGCCGCCGCCGTACACCGCAGGCCAGTACCCGCCGGCTTACGTGCCGCCGGGGGAGTACGCCACGTGGTGGTCACGGGTCGGAGCGTCCCTGATCGATTC
Source organism: uncultured Actinomycetota bacterium (assembly GCA_963769445.1). Taxonomy (GTDB): domain Bacteria; phylum Actinomycetota; class Actinomycetes; order Propionibacteriales; family Nocardioidaceae; genus Aeromicrobium. The sequence continues at coordinate 744,677 of CAVYLO010000004.1, read as the reverse complement.
ACTGATCGCGTTTCTGATTCTGGTCGTCCCGCTCGGCATCGGACTCTTTCAAGCCTTCCGGAACGCTGACGTCGACTCGGTCACTGGCGAGATCACGGGCGGGGTGGCACCCGCTGGATTCATCCTCGTGGCCCTGGGCCTGATCGCATATCTCGCCTTCGACGTCTGGAACCGCGTGTTCCGACAGGGCCGGACCGGCCAGAGCATCGGCAAGAAGGCCGTTGGCATCCGCGTCGTGGCGATCAGCCATGGCGGCCCGATCGGGCTCGGCGCGGCCTTTGGTCGATGGGCTGTCGCGACGTTCGCTGGTTTCGTCCTGGGCTGCCTGGCCCTGATCGACGTGCTGTGGCCGCTGTGGGACGAGAAGAAGCAGGCACTGCACGACAAGGTCGTCAGCTCGGTCGTGCTCCGCGCGCGATCATGATGGTGCTCCGCACATGACCGCCCAGATCGCGACGCGATCGTCGAATCTGCGCGACCCTGCTCTGGTCGGGCTGGTCGGCACGGGGCTGTTCGCCCTGCTGCGCTTCCGCGATCCGCATGGTTCGGGCAGCTACGGGTACTGCCCGTCGCTGTTGTTGACCGGCATCCCATGCCCCGGATGCGGTGGCCTACGAGCGGTCAACGACCTCATGCACGGCAACATCGCGGCTGCCGTGTCCAGCAATGTGCTGGCGGTGGCACTCGTCGCGGTGCTCGCAGTGGCCTGGCTCGCCTGGGTGGCCAGCAGGTGGCGGGGGCGCGTCGGTCCCATGATCGTGCTGTCGGAGCGGTGGGGTTACCTGGCGATCGCGACTCTGGTGGTGTTCGGCGTGGTGCGCAACCTGCCGTTCGGCGCTGTGCTCGCGCCCTGACGATCACTCACGACGCCACTCCGTCGCTGCGCACGAAGGTCAGCTGACCGACAGGCCGGCGGACATCGTGAAGAGCGCGACGTAGAACACCACCCCGACCACGGTCAGGACCAGGCCGACGATGCCCAGCACGAAGCCGGCCTGCGCCTGCCCCTGACCGGCGAGCGCGCCGCCGGAGGCTGCGATCTCCTTCTTGGCCTGATGGCCCAGGATGATCGCCGCGATGCCCGCGGGTCCGCAGCACAGCACGCTGACGATGCCGACGATCATGGCCCACGTGGCCTTCTGCAGAGTCTGGGGTGGGGGTCCATACCCACCTGGAGCTCCCATGGGGGCGCCGGGCGGAGGAGGTCCCCAGCCACCGGATTCGCCTGGAGGTGACGGGGGTGGGGGCGGGGTTCCGCCCTGGTCGGGAACCGACCCGTAGTTGGGATACTGAGGCGGCTCGTTCGTCGTCATGGCCACGACCCTAGCGACCTCCGAGCCGGTCGAGAAGCACCTTCGGCGCGAGCTCCAGCCGTGTCAGGTCAGATCTCGACGACGGGCTGTCCACCGAATCGTTTGAAGGCGTACGCGGCAGCGAGTGCTGCCACCGGAATGGCCACCAGCAGTCCCACGAACAGTGCGATCGCGCCGGCCAGCATGACGACGATGGCCAGCAAGCCGCTGAGCAGGGCTGCACCCAGGTGGGAGCCGACCATCTTGAAGCTCGAGCCAATGGCTGTGATGGGTGATTCATCCCGATCGACCACGAAGTAGATCGTGAAGAACGAGAAGATCGCGAAGACGATGCCGGGCAGGAACAACAGGACGAAACCGATGGCCGTCAACAGGCTGATCAGGATCCCGGTGATGACGACCGGCACCGGCGAGATCCGACTGAAGGCCGAGCCGATGGAGAACGGACGGCCCTCGGTGATGTCGAGGGTGCCGCGCACGAACATCGCGGTCGCCAGGAAGGCAACGCCGCCAGTGATGGTCTGCACGACGAACGAACCGAGCAGTGCGCCACCCTGGAAGTCGAATCCGCCGTCGGCGTCGATCATGTCCGGCGACGGCGCGATGGCCTCGGACACGAACGACAACGTGGCAGCCACGGCGATGACCAGCAGGGTCGCGAGAACCAAGGGGCCAGCATTGGCCTTGAAACCGCGCCAGCCGTATCCGAAGGCGGCGGTCGCGTCGTAGGGAGGCAGTTCGCTGCCCCCTGGGGTGCTCGGCGGAACGCCGCCCACCAGCGACGGGTCGTGGCCACCAGGCGGTGGAACCGAGCCGTAGGCGGGTAGGTCGTGGGTGGGCTCTTCGCCGGGGTACGGCGGTGGTTCGTTCGTCATGCCGTCGACCCTAGCGACCTCAGAGCAGGTCGAGGACGACCGCGACGACCGACAAGATGAGTGTCGCGGAGCCCATCGCGATGCCGATTCCGGCCAGCTCGAAGCCTCGTTCGGCACCATCGGATGCGCGGATCGCGATCCGGGAGTGCACGCCGATGGTGAGTGCCGGCAGGCTCAGGATCATGGAGAAGAAGGGCTCCACCACCAGCAACACGAAGGCGATGAATCCGAGCCCAAGGCTCAGCACAGCTCGCTGGTTCAACGGTGGGCGCTCGCCGGGGGACATGAGGCGAGCATAGGGCGAGGGCGACGAGACAGGCCCACCTGATCGGGATCCGGGTGCGGGTCTACCCTTGTCAGTAAGAAGTTCGCGAGCCCGTTGTCCCGAGGAGGATCGATGTCCGTACTCGACGAGATCCTGATCGGCGCCGCCGAGGACCTCCGTGTGCGGATGGAGTCGACCACTCTGGACGACCTCAAGACGGCAGCCTCACGCCAGCACCCGGCTCTGGACCCGGTGCCGACCTTCCGGTCCGACGGCGTCTCGGTCATCGCGGAGGTCAAGCGGGCCAGCCCCAGCAAGGGACATCTGGCGCCGATCAAGGACCCAGCTGGTCTGGCCTCCGACTACGCCGCCGGTGGAGCCGCAGCGATCAGCGTGTTGACTGAGCAGCGTCGTTTCAATGGTTCGCTCGACGACCTCCGCGCCGTGCGCGGCGTGGTCGACGTGCCCGTGCTCCGCAAGGACTTCATCACGACGTCGTACCAGTTGTGGGAGGCCCGGGCGGCGGGCGCCGACATGGCGTTGCTGATCGTGGCCGCCCTCGACCAGATGGCGCTCGAGAGCTTGATCGAGCGCGCGCGATCCATCGGACTGACCGCACTCGTCGAGGTGCATGACGAGGACGAGGTGCGTCGTGCCCTCGACGCCGGCGCCGACGTCATAGGTGTCAACGCCCGCAATCTCAAGACCCTTGAAGTGCACCGCGACACCTTCCAGCGGCTCGCGCCGCTGATCCCCGACTCCGTCGTTCGAGTCGCCGAGTCCGGCATCAGAGGACCGCTTGACGTCATCGAGTACGCCAAGGCCGGTGCTCACGTCGTGCTGGTGGGCGAAACCTTGGTCCGCGGCGACGATCCCCGCGCCACGGTGGCCGACCTCGTCGCGGCAGGCACGCACCCGGCCCTGCAGCACCGGTGGTGACGGCTCGCGCTGATCGATTCCGGAGCCTGGCTCCGAGTCCACCAGAGCGAGCGCCCCGCCACGTCGTCACCCTGACCGAGGACACCGCATGACCGCCCCCCACGCGCAGCACCCGCCCCCGTACGCCCAGCCAGACGCCACCGGCCACTTCGGCCGGTTCGGCGGCCGCTTCATGCCTGAGGCGCTGATCGCGCCGCTCGACGAGCTCGATCGCGCCTGGACCGACGCGAAGGCCGATCCACTCTTCATGGCCGAGCTGGGCCGCATGATGCGCGAGTACGCCAACGTGCCGAGCCCGTTGTACGACGCCACCCGGTTCTCCGAGGCAGCCGGTGCCCGCATCCTGCTGAAACGTGAGGACCTGAACCACACCGGCGCCCACAAGATCCGCAACGTGATCGGTCAGGCGCTGCTGGCCAAGCGCATCGGCAAGCCGCGCGCGATCGCTGAGACCGGTGCCGGTCAGCACGGCGTCGCCGCCGCCACGGCCTGCGCCTATCTGGACCTGGAGTGCACGGTCTACATGGGCGAGGTCGACACCGAGCGGCAGGCGTTGAACGTCGCACGCATGAAGATGCTCGGTGCCGAGGTCATCTCCGTCACCACCGGCAGCCGCACGCTCAAGGACGCGATCAACGAGGCGCTGCGCGACTGGGTCGCCAGTGTCGACACCACGTCGTACCTGTTCGGCACAGCCGCCGGGCCGCACCCGTTCCCGAGCATGGTCCGCGACCTGACCCGGGGAATCGGTGACGAGGCGCGGGTTCAGTGCCTCGAGCTGCTCGATGGCCGCCTGCCCGATGCCGCGGTGGCGTGCGTGGGAGGCGGTTCCAACGCGATCGGCCTGTTCACAGCCTTCATCGACGACGCCGATGTGCGGCTGGTCGGCTCCGAGCCCGGCGGGGACGGCATCGAGACCGGACGACACGCGGCCACCATCACCGGCGGCGACGTCGGGGTCCTCCACGGAGCTCGATCGTTCCTGCTGCAGGACGAGGACGGTCAGACCCTGGAGTCGCACTCCATCTCGGCCGGTCTGGACTACCCGGGCGTCGGACCGGAACACTCCTACCTGGCCGAGATCGGCCGGGCCACGTACAGCCCCGTCACCGATGCGCAGGCGATGACCGCGTTCGACCTGCTGTGCAAGACCGAGGGAATCATCCCAGCGATCGAGTCCGCGCACGCGCTGGCCGGTGCGATCGAGCTGGCCAAGGAGCTGGGGTCGGACTCCACGATCCTGGTCAACCTCTCGGGCCGCGGCGACAAGGACGTGCACACGGCGGCCGAGTACTTCGGCCTCATCGACGGTCCAGTGGTCCTCGAGGAGGGTGTCGAGGAATGAGCGCCATCGACGACGTCTTCGCCAAGACCCGGTCCGAGAACCGGGCGGCCCTGGTGGGCTACCTCCCGGCTGGCTTCCCGTCGTTGCCGTACTCGATCAAGGCCATCGAGGCCATGGTCGCGGGCGGCGTCGACCTGGTGGAGCTCGGTCTGCCGTACAGCGACCCGGTCATGGACGGCCCCACGATCCAGGCCGCGGCGGGCCAGGCGCTCGCCGCCGGATTCAAGACGCGCCAGGTGTTCGAGGTGGTGTCTGCCAGCGTCGCCGCCGGAGCGCCGACCGTGATCATGACGTACTGGAACCTGGTCGACCGCTACGGCGTGGACCGGTTTGCCGCCGACCTCGCTGCGGCCGGCGGCTCGGGTCTGGTCACGCCCGACCTCATCCCCGACGAGGCCGACGAGTGGTTCGCAGCGTCCGAGGAGCACGCGCTGGACCGGGTCTTCCTGGTGGCCCCGTCGACGACCGACGAGCGACTCGCCATGACGGCCGAGGCGTCTCGCGGATTCATCTACGCCACGGCGGTCATGGGCGTCACCGGCGCGCGCGAGCAGACCAGCTCGCTCGGTGAGGCACTCGTGGCGCGCGTCAAGCGTGTCACCGACAAGCCGGTCGGGGTCGGTCTCGGAGTGTCGAACGGGACCCAGGCCCGCGAGATCGCCGCCTACGCCGACGCCGTCATCGTGGGCTCGGCCCTCGTGCGGTGCCTGCTGGACGCCCCCAACGAAGCCGCCGGCCTGAAGGCCATCCGTACACTCGCCGAGGACCTGCGCGCTGGCGTGGAAAGGACTGCCTGATGATTGCCGCCCCGAACGTGGTGACGTACATCCCGAGCCCGTCGTCGGGCGTGTGGGAGCTCGGCCCCGTGCCATTGCGCGCCTACGCCTTCGGCATCATCATCGGCGCTCTGGTCGCCGTCTGGATTGCTGAGCGCCGATTCCAGGCCCGTGGGGGCAAGGAGGGCATGGTCGGCGACATCGCCATCTGGGCCATCCCGTTCGGCATCATCGGCGCACGCATCTATCACGTCATCACCGATCCGGAGCTGTACTTCGGCGAGGGCCGACAGGTGCTCGACGCCTTCATGATCTGGAAGGGCGGCCTCGGGATCTGGGGCGCAGTCGCCGGAGGCGCCTTCGGAGCCTGGATCGCCTGCCGACGATACAAGGCCTCGTTCTCGATGTTCGCCGATGCGCTCGCACCGGCTCTGCTGGTCGCTCAGGCGATCGGCCGGCTGGGGAACTGGTTCAACCAGGAGCTCTTCGGACAACCCACGACCTTGCCGTGGGGACTGGAGATCTCGGCCATCAACCGCCCCGAGGGCTTCGAACAGTTCGCCACGTTCCACCCCACCTTCCTCTACGAGATGCTGTGGAACCTGGCGGCTGCCGCCGTCCTGATCGCCCTGGATCGCAAGTTCCGATTCACGGGAGGACGAGCCTTCGCGCTCTACGTGATGCTCTACACGGCCGGACGGTTCTGGATCGAGCTGTTGCGGATCGACACCGCCAACGAGATCGGCCCGTTCCGTGTCAACGTGTGGACCTCGATCATCGTGTTCTCGCTCGCGCTCATCTTCTTCCTGCGCACGCGGAAGAGGGCGGCGGACCCGGCTTCGTCGACCGACGACGCGGTGGTCGAGGAGCGTGGATCGAGCGTCTCGACACCTCCGGTGGACACCGAAGACCCCTGATCTGGGCAGGTCAGCTCGTCTCATCGAACACCGGACGACCTCACCCTGCGTGCCGCCTGAACGCACTCACGGGACCCACTCGGTGAGAGTGGGCCCCGTGAGTGGAGCTGCTGAGGTGGCGTGTCGCGGGTCAGACGACCGGCGGCGGCGGAGGAGGAGGCGTGCCGTAGGCCGGGGGGACGCCCGGGGCGGGACCGCCGCCCTTGGGGTTGGGGCCGTACTCGTTGTCCGGCTGGCTGTCGCCGACGAACCAGACGATCAGGATGATCGCGCCGACGAACGGGATGAGTCCGACGAGGATCCACCAGCCGCTCTTGCCGATGTCGTGCATGCGGCGGATCGACACGGCGATGTTCGGCACCAGCACGCCCAGGAGGAAGACGATGTAGGTGATCGGCACGCCGATGATGGAGTCGATGATGCTGGTGACGATCGCGCCGATGATCACCGCCAGGAACCAGAACCAGTATTCCGATCGCCGGGCGCGCCCGGTGAAGTCGGCGTACTTGGACAGGACGCTTCTGACTGCTTCTTGCAGGTTCATGGGAGAACTCCGTCGTGGGTGAGTAAGTTTGTCGCTCACCGTAGTGCGTGAGGCGGTGGTCGTGGGGGAAATCGGCGTGAGTGCAGGCTTCCCTTCAATGACGCGCGCGGAGCGAGTCGGTAGTTTGCACCCATGACCGACGCCGTGAATCACGAAGAACCGCTGCCACCTGTCGCCCAGGTGCAGCACGAGCATCCCGACGTCACCGGAGGCTGGCTGCGGCCAGCCGTGTTCGGCGGCATGGATGGACTGGTCTCCAACTTCGCGTTGATCATGGGTGTCGTGGGCGGCAGCTCGGCCGACAACACCAAGCCCATCGTGCTGGCCGGGCTCGCGGGCCTGGCCGCCGGCGCGTTCTCGATGGCAGCAGGGGAGTACACCTCGGTGGCCAGCCAGAGCGAGTTCGCTCGCGCCCAGATCGAGACCGAACGCCACGAGATCACGAACAACCGCGAGGCCGAGGAGGCCGAGCTGGCCGCGATGTACGTCGCGAAGGGGATCGACGAGGGCACGGCGCGTGACGTCGCGGCGCAGATCCACCGCGACCCCGAGAACGCCGTGGCCGTCCACGCCCACGAGGAGTTCGGCGTCGACGCCGATGACCTCGCGTCGCCAATGTTGGCCGCCGTGTCGTCATTCTTCGCCTTCGCCATCGGTGCCTTCATCCCCATCGCTCCCTACCTGTTCGGCGTCACGGTCGCCTGGCCAGCCGTCGTGCTTTCGCTGATCGGGTTGTTCGCCTGCGGAGCCGTCGTCACGTCCATCACGGATCGCACGTGGTGGTTCGGCGGCATGCGCCAGCTGATCCTCGGTGGAGCAGCCGCCGGACTGACCTTTCTGGTGGGCAATGCGGTCGGCGCCAGCCTCGGCTGATCGGCTCCCCGCTGTGTAGACTGAGCCTGCTTTCCGAGGCCAATGTCGTCCCCGGTGCCGAGCAACTGCTCACCCGACGACTGAAACAGAGGCTCTGATGGCTGTTCAGCCCTTCTCGATGCTCCCGCCGGCTCAGGGTCTGTATGACCCCGCCAACGAGCATGACTCGTGCGGTGTTGCCTTCGTGGCGACGCTCACGGGCGTGCCGAGCAACGACATCGTCGTCAAGGGCCTGACCGCGCTGCGCAACCTCGATCACCGCGGTGCGGTGGGCGGCGAGCCGGACACCGGCGACGGCGCCGGCATCCTCATGCAGGTGCCCGACCGCTTCCTGCGGGCCGTCGCGCAGGACGAGCTCGGCGTGGAGCTGCCCGCCGCTGGCACCTACGCCGCGGGCATGGCCTTCCTGCCGATCGACGACAAGGAAGCCGCTGCGGCCAAGCTGCGCATCGAGGCGCTCGCCATCGAGGAGGGTCTGAACCTGCTCGGCTGGCGCGAGGTGCCGGTCAACCCCAAGATTCTCGGGTCGATGTCGCGCGGCGCCATGCCGTCGTTCGCCATCGTCTTCGTCGAGTCGGCGGGTGTTCCGCAGACCGGGATCGACCTCGACCGCATGACGTACTGCCTGCGCAAGCGCGCCGAGCACGAGACCGGCGTCTACTTCCCATCACTGTCGGGGCGCACGCTGATCTACAAGGGCATGCTCACCACCGAGCAGCTGGAGGACTTCTTCCCCGATCTGTCCGACGAGCGCGTCGAGTCCGCGATGGCCATCGTGCACAGCCGCTTCTCCACCAACACCTTCCCGAGCTGGCCGCTGGCTCACCCGTTCCGGTTCGTCGCCCACAACGGTGAGATCAACACCGCGCGCGGAAACCGCAACTGGATGCGGGCCCGCGAGGCGACGCTCGAGAGCGACCTGATCCCCGGCGACATCACTCGACTGTTCCCGATCTGCGATCCACTGGGCAGCGACACCGCTTCGCTCGATGAGGTGCTGGAGCTGCTCCACATGGGTGGCCGCAGCCTGCCGCACGCCGTCATGATGATGATCCCTGAGGCGTGGGAGAACGACACCGTGATGGACCCCGCGCGTCGCGCCTTCTACGAGTTCCACAGCTCGGTCATGGAGGCGTGGGACGGCCCGGCGTGCGTGACCTTCAGCGATGGCACGCAGATCGGCGCGGTGCTCGACCGCAACGGGCTGCGCCCGGGGCGCTACTGGGTGACCCAGGACGGCCTCGTCGTGCTGGCCTCCGAGGCGGGCGTGCTCGACATCGACCAGTCGACCATCACCCGCAAGGGTCGCCTCGAGCCCGGCAAGATGTTCCTGCTCGACCTCGACGAGCACCGCATCATCGAGGACCACGAGATCAAGGCCTCGCTGGCCAACGAGCACCCGTACGACGAGTGGCTCTACTCCGGGCTGGTCCGGTTCGAGGATCTGCCCGATCTCGAGCACATCGTGCACACCCACGCCTCGGTCACCCGGCGCCAGCAGGTGTTCGGGTACACCGAGGAGGAACTGCGCCTGCTGGTCGCACCCATCGCCCGAACGGGTGCCGAGGCGATCGGCTCGATGGGTACTGACACGCCGATCGCGGCCATCTCGGACCGCCCCCGTCCGTTGTTCGACTACTTCTCGCAGCTCTTCGCGCAGGTGACCAACCCGCCGCTGGACGCCATCCGTGAGGAGGTCGTCACGTCGCTCGCCGGCACGATCGGTCCCGAGGAGAACCTGCTGGCGCCCAGTCCTGCCTCGTGTCGCATGCTGCAGCTGCCGTTCCCCGTCATCGACAACGACGAGCTCGCCAAGATCCGGCACATGAACAAGGACGGCGACATGCCGGGCTTCGCGGTGCACATCGTGCGCGGCCTGTACGAGGTCAACGGCGGTGGTGACGCACTTCGCCGCAAGCTCGACGAGATCTGTGTCGAGGTCAGCCGCGCCATCCGCGAAGACGGATCGCGCATCATCGTGCTGTCGGACCGACACTCCAATTCCGATCTCGCCCCGATCCCGTCCTTGCTGCTGACCGGCGCCGTGCATCACCACATGGTGCGCGAGAAGCTGCGCAGCCAGGCAGGTCTCATCATCGAGACCGGCGACGTCCGCGAGGTGCATCACGTCGCACTGCTGATCGGCTACGGCGCCACCGCGGTCAACCCGTATCTGGTGCTGGAGTCCGCTGAGGACCTCGCCCGCGAACGGGTCTTCGTCGAGGGCCTCGAGCCCGGCGTGGCCCTGCGCAACGTGGTCCATGGACTTGGCAAGGGCGTGCTCAAGGTGATGAGCAAGATGGGCGTCTCCACGGTCGCGTCCTACACCGGCGCCCAGATCTTTGAGGCCGTCGGCCTGTCGCAGGACGTCGTCGACGCCTACTTCACGGGCACCGCGTCGAAGCTGGGAGGCGTCGGTCTCGACGTGCTGGCCAGCGAGGTCGAGTCGCGCCACGTCCGCGCGTACCCCACCAGCGGCATCGCCAGCACACGCCGCCACCTCGAGGTGGGCGGGGAGTACCAGTGGCGACGTGGGGGTCCAGAGCATCTGTTCGATCCCGAGACCGTCTTCCGGCTGCAGCACTCCACCCGCTCGGGCTCCTACGAGATCTTCAAGCAGTACACCCAGCGCGTCGATGACCAGTCCGAACGTCTGATGACGCTGCGCGGTCTGTTCGCCTTCGCCGAGGGGCGCACCCCGGTACCGCTCGACGAGGTCGAGTCCGCGTCCGAGATCGTGAAGCGGTTCTCCACCGGCGCCATGTCGTACGGCTCCATCAGCCAGGAGGCGCACGAGACGCTGGCCATCGCGATGAACCAGCTGGGCGGCAAGTCCAACACCGGTGAGGGTGGCGAGGATCCGGAACGTCTGCACGACCCCGAGCGCAGGTCGGCCATCAAGCAGGTCGCCTCGGGCCGCTTCGGGGTCACCTCGGAGTACCTGACGAACGCCGACGACATCCAGATCAAGATGGCGCAGGGCGCCAAGCCCGGTGAGGGCGGTCAGCTGCCTGGCCCGAAGGTGTACCCGTGGATCGCCCAGACGCGTCACTCCACGCCCGGTGTGGGCCTCATCTCGCCGCCGCCGCACCACGACATCTACTCGATCGAGGATCTCAAGCAGCTGATCCACGACCTCAAGAACGCCAATCCGTCCGCACGCATCCACGTCAAGCTGGTGTCCGAGATCGGCGTCGGCACGGTGGCGGCGGGTGTGTCCAAGGCCAAGGCTGACGTCGTGCTGATCTCCGGCCACGACGGCGGTACCGGGGCCTCACCGCTCACGTCGCTCAAGCACGCTGGCGGTCCCTGGGAGCTTGGCCTCGCCGAGACCCAGCAGACGCTGTTGCTCAACGGCCTGCGCGATCGCATCGTGGTGCAGACCGATGGCCAGCTCAAGACCGGCCGCGACGTCATGATCGCTGCACTTCTCGGAGCCGAGGAGTACTGCTTCGCGACCGCCCCGCTGGTGGTCAGCGGCTGCATCATGATGCGCGTGTGCCATCTGGACACCTGCCCCGTGGGCGTCGCCACGCAGAACAAGACACTGCGCGAGATGTACAGCGGCAAGGCCGAGTACGTCGTCAACTTCTTCACCTTCATCGCCGAGGAGGTCCGCGAGCATCTCGCGGCCCTGGGCTTCCGGACGTTGGACGAAGCCATCGGCCACGCTGAGCTGCTGAACACCCGCGACGCAGTCGATCACTGGAAGGCCGCGGGTCTCGACCTGTCGCCGATCTTCCACGTGCCCGAGCTGCCCGAGGGTGCGTCGCTGCACAACACGGTGACGCAGGACCACAGCCTGGACGTCGCGCTCGACGTCGAGCTGATCAAGCTCAGCGCTGACGCGCTCGAGAAGGGTGACCCGGTGCGAGCCCAGCTCGACATCCGCAACGTCAACCGCACGGTCGGCACCATGCTGGGTCACGAGGTGACGAAGCGCTACAAGGGTGAGGGGCTGCCCGAGAACACCATCGACCTCACCTTCCTCGGCTCTGCGGGACAGTCGTTCGGTGCGTTCGTGCCGCGCGGCATCACGCTGCGGCTCGAGGGCGACGGCAACGACTACGTGGGCAAGGGCCTGTCCGGAGGGCGCATCATCGTTCGACCTCCGCGGGAGTCCGGTTTCGCCGCGGAGTCGCAGATCCTGGCCGGCAACGTGATCGGTTTCGGCGCGACGACCGGGGAGATCTTCCTGCGCGGCAGGGTCGGTGAGCGGTTCTGCGTGCGCAACTCCGGCGCGAGTGCCGTCGTCGAGGGTGTGGGCGACCACGCGCTGGAGTACATGACTGGCGGGACCGTGGTGATCCTGGGACCCACCGGGCGCAACGTCGCCGCTGGCATGAGCGGTGGTCAGGCCTACGTGCTCGACCTCGACGAGTCCCTGGTGAACATGGACATGGTGGAGCTCACCCCCGTTCCCGACGAGGCGGCCGAGGCGCTCAAGACTCTGGTCACCCAGCACCTGGAGGAGACCGAGTCCGCGGTGGCCGAGCAGCTGCTGAAGCACTGGGATCAGTCGCTGGAGCGATTCACCCAGATCATGCCCACGAACTACCGCCTGGTCCTCGAGGCTCGTGCGAGCGCCGAGGCCGATGGCCTGTCCGAAGAAGACACCACTGCACGCATGATGGAGGTGGCCAACCGTGGCTGATCCCCGAGGATTCATCACCACCCCCCGCGAGGTCGCACCGCGTCGACCGATCGAGGAACGGGTCAACGACTGGAACGAGGTCTACCCCGGTGGGCCAGGGCGAGCGCTGCTGCCGATCATCAGCGAGCAGGCGGGCCGATGCATGGACTGCGGCATCCCGTTCTGCCACAGCGGTTGCCCACTCGGCAACCTGATCCCGGAGTGGAACGACCTGGTGTGGCGCGAGGAGTGGGACGAGGCGCTCGACCGACTGCACGCCACGAACAACTTCCCCGAGTTCACTGGGCGGCTGTGCCCGGCCCCGTGCGAAACCGCGTGCGTCGTCGGCATCAACCGCGATGCGGTCACGATCAAGAACGTCGAGGTCGCCATCATCGACAAGGCGTGGGCGGACCGACAGGTCAAGCCCGAGCCACCTGAGTGGTTGACCGGCAAGACGGTGGCCGTGGTGGGTTCGGGACCTGCGGGTCTGGCCACGGCGCAGCAGCTGACCCGCGCCGGCCACACGGTCGCGGTGTACGAGCGTGACGACAAGATCGGTGGTCTGCTGCGCTACGGCATCCCCGAATTCAAGATGGAGAAGGAGCAGGTCGACCGTCGCGTCGACCAGATGGTCCGCGAGGGAACCGTGTTCCGGACCGGCGTGCGCGTGGGGGAGACCCTCACCGGGTCGCAGCTGCGCGACCGCTACGACGCGGTGGTGCTGGCGATCGGCTCCACGGTCCGGCGCGATCTCCCCGCCCCCGGCCGGGAGTTCGTCGGCATCCACCAGGCCATGGAGTTCCTGCCGCAGGCCAACCGGGCCGCGCTCGGGGAAGCGCCGACGACGGATGGCTCGGACCAGATCACCGCTGAGGGCAAGGACGTCGTCATCATCGGCGGCGGTGACACCGGCGCCGACTGCCTCGGCACGTCGATCCGACAGAAGGCGAAGTCGAGTCACCAGCCTGGAGATCATGGCGCAGCCGGGGGAGGACCGACCCGAGAACCAGCCGTGGCCGACCTACCCGATGACCTACCGCGTCGCCTCCGCCCACGAGGAGGGGGGAGATCGTGTGTACGCGGTCTCCACCAAGGAATTCGTGGGCGATGACGACGGTCACGTCTCGGGCCTGCGCCTCGTCGAGGTCGAGATGAAGGACGGCACGTTCGAGGAGGTTCCGGGCAGCGAGAAGGTCATCCCGGCGCAGCTCGTGCTGTTCGCCATGGGATTCACCGGCCCCGAGACCGACGGTCTGGTCGAGCAGCTGGGCGTCGACGTCGACGATCGCGGCAACATCGTGCGAGACAAGACGTACATGAGCAGCGTCGATGGCGTGTTCGTGGCAGGCGATGCGGGCCGCGGTCAGTCGCTGATCGTGTGGGCCATTGCCGAGGGCCGTTCAGCGGCCGCCGGTGTGGATGCCTACCTGTCAGGCACCACGAATCTTCCGTCCCCGATCCCGCCCACGGCCCGGCCGATGGTGGTCTAGCCAAATAAGTTGTTCGAAACCACATATATGACTCGCGGGTAATGCTGCGACCCGACTACGGTGGAGCACGTGCGTAGAGCAAAGATCGTCTGCACGCTCGGACCCGCTTCCAGCACGTCCGAGCGCATCCTGGAATTGGCCCTGGCCGGCATGGACGTCGCCAGACTGAACATGAGCCACGGTGACCGTTCGGACCACATCAGCAATCTGGAGCACGTGCGCGCCGCGGCCGCGTCCACCGGCAAGGCGATCGCGACGCTCGCCGATCTGCAGGGCCCCAAGATCCGTCTCGGCCGGTTCGCCGACGGTCCGCACGACCTGAAGGCCGGTGACGTCTTCACCATCACGACCGACGACATCGAGGGCGACGCCACGCGTTGCTCCACCACGTACAAGGGCCTGACCGGTGATGTGAACCCGGACGACGAGATCCTGATCGACGACGGACGGGTGCGACTGCGCGCCACGGCCGTCAGCGCCACCGACGTCACCTGCGTCGTCGAGGTGCCAGGTGCCGTCAGCAACAACAAGGGCATCAATCTGCCCGGCGTCAACGTCAGCGTCCCTGCCATGAGCGAGAAGGACATCGACGACCTCCGGTGGGCGCTTCAGGCCAAGGTCGACTTCATCGCGTTGTCGTTCGTGCGCGACGCCAAGGATGCCGACCACGTGCGCGCCATCATGGACGAAGAGGGCGTGCGCCGTCCCATCATCGCCAAGATCGAGAAGCCGCAGGCCGTCCAGAACCTCGACGCGATCATGGACGCCTTCGACAGCGTCATGGTGGCCCGCGGCGATCTCGGCGTCGAGCTGCCGCTCGAAGACGTGCCGATCGTGCAGAAGCTGATCATCGAGAAGGCCCGCCGCAACGCCAAGCCGGTGATCGTCGCCACCCAGATGCTGGAGTCGATGATCACCTCGCCGCGGCCGACGCGCGCCGAGGCCTCCGACGTCGCCAACGCCGTTCTCGACGGCGCCGACGCCGTCATGTTGTCGGGTGAGACCAGCGTGGGCGACTACCCCGTCGAGACCGTCCGCATCATGTCTCGCATCATCGAGTCGACCGAGGACCACGGCCTGCCCCGCATGGCCGCATTCACCTGGACGCCGCGGACCACCACCGGCATCGTCTGTCGCGCTGCCAGCCAGGTGGCCGAGTCCGTCGAGGCCCGCATGACGGTCGCGTTCACCACCACCGGCGACTCAGCGCGGCGCATGGCCCGCTACCGCTCGCGCATCCCCGTCATCGCCTTCACGCCGGATCCGCTCACACGCAATCAGCTGGCTCTCACGTGGGGGATCGAGACGTTCCTGGTCCCCGAGGTCAAGTACACCGACCAGATGGTCATGCAGGTCGACAAGGCGCTGCTCGAGATCGAGAAGTGTGCGATCGGCGAGCGGGTGGTCATCGTGGCCGGCGCACCTCCGGGCATTCCGGGATCCACCAACGCCCTGCGCATCCACAACATGGGCGATGCCATCAACAAGGTCGTGCCGGCCTACGAGAACCCCGACGACCGCTGATCACCGCGCCGACTGTGCTGTCGAGCGTCATACGGCCGACTGTGCTGTTGAGCGTCACTACGTGCCGACTGTGGGAGTCGAACCCACACGCCCTTTCGGACAACGGTTTTTGAGACCGTCGCGTCTACCATTCCGCCAAGTCGGCTTGCGCCCACCAGGGCCCGATAACCTTCTCATGTGAGCATCCCCGGCAGCACATCGACACCTTCTGGGGCACCGCGTGTCGTCATCGCCGAGGACGAGGCGCTGATCCGGCTCGACCTGGCCGAGATGCTGACCGAAGAGGGTTACGACGTCGTCGGGGAGGCGGGGGACGGTGAGCAGGCCGTCGCCCTGGCCATCGAGCACCAGCCCGATCTGGTCGTGATGGACGTCAAGATGCCCAAGCTCGACGGCATTGCCGCAGCGGCGCAGATCGCCCGCGCCAAGATCGCGCCCGTCGTGATGCTCACGGCCTTCAGCCAGCGCGAGCTGGTGGAGCGGGCCCGTGATGCAGGTGCCATGGCCTACGTCGTCAAACCCTTCACCCGATCGGACCTGGTTCCTGCCATCGAGATGGCCCGGAGCCGTTTCGCCGAGATGACGGCGCTCGAGGCCGAAGTTGATGAGCTGACCGAGCGACTCGAGACCCGCAAGATGGTCGAGCGCGCCAAGATGGTCCTGCAGCAGACGCGCGGCATGAGCGAACCTGAAGCGTTCAGCTGGATCCAGCACACTGCCATGGATCTGCGCCTGACGATGCTCCAGGTGGCCACGACCGTCCTGCAGAACGGCTCGACCTTGCGCGAGAAGCCGCAGCACCCCTAGCAACGTCGCAGCTTGCGGTTACAAGTTGGCTAAGTTCCCCGCCACTTCGGCTTCTCTGGCACATGTGACCCGGAGAAAGACTAGCGTTCGCAATGAGCGACGCGGGTGTTACCTGCGTCACGACATCCACACAAATCCGGAGGATTGATGAAGCGCAATTCCCACGTGCTCCGCCTCGGCGCGGTCGCGGCCGCCAGTGCACTCGTGCTGGCCGCCTGTGGCAGCGACGACTCGGGCGACAACGCATCGGGCGACAAGCCTGCCAAGAAGGGTGACGGCACCCTGACGTTCGGCACCCTGCTGCCCGTGACCGGCAGCCTGGCGTTCCTCGGCCCGCCCGAGTTCGCTGGCGTAGACCTGGCCATCGAAGAGATCAACGCAGCCGGTGGCGTGCTCGGCAACGACGTCGTCCATGTTCGTGGCGACTCCGGTGACACCGACAACGGCATCGCGCCGGCCGAGTCCGACAAGCTGATCAAGGCCAAGTCCGACGTCATCGTCGGTGCCGCCTCGTCCGGTGTGTCGCTGACCGTCATCGACAAGATCATGTCCGCTGGCGTCGTCATGTACTCGCCGGCCAACACGTCGACCGCGTTCGACGAGGGCGACTACGCCAAGCCCGACCTGTACTTCCGCGACGCTCCGTCCGACGTCCTCCAGGGCGCCGTGATGGCGAACCTGCTGGTCAAGGACGGCCGTCAGAACGTCGCCATCCTGGCTCGCCAGGATGCGTACGGCGAGGTGCTGGCCTCCGAGGTCAGCAAGAACCTCGAGTCGGCCGGTTCCAAGGTCGCGATCAACGAGCTCTACAGCGAGAAGGACGGCCCGAGCGACACGCAGATCTCTGCGGTTGCCGACGCCAAGCCCGACGCTGTCGTGCTGATCGCGTTCGACGAGACCACGTCGATCATCCCGAAGCTGGTCAAGGCCGGCGCTGGTCCGCAGGCCGTCCCGACGTACTTCGTCGACGGCAACACGGCCAGCTACGCCAAGGACGCCACGACGCCGCTGCCCCCGGGCACGCTCGAGGGCACCAAGGGCACCATCCCCGGTGCCGAGGCCAAGGGCGACTTCAAGAAGAACCTGCTCAAGGTCGACGACAGCCTGAAGGTCTTCAGCTATGCGGCTGAGTCCTACGACGCTGTGATCACGTCGGCGCTGGCTGCCATCGCGGCAGGCGACGACTCGGGTGAGTCGATCGCCTCGAAGCTGCCCGAGTGTCACCGAGGGCGGCGAGAAGTGCACGACGTTCGCCGACTGCGCCAAGCTGCTCGAGGCTGACGCCAACGCCGACATCGACTACGACGGTGTCTCCGGACCCATCGAGCTCGGTGAGACGGGCAGCCCGACGGCCGCCTCGGTCGGCATCTACGAGTTCGACGCCGACAACAACTACAACGCGGTGGAGTTCATCTCCGGCAGCATCTGATCAGGCAACTGATCTGAGCTGAACCCACGTAGTCGGGACGGCCCCGGTGCTTCGGCACCGGGGCCGTTCTGCGTCCGCTGACGAGTCACGCAGGCCCGCTGACGAGTCACGTAGGCCCCCTGACGAGTCACCCAGGCCCGCTGACGAGTCATGTAGACCGAGTCTGTGGACGGGCAACGGCCTTCACAGCGCGTCTCGGCTGCAATGTCTCGATGGTGCATCTGATCAACGACGGCCAACCGTTTCTCCATCGCGATCACGGACAGGTGGGACTAGACCGTCCAGCGTTTCGGTCTGCCCTCTCGTGCGGCGAGGTTGTCCGCATCTTCGACCGCGTGTATCAGGACGCCAGATCGCCAGACTCGCTGGAATCGCGTGTGGCCGCGGCGAAGCTCGCGGTTCCGGCGCACGCTGTCGTGAGCGATGAGACGGCTGCATGGGTCTGGGGCGCCGACGTGCATCGGCCGAGCGACAGACACCAGTTCGTGCCTCGGTGGGTCGTCCCGCATGGTCAGAGCAGATCGCGAGTCAGCGGCATCAGGTGCCGCCAGGCGTTGGTCTCGTCGGCTGATGTGGTGGAGGTGGATGGCCTTGCAGTGACCCACCCGGTGCGGACAGCAGCCGATCTGCTGCGCAAGCAGTGGCGTCCCCACGCCTTGGCGGCCGTCGACGGCCTCGCTCGCATCGGTGCGATCCGGCCGATGGACGTCCGCAGCTATCTGGTTGACCTCAAGGGCTATCGCGGAATCCGTCAGGCCCGGGTTCTGGCGCAGTACATCGATCCTCGGGCGGCGAGCCCGGGGGAGTCGTGGACGCGGCTGCGGATCATCGACGCCGGCCTTCCGAAGCCTGAGAGTCAGGTGGAGGTCGAGGATGCTGCTGGTCGGCAGCGGTTCCTGGACCTGGCCTATCGGCGTCGAATGGTCGCCGTCGAGTACGACGGTCGGGGCTTCCACACTGCAGAACGGGACGAACAGCACGACGCGGAGCGCCGGCGTCTGCTCACCGCGACCGGCTACACGATCGTGGTCGCGCAGTACGAGGACATCTTCGGGACGAATCCGCGATTCGAGCGAGAACTCGGAGACATCCTCGGCGTCACGCCGATCCCGCGATGGTGGTGAGTGACTCGTCAGCAAGCCAGGGTGACTCGCCGGTGGGCGTGCGTGACTCGTCGGCGGGCGTGCGTGACTCGTCGGCGGTCAGTCGTCGGTCTTGCCCAGGGTGCCGAGGTAGAGCTCGATGACCTTGGGATCGTTGGCGAGGTCTTGGCCGGTGCCGGAGTAGGCGGTGGTGCCTTGGTCCAGCACGTAGGCGCGGTCACAGATCTGCAGGCAGCGCGCGGCGTTCTGCTCGACCATGACGACCGAGACGCCGGCCTTGTTGATGTTGCGCGTCTGCACGAACACCTCGTCCTGCAGCACGGGGGAGAGGCCCGCTGATGGCTCGTCGAGCAGCAGCACCGACGGATCCATCATGAGCGCACGCCCCATGGCGACCATCTGACGTTCACCACCGGAGAGCTGGCCAGCGCGCTGCTTGCGACGCTCGCCCAGGCGCGGGAAGATCCCGGTCACGAAGTCGAAGCGCTCCTGGAACTTCTTCGGCTCCTGGTAGCAGCCCATCTCGAGGTTCTCCTCGATGGTCAGGCTCGGGAACACGTTGTCGTTCTGCGGCACGAAGCCGATGCCCTTGGTGACCAGCTGGTCGGCGCGTTGGTTGGTGATCTCGCCGCCCTTGAGCGTCACGATGCCCTCATGGATCTTGACCAGGCCGAACATGGCCTTGAGCAGCGTCGACTTGCCCGCACCGTTGGGGCCGATGATGCCCACCAGCTCACCTTCTTGGCAGTACAGGTCGGCGCCGTTGAGGATGTTGACGCCGGGCAGGTAGCCAGCGATCAGGTCGTCAGCCCGAAGGACGGCGCCCTCGGCGTTCGCCAGATGCTTGTCGCGCTCGACGTTCGTGGGGGCCTCGGTCATGACTTCTGCTCCTTGGCGTCAAGTTCGGCTTGTGCCTCGGCCTCGATCTCCTCAGGGGAGAGCTGGGTGAGGTCGGTGTCGTGGTGCGCGCCCAGGTAGGCGTCGATGACGGCTTGATTGGACATCACCGAGGCAGGAGTTCCCTCGGCGACGATCTGACCCTGGGCCATCACGATCACCCAGTCGGAGATGTCGCGCACCATGTCCATGTCGTGCTCGACGAACAGCACCGTTCGACCCTCGTCGCGCAGCGATTTCACGTGACCCAGCAGCGACTGCTTGAGCGCTGGGTTCACGCCAGCCATCGGCTCGTCGAGCATGATCAGCTCGGGATCGACCATCAGGGCACGGGCCATCTCCAGCAGCTTGCGCTGGCCACCGGACAATGATCCGGCGAAGTCCTCGCGCTTGGCGTCGAGCTTGAATCGGGCGAGCAGCGCGTCAGCGCGCGCCGTGATCTCGTCCTCCTGCTTGCCCCACAGCCCCTTGAACGGTGCGGACCAGAACTTCTCGCCGCGCTGCCCGGTGGCACCCAGACGCATGTTCTCGATCACCGTCAGCTTCGACAAGACCTTCGTGAGCTGGAAGGTGCGGACCATGCCGGCCCGCGCCACCTTGTACGCCGGCATCTTGGCGAGCGCGCGGTCGTTGAACGCCCACTCGCCGGTGTCGGGCTCGTCGAAGCCGGTCAACAGGTTGAACAGCGTGGTCTTGCCGGCGCCGTTGGGCCCGATCAGGGCCGTGATGACGCCACGCTGGACCTCGATGTGCTCCACGTCGACGGCCTTGAGGCCGCCGAACTGGCGCATGATGTTGCTGCCCTTGACGATGGGATCCGGCTTGACCGCTCCCGGCTCGTGGGCGACGTCGTCGAGGAAAGCCTGGGCTGTTGCTGCCACGGTCGGCGACCCGGAGGCGCCGCCCTGGTCGTGTGCCGCGTCGGCGGCGGGGGTGTTATCGGGCATCGATCGCAATCTCCCTCTTGTCGCCGAAGATCCCTTGTGGTCGGTAGATCATCAGCAGCATCAGTCCTCCACCGAGCACGACGAATCGCACCAGGCTGGCCTGGGTGTTGGTCATCAGCCACGTGGGCAGGAACGGGTCGGAGCCGGAGGTGAGCTGTCCGAAGACGGCGCCGAGACCGGCCACCAGGAACCAGAAGATCATGGAGCCGACGACAGGTCCGAGCACGCGCGCTGCGCCACCGACCAACAAGGCCGCGTAGCCGAAGAACGTGAACGTGGTGTTGAAGTCGGTCGGGACCGCAGAACCCTGCTTCAGGATGTGGAAGATGCCGGCGAGACCGCCGAACAGTCCGCCGAGAATCAGCGACTGCATCTTGTAGCCGAAGACGTTCTTGCCCAGCGACCGCACGGCGTCCTCGTCCTCGCGGATCGATCGCAGGATGCGGCCCCATGGGCTGCGCATGAGCGACCAGACGAGCAGGCAGCCCAGGGCCACCAGGACCCAGCCGACGGTGAGCGACCACAGGTCGTTGCGGCTCCACGAGGCCACCTGGATGTCGAGTCCGGAGTCATAGGGATTCATGCTCTGGAAGGAGCCAGCGAATCCGGTCAGTCCGTTCGACCCACCAAAGAGGCTCTTGAACTCGACCGCGCCGAGGATCAGACGGATGACCTCGGCGGAGGCGATCGTGACGATGGCCAGGTAGTCGGCCCGAAGGCGCAGCGTCGGCACACCGAGAACGAGCGAGAGCAGGACCGTCATGAACAGGCCGATGAAGATGGCCGGCAAGAACGGCACATCGAACTTCACGATGCTGACGGCCAGTCCGAAGGCGGCGATCGCCATGAATCCGGCCTGACCGAAGTTCAGCAGTCCGGTGTAGCCGAACTGGATGTTCACGCCGATGGCGGCGAGGGCGAACACGATGGCCTGCGGTCCGAACGCCTGCGAGACGGCTGCGTCAATGACTGTTGCGATGTCCATGGGGAACCCCTATCCGATCCGTTGGGCTCGGCCCAGGATGCCCTGGGGTCTCACGAGAAGGATGAGGATGAGCAGCATCAACGGGCCGACATCCTTGATGGACGCAGGCACACCGAACAGCGGACCGACCTCAGACACCAGACCGATGATGATCGACCCGATCAGGGCGCCGTAGATGGTGCCGAGGCCACCCAGTGTGACAGCGGCGAACACCAGCAGCAGGATCTTGAAGCCCATCTGGAAGTTGACCTGTCGATCGATGGCCAGGAGCACGCCGGACAGGCCGGTGAGCGCGGTGCCGAGGATCCACACCGAGGTGATGACGCTGTCGACACGCATGCCGGACGAGGCGGACAGCGCTGGGTTGTCCGAGACGGCCCGCATGGCCTTGCCGAGCCGGGTCTGGGCCAGACCACCCACAGCGAGCATGAGCGCCACGATGGCGATGGCGAAGATGGCCATCTCCTTGGGCGCGATCTGGATCGGGCCGAGCGACACCGATCGCTGAGCGACGAACTGCGACAGCGTCTTGGTCGACCCGCCGAAGGTGTACTGGAAGATGCTGCGCATCAGCAGGGCGAAGCCGATCGAGACGATCATGGTCGCGATCAGGCCCTTGCCGCGGTTGCGCAGCGGACCCCAGAGTCCCTTGTCCTGCACGAAGCCGAACGCAGCCGAGGCGAGGACGGCGAGGGCACCGGCGGCGATCACCGGTAGGCCGAAGCCGCGGTTGAACACGTAGGTCATGATCGCGCCGAAGGTGATCAGCTCGCCGTGGGCGAAGTTGGTCAGGCCCGTGGTGCCGAAGATGAGCGAGAGACCCAGGCCGGCCAGAGCGATGATCAGGCCGTACTTGAGGCCGTTGACCACCGACTGCGCCAGCTTCTTGGAGAAGGCGACTGACTCGATCTCCTGCACGCCGATCTGGAACTGCACGTTGGTGCCGCCGGACAGCAGCACCCTGATGGTGCGTTCGGTCGACGCTGCACCACTGAGCTCAGCGCCCTCGGGCAGCGTGCCCTTGTCGAGCTCCACGGTGAACTCGCCGCCGCTGGGGATGACGATGAACACCTGACCCTCTGGGCCGGTGATGCCGGTGCCGACCTGCGTGCCGTCCTTCTTGACGTCGAGGGTGACGCCGGGGACGGGGGCTGCGTTGCCCTCGGCGTCCCGGTCGGCGCTGTTCAGCAGGGTGACCGAGATGTAGAACTCGGCGTCTGGGGGTGGCTCGTTGGGGACGTTGGGGTCCGCAGGAATCGCGGTGTCAGACGCTGTGGGGGTGGCCGGTGCGGGGGTCTCGTCGGCATGTGCGCCGATGGGTGCCAGCAGAATGAAACCGGCCAGGATCGCTGCTATCAGCGCCGCTGGTCGCAAGTGCACAAGGACTCCTGTCGAGTGGTGTCCGTCGATCGTGAGTGGCCGACTTGGGGACTATATCCAGATGGGGGAGTCAGATGCGTCACATTGCGCATTTGCGGGTGACAGTTGGGTTACGTCGATACCGAGGACGGCGCTGGCTCGCGTTTGTGTAGGGTCACCGTCCATGGGCACCCGGCCGCAGATCGTGTTGCGAGACGTCGACCGCGAGGATGCGGCGGCGCTGGTTCGACTGTGGGCTGAGTGCGCGGACGCTGGCACGGACCAAGGAGTCGAGGCGTTCACCCACCAGTCCCTGTGGCGTGAACCAGGCGTTGCGGAGGCCGCCGAAGCCATCGACCTCAACCTCGCCCGGCCCGGGAAACGCATCATCGTGGCTCTCATCGAGGGCGAGATCGTGGGCGCCACCGTGTGTGACCTCACGACCTTGACCCCCATCTCACTGACCAAGGTGCTGCTGGTCACCGAGATCCAGGTGTCACCCCGCTTCCGCCGTCGGTCCGTGGCCTCGAGCCTGCTGTCCGCCGTCTCGGCCTACGGCGAGGAGCATCACTGCCAGATCGTCGTGGCAGCCATCCCGGCCCAGGCCCGTGAACCCCACCGTTACCTGACCAAGCTGGGCTTCAGCCAGATCGCGGTCCTGCGCGCCATCTCGCCCACCAAGCTGCAGTCGCGACTCGGCGCCAAGGCCCATTCGCGCGACACCGGCAAGCTGATCGCCGTGCGCCGCACGCTGCGCCGCCGCCAGGACGCCTTGCGTCCCGAGCGCGCCCGCTGAGTCCCAGCCTCCACTCGTCAGAGGTGGGGTCTAGGGTCGACGACGTGGATCGCCTGCTGCTCATCGACGGTCACTCAGTGGCCTACCGAGCCTTCTTCGCCCTGCCCGTCGAGAACTTCGCCACCACCACCGGCCAGCACACCAATGCGGTGTTCGGCTTCACGTCGATGCTCATCAACGTGCTGCGCGACGAACAGCCCACCCACGTCGCGGTCGCCTTCGACGTCTCGCGTCGCACGTTCCGCACCGAGGAGTACGCCGAGTACAAGGGCAACCGCTCGAAGTCGCCGGAGGAGTTCTCCGGCCAGATCCCGCTGATCAAGGACGTCCTGGTCGCGCTCGGCGTCACCTCGTTCGAGAAGGACGGCTTCGAGGCCGACGACATCATCGGCACTCTGGCCACGCAGGCCGAGGCCGCTGGCATGGATGTCCTGATCGTCACGGGAGACCGCGACGCGTTCCAGCTCGTCACCGAGTCCACCACGGTGCTCTACCCGCGCAAGGGCATGTCCGACCTGGTGCGCTTCACCCCCGCCGCCGTCGTCGACAAGTACGCCGTCACCCCCGACCACTACCCGGATCTGGCCGCACTGGTGGGTGAGACCAGCGACAATCTGCCCGGCGTTCCGGGGGTCGGGCCCAAGACGGCGGCCAAGTGGATCACCCAGTACGGCACCCTCGACGCCCTCGTCGCCGATGTCGAGAGCGTGCCCGGCAAGGCAGGGGAGTCCTTGCGCGAGCACCTCGACTCCGTCCTGCGCAACCGACGCATCAACGCACTCGTCTGCGATCTGGACCTCCCGGCCCAGCCAGCTGACCTCACGTTCAGCACCGAGTGGAATCGCGACGCGATCCATCAGGTGTTCGACGCGCTGGAGTTCGCGGCGCTGCGGGAGCGACTGTTCGACTACCTGGGCGGCGGCGACGAATCCACCACCGCCGAGGCCGCTGTCGTGGTCACGGTCGAGCGGCCCACCGCCGGCACGCTCAGCGCGTGGTTGGACCAGCACGCTGGCGACGCGGTCGGCCTCGAGGTCACGGGCGTCACCAAGCCGGTCGGAGCCCGTGCCGAGGGCGTTGCCATCGCGTCGGGTGGGGGCGCTGGCGTGTGGATCGACGTCGAGCAGCTGGAGCCAGCCGACGAGGCTGCACTGGCCGCGTGGCTCGCTGACCCCGGCCGCGCCAAGGTGCTGCACGACGCCAAGGGCCAGGCGCACGCACTCGCAGCCCAGGGATGGCGTCTGGCCGGTGTCGCCGCCGACACCGCGCTGGCCACCTACCTGGTCAAGCCCGACCAGCGCGCCTACGATCTGGCCGACCTGTCGGTCCGTTACCTGCACCGAGAGCTGGTCGCGGGCGACGACGACTCGGGGCAGCTGAGCTTCGACGATGACGGAGGGTCAGACGTCGCGGTGCACCGGGCCAGAGCCGCCCTGGACCTGTGGGGCGTCCTGCATGACGAGCTCGACCAGCAGGAGTCGCTCTCGCTGCTGCATGATCTCGAGCTGCCGCTGCTCGACGTCCTGGCCGTCATGGAGCGCGACGGCATCGCCATCGACACCGATCACCTGGACACCCTGCACGCCGAGTTCACCGAGACCATGTTGGCCGCCGCCCAGGAGGCGTATGCCGTCATCGGCCGCGAGGTGAACCTCGGTTCGCCCAAGCAGCTGCAGGAAGTGCTCTTCGAGCAGCTCAACATGCCCAAGACCAAGCGCACCAAGACCGGGTACACCACAGACGCCGACGCGCTGCAGACGCTGTTCGCCAAGACCGAGCACCCGTTCCTGCAACACCTGCTGGCGCACCGCGACGTCACCCGGTTGCGTCAAACGGTCGAGGGCTTGCAAAAGACGGTGGCTCCGGACGGTCGCATCCACACCACGTACTTCCAGACCATCGCGGCCACCGGGCGGCTCAGCTCGGCCGACCCGAACCTGCAGAACATCCCGATCCGTACCGAGTCCGGCCGGCGCATCCGCGAGGCGTTCGTCGTCGGGCAGGGGTACGAGACCCTGCTCACCGCCGACTACAGCCAGATCGAGATGCGGATCATGGCCGATCTGTCCGAGGACGCCGACCTGATCGAGGCGTTTCGCTCCGGTCACGACTTCCACACCGTCATGGCGGCCAAGGTGTTCGAGCGCGACCCCGCCGACATCGACGGCGGACTGCGCGCTCGCATCAAGGCGATGAACTACGGCCTCGCCTACGGCCTCTCGTCCTATGGTCTGAGCCAGCAGCTCGGCATCACCACCAGCGAGGCGCAGGCGTTGATGGACGACTACTTCGAGACCTTCGGGGGAGTGCAGGCCTACCTGCGCGGCGTGGTCGACGAGGCTCGGTCCACTGGGTTCACCGCCACGATCCTGGGCCGCCGCCGCTACCTGCCCGACCTCATCAGCGACAACCGCCAGCGCCGGGAGATGGCTGAACGCATGGCGCTCAACGCCCCCATCCAGGGCTCGGCCGCCGACATCATCAAGGTCGCCATGCTGGGGGTTCAGCGCGCCCTCAGCGAGGCATCGTTGTCGTCACGACTGCTGCTGCAGGTGCACGACGAGCTGGTGCTCGAGGTCGCGGCCGGCGAGCTGGAGCAGGTCGAGCAGATCGTGCGCGACGAGATGGCTGGCGCAGCCGATCTGTCAGTTCCGCTCGACGTCTCCGTCGGTACCGGTCGCACCTGGCACGAGGCCGCTCACTGACGGTGACGAACCTCGGCTCGGCATCGCGAGGAGCACCAACGCGAGCGCGGAGGCGACTCCGGCCACGGTCAGCGCCAGTCCGGTGATGTGAACGTCCGTTCCGTAGGCAATCACGATCACCACGATCACCCCGGTCCAGAGCAGAGGGGTCACGCCGTGGGCGTGCCGAGCCAGGGCGTCGAACACCAGCAGGTGGACGATGGCCAGTGTCGACCCGGCCAGCGCGAACAACCAGAGTCGACCTTCGATCTCACCGTACCGATCGCCCCCGACGACGATGAGAGCGAGCGGGGACAACAGCGCGGTCGCGCCCACGGCGAGCACGCCGAATCCGCCCACCAGGGCCACGGCGCGCAGCTTTGCGGCGGCGGTGGTGGCGCGAGCCAGATCGGGGAAGAGCACCACGCTGACGAACTGCGGAAAGAACAGGGCCGCTTTGGCAAGGATCAGCCCTGATGCGTACAGGCCGCTGTCGTGTTCGTCGAAGGAGTTGCGGGCGATCAGGGCATCCATGTTGCTGAGCACGAAGTAGGCCAGCAGTGCATGGGTCGACAACAGTGCTTCGCGCAGCAGCGGGCGGCGGCGCGAACGGCTGTCGACCCCGGGTGAACGGTCGAGCATCCGCCAACCAACCAAGACCGGAACCCAGGCGCCAGCAGCGATGCCGATCATGGCCGACGTGACCGAGGGATCAATGAGCAGCGCTCCCGTGCCGCCGATCATGCGACCGATCCCGTTGCCCGCATAGATGGCCGTGAGGACCTTCCACTGCTGAGTACCCTGCGCCACGCCGGACTGGGCGCCCATGATGGTCAACGGCGCCAGCGTGGCCCCGCACAGGATGATCGGCCACACTGAGTCCAGCTTGAGCGCGGGCGTGAGCACGATCGACGTCAACGCGACAAAGGACCCGACCGTGATCGACACCATGGTCGCCACGTGGATCGCGGCGTCGACTAGCTCAGACCGGTGGTCCGGCTCGACAGCGATCCTTCTGGCGATGGCAGCCTGCAGCCCGAGTGCAGCGACATTGCCCACGAGCACGACGCTGAACATCGCCGTCAACGCGCCGAAGTCCTCGGTCTGCAACCGGCGGGCCGCGATGATGTTGAAGACGTAGATCGCTACGTTCATGCCGACCATCCCGGCGGCAACGAGCGTGCCACCTGAGACGGTGGTGCGGGCAGACTTCACGTCGGAACCATATCTGTGTCGTGGTGGCACAACGGAAAGGTCAGCACATGGTGAGAGCGTTGGCGGTCGTGCGGTCGCATGTGCGCACGCACCGTCGCGGTGTCCTGCTGTGGCTGTGGGCGATCGGCTTGGCGGCGCTGGTGTGCGCTCCGTGGCTGCGGCCTGGCTACGTCCTGACCTACGACATGGTCTGGGTGCCTCATCTGGACCTGACCCGGCTTGAGCCCTGGGGTCTGGGCTCTGCCCTGCCTCGGGCGGTTCCTTCGGATGCCGTGATTGCCCTGCTCGGCGCCGTGGTGCCGGCGGCTGTCGTGCAGAGGTTCATTCTCGCCGGCATCTTCGTGCTGGGGGCGGTTGGTGCGGCGCGTCTCGTCCCCGGCCTACCTCTGCCGGCACGTCTGGCAACGGCGACTTTCTTCGTCTGGAACCCTCTGGTGGCAGAACGGCTGGCACTTGGTCAGTGGCCCCTGTTGGTGGGGTTGGCCGCGCTGCCGTGGCTGATCGTGGCGCTCGGCGAGGATCGGCCACGATCAGGTCCGGTGATCGCGTCGCTCGCCGGCCTAGCACTCACGCCGGTCAGCGGTCTACTTGCGCTGGTGACCGTCCTGGTGGTGGGACAGCGCTTCGGGCGGTACCGACTGATCGGTTTGGTCGGGGCGTTGAATGCTCCGTGGATCGTGGCCGGTCTTCTGCATCGCACATCGGCGACGTCGGACCCGGCTGGCGTGACCGCCTTTGCCGTGGGATCCGATGGGCCGTTGGGACGTCTGTGGTCGGTGCTCTCACTCGGCGGAATCTGGAACACCGAAGTCGTCCCGGTCACGCGCGAGCTGTGGTCGACCGTCATCCTGGTCGCGGTCGGCTGGACGATCATGACGGTCGGCATCGTCCGGTGGCGGCGAGCCGACCGCGGCGCGGCCGATCGATTGGCGATCCTGGCAGGGGTGGGCCTGGTCGTCGCGTGCCTTGGGTGGTGGACGCCGGGGGCTCTGCAGCTCGGCGTCGAGACGATCCCGGGGGGCGGGTTGCTTCGCGACGGAGGCCGCTTTCTCATCCTCGCGGTGCCGCTCCTCGCCGTGGCGCTGGGCCACGGCGCGGCAGCGGTTGCTGAGCGGTTCGCGCGCCCTGTGCAGGCGCAAGTCGTCGCCGCTGTGATGGTTCTGCTGCCCATTGCCACGCTCCCGGACCTGGCCCTGGGCCTGGCTGGGCGGGTGCAGATCGCCCAATATCCAAAGGAGTGGAGCATCATGCGAGAGACGATCAGTGAATCGCCGGTGCGCGGAGACCTTCTGGTGCTCCCCTTCAGCGCGTACCGTGCCCCGCGGTGGAACCGATCTCGCCCCGTGCTGGATCCAGCTGGGCGCTACTTCAACCGCACGACCATCGTCAACGACGACCTCCGCGTGGGGGAGGTCACGATCCGCGGCGAGGATCCCCGTGCTGAGGAGATATTTGACGTGCTGGAATCCGGAGTGATCGACCCGGTCGCTCTGCGCCAGCGCGGTGTTGGTCTGGTCCTGGTGGACACCGCGGCTCCGGCGGCAGCTGATGCCCTGAGAACGGTCGGCCGTTTGTCGCTGGTGGCAGACGACGGAGCCCTGCTGCTGTTCTCGGCCGGCGACGCGGTGGCGGCCCAGCCCTCGACGATTGAGCGATCGAGCATGATCGTCGCCTGGGGGCTGGCGGCACTGGTGCTCGCAGCTGCCGCAGCCCGAACGGGTGCTGCTCGTTTAGCGCATGTCCGGCGTGCGAGGACCTGACCGTTCCAGTGATATGCTGGGCTTGTCTTGAGGGAGGCACATGTGACTAGTTCATTCATTGGCGGCGTCGTCGCTTTCGTCGCTGGCTGCGGTCTGGCCACGGCCACCGCTTTCGGCGTTGTCCAGTCTCAGCAGAATGCTGGGACCGAGCCCGTGCAGGTTACGTCCGTCGGCTACGGCAGCAACTAAGTCGGACGTCCAGCACCCATCGAACGATTCGAAGGCGCAGCCACCCATCTGGGTGCTGCGCCTTGGTCGTGTCTCAGCCTCGAGCTACCAGCGCGTGATGGTGTCGGCGAATGCCTGTTGTGAGGCGGGCCATGAATAACCGGCTGCCTTTGCTTGAGCGCCTTCGCCCAAGAACGTTCTGAAGCCGACGTCGTCGATCAGCTGACAGGTCTTGTCGATGAACTCGTCGCGGTCATCGGCCAGGATTCCCGAGCTCTTGTCATCGATCGACTCTGCGGTGCCGCCCGCCGTTGCGTATGCGATGGTTGGCGTCGCATGAGCACCAGCTTCGCCCACCACGAGCCCCCATCCTTCCTTTAGGGAGGGGAGCAGCATGACCCAGGCGCTGGCGAGCAACTCGTGCTTGCGCGTGTCGTCGACGCGGCCGTGGAAGATCACGGCGTCTTGTACACCAGCAGCCCGAGCGTAATCGCGCAGCTCCTTGTCCCACCAGCCGCTGCCCACGATGTCCAGCACTGCTTCGGAGTGATCGATCCGAACGGCAGCGAGAGCATCGATGGCGTGCTCGACCTGCTTGTGCGGCACGAGACGTCCGAGCACGCACAGCCGAGGAGTACTCGAACGCGCGGCGGAGACCTCGGGAGCCGGCGCCGTGCCGTTGTGCACGATACTGATGCGCTCAGCGTCAATGCCCAGATCGATGAGCTCGAGACGGCTGGCTGCGGACACCGTCACATAGCGGCTTCGACGGTACAGACGCGGCGCAAGCCAGCTTTCCACCCACCAGCCGATTCGACCCATCAGGCCGGGATACACCACTGGCCACTGTTCGCGGTGAACGTGGTGGACCAATACTGCAACGGGCTTGCGGGTGGCGAGGCGGGTGAAGAAGGGCAGGCCGTTCTGAACGTCCACCACGAGGTCGACACGTCCGTATCGACGAAAGAGCAGACGGGCTGCGGTCGTGGCGTAGATGTCTAGCTTGCTGCCGCGACGCACGAATCGGACGCCATCGATCGTCTCGTCGTCGGCCGCGCCTTCGTAGCCGGCACAGGCGATCGTGACGCTGTGGCCCCGCTCGACGAGACCTCGTGCCATGTTCTCGACGTACAGTTCCGAGCCGCCGCCTTCTGGATTGTGCGTGTCCCGCCAGTTGCAGAAAAGTATGTGCACGTGTCAATTCGGCGTGAGCCGGTTCCTCCCTCGCGGGCCGCCTGCTGGCGACGCCCTGGCACCGTGCCCTCACACGGGGTCGTATCCCTCAATACGACAGACCCATCATAGCGTGGATGTGGTCTTGGGCTGGAGTATCGTGCGCGGGTGCCACCGATGACCTTTCGCCCGACGCTGAAAAGGGCCTGGCGTCTGCTATCAGCCTTTCGTGTCGAGCAGACCGACCCGGACCGGTTCTACGGCACCTTGGCGGCAGACTCAGCTGCGCACGTCGCCCATTACACGACCCTCCACGACGCCTGGGTTCTTGACGTTGGTGGCGGCCCCGGCTACTTCGCTGCAGCCTTTCGCGAGGCTGGTGCGCGGTACACGCCTCTGGACGCTGACCTAGGGGAGCTGTCGGGTCGGGGGGAGCCCGATCCGGGCACCGTCCAGGGAAGCGGCATGCACCTGCCGTTCCGTGATGGGTCGTTCGATGTCACCTACTCGTCGAACGTGCTGGAGCACGTGCCTGCACCCTGGCAGATGGCCGACGAGATGATCCGAGTGACCAGACCGGGCGGGCTCGTCTTCATTTCCTACACCCTGTGGTGGGGGCCTTGGGGCGGCCACGAGACGGCGCCGTGGCACCTGTTGGGCGGCCGGCGCGCTGCGAACCGCTACGCAGCCAAGCATGGCCATCGCCCCAAGAACGATTTCGGTGAGTCGTTGTTCGCGGTGACGGCGGGCGAGGGTCTCGCCTGGGCTCGCCGCGTGGCCGACGCGGACGTCCTAGCAGTCATGCCGCGCTACTTGCCGCGGTGGTCGTGGTGGATTCTGCGCGTCCCGCTGGTGCGTGAGGTGGTTACGTGGAATCTCGCGATCGTTCTGCGCCGCCGGTGACCAGGCCACCACGCGTCACCGCGTGGCGGGTCCGTCTCGCGGCGTGGTCCGCGGTTCTGTCTGCTCTGGCCTTCATCCAGACGCCGGGACGCATCGTGGCTGACACCAAGCTTGACCTGGCGATCGAGCCGGGGGCGTTTCTCTTGCGCGCACTCCACTTGTGGGATGCATCTGGTGCCTTCGGCCAGGTGCAGAATCAGGCCTACGGATATCTGTTCCCGTTGGGCCCGTTCTTCTGGCTCGGGTCGCTGATGCACATCCCCCCGTGGGCAGTCCAGCGGCTCTGGTGGGCACTAGTTCTGGTGGTTGCCTTCCTCGGCGTGGTCAAACTGCTGGGTGTGCTGCGGGTCGGTGCACCGTGGGCGCGCATCGTTGCGGGCCTGGCCTTCTCCCTCTCTCCACGGATGCTGTCCGTCCTCGGGCCGTCCTCGATCGAGGTGTGGCCCTCTGCGCTGGCTCCGTGGGTTCTGGTTCCTCTGGTGATCGCCACCCAGCGAGGGGACCCGCGACGAGGCGCTGCGTTGAGCGCCGTCGCGGTTGCCCTGGTCGGTGGCGTCAATGCGGTCGCGACCTTCGCCGTCATTCCGCTCGCCGCATGGTGGATCGCGACATCGCCTCGCGGGCCGCGACGACGTAGCCTCATGATCTGGTGGCCACCCCTGGTGCTCATGGGCACCGCCTGGTGGCTGCTTCCCCTGTTCCTGCTGGGTAAGTACAGCCCACCATTCTTGGATTACATCGAGTCCATTTCGAACACATCGTTCGCCGCGACCACGGTCGATGCGCTCCGTGGCACGACCAACTGGGTGCCCTATGTTGACGGCGGGTCCTCGGCCGGTCAGCTGCTGATCAGTGAGCCCGTGCTAATCGCCAACGGCGCCGTTCTGCTCGCCTTCGGGCTGTACGGACTAGCGCGGGCCGATCTCCCGTGGCGCGGTTTCGTCATTCCGTCGGTGTTCGCCGGTTTAATGATCGTCACCGTCGGTCATGTAGGTGCCACCTCCGGATGGGGAGTGGAGACACTTCGTGCGCTTTTGGACGGTACGCTCTCGCCGCTGCGTAACGCGCACAAGTTCGACGTGCTGATCCGTTTGCCCCTGACGATCGGTCTGTGTCACGGCTTGACCGTACTGACTGTTCGCCGTTCGGTGGCTTCTGCAGGCGTGGTCACGTTGCTCGTGGCCGCCCTAGTGGGCGCGTCCAGTCCGGCATGGACGGCACGACTTGCGCCGAGCGGCAGCTTCAACGAGATCCCCGGGTACTGGGGTGAGGCTGCTGACTGGTTGGAGAGCAATGCCGACGGCAGGACGTTGCTCACGCCGGCTTCGCCCTTCGGGCGATATGTGTGGGGGAAGCCGAGGGACGAGCCACTTCAACCCCTCCTGAGGAGTCCGTGGGCTGTGCGCAATGTCATTCCGCTGACGCCCGGTGCCAACATCGACATGCTCGACGCCCTGTCGCGGCAGCTGGCCACGGGGCGGGGAACCCCCGAGCTGGCCGCACACCTGAGAAGCGTCGGCGTGGGCACCGTGCTGCTGCGACACGACCTTGATCGGTCGAGCATGGGTGTGGACTCCCCAGAGACGGTGCGCTCGACCTTGGTGTCGACTCCAGGCGTGCAGTTGGTCGCCACCTTCGGCCCCGAGATCGGCGGCGGTGCGTCTCTGGAATCAGATGACGGTCGGATCACCTTCATTGACGGGGGACGACAGACGCTCCGACCTGCGCTTGAGGTGTTCTCGTTGGCGGGCGCGCAGGACGGTGTCCGCCTCCAGACGGAGGGTCGTACCGCCACTGTGGTGGGCGACGCCGATACCCTGATCCGGCTTCGATCGCTGGACCGGCTGAGTGCTCAACAATCGGCCGTTTTCGGTCCCGACGTCACTGGTGTGCCGCGCGGTCCGGTAACGCTCAGCGATGGTAACCGGCGCCAGGAGGTTGCCTTCGCCGAAGTGCGACGCAACCGGTCGGCCTCGTTGTCCACGGCCGAGCCGTATCGCGCTGACCGCGCTGTCCATCGGTATGACGAGCAGCGGCTGCAACCCTGGAGCACCGTCCCGCGCCTGATCGGAGCGGAGTCTCTGACCGCCTCGTCCTCTCGCGCCGACGTGGGAGCGCGACCGGTGCTGGATCCTTCGTCACATCCGTGGGCCGCCTTTGACGATGATCTGCGCACGGCATGGAGGCCGGACGAGGCGCAGGCCAGGCGTGCATGGATCGATCTCGATCTCGGACGCGTCGTCGACGTCGGTGACGCGACGATCACGCTCGATCTACCGCGGGACCAGGCGCGGCAGCTGCGGGTCTCCACCGAGGGCGGGCCGGTGACGCTGACGGCGCAAGGTGGACGGCCGGTTGCGGTAGCCGTCGGCTCAGTGGAGCGCGTACGCGTCGAGGCGCTGCGGACCCCAGCGCGAGAGCTGGCGATCGCACAGATCACGCTGGAGCAGGTCGACCTCGCTCGCTCTTTGGTCATGCCGAACCTCCCGTCCGGATGGCCAAGCCCCACCGACGTGTTGATGCAGACCCAGGGCGGACGCAACGACGGCTGTCTTGCCGTCAATGGCGTGCGGAGGTGCTCTGATGCATTCGTCGAGCGCACCGAGGACGGGCGTTCGCTGGACCGGACCTTCTCCCTGCCCGTCGGCGCGTCCTACCGCCCGGCGATGCGGGTCAGCGCCGACGCGGGCCGCGATCTCGATGCGCTAATGCAACGTGGACGGGTGGCGACGATTGACGTGAGTTCGCAGCAGTCCGCCTCAGCCCTCGGCGGAGCGCTTGCCGCGGTGGACGGCTCGTTGCGGACGGGATGGACCGCTGCCGCCGACGATGTCGATCCCACGATCTCGCTTCGATGGTTGACACCAGAGCGAGTCGATTCGATCCGCCTGGTCACGCCGTCGACCATGGCCGCCTCACAGCCCCGGCGCCGTGCGACTGGTGTTCGACGACGGTCAGCAGGTTGAGGCGCCAGTAGTGGGTGGGCGGGTCACATTTCCTGCGGTCACGACAACGTCGGCCGAGATCCACCTGCTGGCCGGGGAGTCCCGCAGTTCCCTGACCTTCTCCGGTGCCATCTCGACTCTCCCGATCGGTGTCGCCAAGGTCTCGATACCGGGCATCAGTGGATTCGCCAGCGTGACGTCCACTGACCCGGTCGTCCTGTCCTGCGTTGATGGCCCGTCCATGTCGGTCGACGGGAAGATCTATCGCGCACGACTCAAGACAACGGTGGCGGAACTCGCATCGGGGCGACCCGTGGAGAGCTCCTGGTGTGAGCGGCCCGATCTTTACCTCGACAAGGGCGAACACCGCGTTCAAATCCTGTCAGGCGTCGCGCTCCGTCCGGCCGACCTGCTCCTCGAGCGCCCCGGTCTGGGAGGAGCGGTTCAGGACGACACTGTGCTGCTGTCTTCGACCTTCAATGCCAATGCTGGCTGGCGAGCGTCGTTACCCGATGGTGGCGAGCTGTCTTCCGTGGTGCTCGATGGATGGCGCCAAGGGTGGGCCGCACCCTCCGCCAAAGTGGCTCGATCAGCCAAGTTGGGCTTCGAGCCCGATTCGCTCTACCGAACGTCGTTGGGGGTTGGTCTGCTGCTGCTGATCGCGCTGCTGATCGCCCCAGGAGTACCGTCACGGGCCGGGTGGGCCGCCGCAGAGCCGGCGCGAACACGGCGAGCTTTCCTCACCGGCCCGGGCGAGGTGGCTGCGGCGGGCGCGGCCGCGCTCGTCGTCGCCGGTCTGCCAGCTGCACTGGCCCTCGGACTGGGTCTGGTGGTGACTGTGGCCGCGCGGCGAGTGTCAGTTCAAACACCCCCGATCATTGCTGCAGTGGCCGCCGCCGTCGCGCTGTTCATGTACTCCTTGGCGCCGTGGGGCGGGTTCGAGACCTGGGCGGGTGACAGCGTGGTCCCTCAACTGATTGGCTGGTTCGCCTTGGGTGGTGTGCTGATCTGCTCTCGGCGGGGAATCTTGAGCTTGAGGAAGGGGCGCTCGACCAGTCGGTAGAGGACCTCGGCGACGAGCAGGCTCACGGCAAGGGTCCCGGCGAAGACGACGACGACATTCTCCTGGAAGATCTCCCAGCTGGTGTACTCGAACAGCACCGCCAGGACGATGACGTGGCAGCAGAACAGGCTGTAGGAGATTGCGCCTAGGTGGCGCAGCGGTCGCCACGCCATGCCGCGAGCGAAACGGGCGTCCGGGTCGCCAAACACCGGCGGGATGAGGACCGCGACGGCCGCGGCCAGGTAGAGGAGCGCCCGCAGGACTGACTCGCTGGGGGTTCGCGCCAGCAGCCCTGGTGCGCCCCCCAATGGAGTGCTCTGGACCACGAGCAGTGCGGCGGCGATCATCCAGCACGAAGCGGGCGCCGCAGCCGCTGACCGGCACCATCCGATCGGCGCCCAACTTCGGTCGCCCAGTCGCGACTCGACGTGCACGATGGCCACCGCTATGCCGGCCGCGAACCAACAGATGAAGCCGGGGAGCGCCAAGGTGGCCCAGCTGCCCCAGCCGGCGGACGGTCCGGCCGCGACACCGGACCAGATGATCGAGAGAATGCCTAGTGCGGCCAGCACCCGCAGTTGAGCGAGCGGTCGCGATGGCACAGCTCGGACCAGCAGCAGCAACAGTCCCGGCAGGACCAAGTAGAAGGCCACCTCCGTCGACAGGCTCCACATCTGGGTCAGCCCCTCGGGGAATGGTGCTTCGAAGTAGTACTGGATCATCGCGAGATTGTGCAGCCACACGGACTGTTCGGCGTCCCGGTTCGTCTCGATGAGAGTCATGGCGAGCACCACCGTCACCCAATACACCGGCAGCACCCGAAGTGCGCGCTTGCGCAGGTAGGTCCCGACTGCGGGTGACGGGGTTTCTGTTCTCGCCGCGGCCAGCCACGGATACGACAGCAGGTAGCCGGAGAGGACGAAGAAGATCGCCACGCCGACCTCAAGACGCTGCGCGAAGGCGCCCAGGAGTCCCGCGTCGTAGAACCCGGCCCAGAAGGCGCAGTGCGTGATGACGACCGCCAACGATGCGAAGCCGCGCAGGGAGTCCAGGCCGGGGAGATAGGGCGCTCGAATCGACACGGTGGTCACGGTGCCCCCAGGATGCCTGCTCGAGCTCCGTCGATGCAAACGGTGACTCCGGGGGTGACGGTCCGGATCTCCAGCTTGGAATATGGCCCGTCGCCCTTCACGAACCAGGTATGCGGGCCAGCCAGGAGGTTGACCACGAATGGGGCGCGGTCATCGAAGGTCACGATCGCCTTACCGTCATCGCTAGCGGCGTAGTTCAGTGCAGTCCAGGGGAATTTACTCATGTCCACTCTCGTCATGGAGATCTCGGTCGGCTCGGTGTCCACGAGCCACCCACACTGGGGCACGGGCCCAATCGCGCTGGACGCGCCCGCAACTGAGGCAGGCCGCACCGTTCCGTTGTCGGCCAGAGCCAGGAGGTCATTGCCGTGATCAACGGCTCGGACGGCATCAGAGAAGGGAGCCAAAAGCCGTGACGGAAGATTCGATGGATGATGAATTGGCAGCTGCACGAGCTCGGGCACCTCGACGTCGGCGACTGGACGAGGGTCCATTTGGAGGGAAGAGACGGCATTTGACACGAATTCGCGCGCAGGGAAGTTTCGGTGCCACGGCAGGACAAAGGTGATGATGCTGACCAGCGAGGCCATGACGACGATGGCCAGCGTGGCCGTTGCGGCGAGCCGCCGCGGGGATTGAATGATGGCCGATGCGGGCGGGGTGTCTGACCGGCTCGAGCGGTCCACCCCGCCGAGCGCCAGGGCCAGGGCCACCACGCACACCGCGAGGACATCAGGGTAGTACCGGGTGTTCAGTGCGGCGCTCGGACCAAGCTGAAGGGCTCGGCCGAAGTCGATGGCAGCGTAGGTAGCGGCCAGCTGAGTGAGAACCATCACGACCCCGACGCGACCCGGGCGCCCTCGTCTCGTCGCCGCGGTTATCAGCACGAGCATGATGACCATGGTGCTCAGCACCGCCACGGCTCGCGGGACCGCTGACACTGAGATCGGGTCAGCAACGACTCCCCACCACCCAGGCCCGCCGAGCAGCGCTGGCGCCCAAGTGCGGCCAATCATGTTCCAGAGGACTCCCAGGTGATCCGCCTCCGCCGATGCAGACAGCGGAGATGGGGCGACACTGCGGTAAACCACCACATATATGACCCCAAGGACCGCGGGCGGCACGATGAGTGGCCAGTGCGCCTTCAACACACGGCGCGGGAGCGTGACCCAGCGTCCCGGCGGTGTCAGCAAGCCCACGATCATGATGGCCGTGGGTATCGCGATCAGCAGTCCGCGTGGACCGCTGGCGGCAGCGAGCGCAAAGGCACCCAGCGCGAGGAGGGCCCACCTCCAGCGGCGCTCCCTCGACCACGCGATCGCGGCTGTCAGCAGCAAGAAGAAGGCAGTTTGCGCGGGAAGGCCGTTGAGAGCCGCGGCCCACCACAAGGAGTTGTCCATGGCCATGGGAGAGAACGCGAATAGTCCTAGAGGAACGAGCATCAGCCAGCGATCGCCGATCATCGTTCGCAGCAGCCAGTAGCACGATGCCAGGGCTGCGGCCTGCATCACGATCAGGGACACAGCTGCCGGCCACCACGTGAGGCCTGGCGCCATTCCGACCAACCACGCGATCGCCATGCCGAGCGGCATCAGTTGGCTGTCATTGGGCGTCAGAAGCATGCTGCCGGTCAGGCCACCGTCGCGTGCAGTCTCGAGCAGGAGAAAATCATCGGCATAGAACCAGGCGCCGACGGCCGCCCACGTCCGCCACGCCATGGCGCCCAGGATCAGGAGCGCCGCAGCAGTCTTCACCTGGTCCACCGGTTGCATGGGTGCATCGTCCACCGGGATGCTCACAAGGCGGATTCTGGCACGAAACTGGATCACCTCGGCTGACCCCTGCGGCTGATAACGTTCGGCTGATCACACTGGCGGAGGGAGCCTTGCGTGAGTAGGAAACTGGGAACCGTTGCACTTTTGATAGGTGCATTCCTGTTGGTCTTGGCAGCAGCATCGAAGTTCTACATGTATGACCGTCTCGCGGTGGTCCCCGACAACACCGTCACCACGAGCATCTCGGCCACGGCGCCCGGTGACGACGCCGAGTACTTGGACATCGGTGCAGGGCCGGCCGTCGTGAACGGGCCGCTGCAGTCGACACGCATCGTTGAAGGTGACGTCAAGCTGAGCGAGGAGGCTAGCAAGGATCTCGACCGTGACGTCGCGGTCTGGAAGACCTTCAGCTGCACCGCTCCGCCGAGCTTCGACTGCGGCAGCGGTGAGACGCCCTTGAGCGCGACCTCCGACATCGTCGCTTTCGACGCCAACACCGGAGAGGTCGTCGACTGGGACCAGTCGCGGTCCGAGTCCGGCGGCAACAAGGTGCGCGGCTCCTTCCAGGGGCAGTACTTCAAGTTCCCGTTCGACACCCAGAAGAAGACGTACCAGTTCTGGGACGGCACCCTGAAGGAGGCCACCCCGGCCGTCTACAAGGGTCAGTCCAAGGTCAACGGCCTCGATGTCTACGAGTTCGAGCAGGTCATCGAGCCGACCAAGACCGGCACCATCGCGGTTCCCGGCGAACTGCTGGGAGTGGACGACAAGCCGACCGTCGTGGCCGACCGGATCTACTCCAACACCAGGTCCTTCAAGGTCGAGCCGGTCACCGGCGTGATCATCGTGGGCGGGGAAACACAGGACGGCTATCTGGAGCTGGACGGTGAGCGGGTGCTGACGACGACGTCGGCCTCCCTGCAGTACACCGACGAGAACACGGCCAACACCGTGGACGAGTACAAGGGCAAGGCGAGCCTGCTCAAGGCAGTCCAGACGACCTTCCCGCTCGTGGGTGGAATCGTCGGCATCCTGCTGCTCGTCCTCGGCTTCGTCATGGTCATGCGCCAGGGCCGTCGAGAAGAGGCCAGGGGCGAGCACTACGACGCCTGACGCACCAGCAGACGTGAACGCCGCGAACTCCTCCGGGGGTTCGCGGCGTTCGTGCGTACGGCCCTAGGGTGAACGCATGACCGCCGCGGCAGATCTGTGCACCTTCGTCGACTCCTCTCCCACCCCATTCCACGTGTGCGAGACAGTCGCGCAGACGCTCGAAGCGGCTGGATACACCGCGGTCGCGGAGACCGACGCCTTCCCGACCGCAGCAGGCCGCTACTTCGTGATCCGGGGCGGGTCGTTGATCGCCTGGAACAGCCAGGCCGCCACGGGCGGACCGGCCGACCGGTTCCGGGTCGTCGGCGGTCACACCGACAGCCCCAACCTGCGGGTCAAGCAGCACCACGACCGTTCGTCGAACGGCCTGGGCGTCGTGGCGCTCGAGCCCTACGGCGGGGCGTGGCTCAACTCGTGGCTGGACCGCGATCTCGGGGTCGCCGGGCGCCTTGCCCTCCGCGACGGCCGACTCGTGCAGGTGCGGATCGACGAGCCCGTGCTGCGGGTGCCGCAGCTGGCCATCCACCTGTCCGCAGAACGCACCTCCGTCGAGCTGGACCCCCAGCGACACCTCAACGCCATCTGGACCACTGGATCGGGCCGATTCCTGCCCTGGATCGCTGACCGGGCCGGCGTCTCGGCCGACGACGTGCTCGGCTTCGAGCTGATGACCCATGACGTCGCCCCCAGCAGATTGACCGGCGCGTCGGGGGAGTTCGTCTCGGCACCCCGTCTGGACAACCAGGGCACCTGCTTCTCAGGCCTGCAGGC
Source organism: uncultured Actinomycetota bacterium (assembly GCA_963769445.1). Classification (GTDB taxonomy): domain Bacteria; phylum Actinomycetota; class Actinomycetes; order Propionibacteriales; family Nocardioidaceae; genus Aeromicrobium. Next base: position 704,196 of record CAVYLO010000004.1, on the reverse strand, counting down.
CCTGCTGGCCGCCGAGCCGGTCGACGGCGTCGTGCCCGTGCTCGCGCTGTTCGACCACGAGGAGATCGGCAGCACGTCCGAACGTGGTGCCCAGTCCGATCTGCTGGCCACCGTGCTCGAGCGGATCGTCCTGGCCCGTGGGGGAGGCCGCGACGACCTGCACCGCATGGTGGCGGGATCGGTGTGTGCGTCCGGTGACATGGCCCACGCCACCCACCCGAACTACCCGGACCGGCACGAGCCCCTGCACACCATCACCGTCGGGGGAGGCCCGGTCCTCAAGGTCAACGTCAATCTGCGCTACGCCACGGACGCGGCCGGCGCCGCGGAGTTCCAGAGCGCCTGCGACCGGGCCGGGGTGCCGCTGCAGCGGTACGAGCATCGCGCGGACCTGCCCTGCGGATCGACGATCGGTCCGCTCAGTGCCGCCCGCACCGGCATGCTCACGGTCGACGTCGGGGCCCCCCAGCTGGCGATGCACTCGGCTCGGGAGGTCATGGGATCTGCCGACGTCGATCTGTACACCCGGGCGCTGACCGCATTCCTGACCCCGAACTTCTCGTAGCACGGCGGGGCGCGTACGATTGAGACGCGCCAACGGCCGCTCACGCCCCATACCGAGCGGGCACGGGCATCACGATTCACGGTGTCGTTGGCGTGTCCACCTATTCATCCATCCATCGGAGCAATCCCTATATGACAAGCATCGCAACTCCATCTGCGGCACCGCAGGTTGCGGTCAACGACATCGGCGACGAGGCAGACTTTCTCGCCGCCATCGACAAGACCATCAAGTACTTCAATGACGGCGACATCGTCGAAGGCACCATCGTCAAGGTCGATCGTGACGAGGTCCTCCTCGACATCGGCTACAAGACCGAAGGTGTCATCCCCTCCCGCGAGCTCTCCATCAAGCACGACGTCGATCCGCATGACGTCGTCGCGATGGGCGACGTGGTCGAGGCCCTCGTTCTCCAGAAGGAGGACAAGGAAGGCCGTCTGATCCTGTCCAAGAAGCGCGCCCAGTACGAGCGCGCCTGGGGCGACATCGAGAAGATCAAGGCTGAGGACGGAGTCGTCGAAGGCACCGTCATCGAGGTCGTCAAGGGCGGCCTGATCATGGACATCGGTCTGCGCGGCTTCCTGCCGGCGTCGCTGGTCGAGATGCGTCGCGTGCGCGACCTCGACCCGTACATCGGTCAGACCATCGAGGCCAAGATCATCGAGCTCGACAAGAACCGCAACAACGTGGTCCTGTCGCGCCGCGCCTGGCTCGAGCAGACCCAGTCCGCCGTGCGCCAGAACTTCCTCACCGAGCTGCAGAAGGGGCAGGTGCGCAAGGGCGTCATCTCCTCGATCGTCAACTTCGGTGCGTTCGTCGATCTCGGCGGCGTCGATGGCCTGGTTCACGTGTCCGAGCTGTCCTGGAAGCACATCGATCACCCGAACGAGGTTGTTCAGGTGGGCGACGAGGTCACCGTCGAGGTGCTCGACGTCGACATGGACCGCGAGCGCGTCTCGCTGTCGCTCAAGGCGACGCAGGAAGATCCGTGGCAGCACTTCGCCCGGACCCACCAGATCGGTCAGATCGTCCCGGGCAAGGCCACCAAGCTGGTCCCGTTCGGTGCGTTCGTCCGCGTCGAGGAGGGCATCGAGGGCCTGGTGCACATCTCCGAGCTCGCCGAGCGTCACGTCGAGATCCCCGAGCAGGTCGTCCAGATCGGCGACTCGGTCATGGTCAAGATCATCGACATCGATCTGGAGCGTCGTCGCATCTCGCTGTCGCTCAAGCAGGCCAACGAGACCGAGGCCGCAGTCGGCGACGACTTCGACCCGACGCTCTACGGCATGACCTCGTCGTACGACGAGGCCGGCAACTACATCTACCCCGACGGCTTCGATCCGGAGACCGGCGAGTGGCAGGACGGCTTCGACGAAGCCCGCGCCACGTGGGAGAAGCAGTACGCCGAGGCCCACGAGCGCTGGGAAGCGCACAAGCAGCAGATCGTCGACGCCGAGAAGGCTGGCGTCGAGGCTGCCGAGGCGAGCAACTACTCCTCGGACACCGCCTCGGCTGCTGTCGATGAAGACGGCAACAGCGCGGCTCCGGTCCAGGAGGGCTCGCTCGCCTCGGACGAGGCCCTGCAGGCCCTGCGCGAGAAGCTGACCGGCGGCGACCAGTAGTCATCGCTGGCACCACCTGAACACGAACGAGACCCCCCGACCTGCTGGTCGGGGGGTCTTGTCGTGAGGGTGGCGGGTTCAGAGCATCCAGCGCTGGCCATGGAACGGCGATCGGTCCAAGGTCGCTGTGGTGGCTGCGGGGAACGGGGCGGCTGCCATAGCCGTCGTGGAGGATCGCTCGAATCACGGCGATCCCGCTGAGCAGGACCAAGAGTGTTGCTGCCAGGATCATCATGGCAGTAACTTTGCCACTGTGGCGTTCCTGCCAACAGTGGCAGGAATGCCAGCGTTGCTTGATTTCCTGCCATCTGGCTGGCACGCTGGCCCGATGAGTGATCCGTTGAAGACCGTGGCCGTCGTGGTGCAGGACGGTGCCGAGCCGTTCGGCCTGGGCTCGCTGTGCGAGGTGTGGGGCGAGCCGTACAACGCCGATGACGACACCCCGGTGTTCGACTTCCGCATCTGCACACCGCGGCCGGGTCGAGTGCGCGGACGCTCGGGGTTCGACCTGCACGTGGAGCATGGCCTGGACGCCACCGAGGACGCCGATCTGGTCTGCTTCTCGCCCAAGTACGACTTCCTCGACCACGATCCGGTCGTGCTCGACGTCGCGCGGGCGGCGCACGAGCGAGGAGCCACGGTATTCGCTTCCTGCACCGGCACCTTCACGCTGGCCGAGGCTGGCCTCCTGGACGGCCGTGAATGCACCACCCACTGGCGCTACGGCGGGTTGTTGGCTCGCATGTATCCGAAGGCGATCGTGCGACCTGACGTCCTCTACGTGGAGGACGGCACGATCCTCACCGGCGCTGGCTCGGCCGCCAGCATCGATGCCTCCTTGCACCTGATGCGTCAACGATTCGGCGCCAAGGTCGCCGCGACCACGGCTCGGCGCATCGTGGTGCCGCCACACCGCGACGGAGGGCAGGCCCAGTTCGTCCGCACCCCCATGCAGAGCACGGATGTCGAGACGCTCGCGCCGCTGCTGGACTGGATGACCGAGCACCTCGACGAGACGCTCAACGTCGATCGCCTCGCCGCCCGCGCCCACATGTCGGCGCGCACCTTCGCGCGCCGATTCCGCGACGAGACCGGAACGACCCCGCTGCAGTGGCTGACCGGTCAGCGACTGGCGCTGACCGAGGAGCTGCTGGAGAACTCAGGGCTGTCGGTCGAGCAGATCGCGCACCGCGTCGGCTTCGGCAACGCGGCCACCCTGCGCCACCACTTCGCCGCTCACCGCGGCACCACCCCGCAGCAGTACCGTCGCACGTTCTGCGGGGTGCCGGCCTAGGAGCACGAGGTCGGGCGCGGGGCGCCCTCGGGCCTCGCAAGCTCGCCGCGACGCACCTTGCCGGTCGCTGTCCGGGGGAGTGCCTCGAGCTGTTCCCACGTCTTGGGGCGCTTGGGCGGCGCGAGCCGCTCGGCGGCACGGGCCCGCAGGTCGTCCTCGCTGATGTCGCCGACGAAAGCGGCACAGACCCGCTGGCCCCACTGGTCATCGGGTCGACCGAAGACGGCAACCTCGACAAGCCCGGCGAGGCCTTCGAGTGCTGCCTCGACCTCGGCCGGATACACGTTCACACCGCCGCTGATGACCAAGTCCTCCCGACGTGAGTCCAGGTACACCAAGCCGTCCTCGACCCGGCCCAGGTCGCGCACCGTGAAGGCGGGCCCCTCGGGTGTCTGTCGCCAGGTGGTCGCGGTCTTGTCCGGGTCGTTCCAGTACTCGAATCGCGCCCACGGGGGAACCGCGCACCAGATCAGGCCCTCGTCGTCGATCGTGATGGTGCGACCGGCGCGAGCGCGACCGACGGTGCCGGGATGGGCGCTCCAGTCCTCGGCCGAGCACGCAGTGAACTGCCCCTCGGTCGACCCGTAGAACTCCCAGACGACACTCGTGCCGAACACCTCATGGGTGCGCTGCCGCACCGGCGCCGGGCAGGGCGCGCCGGCGTGGGCGACCAGCCGGAACGATGAGGCGTCGATCTCCTCACCCGTGGCGTCGAGATGGGCGAAGAGACGCTGCAGGTGCGCGGGTACGCAGAACATCGACGTGGGTGAGATCGCCTCGATCGTCTCGACGAGCGCGGCAGCGTCGAAGCTCGGCAGCACCGCGATCGATCCGCCGGCGAGCAGCGTTCCGGTCGCGAAGCGCAGGGGGGCTGAGTGGTAGACGGGGGAGACGACCAGGTCGATGTCGTCGGCCGCGAAGCCCCACAGCTCCCGCTCCTCCAGCGCCAGCGACTCCGCGTCGGCGGGGGACAACAGTCCGGACCACACCCCCTTCGGTTGTCCGGTGGTGCCGGACGTGAAGTGCATGGGGCGGCACCGCGGCCATGGCGCCAGGTCGTGCTCGGGCCCTTGGAACAGTGCTTCAAGCCGCTCCTGGGTGTCGATCACGAGGCCCGGCTCGACGTCGCGAATGATGCGGTCGAGCTCGTGGTCGGTGAGTCGTGGGTCCAGTGGCACCGGGACGACACCGGATCGGGCGGCGCCCAGCACGACGTCGACGTACGCGGCAGAGCCGGGGACGGCAAGGACGACGCGGTCGCCCTCACGTGCTCCGGACCCCGCCAGGGCACCGGCGACCCGGCGTTGGCCGTTTTCGCTCGTGGCGGCTGAATGAACGTCGACCACGGGCACGGTGCCTCCTTCGCGGGGCGGTTCGCGGGTGTAGGGGAGAGATGGGTCACGTCTGCCGCGGGCGTGTGGTTCGCCAACGTGATTCGTCGGATCCAGTATGGTTGACTAGACGGTCTTCCCCCCGGTGCCCCCCAGCGGCACGTCCGGACATCCCCCACCCGTAGGCGGTTCCCCCGTGGCAGCACCCGGTAACCGACGAGCTGTGCTCCATCGCAGACGTCGTCGGATCTCCGTCGCGCGCGCCGTGGTCCCCGGTCTTGGACTGTTGGCCATGCTCGGCGCTGCAGTGGCTGTCGTCGTCGACAACCCGGCGGCAGACCCCGTGGAGTCCGCTCTGGCCTCCACCAATGTTCTCGCCGTGGCCGAGGCATCTCCTCCCACCACCGTCAGCCGCGACGCTGAGCGTCCGCCGCTGCCCAATGACACCGAGATCGAAGCGCTGATCACCGATCTGCGCTACGCCAAGAAGAAGACCGCGATCCGTGCGGACTCCGATCCCGATTCCCCGAAGCTGGCCACGGTCGGCTTCCGCGACTCGGTCGACGTCACGGGCAAGGAGTCCGGCGACTGGACCCAGATCATGCACAAGGGCGCACCCCGGTGGGTTGCCTCCAAGGATCTCGCGGTCGATCAGCCGCCAGTGCCCGAGCCGCCGCTCGGCACGGCCCCGTGTCCCACCGGCTCTGAGCGAGGGCTCCAGCCGGACACGGTCAAGGTGCTTCGCGCCGTCTGTGCCAAGTTCCCGCAGATCACCCGCTACGGCGGTCTCGCCGGTCGCGGCGAGCACGCCACCGGCCAGGCACTGGACATCATGGTCTCCGTCCGCACGTCGGCACGCAGATTTCCGAGTACCTGATGGCACACCGTGCCGAGCTCGGCGTCGAGTACCTCATCTGGCGCCAGCGCATCTGGCGCCCGTCCACGTCGGGTGCCTGGCGTCGGCATGTCCGGACCGCGGCAGCGCCACGGCCAACCACATGGACCACGTGCACGTCACGACGTACGGCAACTCCGGCACGAGCTGACGGGTCCGCTGTGGCGCTGACCGTAGGGCTCACGGGCGGAATCGGCTCGGGCAAGAGCACCGTCAGCGCTGAGCTGGCCCGCCTGGGCGCCGTGGTCATCGACTACGACCAGCTGGCGCGCGAAGTCGTCGAGCCGGGCACCCCCGCGCTCGCCGCCATCGTGAAGAGATTCGGCGACGAGGTCGTCCTCGAGGACGGAACCCTCGACCGTCCGGCTCTGGGTTCGATCGTCTTCGCCGAGGAACAAGCACGGCGCGACCTCGAGGCGATCACCCATCACCGCGATCGGCGAGCGTGCGGTCCAGATCGCCGCGTCTGCCGCGACCGACGCGATCGTCGTCCACGACAATCCGTTGCTCGTCGAGATGGGCATGGCCGAGCACATGGATGTCGTCGTGGTGGTCGACGTTCCCGAGCACGTCCAGGTCGAGCGGCTGATGAGTCAGCGCGGCATGTCCGAGCAGGACGCTCGCTCGCGCATCGCCGCCCAAGCCAGTCGCGAACAACGGGCCAGCGTCGCCGATCTGGTGATCGACAACACCGGCCCGGTGGACGCCCTGGCAGAACACGTTCACGAGGCGTGGCGCACGCTCGTCGACAAGAACGCCGGGTAGCGGCTTCTGCCTCTGCTAGGCGGCCAGATCCGGATCGGCGATCTGCCGCAGCTTGTTGAGCGCCTCGCGTTCGAGCTGGCGGACACGCTCGGCTGAGATGCCGTGCCGCTTGCCGATGTCGGCGAGCTTCTGCTGGCGTCCGTCGAGCAGGCCGTAGCGGGCCCGCACGATGTCGGCCTCCCGGTCGCCGAGGTGGCCCACCAGGCGGGCGATCAGGTCGCGAGTCTCCGCGCTGATGATCTGCGTGTCCGGGCCCGGCGCCGTCTCACGGGCGATCAGGTCGCCCAGCGACGTGTCGCCGTCCTCGTCGACGGGGGAGTCGAGGCTCACGTGATCTCGTCCCCACGCCATCAGGTCGATGACCCGGTCGACGTCCATGCCGAGCTCGAGGGCGACTTCGGCGGGCTCTGGGTCGTAGCCGAGCTGGCGTTCAAGATTGCGACGCGCGGCCGTGACCTGGTTGAGCTCTTCGACGACGTGCACCGGCAGCCGCACGACGCGTGCCTGCTGAGCGATGCCGCGGGTGATGGCCTGACGGACCCACCACGTGGCGTAGGTCGAGAACTTGAAGCCCTTGGCGTAGTCGAACTTCTCGACGGCGCGGATCAGGCCCGTGTTGCCCTCCTGGATCAGGTCGAGCATGGGCATCGCCGACCGTCCGTACTTGCGCGCGATCGAGACGACAAGACGCAAGTTGGCCGCGATGAACTCCTGCAGCGCCTGCTCGCCGACCTCGGCGATCCACGTCAGCTCTTCCTCGGTGGCCGACTTGGGTGCGCCGCCCTTGCGTCGTCCGATGCGTCCGGTGTCGAGCAGATGGCGGGCCATCAGGCCGGCCTCGATGGTCTTGCTGAGATCGACTTCACGCTCGGCATCGAGCAGGGGCGTGCGAGCGATTTCGGCGAGGTACATGCCGACGCTGTCTTTTCCTTCGGTGCTGGTGCTCCTGCTGGTGGTACTCACCTGGCGCCTCCCCATTGTGGTTCGACCATCTGTGGTCTGTACTCAACACAACGCAGATGACACCCTGGGGATTCCGCTCTCAGTGGCTTCTTAGGTACTGCGTGCTACGTCGTTTCGGCGCCTGTGGCCGTGGAGATGATCCACGCGAGTTCCCAGGCGCGTTCCTTCCACGAGGCGTATCGCCCGCTGACGCCGCCGTGACCGCCGTGCATCTCGGTCTTGAGGAGCACCTGCACGTCGCCGGTGGCCGTGGCTCGTAGCCGCGCCACCCACTTGGCCGGTTCGACGTACATGACGCGCGTGTCGTGCAGGCTGGTGACCGCGAGGATCGCCGGGTACGGATGAGCGCCGATGTTCTCGTACGGCGTGTACGACTTCATGTAGGCGTAGACCTCGGGGTCCTCCAGCGGGTTGCCCCACTCGTCCCACTCGATGACGGTGAGCGGCAGATCGGGGTCGAGGATCGTGGTCAGCGCGTCGACGAACGGCACGGCCGCGACGATGCCGCAGTACGCATCCGGGGCGAGGTTGGCCACGGCACCCATCAGCAGACCGCCGGCGCTGCCGCCCTCGGCCACCAGACGGTCCGCACTGGTCCACCCCTCGGCGACCAGGTGCCGCGATGCGGCCACGAAGTCCGTGAACGTGTTGCGCTTGCGCAACATCTTGCCGTCGTCGTACCAGTGCCGGCCGAGCTCGCCGCCGCCGCGCACGTGGGCGATCGCGAAGACGAATCCGCGGTCCAGCAGCGACAGCCGCATGGCCGAGAATCCCGGATCCATGCTGGCCTCGTACGAGCCGTAGCCGTAGATCAGGCCCGGCGCACTGCCGTCGCGGGGGGTGTCGACCCGACAGACGATCGAGACCGGAACCTGGGCGCCGTCGTCGGCCGTGGCCCAGGTGCGGTGCTGCTCGTACTCGGCGGGGTCGTAGCCGCCGAGCACCGGTGTCTGCTTGAGCAGCTTCAGCTCGTCGGTCTCGACGTCGTAGTCGAACACCGAGGAGGGTGTGACGAAGGAACCCATGCCCATGCGCAGGACGGGTGGGTCCCATTCGGCGTTGGCCCCCATGCCGCTGGTGAACAGCTCTTCGCCGAAGTCGATCTCGTGTGGATCGCCCAGCTGTCCGGAGGGGGTGATCGGCAGGATCGCGATGCGCGCCAAGGCGTCGCGTCGGTACGACAGCACGATCCATCGCGCGAAGACGTCGATGTCCTCCAGGCGCGTGGTGTCGCTGCCGGGAACCAGCACGGTCAGCTCGCCGGGCTGGTCGACGGGCGTCGACGCCAGCTCGAAGTTGAGGGCGCCGTCGTTGTGCAGCACCAGGAACACGTCGTCCCCACCCATGACGGCGTGCTCGAGCGAGTACTCGATGCCCTCGCGGCGGGGGAGCACGGTACGGAACTGCCCCTCCGGCTGATCGGCCTCGAGCACGCGGTACTCGCTGGTGATCTTGGATGACAGTCCGATGACCAGGAACTTCTCGGAGTGGGTGCGTCCGATGCCGACGAAGTACCGCTCGTCGGGCTCCTCGAACACCAGTGTGTCGTCGCCAGTCGCGCCCAGGGCGTGGCGCCAGACGCGATGGGGTCGCCAGGCGTCGTCGACGGTGGTGTAGAACAGCTGGCTCGCGTCGGCGGACCAGGTGGCCCCCGCGCTCGCGCCGGTGATCTCGTCACCCAGGACCTCGCCGGTTCGGAGGTCCTTGATGCGGATCGTGTAGCGCTCGTCGCCGGTCGTGTCGACCGACCACGCCACCAGATTCTCGTCGTCGCTCACGCTGAAGGCGCCGAGCGAGAAGAATTCGTGGCCCTCGGCCTCGATGTTGGAGTCCAGCAGCACCTGCTCGCCGTCGATCGGGCTGCCGGCCTCCAGCTCGGGCGGCGTCCAGTCCGTGGCATCGGCAATCGGGCACCGGCACCGGATCGCGTACTGGCTTCCCTCGACGGTGCGGGCGTAGTACCACCAGCCGGAACGTCGGACCGGGACCGACAGATCGGTTTCCTGGGTGCGGGCCTTGATCTCGTCGAAGATCTGCTGGCGCAGCGGCTCCAGATGTTCGGCGGCGGCGTCGGTGTGAGAGTTCTCCGCCTCCAGGTAGGCGATCGTGGCCGGGTCGTCCTTGTCGCGCAGCCACTCGTAGTCGTCGACCACCTCGTCACCGTGGTGGACCCGCGTGACGGGTCGGCGTTCGGCGACGGGAGGGGGCGTGACAGTGCTCATGGCTCGACCGTATAGGTGTGCCCCGGGCGCAGATCAGCGTCCTCGGTGGCGAAGGTGCGCACCGGGCCCGGTGGAGTGTGCCGGGTCTCGAAGCGCACCGTGACCCGTCCGAGTCCGGCGCCCCAGACCCAGCCGTCACCGTGCTGCGCGTGTCGCACGTCCATGCCGGCTCGGTAGGTGACTGGCTCGTCGGGGGCGTCAGGCTCGGACTCAGGTTCGGATCCGACGTCCGGGTCTGCCGATTCCTCGAACAAGTCGTCCTGGACCCAGTCGGTGAGTCCGCTGACGCCGACGCCGATCAACCGCAACCCGCCCCGCAGGTCGATCGAGGCCAGCAGACGTTGGGCCGTCTGGCCGACCACGCGCGAGCTGTCGGTAGGACCCGGCAGCGTGGACGACCGGGTGTGGGTCTCGAAGTCGTGGTGCCGCACCTTGAGCGTCACGGTGCGCGCCGACAGCCCGCCGGACGTCAGCTTTCCCGCCACGGACCGACTCATCCGGTCGATGGTGCGCCCTAGCCGCTCGCGGTCGACCACATCGACCTCGAAGGTGTCCTCGATGCTGATCGACTTGGTCTCTCGATCAGCGACGACGGGTCGGTCGTCATCGGCGCGAGCCATGCGAAACAGCGACTGGCCCGATGACTGCCCCAGGATGCGCACCAGCTCGTCCTCGCCGAGCCTCCGGGAGTCGTCGACCGTGTGCACCCCGGCGCGGCGCAGCCGCTCCGCCGTGGCCGGTCCGACGCCGGGGATGGCTGTGACCTGCATGGGTCCGAGGACGTCCATCTCCGTGCCGGGCGCCACGATGCAGACGCCGTCCGGCTTGTTGATCTCACTGGCGATCTTGGCCATCAGCTTCGACGACGCGACGCCGACCGACGCGGTCAGACCTTCGGTGACTCTGGTGATGTCGGCGCGCAGCGTCGTCACGACGGTCTCGACGTCCTGATCGGCAGCAGGACCAGCAGCGAGGTCCACGAAGGCCTCGTCGAGCGACAACGGCTCGATCAGCGGGGACAGCTCGGCGAGCTGCTGCATCACGAGGCGACTGCTGTCGCGGTACGCATCGAATCGGCCCCACAGGAAAGCGGCGTGCGGGCAGCGCGACCGTGCCTCGGCCATGCTCATGGCCGATCGAACGCCGTAGCGTCGCGCCTCGTAGGACGCGGTGCTGACGACACCGCGGGTGCCGATGCCGCCCACGATGACCGGTTTGCCCCGCAGCGACGGCTTGTCCCGCTGCTCGACAGCCGCGAAGAAGGCATCGAGATCCAGATGCAGGATCGACGCGGTGGTGCGCATGTCAGACAGAACTCATCTGGACCGGAGCCGGCGCTGCAGCTCGGCGCGGATGGCGGGCCACTCGTGCGGCAGGATCGAGTACACCGCGGTGTCGCGCAGGCTGCCGTCCGGCATCAGGCGGTGGTTGCGAAGCACCCCGTCGTGCTTGGCCCCGAGTCGTTCGATCGCGCGGCGCGACTGCTGGTTGAGCCAGTGCGTGCGGAACTCCACGGCGATGCAGTCCAGCGTCTCGAAGGCGTGCCCGAGCAGCAGCAGCTTGCTCTCGGTGTTGGTTCCTGATCGTTGCGCCGACACCGAGTTCCAGGTGTTCCCGATCTCGAGGCGTCGATGCTCCGGCAGGACGTTGAGGAACGTCGTCATGCCGATGACGGTGTTGGTGTCGAGCCGGCGGGCGACGAACGCCAGGAACGTGCCGTCGGCCTGCATCGTCAGGCACCGGTCGACCCAGTCGCCCATCGCGTGCGGAGCCGGCACCGACGTGTACTGGAGCAAGGACAGATCGCCATCGGCAGACGCCGCGGCGAGGTCGGCCGTGTCGTCGTGGCTCAACGGAGACAGCGACACCAGATGGCCGGTCAGCGTGACAGGGGCGAGGAAGTCCACGGCAGGAGCGTACGTCTCTGCACAGACCGATCGCGACGGACGACGCGATCCACAACCCGTGCCGGACCCGTCGACCGGACGGATCAGCCGCCCCACGGTGGAGTCATGCCTCACGACGATCGCCCGGTCTTCACCGCGCACGACATCCCCGACCTGTTCAACGCGTTGCCGACCATGTTCGGCTTCCGCCCCAGCGAATCCGTGGTCGCCGTCGCCACCTACGGACCCCGGCGGCGCATGGGATTTCGCATGCGTCTCGACGTGCCAGCAGCGCGCCACGTCGACGAGGCCGCCGCCATGATCGTCGGGCACCTGCGCCGACAGGATGCCGAGGGCGTCATCCTGCTCGCGGTCACCGAGCACCAAGACGTCGCCCACGACGTGCTCGACGCCGTGGAGCACCGGCTGGGAGACATCGAGCCCATCGTGATCGCCCGATCAGATGGCCTCCGGTACTGGGTCGACGTGCCGGGCTTTCCAGTCGAGGGCATCGCGTACGAGACGTCGGACCACCACCTGTCGATCGTGCAGGCGATCGCCAACGGGCAGCAGATCCTGCCGGACCGGGAAGCTCTTGTCGGACGCTTTGCGGCAGTGGCGGGGGAGCGGCGCGCGCACATGATCGAGCTGACGGCGGCGGCCCGCGTCCGGGTGCTCGGGGTGCTGGGTGCCGATGACGAGGACTCCGACGTGGTGGGCCTGCGCGAGCTCGATCCGCTGCTCAGCCGGGTGATCGGTGGTGGAACCGTGACCGATGACGAGGCCGTCGCGCTGTCGGTGTGGGTCTCGGCGATCACGGTGCGCGACGCCTGGTGGCGACGCTTCACCCTCGAGAACGCCGAAGCAGCATTCGACCTGATGGTCCGCGTGGCGGGCGTGGTCGTGCCACCGTACGAGCCGGCCGTGCTGTCGCTCGCCGGATTCGCGGCGTGGCTGACCGGCGACGGAGCTCAGGCGACGATCGCGGCTGAACGCGCTCTGGCGGCCGATCCCGCGTACTCGATGGCATCGCTGGTGCTCCAGGTCGTCGAGGCTGGGGTGTCACCACAGTGCTTCGACTGGACCGATGAACTGCGCCACGCGGGGTGAGCGCTCTAGGGTGACGGCATGGGTCAGGACGTCGATGCCCGCGAGTTCAGCCGCGAGGACCGCACGCGCTACCGCGCCAAGGTGCGTCGGTGCCTTGACGTCTTCGCCCGGATGTTGGGAGAGCGCGACTTCTCGGTCGATCACACCCACGTCGGCATCGAGATCGAGTTCAACCTGGTCGACGACCAGGCCAACCCGGCGCTGAAGAACGGCGAGGCGCTCGAGGCGATCGCCGACAAGGACTTCCAGACCGAGCTTGGTCTGTTCAACATCGAGATCAACGTCCCTCCGGCGCGCATCGACGGAGCGGGCCTCGACACGCTGCAGGGGAGCCTGCGCGACGACCTCAATGCAGCCCAGGGGAAGGCCGCCGGCGTGGGGGCGCATCTGGTCATGATCGGGATCCTGCCGACCCTGGCCGAAGAACACCTCGGCTACCACACGATCTCGCCCAACCCCCGGTACCGATTGCTGTCCGAGCAGATCATGGCCGCGCGTGGCGAGGACATCGCCATCTTGATCGATGGAGTCGACCGGCTGGACACGACGGCCGACACGATCATGCCGGAGGCTGCCTGCACGAGCACCCAGCTGCACCTGCAGGTCGAGCCGGACGACTTCGCCGCGTACTGGAACGCGGCGCAGGCCATCGCTGGCGTGCAGGTTGCCGTGGGCGCCAACTCGCCGTTCCTGCTGGGCCACCAGCTGTGGCACGAGACCCGCATCGCCTTGTTCGAGCAGGCCACCGACACGCGTAGCGAGGAGCTGAAAGCGCAGGGAGTTCGTCCGCGGGTCTTCTTCGGCGAGCGATGGATCACCTCGGTGTTCGACCTGTTCGAGGAGAACGTCCGGTACTTCCCGGCGCTGCTGCCGATCACTGACGACGAGGACCCGCTGGTCGAGCTCGAGGCAGGCCGCATTCCCAACCTGCCCGAGCTGCGGCTGCACAATGGCACCGTCTACCGCTGGAACCGGCCCATCTACGACGTGGCCGATGGTCGGCCCCACCTGCGCATCGAGAATCGGGTCCTGCCCGCTGGGCCCACCGTCGTCGACACCATGGCCAATGCGGCACTCTTCTACGGCCTCGTTCCGGTGCTCGGCGGCAGCGAACGTCCAGTCTGGTCCCAGTTGTCGTTCAAGACGGCCGAGGAGAACTTCCATCTGGCGGCGCGGCTGGGCATCGAGTCCGATCAGTACTGGCCCGGAGTCGGCACGGTCCCGGTGCGCGAGCTGGTGCTTCGTCAGCTGCTGCCGCTGGCGCATGCCGGACTGGAGCAGCAGGGCGTCGATGCCGAGATTCGAGATCGGTTGCTGGGCATCATCGAGCAGCGCTGCATCACGGGCCGCAACGGGTCGACGTGGCTGATCGACGAGTTCGCGCACCAGATGACGCTCGATCCTGACCGACAGGTGGCTCTGCGAGCCACCACGAGCGCCTACGAGGAGCAGATGCACGGGGGAGAACCGGTCCACACCTGGCCCACCCATTCCTGAGGAGGCGCTGAAAGCCCCGGGTCGTTCGACGTTGTCCCGCCGTGGCACACTTGAGCGCAGAGGTTGACCACAGGTCTGTTCGTTGCGCCCTTCTACCGATGAGCGAGGTTTGACGTGCCGGTGAATCCCGCGGCCAGACTGGTCCGGAGGGGCTCCAAGCTCATTCGCAGTGCAGCCAACCGCAGCACCTCGGACACCTCCACAGGCTCCTCTCAGAAGTCAGCTTCAGACACACCGAAGTCAGCTACACAGCAACCCGACACGCAGTCCGTCAGCACACCCGCCTCCGCGAAACCAGAAGAGACCGTGACGAAGACTCCTTCATCCACAGCCAAGAAGACTCCCGCAGCCAAGAAGGCGACGCCGGCCAAGAAGGCCCCAGCCACCAAGGCGCCCGCCAAGAAGGCTGCGCCGGTCGCCAAGAAGGCCGCTGCCGCGAAGGCTCCTGCCGCGAAGGCTCCTGCCAAGAAGGCCGCTGCCACCAAGGCTCCTGCCAAGAAGGCGCCCGCCAAGAAGGCTCCTGCCAAGAAGGCGGCCACTGCCGCCGAGGAGTCACACGTTCCGGCCGCCATCGAGCTCGACAAGGCGCTCAGGACACCCGGCGTCGTCGAAGGTGCCGTCATCGTTGATGCGCAGGGCAACAAGGTGCTGCCGGACATCCCCGATGACGTCTTCGAGAAGGATCTCAAGACCGATCCGACCCTCAAGGAGGACGAGAAGGCGTCGTCCTCGTCCTCGTTCACCATCTCCGCGGCCGATGAGTCCGATGAGCCGGTGCAGCAGGTCATGGTCGCCGGAGCCACAGCCGATCCGGTCAAGGACTATCTGAAGCAGATCGGCAAGGTTCCGCTGCTGACCGCCGCCGAGGAGGTCGATCTCGCCAAGCGCATCGAGGCCGGTCTGTTCTCCGAGGAGAAGCAGAACAAGGGCGGGCGCATCGGCGCCAAGATGAAGGAAGAGCTGGAGTGGATCGTCCTGGACGGACGACGCGCCAAGAACCACCTGCTCGAGGCCAACTTGCGTCTTGTCGTGTCGCTGGCCAAGCGCTACACGGGCCGCGGCATGCTGTTCCTGGATCTCATCCAGGAGGGCAACCTCGGTCTGATCCGTGCGGTCGAGAAGTTCGACTACACCAAGGGCTTCAAGTTCTCCACGTACGCCACGTGGTGGATCCGTCAGGCCATCACCCGCGCCATGGCCGACCAGGCCCGCACCATCCGCATCCCGGTGCACATGGTCGAGGTCATCAACAAGCTCGCCCGCGTCCAGCGCCAGATGCTGCAGGACCTGGGCCGTGAGCCCACGCCTGACGAGCTCGCCATCGAGCTGGACATGACGCCTGAGAAGGTCGTCGAGGTCCAGAAGTACGGTCGCGAACCGATCAGCCTGCACACGCCCTTGGGCGAGGACGGCGACTCGGAGTTCGGCGACCTGATCGAGGACTCAGAGGCCATCGTGCCGGCCGACGCGGTCTCGTTCACGCTGCTGCAGGAACAGCTGCACGCCGTGCTCGACACGCTCAGCGAGCGCGAGTCCGGTGTCGTGTCCATGCGCTTTGGTCTGACCGACGGTCAGCCCAAGACGTTGGACGAGATCGGCAAGGTCTACGGCGTCACGCGCGAGCGCATCCGCCAGATCGAGTCCAAGACCATGAGCAAGCTGCGGCACCCGTCGCGCTCGCAGGTCTTGCGCGACTACCTCGACTGAGACGCGAGGCTCGGTTCGAGTAGAAACACTGCAATTACGGGGCTAATAAGGAATCTGTGCGTCACGCTACGATCGTCCAGCGCCCTTAGTCCAAAGACCTCTCGAAGGATTAGCGCCCAGAGGACCGCCCCGGGGCCAGTGCGGGGGAGCCTATCCGGGGTCAGACCCGCAGGGGTTACGTAGAGGTCGGCCCTGCACGCACAAGTGGGTTGGTGATGTGCGGTTTTGAGGTCCGTTTGGTTCGGCGCTGCGCCGGGGTACGGCAACGACATCATCGCCAATCCCCTCACATCAGGAGCGAGCATGTCGGACGACGAGAAGGTCGCAAAGGAACTGGTCGAGACGTTGAAGGACGGCGAGAAGGGATTCGCCAGCGCCGCCGAAAAGCTGCGAGACAGCGACCGCCCCGAGTGGGCCGAAACGCTACAGCGACTGTCGGAACAGCGCGCGACCTTTGGTCGCGAAATCATTGACCTCGGTCTCCAGTACGGCGACGACGTTGACGAGAGCGGGACCGTCGCCGCCTCTCTGCACCGCGGATGGCTGTCTCTCAAGGACGCCGTGATCCGGCGACGACGCCGGTAGCGTATTGGGTGCTGCCGTGACCGGCGAGGATCACGCCGTGTCGGAATACGAAGACGCGCTACAGCAGGACCTCAGCCCCGGCTTTCATGAAGTCGTGAGCCGCCAGCATGCCGCCGTGGTCGCGGCCCGCGATGAGGTCAAAGCGCTCCAGAACGCAGACTGAGACGACGACCGCCCCGGGGCCAGGCGGGGGCCTATCCGTGTCATTCATTCTGAAGCATGGTGAGGTGGGCCAGGATGAGGTCGGCGATCTTGACCTGGACCCCCTGCGGCGGTGGGCCGTCGGTTGTCACCGCGGTGACAAGGCCGAGTTCACTGCCTTCCTGACCCACCCAGATCAATCCATCGGCAGAAGAGACCAGCGCCGTGCCGGTCTGTCCGAGGGGCTGGTTGCTCCACACTGTTGTCTTGCAGGACTCGAGGTTCTCGACGAGCCGGTCTGCCGCACTCGAAGCCTTGGCGGCCGACGGGAACCCAAGCACCTGGTGCCACACCTGCCCGGGTTCGCCGTTGGTCGAGACGTCGAAGTTCCCACCGGAGCCGCCCCCGGCTTCCGATGACCAGTCACCCGCACACGGTGCGTTCTGGAACGTCTCTTGAACGTCGGCGATGGACCAGTCAGGCACCCGCGCCACAATCTCGCGGAACTCGGACTCAAACTGAATGTCAGCCGGCGGCGCTTCGGCTGGGCGACGAGGTCGAGGTCGACGGCGCAGGCTGCGGCTTCGATTCTTCGCTGTCCGCACCGCACGCGGACATGGAGATGGCCACAGACATGCAGAGCCCAAACAAGCTCAGAGCGCGCCACTGCGTCATTGCCAAATGATGCACCCTGCCAGCGAATTTCACCACGAAAGCCTTACTTCGCATCCGCAACCTCGACCCATTCGGGCGCGCTCCTGTCGGCCTCAGCGGCTGACCTGCACTCGCGCAGCGAAACGCGACCGCAGGACGTCCCGACGAGGGATTACCAACCTGGGTGTCGCAAATCCTAAGGAATTCTTCAGTTTTGCCTCCAGCGGCCTCCAATCGCCGCTAGTTTGACCACTCAACCAGCCTCATCGGACTCGGGGACGATGATCATCAGCAAGGTGGCCCCCATGTCCGACGGCGCAATCGACCTGCTTGCCCGCACCGGCATCGACATGCTCGCGATGCTCGTGCTGATCGGTCTGCTCTATCGACCCAAGCAATCGGTTGCCTCCATGCCCTTGGTTCTGGCTTCCCTCAACGCTGGTCTGTTCGCCGCACTTGCCGCGATCACCGGTGGGGAATTCGCCGCTGGCATCGGTTTCGGTCTCTTCGGGCTGTTGTCACTCCTGCGCCTGCGCAGTGCAGCGTTCACCATCAAGGACGTCGCCTACACGTTCATCTCGTTGATTCTTGCCTTGGTCAACGGCTTGCCGGATCGAGACTTCGTGTTGGTCGGGATCGTGAACGTGGGCCTCCTGCTCGTGGTGTGGGTGGCCGACGACACCCGATCCAGACCGGCGTCCCGCGTCATGCGACTGACCCTTGAGCGGGCGATCACTGATCCGACGGAAGCCAAGGCGGACCTGGTCGCTCGGATGTCGGTCCACGTCCTCAGTGTCGTGATCGAGGAGATCGACTTCGTGCGTGAGACGACGCTGGTCACGGTCCTGTACGTCGCCGGGCCAGGTGCGGCGGCCGTCACCACCGCCGAGCAGCTTGCCCCGCCGAGGAGGGGTTCGCAATGACCGCTCTTGATCTCGATCTCGACGACGCGCCATCCCGCCGGCCGAGTGTCCCGTCGAGACGATCGGCGCGTGCCAACACGTTGACACTCGTGCGGTCCCCGGAGGTGCTGCCGCAGGCGCCACGACCTCTGATCGCCATCGGCTCAGAAGACCCGGGCACCCTGGCGCTGGACCGTCTGGACACCGTGTCTCTCACTGAGCTGGTGGAGCATGCGGCACTGATGCATCGCACCGACCGCAAGTACTTCGCACCGTTGACGACCGTCCGAGCCTTGGTCGATGTCTTGTCGGACAGCCATCGAGTGCTGGAGATCGACGGCCGATGGTCGACCCACTACCGGACGTTGTACTACGACACCGAGAATCTCGACGCGTGCCGTCACCATGTGCAGAAGCGGCGACGTCGCTGGAAGGTGCGGTCGCGCCTGTACGTCGAGGACGGCCTGTGCAGGATCGAGGTCAAGACCAAGGACAATCGCGGTCAGACGCACAAGGTCATGGGTCCCAGTGACCCGTCTCGGTACGGTCACCTCAGCGGAGCGGAGCTCGACTTCGTGGCCATCCATCTCGGTGCGACCCACCCGGAGGTCGATGCCGGTCGGATGGTGCAGAGCGCTGAGGTGTCCTACCGGCGCGCGACGCTCGCGGACCTGGATAGCGGCACGCGCGTCACGATCGACTGGAACCTGCACTGCCGACTCGAAGCCGGCGACGTCTGGATCGACCCGGCCTACGCGTTGATCGAGACCAAGGGTCCAGTGCTGCCATCGGTGGGTGACCGGGCCCTCAGCTCGTTGGGGACGCGCCCTCGGTCATTCAGCAAGTATGCGGCGGCCGTGTCGATGATGACCCCCACGATCGCCGACAACGATGTGCGCTTCCTGCAAGGGTCGATCCTGCATCACCGATTCAAGGACACCTGAGGCTGCGACACCAACGACGAAGGCCCCGCCGATGTCTCGGCGGGGCCTTCGTGGGTGAGGCTGGGTCAGTCGGTCAAGCCCGCCCCGGTGGGGATCAGCTTGTCCGACTCGTCGTGGATGTCGGCGGAGATCTCACGCAGCTTGTCCTCGTGCTGGCGGGCGTGATGAGCACAGAACAGCAGCTCTCCACCTCCGCCGAGAGTGACCCGCACGTAAGCCTGGGCGCCGCAGCGGTCGCAGCGGTCGAGGGCTCCGAGGGAGGCAGTGGCTGTCAAGGTGGTCACGGTGGCCTGCTTCCTGTCCGTCCTGAACTGGGTGGGGGGGTCTGCCTGATTCAACATCACATCACGGTTCGGTATTCCTTGCCTGCGGGGGTGATGTACATCATGAATACTCCCGGGTCGTGACAAATCGGCGCAGGCGCGCAGGCGCATGGGCCGCGTGTCTGGCTCGTCCTGTGGGTTGACCGGATTATCGTGGAGGCACACCTCCGGAAGGGGACACCACCATCGACACCACCACCTACGACGCGCGCAACCTGCTCGTGCTCGAGGGCCTCGAAGCGGTGCGCAAGCGCCCGGGCATGTACGTCGGTTCGACCGACACCCGTGGTCTCATGCACTGCCTGTGGGAGATCATCGACAACTCGGTCGACGAGGCGCTGTCGAACCACGGGTCGCACATCGACGTGATGCTGCACGCCGATGGCTCGGTCGAGGTGCGCGATGAGGGCCGTGGTGTCCCGGTGGATCGGGAGAAGAAGACGGGCTTGACCGGTGTCGAGGTGGTCTACACCAAGCTGCACGCCGGCGGAAAGTTCGGCGGCGGCTCGTACAACGCCACGGGTGGTCTGCACGGCGTCGGCGCCTCGGTCGTCAATGCCCTGTCCTCGCGCATGGACGTCGAGGTCGACAAGGGCGGGGCCACGTGGGCCATGTCCTTCCGCCGCGGTGAGCCGGGTGTGTTCGACGGCGACACCCCCGACTCAGCCTTCACGCCGGACAACACGCTGCGCAAGGTCGGCAAGGTCGCCAAGGCGCGTACCGGCACCCGGGTGCGCTACTGGGCTGATCCGCAGATCTTCATCAAGACCGCCACCTTCGCCTACGACGAGCTGGTGGCACGGGCTCGCCAGACGGCATTCCTGGTGCCGGGCCTCGAGCTGGTCATCCGCGACGAACGCGGTCCTGAGCTGCATGAGGAGAAGTTCCGGTACGACGGCGGCATCGCCGAATTCTGCGAGTTCCTCGCCACTGACGAAGGTGTCACCGACGTCATGCGACTGCAGGGCGAGGACACCTTCACCGAGACCGTCCCGATGCTGGACGCCAAGGGACACATGACCCCACAGGACGTCGAGCGCGTGCTGGGCGTCGACATCGCGGTGCGGTGGGGCACCGGCTACGACCCCACGGTCTCGTCGTTCGTCAACATCATTGCCACGCCCAAGGGCGGCACCCACGTCAACGGCTTCGAGCGGGCCATCACGAAGAGCTTCAACGACGTCCTGCGGGGCACGCGGTTGCTCAAGAGTGGTGATCCGGACGTCAACAAGGAGGACGTGCTGGAGGGCCTCACGGCGATCGTCACGGTGCGGCTCGCCGAACCCCAGTTCGAGGGCCAGACCAAGGAGATCCTCGGCACGCCTGCGGTCACCAAGATCGTCAATCAGATCGTCACCCGTGAGCTCACGGCATTCTTGTCCTCGAACAAGGTGGCCCACAAGGCCAAGGCCCGCCAAGTCATGCAGAAGGTCGTCGACGCGTCGCGCACGCGTCTGGCGGCCCGCCAGCAGCGCGACACCCAGCGTCGCAAGAATGCGCTGGAGTCCAGCGCGCTGCCGGCCAAGCTGGCCGACTGCCGCAGCAACGACGTCGAGCGTTCTGAGCTGTTCATCGTCGAGGGCGATTCCGCTCTCGGCACCGCCAAGGCGGCGCGCGACTCGGAGTTCCAGGCGCTGCTGCCCATCCGCGGCAAGATCCTGAACGTCCAGAAGGCCAGCATCGCCGACATGCTCAAGAACGCCGAGTGCTCCTCGATCATCCAGGTGGTCGGCGCCGGCTCGGGGCGTACCTTCGATCTGGCGAACGCACGCTACGGACGCATCATCTTCATGGCCGACGCCGACTCCGATGGTGCGCACATTCGCTGCCTGCTGGCCACGCTGTTCTACCGCTACATGCGCCCCCTGCTGGAAGAGCGCCGGGTCTTCACGGCCGTGCCGCCGTTGCACCGCATCGAGTTGTCCAGTCCCAAGAAGGGACAGGATCAATACATCTACACGTACTCCGACGCTGAGCTGCAGCGCAAGCTGGCCGAGCTCAAGCGCAAGAACGTGCGCTGGAAGGATCCGGTGCAGCGCTACAAGGGTCTGGGCGAGATGGATGCCGATCAGCTGGCCGAGACCACGATGGAGCCTCGGCACCGCACGCTACGGCGGCTGACGGTCGATGACGCAGCTGAGGCCGATCACGTCTTCGAGCTGCTCATGGGCAACGACGTCCCACCCCGCAAGGAATTCATCGTCCAGGGCGCCTACGACATCGACGTCGACCACATCGACGCCTGAGCCGAAGGCGCTCTGCGCCTGAGCGCTCAGGCGCGCCAGCGGAGCGTGCCCCGTCGGTCGCTGGCGCTCGCGCTCACGCTCCTCGCAGAGCTCGTCGCTGGCGAACGGGTCGCTCAGACGACGGGCTGCAGCAAGCCTGTGTCGACGTCGTAGAGGAAGCCGCCGACGGAGACGTCGGCGGGGATGAGCGGGTGACTCGTGACGCGATGCACGTCGGCGCGGATGGTGGCCTGCTGGTCGACGATGGCTCCCAACGTCATCCAGGAGGCGTCAGAGCCGGTCGCCTCGGAGATCCGGGTCTTCAGCTCGTCCTCGGTCGACGTCGCCATGGCGCAGCGGGTGTGCTCGACCACGAGGACGCGCTTGACCTGCAGGAGGGACGCGCCGAGCACCAGCGCCACCAGCACCTGGTCGGTGACGCGACCGCCGGGATTGCGCATGATCTTGGCGTCACCGGGCTCCAGGCCGATCATCTGCAGTGGGGCGATGCGCGAGTCCATGCAGGTGACCATGGCCACACCGGCCCGGGCGATGCCGTCGAACCCGGTCAGGCCGAAGTCGTCGGCGAACTGGCGGTTGGCCTCGAGCAGGTCGTCAAATTCGTTCACGAGGCCTACGTTAGCGGTCGTCGGGAACCGGTCGACGCAGCAGGACCAGGGCGAGGACCGCGGCGATGGCGGCGCAGACTGCAGCGCCGATGAACACGGCATGCAGCTGGGTGATGCCGGCGTCGCGCACTGCGTTGCGGTAGGCCAGACACAGCGACGCCTTGCCGTTGCACAGCTCAGGGGCGGGCGGAATCTGCGCTGAGGCGGAGTAGAAGGCGCGCAGGCCGATCGTGGTGAGTGCGGAGATGCCCAGCAGCATGCCGACCATGCGCGCGACGATGAGCAATCCGGAGGCGACCCCGTGCACCGCGTCGGCGGTGTATTCCAGCAGGACCGCGTTGACCGGTGCGATGGCGAGACCGAAACCGAGGCCGGCCGCAATCAGCGAGATCGTCTCGTAGCCGTTGTCCAGCGAGGTGGCATCCCACGTGGCCATGTGCCAGAACGAGACGGCGCTCAGGGTCATGGCAGCCGCCGTCAGCGGCCCGGCGGGGATGCGGCGCAGCAGGTATCCGCCGATGACGGCGCCGACCGGCAGGGCGATCAAGAACCGCACCAGCACCAGCGCCGCGTCGAGCTGGGATTCGCGGTGCACCGTGAGTCGGGCGAAGAACGGAATGTCCACGAGCGCCGCGATCAGGGCCGCGCCGACGAAGAACGACACGACGAGCGCGCCCCAGGCTGGTCGTGCGGCCAGGGCGCCGCGAGGGATGAGGGGGACACGGGCCGTGCGTTGGCGCCAGCCGAAACCGCCCAGCGCCATGACGGCCAGCGGCAACAGATAGGGCGCCGACGGTGAGATTGCCGTGGTCTCAGGTTCGGCCGACGCGAAGGTGATGATGACAGCACCGAGCGCGACGGTCAGGAAGGCGGCCCCGACCAGATCGGTCTCGCGGGCGATCTCGCCCCAGCCGCGCCAGCCGATCAACGGACGCGGCGCGAACGCCTCCCAGACCACGAACATCGCGAGGATGCCGAAGGTCACCAGCGCGATGGGGGTGAGCCAGCGCGACTCGCCGGTGACTGGGATGAACGCCAATCCGGTCGTGACGCCCTCGACGAGGCGGCGCGGGGACAACATGACCAGCGACAACCCCAGCAGGCCGAACGAGCCCAACGTGGCGCCGATCCAGTCGAATCGGGGCTGACCCGGTGCGGGCGGTGCCTCGATGGCCCGGGGGCGCAGCATCGCGGCTGCCAGCACCAGACCCACGGCACAGTTGAGCCAGAAGATGTCGCGCCACGACCCGAAGGCGAGCACGACAGCGCCGTACAGCGGCCCGAGCACGCTGCCCAGCTCTTGGACCGCGCCGACGATGCCGAGGGGTAGCCCACGCTTCTGCGGCGGCCACAGGTCGGCCACGAGCGCCAAGGTGGGAGGGATGAGGCCGCCGCCGCCGATGCCCTGGATGAGTCGGCCGATCACGACTGTGTCGAGGTTGTAGGCGGCCGCCGTGATGAGCGATCCGACGGCGAACACGACCAGCGACCCCAGCAGCACCGGAACTCGGCCCCGCAGGTCCGAGATGCGGCCGATCAAGGGCAGGATGCCCACGTAGCCCAACAGGAATCCCGAGACGATCGGTGCGGCCCGCTGCAGCTCGTCGACCCCGAGGCCCGCAGCGCTCATCATGTCCGGCAGCGCCAGCACCACGACGTAGGTGTCCGCTGCAGCGAACGCGATGGCCACGGCCGCGAGACCCAGCAGCAGTCGAGACGACCGAGCCAGGGGAGCGGTTCCCGAGTCCGCCGGTGGCGGGGTGTCCATGGGCGTCCTAGGGCTTGGTGATCTCGGTGGCGTCGTCGGTGGGATCCAGGACGATCGTGTAGGTGACGTCGGCGCCATCGGCGTAGAACGGGCCGGTGATGTTGGCGTCGGTCAAGATGTCGTCGTCGGTGAGCCGATAGGTGACCTTGAAGGTGCCCTCGGCGTCGGCCGTGGGCAAGAAAGCCTGGATCACGTCGCCGGGGATCGTGCCGGTGATGGTCGTGAGCACCGTCTTGCCATCGCGAGACTTGCCCTTCTCAGCCAGGTCGTCCGTCTTGGTCAGGATGATCGGGAGGCCGTCGCCCTTGGCGCCGAGCAGGCTGGCCGGGTCTGGCGCCTTCAACGTGGCGGGGTCGATGGCCAGGAAGACCGGGGTGAGGCTGGTCTTGGCGTAGACCTTGCCGTCCACGGCCACGACCTCGGCCGTGAGGCTGCTGCCGCCCGTGACGACCGTGACGTCACCGGTGAAGGCCGCATCGGCCTGGGTGGCGCCCTGATAGCCGCGGCCGGAGGCCGACAGCAGACCGGTGACACCTGACGGAAGCTCGGTGGTCTTCAACGAGATGTTCAGACCCTCGGCGTCGGTGATGGCCTGTTGCGCGGTCTGCAACCGGGCTTGGATGGCGGCAGTGTCGCCGTCGCCTTCTTTGGTCGAGTCCTTGCCGCTGCAGCCGGCAGCAACGAGGGCGACGAGAGTCAGGGCGAGGACGATGACGTGTCGGGGAGTGCGCACGCGATCAGTCTTGCACGGGGGTCGGCACCGTGGGCGGCCCAGCGACGGCCAGGATCGGCTGTGCCGCGGGCACGCCGGATCCGTCGCGGCGCTCGTCCGGCTCGGGCAGGTCCACCGGAGATCCGCTGGGGGCGCAGGCCATGGGCGGCCCGTTGCCGACCCACGCGAGGATCAGGCCGCTGTCGCCCTTGAGCAACCGTTGGCACCGCACGCCGCCCGTGGCGCGTCCCTTGGCCGGGTAGGCGTTCAACGGGCTGACCTTGACGGCTCCGGTCTGGGTGCCGGGCAGCGCGTCGCCTGAGCCGGCGACGGTCACGATCGCGGCGTTCTCGATGTCGCCGACCGCGCCGAAGGCAACAACCTTGGCGCCGTCGGACAGCTTGATGCCGGCCACGCCGCCACCGCCGCGGCCCTGCGGGCGGACGCCTTCGGCGGAGAAGTGCAGCAGCTGGGCATCCGACGTGATGAAGGCCAGCTCCTCAGAGCCAGTCGCCAGCGATGCCACGCCGACCACTTCGTCACCGTCGGCCAAGGCGATGATGTCCCACTCGTCGCCGCGCAGGTGGTCTGGCTTGACCCGCTTCACGACGCCCTGGCGGGTGCCGAGGGCGATGCCCGGGCCGTCGTCGGTCAAGGACATCAGTCCGAGCGCGGTGCTGCGGCCCAGGTCGAGGATCTCTCCCAGTGGCACTCCGCCCTGCAGGTTGGGGGACTGGGCGGTGCCCGGCAGACCAGGTAGATCCAGGACCTGCAGGCGTCGGACGGTTCCAGCTGACGTGACCAGGCCGATCTCGCCACGGGCTGTGGTGCGCACCGCCGAGATGATCGTGTCGTGCTTGACGCGACCGCCGACCTCACCCATCGGTGCGTCGTCGCTGGTGCGAGCCAGGAGGCCGGTGGCTGACAGCAATGCCCAGCACGGGTCATCGGCGACCTCGACGGCGGTGGCGGCCGTGACGGTCTGCCCGGCCGACTCCAGCAGCACGGTGCGTCGAGGCGTGCCGAACTTCTGCGCCACCTCGGTGAGCTCGTCGCCCACGACAGCGCGCAGAACCGACTCATCGGCGAGGATCTCGTCCAGCTGCTCGATGAGGCGCCGCAGGTGCTCGATCTCCTTCTCGATCTCGACCCGGTCGGTGCGGGTCAGGCGGCCGAGCGTCAGGAGCAGGATGTACTCGGCCTGCGGCTCGGTCAGGTCGAACACGCCGCTCAACCGCTCCTTGGCCTCCGCGCGGTTGTCCGACGAGCGGATGACCGCGATGACCTCGTCGATGTCCACCAGCGCCAGCAGGAGTCCCTCGAGCAGGTGCAGCCGGTCGGCGGCCTTGCCGCGACGGAACGTGGAGCGCCGGCGGACGACGTCGATGCGATGGGCCAGGAAGACCTCGAGCATGTCCTTGAGACCCAGCGTGCGGGGCTGGCCGTCGACCAGGGCCACGGCGTTGATGCCGAACGATGTCTCCAGCGGCGTGGCGCGATACAGCTGCTCCAGGATCGCCTCGGGCACGAATCCGTTCTTGATCTCGATCACCAGGTGCAGGCCCTTGTGCCGGTCGGTCAGGTTCTTGACATCGCTGATGCCCTGCAGCTTCTTGGCCTGCACCAGCTTCTTGATGGACTCGATGACCTTCTCGGGTCCGACGTTGAACGGCAGCTCGGTGACGGTGATGCCCTTGCGCCGCGGCGTGACGCTCTCGATGCGAGCCGTGGCCCGCATGCGAAACGGGCCATTGCCGGTGGCGTAACCCTCGCGAATGCCGTCGAGGCCCACGATCTTGCCGCCCGACGGCAGATCCGGTCCCGGGATGAATCGCATCAGGTCGTCGAGGTCTGCTGTCGGGTGGGTCAGGAGATGCCGCAGCGCCTGAACGACCTCGATCAGGTTGTGCGGCGGGATGTTGGTGGCCATGCCGACCGCGATACCGGTGGTGCCGTTGACCAACAGGTTGGGGATGGCGGCCGGCAGCACGACCGGCTCGGTCTCACGCCCGTCGTAGTTCGCCTTGAAGTCGACGGTGTCCTCGTCGATGGAGGCGGTCATGGCCTCGGCGGCCTCGTCCATGCGGATCTCGGTGTACCGCATGGCGGCGGGCGGATCGTCCTGCGAACCGAAGTTTCCATGACCGTCGGCCAAGGGAAGTCGTAGCGACCACGGCTGGGCCAGCCGGACCAGCGCCTCGTAGATGGAGCTGTCACCGTGCGGGTGGAACCGACCCATGACCTCGCCGACCGGGCGGGCGCTCTTGACGTGGCCGCGGTCGTGCCGCAGGCCCATGTCGTCCATCGTGTAGAGCAACCGGCGCTGCACGGGCTTGAGCCCGTCGCGGGCGTCGGGCAGTGCCCGGGAGTAGATGACCGAGTAGCCGTACTCGAGGAAGCTGGAGCGCATCTCGACCGCGATGTTCGTGTCGATGATGTGCTCGTCGAAGTCGTCCGTGGGCGGCTGAGTGGTACGTGCCATGGGGCCATTGTCCGGGGCTGGTGGTCAGCACGCGGGTTGCCACGCCGAGCCCCCGGTTCGCGCGGTCTTCGGTAGGTTGTGACCGTGACCGACGAGCCTGCTGACGTGCAGCGATGGGAGGCCGACGTCCTGTTGAAGGACGGTCGGGTCGCCCAGCTGCGTCCGGTCCGGCCCGAGGATGCGCCCGAGTTCATCGAGTTCTACTCGCGGGTTTCCGAGGAGTCCAAGTACTTTCGCTTCTTCGCGCCCTATCCGACGCTGTCGGCCAGCGATGTGGCCCGCTTCACGACCGTCGACCACGACCGTCGCGTGGCGTTCGTCGTGACGTTGCACAACGAGATCATCGGCATCGGACGCTACGACGCCACCGGCAGCGCGGAGGCAGAGGTCGCGTTCCTCGTCGAGGACGCCCACCAGGGGCGCGGCGTCGGTCAGCTGCTGCTGGAGCACCTGGCGCAGGCGGGACGCGAGCGGGGCATCACCAGCTTCGTCGCCGAAGTGCTGCCGGCCAACCGCCGCATGCAGCAGATCTTTCGTGAAATGGGCTACAAGGTTGACGGAACGCTGGATGACGGAGTGCAGCGGCTGACCTTCGACCTCGACCCGACCGACACCGCGATCGGCGTCATGCGGGCCCGCGAGCAACGCGCCGAAGCGGCATCGATCGAGCGCATCTTCTCGGCTCGCACCATCGCCGTGGTCGGTGCCAGTCGCCGCCAGGACTCCATCGGCCAGGCCATGGTGCGCAACCTGGTGCTCGGCGACTTCTCCGGCACTGTCTACGCCGTCAACTCCACGGCCGAGGCCGTGTCCGGACTCACCGCCCACAAGACGGTGCAGGACATCCCCGGCGAGGTCGACCTCGCGATCGTGGCGGTGCCGGCCGAGTCGGTCAACGACGTCGTGCTCGACTGCGCAGCCAAGGGCGTGCACGGGTTGGTCGTCATCTCCGCTGGCTTCGCCGAGGAGGGCGAGGAAGGACGCAAGCGCCAGCGAGCCCTGCTGGGGCTGAGCCGCAGCTATGGACTGCGCCTGATCGGCCCCAATTGTCTGGGCATCATCAACACCGACCCCGACCTGAAGCTGAACGCCTCGCTGTCGCCGAGCATGCCGCCTCAGGGGCGTGTCGGGTTCTTCTGCCAGTCCGGTGCGCTCGGCACCGCCATCCTCGAGACCGTCTCGCGCCGAGGTCTGGGCTTGTCGACCTTCGTGTCGGCCGGCAACCGCGCCGATGTCTCGGGCAACGACCTCCTGCAGTTCTGGCAGGAGGACGACAACACCGAGGTCGTGCTGCTGTACCTGGAGTCGATCGGCAACCCGCGCAAGTTCTCCCGCATCGCGCGCCGCGTCTCACGCTCCAAACCGATCGTCGCGGTCAAGTCCGGCGGATCCACGCAAGGCGTTCCCATGGGCCACACCGTGACCCGGAGCTCGGCCCCGCAAGCGGCCGTGGACGCGATGTTCAGTCAGGCCGGCGTCATTCAGGTCAACACGCTCGATGAGATGTTCGACGTCGCCCAGCTGTTGGCGCATCAGCCGCTGCCCCGCGGCAATCGTGTCTCGATCGTCGGGAACTCCGATGCCGTCTCCCTGATCGTGGCCGATGCCGCCACGTCGAGCGGTCTGATCGTGAACGAACGGGTGGCTCTGGGAGCCACCGCCAACGCCGATGACTTCGAGGTGGCCATCGAGTCGTCACTGGCTGACGAGGACACCGACGCGCTGGTGGCCATCTACATCCCACCGATCAACAACAGCGGCGAGGAAGTGGCCAACGTCCTGGCTGCGATCGGCGAGCAGTCCGACAAGCCGATCGTGTCGACGTTCCTGGGCAGCGAGGGTGTCCCGGTCCTGCTGCGGGTGCCCGACGTGGCCGGTGGATCGGCGGGCCGCGGTTCCGTGCCGTCGTACGCCGCTCCGGAGGCGGCGGTGCGCGCGCTGGCTCGCGTCGTCACGTATGCCCAGTGGCGGGCGCGCGACCACGGCGACTTCCACCACGGCGAGCACCGGTCCGGCGATGCGCGAGCCCTGGTCGTCGATGCGCTGGCCCGGGCGCCACGTGGCGCGATCTTGTCGACCGACCAGGTTCACGACCTGCTGGCTTGCTACGGCATCGACCTGCTGACCTGGACCAATGTGTACAACCGCGAGGAAGCCGTCGCTGCCGGCGAGCAGCATGGCTGGGACGTGGTGCTGAAGGCTGGCAGCGAGCACCTGCGCCAGCGACCCGACCTGGCTCACGTGTGGCGTGAGATCAACAGCGCCGACGACATGTGTCGCGCCTGGGACTCGCTCACCAGCTGGACCGGCATGCGGAAGGAGACCAAGTTCTTCGTCCAGAAGGCTGCGCCCGACGGCGTCCAGGTCTCCTACGGTGTCAGGGAGGATCCACTGTTCGGACCGTTGGTCTCCTTCGGGCTGGCTGGCGCACCCAGTGAGCTGCTGGGCGACCGCACCTACGGCATCCCCCCGCTGACCGGCTCCGACGCTGGCGACATGGTCGCGAACCTGAAGTCGGCGCCGCTTGTTGTTCGGCTATCGCGGCTCCGACCCCGTTGACGTCGCCGCCGTCCAGGACGTGATCGTGCGGCTCGCGGCCATGAAGGACGACCTCCCTGAGATCGTCGAGCTCGACCTCGAGCCGGTTTCGGTGCACCCCGGCGGGCTCACGGCGCTCAGCGCTCGCGCCAAGGTCATGCCGTCCTCGGATCGCCGCGGTGAGTGGTACGTCCGCCGCCTGAGTCGTCCCGCCGCGATGGGCGATACCCTGACGCCATGAGTGCCGATCAGCGAGATGAGGTCTTCGCGGAGATCTCCCGCAGTGGCTACTACCCCGAGATCGTGGCGCAAGGATTGTCCGATGCGCTGGCCGACGAGTCGGTGCACGGGTTCGTCCTTCACCACGAGCCCACGTTCGATCGTGACGAGATCCGTCGGCACATGACGGTCATGGTGCTGACGCCCTCGCGGGTCGTGCTGGTGCACACCGACGAGCATCCCGGTGACGACCTGCTGCCCAAGCCGTACACCTCGACCACGTCCGAGGCGGTCGCCATCTCGCAGGTGCGGTCGGTCGTCGTCACCCGCATGGTCTCTGCGTCGTCCGCCCGCCTCGAAGAGGCTGTGCTGACGGTCAGCTGGGGCGCCGTGTCGCGAGTCGAGCTCGAGCCGGCCCGGTGCCCGGACCCCGACTGCGACGCCGATCACGGCTACACCGGTTCGGTCGCCGGCGATGATTTCTCGCTCCGCATCAGCGCCACCGCGGACGGGGGAGCAGCCGTCGAACGACTGCTGGCCTTTGCCCGCACGCTGTCCGCCGCCACGTCCCACGGCGCATCGGCTGGTCGCCTGTGACGACGGTTGGTCTGGCGGGGCGCGCGACGATCGACACCCTGCTCCCGAGCGTGGCGGCAGCCCTGGGCGTCGACGGTTTCGCGAACACCCTGGGCCTGCCCGAGGCCCCCCGGTACGTCGTGTGCCTGGTCGATGGGCTGGGCCTGGACCTGCTGCGTGACCACGCGGAGCTGGCGCCCTTTCTGTCCAGCGCCACGAACATCGACGACATCGTCTGCGGCGTGCCGTCGACGACCGCCACCAGCCTCACCTCGCTCGGCACCGGAGTTCGGCCGGGAGAGCACGGGATCGTCGGCTACACCTGCCGCGTCCCCGAGACTGGCGCGCGGCTCAACACCCTCAAGTGGGACCAGCCACTCGACCCAGCCCAGTGGCAACCCGTCACGACCGTGTTGCAGCGCATGCTCGAGGGCGGCGTGGCGACCAGCTCGGTCAATCACGCCAAGTTCATCGACACCGGCCTCACCCTGTGCAGCCAGCGCGGTGTGCCCTTCCACGGCGTGGAATCCACCCATGAACGCTTGGATGTCGTGCTCGACGTCATCGAGGCCGCACCGCGGTCCATGACGTACGCCTATGAATCCCGACTCGACTTCACGGGCCATGCCAAGGGCTGTGGCTCCCAAGAATGGCGCGACATGCTGGCCGTCATCGATGCCCAGCTGGCAGAGCTGCGACGCGAGCTGCCCGAGGACTGCGTGCTGATCGTCACCGCCGACCACGGCATGATCGACCTCCCCGCCGAGAACCGATTCGACGTCGACTCCGAACCCGCTCTGCTCCAGGACGTCACCCTGCTGGCCGGCGAGGCTCGGTTCCGCCACCTGTACACGCGGGCTGGCGCTGCCGACGACGTGGCGGCACGCTGGCGGGCCCGGTTCGGCGATTTGGTCGAGGTACGCACCCGAGATGAGTCCGAGGAGTGGTTCGGTCCCTTGCGACCTGACGTCCGCGGACGCATCGGCGACGTGCTCGTCGCCGCCCTCGGCAACTTCGCGGTGTTCTCCTCCGAGGAGTTCGCGATCGAGATGAAGATGACCGGGTTCCACGGCTCGATCACCGAGGCCGAGCTGCGCATCCCCGTGCTCGTGGCGCGTTGAACCGATGGGCGACCTGAACTTCTACTCCGGCACGATGGACTGCGGCAAGAGCACGCTCGCCCTGCAGATGGACCACAACCACCGGGCCCGAGGTCGAGAAGGCCGCGTGTTCACGTCGCACGACCGGGCGGGCGCGGCGCGGCTGTCCAGTCGACTGGGGCTGGAGGTCGCGGCCATCGAGGTCGATGAGTCGTTCCACTTCTGGCACTTCACGGTCGACGAGCTGACCCAGGGCGGTCGGATCGACTACTTCGTGTGCGACGAGGCGCAGTTCTACACGGTCGAGCAGATCGACCAGCTGGCCAAGGTGGTCGACGAGCTCGACATCGACGTCTTCGCATTCGGCATCCTCACCGATTTCCGTACCCGGTTGTTCCCCGGCTCATTGCGGCTGACCGAGCTGGCCGACCGGGTGCACACGCTGCAGGTCGAGGCGTTGTGCTGGTGCGGGGAACGCGCCACCCACAACGCACGCACCGCTGACGGCGTCATGGTCACCGAGGGCGAAGTCATCGTGGTGGGCGATGTGGAAGACCCGGACCGCCCACAGCCGATGATCGGCTACGAGGTGCTGTGCCGGCGACATCATCGCCGTCGCATGACAGCGCAGGCCGCCAAGGCGGCCGCGTTGTCGCCCGACGTTCTTCCATTCGACTGAGGGAGAACCCGCTCGCCAAGGAGGCCGCCTGCGGCCGACGGTGAGGGAGCGAGGAACGAGCGACCGAGGCGGGCCACACGACCAGGCGTGCGCGAGCACGTGTCCTCACCACGCCTCACATGAGGCGGCTTCGCCGCTCCACGTTCACGCTGCGCTGGCGCTCCTTCGCGCTCGACCGCAGAGCGGTCTCGGCTCAGTCTCAATCATCCTTTCCGCCGAACATGATCTCGTCCCAGCTGGGGACGCGGCGGCGCTCGCCACGCTTCTTGCGGGGACCGGCGGTGTCGGGGACGGCGACATCGGTCTCGAGGGCGTCCTCGAGCTGGTCGACGTCGTGCTGGATCTCGGAGTCTGCAGCGGCCTCGGACTCCTGCTTGGCCAAGGCCTCTTGGGCACGGCGGTCGCGGGCGGCCTTCAGCGAGGACACTCTGCTGACACCGGCGGCGGCGTCGAGCAGCGCCTCTGCGGCTGCGACGTCTGGCGGCAGATCGTCGAGGATGCCGGACAGATCGCTGAATTCCAGCTCGGTCTGTGTCACCTCGGTCTCGGTCGGCTCGGTAGGCGTCAGGCCAGCGTCCTGGTCGGAGATCTCGGCGGCCGTCTGGACCGGGGGAGTCGGGGAGCGCACGGCATCGGCGATGGCCATGTCGGGGGTGTCCGGCAGGGAGACGTCGCCGACCAGGTCGTGGGCGAACTCGTCCGTGGGGACCACGTACCGACCACGGGAGTCGTAGATGAAGGTGGCGGTCTGCTCAGATCCAGCCGGCGTGACCAGCACGGTCCAGCGTCCGTCCTCGCGGCGCCAGGCGTCCCACTCGGCGTTCTCGGGGACACCCCCGGAGTCGATGATCGCCGCGTCGACGAGTGCACCGAGCAGCATGCCCGCCCCCGTGACGTGCTTGCGGCGCAGCGAGGTCTTGCGGGCCTGCTGGTACATGTATTCGCGCTCGGCGATGACCGGGCCGGCGAAGCCGTCGACACGGTCGAAGGGCATGCCGCAGGAGTCGGCGACCTGACGGGCGGACTCACCTCGACGAATACGGGACTGGATGTCGCGCGGGCTGAGGGTGATGCTGGTGTCCATGGCTGGCTCCGAACCGGTGGCAGAAGACGACACGAGGGGTGAAGACGCAGTGGCACCAGCGACGAGGACAGATGCTTCGCCGGTCAGGGGCACACGAAACTGCTCGTCGGTCGACGCGTCACGCACGAGGAGGAACGTCTGGTCCTCGCTCACGCCGTCGAAGCCGAGTTCGCGCATCTCGTCTGCCTCCCAGTGCCTTGCCACCCGCACGGTGTCACGGGCGACCTTTTCTCCATCGTAGGGACGACACGCCGTGATTCTCGGTGACGCGCCGAATCGGCGCGTCGTGTTGTACGGGTCGTCAGCGCGGTGAACGCGGCAGAACGCGGTCGAACGACGGGTCGTGGTTGCCGAATCGGTGCTGCGTGATGGTGACGGCCTGCTCGCGCAGGAACGGCAGCAGCTCGAGCCGACCCGCCAGCGTGACCGCGCCATCGTAGATCGCCACGTCGGGATCACCCTCGACTGCCACGGCAGCATCCCGGGCGCCGCCGCCGATGAGGCGGATGCGGGCAGGACGCTCGGCGGCGACGCGGGTCAGCCAGGCTGTCCGCGACTCGACCGTGAGCGACACCTCGGGCGGGACCAGACCGGCCGGCAGCTCGTCGGTGGAGCTGACATCGATCGGCGCGCCCGTGCGGGCCGCGGCGAGCAGCACGCGGACGACGTCGGCCAGGTCGGCGTGATCGGCGCGGATCGACACCGGTGTGACGCGGTACCGGAACACGTTGCGCTCCACACCGAGTCCGCTGACGTCCTTGCTGACGCCGAACTCGCGTCGCCAGGCGATCTCGTCCGAGGTCGCGGCGGCAGCGAGCTCCGCGTGGACATCCGCGCCCAGGTGCGAACCGGCCGCGTCGAGCACGGCGGTGACCGACGGCACCAGGACGGACCGGTCTGCGGTCCGCCGCAGCGGACGTGAGTGCCACGTGCCCAGGTGCAGCAAGAAGTTTGGTCCGCCGGCCTTGCAGGTCGTGCCGACCGAGGAACGCTTCCATCCGCCGAACGGTTGGCGCTGCACGATGGCACCGGTGATGCCGCGGTTGACGTAGAGGTTGCCTGCCTGCACGGTGTCGATCCACTGGTTGACCTCGTCGGGATCCAGCGAGTGGATTCCGGCGGTGAGTCCGTAGTCGGTGGCGTTCTGCCACTCCAGGGCCTGACCGAGGGAGTCGGCGTGCATGAGTCCCAGCACGGGCCCGAAGTACTCGGTGCGATGGAACTCGCTACCGGGCTGCACGCCGTCACGAATGCCGGGGGTCCACAGTCGGTCGTCGTCGCCGATGCGCTGCGGTTCCAGCAGCCACGACTCGCCTGGCCCGAGCTCGGTGAGCCCGGAGAGCAGCTTGCCGC
This sequence comes from uncultured Actinomycetota bacterium, assembly GCA_963769445.1. Lineage (GTDB taxonomy): Bacteria > Actinomycetota > Actinomycetes > Propionibacteriales > Nocardioidaceae > Aeromicrobium. The sequence goes on along the minus strand of CAVYLO010000004.1, from coordinate 669,428 downwards.
GCGGCGGTTCGATGATCGGACCCATGGCGACCTCGGGGTCGACGGGATGGCCCACCTTGAGCGAGCGAACGGCGTCGACCAGCTGGCGACGGAATCGCTCGGACGTGCCGACCGAGCCGACGAGGATGCCGAGGCTGGCAGCCGAGCACTTCTGTCCTGCGTGACCGAAGGCGCTCTTGACCAGGTCGGAGACGGCAAGATCCAGATCGGCGCTGGGGGTGACGACCAGGGCGTTCTTGCCGCTGGTCTCGGCCGACAGCGCCAGATCGGGCTTCCACGAGCGGAACAGTGCAGCGGTTTCCCATCCGCCGGTCAGCAGGACGCGGTCCACATCGGAGTGAGCCACCATCGCCTTGCTCAACGGACCTTCCTCGAGGGTCGCGAACCGCAGCAGGTCGCGGGGGACACCGGCCTGCCACAGCGCCTCGACCATGACGGCCGCGCACCGACGTGTCTGCGGGGCGGCCTTGATGATGACGCCGCTGCCGGCGGCCAGGCCTGCCAGCACCATGCCGGCCGGGAATGGCGACCGGAAAGTTCCACGGTGGGATCACGACGGTGAGCTTGGCCGGAGTCATGACAGCGCCGTCCACGGCATCGAGTCGGCGGCCGGACTCCGCGTAGTAGTGGGCGAAGTCGATCGCCTCGCTGACCTCGACGTCGCCCTCGGCGACGGTCTTGCCGGACTCGGCGGCCATGACCGTGATGAGGTCACCGCGACGGGACTCCAGCGCGCGACCGGCCTGGTGCAGGATCCAGGCGCGAACATCGGCCCCCCGCGCGTTCCAGGCCATCGCGGCATCGCGGGTGTCCTGGATGACCGTCTCGAGGCTGGCGGGTCCGCGGACCAGACCACCGCGAACGGTTTCGTTGCCGATCTGGGTGTAGTCGACGCGGGACAGGGCGCGGCTGGCCCACACGCGGTTGATCTCGATCGACGGGTCGGTGTCGGGGGTGTTGCGGAACGCCTGCTCGGCGTCGGGTGAGAGCTCGGCCACCGGTGCGGTGCGGTCCTGGACGCGATGCGCCTCGGGACCGCGCTTCTCCATCAGGTCGACGGACTCCAGAAAACGGTCGACCTCCCGAGCCATCAGCTCCGGGTCGGTACCGATGTCGAACGCCGCCGACATGAAGTTCTCGTCAGACGCGTTCTCCTCGAGTCGTCGCACGAGGTAGGCGATGGCGACGTCGAACTCGCCCGGATCGACCACGGGGGTGTACAACAGCAGCCCGCCGACCTCGTCGCGGACCGTGTCGACCGGACCGGAGTCCATGCCCAGCAGCACCTCGAACGTGACGGCGTCGCGGACGCCCCGGTCGCCCGCGAGCAACCATGCGTACGCGATGTCGAACAGGTTCTGGCCGGCCACGCCGATCTCGATCGCGTCGGTGCGATCGGGTGTGAGTGCCCAGTCGAGCACCCGCTTGTAGCCGGCATCGGTCTCGACCTTGCTGCCCCACGTGGCCAACGGCCAGCCGTGGACGGCCGCGTCGACGCGCTCCATCGCGAGATTGGCTCCCTTGACGACGCGGACCTTGACCGGCGCACCGCCCGCAGCGCGACGGACGGTGGCCCAGCCCTGCAGGTGTTGCATGGCGCCCAGCGCATCGGGGAGGTAGGCCTGCAGCACGATGCCGGCCTTGAGCTGCGGGAACCGGTCCATGATCGCGGTGAAGACCGCAATCGTGAGGTCGAGGTCGCGGTACTCCTCCATGTCGAGGTTGATGAAGGTGTCGTCCTCGGCGGCCTTGGCGTACAGGGGCTCCAGCTGCTCGACGACCCGGGCGACGGATTCGTCGAAGGCCCACATCGACAGCTGGCTGGCGACCGACGACACCTTGACCGACACGTAGTCGACGTCGGGACGCTCCAGCAGGCGCAGGGTCGCATCACGGCGACGCTCAGCCTCGCCATCGCCGAGCACGGCCTCGCCGAGCAGGTTCAGGTTCAGACGGTCACCACTGCGCCGCAGCTTGCCGATCGCCTTGCCCAGCGGACGGGGTCGTGCGTCGATCACGAGGTGGCCGACCATGCGACGCAACGTGCCGCGCGCCGCGGTGACGACGAACGTGGGGGCGATCAGGGAGACCAGAGCGCCGAGCTTGAGGAGGAAGCGCTGGATCCAGGGGAGGAAGGCAGGTGTGCTGGAGGCGAGGTCGCGCAGGTTGCGGGCTGCGACACCGGTGTCCTCGGGTCGCACGACACGGTCGACGAAGGCAATCGTGAACTCGAGGCCGTCGGGGTCCTTGAGCAGCTTGGCGAGACGGCGCGCCGCTGGGCTGGGTCGGTGCTTGCGGGCCTGCTGCGGATCGATCCATGCGCGGACGAGTTCGACGCTGCGGTCGGCCAGTGTCAGGTCAGTCATCTTGGGCCCCACCGTAGTCGGTCATCGGAGCAGCGGCGCGGGCGCTCGGGACGCGGGTCCAGGCCAGCAGCGTGGCGACGGCAACGGCACCCAACGGGACGAGGAATCCGGCCGATGCGCCCTGGGCGTCGATGACCCTGCCAACGGCCGCGGCACCCAGCGCGACACCGCCGGCGAGGCCGGTGGTGATCCATCCGAGAGCCTCGGTGAAGCGTCGCGATGGCACCCCGATCTCGACCAGTCGGGTCATGGCGATGACGGTCGGCGAGATCATCAGACCTGCTCCGAGCATGCCGATCGCCAGCAGGGGGATCCCGTCGATCAGGCTGAGCGGGACGAACAGCACGGTGAGCCCGAGCAGTGCCCACCGCATGCGACGCAGCGGCTCGCGGGTGGGCAGGACGCCGACGATCAGTCCGGAGAGAAGGCTTCCCAGAGCCCACACGGCCAGGATCACTCCGGCGAGATCGTCGCGTCCCGCCTCGTCGGTGAACGCCACGACGACGACCTCCGTCGAGCCGAACAACACGCCCAGGCCCACCGAGACGACCGTCAGCGGCCACAACAGGGCGAGATTGATCGGTGCTGCGGGCTGACCCGTGCGTTCGGGAATGGGTGGCTCGGAGCCGCGCTGCAGCGCCAACGCCCAGGATGCGAGCGTCGACACGATCCCGGCGACCAGCAGGCCGCTGCTCTCGGCCACCTGAAGGGTCAGGAAGGTGACGAGGACCGGACCGACCACGAAGACGGCTTCGTCCAGCACCGCCTCGATCGCGAATGCCGTGCTCACCTGCTCGCGATCCTCGAGCACATGAGCCCAGCGGGCTCGCACCATGTTGCCCGCCTGGGGCGCGCCCAGTCCCGCGACGGCGACGGCGAGGTGGGGGAGCGGCACCGCTGAGTCGACATACAGCAGAGTCAGGACGATGCCGGTGGCGTGCAGTGCACCGGCGACCCAGAGAACGGGGGCCTGGCCGGCCCGATCGGCGATCCGTCCCTGCAACGGTCCGCTGATCGACGCGACGAGCACGTAGACCGCGGCGACGGTGCCAGCGCGACCGTAGGAGTCGGTTCGGAGCGCGACCACCAGCACGATGCCGAGGCCGGTCATGGACAGCGGCAATCTGGCGAGCGCGCCGGTGGCTGAGAACAGCGCCGCACCGGGCGCCGAGAAGGCGGCGCGATACGTCTGCAGCATGGGCTGAATCTAGTCGTCACCACAGGTCCGGTTGACTGGCGGCATGGTCGATGTCGACTCGGCGCTCCCGCTACCCGGCGGAGGGCATGCCGAAGCACCCATGACGCTGACTCAGTTCCAGCAGCGGGTGGTCGACGTGGTGTCAGGACTGCTGCCCGGCGACCTCGTGACCTACACCGACGTTGCGCTCGAAGCGGGGCACCCGGGTGCGGGTCAGGCGGTGGCGAACGTGCTGCGACGCGTCCCTGGCCTGCCGTGGTGGCGGGTGGTTTCTTCCAGCGGGCACGTGTACCGACAGCACCGGGAAGCCGCTGCGCCGCTGCTGCGGGCGGAGGGTCACACGATCGACCCGTCGGGGCGTGTGGTGGCCGGGCGTCGCGACACGACGTAGCGTCGAGGCATGCGGCTCCCTCGGTTCATGCTCGGTCTCGTACTCGCTGCTCTCGTGCTGGCAGGCTGCAGCAGCACACAGACACCTGGCGACTCGGCTGGCTCCTCGCCTGCTGACGCGACGCGGGGACAAGTCGGCGGCAACGACTCCCTGCGCTGGGGTGATGGCGCCCGCGGTGTCGTGCTGGCCCACGGTGCCGCCTTCGACGCAGCCAGTTGGAGCGAGCAGGCCCCGCTGATCGCGGACCAGGGCTTCACGGTCGTCGCGGTCGAGGACATCAGCCCCGACGCGATCGAGAGTGCCGTGAAGGCCCTGCAGAGCGAGGGCATCGAGGACGTGGCGCTGGTGGGCGGTTCGGCCGGAGCGGACGCGATCTTGCAGCTGGCCTCAGATCAGCCGAACCTGCCAGCTCAGCTGATCCTCCTGTCGCCCAACTCCGTTGTCGACGGTCTTGGCGAGGAGCCCAAGCTGTTCATCGCCAGCGAGGACGAGTCGGTGGCTGACGTGTCCACCCAGCTCGCCGATGCCGGGCCGGGATCGGACAACATGGCGGTCCTGCTGCCGGGCTCGGCCCACGCGCAGAACATCTTCGACACCGACCAAGGTGAGACTGTCGTAGGGCTGATCCTCGACCGGCTCTCCGAGCCCGACGCTCGCTAGCCCGAACCCCAGTCCCAGTACGCTGCCGGGCATGGACGACGCCGAGGCCATTGCAGCGCTCCAGGCCCTCGTCCGGATCCCGACCGTCAGCGACCGTGACCCCGATCAGGTCGACGTGGCTGCGTTCGACGACCTGATCGAGGAGATGGCCCGCCGGTTCCCGTTGCTCCACGATCGGCTCGAGCTGACGCGGATCGACACGCATGGTCTGCTCTTTCACTGGGCGGGCGTCAGCGCCGAGAAGCCGGTGGTCTTGATGGCCCACCTCGATGTGGTGCCGGTCGAGGGGACCTGGCAGCACCCGGCCTTCGGCGCCGACATCATCGACGGCACCATGTGGGGCCGCGGCACGCTCGACGACAAGGGCTGCGTCGTGGGCATCTGCGCGGCGGTCGAGACGCTGCTCGCGGCGGGATTCACCCCGGCGCAGGACGTCTGGCTGTCCTTTGGCTGCAATGAGGAGGTCTCCGGCACAGCGGCCGAGCTGGCTGTCGAGGAGCTGCGCCGCCGCGGGATCACACCGTGGTTCGTGCTCGACGAGGGTGGGGCCATCGCCAGCGAGGCGTTCCCCGGCGTGAAGGTGCCCATCGGTGTGATCGGCCTGACCGAGAAGGGCCTGACGTCGTTGAAGCTCCGGGTCGAGGGGCGCGGTGGGCACGCGTCGACCCCGGCGAGGATGGGGCCCACCGCGCGCATCGCGCGAGCCATCACCCGACTGGACCGATCGTCGATGCCGGCGCGTGTCCCCGAGCCGACCGTGGAGCTGTTCCGTCGCATGGGACCTCACGGTCCGTTGCCCTTGCGCCCGTTGCTGACGAATGCGGGCCGGCTCAAGCCGGTGCTGACCAAGGTGTTGCTCGCAGCGGGCCCCGAGACGGCCGCGATGACCCGGACGACCTTCGCGATCACGACCCTCTCGGGGTCACCCGCGCTCAACGTGATCGCCGCGACCGCCACGGCCGGCGTCAACATCCGCATCATGATCGGCGACACGGTCGCAGGCGTGCTGGACCACGTGCGCAAGGTCGTCGACGACGACCTGGTGGAGATCGACGTCGTGGAGCAGAACGAGCCCAGTCCGGTCTCGCCGATGGACGACGCCTTCGCACTGGTCGAGTCGACGATCTCCGAGGTCTTCGACGACGCCGCGCCAGCGCCGTACGTGATGATGGCGGCCACCGACTCACGATTCTTCTGCGCCATCAGCGATCGGGTCTACCGCTTCGCGCCGTTTCGGATGACGAAGGCGCAGCGCGAGTCCATCCACTCCTACGACGAACACCTGGACGTGGACGCATTCCTCGACGGTGTCCGGTGGTACCGACGACTGATCGAGAGGCTCCCCGCATGACCAGCACGCCGCGCAGCACGTCGCCCGTCACCCCGGTGCAGGGACTGGGCGCGATCGTCGGGTTCCTCGTCGCCGTGGAGGTGGCCAGCGGAGTTCTGCAGGGGTACTACACGCCGATCTACCCACAGATCGCAGACCACCTGACCATCTCCGAGGGGGACATCAACTGGTTCGAGGCGGCTCAGCTGATCGTCTCGGCGTTGTGCATCCCGCTGCTCGCCCGCCTTGCTGACCTGATCGGCCACAAGAAGGTGTTGCTGATCGCGCTCGGCGTCACGATGCTGGGGTCGTGGATCACCGTGGTGGCTCCGTCGTTCACCACCTTCCTGATCGGTTGGGCCCTGCAGGGCGCGGCGATCATCTGGTTGCCGCTGGAGATCGCGATCATTCACCGCCGGACCCGTGACACGGGGCGACAGGCGCTGTTGACCCGGCGGGGCGCCGCCGTGCTGGTCGGCGCACTGGAGCTGTCGGTCATCATCGGAGCGGTGACCAGCGGCCTGCTGGTGGAGAGCTTCGACATGAACCTGATCCTGGCCGGACCCGCCATCGTCGTCACGGCCGTGTTCTTCCTCGTGTGGGCGGGCATCGAGGACGTACCGGGGGAGTCCGAGGGCGGCATCGACTGGGGTGGTCTGGGCCTGATCACCCTTGCGCTCGGCCTGGTCATGGCTGGCTTGGTCTACATCCGTCTCGACGGATCTGCGAGCGTGCGGGCCTGGAGTCTCATCGCGCTGGGACTGTTCACGCTGGTGCCCTTCGTGCGGTACGAGCGAGCGCACCACGAACCGATCATCGACGTCGACCTGCTGACGGGGCCGCGACAGTGGCCGATCCAGCTGACGGCGTTCCTCTTCGGCATCCCGGTGCTGGGCGGTCAGATTCCGTTGTCGACCTTCGCGCAGGCCGATCCGGACGTGCGCGGCTACGGCTTGGGCGCCGACTCCGCCTTCGTGTCGACCCTCATCGGGGTCTACGTCATCACCTTGGCCATCGGGGCCTTCACGCTGCCGCTCACCACGCGCTGGCTGGGCGTCCGCAACACGCTGGTGGCCGCATGCGTGCTGGTCGGCATCGGCTACGCCCTGTGGCTGCCGTTCCACGACACGACCGGTCAGGCACTGACGAACATGGCCATCGCTGGCTTTGGGTCCGGCGCGCTGGTCGCCTCGCTGCCGGCAGCTGCTGCTGCAGCGGCACCACCGGAGCGCACCGGCATCGCCACGGGCATGACCAACGGCACCAAGGTGATCGGCGGAGCCATCGCGTCGTCGATCTTCGCGATCGCGCTGGCCTCGACCGGATCGATCGACAAGCTCGGCGAGACCGCTCCCGAAGCGCCACTGTCGGGCTATCTCATCGTCTGGTCGGTGTGCTCAGCTGCGGCCTTCATCGCAGCGCTCGCCCTGCTCGCTGCTCCGAAGCACTCGTTCTCCGACCACCCGGCCGATCTCTAGCGGTTGGCCCACAGCGCGCGAAGACGATCGATCTCGGTGGCGGCCTGGGCGTAGCCTGCCCGAGCAGACGGCGGCCGAGCGGCGGGATCCAGGACGTTCTTGCCGATCGCGGTGCTGGCCGCGGTGTCGGGGGAGATCACGAGGTGCTGCACGCCGAGGTCCTCGCAGCTGCTGGGCGGCACTTCGCAGCGGTCCGACCGAGCGGTCCATCGGGGTGATGGCGATGACGACGTCCATCCCCACCATCAGGTCAGCGTTGGATCCCGATCGCGCCCCGCCGTCGATGTAGGTGCCGCCGTCGATCGGGATCGGCGGGTAGACCAACGGCACGGCGCAGCTCGCGTTGACCGCGTCTTCCAGCGACACGGCGGGTCGTGCGGTACGGGGTCCGAAGGTGACCATCTCGCCGGTGGCGACGTCGACGGCCGTGACCACGAGGTCACGGTTCGGCCAGGTCAGCCCGCCGATGCGCTGGTCCACCTGCGCGTAACGGTCCTCGACGGTGGGTGTCTTGCCGTCCGCGGTGGCCTTGACCGACGCCGCGCCGAGGAGGCGGCCGAACCGCGTCACGTCACCGCGTGCCCGCAGCAACGACACCACGAATCGGGCAGCGACGCCGGGACCGATCGACGAGAGCGGCGCATCGTCGGCTGGCGGCAGCAGCTGACGCCGGTAGAGCTCCTCGAGCCCGAGGTCACTGGTGATCTGCGCGCCCACGATCGACCCGGCCGACGTGCCGACGATCCGGTCGGCGCTGGTCAGGTCGAGCCCAGCCTCGGCCAGCCCCCAGAGCAACCCGGTCTCCCACGCGATCCCCGTGATGCCGCCGCCGCCCAGAACCAGTCCTCGTGTCGTCATGGGATCACTGTGTCAGCCGCGACGGGACGCGGCGCATGGCAACCCCGCGACTCCTCACCGCCCCGGGGAGACGGCGGTGCGGGAGTCCAGGACGCGGCGGGTGACACCGACCCCGACGGCCATCGCGGCGACGGCGACCCAGGAGGCGACGTTGAGCTGCGCGGCGCCGGACAGTCCGTGCCCCAGGTTGCAGCCGCCGGCAATCCACCCTCCTGCTCCGAGCAGGAAGCCGCCGATGGCCAGCTGTCCGTACCGCACGGGCGTCTCACCCCGGGGGCGCCAATCACCGGTACGGCGGGCGGCGAGGTGCGCGCCGGGGACCAGCCCGAGCAGGAAGGCGATCAGCCACCACATCGGGCTGCCTGCCTCGAGGCTCGCCGAGGCCCCGACCGTGCTGGGACCGAAGGTCGCATCGCCCGCTCCAGCCAGCACCCACCCGAGCACCGCAACGGCACCGAGGGCGATGCCCGTGCGCTGCCACGTCCACGTGTTCGAGGGCTGCGAGTCGTCGAACGCACCACGGGCGGAGCCGCCTCCCTCGCGCCGCACCAGCACCCGGCAGATCAGCAGCACGACGACCAGCAGCACGACCGCGCCGACCAGCCGAGGGACGCCCAGCACGTCGGTGATGGTTCCGTCGGTGCCGCCGCCCAGCACCGTGGGTCCGGGCACGTCGATCCGAGTGGCCACGAGCTCTCCGGCGATCCAGCCAGCGATACCGACCACGGAGCCGAGCATGCCCGCGCCCAGCTTGTAGAACAGTCCGGATGCGCAGGTGCGGCCCACGGCCATGCCGGCACCGATCAACAGACCACCGATGATGTTGCGCACTGGGCGAAAGGCCAAGCCCTCATTCAGCTGGTCGAAGGCGGACGACGCGTAGAGCAGCGACAGGCCGACGGCGGCGATCGCCACACCGAGCAGCCAGCCACGGAGCAACCGGGTCGAGCCGGTCCACGCAGTGGCGAACATCGAGTGGAAGCACAGACCTGAGCGCTGGAGCACGTACCCAAGCGCTGCGCCTGCGAGAACACCGGTGATCAGCATGAGCAGCATGGTGCTGATCCTGTCAGGCTCCACGCCTGCTCGCCCGCTGTGCTCATGAGACGCCGGGACGTTCGCGTGCCAGAATTGGAGCATGGATGTTCGGCCGTACGACGCGCTCCTGCTGGTCTCCTTCGGAGGGCCGGAGCATCCCGATGACGTGATCCCGTTCCTCGAGAACGTCACCGCGGGGCGAGGCATCCCACGCGAGCGACTGGCCGCGGTGGGTGAGCACTACCACCTGTTCGGCGGCAAGTCGCCGATCAACGACCTGAACCGCCAGCTGCTCGACGCGATCCGCAAGGATCTCGCGGACCGGGGTATCGACCTGCCGGTCTACTGGGGCAATCGCAACTGGGATCCGTACCTGCGCGACGCAGCCCGCGAGATGGTTGCCGATGGCGTCGAACGCGTGGCGTGCTTCCTCACCAGCGCCTATTCCTCCTACTCCGGATGCCGTCAGTACCGCGAGAACCTGCACGACGCCTCGACCGGTCTGACCATCGGCATGGATCGTTTGCGGCACTACTTCAACCACCCAGGTTTCGTCGGCCCCTTCACCGACGCCACCCGGGCAGCGCTGGAGGAGGCGCCCGCGGGCACCCATGTCGTGTTCGTGACCCACTCGATCCCGACCGGCATGAACGACGGCAGCGGCGGTCCCGACCAGAAGGCCTACGAGCGCCAGCACCAGAGCGTCGCAGCACTGGTCGCCGACGGTGCGGGCGCCGAGGCATGGTCGTTGGCCTATTGCTCGCGGTCCGGCTCCCCGCACGTGCCGTGGCTGGAGCCGGACATCAACGACCACATGGAACACCTGTCCGAGCAGGGCGTCGAGTCAGTCGTCGTCGTGCCGATCGGCTTCATCTCCGACCACATGGAGGTCATCTACGATCTCGACACCGAGGCGAAGGCCACGGCCGAGCGCCTTCGCCTGCAGTTCGACCGCGTCGACACCCCGGGCTCGAGCGCCGCTTTCGTCTCCATGGTCGGCGACCTGCTGGTCGAGCGAGCCGCGGCCGAGCGCGGCGAGACACCAGACCGAATCGCCGTGGGGGAGTTCGCCGCGTCTCACGATCGGTGCCCGATGGACTGCTGCCCCAACGTGCGCGCTCCGCTGCCCACCATCGGCGGCGTGTGAACCCGTCACCCGACCCGGGCGATCTGCTGAGCCTGGCCCGCGCCGTGGGCCTGGAGGCGGCCGCCTTCGTGCGGCACTCCCGCCCGGCCGGACGGGTCGACGTCGCGGCGACGAAGTCGAGCCCGACCGACGTCGTCACCGAGATCGACCGGGCCACCGAGGACCTGATCCGCTCTCGCATCCTCGACGCTCGTCCTGATGACGGGTTCGTCGGCGAGGAGGGGGAGGACCTGATCGGCACGTCCGGCGTTGACTGGGTGGTCGATCCGATCGACGGCACCGTCAACTTCGTCTACGGCATCGGCGCATACGCCGTCTCGATCGCCGTGCGGGTCGCTGGCGAGGTCGTGGCCGGCTATGTCGTGTCGGTGCCCACCGGCGAGTCGTACGGAGCGGTGCGCGGGGAAGGGTCGTGGCGGTATGACGGCGACCAGCGCACCGTGCTGACGGCGCCGCGCCCAGACAGCGTGGCCCACGCACTGGTCGCCACCGGGTTCAACTATCAGCCCGACATCCGGACCAAGCAGGCTGCCGCGATGGCCCTGTTCATCCCGCAGGTGCGTGACATCCGGCGGATCGGCTCGGCTGCACTCGATCTGTGTGGTCTGGCGGAGGGGCGCTACGACGCCTACGTCGAGGAGGGCCTGCAGCCGTGGGACCTCGCCGCCGGCGGTCTGGTGGCATCTGAGGCCGGCCTGGTGCTGTCGGGGCTGGATGGTCCGCCGGACCGCCGCATGGTCATGGCCGCTCATCCGTCGATCGCTGAGGAATATTTCGCCCTGGTTCGCGCTTGTGGCTTCTAACGGCGTAGATCCCGTGGGCGTCCGTCTGGGCGCTGAAATGCCCGCGGTGGCCGTGTGGCACAATCGCGCCGACGAGGACGCAGACCTGGAGGGTTGATGGCAACCGATTACGATGCCCCACGCAAGACCGACGAGGACCAGTCCGAGGACAGCCTCGAGGAGCTGAAGGCACGTCGTCACGAGAAGAACTCGGGCAAGGTCGACGAGGACGAGACCGAGGCGGCCGAGTCCTTCGAGCTGCCCGGAGCCGACCTCTCGCACGAGGAGCTGGCCGTCCAGGTCGTTCCCCGTCAGAACGACGAGTTCACCTGCTCGTCCTGCTTCCTGGTGCATCACCGCAGCCAGCTGGCCTCGGAGAAGAAGGGCGTGCTCGTCTGTCGCGACTGCGACGGCTGAGCCCAGCGCCCACCACTACTTCTGCTTGGATGGCTCCTGCTTGATCGGCTTCATGCCGGGCGGCAGGTGCCCGGTCGACCTGATCCAGTAGGTCGAGGCGCCGCGCCGCACGCCGATCTTCACGACCTCCACGAGTGCGCCGCCCACCATCGCCCAGGCGATGGCCTCGCCGGTGCCGACGTCGGGGTGCCGTCCGTTGATGGGTGGTTTGCGACCGGTGACCCCGCGCCACGCGACCATGGCGACGCGCTGGGCGAGCAGACCGCTGACGATGGTGGACCCGCGGTCCAGCATCTTCCATGAGCTCTTGCTGCCGACCGATGACTTCGGCGGCGAGGCGGTGTCGATCGTGGGCTTGTCAGACTTCTTGGCCACGGGCGGTCCCTTCGTGGGGGGTCGTGCGATGAGCGTTGATGGCAGCGGCGAGATCGTCGGGGTGCCGGCTGGAGATCAGCCAGTACGGAGTCGGGTCCGTGGGGTCGTCGACGTGCACCAGCACGCCGCGATCGAGGTACGGCCGGGTGACCAGGTGGGCACGCGCATCGGCGTCCACGCCCAAGCGGGCCCGGTACTCGGTGCGGTGCAAGGGCTCGGCGGCGCCAACGGAGCCGGGGGAGAGGTGAGCCGGTCCGACCCGCAGACCCTCGTGAGTCGCCGCGACCCGGAGGCCGCCGTACGTCAGCACCATCGCGCCGCACAGTGCGCCGACCAGTCCCGTCGTCACGAGGGCGGCCGTCGTGGTGCCGATGACCAGCACGAGCCAGCCGCAGGTGATGGCGAACGCGGCTGCGGCCGCCCACCACGAGGGCGGGGCCGTCAGTCGTTCGGTGTGATCAGTCGGCACGTACCCAGCCTGCCTCATCAAGGCGACCATTGCCTCGCCGGTAGGGTCGGATCCATGTCCGAGGTGACGATCACGCGGCTCGATCCAGAGGTGCCGCTGCCGCAGTACGCGCATCCCGGCGACGCCGGAGCCGACCTGGTCAGCACCATCGACACCGTCATCGAACCGGGGGCGCGCGTGCTGGTGCCCACCGGCATCGCGATGGCCCTTCCGGACGGACTCGCCGCGTTCGTGCATCCCCGGTCCGGACTGGCCCTGCGGCACGGATTGTCCATCGTCAACACCCCGGGCACGATCGACGCCGGTTACCGCGGCGAGATCAAGGTGCTGTTGGTCAATCACGACCTCTCGGAGCCGGTGACGATCACGCGCGGCGATCGCATCGCGCAGCTGGTCATCCAGCGGGTCGAGATCGTCGACTTCGTCGAGACCGACGCCCTGCCCGAATCCCCGCGTGGCACGGGTGGATACGGATCCACCGGCCGCACCACCACCACGAGCTGAGGACCCCATGGCCATCTTGCGCCGCACGAAGAACCAGACCACGACCGAGCCCGGCGACGACGCCACCGAGGTCGTCGTCGCGCCCCCCGCCCCACGGGCCGACGGCCCCTTCGACTCCTCGGAGAAGTCCACCGAAGGCGAGTCGGCCTATGTGGACTTCGGCGCGTTGAAGGTGCGCGGCCGTGTCGGTTTCGAGATTCGCATGCAGGCAGATGGCGATTCCGAGGACGTCGGTTCTGCGGTGCTCGTCACGGAGGACTCCGCCCTCGAGCTGCGGGCGTTCGCCTCCTCACGTTCCGGCGGACTCTGGGACGAGGTGCGAGCCGAGCTGATCGCTGAGGTCGAGCGGCTGGAAGGCACCCACGAGATCGTCGACGGAGCCTTCGGCCCCGAGCTGCACCTGCGCATCCCGATCACGATGGAGGACGGCGATTCAGGGTTCCAGCCGAGCCGCATCGTGGTCGTCGAGGGCCCGCGGTGGATGTTGCGCGGCACGTTCCTCGGGCAAGCCGCGCTGACGCCGGACGACGACGGACTGCTGTTCCGCGCGTTTCGGGAGGTGGTTGTCACCCGGGGGCCCGAGGCGATGGCATCGCGCGATCCCCTGTTTCTCACCCTCCCGGACAACGCGCTCGTGGTTGATCCCGACGCAGACACGGGTGCGGAGTAGCCTGAACACATGGCTGGAATTCTGACTCGAGTGCTCGATCGTCGCTCCTCCGATCAACGTGATGCCGATGAGCTGCAGCAGGACTCCGTCAAGGCCGGATGTGGCCCGATCTCCAGCTGCAACAACCGTGCCGTCGTCACGATCCACGGCGAGCTGCGATCGGTCACCCTGCGCCCGGTGGACGGTGTCCCGGCCCTCGAGGCGGAGATCTACGACGGCTCGGCAGCAGTGATCCTGGTGTGGCTTGGCCGCCGTCGCATCGAAGGCGTCGCGGCAGGACGCCGGCTCACGGCTCACGGCCGGATCGGCCGCCGCAACGGCGAGCGAATCATCTACAACCCGCGCTACGAGCTCGACGCGTAAGTGAGCGAGTCAGACCGGTCCAGCGACGTCCACGCGACCGTCGAGCATGTCGTGCGGGCGCAGCTGGCCAAGGCGCTGGGCGGCCGTCGAGGCATCATCGAAGGCGCTGTGCCCACGATCGTCTTCACCACGATCTTCGTCATCACCGATCAGCTTCGACCGGCCCTGGTCGCCGGTCTGAGCCTGGCCGTTCTCGCCGTCGTGGTGCGCCTGGTCCAGCGCTCCACCGTCCAGTTCGCGATCAATGCGCTGTTCGGCATTGGCATCGCCGCCGCCTTCGCGCTTCGCGCAGCGTCGGCCGGCGGTACCCCGGAGGACGCCGCCCGGGCGTTCTTCACCCCCGGGTTGATCTACAACGGCGTCTACGGCGTCGTGCTGGTGCTCACCGTGCTGATCGGTTGGCCGCTGGTGGGCTTTCTCGTCGGCAGCGTCACCGGCGACGCCACTGCGTGGCACGACGACCCGGCCATCGTGCGCCTGTGCTCGCGCCTCACCTTGGTGCTGGCCGCTCCGTGCATCCTGCGCGTCGCCGTGCAGCTTCCGCTGTGGCTCGACAGCCAGATCGGCCTGCTCGGCGTCACCAAGATCGCGATGGGCTGGCCGCTCCAGGTGGCCGCCTTCGCGGCCATTGGTTGGCTGCTCAGTCGTGACTCGATTCCAGCGGCGCCCGAGGCCGAACAGGCCTGAAACGCTCAGCTCTTGGGGCTGAGCATGTGCGCGATGTCGGTCTCGGCCTCCTCGGGCGTGACGATCAACAGTTCGTCCCCGGCCTCGAGCGAACGGTCCGGGTCCGGAGTCTGAATGGTGTTGTCGCGCAGAATCGCGACCAGCACGGCATCGGCGGGCCACGGCACGTCGCTGACTCGTCGGCCCACGAACGGTGACCCCTCGGGCATCGTCAGCTCGACCAGGTTGGTGTTGCTCTGCCGGAACGTGAACAGGCGCACCAGATCGCCGACCGTGACGGCCTCCTCGACCAGGGCCGACATCAGCCGTGGCGTCGAGACCGATACATCGACCCCCCACGACTCGCCGAACAGCCATTCGTTGCTCGGGTGGTTGACGCGGCCGACGGTGCGCGGCACGGCGAACTCGGTCTTCGCCAGCAGCGACGTGACCAGGTTGACCTTGTCGTCGCCGGTCGCCGAGATGACCACGTCGCACGACTCCAGCTGGGCCTCCTCCAAGGAGGACAGCTCGCAGGAGTCAGCCAAGAGCCACTGCGCCTCGGGGACCAGATCGGAGCGGATGGCGCTGGGAGCCTTGTCGATCAGGAGCACGTGGTGACCGTTGCCCACCAGCTCCTGGGCGATCGAACGACCCACGGCGCCTGCTCCCGCGATGACGACGCGCATCAGTCGGCCTCCGGTCCGCTCTCGAGCACGCGGTGCGCCTTGTCGGCGCCGTCCTCGCGCATGATGATGCTCAGGAAGTCACCTTCCTGGATGACCGTGTTCTGCTGGGGAATCAGCCCGGACCCGAGTCGCGTCAGGTAGGCGACGCGGCCACCGGTCTGGGCCTCGAACATGTCGATCCGCTTGCCCACCCACGACAACGGGGCGTAGGCGCTGTCGAGGCGGACCTCGCCGGACGGATCGCGCCAAGCCGGTTCGGAGTGATCGGGCACGAGGCGCCGCAGCACCTGGTCGGCAGCCCACGGAACGGTGGCCACGGTGGGAACACCCAACCGCTCGTAGACCTCGGCGCGGCCGGGGTCGTAGATGCGCGCGACGACGTTTTGAACCTTGAACTGCTCGCGGGCCACTCGCGCCGAGATGATGTTCGAGTTGTCACCGCTGGACACCGCGGCGAACGCGTCGGCGCGCTCGATGCCAGCCTTCTCCAGCACATGCTGGTCGAAGCCCATTCCGGTGACGGTGATGCCAGCGAATCCAGGGCCGAGGCGACGGAAGGCGTCCGGATTGGTGTCGATGACGGCGGTGGAGTGGCCGCGGTCCTCCAGACTTCGCGTCAGCGCGGATCCCACGCGGCCGCATCCCATGATCACGATGTGCACGCGTCGACGCTACACGGTCTAGCATCTGCCGGGTGGGAATCTCTGGGGCCGCCAAGCGGGCCATCGTCGGACGCAAGCTGCGCAGCACCCAGCTGGGAGAGCAGCTGCTCCCCAAGCGCATTGCGGTTCCGGTGTTCGCCAGCGACGCGCTGTCGTCGGTGGCCTACGCACCCGACGAGATCTTCCTGACGTTGTCGCTCGGCGGACTGTCCGCCTACACCTTCAACTGGCAGGTCGGCATCGGCGTGGCCCTGGTGCTGGCGATCGTCATCGCGTCCTACCGCCAGAACGTGCACGCCTACCCCAGCGGCGGGGGCGACTACGAGGTCGCGACGGTCAACCTCGGACCCACGGCGGGTCTGACGGTCGGCAGCGCATTGCTGGTGGACTACGTGCTCACGGTCGCCGTCTCGATCTCCTCGGGCGTGCAGAACGCGACCTCGGCACTGCCGTGGCTCGACGGACACGAGGCCACCGCGGCTACCGCCCTGGTGTTGCTCCTCATGGCCATGAACCTGCGCGGGACCAAGGAATCGGGCCGAGCCTTCGCCGTGCCCACGTACCTGTTCATGATCTCGATCTTGATGATGGGCGCCTGGGGGTATGCGCGCTATCTGTTCGGCGACCTGCCCCAGGTGCCGAGCGCCGGCTTCGACATCGCACCGGCCGAGCAGTTCGAGAACGGACTCACCGGCGTCGCGATGGTGTTCCTGCTGGCCCGTGCCTTCTCGTCCGGGTGCGCCGCCCTGACAGGTGTGGAGGCCATCAGCAACGGAGTGCCGGCCTTCCGCAAGCCCAAGAGCAAGAACGCCGCCACCACGCTGGCGCTGCTGGGCACCTTGTCGATCACGATGCTGATGAGCATCGTGGTGCTTGCTGACCTGATGCACCTGCGTTACGTCGAGGACCCGGCCACCCAGCTGCTGGTCGACGGTGTGCCGGTGGGCGAGGGGTACGAGCAGGACACCGTCATCGGCCAGCTGGCCAAGACCCTCTACAGCGACTTCACGCCGCTGTTCTACTTCACCATCGCGTGCACGGGACTCATCTTGATCCTCGCCGCGAACACTGCGTTCAACGGCTTCCCCGTGCTCGGCTCGATCCTGGCCCGTGACGGATTCCTGCCGCGACAGCTGGACACGCGCGGCGACCGGCTCGCCTTCAGCAACGGCATCATCTTGCTCGCCGTCGCCGCGATCGTGCTGATCCAGGCCTTCGACGCCGAGGTCACGCGGTTGATCCAGCTGTACATCGTCGGCGTCTTCGTCTCGTTCGTCCTCAGCCAGCTCGGCATGATCCGGCACTGGAACCGCAACCTCGGCACCGAGACCGATCCGGACGTGCGGCGCCGCATGAAGCGCTCGAGGGTCGTCAACACCATCGGCCTCGGCATGACCTTCACGGTGCTGATCATCGTGCTGGTCACCAAGTTCTTCGCCGGCGCGTGGATCGCGATCGTCGCGATGGTGTCGCTGTTCACCATGATGCGAGCCATCGGGCGGCACTACGCGCGGGTGGCCGACGAGCTCGCCATCGACGACTCCGACGTCATGCTGCCCAGTCGGGTGCACGCCATCGTGCTGGTCGGCAAGCTGCACAAGCCGACCATGCGCGCGCTCGCCTACGCTCGGGTCTCGCGTCCCAACGTGCTGGAGGCGCTCACGGTGGAGCTCGACCCCAACCAGACCCGCGCCATGATCGAGCAGTGGGACGAGCTCAACATCCCGGTGCCGCTCAAGGTGGTCAGCTCGCCCTACCGCGAGCTGGTCCGGCCGGTCATCCGCTACGTCAGGGAGCTGCGCAAGGCAAGTCCCCGCGACATCGTCATGATCTACATCCCCGAATACGTGGTCGGTCGCTGGTGGGAACAGATCTTGCACAACCAGACCGCCCTGCGTCTCAAGGGCCGGCTGTTGTTCATGCCCGGCGTCGTCGTCACAAGCGTCCCGTACCAGCTGGTGTCGGCGGCTGAGGCCAAGGAGCGACTCAACGAGGAGCGCCCGGCGCCCGGCGACGCTCGCAGAGGGCGCTGAGCGGCGCACGGGTCGCTGCGCTCCCCGCTCCAGCGGTTCGTACCTCACCGCCGCCGGCTCCGCCGGTGCGCCCAGCCTCGCTACGCTCGGCTTGTGGTTACCAATGAACTTCCTGTGGTTGAGGTGGGGCCGGTTGCGCACGGGGGGCATTGTGTGGCGCGGTTGGACGGGGTCGTGGTGTTCGTGCGGCACGCGTTGCCGGGGGAGCAGGTGCGCATCAAGATCACCGAGCGCGGCAAGCGGTTCCTGCGCGCGGACGCGGTCGAGGTGCTGCGGGCCGCTCCCGGCAGGGTCACACCGCCGTGTGACCTTGCGGGGGTGTGCGGCGGTTGCGACTTTCAGCACGCGAGCCCGGACACGCAGCGTGGACTGCTCACCGACGTCGTGCGCGAACAGCTGGAGCGGCTCGCCGGGATCACCTGGGCCGGGGAGGTCGAGGCAGTGGAGCCGACGCTCGGCTGGCGCACCCGCATGGCGTGGGCCGTCACGCCGGACGGGCGGCCCGGTCTGCGCCGGCACCGATCACACGACGTCGTGCCGGTCGATGACTGCCCGATCGCCCACCCAGACCTGCCCGACGTCACGGGTCAGCGTTGGGACGCGGCGACCGTCGAGGCGATCGTCTCGTCCACCGGCGAGCGGCTGCTGGTCACGGACGCATCCATCGCTGATGACACCGAGGCCGCGGTGGACGGGGTCGTGGCCGACGACGGCACGGTCCGCGGCGGCAGCGCCCATCTGACCGAGCGGGTGCGCGACCGTGACTTCCGGGTCACCGGCTCGGGATTCTGGCAGGTACACCCGGCAGCGGCCGAGACGCTGGTGGATGCCGTCTGTGCGGTCGCGGACGTGCGCCGGGGCGACACCGTGCTGGACCTGTATGCCGGCGTCGGGCTGTTCACCTCCTTCCTCGCCGATGCGGCTGGACCGACGGGCCAGGTCCTGAGCGTCGAGGCAGACCGAGGGGGTCACGCCGACGCCCGCCGCAACCTGCACGATCGGACCACCGTCCGCCTCGTGGCGGACACCACGGAACGCGCGCTGCACCACGGTCACGCTGGGGGAGCAGGCCGACGTGGTGGTCCTCGATCCGCCTCGCAGCGGAGCCAAGCACGCCGTGGTCGGCATCGCTGCGCTCCAGCCGCGTCGCATCGTCTACGTGGCCTGCGACCCCGCGGCGCTGGCTCGTGATGTCGCCTCGTGGGCAGAGCAGGGATACACGCTGACCGGGCTGCGGGCGTTTGCCCTGTTTCCCATGACCCACCACGTCGAGTGTGTTGCTGTCCTGGAGCGGACCGAACTGCCACAGTGACGTCATGCGTTTCGCTGATCCGCGCGTGTGTCCTGACTGCCGAGCTCCCATCGACGGACCTCGTTGCGCTCAGTGTGGGCTCGATCTGCAGGACCCCCAGGTGCGTGAGCTGTGGCAGACACTGCTTCGCGCCGACCAGCTGCTGGCTGGCGCCATCGCCCGGCGGGACACGCCGACACAGTCGCCACCCTTCCCCGGACCACCCCTGCCGGTGCCGCCGGCGTCGACACCGGTCCCGCCACGCGACCGGTCGTGGTCCGTTGGCACCGTCCTGCTGTCCCTTGGTGCCATTGGCCTGATCACGGCGGCCATCATCTTCGTCTCCCGCTCGTGGGACTCACTTGGCTTGGTGGGCAAGTCGCTGGTGCTGGCTGCCGCGACCGCTGCAGTGATTGCAGCGGCTGGGTGGGTCACCCGGCGCCCGCTGCGCTCGTCTGCCGAGGCGCTGTGGGCGGTGGCTCTGGCCCTGCTGGCGCTCGACGTCGTCGGCTCGAGGTCTGAGGGACTGTTCAACCTCGACGACGCCTCGGGTGGTTGGGTGGCCGCCGTTGCTGGCGCCGCGCTGGCCGGGATCGGTGCCGCTGTCGTGCGCTGGGCGCGGCCACACGTCGGTGCCGATCTGGTCAGCCCGGCGGTCGCATCCGTGGGCGCCGTCGTCGCCGGATCGGTGGGCGCAGCCGCGATTGGCGACGCCCGTGCGTTCTGGCACGTCTTCGCCGGATTGGTCGTGGCTGGCGTCCTCGGACTCCTGCTGCGGTTCAGCGGCTCCGTGGTCATCGCGATCGGGTCCCGCGTGGTGGTGGCGCTCTGGTTCGTGACCGCCGCCGGCTTTGCCGTCGCCGAGGCGGTCGACCACCCCGCCGTCGGAGACCTCACCGGCGACCTGCACGGGCTGCCGTTGCTCGTCGTCAGCCTCGCAGCCGTCGCCGTCGCGCTGGCGATCCCCGTCCTGCGCTCGTTGATGACGGCCGTCGCGGTCAACGGTGTGGGGCTGCTGGTGATCATCCCGACGGCAGACTTCGGCGGAGACGATGGAGGCTGGCTCGCTGTCGCCGGGGTCGCCGTCGTGCTTGCTCTGCTGGGATGGCGCGGATCAAGCCCGTGGTCCATCGGCATTCGTTGGGGTGCGACGCTGCCCGCCGCCTTCCTTGTCGGCCTGCTCGGCTGGTGGGTGGCCGCCGTCCTCGAGGCCTGCTCGCGTGCTGTGGACGACGTCGGTGGTTTCTCGGCCACCGACCGGGTCCAGACGTCGGCCCGTGAGCTGGGCGTCGCGACGACGATCGTGTGTGCTGCTGCGATCGTCGTGCTGGCCTGGGTGATCTCCCGCTGGCCGGGTCCGTCCTGGCTGCGGGCCGCAGGCCTGCCCGCAGTCGCCGCAACCGGCGCTGTCTCGATCGCTGGCATCGCGACGTCGGCCCGCTCGCCGTGGTGGGTTCTGGCGGCGGTCCTGGTGCTGGTTGCCGCAGCGACGACCGTCGTGGCACGCCGCATGGCCGCACGGCCGCTCGTGATCGTGTCTGCCGCGGCAGCAGTCGCCGCCCTCGCGGCGTCCTCCGCGGTGCCCTCGGTCATGGCGGCCACGTGGCTGCTGGTCGGTCTGGGGTGCTTGTCGGTTGCGCTTCTGGCTGGCGCGACGCTGGAGCGACACGCAACAGGGGTGCTGGCCGTGCCGTTGATCGCGATGGGCGGTGGCGTCGGGATCGATGCCACCGACTCCCCGTGGGCGGCTGTGGTGCTCGGTGCGCTCGTGATCGCAGCCGTCGCGTTGTTCGCTGCACTCCGGGCGCCGGACGAGGTGCGCCGCTGGCTGGAGGGGGGTGCCGCGGTGGCACTCCTCGTGGCCGCGAGCTGCGCCGACTCGATTGCTCTGGCCGCCGTGTGCTGGGCAGTCGTCGGCACCGTGCTGGCTGCGATCGCGATGGTCGCCGCTGACCGGCGGTGGTACGTCGGCCCAGCCCTGGCCGCCTTCGTGATCGCGTACGTCCTGCTGGTCATCGACACCGGCTTCTCGTTCGTCGAGGCCTACACGCTGCCGCCGGCCGCCGCCGCGTTGGTCGCCGGAGTCGTTCTGCTGCGCCGCCGACCCACGACGTCGTCCTGGGTGGCGCTCGGACCCGGACTCTCACTGGCCCTGCTGCCGAGCCTGCCGCAGGCGTTGGCCGAACCCACGGAGCTGCGGGCGCTGGTGCTCGGTCTGGGCGCCGTCATCGTGTTGGCCGCCGGCCTGCACCGTGGGCGTCAGGCCCCCTTCCTGCTCGGAGCAGGCGTTGCTGCGCTGGTCGTGCTGTTCAACATCGGCCCCTATGCCAATGCCGCACCTCGAGTCCTGGTGATCTCGATCGTCAGCGCCGTGCTCGTGGGTGTCGGCGTCACGTGGGAGGACCGCGTGCGAGATGGTCGACGCATGCTGGCCTTCGTCAAGGAGATGAACTGACATGGATGAGCGCGACGAGTTCGACGAGGAGCCGATCCGCACGGTGCGCGAGCTGCGCCGCGCCGCGCTCGGGCAGGACGCGCTGCTGTTCTGCGCAGCCTTCACCGTCGGCGCGATCGTCTTCGGCGTCGTCGCCGGCGTCACGTCGGCAGTGGGGGAGAGCAGCGACTTCTGGACCATCGGCCTGTCCGACGACCTCGTCTTCAGCGGACTGGTCGCGGGCGAGCTCTTCCTGCTGTGGAACAACGGCTACCGCCAAGGCGTGCGCGGCCACAGCATCGGGAAGCACCGTGAGGGCATCGAGGTCGTGGACCGCAAGACCCGGGAGCCGGCCGGTGCGCTGCGTGGCGTGCTGCGCGGCTTGGTCGTCGCGGTGCTGCTCGACCTCTCGATCGCGGCATTGCCGTTGGGCCTGCCGACCGTGTTGCGCCGCGTCACTCCGGAGAGCTGGCACGTGGGCGGGGCCACCTATCTGGCGCTCGCGCTGCTGCTCGTGCCGGTCGTGCTGTCGATCGATCGGCGACTGGCCGACTGGGTCAGCGGCACCGTGGTGGTGCGCTGCGACACGCACACCTCGGCGTCGCACCGCCGCATCCTGTCGGTGATCGACCTGATCGGCATCGCCGGGGTGCTTGGACTGGCCATCGCCCACATCGTGTTCTTCGCACCCCTGCTGCGTTTCCCGACCCTGTTGTGATCTGCGTCTCGCGATAATGTATCTTGATGTCAAGATACATTGGATGTCGGTCCGTTTGAGTTAGGCAGACCTGACCTCGCTCGTCGAGGTGATCTGCAGGCAGGATGGGAACCGACCCGGCAAAGGAGACCTTCATGGCCGTCGACAGCTTCAACTCCCAGGACACCCTCACCGTGGGTGACACGTCCTACGACTACTTCCGGCTCGGGGCGGTGACCGGAGAGGGACTGGACGTCGACACCCTGCCGTTCAGCCTCAAGGTGCTGCTCGAGGCGCTGCTGCGCACCGAGGACGGCACCGACATCACGAAGGACGACATCGCGGCCCTCGCGAGCTGGGACGCCAACGCCGAGCCCGAGACCGAGATCCAGTTCACGCCAGCCCGCGTGATCATGCAGGACTTCACCGGTGTGCCGTGCATCGTCGACCTCGCCACGATGCGCGAGGCGATGGCCGACCTCGGCGGCGACGCGACCAAGATCAACCCGCTGGCCCCGGCCGAGATGGTCATCGACCACTCCGTCGTCGCCGATGTCTTCGGCACCCCCGGCGCGTTCGAGCGCAATGTCGAGATCGAGTACGAGCGCAACAACGAGCGCTACCAGTTCCTCCGCTGGGGACAGGGTGCCTTCGACGACTTCCTCGTCGTTCCGCCGGGCACTGGCATCGTGCACCAGGTCAACATCGAGCACCTGGCGCGGGTGGCGTTCACCCGTGAGACCGATGGCAGCACCGTCGTCTACCCCGACTCGTGCGTCGGCACCGACTCGCACACCACGATGGTCAACGGCCTGGGCGTCGTCGGCTGGGGCGTGGGTGGCATCGAGGCCGAGGCCGCCATGCTCGGTCAGCCGATCAGCATGCTGATCCCGCGGGTCGTCGGCTTCAAGCTGTCCGGCGAGCTGCCGGAGGGCGCCACCGCGACCGACCTGGTGCTGGTCATCACCGAGCAGCTGCGCGAGCACGGTGTGGTCGGCAAGTTCGTCGAGTTCTACGGACCAGGCGTCGCCGCGGTCCCGCTCGCCAACCGCGCCACGATCGGCAACATGAGCCCCGAGTACGGCTCGACCATCGCGGTCTTCCCGATCGACGACGAGACCACCAAGTACCTGCGTCTCACCGGTCGCAGCGAGGAGCAGATCGCCTTGGTCGAGGCCTACGCCAAGGCGCAGGGGTTGTGGCACAACGCCGATCATGAGCCGCGCTTCTCCGAGTACCTCGAGCTGGACCTGGGCGACGTCGTCCCGTCCATCGCCGGGCCCAAGCGCCCGCAGGACCGTGTGTCGCTGACCGAGGCCAAGGACCGCTTCCGGACGGCTCTGGAGGACTACGTCGAGGGCGACCAGACGAATCCCCGGGGACGCGCGGACGAGTCGTCAGCCGAGTCCTTCCCCGCCAGCGACCCGCCCGCGACGTTCAACGGATCCACCGAAGACGATCGTCCGCACGACTACGCGCACGACGAGGCGGCCGCGGCCGATCGTCCCAGCAACCCGCAGCACGTGACCCTCGAGGACGGCACCGAGTTCGAGCTCGACCACGGCGCCGTCACGATCGCCGCGATCACGTCGTGCACCAACACCTCCAACCCGTCGGTCATGATCGGCGCGGGCCTGCTGGCCAAGAAGGCCGTCGAGAAGGGGCTCCAGCGCAAGCCGTGGGTCAAGACCACGCTGGCTCCCGGCTCGAAGGTGGTCACCGACTACTACGAGAAGTCGGGCCTGAACGTCTACCTCGACAAGCTCGGCTTCAACCTGGTCGGCTACGGCTGCACCACGTGCATCGGCAACTCCGGTCCGTTGATCCCCGAGGTCAGCAAGGCCGTCAATGACGGCGACCTCGCCGTCACGGCGGTGCTCTCGGGCAACCGCAACTTCGAGGGTCGGATCAACCCCGACATCAAGATGAACTACCTCGCGTCGCCGCCGCTGGTCATCGCGTACGCGCTGGCCGGGTCCATGGACATCGACCTCTACAACGAGCCCCTCGGTCAGGACACTGACGGCAACGACGTCTTCATGAAGGACATCTGGCCCACCCCCCAGGAGATCGAGGACGTCATCGCTCAGTCGATCGACTCGTCCACCTTCGTCAAGGAGTATGCCGACGTCTTCACCGGCGACGAGCGCTGGCAGAACCTGTCGACGCCCGATGGCGACGTGTTCGAGTGGGATCCCGAATCGACCTACGTCCGCAAGGCGCCGTACTTCGACGGCATGCAGATCGAGCCCTCGCCCGTCGAGGAGGTCAGCGGTGCGCGCGTGCTGCTCAAGCTGGGCGACTCGGTCACGACCGATCACATCAGCCCGGCCGGCGCGATCAAGAAGGACAGCCCCGCGGGGACCTACCTGTCCGAGCACGGCATCGCGCCACGCGACTTCAACTCCTACGGCTCGCGTCGCGGCAACCACGAGGTCATGATCCGCGGCACCTTCGCCAACATCCGGTTGCGCAACCAGATGGCGCCGGGCACCGAGGGAGGCTTCACCCGCGATCTGATCAACGGGGGAGAGGTCACCAGCGTGTTCGAGGCCTCGGAGAACTACATCGCCGCCGGAATTCCGCTGGTCGTGCTGGCCGGCAAGGAGTACGGATCCGGCTCATCGCGCGACTGGGCGGCCAAGGGCACGGCGCTGCTGGGCGTGCGGGTCGTGATCGCCGAGTCGTACGAGCGAATTCACCGCTCCAACCTCATCGGCATGGGCGTCCTGCCCCTGCAGTACCCCGAGGGCCAGACCGCTGAGTCGCTGGGCCTGACGGGCGAGGAGACGTTCTCCTTCACCGGGATCACCAAGCTCAACGACGGCAGCACGCCGAAGACGGTGCAGGTCCAGGCAGGCGACGTCACGTTCGACGCCGTGGTGCGGATCGACACACCCGGCGAGGCGAACTACTACCGCAACGGCGGCATCATGCCGTACGTGCTGCGCAGCCTGCTCTGACACCAGAGTGACTCGTGCGACGAGGCGCCCACCGTTGATCGGTGGGCGCCTCGTCGTGTTTCAGTCACAATTCGAAAACTTTTTGGAATTGTTGCGTCAAGTTGCTGGACGTGACGCACGTCACCGATTACGTTGTTCGAGACAACAATTGCGTATCGGCGCCATCCCCCGTGGCATTCCGCGCAATCCCGGAGGAAATTTAGGAGGCGGTTCGTGTGAAGCGGACACGCAATCTCGTACTTGCCACGGTCATGGGTGCATCGCTTGCCCTCAGCGCCTGTGGTTCTGACAGCGGCGACAGCGGCTCGGACTCGTCGGCCAAGGCCGGCAAGATCGGTGTCATTCTGCCGGACACCAAGTCGTCGGCACGTTGGGAAGCCGCCGATCGACCGGCGCTCGAAGCGGCCTTCGAGGCAGCTGGCGTGGAGTTCAGCATCCAGAACGCCGAGGGTGACGCCGACAAGATGGCCACCATCGCCGACAGCATGATCACCGACGGCGTGACCGTCCTGGCGATCGTCAACCTGGACTCCGACTCCGGTGCTGCCATCCAGGAGAAGGCAGCCTCGCAGGGCGTCAAGACCATCGACTACGACCGCCTCACCCTGGGTGGCTCGGCCGACTACTACGTGTCGTTCGACAACTCCAAGGTCGGCGAGCTGCAGGGCGAGGGTCTGGCCCAGTGCCTGGGCGACAAGGACGCCAACATCATCTACGTGAACGGATCGCCGACTGACAACAACGCGACCCTGTTCTCGGCGGGTGCACACACCGTCCTCGACGCCAAGAGCAACTACAAGGTCGTCGGTGAGCAGGCTGTCCCGGACTGGGACAACGACAAGGCCGTCACGATCTTCGAGCAGCTGTACACCAAGGTCGACGGCAAGGTGGACGGCGTTCTCGCCGCCAACGACGGTCTGGGCGGCAGCGTCATCTCGATCCTGAAGAAGAACGGCGCCAACGGCACGGTCCCCGTGACCGGCCAGGACGCGACGGTCGAGGGCCTGCAGAACATTCTTGCGGGCGACCAGTGCATGACGGTCTACAAGAGCGCCAAGCTCGAGGCCGGCGGACTGGCCGAGACGGCCATCGCCCTCGCCAAGGGCGATGAGGCCAAGACGACCGGGACGACCGAGGACGCCACTGGCGGCCGCGACGTCCCGTCCATCCTGCTCGACCCCGTGTCGATCACGAAGGACAACGTCAAGGACGTCATCGACGATGGCGGAGCGTCTGCTGCAGACGTGTGCAAGGGAGCCTTCAAGGCTGCCTGCACCGAGGCCGGCATCTCCTGATCGATCAGGTGTGGCCGTCGGAATCCCCGACGGCCACACCTCCTCGTCGTAACCTCCTAGACATCCACCGCCCGGCTCAAACCACTCCGTAGGGGGAGCCCACCATGAGCGACAGCCCCATCCTCGAACTGCGAGGCGTCAACAAGAGCTTCGGTGTGGCACACGTGCTGCACGACGTCGACCTCACCATCTACCCGGGCCAGGTCACGGCCCTGGTCGGCGACAACGGCGCCGGCAAGTCCACTCTCGTCAAGGCGATCGCCGGCATCTACCCCGCCGACAACGGCGAGTATGTCTTCGACGGCAAGCCCGTCTCCGTGCACGGTCCCAAGGACGCTGCCGCGCTCGGCATCGAAGTGGTCTATCAGGATCTCGCGCTGTGCGAGAACCTCGACATCGTCGAGAACATGTTCCTGGGCCGCGAGATCCGCAGGGGTCCCGTCCTGGACGAGACGACCATGGAGAGCAAGGCCCGCGAGGTGCTCGCTTCTCTGTCGGTGCGCACCGTCAAGTCAGTACGCCAGAGCGTCTCCAGCCTGTCCGGCGGACAGCGCCAGACCGTCGCGATCGCGAAGTCTGCGCTCTGGAACTCGCGCGTCGTCCTCCTCGACGAGCCGACCGCCGCGCTCGGCGTCGCGCAGACCGCTCAGGTGCTGCAGCTGGTCCGCCGCCTGGCCGACTCCGGCGTGGGCGTCATGTTGATCTCGCACAACCTCACCGACGTCTTCCAGGTGGCCGACCGCATCACGGCGCTCTACCTCGGTCGCGTCGCTGCTGACGTCGCGGTCAAGGACGTGACCTCGCAACAGGTGGTCGAGCTGATCACGACCGGCAAGTGCACCGACCTCGACCTCACGTCCACTGCCAGCCCGACGGCCTGAAAGCGAGTACGAAGATGACTGACACCACCGTCGACCACGGCGTCGACTCCAACGGCGACTCCGAGGATGCGGACTTCGCCTCCGATCGCCAGCAGGCCACCACACTCGGCGGGGCAGCTCGCGCCTACCTCGAGCGTGTGCGCGGCGGCGACATGGGCTCGTTGCCGGCCATCTTGGGCCTGGTCGTCCTGTTCGTCGTGTTCGGCCTCGCCAACGACCGCTTCCTGTCGGCGCTCAACATGGCCAACCTGATCACGCAGGCGGGCGCCATCATGGTGCTCGCGATGGGCTTGGTCATGGTGCTGCTGCTGGGCGACATCGACCTGTCCGCCGGCGTCGCCGGCGGTGTGTCCGCATGCGTCATGGGGCTGCTGATCGTCAAGCAGGACCAGCCCTGGTACCTCGCGGTGCTTGCGGCACTCGTCACGGGCGCCGCCATCGGCTTCGTCATCGGCGTGCTGGTGGCCAAGCTGGGCATTCCCTCGTTCGTGGTGACGCTCGCGTTCTTCCTCGGGCTGCAGGGCGTGACCCTGAAGCTGATCGGCCAGGGCGGTTCGGTGCGCGTCTCGGACCCCGTCATCAGCGGCATCTCCCGCGACAACCTGAGCGTTCTGGCCGGCTGGCTCCTGGCTGGCGTCATCATCGTCGGTTACGCCGCGGTCAGCCTGCTGAGCCACCGGCGCAAGGTGGCCAAGAACCTTCAGCACCAGCCGCTCGCCGTGGTGCTGCTGCAGATCGGCGCGCTCGCTGGCGTCCTGCTGGTCGTGACCTACATCCTCAACATCAACCGAGCACCCAACGCCGGCTTCGTCATCGAAGGAATCCCGTACGTCCTCCCGGTGGTGATCGTCCTGCTGATCTTCTGGACCTTCATCCTGAGTCGCACCTCCTATGGCCGGCACGTGTATGCCGTCGGCGGCAATCCCGAGGCGGCCCGTCGCGCTGGCATCAACGTCGACCGGATCCGGATCTCGGTGTTCATGCTGGCCTCGTCGATGGCAGCTCTCAGCGGCGTCATCGCGGCGTCCAACAGCGGCAAGGTCTCGACCTCGTCCGGTGGCGGCAACGTGCTGCTGTACGCCGTTGGTGCCGCGGTCATCGGTGGCACGAGCCTGTTCGGCGGCAAGGGTCGAGCCAGTGACGCGGTCATCGGCGGCCTGGTCATCGCGACCATCGCCAACGGACTCGGTCTGCTCAACCAGGCGTCGTACATCAACTTCCTCGTGACCGGTGGCGTGCTCTTGCTGGCTGCCAGCGTGGACGCCATCTCGCGCAGGCGCCGATCTGCATCCGGCGTCTGACGGTGGCGACGACCGCGGCTGCTGGCGCTGGCACGAACCAGGAGGACGTCCGCAGGCACAACCTCGCGACGGCGCTGGGCCATGTGCACCGCACCGGCCGCATCTCCAGGGCAGATCTGACATCACTGATGGGCCTGAACCGGAGCACGATCGGTGGTCTGGTCACGGAGCTGGAGTCGCTGGGCCTGGCGGAGCAGAGCAAGTCGACCGGCACCCGGGTGGGCGCCGGACGACCCTCGGTCGACGTCATCGTCGGCACCAAGGCCTATGTGCTGGCGGTCGATGTGCGGGTCGACGGGCTGACCGTGGCCCGCGTGGGTCTGGGCGGCGTCGTGCAGTCGCGCGCCACTGGTCCTGCGCCGACCGGTCACGACCCGGAGGCCACCGCCGACTCGATCGTCGACCTTGCCCGGCTGGTCCGCAAGGAAGTTGAACCAGGCGGCGTGCTGGTGGGTGTTGCTGTCGGTGTGCCCGGCATGGTCCGGTCCGCGGACGGGATGGTTCGACTGGCACCCAACCTCGGGTGGCGCGAGGTCGACTTCGGCACACTGCTGCGGGACCGCCTGGACCTCGACGAACGCCCAGCACTGGGGAACGACGCCGATCTGGGTGCGATCGCCGAGCACCAACGCGGAGCCGGGGTGGGCATCAACGACCTGGTGTACCTGTCGGGCGAGGTCGGCGTGGGCGCTGGCATCGTGGTGGGCGGTCGCCATCTGGGCGGTTCGGACGGCTACGCCGGAGAGATCGGCCATCTGCCCTTCGACCAGGGCGGACGGGAATGTCACTGCGGCTCACGCGGCTGCTGGGAGACCGTCATCGGCGCACCCGCCATTGCCGAGGCGGTGGGTTGTCCCGTCGATCGCATTCCGGCGCTGGGCGACTTCCTTGACGGCGTCGACGAGGCGTCGCCCGCCTTGCGTGAAGTCGGACGTCAGGTCGGTCGAGGACTGGCCGGCATCGTGAACCTGTTCAATCCACGTGTCATCGTGCTGGGCGGCTACCTGAGGTCGTTGCACCCCCTGGTGGCGGACGACGTGCGGGCCGGAATGACCGAACAGGCGCTGTTCGCCCCGCAGCAGATGGTGGAGATCGCCCTGCCGGGACTCGGCGGCGATGCCGTGCTGCTGGGCGCCGCAGAACTGGCCTTCGCCGGGCTGCTGGCCGACCCGGTCGGGCGGCTTGCGGTCGCGTCAGCCGTGAACGGCTGAGGACGCCAACGCCGACCCCGCCAGCACGGGCGCCAGCGACTGCTCGGCGGCTCCGATCGCGGCGGCTCGCAGGTCGAGCGGGCTGAGCCGGATGTCCGGCAGGTGAAGGTCAGCGAAGGTCAGATGAGCGGCCATCGCCTGTTCAGCGGCCGGAACCAGCCAGGGCGCGATCGGGACGAAGTAGCCGCCCAGCACGATGGCGTCCGGATCGATCACGCCGGCCAACGTGGCCAGGCCGCGACCGAGTCGGACGCCGATCTCGGCCAGACCAGCGGCCACCGACGCATCGTCCTGGGCTCGGTCGGCCACGATCTGAGCCGTGGCCCAGGGGGTCTGCACCTCCTGCATCCCGACGGCGTCGAGCATGGCGCGCAAGCCGACGCTCGCCTCCCAGCAGCCGGTGCGGCCGCACCCGCAGCGAGCGCCGGGCTCGCCCAGGGGGAGGTGCCCGACCTCGCCGGCGAAGCCGGATGATCCGCGCATGAGCTCGCGACCGTGGATGAGCCCGGCGCCGATGCCGATGGTGCCGGTCAGGTAGAGGGCGCTCTCGACGTCCTGCGCCGCGCCGTGACTGAGCTCGGCCAGGGCGGCGCAGTTGGCGTCGTTGTCGATCGCGCACCGGACATCGCCCGCGGCATCGTGCAGCGCGGCGGCCAGATCGAGATCGGTCCAGCCGAGGTTGGGAGCCCACCGCACGACGGCACCATCGGCCGACACCAGGCCGGGGACCGCTGCCGACAGGCCGACGAGATGGCCGCCGTCGGCACCGATCGCCGCGACGCGTTCGGCCACGGCGCGGGACACGACGTCCAGCGGCGCGTCACCCGAGGCGACGGGCAGCGTCTGTTCATGACGTACCGCGCCGGACAGATCCATCGTGACGGTCGTGACGTAGTCGACGTTGACCTCCACGCCGAGGCCGACGACCTGGTGGCCAGCCAGGGTGACCGGTCGGCCCGGGCGTCCCCGACCCGACGAGATGGGTCCTGCCTCGCTCACCAGCCCGTGTTCGTCGAGAGCGCCGACGATGGTGCCGACCGTCGCCTTCGCCAATCCGGTGCGCCGGGACAGCTCGGTCCGGGTCGCCGGGCCATGGTGGCGCAGCGAGGTGAGAATCAGGCCGGTGTTGCGCCGCCTGAGCTCCTCGACACCACCCGGACCAGCCATGGTGATCACGCTCCGCGCACCCCGTACAGGTGCTCCAGAGCCAGCTGGTCCAGATGCTCAAAGGCCATGCCGCGCGCGCCGAGCGCATCCGCGTCGGGCAGGTCAGCCTGCTCGAGTCCGGCCCAGCCCTCGCCCTCGGCGAGGGTCGGGATCGCCAGCTCGGGCACCCGAGCCGCCTGGAGGGCCTCCTGCACCTCCGGATCGGCCCGGAAGGCGAGCGCCTTGTCACGCAGGATCAGGTAGTTGGTCATGCACGCCTTGGCGGCAGTCCAGACCCCGTCGTTGTCCTCGGTGCGAGGCGTCTTGAAGTCGAAGTGCACAGGCCCGTCATATCCGCCGGCCAACAGGGTGTCGACCACCCAGAAGGCGCCACGCGCGTTGCCAGCGCCGAACCGGAAGTCCTGGTCGTAGCGCGGACCGTTCTGGCCGTTGAGGTCGATGTGGAAGAGCTTGCCCTGCCACATCGCCTGTGCGTAGCCGTGCGCGGCGTTGAGCCCTGCCATCTCCTCGTGACCGATCTCGGGGTTGACGCCCACGAGGTCGGGTCGATCGAGCGTCTCGATGAAGGCCAGGGCGTGCCCGATGGTCGGCAGCAGGATGTCGCCACGCGGCTCGTTGGGCTTCGGCTCGATCGCGAAGACCATGTCGTAGCCCTTGTCGGTCACGAACTCGCCGAGCACGTTGTACGCCTCGCGGTACCGATCCAGCGCGGCCGCCACGTCCTTCGCGGCACCGGACTCTGCGCCCTCGCGCCCGCCCCAGCAGACATAGACCTTGGCGCCCAGCTCGGCGGCCAGGTCGATGTTGCGCATCACCTTGCGGATCGCGAAGCGACGGACGTCGCGATCGTTGGACGTGAAGCCGCCATCCTTGAACACCGGGTGGCCGAACAGGTTGGTGGTTGCCGTCGTCACGGCGAGTCCCGTGTCAGCAAGGCCCTTCTTCCAGCGCTCGATGATGGCCTCTCGAGGCCCGTCGTCAGTGCCGAAGGGGATCAGGTCGTCATCGTGAAAATTGACGCCGTAGGCGCCGAGACCAGCGAGCTGCTCGAGCGCGTAGATCGGGTCCATGTCGGCGCGGGTCGGCTCGCCGAACGGGTCCCGTCCGCCATAGGCGACGGTCCACAGGCCGAAAGAGAACTTGTCGGACGGCTGGGGTGAGGGGATGGTCATCGCGGTGCCTTTCAGGTGGGGTCAGAGCTGGTTCTGGTCGCGCAGGTGCCCGTAGGCGGCGCGGACGTCGGGGGTGGAGGCGGCTTCGAAGGTTGCTGATGCGACCTCGGGCCAGGCAGGGGGAGCGGCAGCGCCGCTGAGGGCCCACGCGGCCTGACGGGCAGCGCCCCGCGCGACGTACTCGCCGGGGTCGGGCACGGTCACGGGGCGGCCGAGCACGGCGGGAGCGATCTGTTGCACCGCCGGGTTCTGGGCAGCCCCACCGATCAGCAGGATCCGTGAGGTGGGTTGACCGCTGGCGGCCGCGAGGTGGTCGACGGCGTCGGCCAGCGAGCACAGCAGCGCCTCGACGGCGGCCCTCGCGACGTCCTCGCGGCTCGTCGAGCTGGTCAGGCCCGCCCACGTACCGGTGGCGTTGGGCCGATTCGGTGTGCGTTCGCCGTCGTAGTACGGCAGCACCGTCAGTCCGTGCGCACCCGGGGGAGCGGCGAGGGCCAGTCGGGACAGCTCGTCGTGATCCACCCCGAGCAGCGTGGCCTGGAGAGACAGGATGCGAGCCGCGTTGATCGTGGCCACCAACGGCAGGAAGCGGCCCGTCGCGTCGGCGAATCCCGTGACGCTGCCAGTGGGGTCAGCCACCGGCACCGTGCTGATCGCTGAGGCGACTCCCGAGGTGCCGATCGAGACCACGACGTCCCCGGGCTGCAGATCCAGTCCGAGCGCGGCGCCGGCGTTGTCGCCCATGCCTGCGCCCACGACCACGCCACCAGCGGTCGTGTCAGCCACCTCGTGCGATGGCACCACCCGGGGGAGGTCGACGGCGTGCCCGAGCGCCAGCTCGGCCAGATCTGGCCGCCACTGGTCCTCGCGGGTGGAGAAGTAGCCGGTGCCGGAGGCGTCACTGCGGTCCGTGAACGGATCGCCGCCGCTGAGGTGGCGGGAGACATAGTCGTGGGGGAGCAGCACACGTCGTACGCGGGCCGCAGCATCGGGCTCGTGATCACGCAGCCAGCGCAGCTTGGTCGAGGTGAACGACGCCACCAGCACGCTGCCGACCGCGTCGGCGCACGCCGCCGGGCCGCCCATCTCGTCGATCAGGACCTGCGCTGCAGGTGCCGACCGGGTGTCGTTCCACAGCAACGCATCGAAGACGGGGGTGCCGGCGTCGTCAAGGGCGACCATGCCGTGCTGCTGTCCGCCGACCGCCACGGCATCGGCCCGCTCGAGCAGTCCGGCGGTGGCCTCGTCGAAAGCAGTCAGCCAGGCGCGCGGGTCGACCGCCGTGCCTTCGGGGTGGCGAGCAGTTCCGCTGTCGACGATGCGGCCGCTGGAGGCGTCCACGAGCACGGCCTTGGTCGACTGCGTCGATGAGTCGACGCCAAGCACCAGCGAATGCGACGGAGCGGGGTTCGACGTGTGGGCCACTCCTCATATTTAGTACGAGTCGTGAACAAAGTCAAGAGCTCTACTCAGTAGGGTGGCGACGTGAGCATCCACTCCGACCACCCGTTCGCAACGCCCGAGGGCGATCGCGACCCGCTGCGACGCCTGCGGGGCCGGATGGCGGCACCCGTGACGGTCTGGACCACCGGCACTGGAAAGGAACGGCACGGCCTGACCATCTCGTCGGTCGTGATCGCCGAGGGCGAGCCGGCGCACGTGCTGGGTCTGGTCGACCAGGACACAGACTTCTGGACCGCTCGGCCCGAGACCGTCGTGGTGAATCTTCTTGGATCTCCGCATCGCTACGTGGCTGACGTCTTCGCTGGCAGCGCGCCCGCACCAGGTGGCATGTTCACGCAGGGCGAGTGGGACGACTCGCCCTGGGGGCCCGTCCTCCGCGACTCCGTCGGCTGGATCGGCCTGCGTCTTGCGCCTGATCCCCGCGAGGTTGGCTGGCGCCTGCTGGTCGACGGAGTGGTCGAGCACGCCGAGGTGGGCGAGGCTGACCCGCTGGTCCACCTGCGCGGGCGCTACCGCGACTAGCTGAGTCCACGGCGCGTCGGGGTCAACACACGTGGGCTTGGCCGACGACGAGACGAAGGCCACTGTTCCAGGCAGGGCGAGAGCTCACCGATTGCACTAAATTTGGGAGGCGCGTTGCTTCGAAGTGGCGTATCCCGATCCCCTTGGAGCTGACATGCCTGATTCGACCGATGTTCCCTTCTCGAGGGAAGAGACATCGTTCCTGTCCGACGGCACCCGATGCGCGGCGACGGTCTTCCGTCCCCAAGGCGCAGTCGAGTCAGCTACACCGGCGGTCGTCATGGCTCATGGTTTCGGATCTCCGCGCGCCCTTCGCCTCTACGCCTACGCCGAACGATTCGCCGCAGCGGGCTATGCGGCAGTCGTGTTCGACTATCGAGGATTCGGCGACAGCGAAGGCGAACCGCGCCAAGTCCTCGACATCTCGATGCAGCACGATGACTGGACCGCGGCATTGGCGTTCAGCCGGTCACTGCCCGGCATCGACGCGAGCAAGATCGTTGCGTGGGGAACGTCGTTCGGCGGCGGGCACGTCCTCACCGTCGCTGGGCGCGGCGAGAGACTCGCCGCAGTCATCGCTCAGGTCCCGCACGTCAGCGGCCCCGCCGCCGTCAGAGCCACGGGATTCGCCGCGTCGATGCGCATCGCCCCCTATGCGATTCGCGACCAGATCAACGCCCTGATCGGGCGCCGACCCGTGTACGTTCCGCTGGTGGGTAGACCTGGGGACCTGGGAGTCATGACGACACCTGATGCCCTACCTGGACTCGAACAACTGATGGTTGATTCCCACCTCAGCGAGGGCGCCTACCGGGAGGACGTCGCCGCGCGGATCGGTCTCAAGATTGGTCTGTACTCGCCCAAGCGTGCGGCTGCAAACATCACCTGTCCGACCCTGATCCAGATCGCTGAGAACGACGCCATCACCCCTCGCGCAGTCGCGGAAAAGGCGGCGAGCCGCATCAAGCACGCGACAGTCCGCACGTACGACTGCAGCCACTTCGATCCTTATGTCGAACCAACGTTCACCAACGTCATGGCAGACCAGCTTGAATTTCTTCGAGAGAACGTCCCCGCGCACTAGGTGTGTCGCCACGTCACCACCCCATCGGAACGGGCGTGGCGGGCAACCGGGCGACGATCCCGGCTAGGGTCGCGAAGATGACCAAGCCTGCGCTCGACCCCGCCCGCTGGACCCCGCCTCAGGCCGACCCGCCCGGGAGCCCGACGGCGCCGGGAGTGATGCGGGTGTACGACACATCGGGCTTCGGTACCGAGGACGTGCTGATCCGCGAGGACGGCCAGATCCTGACCGGCGTCGAACGACGGTCGCATTCTGGCGATCGATCCGGATTCGGGCGCCGAGACGGTGTTCGCCGACACCGGAGGTCGTCCGCTGGGGATCGAGCATCACCCGGACGGCGGTTACGTCGTGTGCGACTCGACGCATGGTCTGCTGCGGGTGTCGGCCGACGGAGTGATCGGGGTGCTGGCCGACGGCTTCGAGGGCACGCCCTTTCGCTTCTGCAACAACGCCGCCGTCGCGCAGGACGGCACCATCTACTTCACCGACAGCTCCGCGAAGTTCGGCTTCGAGCACTTCCGTGGCGACCTGCTGGAGCACCGCCCGACCGGCCGGTTGTTCCGTCGTGACGTCGACGGCACGCTGACCCTGCTGCTGGATGGACTGGCGTTCGCCAACGGCGTGGCGCTGGCCCCGGACGAGTCCTTCCTGATCGTGGCCGAGACCGCCGGCTACGCGCTCCAGCGCTGGTGGCTCACCGGCGATCGCGCCGGGACCGCCGAATCCTTCGGTGGCGTGCTGCCCGGCTTCCCGGACAACATCGCCACCGGCGAGGACGGCAACGTCTGGGTGGCCCTGGTGTCGCCCCGCGACAAGATCCTGGACACCCTGCTGCCCAAGGCGCCGTGGCTCCGCAAGCTGGTGTGGTCGTTGCCCGAGCGACTCCAGCCGCAGGCCAAGCCGCTGATCCACGTGCAGGCCTACGGTCCAGACGGCTCGCTGGTGCACGACATCGCCGGGCAGAACGACCGGTTCGGCATGCCGACCGGCCTGCGACAGACGGGGCGCACCGTGTGGATGGGCAGCTTCGAGCAGACCACGATCGCGCGCTTCGACCTCCCTTGATCTCGCCTGGTGGATCGACGCCGATAGACTGACAGGCATGGCCGACGAGAGGAACGAGACACCGGTGAGCGTCCTCGCGGGACTCTCCGGGCCAGCAGACCTGCGCGATCTGGATGCCGACCAGCTCACGCGCCTCGCTGCTGAGATTCGCAGCCTGCTGATCAGCGCAGTCGCCTCCAACGGTG
This sequence comes from uncultured Actinomycetota bacterium, assembly GCA_963769445.1. Taxonomy (GTDB): domain Bacteria; phylum Actinomycetota; class Actinomycetes; order Propionibacteriales; family Nocardioidaceae; genus Aeromicrobium. The sequence continues at coordinate 632,600 of CAVYLO010000004.1, read as the reverse complement.
GCCACCTCGGTCCCAACCTCGGGGTGGTCGAGCTCGGCATCGCGATTCACCGGGTCTTCGACTCGCCGCGCGACCGGGTCGTGTGGGACACCGGACACCAGTCCTACGTGCACAAGATGCTGACCGGTCGGGCCGGTCAGTTCACCTCGCTGCGCACCGAGGGCGGATTGTCGGGCTACCCCAGTCGGGCCGAGTCCGAGCACGACTGGGTCGAGAACTCACACGCCTCCACGAGCCTGTCCTACGCCGATGGCATGGCCAAGGCCAATCAGCTGCTCGGCAAGCCCGATCACGTCGTCGCGGTCATCGGCGACGGTGCGATGACCGGCGGCATGGCATGGGAGGCGCTGAACAACATCGCGGCCGACCAGGATCGCCGCCTCGTCGTCATCGTCAACGACAACGGTCGCTCGTACACGCCCACGGTCGGCGGGCTGGCCAACCGCCTCACCGTGATCCGGACCAACCCCCGCTACGAACCCACGCTGAGCGCCATCAAGGAACGCCTGAACCGCTCGGGTCGGGTCGGGCCCGCGGCCTACGACGCACTGCACGCCATCAAGAAGGGCGTCAAGGACGCGCTCGCCCCGCAGGGCATGTTCGAGGACCTCGGCCTGAAGTACATCGGTCCGGTCGACGGTCACGATCGCGTGGCGCTCGAACACGCCCTTGCTCAGGCAGAACGCTTCGGTGGACCGGTTCTGGTGCACGTCATCACCACCAAGGGCCAGGGCTACGACATCGCCGTCGCGAACGAGAACGATCAGATGCATCAGTCGGTGCCCTTCGATCCCGAGACCGGAGACGCCATCGCCGTCGCGCCGGCCGGCTGGACGTCGGTGTTCCGCGACGAGATCGTGCGCATCGCGGACGAACGGCCCGATCTGGTCGGCATCACGGCCGCGATGATGTACCCCGTCGGTCTCGACGCCTTCGCCGACAAGTTCCCGGACCGCGTGTTCGACGTCGGCATCGCTGAGCAGCACGCCGTCACCAGCGCGGCCGGCATGGCCCTCGGCGGTCTGCACCCGGTCGTCGCGGTCTACGCCACCTTCATCAACCGGGCCTTCGACCAGGTTCTGCTCGACGCTGCCCTGCACCGGTGCGGCGTCACGTTCGTGCTCGACCGTGCCGGTGTCACCGGCGATGACGGCGCCAGCCACAACGGCATGTGGGACATGTCGCTGCTGCAGATCGTCCCGCGCCTGCATCTGGCGGCCCCGCGCGACGGAACCCGACTGCGCGAGCTGCTCCGCGAAGCAGTGGCCATCGACGACGCGCCGAGCGTCGTCCGATTCCCCAAGGGCGCCGTCTGCGCCGACATCGAAGCGATCGATCGGGTCGGGGGAGTCGACGTGCTGTCGCGCGACGACCAGACCGATGTCCTGATCGTCGCCGTCGGAGCGTTCGCCGGTCTCGGCTGCGACACCGCGGATGTCCTTCGCGCCGCCGGACACGGCGTCACGGTGGTCGATCCGCGCTGGGTCAAGCCGGTCGATCCGGCGCTCGTCGAGCTCGCCCGCGGTCATCGCCTGGTCGTGACGCTCGAGGACAACGGCATCCACGGCGGAGTCGGGTCCGCGATCACCCAGACGCTTGCGCGATGCAGGAGTCGACACGCCGGTGCAGGTGCGCGGCGTGGAGCAGGAGTTCCTCGACCACGCCAAGCGCGACGTCATCCTGAAACGACTCGGCCTGACGGCCGACGCCATCGCGGCGCAGGCCGTCGTGGCCCTGTGACCTGCGCTCCGGCCAGCGGAATACCCACGACTCCCGAGAGGTTGTGATCGGTGATGAAGTTTCCCAGTAGACGCCAGAGCTCCGGTCCCGACGCGCCCCTCGAGGGCCCGGTGCTGGTCCACGTCCTGGACGGATTCCTCGGCGCCGGATCAGCCTCGCGACTGGCCGCCTCGCAGCTCAGCTCCGGCGAGGGCGAGATCGTGCACGCGTTCGACATCGACGCCATGTTCGACTACCGGGCCCGACGGCCCTCCATCAACTTCAGCGAGGACCGCTACGCCGACTACGACGAGCCGCGGTTGCACATCGTGCGCGAGCAGGACGCCGATGGGGCGCCCTTCCTGCTGCTGTCCGGCCCGGAGCCCGACTTCCAGTGGGAGCGATTCGTCGCCGAGACCCACGAAGTCATCGAGGACCTCGGCGTTCCGCTGTCTCTCGGGCTGGGCGCCGTCCCGATGGGCGTGCCGCACACCCGGCCGCCGATGATCACGGCGCACGGCACCCGACCCGACCTGGTGGATCGCAAGAATCTCTGGTCGGCCCAGGTCACTGTTCCCTCGTCGGCGCAGTCGCTGCTGGAGCTACGACTGGGGGAGTGGGGACACGACGCCGCCGGGTATGTCGTGCACGTTCCGCACTACCTCGCGCAGATCGACTTTCCCGACGCCGCACTGGCTCTGCTCGGGGCGCTCACCGACCGCACCGGTCTGGCCATCGACGACTCCCGCCTGCGCGAACGCCGGGATGCCACCCGGGCCGAGATCGAGCAGCAGATCCACGACCAGGGTGGCGAGGGCCTCCTCGAGGGCCTCGAGGAGCAGTACGACGCGTTCACCCGCGGCGCAGCGGAGTCCCTGCTCGCTGCTGACGACGAGCTGCCCAGCGGCGAAGAGCTCGCCGACCAGTTCGAGAAGTTCCTTGCCCGCCAGGAGGGCAAGGACGACCAGTAGGCTGGCTGCGTGCCTGCCTCACTCGATGAAGTCGTCCGCCTGCTCGACCTCGAGAAGCTGGAGGAAGGCTTGTTCCGCGGCTCCCAGCCGGTCGAGAGCGATCTTCCGCGGGTCTTCGGCGGCCAGGTGGCCTCTCAGGCACTGATGGCCGCCCAGCACACCGTGCCGGACGACCGTCACGTGCACTCGCTGCACCTGTACTTCATTCTCGGCGGCGACCCGAGCATCCCGATCGTGTACGACGTCGAGAACGTCCGTGACGGCCGGTCGTTCACGACACGGCGCGTCGCGGCCCGCCAGCACGGCGAGATCATCTTCTACATGACAGCGTCGTTCCAGGTCGACGAGCCCGGCTGGGAACACCAGGACCTCATGCCGGACGTCCCGTCGCCGGAGGAATCCACCACGATGGACGAGCTCATCGCGAGCTTCAACCCGTCCGCGGCCGATCACTGGAAGCGCGAGTGGTCGTCCTTCGACGTCCGCTACGTGGGCGACAACCGCGCCGAGGACGACCCGCAGCGCCAGCTGGTGCCAGCCGTTCAACGGCTGTGGTTCCGGGCCGACGGAACGCTGCCGAAGTCCCGCCGCGTGCACAATGCGGCCTTCACCTACATCAGCGACCTGAGCCTGCTGGGCGCCAGCCTCGTGCCGCACGGCCAGGTCATCGGGTCGCCGAACGTCCAACCGGCCTCGCTGGACCACACCATCTGGTTCCACCGCCCCATCGCGGCCGATGAGTGGCTCCTGTACGACCAGACGTCGCCCTCGGCTTCTGGCGCCCGCGGACTCAGCACCGCGCGCGTGTTCTCCACCGACGGCACCCTGGTCGCGACGGTCGCTCAGGAGGGCCTGATCCGCCGCGTCACCCAGCAGTAGGTCCCGTCCTGGCGGGTCAGGCTTCGGGCGTGACCTGACCGACCAGGTGCGTCGACGGCTTCTTGACGCCGACGACGCCGAAGGTGGTCGTGTCGCCGGACTTCTCGGAGCCGAATGCCACGGTGCTCGGCAGCAGAATCGGCTTCTGGAACTCGACGTCGACCGTGTAGGCCTCGGGCAGTCTGCTCTGCAAGGTGGCCAGGCAGTTGGCCTTGGTCCACATGCCGTGCGCGATGTTGGACGGGAAGCCGAACGCCTTGGCCGTCAACGGGTACAGGTGGATCGGGTTGCGGTCGCCCGAGACCGAGCCGTAGCGGCGGCCCAGGTCGCCGGGAAGCTTCCACTGCACGGCACCGTCCGGCGCCTCGACGCCGTCCAGAGGCGCGGTGGACACCTCGGGCCCTCCGCCTCGGCCGCGCGAGAACAGGGTGGTGATCTCCCGCCACACGGCGTCGCCATCGATCGACACGTCCGTGACCAGGTCGATCAGATGACCCTTGGGGTGCGGGCGCAGGTCCGCCGCGCGCACCGCGACGTCGAAGGTCTCGTCCGGTGTGATCGGGCGCAGCTGGGTGATCGAGTTGCGCAGGTGCACCAGGCCCATCGGGGCGAAGGGGAACGCCGTGTCGGTCATCAGCGTCATGTGCAGACCGAAGGCCGCCATGTGCGGATACGTGGCCGGGAGAGCCGGGTTCGGGCCGAAGCCGCAGACCTCGCGGTAGGCCGCCAGGTGGGCGGCATCGGTGCGGACGCCGCGACGTTCGAGCACGACATCGGGCTCGTTGCCGCGCTGGTGCCGGATGCCCGGCAGGCTGCCGACCACGGGGAGGGCAGGCAGCACGGCCTTGAGCATCAGTGGCAGCGTCGAGGGAGCGCTGGTGAAGGTGCGCGTGCGCTGGGTCATGAAGCGCCGATCAGCATCTGGCCGTTGACGCCGATGACGTTGCCGCTGACCGCGGCGGAGCCGGGATGGGCCATCCAGGCGATCGCCTCGGCCACGTCGACGGGCAGGCCACCCTGCGACATCGAGTTCATCCGGCGACCCGCCTCACGCAGGCCGAGCGGGATGGTCTGGACCATCTCGGTCTCCATGAAGCCGGGAGCGATGACGTTGGCGCGGATGCCGTCCTTGGCTGCGCGGTCGGCCAACGACTGGATCCACCCGATGACGCCGGCCTTGGCCGACGCGTAGTTGGTCTGGCCGTTGTTGCCGGCGATGCCTGCGATCGAGGCAATGCCGACGATGAGGCCGCCTTCGTTGATCAGCTTCTTGTCCAGCAGGTGGTCGGTGATGCGCTGCGGTGCACCGACCGAGATGTCGACGACGAGCTGCCAGTTCTCCGGCTTCATGTTGCGCAGGCGCTTGTCGCGGGTGATGCCCGCGTTGTGCACGAGGATGTCGACGGCGCCGTGGTGCTTCTTGATGTGCGCCGCGATGATCGCGGGAGCGTCGTCGGCGGTGATGTCTCCGACGATGAAGTCGCCACCGAGCTCTTCGGCCAGCGCCTGGAGATCGTCCTGCAGCGGCGGCACGTCGAGACCGATGACGGTGGCGCCGTCACGGGCCAGGGTGCGCATGTCGGCCTCACCGAGTCCGCGGGACGCGCCCGTGACGAGGGCGACCTTGCCAGCGAGCGGCTTCTGCAGGTCCTTGACCGCAGGTGCCGTGGTGATTCCGGTGGCGCCGACGCGGATGACCTGGGCCGACACGTAGGCGGACTTGGGGGAGAGGAAGAATCCGAGTGTCGACGCGAGCGTCTTCTCGGCGCCCTTCGACACGTAGACGAGGTTGACGGTGGAGCCAGCCCCGACCTCCTTGCCGAGCGAGCGGGTGAAGCCTTCGAGTGCGCGTTGCGCGATCGTCGCGCCTTCGGTGGTGGCTTCGTCGACGGCACTGCCGACCACGACGATGCGGCCGCAGGACGCCAGATTGCGCAGCACCGGGGTGAAGAACTCCTGCAGGGCGACGAGGCCTTCGGCCGAGTCGATGCCGGTGGCGTCGAAGACGAGGCCCTTGTACTTCTTGGTCGGCGCGGCGACGGTGGTCGAGGTGATGCCATCGGCCTTCAGGGCAGCGGTGAGCGACTTGCCCAGCGTGCTGCCGGTGGCAGCTCCGACGAGGACCGTGCCCTTGACCAGCGGATCGCCCGCACTCCACCGCTCGAGGAACGGCGGATTCGGCAGCCCCAGGTTCTTGACGAGGAACTTCCCGATCGGATTGTGGGCGAAGGACTGGTAGTTGTCTGACACGGTGTGTCCTATCTCTCGAATACCATCGGTATCTGAAATGGTTCTCTGACTGTAACCTCGTGCCATACGCACAGTCCACCTGCGTGGACGAGGCGTGGATCACGTCCACCGTAGTCACATCACGGACCCCAGTCCTGACAACGAGGAGCATCCCATGGCCGGCACGACTCCAGCCAAGAAGACCACCACCGCCAAGAAGACCACCGCGGCGAAGAAGACCACACCCAAGAAGACCACTCCCGCGAAGGTGGCTGCGAAGAAGCCGACCGCCAAGACGGCTGCCGCCACCAGCAGGCCCGCCGAGCAGGTTCGCCGCGTCGCCATCATCGGCGGCAACCGCATTCCGTTCGCCCGGTCGAACTCGGTCTACACCGACGTCTCCAACCAGGAGATGCTCACCGCTGCCCTCGACGGACTCGTCGAGCGCTTCGGCCTGCAGGGCGAACGCGCTGGCGAGTTCGCTGCTGGCGCGGTGCTCAAGCACAGCCGCGACTTCAACCTGGCGCGTGAGTCGGTGCTCGGCTCGCTGCTGTCACCTGACACTCCGGCGTACGACATCCAGCAGGCGTGCGACACCGGCATCCAGGCCACGGTGCAGGTGGCCAACAAGATCGCCCTCGGCAAGATCGACTTCGGCATCGCCGGCGGCGCCGACACCACCTCCGACGCGCCCCTGGCCGTCGGCGACAAGCTGCGCAAGATCCTTCTCGAGGCCAACCGTGCCCGTGACAACAAGGGCCGCCTGGCCGCGCTCGCCAAGATCCGCCCGGCGTACCTCGCCCCGGATCAGCCGCAGAACTCAGAGCCACGCACCGGGTTGTCGATGGGCGACAGCCAGGCGCTGACCACCAAGGAGTGGGGCATCACCCGCGAGGCACAAGATGAGCTGGCCGTCGCGTCGCACCACAACCTGGCCGCCTCCTACGAAGCCGGCTGGCAGGACGACCTCGTCTCACCCTTCAACGGTGTCGAGCGCGACAACAACATGCGCCCCGACTCCAAGCTGGAGAAGCTGGCGACGCTGAAGCCGGTCTTCGGCAAGAAGGACCCGGCAGCAACGATGACGGCCGGCAACTCGACGCCGTTGTCGGACGGTGCGTCCACCGTGCTGCTGTCGTCCGAGGCCGAGGCGGCCAAGCGCGGCTGGGATCCGATGGCGTACCTCGTCGACTACGAGACTGCGGCCGTCGACTACGTCAATGGCGGCGAGGGACTGCTGATGGCTCCCGTCTATGCCGTGCCGCGCATGCTGGCTCGTCAGGGACTCACGCTGCAGGACTTCGACTTCTACGAGATCCACGAGGCCTTCGCCGCGCAGGTGCTCACCACGCTCGCCGCGTGGGAGGACGCCGAGTTCTGCAAGCAGAACCTGGGTCTGGACCTGCCGCTCGGGTCCATCGACCGCAGCAAGCTCAACGTCAAGGGCTCGTCGCTGGCCGCGGCACACCCGTTCGCCGCGACTGGCGGACGCATCGTGGCCAACCTCGCCAAGCTGCTGCACGAGAAGGGCTCGGGCCGCGGCCTGATCTCGATCTGTGCAGCCGGCGGCCAGGGCGTCGTCGCGATCCTCGAGGCCTGATCTCTGCTAGCCGCGAGCAGCCGCGACCGCACTGATGCGGGCGTAGCGCTTGATCTCGTCCACGGACACGGAATCCGCCACCGGCATGCCGGGGCGGGTTTCGTGCACCGAGATCTGCAGCCGCGCGAGGCTGATGATGCCGAGTGCCTGGGTGTACAGGAAGTTGGACAGCAGCACCGTGTCCGGAACGTCGAAGTCGCCGGCCTCGACACCTGCACCGAGCACGTCGACGACCTGGGTCAGGCTGGCCCACATCGCGTGGCCGAGACTGATCATGACGGGCTGACCGACCTCCTCCATCAGCTCGTCGCCGGGGCGCCGCAGCAGCGTCAGTCCGCAGTCGACGAAAGCCGGGTTGGCGACGCCGAAGTCGATCAAGGCGTCAGACAGCGCGCCAAGGCGGTCGGCGGGGGACCGGCTGGAGTCATCGGCAGCCTCGAGTGAGGACGTCAGCTCCATCAGGTAGCCCACGAGGGCCTCAGCGAACAGCTCCTCCTTGCCGGTGAAGTGTCGGTAGATGATGGCGCGGTTGATACCAACGGCGCGGGCGATGTCCTCGATCTGCGCGTCGCGTGAACCGTTGGCGTCGAACAGGGCCCGCGTGGCGGTGAGGATCTCCTGGCGTCGCGCCGAACGTCGATCCGCTGCCGTGGTCACGCCGTCGGTCGTCATCCAGCCACTGTAGAGCGGCAACTGTCCGAGGTGCCACGTACGCTCGGGAGCATGAGGTCCGTGTCAGAGCTGCGCCGCCAAGTGGCGCCGATCGAGGTCGTGTCGGACTACCAACCAGCAGGTGATCAACCGGCAGCCATCGAGGAGCTCCAGAAGCGCATCGACGCCGGTGTGCAGGACGTCGTCCTCATGGGTGCCACCGGCACCGGCAAGACCGCCACCACGGCATGGCTGGCCGAACGGCTCCAGCGCCCGATGCTGGTCATGATGCCCAACAAGCTGTTGGCCGCCCAGTTCGCCAACGAGCTGCGCGATCTGTTGCCGCACAACGCCGTCGAGTACTTCGTGTCGTACTACGACTACTACCAACCCGAGGCGTACATCGCGCAGAGCGACACGTACATCGAGAAGGACTCCTCGGTCAACGAAGAAGTCGAGCGGCTGCGGCACTCAGCCACGTGGTCCCTGCTCACCCGCCGCGACGTCATCGTGGTGGCCACCGTGTCGTGCATCTACGGCCTCGGTTCGGCGCAGGAGTACCTCGAGCGCATGATCGGCTTCAAGGTCGGCGAGGAGGTCGAGCGCGAGCAGCTGCTGCGCACCCTCGTGGAGGCGCAGTACGTGCGCAACGACGTCAGCTCCACCCGCGGCACCTTTCGGGTCAAGGGCGACACCCTCGAGATCTTCCCGGTCTACCAGGAGATGGCAGTACGGGTGGAGTTCTTCGGCGACGAGATCGAGCGGCTCATGACGCTGCACCCGCTCACCGGCGAGGTCCTCAGCGAGGACACCGAGCTGTTCGTGGGTGCCGCCACCCACTACGCTGCCGGCAACCAGACCATGCAGCGCGCCATGCGCACGATCGAGATCGAGCTGGAGGAGCGCCTCGCCGAGCTCGATCGTGAAGGCAAGCTGCTCGAGGCGCAACGGCTGCGCATGCGCACCACCTACGACCTCGAGATGATGCAGCAGGTCGGTACGTGCGCAGGCATCGAGAACTATTCGCGCCACATGGACGCGCGTGGGCCAGGAACTCCCGGCCACTGCCTGCTCGACTACTTCCCCGAGGACTTCGTCCTGGTGGTCGACGAATCCCACGTCACCATCCCGCAGATCGGCGCGATGTTCGAAGGCGACATGTCGCGCAAGCGCTCGCTCGTCGAGCACGGCTTCCGGCTGCCCAGCGCCATGGACAACCGGCCGCTGAAGTGGGAGGAGTTCCTGCAGCGCATCGGGCAGACGGTCTATCTGTCGGCCACGCCCGGCACGTACGAGACCAACAAGGTCGAGGGCGACATGGTCGAGCAGATCATCCGGCCCACCGGCCTGATCGACCCCGAGGTCATCGTCAAGCCCACCCAGGGCCAGATCGACGACCTGATCGACCAGATCCGCACGCGGGTCGAGCGCCAGGAACGCATCCTGGTCACCACGCTGACCAAGAAGATGTCCGAAGACCTCACCGACTACCTGCTCGAGGCCGGCATCCGCGCCCGCTACCTGCACAGCGAGGTCGACACCCTGCGCCGCGTCGAGCTGCTGCGCGAGCTGCGCATGGGCGAGTACGACGTCCTGGTGGGCATCAACCTGCTGCGCGAGGGCCTCGACCTGCCCGAGGTGAGCCTGGTGGCGATCCTCGACGCCGACAAGGAGGGCTTCCTGCGCTCTGGTCGGTCGCTCATCCAGACCATCGGACGCGCGGCCCGCAACGTGTCGGGTCAGGTCATCATGTACGCCGACCGCATCACCGACTCCATGGCACTGGCGATCGACGAGACCAATCGTCGTCGCGAGAAGCAGGTGGCGTACAACACCGAGCACGGCATCGACCCGACCCCGCTGCGCAAGCGCATCGGCGACATCACCGACATGCTCGCTCGCGAGGACGCCGACACCACGCGCCTGCTGGCCGCCACGGGCGATCACAAGCGGCGCGGCGCCCCGGTGCCGTTGGGTCAGCACACCGCCGACCTCGCCTCCCTGCCGTCCGGCGAGCTCGCCTCGCTCATCGAGCAGCTCAGCGAGCAGATGCACACGGCGGCCGCCGAGCTGCAGTTCGAGGTCGCCGCCCGGCTGCGCGACGAGATTCGCGATCTCAAGAAGGAGCTGCGCGGCATGCTTGAGGCTGGCGCCTGACCTGCGGGAGACTGCAGCGGTGACCATGGTCCTGCAGAACGATCGGGTCCGGGCTGAGATCGACCCGGCGCGCGGAGCCAGGCTCGTGTCCTTGCGCCTGGACGGCCACGAGACGCTCGGCGGAGCCGACCCGGGCACGACGGATGCATCGATCGGCAGCGGTTGCTATCCGATGGTTCCGTGGGCCGGGCGGCTCAGCGGTCATGACATCCACGGCCCTGGCCGCGACGCGACGTGGACTGATCACGGCGAGGGAGAGTTCTCGGTCGCGCTCACGGACGCGACGGGGGAGTCCGGCATCGCCACGCTCGGCTACCTGCTGCTCGACGACGGTCTTGAGATGACGCTGGCGTGGCACGGCGCACCCGACGGGTGGTGTTCGCTGGGATTCCACCCCTGGTTCCGTCGCCAGCTCGACGTTGGCGGACCGGTTCAGGCCGACGTCGAGCCGATCACGATGGTCGAGCGGAACGCCGACCACCTTCCCACCGGCGCACTCAGCACGCCCACCCCGCGACCGTGGGACGACTGCTTCACGCTCGCCGCGTCGCCCAGGCTGACCTGGCCCGGCGCGCTCTCCCTGGATCTGGTGTCCGACGCCGACTGGTGGGTCGTGTTCGACGCCAGCCGCGATGCCGTGTGTCTGGAGCCCCAGACGGCTCCACCGGATGCCATCCATCATCCGGCGCTTCAGCCGGTGACCTGGAGCCGGTCCGTCTCCCTGCGGATCAGCGTTCGCTCGGGTCGCTAGCACGATTTCGCACCGGCATGTCCGTGGTGTCACGCATTGATACCGGGGTCAGCGGATGGACCGGCGGCTTCACAGTGGTGCGACATCCCCCACTCACCCAGGAGACTCCCATGACCGTCACCGACGAGTTCGTCGCCGCCAATCAGTCGTACCGAGAAGGCTTCGAGGGCCCGTTGCCCCTGCCACCGGCCCGCAAGATCGCCGTCATCGCCTGCATGGATGCGCGCCTTGACCCCGCTCGGATCCTCGGCATCGCCGAGGGCGACGCGCACGTCATCCGCAACGCCGGAGGCGTCGTGACCGAGGACGCCCTGCGCTCGCTGGCCATCAGCCAGCGCTTGCTCGGCACCGAGGAGATCGTGCTCGTGCACCACACCGACTGCGGCATGATCACCTTCAAGGACGACGAGTTCCGCCAAGGGATCGAGGCCGAGACCGGGATCCGGCCGACGTGGTCCTCAGAGGCCTTCCCCGAGCCCGCAGCCGACGTGCGCCAGGGCATCAACCGGATCAAGGCCAACCCGTTCATCCCGAAGACCGATCAGGTGCGCGGCTTCATCTTCGACGTGGCGACCGGCGCCATCGATGAGGTGGTGTCGGCCTGATCCGGGCGTTCCGCCCCGAGAAGGCGCTCCCTTCCGCGCACTGACACAATGGTGCGCGGAGGGGAGTATTCCTTCGCCACGACGTCGTCATCACGTCGGCTCCAAGCAGCCGTCCGGTGTCGTGGGCTGCCACGTGGCGGCGGAAGAGACCTCCGGTGTCGTGACGACCGGAGGATTCCGCATGTACTCAGCCCTGACCACAGCCGCCTCACCCGCAGGGGAGCGCGTGAGCATGTCGGTCTCGTCCCTGGAGTGGGCGATCACCATTGCCGTCACGGTCGGGGTGCTGCTGTTCGACATCATCATCGTGGCGAGGAAGCCGCACGAGCCCACCACGCGCGAGTCGGCGACGGCGTTGTCGATCTACGTCGCCATGGCCGTGGCGTTCGGCATCTGGATCATGGCCTTTCACGACACCCCGGGCAAGGACGGCGACTTCGCCCTGCAGTTCTTTGCCGGTTGGCTGACCGAGTACAGCCTGTCGATCGACAACCTGTTCATCTTCATCATCATCATGGCCAGCTTCAACGTGCCCAAGAAGTACCAGCAGGAGGCACTGCTGGTCGGCATCATCCTGGCGCTGATCTTCCGCGGCATCTTCATCGCGCTCGGCGCCGTGGCCATCGAGCAGTTCTCCTGGATGTTCTACATCTTCGGCGCGTTCTTGATCTACACGGCCTGGACGCTGGCCAAGGACACCGATCACGACGACGATGCCGAGAACATGGTGGTGCGGTTCACCCGCCGCCACGTCGACATCTCCGACCGCTGGGACGGGCTCAAGCTGGTGGTGCACGAGAACGGCAAGCGGGTCGTCACTCCGATGTTCCTGGTGATCGTTGCGCTGGGCACGACCGACCTGCTGTTCGCTCTGGACTCCATCCCGGCGATCTACGGCCTGACCCGTGAGCCGTACATCGTGTTCACGGCCAACGTGTTCGCGCTGATGGGCCTGCGTCAGCTGTACTTCCTGCTCGGCGACCTGCTGAAGCGGCTGATCTACCTGTCGCAGGGACTGGCGCTCCTGCTGGCGTTCATCGGCGTGAAGCTGCTCCTGCACGCCCTGCACGAGAACGAGCTGCCCTTCCTCAACGGCGGTGAGCCGTTCGACGTGCCGGAGATCCCCACCCTGTGGAGCCTTGGCGCCATCGTGGTGATCCTCGGTGTGACCGCCGTGCTCAGCCTGACGGTGTCCGGCCGCCGCCAGCGCAACGGTCTGACGCCCCAGGGCGACCGGATCCCAGACAACCGGTACCCGGGCGACGCGGACAGCTAGTCAGGCAGGTCCGACTGCGGCGATCTCATAGCGCTGCACGTCGGCGTCGAGCACGGCGACCAGCTGGTCGTCGTTCGAGCCGTCACCTCGGAACGCCAACAGCTCGATCTCGGAGTCCCACCGCTCATGGACGTTGATCCGTCCCGGATCGACGACATCTGCGCTGAGGGCGAAATCGAGGCACCCGGGCGCGGCGCGGGCCTGATCGACGACGGCGGCGCTGTCGTCGAGGTACGCCTGCCTCTCGGTGGGGTCGACCCGGATCCATCCGGCGACGATCAGCATGGGGCCTCCTGGTGGTGCTGCGACGAGGACCGCTGAGTCTGCCGGGATGCCACGGGTGCGGCAACCTCACGTGTAGGTTCTGGACGTGCTCGACCTCGTGACTGGAATGGTGCGACGCGCGACCAGCGCGTTCATCGCGCGCCGCATCCAGTCGCGCGGCATTGATCTGTCTCGTCTCAAGTTCATCCCCGAGCCCACCAAGATTCCGCTGCGCCGCAACGGGGTGGACCCGTTGCCTGAGATCAAGCAGTATCGCGAGAGCGCGCCGATGAGGCTGCTGCCGATGCCCTTCGACTTCCGGCTCTGGCTGGTCACGGGCTACGCCGAGGCGCGTCAGGTGCTCACCGATCGCACCTCGTACAGCAACGACATCCGGCACCTGTTCAGCGGTGATGGGCCGTCCACGGCCGATGACGTCGGCGGACTGGGTTTCACCGACCCGCCGCAGCACACCCGCCTCCGCAAGATCGTGACCCCCGAGTTCACGATGCGTCGTCTGGCCCGTCTCGAGCCATTGATCGACGAGATCGCCGACGCACAGCTCGATGAGCTCGAGAAGGCGGCGCAAGACGGCACCGGCGTGGTGGACCTGGCCAAGCATCTGGCGTTCCCGGTCCCGTTCCAGACCATCTGCCTTCTTCTCGGGCTCGCCTACGAGGACCGCGAGGCGTTCGCCAAGCTCGGCAGCGCGCGCTTCGACGCCAGCCTGGGCGGCGCTGCGTTCGGCGCTGTCTCGGCCCAGCGCGAGTTCCTGTTCGAAGCCGTGGAACGCCAACGCAAGAACCCCGGCCCCGGCCTGCTCGGCCAGATCATCCGCGACCAGGGCGACACCATCAACGACGTCGACCTCGCCGGCCTGGCCGACGGGATCTTCACGGGTGGTTTCGAGACCACGGCGGGCATGATCGCCCTCGGCACCCTGGTGCTGCTGCGCAACCCGGAGCACGCGACCTTGATGCGCGACGGCTCGCGGGAGGACGTGGATCGCGTCGTCGAGGAGCTGCTGAGGTATCTGGCTGTCGTGCAGGTGGCCTTTCCGCGCTTCGCCAAGCAGGACATGGACCTGTTCGGCCAGCGGGTTCGGGCCGGCGACGTCATCATCGCCTCCCTGACCGGCGCCAATCGGGACGGCGCAGCGATGGGCGAGCAGCCCGACGGCTTCGACCCAGCGCGGGTGCCCGCCTCCGGCCATCTGGCGTTCGGTCACGGCATGCACCGCTGCATCGGCGCGGAACTGGCTCGCATCGAGCTGCGCATCGTGTTTCCCAAGCTCTTGCAGCGCTTCCCGGACTTGGCTCTCGCGACGCGGGAAGCGGACCTGAGCTTTCGACAGCTGTCGTTCGTCTACGGCGTCGACGACCTACCGGTCACGCTGTGAGCGCGCAGACCGAGAAGATCGAGGACTGGTTCGACACCCAGGGCCTTCCGTACTTCGCGGGCGATCACGCCGAGGACGTCGAGGAGTGGCTGCTCAGCTGGCGCATCGCCGGCGTGCTGGCGCTCATCCTCGCTCTCGCGGTCGGCGGTGGCATCGGCCTCGGCAGCGCCGTGGACGACGGCTCCACCGGTGCCTTGACCGGAGTGACGATCTTCTTCGTCGTTCTCGGTGGTTTCGCGGGACGCTTCCTGCGCATGGGCACCATGTTGCGATGGGCCGCGCGCCGCACGTTCGGCTCGCTCGGACTGCTGATTCCGTTGCTCACCCGGGCCTTGCCGCTGTTGCTGCTCGCCGTGACGTTCTTGTTCATCAACGCCGAGGTGTGGCAGGTCGCGGCGCTGATGTCGCGCACCGTGCTGTGGCTGGCGGTGACGTTCTTCGGCGGATTCGGACTGCTGTTCCTGCTGGCTCGGCTGCCCGAGGAGGTGCGCGCGGTCGAGGAGAACGTGGTGGGTGAACGCATCGGCGAGGCCTGCCAAGGCACCCCGGCAGCCGAGGCTGCACTGCGACTGGGCGGGAACGCGGCACCGCTGCCACGATTCGCCCGCGTCAACCTCGTGCTGATGATGTTGTTCAGCCAGGCCATCCAGGTGCTGTTGCTGGCGGCTGGTCTGTTCGCCTTCTTCGTGGCCTTTGGTGCGCTGACCATCCCGGAGTCGACGATCGAGGCGTGGACGGGGCAGCCCGTCTCGAGCCTGCCGTCGGCGATCGGACGCAGCATGCCGGTCACCAACGACCTGTTTCAGGTATCGGTGTTCCTTGCCGCGTTCTCCGGTCTCTACTTCACCGTGTCAGCGGTGACCGACGAGAACTATCGGCGCCAGTTCTTCTCGGGCCTCGCGGCCCAGCTGGAACGGGCGATCGCGGTGCACACGGTGTACCAAGCGCTCAAGGACGAGCGTCCGGACGACACCGCCACCGACCACCCTTTCTAGGTGGCGACCGGCGGCGGCTCGTCGGTGCCGGGCTCCTCAACCGGCACGCACTGGCCCAGCGTGATGGCCTTGTACTTGGCGAAGTCCGCTGATGACCGGGCTGCCTCGGGGTACTTCTCCGGGTCGAGTTCGGCGTAGTACGTGACCGCCTCCACGAGGTCGGCGGCCTTCTGGGAGTCGTCGTCCTTGGCCTCGTCGGCGGCGAGCGGGAGGGCCTTGCGGAAGTGGCCGATGGTCTCCTCGTAGTCGCCGAGGTTGAAGGCGTCGATACCGGCTCGGATCTCGATGCACGGGTCCGCTGTGGCCGCGGTGCCTGCCTCGTCCGGGCTGGTCGAGTCCGAGCCAGCACCGCAGCCAGCCAGCAGCGCAAGGCCCAGGGCGAGGGCGGGCCCGGTCCGCATCAGAAGCATGTTCTGAGGCTAGGCGTTCTCGTCCGCCTCGCCACCTGAAATGCCCGTCACCACGGTCGCACCGAGGGCATCGTCGTGGATCGTCCGCGTAGTCAGTCCCGCGTCCTGGAGCGCGGCCGCGGTGAGAGGCGCGAGGTGCGCGGCCGTCTCGATCAGGAGGTGGCCGCCAGCGACCAGCCACGAGTCGAGCTCCGCGGCGATGCGGCGATGCACCTGGACGCCGTCCGGTCCGCCGTCGAGGGCTGCCCGCAGCTCGTGGTGACGGGCCTCGGGCGGCATCTGCGCGATGTGGTCGGTCGGTACGTAGGGCGCGTTCACCGCGATGACATTGAACTGCAGCCCACGGGGGAGCGGATCGAAGAGGTCACCGGTGTGCGCGGTGGCGGTGGGGACGTTGCGACGGGCGCAGTCGACGGCGAACGGGTCGATGTCACTCAGATGGATGTCGGCGTCGGGCCGCGCCGTCCTGATCGCTGCGGCGACAGCACCCACACCGCAGCACAGGTCGAGGACGCGTCCCGCCGGGGGAGTGGCAGCGATGGCCGCACGGACGAGCGCCTCCGTGCGTCGACGGGGGACGAACACGCCGGGGGTCACGACCAGCCGCAGACCGGCGAACTCGGCCCAGCCCAGGATCTGCTCCAGCGGCTCACCCTCGACCCGTCTGCGGACCATCTCCTCCAGATGGACGTCGTCGCTCGCCTCGGTCCGCAGCAGGGCGGCCTCGTCCTCGGCGAACACGCATCCGGCTGTCCGGAGCCGCTCGATCAGGTCCATCGCGGCTGGCTACCAGCCGCGCTCGCGCCAGGCGGGGATCGAGGCGCGTTCGGCACCGAGGGTCGAGTCACTGCCGTGGCCGGGGTAGAAGTGTGTGTCGTCGCTGAAGCGTCCGAACAGCTTGGTCTCGACCTCGTCGACCAAGGTCTCGAAATCGCCAGGCTCCCAGGTCTTGCCGACGCCGCCGGGGAACAACGAGTCGCCGGTGAACAGGTGCACGATGCCGTCGGGGTCGTCGTAGGCCAGCGCGATCGAGCCGGGCGTGTGGCCGACGATCTCGATGACCTCGAGCTCGCAGGACCCGACGCGCACCCGTGCGCCGGTCGCGACCGGGTGGGTGGTGGGCACGGGGATGCCCTCGACGTCGCGTTCGCCGGCGACGGTCTCGGCGCCAGTCGCGGCCACGACGTCCTCGAGCGCGTCCCAGTGGTCCTGGTGGCGGTGCGTCGTGACCACTCGCGCCAGTCCGCCGTCGCCGATGAGGCCCAGCAGGGTCTCGGGCTCGTTGGCCGCGTCGATCAGCGTCTGCTCGCCGGTCAGCGTGCAGCGCAGCAGGTAGGCGTTGTTCGACATGGGGCCGACCGCGACCTTGGTGATCTGCAGGTCGCCTGCATCCTGGACATCGGCGGCTCCGCCAACCTCAACTTCTCCGGTGTACGTCATGCGGCCATCATGCCGCCCATCGTCGGAGGACGCGTCAGCGCTTCTCGAGCGTGGCGGAGGCGGGCCAACGGAAAGCCGGGAGCGAGCCCACCTGTGCGGCTACTTGGAGAACACGTCCAGCGTCTGCTTGGGGTTCACCTTCGACCCGGGCACCGCAGGCAAGTCCAACAAGTCCAACACGAGGTTCGCCACAGCACCGTTGCGGATCGGCTGAGTCGAGGCAGACCACGACGGACGAGACGACGAAGACGGCTGCTTGTAGTCCGGGTTCAGCCGGTACAGGTCAGCCTTCTTGATGCCATGACCCCACACGAAGAACGGGATGACGAAGTTGACGGACTTCTTCTCGTCGGAGTGACTCTTGCCCAGACCGCCGTGATCCGTCGTCAAGATGACAGCAGTCCGTCCACGAAGCTTCTTCGACCCTTTCACCGCAGCCAAGATCTGACCGACCTGAGCGTCCGAACGCTCCACCGCCGATAGATACCGCGACGTCATGTAGCCGTACTTGTGGCCCGCGTTGTCCGGCTCAGCCAGGTGCACGAACGAGAACCGCGATGGCGTCGACTTCAAGTCCGCCACCACCCGAGCGATCACCTTCGACTCCGTCTCATTCATCACGTACCGGTCGATCTTGTCGCGACCGTGGTCCTTGCCCTTGTCCTTGGCACCATTCTTGGAGTCCCACGACCGGTTCAAGAAGTTGAACTTCGGCTTCGATGCATACAACGACGTCGAGAAGCCACGATCATGCGCCACCGAGAACACCGACTCCACATACCGACCAGCCGTCTTG
Source organism: uncultured Actinomycetota bacterium (assembly GCA_963769445.1). Lineage (GTDB taxonomy): Bacteria > Actinomycetota > Actinomycetes > Propionibacteriales > Nocardioidaceae > Aeromicrobium. The sequence continues at coordinate 614,458 of CAVYLO010000004.1, read as the reverse complement.
GCGATGATCGTCGTCCCGTCATCGCTGTTCTTCAGCTGCCCATGACCGCCGTACGACTTTGCCGCCGGCAACCCAGTGACCATTCCCGTGTGGTTCGGCAGCGTGGAGGTCGACTCGTACGTCGTGCGGGCCTTCAGCGTGGACGCACCCTGGTTCATCAACGTGTCGATCGTCGGCAGCTTCTTCGCGCCCAACTTCTTGATGGCATCCGGGTTCAACCCGTCCACGCTGACGGCGACGACGTAGTCGATGTGGTTGTCAGCCGAATCCGACGCAGGAGTGATCGGTGAGCTCCTCGGCGAGGACGCACGAGTGGTCGCGGTCGCAGCGGTCGAGGCGACCACTGCCGTCACCACGGTTGCTGTGGCAAGAAAACGAAACAGGCGCATAGGTCACGAACTCCTGGGGAAGGTGGCGCAACGCCACCGCAGAACGGTCCGGGTGGTTCAACAACTGCAACAACTGCAACAACTGCAACAGGAGCCTACCGCGCCGACGACTCAGAGGTGACATTTCACACATCGCTGATATCGCTGTCGTTCTCGCAGCCGGCCACTCGCCGGTGGACGCGTCAGCGCTTCTCGAGCTTGGCGGCGTCGAGCCAGCGGAGGTGCACCTCGGGCTCCAGCTTGGGGTGGGTGTCGCTGTGCACCACGTAGGCCACCCAGCCCTGCCAGCCGTCGCCGCCGCGGCGCCACTGGATCAGCACGCCGGGCATGGGGGAGGTCATGTCCCAGATCCGTACCCAGACATGCACCGGTCGCATGGCGGCAGCATACGCGTGATCGAACAGATGTTCGATATGCTTCAGGTCTGCGGACTCAGCCTGCGGCTGAAAAACTGTCAGGGCGCGTCGATACGATGGACCGCGCCTGCCGACTGCCCAACACCACCAGAACTCCTGAGGACACCTGTGATCGATCGTCTCGTCGTCCGCGGCGCCCGTGAGCACAATCTCAAGGACGTCTCGGTCGATCTTCCGCGTGATTCCCTGATCGTCTTCACGGGCCTGTCCGGGTCCGGCAAGTCGTCCCTGGCGTTCGACACCATCTTCGCCGAAGGCCAGCGCCGCTACGTCGAGTCGCTGTCGGCGTACGCGCGTCAGTTCCTCGGCCAGATGGACAAGCCCGACGTCGATTTCATCGAAGGGCTGTCACCCGCGGTCTCGATCGACCAGAAGTCCACCTCGCGCAATCCACGGTCCACCGTCGGCACCATCACCGAGGTCTACGACTACCTGCGCCTGCTCTACGCACGCGCCGGTCGGGCGCACTGCCCCACGTGCGGCGAGCCCATCGCTCGCCAGACACCGCAGCAGATCGTCGACCGCATCATGGCCGGCGAGGAGGGCCAGCGCTTCCAGGTGCTCGCGCCGATCATTCGCGGCCGCAAGGGCGAGTACCTCGAGCTGTTCCGCCAGCTGCAGAGCCAGGGCTTCAGCCGCACCGTCGTCGACGGCGAGATCCACATGCTCGCCGACGAGCCGCCCAAGCTGGGCAAGCAGAAGAAGCACACCATCGACGTCGTGGTGGACCGTCTGCAGGTCAAGGGCAGTGCCAAGCAGCGACTCACCGAATCGGTCGAGACCGCCCTCGGCCTCGCCGACGGCTTGGTCATCATCGACTACGTCGACCTGCCCGATGACGACCCCGCCCGCACCCGACGCTTCTCCGAGAAGCTGGCCTGTCCCAACGACCACCCGCTGGCCGTCGACGAGCTCGAGCCGCGCTCGTTCTCCTTCAACGCCCCGTTCGGCGCCTGCGGCGAATGCCACGGCATCGGCACCCGCATGGAGGTCGACCCCGAGCTGGTCGTCCCTGACGACAGCAAGTCCCTGAACGAGGGTGCCGTGTCGCCGTGGGCGTCGGCGCACGTGGCCGACTACTTCAGCCGCATCCTGGAGGCGCTCGGCGACGAGCTCGGGTTCAGCACCGACACCCCGTGGGGCGACCTGCCCGACGCCGCCCAGCAGGCCGTGCTGCACGGCCACCCCACCAAGGTGCATGTCCGCTACAAGAATCGCTACGGCCGAGAACGCTCGTACTACACGGCATTCGAGGGCGCGATCAGCTATCTCGAGCGACGCCACGAGGAAACCGAGTCCGACACCAACCGCGACCGGCTCGAGGGCTTCATGCGCGAGGTCCCGTGCCCTGTCTGCGGCGGCGCCCGTCTCAAGCCGGTCATTCTCGCCGTGACGCTCAGCTCCGAGAAGTTCGGATCCAAGAACATCGCCGAGGTGTGCGCGCTGTCGATCGCCGACGCGGCCGAGTACCTCGCCGAGCTGGAGATGACCGACCGCGAACGCCAGATCGGCGAACGGGTGCTCAAGGAGATCAACGAGCGGCTGCGCTTCCTGCTCGACGTCGGACTCGACTACCTGGCCCTCGACCGCGCCGCCGGCTCGTTGTCCGGCGGCGAAGCCCAACGCATTCGGCTGGCCACCCAGATCGGTGCTGGCTTGGTCGGCGTCCTCTACGTGCTCGACGAACCGTCGATCGGGCTGCACCAACGCGACAATCATCGCCTGATCGAGACCCTGATCCGCCTGCGCGACCTCGGCAACACGCTCATCGTCGTCGAGCACGACGAAGACACCATCCGCGCTGCCGACTGGGCTGTCGACATCGGTCCGGGTGCAGGCGAGCACGGCGGCCAGGTCATCGTGTCGGGCCCCGTCGAGGAGCTGCTCACCAGCAAGGACTCGATCACCGGCAAGTACCTGTCGGGCCGCGAGGCCATCCCGGTGCCCGAGGTCCGCCGTCCCCGGGAGAAGGGCCGGGATCTCGTCGTGCGGGGTGCCAAGGAGCACAACCTGCGCGACATCGACGTCACGTTCCCGCTCGGGCAGTTCGTGGCGGTCACGGGCGTGTCCGGTTCGGGCAAGTCCACGCTGGTCAACGACATCCTCTACACCCAGCTGGCGCGCACGATCTACAACTCCCGCACCATTCCGGGACGCCACCGCACCATCGACGGTCTCGAGCTGGTCGACAAGGTCATCCACGTCGACCAGTCGCCCATCGGTCGCACCCCGCGGTCCAACCCGGCCACGTACACCGGCGTGTTCGACCACGTCCGCAAGCTGTTTGCGCAGACGCCGGAAGCCAAGATGCGCGGCTACCTGCAAGGTCGCTTCTCCTTCAACGTCAAGGGCGGGCGTTGCGAAGCCTGCTCGGGCGACGGCACGATCAAGATCGAGATGAACTTCCTGCCCGACGTCTACGTGCCGTGCGAGGTCTGTCACGGCGCCCGCTACAACCGCGAGACGCTCGAGGTGCACTACAAGGGCAAGACCATCGCGGAGATCCTCGACATGCCGATCGAGGACGCCGTCGAGTTCTTCGAGGCCATTCCGGTCATCGCCCGCCACCTGCGCACCCTGGTCGAGGTCGGGCTGGGCTACGTCCGTCTCGGGCAACCCGCCACCACGCTGTCTGGCGGGGAGTCCCAGCGGGTCAAGCTGTCCTCCGAGCTGCAGAAGCGCTCCACGGGCCGCACGGTCTACGTGCTCGACGAGCCCACCACTGGTCTGCACTTCGAGGACATCCGTAAACTGCTCGGTGTGCTGCAGCGCATCGTCGACACCGGCAACTCCGTCATCGTCATCGAGCACAACCTTGACGTCATCAAGACCGCCGACTGGGTTCTGGACCTCGGCCCCGAGGGCGGCAACGGTGGCGGGCTCCTGGTCGCCGAAGGCACCCCCGAGGATGTCGCGAACAACCCTGACAGCCACACCGGTCACTTCCTCAAACCGCTGCTCACCGACGGCCGGAAGGTGGCTCGCTGATGGCCGGCGGACTGGTCGCGCTGCTGGACGACGTTGCCGCGCTGGCCAAGCTGGCCGCCGCATCGGTCGACGACGTCGGCGCCGCCGCCGGACGTGCCAGCGTCAAGGCCACGGGCGTGGTGATCGACGACACCGCCGTCACCCCGCAGTACGTGCACGGCGTCAACGCCAACCGCGAGCTGCCCATGATCCGCAAGATCGCCACCGGTTCGCTGCGCAACAAGATCGTGTTCATCCTGCCCGCCGTGCTGCTGCTCAGCCAGTTTCTGCCCTGGCTGCTCACGCCGTTGTTGATGCTGGGCGGCACCTATCTGTGCTTCGAGGGTGCCGAGAAGATCTGGGAGCGGTTCGGCCCGCACCACGGCGAGCCCCATCAGCAGGCGGCCCCCGTCGCGACCATCGGTCCCGAGCAGGAGCGCACCATGGTGTCGGGCGCCATCCGCACCGACTTCATCCTCTCCGGCGAGATCATGGTCATCGCCCTCAACGAGGTCACCGACGAGCCGTTTCTCTCCCGAGCCATCATCTTGTTCGTGGTCGCAATCGCCATCACCGCGCTGGTCTACGGTGTCGTCGCGCTGATCGTCAAGATGGACGACGTCGGGCTCTCTCTCACCGAGCGCGCTTCCGCATTCGCCCAGCGCGTCGGACACGCCATGGTCGTCGGTATGCCTCGCCTGTTGACCGTCATCTCGGTCGTGGGCACGGCCGCCATGTTGTGGGTCGGCGGGCACATCCTGCTGGTCGGCGTCGACGATCTCGGCTGGCACGTGGTGTACGACGCGGTCCACCACGTGGAGGAGGCAGCAGCAGACGCCGTCACCACCGGGGGAGCGGTGCTCGGCTGGCTGGTCAACACCGTCGCCTCGGCGATCATCGGGCTGATCTGGGGCGCCATCGTGGTCGCCATCGCCCATCTGATTCCGCGCCGACGCACTGACGCTTCGTCACACTGACCTCATGGCCGATCCAGCCAGCTACCGGCCAAAACCTGGGGAGATCCCCGCCCAGCCGGGCGTGTACCGCTTCCGCGATGCCGAACGTCGGGTCATCTACGTCGGCAAGGCCAAGTCGTTGCGTCCGCGGCTCAGCTCGTACTTCCAGGACGTCACCAACCTGCACTCTCGCACGCAGCAGATGGTCACCACGGCGTCATCGGTGGAGTGGACCGTCGTCGACACCGAGGTCGAGGCGTTGGCGTTGGAGTACTCGTGGATCAAGGAGTTCGATCCACGGTTCAACGTCAAGTACCGCGACGACAAGTCCTACCCGTGGCTCGCCGTCACGGTCGGCGAGGAGTTTCCGCGCGTCACGGTCATGCGTGGAGCCCAGCGCAAGGGGGTTCGGTACTTCGGACCGTATGGCCACGCCTGGGCCATCCGCGACACCGTCGACACGCTGCTGAGGGTCTTTCCCATGCGGTCCTGCTCTGCGGGCGTGTTCCGCCGGGCCAAGGCGATCGATCGGCCCTGCCTGCTGGGTGACATCGGCAAGTGCGCTGCGCCGTGTGTCGGACGAGTAGACGTCGACGAGCATCGCGAGATCGTGAACGACTTCCTGGCCTTCATGGGCGGCCAGACGGCAGGTTTCACCCGGCGTATCCACCAGCGCATGCGCGAGGCGTCCGAAGCCCAGGAGTACGAGCTCGCGGCCAAGCTGCGTGATGACCTTGGCGCACTCAACCGGGTGCTCGAGAAGCAGACCGTGGTGCTCGGCGACGGCACGGATGCCGATGTGCTCGGATTCGTCGACGATCCCCTCGAGGTCGCGGTGCAGATCTTCTCGGTCCGGGGCGGCCGTATTCGCGGCCAACGCGGGTGGGTGGCGGACAAGGCCGATGACGCCGCCTTCCCCGAGCTGGTCCAGCGGGCCCTCATGACGTTGTACGAAGGCGCTGCGCCGGCCGCCATTCCGCGCCAGGTGCTGGTGCCGCGGCTTCCCGCAGATCACGAGATCGTTGCTGAGCTGTTGGCCGAGCGACGCGGGGGACCGGTGCAGATCCGCGTGCCCCAGCGAGGCGACAAGAAGGCCCTGATGGGCACCGTGGAGCAGAACGCCAAGCAATCCATGGCGCGGCACAAGATGCACCGTTCTGGCGACCTCACGGCTCGTAGCAAGGCGCTCGAGGAGATCCAGGAGGCCCTCGATCTCCCCACGGCGCCGCTGCGCATCGAGTGCTACGACATCTCGAACCTGCAGGGCACCGAGATCGTGGCTTCCATGGTCGTCTTCGAGGACGGCCTGCCGCGCAAGTCCGAGTATCGGCGGTTCACGGTCCGTCACGAGGGCCAGAACGACGTCGCCGCCATGCACGAAGTCATCACGCGGCGGTTCGAACGGCTGCTCAAGGCACGCGCCGAGGAGGCCCACCACGCCGATGCGGGAGCCACCGACGAGCGCGGTGGGATCGATCCGGAGACCGGCAAGCCCCGGCGGTTCGCCTACGCACCAGCGCTCGTGGTCGTCGACGGTGGCCCGCCTCAGGTGGCGGCTGCCCATCAGGCCATGACGGCACTCGGCGTCCAGGACATTGCCCTGGTCGGGCTGGCCAAGCGACTCGAGGAGGTGTGGCTTCCCGACGACGATGACCCGGTCATCCTGCCCCGCACCAGCGAGGGTCTCTATCTGCTGCAGCGACTACGCGACGAAGCCCACCGGTTCGCGATCTCCCACCACCGGGGTCGGCGCAGCAAGTCGATGGTCGACAGCCTGCTGGATCCAGTCCCGGGCCTCGGCCCCACGCGCCGCAAGGCCCTCATGAAGACCTTCGGGTCAGTCAAGAAGATGCGGGCCGCTTCGGTCGAAGAGATCGCGCAGGTTCCGGGCATCGGACCCGCTACGGCAGAATCGATCGTGGCGGCACTTGCCGCATCGGCCCCGGCACCCTCGGTCAACACGGCCACCGGCGAGATTCTGGAGGAATAGTGAGCCAGTTGCAGGAGTTCGTCGTGGTCACCGGCATGACCGGCGCGGGCCGCGGCACCGCGGCCAAGGTGCTGGAGAAGCTCGGCTACTACGTCATCGACAACATCCCGCCGGACGTGCTGGGTGCAGCCGTGCACACCGTCGCGGGCACCGACGACATCGACAGGCTCGCCGTCGTGGTCGACGCGCGATCGCGCGGCTTCTTCATCGGACTCAGCGATGCCCTCGAAGAGCTGCGGCGACAGGGTTCCCTCGCGCACCTTGTTCCTCGAGGCCTCCGACGACGTGCTGGTCCGCCGGCAGGAAGCGGCGCGCCGTCCGCATCCCCTCAGCCTCGAGGGTCGGTCTGATGGACGGATTCGCCCGCGAACGCGAGCTGCTCCAGGTGCTGCGTGGCCGTGCGGACATCGTCATCGACACCACCAATCTCAACGTGCACCAGCTCACCCAGCGGGTGCGGGCTGCCTTCATCGACGCCGAGACTCGTGGTCTGCGTGCCTCGGTGGTCACGTTCGGATTCAAGTACGGCGTCCCGATCGACGCCGACATGGTCGCCGACCTGCGGTTCCTGCCCAATCCCTTCTGGGTCGACGAGCTGCGTCCGCTCAGCGGCCTCGACGAACCGGTGCGCGACTACGTGCGCTCCCAACCGCGATCCGAGGAGTTCCTCGAGCGGTACGAGGGCCTCGTCTCGCTGCTGACCGATGGCTACCTGCGCGAGGACAAGCACTTCCTGACGATCGCCTTCGGCTGCACCGGTGGTCGGCATCGCAGCGTCGCGATGGGCGAGGCCTTCGCCGAGCGACTGCGACTCAATGGCGTCAACACCTTGGTCGTCACCGCGACCTGGGGCGCGAATGATGCACCGCGACCTGGGGCGCGAATGATGTACCGAGACCTGGGGCGCGAGTGATCGATCGGTCCGATCTCAGAGCAGGACGGCGTGCTGGGGGAGCAGCGCGTCGTGGCGCTCGGTGGCGGGCACGGCTTGGCGGCCAGCCTCTCGGCGCTGCGGCGCGTCACCACGCGCCTGACCGGTGTCGTCACCGTCGCCGACAACGGGGGTTCGTCAGGTCGGCTCCGCGAGGAGTTCGCCGGACTACCGCCCGGCGATCTGCGCATGGCCCTCGCGGCTCTGTGTGGCGACGACGAGTGGGGTCGCACGTGGGCCGATGTCCTGCAGCACCGCTTTCGTTCCGAGGGCCCGCTGAACGATCACGCGGTTGGCAATCTGCTGATCACCGCGATCTGGGACCTGTTGGGCGATCACGTGCGGGGGCTTGATCTGGTGGGTGAGCTGCTCGGCGCGCGGGGACGGGTTCTGCCCATGGCAGCGGTGCCGTTGGACATCGAGGCCGACGTCCATCTGGCCTCCGCGCCCGATCGGCTCACCGAGGTGCGCGGCCAGGTGCAGGTCGCCAAGGTCGACGGCCAGGTCGTCAGCGTCCGCCTGGTGCCTGCTGAACCTCCGGCGTGTCCCGAGGCCGTCCAGGCTGTCCTCGATGCCGAATGGGTCGTCATCGGGCCTGGTTCGTGGTTCACCAGCGTCATGCCCACGTTGCTCGTGCCTCAGCTGCGCGACGCGCTCACCGCCACGTCGGCCAAGCGTGCACTGGTGCTCAACCTGAGCGGCACCGATCAGGAGACGGAGGGGCTCACCCCCACCGATCATCTCGAGGTGCTGGCGGCGCACGCCCCTGAGCTGGCCCTCGATGTCGTCATTGCCGATCCGGCGCTGGTCGACAACCGCGGCACCCTCGAGGCGGCGGCTCGTCGTCTGGGCGCGCGCCTCCATGTGGCTGACGTGGCGCGTGGTGAAGCACCGGGCCAGCACGACGCCGCTCGGCTGGCTGCCGCCTTCACCGATGTCATGAGGCAGGCATAGAGTGACCGACACACCAGATCCACACCGCATGCTCACACCGTGAGCGCACGACGATGAACAGGGGTGCGCGTCGATGGCCATGACGGCCCAGGTCAAGGCAGAACTCGCGAAGATCCAGGTCACGAAGGCGTGCTGCCGCAAGGCGGAGGTTGCCTCGATCCTGCGATTCGCTGGTGGTCTGCACATCGTGTCAGGACGCATCGTCATCGAGGCCGAGCTCGACACCTCAGCAGCCGCGCGCCGGTTGCGTACCGACATCGCCGACATCTTCGGTCACGACAGCGAGATCGTCGTCGCCCAGAACGTCGGTATTCGCAAGGAGACCCACTACATCGTCCGGGTCGCCAAGGATGGCGAGCTGCTGGCTCGCCAGACGGGTCTGGTCGACGGTGCCGGGCGCCCCGTGCGCGGTCTGCCGCCGCAGGTCGTCGCCGGCTCCACGTGCGACGCCGTCGCCGCATGGCGTGGCGCGTTCCTGGCCCACGGATCACTGACGGAGCCCGGCCGATCATCTGCCCTCGAGGTCAGCTGTCCCGGACCCGAGGCAGCACTCGCCATGGTGGGCGCGGCCCGCCGCCTCGGCATCTCCGCCAAGGGCAAGGAGGTGCGTGGAGTCGACCGCGTGGTCATCCGCGACGGTGAAGCCATCGGCGCACTGCTCACCCGTCTCGGAGCCCACGAGTCCCTGCTGGCCTGGGAAGAGCGCCGCATGCGCCGCGAGGTGCGCGCCACGGCCAACCGGCTGGCCAACTTCGACGACGCCAATCTGCGCCGCTCGGCCCGCGCGGCGGTCGCTGCCGGAGCCCGCGCCCAGCGGGCGCTGGAGATTCTCGCCGACGAGGTTCCCGACCATCTCAAGATGGCCGGCACCCTACGCGTCGAGCACCGCCAGGCGAGCCTGGAGGAGCTGGGCCGCCTGCACGAACCGGCCCTCACCAAGGACGCCATCGCCGGCCGTATCCGACGCTTGCTGGCCATGGCCGACAAGAAGGCCGACGAGCTCGGCATCCCCGACACCGAGGCATCCCTCGGCGAAGAGGCCCTCTCAGACGGCTGAACCTGCAGGTGACTCGCCCGTAGGCCTCGACACTGAGTAGGGTTGACGACGTCACCCACCCGACCACCGCAGGAGAGAAGTCCCCGTGACCGTTCGCGTAGGAATCAACGGCTTCGGCCGCATTGGCCGCAACTTCTTCCGGGCGGTTCGCGCCTCCGGTGCCGACATCGAGATTGTCGCCGTCAACGATCTGACCGACAACAAGTCGCTCGCCCACCTGCTCAAGTACGACTCGATCCTGGGGCGTCTCGACGCTGAGGTCACGCACGACGACAGCCACATCTACGTCGGCGACCAGAAGATCGTCGCCTTCGCTGAGCGCGACCCGGCCAAGCTGGACTGGTCCGGAGTCGGCGTCGACATCGTCGTGGAGTCCACCGGCTTCTTCACCGACGCGACCCAGGCCAAGGCCCACATCGACGGCGGAGCCAAGAAGGTCATCATCTCGGCGCCGGCGAAGAACGAGGACGTCACGATCGTGATGGGCGTCAATCACGATCTCTACGACCCGGCCGCGCACACCGTGATCTCCAACGCCTCGTGCACGACCAACTGCCTCGCCCCGATGGCCAAGGCGCTCAACGACGCGCTGGGCATCGAAAAGGGTCTGATGACCACGATCCACGCGTACACGCAGGACCAGAACCTGCAGGATGCCCCGCACTCGGACCTGCGCCGTGCACGCGCCGCCGCGATCAACATCGTCCCCACCTCGACGGGTGCCGCCAAGGCCGTGAGCCTGGTGCTGCCCGAGCTCAAGGGCAAGCTCGACGGCTACGCGCTGCGCGTGCCCGTGCCCACCGGCTCTGCGACCGACCTGACCTTCACCGCCTCGCGGGAGACCACGGTCGAAGAGGTCAACCAGATCATCAAGGACGCCGCCGAAGGCGCCCTCAAGGGATTCCTCGTCTACACCGAGGACCCGATCGTGTCCTCGGACATCGTCACCGATCCGGCGTCGTGCGTCTTCGACTCCGGCCTGACCAAGGTCATCGGTGATCAGGTCAAGGTCGTGGGTTGGTACGACAACGAGTGGGGCTACTCCAACCGCCTCGCCGACCTGGTCGTGCACGTCGGCGCCTCGCTCTGACGTGAAGACGGTCTCCGACCTCCTCGCCGACGCGGGGGGCCTGCGCGGCAAGCGTGTCCTGGTCCGCAGTGATCTCAACGTGCCGCTCGACGGCAGCAGGATCACCGACGACGGACGGGTGCGCGCCAGCGTGCCCACCATCCAGACCCTGGCCGCTGCCGGTGCCCGGGTCGTCGTCATGGCGCACCTCGGGCGTCCCGACGGCGCGCCTGATGCGAAGTACTCGCTCGAGCCGGTGGCTGGGCGCCTCGCCGAGCTGTTGGGCCAGCCGGTCCAGTTCGCCACCGACACGGTGGGCGACGACGCTCAGCGTGTGGTCACAGGGTTGGCCGACGGCGAGATCGCAGTGCTGGAGAACGTGCGGTTCAACCCGGGCGAGACCAGCAAGGACGCCGCCGAGCGGGGAGCGTTCGCCGACCAGCTGGCCGCACTGGCCGACGTCTTCGTCTCCGACGGTTTCGGGGTCGTGCACCGCAAGCAAGCCAGCGTCTACGACATCGCCGAACGTCTGCCGTCCGCCGTGGGCGGGCTCGTTCAGGCCGAGGTCGAGGTGCTGAAGCGCCTCACCGAGAGCCCGGAACGTCCCTACGTCGTGGTGCTGGGCGGTTCCAAGGTCTCCGACAAGCTCGGTGTGATCGACAATCTGCTCGACAAGGCCGATGCGCTGCTGATCGGTGGTGGCATGGTGTTCACCTTCCTCAAGGCCCAGGGCCATGAGGTCGGCACGTCGCTGCTCGAAGCCGATCAGCTCGACGTCGCCACGCGGTACGTCGAGCAGGCCGCTGCCCAGGGAGTGGAGATCGTGCTGCCCACCGACATCGTCGTCGCGCCGGCGTTCGCCGACGCTGACGCCACCGTCGTGGCAGCCGACGCGATGCCGGCCGACCAGATGGGTCTGGACATCGGGCCGGCGTCTGCCGAGCGATTCGCCGAGATCATCCGCGGCGCACGCACCGTGTTCTGGAACGGGCCGATGGGCGTGTTCGAGATGGACTCATTCGCAGCCGGCACACAAGCCGTCGCGCAAGCGCTGACGCAGATCGATGGCCTGTCGGTCGTCGGTGGCGGCGACTCCGCGGCTGCGGTCCGTCAGCTCGGATTCGACGATGATGCATTCGGACACATCTCCACCGGTGGTGGAGCCAGCTTGGAGTACCTCGAGGGCAAGACCTTGCCCGGACTCGCGATCCTGGAAGGGACTGACGTCTGATGTCAAAGACCTCTGCACGTACACCGCTGATGGCGGGCAACTGGAAGTCCAACCTGAACCACCAGGAAGCGGTGGTCCTGGTGCAGAAGCTGGCCTGGACCCTCGAGGACAAGAAGCACGACTACGCCAAGGCCGAAGTCGTGGTCGTTCCGCCGTTCACGGATCTGCGCAGCGTGCAGACGCTCGTCGACGGTGACCACCTGCAGATCGGCTACGGCGCGCAGGACGTCTCCGAGCACGACGGCGGCGCGTACACCGGCGAGATCACGGCGGCCATGTTGGCCAAGCTCGGCTGCACCTACGTCGTCGTCGGGCACTCCGAACGCCGTGAGTACCACGGTGAATCTGATCAGCTGGTCAACACCAAGGCCCGCAAGGCCATCGATGCCGGCATCGCGCCGATCGTGTGTGTCGGCGAGGGCCTTGATGTCCGTCAGTCCGGCGAACACGTGGCGCACACGCTCGCCCAGATCGACGGATCGTTGGCCGGCATGACGGCCGAGCAGCTCGCCACGGTGGTCGTCGCCTACGAGCCGGTGTGGGCCATCGGCACCGGCGAGGTCGCGACCCCGGACGACGCTCAGGAGGTCTGTGCGGCGATCCGCAATCGGGTCGCGGAGACCTGGTCGTCGGAAGTGGCCGATGCCATGCGTATCCTGTATGGCGGATCGGTCAAAGCCGCGAACATCGCTTCGATCATGGCCAAGTCGGACGTCGACGGGGCCCTGGTGGGTGGCGCCAGCCTCCAGGCGGAGGAGTTCGCGGGTGTTGCCCGGTTCTATGACATGCCGGACCTGTCCGGCGCCTGATCTATCGAAGGCCTGACGTGATCCTGCTGTTCTCCATCCTGCTCGTCCTGAGCAGCGCGATGATGATCGTTCTGGTGCTCATGCACAAGGGACGCGGCGGAGGCCTGTCCGACATGTTCGGCGGCGGCATCTCCAGCTCACTCGGCGGTTCCTCAGTGGCCGAGCGCAACCTCGACCGCATCACGGTCGGCATTGCCGCGATCTGGGTCGTCTCCATCTTCGCCCTCGGGCTGCTGTTGAAGGTGAGCAACTGATGGCGGCAGGTGCCATTCGCGGAAGCCGCATCGGTTCCGGACCCATGGGCGAGGCCGAGCGTGGCGAGGCTGCTCCCCGCCATCACGTCACGTTCTTCTGCATCAACAACCACACGACCGAGCTGCAGTTCGCCCTCGAGGCCGACCTGCCCGATGCGTGGGACTGCCCCCGCTGCGGCATGCCGGCCAGCATCGACTCGAACAATCGCCCCACGGCCCCCAAGGCCGCGCCCTACAAGACGCATCTGGCCTACGTGAAGGAGCGCCGCTCCGAGGACGAGGCGGCCGAGCTGCTCACCGAGGCGATCCAGACCTTGCGCGCCAAGCGCAAGTCCGGCGAGATCATCTTCTGATTCGGAGTACCCACGGGTAACCTTGGGGTGTGACTCCCACGCATCTCGTGACCAACCAGGTTCCCCCGCTCGTCGACGACGACGCTTCGGCGTACGCGCCGTACCAGGAGGCGCTGCAGCGGGCGGGCGCCACGCACGCGGTCGATCAGCTGCGCGAGATCGGCGAGGCCGCCGGGTCCGCGCACGTGCGCCACCTTGGCGAGCTGGCCGAGCGCAACGAGCCGGTGCTGCACACGCACGACCGCTACGGCCACCGCATCGACCAGGTCGAGTACGACCCGGCGTATCACGAGCTGATGACGATGGCAGTCGGCTTCGGCCTGCACGGCGCCGCCTGGGCGTCCGACGATCCGCATGCCCACCTGGTCCGCGCCACCGGCCTGAGCGCGTGGATGCAGTCCGACGCCGGCCACGTGTGCCCGATCTCGATGACCTACGCCGCGGTGCCTGCCCTGCGGGTGGATCCGTCCATCGCCGCCCGGTACGAGCCGCTGCTGACGAACCGCAGCTATGACCCGTCGTTCACCGCACCTGCCACCAAGCAGGGCCTCATCGCCGGCATGTCGATGACCGAGAAGCAGGGCGGCTCGGACGTGCGGGCCAACACCACCACGGCGACCGAGCACGCCGACGGCAGCTACCGGATCATGGGGCACAAGTGGTTCACGTCCGCTCCGATGTCCGATGTGTTGCTGACGCTGGCGCAGGCTCCTGGCGGCCTCAGCTGCTTCGTGCTGCCGCGCGTGCTGCCCGACGGCACACCCAACGCCATCGCGCTGCAGCGGCTGAAGGACAAGCTGGGCAACCGTTCCAATGCGAGCAGCGAGATCGAGTACGACCAAGCCGTCGGCTGGCGGCTCGGCGACGAGGGTCGCGGCGTGCAGACCATCATCGAGATGGTCAACATGACCCGGCTCGACTGCACCCTGGGTTCGGCCTCTGGCATGCGCGTCGGCGTGCAGCAGGCGGCGCACCACGCCACCCATCGATCGGCCTTCGGCAAGGCGCTGATCGACCAGCCGCTGATGCGCAACGTGCTGGCCGACCTCGCGGTCGAGGCCGAGGCGTCCACCACCGTGGCCCTCTGGCTCGCCGACCTGACCGACCAGGCGCTGGCCGGTGACGAGAGAGCAGCGGCGCTGCGCCGCATCGGCTTGGCCGCGTCGAAGTACTACGTGTGCAAGCGCGCGCCGATGCACGCAGCCGAGGCGCTGGAGTGCCTGGGCGGCAACGGCTTCATCGAGGAGTCCGGCATGCCGCGGCTGTTCCGGGAGTCACCCCTCATGTCCATCTGGGAAGGGTCCGGCAACGTCGCGGCCCTCGACACCCTGCGTGCCGTCGCCCGGCAGCCCGAGACGCTGCAGGTGCTGTTCGACGAGCTGGACGTCGCGTCGGGTGCCGATCACCGTCTGGACACCTTCGTGGCCGGTCTCAAGGAGGCCTTCGGTGATCCCGACACGCTCGAGGCACGCGCGCGCACCGTGGTCGGCGACATCGCGATTGCCCTGCAGGGCTCCCTGCTGGTGCGTTTTGGTCATCCCGCCGTTGCCGACGCCTTCGCGGCATCACGCCTCGACGGCTACTGGGGCACCGTCTTCGGCACCCTCCCACCCGGCCTCGACCTCGCGCCGATCATCGACCGCGCTGTTCCCAAGATCTGACCCGCGCTCAGAGCAGGGGAACGAACCGGTACCGCCCGTGCTCGGTGACGGCCACGCCGTCATGGCCGCGACGCACCAGCAGCATGATGCCGTTGACCGGCAGAACCATCCGGCCGCCCACCGTGAGCTGGTCGACGAGCTCGGTCGGCAGCTGCCGGGCCTGCGCCGAGACCAGCACCCGGTCGTACGGCGCCTCGGCCGGCCAGCCAACGGCGTTCGGATCGGCGCTCTCGATCCGAGCCCAGCTCGGACCGGTTGCAGACGAGCCGGCCAGATTCGCGCGACCGAGCTCGACCAGCTCCGGGACGATCTCGGTCCCGATGACGACGCCCTGCGGGCCGGTGAGGTGGGCGAGCAGCCCGGTGGTCCAGCCGGAGCCAGCGCCGACGTCGAGCACTCGGTCTCCTGGTCGGACCTCCAGCAGCCGCAGCATGGCCGCCACGGTGCGTGGCTGGGAGTTCGTCTGGCCATGTCCGATCGGGAGAGGCTCGTCGGCCGTGGCGCGACGACGCTCGGACCGCGGCAGGAAATCTTGGCGCGGCACCGCGGCGAAAGCATCATCGATGGCATCCACGCGGATCAGTCTGGCACTTCAGCCGGCACCCGCAGGTGGCCTACAACCTCGACGCAGCCGCCTCGTCGAGCAGCCAGAGGGTCTGCTGGAGGCCGCTGACGCCCTTGGCGGGGGTCTCGGCCACCGAACCGTCGCCGATCGCTCTGGCGACCGCGTCGGCCTTGCCGTCACCCGAGACGAGGAACCACACCTCGGCGGCGTGATTGAGCGCCGGGAAGGTCAGCGTGATCCGCTCCGACGGCGGCTTGGGGGAGCCGAACACCTCGACGCAGCGCCGATCCATCTCGGTCAGCTGGGCGAAGCCCGGGAACAGCGACGCCACGTGCCCGTCCGGACCCATGCCCAGCAGCACCAGGTCGAAGGGGTCGGTGGGCAGGGTGGCGGCGTAGCCGTCTGCGGCTTCGGCCATCGACTCGGAGCAGCCGTGCGCAGGCATGGCGTGCACGTGGTCAGCGGGGACGCTCAGCCGGTCGAGGAAGGCGTCACGTGCCTGCTGGTCATTGCGATCGGCGTGACCGGCGGGCACGAAGCGCTCGTCGCCCCACCACCAGTGCACGCGCGCCCAGTCGGCGGCATCAGACTGCACCAGCTCGTACGCCGCGAGGGCGATGGTGCCACCGGTGAGCACGACGTGCGGCTCGCGGCCTTCGGAGTGCGCCGCGGTGACCAGCCGACCGAGCCGATCGGCGATGTCCGCCGCGAGTGCCTCCGGATCGGGGTGGACGATCCGCTCGACATTCATCGATGCGCCAGCATGTACTGGACGGTCTCGCCGTAGATCTGGTCGGAGTCGAGCCTGCGCAAGTCCTCGGCCAACAGCTCGGCGAGCGTACGCCGGGCGAGCGGCACGGTGCGGGGCGCCGACCCGGGAACGCTGAACGTGCAGGAGTTCTCGTCCTCGCGCTCGATCCGGACCTCGCCAGCCTTGGTCTCCAGCGTGACCTGCATGATCTGGTCGTCATCGACGCGGCGCCACGTGATCGGGACCTTGAGCCGGCTCTCCAGCCAGGCCTCCAGCAGCACGCCGGCCGGGTTGCCCGGACCGGCCGAGATGCTGCCGCCGGTCACTGGGCTCTGCACCTGGTCCAGCGCTGCGGCCAGCAACGCGCGCCACGGGGTCAATCGCGTCCACGACAGGTCGGTGTCTCCCGGCGTGTAGTGCTTGGCCACGCGGGTCAGGTTGCGCACCGCCTGCGAGGTGGCCTCGGCGTCGGTGAGGCGGCGGGTGCCGAAGGCGCCGATGGGATCGGACGCAGGGTCTGACGGAGCCGAACCTGGCCACCAGACGACGACGGGGGAGTCCGGCAGCAGCAGAGGCAGCACGGCGGACTCCGCATGCTTGACCAGCTGACCCGACATCCGCAACAGGATCGACTCTCCGGACCTGTCGCTGCCCACCCGGATCTTGGCGTGCAGATCCGGACCGCCAGTGCCCTTGCCGAGAATGACGCCGATGACGCGCGAGGGGTGTTCCTGGGACAACGTGGTGGCCGAGCTGAGGGCGTCCTCGACCGTGTCGTCGTCACAGACCACGATCAACGTGAGCACCATGTCCATCGCCGGGCTGCCGGACGCCAGCCGCGCGCGCACCATCTCCTTGGCGATGGTGGAGGCGTTGGTGTGCTCGAGGGTGATCTGCATCTACGGTCTCCTCCAGCGGCGTCCGTCGCGTTCCATCATGGTGTTGGCCGACTCCGGGCCCCAGGTGCCGGACGGGTAGGTGTCGATCGACTTCTGACGCGCCCAGTGCTCGATGACGGGATCGAGGATCTGCCACGACATCTCGACTTCCTCGTGCCGCGGGAACAACGGTGGCTCGCCCAGCAGGACGTCGAGGATCAGACGCTCGTAGGCCTCCGGACTGCTCTCGACGAACGTTCCGCCATAGGCGAAGTCCATGTTGACGTCGCGGATCTCCATGACGGTGCCCGGCACCTTGGCGCCGAAACGCAGCGTGACGCCCTCGTCGGGCTGGATCCGCATGACCAACGCATTCTGGCCCAGCTCCTCCACGTCGTTGCTGCTGAACGGCTGGTGCGGTGCGCGCTTGAACACCACGGCGACCTCGGTCACGCGTCGGCCGAGACGCTTGCCGACGCGCAGGTAGAACGGGACGCCGGCCCAGCGGCGGGTGCCGATGTCGATGCGCACGGCGGCGAATGACTCCGTCGTCGAGTCGGCGGGGATGCCCTCTTCCTCGAGGTAGCCCTTGACCTGCTCGCCCCCGGCCCAGCCGGCGGTGTACTGGGCGTGCGCCGTGTGCAGGTCCATCCGGGCCGGCGGACGGGCATTGGCGAGGATCTTCTGCTTCTCGACGCGCAGGCTCTTGGCATTGAACGAGACGGGTTCCTCCATCGCGATCAGTGCCATCAGCTGCAGCAGGTGGTTCTGGATCACGTCGCGGGCTGCGCCAATGCCGTCGTAGTAGCCGGCGCGGGTGCCGATGCCGATGTCCTCGGCCATCGTGATCTGCACGTGGTCGACGTAGTTGCTGTTCCAGACCGGCTCGAACATGCCGTTGGCGAACCGGAACGCCAAGATGTTCTGCACTGTCTCCTTGCCGAGATAGTGGTCGATGCGGAAGACGCACTCCGGTTCGAACACCTCCCCGACGATCTGGTTGAGCTCCTGCGCCGACGCTAGATCGTGGCCGAACGGCTTCTCGATGACCACCCGACGCCACGCATCGGGGTGCTGGTCGGTGGCACTGGCCAGACCGTGCTGCTTGAGCTTGTTGACGACGGTCGAGAACAGGCCGGGCGGGATCGACAGGTAGAAGGCGTGATTGCCCTGCGTGCCCTGGGTCTCGTCCAGCTCGGCCAGGGTCTTGGCGAGCTCCTGCCACGCGTCGTCGTCGTCGAAGGACCCCTCGACGAATCGGACGCCGGCGTACAGCTGTTTCCACACCGTCTCGCGCCACGGGGTGCGGGCACCGGCCTTGGCGGCGTCCTTGGCCAGCTTGGCGAAACCGTCGCGCCCGAAGTCGTGCCGAGCGAATCCCACCAGCGCGAACCCCGGCGGTAGCAGGCCGCGGTTTGCGAGGTCGTAGATGGCCGGGATCAGCTTGCGCTTGGCGAGGTCTCCCGTGACGCCGAAGAGCACCAGTCCGCAGGGGCCAGCAATCTGGGGGAGCCGACGATCTTGCGGATCGCGCAGCGGGTTGGTGGTCACCGCAGCGCCTCGCGCACCCGCGCGAGTGCACTGTCGACGTCGGACAGATGAAGCCGCAGCACGGGACGACCGTTGTCGCGGAGCACCTGGGCATCACCAGCAGCCTGGGAGGCGATGAACGAGCCGAAGGTGAAGTCGCGTCCCGGCACGGCGAGGTCCTGAGCGGGTTCACACGTGATCTGCAGGAAGACGCCGACGGGGGTGCCACCCTTGTGGAACTGCCCGGTCGAGTGCAGGAACCGCGGCCCCCACCCGAACGTGACGGGCCGACCGAGGCGTTCTGCCACGGTCTCGCGCACGCTGGCCAGGTCGGCCAGGTCGTGACGATCCAGATAGGCCTGGATGGCGACGTACCCGTGCGTGAGGTCGAGTGCGTCGAACAGCGCAGAGACTGCGGCTGCGACCGTGGACTCGTCGGTGCCGTAGAGCTCGACGTCTCCGTCGACCGCGTCCGGCTGTGGGGGAGTGGAGCCGCTGTCGAGCACCTCGCGGGCGGCCTGCTTGGCGCTCTCGACGTCCGGCTGGTCGAACGGATTGATCCCGATCAAGCGGCCTGCGACCGAGGTGGCGATCTCCCAGGCCATCATCTGCGCAGCCAGTGGTCCGTCGATGCCGGCGGACCACCCGGACTGCGACTCCGACGGCTCGGTGGTGCCAATCGTGACCAGCAGGGAGTCCGCTGAGCTGGGTTCGAAGTTCACCGCGTTCTGGAATGGCACCACGACCGGCAGCACGCCACGGCCGATCTTGCCGGTGGACTCGGCGACCAGCTGCTCGATCCAGTCGCCGACGCCGTGGCCGGTCTGGTCCGCGAGCACCAGCTTGTCGACCCGGTGGCGGTTGGCCACACCGATCAGCACGCCCAGCTGCAGGGCGGGATTGTCGACCGAGTCGGCGAAGAGCGTCTCGTGCGCGGCCTCCGCGTCGTCCAGCAGACCCGCGATGTCGACCCCGGCCAGCCCGCTGGGCACCAGGCCGAAGGCGGTGAGGGCGGAGTAGCGGCCGCCGACGTCAGGGTCGGCGCTGAACACGCGATACCCCGCCTCGGTCGCCTCGGACTCCAGGGGTGACCCGGGATCGGTCACGATCACGATCCGCTCGGCCGGATCGATTCCCGCATCCCGGAAGGCCTGTTCGTACGCACGGCGCAGGCTGTCGGTCTCGACGGTGCCGCCCGACTTGCTGGACACCACCACGACAGTGGTGTCCAGACGGTCGGCCAACGCGCCGCGCACCATGTCGGGCTGCGAGGAGTCCATCACCGTGAGCTCGACGCCGGCGGTATGGCAGATCACTTCGGGTGCCAGCGAGGAACCGCCCATGCCGCACAGCACGACGTGGTCGAGACCACGGGCGCGCAGGTCATCGCGCAGCGCGAGAACCTGCTCGACCAGCGGGCGGGACGTGGTGGCCAGCGAAACCCAAGCGAGTCGCTTGGCCGCCTCGGACTCGGCGTCCGTTCCCCACAACGTGGGATCTTGGTCGCCGATGCGGGACGCGATCTGATCGCTGACCGCCTGCGTCAGAGCCGTGTCGAACTCGGTCGGCTCGGCGGCGACGAGCCCGAGGGCGATCACGTCAGGCCTTCTCGATCTCGGTCTTCACGGTCTCCAGCAGCTCAGCCCAGGATGCATCGAACTTCTGCACCCCTTCGTCCTCGAGCGCTGCGACGACCTCGTCGTAGGAGATGCCCTCGGACTCCAGATCGGCGATCACCTGACGAGCGTCGTCGTAGTGAGGCGTGACCTGATCGCCCTGCACCTCGCCGTGGTCGGCGAAGGCCTGCATCGTCTTCTCCGGCATCGTGTTCACCGTGTTGGCGACCACGAGGTCGGTCACGTACATCGTGTCCGAGTACGCCGGGTCCTTGACGCCGGTCGACGCCCACAACGGACGCTGGCGGTTGGCACCCTTGGCGGCCAAGGCTGCGAACCGGTCGCCGCCGAACACCTGCTCGTACGCCTCGAAGGCGAGACGGGCGTTGGCCACTGCGGCCTTGCCACGCAGGGCATGACCCTCGGGCAGTCGGCCGTCGACCTCGGAGTCGACCCGGCTGACGAAGAACGAGGCCACGGAGTGGATCGTGGCCAGGTCGAGATCATTGGCGGCTGCCTGCTCGAGACCGTAGAGGTAGGCGTCCATGACGCCGCGGTAGCGGTCGAGCGAGAAGATCAACGTGACGTTGACGCTGATGCCAGCCGCGATGGTCGCGGCGATGGCTGGCAGTCCCTCCTCCGTCGCGGGGATCTTGATCAACAGATTCGGGCGATCGACCCGATCCCACAGCTTCTGCGCCATCGCTGACGGTGTTGTCGCTCTGACGAGCCATGCCGGGGTCGACCTCGATCGACACGCGTCCGTCGACGCCGCCCGTGGCGTCGAACACCGGTCGCAGGATGTCGCAGGCGTTCTGGACGTCCGTGGTGGTGAGCTCGAACACCGTGGTGTCGACATCGGCTCCCGACGCCTTCAGCTCGGCGATCTGACCGCTGTAGCGATCACCGTCCGACAGGGCCGAGGCGAAGATCGTGGGATTCGTGGTGACCCCCACGACGCCAGCTTCCTTGACCAGCGACTCGAGGTTGCCCGACTCGATGCGCTCACGGGACAGGTCGTCGAGCCAGATGGACACTCCGGCGTCGGCGAGGGCTTGCAGGCGGCTGTTCATGGGATCCCCTCCAGAGGAATGTGGTGGTCAGTGGGTGTCGGCCGGACCGATGGAGCCGGCCGGCCGGGCGTGGAACGGGGCTGACGGGGCCGCCGCAGCGGCTGCGATCGACTCCTTGGCAGCGGCGACGACGGCGTCTGCCGTGATGCCGAACTCCTCGTAGAGCGTGGCGAAGGACGCTGAAGCCCCGTAGTGATCGAGTCCGACGATGCGGCCGGCGTCGCCGACCACGTCGCGCCACCCGAGCGAGACGCCAGCCTCGACCGAGACGCGAGCGCGCAGGGTGGGCGGGATGACCTCGTCGCGATAGGCGGGGTCCTGCTCCTCGAACCACTCGCGACACGGCATCGACACGACGCGCGCCCCGATGCCCTCGGCCGCAAGCGTCTCGCGAGCGGCAACCGCCAGCTGCACCTCTGAGCCGGTGCCGATCAGGATCACGTCGGGCTCGGCTCCGTCAGGTGCGTCGAGCAGCACGTAGGCGCCCTTGGACACCTGCGATGCCGAAGCCCATTCCTGCCCGTCGTCGTCGGTGCCTCGGGGGAACGTCGGGACGTTCTGCCGGCTCAGCGCCAGCGCCGAGGGTCGGTCGGTGAGGCCCATGACGGTCCTCCACGCGGCGACCGTCTCGTTGGCGTCGGCCGGTCGAACGACGTCGAGGCCCGGGATCGCACGCAGCGCCGACAGGTGCTCGACCGGCTGGTGCGTGGGTCCGTCCTCGCCGAGCCCGATCGAGTCGTGGGTCCACACGTAGGTGACGGGCAGGCGCTGCAGGGCGGCAAGGCGCACCGCAGGGCGCATGTAGTCGCTGAACACCAGAAAGGTGCCGCCGTAGACACGGGTGGGGCCGTGCAGCGCGATGCCGTTCATGACCGCACCCATGGCGTGCTCACGGATACCGAAGTGCAGCACGCGGCCGTACCAGTCGCCGGTGAACATCTTGGTGGAGCGCGCGGGCGGCAGGAAGGACGGCTGGCCCTTCGGCGTGGTGTTGTTCGACCCGGCGAGGTCGGCCGAACCTCCCCACAGCTCGGGCAGCTTCGGTGCCGCCGCCGTGAGGAACTCACCCGACGCGACACGCGTGGCGACGCCCTTGGCGTCAGCCTCGTAGATCGGCAGGTCGGCTTCCCACCCCTCGGGCAGCTCACGCGCGTTCATGCGCTCCAGGAGGTCCGCGCCCTCGGGGTTCGCGGTCTTCCACGCGTCGAAACCGACCAGCCACTCGGCGTGCGCTGCCTGGCCACGATCGCGGGCTCCGTCGCGGGTGTGGGCCAGGACGTCGTCGGCGACCTCGAAGGTCTGCTCGGGGTCGAATCCGAGCAGCTTCTTGGTGGCGGCGATCTCGTCGGCGCCCAGAGCCGATCCGTGCGAAGCGCCGGTGTTCTGCTTGGTGGGTGCCGGCCACGCGATGATGGTGCGCAGGCGGATGAAGCTGGGCCGGTCGGTGACAGCCTCGGCTGTCTGGAAGGCATTCCAGAGCGCCTGGACGTCCTCGGTGTAGCCCGTGCCGCCATTGGTCCAGTCGACCGTCTGCACGTGCCAGCCGTAGGCCTCGTAGCGGGCGGCCACGTCCTCGGTGAACGCGACGTCGGTGTCGTCCTCGATCGAGATCTCGTTGTCGTCGTACAGCACCGTCAGGTTGCCCAGCTGCTGGGTGCCTGCCAGCGACGACGCCTCGGATGAGACGCCTTCCTGCAGGTCGCCGTCCGAGGCGATGACGTAGATGTGATGGTCGAACGGGCTCTCTCCCGCCGCCGAGTCGGGGTCGAACAGACCGCGCTCGCGGCGTGCGGCCATGGCCATGCCGACCGCATTGCCGACGCCTTGTCCGAGCGGACCGGTCGTGACCTCGACCCCGGCCGTGTGCCGATACTCCGGGTGTCCGGGCGTCTGGCTGCCCCACTGACGCAGATCCTTGAGGTCATCGAGCGTCATCGAGAAGCCAGCCAGGTACAGCTGGATGTACTGCGTGAGGCTGGAATGTCCGCACGACAGCACGAAGCGGTCGCGGCCGATCCACAGCGGATCGTGCGGATCCTGACGCATCAGCTTGTGATAGATCAGGTACGCGGCGGGCGCGAGGCTCATGGCCGTGCCGGGGTGGCCGTGCCCGGCCTTCTCCACGGCATCGGCGGCAAGCAGACGGGCCGTGTTGACGGCCTGCTCGTCGAGGGCGGACCAGTCGAGTTCAGCGTGGGCTGAGGTCACAGCACGTGCTCCTGAAGGTGTGTCGGGAACGAGGGTCGCGGGCGCTGGCCGATCGAGGCCAACCGTCGTCTCCGACCCTACCCGCGTGGCTTAGACTCATGCACGTGAGTGTCGTCGCCAATAATCCCGATCTGCGACCCGATGCATCGGTTCCCGTATCGATCTCTGCCACCGACGTCGTCAAGGCGTACATCGCGCTCACCAAGCCGCGGATCATCGAGCTGCTGCTGCTGACCACGGTGCCGGTCATGTTCTTGGCCGCTCAGGGTGTCCCCGGCCTGTGGCTCGTCGCGGCCACCGTCATCGGCGGGTACCTGTCGGCTGGCAGCGCCAACGCGCTGAACTGCGTCGTCGACGCCGACATCGACACCAAGATGCGCCGCACGGCTCGCCGTCCGCTGGTGCGCCACCATGTCTCCACCCGCGGCGCACTGGTCTTCGGCCTGGTGCTCGGCGTCGCGTCCACCCTGTGGCTCGGCTTCTACGTCAACTGGCTCTCATCAAGCCTCGCGCTGACCGCCAACGTGTTCTATGTCGTCGGCTACACCATGATCCTCAAGCGCCGGACCTCGCAGAACATCGTGTGGGGCGGTGCTGCCGGCTGCTTCCCGGCCCTGATCGGCTGGACCGCCGTGACCAACGAGCTGGCCTGGGCGCCAGTGGTGCTGTTCATGGTCGTCTTCTTCTGGACGCCGCCACACTTCTGGGCGCTGGCGATGCGTTATCGCGAGGACTACGCCGCCGCCGACGTCCCGATGCTGCCCTCGGTCGCCTCGTCCGACGAGGTCTCGCGCCAGATCGTTCTGTACTCGTGGGTCATGGTCATCACCTCGCTGGTGTTGTGGCCCGTCACGCCGACCGGCTGGTTCTACCCGGCTGCGGCGATCACCCTTGGGCATCGTGTTCCTGATGGAGGCCCACGACCTGCGCTCCCGCGCCCGCGACACCGAGGATCTGGCCATCATCAAGCCGATGCGCCTGTTCCACTTCTCCAACGCCTATCTGGCGCTGCTGTTCGTCGCCGCAGCGGTTGACCCCTTCCTGCGCTGATGTCGGCGACCGCGCGCCGCATCCGCGGTGACGACTGGTTCGTCCGCGATGATGACGTCGTTGGCATCGCCGGTGATCTGACGATGTGTTTCGTCCCCACTCCCAAGGAGCCCGACCATGCCCGTTGACCCCACCGGCGCCGATCTCAAGCGATACGTCACCGACGACCCGGGCGGCCCCGTCGTCATGCTCAACCTGCTGAAGTTCGCCCAAGGCGGACGCGACGGCTACCGCGAGTACTCCACGGCGATCCTTCCGTTCCTGGGAAAGGTGGGTGCCCGGGTGGTGCACGTGGGCGATCTGGGCACCGCACTGGTGCAGCGCGACGACTTCGACTGGGACGTCGTGCTGCTGGTCGAGTACCCCTCACGGGCTGCGTTCAGCCAGATGGTCGCTGATCCGGACTACCAGCAGATCACCCACCTACGCACCGAAGCGGTGTCCGAGGCCGTCCTGCAGGCTTCCACCCCCTGGACCTGACCGTGAGCCCTTCGTCGTATCGCCTGGTCGCTGCTGCGCGCGAGCTCGAGCTCGCGGACCGCTTCTTCGGCCGTTTCAGGCGAGTCGGCCTGCGCGGGGTCCTGAAGGACCTGAACCGCGTCGGGTCGCACGCTGACGTGCCGGGTGAGGCGCCGATGGCCGGCATGGCGTGGCAACGCGACGACCAAGACTCGAAGCGCTGGTTTCCGCAGGGCATCACGACCTCCGCCGACGCCTACGGTGCCGACCCCACGGGCGGGATGTTCGAGGGTCGCAACGTCGTCATGACGAGCTGGTACGGCCACGGGCTGCTCGGCTGGCTGCTGGGTTCGCGCATCTCGGTGATCGACTGGACCGACGACGAGCCGCCGCGGTACCGGCATCTGCTGCTCGTGGAGCCGCAGAGGTTCCTGCTGTTCTTCCACCGGCTGCGTCCCGTCCGGGTCCATGCCGGGGGCATCGTCTGGTACGGCAAGTACTTGTTCGTGGCCGGCAGCTCGGCCGGTGTCCGGGTCTTCCGGCTCGACGACATCGTCCGCGTTCGCAACCGGGCCCGCACCAAGGGCTACCGCTACGCCCTGCCGCAGTTCTCCTTCTTCGCCGCCGAGCACGACGCCGACGCCAGCGCCATGACGTACTCCTTCATGTCGCTGGATCGAGCCGGCGACGAGGACCACCTGGTGGCTGGGGAGTACGGCCGCAAGGGCGGGAGCCACCGACTCATCCGCTACGCGATCGACCGTGACACCGAGACGTTGCGCACCGACGACCGAGGATGGGCGGTGCCGACCGACATGCACGATCGCCAGATCGCGAGGATGCAGGGTGCCGTGATCGCCGATGGCACGTGGGCCGTCACGTCGAGCAACGGCGAGGACAACCCCGGCGACCTCTGGGTGGGCACGCCAGGAGACTTCGTTCGTCACCGCGGGGTGCTGCCCACCGGGTGCGAGGACATCACGTATCTCCCACAGCGGCACCAGCTCTGGTCGCTCACCGAGTGGCCCGGGCGTCGCTGGGTCTACGCGATCGACGGCGAACGCTGGCTCGCCCCCTAACCCCCTGGAGCGGTGACCTACCTAGCGACCTTTCCGCCCGTCAGGACTGGAGCAGGACGTGGAGGAGCTCGCCGACCGCCTGACGGTTGCCGGCCAGATGCCAGCGGTGCCCGCGGTGCTCCACGACCTCGGTGCGGCCGCCGGCAGCGATCACCAGCGCCTGGCCGGGAAGCCAGTCCCAGTCCGGTGCCGAGTGCTGGGCCCACACGCCCACCCGGCCTCCGGCCACGCCGGCGAGGTCACAGGATCCTGAGCCGAGAATTCGCGGTGTCGCCACGGCGCCCACGAGCGCCAGCCAGACCTCACGGACGTCGGGGTCCTGCAGGGTCGTGGGGTGCACGTAGGTGGCGAGGCTGCACTCCTCGAGTGGGCGATCGTCCAGCGGCGCCACGGGCGTTCCGTTCAGCGTGGTCGGGTGGTCTCGACCACCCAGCCACGTCTCGTCCGCGACGGGTTGGTGCACGGCTCCGAGCACCGTGCCCTCCGCATCCTCCAGAGCCAGGGCGCTGCACCAGTACGCGAGCCCGGAGAGGAAGTTGTAGGTGCCATCGACCGGGTCGATGACCCAGCGCCGACCGTTGCTGCTCTCGCGCTCGGTGCCTTCCTCGCCCAGCAGCCCGTCGTCTGGTCGCTGGCTCAGGAGGGTCTTGGTGACTAGGGCCTCGGCGGCATGGTCGGCGTCCGTCACGACGTCACTGATCGACGTCTTCAGCTCGGCTTCCAGACCCTCGGCTCGCATGGCAGCAGCCAACGTGCCGGCTCGGACGACCAGATCGCGGGCCAGCTCGAGATCACGCATGATCTTGGCTCAGTGAAGAGGAGGTGCGTGTGAGCAGCAAACGGGTGGATGCAGCAACCAAGACTGTCGCGCCGACCAGATGGGCGGCCACGAGGGCGATCGGCAGGTCGGTGAAGTACTGCACGAAACCGATCAGGCCCTGGGCCAGCTCGACGACCAGCAGCACGACGGCAGCCCGACGAACGGCGCCGTTGAATCGCCAGATGCACAGCAGCGTGAGGCCGACCAACACGTAGACGCTCGCGGCGTGCACGTGACTCATGACCTGCGGGTCGATGCCATTGCGCGGAGAGTCGATGTCGCCGGCGTGCGGACCAGCTCCGGTGACAATGGTGCCGAGGTACACGGCCACCCAGGTGACGGCATATGTGGCCAGGACGAGCGGATGCCGCGATGCCGTGGGGCGGTCGCCGCGCACACGCAGGAGCAACCACACCGAGAGCGCCACCAGGGCCAGCGACAAGATCAGGTGCAGCGCGACGATCCACGGGTTGAGGTCGGTCAGCACCGTGATGCCGCCGATCACGCCCTGGAACGGGACCCCAGCCGCGATCACGACGGCCAGCTGGCGCAACGAGCGCGAGGAGTCGGCCCAACGCCACACCGCCACGACCATGGCGATCACGACGGCGATCAGCACGTAGGTCAGCATGCGGTTGCCGAACTCGATGACTCCGTGCAGGCCGAGCTCGCGATGCGGCACGAACGACTCGTCAGTGCACTTGGGCCACGTGGGGCAGCCAAGTCCAGAGCCGGTCAGGCGGACGAGGGCGCCGGTCAGGATGATCATCGCGTTGGCGACCAGCGTCGCGCCGGCCCACCACACGACGGTGCGGCGCCCGGTGTCGGGACGGAGCGGATTCGGGACCAGTGCTGGACGAACCCGGGTGGGGCTCACTCCCATGTGAAGGTCCTCGACACGAGCAGACCGGCGCACACAGCCCAGACCGTGAGGACCACGAGCGCGAACGGATCGGGACCGAGTCCCGCGAACGTGTCGCGCAGACCCTGACCGAGAGCGCCGGACGGCAACAGCTCGAGCACGTGGCGAGCGCTGTCCGGGTAGCGGGACAGCGGCACGAGGAGTCCGCCGCCGACCAGCAACAGCACGTACACCAGGTTGGCCACGGCGAGGGTGGCCTCGGCCCGCATCGTGCCGGCGATCAGCAGACCCAGAGCGCCGAACGCGGCAGTTCCCAGCACGACGAGCAGCAAGGTCTGGGCGACCGCCGTGACTCCACCGGCTGGCTCCCAGCCCAGCATCAGCCCCACGAGCGCGAGCACCGTCAGCTGCACGATCTCGACCACGACGACAGCGGCCACCTTGCCGACCAGCAGGCCCCAGCGCGGCAGCGGAGAGGCACCGAGACGTTTGAGCACGCCATAGCGGCGCTCGAATCCGGTGGCGATGGCCAGGGACGTGAAGGACGTGGACAACACGGCGAGGGCCAGGATGCCGGGCGTGATGATGTCGATCCGACGACCGGGTCCGAGGTCGACGATTCCGCCAGCCTTGGCGCCGAGCACCAGCAGCAGGAGCGGGATGACCAGAGCGAGCAGCACCTGCTCTCCATTGCGGGACAGCAGACGCAGCTCCATCAGAGCCTGGTGGCGCACCATCGCCGGGTACGGCGCAGCGCCGGGCCGGGGGGACAGGTCGAGACTCACCGCAGCTGCCTTCCGGTCAGATCGAGGAACCGATCCTCGAGGGTCTGTCGTTCCACCCCGACGGAGTCGATCAGCACGTTCTGATCGGCGCACCACGACGTCAGTGTGGCCAGCAGCGCGGGATCGATCTCACCGGTCACGACATAGGACCCGGCCGCGACTTCGTCGACCTTGGTGTCGTGCGGGAGCGCCAGCAACAGGCTCGCCACGTCGAGGCCTGTGCGGGCCACGAATCGGATCGTGTTCTTCGCGCCGGTCAAGGCGAGTTCTTCGACGGTTCCCTCGGCGATCACCCGGCCATGATCGACGATGTGCACGCGATCGCTCAGCGCCTCCGCCTCGTCCATGTAATGGGTGGAGAGCACCGTGGTGACGCCGTGCCCGCGCAGCTCGTTGATCAGGTCCCAGGTGGCATGCCGGGCGGCGGGGTCGAGTCCGGCCGTCGGCTCGTCGAGGAACAGCAGCTCAGGGCGTCCGACGACAGCCATCGCGAGGCTGAGCCGTTGCTGTTGGCCTCCGGACAACCGTCGATAGGGGGTGCGGCCGTAGTGCTGCATCCCGAGGCGCTCGATGAGCAGGTCGACGGGCAGTGGGTGGGCGTGCAGCGACGCGATGTGCCGCAGCATCTCGTGGGCGCGGGCCCCTGACCACGCACCACCAGACTGGAGCATGACGCCGACACGGGGCCTCAGCTGTCTGGCATCGGCGCGCGGGTCGAGACCCAGGACGCGAACGCTGCCGGCCTGCGGCTCGCGAAATCCCTCGCACGTCTCGATCGTGGTGGTCTTGCCGGCGCCGTTGGGGCCCAGAATCGACGTGACGGTGCCGGGCTCGATGCTCAGCGAGAGCCCGTCGACGGCGGTGGTGGAGCCGTATCGCATGACGAGGTCGAGGACCTCGACGGCGGGCTGATTCACGAGGTCAGTCTAGGTGGCCGAAACATGCTTGCCGTGGCCGGTGTTGGGCTGCATGCTGGAGGCCATGGCTGTCCTGCGAATTGTTCCGAATCTGTTGTCAGGGTCCGTGAATGATTCGACTGAGTTCTATCGTTCAGTCCTTGGGCTGGATGTCGTGATGGACCTCGGCTGGATCGCGACGCTCGCTGGCTCGACCCCCACGGTCCAGCTGAGCGCGATCACCCGTGACGAGACCGCGCCCGTGGCTCCCGACGTGTCGATCGAGGTCGATGACGTGGATGCCGCCCATGACGCTGCCGTGCAGCGAGGTGCCGACATCGTGCACCCGCTGACCAACGAACCCTGGGGCGTCCGGCGCTTCTTCATGCGCGACCCCGACGGACACGTCATCAACGTGCTGGCCCACCGGTAGCCGATCGGGAACACTGCAGGCATGGACCTGCCCGTCATGCCGCCGCTGCGCCCCATGCTCGCCAAGTCGGTCAAGGGAGTGCCGAAGGCTGACTCGGTCGAGGGTGGCCTGTCCTTTGAACCCAAGTGGGACGGATTTCGCTGCGTCGTGTTTCGCGACGGCGACGAGGTGATCCTCGGCAGCCGGTCCACCAAGGACCTGGCGCGCTACTTCCCCGAGCTGGTCGAGGCGTTCCGCCGCGAGCTGCCCGAGCGGATCGTGGTCGATGGCGAGATCTATCTGGCCGTGGACGGCCGGCTGGAGTTCGACGTCCTGTCGCAGCGCATCCATCCGGCCGCGTCACGCGTCGACATGTTGGCTGAGACCACGCCCGCATCCTTCGTGGCCTTCGACCTGCTCGCGCTGGGCGACGAATCGTGGATGGACCGGCCGTTCGGCGAGCGCCGCGCAGCCCTGGAGGAGGCGCTCGCCGACGTCAGCGACCCCGTGCACGTCACCCGCACCACCACGGACGTCGCTGTGGCCGAGGAGTGGTTCGGCGTGTTTGAGGGAGCCGGGCTCGATGGCGTGGTCGCCAAGGCGCTGGCCAAGCCGTACGCGCCCAACGGCAGGACCATGCTGAAGATCAAGCACGCCCGCACCGCGGACGTGGTGGTGGCCGGTTTCCGGCTGCACAAGACCTCGACGGCCGAACGGCCGCTGCTCGGGTCGATGCTGCTGGGGCTCTACAACGGGGAAGGGAAGCTGCAGCACGTGGGCGTGGCGGCGTCGTTCACCGAGGCCCGCCGCGCCGAGCTGTTCGACCAGCTCGACGCCATGCGCGTGCCGCTCTCGGAACATCCGTGGGGGGAGTGGCAGCAGCCTGAGGCTCAGGCGGGCGACCGGTTGCCCGGTGGACAGAGCCGATGGAGCGGCACCAAGGACCTGTCATTCGCCACGATCGCCCCGACGCTGGTGGCCGAGGTCGGCTACGAGCACATGGAAGGCACCCGCTTCCGGCACACGGCCCAGTTCAAGCGGTGGCGCGACGACCGTGAGCCCGAGTCGTGCACGTACGAACAGCTCGAGGAGGTCGCGCGGTACGACCTCGACGCGATCGTGACCTGAGCGGTCAGACGTCGCCCATCTGGTGCAGACGTCGCAGGAAGGTCTCGTCCGGCACGAGGGCCTCGCCGGACCGCAGCTCCTGCTCGATCTCGTCGGGGAGTGCCCCGGCCGTGAGCATCTCGGTGTGCAGCTCCTCCATCCGGGCGTCGAGCACGGCGGCCGTCTCGGCCGCCTCCTTGAGGCCGTCCAGCAACGACTGGGGCACGGCGTCGCGGTACTTGTAGAAGATCTTGTGTTCGGTGCTGGCCCAGAAGTCCATCGCGATGGTGCGCATCTGGACCTCGACGAGCACGGGACCTGGGCCGTCGGTGAGGAACACCGGGACTTCCAGCAGGGCATGCAGGCTGCGGTAGCCGTTCGGCTTGGGCGTGGCGATGTAGTCGCGGACGTCCACCACGGTGACGTCGTTCTGGCTGCACAGCTGGTCGAACACCCGACGCACGTCCGACACGAAGCTGCAGGTGACTCGCACCCCCGCAATGTCGGTGATGGTCTTCTCGATCGAGGCGAACGACGCCTCGGTGTTCTTGCGAGACATCTTCTCGACGATGCTCTCGGGTCGCTTCAGGCGTGACGAGATGTTCTCGATGGGGTTCTCGTCGTGCAGGTGCGCGTACTCGTCGCGCAGGATCGACAGCTTGGTGACGACCTCGTCCATGCCGAACCGGTATCGCATCATGAAACGCGTGAAGTCCTGGCGCACCTGGTGGAGGTCGCCGCCGGGCTCGACCTGTTCGATCAGTCGGCCAAGATCCAGTCCCCGAGGTGTGTCGTCCACTCCGCCACTGTAGGCACCGATCCTGACGAATGTCCGAACGTGAGCCTAGATTCGACTCATGAGCATGGCTGACGGCGAGCGGTTCCACCCGGACACCGTCGATCAGTGGCGTGCGTGGCTGGCCGAGCACCATGAGCGGTCCGACGGCGTGTGGCTCGTGCTGTGGCGGCGCGAGTCGGGCCGACACGTGCTCGACTACGAGGAGACGGTGCTCGAGGCACTCTGCGTCGGCTGGATCGATGCCACCACCAAGGTGATCGACGATGACCGCCGGATGATGTGGTTCGCTCCGCGGTCGCCTCGCAGCGGCTGGGCTCGCACCAACAAGGCACGCGTCGAGATGCTCGAGGCTGCCGGCCGCATGCAGGCAGCGGGTCGCGCCATGGTCGATGCGGCCAAGGCCAGCGGGATGTGGTCGGTCCTCGACGACGCCGAGGCCGGCGTCGAGCATCCTGCCCTCACCGCGCGCCTCGACGCCGTCCCGGCCGCCCGAGCGGCCTGGGATGCCGCCTCGCCCAGCGTCCGCAAGTTCCATCTCACCCAGATCGCCATGGCCCGCCAGGAGACCACCCGTCTGAAGCGCATCGACGCGATCGTCGCGCATCTGGTCGCCCCAGACCGCCCGTGAGTCGCTGGCGTGTGACCCAGGCCACGTGGGCGATGCCACGCTCTTCCTGAGAGCGAAATCCCCTGTCTTCTCAGGGTGCGTTCGTAGATTCGACGGTTGGCCCACGCTGGGCCGCCATCTTTTCGTCAACTCCGAGGAACGCACGCATGACGCATGCAACGAAGCGCCACCGAGCGGCCAGCCACCGAGGACCCCGCAGACGCCGACCCCTGCCGTCGCCACGCACCCTGACAGCCGCGACGGTCGTCGTGCTGCTGTCCAGCAGCGCCGCCGTCGCGACCTCAGGCCCCGCCATCGACGGCCAGCCGGCCATGGCGGCCGCAGCCGCCGATCAGGGTGCAGACGTGTCACGCGACGCTGAGCGTCCGCCGCTGTCAGCGATGGACGATGCGGTCAGTGCTGCTGCAGACCAGGCTGAGGAGGCCGCCGAGAAGGCACAGAAGGCCGAGGACAAGCAGAAGGCCCTCGAGGAGGCGCAGAAGAACCCGCAGGACGTCGCGCGCAAGATGCTGCCTGACTACGGCTGGGACGCAGCACAGTTCTCCTGTCTGGACGCGTTGTACATCGGCGAGAGCGGATGGGACCACACCGCCACCAACCCCTCATCCGGTGCCTACGGCATCCCGCAGTCGCTGCCGGCGGACAAGATGGCAACGGCCGGCAAGGACTGGAAGACGAACCCCGTCACCCAGATCCGCTGGGGCCTGGACTACATCAAGTCGTCGTACGGCACACCGTGCTCCGCGAATGCCTTCAAGTCCGGCAACGGCTGGTACTGAGCCAGTGCCTCAGGTGTCAGAGCGAGCCTTGCTGGGTTGCACCCGCTTCGGCTCGCCCGGCATCTTCGGGGTGCCTCACTGGTCAGGGCTGTTCCAACTAGCGAACACCGTGATCTTCGGCCTCCGAACGGAGCGTTGTGGCCCAGGTAGCCGGGCGAGTTCCGGCCTCAGAAGGAACCTGCAATGACAGAACAGAAATCATCCATAAGTCCTGGTGCCACGGGCATCAGACCGATGACGAAGGTGAAGGCGAACACTGCTTCTCTGGTGGGTTCGAGTTCGGTGCGATGAAGCGTGAAAGCAACAACTTCCCAGCACATCACATGGGCGACCTCGGGGCGTCGCAGCAGCTCGGTGAGGAATGCTGAGCCAATGGTTTGCCTTGAGTACACGGTGGACGTCAAGGCCGAAGCAGCATGGAGATAAAGATCGAGGACCTTCTGCCGTTGCGGAAGGCCATTGACGGGGGCTGCTCGAGGTTTTCGGCCTGGAGGTCATCGCCTAGGCTCGACGTCCGACGGCCCTGCGCATCTCTCCCCCGAGCGAGCGGGGCGGTCCTCTGTCAGGGGATGCTGTTGGTGGTTTCGCAGCCGGTGCCGCCGGAGTCCTTGCCGGAGCCGCCGTCGCAGCTGTCGGGTGATCCGGTGTTGCCGGTGAGTTCGTCCTTGCCGGAGCCGCCGAACAGTTCGTCGGCGCCGTCGCCGCCGTCCAGTGTGTCCTTGCCGGAGCCGCCTGTCAGGGAGTCGTTGCCGTCGTCGCCGCAGATGACGTCATTGCCGGAGCCGCCGTCGATGGTGTCGTTGCCACCCAAGCCGGCGATGACGTCCACACCGCTGGTGCCGGTCAAGACGTCATCGTCTGCAGTTCCGGTGATGGTCGCATCCAACCCGTCGCACTGTGGGCTCGTCGACTCCGCGGTGAACGTGATGGTGATCTCCCCGTTACCTCTCTTCACACCGTGACTCAACACACCGGACGGGTCCGACGTGTAGCCCGACCCACCACCACCACCACCGACATCTTGCATATTCGAAACAACCGTCAGGCCGCCGCTGCCGCCGCCGTAGAGGCCACCACCACCCCCACCCACCCCACAAGCGTCGTCGTAGGAGGTCGAGCCGCCGGTACCCAGCGCACCGGGATCACCCGCGACTTGGTTGCCGTTTCCGCCTGCGCCGCCCTCGGTCTGAGTGCCGCCCCCGCCGCCGAGACCGGTTGGGCTTCCGTCCTGACCCACCACGCCACCACCGTCTCCTCCCTTATCGGGAGGATAAGCTCCATAAGCTGTACCGCCACCGCCGCCGGCTACGATCAGCCGATCTGCCAAAGCGAACGACCCACGCCGCACATCCGAGGCGCCACCACCGGAGCCCCCGAATTGACATGAGCCGCCGCCCCCGTTGAACCCACCGGCGGTGATGTGGCTGTCCGCGCCGCCGGCGCCGCCGACATTGATCTGCAGCGACTCACCGGGCGTGACGGTGATCGTCCCCGTGGCCCGACCACCGAGACCAATACGAGGATCATCTTCGTAGTAGGCGCCGCCCTGGGCGCCGTGCACCGTGAACGAAGCCGACGTCACCCCAGCCGGCACCACCCATGTCTGCGCAGCCCCGGTGTAGTCGAACGTCACCGTCTCCTCCTGCTCCGCGGTGAACGTGATAGTGATCTCCCCGTTACCTCTCTTCACACCGTGACTCAACACACCGGACGGGTCCGACGTGTAGCCCGACCCACCACCACCACCACCGACATCTTGCATATTCGAAACAACCGTCAGGCCGCCGCTGCCGCCGCCGTAGAGGCCACCACCACCCCCACCCACCCCACAAGCGTCGTCGTAGGAGGTCGAGCCGCCGGTACCCAACGCACCGGGATCACCCGCGACTTGGTTGCCGTTTCCGCCTGCGCCGCCCTCGGTCTGAGTGCCGCCCCCGCCGCCGAGACCGGTTGGGCTTCCGTCCTGGCCCACCACGCCACCACCGTCTCCTCCCTTATCGGGGGGATAAGCTCCATAAGCTGTACCGCCACCGCCGCCGGCTACGATCAGCCGATCTGCCAAAGCGAACGACCCACGCCGCACATCCGAGGCGCCACCACCGGAGCCCCCGAATTGACATGAGGCGCCGCCCCCGTTGAACCCACCGGCGGTGATGTGGCTGTCCGCGCCGCCGGCGCCGCCGACATTGATCTGCAGCGACTCACCGGGCGTGACGGTGATCGTCCCCGTGGCCCGACCACCGAGACCAATACGAGGATCATCTTCGTAGTAGGCGCCGCCCTGGGCGCCGTGCACCGTGAACGAAGCCGACGTCACCCCAGCCGGCACCACCCATGTCTGCGCAGCCCCGGTGTAGTCGAACGTCACAGTCTCCGCGTGCGACACCGATGGCACTGCCACCAGCCACCCACCCGCAAGCACAAGGCCTAGCAGCACACGACGAACAGCTGAGACTCCGCCTCGACGAAGAGCCAGTGCGAACATGCCGACCAACCTCCACCCCCACAGGTCCGGGCGACCGTGGACGCTCCAAAAAATACGACACCATGTTCATTTCTGACAGCGAAACTCGAAATTTCCTAGGCTCGACTCCATGCCGAACGGCAAAGACCATGGCGAACCCCAGGACGACGCATCACCATCAGGTGAGTGAGCGCTGTGCCGATTCGACGCGTCGTCGTATTGCTCTATTTTTCACTGGGATCACGGCGAGCCTTGCTGGGTTGCACCCGCTTGGGCTCGCCCGGCATCTTCGGGTAGTCCGGGGGATACGGCAACTCGCCGAGGCCACGCTCGAGGTCGGCGTCCCAGAGGTCGAGCAGGGGCTGCAGCGAGTGAGCCACGTCGTCGATCTCGGCGTGAGCATCGCCGCGGTCGGCCAGCATCGCCGGCACGGTGTGCACCGTGAACTGGCGTGGGTCGTCGGTGTCGACCAGCTCGTCCCAGGTCAACGGCATGGAGACGGGAGCGCCCGGCTTCGGTCGGATGGAGTAGGCCGAGGCGATGGTGCGGTCCCGGGCATTCTGGTTGAAGTCCACGAAGACGTTGTCGCCGCGTTCCTCCTTCCACCAGGCGGTAGTGACCCCCTCGGTGCGACGTTCCAGCTCGCGTCCCACGGCGATGGCGGCGTGCCGCACGTCCGTGACGGTCCATCTCGGTTCGATCCGCACGTAGACGTGGATGCCGCGATTGCCGCTGGTCTTGCAGAACGCACGGATGCCGAGGTCGTCGAACAGCTGCTTCGTCACGCCGGCGACTCGGACGGAATCGCTGAAGGTCGTGTCGCCGTGCGGGTCGAGGTCGATGCGCAGCTCGTCGGGATGGTCGTTGTCGTCACGTCGCATGGGCCACGGGTGAAACGTGATCGCCCCCATGTGTGCGGCCCAGACCACCGACGCCACCTCGGTGATGCACAGCTCATCGGCGCGGCGTCCTGACGGAAAATTCACCCGGGCCGACTCGATGAACTCCGGAGCGCCGCGCATCATGCGCTTTTGGTAGAACGCATCGCCCTTGTTGTCCTGCCGGGTGGATAGCTCCATGCCCTCGCGCACGCCCTTGGGCCAGCGTTCCAGCGTGACCGGACGGTTCTTGAGCGCCCGGACGATGCCGTCGGCCACGTCGGCGTAGTACTGCGCCACCATCTGCTTGGTGACCTCGGCCGAGAAGTCAGTGGCCTCGAAGATCACCCGGTCGGGGCTGGACACCCGCACGGACCTTCCCCCGGCCTCGATCTGCACCGCGTCGCTCGCCATGAGGCCAGCCTAGAGGCCTGTGGACGCCCGTGACGTCCTTGTCAGACGTGGTTGCGAAGATCGCTGCATGGGGAAGAACAGCAGGACCCGCCGTGCGGCCGCGCACGGTTCACATCCCGCGATGACACAGGCCGAGATCCGCGGCCTGATTCACGTCGCCGTGCGGTACGCCACGGTGTCGCAGCGGGTCGTGGCGCCCAAGGTCGCCCAGCTCAACGCCCTCGGATCAGTCTCGACGTCCGCCGACCTCGACCCGGCGGTGCTGGTCGTCGAGGAGGTGCTGTCCAGGATCGGCTCAGCGTGGGAGAACGGCTGGCAACCGCTCGACCTGGCGCACGCGGTCCGTCGTCATACGTCGGCCGCCGGCGCCAGGTGGGTGGCTCGAGCGATACTCGTCGAGGCTGAGCAGACCGCGGCGGTGGAGCGCGCGCCCGACTCCTGGGCCGATCAGCTCCGATCACTCACGGCTCGCCACCCTGACACGGGCGGATCCGAGGGCCTCCTGGCCCGGGGTGGGCGCGCCGATGTGGGGGAGTGGACCGTCGTACTGGTGGTGCTCGACTTCATGCACCGCTTACCACGCTCGGAGCACCTGTTGCCTCCACCGTCGCGCTGGGGACAGGCTCGGCCACCAGCTGCGGCTCCGCTGCGGGCACGCCCCCAGCAGACCAAGATGTTGTCCAAGATCCGGGCACTTCTGGCGAAAGCAGAGTCCACCGAGTTCCCTGCCGAGGCGGAGGCCTTCACCGCCAAGGCTCAGGATCTGATGACCCACCATGCGATCGACGAGGCACTCCTCGCTGACCAGTCAGGAGAGTCGATCGAGGTGCAGGGCATCCGGGTGCTGATCCACCATCCGTACGGACTGGAGAAGGCCTCCCTGCTGGACGTCATCGGCCGCGCCAACCGGACACGCGCGATCTGGAACAGCTACGCATCGTGCGTGACGCTCGTGGGTGTGCCCACCGACGTGGCCCAGGTCGACATGCTCTTCACCTCCACGCTCGTGCAAGCCACCCGCGCCATGACCCAGGCGGGCCGGGAGTCCCATGGCCAGGATCGATCCTCGTCGTTCCGCAAGGCATTTCTCAGCGCCTACGCGGTGCGGATCGGGGAGCGACTTGCCCGCTCCTCCGACCACGCCGCGGAGACCTACGGCTCTGAGCTGGTCCCGGTGCTGCAGCACCAGGCCGATGCCGTCGACGGTGAGTTCGACCGGCTGTTCCCCCACGTGACCACCCAGCGAAGACGGCGCAGTTTCGACGCGCGCGGGTGGGGCGCAGGAACTCGAGCGGCGGATGCAGCCGTGCTGCCAGCCGCAGAAGTCGGACCGGCGCAGCAGGAGGACCACGGGTAAGGCGGACCTTGCTTGAATGGGGGGAAGCATTAACGGCACACTGGTGTTGTGAAATACATGCGGGTGGAGGAGCAGACGTCGGTCGACGACGCTCCCACGCGCACGCGCGTCACCCGTGCGATCCTCGAGAACGGCCCGTCCACGGCCGCCGATCTGGCTCACGAGCTGCATCTCACGTCGGCCGCCGTGCGCCGCCACCTGGACCTGCTGGTCGCCGACGGCGCGGTGGAGCCACGCGAGCAGCGCATCGTGGGCCAGCGCGGGCGCGGACGCCCGGCCAAGGTCTTCGCGCTCACCGACGCAGGACGCGATCAGTTCAGCCAGTCCTACGACGAGCTCGCCGCGGGCGCGCTGCGCTACCTGCGGGACACCGGCGGCGAAGAGGCTGTCATGGCCTTCGCGCAGCACCGCATGGCCGATCTCGAGGAGCGGGTCCGCCCGCTGCTGGAGCAGGCCGAGCCGCACGAACGGGCCGACGTGCTTGCCCAGTCACTCACCGCCGAAGGCTTCGCAGCCTCCGTCAGCTCCACCCCGGCTGGCGCCCAGATGTGCCAGCACCACTGCCCGGTTGCCCATGTGGCGGCCGAGTTCCCCCAGATGTGTGAGGCCGAGGCCGAGATGTTCTCGCGGCTGCTCGGTACTCACGTGCAACGCCTGGCGACCATTGCGCAAGGCAATGGCGTCTGCACCACTCACTTGCCGCATCCGACCACCCCAGCAGAGAGGTTGACCTCATGACGACCACATCACATGAGACTCCCAACGCCGTCGAGGAAGCCAATCCTGGCCTCAAGGACGTTGGCCGCTACGAGTTCGGCTGGTCCGACGCCAATGACGCCGGCGCCAACGTGCAGCGTGGCCTCAGCGAGGACGTCGTGCGCAACATCTCCGCGCTCAAGAGCGAGCCGCAGTGGATGCTCGACCTGCGCCTCAAGGGACTGAAGCTGTTCGGTCGCAAGCCCATGCCCACGTGGGGTTCAGACCTCAGCGGCATCGACTTCGACAACATCAAGTACTTCGTGCGGTCCACCGAGAAGCAGGCCACCACGTGGGACGACCTGCCCGATGACATCAAGAACACCTACGACCGCCTGGGCATCCCCGAGGCAGAGAAGCAGCGCCTCGTGTCCGGCGTCGCGGCCCAGTACGAGTCCGAGGTCGTCTACCACTCGATCCGCGAGGATCTGGAGGAGCAGGGCGTGCTGTTCCTGGACACCGACACGGCGCTCAAGGAGCAGCCCGAGCTGTTCCAGGAGTACTTCGCCACGATCATCCCGGTCGGCGACAACAAGTTCTCCGCGCTGAACTCCGCCGTGTGGTCCGGTGGCTCGTTCATCTACGTGCCGCCCGGCGTCCACGTCGACATCCCGCTGCAGGCGTACTTCCGCATCAACACCGAGAACATGGGCCAGTTCGAGCGCACGCTGATCATCGTCGACGAAGGTGCCTACGTGCACTACGTCGAGGGCTGCACCGCGCCGATCTACTCCAGCGACTCGCTGCACTCCGCCGTCGTCGAGATCATCGTCAAGAAGGGCGGCCGTTGCCGCTACACGACGATCCAGAACTGGTCGAACAACGTCTACAACCTGGTCACCAAGCGCGCCGTCTGCGAAGAGGGCGCCACGATGGAGTGGGTCGACGGCAACATCGGCTCCAAGGTCACCATGAAGTACCCGGCCGTCTACCT
Organism: uncultured Actinomycetota bacterium; assembly: GCA_963769445.1. GTDB lineage: Bacteria > Actinomycetota > Actinomycetes > Propionibacteriales > Nocardioidaceae > Aeromicrobium. The sequence goes on along the minus strand of CAVYLO010000004.1, from coordinate 574,321 downwards.
GATGGGCGAGCACGCCCGCGGTGAGACGCTGTCGATCGCCTTCGCCGGTGAAGGACAGCACCAGGATGCTGGCGCCAAGATGGTGCACGCTGCCCCCAACACGTCCAGCTCGATCCTGAGCAAGTCGGTCGCCCGCGGCGGCGGACGCACGTCGTACCGCGGTCTGCTGCAGGTGCTCGAGGGCGCCGAGGGCTCGGCCAGCACGGTCAAGTGCGATGCGCTGCTGGTCGACCAGATCAGCCGTTCGGACACGTATCCGTACGTCGACGTCCGCGAGGACGACGTCACGCTCGGTCACGAGGCCACGGTCTCCAAGCTCAGTGACGACCAGCTGTTCTACTTCATGTCACGCGGCATGGGTGAGGACGAGGCCATGGCGATGATCGTCCGCGGCTTCGTCGAGCCCATCGCGCGCGAGCTGCCCATGGAGTACGCGCTCGAGCTGAACCGCCTCATCGAGCTGCAGATGGAAGGGGCTGTTGGATGACGCTGATCGACCACGCACTCGAACACGTCGAGAGCCACCTGCACCCCGAACCCACGTACGACGTCGACGCTCACCCCGTGCCCACCGGCCGGGAAGAGATCTGGCGCTTCACCCCGCTCAAGCGGCTCGGTGGACTGCTCGACGGCACGCCGTCGGACGCCCGACTGGACTGGAAGGAAGAGATTCCTGACGGCGCCACCTTGAGCGCGATCGGTTCTGACGAGGCGAAGGCACTCAACGTGGCCGCCCCGTTCGACCGTCTCGGAGCCCTCGCTGTCGCCAACGCTGGCGGCGCAACCCTGCTCGACATCCCGGCCAACACCGAGCTCGACAGCCCGGTCCGGATCACGCTGTCGGGCACCACGGCCGGCGAGACGGTGTGGGGTCACGTCGCGATCCGCGTCGGAACCCACTCCAAGGCGACCATCGTGGTCGACCACGTCGGCAGCGCCGTCTACAACGCGTTCGTGCCGGTCATCGTGGGCGATGGCGCCCAGGTCGACATCGTCACGGTCAACGACTGGCAGGACGACGCGGTGCATGCCGCCCAGTACAACGTGCGGGTCGGGCGTGACGCCACGCTGCGCATGTTCGAGTTCAGCCTCGGCGGCGATCTGGTGCGCACCAATGTCAACGTCGACTACGCCGGTCCCGGCGGCAGCATCGACCTGCTCGGCATCTACTTCGCCGATCAGGGTCAGCACATCGAGCACCGCCAGTTCATCGATCACACCGCTCCGCGCACCAAGAGCAATGTGGAGTACAAGGGCGCCCTGCAGGGCGACGGCGCTCACACCGTGTGGGTCGGCAATGTCCTGATCCGCAAGGAAGCCCAGGGCATCTCCACGTTCGAGAGCAACGACAACCTCGTGCTCACCGACGGCGCCAAGGCGGACTCCGTGCCGAACCTGGAGATCGAGACCGGCGACATCGAGGACGCGGGACACGCGTCCACGACGGGCCGTTTCGACGACCAGCACCTGTTCTACCTGCAGAGCCGTGGCATTCCGGAGGAAGAAGCCCGCCGCCTCGTCGTGCACGGCTTCTTCAACGCCATCATCCGGCGCATCGGCGTGCCAGAGCTGGAAGAACGGCTCATCGCCGCCATCGAGGAAGAGCTGGCCGAACACATCGGTCGTCCGGCGGTTTCCGCGTGACGTTCCAGAAAGCTGCCGCACTCGCCGACGTCCCCGTCGGCGGGGTCCTCGCGGTCGAGGTCGACGGAGTCGAGATCGCGTTGGTGCGTGACGCTGATGGCGTCTACGCACTGCGCGACGAGTGCTCGCACGCGGCTGTTCCGCTGTCCGAGGGCGACGTCACCATCGGCGACGGCGGCTGCGAGATCGAGTGCTGGCTGCACGGCTCGCTGTTCGACGTCCGCACCGGCAAGCCACTCAACCTCCCGGCCATCGAGCCGGTTCCCACCTATCCCACCCGCGTCGAGGGCGACACCGTCCTCGTCGACGTCTGAACCACAGGAGCACCCACCCATGGCAACTCTGGACATCAAGGACCTGTTCGTCTCGGTCAAGACCGAGGACGGCGACAAGGAGATCCTCAAGGGGGTCAACCTCACCATCACGTCCGGTGAGGTGCACGCCATCATGGGCCCGAACGGCTCGGGCAAGTCCACGCTCGCCTACACGATCGCTGGTCACCCCAAGTACACCGTCACGAGCGGAACGATCACGCTCGACGGCCAGGACATTCTCGGCATGACGGTCGACGAGCGCGCGCGGGCGGGCCTGTTCCTCGCCATGCAGTACCCCGTCGAGGTTCCCGGTGTCTCGGTCGCGAACTTCCTGCGCACCGCCAAGACCGCCATCGACGGCGAGGCTCCCAAGCTGCGCACGTGGATCAAGGACGTCAACGCGGCGCTCGAGCGGGTCACGCTCGACAAGGAGTTCTCCCAGCGCAGCGTCAACGAGGGATTCTCCGGTGGCGAGAAGAAGCGTCACGAGATCGCTCAGCTCGAGCTGCTGAACCCGAAGTTCGCCGTGCTGGACGAGACCGACTCCGGTCTGGACATCGACGCCCTGCGGGTCGTGTCCGACGGCGTCAACCGCTACAGCGACCAGGGCGACCGTGGCGTGCTGCTGATCACCCACTACACGCGCATCCTGCAATACATCAAGCCCGACTACGTCCACGTCTTCGTGGCCGGCAAGGTCGCCGAGCAGGGCGGTCGCGAGCTCGCCGACCAGCTCGAGGCGGAGGGCTACGACAAGTACACGAAGGCTGCAGCCAGCTGATGACACTGCTCGAGGGCACGACGTTTGATGTCGCCAGGATCCGGGAGGACTTCCCGATCCTGGAACGTCGGCTGGCCGGCGACCTTCCGCTGGTGTACCTCGACAGCGCCAACACCTCGCAGAAGCCCACGCAGGTGATCGACGCGATCGATCGTCACTACCGGCTGCACAACGCCAACGTGGCGCGCGCCATGCACCAGCTGGGCGCCGAGGCGAGCGGCGCGTTCGAGGATGCCCGCACCCGGATCGCCGAGTTCATCGGCGCACCGATTCGCGAAGAAGTCGTGTTCACCAAGAACGCGTCCGAGGCGCTCAACCTGGTGGCCCGCACGTTGGGTGATTCGGGTCGCATCGGGCTGGGCGACGAGATCGTCATCACCGAGATGGAGCACCACTCCAACATCGTGCCGTGGCAGCTGATGTGCGACCGCACCCACGCCTCGTTGCGGTGGTTCGGTGTCACGGACGAGGGACGCCTCGACCTGTCGAACCTCGACACCCTGATCACCGAGCGCACCAAGGTGGTGTCGCTGACCTGGGTGTCCAACATGCTCGGCACCATCAACCCGCTCGAGTCGATCATTGCCCGTGCCCACGAGGTCGGTGCACTGGTCGTGGTCGACGCGTCGCAGGCCGTGCCGCAGCTGCCGGTCGACCTGTCCACACTGGGTGCTGACTTCGTCGCGTTCACCGGCCACAAGATGGTCGGTCCCACCGGCATCGGCGTGCTCTGGGGTCGCTACGACCTGCTGGCCGAGCTTCCGCCGTTCCTCGGTGGTGGCGAGATGATCGAGACCGTCACGATGGAGCGCAGCACGTTTGCTCGTCCGCCGGCGCGGTTCGAGGCCGGCACGCCGCCGATCGCCCAGGCCGTCGGCCTGGCAGCAGCTGCCGACTACCTGACCCGCATCGGCATGGAGAACGTCGCCGCCCACGAGCAGCAGATCACCGCCTATGCACTGGGTGCTCTGCAGGAGATCGACGGACTCACGGTCATCGGTCCCAAGGACGCGGTCGACCGCGGGGGAGCGATCAGCTTCACGCTCGACAGCGTGCATCCGCATGACATCGCCCAGCTGCTGGACTCGCGCGGCGTGGCCGTTCGAGCCGGGCACCACTGCGCCAAGCCGGCTCACCTGCGGTTCGGCGTGCAGGCCACCACACGCGCGTCGTTCTACCTGTACACGACCACCCAGGAAGTCGATGCGCTGGTCGAGGCGTTGCATCACACCAAGAAGTACTTTGGGGCGTGACTGATGACTGATGCCATGAACGTGGATTCCCTGTACCAGGAGATCATCCTCGACCACTACAAGCGCCCGCATGGCGCTGGTCTGCGTGAGCCGTTCGAGTCTGAGGTCCATCACGTCAACCCGACCTGCGGCGACGAGCTCACGCTGCGGGTCCACCTCGACGGCGACACCGTGGCCGACGTGTCCTACGCCGCCGAGGGCTGCTCGATCAGCCAGGCCTCGACCTCGGTCATGTACGACCTGCTGATCGGCAAGTCGATCGAGGACGCCATGAGCGTGCTCGACACCTTCACCGAGCTGATGCAGGGCAAGGGCCAGATCGAACCGGACGAGGACATTCTGGAAGACGGCATCGCCTTCGCCGGTGTGGCCAAGTTCCCCGCCCGCATCAAGTGCGCCCTGCTGTCCTGGATGGCGTGGAAAGATGCCGTCGTCCGGGCCCAATCACCACAGACCACCCCTACCGAGGAGAACGCATGACCGAGATCGATCACAGCGACCTTCCCGAGGTCGACACCAGCACGCCCACCGGCGCCACCGGTAGCGGCGCCACCACCGAGGCCGACGTCATCGAGGCCATGAAGGACGTCGTCGACCCCGAGCTGGGCATCAACGTCGTCGACCTGGGCCTCGTCTACGGAGCAGACGTCGACGAGCACAGCAACACGGTGCTCTCGATGACCCTCACCTCGGCGGCCTGCCCGCTGACCGACGTCATCGAGGACCAGACCCGCGCCGCCCTGGACGGAATCGTCAACGACTTCCGCATCGAGTGGGTCTGGATGCCGCCGTGGGGCCCGGACAAGATCACCGACGACGGCCGCGAGATGCTCCGCGCCCTCGGCTTCAACATCGGCTGACGAGTCACCCTCGCCCGCTGACGAGTCACGCACGCCCGCTGAGGAGTCATTCACGTGACTCGTCGGTGGGCGTGCGTGACTCCTCGCGGGGCGTACGTGACTCGTCAGCGGAGCGCGTGAGGTAGTTCACGCGCTGAAATTCGGGGGAATCGGCCCACCACCCGTACAGTGGATGGGTGAGCTTCTACCAGCGGGAATGACGTCGAGGTACGTCCTCGACCCCATTCGCACACCCTGAAATGAAAGTTCTTCCATGCTGACGGTCTCCCATGTGGAGCTGCGCTTCGGCGCGCGTGTCCTGATGTCCGATGTCTCGTTCCGGATCGACCAGGGCGACAAGATCGGCCTCGTCGGGCGCAATGGCGCTGGCAAGACCACGCTCACGCGCATGCTCTCCGGCGACGGCCAGCCCGCCGAAGGCTCGATCACGTCGACCGGGAAGGTCGGCTATCTGCCGCAGGATCCCAAGTCCGGCGACCTCGCCACGACGGCTCGTGATCGCATCCTCGGTGCTCGCGGACTCGACGAGGCGCTGACCACCATGCGCAAGGCCGAGATCGACATGGGTTCGCCTGATCCGGTCACGGCCGAGAAGGCCATGGCCGCCTACAGCCGCGCCGAGACCACCTTCTCCGCTGGTGGTGGGTACGCCGCTGAGTCCGAGGCCGCAACCATCGCCACCAGCCTCGGACTGCCCGACCGGGTGCTCGAGCAGCCCCTGTCGACGCTCTCGGGCGGACAGCGTCGCCGCATCGAGCTGGCGCGCATCCTGTTCTCCGACGCCGAGACCCTGCTGCTCGACGAGCCCACCAACCACCTGGACGCCGACTCGGTGGTCTGGCTGCGCGGCTTCCTCAAGAACTTCTCCGGCGGGCTGGTGGTCATCAGCCACGACGTCGAGCTGATCGAGGAGACCGTCAACAAGGTCCTGTACCTCGATGCCAACCGCGCGACGATCGACATCTACAACATGGGCTGGAAGTCCTACCTCAAGCAGCGCGAAGCTGACGAGCACCGACGCAAGCGGGAACGCACCCTCGCGGTCAAGAAGGCAGATGCCCTCACGACGCAGGCCAACAAGTTCCGCGCCAAGGCGTCCAAGGCCTCCACCGCCCAGCAGATGCTGCGGCGCGCCGAACAGCTCGTGTCAGGGCTGGAGGGGGAGCGGGCCAACGACAAGGTCGCGAACATCAAGTTCCCCAAGCCTGCCCCGTGCGGCAAGACGCCACTGATGGCGGAAGGCCTGTCCAAGTCCTACGGCTCGCTGGAGATCTTCACCGACGTCGATCTGGCGATCGACAAGGGCAGCCGCGTGGTCATCCTCGGCCTCAACGGCGCCGGCAAGACCACGCTGCTGCGCATGCTGGCCGGCACGCTCGAGGCGGACACCGGCGACATCCTTCCTGGGCACGGTCTGAAGATCGGCTACTTCGCGCAGGAGCACGAGACGCTCGACACCTCGCGCACCGTGCTGGAGAACATGCAGTCCCAGGCGCCGCAGCTGACCGACACCGAGGCGCGCAGCGTGCTCGGTTCGTTCCTGTTCAGCGGCGACGACACCTCCAAGCCCGCCGGCGTGCTGTCCGGCGGCGAGAAGACCCGCCTGGCACTGGCCAGCCTGATCGTCTCCAGCGCCAACGTGCTGCTGCTCGACGAGCCGACCAACAACCTGGACCCGGCCTCCCGCGAGGAGGTCCTGCGGGCCATCCGCAACTATGAGGGCGCCATTGTGCTCGTCTCACACGACGAGGGAGCCGTGCTGGCTCTGGAGCCCGACCGGGTCCTCCTGCTGCCTGACGGCGACGAGGATCTCTGGTCCGACACCTACGCCGAGCTCGTCGCTCTCGCCTGATCCATCATTCTTGGCAGGACGTGGCCAGCGGTGAGTTCGCCGCCTGTCCCGGCAGTGCGCGAGGCGCCGAACGATCCGTGTCGCGCACGTGGGGCGTCCATCGCGCGTCGGTGACCGTCTCGCCGTCCAGGGTCACGGTGAGGACGCCGCCGTCCGGCGTCAGCGTTCGGGCTCTGCCGCCACCACATGAAGTTCCCGAGCCCATAGGCGACGAACGCGTCGCCGACCTGACCCATGGACTGGATGGTGTGGCTGTGCGCACCGATGATCACGTCGGCACCCGCACGCCGGAGCGCCGCGGCCAGATCGACCTGCTCGGCGTTCGGGCAGGAATCGCCCTGGATGCCCCAGTGCAGGAACACCACGACGGCGCCGCGGTCGGAGTGCCGCTCGACGGCCGGCCAGCAGCGCGGCAGGATCGGACGCAGAGGCCACGCCGGACAGCGTCTTGGTCGCTGCCCAGGCGGCCGTGGGATCGGCGGTGGGGTCGTCGTCGAGCTTCGCGGCGAGGAAGGTGATGGTGGAGCCGCGCACGGTGATCTGTGCCGGTGACAGCGCCTGGTCGGCCGTGCGACCCACGCCCAGCACACCAAGGTTGGCGTCGTCGCGAGCCAGCAGCGTCTCTTCCAGTCCGTCTCGGCCGTAGTCCAGCGCGTGATTGTTGGCCATCGTGACCAGGTCGACGCCCCACGAGGCGAGCTTGTCGAGGATCGCGGGATCCGCGCGGAAGAGGAATCGCTTGTCGGCCGGGGTTCCGGCCGTGGCCACGGCCGTCTCCAGATTCACCATGGCGACATCGGCCTCGCGCAGCTGCTGAAAGGCTCCGGCGTAGGCCGGATCGGTCGGATCGACGGGATCGGCGGTGTGCACGTCACCGGCGAACGCGATCGTCACGGGGGAGTCCTCGTCAGGCGACGTCGAGGCAGTCGATCCACAGGCGCCGAGGGCCAGCACGAAGACGCCGAGCCATGCCCTCACGCTGCGGTCAGCTGCGCGGCCCTGCGTCGGTCCCGGGCCTCGCTGCGCGCGAACCAGAGGTACCCGGTGACGCCCAGCAACCCGAAGAACCACCACTGCAGGGCGTAGAAGAAGTGGACGCCCTGACCCAGCTCCGGTCTCGGCTCGACCGCCAGTGCTTCCGCGGCGGCCGGCGACTCGGACTGGGCGTTCACATAGCCGTCGCGCAGGTCGTAGGGCACGAACTCTGCCAGCCCGGTGCTGTCGACGGCGCGCACCTGACCGTCGAAGACCCGCACGGCGTCACCGCCGGCCTTGTTGTCCTGGCGGAGCCAGCCCTCGACCGTCACCTCACCGCTCGGCGCCGCCGGCAGATCGGGCCTCGCATTGGAGTTGTCGGCTTCCATCCAGCCGCGATTGACCAGCACGGCTGTGCCGTCATCGAGTCGCAAGGGCACCACCACGTCGACGCCAGGGGCTGCGTCGCGAGTCGTGAACTTCACCGAGACGGCGTTCTCGGAGTCATACGTGCCGCGCAGGATCACTCGCGTCCACTCGTTGGTCTTGTCGATCGTGGTGCCGACGGGCGCTGCGACGTCCAACGGAACTGGATCGGCCTTGAAGTGCGCCGAGATCACGTCATTGCGGTCCAGCCGGTTCTCAAGGCGATGGAACTGCCACATGCCGAGCTGGAAACACACCGCTCCGAACACCAGCACGAAGGCCAAAAGTCCCAGCCATCGCGGATTCAACAGGAAGCGCTGCACACCCCGAGCCTACGATGGTGACCATGGACCTCATCGATCAGCACGGCCGCGTCGCCACCGACCTGCGGGTCTCGCTGACCGATCGCTGCAATCTGCGCTGTCAGTACTGCATGCCAGCTGAGGGACTGGAGTGGATGCCGACCGAGGAGACACTTTCCGACGACGAGCTGATCCGCCTGATCCGCATCGGCGTCGAGCAGCTGGGCGTCACCGACATCCGCTTCACAGGCGGTGAACCGCTGCTGCGGCGCGGCCTCCCAGCCATCATCGCGGCCACCAAGGCGCTGTCCCTGCGTGACGGGTCCGGCGCACCCCGCACCGCCATGACGTCGAACGGGCTCGGTCTGAAACGCACGGCACAGGCGCTCGCCGACGCCGGGCTCGACCGGGTCAACATCAGTCTCGACACCACCGACCCTGAGGTCTTTGCCCGCATCACCCGACGGGATCGGTGGCAGGACGTCGTCGACGGCCTGCAAGCGGCTCAGGACGCCGGTCTGGGCCCGGTCAAGGTCAACGCCGTGCTGCTGCGGGGTCACAACGACACGGAGGGTGCCACGCTGCTGCGGTGGTGCATGGAGCGCGGGTACGAGCTGCGGTTCATCGAGCAGATGCCGCTGGACGCGCAGCACGGCTGGAACCGCGAGGCCATGGTCACCGCTGAGGAGACGCTGGCCCTGCTGTCCGAGGAGTTCAGCCTCACACCGCAGGCTGGCCGCGGGTCGGCGCCGGCCGAGAAGTTTCTCGTCGACGACGGTCCACACACCGTGGGCATCATCGGTTCAGTCACCCGTCCGTTCTGCGGCGACTGCAACCGCGTACGGCTCACAGCGGACGGACAGATCATGAACTGCCTGTTCGCTCGCGAGGAGTCCGATCTGCGCGCGTCACTGCGTGGGGGAGCGGCCGATGCTGAGATCGCTGAACGGTGGGCGGCAGCCATGATGACCAAGCTGCCGGGCCACGGCATCAACGACCCGAGCTTCCTGCAGTCCGATCGCCCCATGTCCGCGATTGGTGGTTGAACCGAAGGCGCTCTGCGCCTGAGCGTTCAACCACGCCAGCGCAGCGTGAGCGTCGCCGCGGCGAAGCCGCCTCCGTGAGGCGTGGCGAGGTGCTCGGCTCGAGCGGCACGCGTCGTATGTCGCCTCGGTCGCTCGTTCCTCGCTCCCTCACGGTCGGCCGCGGCGGCCTCCCTGGCGAACGGATCAGAGCGGCTCGGTCGCCAGGTAGAACCCGCGGGCGTCGAGGAAGCGGCGCAGCGACTGCTCGTGCTCGGCGCAGGCCAACCACGCCTTGCGGCGGTCGGGGGTGTGCACCTTGGGGTTGTTCCACACGACCTGCTGCTCAGCGGCGGCGGTGCACCCCTTGGCCGAACAGATGAGCTCGTCGGTCACAGCTCGGGCGGTGCGGCCGGCGCGGGCTCGATCTGGCGCTTGGACTCCGGTCCGAAGGGCGATGGTCCCTCGCCCTTGCGGCGCACACCGGCATTGGCGATGACGACGGCGGCGTACGGCAGGAACACGGCACCGGCCAGCAGAATCCAGCGGAACGGGCCCGAGACGACCACGGCACCGACAAAGCAGAGCGTGCGGATTCCCATGGAGATGGCGTAGCGCTTCTCGCGCGCGCCGAGCTCTGAGCTGTGTGACTCCGCAGCCGACGTGATCGAGAAGACCTGTTGGCCACGAGGAGTGCGCTGCTGACCATCGGGCATGTCTCCAGCCTACGTCGGTCCACGGAATCCACACGGTAACCGGCATGATGTGCGGTATGAGTAATCGCACGTACCGCGTCACCGAAATCGTCGGCACCTCGCCGGAAGGCGTCACCGAGGCCGTCCAGAACGGCATCACCCGTGCCGGGCAGACCCTGCGTCATCTCGACTGGTTCGAGGTCACTGACATTCGAGGCCAGATCGCCGACACCACGGTGTCGCACTACCAGGTCACGATGAAGCTGGGCTTTCGTCTCGAGGACGACGAGTAGGAGGAATCTGTCGGTCAATCTGACGTGGTGAAGCGGCGCAGCAGCGCCGCGGTCGCCGACAGCACCACGACGGCCGATCCGTAGATCGTGGCCGTCGTGGCCAGCCCGAGGTGCGGCGAGGCGATGCCTGCCGCCACGGCGGGGATGCCGAAGGCCAGGTAGCTGATCACGAAGACGGCCGAGAACAGCTCGCCGCGCTCCTCGGGACCCACCGTCGGGGTGATGGACCGCAGGATGCCCATGAACGCGGTGCCGAAACCAGTGCCCGCGATCACGGCCGTGAGCACGAAGCCGACCAACGACCCGGTCGCGATCGCCACGATGCCCAGCGCTGTGCCCACGGCGAGCGCTGTGGTGCCGTACAGCGTGATGCCTCGTGCGCTGAAGCCACGAGCCAGGTACGAGCTGAGCGCACCGGTGCCGGTCAGCGCCGTGACGACCGCGCCCTGCACGATGTGGTTGTCCTCGCCGAAGGTCTGCTGGACCAGGGGAGCACCCAGCGACAGGTAGAACCCTCCGGTGGCCCAGCCGGCGAACAATGCTGGCGCGCTTCGGGCGAAGGCGGCCCGTGAGGGGACCGGCAGACCGATGCGGGGCACGAGCGCCGACCAGAAGCCCTCGTGCCGCGCTGACGTCTCGGGCAAGGCCCACGCGAGCAGTCCGAACCCCACGTACAGCACGACGAGCGCGCCGAAGACGGCCGTCAGCGGGCGATCGAGCAGCTCGATCGCGAGGCCGCCCGCCAACGCACCGAAGGCCAGACCGGCCAGCGGGAAGACGCTGTTGAAGGTCGAGGCAGACCCTGGCCGACCGGGCGGCTCGAAGTCGACGACCACGGCCGCGAGAGCCGAGAGCAGCAGCCCCGTTGCGACGCCCTGGACGGTGCGTGCCGTGAGGAGCAGGGGGAGCGAGTCCGCCTGCCAGAACAGCAACATGCTGAGAGCCAGCACGAAGAATCCGCCCGACAACACAGGACGTCGACCCAGATGGTCCGAGAGCGACCCGGTGACCAGCAGCGTGGCCAGCAACGCCACGGCGTAGATGGCGAACACGATCGTGCTGGTGGCCTGCGAGTACCCGAGCTGCTCCTGGAGCACGGGGTAGAACGGCGACGGGGCGGCGGCGCCGATCAGCATGGCGAGGGTCGCCGACAGACCGATCCAGAAGCCGGCCGCATGAGGCAGACGCATGCGGGCGCGCTGAGGAGCATCGATGACCATGCTTGGCACAACCGTGCAGGAGAGCTGGTTGTTCCCGACAACCATCTCCTGGGTCAGTCAGCCGCGTCCGCCGCCTCGATCTCCTCGCGGGTGATGCCGAGCAGATAGACGATCGCGTCCAGGTAGGGCACGTTGACCGAGGTGCGGGCCTGGTCGCGAACGGTGGGCTTGGCGTTGAACGCGATTCCGAGACCAGAGGCCGCGAGCATGTCGAGGTCATTGGCGCCGTCGCCGATCGCGACGGTGTTCTTGACCGGGATGCGTGCGTCCTCGGCGAATCGCCGCAGCGCGTCGGCCTTGCCGGCGCGATCCACGACCTCGCCGACGATGCGGCCCGTGAGTCGCCCGTCGACGACCTCCAGCTCGTTCGCGGCGTGGTAGTCGATCTCCAGCTCCGCGGCCATCTTGTCGATCAGGTGGGTGAACCCGCCGCTGACCAGCGCGAATCGGTAGCCGAGGCGCTTGAGCGTGCGGATCATGGTGCGGGCACCCGGCGTGTACACCAGTTCGTCGTACACGGTGTCCAGCGCCTCGACTGGGACACCGGCCAGCAGCGCGACCCGTTGGTGCAAGGACGCGGCGAAGTCGATCTCGCCGCGCATGGCTCGCTCGGTGACGGCGGCGACTTCCGTCTCGTACCCGGCGTGCGCGGCGATCATCTCGATCACCTCACCCTGGATCAGGGTGGAGTCGACGTCCATGACGACCAGCCGCTGGGCATGCTGCAGAATGCCGTTCTCCTGCACCGCGATGTCGATGCCGTGATCGAACGCCACCGCGGCCAGCTCGGCCTGCAGCTGGTCCGGGTCCGCACCGGACACCTCGAGCCGGATGGCAGTGACGGGATATCGGGCCATCCGGATGATGCGGTCGATGTTTCCGCCCAGCACCTTGATCTGGGCCGCGAGGGCCGCCACGGCTGCCGGTTTCAGGGGCACGCCCAGGATCACGACGCGGGCGCGGCCCACGCGCCGGGGTCGGTTGTCGCCGGTTCCGTGCTCGACCGTGACCTCCAGTCCGAACGACGTCGCGACCTCGGTGACGGTGGCTTCCAGCGCGGCGATGTCGCTCGGCACCGTGAACAAGGCGCTCAGCACCAGCTTGCCCCGCACCACCAGCTGCTCGACATCGATGACCTCGACGTCGAAGTCCGCGACCGACTCGAAAAGTCGGGTCGTGACACCACTTTGATCCGGCCCCACGAGCGTGACGAGCACGGTCGGGTCGGTGAAGTGGGTGGTCGGCACGGGCAGCGTCATCGTGCACGAGGCTATCGTCAGCCGCTGTGAGCGTCGCGATAGGTTGAGGACACGATGGAATCGACCTGGAGGAGAAGGCATGGCGTCCGCCCTTGAGCTGTCGAAAGTCAGCATCGTGCGCGGCGACAAGACCCTGTTGGACCAGATCTCCTGGAAGGTCGATGAGGGAGAGCGCTGGATCGTGCTGGGCCCCAACGGGGCCGGCAAGACCACGTTGATGCAGATCGCCGGCGCGGCCATCCACCCCACGCAGGGCAAGGCCAAGGTCCTGGGTCAGAAGCTGGGCCGGGTCGACGTCTTCGACCTGCGGACCCGCATCGGACACGTCAGCACCCGCATCGCCGAACAGATCCCCCCGAGCGAGTCGGCGGCCGATGTCATCTTGTCCGCCGCGTACGCCGTGACGGGTCGGTGGCAGGAGCAGTACGACGAGGACGACGTCGAGCGCCGTGACCAGATCATGACCGAGCTCGGCATCCGACACCTCGCGAATCGCACCTTCGGCACCCTGTCCGAGGGCGAGAACAAGCGGGTGCTGATCGGCCGATCGCTGATGACCGATCCCGAGATGCTGCTGCTCGACGAGCCGAGCGCGGGCCTGGACCTCGGCGCCCGCGAGGATCTGCTGGCCAGCCTCGAGCTGCTGTCATCAGACCCGGACTCGCCGGTCTTGGTGATGGTCACGCACCACGTCGAGGAGATCCCGGTCGGCTTCACCCACGTCTTGCTGCTGCGCGATGGCCATGTCGTCGCTCAGGGACCGTTGGCCACCACCTTGACCGGAGCCAATCTCGCCCGCACCTTTGGCACCAAGTTGAACCTGACGTGCGACGGTGGACGTTACACCGCGCGTCGGGCAGCATTCGAGCACCGCGCATCGAGCCCAGCGAGCGGGACGACAGGAGACTGACATGGACTTCCTTGGAGACAACCCGTGGGTGATCTGGCTGGCGATCGCCGTCGTGCTGGTCATCGTGGAGATGTTCAGCCTGGAGCTCGTGCTGCTGATGTTCGCCCTCGGCGCGCTCGCCGCCGCGCTCGTCGCCGGCCTCGGCGGCCCGATCTGGCTGGCGATCTTGCTGTTCGCGGTCGTCTCGGTCGCGCTGCTCACCTTGATCCGTCCACCACTGGTCAAGCGACTGCACCACGGCCCGACCCTCATGCAGGGCCATGACGCACAGGTCGGTCGCCGCGCCGTCGTGGTCGAGCCCGTCACCCGGTTCAACGGCCGGGTCCGGCTCTCCGGTGAGCTGTGGTCGGCTCGCACGGACTCCGAGGAGTCCTCCTTCGACACGGACGAGGAAGTCAACGTCCTGCGCATCGACGGGGCCACCGCCGTCGTCGGTGCCGTCACCAGCCCGTCCACCCAGAACCAGGAGTCCTGATGTTCAACTCTGCAGGCGCGTCCGCCGCGACGATCGTGCTGATCCTGATCGCGCTGCTCGCGGTCGTTGCCGTCTCCATGACGGTCAAGATCGTTCCGCAGGCTCGAGCCGGCATCGTCGAACGATTCGGCAAGTACCGGGCCACCCTGCCGGCCGGTCTGAACATCGTCATGCCGTTCATCGACCGGCTCGCGTACCGCATCGACCTGCGTGAGCAGGTCGTGTCGTTCCCGCCGCAGCCGGTCATCACCGAGGAGAACCTGACGGTCTCGATCGACACCGTCATCTACTTCCAGGTCACCGATCCGGTGGCCGCGACCTACGAGATCGCCAACTACATCCAGGCCATCGAGCAGCTCACCATGACCACGTTGCGCAACATCATCGGTGGCATGACCCTCGAGCACGCGCTCACCAGCCGCACCCAGATCAACTCCGGGCTGCGCGGCGAGCTGGACAGCGCGACCGGCAAGTGGGGCATCCGCGTCAACCGCGTCGAGCTGAAGGGCATTGATCCGCCGCCGTCGATCATCGACGCGATGGAGAAGCAGATGCGCGCCGACCGTGACAAGCGTGCCATCATCCTCACCGCGGAGGGCGAGCGCCAGTCGGCCATCCTCACGGCTGAGGGCCAGAAGCAGGCGTCCATCCTGAACGCCGAGGGCAACCGTCAGGCGCAGATCCTCAACGCGCAGGCCGATCGTCAGGCCGCGATCCTGCGGGCCCAGGGCGAGGCGCAGGCCATCACGGCAGTGTTCCAAGCCATCCACGACGGCAACCCGGATCAGAAGCTGCTGTCGTACCAGTACCTGCAGATGCTGCCCAAGATCGCCGAGGGCGACAACGCCACCACCTGGATCATCCCGGCCGAGCTGACCAAGGCGCTCGGCACGCTCGGCGGCACGGTCGGCAAGATTCCCGTCGACGGAGGCGGCTCCAAGACGCGGGTCGATCTCGACGAGGAGATCGAGGACGACCTGCCGGACGCGGAAGAGACCTCCAAGGCTGTCCAGGAGGCCCTCGACGCGGCCAAGCAGGCTGAACGGGCTGGATCCGGTCCGGTGCTGCCTTCGGAGGACCCCCAGTAGGTTCTCAGCCGGTGGCCGGTGCGGTTGGGGTCAGTTGACATGCTGGCACCATGATTCGTCAGCGGGACCGACTGATCCTGACCGTTTCAGCCGTGCTGACGGCTGCGCTCCTCGTGGGGTGGTTCGTGGTCCAGCGCGACGACGACTCCGGTCCGTCCGGCCCGGCGCCACGTGCCGCGGAGAGGGTCCCGGCTGCTGCAGGGTCACCGACGGAGCCTGACGAGGACTGGGTCGCCGACACCGCGAAGCGCCTCCAGATTCCGCGGAGAGCCATGCTGGCCTATGCCACCACTGAGCTCACCGAACGCGTGCGCCAACCGAAGTGCCAGTTGCGGTGGAACACCCTGGCAGCGATCGGATCGGTCGAGTCGGCGCACGGCACGCTGGGCGGCGCAGGATTGTCGGCCCAAGGAGTCCCGGACGAGCCGATCATCGGGCCGGCCCTCGACGGCACCAACGGCACCCGCGCCATCCCCGCGACAGCCGCGTCGGCCGATCTGCACGGCGACGACGAGTGGGACCACGCGGTCGGCCCGTTCCAGTTCCTCACGTCGTCGTGGGAGCGGTACGGCGGTGATGCCGACGGCGACGGGAAGAAGAACCCCAACGACATCGATGACGCCGCGCTCGGCGCGTCGCGCCACCTGTGCGTGCCCGGCGGCGACCTGGCGGGCGACGACTGGGTCCCCGCGGTCTACGGCTACAACAACTCGATGGCCTACGTGGCCAAGGTGCGCAGCATCGCCAACTCCTTCGCCCGCTGACCGGGAGCTCCGGGCGGCAACGACTGCCAAGCCCCGCGTGTGTGGCTCCTATTGGCGGAGGTGGCCGAGGAGGGGTGGTGGGTCGGAGTGGTAGGTGTGGCCGGTGGGGGTGGTCCAGGTGATGGTCTTGCCGTGGGATCGGACGTTCCAGCCGGGTTGGTGCTTGATGGTGTGGGAGGTCTTGCAGAGTCCTTGGGCGTTGGTCAGGGTGGTGGGTCCGCCGTGTTGGTAGGCGTAGATGTGGTCGGTCTCGCGGATGCCGCATTCGCAGCCGGGTTGGCGGCAGTACTGGTCGCGGGCCCTGATGTGGGCGCGTTGGCGGCCGTCGAACAGTCGCCGGCGGATCTCGCTGAGCGGCAGGGTGCCGTCGATGGGGTCGGTGAGCAGTCGGCGGACCGAGGCGTTGCGGGCGGTGGCGATGAGGTCGTCGGCGACCGAGGGTGCGATGGGTCCGTGACCGATGAGCTCGGCGGGGGTGTCGCCGTCGCCGAGCAGGGTGGGGGCGTCCATGACGAGCTGGATCTCGACGTCGATGTGGTCGGCTGAGGCCAGTCCGGTGACGCGTTCGACGAGGGTGTCGACCATGATCTGGCCGCGGGTGCGGGGGTCGCCGGTGGACCGCAGGCCGATGGCCCAGGCGTCGAGGGCTTGGTAGGCGGCGGTGATCTTCTCGGCTGGTCCGCGGACCCACAGCTGTGCGGTGCCGTCGGGGTCCGAGCGCATCTCGACCCGTGCCTGGGCGCGGTTCTTGACCGCTCGTTCGTGGGCGGCGTCAGCGTCCAGCCCGATGACGACTCGTGCGGCGGCGCGTCCGGCGCGGATGGGGGTCAACCCTGGCAGCAGGGGCGCGATCTCGGCGTCGGCGACGATCAGGTCGTCGGCGTCCAGGGCGTCGGTCTCGCGGACCACGGCCCGGGCGACGGATTCGGGGATGATGCCGGTCTTGAACAGCTCGAAGACCTGGGGGAGTCGGGCCAGGCCCAGGACCGACGGCGAGCTGGTGGCCGGCCCTGGCCGGGTCCGATGTTGCGGGCCATGGCGACCTCGCCGGCCACGGTGAGCCCGGGATCGGGATCGCCCAGACCCATCATCTGGGACCGCTCGCGATGCAGGGCGACGATCTGCACGGCCTGCTCGGCCTGGGCCTGACGGATCAGCCGGTCCAGCGCGGTGATGGCCTCGATCCGCTCGATACCCGGCTTCGAGGGGTCGTGGATCGAAGGTCGTGCGAACGCACCTGAGCCAGAACACTGGCCCCGGATGCGTCCTCGAACATGCTTCCAACCTAGCCGCCACCACTGACACTTCTCCCCGGCAGCAGCAACAGTTTCCACACCGTGTCGACATCCTGGCGAGCAGCCTCGCTAGTGCGAATACGTGGCGTGGATGACGGCCCGACCAAGCGTCTTGAACGCCAGGTTGAAGCCGACCACGGCGGGGGAGGCGTCACCGTCGACGCCGAGGCGATCCTCGCCCACCGCGTGGACCACGAAGTAGTACCGGTGCACCTGATCGCCCTCGGGCGGCGCGGCTCCCATGAAGCCGTGTCCGCCGCCGTCGTTGCGCACGTGGAAGGCCGGTCCCGGCAAGGTGTCGTCAGACGCGCCGGCACCGGTGGCCAGCTCGGTCACGTCAGCAGGGATGTCGACGGCAGTCCAGTGCCAGAAGCCCGAGACGATGGGCGCATCGGGGTCGAAGCACGTGACGACGAACGACTTGGTGCCCTCGGGCGCGTCGCTCCACGACAGGTGCGGCGACGTGTCGCCGTGGGCATTGACGTGTGCGTCGGCCAGCGGCTGGCCGTCGGCGATGTCCTCGCTGGTGACGGTGAAGGACGGCACTGCCGGGAGGAGCGGATACGGATCGGGCGTGACAGGTCGTTCAAGGCTCATGTCGTCAGATTAACCGTGGCAGCCCCGGTTCCGCACGATCGACGCCGGCGAACTGGCTTACTCCGATCCAACGGGGGACCTCGCGGCAGGTGATGCGATCACCACTGACGGAGACCGAGCCCGATCCGAGTGCTGCGCCCCAGCTCTGGTCGCCCATCCACACCTGTGTCAGCGTCGCCGTGTCCGTCTCGAGCCACGCCGACGGTGTGAAACCGGGGTCGGAGTCGCAGACATCGATCCCCGTGCTGCTGAACATCAACCACCAGCGCTCGTCGTCGCGACTTCCATCGCGGGCACGGAGCACGATCTCGACCGTCACGGCCGACGTGGGTAGCCGCTCGACGTCGACGTCGCGGCTGATGTCCAGCATCAGCACGGCCGGGTCGAGCTCGTCGGGACGCAGCTGGTGCATCCACCGCTGTCCCCACGCGCCCATGCTCTCGACGAGAGGCTCGAGCTCGAGACCAGCTTCAGTCAACCGGTAACGACTCTCGCCGCCCACCTGATGGCGCTGCACCAGTCCGACCCGCTCAAGCTCTCTCAGTCGGGACGTCAGCAGCGACGGCGACATTCTGGGCACACCGCGGGCGATCGCGTTGAACCGCTCGTTGCCCCACAACAGCTCCCGGATCACCAGGAGCGTCCATCGTTCCGAGAGGACCTCGGCTGCGCGGGCTACCGGACAGTACTGGCCATAGCGCTTCATGGTGCCGCCTTCTCGGGACTACAAAAAATGTACTAGTCACCGAAGTTGTCGTCCATCACCGTGAGGTCATCCACCGACGAGAGGTTCTTCCATGAACGCCAAAGCAGTTGTGAGTCTGGCCACTGGGCTGGAGGACAGCGAGCGAGTCACCGTCGCATTTCTGGTGTCCGTCGGCGCGGCCGAGTCGGGTCGACCGACGCTGATGTTCCTGACCAAGGAAGCAGTGCGCCTGGCGCTGCCCGGAGGCGCTGTTGGGGTGGCGTGCGAGGGCTGTCCGTCGATCCCCGAGCTGGTCGATCGCTACGAGAAGGCTGGCGGCAACTACTTGGTGTGTCCGATCTGCGTGAACTCGCGGCAGCTCGATGCCACGACGCTGATCCCCGGGGCACAGGTCGGCGGAACCGTGCCGATGTGGGAGTGGATCGGCGAGGAGGGCGCGACGTCGTTCAGCTACTGAGGGCGTCCCCCTAGGCTGGGGTCGTGGCTCAGATCGTTCATCTCGACACCGTGGACGATCCCCGCCTCGCCAACTACGTCCACCTGCGGGACGTGAGCCTGCGCCAGAAGCTGGAGGCCGAGCACGGCGTGTACCTGGCCGAGGGCGAGAAGGTCGTCCGGCGGGCCGTCGAGGCTGGCCATCGCCCGGCGTCGTTCCTGATGGCACCGAGATGGCTGGAGGGTCTGGCCGACGTGCTCGACACGACGGACGCTCCCTGCTTCGTGCTGTCCGAGCAGCTGATCGAGAACCTCACCGGATTCCACGTGCACCGTGGAGCGCTCGCTTCGCTGGAACGACCCGCACCCACCCCAGTCGCCGATGTCCTGACGGACGCCCGCCGCATCGTGGTCATGGAGGACCTGTCCGACCACACGAACGTCGGAGCGATCTTTCGCTCCGCCGCAGCCCTCGGATTCGACGGCGTCCTGATGTCACCACGCTGCGCCGACCCGCTGTACCGACGAGCGATCAAGGTGTCGATGGGAGCGGTCTTTCGGCTTCCCCACGCCCGCTTGGACGACTGGTACGCGGCACCGGACCTGCTGAGGGAGGCCGGATTCACCACGTGCGCCTTGACCGTTGGCGAGGGAGCCATCGCGATTGACGAGGTCCCGGGCGACATCGATCGCCTCGCCTTGATCGTCGGGTCCGAGGGGCACGGACTCTCCGAGCGCTGGGAACATGGTGCCGATCTGCGGGTCACGATCCCCATGTCCGCCGACATCGACTCGCTCAACGCAGCGGCATCGGTGGCCGTGGCGTGCTGGCAGCTGCGTCCTACTCCTCAGCGTCCTCGTCGATCAGGATCGTGATGGGCCAGTCGTCGGGGTAGCCGTCGGCGACCTCTTGATGCTGCTTGTTCAGCCTCTTGCGCGCCCGCTCGGGGACTCGATCGCCGAAGACGGTGCCGAAGAGGTGGTCGGTCTCGTGCTGGAGGCAGCGCGCCAGCAATCCGGTTCCGTGGAACTCCACGGGGGAGCCGGTGTGATCGACGCCTGTCACATGTGACTGATCGGGGCGCGCGCACTCGGTGAAGGCCCCCGGCAGCGACAAGCAGCCCTCGTCGGCTGTCTCGAGCTGACGATCCTTGCCCGAGGGCAGGGTCAGCACGGGATTGCACACCACGCCCGTGACCCGGTTCTCGTCGTCATCGGGGCAGTCGAAGACGAACACCTTGCGATCGACCCCGACCTGGTTGGCAGCCAGCCCCACACCACGGGCGGCATGCATCGTGGCGACCATGTCAGCCACCAGCGTGGCGAGGTCATCGTCGAAGACCGTGACGTCGGCCAGCTCGTGATGCATCACCGGCGTTCCCCACCGCGTGATGGGGCGGACGGATCCGCCCGCGGGCAGGGGGCGGGACTGTTCGCTCTCAGGCACCGCGTCAGCCTACCGACCGGTCCCGGCATGCGACGACGCGTGGTCCAGATCCGCTGCGTCCGTGTGATGTCGGATACCATGAGTATGCGACCGTGTAACTCTGAGTTACATTCATCGTTGTCAGTTGCACCCGCATCCGCTTCCTGAGGAGAGTCCCCGTGGCCACCAGCAAAGACCCCATGGCCATTGGCCTGGCGGTGCTGAACCGCATCGCCAGCTCGCCAGCCATCGACAAGTTCAAGCTGCGCAAGACCACCGAACGGGCCGTCTACCACGGCACGAAGGGCGGCTTCCAGGTCGCGGCGTCTGCGGGACGTACCTTCAAGCGGGTCAAGGGCTCTGGTTCACCGCAACGACTGAAGCGCTCCCACGGCGGCGGTGTGTTCGATCTGACGCCGACCGAGGACCAGCAGATGATGGTCGAGGTCCTCTCCGAATTCGCTGCCAAGGTGCTGCGTCCGGGTGCCGGCGAAGCCGAAGCGGCCAACAACACCCCCAAGGAAGTGCTGGCGCAGACCAACGAATTCGGTCTCACGTTGCTCAACATTCCCGAGGAGCTGGGTGGGCTGACCGAAGAGCGCTCGGCTGTCACGGGAGTCCTCGTCGCCGAGGCGCTCGCCGACGGCGACATGGGTCAGGCCGTGGCATGCCTGGCACCCGCCGCCGTGGCGACCGCGATCTCGCTGTGGGGCTCGGACGAGCAGCAGCAGACCTACCTGCCGGCCTTTGCCAGCGATGACGTCCCTGTCGCCGCGCTCGCGGTGGCGGAGCCGCGTGCGCTGTTCGATCCGTTCGTGCTCGGCACGAAGGCCGTGAAGACCGACACCGGCTTCCGCATCAACGGCGTCAAGTCCGCCGTCGTGCGCGGCACTGACGCAGAGCTGTTCGTGGTCGCCGTCGACATCGACGGTTCACCCACGCTCGTGCTGCTGGAGTCGAGCACGCCGGGTCTGACCATCCAGGACGACCCGAGCATGGGCCTGCGTGCCGCTGGCCTGTCTCGCCTCGTGCTCACCGATGTCGACATCACCGCTGCCGCGGTGCTGGGCGACGGATCACTCGAGGACTATCGCGAGTGCATCCGGCTGTCCCGCCTCGCCTGGGCCGGGCTGGCTCTCGGTACCGCCAGAGCCGTCCTCGACTACGTGAAGCCCTACGTCAAGGAACGTCACGCCTTCGGCGAGCCGATCGCGAACCGCCAGTCGGTCGCCTTCATGGTCGCCAACATCGCCATCGAGCTCGAAGGCATGCGGCTGGTCACCCTGAAGGCAGCCTCACGTGCTGAGCAGGGCAAGGACTGCTCGCGCGAGATCGCGCTGGCCCGCCGCTTGGCCAGCGAGTACGGCATGAAGATCGGCACCGACGGCGTCCAGCTGCTCGGTGGGCACGGATTCGTCAAGGAACACCCCGTCGAACGTTGGTACCGCGATCTGCGCGCTGTCGGCCTCATGGAAGGAGCAGTCCTCGTCTGAGGGCGGACCACATCATGATCAATCTCGAAACCCCCAAGAAGTTCCGGGCCTTCATCAAGCAGGCCAATGACGTCGCCGACACCTTCCTGCGCGCCAACTCGCGCAAGTACGACCTCGCTGAGCACGAGTATCCGCAGGAGCTTGATCTGCTGGCGTCGTTGATCGACGGCATGAGCGACTCCGGCTCCGGCCAGGGCGCTGGCGCCGGTGGCGTGCGCCGCAGCGACGACGAGGTCGTCGACACTGCGTCATCCAAGGCTGGGAAGATCAAGAACGGCACCAACATGTCCTCGGTGCTCTCGATCATCGAGATGTGCTGGGGCGACGTTGGTCTGCTCCTCTCGATGCCGCGCCAAGGCCTCGGCAACTCGGCCATCGCCTCGGTGGCCAACGACGAGCAGCTCGAGCGGTTCAAGGGCACCTGGGCCTCGATGGCCATCACCGAGCCGAGCTTCGGCTCTGACTCCGCCGCCATCACGACCACTGCGGTCAAGGACGGCGACGCCTATGTCCTCAACGGCGAGAAGATCTTCGTCACCGCCGGCGAACGATCGGACTCGGTCGTCGTCTGGGCGACGCTGGACAAGAAGCTGGGCCGTGCCGCCATCAAGTCGTTCCTGGTCTACAAGGACACCCCCGGCATCCGGGTGGAGCGGCTGGAGCACAAGCTCGGCATTCGCGCCTCTGACACCGCTGTCATCGTCCTCGACAACTGCCGCGTTCCGGCCGAGAACCTGCTGGGCAACCCGGACATCGACACCAAGGAAGGCTTCGCCGGCGCCATGGCGACCTTCGACAACACGCGACCGCTGGTGGCGGGAATGGCCGTGGGCTGCGCTCGCGCCGCACTCGAGGACACTCGGCGCCTGTTGGAGGAGGCCGGAGTCGAGATCGACTACGACCGACCCCTGGCCGCACAGTCACATGCTGCGGCCACCTTCATCGCCATGGAGGCCGACTGGGAGGCGTCGCTGCTGCTGACTCTCGAGGCCGCGTGGCTGGCCGACAACCGCAAGCCCAACTCGATGGAAGCCTCCATGGCCAAGGCCAAGGCGGGGCGCGTGGGCAACGAGGTCACGCTGCGGTGCGTCGAGCTGATCGGCACCCTCGGGTACAGCGAGACCGAGCTGCTGGAGAAGTGGAGCCGCGACTCCAAGATCCTCGACATCTTCGAGGGCACCCAGCAGATCCAGCAGCTGATCGTTGCTCGGCGTCTGCTCGAGCTCAGCTCGTCACAGC
This sequence comes from uncultured Actinomycetota bacterium, assembly GCA_963769445.1. Taxonomy (GTDB): domain Bacteria; phylum Actinomycetota; class Actinomycetes; order Propionibacteriales; family Nocardioidaceae; genus Aeromicrobium. The sequence goes on along the minus strand of CAVYLO010000004.1, from coordinate 550,997 downwards.
TGCGCTGATCGACGCGCGACATCCGTAGACTGGACCGCATGAACCGCGACCTGTCCGACCTCGTCGATCTCGACGTCGAGCTGGCGCGGTTCGTGCGGCGGGTCCGCGTGCAGTCGTTGCGACGGCTGGAGGAGATCCACCCCCAGCTCGACTACGGAACGTTCTTGTTCCTGATCATCATCTGCGATGCGCAGGACGGCATCCGCGGCAGCGAGCTGGCCGAGGCGCTGGGCGTCCACAAGTCGACCGCCAGCCGTGCCATTGCCTCGCTGGAACGGATGCACCTGGTCTCGCGCGTGCCCGATCCCGACGATGGTCGTGCACATCTCCTGGCGGCCGAGCCCGCTGCAGCCCGCGCCTTGGCTGAGTACCGGGCGTCCTCCCGTGCCCGGCTGGGCAAGATCCTGGCCGACTGGTCGTACGAGGAGATCGAAGCATTCTCCGGATCGATGGCGCGCCTGAACAACTCGGCCGAGGAGCTGGACTGAGGATCTTCCACCTGGCGCTGCCCGCTGACTGGAGCGCCGCGGTGGCGGCGGGGGAGTACCGGGTGTCGACCCGGGGCGCGACGCTCGATGAGGTGGGATTCATCCACTGCTCGCGGGCTGAGCAGGTCGATGGTGTGCGCGCCATGTTCTACGCCGATGTCGCAGACCTCGTGCTCCTGACGATCGACACCGATCTCCTGACGTCGCCGTGGCAGTTCGATGAGGTACCCGGTCAGGCGCTGACCTTTCCGCACGTCTACGGCCCGATCAACCTCGATGCCGTCGTGTGCAAGGATCGTTGTCATGACTCAGAAGCCTGAAATCGACTTCATCGAGGGCCCCGCGCCCGCCGAGCTGCAGATCACGGACATCATCGAGGGCGATGGCCCCGAGGCGGTGCCCGGTGGCGTCGTCGACGTCCACTACGTGGGTGTCGAGTTCGACACCGGTGAGCAGTTCGACGCCTCGTGGGACCGCGGCCAGTCCGCGAACTTCCCGCTGCCCCAGCTGATCGGCGGCTGGCAGAAGGGCATCCCCGGCATGAAGGTCGGCGGTCGTCGCCAGCTGGTGTGCCCGCCCGAGCTCGCCTACGGACCTGCCGGCGGAGGCCACCGCCTCTCCGGCAAGACCCTGATCTTCGTCATCGACCTGCTCGGCGTGGGCTGATCCTCAGAGGTCGTCGACGAGGGCGGTGACGCGCTTGATCGACACCGGGAACGCCGTGCGCAGATGCTGGGCCAGCAGGCTCAGGCGCAGCTCCTCCAGGGCCCAGCGCACGTGCTGGACGTCGGGGGAGAGCCGGGCCCATCGACTCAGGTCGGCGGTGTCGGCGTGGAAGCGCGCTTCCAGGTCTTGGGCGGCCATCAGCTCGTCGGTCAGCGACGCGTCAAGCCGCTTGTGAGCCGCCTGCAGGTACAACGGCAGGCGCCGTAGCTGATCGACTCCCGTGTCACGGATGAATCCTGGATACACCAGCCACGACAGCTGCACCCGCACGTCCTCGCCCGCCTCCGTCGCGGGCAGAGGCGTGACGTCACCGAGGGCACGCAAGACCATCAGCACGCTCTGGACGGCTTGCTGGGTCTGCTCATAGGCGTCGGCTCGCACGACGTCGTGCAGCAGTGCGAACGATGCTTCGTCCCACACCGGTCCGCCGTGCTGCACCAGCAATCCCTCGAGCGCAGCCAGCCAGCACTCCTCGATGACCTCGGCGGCGTCGCGATGCGGCCCGGTCGAGAGCAGCAGCTTGGCGTGCAGGTCCAGCGACCGGCCCAGCTGTGTGACAGGCGTGGGCAGCGCGAAGGACAGCAGGCGTGCCTGGCCCTTGACCATCGCGACCTGCTGCTCGGCCGCCGTGTCCAGGATCCGCAGACCGACCGACGATCCTTCGTCCACCAGGGCGGGGAAGCCGGTGACCTGACCAGCGGTGATCGTCGGTTCGAGGCTGCCGACATCCCACGTGCGGATGCCGGACCGCTCCTCGCGACGAGCCACCTTCGTGAGATCAGCGCGCAGGTGCCCGGAGAGCTGGTCACGCAGCGCGGCCAGGTCCTTGCCACGCCCGATCTCCGTGTCGTTCTCCGTGACACGGAACGTGACCCGCAGGTGCGAGGGCAGCGCGGAGAAGTCGAAGTCGTCCGGGCTGACCACGGTGCCGTTCAGCAAGCGCATCTGACGGGCCAGCTCGTCGCTCAGATCGGCGGCCGTGGAGTCCATGGCGTCCACCAGCTGGGGCGCGAACTGACCGGCAGGCACGAATTCGCGCCGCAGCCGCTTGGGGAGCGAGCGGATCAGCTCAGTGACCAGCTCGACGCGGTGGCCGGGCACGTGCCAGTCGAAGGCGCGCTCGTCGACCGTGAGCAACCGGTTGATCGGCAGGTCCACAGTCACGCCGTCGTCGTCCAGCCCGGGTTCGAACGCGTAGCTGAGTGGATACGTCTCGCCCTCGGAGCGCCACTCGCGCGGGAACTCGTCCTCAGCGCCGTCGGTGCCGTGACTGAGCATCGCCGGATCGAACGTCAGGAAGTCGGGCTGATCGCGCCTGATCTTCTTCCACCAGCTGTCGAAGTGCCGAACCGACACCACCTCGGCCGGGATCCGCTGGTCGTAGAACGTGTACAGCGTGTCGTCGTCGACCCGCAGATCGCGTCGCCGTAGACGCTCCTCCAGCTCCTCGACGCTGGCGATCATGCGCTGGTTGGCGTCGTAGAACGCGTGATGCGTGCGCCACTCGCCCTGCACGAGCGCGTGGCGGATGAACAGGTCGCGCGCCACCACCGGGTCGACGCGGCCCAGCTGCACCAGCCGATCCGCGACGATCGGCACCCCGAACAGCAGCAGCTTCTCGTGCGCCATGGCCGAGCCGCGTTTCGATGACCAGTGCGGTCCGCTGTACGACCGGTTGATCAGGTGTTCGCCGGCGGACTCGACCCACGCGGGGTCGATCTTGGCCGCAGTGCGGCCCCACAGCCGACTGGTCTCGACCAGCTCACCGACCATCACCATGCGGGGCGGCTTCTTGGCCAGTCCCGATCCGGGGAAGACCATGAACTTGGCCTGCCTCGCGCCGAGGAACTCGCGTCCGTCCAGCTCACGCAGACCGATGTGCGACAGCAGACCCGACAGGAGCGCCTGATGGACCAGATCCGCATCGGCTCCGATCGATCCGGGCTTCAGACCAAGCTCCTTTGCGGTGCGGCGCAGCTGGGAGTGCACGTCCTGCCACTCGCGGATGCGGAGCCAGTGCAGGTATTCCTCGCGGCACAGTCGTCGAAATGCCGAGCTCGACAGCTCGTTGCGCTGCTCGCGGATGTAGCGCCACAGCGTCAGGTAGGACAAGAAGTCCGAGTCGGGTTCGCGGAATCGGCTGTGCTTCTCGTCGGCGGCCTGCTGCTTCTCCAGCGGTCGCTCGCGCGGATCCTGGATCGACATGGCTGACACGATGACCAGCACGTCGGCGAGGCAGCCGAGGCGGTCCGCTGCCAGCAACATGCGGGCGAGCCGGGGATCGGTCGGCAGCGTCGACATGCGGCGACCGATCTTGGTCAGGCGGTTGCCCGTTCCGGTCCTGGAGGTGTCGAGTGCTCCGAGCTCGTAGAGCAGATTGAGCCCGTCGCTGACGGCGCGGGAGTCCGGCGGGTCGAGAAAGGGGAAGTCCTTGATGTCGCCGAGATCGAGCGAGGCCATCTGCAGCAGCACCGAAGCCAGGTTGGTTCGCTGGATCTCCGGGTCGGTGAACTCCGGCCGGCCGTCGAAGTCCTCCTCGGAGAACAACCGGATGCAGATGCCGTCCGCCACTCGCCCGCACCGGCCGGCGCGCTGGGCGGCACTGGCCTGGGAGATCGGCTCGATCGGCAGCCGCTGCACCTTGAGTCGCTGGCTGAATCGCGAGATGCGGGCGACACCGGTGTCGATGACGTAGCGAATGCCCGGCACGGTCAGTGACGTCTCGGCGACGTTGGTCGCGAGCACGATGCGCCGGCCCGGATGATTGCTGAAGATCTTCTGCTGGTCGGCTGCAGCAAGCCGGCCGTAGAGCGGCAGGATCTCGGTGCGGGGGTACTTCTTGCTGGCCAGATGATCGGCCGCGTCCCGGATCTCGCGTTCGCCGGACAAGAAGACGAGGATGTCGCCGCTGGTCGGAAGCTCGGCGACTGCCTCGGTGATGGCGTCGAGCTGGTCGTCGGCGCCGGTCTCGGCTGGCGCACGGTAGCGAATCTCGACCGGAAAGGTGCGTCCGCTGACCTCGATGACTGGCGCGTTGAACATCTCCGCGAAACGCTCGACGTCGATCGTCGCCGACGTGATGACCACCTTGAGCTCTGGCCGACGGGGGAGCAGCTGCTTGAGGTAGCCGAGCAGGAAGTCGATCGACAGCGATCGCTCGTGCGCCTCGTCGATGATGATCATGTCGTAGCGGGACAGCTCGCGGTCGCGCTGGAGCTCGGCGAGAAGCAGCCCGTCGGTGACCAAGCGGATCGCGGTCGTCGCGCTGGTCTGGTCGTCGAATCGGACGGCGTAGCCGACCTCGGCGCCCAGCTCGACGTTGCACTCCTCGGCGATCCGCTTGGCCACGCTGCGGGCGGCGATGCGCCGCGGCTGCGTGTGGGCGATCGAGCGGTGGCCCAGCTGGTAGGCGATCTTGGGCAGCTGGGTGGTCTTGCCCGACCCTGTCTCACCTGCCACCACGACGACCTGGTGATCGCGGATCGCCTCGGCGATGTCTGCCTGCCGGTCGGTGATCGGCAGCGCGGGGTCGTACCGGATCCGCATGTCGCTCACGTCAGTCCGAGTGCGTCGGCGAACAGCAGGTATCCCACGAACGCCACGACGTCGAGGATCGTGTGGGCGATCACCAAGGGCATGACCCGCTTGGTGCGGTGGAACCAGTACCCGAAGACCAGACCCATCACGAAGTTGCCGATGCCCGGTCCGATGCCTTGGTACAGGTGATAGCTGCCGCGCAGCGCCGCTGCCGTCACGATCGTCGCGCCGGTCGTCCAGCCGAACTGGCGCAGTCTGGTCATCAGGTAGCCGACCACGATGACCTCCTCCACGATCGCGTTCTGCAGCGCGGCGAGGATCAGCACCGGGACGGTCCACCAGTAGGAGACGTCTGGCGCCGGAATGATCTGCGTCGTGATGCCGATCAACCGGCCGAGTCCGTACAGACCGAGTCCGGGCAGGCCGATCACGGCGGCGAGACCGGCGCCCCAGAGCAGGTCGAAGCCCGGCCGGGAGCGATCCAGGCCGAGGCGTTGGGTCACCCGCTCCTTCACGTCGTCCTGGGACAGCAGGTACAGCGCGAGGGCCACGGGCACGAGGGCGAACCCGATCGCGAGGACCTGGTAGATGAAGTCGAAGGCCTCGCGATTGTCCCGCGCAGCATTCAACGTCGCGGTCTGCCCGCGCAGACCACCAGCCAGCGTGGCCTTGCGGATCAGGCTGACCAGCGAGTACACACCGGACGCGCCGAGCGACAGGCCCAGGACGATCCACACCTCGGCCCGGAGGTGTCTGCGCTCAGACACGACTCAGAGGTCGTTCGTGGCGAACGTGTCGCAGTTGTTGACGTTGCCGCTCTCGTAGCCCGTGATGAACCACTTCTGGCGCGACTCGCTGGATCCGTGAGTCCACGTCTCGGGGTTGACCCGGCCACCGCCGAGGTTCTCCTGGATGTTGTCGTCGCCGACGGCGGCAGCGGCCGAGAGAGCCGAATCGATGTCCTTGCGGGTCAGCGGCTCCAGCAACGTCTGGCCGTTGGCATCTTCGGTGGACGCCGCGTGATTGGCCCACACCCCGGCCATGCAGTCGGCCATCAGCTCGACGCGGACACCGCCGCTCTGGGGTCCGGTCTTGCCGTCCTGGGCCTTGGCGAGGATGCCCAGCAGGTTCTGCAGGTGGTGCCCGTACTCGTGGGCGACGACGTACTCCTGGGCCAACGCGCCGCCATCAGCGCCGAACCGGCTCGTGAGCTCGCCGAAGAAGCTGGCGTCGATGTAGATCTGCTGGTCCGACGGGCAGTAGAACGGACCGGTCTGGTTGGAGGCGGTGCCGCAGGCTGACTGGGTCGAGCCGGAGTACAACACGGTCTTGGCGGCGCTGTACTGGCGCTTGACGTCCGCTGGCAGCGCGTCGGTCCAGTACGCCTGCACGCTGTTGACCGTGCCGATGACGCGGCACGTGTCGTCGCGGTTGGCGTCGGCGCCGGTCTTGCACTGGGAGAAGTCGACGCTGGAGGCCTCGGACCCGCCGGGGCTGAGCTGGCTGGTGTCGAAGGGATTGGTGCCGGTTCCGCCGCTGACGTCCACGCCCAGGAACACGGCAATCAGGAGCATGATCAGGCCACCTGCGCCACCGCCGACGACTGCTCCGGCTCGCCCGCCCCCGCCGCCACCGGAGACCTGGCTCGTGTCGAGCGAGGCTCCCTCGTTGAAGCTCATGGCGAGCAGTCTACGCAGGCGTACGACGGCCGCTGGCCCTACTGTCAGTGCGTGACCCAGACCGACTCACCACCGACCGACATCGACTTCGGCCTGCAGTTCTCCGAGGCTGATGCTGCCCGACTTCGCGGATTGCGCCGCATGCGTGCCCTCGCGCTGTCCTTGCTGCTGCTGGCTGCTGTGATCTTCATCCTCACCCACGGACGCGACGGCGCCTGGGGCTACGTCAATGCCACCTCCGAGGCGGCCATGGTCGGAGCCATCGCCGACTGGTTCGCCGTCACGGCGCTGTTTCGACACCCGTTGGGCCTGCCGATCCCGCACACCGCCATCATCCCGAATCGCAAGGCCGCTCTGGGTGCCAGCCTCGAGGAGTTCGTCGCCGACAACTTCTTGCGTGCTGAGGTCATCCGCGAACGCATCGACTCGGCCCAGGTCAGCCGGCGGCTGGGGGAGTGGCTGACCAGCGAAGGGCATGCCAAGCGCATCGTGGACGAGGGAGCGCACGTGCTGGCCGACGCGTTGTCGTACGTGCAGGAGCGCGATGTCGCGGCAGTCATCGAGCAAGCGCTGATCCCGCGGCTCGTCGACGAGCCCCTCAGCGAGGTCATGGGTCAGCTGCTCGACGAGGTGCTGGCCGACGGCGCCCACGTCGGCCTGGTCGACCTCGTGCTCGATGAGCTGGGTCGTTGGCTGGCCGACCACGAGGGTGAGGTGGCCGCGCTGATCGAGCATCGCGCTCCGACCTGGACCCCGGAGTGGGTGGACCGACGAGTCTCGACCTGGGTGCACGGTCAGGTCGTGGAGTGGGTGGGGGAGATCAGCCGAGTGGACGACCATCCGGCCCGACTGGCACTCAACCGCTGGTTGAAGGAGCTTGCGCGCGCCCTGCAGCACGATGCCGAGACCATGGAGCGCTTCGAAGCGCTCAAGCGGCGCATGCTGGTGCAGCCCCGCGTGGTCCACACCTCCATCAGCCTGTGGGACGCGCTGCGCCGCGCGGTCATCGGATCGCTGCACGACGAATCGGGCCTGTTGCGCCGGCGCGCCCTGGAGGAGCTGGAGTCCTTCGGCCACCGGTTGATGAACGACGCCGAGCTGACCACCCGCATCGACGCGCGGATCAGCGACGTCGCGGCCTACGTGATCGAGAACTACGGCACCGAGATCGCCACCGTCATCTCCGTCACGGTCAACCGGTGGGACGGCAAGGAGACAGCCGAGCGCATCGAGCTGCACGTGGGACGCGACCTGCAGTTCATCCGCATCAACGGAACGGTGGTCGGAGGCTTGGTCGGACTCACGATCCACACCGTGGCGCACCTGTGGTGACCGTGCAGCGGGTCGTCGATGTGGACAAGATGTGGGTAACCGCGGGCGATCTGTGGGCGAACACCCACAGTCTGTGGGTAAGGCTGTGGACGATGAGAAATACCCGAAAAAGGTTGGGAAAAGCTCTTGCGCGGGGGTGGCCCAGGGCATAGAAATGTCTCACGCACTTCTTCGGAAATGCGGGAACGGAAACAGATTCGAACCCATGGCCAGCGGCGCAAGCCAAAGGCGGTCGGCCGGTGATGCGGTTGGCGGGGGAGAAGGCGTTTCCCGGATGGAAGAGACCATCACACTCATCCGATTTGAAGCCCCGGGAAACTCATACTTTCCCGGGGCTTCTTCCATGTTTGCAGACTCAGATCGAGATCGCACACCGCAGCCGCGTGAGATGGCTGACACGATTCGGAACCACGTCGGCGGTTTGCTAGAGTTCATTGCTGCCCCGCTCGCGGGGCGACGCACCACTCGTCCGGGTGGCGGAATGGTAGACGCGCTAGCTTGAGGTGCTAGTGCCCGGTTACGGGCGTGGGGGTTCAAGTCCCCCCTCGGACACTCAAGACCCTCACACTCTCGCCGGTGTGGGGGTTTTGTTCATCCTCCTCAGCCCGTTGGCGTGGCTCGTCGATCGGAGGGTCGTCAGAGAGCGGGCAAGCGGTTCTGCCGCCCGCGGAACCACAGCAGGTGGCCTGCTGCGAGGCACACCCACGCGAGCGCCAACAGCCCTGCGATGGCTGGGGCACCGGTGCCGGGCAGCGTGTCGCGGGCGTTCGCGCCCGCTCCGCTCCCTGATCCGGCAGCCAGCGCATCAGTCGTCCGAACCGGGCGTGGGGGAGTCCCCGTCTCCCGATGCTGGAGTCGGGTCCGGCCGGGAGCCGCCGCCGGACCCGTCGGACGGATCGGTCGGATGCGTGGGAGAACCATTCCCCGGGACGGCCAGCGGCGCCAATGAGTTGCCGGCCGCGATCGAGCCGCAGCTGCTTGGCGGCGACGTGGTGCCGTCGAAACGTGCCTCGAGCCAGGCGATGGCCTCGGGTAGCCAGAGCGGAACCGTGGTGACGTGGCTGGCCGGGTACTCGCGGTACTGGATCGGCAGATCGGCGTCGCAGTAGCGGCGGGCCAGCGATCGGACGTCGCCAGCCAGCATCACGCCGTCGCCCGATCCGTACGTCGGGTGCGCCTGGGTGCCCTCGGCCTCGCCGCCGGTGCCCTGGCCGACGAACATCGGGATCGTGGGAATCGGCGCCTGCCCCAGATTGAGCTTGTTGACGGTGGTGACGTACGGCTCGATCGTGGTCCGGTCCTGGTGCTGAGGCAGCGCCAGGGACTCATAGGTGAGCCCCGGGTACCGCCCGAGCACGTCGCCGATGGGTGCTTTGTCGAGGTCGTCGAGCAGCTGGCGGCCCCGCTCATTCAGGTAGTCGCGCAGCGGCACGTCGTAGGCGCGACTGACGCCGACGAACGCCATCACCAGCACGCCGGCCCAGATCGTGGAGCCCGAGATGTAGTCGAGGTTGTGGTCCGGCACGACCAGGACTCCACCCTCGGCCGCCCCGACCAGCCGTTCGTTGATGTCGGGGGCGTACGAGGGGGCGACCACCGCGGCCCAGTTGGTGCCGATGGCACCGCCTGAGTACCCGAGGAGGCCGATCTTGGCGCGTCGGGGAGACGTTGCTGGCGGGGGAGGCCAGGACAGCCCGCAGCGAGTCCACGGTGGCGCGTCCGTACTCCGGTCCTGCGGCGAAGTCGGCCGTCGCTCCCTGCGTGTCGGCCATCACGACCGGGTGGCCCGCGAGGAGCAGTCCTGCGACTGAGGCGGTCTCGGCGTGCACCACGGGGGTGCCGCCGCTGTTGCCGCCGGCCAGCGCGTAGGAGGGACCGTCCTCGGGGTTCAAGGAGTCGTAGAACGACTGGTAAGCCACCACCTGCGTCGCCGGACCTGTCAGCGCGCTCGCTGGCGGCTGAATGATCGACGTGGCGTTGGCCGACGGTCGGCCTTGCGCGTCAGTGGTGCGATACAGCAGCTGCACGACGGTCAGGGGGAGCGGAATGCCCGAAAGGCTGTACTGGACGGTGCGGGTCTTCAGCACGGTGCCGTTGGCCAGGTCCGAGAGTGGCGTGGAACCTGAGTAGGTGTGGAAGTCGTCGGCAGCAATGGCCGGCGAGGTACCCATGACCAGAGCCAGGACAGCAAGGATGGACACGAGGGCGCGGGCGTGAAGCCGGCCCGGCCGGTGGGAGTTCACGGCCTCACTGTAGCGACCCGCCTCAGCGGCGACGGACGTATCGCCCGGCGACGGATCGGCGGGCGAGGTGAATCACTTCGCCGCGTTCGCCGCCGGCCCACGGCCGGAGTCGCTCCCACGCCATGACGCGGTCTCGCAGCTCGGGATCGGAGACCCGGGAGGTGCTCCCCTTCACGGTGACGTTCCACCCGACGGGGGAGGCTTCGGCGTGGTGATCGATCTCGAAGGCCACATCGTCGAGGCCTTCCGCCAGCTGGTGGAGGGTGCTGTCGGTGGCCGTGCGGAAATAGATCTCGTCGTCGATCACGGCGAAGTTCAGCGGCAGCAGCTGCACGCCGTCGGCGTCGACGAAGGCGACGCGTCCGACGGTGGTGGTCGACAGAAGCTCGATGCAGTCCGTTTCGGTGAGCGGTCGGAGGGTCAACGGGTCTTGGCTGTGGTCCGAGTCATCGTGGTCCATGAACCCATCATGCTCCTGCGGCGGACCACGGTGCGTTCCAGCCACCCGTAGCAACGGTGGTAGGCCAGACCGACGGCCAGCGAGCTGATCACGGCGAGCACCGGGATGTGGTTCTCCAGATGCGGATAGACCTGCCACTGGGTCAGGTAGATCGACAAGGAAGCCGCCGCCAGGGCACCAGCGGCGCGCGCCAGCCACCGCGGCAGCGAGATCGTCGGGACCCAGATCAGCAGCAGCGCGCCGACGATCACGACCGCTTCTCGCTGCGGGTCCGCGAAGAACCCTGGCACGGCCAGCACCAACGTGGCTGACACCACCAGCCGGTGCATCACTGATCGCGCCGCCCACGCGGCCCAGCCCAGTGCGAAGCACCACAGGACGAGCGCCGGGGTGTAGCGCTCGGTGGCGCCCGCCTCGACCCCGGTTTCCGCGAACCGCACGGCAAGGGTGAGCGCCACCGTGGTCATGGCGGCAGCGAATGGCGCGCGCCGGATCATTCGCTCGACGCCGGGGACACACGTCAGGGCGAGCACGCCGAGCTGCGTCCAGATGATCGCCTCGAGGAACCAGAACTGCCACTGGACGGTCCATTGGTCGCTGCCGAGCAGGCCGTTGAGCATGAAGACGGTCGACCACGTGTAGGTCCCTGCCACCAGCGCCACCGCGCCGATCCACACCATCGAAGGGATGGCGATGCTGGCGACACCGCCCAGCGTGCGGCGCACGCGGCCGCCCACCGACTCGCCGTCGGCGCGGAAGCGGAACAGATTGAACCCCACGACGATCAGCAGCAGGTGAGCGCCGCCGGGCATGGTCCAGAGGTTGGCGTGCGTGCCGAGGATGAGCACGATGGCGACGGCCCGCAGCAGGATGGACGTGTCGACCCGCACCGATCGACGCGAAGGAGCGGCACGCTCGACCAGCTGACGAATCGGGAGGCGGTGCCAGTTCGGTGGCAGGTCCAGTCCCAGCTCGGACAACCTGACCGAGACCTCGACGTACGACAAGGAGTCGCCGCGCAGCGACTGGAAGCTGTCATCGACCGTCGCTGCTGGGCGGCCCAGGAGGTAGGCGACCAGGGCTCTGACGGTCTCTGGATCGACTGACGTCGGCGGGAGGGGTTCGGTCCGTCCGACGCGTCGGTGGTCCTCGGTGTTCATCGCTGCGGCGCGATGGCGCAGTGCCGCGTAGTCGACCTTGCCGGTGGACGTCCGAGGCTGATCGTCGACGTCGATCACGTCGACGACGTGAGAGGGCAGCCGGCTGTGTCGCACCACGGCATCGCGGACCGCCTCGCACACACGATCGCGCTGCACGAACACCTGGAGACGCTCGCCCTCAGAAACGCAGCGGCCGCTCAGGCACAGGCCGGCAAGGGCGCATTCCACGTCGTCCAGGTCGATCCGCATCCCGTACAGCTTCGCGATCCGGTTGCGGCGGCCCATCCACTGGTACAAGCCGCCCTCGCCGACGCGGGCGAGGTCACCCGTGCGCAGCTCGCCGACCTCGGGTCCGCGACCCAGGTCCCCTGCGGTGTGGGCGTAGCCCATCATGACGTTGGGTCCGCTGTAGACCAGCTCTCCGACGTCCGGCCCGAGGTCAGACGCCTCCGGCACGGGGTCGAGCCGCAGCGCTCCGCCCGGAATGGCCACCCCGAGGGCGCTCGGGTGCTCCTCGACGAGCTCGGGCGGGACGTAGGCCATCCGGGCGGTCGCCTCGGTCTGGCCATACATCGGCACGAGGCTCCAGCCGTGGTCCCGACCCAGCTGGGCGTACCGACGCACCGATGCCGCGTCGAGGCGGCCACCGGCCACGGTGACCTGGCGTAGTGACGGGTGGTGCTGCTCGGCGAAGCCGATGCCGTCGAGCAGGTCGAACGTGTATGGCACGCCGGCGAAGGACGTGGCTGCTGTCTCGTCGACCAGGTCCCACAGGCACGGATCGACGACCGACAACGGGGTCGGGACCACGCTGGCACCGGTCATCAGGTGGCTGTTGACCACCGACAATCCGTAGCAGTAGTGCAGCGGCAAGGTCGTGAGCGCACGGTCCTGCGTCGTGATCTGCAGGAACTGGGCGATCGATTCGGCGTTGCTCACCACGTTCTCGCGGGACAACCGGACCAGCTTCGGCGATCCCGTCGACCCGGAGGTGGACATCAGCAGGGTCAGATCGGGGTGCAGATCGTGGGTGGTGCGGTCACGGCGCACGACCAGGCCATCGGCATCGGTCAGCACGACGTCGGGGTCATAGGCCTCGAGGATCGAAGCCGCCGCCTTCGGGTCATCGCCCGGGACCAACAGGACGACGTGCCCGTGGGCCAAGGCGGTGACGTAGGTCTGCAGCGTCTCGATGCTGGTGCTTCCGGCGATCGCCACGAGGCGGCGTTGACCTGTGGCCCACGCGGATTGATCGATGTGATCGGCCAGATCCGCAAACGTCACGACCCGATCGGCGGTCACCAGAGCCGGACGATCTCCGAAGACGCGCAGATGCTGGAAGACAGCGGGCCGGACCGACTGATCGAGGCCGAGCGTGGTGGTCATGATGTCGAGGGCCCGAACACGATGGGGCTGCCGGTGAGGCTGACCCCGACGGTCGAGCCGACCAGAGGAGCGTCGCTTCCGAGCACGCGCACGGTCAACGGCAACGCCTCGTCGGTGACCAGTCGGACGAGGGCATCGTGTCCGAAGAATCGGACCTCGGCCACGATCGCTGGAGTACCTTCGTTGACCGCGACGAGCCGCAGGTTCTCCGGACGAACCAGAAGCACGCCGTTGCCCGCGGGAGCATCGTTCCCGACCTTCACGTCGCCGAGCCCACAGGTCGCCATCCCACCGCTGACGTACGCGGGCAGGTGGACGACGTCGCCGATGAACGATGCGACGCCGACGTCGGCAGGGGAGCGGTACAGATCCGTCGGTGTGGCGGTCTGCACGACCCGACCATCGCGGATGATCGCGACTTGATCGGTCAGCGCCAGCGCCTCGCCCTGGTCGTGCGTGACCATGACGGCGGTGGCGCCCAAGGTGCGGAGCGCTCGCATGACCGCTTCGCCGGTCTCGACCCGGAGTCCGGCGTCGAGCGAGGAGAAGGGCTCGTCGAGCAGCACCAGGTCCGGACCCGGGGCCAGCGCGCGAGCCAGGGCGACGCGCTGCTGCTGGCCGCCGGAGAGCTCGTGGGGGAAGCGCGTCGCGATCGGCGCGGGGAGGTCGACCAGACGCATCAGCTCAGCGAGGTCGAAGGAGCGCCGCTCGGCCCGCGCCAATCCGAACACGATGTTGGCGCGCACATCCAGGTGCGGGAACAGCGCGCCCTCCTGGGGCACGTAGCCGATGTGACGCTGCTGGGGTGCAGTTCCGACGCCCGCAGTGATGAAGGGCGTTCCGTTGAAGCTGACATCTCCGGCATCGCTGTCGAGGAATCCGGCGATGATGCGCAACAGGGTCGTCTTGCCGCCGCCGGACGGGCCGAGCGCTGCCACGACGTCGCCGCGAGCGACGTCCAGGTCGAGACCGTCGAGCACCAGCACGTCACCGAAGCTCTTGCGCAGGCCACGGACCTGCAGGCCGCTCATGCGACCACCGCCGTCGGGCGGCGACTGAGCAACAGCGTCGCCGGGAGCGAGATCAGCACCATCAACACCGCGTACGGGGCCGCCTCGGCATAGGCGAGCGACGAGGAGCTGGCCCAGAACTGCGTCGACAGGGTCGTGGTGCCGATGGGAGCGAGCAGCAGGGTGGCGGTCAGCTCGGTGCTGACCGCCAGGAACACGAGCGCGCAGCCGGCTCCGACCCCCGGCGCGATGATCGGCAGGGTGACCCGGCGGGCTGTCGCGATCGCACCTGTCCCGAGACCATGTGCCACGTCCTCCAGCATCGGGGGAACCTGCTCGATCGCCGCGCGCACCGTGACGAGAGCACGTGGCAGGAACAAGATCACGTAGGCCACGAGCAGCAGCGCCACGGTCTGATAGAGCGGCTGGGCCAACCGAATCGTCACCGTGACGAGGGCCAGCGCCACCACGATCCCCGGCAGCGCGTTGGCGACGTATCCGCTGCGCTCCAGCGTGGTGCTCACTCGGCCGCGATAACGCACGACCAACCACGCCATGGGGGCTGCCGCGAGCACGGCCGCCACGGCCGCCGTGAGTCCCAGCACGATCGTGGTGCCAGCCGCCGAGGCGAGCTCGTCGAGCGGGAAGGACAGCGAGGATCCGACGATCATCCAACGCGTCAGGCTGTACAGCGGGACCCCCAGGGACAGCGTCGCGAGGGCGGTGAGCGCCACCTGCGCCGGCCGGGTCCAGTGCCGCAGCGGTATCGCCACGATGTCGCGGGGGACACCCGAGCCGATCCGCGCGAAGCGACGATTCGACCGCAAGCGCAAGTCGATCAGCAGCAGGGCCAGGCAGCACAGCACCAGCACGGTGGCGATCAGGTTGGCGCCGGCACTGTTGAACGACGAGCGGTACTGGTCGTAGATCGCGGTCGTGAAGGTCGGGTAGCGCAACATCTGCAAGGCACCGAACTCGGCGAGCAGATGCAGTCCGACGAGCAGGGCTCCACCGACCATCGCCGGCACCAGCTGGGGGACGGTGACCCGAGTGAAGGCTTCCCACCGGCTGAGTCCCTGCGAGTACGCCACTTCATCCAGCGCAGGGTCCATGCCCCGCAGCGAGGCGGCCACCGGCAGGTAGACGAGAGGGAAGTACGAGAGCGTCACGATCAGCAGCGCCCCGCCGAAGCCCTCGGCGCCCGGGGCGAGCGATGACCAGCCGTAGCTGTTGACGAAGGCGGGGATGGCCAGGGGCGCTGTGGCCAACAGGTGCCACATCGAGCGCAGGGGCAGATCGGACCGCTCGACCAACCAGGCGCACCCAACTCCCAGCAGCAGGCTCAGGAAGCAGCCCGCCACGACCAGCCGGACGGTGTTGAACAGCAGCTCGCCCATCCGAGGACGCACCAACAGGTCCCAGGACTGACCCGGCGACAGCGTCAGGGTGTAGACGACCACGAATCCGAGCGGGATCAGGGCCACCAGCGCGACCAGTGCGGCGATGACGACGACGGGAGTCGGGGCCGACTCTCGTCCGCCTCGTCGCCGCAGTGGCGCGCGGGTGCTCACAGGAAGCCGACGTCCTGCATCAGCGAGATGACCTGTTGGCTGTTGAGCTTCGACGCCGGAACGATCGGCGGCTCCAGCTCGGACAGCGGCTTCACGTCACGACCCAGATCAACCGCAGGGTTGAGCGGGTACTCCAGCGCGTAGCTGTCAGCGATCAGCTGCTGCCCGGCGGAGTCGCTGAGGAACGCGACGAACGCCTCGGCGTCGGTCCGGTTCTTGCTGGACTTGAGCACTCCAGCGCCCGAGACGCTGAGGAAGGCGCCCGGGTCCTGGTCGCCGAAGTAGTGCAGCGCGGAGCTCGAGCTGTTCTCGCCGGACTCCTCCTGGTCTCGATACCAGTAGTAGTGGTAGATCACGCCGACGTCGACAGTGCCGGCGTTGACCTCCTTGAGGACCACGTTGTTGCCCTGGTAGACCGTGCCGTTGCTCTTGATGCCCTCAAGCCACTGTCGTGTGACATCGGGAC
Source organism: uncultured Actinomycetota bacterium (assembly GCA_963769445.1). Taxonomy (GTDB): domain Bacteria; phylum Actinomycetota; class Actinomycetes; order Propionibacteriales; family Nocardioidaceae; genus Aeromicrobium. The sequence goes on along the minus strand of CAVYLO010000004.1, from coordinate 534,939 downwards.
CCTCTTGCTCCAGCACCGCACTGACGATGGCCTGGAAGTCCGCCCCGGTCGGCGAGAAGCTCACTCGACCCTTCCACTCCGGATCAGCCAGGTCGAGCAGACTGGTGGGCAGGTCCTCCTCGACGACTTGTTCGGTGTTGTAGACCAGCACGGTCGAGCGCGCGACGAATCCCATCCAGTTCCCGCTCTCCGGGGAGTACTGCTGCGGGACCAGGGCCAGCGTTGCGGGCTTGAGCGGGCTGAACAGTCCCTTGCTCTCCACCAGCGACATCGCGGGGGAGTTCTCGGTCAAGAACACATCAGCCGGCGAGGCGGACCCCTCTTGGACCAGCTGATTGGCCAGTTCCAGGTCGCTGCCGGAACGCAGCTTGACCTCGATGCCGGTCTTCTCGGTGAAGGCCGGGGCGAGCTCGGCGAGCAGCTCTTCGTGCTGCGCGTTGTACACCGTGATGGACGGACCATCGTCGCCACCGATCACACCGCACGACGACACGGTGAGCGCGGCCGCGAGGGCGAGCGCGACGGCGGAGCGGCCACGACGGGCAACGGTGATCACGATGAGGTAAGTCCTAACTAACTTTGGGTTGCCTCACCTTATCGCGCAGCCCGTCGAGACGCGAGAAACGCATCCCGTGATGCGGGTCACTCCTACCCGGTGCCGTCGATCAGGTAGGAGGTGCCGTCCTTCTCCTTGAGCTTCAGGACGACCGTCTCGGTGCGCCGATCGTTGTCTCCGAAGTCGTAGGAGTACGTGTACGTCACGGTCTTCTTCTTGGCGTCGCCCTCGACGGACGCGACGTCGGGGTTGCTGACCTGCGACCAGAAATCGTTGTAGCCCTCGAAGCCACCGCTCTTCTTCTGGTACTTCTCCGTCAGCATCGCGAACCCGTCCGTCGGGTTGCTGCTGGCCGCAGTGAGGTAGTCCGTGGCGAATCGTTCGATCCGGGCGTCGTCGGTCTCGGCCACCGGCGACGGCTCCTCCTTCGGGGTCGGGGTGGGAGTGGGATCCGGCGCCGTCTTCGTCTCGGTGGTCGCCTCGGGTGCGGCGACCGCGGCGTCCACCGCCGGGGAACGTGAACCCACGGTGGCGGCGAGCAGGACGGCCGCCACCAGCGCCGCCGCGGCCCCTCCGGCCCACCACAGGCGGCGCTGGTGCTCGGGAATGGTGGGAATCCGCACGACCGGCGCAGCGAGCGGACGGAAGGCGGATGTCGGAGTGGGATCGGCCGCGGCGGACATCGCGGCCATCGTCTGGGTGGCGGCGATGCCAGCGGTCGTGGGCGACGGCTGACCCGCGGCGATGGACTGCACCTCGAGCATGGTCGGCCGCAGAGCTGGGTCCTGCTGCATCATGGAGGCGACGAGCTCTCCCAGATGGCCGGACCCCTCCAGCCGTGGCGGTTCCTCGTTGACGATGCGGTACATCGTGCCCAGCACGTTGTCGCCGACCTCGTAGGGCGCTCGGCCGGACAGCGCATGGAAGATCGTCGCCCCGAGAGACCAGACATCGCTGGCGGACGTGGCCATCTGCCCGGTGGCCACCTCGGGGGACAGGTAGGCCGGGGAGCCCGTGACAAGACCCGGTCTGGGTCAGCGACGCATCGGCTTGAGCCCGGGCGATCCCGAAGTCCGACAGCTTGGCGACCCCGCTGCCGGTCAACAGGATGTTCGAAGGCTTGACGTCCCGGTGCACGATGTCGTGATCGTGGGCGGCCGCCAGGGCACCCGCGACCTGCTCGACGATCAGGGCCATGTCGTCAGGATCAATCGCGCCGCGTTCGGTCACCCACGCGCCGAGCGTCGGTCCGTCGACGTGCTCCATGACCAGCCACTGGCCCCCGTCCTCGTGGACGAGGTCGAACACGGCCACGACGTTCTGATGGTTCACCCGGGCCGCGAGGTGCGCCTCGCGCTCGGCGCGATCGAAGTCAGGGGCACTTCCGCCGTTCTTCCCGATCTGCTTGATCGCGACGGTGCGGTCCAGCAACGTGTCATGGGCAAGCCAGACCGCGCCCATGCCGCCGCGCCCGATCTCGTGGTCGAGCTCGTACCGATCCGCCAACACGTGTGTCCCCTGTCCTCAGCGGTCCAACATACGGACCCGTGGGCGCCCGCGCCAATGGCGATATTCCTCCCACGCCCCGGTGCACCACAGGGCCCAGACCACGAACACCGGTTGGAAGAACAGTCGGATGGCCCGAGCCCGGTCGGTGTCCAGACCGAAGGCGTCGGCGTGGGTCACCAGCTGGTTGATGTTTCCCGGCAGTACTGCCAGGAAGAAGGCTGCCACCAGCCAACCCACCAGCACCCGGTGCCGCGTCAGCAGGACCAACGACAGTCCGAGGGCGATCTCGACGACACCTGACGCAAGGATGATGACGTTCTCGAACGGCAACCAGTCCGGCACCTGAGCGCGAAAGTCGTCTCGAGCCACCGTGAGGTGGGCCGTTCCTGCGAGGACCAGAAAGCCACTCAGCAGCCATCGACCCACCGCGCGCAACGCCATGACGTGAGTCTGACCCATACCGATAGCCTCAGCATCGTTCACCCGAAGGAGAGCACACCCATGGACATCAAGAACACCGTCGCCCTGGTCACCGGAGGCGCATCCGGACTTGGCCTGGCCACCGTCGAGGCGCTCGTCGCCGCAGGCGGCAAGGTCACCATCATCGACCTGCCCGGTTCACCCGGCGAGGAGGTCGCCGCACGCCTCGGTGATTCCGTCAGGTTCTCGCCCGGCGACGTGCGGGACGAAGCCGCGGTGACCCAGGCTCTCGACGTGGCCGCCGAGCTCGGCGACCTGCGCATCAACGTCAACTGCGCTGGCACCGGCGATGCCGTGAAGACGGTCGGCAAGAAGGGCCCGTACCCGCTGGACAAGTTCCAGCGCATCATCGAGATCAACCTGATTGGCACGTTCAACGTCCTGCGGCTGTCCGCTGAGCGCATGAGCCAGCTCGACCCGGTGGGCGAAGAACGTGGCGTCATCATCAACACCGCGTCCGTCGCGGCGTTCGATGGACAGATCGGCCAGGCCGCCTACTCCGCGAGCAAGGGTGGCGTGGTGGGCATGACGTTGCCGATCGCCCGCGACCTCGCCTCGCTCAACATCCGGGTCATGACCATCGCGCCCGGTCTGTTCGAGACGCCGCTGCTGGCTGGTCTGCCCGAAGAGGCCCGGACGTCGCTGGGCCAGCAGGTCCCGCACCCGAGCCGCCTCGGCAACCCGGTCGAGTACGCCCAGCTGGCGCAGCAGATCGTCGAGAACCCCATGCTCAACGGCGAGACGATCCGTCTCGACGGTGCCATCCGGATGGCACCCCGCTAGGAGGTCGGCGTTCACTCCAGACCGTCGCCCTGGTACACCCGGACCCAGTCCACGAGGTAGTGGAAATCGGGTCGGGTGTGCTGGTCGTCGGCCTTGCCCCAGTAGTTCGAGCCGATCTGCATGTTCAGCCGCACGTGGAACGTGTCGTCGAAGGTCGGGCCCGTGAAGTACGGCTTCGAGGCGAGGGACACCATGCCCACCGTCTCGCCGTCGAAGGTGTACCGCAGGCACATGGGGGACCAGGTCACCCCGTAGACGTGGAAGTCCTGCCACACCGGCTCGTTGTCCTGCAGCGGGTGGGCGCGGCCCTGCGTGTGCTCAAGGCTGGACTTCTGGCTGGTGTCCTCCCATGAGTTCCACTCGTATGAAGCAGACGGGTCGAAGTCGCGAATCGTCGGGCCGCCATAGGCCTCCATCGGGTCGATCTCGCCCAGCTCGTGGTCGGCACGCAACCAGAACGCCGGCCAGATGCCCCGCGACATGGTCGAACGGCTCGGAACCTTGGCACGGATCTGGAACGTGCCGTACTGCTGGCTGAACCGCTGGTCGCTGGCAGCGTTGCCGTATCCCTCGTCCTTGATGGTGTCGACATAGCCGGTCGAGTAGTCGCGCACCTGATTCCAGTCGTACCGGGAGTTCGGCGTGACCTGCCACTGGTCCTTCGGCAGCTTGCGGCCGGCGATGTCCAGCAGCCCGTCGTGCACCGAGACGTTCTCGCGCCGAATCTGGGCCTGGTCGAAGTCCAGATAGGTGTCGGTCCGGATCCGCCACCGGGCCGGGTCCAACCGGTCGCCGTCGAACTCCTCGGCGAACGTCATGGAGCCCTGCTCCGGGTCGGCGTAGTCGATGGCTTTGCATCCGCGCGCAGTGAAGACCGGGGGAGCGTCCGAGGCGCCGGGGGCGGTGATGAGCGCGATCGCCAGTGCGATGACACCAGCCCCGACACCCACCACGAGAGGCCGAGTCCGCATGACGGAACCGTAGTTCAGACCGGCAGGAGCCGTGAGACGAATCGGGTCAGCTGGTCCACCGTGCAGCACTCGTGCATCTCGACGATGTCGGCGTAGGCCGGGGCGACCGAATCGCCCAGGCCCCACCGCATGGCGCTCTCGGGGTTGAGCCAGAAGGTACGCCGCGACCGCTGCGAGATCTCGTGGAGGGCGCCGAAGTTCGGGTCCTGGTTGTTGTTGCGGGCGTCGCCGAGGATCAAGACGCACGTACGCGGACCGACCGCACCCAGGTAGACCTCCGCGAAGTCGCCGAGGGCCTCGCCATAGTCGCTGCTGGTGTGCCACTTGGTGATCCGCGCCTCGCGGGAGATGCGCCCGCTGAGGTCGTCCTCATCAGGCGTGACCAGATCGGTGACCTCGTCCATCGCATTGACGAAGGCGAACACCCGCACCTTGCTGAACTGGCTGCTGAGCGCCTGCACCAGGTGCATCGTGAAGCTGGAGAAGCCCGACACCGAGCCGGAGACGTCGCACAGGAGCACCAGCTCAGGGCGGGTCGGGTGCGGCTTGGCGTAGACCGGGTCCATGGGCACGCCGCCCGTGCCCATGGCACGGCGGAGGGTGCGGCGGATGTCGATGCGCCCACGCTGGTTCTTGCGTCGGCGTGCCGCCAGCCGGGTGGCGAGGCGGCGGGCGAGTGGCTGCACCGTGCGGCGCAGCTCCTCGAGCTGTTGCCGATTGGCGCTGAGGAAGTCGATCGAGCCAGTTCCAGCACGTACGGCGTGCCGGGTCACGACCTCTCGACCCCGCACCTCGGCCGTGCGACGGCGCGCTTCGGCCTGCACCATCTGGCGGAACAGCTCAATGGCCTGGCGCAGCTCATCGCGCTCGAGACGCTCGGTGAAGCCATCTGACGCCTGCTGGCCCTGGCCCTGCCCGCCTTGGCCGGAGCCCTGGCCCGGCATGCCACCGGATCCGCGCATCGCCATGATCTGCGCGATCAGCGTCTGAGGACGCATGCGCTCCAGCGTTTGATAGGCCGACCAGCCGCCGGTGGCCGTGCCCGGCATGCCGACCTCGCCCAGGGCGTCCACCGCCAGCTCGGCCACCTGTTCCAGGGTGCGTAGATCGCCGTCAGCCAGCGCCATCGCGAGCAGATCGCGCAGGTCGTCCAAGTCCATCGCTTCGCCGTCGGCGTCGCGAGCGTCCAGCACCGCCTGCGGGAGGCCGACGCCAGCGGGGAAGAACAGATCGAACGTCATGTCGAAGACATCGCGTTGCCCGCCCCGTCGCACCAGCGCCGAGGCGAGGCCCTCACGCAGCACCGAACGGTTGTCCAGTCCCAGCACCTCGATCACCGCCGCGGCGTCGACCGTCTCGCTGGTGCCAGCCGGGATGCCCTTGCTCCGCAACGCACCGACGAACGCCACGAGCCGCGCGGGAAGATCCTCCCCGTCGTGGTCGACCGGCTCGGCGGTCATGGCGTGCCGAGCACCGAATCGAGGTCCAGCTTCGCGGTGGCCTTCACCATGTCGTCGTGATGCTTGAGGATCACGCCGAGGGAATCCTTGACCACCTCGTCGTCGAGGATGTCGGCGCCCAGGGCCATCAGGGTGCGGGCCCAGTCGATGGACTCCGACACCGAGGGCGCCTTGCGCAGCGGCATGGCTCGCAGCGCGTTGACGACCCGGATGATCGAGTCGGCCAACGCCTTGTCGAGGTTCGGCACCTTGAGCCGCACGATGTCGGTCTCCAGATCGGCGTCGGGGAAGTCCAGGTGCAGGAACAAGCATCGGCGTCGCAGTGCCTCGGACAGCTCGCGCGTGGCATTGGACGTGAGCACCACGAAGGGTCGTTGGGTGGCGACGATGGTGCCGAGCTCGGGAACCGTGACCTGGAAGTCGCCGAGCAGCTCCAGCAGCAGGCCCTCGATCTCGACGTCGGCCTTGTCGGTCTCGTCGATCAGCAGGACGGTGGGCCCGTCGCGGCGGATGGCCTGCAGCAGCGGGCGGGGGAGCAGGAACTCCTCGCTGAAGATGTCGGTGCGCGCGTCGTCCCACGACTCGTCACGGCCGGCCGTGATGCGCAACAGCTGCTTGGCGTGGTTCCACTCGTAGAGCGCACGGGCCTCGTCGACGCCCTCGTAGCACTGCAGCCGGATCAGCTCGGCGTCACACGCCTCGGCGACGGCGCGAGAGAGCTCGGTCTTTCCGACCCCGGCCGGCCCCTCGACCAACAGTGGCTTGCCCAACGTGGCGGCCAGAAACACCGTGGTGGCCACCGCGTCTGAGGCCAGATAGCCCGCCTTCGCGAGGCGCAGCTTGGCGTCTTCGGGCGACGCGAACGACATGGTCATGCCTACGATCATGCCGTGACCCAATTCGAGATCGTCCGTGTGGTGGCCCTGGACCCGTCTGAGGCGTGGGCCCGGCTGACCCAGTGGGAGCGGCACGGCGACTACGTGCCGCTGACGACCATCCGCCGCACCGACACCGGCTTCCTGGCCCGCACCGGGATCGGACGGGTCGGCTTCGACGACCCCATGGACATCGAGGAGTGGACCGAGCCGTCGTACTGCAAGCTGGTCAAGACCGGTCGCCTCGTGACCGGCTGGGCGGAGCTCGAGGTCGAACCCCACGACAGCGCTGAATTCACCGGAGGTAGTCGAGTCGTGTGGCGCGAGGACATCTCCGTGCGCGGTGTGCCGCGGTTCGCAGCAGGTCTGGTCCGGCGTTCGAGCGAGGCGCTGTTCGCGCGGGTGCTGGACGGCGTGCTCAGCAGGCCCGCGTAGGTAGGGTCGCATCATGGGGTACTCACCGGAGGCTGAAGCGCTCGAGATCTGCCGTGACCTGATCCGCATCGACACCACCAACTTCGGCGATGCGTCCGGCCCGGGAGAACGCAAGGCGGCCGAGTACGTCGCCGCGTCGCTGGCCGAGGTCGGCATCGAGTCTCAGATCTTCGAGTCCGAGCAGGGTCGCGCCAGCGTCGTGGCTCGGTGGGGCAATCAGCACTCCGCTCGGCCGGGGCTGCTGATCCACGGACACCTCGACGTCGTGCCGGCCAACGCCGCCGACTGGTCGGTCGATCCATTCGCTGGCGAGGTCAAGGACGGCTATCTCTGGGGCCGCGGCGCCGTGGACATGAAGGACTTCGACGGCATGCTGCTGTCGGTCGTGCGCGCCCGCCAGCGCGCTGGCGTGATCCCCGAGCGACCGATCCTGTTGGTCTTCACGGCCGATGAGGAGGCCGGCGGCCGGATGGGTGCTCACTGGCTGGTCGAGCATCACCCCGATCTGTTCGCGGGTTGCACCGAGGCCATCGGCGAGGTCGGTGGCTTCTCCACCGAGGTGGGCGGCAAGCGGCTCTATCTGATCGAGTCCGGCGAGAAGGGCATCGGTTGGATGCGCCTCACCGCCACCGGCACTGCCGGGCACGGATCGATGCGCAACACCGACAACGCCGTGTCCCACCTGGCGCGCAGTCTGGTGGCGATCGCCGATCACGAGTGGCCCGAAGAGCCTGGCCCGTCCATGCAGGCGCTCCTGGCCAAGGTCACCGAGCTGACCGGCACGGACGGATCGGCTGAGGAGATCATGAGTCACTTCGGTCCGGCCATCCGCATGGTCGGCGCGGGTCTGAAGAACTCGACCAATCCGACGATGCTCGAAGCGGGCTACAAGCACAACGTGATCCCGGGTCAGGCGGTTGCGTACGTCGACGGGCGGTACCTGCCCGGACACGCAGACACCTTCCTGCCCGCCATGCAGAAGATCGTCGGTGAGCATGTCAGCGTCGAACCTCACATCACCGATGCCGCCCTGGAGTACCCGTTCGAAGGCGACCTGGTCGATGCCATGACGGTCGCGCTGCACAGCCAGGACCCCGAGGCGCACATCGCGCCATTCCTGATGTCCGGCGGCACCGACGCCAAGGCCTGGCACAAGCTGGGCATCACCTCGTTCGGCTTCACGCCCCTGCGACTGCCCGCCGATCTGGACTTCACCGCGCTCTTCCACGGGGTCGACGAGCGCGTCCCCGTCTCTGCCCTCGAGTTCGGCTCCCGCGTCTTCGACGAGTTCCTCAACCTCGCCTGAAAACCGGTCAGAGATTCCACAGTGCGGCAACGTGGCCCGCGCTGGTGCCGCAGCAGCCTCCGACGATGGAGAGATTCGGGAACTGAGCCCGAATGTCGTGGAACGAGCTGGTCAGCAACCCCAGGTCGCCGGCGTCGAGCACTTCCATGGCGTCGAGCTCGGCATGGCTCATCGTGGAGGCGTTGGGGCGCATCGACATCACGCGGTCCTGCCAGTCGCCCCCGTCGAGGGCTGTGGCGATGTGCGTCGGGTGCGAGCAGTTGATGCCGAACCAGTCCGGCGCAGCCATCTCGTCGACTGCCTGGATGGACTCGCCCAGAGGTGCTCCGTCCGGCAGCCGGCCGTCGACCTCGACCGTGAAGGAGATGGCGACCGGAATCCCGGCCGACCGAGCAGCCGTGACCACGCCCATCGCCTCCTCGGGGGTCGTGATGGTCATCGCGTGCACCAGGTCCACACCTGCGGCGGTCAGCGACGCGACCTGCGCAGAGTGGTACGCGGCTGCCTCATCGACAGTCGGCCGCTCCGCGACCACGTAGCCGTCGCCACGTGGACCCACGATCCCCGAGATCAGAGCAGGTGTGAGAGGTGACCGCCTCGCAGCCTGGCGAACCAGATCGACGGCGTGGCGATTCGCCTGATCGAGCGCGGGCGCGTCGTAACCGACCCGCGTGCCCCAGTCCTGGTTCGCCCGCCAGGTAGGCGTCTCGAGCATGACGCCGAGGCCAGCTCGATGCGCCATGTCGACGTAGGAGTCGTAGTAGCCGTCGAGCACGGCACGGCCACGCTCATCGGTCAGCAACGGGAAGGCGGCGAACTCGGGCAGGTCGAAGTCGTGATGGAAGACCAGATCGGTCTCCAGACCTCCGTCCGTGACATAGCCGGGCGCTGTGAGAAGTGGGTGTGAGGCGACCATGGGAGTGCTCCTTCGACGTCGCAGTGCTCCGATGATGGCCCTGAAGTCAGACGCTGTCCATCAGGGGGACGCCGTCGCGCCAGTACTCGATGGTCTGCAGTGCCCAGAATGCCGCGAACAGCGCCAGCAGGATCGATTCGACCCAGAACAGCCAGTGGGGCACCGGGGTGCTGCCAGTCAGCTGCAGCAGGCCCAGCAGTCCGGCCACGACCACCGTGCCCAGCATGGACCAGCTGATGGTCGCGTAGGCGGTGCGTCGACGCTGGGCCGGCAGCATCGCCACGACCGGGCCCTCGACGTCATCGCGGGCCGAGACCGCGTTCAATCGAGCCACCACGACGAAGACGCCGAACATGCCCACGGCAGCGGCGTAGTGGGCTGCCTGCAGGAATGACTGATCGTCGATCCCGAGCCACACGCCGAAACCCACGACGGTGACCGCACCCGCCGCTGCGCCGCGCATCGCCGCGGTCCGGGCGTCGCCGTCCAGTCGTCTCGCGGTCGCGACCGCAAAGGCCAAGGCGGGCACACCGAGCGCGATCAGCGCCCACATCGCGTCGGCCGTGGGTGCAGGGGTGGATCCGAGCGACGATCGAACGCTGTCAGTGACGGGCGTCGGGACGAAGGCCACGACGGGAGCGAGCATGCCCGCGAGATTCAGCAGGACGTCCTCCACGCCGCGACCTCTGATGACGATGAGGCCAAGCCCCAGGGCGACCAGGACTCCGACGAACACGTCGCGGACCGGAGTGAAGTAGTAGGCACTGATCGACCCAAGGAGCCCCGCATCGCCCACGACGATCTCGCCGACGACGGCCATGGCCAGCAGCAGCGCCAGAGCGACGATGCCCACCCGCAGATAGCGGTAGGTCTCGATCGCGGCCTGGCGTGGTTCCACGACTACAGCGTGCTACGGAGGCGGATGATCTTGCGTCGCAGGCGCACGGTGCGCTTGCCAGTGACGTCCCTGCGGAGCCGTTCGAGCTCCCAACCCTGGTACTCAGCGGCTTGGGTGAGCATGTGGCACACCGCGTTGCGGGACTTGGAGCGGTCGATGGTCAGATTCCAGAATTCGTACTCCATCACCGCGGCTCCTTCTGTGAGACGTCATCCAGAGCGGCCAGAATTTCACCCGGTAGCTCGACCGAGTCGGCGCCAAGGTTCTGCGTGAGCTGGTCCGTGGTGCGGGCGCCGACAATCGCTGCTGCCAAGGTCGGCCGCTGGAACAACCACGCCAGAGCCACGTGACCCATCGGAACGCCCAGACCGTCGGCAGCACGTGCCAGCGCCTCGATCGTCCCGGACCTCTCTGGCGTGAGGTACTGACCGACGAACTCGTCCCACCCGGGCTGCGCGCCACGCGAGTCGCCCGGAGTGCCGGTGCGGTACTTGCCGGTGAGGACGCCACGCCCCAGCGGTGACCACGCGAACAAGCCCATGCCGAGGTACTCGGCAGCGTCGACCACGTCGTCCTCGGGATCTCGGTTGACCAACGAGTACTCGACCTGGTTGCTGATCAGGGGCAGTGCGGCCGCACGTGCGGCCAGCCAGGTGTGGCTGAACGCCGTCTGCCACCCCGTGAAGTTGGAGATGCCGACATAGCGGGTGCGCCCCGTGGCCACGGCGTGCTCGAGAGCCGCAAGGCTCTCCTCCAGCGGCACCGACGTGTCGGGGGAGTGGATCTGCCACAGATCAAGGTGATCGGTGCCCAGGTCGCGCAGCGAGCGATCGAGCTGGGCCAACAGGCCGCGTCGCGAGCCGTCCTTGACGATCGAGTCGCCACGGCGGACGAACCCCGCCTTGCCGGCGAGCACGACGTCGTCGCGGCAGTCGGCCTGGGCCAGGAGGGTGCCGAGCAGCGGCTCGCACGCGCCATTGCCGTAGATGGGGGCGGTGTCGATGAGCGTGCCACCGACGTCGCGGAAAGCGGTGAGCTGGTCGGCGGCGTCGTACTCATCGGTGTCCGCGCCCCAGGTCATGGTGCCCAAGCCGATGCGCGAGACCTCCAGTCCGGAGCGTCCGACTCGGCGCAGCTGCATGTCGACAGGCTAGTGGGGGCGGGGCGCAGTCCGGCGGAGGCTCGCACGGCGTACTCTCGGCGCGTGGATCTCATGCGCGCCGTGGTACTCGGCATCGTCCAAGGGCTCACGGAGTTCATTCCGATCTCCAGCAGTGCGCACCTGGCGATCGTCCCCAAGCTGCTCGGTTGGGAGGACCCCGGCGCGGCGTACACCGCCGTGGTGCAGATCGGCACCGAGCTGGCGGTGCTGCTGTACTTCTGGCACGACATCTGGACGATCGGCTCGGGCTGGGTGCGAGGCGTGTTCTCCAAGGAAGCCCGGCGGGCTCCCGAGTGGCGGATGGGCTGGTTCATCATCATCGGCTCCTTGCCGATCGTGATCCTGGGCCTGCTGCTGCAGGACTTGATCGATCGCGAGTTCCGCAACCTGTGGGTCATCGGCACCACCCTGATCGTGCTGGGGCTCGTCCTCGGTCTGGCGGAGAAGTTCGGCCGCAAGGTCAAGCCGCTCGATCAGCTCAACGCTCGAGACGCCGTGCTGCTCGGCGTCGCCCAGGCCGGGGCGCTGGTGCCCGGGGTCTCCCGCTCCGGCGCGACCATCAGCATGGGCCTGTTCCTCGGCTACGAGCGCGCCGTGGCCACCCGCTACGCCTTCCTGCTGGCCATCCCGGCCGTCGTGGGCGCAGGCGTCTACAAGCTCAAGGACATCGGCGGGGACAACGCGTACGGATGGGGCCCGACCGTCGTCGGCACCGTCGTCTCGTTCGTGGTGGGCCTGGCCGTCATCCATTGGATCCTGAAGTACGTCAGCACCCACTCCTACGCCCCGTTCGTCGCCTACCGCGTCGGCCTCGGCGCCCTGGTCCTGATTCTCGTCGGCGCCGGCGTCATCACCGCGGGCACGACCGTCGGCTGACTGCCGCAACGGGCGTACGATCGAGGCGTGGCTGTAGACGTCGAGACCTCGATCGAGATCAATTGCGAGCGATCCGTGGTGGCCGCATACGCGTCTGACCCGGACAACGCCACCGAGTGGTACGTCAACATCAAGACCGTCGAGTGGCAGACCCCTCGTCCTGTGGTCGTGGGTTCACGCATCGCGTTCGCGGCGGAGTTCCTCGGCCGCCGCATCGCCTACACCTACGAAGTGCGAGACATCGTCGCGGACGAGCGGTTCGTCATGAGCACGGCTGAGGGGCCGTTCCCGATGCAGACCACCTACACCTGGCAGGACGCAGCAGGCGGCGGCACCCGGATGACGCTGCGCAATGCGGGCGAACCCAGTGGCTTCGGGAAGGTGGCCGCGCCGATGATGTCAACCTTCATGCGACGGGCGAATCAGAAGGATCTGGCCAGACTGAAGAAGGTCCTCGAAGCCCGGACCTGAGCCTCAATCCACAGACTTTCCGATGTCCGCCTAGACCTTGAGCGGAACCGGATGGACCTCGTCGGCAGGGTGGCCAGCCCTCTCGTGGATGCGCTGGACGGCCTCGGCTGAGGGCGCCTCGGACAGGCAGTAGATGTGTCCGCTCTCGGGGTCAGCCCAGGCTTGCTTGAAGTCGACTCCCTCCTCGGACTGAATTGCGAGGTCGGCCGCATGGGCCGCCGCCAAATCCTCCGCGCTGATGCCGTTCATCCCGCGGTGAACGTCCATGAACTCGGGCATGATCATCATCTCCATTGTCAGGGCGGTGAGAGCCGCCGATTTGAAGGTACGCCTGAATCAGCCATCCGGAAAGAGTCCCTCGATGAGGGCGCAGGCACGGTGAGCCGCTGCCGAAAGCCCGACATGGCCGGTGTGGACATCCAACGACGTCGAAAAGGCGTTGTCAGACCCCTCCTCTAGGTTGGATATATGCAGCAATCGCAGGTGAATCCGGAGGTTCGGCTCACCGCTGCCGCTCGGACCTGCGCGGCTGCAGAGCATGCGGTCTGGGCTGAGATGCTGGCCTACTCCGACCGGCTGGCCACCGAGTACGCAGTCACGCCGGAGTACTTCAAGCGCCAGGCTCAGCTGCGGTCGATCGCCCTGGAGATCGCGGTCGCCATGCGCCTGTCCGAAGGGCAGGTCCACCGCCGGCTCTCGTGTGCGCAGACGGTCCGTGATCAGGCGCCCACGGTGTGGACGGCCTTCGCCGCCGGACGCGTCGATGCGTACCGGGTCACGATGATCGCCGACACCATCGCCAAGCTGCACCGCCCGGCCTCGATCGCGAAGCTGGACACCAAGGTGATCGGCTACGCCACCACCCACACCAGCATCGAGCTGCGCGGCTGGCTGCGACGGTTCGTGGCGCGGGTCGAGGCCGACCTGTTCAACGAACGAGCCGAAGCCGAACGCGCCGACCGGCACGTCGATGTCGCCCACGGCGAGGACGGCATGTCCTGGCTGAACGCCTACCTGCCCTCGCACATGGCCGCAGCCATCGACAAGCGCCTGACCTTCGAGGCCAAGAAGATCGACCACGACGACCGCACCGTGGCCCAACGCCGAGCCGATCTGCTCGCCGCGTGGACCACCACCAACGAGAACGGTGAGGCGGCCGTCGGTGCCGACATCGCCGTGGTCATCGACGCCAAGACCCTGGTCGGCCTGTCCGACGCACCAGCCGTCGCCGCCGACGGCACGCTTCATCGTCCCCGCCCGATGGGTCACCGACCCCGACGAGCAACCAGTTCTGGCACACCATCATCACCGGCAAGCGACGGCAACGTCCTCGAACACTGGTACCACGGCCGATTCGCCCCCGACGACCCTCAAGAAGGCACTCGATCTTCCGCACACGGCACCTGTCAGGCACCCACCTGCACCAAACCAGCCGACCAGTGCCAGATCGACCACCGACAACCCTGGCCCCACGGCAAGACCGTCGGGGCGAACCTGTGGCCACTGTGCGAACGGCACCACCAGATGAAGTCACACGACGTCATCACCTGGACCCTGCCCTCAGGCCACACCGCCCCCGCAGAACCCGCCCGCCACGCAGCCTGATCTGTCTACAACCAGCCGGACTTCTTGAAGCGGGCGTAGACGTAGCCGCACAGCCCGGCGATGAGCAGCAGGCACAGCGGGTAGCCGTAGCGCCAGGACAGCTCGGGCATGTTGGTGAAGTTCATGCCGTAGATCCCGGCAATGGCGGTGGGCACGGCGAAGAGGGTGGCACCGGCGGTGAGCTTGCGCATGTCCTCGTTCTGCCGGACGCTCAGCTGCGCCAGGTGGGCGTTCAGTGCGTTGTCGAGCAAGTGATCGACCGAGTCGATGGCATCAGCCGCTCGCGTCAGGTGGTCGGAGATGTCGCGGAAGTATGGCTGCGACTCAGAGGGCATCGACCCCGTGGCGAAGCGTTGGATCGGGTCGCGAAGCGGCATGACCGCGCGCCGGAACTCCAGCGTCTCGCGCTTGAGTCGGTAGATGCGCGACGAGTCGTTGGTGTTCTCCGCCGAGAACACCGAGGACTCGACTTCTTCCACATCGATCTCCAGCTCCGCAGCGACGCGTTCGTACTGGTCCACGATGCTGTCGACGACCGCGTACAGCGCGGCCGTCGGCCCGTGTGAGAGGTGCTCGATCATCTTGTCGGCGGTGCGGCGGGCATCCTTCAGGTCCCGGCCGCCGTGGCGCACCGTGAGCAGGTACTGGGCGCCGAGGAAGATGTTGACCTCGTTGGTGGTGATGTCGTCATCGCTGTAGATGACGGTGCGCAACGAGATCAGCGTGTGGTGGGAGTACTGCTCGACCTTGGGTCGCTGGTGCGCCTTGAGGGCGTCCTCGATGGCCAGCGGGTGCAGGGACAACGCCCCGCCTACTTCTGCCATCTCGTTCTCGGTCGGGTCGTTGATGCCGATCCACAAGAAATCGTCACCGCCCAGCTCGGCCAGCACTGCGTCGAGGGAGGCTCGGTCACTTGAGGTGTCCTGTCGCACGCCCGCGCGGTACACCGCGCAATCGATGATCACGTGGACATTGTCCGACGATTTGGCACGAGACAGGCGACGACAGGCCGCTTCGGGGCAGTCGATACGCTCGGAACCATGCGTAGCTGGACGAGCCCGATCGTGCCGTCCCTTGACGACCTCGGATTCGGCCGCGGTCCCGCCGTCGAGGTCCACGACACCGCCACAGGTCGCCTCGTGACCGTCGACCCTGACCACCACGCGCGCCTGTATGTCTGCGGCATCACGCCCTACGACGCCACCCACATGGGCCACGCCGCCACCTACCTGGCGTTCGACCTGCTGCAACGCGCCTGGCGCGACGCAGGCCTCACCGTCACCTACACGCAGAACGTCACCGACGTCGATGATCCGTTGCTGGAGCGCGCGACCGCGACCGGAATCGACTGGGCCGAGCTCGCCGAGAGCCAGATCGAGCTGTTCCGCACCGACATGACTGCATTGCGTGTCCTCGCTCCCGACCACTACATCGGAGCGGTTGAGTCGATCGACCTCGTGGTCGACATGGTGGGCCAGCTCGAGACCGCCGGTGCCGTGTACCGGGTCGACGACGACCTCTACTTCGATGTGCACGCCGACGCCGACTTCGGCACCGTCTCGGGCTACGACGAGACCACCATGCTGCAGGTCTTCGGCGAGCGCGGTGGAGACCCCGAGCGGGCCGGCAAGAAGCATCCACTCGACTGTCTGCTGTGGCAGGCGGAGCGCCCTAGCGAGCCAGCGTGGGACACCTCGCTCGGCCGCGGCCGTCCCGGCTGGCACATCGAGTGCGCCGCCATCGCGCTGGAGCATCTCGGCGCCGGCTTCGACGTGCAGGGCGGGGGATCGGACCTGGTGTTCCCGCACCACGAGATGTCTCGCTCGGAGTCCGTGGTCGCCACCGGTGAGGACTTCGCTCACTCCTACGTGCACGCCGGCATGGTCGGTTATGACGGCGAGAAGATGTCCAAGTCCAAGGGCAACCTGGTGCTCGTGTCAGCCCTCCGCGAGGCCGGGCGTGACCCGATGGCCATCCGCTTGGCGCTGCTGGCCCACCACTACCGCAGCGACTGGGAGTGGTTCGAGGCCGAGCTGGTCGCCGCCGAGCAGCGACTCGCCGCCTGGCGCACCGCCCTGGATCGCCCTGAAGGACCGACCGGCGACGACGTGGTCAGCGCCCTGCGGGCCGCACTCACTCACGATCTCGACGCCCCGGCCGCTCTCCGGGCCGTTGATCAGTGGGCGGCAGGCGAGGGCAATGACCGCCGCGCCTCGACGACGGTGCGGACCGCGCTCGACTCGTTGCTCGGCATCAGCCTCTGACCTGCTCGTTTCGGGCCACCGAGAACCGCCACAGGCCGGCGGTCAGGATGCTCAAGACGACGACCGCGGCCATGCACGCAACGACCGAGTCGTAGGCCATCAGGTGCACCCCGTCCGGGATGCGGAACAGGGCCACCACCACGCCGACGGCACCGGTCACCCCCAGGACCAGCGGTAGCGCCCACGGTCCCAACGCGCGCGGCGCCGCCTGTTCGCGCAGCACCGGGCGACGAGCCACGCCCGAAGCCAGGTAGATACCCACCACGGCCAGACCGACAACTCCCGACAGGTGCTGCGCCCACTGATATCCAGCCAAGCCCAGGTGCTCCTCGCGCAGCCAGGACAGACGAGCGACGCCCCAGCCGTCGAGGTGGGTGAAGGCGTCCCACACCACGTGGCTGGCGGCGCCGATCGCCCCACCCACCGGCACCCACCACCACTCGCGAACGCTCAGACTGCCGTGCGCGGCGAATCTGGACCGAATGATCGAGGGGCTCAGGTCCACCACGGCGTCACGCACCAGTCCGAACCACACGGCAAGACCGACGACGACTGCCAGCAGATCGACCGTCACGACACCTACCCAGCTGTGGGTGAAGCCGTAGCCATGGCGCACACCGAGGAACAGCGGCAGATCCGGCACCATCGATCCCAGCACGAGCGCTGACATCGGTACGCCGAGTCGGCTCAGCGGAAGCACGGCGACCGGATGCGCCAAGGTCACCGGCACCGATCAGTCCTCGTCGGTGCGGCGCCGCAGATAACGCTCGAACTCCTTGGCGATGGCGTCGCCGCTGGCCTCGGGCAGATCGCTGGTGTCGCGCTCGTTCTCCAGCGATTCGACGTACTCGGCGATGTCGGAGTCACGCTCGGTCAGCTCCTCGGCGCCGCGCTGCCACGCTTCGGCCAGCTCGACGAGGATGCCCTGCGGCAGGGGAAGTCCGGCGGCATCCTCCAGCGCGCCCAGGAGCGCCAACGTGGCCTTGGGACACGGTGGTTCGGCCAGGTAGTGAGGGACCGCCGCCCACAGCGACGCAGTGGCGATGCCCTGATCGGTGGCGAAGTCGTTGAGGATCGTGGTGATGCCGACCGGCCCGCTGTAGCGCGAGGGCTCCAGCGACATGCGATCCATCATCTGCGGATCGTTGGTCGATCCGCTGACCGGGACCGGGCGCGTGTGCGGCGCATCGGCCAGCAGGGCGCCCAGCGTGTACAGCTCGGTGACGCCGGCCAGCTTGGCGACCCCGATGACGGTGGAGCAGAACGCCTTCCACCGAAAGCTCGGCTCAGGAGCGCGCAGCAGCAGGACATCCCGATCGGACTTGCGTGGGTGGGCGACGTACAGGCGCGGCGTGGGCCAGGTGATGGCGCGCTCGCCGAGCTCGCCTTGGTGCACCTGCGGGCGCAGGTGGTGCTCCTGGAAGGCGTAGTAGTCCTCGGGTTCGAGCTCCATCAACAGCTCGGCGTCCCAGTCGTCGATCAGGTGGTCGACGACGCCGGACGCCGCATCGGCGGCGTCGTTCCAGCCCTCGAACGCCGCCACCATCCACGGGTCGCGCAGCTGCGGGATGTCGACCCCGTCATTCGTCCCGTCCATCACCCGGCAAGCCTATCCCCGCGTCACTCGCCCTCGGGGCTGTAGGACAGGTTGGGCGCCAGCCATCGCTCCGCCTCGGTCGACGTCCACCCCTTGCGATCGGCGTAGTCGTGCACCTGATCGCGCGCGATGCGGCCCAGCACGAAGTACTGGGACTCTGGATGCGAGAAGTACAACCCGCTGACGGCGGCACCAGGCCACATCGCCATGCTGTCGGTCAGCTCGATCCCGGTCTTGGCCTCGACGTCCAGCAGCTCCCAGATCGTCTTCTTCTCCGTGTGCTCGGGGCAGGCGGGGTAGCCCGGAGCCGGCCGGATGCCGTCGTACTTCTCCTTGATGAGCTCTTCGTTGCTCCACGACTCGTTGGGGGAGTGAGCCCAGAATTCCTTGCGGACCCGCTCGTGCATGCGCTCGGCGAAGGCCTCGGCCAGACGGTCCGCCAGGGACTCGAGCAGGATCGCGTTGTAGTCGTCCATGTCCGCCTTGAACGCCACGATCCGATCAGTGATGCCGACGCCCGCCGTCACGGCGAACGCGCCCACGTAGTCGCGCAGTCCCGTGGACTTCGGAGCGACGAAGTCCGCCAGTGACTTGCGGGCCGTGCCTTCGCGACCCTCGGTCTGCTGACGCAGCTGGTGCAGCGTCGTCAGGATCTCTGACCGCGACTCATCGGTGTAGACCTCGATGTCGTCGCGGTCCACCTGGTTCGCCGGGAACAGGCCGAACACGCCATTGGCCTGGATCCACTTCTCCTCGATGATCTGGTCGAGCATCTCCTGCGCGTCGTCGAACAGCTTGCGAGCGGTTTCGCCGGTCGACGGGTTGTTCAGGATGTCGGGGTATCTGCCCTTCATCTCCCACGAGCTGAAGAACGGCTGCCAGTCGATGTAGTCGCGCAGCTCTTCCAGCGAGTAGCCGGTGAACACCTTGACGAACTGGGTCACCTCGCCGTGCCGGTGATCGCAGTCCGGACCCATGCAGACGTCCTTCGACTGCTGGGTCAGCATGCGCGGACGCGGTGGCGTGTATCCCTCCCACTCGATCGGCACGGCCTTGGCGCGGGCCTCGTCGATGGTGAGCAGCTTGCGGGTGTCCTGCCGCGACGCGTGTCGCTCGCGCAGACCCTCGTAGTCGGCCGACGTGTCCGCCATGAGCTTCTCGCGTTGGTCGTCGGACAACAGCGCAGCCACGATCGGCACCGAGCGGGACGCGTCCTTCACCCACACGACCGGCCCGTGGTACTTCTGGTCGACCTTCACGGCCGTGTGAGCGCGCGACGTGGTGGCGCCGCCGATCAGCAACGGGATCTCGAAGCCCTGACGCTCCATCTCGACGGCCAGGTTCACCATCTCCTCCAGCGAGGGGGTGATGAGGCCGGACAAGCCGATCACGTCGGCGTTCTCCTCCCTCGCGGTGTCGAGGATCTTCTGGGCCGGCACCATGACACCGAGATCCACGACGTCGTAGTTGTTGCACTGCAGCACCACGCCCACGATGTTCTTGCCGATGTCGTGGACGTCGCCGCGAACCGTGGCCATGACGACCTTGCCCTTGGCTCGCTCAGCGTCGCCAGGCTGCTTCTCCGCCTCGATGAACGGCAGCAGGTAGGCCACCGCCTTCTTCATGACTCGAGCCGACTTGACCACCTGCGGCAGGAACATCTTGCCGTCACCGAACAGGTCACCGACGACGTTCATGCCGTCCATCAACGGTCCTTCGATGACCTCGATCGGCCGGCCGCCACGGGCGCTGATCTCGGCCCGAAGCTCCTCGGTGTCGGTCTCGGCGAACTCGTCGATGCCCTTGACCAGCGCGTGCGTGATGCGCTCGGTGACCGGCAGCGATCGCCACTCCTCGGTCGCCACCTCCTTGGGCTGGCCGTCACCGGCGAAGTCGGCGGCGATCTCCAGCAGTCGCTCCGTGCTGTCGGGACGACGATTCAAGATGACGTCCTCGATGCGCTCGCGCAGCACCGGGTCGACATCGTCGTACGGCACCAGGGCGCCGGCGTTCACGATTCCCATGTCCATTCCAGCGCCGATCGCGTGGTACAGGAACACCGCGTGGATGGCTTCGCGGACCGGGTTGTTGCCGCGGAAGGAGAACGACACGTTCGAGACGCCACCGGAGACCAGCGCGCCCGGCAGGTTCTGCTTGATCCAGCGGGTCGCCTCGATGAAGTCGACACCGTAGTTGGCGTGCTCCTCGATTCCCGTGGCCACCGCGAACACGTTCGGGTCGAAGATGATGTCCTCGGGCGGAAATCCGACCTGGTCGACCAGGATGCGATAGGCGCGCTCGCAGATCGTCTTGCGACGCTCGAGGTTGTCGGCCTGCCCGTCCTCGTCGAACGCCATCACGACGGCCGCGGCACCATGCTTGCGGCACAGCTCGGCCTGGCGGACGAAGTTCTCCTCGCCCTCCTTCATCGAGATCGAGTTGACGATCGACTTGCCCTGCACGTTCTTGAGGCCCGTCTCGATGACCTCCCACTTCGAGGAGTCGATCATGGTCGGCACGCGGCAGATGTCCGGCTCGGTGGCGACCAGACGGGTGAAGCGGTTCATCGCCTCGACGCCGTCGATCATGCCCTCGTCCATGTTGATGTCGATGACCTGCGCGCCGTTCTCGACCTGCTGGCGCGCCACGTTCAGCGCCGTGGGGTAGTCGCCGTCCTTGATCAGGTTGCGGAAACGCGCCGAGCCGGTGATGTTGGTGCGCTCGCCGACGTTGACGTAGAGCGAGTCCTCCACCACCGAGAACGGCTCGAGACCCGACAGCCGCAGCGCCAGCCCGGCTTCGACCGGGACGCGTGGCGCCTTGCCCTCGACGCCCTTGGCGATCTCGGCGATGTGAGCCGGCGTGGTTCCGCAGCAGCCACCGACCAGGTTGACGAAGCCAGCGTCGGCGAACTCCGACACGATGGCCGCGGTCTCCTCGGGCGCTTCGTCGTACTCGCCGAACGCATTCGGCAGTCCCGCATTGGGGTAGCAGCTGACGTACGTGTCGGCGATCCGCGAGATCTCGCCGATGTAGGGGCGCATCTCCTTGGCGCCAAGCGCACAGTTCAGACCCACCATCAGGGGCTTGACGTGCCGCACGGAGTGCCAGAACGCCTCGGTGGTCTGACCCGACAAGGTGCGGCCCGAGGCGTCAGTGATGGTGCCGGAGATGATGACGGGCCAGCGGCGACCATGCTCCTCGAACAGGGTCTCCAGCGCGAAGATCGCGGCCTTGGCGTTGAGCGTGTCGAAGATGGTCTCGACCATCAGCAGATCGGCGCCACCATCGACCAGGCCGGTGGCCTGCTGCAGGTAGGCAACGACCAGTTCGTCGAAGGTGACGTTGCGGATGCTGGGGTCGTTGACGTCGGGGGAGATCGACGCAGTGCGGCTGGTCGGACCGATCGCACCGACCACGTAGCGCGGACGATCGGGCGTCCGTTCGGTCATCTCGTCGGCTGCGAGGCGGGCCAGGCGGGCCGACTCGAAGTTCAGCTCATAGGCCAGTTCCTCCATGCCGTAGTCGCTCAGCGACATGGTGGTGGCGTTGAAGGTGTTGGTCTCGATCAGATCCGCGCCCGCCTCGAGGTACTCGCGGTGGATGTCCGCGATGATCTCGGGCTGCGTGATGGTCAGCAGGTCGTTGTTGCCCTGGACATCGCTCGGCCAGTCCTTGAATCGCTCACCGCGGTAGCCGGCCTCGTCGGGCCGGTCGCGCTGGATGGCGGTTCCCATGGCGCCATCGAGGACCAGGATGCGGCTCTGCAGAGCCGCGACGAGGTCGTCGGTGGCGTCCGGGCGGTGGTGGACCGCACTGGAATCGGGTGTGGACATGGAGCATTCCTTCTGACGGCTGTCGGGCGGAACGCTGGGGATCGCCAGCCGGCGGCGGGCTCGCCTGGGCCTCGGGGGATCCCGAACGGAACCTTCATTGTGCCACGTCGATATCGTGTCGGGGTGAAGGACTACGCGGCCGTCCTGTGGGACCTCGACGGCACGATCGTCGACACCGAGCCGATGTGGATCGCCGCCGAGCACGAGCTGGCAGCCGAGCACGGCGCCGAGTGGACTCACGAGGACGCCCTGCAGCTGGTCGGGAACTCACTGATCGCCAGCGGCGAGTACATCCGCACCCGGCTGGACCTGTCGCTCAGCGCCGAGCAGGTGGTCGACTACCTCGTGACCCGCCTGGTCGCGGCATTGCAGGCCGATGTGCCATGGCGACCCGGTGCAGTCGAGCTGATCACCGAATTGTCGGATCGGGGAATGCCGCAGGCGCTGGTCACGATGTCGTACGCGCCGATCGCGGCGCCGATCGTCAAGGTCCTGCCCTTCCAGACTGTCGGTCACCGGCGACGCGGTGCCCCGCCCCAAGCCACATCCCGACCCCTATCTGCTCGCCGCGGAACGACTCGGCGTGTCGGCGGCCGACTGCCTCGCCATCGAGGACTCACCGACGGGAGCCGCGTCGGCCAACGCCGCCGGGTGCGACGTGGTCGTCGTGCCGCACATGGTGCACGTGCCTGATCAGCACCGACGTCGATCCCTGCCGACGCTGTCCGGGATCGATGCCGTCGCGTTGCTGTCAGTGTTCAGCTGACCATGCGGCAGACTGGAGCGGTGAAGCCCCGACCGACGTCTCGACCGGCTGGCACGTGGCGGTTGTGGCGAACCGGTGAGGTCGACGTCTTGGTGCGCCCGTCGTTGCTGGTCATGGGCGCCGTGCTGATCGTCGTGTTCGCGGGCCGCTTCGACGGTCGCACCGACACCAACCCGTACCTCGTCGCCACGGGATTCGTGCTCGGCCTCTACGTGTCGGTCCTGGTGCACGAGCTGGCCCACGTCGCCGCCGCCCGGGGCTTTGGGATGCGGGTCCACTCGGTGACCTTGCATCTCCTGGGGGGCGAGACGTCCATCGAGGGCGAGAGCCGCCGTCCCTTCCAAGAACTGTGGATCGCCATCGTCGGCCCGCTGACGTCGGCCGCCATCGGCGTGGTCGCTCTGGTGATCGGCCGCAGTCTGGATGGAACGGCGGCGACGCTGCTCGCTGCGATCGGCCTGGTCAACCTGCTGGTCGCCGCGTTCAACATGATTCCCGGACTACCACTGGACGGCGGCCGCGTGCTGCGCGCCGTCATCTGGGCCATCACTGGCCGCGAGGTCCTCGGCATTCGCGTGGCGGCCTGGATCGGTCGGCTCACCGCTGTCGCTGTCGTCGTGTGGGTCGGTCTTCGACCGCGCGACGAGACCTACGCCGTCGACCTGATCGTGGCCGCCCTCGTCGCGTGGTTCCTGTGGGCCGGGTCGAGCCAGGCCCTGCACCACGCGGCGCGTCGCAGCAGGGTGGACGGGCTGGTCGCCCGCGACCTGGCGGCTCTGGTCCCGGCGCCCGATCATGCTGTGCGACTCGACGCCGACCTGCGTGGCCAGGAGCTGCTGCGCTGCATCGCCGCCCAACCCGCCGAGGAGTACGCGCTCGTCGACTCCGACGGATCCTTTGTCGGCGTGCTCACCCGGGACGCCATCGACGCCGCCTACAGGAGTGCCCGATGAACGAGCTGATCGAGGGGGAGTGGGTTCGGCTCACCGACTCCAAGGGACGCAAGCACAACTTTCCCCTGAAGCCGGGCGCCGAGTTCTCCACCAAGAAGGGACAGGTCCGGCACGACGACATCCTCGGCCGCCCTGAGGGGATCGTCATCGAGTCGTCCATGGGCGGTCAGTACCAGGTGTTCCGTCCGCTGCTGTCGGAGTACGTCGTCTCGATGCCGCGTGGTGCCGCGATCATCTACCCCAAGGACGCCGGCCAGATCCTGATGTGGGCCGACATCGCCCCGGGACTGCGGGTCGTCGAGGCTGGCGCCGGTTCGGGCAGCCTGACCACGTACCTGTTACGCGCCGTCGGACCTAGCGGACACCTGGGTTCCTACGAGATCCGCGAGGACTTCGCCGAGATTGCCCGTCGCAACGTCGAACAGGCGATGGGCGGAACCCCGGAATCCTGGACGCTGACGATCGGCGACGTTCGCGAGGTGATCTCCGAACCCGAGATCGACCGTCTGATCCTCGACATGGTCGACCCGTGGAGCTGCATCCCGCTCGCAGTCGAACGGCTCGTGCCCGGCGGCATCGTCTGCGCCTACGTGGCCACCACCACGCAGCTGTCGCGCTTCGTCGAGTCGTTGCGCGAGGACGGCAGCTTCACCGAGCCCGTCGCGTGGGAGACCCTGCAGCGCGACTGGCACCTCGAGGGCCTCTCCGTGCGGCCCGACCACCGCATGAACGGCCACACCGCGTACCTGGCCACGGCGCGCCGCATGGCTCCGGGGCAACACACGCTGGAACGCTCGCGTCGACCCGCGCCCGGCGCCTACGGCCCGGACTACACCGGCCCGCGTCCCTTCGGTTCCCAGATCGACACGTCGTTGTAACCGAACATGACCCGACCGGCGGGGTCTGGGCGGGTAGGGTCATTTTCACGAGCAGGAGGTGGCGATGAACGACGAAACCCACACCAGTGGTCCTGAACAGGAGCTGGCCTACTTGCGCGCCGAAGTCGAGCACCTGCGGCGCCGACTCACGGGCGAGAGCTCCACTGATTCGCGACTGCGTGATCTCGAGGCCCGGTTGTCGGCCACCACGACGCAGAACGATCGGCTCACCGCCACGTTGCGTGAAGCGCGCGACCAGATCGTCGGCCTCAAGGAAGAGGTCGACCGCCTGGCCCAGCCGCCCACCGGTTTCGGCACCTTCTTGCAGGTCAACGACGACGAGTCGGTCGACGTGTTCACCGGCGGCCGCAAGCTGCGGGTCAATGTCAGCCCCACCGTCGATCGTGACGCCCTGCGCAAGGGCCAGGAGGTCATCCTCAACGAGGCCATGAACGTGGTCCAGGCGCTGGCGTTCGAGGAGGTCGGCGAGGTCGTCTCCTTCAAGGAGGTCCTCGAGGACGGCCTGCGCGCCCTGGTCATGGGCAACGCCGACGAGGAACGCATCGTCCGGATCGCGGAGTCACTCACCGGCACCAAGCTGCGTCCGGGCGACTCGCTGCTGCTGGACTCCCGCTCCGGGTACGTGTACGAACGCATCCCCAAGAGCGAGGTCGAGGACCTCGTCCTCGAAGAGGTCCCTGACATCGACTACGAGTCGATCGGCGGCCTGCGCGGCCAGATCGAATCGATCCGCGACGCCGTCGAGCTGCCGTACCTCCATCCGGAGATCTTCATCGAGCACGAGCTCAAGCCGCCCAAGGGTGTGCTGCTGTACGGCCCGCCCGGTTGCGGCAAGACCATGATCGCCAAGGCGGTCGCGGCGTCCCTGGCCAAGAAGGTGTCGGAGAAGACCGGCGAGGAGGGCCGCTCGTTCTTCCTGAACATCAAGGGCCCCGAGCTGCTCAACAAGTACGTCGGTGAGACCGAACGCCACATCCGGCTGGTGTTCCAACGCGCTCGCGAGAAGGCCAGCGAGGGCACCCCGGTCATCGTGTTCTTCGACGAGATGGACTCGCTGTTCCGCACCCGCGGCTCGGGCGTCTCCTCCGATGTCGAGAACACCATCGTCCCGCAGCTTCTCAGCGAGATCGACGGCGTCGAGGGTCTGGAGAACGTGCTGGTCATCGGTGCGTCCAACCGCGAGGACATGATCGATCCGGCCATCTTGCGCCCCGGCCGACTCGACGTGAAGATCAAGATCGAACGACCTGATGCCGAGGCAGCCGACGACATCTTCAGCAAGTACCTCACCGCTGGGCTCCCGCTGCACGAGGACGATCTGGCCGAGTTCGGCGGAGACCGCCAGGCCTGCGTCACCGGCATGATCCGCAGCACCGTCGAGCGCATGTACACCGAGAGCGAGGACAACCAGTTCCTCGAGGTCACGTATGCCGGCGGCGACAAGGAGATCTTGTACTTCAAGGACTTCAACTCCGGCGCCATGATCCAGAACATCGTCGACCGCGCCAAGAAGATGGCCATCAAGGACCTGCTGGAGCACGGTCAGCGCGGCCTGCGGGTGCAGCACATGCTGCAGGCGTGCCTTGATGAGTTCAAGGAGAACGAGGACCTGCCCAACACGACCAACCCCGATGACTGGGCGCGGATCTCGGGCAAGAAGGGTGAGCGCATCGTGTTCATCCGCACCCTCATCTCCGGCAAGAGCGGCAACGAGCCCGGCCGCTCGATCGACACGGTCGCCAACACGGGTCAGTACCTGTGATGCCTCGAGCCCGGACCTACCTCTGATCGATCTGCGAGCAGCGCGCCTCGACGACCCCGATGTGTTGGTGCTGATCGACGAGGTGCAGGCCGTGTACGTCGGCATCTACGGCAACGCCGACGTCGCACCCTTGGACGTGGCGGAGTTCCTCCCGCCACGGGGCCACTTCGTCCTCGCGCACCTCGACGGCGTGCCGGCCGCCATGGGCGGCTGGCGCATGCACGGACCGCGCGAGGGCGACGCCGAGATCCGGCGGATGTACGTCCGGCCGGCACTTCACCCGCCGTGGCCTCGGTCGCCTGGTGCTGGCCGAGCTGGAGCGGACCGCGTCCGAGGCGGGTGCCCGGCGGATGGTGCTGGAGACCGGCCAGCCACAGCCGGAAGCGATCGCCCTGTACCGATCGGCCGGATACGACGACATGGAGTCGTTCGGCTACTACTCCGCGTACGACGACAGCGTGCACCTGGGCAAGCCCCTCGGGTCCACCTCTTCTAGGCTCCACCCATGACCGTCCGACGCGTGCAGGGCAGTGAGGTCGAGTACGGGATCACGGTGCAGGGACAGCCGAACGCCAATCCGATGGTGGCGTCCACGCACGTGGTCAACTCCTACGCCGCGGCGCACGGCCTCACCCGACGAGCGCGCTGGGACTTCGAGGAGGAGAACCCGCTGCGTGATGCGCGCGGATTCGACCTGAGCCGCGAGGCGGCCGATCCGAGCCAGCTGACCGACGAGGACCTGGGTCTGGCCAACATCATCTTGACCAACGGCGCTCGCCTGTACGTCGACCATGCGCACCCGGAGTTCTCCAGTCCCGAGGTCACCACGCCCCTGGACGTGGTGCGGTGGGAGAAGGCCGGCGAGGAGGTCATGCGATCCGGGGCAGAGCTGGCCGGCCAGATGCCCGGGGCACAGCCGATCGTGCTCTACAAGAACAACATCGACAACAAGGGCGCCTCGTACGGCTCGCACGAGAACTATCTGATGAAGCGCAGCGTGCCCTTCGAGAACATCGTCGAGCACCTCACCCCCTTCTTCGTGTCCCGCCAGGTGTTCACCGGCGCAGGCCGGGTCGGGCAGCAGCAGGACGGCAGCGTTCCGGCGTTCCAGATCAGCCAGCGGGCCGACTACTTCGAGGTGGGAGTCGGGCTGGAGACCACGCTCAAGCGCCCCATCATCAACACCCGCGACGAGCCGCACGCCGATCCCAAGAAGTACCGGCGGCTGCACGTCATCATCGGTGATGCCAACTGCTCGGAGACCGCGATCCTGCTCAAGCACGGGACCACGTCGCTCGTGCTCGCCATGATCGAGGCCGGTTTCCTGAGTCGCGGGCGTGCACTGGACAAACCGATCCCGGCGCTGCACGCCATCTCCTACGACCACACGCTGCGCCAGACGGTCGCCTTGGACGACGGCACCACGGTCACGGCGTTGGAGCTGCAGGGCTACTACCTGGACGCGGCACGTGAGTTCGTGGCGCAGGAGGGATCAGATCCCGAGACCGATCAGGTGCTGCAGCTCTGGGAGTCCACGCTCACCCGCCTCGCCGAGGATCCGATGCTGTGCGTCGATGAGCTCGACTGGGTGGCGAAGCTCGCGCTGCTGGAGCGCTACCGGGAGCGCGACTCGCTCGACTGGGACCACGCCAAGCTGCACCTGGTGGATCTGCAGTACCACGACATCCGGCTGCACAAGGGCCTGTTCCACCAGCTCGTGCGCACGGGGCGGATGAAGCGCCTCCTCACCGACGAGGCGGTGCAGACTGCGGTCACCGAACCGCCCAAGGACACCCGCGCCTACTTCCGTGGCATGTGCCTGGCGCGGTTCGCGCCCGAGATCGCAGCCGCCTCGTGGGACTCCGTCATCTTCGACCTGCCCGGACACGATTCGCTGCAGCGCATCCCCACGATGGAGCCGCTGCGTGGCACCGAGGAGATGGTCGGTCATCTGTTCGCGTCCAGCACCTCGGCTACCGAGCTGTTTCGCACCATCACGGCGTAGGCTGGAACCATGTCCGAACAGCAGCACAAGAGCACCCGCAAGACCAGCGAGCCCGAGGAGCAGGCCGAGGCCGCCACGGTCGACGCCGAGTCCAAGGCCAAGCTGGATGACGACGTCGACTCGATCCTCGACGAGATCGACGACGTCCTGGAGGAGAACGCCGAGGAGTTCGTGCGCAGCTTCGTGCAGAAGGGCGGCCAGTGAGCGGCCCGCTGCCTGAGGGCACGCGTCTGTCCGGCCAGTCCTCCTTCGCCGACTATCTCGCCACCAAGTCGCCGGATCTGCTGCCTCGCGCCGCCCACGTCAACAGCTCGGACCTCGCCCCGCACGGGACCACGATCGTCGCGGCCACGTTCGACGGGGGAGTCGTCATGGCGGGTGATCGCCGCGCCACGATGGGCAACATCATCGCCCAGCGCGACATCCAGAAGGTGTTCCCGGCCGACGAGTACTCCGTCGCCGGCATTGCCGGCAGCGCCGGTCTGGCCATCGAGCTGATCCGGCTGTTCCAGGTCGAGCTCGAGCACTACGAGAAGATCGAGGGCACCGTGTTGTCGGCCGATGGCAAGGCCAACCGCCTCGCCGCCCTGATTCGCGGGAACCTCGGTCTGGCCATGCAGGGCCTGGCGGTCGTGCCCTTGTTCGCCGCCTTCGACCTCGAGACCGAGCAGGGCCGCATCTTCTCCTATGACGTCACCGGCGGACGCTACGAGGAGCAGGACTTCCACTCCGTGGGCTCGGGAGCGGTGTTCGCACGCGGCGCCCTGAAGAAGCTCTACACCCGCGGACTCACCGAGGGCGACTGCGTGACCGCCGCTGTGCAAGCGCTGTATGACGCCGCCGACGACGACTCCGCCACCGGCGGACCCGATCTGACCCGGCGCATCTTCCCGGTCATCTACTCCGTGACCGCTGACGGCTACCGCCGACTCGACGATTCCGAAGTCGGCTCAATCGCTGACGACGTCATCGGTGCCCGCATGCAGCGGCCCAATGGCCCCGCCGCCCCCCTGAACTGAGCACGAGGAATCCCATGACCCAGCAGTTCTACGTCTCACCCGAGCAGGTGATGAAGGACCGCGCCGACTTCGCCCGCAAGGGCATCTCGCGCGGCCGCAGCGTCGTCGTGCTGCAGTACGCCGACGGCATCGCCTTCGTGGCCGAGAATCCGTCCAAGGCGCTGCACAAGGTCAGCGAGATCTACGACCGCATCGGTTTCGCCGCAGTGGGCCGCTACAACGAGTTCGAGAACCTGCGCATCGCCGGCGTGCGACTGTCGGACATGAAGGGATACTCCTACGACCGCCGCGACGTCACCGCTCGTGCGCTGGCCAACGCCTACGCACAGACCCTCGGAGCGATCTTCAGCTCGGCCGGCGAGAAGCCGTACGAGGTGGAGCTGTTCGTGGGCGAGGTCACGGTGGACGACTCACCCGACCAGATCTATCGCCTCACCTATGACGGGTCAGTCGCCGATGTCGAGGGATTCGGCGTCATGGGTGGCGAGCGGGAGTCCGTCGAGCAGTACCTCACCGAGAACTACACCGCTGGCCTCGATCTGGACGGCGTCATCGCACTGTCCGCTGCTGCTCTGGGCCACGACAGCGAACAGCCCCGCACCCTGACAGCCGAATCGCTGGAAGTGGGGGTTCTCACCCGCGCCCGTCCGCAGCCGCGCAAGTTCCGACGACTCAGCGACACCGAGGTCGCCGCCGCGCTCAGCCACTGAGACTGGCCGCGTCGACGATGCGTACCTGGGGACTGCCCACGAGGGCAGGGGAGTTGCGGGCAGTCGACCACACCTCGGTCTCGAGGAATCGCTGGAAGTCTCGCGCCTCCTCGCGGCTCCCGAACTCGAGGTCGACGAGCACGTAGTGCGGGTCGTCGATCGGCTGCATGACCCGTTCGTGGAGGACACCGGCGTCGCGTCGACGCTGAGCGAACCGATCGAAAGCGTGCCGCCACGTGGTGAAGTCGCTGATGCTGTGTTCGATGAGCAAGGTGGGCATGTCGCACTCCGTTCGTTTGATGTTCTCGACGGTAGGCACCCCGGCGGGCGCGCACCATCCCAAGAATCTGGGGTGAACCAGGCGTAGGCTCGCGCCGTGACTGGCGACGTCCGCACGGCGCAGATGACGGCAGCCGTCGAACGCATCGATGCCACGGCCGCCGACGACCGGTCTGTCCGGGAGCAGATCCTGAGCGCTCTGCGACAGTTCGTACCGTTCGACTCCCACGCTTTCGTGCTCACCGACCCCGCCAGCACCGTGGGCTGCTCACCACTGGCCGACGTTCCGGACGTGGCCCGGCTCCCGGCTCTGATCAGGCTCAAGTACCTGACGGTCGTCAACCGCTGGACCGACCTCCCGTCGGGAGGTGCCACATTGCTCGGTACGACCGCGGGACGACCTGAGCGGAGTCTGGTGTGGCGCGAACACCTCGCCGCGCTCGGGGTCGTCGACGTCTACAGCGCCGCCTACATCGATCGCTTCGGCTGCTGGGGCTTTCTGGACCTGTGGCGCTCCGCCCCGTTCGAGGACGAGGACGTGGCGATGCTCTCGAGCGTCGCCCCCCGGATCACGACCCTGCTGCGGGAGGCACAGACGCGAGCCTTTGTGTCGGTCGGGACGCCACTCCAGCGAGGACAGGGTGGTGGCGCGTTGGTGATGTCGCCCGATCTGGAGGTCCGAGCGCAGACGCCGCAGACCCGGGAGTGGATGGCTGCACTCCTCCCACCAGGATCGGGGCAGAGCATCGTCCCGGCCAGCGCCTACAACGTGGCGGCCCAGCTGCTGGCGAACGAGGCCGGGGTGGACGCGCACGCTCCGCAGGCTCGAGTCCACCTCGGCGGTGGCGAGTGGCTGGCGCTGCGAGCGGCCCGATGGTCTGGCCCGACATCGGCTGACGAGCGAGATGTCGTGGTGACGGTGGAGCCGATCTCTTCGGCAGAACGTCGCGATCTCCTCTCCCGGGTCCACGCCCTGACCGCCCGCGAGGACGAGTTGCTGAGGCGTCTGACCGAGGGGATCGACACGCGCACTGCCGCTCGAGAGATGGCGATCAGCGAGCACACGGTGCAAGATCACCTGAAGTCCGTGTTCCGCAAGACGTCGACCTCCAGCCGACGAGAGCTGCTGGCGATGGCATCGGGACACTGAGGTTCCGCCTCCCGCGCGGTTGAACACATCGCGACTAGGCTGATCGCATGGACCGGCGGATCTTCGGTATCGAGAACGAGTACGGCGTCACGTGCTCGTTCAAGGGCCAGCGCCGGTTGTCGCCCGACGAGGTGGCCCGCTACCTGTTCAGGCGCGTCGTGTCATGGGGGCGCAGCAGCAACGTCTTCCTGCGCAACGGTGCCCGGTTGTACCTCGACGTCGGCAGCCACCCCGAGTACGCAACTCCGGAGTGCGACGACCTGGTGGATCTCGTCACGCACGACCGTGCGGGGGAGCGGATCCTCGAAGCGCTGATGATCGACGCCCAGCAACGGCTCGCCGACGATGGCGTCGAGGGCGACATCTACCTGTTCAAGAACAACACCGACTCGGCCGGCAACTCCTACGGGTGCCACGAGAACTACCTGGTCGGCCGCGGCGGCGAGTTCAGCCGGCTGGCCGACATCCTGATCCCGTTCCTGGTGTCCCGCCAGATCATCTGTGGGGCCGGCAAGATCCAGCAGACGCCACGCGGCACCGTGTTCTCGGTCAGCCAGCGTGCCGAGCACATCTGGGAAGGCGTCTCCAGCGCCACCACGCGATCGCGCCCCATCATCAACACCCGCGACGAGCCGCACGCCGATGCCGAACGCTTCCGCCGCCTGCACGTGATCGTCGGCGACTCGAACATGAGCGAGACCACCACGCTGCTCAAGGTCGCGACCACCGATCTGGTGCTGCGCATGATCGAGGCTGGAGTCTCGATGCGCGACATGACACTGGACAACCCGATCCGCGCCATCCGCGAGATCTCGAACGACATGACCGGTCGCCGCAAGGTGCTGCTGGCCAACGGACGCGAGCTGTCCGCCCTCGAGATCCAGGCGGAGTACTTCGGCAAGGCCGCTGAGTTCGTCGACCGGCACGGCCTGCACACGCCCACCATCACCCGCGCCCTCGATCTGTGGGAGCGGACGCTCAAAGCGGTGGAGTCCGAAGACCTGTCGCTGGTCGAGCGCGAGATCGACTGGGTCATCAAGTACAAGCTGCTGGACCGGTATCGCACCAGCCACGGCATGAGCTGGGCCGATCCGCGCATCGCTCAGCTGGATCTGGCGTATCACGACATCCGCCGCGATCGTGGGCTGTTCTATCTGCTGGAACGCAACGGGGCCGTGGCCCGGGTGACCACGGATCTCGACGTCTTCACGGCCAAGTCCATCCCCCCGCAGACCACGCGAGCCCGACTGCGTGGCGACTTCATCAAGCGCGCCCAGGAGCGCCGTCGCGACTTCACCGTCGACTGGGTGCACCTCAAGCTCAACGACCAGGCCCAACGCACCGTGCTGTGCAAGGACCCGTTCCGATCCCAGGACGAACGAGTGCAACGGCTGATCGACGGCATGTAGTCGGGTTGTTCCCCCCGGTTACGATGGCGACGTTCTTGCGCCCATTCTGAAGGTCCTGTCTGTGAACCGTATTCTCGTCTCGGTCCTGTCCGCCGTGCTGCTTCTGTCAGCCTGTGGCAGCGAGAAGGCCTCGGCTGGCGGTCTGGACGCCATCACGGTGTCCAAGGCCTCGACCCCCAAGGTCACCGTCGCCGAGGGATTCGCCACCAAGACCACCGAGACCAAGGTCATCGAGGAGGGCGGCGGCGAGCCGGTCAAGGCGGGCGACACCGTCAAGGTCAATTACCTCGCGGTCAACGGCCGCACCGGCAAGCAGTTCGACAGCTCCTACGCGGCAGGTGCACCTGCCACTTTCACCCTCGACAAGGCCAGCATCCTGCAGGGCTTCATCACGGCGCTGGAGAACCAGAAGATCGGTTCTCGCGTCGTGGTGGCCATCTCTCCCAAGGACGGTTTCGGACAGGACCGCAAGGAGCTCGAGCTGCTGGCCGACGACACCATGGTGTTCGTGTTCGACCTCGTCTCCAAGGTCCCCACGGAGGCCCAGGGCGAGTCCAAGGACCTGCCGTCGAACCTGCCGGAGCTGGAGCTCGACGACAAGAAGCAGCCCGAGAAGTTCGTCGCGAACGACGACACCACGAAGAAGCAGACGAAGCAGAGCGCCCACGTCGTCATCCAGGGCGACGGACCTGTGGTCAAGGCCGATCAGACGCTCAGCGTGCACTACGTCGGACAGGTCTACCCGTCCGGCAAGGTGTTCGACTCCTCCTGGTCGCGCGGCACCCCCGCATCGTTCCAGCTCACCAAGGGCCAGCTGATCGACTGCTGGACCGATCTGCTGGCGGGTCAGAAGGTGGGCAGCCGGGTGGTGCTGGTCTGCCCGTCCGACGTCGCGTATGGCGACGAAGGCCGCGAGCCCGACATCAAGGGCGGCGACACGCTGGTGTTCGCGATCGACTTGCTCGACGCTTCCTGACATATTCACTGCATGGCCGCGCGCAAGACCGAAAGGTTGATGAATCTCATCTTCCTGCTGCTGGTCAGCCGGCAATTCCTCACCAAGGTGCAGATCAGGCAGGCGATCGGTGACTACCGCGACGCCAACACCGCGGCAGCCTTCGACCGGATGTTCGAGCGCGACAAGGAAGACCTGCGCGAGCTCGGGATCCATGTGGAGATCGGCTCGCACGATCCACTGTTCGGTGACGAACAGGGATATCGCATCTCGCGCGACACCGCCGAGCTCGCGGACGTCGCGCTGACCCGCGAGGAGGCGGCCGTCGTGGGGTTGGCCACCCAGGTGTGGGAGCACGCTGGGCTGGCCACGGAATCGACCACGGCGTCTGGTCAAGCTGAAGTCCATTGGCGTCGATGTCGACACCAGCGTGCTGCGCATGGCCGAACCACGCCTGTCCACCGACGAGCCCGCCTTCGACGCGATGTGGGACGCCGCGACGCGACGCGTGCCGATCTCGTTCGTGTATGCCCGCCCGGGGCACGAATCCATGGAACGCCACCTGCAGCCGTGGGGCATCGTGTCGTGGCGCGACCGGTGGTACGTCGGAGGATTCGACCTCGACCGCCAGGCACCACGACTGTTCCGCGTCTCGCGCGTCCTCGGCGAGGTCGAGACGGTCGGCCCGCCTGGCGCCTACCAGATTCCCGAGGGCACCGACATGCGCAAGGTCGCCAGGTCGCTGTTCGAGTCCGAGCCCGAGCAGACCGCGCATCTGCGCATCCGTTCTGGGCGGGGCCAGTCGCTGCGCCGCAATGCCACCCGTGTCGAGCCGGGCACCGAGGACTTCGACGAGGTCGAGGTCCGCTTCCACTCGACCCATCAGCTCGCCGCGGAGGTCGCGTCGTACGGCCCCGACGTCGTGGCCGTCGCGCCGCCTGAGGTGCGCGACGCCGTCATCGCACAGCTGCGCATCGCCCTGGGCGGCACGCTGGGTTCGATCGCATGAGCCGTTCGCAGAACCAGGTGCTGCGCATGCTCGCGATGGTTCCGTACCTGCAGAGCAACGATGGCGTGCCGGTCAACGACGTCGCGACCGAGTTCGGTGTCACGCCCAAGCAGATTCGCGACGATCTGAAGCTCCTGATGTTCACCGGGGTGGGGGAGTTCGCCGGCGAGCTGATCGACGTCGATCTCACGGCACTGGAAGACGACGGCGTCGTGCACATCCGCGACGCCGAGTTCATGTCGCGCCCCCTGCGCATCTCCGGGCAGGAGGGCGCCGCGCTGATCGTCGCGCTGCGCACCCTGCGGGCGTCAGCGGCAGGCGACGAGCTGACCGTGATCGACTCGGCGCTGGCCAAGCTCGAGTCGGCCATGGGCGACACCGTCCACGCCCCCGTCGACGTCGTGCTCGACCAGGAGGTCGATCCCGCCATCCACCACACCGTGGTGCGAGCGCTGGCCGAGGGACAGCGGCTCGCCATGGTCTACGCCACCGCGACCCGCGACGAGCAGAGCCAGCGCGAGGTCGATCCTCGTCGCGTGTTCACCGAGCGCGGCAAGCTCTACCTCGAGGCATGGTGCTTGACCGTCGAGGACCTGCGATTCTTCCGCCTCGATCGGGTCATCTCCGCCGAGATGACCGGCGAGCCGGTCGACGACCACGACGCGGCCTCCAGAGACGTGGCCGGCGGCATGTTCACCGTCGGGAAACAGACGCCCTTCGCCCTGGTCGAGCTGCACCCCGGCGCGCACTGGATGACGGAGTCCTATCCCGTCGAGCTGGTGGAGCAGGACGACCGCGGTGTGTGGACGGCCAAGTTGTTCGGCGCCGACTGGGGCTGGCTACGCCGCCTCGTGCTGCGCAACGCCGGCTCCGTCGCCGTGCTGGAACCAGCCGACCTGCGCGCCGAGGTGGTTGAGGCCGCCCGCCAAGCACTGGGCGCGTACGATGAATGAGTACCTGCCCACCACCGCCTGACTGGCACCTGCACGGGAGTTCACATGTTCAAGCAAATCGGTCCCACCGAGATCTTGGTCATTCTCGGCATCGTCGTGCTGCTCTTCGGAGGCAAGAAGCTGCCCGAGCTGGCCCGCGGGTCAGGCAAGGCGCTGCGCATCTTCAAGACCGAGGTCAAGGGCCTCGGCGACGACGATGATGACGACGACGCGAAGAAGCCCGAGATCGAGGCCACCTCCGACGTCAAGCGCGTCGAAAAGCCCGAACAGGCCTGACCCACGTGGTCGCGGTCGGCGGCACGATGCCGCTGATGGACCACCTGCGTGAGCTGCGTTCGCGCCTCACCAAGGGTGTCCTGTTCATCATCGCCGGCACCATCGTGGCGTGGATCTTCTACGAACCGATCCTGGAGTGGATGTCGAATCCGTACGACACCATCCGCCCCAAGCTCGAGGCCAAGGGGATCGAGACCGATCTGGTCCTCACCGGTGTGGGTGGAGCCTTCACCTTCCAGCTCAAGATCTCATTGATCGTCGGTCTGCTGCTGTCCAGTCCGCTGTGGCTGTGGCAGATCTGGGCGTTCGTCCTTCCCGCGCTGCACCGGGCGGAGAAGCGGTGGGCCCTGCTGCTGACGGCCACGGGGGCACCGCTGTTCATCGGTGGCGCCTATGTGGGCTTCATCGTGCTGCCGAAGGCGATCTTGGTGCTGATCGGTTTCGTGCCCGATGGCTGGGGCTCGCTGCTGACCGGCGCCGAGTACCTGAACTTCGTCGTGCGCATGATGTTGGTGTTCGGCGTGGCCGCCGAGATCCCGCTGGTCGTCACGATCTTGAACCGGCTGGGCATCGTCAGCGCCAGGCAGCTGGCTGACGCGCGCCCGTGGATCATCATCGGCATCTTCGTGTTCGCGGCGATCGCGACGCCCACGACCGATCCGCTGACGATGCTGTTCCTCGCCGCACCGATGACGATCCTGTACATGCTCGCGGAGGCCATCGCCTACGTCACCGACCGTCGGCGCAAGCGCGCCGCCCCGCAGGAGATCGGCGACGACGAGCTGTCGTCCCTGGACGACTAGGCTGGGGACATGAGCACCCCGGCGGAGGCCTACGCCCGTTCGCAGGCGGATCGGGCTCATCCCCATCTGGCGGCATTCCGAGATCGCTACGCCTTTGCGCTCGACGACTTCCAGGTGCAGGCGTGTCGCGAGGTCGAGGCGGGCCACGGCGTGCTGGTCGCGGCACCCACGGGTTCTGGCAAGACGATCGTGGGCGAGTTCGCGGTGCACCTCGCGCTCGCCACGCAGCGCAAGTGCTTCTACACGACCCCCATCAAGGCGCTCTCCAACCAGA
The DNA here is from genome assembly GCA_963769445.1 of uncultured Actinomycetota bacterium. Classification (GTDB taxonomy): domain Bacteria; phylum Actinomycetota; class Actinomycetes; order Propionibacteriales; family Nocardioidaceae; genus Aeromicrobium. The sequence continues at coordinate 497,717 of CAVYLO010000004.1, read as the reverse complement.
AATTCAATGATCTGGTCGAGATGCACGGCGCCGACCAGGTCGGTCTGCTCACGGGCGACAACACGATCAACGGCGAGGCGCCGATCGTCGTCATGACGACCGAGGTCCTCCGCAACATGCTGTACGCCGGATCGCGCACGCTCGACCGACTCGGCTACGTCGTGATGGACGAGGTCCACTACCTCGCCGACCGGATTCGCGGCGCCGTGTGGGAGGAAGTCATCATCCACCTGCCCGAGTCGGTGTCGGTCATCTCGCTGTCGGCCACGGTGTCCAATGCCGAGGAGTTCGGTGAATGGCTGACCGCCGTCCGAGGGGACACCGTCACCATCGTGGAGGAACGTCGCCCCGTCCCGCTGCACCAGCACGTGCTGGTGGGCCGCAAGATGTTTCCGCTGTTCGAAGGTGACGACCAGGGCACGCAGGTCAACCGTCAGCTCGAGCGCATCGCTCGCGAGGACTGGCAGTTCTCCCGCATGCACAAGGGGCGCCCCGGCAAGGGCGGCTCGCGACCGCGCAGCCGGCACCGCGCTCCCAGCCGCGTCGACATCGTGGAGCGGCTGGACGCCGAGGGACTGCTGCCGGCCATCGTGTTCATCTTCAGCCGCGCCGGATGCGCCGCAGCGGTGCAGCAGTGCCTGGATGCACGACTGAACCTCACCAACACCGAGGAACGTGCCGAGATCGCGCGCACCGTCGACGCCGCCTGCGCGCACCTGCCCGAGGAAGACCTGCACGTCCTGGGGTTCCACGACTTCCGCGAGGCCTTGGTGCGCGGTGTCGCCTCGCACCACGCCGGCATGTTGCCGACCTTCAAGGAGTGCGTCGAGGACCTCTTCAGCCGCAGCCTGGTCAAGGCCATCTTCGCCACCGAGACGCTCGCGCTCGGCATCAACATGCCAGCCCGTTCGGTGGTCATCGAGAAGCTCAGCAAGTGGAACGGCGAGACGCACGCCAACGTGACACCGGGGGAGTACACCCAGCTGACCGGACGCGCCGGACGCCGCGGCATCGACGTCGAAGGACACGCAGTCGTGCTGTGGCAGGCAGGCCTCGACCCGAGGCAGGTCGCTGGTCTGGCCTCCACGCGCACCTATCCGCTGAATTCCTCGTTCCAGCCCTCCTACAACATGGCGATCAACCTGGTCGGACAAGTGGGCCGCGAAGTCGCTCGCGACCTGCTGGAGCAGTCGTTCGCGCAGTTCCAGGCTGATCGTGGCGTCGTCGACATGGCACGCCAGATTCGCAAGTCCGACGATGCGCTCGCGGGCTACCGCGCCTCCGCCCAGTGCGACCGCGGTGACTTCATGGAATACGCGTCGTTCCGTCGAGAGATCAGCGATCTGCAGGCCTCGGGCGTCAAGTCCAGACGGTCCGAGGACCGCCAAGACGCCCTCGTGTCGCTGCAGGGCCTCAAGCGCGGCGACGTGATCCACGTGCCCGCTGGCAAGTGGTCCGGCCTCGCAGTGGTCATCGATCCGGGCGCCTCGGGCGACCAGGAAGGCCCGCGGCCGCTGGTGCTGACCGCCAACCGACACGCGCGGCGCCTCGCGATGATCGACTTTCCGACGCCGGTGCACGCACTCACCACGGTGCGCATCCCCAAGTCGTTCAACCCGCGCGATCCCCAGCAGCGGCGCGACCTCGCGTCCACGTTGCGCAACCGGCTTCCGCACGAGGTGCGCTCGACCAAGCCGTACCGGGAGAATTCCACCCGGGTCGATCCACGCATCGAGGACCTGCGCCGCAGGATGCGCGAGCACCCCTGCCACGAGTGCCCCGACCGCGAGGCACACGCACGGTGGGCCGAGCGCTACCTCAAGCTCGAGCGCGACACCAAGAACCAACGCGGGCGCATCGAGCAACGCACCAACACCGTGGCTCGCCAGTTCGACCGGGTCTGCCACGTGCTGGACACGCTGGGCTACCTCGACGGCGACACCGTCACGCCCGAGGGCGAACGCCTCACGCGGCTGTACAGCGAGCTCGATCTGTTGGTCAGCGAATGCCTGCGCGATGACCTCTGGGACGGACTCGACGCCGCGGAGCTCGCCGCTGTGGCGAGCGGTCTCACCTACCAAGCTCGCCGCGACGACGACGCAGCCTCACCGAAGCTGCCGACCGGCGCGGTCCGGCACGTTGCGGACTCGATGAGCCGGCTGTGCGCCGATCTGGAACGACTCGAGCGAGAGAACCGGCTGTCCTTTCTGCACCGCCCCGACTTCGGATTCGCGCAAGCCGTGTGGGACTGGTGCAACGGCGCGACCCTGGACAGCGTGCTGGGGGAGACCGAGATGGCCGCCGGCGACTTCGTGCGCGCCATGAAGCAGCTGATCGACGTCGTCGCCCAGATCGCCGACGCCTCCGGCCCCGGCTCGCTGCGCGACACCGCTCGCTCGGCCCTGGACCAGCTGCGCCACGGCGTCGTGTCCTACAGCAGCGTCACGAACTGAGGGCGGCGAGGACGCGGTCGACGGAGCCGCCGAGGCCCCACGTGTCGCCGAAGGCGCGGAAGGCCGTCTGACGGTCCTCGGTGAGCGGCTCGAGCACGTAGTCGGTCGGCGGCACGATGTCGGTGCGCACCGTCACCACCTCGCGGGCCGCGGCCATGTACGCGCCCGAGGAGAGCAGATTGGCTCGCACGCGCGGCTTGATCGACGAGGAGTCGTCGTGCGCTGCCGCCACGATGCCGTCAAGGTCCCCGAATTCGGCCAACAGCACTGCGGCCGTCTTCTCGCCGATGCCGGCCACGCCGGGCAGTCCGTCCGAGGAGTCGCCGCGCATGACGGAGAAGTCGACGTACTGCTCTGGACCCACGCCGTACTTCTCGCGCAACCAGTCAGCATCGACCACGTCGTGCTTCGCCACGCCGCGGGCGGTGTAGAGCACGCGGACCTGACGCTGGTCGTCCACGACCTGGAACAGGTCGCGATCGCCGGTCACCACGTCGACCGGACAGTCCGCCTGGGCCGCGAGCGCTCCGATGATGTCATCGGCCTCGGCCTCAGCTGCACCCACGACGGGGATGCCCAGCAGACCCATGGCTTCAGCGATCAGCGGGACCTGGGGGCCGAGCAGGCCCCCGGTGGTGTCCGCCTCGGCGCCCGAGTCGTCCAGCCGCTGGGTCTTGTACGTGTCGATCAGATCGACCCGCCACTGCGGCCGCCAGTCGTCGTCCCAGCACGCCACGATGCCGGTGGGGTGGTACTGCTCGGCCAGCGTGGCCACGAAGTCGATCATCCCGCGCACGGCGTTGACCACCGTGCCGTCAGGCGCTTGCATCGTGTCCGGCACACCGAAGAACGCACGAAAGTACATGCTGGCGCTGTCCAGCAGCATCAGTCGAGACATGACGATCACCCTACTGCGCAGGCCACGGGCGTCGATCCCCGAAAAGATCGACGCCCGTGGCGGTCAGGTTGCCGTGCGTTACCGAGCCGCGTGGCTCGGGTTGCCCGGCGCGCCCTTCTTGACCTTCGCGCTCTTGGACTTCGGAGCCACGCTGCCGTCAGGGAACAGGCCCGCCTTGCGCTGCAGCATGACCAGCGTCGCGTGAGCCGCGGCGTCGCCCATCTCCTGCAGCGCCTTGGTGTTCACGTTGCCGATGTCATCGCACGCCGAGTGGTAGCACTCGTCGTAGGCGACGCCAGCGGTTCCACCGAACATGACGGCTTCCTCAGCGGTCTTGATGCCCTCGGCACCGGTGAACAGGCCACCAGCCGGGATCCCCACCGCGATGAACGGTCCGTAGTCAGATCGTCCGCTGAACTGCGTCGGTGCCGACGCCAGCTTCTTGCTGTCGAAGTAGCCGGTGAAGATGTCCTCGATGGCACCCGAACCAGGAGGGCCTGCCGGATCGCTGTCGGAGCCGTCGCCGTCGTAGACGAACCGCCCGTAGTTGGGCGAGCCGATCATGTCGAAGTTCAAGTTGGCGTAGATCTTGCCGCGCTCGGCGGTCGACAGGTTGTCGACGTAGTGCTCCGAGCCCAGCAGACCGGCCTCCTCAGCACCCCAGAAGGCGAAGCGCACAGGACGCTCGAGCTTCTTGGTGTACTTCAGTGCAGCCAGCTGCTCGGCGATCTCCAAGATTCCAGCAGATCCCGAACCGTTGTCGTTGATGCCCGCACCCTCGGTGACGCTGTCGAGGTGCGCACCGACCACGACCGTCTGGTCCGGGTTCTTGACCTTGGACTTCGACGGGAGATCGGCGATGACGTTCTCCGTGGTGCGGTTGAGGTCGTTCTCCGTCTTCGTGGTCACGTGGACCTCGGCGTCGGGCGTCTGTGCCAGGGCGGCGCCGTCCTCGTGGGACAGGCCGACGACCGGGATGTCGGCCGGAGCGCCGAGCGTTCCGACGATCAGGTCCTGACGACCGGGCTGGCCCTCGTTGAAGATGATCACGGCGTCGTAGCCGGCCTCTTCGGCGTTGCTCGCCTTGAGACCGAAGGGGCAGGTGCCCCGCTGGATCAACGCCACGGCGTCCTCAGCCGGAGCGGGCGGGAAGTCAGACGCCTCGCAGCCCGAGGTGGAGCCGTTGGGCTTTTCCGACGGAGGAAGCACGTGGTCGATGTTCACGACCGGTCCGGTCACGTCACCGGATCCGGAGTAGTCGAACGTCGCCGTGTCGAAATCGCGCTCGGTCGGAGCCGTCTGCGTCAAGGTGGCTGGTTCGACCTCGCGCGAGAAGGCGAAGGTGAACTCCTGGCGCGTGACCTTGTAGCCGGCCTTGCGCAGCTTCTTGGCCACGTAGTCCGCCGATGCCGTGTGGCCGGGCAGTCCCGACGCACGATTGCCGTCGTTGCGGTCGGCGATGACCTGGAACTCACGCAGGTGTTGCATGATGCCGTTGACGGACACGGCCTTTTCGAGCTTGCGGGTGTCGACCGTCTTGCTCGACGGCTTCTGTCCCTTGGTGTTGTCGTCCTTGCCTGCTGTCGCGGGTGTCGCGGCGAACAGGGTGACGGTCAGTGCAGCAGCGGCTGCGGACGCAATGGTCTTGCGCATGCGGACCCCCCGATCCATTGGTGATGTTCCCCACACCGTAGCCCAACATCGCGACGGTAGGGTCGTCGCGTGGGTAGTAGATGGCAAAAGGCACAAGAGTTGGCCGCCGCGCGCGGGATCGATGCACTGCTGATCACGCCGGGGGCGGATCTGCGGTACCTGACCGGTTACGAGGCTCTGCCGCTGGAGCGACTGACCTGTCTGATCCTGCCCTCGGCAGGAGACCCGACGCTGGTGGTCCCGGCCTTGGAGCGGGCGGCCGCTGTCGCCTCCGGCGTCGACGTCGCGGTCGCGTCATGGAACGAGACGGACGATCCCTTCGCGCTGGTGGCCACCTTGGTCGGCGACGCCGCCACGATCGGGATCGACGACCACATGTGGGCTGCACGCGTCTTCGCCCTGGGCGCGGCCCTGCCGGGTGCCGACCAGGTCCTGGGCGGTTCGATCGTCTCTGAGCTGCGCATCCGCAAGGACGCCGACGAGGCCCGCGCGCTGCGCGAGGCCGGCCTGTTCATCGACCGGGTGCACGAGCGCATGGGGGAGTGGCTGCGCCCCGGTCGTACCGAGCGCGAGGTGGGTGCCGACATCGCTGCCGCGATCCTGGTCGAGCACGCGACCTGCGACTTCGTGATCGTCGGCTCTGGCCCCAACGGCGCTTCGCCCCACCACGAGCTCTCCGATCGGGTGATCCAGGAGGGCGATCCCGTGGTCGTCGACATCGGCGGCACGACAGCGGCTGGTTACTGCTCGGACTCCACCCGCAACTATCTGGCCGGCGGATCGGTGCCTGCGGAGTACGCCGAGTTCTACGCTGTCCTGGAGGCCGCTCAGACCGCGCAACGGGCGCACGCCCGACCTGGGGTCACCGCTGAGTCCGTGGACGCCGTGGGCCGTCAGATCATCGCCGACGCGGGATATGGCGAACTGTTCATGCATCGCACGGGGCACGGCATCGGTCAGGAGACCCACGAGGAGCCCTACATCGTCGCGGGCAATGATCTGGTGCTCACCGAGGGCATGGCATTCTCGATCGAGCCGGGCATCTATGTCGAGGGCCGTTTCGGCGCCCGCATCGAAGACATCGCCATCTGCACGGCCGACGGCCTCGAGGTGCTCAACAACACCCCGCGCGAACTCGTCATCTTGTGAGGGCGCGCCTCGCCCTGCCGTCGGCGGCAGCGCTCGGTCTGGTGGCGGCCTCGGCGTTCGACCCGTGGTCGCTGCCATTCGCCATGGTGTTGTCGGTCGCCGGGCTGCTGTGGCTCGCGCGGCGGCTCGAGGACGCCTCCCGACGGCTCGTCGCCGCCGCCGGGCTGGCGTACGGGTTCACGTTCATGGCCGTGCTGATCTGGTGGATGAACGCGGTCAGCAACGGCGCCTACGTGGCGCTCGTGATGGCCCAGACAGTCTTCTTCGGCCTCGTGATGCTGGGGCTGCGTTCGGTCATGCGACTGCGCCTGTGGCCACTGTGGGCTGCGGCGGTGTGGGTGGGCGTGGAATGGGCCCGGTCGTCCTTCCCGTTCGAAGGATTCCCGTGGGGCCGCATCGCGCACAGCGCGATCGACACGCCGATGGAGTCCTACGCGCGGATGACGGGCATGCCGGGCACCTCGGCAGCCATGGTGCTGCTCGCTGCGGGCGTGCTGACCATCGTGGAGGGTGAGCACCGCCTGCGCGGCGCGATCTCAGTGGCCGCGCTGGTCGGCGTCGGACTGCTCCTGCCGGTCGGGCTGGCCGGGAGCGACGGCACCCGCCAGATCGCGCTGGTGCAGGGCGACACTCCCGGTGACTTCCTCACGTGGCCGCCCGGCGCCATCTTCACCCTGCACGCCACCGAGACGGCGCGCCTGGCCGACCGGATCGAGAACGGCGAGACGACCCAGCCCGACATGGTGCTGTGGCCGGAGAACGCCACTGACACCGATCCCACGGCCAATCGGGCCACCAGCACCCGGATCTCGGACCTGTCGACCCGCATCGGCGCACCGATCCTGGTCGGTGGCATCTTCGACGGACCCACCCCGACCACGTCGTACAACGCAGGGGTCGTCTGGGACGCCAACGGCCCGGGGGAGCGGTACGTCAAGCGCCGGCCCGTCGCCTACGGCGAGTACGTACCCTTCCGTGAGTCGCTCGGTGGGCTGGTTCCGGCCTTCGACCGCTCCATCCCGCGCGACATGCTGCCCGGCGATCGCGTCGGCACCCTCGACATCGGCGGCACCACCATCGGCGACACCATCTGCTACGACATCGTGTACGACGACGTGGTGGGAGATCTCGTCGATGAGGAAGCCCAGCTGATCGTCGTCCAGACCAGCAACGCCGCCTTCACCGCGACGGCACAGCCCGAACAGCAGTGGGACATCACGCGGCTGCGCGCCATCGAGACGGGACGCTGGGTCGTGGTGCCCTCGACCAACGGCATCAGCGGCGTGGTGAACGCCGAGGGACAGGCGGTGCAGCGTGCTCCGCTGCGGACGGCGGCGACCCTCGAGGTCGAGGTTCCCCTTGCGTCGGAGCGGACCCCGGCCGTGCGGGTCGGGGCACCGCTGGAGTACCTGCTGGTGACCCTCGCTCTGATTGGATGGATGCTCGGAGCCCGCCGTGGGCGAGCGACAAGGGAGAGTTGATGCGCACGCTGGTGGTGATCCCGACCTACCAGGAGGCCGCCAACATCGCCTGGATCATTGGTGAGCTGCACCGCGAGCAGCCGCAGGTCGACGTACTGGTCGTCGACGACGGGTCGCCCGACGGCACCGGGCAGATCGCCGACGACCTCGCAGCCCACGATCCCCGCGTCAACGTGCTGCACCGCCCGTCCAAGATGGGCCTGGGTGCGGCATACCGCGCCGGTTTCGCCTGGGGGCTCGAGCGCACCTACGACCGACTGGTCGAGATGGATGCCGATGGCTCCCACCGACCGGAGGACCTGGCCGCGCTGCTGGAGGCGAGCCGGGACGGCGCCGACCTCGTGCTCGGTTCACGGTGGGTGCCCGGCGGGGGAGTCGTCAACTGGCCGTGGCACCGACGCCTGATCTCGCGGGCCGGGACCCGATACGCCCAGCTGATGCTGGCGCTCGACGTCAAGGACGCCACGGGCGGGTATCGGGTGTTCCGGCGGCACACGCTGGAGCGGTTACGCCTCGATGAGGTCTCGTCCCAGGGTTATTGCTTTCAGATCGACATGGCGCGACGCACCCTGGCCGCTGGCATGACGATCACCGAGGTGCCGATCACCTTCGTCGAGCGGACGCGCGGAACGTCCAAGATGAGCGGGGCGATCGTGCGCGAGGCACTGTGGCGCGTCACCGTGTGGGGGATCGCACGTCGCATGCCCAATCGACGTCGTACCTGATCAGGCCGTCTTGCGTCGCTTCTTTGCCGCGGCGCGGTGCAGGTGGGGCGGGCCGATCTCTCCGCCACGCAGCAGCTCGAGGCGCTCGGTGAGGATCTCCTCGAGCTCGTCGACAGATCGACGCTCCAGCAGCATGTCCCAGTGCGTGCGCACGTGCTTCTCGTTCTTGGGCTCGGGCTCAGCGCCGTTGACCAACCGGCCCTTCTGGCCGGTCTTGGGGTCTTCCCACTCCAACGGGACTTCTGCCTCGTCGGCCATGGTCACGGTGAAGGTGTGGCCGTCGGCGCAGACGTACTCGATCTGCTGCCGGGCCGCCATCTCGACGCCACGCTCATCCTCGAAGCTCTGTGCCCCCAGTCGGGCACCTCGCAATGCGCGTTCAGCCATGATGCGTCCCCTCTCGTGGTTGCTCTACATCTCTCAACGTACGAGACGCACATGAAATTCCCCTGAGGCGCGCCCCTACGGCGAAACTCTGGCGCGATCTCCGGTCAGCGGCGGCACCTTCGTCAGTGCGAACAGGCCAGCAAGGAGGACCAGCATGATGCCGATGATGCCCCAGCGGTCGTCGCCGCCGAGCAGCGCGAACAGGCCGAAGAGTGTCGGCGCGAGGAACGACGCAGCACGGCCGGTCATGGCGTACAGCCCGAAGTGCTGGCCTTCCCTGCCGGGGGGAGTGAGGCGCACCAGGTACGTACGTGAGGCGGACTGAGCCGGGCCAACGAACAGGACCAGAATCAGGCCGAACACCCAGAACATCGCCATGCCCTGCACGAACAACAAGATGATGCCGGCGCCCAGCATCGCGACGAGCGACACCTCGATGACACGACGCGGTCCGAACCGGTCATCCATCCGACCGGCGACGATCGCGCCGGCGGCGGCCGACACGTTGGCCGCGATGCCGAACGGGATGACGGTGTCGGCGGTGAACCCGTAGACGCTGACCGCGATGACGGCGCCAAAGGTGAACACGCCGTTGAGACCGTCTCGGAACAACGCACTCGCGATCAAGAACTGCAGCGTGTGCCGCTCCTCGCGCCACATCATGCGAATCTCCGCGAACAGCACGCGATACGACTCAAAGAATCCGACGTTCGGAACGGGGCTCGCATCGGCCGGCAGCTCCGGCACCGCCAGCAGGACGGGGATCGAGAACACCAGGAACCACGCGGCCGCCACGACGGCGACCCAACGGATGTTGAGTCCGTTCTCCGTCGAGACGCCCAGCAGACCGCCGTCGCCGGCGATCAGCCCGACGTAGACGATGATCAACAGCACGATGCCGCCGAGGTAGCCGAACGCCCAGCCCAGACCGGAGATCCGGCCGACCGTGTCGGGGGTGGAGACCTGGCGCAGCATCGCGAAGTACGGCACCTGAGCCAGCTCGAACAGGATCGTGCCGAGTGCGAGCAGCACCAGACCCAACCACAGGAAGTCCGGGCTGTCCTCCACCAGGAACATCAGAGCCGTGACAGCGACGACCGACAAGGTGAGCAGGCCCAAGGAACGCTTGCGATGGCCCGAGGCGTCGGACTTCTGACCCATCACAGGAGCCAGCACGGCGATGACAAAGCTTGCGCCACCGATCGACCAGGCGAGCCAGGTCGCCGCTGAGATCGGACCGCCGATGTCGTCACCGACTGCGTCGACGAGATACACCGAGAACACGAAGGTCACGATGACGGCGTTGAAGGCCGCCGAGCCCCAGTCCCACAGGCTCCAGGCGATGACGGGACCGCGGCGGGTTTCGTCGGCAACGACGTCGGGCTGGGGGGTCATGTGGGTTCCTTCCAGGAGCCTCGGGCGATCAGGACGTCCCGGAGGACGTCGGTGCGATCGGTCATGAGTCCGTCGACACCGAGGTCGAGCAGTCGGTGCATCTCGTCGGCATCATCGACGGTCCAGACGTGGACCTGCAGTCCGAGGCGGTGGGCGCGAGCGATGAACCGGGGCGTCGTGATGGTCAGCCGGCCTGCGGTGACCGGGACCTGGAGGCAGTCGGCGCGGGGGAGCCCAAGCACGGCCAGCAGCCGTGCCGGCAGCAGCTTGACCAGTGCCACCTCACGACTCGAGGCACCCGTGGTGACGCTGGGCAGCAGCCGGCGAATCTGGCGGAGTCGAGCGTGCGAGAACGAGGACAAACAGACACGGTCGACCGCGCCCATCGCCTCGATCAGGTCACACGTGGGGCCGATCGCGTCCTGAGCCTTCACATCGATGTTCAGGCGGACGTCGGGCAGCGCGGTGAGCACGTCGGCGAGCCGCACGAACCGGGCGCGCCCGTCCATGCGTTCGCGGGAGAGCTGTTCGTCGTCCAGCTCGGCGGTCATGGATGTGCTGCCGGTCAGGCGCAACAGCGTCTCGTCGTGGATGACCCACACCGTGCCATCGGCCGAGCACCGGACGTCGGTCTCGATGAACTGGAAACCACGGCCGACCGCGTCCTGGAAGGCCTCGAGCGAGTTCTCGATCGCCAGGTTGGACCCCGTGGCCGCGCCGCCGCGGTGCGCGAAGGCGACCGGGCCCGGAGCTCCGAGGTAGGTGAGCCGTGACACAGATGTCACGGTAGGGCCTCGGAGGGTCAGCTCCTCACCGTCCGGCTCAGATGTCGCGGAACGTCTCGATCTGGGCGCCGAGGGCGTTGAGACGCTCCGCGAGGTCCTCGTACCCACGATTGATGACGTACACGCTGCGCAGGACCGAGGTGCCCTTGGCCGCGAGCATGGCCAGCAGGATCACGACGGCCGGACGCAGCGCTGGCGGGCACACGATCTCCGAGCCGCTCCATCGAGTGGGCCCTTCGATCAGTACCCGGTGAGGGTCGAGCAGCTTGACCTGCGCACCCAGCTTGTTCAGCTCGGTCAGATAGATCGCACGGTTCTCGTACACCCAGTCGTGCAACATCGTCTGGCCGTTGGCGGTCGCCGCGATGACGGCGAAGAACGGCAGGTTGTCGATGTTGAGACCGGGAAACGGCATGGGGTGGATCTTGTCGATCGGCGCGTGCAGATCTGACTCGTGGGTCGTGATGTCCACCAGCCGGGTGTGCCCGTTCTCGGCCGGGTACTCCTCACCGCGGTCGTACTGAAATCCCATCTCCTCCAGCAGCGCGAGCTCGATCTCCATGAACTCGATCGGGACGCGCCGCACCGTGATGCTGGACCGCGTGACGATGGCGGCGGCGATCAGGCTCATGGCCTCGATCGGGTCCTCGCTCGGCGCGTACTCGACATCACAGTGGATGACCGGCTTGCCCGTGACCCGCAACGTCGTGGTGCCGATGCCCTCGACACCGACCCCGAGCTTGACGAGGAAGAAGCACAGGTCCTGCACCATGTAGTTGGGGCTCGCATTGCGAATGACGGTCACACCGTCGCAGCGCGCGGCCGCGAGCAGGGCGTTCTCGGTGACGGTGTCGCCGCGTTCGGTCAGCACGATCGGGCGTTCGGGAACGACACCAGCCGCGGTCGCGGCGTGATAGCTGCCCTCGGTGGCCACGACCTTGAGGCCAAAGGGCCGCAGTGCCGTCATGTGTGGCTCGACGGTGCGCGTGCCCAGATCGCACCCGCCGGCATACGGGAGCTCGAAGTCGTCGTACCGGTGCATCAGCGGACCGAGGAACATGATGATGCTGCGGGTTCGGCGAGCGGCGTCGGCATCCATGGCGGCCAGGTCGAGCTCGGCCGGGACGACCAGTTCGAGATCGTTCTCCGCGTTCAGCCAGGTGGCCTTGACCCCGATGGACTCCAACACCTCGAGCAGCCGGTTGACCTCCTCGATGCGGGCCACCTTGCGCAGCACGGTGGTACCGGCGTTGAGCAGCGAGGCGCACAACAGGGCGACGCCGGCATTCTTGCTCGACTTCACGTCGATCGCGCCGGACAATCGGGTTCCGCCCTTGACCCGCAGGTGGCTGGGACCGGACGTGCCGACACTGACCAGCTCGGAGTTGAGCACGTTGCCGATGCGAGCCAACATCTCCAAGGTCAGGTTCTGCAGACCCTTCTCGATGCGGTTGACGGCGCTCTGGCTGGTGGCCAGCTGCGTGGCCAGCTCGGCCTGGGTGAGCCCGCGGTGCTGGCGGGCGTCCCGGATCAAGGTGCCGATGCGTGCCAAGTAGTCGTCCTGATCGATCTCGACTGTGTCAGACATTCCTCCACCTTATCTCACATGTGAGATACGACCTCACTCTGAGTCCGCCCCAGACCGCACTGACGATACCGACCCGGAACCAACGGGCCAGCCACTCGGGTGCTCACCGCTACCGTGAACGGGTGACGAAACGAACCCTCGTGGCCACCCAGCGGTCGGGCGTCATCGCGGCCGGATTCGTCGCGATCCTGTGGATCATCGAGGGCCTCGATGCGATCGTTCCAGGTCAGTTCGAATCCAACGGAGTGCGTCCACGGTCCGAGGCTGGGTTGGCCGGCATCGTGTTCGGCCCGCTGCTGCACGACGACTGGGCGCACCTGATGGGCAACTCTGTTCCGCTGCTGGTGCTGGGTTTCGTGCTGGCGTTGGCCGGCGTCCGCACCTTCGCCACCGTCACGGCCTTGGTGTGGCTCACCTCGGGGCTCGGCACGTGGTTGATCGGCGGCGCGTCCACGGTGCACGTCGGTGCCTCCGGCATCGTGTTCGGCTGGATCGCCTACCTGGTGCTGCGCGGAGTGTTCGCCGGCAACGTCCGGCAGATCATCGTGGGAGTCGTGATCTTCTTCGCCTACGGCGGCGCGCTGATCGGGGTGCTTCCTGGCCAGCCCGGCATCTCGTGGGAGGGGCACCTGTTCGGGGCCGTCGGCGGTGTCATCGCGGCCTGGTGGCTGCGCGAGGGCGTCGAGGACCCTCAGAACTGAGTCGACTCAGCCTGTCCGAGCTGACGGGCGTCGGCTGCACCGCCGTGGTTGACCACCTGACCCCAGTAGAGCCCGTAGGCGCCTTCAGCGATGGTCAGGTCATGGATCGGCAGCACCGCTGTCGGCGCCACGCGCTGCACGAACTCGACCGTCTCGCTGATCTTGGCCCACGGAGCGCTCAGGGGGACGGCGAGCACGTCGACTCCGTCGGGCGCGTACTCGTAGCTGTCGCCGGGATGGAACACCGTGGTCCCACCGCTGGTGAGCGTGACTCCGACGTTGGCGATGCGCGCAATGGCCGGCAGGATCACCGCGTGGTGCGCTCCGACGCCGCGCACCGCGATGTCGCCGATCTGATGTTCACTGCCCTCGGCGTTCGCTGTCCAGTCACCGAAGGCCACCAGGTCGGCGGTCTCCGGATCGCAGATCAGCGTCGCCGCCGGATTGTTCTGCACCAGCGCCGGCGCTCGGACCTGATCGAGGTGGTCCGGGTGCTGGTGGGTCACGACGATGGCATCGAGATCGGTGAGGTCGAAGACCGGTGCGTCGCAGAATCCGCCCGGGTCGACCAGGACACGCGTGGTCTCGGTCTCGACGAGCAGGGCGGCGTGGCCGAATCGCGTGATCTTCATGGAACCCATGATGGACCAGCGACCCAGCCAAGGACCGTTCGGCATCGAATGCCCCCCATGGCAGTGCTGGCAGACATGTACGCGGGCCTCTCGGGTCTGACCGCCCGGTGGACCGTGCGGTACGGCGAGCAGCTGCGCCTGGCGGGCAGCGATCTCCCCGCGCCTGCGTCGCTGCGGGTGCCGACCCGGCACGGGCGGGTCAAGGTCGACCTCTACCGGCCGCCGGCGGTCGACCGGCCGCCGGTCCATGTTCACCTGCACGGCGGCGCCTTCATCATGCGGTTCCCGCAGATGGACGACTTCTTCTGCCGCTTCCTCGTCGCCGAGGCGCAGGTCGCCGTGGTGAACGTCGACTATCTCGCCGCACCTCGAGTCCGCTACCCCGTGGCCCAGGAACAGGCTCACGACGTGCTGGCGTGGCTGACCACGCATGCGGGGGAGTGGGGTCTGGACCCGGATCGGATCTCGATCGGCGGATTCAGCGGCGGGGGCAATCTCGCGGCCTCGGCGTGCCTGCAGGCACGCGACCACGACACCGCGACGCCTCGGCTGCAGCTCCTGGCTGTTCCGTCCCTCGACGTCGCCGGGGACGTCCGCGGCAAGCCGTCCACGATCGCCAGCCCCATGATCGGTCCGCCCTTGCTGCGTCTGGTGCGTGCCACCTACTTCAAGGACGCCTCACGACGTGCCGAGCCGTACGCGTCGCCGCTGCTGGCCCCCAGCGTGGATGGCCTGCCGCCGGCTCTCGTCATCACGGCCGAGTACGACTCGCTGCGCGCCGAGGGCGACGCCTTTGCGGCGCGACTGATGGCAGCGGGCGTGGCCGTCGAGCACCACGTCGTGCCGCAACGCGACCACTACTTCCTGGACGGCGACGACCCCGTGCAGGCACGGCACTGGATGGACCTGATGGCCGACCGGGTGCGCATGGCGCTGGCCTCCTCCTAGTCTGGGCGCATGAGTTCACCGCCCGACATCCATGCCACGGACGTCGGCGACGCCGGATCACCCGTGGTCTTCCTGCACGGCCTGTTCGGTCAGGGCAAGAATTTCACTCAAGCCGCCAAGGCGCTCACGCCGGAGTTCCGATCTGTGCTCATCGACTTGCCCAACCACGGGCGATCGGCCTGGACCGATCACGTCGACTACGCCGACATGGCCGACCGAGTCGCAACCTTTCTGCGCGACGGCGTCGCGGCCGAGGCGCCGATCGATCTGGTCGGCCACTCGATGGGTGGCAAGGTCGCGATGGTGCTGGCCCTGCGGCATCCCGACCTCGTGCGACGCCTCGTGGTCGTCGACATCTCGCCGTCGGCCAGCGAGGGCTCCGGCGAGTTCCAGCACCTCCTCGACAGCCTGGCTGGGCTCGATCTTGCGACGCTGGGCCGCCGCGGCGAGGCCGATGAGCGACTTGCCGACCAGATCGAGGACCCGCGCGTGCGCGGTTTCCTGCTGCAGAACCTGCGATCGGGGCCGGACGGCTTCGTGTGGCAGGCGAATCTCGCCCTGCTGCGCCGTGATCTCGCTGCGATCGGGGACTTCCCGCAGGTCGATGACACCTTCGACGGCGCGGTGCTGTGGATGGCAGGGGAGCGGTCGAACTACATCACCGAGCAGGACGAGCCGGCCATGCGCCGGTTGTTTCCCCGCACGACGTTGCTCACCGTGAAGGGGGCCGGTCACTGGGTGCACTCCGAGCAGCCCGAGGCCTTCGCGTCAGCCCTGCGGGTGTTCCTCTCGGCCGATTGAGCCGCTCGGCACCGCGAGCCGATTTGCATCGTGGCTCAGGTGAGGAACAGTGGATGGTCCGTTGCACACCCATCCACAGGAGGCGACATGCTCACCCTGACCGATACCGCTGCTGGCGTTGTCAAGCAGCTGACCGAGATCGACGAGACCAGTGGACCTGACGGAGGTCTCCGCATCAGCACCCAGCCCGAGGGCGACGAGGGACCCGCGCTGGTCCTCAGCGCCGTTCCGGCCCCCGAGGACGGCGACCAGGTGCTCGACGAGGCTGGCGCTCGCGTGTTCCTCGACGAGTCGGCCGCCCTCATGCTCGACGACAAGGTGCTCGACGCCCAGATCGGCTCTGACGGCTCGGTGCAGTTCGCTGTCGGCACGCAGGATTGACCGAAGACTGGCTGCTGGTTCTCCTCAGCCGGGCGCGATCGCGTTCACGAGCAGAGATCGGGCGCGTGCCGCAGAGGCGAGGTCACCCTTGCGCTCGTAGAGGCTCAGCGCCTCTGCGAGGGACGCGGAAGCATCGGCGCTCTGGGCACCGGCATGGAGGACCTCAGCCAGATCACACAGCGCGTCAGCCTGGGCCACCAGCGAGTCAGTGCCGCGAAGCAAGCTGACGGCCTCCCGAGCCAGCGCGACGGCGTCCGTCTGCTGACCTCGCCGCGCTAGAGCCCGGGCACGCACGGACCGCCAGAGGACCTGAGCCGACAGATCGTCGACGGCCGCGAGCTCGCGGGCCACCTCGGTGTAGTGCTCTGCTTCCTCATCGCGACCCTCCTCGATCAGCGCCCGGGCGAGCTCTGAGGCGACCGTGCACCGCATGTACTTCTCGCCCATCCGTTCGAGTGCCTCGTAGTCGCGGCGGAGGTCCCGCTCGGCTGCCGCTGGGTCGCCGGCAAGGACATTGACCGCACAGGAGTCCAGCGAGGTCGACGCGGCGATCGGGGTCCGCCCCATGTCCCCAAGGACCACGCGTGCCTCGCTGACCAGTGAACGAGCGGTGGCAAACTCCCCGCGCATGGCCTCCAGCCGCCCGAGCAGGCTCGTGATGACACCCACCGTGCGACGGTCCCCACTGGCCTGGGAGACGATCTCACGGCAATGCGCGATCGCTTCTGAAACGGGCGTCGGTCCCCACACCGCTGCGAGCGCATACTGCACTGACGCGCGCCGATGCTGGCGGTCGTCGCCCCCAGCCGCGGCATGCTCGATCGCGACCTTCGCGGCCGAGGCCGCGTCTTCGTACCGGCACTCCGTGCCCAGGGCCCAGGCGAGGAGCCGGTAGGCGGCGGCAAGCCCGACCGGATCATCGGCGTCACGAAAGACCGGAATCACCCGCTCGGCCCCCTGCATGGCTTGATCAGCCCAGCTGGCCGAGGTCGAGGAATGGGCGTGCAGCAGCAATCGCACCAGCTCCGCGCGAGCCTCCAGACGCTTCTCCCCGCAGGCCCGTGCTCGTTCGATGGCCTCGTCGAGATAGACCTGTGCGACGGCGTACTCGCCGATGTCAACGAGTGCTTCGCCGAGGTCTGGCAGAAGCTCGAGACGGGTGTGCGCGTTGTCCGGCAGCAGCCCGACAGCGCGTCTGAGAAGCTGGGCGGCAGCAGGCATGTCGCCACGTCCGAAGGCGCGCTGGCCTGCGGCGGCCAACCAACCGGCTGCCTCGAGTCCAATCGCCTTGCCATGCGCGTCAAGTGGCGCGAGCTCCGCGAGATAGTGGTGGGCCTGCTCGAGGTGGTACGCCAAGATCTCCTGGTATTCCAGCTCGCGGTCGCGCGAGCGATTGACCTCCTGTGCCCACCGCACAAACCGCTCATGGAGCGTGGCCCGGCTGCGCTTGACCAGGCGCTTGTAGACGGCGTCGCGAATCAACAGGTGCTCGAAGCGGTAACCGGACTCGATCGCGAGCGCGTCCGGATCTCGAGCGAATCAGCTGCTTGGCGGCGATCAGCTCGAGTCGTTCACCGACCCGGGGGCGAAGATCGTCTGGCAGGAGCGCCTTGACCGCCTCCTCGGGAAACCCCTGCCCGATCACGGCCGCGGGCTCGAGCGTCTCGCGCTCATCGCGCCCGAGCTGTTCCACGCGGGAGGTCAGCAGCGACTGGATCGTCGGCGGCACGATGACGTCGGACAGCTCCACCGTCGTGCTCCAGTGGCCGTCCTGGAACACCAGCGTGCCGTCGTCGACCAGCATGGAGAGCATTTGCTCGACGAACAGCGGGTTGCCCTGCGCCGACTCGAGGATTCGGTCTCGGATCTCGTCGGCCAGATCGCCGCGCCCCAGCGCGTTCTCGACAATCCGGCCCATGTCAGCATCGGTCAGTGATTCCAGAATGATCCGGGGCTCGGGCCAGTCCGCCCGGAGCTCGAGCAGATCCGGTCGAGCCGGACACACCGCCAGCACCGGCGCCTCAGCCGACTCGGCGAGGTGCTCGATCAGCTCCAGCAGGGTCAGCTCAGCCCAATGGATGTCGTCGAAGATCACCACCAGTGGTCGCTGGTTGGCCACCCGCTCCAGGAGCTTGCGAGCGCCCCACTTGATTTCCTCGACCGGGAACTGGGCATCGTGGAGCCCCATCACCGAGGCGACTCGCTCGGCGACCGCGTCGTCATCGGCGAGCGTGGTCAGCTTGGCGAGGGCGAGTCCGGGCGGGTCGTCGTCAGTGATCAACGCCGCCTGACGGACGATCTCGATCAGCGGCCAGTAGGTGATGCCTCGTCCATAGGACAGGCAGCGACCGCGGAGCACCTGGACCTCCGGCTCGACCGCCGCGGCGAACTCGTGGGTCAGGCGAGACTTTCCCATGCCCGCCTGGGCGAGCACTGTCACGATCCGGCCCCGGTTGTCAGCGATTGACTCGGCGAGCGCGCCGCGGAGCAAGGGACAACTCCCGCTCTCGACCGATCATCGGGCGCTCGTGGTGACGCGCCAGAGCCTCACCGTCGTTGACGGCGACCAGACGGTACGCGGGTACGCGCTCTGATTTGCCCTTCAGCTCAAGCGGTTCCATCTCCTCGATCTCGACGACGTCGCGCACGAGTCGGAAGGTGCTCTCTCCGATCAAGATGTCGTTGGCCGGCGCCGCCTGCTCCAGCCGCGCGGCCACGTTGACCGCGTCCCCGATCACGAGTCGCTGGTTGGCCATCCCGCTGCCCCCGGCGACGAGCTCACCGGTGTTGACGCCGGTCCGGTTCGCGATGCGGACGCCGTAGCGCCGCTCGAGGTCGTCGTTGAGGACGACCAGGCGCTCTTTCATCTCCAGCGCAGCCCGGACCGCCCGAAGGGCGTCGTCCTCGTGCACCGTGGGCACACCGAAGACGGCCATGACGGCGTCCCCGATGAACTTCTCGATGGTGCCCCCGTGGCCCTCCAAGGCTGCCTGCATCTCGGCGAAGTACGCCGTGATCACCTCGCCCATGGCCTCGGAGTCGAGCCGCTCGGCGAGCGACGTCGAGCCCATGAGGTCGGAGAAGACGATCGTCACCGCTTTTCGGACGGCCTTGGGCGGACCGATGATCGGAAATTCGGTCCCGCAGTAGCCGCACAGGGGGAAGCGGAGGGGATTGTCGCCGCCGCAGGACGCGCAGATCCGCGAGTCGGACTTGTCCGCCCACCGCTCTTCGGTCATCGCATCAACGCATGTGCCCATTCTCAGGCTTGACCATGACGACTGACCAGCCGCCATCGGCCTCACGCGTGATGTCCTTCAGACACGGAGTGGTCTGGTTGGGCTGACCGGTGCAGCGCTCGCTGATCACCTGAACCGGCGACGTTGCCGTCGCCGCGTAGAAGACGGCGAAGTTGCTTTCGGTCTGGAGGAGTGAGATGTGCGCGGCGGACCAGCGCAGCGTGAACTCCAGTGGCGGACTGAACGTCCCCGGCACCTCGGCCAGGACCCACATCCCGCCCCGGCAGGGGTAGAGTCCGCCCTCGATCATGAGCTGGCCGAGGAGACAGTTGAATGCCGGTCCTTGGCCCGGCGGAACGAAGCTCATCCTCGCCGTCGTCGAGAAGTTCTGGGGGCGAATGGTGACAGTCGCGCTCTGGTTCGGGTCTGGGGGAGTGGAGACGCTGGCCTCACTGCCGGCGGGCACGTACGTCGCACCGGACTGGTCACTGACAGTCGTCGTCTCGGTGACCGACGCGGTGTCGTCCTCGTCGAAGTCGTAGTGCGTGATCGTGACCTTGTTGAGGGCCGTTCCCTGGGTCGTCGGGGCGGTCGCGACGACGTCCCGGACCGCGCTCTCTCCCTTGAGAAGGGTGCCGATGTAGCAACCGACCTTGCGCCCGTCGGCCATGCAGCCTGGGCTGGACCCCGAGGGAACGAAGGTGCTGCCCTCGGGGAGAACCTCGATCAGCAGAGTCTTCTTCTGGTCCTTCGTCGACTTGTTCGTGATCGTGGCGCGATACGCGATGTACGTGGGCGGCCCATCGCTGCTCGACGGCGCCACAGGGTCAACGAGATCGGTGACCGTGACACAGGCTTTGTCCGGAGTGCAGACGTTGCTGTCGGCCGCGACAGGGCCGGCGACCGCCATCAGGGAGCCAAGCAGCAGGGCGAAACTCATGAACAGTCCGGCGGGACGAAAGGCCGGCATTTTGGGAGTGTGATTCATGACGGAAGTTCTCCTGTCTCAAGAATCAACCGCACCCCCGAGACGCAACAGCGGAAGATCTTGCTAGCGGCACCATACTGCTGGCTGGAGGATTCGTCCATCACTTTCGGGCTGTGTCGCCCATCACCTCACTCAGCTGACTCATTGTCCGATAATGCACATTATGTCAACTAACGGATTCTCTCTCGCGCGATCTGCCCCTCCTCGACCGGCGTGATTGGATCGAGGAACGCACCTTCGACGACACTGGGGAGAAGCTGATGTCCATCAAGAAATTCGCGCTCTGCGCGGCCATGGTCTGCCTGCCGTTGGCAGGAACGACACCTGCGTCAGCCGAACCGCCACGACCCGGCTGCGGATTCGGTGACGACAACCACAGCCACCAGGCGGCGCCCGGCCAGGATCCGCTGAACTTGCGACCCGGTCGCGGCTCGGGTGACGCCAACCACCCGCACACTGCTCCCCCGGGCCAGGCGCCCGCGGACGGCGGCGACCAGAGCGGGCCGATGCGAGGCTGCAAGACCGCACCGTGACACCTGGGTCACCGTCAGGTCAGGTGGCGCGTTTTCCCACGGTCAACAAGATCGCCGAGTCCTCGACCGCATCGAGCGAATGCCGAGCATCAGGGATCGTCATCAGATCCCCCGGAGAGCCATTCCACTGGACGTCACCGACGATCAACGTGACGCGGCCATGCAGCACCTGCAAGCGTCGCGTCACCAGGATTCTCGTGCTCGTTCAACGACGTGCCGGCGCGCATCGCGATCAGCGTCTGACGCAAAACGCGCTCGTGGCCGCCATAGATGGTGTGAGCGCTGCGTCCGCTCGATGCGGTCGACGCTGCTTCGAGGTGGTTGCGGACCAGTGCGGTCAATGACTCTTTCTGCATCTGCGCACGGTACCGCTCGCGGTCGATCACCCGATCTCATCGAGGGTCGTGAGACAGAACGGATGACCGACGGGGTCCGCAAACACCAGACAATGATCGGCATTGGGCTGGTGGGCGAACTTGGTCGCACCGGCGGCCACGACCCTCCGCTCCCCCGCAGCCAAGTCATCGACCAGAAAGTCCAGGTGCAGCATCGCCGACGTGCCCGGCCAGGTCGGCGCCTCGAAGTCGTCGACGGTCTGGAAGTCGATCCGCCCTCCGGCACTCTTCATCGTCGCCCATGAGACGTGCGCGAACGTGACCTCCCCGTCGCAGATGTCGGCGTAGAACCGTGCCAGCGCCGTGGCATCTGGACAGCTGACCGCCGTCGAGCTGAACCGGATCTCAGGAGACATGCCTTCACGATATCCACGCGGCACACTGGTGGCGTGGAGACCGAGGTGACGCGCGTCGTGTCGTGGCGGTCCCCTGTCGACCTCCGTCGATCCCTCTCCCCCACGCGCCGTGGTCCCGGCGACCCTGCCTTCCAGCTGATCGGCGACGACATCTGGCGCACGACCCGCATGGCCACCGGGCCGGCGACCCTGCGACTACGACAAACCGGTGCGCACCAGGTGGACGCGCGAGCGTGGGGTCCAGGAGCGCTCGAGGCGCTCGATGGCCTCGATGCTGCATTTCCCGAACACACGTTCGATCCCCCAGAAGGCGCACACCCAGCCGTCAGTGACGCGCACCGCCGATTCCCCGGTCTGCGCCCGATGGCCACGGGCCGAGTCGGCGAGGCGCTGATCCCGGCCATCATCGAGCAGAAGGTGCTCGGAGCCGACGCCTTCGCCGCGTGGCGACGCCTCCTGATCCGGTTCGGGGAGCCGGCCCCGGGCCCCACTCCCCTCCCCCTGCGCGTCGTGCCGACCGCCGACCAGTGGGCGGCCATCGCCTCGTGGGACTGGCATCTGGCAGGCGTCGACCCTCAGCGGTACCGCACGGCCCAGGCGGCGGCCCGCGTCGTCGATCGGCTCGACGCAGGTCGCCGCGACCGGTGACCTGCCGGCGATCGTACCGGGCCCTGCGTGTCGATCCCCGGGGTGGGCGCGTGGACCGCCGCAGAGGTCGGCGCCCGCGCCCTCGGTGATGCCGATGCCGTTCCGTGGGGCGACTACCACCTGGCCAACCTGGTCGGCGTCGGTCTGACCGGCGACCGGGTCACCCACGACGAGGTCCCTGACCTCCTCGAGAGGTATCGCCCGCACCGCGGCCACGTGGTGCGGCTCCTGCAGCTGAGCCCGCTGGTGCACGTGGAGCGCCGCGGTCCGCGCAACTCGCGGGTGGATCACCGGCGGCGCTGAACACCCCACGCGATGCCTGCCAGGGCGACGAGCGCGGCCAGCCCGCCAGCCACCACCCACCACACCGAGGTCGCCTCAGACGACGACGCTGTCGTCGTCGCCGCCGGCGTCGACTCCGGGTTGTCCGATGCGCCGGCGTCGAAGCTCACGCGGATGAGCGGCGACCGCTTGCCCTCGCTCCCGATGAGGAACGACGTGCCGTCCGGTTCCATCGCGATGCTCTCGCCCTGCTCGACCGTCGGGACCGTGAGGACGCCGGTCTCGGTCCAGGTCTCAGGATCGAAGACATGCACGGCGTCCCGGGTGCGGATCAATGCCTGCGACCCGTCGGCGGTGAAGGCGGCATCGGAGACGTCCTCCGGCAACGCCGTGTCCAGGTCGGTGGCAACGTTCGCCGCGCTCGGGGACAGCGTGTCCGGCAGACCGTAGAGCGCTCCCTGCTGCTTCTTCTCCTTGCTGGCGAGGTACTTCGCCCCCGTCACCGGGTGAACGAGGAACCCCTCGATGTCGACCGGTCCATCGGGGAAGGTGACGGGGTAGCGCTCCGCGGTCACCGAGTGGTCGCCGGGACCGGGCTCGTCGAAGGCGTACAGCGCGACGTCATCGCGCTCCTTGTCGTTGTCGCCGAGGTCGGCCAGCCACATGGTGCCCTCGCCGTCGATGGCGATCGACTCGGTGTCCGAGATCTCCCCGCCGCCGACCGCGGTCGTGCCGACCACCCGTCCGGTCGACATGGTGACGGCATACACGATGGGCGCATTGCCCCTGTCGTTGATCGTGTAGACGAGGTCGTCATGGACAGCACTGACGGCGAGCCCACTCGACTCCTCGATGCGCGGGTCGTCGATCTGGCTGATCTCCTCAGCCTGCGGGTCGGCAGCCAGTGCCGGGGCGGCTGGCGCCAGGATGGGAGTCGCGAGAACGGCCGCGGCCAGCGCCAGCCGAACAGTCCATGTGGTCATGCATCCATGATTCCACTCACGATGGCTTCACATACCTCAAATGGTTGACTCAAAGCGGCCAGATGGCCCCCCGGAATCACGATGGCGTCGAGCCCCAGCCGTTCGCGGGCCACGCGACGCTGGAACTGCTCGGGGAAGAATCGGTCGTCCCGGCCGACCACCACGCGGGTGGGAAGGTCGGGCCAGGCGCTGGGTTCCCACACGTGGTCGAACACCCCGCCGGATTCCGGACGCTCCTCGCTGTCGGGCAGCGAAGAGCTCGGTACGTCGTGCATGAAGTAGAAGCCCTCGTCGAAGTCCCCGTCCGGATCCCGACCCAGCCTTCGGTCGCTGTCACGGCGTGCCGACGGTTGTCCGGTGTTCTCCCACCACTCCCCTGCCGTCTCTCCCGGCGTGGGAATCATGGCGTTGAGCAGGACGATGCGTGATGTGGGAAGTCGAGTCGCCGCCCATGATCCGGCGAATCCGCCGAGCGACTGCGCGACGATCACGACATCGGGGCGTCCGCCTGCCGCCTCGACGATGGCATCCACGTGGTCACGCAGGGAGCTGGTCGGGTCGTCGGAGGGAAGATCGACCGCGACGCTGTGGTGGCCGCGATCTTCCAGCTCGTGCTCCACGAGGTGCCAGTAGCCAGCCATGCCGCCTGCTCCGGGGACCAGGACGAAGGTGGGGCTCACGCGAAGAGGCTCGGATCTCCGGCTCCCACCCGCACCACGTCAGCAACGCCATCGCTGAGATCCACGACGGTGGTGGGTTCGGGGATGACCTCGACGCCGGACTCGATCACGGCATCGATGCGGCCGTCGAGCTCCTCGGCGATCTCCCACGCCTGAGTCATGACCCGCTCCCCCGGAGCCTCAGCCGTGCCGGGCAGGATCAGCGTGGTCGACAGCAGGGGTTCGCCCAGTGTGGTGAGGAGCGCTTGGACGATCCGGTGATCGGGAATCCGGACGCCGACGGTCTTCTTCTTCTCCTGCAGCAGGCGGCGCGGCACCTCACGGGTGCCCGGCAGGATGAACGTGTAGGGGCCTGGAGTCGCCGCCTTGACGGCGCGGAACACGGTGTTGTCGACGTGCACGAACTGCCCGAGCTGGGAGAAGTCCTTGCACACCAAGGTGAAGTGGTGCTTGTCGTCAAGCTGTCGGATCGACCGGATCCGGTTGAGCGCATCGGCATTTCCGATCTGCGCCCCGAGCGCATATCCGGAGTCGGTGGGGTACGCGATCAGACCGCCGCCGGCGATGATCTCGACTGCTTGGTCGACCGCGCGTTGCTGGGGGTTGTCGGGGTGGATATCGATGAATCGGGCCATAGCGGCAGGTTACGCGGAAAACCGGTCCATCGGGCATGCCGAAGGGCCGCCCGCTGCTGCGAGACGGCCCTTCGACGTACCGGCTACGTCAACTGAAGATGCTGTAGCCACCAGGGCCGACGAGAGCGGCCACGACCAGCAGGACGATGCCGATCAGGATGTCGCCACGCACCAGTCGCAGGATGCCGTAGATCGCGATCACGACCGCGATGATCCACAGGATGAACGCCATGGTTTTTCCTCTCGTCATGGGCGACGGTGGCCGCCACCTGCCGACCGTACCCGCTTCCACGGGATTCATGCATCGTGGACCCAGGCGGAAAATCGTCGCTCGCCTTCGCGCATGACGACGTGGTGCGCCACCGTGAAGATCGGCCGCAACAGCCAGCTGGTGCGACGCATCCATGGCCGCACCGCCGACACCTGCCAGTCGATCAGCATGGCGGTGCGATCCGGCCCGACGTCTGCGAAGGTGACGACGCCGCGGCCGACCAGATCTCCCTCGGCCGCGAACCGCATCTCATTCGGCTCCTCGAGCACGAGGTCGAGCAGGCAGAAGTTCAGGTGGTAGCCGAAGCTGCTGCGAGTCCGCAGCGCCACCCGACCAGGAATCGATGAGATGACCTGCACGGACGGCCACCAGATCATCGGGTCGTCAGACGCAACCAAGGATTCCACGTGCGGCCACAGCTCGCGGCGTCCGCACGGCACGTCCCACGTCGTCCTGAACCGAAATCCCGCGCTCACTCCCCGACCCTAGTAGTCGGGCGTGTCGCAGCCGGATCCAGCGTGTCGATCGGTCACGCTGGACGTGGCCCTACGAAGTATGAGCTCGTAGGGCCTTATGCATGCCCGGACGCTGGTTCCGCAGTGTGTCGAAGCCACCACAGGCCGACGAAGGGCAGCACCAGCGGAACGAACGCGTAGCCGCGACCGAAGTCCGACCACACGGTCTGATCCGGGAACAACGCACCATCGGCCACCGACACGATCCCCACCGTGATCACCCCCGCGAGCTCGAATCCGATCGTCGCCAGCGCCAGTCCCCGACGACCCGTGGCGAGCGCCCACGTGGCCACGACGTACACGACTCCCGCGAGCGCCGAGAGCGTGTACGCGACAGGAGCTTCACCGGCCTTGGTGAGGAGCTGGATGATCGATCGGGCCGAGGCCGCGAGCGCGAAGATGGCATAGACGGCCACGAGGACTCGTCCGAAGCCGTTAGACATAGGTCCCCGCCCAGATCCCGTGCAGCCGGGCAGCGAGCACCGCGACGGAGAGCAGCGCCACGGCCACGACACCGGTCCCCCACCGTGACTTCTCCGCGATCCCCCACAGCACCGCTGCGGGAGGAATCACGACCACCGTGATCAGGTACGACACGAACAGCACGCCGTCGACGTCGCGGTCGGTGCGCGCCAGCGCGATCGACCCGCCGACCAGCACGGCGATGAGCCCGATCTCCAGCAGTGCCACGGCGTAGAACAGCGGATTGGAGAAGGGTGCGTCACGCGCGGTGTGCCATGCGGCGTATCCGGTCACTGCCAGCGACGCCAGGGCGATGCCCCATGCCACGGTCTCGGTCACGTTCAGCCTGTCGAGTCGTCGAGGATCTTGCGGACCGAGTCTTCCACGAACCGTCGCCACGTCGACGCCTGGCGGAACATGAAGTGCCCGGCGCCGGGCAGGGGCTCCCACGACACGCGGGTCGCAGCGGCACGGGATCTTTCGACGAAGTCGTGGCTTGCTCGTGGCGAGGTCCACCGATCGGCCGTGCCGTGCATGACGTGCAACGACTTGCCGGCGATCGCGTGGTGGGGCTCTCCAGGGGGCAGCCACGGCGCCAGGCCCACCACGCCGAGCACCGCCGGGTCGTCAGCGACCCGGCAGGCGGTGCGCCCACCCATCGAGTGGCCGACCAGCACGACGGGAACCCCGGGCCGTTCCGCTCGCACTCGCTCCAACGTTTCGCGGGCATCCCGCACCGGGGCGGGGTCGTGCGAGCTGTTCCACCCGCGCAGGCGGTACTGCAGCAGGTCGAGGTCGAGGTTGTCCTCCTCAGCGAACCCCCGCAGGGAGCGAGCCATCAAGGCCATCCGCCACCAGCTGGCGTGCTTGTTGCGCACCGGCTCGGTGTTGCGCTCCTGGCCGCCATGCAGCATCAGGAGCGACGCGCGCGGGGTCTCCAGGCGTACGTAGGAATCGAGCCTCACGTCAGCTGAAGGCGTTCTGTCCGGTCAGCGCCTGGCCCAGCACCAGCTGGTGCATCTCGGTGGTGCCTTCGTACGTGAGCACGGATTCGAGATTGTTCATGTGCCGGATCACCGGGTACTCCAGCGAGATCCCGTTCGCACCCAAGATGGTGCGTGAGGTGCGGCAGATGTCGAGAGCCTCACGGATGTTGTTCAGCTTTCCGAAGCTGACCTGCTCCGGAGTCAGCCCGACGGTGTCCTTGCGTCGGCCGAGGTGCAGCGCCAGCAGCATCCCCTTGTGCAACTCGACGCACATGTCCGCCAGCTTGCCCTGGGTCAGCTGGAATCCGCCGATCGGCCGACCGAACTGCTCGCGGGTCTTGGAGTACTCGATCGCGGTGTCCAGGCACGACCGAGCGGCGCCCATGGCTCCCCACACGATCCCGTAGCGGGCCTCGGTGAGGCACGACAGCGGCCCCTTCAGCCCTCGCACCTCCGGGAACATCGCGCTGGCCGGCACGCGACATCCCTCCAGCACGAGCTCGGCCGTGGCGGAGGCTCGCAAGGACATCTTGTGCTTGATCAGATTGGCGGTGAAACCGGGGCTGTCGGTCGGTACCGCGAAGCCGCGGATCCCCTCCTCCGTCTGGGCCCAGATGACCGCGACGTCGGCGAAGGTGCCGTTGCTGATCCACAGCTTGGTGCCGTCGATGACCCAGTCGTCGCCATCTCGACGCGCCCTGGTGCGCATGTTCGCCGGATCGGAGCCGTGGTCGGGCTCGGTGAGACCGAAGCAACCCACCAGATCGCCTGATCCCATGCCGGGCAGCCAGCGCTGCTTCTCCTCCTCGGACGCCCATTTCCAGATCGCGTACATCGCCAACGAACCCTGGACCGACACCATGGATCGGATGCCGGAATCGCAGGCCTCCAGCTCGACGCAGGCCAAGCCGTACTCGACCGACGACATGCCCGGCAGCGTGTAGCCCTCGAGGTGCATGCCGAGCAGACCGAGTGAGCCGAACTCCTTCATCAGGGCCCGCGGGTCCTCGACCCCTCCGTCCTCGAACCACCCAGCGATGTGTGGCTCGACCCGCTGGCTGAGCAGGGTGCGCACCGACTCGCGCACGGCAATCTCGTCCGACGTCAGCAGATCGTCGATCGCGAGCGGGTCAGCGGGGTCGAAAACGGGGGTCTGAGAGTGCTGGGACGTCATGTCGGCACGGTATCTGACCCGGCGGACGTGCGCCGAGGGCATAGAATCCTCAGGCAGGCACCCATCCGATGGGCCATCGGTTCCGAATGACTCATGACCATCCGCTCAGGATGCAACGAAAGGCGGTCTGGTGGCTGATCCAGCCAAGTTGCGCATCGTCGATTCAGACGTTCCCGCGACAGTCGACCTCAACACGTTGCTGACTCGCGTCGGCCACGGTGACGAAGCGGCTCTCGGACAGCTGTACGACCAGATGGGCTCGGCCGTCTTCGGACTGGCCCGTCGCATCATCCGTGATCCATCCAGAGCAGAAGAAGTGACCCAGGAGGTGTTCGTGCAGGTCTGGCAGTCCGCCACGCGTTTCGACGCCTCTCGCGGCTCAGCACGCTCCTGGTTGTTGACCCTTGCGCATCGCCGCACGGTCGACGCGGTGCGTCACGACCAAGCGGCCTCGGACCGCGAGCGCAAGTACGACTGGACCGGCGGCCCCGACTACGACGTCGTCGAGGAGACCGTGACGCTCGGGCTGGAGCATGAGCAGGTCCGTCGGTGCCTTGACGGCCTGACCGACATCCAGCGCGAGGCCATCGTCCTGGCCTACTACCAAGGACACACCTACAGCGAGGTGGCCGAGATGCTCGACGCCAACCAAGCAACTGTCAAGACCCGAATGCGCGACGGACTGATCCGTCTGCGCGACTGCATGGGAGTGGAAGCATGACCATCGATCTGCACTCCTTCACGGCTCCCTACGCACTGGATGCGTTGGACGAGCTGGAGCGAGCCCGTTTCGAGGCGCACCTGGAAACCTGCGAGGACTGCCGCAACGAGCTGGCCGGCTTCGCGAACACCACGAGTCGCATCGGCGAATCGATGCGACACGATCCCCCGCCGATGCTGCGCGAACGGTTGATGGCTGAGATCGCCACGACGCCACAGCAGCGCCGCACGATCGTGCAGACGCCCGGCCGGATCCGTCGTGCGCTCCCCGGCCTTGCTGTCGCCGCCGCGCTGCTGCTGGGCGGCTTCGGCGTGGGCGGCTATGCCTTGGAGCACCAGCGCGCTCAGGACCTCGACAGCCGCAACGTCGCCATCACGTCGATCCTCGGTGCAGAAGACGCGAGCACGGAGACCAAGGTGTTCGACAACGGCGGAACCGTGCGGATGATCTCCTCGGCAAGCCAAGACTCGGCTCTCGTGGTGGCCAAGAACATTCCGGCGCCTCCGGACGGCAAGGTCTACCAGGTGTGGATGATCGACGATGCCGGCCCGCGGTCTGAGGGCACCATGACCACCGAAGGCACCATGATCATGCGTGACATCGGGGGCGCGGACCGCATGGCTGTCACGGTCGAGCCCGCCGGCGGCTCGAAGCAGCCGACGACGCCGCCGATCGCCACCATGGCCGTCTGAGGTCGCCAGACCGAATTCTGAACTACTGGGCGAAGGCCTCGATCGGCGGGCACGAGCACGCCAGATTGCGGTCTCCGTAGGCCTGGTCGATGCGGCCCACCGGCGGCCAGTACTTGTCGTCGATGCTGCCGGCGGGGAACAGACCCGTGGCCACGTCATACGGATGCGACCAGTCCAGCAGATCGCGCGTCGTGTGGGGCGCGTTCGCCAACGGATGGTCCACCGCATCGAAGGTGCCGTCCTGCACCGCGTCGATCTCGGCACGGATGGCCAGCATCGCCTCGCAGAATCGATCGATCTCGGCCAGGTCCTCGGACTCGGTCGGCTCGACCATCAAGGTGCCAGCGACCGGGAAGCTCATGGTCGGGGCGTGGAAGCCGTAGTCGATCAGCCGCTTGGCGACGTCGTCGATGCTGACGCCCGATGCCTTGGTCAGCCCCCGCACGTCCAGGATGCATTCGTGGGCCACGAGATCGTGATCGCCGGTGTACAGCACGGGGAAGGCTGGACCGACCCGCTTGGCGATGTAGTTGGCCGACAGCACGGCCACCGAGGTGGCGTCCGTGAGGCCCTGGGCGCCCATCATGGCGATGTAGGCGTACGGGATGGGCAGGATGCCCGCCGAGCCGTACGGTGCCGCGCTGATGGCGCCGATGCCCTCGCGCTTGGACTCCACGGGGTGCATCGGATGCGTGGGCAGGAACGGCACGAGGTGCTCAGCCACCGCGACCGGGCCGACACCGGGGCCGCCGCCACCGTGAGGGATGCAGAACGTCTTGTGCAGGTTGAGGTGCGACACGTCGCCGCCGAACTCGCCGGGTGCGGCGTGACCGAGCAGTGCGTTCAGGTTGGCTCCGTCGACGTACACCTGGCCGCCGTGGGAGTGCACGATCTCGCACAGCTCGGTGATGCCGTGCTCGTACACACCGTGGGTCGAGGGATAGGTGACCATGATGGCGGCGAGATCGTCGGCGTGCGCATCGCACTGTGCCCGCAGATCGTCGAGGTCGACCTCACCCTGGTCGCTCGACTTCACGATGACGACACGCATGCCCGCCATGACGGCCGAGGCCGCATTGGTGCCGTGCGCCGATGACGGGATCAGGCAGACGTCGCGGTGCTCGTCGCCGCGACTGTGATGGTACGAACGGATGGCCAACAGACCCGCGAATTCGCCCTGCGAACCGGCATTGGGTTGGATCGACACGCCGGCGTAGCCCGTCACCTCGGCCAACCAACGCTCCAGGGTCTCGACCAGCTCGATCATCCCGGCGGCGTCAGCGGCCGGGACGAACGGGTGCAGGTCGGCGAAGCCGGGGTAGCTGATCGGCTCCATCTCGGCGGTGGCGTTGAGCTTCATGGTGCACGACCCCAGCGGGATCATGCCGCGGTCGAGTGCATAGTCGCGGTCGCTGAGCTTGCGCAGGTAGCGCAGCATCTGGGTCTCGCTGCGGTGCTCGTGAAAGACCGGATGCGTCAAGATCTCGTCATCGCGCAACAAGTCGCTCGGCAAGGAGTCGGACACGTCGCCGGACGGAGCGTCGACACCGAAGGCGGCCCACACCCCGGCGAGATGCTCCTCAGTGGTGGCTTCGTGCGTCGAGATGCCGACATGATCTGCGTCGATCATCCGCAGATGGATGTCGTGAGCACGCGCGGCGGCGATGACATCGGCCGCGCTGCCGGGCACCTGGGCCACGATCGTGTCGAAGAAGCCCGTCTCCGGAACCGTCACTCCCCCGGCTCGCAGGCCCGCAGCCATCCTGGTGGCCTGACCGTTGACGTGGGTCGCGATGCGTCGCAGGCCCTCTGCCCCGTGGTAGACGGCGTACATCGAGGCAGCCACCGCAAGGAGCACCTGGGCGGTGCAGATGTTGGACGTCGCCTTCTCGCGGCGAATGTGCTGTTCGCGGGTCTGCAGAGCGAGCCGGTAGGCCGGACGGCCGGCGCTGTCGACGGAGACGCCCACGAGGCGTCCGGGCAGGTGACGCTCGAGACCGGCGCGCACCGACATGAAGCCAGCGTGCGGTCCGCCGTAGAACATCGGCACGCCGAAGCGCTGGCTGGAGCCCACGACCACGTCGGCACCCATCGAGCCCGGCGAGCTCAGCAGGACCAGGGCCAGCGGGTCGCTGACCACGACAGCGAGGCCGCCCTGGCCGTGCGCGGCCTCGATGGCCGCGCGCGGGTCGAAGATCTGCCCGTCGCTGCGCGGATACGCCACGATGACGCCGGCAGCCTCCACGTCGGGGACGCCCGCGGCGAGATCAGCCTCGTGCAGGTCGATACCCAGCGCGGAGGCCCGCGTGTGCGTGACGGCGAGCGTCTGGGGGTGCAGCCCAGAGTCGATGATGATCGGCAGGTCGTCCTTGCCCCGCGTGGCGCGACGGATCAGCGTCATGGCCTCGGCCACGGCAGTGCCTTCGTCGAGCAGCGACGAGTTGGCGGTCGGCAGGCCGGTGAGATCGGCGATCAGCGTCTGGAAGTTGAGCATCGCCTCCAGCCGTCCCTGCGAGATCTCCGGCTGGTACGGCGTGTACGCGGTGTACCAGGACGGGTCCTCGAGCACGTTGCGGCGGATCACAGCCGGCGTGATCGTCGGGTGATATCCCAGGCCGATCATGCAAACGCCCGGGTGGTTGCGTCCGGCGAGGTCCCGCAGCGTGCTGAGCACCTCGGTCTCGGTGCGCGGGCTCGGCAGGCCCAGAGCCTCGGTGCTGCGGATGCCCGACGGCACGGCCGCAGCCATCAGGTCATCGAGGGAGTCGAAGCCGACGGTGCGCAACATGGCGGCTTGGTCGGAGACCGTCGGACCGATGTGACGGTCGACGAAGCGGTCACCAGGATGCAGCGAATGAGTGGTCATGGGGCAGGGACTCCCGGGATCGGTGATGTGCGGTGTCCCTCCCCTTCTGTCACGCCGCGCAGGCCGCTCCAGAATCGCCTCGGTCGCGTGGTCCTGTTGCCTGAGAGGTTCCGGGGAGGAATTGCCCCTTCGGCGTCGCTGGGGTGAGTCAGTTGAGGTGTGCGAGCTCTCCCACGCGCGTTCGACAGCGTGGTCAGCCTAGCAAAGCAACACTCAGGCGCCGGCAGCGCGAGCGCGTCGGCGGGCCGCGAGCTCGTCAGTGGCATCCGACGAGCTGTCGGGGGCCGTGCGCTCGCTCGGGAGCTCGTGCAACGAACCCTCGATCTCTTTCCAGACACCGCCGACGGCGATGCCGAAGACACCCTGGCCGCCCTGCAGCAGGTCGATGATCTCATCGGCCGAGCGGCACTCGTAGACGCTGGCGCCGTCGCTCATGAGCGTGACCTGGGTGAGGTCGTCGGTGCCCCGCACCCGCAGGTGGTCGATCGCGATGCGGATCTGCTGCAGCGAGACACCCGCGTCGAGCAGACGCTTGATGATCTTGAGCAGCAAGATGTCCTTGAAGGAGTACAGCCGCTGCGTGCCCGAGCCCGTGGCCGAACGCACCGTGGGCTCGACCAGCTGGGTGCGAGCCCAGTAGTCGAGCTGGCGGTAGGTGATGCCGGCTGCGGCGCAGGCCGTGGGGCCGCGGTAGCCAGCGTTCTCCGACAGCGGCGACACATCGTCGTTGAACAGCAGACCTTGGTCGCCGGCTTGGGCGACTGCGTCCGTCGTGTCGACGGAAGAATCGGGCAACTCGTTCATGACTGGCCTTCCAGAACTGTCGTTGAGGGGAAGACTACCGCGACGAAACTACATCCGTGTGCATCGGCAGTTCTCTCAAGGTAAAGGTGAGAGTTCGTCCGGTCAACGACATCGCGCGTGTTCGGCGTGTCGAAAAGTCTCAACCTTCGAGTCAGACTTCAGGTTCGGGCGTCGGGCGGCTCCGCGGTTCCCCCGCGAAATTCATCCGGGAGCACGTGGTCGAGGAATTCGCGGAACTTCTCGATCTCCTCGTCCTCGTCGCGGCTCGCCTCGATACCGGCAGCGTCGAGAACGTCCTCGGTGCACACGATCCGAGCACCAGCCCGCAGCGCCAGCGCAATCGAGTCCGATGGTCGCGCGTCGACCTCGGCACCGGACTCGAAGTGCAGCATGGCGTGAAAGACGCCGTCGTTGACCTCGGTGATGCGCACCTCGTCCAGCCCGTCACCGAGCGCTTCGACGATGGACTGCATCAGTTCATGGGTCAGGGGTCGCGGCGTGGACGATCCCTGTTGTGCGTAGGCGATCGCCGACGCCTCGACGGCGCCGATCCAGATGGGCAGGTAGCGATTCCCCTCGGTCTCCCTCAGCAGGACCAGCGGTTGGTTGGTGGGCCGCTCGACGCGCACCCCGACCACTTCGACCTCGCGCACGTCAGCCTCGCAGGTGTCGCCGGACCAGCACGGTGTGCAGCGCCACCGACAACGAGGCGAGCGAGGCAATGGCCCGATCGCTGGCGTCTCGGTCGAGCGAGCGAGCCCGTGGGGTGACGACCTGGTCGAACAGCGCTGCTTCGCGGTCCGCCGCGGCGACGAACATCCGCAGGTGACGTGGCTCGAGACCCAGCTCGGCGAACCGGCCGACGAGCGATGCGACGTGCAGGTCGTCGCCGTCATAGAACGAGGCGGCGCTGCGACGCTTGATCAGCCCGAACTCCTCGATCTCGATGAGCGTCTCCGGCGAGATGTCCGCGGCGGCGACCAGCTCGTCGCGAGCGAGGCGTACCTGGCTGCGCTGACCGCCGAAGGTCTGCGGCGTGGGGAGATGGTCCTCGGCCAATGCCAGCTCCGGGACACGAACTCCCGGCACCTCGGTGTCGGGCACGCGGCCGTTGTCCATGTCGTCCAGCACCTGGCGGATGTGATTCAACGGCCAGAAGCGATCCCTCTGCTGGCGCAGGATGAAACGCAGGCGCTCGACGTCGGCGTAGGAGAACTTGCGGTAGCCCGACGCCGTGCGGTCTGGATCCAGCAGACCCTCGCGCTCGAGATAGCGAATCTTGGTGATCGACAGATCGGGAAACTCCGGCTGGAGCTCATCGAGCACCTTGCCGATGCCGAGCCGCGAGAGCTCGGGCACCGGCTGGGTCATGAGTCAGCCTTGGTCGCGCCGGCGAAGAAGATCAGACGGTACTTGCCGACCTGCACCTCGTCGCCCCCGGACAGGACGACCTCGGCGTCGATGCGATCGCGGTTGACGTAGGTGCCGTTCAGGCTGCCCAGGTCGGTGACTGCGTATCCGGTCTCGCCACGATTGAAGGTGGCATGACGACGAGACACGCTGATGTCATCGAGGAAGATGTCGCTCGAGGGGTGTCGACCGACCGTCACCGACTCGCTGTCGAGCAGAAAACGGGCGCCGGCGTCAGGTCCCCGCTGCACCAGCAGCATGGCGCTGCCAGCAGGAAGATTCTCCACCGCTGACACGTCCGAGGAGGTCATTTCCTCGGTGTCCATATCCAACGCCGGGATGTGCGACGTGTGCTCGACCCCTTCGGCCGACCAGCTGTCCGACATGGGCTCTCATCTCCTGCTCATCACACGTGGGCTCAACCCGGGCGTTCGCCTCGAGTCAAAGGCTAGCATCGTCGGGTCCGTGAAATCGGGCTCAGGACGTCGTGAGGCCGGTGTACGCCTCGGCTGACATGAGCGATGCGGTGAAGTCTTCGTCGGTGGGGCGAATCTTGATCAGCCAGCCCTCGCCGTACGGATCGGTGTTGATGACCTCAGGGGCTCCATCGAGGCTCTCGTTGCGGGCCACGACCTCACCAGAGATCGGCGAGAAGACGTCGCTCACCGACTTGGTCGATTCAAGCTCGCCGATGACCGTGCCGGCCTCGACGGACTCACCGGCAGCTGGCAGCTGCACGTACACGATGTCCCCGAGCGCTTCCTGGGCGTAGTCAGTGATGCCGACGATCGCGATGTCTTCCTCGACTCGCACCCACTCGTGCTCCTCGCTGTAGTGCAGGTCCTCAGGAATCACGGGGCGTCTCCTCGTTCGTCGGTCTGGGCTCAGGAATCGGGACGAGCGTACTCCGGCGCCCGGACGTCGGCGAGTGCGGTGATGCCGACCACCTTCTTGCGGGTGACCGAGACCTCTCCCCCACGTCGCTCGATGGTGTCGACGAGACCGCCGGGAATCTGGGTCGCGGTCGCCATGGTGTCGGTGTCACCGATCGCCTCGATGACGTACGGCGGCTTGACGTCACGCCCGCCGATGCGGATGGACTCGTCGGTGTCGATGAAGTAGGTCTGACCCACGACGCGGACCGTGCCGTTGACCGCGATGGCCTCGGCACCCGCGTTGCGCAGCTCTTCGATCGCGTCGAGCAGCGCTCCGGCGTCGACGCCACCGTCGGGGTCGGAGATCGTCACCACGACGCCCGGACCCGTGGCCGGCGCTGTGCCGGCCAAGATGGCCAGTGCGTCGGCCTGAGCGCGCGCCTGGTCCTGAGCCGCCCGCGACCGCTTGGACGAATCGAGCAGATCGTCGCGGGTGTTGGTGAGGTCGGTGATCTGACGGTCGAGCCGCTGGTTTGCCGCGTCGAGCGACTTGAGCAGCTCGACCAGGTCCTCGCTCCGCGCGTTCTGGTAGTCATCGGCAGGTTCGTCACGCACCTGCCAGGTGATGGCCAGCGCCAGACCGCCGATCAGGATGGCGACCAGCACCTGGGTCAGGCGACGACGGCTACGCATGGAAGATTCTGCGCCGGATGGCGGCGGCGTTGGCGAAGATGCGGATGCCGAGCACCACGACGACACCCGTCGACAGCTGCGATCCGACACCCAGCTGGTCGCCGAGGAACACCATGAATCCCGCGATCAGGACATTGGAGATGAACGACACGACGAAGACGCGGTCGTTGAACCTCCGCTCCCCCAACGCCCGCAGGGCTCCGACGACGGCGTCGAGCGCGGCGATGACGGCGATGGGCAGGTAGGGCTGCAGAGCGACCGGGACGGTCGGCTGCAACAGCAGCCCGATCGTGACACCGACGACGACGCCCAGCACCGGGATCATGCGGCGTCCCGTGCCGTCTCGGCATGCACGATCTGGCGGCGCTTCGCGCTGATGGCCGCCAGCCGCTGCGTGTCGACGGAGCTGATCTCAAAGGACAGTTCCGTGTCAGCGGCGCGCGCGCTCCAGTCGCGACCGAGCCGGCTGTCGGTGAACCGGTCGAACAGGGCCTCGACGTCGCCGATGGCCCGGACCGTGTAGGGCGGATCGATCGAGACGTAGTTGACCGTGATGGCCGATCCGGCGGTTCGGATGGAGGTGAGCGTGCCGAGTCGCTGGCCGTTCACCGAGATCGCCTCGGCGCCCACGTACCAGAGCGCGTTGACCAGCACCTGCAGGTCGCTGTCCGACACGTCGCCACGTCCACCATCGTCAGCGGCTGGCGCGATCCGGATCCGGATTCCGGGTCCCCGGACCGCAGTCGCCGCGGTGGTGGCCTGCAAGGCCTGAGCGTCGGGATTCTCCTGACCCGAGGCGGCCGACAACTCGCGCACCTCGACGCGCAGGCTGGTGACGATGTCCCTGCGCTCGGTGCTGATGGCGCGCCGCACCGAGACATCCTGGGCCAGCGCCTGCTGTTCGCGCTGAGTCGCCGGGCGGTTGGAAGCCGTCTGCATCGCGGTGATGGTGATCATGAGCGCGAAGACGCCGAGGACTGAGCCAGTGAGCGTGGTGTTGAAGGAACGTGACGGTTCGGGCTGCCCAGCGCGGACGACGTAGTAGTCATCGTCCAGTGCCGTCTCGGCGATGCGATCGAGCAGTCCGTCGGGGTGCTCCTGCGATGACCCCGGCCTCACGTCGTTCATGTGCGAACCCGTTCGGTGGTGGTCATCAGCCGTCGCACCTGGATCGCGTAGAGCACTCCGCCCCACCAGTACAGGCTCACACCCCAGACGGTGAAGGCCCAGCCGAAGACGCGGGCCAGATCGGACACCGTCGTCGGCGGCTCGCCAGCCGCGCCGCCGAGGAGGAGCAGCGGGAAGGCGTACAGCAGGCTCGCCGTGGCGGCCTTGCCCAGGAAGTGCACCGGCAACGAGCTGTAGCCGCGGGTGCGGAGGAACGGAATCAGGGCGAACAAGAAGACGTCGCGCA
This sequence comes from uncultured Actinomycetota bacterium, assembly GCA_963769445.1. GTDB lineage: Bacteria > Actinomycetota > Actinomycetes > Propionibacteriales > Nocardioidaceae > Aeromicrobium. The sequence continues at coordinate 460,118 of CAVYLO010000004.1, read as the reverse complement.
GCGGCAGGATGATCGCAAACCACAGCGGGATGATGTCCCGCGCAGTGAGACCGACGACGACCGCCAAGATGAAGAATCGATCGGCCACCGGGTCGAGGATCGCGCCGATCTTGGAGGCTTGATTCATCGAACGGGCCAGCTTGCCGTCGAGGTAGTCGGTGACACCCGACACCATCAGCACCACCAGTGCCAGCTCGTCCCACTCCGGTCCGAGGACCAGCCACAGGAACACCGGCACCAGCAGCAGCCGGACGAAGCTCAGGGCGTTCGGGACCGTGAGGATCCGGTCAGATACCACGGTTCACCTCCAGACGCGCCGAGATCAGGTCGTGACCAGACTAGGACATTGGTGCCTTGATCCTTGCGACCAGGCACAAGGCTGGCAGGATGGGTCTTGACAACAGAACTTCCGGGGCACGCGGTGCCCCTGTCCCGAGGAGGACGCGTGGCCGATTACACCCTGCCCGAACTGTCATATGACTACGGTGCGCTCGATCCGCACATCTCCGGCAAGATCATGGAGCTGCACCACACCAAGCACCATCAGAACTACGTCAACGGGCTCAACACCGCGCTGGAGAAGCTCGACGAGGCCCGCTCGGCCGGTTCGTACGACACGATCAACCTGCTGGAGAAGAACCTGGCGTTCAATCTCGGCGGCCACATCAACCACTCGATCTTCTGGAAGAACCTCTCCCCCGAGGGCGGCGACAAGCCCACCGGTGAGCTGCAGGCCGCGATCGACGACAACTTCGGCTCGTTCGACGCCTACCGCGCCCAGTTCGAGGCGACCGCGCTGGGCATCCAGGGATCCGGCTGGGCCATCACGGCGTGGGACACGCTGGGGCAGAAGCTCGTGATCGTGCAGCTGTACGACCAGCAGAGCAACATCCCGGCGACGCTGATCCCCATCTCGCAGCTCGACATGTGGGAGCACGCGTTCTACCTGGACTACCTCAACGTCAAGGGCGACTACGTCAAGGCGTTCTGGAACATCGCCAACTGGGCCGACGCCCAGGAGCGCTTCACCGCCGCCACCAGCGGCGGTCAGATCATCTTCTGATCTGACGCAGTCAGCAGGACCAAGAGGCGCGAGCTGCTACGGCTCGCGCCTCTTGCCGTGCTCGGCCAGATCGGCCAGGTGCGCGTTGTATGCCTCGAGCGCGGCGTCGTCGTCGCGCACGGCGTTGCGGTCGTAGCGGCGGGCCTCACGCGTGTCGGTCCGGATCCACTGCACGAAGATCGCGGCCAGGACCAGCACCAGCGGTACCTCGCCCATGGCCCACGCGATCCCTCCGCCCAGGTACTGGTCGGCCAGCAGATCGGTCGCGAATGGGCGATCGAGTGCACGGAAGTAGTCGCCCGCGATGAGCTGCTCCGATGACATCACGGCGATCGCGAAGAACGCGTGGAACGGGATGGTGACCAGCAGCAGCCCGAACCGCACCAGCGGTTGCAGCGTGCGCGGCGCAGGATCGACCCCGATCAGCACGTAGTAGTACAGGACGCCGACGGTCAAGAAGTGGATGTCCATCAGCGCGTGGCCCGAGTGGTTGCTCATGAGCGTCTCGAACGCCGATGAGAAGTACAGGCCGTACAGGCTGCCGGTGAACAGCACCGGGCCGATCAGCGGGTGGGTCATGAAGCGGGAGAACCGCGAATGCAGGAAGGCCAGCAGCAGAGCACGCGGAGACGATGTCTCGCCCGGTTGACGCGGGCCGGGCAGCGTCCGCAGCGCCAGGGTCATCGGCGCTCCGAGCACCAGCAGGATCGGCGCCACCATGGACAGCAACATGTGTGCGCCCATGTGTGCGCTGAACAGTGCGTGGGAGTACTCCCCCAGCCCTCCGAAGGTCGCCCAGGCGATGACCGCCATGCCAGCCACCCAGGAGACGGTGCGGCCGAGCGGCCAGGCGTCGCCCCGGCGGCGCATGACCCGGACGCCCTGGAGGTACAGCGCCAGACCGATCGCGACGATCGCCATCCCGGTCCCGTTGGCGCTCCACCCCAGGACGAGCTCGCTGACCGACGGCGGGGCGGGCATCGGTCCGCCGAGCAGCTCCTCGGCGGGGGTGGTCAGCACCTCCTCGCCCAGCGGCGTGGGTGTGCGGGACAGCGCGACGCCCAGACCGATCGTGCCGGCCATCACGAACAGCTCGGTGGTGGCGAGGCGCAGGAATCCTCCCCCTGCCGCGACGATGCGCCGGCGCTGCGCCCAGCCGAAGACGCCCAGCAGCACCAGAGCCAACGTCTTGATCAGGATCAGGACGCCGTACGACGACCCGAACAGGTCAGCCAGGCTCGTGATCCGCACCGAGGCGTTGACGACACCTGACACCCCGACCAGCACGTACGCCCACACCGCGAGGTGGGAGAAGCGCTCGATGCCACCGCCCAGCCGCTTGCTGCCGCGCAGGGCCACCCAGCCCAGCGCCGCCAGGCCGCCGACCCACAGCGTGACACCGACGACGTGCAGCATCAGGCTGGTCGTGGCGAGGGTGTGCGAGCCCGCCGACGCGGCGTGGCCGGTCAGGGTGATGGGGGTGGTCGTGGCCACCGCGACTCCGAGCACCAGCGCCAGACCGCGCACCGAGAGGGTCCAGCGCGCCGCGACGGCGACGAGGCTGGCACCCACGGCCTGCAGCACGATGGCCTTGCCGGTCGCCGCGTCGAGGAACAGCGACCCCAGCAGGTTCGGCGTCAGCTCGGTCAGTCGTGCGGCGAAGATGTCCGACACCGTCAGCACGTACAGCGCGACGCTCGCGATCGCCCACACCCACGCCCACCGGGAGGCCAGTCGCACCGCCTGCACCGACAGTCCCTCGACCTCGGGTCCCTTCGAGACCAGCAGGAACACCGCCAGCAGGAGCATGCCGATGGTCAGGACCGCCGAGGCGTCGGTGACCACCTTGACGACCGGCAGCGCCCACCCGGCAAGCAGACCCGCGTCCGGGATGCCGGCGGGTGCGGCCCGCGGCGCGCCGCCGCCGATCTGCAGGAAGGCGATCACGGCCAGCACGGCCACGGCGAAGGCGGTCAACGCCTCACGCGTCGTGCGGGTCATCGCGCCTCCTCAGCGGCAGAACGATCAGGACGACCGCCACCACGGCGGCTGCCACGCCCCAGAGCACGTGTCCCAGGTGGCGGTCGAAGAACCCCTCAGGCTGACTGGACGACTCGGCCACCACCTGTTCGACCTTCTCGCCCGCCAGCACCGTGAACGTGATGGTGCCCGACACCGGATGACCGTCCGCCGAGACCACCCGGTACGAAGCACTGTAGGTGCCACGCTGACCCGGGTCGGTGAGGTCAGCCGTGACCGAACGGTCGACTGCCTTGGGCTCGGACGTCTGCACCGTCGAGCCGTCGGGAGCCGTCACGGCCACGAAGGCCGTGCCGATGTTCTCGGTGAACGTGAACGTGAGGGTCGACGGGGCGGCCTGCAGGCTCGCCCCGTCCTCGGGGTCGCTGCCGGACAGGCCCGCATGGGCACTGGCCGGTGCGACCCCGAGGACGAGTGTCAGCAGTCCCAGGACCGCGGCGACGAGAAGACTACGCACGCGATCGATTCTGACGCACCGACACCAACAACGCTGCGGCAGCGAGCACCGCGGCGGCGATGGCGACGATCAGCCCGGCGTCGATCGACGAGGACTCCACCGTGGTCGCCGATGCCTCCTCGGCGTCGTCCGCGGCGGCACCGTGATGCCCGCCAGCCTCAGCCAGAGGAAGCACCGGAGCCGGACGTTCGGGTTCCGCGTCACCGGTCTGCTCCTGGTCCCACGCGACGACTTCACCATCGTCGTAGGTCTGCGTGGTGGGCAGCACGATCTCGTCGACCTCGGGGAACGGTCCGCCCGAGACGCCGAACGTGGCGTACTCCCCCGGTGCGATCCCGGAACCGGTGGCGGTCCAGGTGATCGTCCTGACCGGCTCGCTGATCTCGAAGTCGCCGTTCTTGATCGGTTCGTCGAGCTTCTCGGTGGTGGTCGAGACCTTCCAACCCGGCTTCGACTCCGCGGTCAGATGAGCGAACGGCGTGTCCTTGGGCAACGCGACTGTCACCCTCGTGGTGGCGGCGGTATCCGACTCGTTCGGGACACGGAACGTGGCCAAGCCGAAGCCGCCTTGCGTGGCGTCAGTGCTGTCCACGTGGACATGCCCCCAAGCGGGCGAAGCGATCGCGACGAGGGTCGCGGTGGTGAGGGCAGCAGTCAGCCGCCCGATGGTGCGATGCATGAAGATTCCTTGCTGTGTGGGTCAAGAGGACATGACGACGGAGGCGAAGTCCGTCGGCGGTCCCCTGACGTGCGCGAGGCGGAGGCTGGGCACCTCGCGCGGTCGCGTGGCAGGAATCGACACGATCGCGGCGCCAGTCGGCGGCGTCGCGAAGCAGTGCAGCAGAAGATGCAAGGGACGCAGGGCCAGTCGCTCGGCCACGGCCCAGACGAACGCCTCGCCTCGGGACAGGGCCGCCAGGCTCAGGACCGTGGCTCCAGCGTGCGTCAACAGCATCGACACGCCCATCGCGGCCGGCTCGCCGACGTGGGAGGCCATGGCCGCCGCGTGCACGCCGACCTGGCACAGCACCAGAAGGCCGAGCAACTGCAGTCTCGTGAGCCGGACGCCGGCGATCAGCCACGCGAGAGCCCCCGAGGCGAGGAACGCGGCCATGACCGTCATCGGGCCGATCTGGCCGCCCGACGCGGCATGGGCGCCGAACGCTGTCGCGACACAGGCCAGCGAAGCAGCCATGGCCCGGACGTGACGGACGGCCCCGCGGCCCGGCCGGAAGGCCGCGACGGCGCTGCTGGAGCCGCTCTCGATCACGATGTCATCGTAGGCGCGATCAGGTGCCCCAGTTACGGTGGGGCCATGACCGAACAGGGCCGGACCACCTCCTTCATCACCCGCGACGAGAAGTGGGGCGCGCACAACTACCACCCCCTGCCTGTGGTGATCAGCGAAGCCGAAGGAGCGTCGGTCACCGACGTCGACGGCAACCAGTACCTGGACTTCCTGTCGGGCTACTCCGCGCTCAACTTCGGCCACCGCCACCCGGCGCTGGTGGCGGCAGCCCGCGAGCAGCTCGACCGGCTGACCCTGACGTCCCGCGCCTTCCACAACGACCAGTTCGGCCTGTTCTGCGAGGAGCTGGCCGAGCTCACCGGCACCGAGATGGTGCTGACCATGAACACCGGCGCCGAAGCCGTGGAGTCGGCCATCAAGGTGGCGCGCAAGTGGGCGTACGAAGTCAAGGGCGTGGCATTCGACGCCGCCGAGATCATCGTGGCCAGCAACAACTTCCACGGGCGCACCACCACGATCGTGTCGTTCTCCGACGACGCCGCCGCCCACGACAACTACGGTCCTTTCACACCCGGTTTCATCACGGTCCCCTTCGGCGATCTCGACGCGGTGCGCGCCGCCGTCGGCCCCAACACGGCCGCCATCTTGATGGAGCCCATCCAGGGCGAGGCTGGCGTCATCGTGCCGCCCGCCGGATTCTTCGCCGGGGTCCGCGCACTGTGCGACGAACAGAACGTGCTGATGATCAGCGACGAGATCCAGTCGGGCCTCGCCCGCACCGGGACCGTCTTCGCGCTCGACCACGACGAGGTGCGCGCCGATCTCTACACGCTGGGCAAGGCGCTCGGCGGCGGCATCATCCCGGTGTCGGCCGTCGTGGGACGCGCCGACGTCCTGGGCGTGCTCAAGCCGGGCCAGCACGGGTCGACCTTCGGCGGCTACCCGATGGCCTGCGCCGTGGGCCGCGCCGTTGTCGGGCTGCTCTCGACCGGTGAGTTCCAGCAGCGCTCCACCGAGCTCGGCGGATACCTGCACGAGCGGCTCAACGGACTCGTCGGCAAGGGCATCGCCGAGGTACGCGGCCGCGGACTCTGGGCCGGCGTCGACATCGACCCCGCCGCTCGCACCGGACGCGAGGTCTCGATGTCGCTGCGCGACCAAGGCATTCTGTGCAAGGAGACGCACCAGCGCACCCTGCGCATGGCTCCCCCGCTGGTCATCACGCGCGACGAGATCGACCACGCCGTCGATGCGCTGGCCGAGGCCGTCAACTGAGCGTCCGTCCGGCCACCACCGCCGACCTCGAGCCTCTCGCTGCCCTCGCCGCCCGCACGTTCCCCTTGGCTGCGCCTGACGACGCCACCACGGAGTCGCTGGCACAGTTCATCGAGGAGAACCTCTCAGCAGCCCGCTTCGCCGAGCACCTCGCGGATCCGGCCTGCGACGTCTTGGTGCACGACAGCGCATCGAACCAGGGCAGCATCGACGGGTACGTGCTGCTCGTCGCCGGCGAACCAGACGACCCGGACGTGGTCGCGGCTCTGACCATCAGACCCACGATCATGCTGAGCAAGTTCTACGTGGCACCCGACGCTCACGGTCAGGGACTCGCGGACCAGCTGATGGTCGCCACCTTGGCGGCTGCCGAGGCGCGCGGCGCAGCCAGCCTGTGGCTTGGCGTCAACCAGGAGAACGTCCGGGCCCAACGTTTCTACGCCCGGCAGGGCTTCGATCAGGTCGGCACGAAGCGATTTCAGGTCGGCGACCGACTCGAGCACGACTTCGTGCTCCAGCGAGCGTTGCGAAGCCGCTAGCCGACGCGGGCCGACATGACGGTGCCCGGCAGACGGACCTCGACCAACGCCCCGTGGCCCAGCTGTCGGCCGCGCCGGGTCTCGATGACGCCGTCGACCAGCACGTCACCGTCGGTGATCATGGATCCCGCGTGCGCGCCGCTCTCGGCGATGCCAGCAAACTTGAGAAACTGCCCAAGGCGGATCATGTCGCCACGGATCTCGATGGTCTCGGGTTCGCTCACGGGTCCAGCCTATGGGAGGCCCGCTGCCTAGAATGAGGCCATGGCCGACTCGGTGCGTGCGGACGCGTGGACCTGGGCCGTCCGCGTCTACAAGACGCGTTCCATGGCGTCGTCAGCGTGCAAGGCTGGACACGTCGCCGTGAACGGCACCAAGGTCAAGGCGTCCCACCCCGTGAAGATCGGCGACAAGGTGGAGGCGCTGACGCCCGGCGGCCCCAAGATCTACGTGATCACGCGGCTGATCGCCAAGCGAGTCGGTGCACCCGTTGCGGCCGGCTGCTTTGAGGACCACTCTCCTCCGCCGTTGCCCAAGGAGGAGCGCCCCGCCGTCGTGGCGCAGCGCGAGCCTGGAGCCGGCCGGCCCACCAAGCGCGACCGTCGGCGCATGGACAAGTTCCTGCGGCAGGTCGACGACCACTGACCGTGGGCTACGACTGGTCAGGCTCCACCAGGTGCAGAACTCGTTGCGGGAAGGCGATCTCGATGTTCTCGGCGTCCAGGGCGGCCTTGATGGCGACGGCCACCTCGCTGCGCACCTGCCACATCGTCGCCACCGGCGCCCCGTGCCAGAACCGCGCGGCGATGTTGATCGTGCTGTCGCCGAACTCGAAGATCCAGGCCTCCGGAGCAGGCTCGGCCTGCACCCCGGACACGTCGTCCATCGCCGTCAACATGGTGCGGCGGGCCAGATCCAGATCGGTGGAGTAGTCGACCCCGACGACGACCTCGGTGCGGCGGGTGGCCCGCTTGGTCCAGTTGGTGATGGGTGCGTCCAGCACCATGGCAGCGGGGACGAGGACGTCGTTGCCATCGAAGGTCAGCAGTCGAACGGTGCGCAGGTCGACGTCGATGACCTTGCCCTCGATGTCGTTCGTCACGATCTGGTCACCGACCTTGAAGGGTCGACGCACCTGCAGGAGGACCGAGGCCACCGCGTTGGCGAGCACCGACTGCACAGCCAGGGCCAGGGCGATGCCACCGATGCCGAGGGCGCCGAGCAGTGGCGTGATCCGCACGCCCAGGGTGTTGAGCATGTAGATCAGCGCGGCTGCGATGATCACCAGCTGGATCAGGCGCGCGATCAGGCTGGCGGCGCCCGGTGAGGAGTCAGAGCCACGGAAGGCACGCACCACCAGGAGACGCACCAGCAGTGCCAGCCCGACGCCCGCCACCAAGATGCCGAAGGCGACGATGATCTGCGTCAACGAGATGCCGGTGCCTGCGACGTCGTCCATCGGTCCAGTCTGCCCCGTCAGGCGGCGCGGCGTCTGAGCGGGATCAGGTCCGACCGGGTCACAGGAGACGCATCAGGTGGTCGACTGCCAGGGGGGCCAACGCGATGTCGCCCGGGTCGCGCGGATCGATCCAGCACGACTCGGCGATCTCGGCACCCACGCAATGAGTCGGGTCGGGCAGTCGAAGTCGGAACACCTCCGCGGTGACCACATGTCCGGGCTCGTTGGCCGCTGGCGCGGTGAAGGTGCCGATCCTTTCGAGATCCCGGACCGTCACGTCGAGGCCGATCTCCTCGACCAGCTCGCGGCGCAACGCCTGCAGCGCGGACTCCCCCACCTCCGGCTTGCCGCCCGGATTCATGAACATCTCCGTGCCCTGCTTGCGGACCGTGAGCATCCGTCCGTCCGGGTCGGTGATCAATGCGGCGACCACGTGGATGACGTTCACACCAGATCATCGGGATCGAAGGAGTCGGCGCTCTGCGGTCGCCCCTCCAGCTCATCGAGCAGCCGGACCAGGTCGTCGGCGAACACTGGAACGCTCGGCTCCCCCGCCGAGACGAACCCGTGGCCGACCATCTGGTCGATCATGGCAGCCATCGGCGCCCAGAAGCCCTGTCCTCGGACGTCGAGGAAGGCAGACGGCTTGGCATGGATCGACAGCTGCGCCCAGGTCCACTGCTCGGTGATCTCCTCGATCGTGCCCGCGCCCCCGGGCAGCGCGATGAACGCATCGGCCAGCTCGGCCATCATGGCTTTGCGCTCATGCATGGACTCGACCACGTGCAGCTCGGTGACACCGCCGTGGCTCACCTCCAGCTCGTGCAGCTGGCGCGGGATGACGCCGACGACCCGGCCGCCAGCCTCCATCGCCGAATCCGCAAGGACACCCATCAAGCCGACGTGGCCGCCGCCGTACACGACGGTGATGTTCCGCTCGGCCAGCGTGCGGCCGGTGGATCGGGCCAGATCGGCGAACGCCGGATCGGTCCCTGGACGGGAGCCGCAGAACACTGCGACGGCTGACAGCGTCATGCAATCAGCCTGTCAGACCATTCCGTCATAGGTTGGGCCACATGGACATCCGTGAGGTCGACGTCATCGTGATCGGAGCCGGCGCCGTGGGCGAGAACGTCGCCGACCGCACCGTCAAGGGCGGTTTGGAGACCGTCATCGTCGAGAGCGAGCTGGTCGGAGGCGAGTGCTCGTACTGGGCGTGCATGCCGAGCAAGGCGCTGCTCAGGAGCGGCGCCGCCGTTCGCGCCGCCCAGAACGTCGATGGCGCGAAGCAGGCGGTCACGGGCAGCGTCGACGTCACCGGCTCGCTCAGGCGGCGCGACGCATTCGCCAGCAACTGGGACGACTCCGGCCAGGTCGAGTGGCTGGGCAGCGCCGACATCGGTCTCGTGCGGGGGCACGGTCGTCTCACCGCGCCTCGTGAGGTCACGGTGACGGGCGCTGACGACGTCGAGACGGTGCTGCGGGCCCGCCACGCCGTCGTGATCAGCACCGGGTCATCCGCCTTGGTGCCCGGCCCCCTCGCGGAGGTCGAGCCGTGGACCAGCCGAGAAGTCACCAGCGCTCAGGAGATCCCGGCCAGCCTCGCGATCATCGGTGGAGGGGTGGTCGGCTGCGAGATGGCCACGGCGTACGCCGGCTTCGGCGCCAAGGTCACCGTCATCAGCCGCGGCCCGCTGCTGGAGCAGATGGAACCCTTCGCCAGCGAGCTGGTGCAGCAGTCGTTGGAGGCCATGGGGGTGACGGTCAAGATCAAGACCGATGTCGTCGCGGCCCATCGCACCGCCAAGAACGCCGTCGTCGAGCTGGCCGGTGGTGGCAAGGTCGTGGCCGAGCAGGTGCTGGTCGCCGTCGGCCGCACACCGCGGACCGAGGACATCGGCCTCGACCGGGTGGGTCTCGAGCCGGGCTCGTGGATCACGGTCGACGACACCCTTCAGGTCGACGGTGTCGACTGGCTGTATGCCGTCGGCGACGTCAACCGCCGCGCCTTGCTCACCCACCAAGGCAAGTACCAGGCTCGCGCCGCCGGCGACGCCATCGCGGCCCGCGCCCGAGGCACCGAGGTGGACACGTCACGCTTCGGCGCTCACGTGGCCACGGCCGACCACCAGATCGTTCCGCAGGTGACCTTCACCGACCCCGAAGTCGCCTCCGTGGGGCTGACCGAGAAGGCCGCACTGGCCGCTGGCATACGGGTGAAGGTGCTCGATCAGAATCTCGGCGGCGTCGCCGGCGCCGCCACCGTCTCCGACCACTACGTGGGTCACGCTCGCGCGGTTGTCGACGCTGACCGTGAGGTGCTGGTCGGCGCGACCTTCGTCGGGCCTGACGTGGCCGAACTTCTGCACTCCGCCACGGTGGCGATCGTCGGCGAGGTGCCGATCAGCCGCCTCTGGCACGCCGTTCCGTCCTACCCGACGGTCAGCGAGGTGTGGCTTCGCTGGCTCGAGGCCTACGGACGCCCGTGACCCGGCGCGAGTCGAGATCGGACTCGCTGCAGAAGCCGGTCCGGCGGCGCTTCAGGCACAGCAGGCCGAGCAGGGCACCCTCGCGGTCGATGACGGCCAGGCGGCGCGCCTCGGTGGCGGCGAGAACCTGACGCGCCTGCTCCATCGCGGCGGAGGGTCCGATGGTGCGGCCGTCGAGCGTGGCGATCGCCAGGGCACTCGCATCGTCGGGCGCTCCCGCCAGGTCCTTGCGCAGCAGCGTGCCCCGCAGCATCGTGCCCTCGGTCAGCAGGACCAGATGGACGTGGTCATTGCCGAACGCCTCGCGAACCCGTCCAACCGTGGCATCGGACGGCAGGGTCTTGGGGCTGGTGATCATCTGGTCGCGGACCGCACCCGCCACGTGCCCACCAGCAGCAACCAGCACCTCTGACGACGTCACTGTCCTGACGGTACGCCCCTGTGAGCGGCGTCGCCGTGCAACTCACGTCATCGCCTGGGACTCGCCGACACTCCGGTCACCATCCACCGGTCGCCCTGGGCCCTCACCATCAGCACCACGCCCCGCGCGGCCATGAAGATCCCCGCGAAGGCGATCCACACGAGCACGAGGCCGCCGAGCGACGAGGCCAGCAGTGCCGCTGGGGCGTAGACCACGAGCACCGCGACTCCGGCCCACGCCAGGTAGCGCCCGTCCCCCGCGCCGATCAGCACGCCGTCGAGCACGAAGACCACACCGGCGAGCGGTTGGCCGATCGCGGCCACCAGAAGCACGGGCACCAGTCGGTCCTGCACGGCCGCATCGTTGGTGAAGAGCACGCCGATCACCGGACTGGACGCCGCCAGCAGCAGGACCCGTCACCACGCCGCTCACGACACCCCACTGGATCATTCGGCGCGTGACGGCGCGCGTCGCCTCGACGTCGCCCGCACCGAGATGTCGCCCAGTGATCGCCTGGGCCGCGATCGCGATGGCGTCGAGCACGAAGGCGAGGAATCCCCACAGGGTCATGGCCAGCTGGTGCGTGGCGACGTCGACGGTCTGGTCGGCCGCCCCAGTGGCGCCCGCGACCACGGCGTAGGTGGTCACCAGGATCGCTGCACGAAGCGTCAGGGTGCGGATGACCAGCGGCATCCCGGCTCGACCCGCCGCCTTGATCCCCGGCAGGTCGGGGGTCAACGCGGCTCCCTCGGCGCGGGCGGCGCGCACCACGACCCACAGCAGCGCCGCGGCGCTGACCACCTGCGCGATGACCGAACCGAGGGCGGAACCAGCGATGCCGAGGCCGCCGAAGGAACCCACGCCGAACACCAGCACCACGTTGAGTGCCAGATTCAGCACATTGCCACCGATCGCCACCACCAAGGGCGTGCGGGTGTCTTGCAAGCCGCGCAGAATGCCGGTGGTGGCCAGCATCACCAACAGTGGCGTGATGCCCAGCAGAGCGATCCGCAGGTAGTCCGCAGCGAATCCGTTGACCGCATCCGATGCACCGAAAGCGGCGATCGCGGGGTCGAGCAGCAGCAGCCCGGCGGCCGTGGCGATCACGCCGATGATCAGGGCCAGCCACACGCCGTCGATTCCTTGCGCCAGCGCTCGGGCGGTGTTGCCGGCACCCAGCTGCCGCGCAACGCTGGCCGTCGTTCCGTAGGCCAGGAAGACGCACAGACCCACGATCGTCTGCAGGATCACCGCGGCAATGCCGAGACCGGCCAGCTCGGGCGTGCCGAGATGCCCGACGATGGCGGCGTCGCTGAGCAGGAACAGCGGCTCCGCAACAAGGGCGAGGAAGGCCGGCCACGCGAGGCGCAGGATCTCGCGATCGTGTGCTGATCTCACCGGCAGATCCTAGGGCCGCCGGACTGGGGTGGTCAGGCGGCTCGGCGGAAGTCGGTTCGTCGTCGTCGGCGAAGGGGTCGGCCGGCGCGGGTGGTGAAGGTGAATCCATCTGTGGCGTTGCCGGCGATGTGGAGTCGACCGCGGTGCAGCAGGTGGTGGCAGCGGCTGCACAGTCCGACGAGGAGGTCGAGGTCGGTGGTGCCGCCCAACGACCACCAGATGACGTGGTGAATCTCCAGGTGGGTGTGGTGGCAGCCGGGGGTGGCGCAGACACCCTTTTGGCGGGCGATGACGGAGCGTCGTTGCAGCTGGTTGGGTTGGTAGCGCTCGCGTCCGGCGTTGAGGATCTGCGCTTGCGGGTGTCGCCGTTGGTCTTGACCAGGAACGCGGTGAAGTCGGACACGCACGCGAAGTACATCAACAGATTCGGGCCGATCGCACCATGCCCGGCCAGCGTGGCCGGCTCGACCGGTGGCATGGGCTTGGGGAGGTATCCGGGGTTCTGGACGCCGTGTTGGACGTGTTCGGCGGCGGCCTGCAACGTCTCTGCGTCAACGAACACCGACATGTGCGGCTTGACGCCCTTGTCCGAGGGAAGCCCGTTGCCCAGGATCGAGGACAACAGATCGTCCAGGCCCTGGACGCGGCGTTGTGATCCGGTGCGGGTGTCCTCCGCGTCGCGGGGTGCGGAGACCGAGTCGATGACCTTCTTCAGCTTGGCCCCGGTGACGGTGCCCAGGAAGCCGTTGACGTGCCACCCGTCGGGGACGGCATTGACCTGGAAGTCTTCCTTGTCCATCCCCTTCTCCCACGCATCATCAAGATCTTCGGGATGGGTCACGTCCTTGAGGTGCTTGACGGCCTCGAACAACTCACCGGGATCATGCTCAAGCGCGACTTCGACGAACACGTCCTCGAACTCGCGCATCTTGGCCAGTCCGACGTGGGCCAGGCCGTAGCGGAACACCTGCACGTGGGCGGCGCTGATGCGACCGTTGATCGCAGCGTCGGCAACCAGCGGCAACTCACGCAAGCGCGGTCACGTTCTTGACCAGCGCGGTCGCCGTGCCGGCATTGAGCCGCAACTCGTTGCGAACCCAGGCGTTGATCGTCGACGCCCCGTCGAGCTCGAAATCGCGGGAGGTTTCCAGCTCGGTCAGCAGCACAGCCTTCGCGGCATCAGTCGCGTCCTGCAGGGTCTGCAGAGCGCGCAGCTTCTCGCGCACATCACCGGTCCGCAGCGTCTGCGCGGTGCTGCGCATGACGTCGATGGTGGACTGCGAGTTCATACCTCCATCATAATCGAACACATGTTCGATGACAAGGAGTATTCGCCGTTATCTCAATGAATTTCCGAACAATTGTACTGTCTGAGGCTCCTGCAAGGATGGCCCTCCAAGGCCACGGCTCATCGCCGGCGATCACCTGTCGTCGAGTCGACCGAACAAGCTCCCCAAGAGATGCTCCATCTTGTCCGACGCCGTCGCTGATCGCCTCGTCGACTGTCGTGGCGTGCGCCGTGACCACCACCGGCTCGTGACTGGCGGGCCGCACCTCGATCATGCACTTCATGTCTGCGCCGGTCTTGCGTCCCGCGCTCTCGTCGCTGAGATGGACGTCGGCGCGGGTGAGACGAGATGCGTGGTGCGAGAGCGCCGCCTCGACTTCGTCCTCCACGTGATGGGTGAGCTCGTCGCCGGAGTCGATGTTGTGGTCGGTATGGACCTGGATCATCATGAGCGATCTCCCTTGCGCGATGGCGTAGGTCGCCGTCATGCGAGTAGACCACAGAACCTGCGCATCGGACCCCGGCCAATCGCTGACCGACCGCTGCCTGACAAGGGGTGCCGATACGGTGAGGAGTCGAGCGCGATGCACCGACGTGCTCTGTGTGTCCTGCCCATCGAGGCTGGAGCACCATGAAGCCACAGGAGAACGCCATGCTGCTGAACCCCTCTACGTACGATCCTCAGCACTTCGATGAGGAGACCTCGCGCCTGCTGCTGGCGACCATCGAGTGGTTCGAGACACGTGGCAAGGTCCGGCTTCTGGAGGACTACCACCAGAAGGTCTGGTACGGCGACTTCCTCGACTTCGCGGCGAAGGAGGGCCTCTTCGCCACGTTCCTGACCCCCACGCGCGAAGCAGGCGGCGACGCGGACAAGCGGTGGGACACCGCCCGCATCGCCGCGCTCTCGGAGATCCTCGGTTTCTACGGCTTGAACTACTGGTACCCGTGGCAGGTGACCATGCTCGGACTGGGCCCGGTCTGGCAGAGCGAGAACCAGGTCGCGCGCACGCGCGCCGCGGCAGCGCTCGAGGCGGGCGGGGTGGCCGCCTTCGGCCTCTCCGAGAAGGAGCACGGCGCCGACATCTATGCCACTGACCTGGTGCTCACTGCCGACGGCAACGGCGGATACCTGGCCAACGGCAGCAAGTACTACATCGGCAACGGCAACTGCGCCACCACGGTCTCGGTCTTCGGGCGGCTGGCCGACGTGGAGGGCACGGAGCAGTACGTCTTCTTCTACGCCGACAGCGAGCACGAGGCCTACCACGTGGTGAAGAACGTGGTACCCACCCAGATGTATGTCGCGGAGTTCGAGCTGGAGAACTACCCGGTGACTGCCGACGACATCCTGCACACGGGCGAAGACGCCTTCAGCGCGGCGCTGAACACGGTCAACGTCGGCAAGTTCAACCTGTGCTTCGGCGGCATCGGGCTGACCACCCACGCCTTCTACGAGTCGATCACCCACGCACACCACCGAGAGCTCTACGGCAAGAAGGTCACCGAGATGGGACACATCCGGCGACAGTTCGTGGATGCCTACGCTCGACTCATGGGCATGCGGTTGTTCTGCGACCGCGCCATCGACTACTTCCGCACGGCAACACCTGAGGATCGCCGGTACCTGCTGTTCAATCCGGTCACGAAGATGAAGGCGACGACTGAGGCGGAGAAGGTGATGGCGCTGCTCGGTGAGATCGTGGCCGCGAAGGGCTTCGAGGCCGACACGTATCTCGCCGTTGCCAGAACTGACGTCACAGGCCTGCCGAAGCTGGAGGGAACCGCAGCGGTCAACCTGATGCTGATCGGCAAGTTCATGCCGGCCTACCTGTTCCTGCCCGAGGAACAGGCCGTGGTGCCGGTGCGACGCGATGCCGCAGATGATGACTTCCTCTTCCGCCAGGGTCCTGCGCGTGGCCTCGGCAAGGTCCGGTTCAGCGATTGGCGGGCGCCCTACGCCGCCAACACCCACCTGCCCAACGTGGTCCGCTTCACCGAGCAGGCCGAGGCTTTCGTTGATCTGCTGACCACGGCTGCCCCCTCGACGGAGCAGCTGGGCGACATGGACCTCATGCTGAACTTTGGCGAGCTCTTCACGCTGATCGTGTACGGACAACTGATCTTGGAGCAGGCCGAGCTTGTCGGCGCCGACGATGACGTGCTCGATGCCGTCTTTGACGTGCTGGTGCGAGACTTCTCGGCCCATGCGGTGGAGCTGCAGGGCAAGCGCGGCGCCACCGACGAACAGCGCGCCTGGGTACCCACTGCGCTCCGTGTCCCGGTGGTCGACGACGCTCGCTTCGGTCGTGTCTGGAGCCAGGTCGAAGCGCTGTGCGACGCCTACGCGATGCAGCCCTGAGCCACAGCACCAAGCAAGACATCGGGCTGCCTGTCGCCCGCACCACGCTCAGGTCCTGACCGGGTCCCAGTCATCCAGAGCGGCGGCGTACAGCTCTTCGACCAGGGCGACCTGCTCGTCCAGGTTGTCCGTCGTCCAGTCAGCGGTGGACACCGGCGCAAGCACGCGCACCTGCACGGTGCCCGGCGTGAGGATCATCGAGTGGGACGGCATGATCTCTCCGGCGTTGCGAATGACCACGGGCACCATCGGCACCCCGGCTTGCATCGCCAGGTGAAAGGCGCCCTTCTTGAACGGCAGCAGCCGCGGCGTGGGCGAGCGAGTGCCTTCGGGGGCGATGACCAGCGAGGTGCCGGATCGCAGGCTGTCGAGGGCTGGAGCGAGGGCCTCTCGGGCGGCCACGCTGTCGGTGCGATCGACGTAGGCGATGTTGGCGAGCCAGCCCATCGCGGCGAAGGTGGGGTCCTTGGCCAGTTCCTTCTTGGCCACGCCGGTGAAGTCGCGCCGCAGCAGAGCCGCGAGGATCACGACGTCGAGCTGACTCTGGTGATTGAAGACAAAGACGGCCGGTCGTGTGTGCCAGAGGTTCTCCTGGCCCTCGACCTCCAACGTCACCCCGGCGCCGGCCAGTGCGAGCTCGGAGCTGATCGCGGCTGCGACCGTGAGAGCCGTCTGTCGATCGCGGTTGACCAACCCCATCCCCAGCCCTGCAGCGACGCCGGTGAACAGGCCGGCGAAGGAGGCAGCCGAACGGACCACGTTGGCCGGCGTGAGGCGTCGTTGGCGGTGCAGCCGGTGGACCGGCCAGCCCCGCTCGGCCGCCGCCTGGGTCAGGGTGCTGTCGGCGTTGAGCGGACGAGGTCGGCCCACGGTCTGGAGATAGAGGAGGTCCTCGCCCCCATTGCCGTACGCATAGGACTCGCTGAGGTCGAGGCCCCGTTCCTCGGCGAACGCCGTGACGGCGTCGGCCTTGCCGGGCCCCCAGAGGATCGGGCCATCGACTCGTCCGGTCACGACGCCGTCCAGCGTCTCCACCTCGGTGACGAGCAGGTGCTGGATACCGAGGTCTTCGGCAGCCGCCTGGGCCTGGAATCTGGTGGCTGAGGATGCCAGCGCCACGGTGTGCCCGGCCCGCAGATGGGCTCGGACGAGCCTGCGGGCGTCGGGGTACAGCTGACCGGAGATGCGCGATCTGAAGAGCTGTTGACCCATCTCCTCCAGGTCGGTCAGCGCGGTACCGCGCAGCGCACCGAGGCCGACGCCGACCAGACGCGTGACGTCGTGTCCACGTTGCTGCATGTTGAAGACCTCGACGAGCGTGCCCAGGAGCTCCTGCGGGCTCACCGCCCGGTTCGCCAGCCTCTGCCGGAAGTACAACACCGCGGAGTAGCCGTGGATCAAGGTGCCGTCGAAGTCGAAGAAGGCGCCCACCTCTGGGCCTTGAGGCCCGTCAGCGACGGCTGCGAGCAGCTGGTCGATGTCAGCCACGGATCAGTCCTTCAGGGCAAGGGAGCGGACGACCTCGATGGCCCGGACCGCTGCGGCAAGCTCGTCGGCGAAGCGTTGGCGGGACTGCACGAGCTCGTCGCCGCCGGGACCCACCAGATCCCGGTTACCGGCCAGCTTGAGCGCCCCACCCATGAGGTCCTTGGAAATCGACTCCGGCGAGTGGAGGTCCTGCTGCAGCCATCGCTGGTGCGCGACGCCCAGGCTCTCGGCGATCAGTCCGTCGCCGTCCAGCGGCGCGGCGGGCTCGCGTGTGACCAATCGATCGGCCACCACCGAGTAGGCCTCCAGGAACGGGCCGATCACGCGGTGCGCCAGCAGCAGGTGCGAGTCCGAGAGCTGCTTGATGACCCCCTCCGTGGTCGGGCTCTGTTCGGCCCAGCCCGGACTCACGACATCGGTCTCGTATCGCATCTGGGTGTCGAACTCGGCCTTGGTCGCGAAGAAGAACTCGTACTTGAGCAGGTCGCGCAGCGCCAGCGCCCGAGTCCAGGTCGCCGACACGACGTTCACGTCAGCCGAGTCGCCGCACGCCTGGACGAGTGCCACCTCCAGGATCGCGCGGTTGATGAAGTAGTGCGTGACGGTGTTGCGGTAGAAGGCTGCCTCGTGCTGCCGATCAGGCGCGATGGCGTACACGGGCTCGAGGCCGCCGGTGTACTCGACCACGACCCCCTCGCGCACCAGAGTGGCCAGCGCTCGGCGCAAGCCCTCAGGACGACCCAGGTCGACGTCTGCCGTGAGCGGCAGCTGTCGATGACGCACGTAGGCGACCAGCGGTTCAAGGACGGCCAGCGTCTCGGCCAACGTCATGGCCCGACCGTCGTTGTCGAGCAGGCCGAAGGTCACCAGAGCAGCCGGAGTGATCGGCGTGGCGGCGTTGATGCGGTGTGCCACCTCGAAGGCGACGCGCGGCACCAGATCGGTGAGGTCGTCGCTGTCAGCGCGCGCGCCGGCGTCGGCCAGCGCCTCCCGCAGCGACATGGGTGGACCAAAGCGCACGTGAACCCGTCCGCGACGTCGGCCTTGGGCGCGAGCGAACCGGTAGGCCCACGTCAGGCTCTCGGGCACCTTCTTGCCGCCGCTCTCCTCGCGGGAGAGGGCTGAGACCTCGTGCTGCTGGTCGTAGACGATCGAGACGGGCACGAGGTAGGCGTCATCGGAGTCATCACCGTTGGTCTGGAAGGCATCGACGAGGTAGCGCAGCACCCCCATGCGCGGCGGCCGGAGCTTTCCGGTGCGGGTTCGGCCTCCCTCGAAGTACCACTCCAGATTCGCGTGCTGACGCAGCAGGAATCCCAGGTAGAGGCGCAGCATGGCCGGGTAGACCGGGTCGTTGCGCGTGGAGCGTCGAATGAAGATCAGTCCGCTGCGCTTCCCGAGCTTGGACAACGGCCAGATGGCGAGGTTGTTTCCGCCCAGGGTGTAGTTGCTGGGGAATCCGTGCCCGGTCGTGGCCGCGCGGAGGACCAGGGGGTCGAGGTAGGAGCGGTGGTTGGGCAGGAACACCAACGAGTGTCGGCGCCCGAGCTCGGCCAGGTCCGCCAACTTGCTGGAGTCGACGTCGACCTCGTAGGAGCGCGTCAACCAGCGGCCCATGCGATCCCAGACCCGCGAGGCTGACTCATCGACGTACGCCGACATCTCCTCCAGCGCGGCCTGCGAGTCGTTCCGCAGATCAGCGTCGGGGCGCCCCGTCCGTTCTGCGAGAGCGGCAATCGCCTCGGCGTACTGGGTCGTGCCCATCACCAGCTCGACGGCCCGGCGTTCGTCATCGACGTTGGTCATGCAGGCAGCCTAGTGGTGCAGGTCACAGCAGCGCGGATCCGCTGCCCAGCTGGCCGGTCGGGATCACGCTGATCGTGCCGTTGTTCTCGAGGACGGCAAGCGCTACTTCCTCGAGCCCGCCGTATCCGGTTTGCCGCACGGCCTGACGCAAACTTGCCTCGGACACCCGCTCACGCACCAGGGTCTCGAGAATCGGCTGTCCGTCACGCAGGAGCACCGAAGGAGTCGAGGTGACGGCTCGGCGGAACCACGAGAAGTGGACCGACAGCATGGCCACGATGAACTGCAGCACCGTGAGCATGCCGAGCGCCGTCGCTCCCTCGGTCCAGGACACGGAGCTGCTGAGGAGGACCGTGGCCAGGGTGGAGCCGAGTGCCACCGTGACGATGAAGTCGAAGGCGTTGAGCTGAGCCAGGGTGCGCTTCCCGCTGATCCGAAGCGCCACCACCAGCCACAGGTAGGCCAGTGGAGTCACCACGATGACGCGAGTCAGGTCGGAGAAGCTGTCGAAGAACATGGGAGTCCTCTCGTCGGTCCGGCGCCGGCCCGGTGTGCGGGTGGGTTGGGTCGGGCCTGCTGGCTCACGAGGCTCTCACGATCGGCGAACGAGCGCCGGTACCTTGCTCAGGAGTCTCGCCGGGTGGGCAGCTCAGGCATGTGCTGCTTCTCGGCCATCTGCTCGTGGCCGGCATCCAACCGGTCGGCGAGGTGGCCGGCCCAGCGGCTCGCGCTGATGCCATGCGCGAAAACGCTGAGCAGCACGGTCCACACGGCAACGGCAAGGATCGTGTCAGCCTCTGGACCGCTCATCTCCTGCGACACCAGCAGCGCGAAGAGGATCGAGGCCAGTCCCCGGGGGCCGAACCACCCGATGAAGAACCGCGTCTGGAGCAGCATGCCGGTTCGGGCGAGCGCGATCAGCACCGGGACGATCCGCACGAGGGTGAGCGAGGCAACGGCGTACACGCCAATCTGCCAGGTCAGGTCCGATAGCCGCGGGGCCGCGAGAGCCGCGCCGAAGACCACGAAGGTCAGTGCCGTGAGCAGCTCACCCTCGTCCTCGGTGAGGTCCTGGACGTCGGCGCACTCCTCTGACGCCACTCGTGCGAAGGCCAGCCCGGCGACGAAGGCGGCGATGAAGCCGTTACCCCCGACGACCTCGGCCCCCGCGAACGCGGCCACGGCGACGGCGAGACCGGCCAGCTGGCGGTAGGTCCCCTCGAGCTCGTCGGCAGACGAACGACGATGGAGCAGCCAGCCGCCCACGGCTCCTGCGATCAGTCCGGCCCCCACACCGAAGCCCAGCTGTCCGGCGACGAACCCACCCCACCCGCCAGCACCGGTCGGGTCAGTCTCGACGACCGCCAGAGCCAGCAGAACCGTGACGACCGGCACCATGATGCCGTCGTTCAGGCCGCTCTCCACGTTGAGCGTCTGACGAACACGTGCCGGTAGGCGCTTGTCGCTGACGACCGCCTGACCGAGGGCCGCGTCGGTGGGCGCCAGGATGGCTGCGATCAACCCGGCCTCGACCAGCGTCAGCGAGTCGAACAGCACCGCCGCCACGGCCGTTCCCGCGAGGATCGTCAGCGGCAGCCCGATGCCGAGGAGCCGGGCGGGAAGCGCCGCGGACGCACGCAGCGCCCGCAGGTCGATGCGGGCGGCGTCCGTGAACAGCACCAGCACCAGCGTGCCTTCGACCAGGACCGACACCACCTCGCCGTCGAGCGTCAGGTCGAACCACTCGGCGCCGAGGGTGCCGAGCAGCAGCCCCACCACGGTGAAGACCATCGGCGCGGTGACGGGCGACATGGATGCGCGTCGAGAGAACATCGCGAATCCGAAGACGGACAGCGCAATCACCAGCAGTTCAGCCATGCATCATGGTGGCACCTTTCGCTGACCACAAGCGCTCCCCCGCCCCGATGACAGGTGGGGACCGCCATGACGGCGACCGGCGAAGAGACGTCACCCGGACTAGGGTTCAGCTGTCCACCTTCGCCGACCGTGAGGACGAACATCGCATGAAGATCCTGGTGACTGGCGCCACCGGATATGTCGGCGGCCGGCTGGTGCCGCTGCTGCTCGAGCGCGGTCACGACGTGCGCACCACCACCAGCGACCCCGATCGGGAGCAGCCGTGGTGGGGCGACCGGGTCGAGACCGTCGTCATGGACGCGCTCGACCCCGAACAGGTCCTGACCGCCTGCGCCGGCGTGGACGTCGTGTTCTACCTGATCCACGGGATGGGTGGCGACGACTTCGCCGACACCGATCGACAGGCAGCCAGCAACATCGCTGACGCAGTGCGCGCCGAGAACGTCGGCCAGATCGTCTACCTCTCCGGACTGGTGCCGGACGTGGACAGCTCTGAGTTCTCGGAGCACATCGCCTCGCGGCGCGAGGTGGAGACGATCCTCGGCAGCACCGATGCCAAGGTGGTGGTGCTGCGGGCGGCGGTTCTGCTGGGAAGCGGGTCGACCTCCTTCGAGATCATCCGCCAGGTCAGCGAGCGCATGCTGGTGCACACCGTGCCCACCTGGATGGACTCCATGGTGCAGCCGGTCGCGGTCGTGGACGTGCTCCACGCGCTGCTAGGAGCCTTGGACTACGAAGGCCCGTCGAGACACTTCGACGTGGGCGGGCCGGACACGCTGCGCTACGGCGCGCTGCTCGAGGCTTACACCAAGCACGCCGGCCTGGAGCGACCTCAGGTGAACGTGCCACTCGTGCCCACAGCTCTCGTCGGCACCTTGGTCGGCAGCCTCACCGACGTGCCCCGTCCGACTGTCGAGGCGCTGGTCGAGAGCCTGCACCACGACATGGTGGCCGCGGACGACGACTTCTGCGACCTGCTCCTGCCGGACGGTCACCAGCTGGTCGGCCTGGACGAGGCCCTCACCCGAGCCCTTGCACCACCCAGCGACCGACCCGAGAACGCCGACCCGATGGGCCCGCTGCCCCAGGACCCGGCCTGGGCCAGCGGAGGGGACGACCGTCCCGTGCTGGCCAAGGTGATCGATGCAGTCGAGGATGTCCTCCCCGATTTCTGACCGCGGCATCCCAGCCCGCCCCCGCAGGATCCGTTGGTGCTCGAGGTCGTGTTCAGAAGTGCCGAGCGTAGGCTCGGCGGACCCGTTCCCTGTCAGGTTCGGGCACATCGGCGGTCTCGTTCATGACTCGGATCTGATCGGCCTGACGGCGGAGGGCACGCACGACAGCTGAACGGCGTGGCGGAGCCAACGACTGCTCGACATGGTGCAGCACGTCCAACAAGTAGATCAGCACGGTCGGCTGACCCGCCGACACGAGTCTCAGCTCGTCGAAGGCGAGATCGACAAGCTGCTCGTGCGTCGTGGCGTGCGGGATCATGAGCACCAGTCCCTCTTCGCCGGACAACCGGTGCGCCGGTGCTTGGCGGCTCAGCAGGTCCGCCAGCACCGTGCCGAGGTGTGAGACCGCGTCGTGAGCCGTGGTGGGGTCGTTGATCCCGGGCGACATGGCCTTCAACGCCACATCCGTGAGCTGCCGGACGCCGTAGGCCATGTCCTGCTGCAACGTCCGGGTCTCCCCGACCATGACGGCCGCTCGCACGGCATCCGCGATGTTCGCCAGTTCCTCGGGAGCCGGAAAGATGTGGCAGATGGGGGTGTTCTGGATGGCGTACTGTCCGGCGAACGTCTCCAACCGCACCCGCGATCCGGCCGGCAACGCCGTCAAGAGCGCGTCATAGTCCACGTTCTGCACCCACCCGTACGTGGAGAAGCGCACAGCGACGGCATTCTCGGGAAGCGGCGTTGATTCTTCGTGCTCATCGTCGGTAGGCCTGTCCGGCTCCGGATCTGGCCAGGCTGAGCGTGCCTGGGTCAGGATCTCCTCGGTCACCCGACGAAGAATGTTCGAGACGTCCATGGAGTGGGCCGCATGGTTGATGAAGGCCACGATCGCCAAGATCGAGGCGATACCGAGGGCCACTGCGAGCAGGATCGACAAACTCGGAACAATCGCGTCGCCCGCTGGCCCCTCGAGCGCCGATCGAACTGCACGCAGTACGACCAGACAGTAGGTGAAAGTTCCGATGACCAGACCCATCACGCGCTTGTTGAATGGATCCCGGAACATGCCATGGACGACGCGTGGCGAAAACTGGCTCGATGCGAGCGAGATCAGCAGCAAGCTGACCGAGAAGGCAATACCGGCAAAGGTCAACGTTGCTCCCGCGACCGTGGTGAGCACGGTCCGGGCACTGTCGACGGTGGCCGTCAGTCGGGGACTGATGCCGCTGACCAGATCGTCGATGACGAGCATCCCCTCCCCGACGACGATGCCGGCGATCACGCAGAGCATGGGGACAAAGAACAGACTGCTGCGCAGTCGGTCTGCCGAAGCCTTCAGCCGAGACAACATCTAGCGCTCATTTCTGTCGTGGAACGTTCTTCGCGAGCCCCCGTCAGGAGCGGGACTGGTCGTCCCCCCGTGGGATCCTGCCGCGCTCTGGGCGCTAGTTCTTCAGCACCCGGTACAGCCCGTAGATCACGCCGGGCACATGGCCGAGCAGCTGGAGCAGGAAGGCCCACAAGACCTTGAGGCTCAGTCCGTCCTTGAACAACACCGCCAAGAACGGAAGGAACAGGCACAGAATGACCAGAAGCACCGTACGCATGGGACCACCTTCACGTGTGATGAACGAGAGCTCTCAGGAGGGCACGCCCGCGCCGGTCGGGTCGGTGCCCGGGGCCTGCGCCGTGTCCTGGTTGCTCGGCAGGTCGAACACCGGCGCCACCAGAGCAGCGATCGCGGCACCGAGCAACGGTGCGACCACGAAGAGCCAGACCTGCGACAACGCATCACCACCGGCGAACAAGGCCGGGCCCACAGACCGTGCCGGATTCACGGAGGTCCCGTCCAACGGGACGCCGACCAGGTGGACCACGATGAGGACTATCCCGATGGCGAGCCCTGCAAAGCCTGGTGCCGCCGCGCGACCGGTCACGAGGATGACGACCAGAACCAGCAGACATGTCGCGAGAACCTCGAAGACGAAGGCTCCGCCTCCGCTGACACGATCACCCCACGCGTTGGTTCCCAGCGCTCCGGTCTGATCGGTGACCCCTCCGAAGTTCGAGACCATGACCTTCAGGAGCGCACCAGCGACGACGCCACCGACGAGCTGCGCGATCCAGTAGACGCTGGCTTCCGGCAAGGAGATGCCACGGCGGAGGAGCACCCCCAAGGTCACCGCGGGGTTGACGTGACAGCCCGAGGTGGGGCCTATTGCATAGGCCAGCGCCAGCAGGGTCAGTCCGAAGGCGAACGCCACTCCGGTGCCCCCGATCACGTCAAGCCCGAAGACAGCTGAACCAGCACCGAAGAACACCAGGGTGAACGTCCCGATGAGCTCAGCCGATCGCCTTGCGTGTGAGGTCAGACATCGTGGCGCCCCGCGATCTTCGCCGACGACGTGCGGTGTTTCGATCCAATGATGACTTCCGCGAAGGTGGCTCCGATGATGGTCATGGCCCCTACCGATCCCGTGGTGCGAGACACTGACTCGCCGAGGTGACCCGGATCACATTCGCCGGGATGGTCATGAGTGTAGGACTCAGCGAGCCGGCGTGCATGGACGCGCCTGGCGGGCGGTCGGACCGCTCATCGTGAGAGCCGTCGATCGGCGGCCATGGGGCCCGTAGGATCAGCACACCCAACGCCATCAGCAGTCGCGGGTGACGTCATCACCGGACACCCCTGCGTCGCGCGCCTTGAGCGCAGCCGCAGTGCGGTCTGGCACCTGAAGCTTGAGCAGAACTTGCGAGACGTGATTGCGCACCGTCTTCTCCGACATCCCCAGCCGCCTGGCAATCTCGTGGTTGCGGCAACCGGTCGCCAACGCTTCGAGTACCTCCCGCTCCCTGGGAGTCAGCTCAGGGAAAGCCCGTTCGACCGATGACTGCCCGGCGTCGCCGGAGTAGAAGGAGACGATTCGGCGCGCGACCGAGCCGCCGTACACAGCGTCGCCGTTCGCGACGGCTTGAACGGCTCGCACGATCTCATCACCGTCAGCACCCTTGACGAGATAGCCGCGAGCACCGGCCCGCAGCGCAGCGAAGACGTGCTCGTCGTCCTCGTGCATGGTGAGCACGAGCACTCCGATCTCGGGGTTGTTGCTCACCAGATCCCGGGTGACCGCGATTCCATCCATGTCCGACATGCTGAGGTCGGTGATCACCACATCGGGGCGATGCAGTGCGACTGCGTCGAGGAGTTCGCGGCCGCTCCCGGCGGTGGTCAGCACGTCGACCGCGTCAGACTGTGCCAGGACTGCGCTGAGGCCATACCGGTACATCGGATGATCGTCTGCCAGCACGACGCGCACGCTCACGACGGCCCCAGCGGGATGACAGCGGAAACCTCGGTGCCGCGGGGATTTGCCGGCGTGATCGCGATCTGCCCACCCAGGTCAGCCGCCCGGCTCCTCATCGACTCGAGGCCGTGGCCGGGGGTGTGATCCTGGAGAAGGCCAACTCCATCGTCGCAGATTCGAATCTGCACCTGTCCGTTGATACTTCGCACGGACACCAGACATCGACGTGCCTCCGCGTGGCGGGAGATGTTCGTTAGCGCCTCCGCCACGATCCGGAACACCGTCTCCTCGACGCATGGTGCGAGAGGCGTGGGGTCGACGTCGAGCTGCAGGGCAACACCCCCATGGACACCCAGACCGAGGGACGACGCCGTCTCCTGCACCGCACCCGCCAGGCCCGCGCGGTCCAGGACCGATGGCCTGAGGCCGTCCAACACCCGCCGAATCTCGGTGGTCGCGGCGGTCGCCTCGGCCCGCGTATGAGCAAGAATCTCTCGCACGGTGGTCGGGTCACTGGCGAGGGCGAGCGCGGCGGCCTCGAGGCCTAGGGCAATTCCGGACATCGAGGGGCCCAGCCCGTCATGTAGATCGCGGCGCAATCGGTCGCGCTCAGCCAACGTTGCCTCCGCGACCCTCGCCCGCTCAACTGCCAGCTGCTCGGTGAGGGCGCGTGAACGCACGACAACGGCCAGGTGCGGAGCCAGGACAGCGAGCAGCTGGGCGTCTGATTCGCCGACCCGCGGCAGATTCTGTCGCGGTCCGACCGTCACGGATCCGAGCACGTGCCCGCTGTGGCGCAACGGCACCTCGAGACCGGACCCATCTGGCGAGCCGACTGTGGCGATCTCCCGCCCGCTGGCGTCGACAGCCCGAGCGTGGGTCGCCCCGGTTGCGAGCGAGACCGCCCTCAGCATCGACTGCACCGGATCGTCGCCGGCGCCCTCCAGGCCCACGCCCAGACGGTGCACGGCGGTGAGCGGATCCACCCGCTCCCCCAGCACGAACCTGTCTACGCGCCCGCGCAGCCAACCGGCCACCGGGATCACCAGCACCGCGACGACAGCCGAACCCATGAGCAGCGGCAAGGGGCCGACAGGGACCAACCGCGCCACAGACGTCGTGATCCCACCCACGACCAGAGCCACGAGCACCGTGAGCGGGACGTAGAGCATGGTCCGTCGCAGAGCCACCTCGATGCCCAAGAGCCGATATCTCAGCACCCCCACCACGACCGCGACCGGTAGCAGTCCGTAGACCAGTGCGAACGAGAATTCGTACGGGCTGAGGAACCCGATCACCATCCCGATCTGGAACACGAGCAGAAGCAGCAATTGCTGACGCTCCGGTGCCCGCGCCCGAACGGCCCTCACGAGCGTGCCCACCAGCGCGACGATGATCGAACCTACGACCAGGACAGCAGCGGGGACCCCCAGGGCAACCACGTACCAGGTAGGCGCGTCCCACGGCAGCCGCACGTCCGCGACGACATCGTCAACACCGCCCTGAGTGGTGGCGGCGAGCACCACGAGCAATCCGATCCCGACCAAGGCACCGCGAATCTGCCATCGCCAGAAGGTAGAAGTGGGCCGCCCCGTCGGGTAGAGACCCGGCAGGACAGCCACGACCAGCGCCAACGACGGCATCCATGCCCATGACGCCAGCCACATCACCGGGAGTCCCAGCGGTAATGACCGATCGGGATCGGTCAGCGCACGAGCCCCGTACCCTTCGGCGCTCATCTGCACAGATTGCAGAGCGCCACTGGCCAGCACCAACCAACCGATGGGGTTGCGCGGACGGGCGCGAATCAACAAGATCCCGGATCCCAGGAACAAGAAGATGACCATGCCAGCCACCACATCGCTGGTCTCGGTGGCGCTCACGATGCCTGGGCGCGACATCACCCCGCCGGACAACGAGAGGGGGATCGTCAAGTACAGGGCCATCGACATCGCGGTCAGCATCCACCCGATACGCACAAGCACGAGGTCGCGAGGCATGGCGGGATCCATACACGCATTGTGGACCGCCACGCCGGCGTTGTCAGGGGTCTGCAGCCCTAGACATCCCGGGACATTTTCCCGATCCTGATCCGCCTCATGACACATCCTTCTCGACAGCGTTCGCGGTGTGCTGGTCGGCATCACCACCACTGAAGGAGCCAGTCATGAACACCACCACCTCACTCACCACCTCCCCGCCCGATCTTCGACACCCGACACTCACTGGGTTGCTGGGACTCGGCGTCTACGCGGCCGCCATGGTTGGCGGGGAGGCATCCGGCCTCAACGCCGACTCGAACGGCACATCTGCGGGCCAATGGGCCATCACCGGGCTCATCGCCGCGGCGGGTCTTGCGATCGGTGTCGCCTTCGGACTGCGTGGCTGGGCCGGCGCCACGCAGCGCCTGGCCCGGATGGCGCTCGGGCTCGCCGTCGCGAGTGCCGTGTTGTTCCTGGCCTTCTGGTCGGGCTGGCCGAGCGTCTTCAGCGCTGTGGCCGTGGGTCTTGCTCTGGAGCACCGACGCCGCATTGGATCGCTTGATCTCAGCGTTGGTGTCGCTGCCGGTCTCGGCACCCTCGTCTTCGTGGCGACCGCGGTCGTTTGCGTCATCGGGTAACCCGGCCGGTCCACCATTCACCCCCATTGAGGAGACAACATGTTCACATCCACCAGCGCCGCCAAAGTCATCAGCACCGCCGTCGTCGTCCTGGCATTTGCCCTGGGGAGCAACGGCGCAGCCATGGCCGCACCCGCTCAGCACGACACCTACTCCGAATCGTGGGCGGGAGACGAGCACCTCTCCGCCGAGAACAATTCATGCGGCCCCTGGGCCGCGACACTGCATGAGACCCGGTCCGGTTCCTACCGGATCGTCGAAGCACCCGGCGGCCGATCCGCGGGCGAGTTCCACGTCAACGGAGTCATTCGTGGCCACCTCTCGCTGACTCCCGACGACCCGGCGCGTCCCACGTACTCAGGCGATTTTCGCGAGAAGGTCAACTTTGTCATCACTGGCGTGAGCGACGACGGAGAAGATCACGCTCGAGTCGGGCAATTTCGCTTGCGTGCGCCGCTCACCGGTAGTGACGGTTCCACCCTGGTCCTGACCATGACCGGCCGGCTCACCACCAACGCGCATGGCGAGGTCGTCGCTGCGCGGTTCTCACTCACCTGCGCATGAGGGGATCGGCCGGTTGAGCAGTCATGAGTGACGGCAGACCACGGTTCCTCCCCGGTCCAGATCGGGGAGGGACTGCCCACCCCCTCTGAGCTGACGGGCTCACCTACGCTGACGGGCATGCGCTCCCCCATTCCGGACTACCTGCTCGAGGTTCTCGACGCGTGCGGCGCCGATGGCGGTGCGGTCGCCGACTACATCCCGGAGCTGGCCGCCGCTGATCCTGACCGGTTCGGCATCTGTGTCGCCACGGTCGACGGCACGATCTACAGCGCCGGGGACGCCGACGCCGAGTTCACCATCCAGTCGATGTCCAAGCCGTTCACCTACGCCCTCGCGCTTGCCGACCGCGGCGTGGAGGCCATGAACGATCGAGTGGGCGTCGAGCCGTCGGGCGAGGCGTTCAACGAGATCTCCCTCGAGCCCGGGACCGGTCGTCCCAGGAACGCCATGATCAACGCGGGTGCCATCCTCACTCACTCCCTCGTCGACGGCGGCGACAGTCCGGCCCGCTCCGACCGCGTGCGCCGAGGGTTCAGCCGTTTCGCCGGGCGTGAGCTGGTCGTCGACGAAGACGCCTTCACCTCCGAGCTGGAGTCGGCACACCGCAATCTCGGCATGGCCCACCTGCTGAAGGCGTCCGGAACGCTGGACTGCGACCCGGTGAAGGTTGTCGAGGGGTACACCCGGCAGTGCTCGATCAAGGTGACCTGCCGTGACCTCGCGCTGATGGCCGCGACGCTGGCCAATGCCGGGGTGCATCCCCAGACCCACGAGACGTTGCTCAGCCGTCCGGTGGTGCGCCAGGTCCTGAGCGTGATGATGACCTGCGGCATGTACGACTCCGCTGGCGACTGGATGACCGACGTCGGGATCCCCGCCAAGAGCGGAGTGTCCGGTGGCGTATTCGGCGCGCTACCGGGACAGGTGGGCATCGCGGTCTTCTCGCCGCGGCTGGACCCGCACGGCAGCAGCGTGCGTGGCGTCGAGGTGTTCGAGCGGCTCTCCGGCGACATGGGCATGCACCTGATGGACGTCGCACAGGAAGGACGCTCGGCGCTGCGAGGCTCCTTCGTCTCCGAGGGGGACGACCCTGTGACGGTCTACGAGGTGCAGGGCGACCTGCGCTTCGCCGGTGCAGAGACCGTGGTCCGGGCGATCGCCGAGAGCGACCACACCACCCGGCGCGTCGCGCTGGACCTTTCCCGCGTCTACCGCCTCCACGACGTGGGTCGGCGGATGCTGCTGGAGTGCGTCCGGCGCCTCGGCCTGGATGGACTGGACGTCGTGGTCGTCGATCCCGAACGCACGCTCCCGGAGGCCGCCACAGCGGACTCCGAGCGACTCGAGGTGGTCGACTCCCTGAATGACGTCGTCGCCCTGCAGTAGCCTGTCGAGAGTGACGCCGCCCCCGAGGGCCCCTGGTGGCCTTTCAACGGGAGGCGGACGCGATGAGCAACGGTGAAGGTGCCGACGAGCCGCTCGATCGTCACGGAGCCGTCGCGGAGCTGATGGCAGCACAGGCCACGGCAGGCGAGGACACCACCACGGTCGCCTTGCTGGCGCGCCTGTGTCGGGCGGCCGCCCAGTACACGTCGGCCCTCGGAGCGGCGGTGAGTCTGATGTCCGAGTCTGGATCCGTTGGGGTGGTCGCCAGCGCCGACCAGCGCAGCTTCGTGCTGGACGAACTTCAGTTCGCCCTCGGCGAGGGCCCCAGCCACGACGCCTACACGCGGAGACGGCCCGTGTTGATCGCCGATCTCCAATCGCCTGATGGCCAGGCATGGCCGATCTACCGGGGTCGGGCGATCGAGATCGGCGTCAACGCCGTGTTCGCCTTCCCGCTTCATGTCGGCGCAGCCACGTTCGGCGTCCTCACGATCTACACCAGTGGCACGCCCCGGCTGGATGCCGAGCAGCTCAAGATGGCTCTGACGTTCGCCGAGACCGCGACGGAGATCCTCATGGACGGCGACCCAGAGCCTCAGGACGGTTCTCTGCACCCTGGCGTGGAGAAGGCACTGAGCAACCGAACGGTGATCTACCAGGCTCAAGGATCGGTCATGGTGCAGCTGGGCGTCAGCTTG
Source organism: uncultured Actinomycetota bacterium (assembly GCA_963769445.1). GTDB lineage: Bacteria > Actinomycetota > Actinomycetes > Propionibacteriales > Nocardioidaceae > Aeromicrobium. The sequence goes on along the minus strand of CAVYLO010000004.1, from coordinate 429,155 downwards.
AGTGAAGCGCTGGTGCGCATGCGCGCCCACGCCTTCGCCCACGAACAATCCTTGGCCGAGCTCGCCGCTCTCATCATGTCCGGTGACGTTGTGCTCGACTCGACCACAATTTTCCTCGACTAGGCCACAGACGAATGACTCCGAGAGTTCTAGAATCAGTAACACCGAAGGGAACGTCAGCACCATGATCTCCACCGAGAAGCTCTCCGACGTCTTTGTCGAGGTAGCCGACACCTTGGTCGATGACTTCGACCTCGTCGACTTCCTGCACAATCTCACCGAGCACGCTGCGACGATCTGTGACGCGATGGCGGCTGGCATCCTGCTGGCCGATCAGCACGGTCACCTGCAGTACATGGCGGCATCGACCGAGCAGGCCAAGCTGGTCGAGCTGTTTCAGCTGCAGAACGACGAAGGCCCCTGTTTCGACTGCTTCCGCACGGGAGAACCTGTGGTCAACTCCGATCTCTCGACTGCCACAGATCGGTGGCCGGAGTTCGCGCCCCGCGCGATCGACGCTGGGTTCGACTCCGTGCACGCCATCCCGATGCGATTGCGCAACGAGATCATCGGCACGCTCAACATCTTCGGCAACGACACCCGCCGCTTCGACGAGGCTGACGTGCGTGTCGTGCAGGCGCTCGCTGACGTCGCGACCATCGCGATCCTTCAGGAACGAAACGTGCACCGGGCAGAGACGCTGACCGAGCAGCTGCAGGGAGCGCTCAACAGCCGAGTCACCATCGAGCAGGCCAAGGGGGCACTCGCCAACCTGCTCAAGGTGCACCCAGACAAGGCGTTCGACCTGATGCGGGCCTACGCCCGTGAGCATCGACAGCGCCTGGGCGACGTGGCTCACGCCGTCCTCACCGACCCCCACAGCGTGAGTGCCTTGATCGCTCCGTCGTGATAGCCCCGTGTCCCACCACCTCAGCGGCTGCTTGACCGCATGAACGCCACTCGATAGCCTCAACACGCTCACACAGCGTCGCCCCAGCCCCCGACGACCCCATCGGTCTTCGACGAAAGCGGTCCGGGGAATGAATATTCGTACCAGACGAATCGCCACCGGCAAGCCGTCCCAGCGGAGCCCTGAGCAGCGAGAACCTTCACCCTCCGCGCTACATGCTGGTCAGCTGTACGACCGACACGCCGTGGAGCTCCACGCCTTGGCCAGCACCCTCACTTCGATCCCCGCGTGTGCCGACAGGTTGGTTCTCGATGCACTCAGGTGTGCCGCAGAGAGCCGCGTCCCGACATCGGACACCCTCCGCGAGCTCGCCGTGACCGTCTGTGCACAGTGGACGAGCCGTCCCACTCCGTCCGCACGCACCCCTGCTGCTCCCCCACCGCTCACGCCGCTCCATCGACTGCCCGACGACCAACGTGTCGCGCTAGCTCTGTGCTGGTTCGGCGATCACTGCCACACCCAGGCCGCAGTCCTCCTGGGCGTGCCCGTCGGAGATGTGGCACACCTGTTGCGCGAGGCCCTGCTGACGCTGAGCCGACCGCACGTCGACCGCGTCATGAACAGACCCTGAAGGCGTCGAGGTCCCAGCCGGACGTCAGATCTCATCGGGCTTGGTACGCCAGCAGGCTCACCCCCACGTAGTGGACGGTGAAGGCGGCGATCGTCAGGCTGTGAAAGACCTCGTGGAAGCCGAAGTAGGTCGGCGACGGGTTGGGCCACCGAAGCCCGTACACGGCCGCGCCGATCGAGTAGAGCAGGCCCCCGACGGCCAGAAGAATCAGCGGAGCCACCGGAGCCTCGTTGACGAAGTCCGAGACGAACATGATCGGAGCCCACCCCAGCGCCAGATAGATCGGCACATGGAGCCAGCGCGGCGAGTCGAACCAGCACACCTGAAACACGACACCGACCAGTGCGCCCGCCCACGACACGGACAGCAGGACGATCGCGTGCTGCGGTGTCAGGAGCAGGATCGCGAACGGGGTCGTCGAACCCGCGATCAGCACGAAGATGTTGGCGTGGTCGAGGCGTCGCCAGACCCGTCGTGCGCCGACTGACCAGTTCCCGGTGTGATAGACCGCGCTGATCGTGAACAGCGACAGGGCACTGACCATGAACACCGCTACGCCGATCCGGATGCGGACGTCGTCGGTGAGCACGAGCATCACGAGGAAGGAGAAGAACGCCAAGGGAGCGGTGGCGGCATGCAACCAGCCGCGGAGCTTGGGCTTGATCTCCTCGACGCCCTCTGCGACGCGTTCGCTGATCTCGTCGACCAGGCGCTCCTCGGTGCTCATCGGGCCGACGCCACTGGCTCGAGCTGGGGTCCTCCACGCAGCTGGGCGGCCAGCGGGCAGTCGAAGGGGTCGCGGGCGCGGATGCCGACGTTGTTCAGGTAGTCGACGACGATCGCGTAGGAGTGGAAGAGCCCGACCTCCATGTAGTTGACGCCCTCGGCCTCGCAGTGCGCACGGACGAGCGGCTGCGCCTTCCGCAGGTTGCAGCGCGGCATGTTGGGAAACAGGTGGTGCTCGATCTGGTAGTTGAGCCCACCCATCGCCCAGTCGACGAACGGATTGCCTCTCACGTTGCGCGACACCATCACCTGACGACGCAGGAAGTCCAGCTTCATCCCCGGCGGGACGATGGGCATCCCCTTGTGGGCTGGGGCGAACGACGCCCCGAGGCAGAAGCCGAAGACGGCCATCTGGATCGCGAAGAATGCAGCCGCCTTGCCCAGCGGCAGCACGGTCACGAGGATCGCGACGTAGCCGGCCAGCCGCGTCACGACCATGACCAGCTCGGTGCGCCGCCACGGCTGGTTCGACGTCCTGTCCAGGGCAGCGCGGATGCTCTCGGCATGCAGGTTGAGGCCCTCAAGAGTCAACAGCGGGAAGAAGAGCCAGCCCTGACGCTTCACGAACCAACCGGCTAACCCCTCGGTGCGGTCGGCCACGATGCCCGGGGTGAACGCGATCGCTCCGGCGCCGATGTCGGGGTCGTAGCCCTCCAGGTTCGGCGCCTTGTGGTGGGCGTTGTGCTTGGAGCGCCACCACGCGAAGCTCAACCCCGCGAACGCACCAGCCAGGATGCGGGCGGTCCAGGTGTTCCACGAGGACGACGTGAACATCTGCCGGTGCGCTGCGTCATGGCCCAGGAACCCGAACTGCGTCACGACGACGCCGAGCCCAGCGGCCAAGATCAGCTGCAACCACGAGTTGCCGAGCACGAAGAAGCCGGCCCAGATGGCGAAGAACGCGCCGATGTGCGCCCCGATCTGCGCCCAGTAGTAGCCGTGCCGACGCTCCAGCAGACCCTCGGCACGCACGGCTTGCATCAGATCAGTGAAATGGCTGACGTACGTGGCGTGTGCGGTGGTGTCGGCGGGGTGGGACATCGTTGGCTCGTTCCGGGCTGCTCGTGTGATCCGCAGGGTCCGGGCGGCAACATGCACCTTCAGGATGACACGTCAGCGGGTAGCTGCAGGGTCAGTACCGCCTAACTCGCATCGACCCGCAGATGGTCAAAGACCTCACTGAACACCACCCCCATGGCCTTGATGACGCGTTGGGTGTGCACGAGGTCGATCGGACTGTCGCACTCGACCAGGATGTAGCACTCGCCGTCCCTGCAGTGGCCGAGTGCCGTGACGCCAGGTCGATCGACACGGTGCAGGACCTCCAGGATCTGATCCTGAAGCGCAATGCTGCAGATCCGGTACTCCTTGGCCGACCGAACGCGCGATGGAATGAGGACGGATTGCCGAAACATCTGAGCGTCCATGCTGGCCGGTCCCGGAGTGAGAAGGGATTCACCGCCGGGGTCTGGGGCAGTACGTGGGAATTCAGTAGATCACTCGAGGACACCATCGGCAATGGTTGAGCACCGGCACCCGGCGACATGTCGCGTCGCCGCTCGCCCCAGTCACGGATTGGGGGGCGAGCATGCAACGAGCAGTTCACCGTCCAGAGACGCGTTCAGGCCCGAAAATCCTTGGATTTCCGGGCCTGATCGGTCGGGCTGACAGGATTTGAACCTGCGACCCCCTGACCCCCAGTCAGGTGCGCTACCAAGCTGCGCCACAGCCCGTTGGTACCGAGGATGAACGTTACCTCAAGCACCCCGTCTCCCCGACATCGGCCGGAGACGGACCCTCCAGTGGCGCAGGTTGTTCCTCGAGCGGCGCGCATTGGCGCGTTCGAAGCCTCAAAATCAACCAAACTGCGCCACTCGCGGGGGTGGGCGGCGGCGGAGGGGTCAGCGGCGGGCGCGCTTCTCGCGGGGGCGCTGCTGGATGTGGATCGGGGTGCCGACGAAGCCGAAGGTCTCGCGCAGTCGACGCTCGATGTAGCGCATGTAGGACGCCTCGAGCTTGCCGGACGTGAACAGCACGAAGGTCGGCGGTGAGGTGCTGACCTGGGTGCCGAACAAGATCTTGGGCTGCTTGCCGCCACGCACCGGGTGCGGGTGCTCGGCGACCAGGCGGCCCAGGAAGGAGTTCAGCGCACCCGTGGGCACGCGCGTCTCCCAGCCTTCGAGGGCCGAGTCCAGGGCGCGGACCAGACGATCCACGTGCCAGCCCGTGCGCGCCGTGATGTTGATGCGCGGCGCCCACTGCACCTGCACCAGCTCGCGTTCGATCTCGCGATCGAGGTAGAACCGGCGTTCTTCGTCGACCAGATCCCACTTGTTGAACGCGATGACCAAGGCGCGGCCGGTTTCGGCCACCTGGCTGACGATCCGCAGGTCCTGCTCGGTCAACGACACGCTGGCATCGATGATCAGCACGCCCACCTCGGCACGCTCGATGGCCGACGAGGTCCGCAGGCTGGCGTAGTACTCGTGCCCGGTGGCATCGCGCACGCGGCGACGAATGCCGGCCGTGTCGATGAAGGTCCAGGTGCGGCCTCCCAGCTCGACGATCTCGTCGACCGGGTCGACGGTGGTGCCGGAGGCGTCGTCGACGACCACACGCTCCTCTCCAGCCAGACGGTTGAGCAGGCTGGACTTGCCGACGTTGGGCTTGCCGACGATGGCCACGCGGCGTGGACCGATCTCGGGTTCCCAGTCCTCCGGCGGCGCGTCCGGCAGCGCCTCGAGGATGGCGTCCAGCATGTCGCCGCTCCCCCGGCCGTGCAGGGCCGAGACCGGAATGGGCTCGCCCAGGCCCAGGTTCCACAACGTGGCTGCCTCGGCCTCGGTGCGCTGATCGTCGACCTTGTTGGCCGCCAGCACCACCGGCTTGTTGGCGGCGCGCAGGATGCGCACCACCTTCTCGTCGATGTCGGTGATGCCCACCGTGGCGTCGACCACGAACAGCACGGCGTCCGCGACCTGGATGGCGATCTCGGCCTGTGCGGCGATGCGCTCAGCCATGCCGCGGGCGTTGGGGTCCCATCCGCCGGTGTCGACGACGGTGAATGCGCGGCCATTCCAGATCGCGTCGTAGGCGACTCGGTCCCGGGTCACCCCCGGGACGTCCTCGACGACCGCCTCGCGACGGCCGATGATGCGATTGACCAACGTCGACTTGCCGACGTTGGGGCGGCCGATGACGGCCAATACCGGTTGGTGCTCAGTCATTGCGGGCTCCCGCCGGCATGGGCCCGGGCAAGTCACGACGTGCTGCTGACTTGGCCCAGGCGAGGTGGTCCCTGAGATGGGAGTGGATCTGTTCGGTGGCCTGTTCGATGGCGAAGCGGTCGCGTGGCCACGGTTGCCGATCGACCAAGAGTGGCTTGCCGTACACGAGGTCGATGCGCGCACCCTCGGCTGGCCGGTAGTTGGGACCCTGGCCGCGCTCGCGGGTGCCGAAGATCACCAGGGGAACGATCGGTGCGCCGCTGACCAGCGCAAGCCAGGCGATCCCACTCTTGATCTGGTGGAACTCGCCGTCCCCACGAATGCCCTCCGGGAAGATCCCGACGGCCTGGTCGGCCTTGAGCGCTCCGGCAGCACGACGCATCGCACCTGAGTCGACGCGGTTGCGAGCCACCTTGATCTGGCCGATGGATCGCAGCAGGTGCCGGTGCTTGCCGGCGAATTCTTCTTCCTTGGTCAGCATGTGCAGCTTGCGTGGGCATCGCGCCACCAGGGTCGGACCGTCGGCCCAGCCGATGTGATTGCCAGCGATGATGACCGGACCCGTCTCGGGCACGTGCGCCTGGCCGCGCTCGTGCACGTCCCACTTGCGCAGGAAGTGGTTGCCCACCATGGCGCGCATGACCGTGAGACCAGCCTCGGGCATGGCCCGGTACCCCGACGACGCGCTCATCGGCTCTCGACGATCCCCACGATGACGTCGATCACTTCCTCAAGGCCCAGGTGGGTGCTGTCGACGACCACGGCACCATCGGCCTGCAGCAGCGGCGACACCGTACGGGTGGAATCGATCTGGTCGCGCCGCGCCAGAGCTGCCTCGGTGGCGCCGGTGTCGACGGCGCCGGTCTCCTTGGCGCGACGTGCGGCGCGGGCTGACGGATCGGCGACGAGATAGATCTTGGTGTCGGCCTCCGGCGCCACGACGCTGCCGATGTCGCGGCCTTCGACCACGATGCCGTCGGCGGCCTCGATGATGTCGCGCTGCATCGCGACCAACAGCTCGCGCACGCGCGGCACGGCGGCGACCGGGCTGACTGCCGCGGTCACCTCGTCGCCGCGAATGGGTGCGGACACGTCGTCGTTGCCGACGTGGATGGTGGGACTGGAGGGATCGGTTCCCGATCGCAGCGCCACCCGCTCAGCGGCCGCGGCAATGGCCTCCGGGTCGTCGAGATCGACCTTGGCCTGCAACAGCGCCCAGGTCATGGCGCGGTACATCGCGCCGGTGTCGAGGTAGGTCATGCCCAGCCGCGACGCGACTCCGCGCGACGTGCTCGACTTGCCCGAACCTGACGGTCCGTCGATGGCGACGATTCTGGACGTGCCCCTCACAGTGTCCTCCGGTTAGCGATGTGCGGCCCAGCCCCGCGCGTCAAGCGCGGTGACCAGGATGTCGGCCTTTGAGGCGTCCACCGCGATCTCGACCTGGCCCACCAAGCGGCCCAGTTCGTGATCGATGCGGATGTCCTCGATGTTGACCCCTGATTGTCCCGCATCACCCATCAACCGTGACAACTCGCCCGGTTGGTCGGTCACCGAGACGTACACCGTCACCAACATCTCGCTGGCTCCGCCGTGTCGTCCCGGGATCAGCTGGGTGCCGGCGCGACCCGCATCGAGGAGCGCTCCCAGGCGATGAGGGTCGGTGTCCAGCGCCATGAGCGCATCGTCGATCGAGCCGCGCAAGGTGGTGAGCAGGCGACTGACCTCGGTCGCGTTGCCACTGAAGATGTCGAGCCACATGCCGGTGACGCTGCCGGCGATGCGGGTGACGTCTCGCAAGCCGGGGCCAGCCAGGTCAAGTGCGCCATCGGGAGCGTCATTGAGCAGCCCTGCCACCAGCACGGAGGCCAGATGTGGCACATGTGACACCAGCGCGACCGACGCATCGTGCGTTCGGGCATCCATGGTGCGGGGCACCGCACCGATTGCGGTGGCGACGGCGGTGACGGTCTCGACAGCTGCGGGCGACGTCTCGGGCAGCGGAACGATCGCCCACGGGCGGCCCTCGAACAGCAACGGCGTGGCGGCCATCGGTCCGGACCGTTCCTTGCCCGCCATGGGATGTCCGCCCACGAATCGATCGGCGCCCGCCGCTCCGGCGAGAGTCTCGAGCAGGTCGACCTTGACGCTGCTGACCTCGGTGACGACCGCGGACGGATGGTCGGCGAGCGCCTGCACGACCAGAGCTGCCGACACCGACGGTGGAACCGCCACGACGACCAGAGCCGGTTCGACGACGGGATCAGCAGACCCGGCGCCACGGGAGGCGGCCAGCTCGACGTTGGCCGGCACGACGTCCGCCAGATGCACCGCGACACCCTGCTCGGTGAGCGCCATGGCCAGCGAGGTGCCGATCAGCCCGCATCCGATGACGAGGACCGGCCCATCGATCGTGAGGGTCATGCCGTTGCACTGTCCAGGAGGGCGCCCAGCTCGTCGCGGGTCAGGTCGCGCAGCGTTCCGACGGGCAGGCCTCCGAGTCGCAGCGGGCCGAACGCCGTTCGCGTCAGCTCGACCACCGGGTGGCCCACCTCGGCCAGCAGTCGGCGCACGATGCGATTGCGGCCCATGTGGATGTCCAGCTCGACCATCGACTGACCACGCCCGCGGTTCTTCACCACGAAACGGTCGACCTGTGCAGAGCCGTCCTCCAGCTCGATGCCCTCGCGAAGAGCGGCACCCACCCGATCGGAGACGGCTCCCTCGACCAGAGCGACATATGTCTTGGTGATCTCGAACGACGGATGTGCCAGCTGTTGCGCCAGATCGCCGTCATTGGTGAGCACCAGCAGACCTGACGTGTCAGTGTCGAGCCGTCCCACATGGAACAACCGGTCCGTGCGGTCGGCGAGCAGGCCCGAGAGGTCCGGGCGACCGTTCTCGTCGGCCATCGTCGACACGATGCCCGTGGGCTTGTTGAGCACCACGTACGCGTGATCGTTGGGTGGCGGGATGCGCTTGCCGTCGACCCGGATCAGAGCAGTCAGGGGGTCAACCCGCACGCCCATCTGCGTCATGACCTCGCCGTCGACCTCGACCCGGCCGTCGGCGATCAGCTCCTCACACCGCCGGCGACTGGCGATGCCAGCGGCCGCCAGCACCTTCTGCAGCCGGATCCCCTGCTCGGTCGGTTCAGTCATGTGACTCCTCAGGAGTCGGTGCGGGCTCTGGCTCCGGGGCAGATGCTGGTGCGGTCGATTCCTCGTCCATGTCGTCCAGCTCGGGCAGCAGCGGTGCCAGTTCTGGCAGCTCGGCCAAGCTGTCCAGTCCCATGCGCTCCAGGAAGTACGACGTGGTGCGGTACAGCAGCGCGCCGCTCTCGGCGTCAGTACCTTCTTCCTCGATCAGCCCGCGCGTCACCAGGGTGCGGACCACACCGTCGACGTTGACACCGCGGATGGCCGAGATCCGGGAACGGCTGATCGGCTGGCGGTACGCGACGACCGCCACCGTCTCCAGCGCAGCCTGGGTGAGTCGCGCCTGCTGGCCGTCGAGGACGAAACGCTCGACCGCCGGGGCAAATGCCTCGCGGGAGAAGAACCGCCACCCGCCGGCGATCGACCGCAGCTCGAAGCCGCGACCCTCAGCGGTGTACTCGTCGGCCAGCTGACGCAGCGCTTCGTGTACCTCGAGCGGCGGATGATCCACGGCCTGGGCCAGCGTCAGATGGTCCAACGGCTGGTCCGCCACCATCAGCACCGCTTCGAGAGCAGGCCGCAGGTCGAGAACGTCCGGCTCCAGCTCGTTCGGCTCGTCGGCCAGGTGATCACTCATCGATCGGTCCGTTCGGGTCAGGGGTGTCGTCGCGCTCCACGGGTTCAAGACCAGTCTCCTCGACCACGGGTGTGTCGAACTCGTCGCCGACATCGAGGTCGCCCTCGTCGGTCCCGGTCCAGCGCACCAGGAGGTCGCCGAGCGGGGTGGCCTGCTCGAAGGAGAGCGCGCCTTCACGGAACAGCTCGAGCAGCGCGAGGAAGCGCGCCACCTTGGTCATCAGGTCAGGCGCATCGGCGGTCAGCGCGCGAAACGACATCTCGCCCTTGCGGCGCAGCTGGTCGACGACCAGGTGAGCCTGTTCGCGCACGCTGACCTGAGGGGCATGCAGGTGGGCCAGCGAGAGGATCGGCACGGGCTTGACCGCGAACGCCGCCGCTGCCAGACGGGCGAGCTCTTCGGGTCCCGCCGAGATGATGACCTCAGGCAGCAGCTCGGCGAACCGCGGCTCCAAGGGCGCGACCCGCCCGAACCGTCGCTGCTCGATCTCCAGGCGCGCCGCGAACGCTCCAGCGACCTGCTTGAAGGCCTTGTACTGCATCAGTCGCGCGAACAGCAGGTCTCGAGCTTCCAGCAGCGCGAGGTCCTCCTCGTCCTCGACGTCGCCCTGCGGCAGCAGCCGAGCGGCCTTCAGATCCAGCAGAGTCGAGGCGACCAGCAAGAAGTTGGTGGTCTGGTCGAGGTCGTCCTCCAGATGGCGCACGAACGCGATGAACTCGCTGGTCACCGAGGACAAGGCCACCTCGGTGATGTCGAGCTCGTGCTTGGAGATCAGCTGCAGCAGCAGGTCGAACGGTCCCTCGAAGTTGACCAGATTGACCGAGAACGCGGTGGGTGCGGGATCGTCGACATCGGCGATGGTCACGTGTCGCTCAATCGACGAGCCACGGCACTGTCGGTGCCCCGCTCGTCCAGATCGGCCAGGGCCAACGCCACCGCAGCGCGGACGAAACGGCCCCGATCGACCGTGCGCCCGAGCGCAGCCCGCAGCTGCAATCTGGCCTGCTCCACGGCGAGCAGCTCGTCGGCGGTGACGTAGACGGTCATCTTCTCGTCGTGCTTGACACGTCCGCTCTCCGAGGCCGGGACGTCGCCCACGGCCTGCAACCGCGAGGTTCCGTGGAGTCTCCTCGCGGTGAACTCCGAGGGGGGCTCTTCAGCGCCTCCAGGCGACTTGGGCAGGGGTTCGCGCGGTGGGCGGGGCGGGACGACACCTGCGAGGCCCTCCTTGGCGGTGGGTCGGAACAGCTCATCGGCACCGGGCAGATTCACGCGCCGGGGCATCGTGCGAGCACCTCCCGGGCCAGCTCGCGATAGGCCTCGGCGCCGGGCGATGTGGGCGCGTACTCGGTGATCGGCTCGCCGGCGACCGTCGAGTCGGAGAACTTGACCGTGCGGCGGATGACGGTGTGGAACACCAGATCTCCCCACCCCTCGACCAGGGTCTGCAGCACCTCCTTGCCGTGCAGGGTGCGGCTGTCGTACATGGTGCCCAGCAGACCGATGATGGTGAGATCGTCGTTGGTGCGCTCGCGCACCCGCTCGATGGTGTCCTTGAGCAACGCCACGCCGCGCAGGGCGAAGTACTCGCACTCCAACGGAATGATGACGCCTGACGCCGCCGTCAGGGCGTTGACGGCCAGCAGGCCCAGCGAGGGCTGGCAGTCGATCAGGATGACGTCGTAGTCGTCGCGGACCGGCTTGAGCACGCGAGCCAGCACCTGCTCGCGACCCACTTCGGTGACCAGTCGCATCTCCGCTGCGGACAAGTCGATGTTCGCCGGCACGAGATCCAGATTCTTGACCGACGTGGTCATGATCAGGTCCTTGATGCCGACCTCGCGGTCCATCAAGGCGTGGTAGATGCTCTGGTCGAGGTCGTGGGCGTTGAAGCCCAGCCCCACCGTCAGCGAACCCTGGGGGTCGAAGTCGACCAGCAGCACGCGGCGACCGGTCTCGACCAGCGCAGCACCGAGGCTGATGGTGGTCGTGGTCTTGCCCACGCCACCCTTCTGGTTGCACATCGCGATGATGGTCGCGGGCGCCCCCGGCTTACGCTTCTTGGGCTCGGGAAAATCCGGCTTCGGCCGGCCCGTGGGTCCTGTGGTGACCGCCATGATCTCCCCTCACCGTCGACGATTTGTCGATATTCACTCTACCCACCCTCGCTGGCCTCACCGCGACGCGCGCGGGTGGGAGGTCGCGTAAATCTCACGCAGTCTCTCGACCGTGACCAGCGTGTAGATCTGGGTCGTCGTCACAGAGGCATGCCCCAGCAACTCCTGCACCACGCGTACGTCGGCACCACCGTCCAACAGATGGGTCGCAAAGGAGTGTCGCAGTGTGTGCGGTGAGACTTCTGCGGTGACGCCCGCCCGTTCAGCGGCCTTCGTCAGCACGGTCCAGGCGCTCTGGCGGGAGAGCCGGCCGCCACGCGCGTTCAAGAACACGGCAGGCGTCGCGGACGTCGTCGAGATCAGGGTGGGCCGCGACGCGGTGAGGTAGTCCCGCAGGGCGGCCACGGCGTAGGAGCCGAGCGGCACGATCCGCTGCTTGCCCCCCTTGCCGCGCAGGAGGACCGAGCTCTCGTCGAGATCGAGGTCGTCGATGTCGAGCCCGACCGCCTCCGAGATCCGGGCACCGGTGCCGTAGAGGACCTCGAGCAGGGTGCGATCGCGGGTCGACAGGACGGTGCCCGGCGATCCGGCAGCGTCCAGCAGCGCCTCCACCTGCTCGACCGTGAGTGCCTTGGGCAGTCGGGCGGCCGGACGCGGCGGCTTGACCGCTGCCGTGACGTCAGCGCTGACGACCTGCTCACGCACCAAGAACCGGTGGAGTCCCCGCACGGCCACGATGGTGCGCGCGGCGCTGGCCGTGCCGAGCGGCGCGTGGTCGTCATCGCCAGTCCGCAGATAGCCCAGGAAGGCCGTCACGTCGTTCTCGCCGATCGCGGCCGGCTCGGTCAGGTCGCGCGCCAGCAGGAATCCGAGATACCTCCGCAAGTCGCGGCGGTACGAGCGGACCGTGTTGTCAGCGAGGCCGCGCTCGACTCCCAAGTGGCCGAGGTAGTCGTCGACGGCCCGTTCCACCGGTGTCATCTGGAACGCCGTGCCTGCACTCCAAGAATCGCTGCGACGGTCATGGAGTCCGTGATCCGGCCGTCGAAGACGGCCTCGACCGCCTCGCTGAAGGGCACCCACCACTGCTGCATGTCAGCCTCTTCGGCTTCCCGCGCCGTGCGCTGATCGGCCGGAACCGGCGTGAGGTCGGTCGCGAGAAAGACCTCCCATCGCTCCGATGAGTACCCGGGAGTCCCGTGCAGCGTCAGGAACAGCGACCAGTCGACGGCCAGCACGTCGGCTTCCTCAGCCAGCTCCCGCGCGGCCGCGTCCATCGACGGCTCCCCCGTGATGTCCAGGGTCCCCGCCGGGATCTCCAGCATCCGCTGCCCGACAGGGTGGCGATACTGCTGCACGAGCAGGATGCGGTCATCCTCGTCGAGTGCGACGACACCGACGGCACCGTGCGGTCGCACCACGGCACGGCGGTGCGGTGCTCCCCCACCGTCCTGGATCGTCTCGATCGTCAGGCTGATGTAGGCGCTGTCGTAGGCGACCTCGGTGGAGACGACCGGCCACGACGCAGCCGTGTCGGTCAACGGCTCCCCGTCCGCGAGCAGCCCCGGGAGCCGAGGGTGCGCCGTCATGCTGATCCGTCGTCGGGAAGGCGCGTCTCCTTCTGACGTGCCAGCGCCGCAGCGGCCAGTCCGGCGAAGAGCGGATGCGGCTTGGTGGGCCTGGACCGCAGCTCGGGGTGGGCCTGCGTGGCGACGTAGAACGGGTGCACGTCACGCGGGAGCTCGACGAACTCGACCAGCTGGGCATCGGGCGACGTGCCGCTGAAGACCAGTCCGGCGGCCTCGATCTGCTCGCGGTAGGCGTTGTTGACCTCGTAGCGGTGGCGGTGCCGTTCATCGACCTTGTCGGTGCCGTACAGCTCGGCCACGATGCTGCCCGCCTTCAACGCAGCGGGGTACGACCCCAGACGCATGGTGCCGCCCAGGTCGCCAGCACCATCAACGATGTCGAGCTGCTCAGCCATCGTGGCGATGACCGGATGCGTGGCCTGAGGATCGAACTCTGAGGAGCTGGCTCCCTCGATGCCTGCCACGTTCCGCGCGTACTCGATGACCATGCACTGCAGGCCCAAGCACAGACCGAGCACCGGGATGCCGCGCTCCCGGGCGTACGTGAGCGCGCCGAGCTTGCCCTCGATGCCGCGAATACCGAACCCGCCGGGCACACAGATGCCGTCGACATCGCCGAGATGCTGCGTGGCACCGGACTCGGTGCCGCATTCATCGGACGGCACCCACCGCAGGTTGATGCGGGCGTCGTGGGCAAATCCGCCTGCGCGGAGGGCTTCTGCGACCGACAGGTAGGCATCGGGGAGGTCGACGTACTTGCCCACCAGGGCAATCGTGATCTCGTCCTGCGGTTGGTGCACCCGACGCAGCAGCGCGTCCCACTGGGTCCAGTCGACGTCGCGGAACGGCAGGTCGAGGCGACGCACGACGTAGGCGTCCAGTCCCTCGCGGTGCAGCACCTTGGGGATGTCATAGATCGACGGGGCGTCGCTGGCGGTGACGACGGCCTCGGGCTCGACGTCGCACATCAGCGAGATCTTGCGCTTGACGCTGTCAGGAATCTCGCGATCGGAGCGGCAGACGATGGCATCGGGCTGGATGCCGATGGATCGAAGCGCCGCCACGGAGTGCTGGGTCGGTTTGGTCTTCAGCTCGCCCGAGGGTCCGATGAACGGCACCAGCGAGACGTGCAGGAAGAACACGTGGCCGCGGCCGATCTCGTGCCGCACCTGCCGTGCCGACTCCAGGAACGGCTGGCTCTCGATGTCGCCGACCGTGCCGCCGATCTCGTGGATCACGACGTCGACGTCAGGGCCGCCCATCGACAGCATCCGGTCCTTGATCTCGTTGGTGATGTGCGGGATCACCTGGACGGTGTCGCCGAGGTAGTCGCCGCGCCGCTCGCGGGCGATGACCTCCGAATACACCTGACCGGTGGTGACATTCGCTCGTCCGACCAGCTCCTCGTCCAGGAATCGCTCGTAGTGGCCGATGTCGAGATCGGTCTCAGCGCCGTCATTCGTGACGAACACCTCGCCGTGCTGGAACGGATTCATCGTCCCGGGATCGACATTCAGGTAGGGGTCGAGCTTCTGCATCGTGACGCGCAGACCGCGCGACTTCAACAGGCGTCCCAGACTGGACGCGGTCAAACCCTTGCCGAGCGAGGACGCAACCCCGCCGGTGACGAAAACATGCTTGGTAACCGCGCTACCTGCCAAGGTGACTCCCGTGGTCGAAGGCCGAAGTGGCTTCCGGCGACTCAAAAATGAGGTTGGTCCCCCACGGGATTCCAGCCTACCGTGCTTCGGGCCCGGCCGGACACGACACACCCGACTGGGCGCAGATGAGCCGAAGATCAGCCCTTCGGGACCGCGCCGTCAGCGCTGCGGGAGGTGCCCCACTGACCGGACTGGCCCTTGGCCTCAGCCACCAGAGCCAGGGCCACGACGACCCGACCAGCCGACGAGTCGACGACGTCGACCGTCGACAACGTTCGGGTCTGGTCGTCATCGCGCAAGGTGGCGACGGTGCCGCCGGACTCTGATGCCGAGGACGGACCCGCCACCACGACACCCTTGCTCGACGTGTCGATGGAAGCAGCAATGCCAGCGATGCTGACGCCCTGGTCCTGGGAGGTCGAGGTGCGTGGACCGGTGATGATGACGACCAGCGACGCACGCTTGGTCGGATCCTTGTCCAGCGACAGCAGATCACCCTCGGCGAAGGCAGTGCGCAGCGTCGTGGCCGCCTCGTCGACGTCCGACGTCTTGCCGGCGACCAACCCGCGGGCGATCACCGCACCGATGCGGGCATAGCTGTCGCCGCTGGAGGTGATGCCGGGCACGTCCTCGCCCACCTGCTGGGCGACGCCCTCGGCGAACTGTCGTCCGCCCGGGTCGAGGAGCTTGGTGGTGAGACCCACCTGACCCACGACGTCGGCGCCGGCCTCACCCAGCGAGGCCGTGACGCCCTTGATGTCGGCGGCGTTGGCTCCCGGCGCCGTGATCACGAGAACTGACTCGCCGTCGAGCTGGTTCTTGAGCAGTGCAGGCGCCGTGCGGTTGGCGTAGCCAGATTCGAAGGCGGCGATCGCGGGGTCAGCGACGGCGACCGGTTCGCCGTTGCTGTCGGTGGTTTCGTCCGACGAGTCGAGGAAACCGGCACCGAGGACGACGCCCACGGCCAGCGAGAGGAGCGCCGCAGCCAGGGAGACGACGTGGTAGCGAAAGGTGATCACGAGTACAGTCCTTCGATCCAGGAGCGGAGACTGCCGAACGACACGCCGAGGCGATCGATCCAGTCCTGTCCGGCGGGGGTGACGGAGATGGCGACGGCCACCGCGAGGGCGCCGGCGAGCACCAGCAGCACCAGCGGCCACCACGACATGGGTCGGCTGGCCAGCTGATTGACTGACTTGGCGTCGACGAGCTTGCTGCCGGCGCGCAACCGAGCCACGAACATGCGGGCCACGTCGCCCGGGGGGCGTTCGAGGAACTCAGCGAGGGTAGGTGGTGCGCCGACGTGCACGATGACCCCGGCCTGGTTGGTGTCGGCGAGCAAGATGGCCAGATCGTCGTCGGAACCGGTGGAGACGAAGGTGACGATCTCCTTGCCGTGCCGCTCCAACCGTTCTGGTCCGACGATGTGGCCCGAGGCGGTGGTGACCACGACCTCGCCGCTCGCCTTGATCGTGCGGTCGGACAGATTCTCCAGCGCTCCGACCACCACGTCCGGGGTGTACCCAGCCTGCAGCAGCACGTCCGCGCCGGGACCGGCCCCGATCAGCACGGGGTCGTTGCCGGCGATGAAGCGTTTGAGATCGGCCAGATCCTCGACAGCGTCGTAGCCCGCCGACACCACGATGGTGGGGCGGCGCCGCAGGCTGGTGCGCAGGTGCGGCACCCGGGCACCGTCGAGGAGCATCGCCTGTTCGCGCTGGATGTGGTCGGCGGCGTTGGCCGCGAGGCTGTCCAGGCGGGTGGCGAGGCCGGACTCGGCCTCCGCGAGCAGTTCGCGGCTCTGATCGGATCCCATCGGGACACCCGCCACCACGAGTGCGCCGTCACGGCGGATCTGACCGTCGTGGATCTCGACGACGTCGCCATTGCGCAGCAGCGACCAGATCGCCTGGTCGGGCAGGTCGATCAAGGTGATCTCGGCCCCCGACAACTGGCTGGGCCCGCGGTTGGGGATGCGTCCGCTGGCCGACGCCGCGGTGTTGAGCACGACCTTGGCGCCACTGTCGATCAACGCGCGTGCGATCCGCGCGTCGATGTCCGGGATGTCGATGAGGGCCACATCGCCCGACCGCAGTGAGGAGAGGTCGTCGGCTCGGCGGACGAAGCGCACGGGGCCCACGTGAGTACCGGGAGCCGGCGCCGGTCGCGGCACGGATCTACGAAGTCTGACCATCGTCTCCATCGTCCACGGTGACCGGTCCTTCTGAGCCATGCGACACGGCGTGTCGCCGCCCAATGGTGAGTCTCAGCGAGAAATCAGGACGATCCGGCCTGGCCAGCGAGACTGAGCAGCTCACGAGCGTGGGCCTGGGCGCTGGCGGAGTCTTCCTGTCCGGCCAGCATGCGAGCGAGCTCGTCGACCCGGTCCGAGTCGTCGAGCAGCACCACCGAGCTGCGGGTGACTGCTCCGTCGTCGTCCTTGTCGACCACGAAGTGATGATCGGCGAAAGCAGCCACCTGTGGCAGATGCGTGACCGCAATGACCTGGGCGTGCTTGGCCAACCGCGCCAGTCGTCGTCCGACCTCGACAGCAGCACGGCCGCCAATGCCGGCGTCGACCTCGTCGAACACCAGGGTCGGGACCGTGGACTTGTCGGCGAGGACCACCTCGAGGGCCAGCATCAACCGGGACAGCTCTCCCCCACTGGCGCCCTTGTTCAGCGATCGCAGGCCGGTTCCGCTGTTGGCCGAGAACAGCAGCTCGACGTCGTCGAGACCGTGCGGGCCGGGCTGGGCGTCCGGGTTCGTGGTGACCCGCGCCTCCAGGTGCGCCGACGGCATCGACAGCTGGGCCAGCTCGTCGTCGACCAGCACGGACAATCGGGTGGCCGCGTCACAGCGCAGGTCGGTGAGGCGTGCGGCCAGCTGGAGCACCTGCGGCTCGAGCGCCTCGCACTCGGCGGCGAGCTCGTCGATGAGGGTGTCGTCACCGCCCAGCTCGGCGAGCCGAGCCTGGCTCTTGTCGGCCCAGGCGATGACCTCGTCGAGCGACGGACCGTACTTGCGTTGCAGTGCGGCCAGCTGCGCGCGGCGGCGTTGCACCGTGGCCAGCCGCTCGGGATCCAGGTCGACGGCGGAGGCATAGGCAGCCAGCTCAGATGCCACGTCGTCGAGCAGGATGACCACTTCGCTCGTGCGGACGGCAAGGGCGTCGAGGTCAGGGTCGTGCCCCGCCACGTCGCGCAGCATCGCGACGGCAGCAGCCACCCGGTCACGGGCCGCCCCGGCGTCATCGTCGCTCTCGGCGGCCAGCGCGGCATGCGCCGCATCCGCTGCGCCAGCCAGAGACTCGGCGTGCGCGAGTCGACCCTCGTCGGCCAAGAGTGCCGCGTCCTCACCGGCGACCGGCTCGACCGCACCGATCTCATCGACGCCGTACTGCAGGACGTCGAGCTCGCGGGCCCGCTCCTGTGCGTGTGTGCGCAGCTCGTGCAGTCGGCGTTGCGCCTCGCGCCAGCGAGCATGGACGGGACCGTAGTCGGCGAGCGCCGCGGTGAGATCAGTGCCCGCGAAGCGATCGAGGGCCGCCCGCTGTTCGGCTGGTCGCAGCAGCCGGTGCTGATCGGACTGGCCGTGCACCGCGACCAGCTCGTCGGTCACCTCGGCGAGCAGCGCGGCAGGGACGGTCGCTCCCCCGGCCACCGCCCGGGACCGGCCCTGCGCTGACAGCACCCGTCCGATGACCACGACTCCGTCCTCGACGCGGCCACCGGCCTCGTCGACCGATCGCGCAGCCGTGGACCCCGGCGGCAGGGAGATGCTCGCCTCGACACGAGCCTGGTCGGCTCCGCGACGCACGAGGCCGAGGTCGGCCCGGTCGCCCCGCAGGAGGCCGAGGGCGGTGACCACCATCGTCTTGCCGGCACCGGTCTCACCCGTGATGACGCTGAATCCCTCGCTGAGCTCGAGCTCGGCGGAGTCGATGACGCCCAGGGACGTGAGCTGCAGGTGCTGCCACATCAGCGAGTCTCGTTCCGGCGACCGGCCGCACCACGCCAGCCGGCGACCGGCAGGTCGAACTTGCGCACCAACCGGTCGGCGAATGGGCTGTTGCCCAGTCGGGCCAAGCGGACGGGCGCGTGACCCTTGATGACCTCGACCCGCGCGCCCATGGGCAGGTCGGCGGCGCGACGCCCGTCGCACCACAGCACCCCGGAGGACTGTTCGGACACGACCTCGATGGCCAGCGTGGAGTCCGGCGACACGACCATGGGACGTGCGAACAGGGCGTGCGCGCTGATCGGCACCATCAGGAGTGCAGCCACCTCGGGCCACACGATGGGGCCGCCAGCGCTGAAGTTGTAGGCCGTCGAACCCGTGGGCGTGGCACACACGACGCCATCGCACCCCCACCGGGACACGGGCCGATCGTCGATCTCGACGACGAGCTCGAGCATGCGCTCGCGCGCTGCCTTCTCGACCGACGCCTCGTTCAGAGCCCAGTTGGTGGCCACGACCTCACCACGCACCGTGACCGACACGTCGACCGTGAGTCGTTCCTCGACCGAGTAGGTCCGGTCGACGACGCCGCGCACCACGTGGCTGATGTCCTCCGCGTCGGCCTCGGCGAGGAACCCGACGTGGCCAAGGTTGACGCCCAACACCGGGATCTCGGTGCCGCGGCACGACTCCGCGGCCCGCAAGATGGTGCCGTCGCCGCCGAACACGACGGCCAGCTCGCACTCTGGCGGAGCGGAGGCCACGACGCGCATCTGCTCGAGACCCGCCTCCTTCAGCACCGTGGCGTCGGTGTCGACGACGACGATCTCGATGCCCTCGGCCTGCATGGCCTCGGCAAAGTCGACGGCGACGCGGGCCGCCTCCAGACGGGTGGAGTGCACCAGGATCAAGACGGATCTCATGCGCGTTCTCGCTCTCGTGCGGCCTTGGGTGCCGTGGTCAGCAGTGGACCCGCCGCGACGACGTCGTGGGCGGCGGACAGGTCGGGGGCCGGGGCGTCGCTGCGCAACCAGCAGAAGTACTCGACGTTGCCGGCTGGTCCCGGCAGCGGGCTCGGGGCCAGCGCACGGGTGCCCCAGCCGAGGGCGTGGGCGCTCTCGCAGACCCGATGGACGGCCTCGGCGTGCAGCTCGGGATCACGCACGACGCCGTTCTTGCCCAGTCGTTCGCGACCGACCTCGAACTGCGGCTTGATCATCAGCACGATGTCGCCGCCACCGTCGCTGGTGCTGGCCTCGCACACCCGCGTGAGCGCTGGCATGACCACGGTCAGGGAGATGAAGGACAGATCGCTCACCACCAGTGACACCGGCCCACCGATGTCGCCGGTGTCCAGGTGACGGACGTTGGTGCGATCCAGGACGTGCACGCGATCGTCGTTCTGCAGGGCCCAGATCAGCTGGCCGTAGCCGACGTCGACAGCGACCACCTCGCGGGCGCCCTGGCGCAGCAGCACGTCGGTGAAGCCGCCCGTGGAGGCGCCGGCATCGAGGCAACGGCGCCCCTCGACCGTGAGGCCCAGTGGTGCGAACACATCGAGCGCGCCCAGCAGCTTGTGAGCGCCGCGGGAGGCCCACGTCGGTTCGGCGGACTGCTTGACGACGATGGCCTGGTCGGTCGTGACGCCGGTGGCGGGCTTGCTGGCCCGAGCCCCGGCCACGAACACCAACCCGTCGGTGATCAGCGTGGCCGCATGGTCACGAGATCGCGCCAGGTCGCGGCGCACGAGCTCGGCGTCGAGCCGCAGCCGACGACTCATGAGCCGGTCCGCGGGCCCTCGTCGCGAGGGTGGCTGCCCGTCAGTGAGTCGCGCAGGACGCGATGCATCTGCTCGAACTCGGCGGGATGTTCGCTGACATCACGGGTCTCGAGCGACTCCAGCCGCACCAAGGCGTCGTCGATCACGACGTCGCCGGTCAGCACCGGGTCGCCGGGCGGCTCGGCCTGTACGTCGTCGTCGGGCGTCTCACTCATGCGTCCAGTGTCCCACCCGGAGTGGCAGAACTGCCGGACGTGTCCGCCCATGTCCAGGCCAGCGCCACAGCGGCACGCAGGGTGTCGGTGTCGCGCGGACCGCCGCTCGTCACGTCGATCCGTCCCGCGTCGTCGATCGACACGGTCGAGCCACCGCAACGCGCATGGGAGTCGTCGATCTCGACGACCGGATGCGGTTCGCCCAGACCGGACAGATCCGCCGACACGTAGTCGGGTCGGTGACCGGGGGTCGCAGCGAAGATCTCGGCCAGGGTGCCCACGCCGGTCAGGACCACGAGGCTCTGCGATCCCGGCGCCGATGGCACCGTCGATGTCGGTGTCCAGCCGGTCGCCCACCATCAGCGGGCGTTCACCGCCGAGCCGAGCCGTGGTCGCGTCGAACAGTGGACGCTCCGGCTTCCCGGCCACGATCGGAGTCCTTCCCGTGGCCGTGGCCACGGCCTGGACCAGAGCACCATTGCCGGGTGCCACCCCCCGTGGGGTGGGGATCGTGAGGTCCGTGTTGCTGGCGTACCACGGCAACCCGGTGTTGATCGCATAGGAAGCCTCGGCAAGATCGCGCCAGCCGAGATCTGCGTGATATCCCTGCACGACCGCGACCGGTCCGTCGTCGAGCGACGTCACGCATCGAAGGCCGCGTTCCTCCAACGGCACTCGTAGTCCGGGTCCGCCGATCAGCAGCACCGGCGATCCAGCCGGAAGGTCGTCGGCCATCAGCATGGCCACAGCCTGAGCTGAGGTGACGACGTCATCGTCGTCGAGATCTGGCATCCCAAGATCGCGCAAGTGCGCTGCCACGTCGGTCGCCGGCCGCGAGGCGTTGTTGGTCAGGTACGCCAGCCGCATCCCGGCTGCGCGGGCAGCACCGAGGGCCTCGGTCGCGCCGGGAATGGCATCAGGTCCGAGGTAGACGACACCGTCCAGGTCGAGCATCGCCAGGTCGTGGACCTCGTGCAGCGGGACTGGCGAGGACGCGAGCGTGTTCGGTCCGTCTGTCATGGGAGGAGCCTACCGACGCAGGTGGGGCGACCTCACTGCGGCGAGCACGCCTCGAGATCGACCGCGACCCGGCTCACCACTCCCCCGGTGCCACGGGAGAACCGGCAGCGCAGCTGCCCGCTGACATGCACGGTCGCCCCGGGCGTGAGGCGAGCGACCTTGCGGCGCAACGCCGCGGTCCAGGCCGTGCACTCGATGGTGTCGACACTTTGGCGCGAGCGCTTTCGCGCTGCGGCGTCGCGCGGAACGATCAGGCGAAAGGACACGATCTGGTCGCCGCTGGGCAGCACGCGGGTCTCGGGTTCGGCCGAGACCCGGCCGCTCAGCTCGACGTGGTTGGCCGGTGAGGTGTGATTGGTGTTGAGAGACATGGATCGACCCTCGATGACACCGAGGGTGCGATCCATCCGACTTCGGTCCGGTGTGGACGAGTGACGTCGGTCGCCCCAGATGTGGACGAGCGATCGGTCACGTGTCGAGTTCGGTGATCCGATCGGCTGCGTCGGTCAGATTCTCTCCATCGATGGCCGCCGTGCGGTGAAACCACTCGATGGCGTCTTCGGTCCGACCGATCGCCAGCAGGGCGTCCGCGTAGGCGTACCGCAGGCGCGCGGCCCACGGAGCACGGCTCTTGGTGTGCAGCGGCTCGGTCTCCAGGAGTCGGACAGCAGCCTCGGCCTGGCCCTGGTCACGGCGTGCACCGGCCACCACGATCGACAATTCCACACCGCCGGCGTCATCGAGCTTGGCTCGAATCTCCGGGGTGTCATAGGCGATGGCCTTCTCGGGCCGGCGCAAAGCGCGCTCGCAGTCCGCCATCATCGGTGCGTACATCTGGTTGCCGGACATGCGGCGGGACGCGCGGAACTCCGACAACGCCTCGGCCCACTTGCCGGCGGCGTAGGCCGTCTCGCCACATGCCTCGCGCACCAGGGCCGAGCGGGTGGCTCGGGCCCGGGCAGCCAACGCATGCAGATAAGCCTGCTCTGGATCCTCGTGCATCAGGAGGCCGGCCATCACCAGGTGTCGTGCGACCTTGTCGGCCAGCTTCTCGGGAAGACTCTGCAGCTGCTGTCGAGCGAACTTGTCCAGATCGTTGGCGCTGATGTCATCGGGGATCGGCGGGCCGTCGTAGATCTTCTGGTCGTCGGTGCGCTCCTCGGGCTCGGGGCGTCCGCGATAGGCCGGGCGTCCGCGGCCGCTGCTGCCTGGCCGGTTGCCCTGCTCGCGATCATCACGTCGACCGCCGGTCGGCTTGCCGTCACGGCCAGCTGGCCTGCCGTCGCGACCGCCGGGCTTGCCGTCGCGGCCGCTTGGCTTGCCGTCGCGACCACCCGGACGACCTCCGCGACCGCCAGAGCCTTGACCGGGTCCGCCCGATCGTCCACCACCGCGGGGGCCCTGGTTGGGGCCTCCTCCACGGGATCCATTCGACTCAGCCATCGGCCTGGTCCTTCCTTCAATTGCACGTAAAATGCAGCGAGGCCGCTCCCGAAGGAGCGGCCTCGCGCAAATGATTGTCCGGCGACGTCCTACTCTCCCACACCGTCTCCAGTGCAGTACCATCGGCGCTAAGAGGCTTGACTTCCGGGTTCGGAATGTAGCCGGGTATTTCCCTCTTGCCATGGTCGCCGAAACTCTATGGAGATATCAAAAACCTTGGAGCCCTCTCGGGCTTCGTGGTCCCCGACCGTATCTCGGGAACCTCACAGTGGACGCGCGTGATCTTTGTAAGAAACAAGCCCTCGGCCTATTAGTACCGGTCAGCTCCATGCATTGCTGCACTTCTACTTCCGGCCTATCAACCCAGTGGTCTGCTGGGGGCCTTACCTGGTAAACCAGTGGGAAACCTCATCTTGAAACGCGCTTCCCGCTTAGATGCTTTCAGCGGTTATCGCTTCCGAACGTAGCTAATCAGCGGTGCCCTTGGCAGGACAACTGACACACCAGAGGTTCGTCCATCCCGGTCCTCTCGTACTAGGGACAGCTTTTCTCAAGTTTCCTACGCGCGCGGCGGATAGGGACCGAACTGTCTCACGACGTTCTAAACCCAGCTCGCGTGCCGCTTTAATGGGCGAACAGCCCAACCCTTGGGACCTGCTACGGCCCCAGGATGCGACGAGCCGACATCGAGGTGCCAAACCATCCCGTCGATATGGACTCTTGGGGAAGATCAGCCTGTTATCCCCGGGGTACCTTTTATCCGTTGAGCGACGCCGCTTCCACTAGCCAGCGCCGGGTCACTAGTCCCGACTTTCGTCCCTGCTCGAGTTGTCACTCTCACAGTCAAGCTCCCTTGTGCACTTACACTCGAAACCTGATTGCCAACCAGGCTGAGGGAACCTTTGGGCGCCTCCGTTACATTTTAGGAGGCAACCGCCCCAGTTAAACTACCCATCAGGCACTGTCCCTGATCCAGATAATGGACCTAGGTTAGATATCTAGTACAGCCAGAGTGGTATTTCAACGATGACTCCACCTGAACTGGCGTCCAAGCTTCAAAGTCTCCCACCTATCCTACACAAACTGAACCAAACACCAATACCAAACTATAGTAAAGGTCCCGGGGTCTTTCCGTCCTGCCGCGCGTAACGAGCATCTTTACTCGTAGTGCAATTTCGCCGAGTCCATGGTTGAGACAGCGCCCAAGTCGTTACTCCATTCGTGCAGGTCGGAACTTACCCGACAAGGAATTTCGCTACCTTAGGATGGTTATAGTTACCACCGCCGTTTACTGGGGCTTAAGTTCTGTGCTTCGCTTGCGCTGACACGTCCCCTTAACCTTCCAGCACCGGGCAGGAGTCAGTCCGTATACGGCGTCTTTCGACTTAGCACGGACCTGTGTTTTTAGTAAACAGTCGCTTGGGCCTGGTCTCTGCGGCCTTCAACGCTTCTCGAAGCTAGTTCGATAACGTGTCCGGCCCCCCTTCTCCCGAAGTTACGGGGGCATTTTGCCGAGTTCCTTAACCATGGTTCACTCGATCACCTTAGTATTCTCTACTTGACCACCTGAGTCGGTTTGGGGTACGGGCGGCTCAGAACCTCGCTAGATGCTTTTCTCGGCAGCATGGGATCACTCACTTCGACTAAAACGTCTCGGCATCAGGTCTCAGACATGTAGATGGCGGATTTGCCTACCATCAGTCCTACACCCTTACCCGCGGACTACCATCGCCGCGGATGAGCTACCCTCCTGCGTCACACCATTGCTTGCCTACTACCGGTTTGGGTCATGCGCTCCGCCGGCCAATGTCTCCGAAGAGACTGGAGGCCAGTTTTGGGCACTTAGCATTACCGGGCTCAGCATGGGCGGTTCAGTGCCGGTACGGGAATATCAGCCCGTTGTCCATCGACTACGCCTGTCGGCCTCGCCTTAGGTCCCGACTTACCCAGGGAAGATTAGCTTGACCCTGGAACCCTTGGTCATTCGGTGGAGGAGTTTCTCACTCCTCATTCGCTACTCATGCCTGCATTCTCACTCGTGTGGCGTCCACGGCTGGGTCACCCCGCCGCTTCTCTCGCCACACGACGCTCCCCTACCGATCCATGCGCCTGGACTCCAGTATCAAGTACTGAAGTCGGGCTAATGCATAAATCCCATAGCTTCGGTGGATCACTTGAGCCCCGCTAAATTGTCGGCGCGGAATTACTTGACCAGTGAGCTATTACGCACTCTTTAAAGGGTGGCTGCTTCTAAGCCAACCTCCTGGTTGTCTGTGCGACTCCACATCCTTTTCCACTTAGTGATCTCTTTGGGACCTTAGCTGATGGTCTGGGCTGTTTCCCTCTCGACTATGAAGCTTATCCCCCACAGTCTCACTGCTGCGCTCTCACTTACCGGCATTCGGAGTTTGGCTGAATTCAGTAAGCTTGTAGGCCCCCTAGTCCATCCAGTGCTCTACCTCCGGCAAGAAACACGCAACGCTGCACCTAAATGCATTTCGGGGAGAACCAGCTATCACGGAGTTTGATTGGCCTTTCACCCCTATCCACAGCTCATCCCCCCAGTTTTTAACCTAGGTGGGTTCGGTCCTCCACGCGGTCTTACCCGCGCTTCAACCTGGCCATGGATAGATCACTCCGCTTCGGGTCTAGATCCAGCAACTCATTCGCCCTATTCGGACTCGCTTTCGCTACGGCTACGGCTCTCGCCTTAACCTCGCTACTGAACGCTAACTCGCAGGCTCATTCTTCAAAAGGCACGCCGTCACAGTTCACAAGGAACTGCTCCGACGGATTGTATGCACATGGTTTCAGGTACTATTTCACTCCCCTCACGGGGTACTTTTCACCTTTCCCTCACGGTACTAGTCCGCTATCGGTCATCGAGGAGTATTTAGGCTTAACGGGTGGTCCCGCCAGATTCACACCGAATTTCAGGGGTTCGGTGTTACTCGGGGTGACAAAAAAGAGCCATGAGCTTACGTGTACGGGGATCTCACCCTCTATGTCGCGACTTTCCAGTCGGCTTCCACTTCACTCATGGTTTATGACTCTTTGCTGACTCGGCAGAGTCAGCTATTTGGCCCCACAACCCCCCAGGTACAACGCCTGCCGGCTATCACATACCTGAGGTTTAGCCTAGATCCAGTTTCGCTCGCCACTACTACCGGAATCACTTTTGTTTTCTCTTCCTGCGGGTACTGAGATGTTTCACTTCCCCGCGTTCCCTCCTACTGCCCTATGTGTTCAGACAGAGGTACCTGGACTTTACTCCAGGTGGGTTTCCCCATTCGGACATCCCCGGATCACAGGTCGGTTGTCACCTTCCCGGGGCTTTTCGCAGACTCCAACGTCCTTCATCGGCTCTCGATGCCAAGGCATCCACCATGTGCACTTAGTAGCTTGTTGTTACTACAAAGATGCTCGCGTCCACTGTGAAGTTCTCAAAATACGGGCGGTCCCGCCATCACGCTCCGGCGACGGAGTGTGATCAACGGTCCGAGAGATCAAGTTGCTGATCCCTCAGGACCCAACAGTGTGCCTGACTTGGTGACTTCTTTCGACCGACTTTCCAGACTCCGAAGAGACGTACTGACGATCTTGGTTGCCACCGCACCAAATAGTCGACGATCCACTAGTGAGCTGAGTTGCGTACGAACATTCGCCGTACAAACAACTCAATGGACAACCAGGTCTTGCGACCGATTGCCAAGTGCTCCTTAGAAAGGAGGTGATCCAGCCGCACCTTCCGGTACGGCTACCTTGTTACGACTTCGTCCCAATCGCCAGCCCCACCTTCGACAGCTCCCCCCGTAAACGGTTGGGCCACTGGCTTCGGGTGTTGCCGACTTTCATGACGTGACGGGCGGTGTGTACAAGGCCCGGGAACGTATTCACCGCAGCGTTGCTGATCTGCGATTACTAGCGACTCCGACTTCATGGGGTCGAGTTGCAGACCCCAATCCGAACTGAGACCGGCTTTTTGGGATTCGCTCCACCTTGCGGTATCGCAGCCCTTTGTACCGGCCATTGTAGCATGCTTGAAGCCCTGGATATAAGGGGCATGAAGACTTGACGTCATCCCCACCTTCCTCCGAGTTGACCCCGGCAGTCTCCTATGAGTCCCCACCATTACGTGCTGGCAACATAGGACGAGGGTTGCGCTCGTTGCGGGACTTAACCCAACATCTCACGACACGAGCTGACGACAGCCATGCACCACCTGTTTACCGACCACAAGGGGGGCCGTATCTCTACGGCTTTCCGGTATATGTCAAA
This sequence comes from uncultured Actinomycetota bacterium, assembly GCA_963769445.1. GTDB lineage: Bacteria > Actinomycetota > Actinomycetes > Propionibacteriales > Nocardioidaceae > Aeromicrobium. Next base: position 401,743 of record CAVYLO010000004.1, on the reverse strand, counting down.
CCCAGGTAAGGTTCTTCGCGTTGCATCGAATTAATCAGCATGCTCCGCCGCTTGTGCGGGCCCCCGTCAATTCCTTTGAGTTTTAGCCTTGCGGCCGTACTCCCCAGGCGGGGCGCTTAATGCGTTAGCTGCGGCACGGAGACCGTGGAAGGTCCCCACACCTAGCGCCCAACGTTTACGGCATGGACTACCAGGGTATCTAATCCTGTTCGCTCCCCATGCTTTCGCTCCTCAGCGTCAGGTAATGCCCAGAGAACCGCCTTCGCCACCGGTGTTCCTCCTGATATCTGCGCATTCCACCGCTACACCAGGAATTCCGTTCTCCCCTGCATACCTCTAGTCTGCCCGTATCGGAAGCACGCTCAGGGTTGAGCCCTGAGTTTTCACTCCCGACGCGACAAACCGCCTACGAGCCCTTTACGCCCAATAATTCCGGACAACGCTCGGACCCTACGTATTACCGCGGCTGCTGGCACGTAGTTGGCCGGTCCTTCTTCTGTGGGTACCGTCACTTTCGCTTCGTCCCCACTGAAAGAGGTTTACAACCCGAAGGCCTTCATCCCTCACGCGGCGTTGCTGGATCAGGCTTTCGCCCATTGTCCAATATTCCCCACTGCTGCCTCCCGTAGGAGTCTGGGCCGTGTCTCAGTCCCAGTGTGGCCGGTCACCCTCTCAGGCCGGCTACCCGTCAATGCCTTGGTGAGCCATTACCTCACCAACAAGCTGATAGGCCGCGAGCTCATCCTTCTCCGCCGGAGCTTTCCACTTCCTAACATGCGAAAGGAAGTCGTATTCGGCATTAGACGCAGTTTCCCGCGCTTATTCCAAAGAGAAGGGCAGATTGCTCACGTGTTACTCACCCGTTCGCCGCTCGTGTACTCCCGAAGGAGCCTTACCGCTCGACTTGCATGTGTTAAGCACGCCGCCAGCGTTCGTCCTGAGCCAGGATCAAACTCTCCGTTGAAAGTGCAGGCTCTAATAAGGCCTGCTCAACTTCAGTTGATCCCGACAAACTATTTGCTGACAAATAAATTGTCGGAATTGATTACCGTCGAGATCGGCGAGCCGAAGCTCACCGACGGGTCTCGACGGGGTATTACTAATTAATCTCGTCGACTTTTGGCACACTGTTGAGTTCTCAAGGATCAGACGCACACCGCAGCTTTGGCCTTTGCGGGCCGTGGCTTCCGGGGCAACTCGTCTAACTTACACGGCTCGTTTTCACCGGTCAAACCCGGGTCGGTTCCGTGTGCATCCCCCGTTGTCAGCGGCCCGTATCCGGAAGCGAACTTCCTGGCGTTGACCGTTTCGGTAGAGATGGCTGCCAGCCCGAGCGACCTGCCTTGCGGCCTTTCGCTCCGTCGTGCTGTGCAACAAGAAGAACATTACGGACGCGAATCGTGTGCGTCAAATCGCGACGCTGTGGCGACGATCACATTCACTTGCCATCGTCGAAATGCGCTGAAATCGCAGGTCAGAGCAATATTTCGGCGAGTTCATCGAATCTCGACGCCCGACACGGAGCGTTTGCCCTTGCGGAGCACCGCCCAGTGCCCATGCAGCAGCAATGCGCCTGCAATGACGGCATCTGGATCGCTGATGCGCTCGTTGTTGACGTAGGCACCGCCGTCGGCGATCGCCCGCCGCGCGGCGGACTTGCTGTCGACCAGGCCGCTCGCCACGAGGGCGTCGACCACCGTGGGTGGTTCGGACAGCTCAACGGCGCCTGCCTCGCGCAGGGCCGCCGCCAACGTGGGTTCGGGCAGATCGCCCAGCTCGCCACGCCCGAACAACGCCTGAGCGGCGAGCTCGGCCGCTGCCGTCTCGTCGGCCCCGTGCACGAGGGTCGTGACCTCGGCGGCCAGCCGGCGCTGCGCGAGGCGTTGCCCCGGACTCTCGGCGTGCTGGAGCATCAAGGCGTCGATCTCGTCCACCGGCACGAAGGTGAACTGCTTGAGGTACTCACCGACCTTGGCGTCTTCGGCCTGGATCCAGGACTGGTGGAAGGCGTAGGCGCTGGTGCGCGCGGGATCGAGCCACACCGTGCCGCTCTCGGTCTTGCCGAACTTGGTGCCGTCGGCCTTCGTGATGAGCGGCGTGGCCAGCGCATGCACGCGATGGCCGTCGGCTCGGCGAATCAGCTCGACGCCGGCGGTGATGTTGCCCCACTGATCACTGCCACCGGTCTGCAGCACACACCCGTGCCGGCGGTGCAGCTCGAGGTAGTCCATCGACTGCAGCAGCACGTAGCTGAACTCGGCGTAGCTGATGCCGGACTCGAGACGGCTGCTGACGACGTCGCGGGCGAGCATCCGATTGACCGGGAAGTGCTTGCCGATGTCGCGCAGGAAGTCGATGGTGCCGAGGCCTGCGGTCCAGTCAAGGTTGTTGACCATGATCGCCGCGTTGGCGCCGTCGAAGTCGACGAACGCCGAGACCTGGGCCTGGATGCGCGCCACCCACTCGCCCACGATCTCGGGCGTGTTCATGACCCGCTCCCCCGCTTCCTTGGGGTCGCCGATCATGCCGGTGGAGCCCCCGACCAGCATCAACGGGCGATGGCCCGCGATCTGCAGACGTCGCGCCGTGAGGATCTGCAGCAGATTGCCGATGTGCAGACTCGGCGCCGTGGGGTCGAAGCCGACGTAGTACGTGATCGGACCCTCCGAGAGCGCCGCTCGCAGGGCGTCGGGATCGGTCGAGTGCGCGATGAGACCCCGCGCTTCCAGGTCGTCGAGGACGTGTGTCACACCGGCGACCCTATCGCCCGGCGCGAGCCCCAGTGGTCAGGCCTTGACCGCCACGACGGGGACGTCGGAGTCGAGCAGGATCGACTGCGCGACGCTGCCGAGGATCAGCTTGCCGACGGGACTACGACGTCGGACGCCGATCACGACCATGGTGGCTCCCGACTGCTCGACCTCGAACAGCACGGCCTCGGAGACGTCAGCGCCGTCGACCTGGCGCACCTCGTGGGCGACCTCGGCGGGCGCGACGGCGGCCTCGAGTCCCTCCCCCGGGCGATTCACGGTGATGATCACCAAGGAGTCGAGCGTGGCGCGAGCGTGTGCAGCGGCCCAGTCGAGGGCCGCCCGCCCGAACTCGTCGGGACGGTAGGCGACGGCGATGGTCATGCCCTGAACTCTAGTCCCCGCAGGTCCGTTGGCGGCCGGAATAGGCCAGCGCTCCAGTGACGTTGTGACTGCCGTGAACCGTCCCGTGAAGGTCGACATCTGGTCCGACATCGCCTGCCCTTGGTGTTTCGTGGGCAAGCGCCGCTTCGAGCAGGCGGTCGCGGCGTTCGCCGAGGACGGCGGGCAGGTGGAGGTGGAGTACCACTCCTTCGAGCTGGCACCCGACACCCCTGTCGACTTCGCCGGCACGGAGGTCGACTTCCTCGTGCGGCACAAGCACATGCCGGCCGAACAGGTCTCCCAGATGCTCGGGCAGATGACCCAGATGGCCGCGGCCGAGGGCCTGGCGTACGACTTCGACGCCCTGCAGCACACCAACACCGTGCTGGCACACCAGCTGCTGCACCTGGCCAAGAAGCACGGTCGCCAGCTGGACATGAAGGAACGGCTGCTGTCGGCGTACTTCCAGGAAGGCCGCCACGTGGGGCGGATCGACGACCTGGCCGATCTGGCCGCCGAGATCGGTCTGGACCGCGACGAGGTCGTGCAGGCCCTGACGAACGGCACCTTCGCCGACGACGTCGAGGCTGACCGCGACCAGGCGATCGACTACGGCATCGGTGGAGTGCCGTTCTACGTGATCGACGCGCGGTACGCCGTGTCAGGGGCGCAGGATCCGACGATCTTCGAGCAGGCGCTGCGCAAGGCCGCAGCCGCAGTCCCCGGCTCCGACGGCTGACACCGCTGGTACGGCTAGCCGATCTCCCACTCGGCGCGGAACTGATCGGGGCTCATCGACGCGAGGTCGTTGCGCACCTGCTCGAGCAGCGGAAGGGAGACCGCCGATGCTCCCCCGGCGATCCGCAGCTCCTCGGCATCGTCGCTGCGTCGACGCACCACGACATCCCCGCTGGTGGTCATCTCCAGCAGTCCACCGGTCATGGCGCACCACAGGTCGAGCGCCGAGAAGACGATCCTTCGCACCGGTCCACGCACCGGCGGTTCGAACGCGGACGTGTAGACCTCGTCGGCGGTCGCAGGCTCGTAGGTGGCGGTCATGACTCCACGGTAGGCGCACGCTGGGCGCGAGGGCTCCGTCGATAGGCCGAGACGGTCCGATCGTCGGTGAGCCAGAAGCGCCACGGCACGTCCGCGGCCCTGGACACGCCCACCCGGGGGCCGGAGCTGATCTCACCGACGGCTGCCACCTCGGGTCCCAGGGTGACTCCCCCCGGTACGAACAGATCGGTACCGAGGTCGGCCAGAGTGATGCCGAGTGCCCGGGCGAGATTGCCGGGCCCGCGGGCCAGCTGATGGTCCGGCGCGCTCCCCCTGCGCTCGCGCGCGAGCGGCAACCCCTTGACGACCTCGCCGGCCCTGATCAGCACGGCGGCTGCCTCGTCAGTCGGTCCCGTCACCACGTTGGCGCACCAGTGCATGCCGTACGAGCGATACACGTACAGGTGCCATGCCGGGCCGTACATGGGCTCAGAACGCGGGGTGCGTGTGAAGGCGTGGGACGCCGGGTCGTGGATGCCGCCATACGCCTCCACCTCGGTGATGCGCACCGCCACGTCGTGCCCGTGCAGGACCCGCCCGAGCAGCGACCGGGCACGCTGATCGACCGGCTGATCATCCCAGTCGCTCACCGTCGGCCCTCCCCGTGGCGCCACCTCTGGGGTCAGCTGACGGACTCGAGGACGACGTCCTCGGCCGGAGCAACGCCGTCGGGGCCGTTGCCGTCGGACTCGATCTCCTGCGCCACCTTCAGGCCAGCCGCATCGACGCTGCCGAACACGGTGTAGGCCGGCGGCAGCTGGGCATCAGCCAGCACGATGAAGAACTGCGATCCGTTCGTGTCAGGGCCAGAGTTCGCCATCGCGAGGGTGCCAGCCGGATAGGTCTCAGATCCACTGAGCTCGTCGTCAAAGGCGTAGCCCGGGCCACCGGTGCCGCTGGCCGAGGGATCGCCGCACTGCAGCACGAAGCCCGGAACGAGTCGGTGGCACGTCGTGTCCGCGAAGTAGCCCTGTTCGGCCAAGGAGACGAACGATCCGACGGCGCACGGCGCCGTGTCAGGGGTGAACGTGGCGGTGATGTCGCCTCGGTTCGTCGCGATCGTCAGCGTGTCAGCGGACTTCGGGTCGCCCGGAGGCAGCTTCGCCTCCTTGACCGCATCGCCGGTCGACGTGTACTCACAGGCCCCACTGGACGACGCGGCACCGGCCCCCTCATCGGAGTCAGAACCGCAGGCGGCCAGCACGGACAACAGGACCAGGGGCGCCACGAGGGCGGGCAGGCGAAGACGCATGCCGCCGAGCCTAACGATCCGGCCGAAGCCGGGGTCAGCCCAGGCGGGCGCGCAGCTCGGCGAGCTGCTCGGCGACCCGAGCGGGGGCGGTACCGCCGCGGGCGTCGCGAGAAGCCAGCGAGCCCTCGACGGTCAGGACCTCCCGCACGCTCTGCCCCTCGCTGCTGGGTGTGAGCAACGGCGAGATGTCGGCGAAGTCCTCATCTGACAGGTCCCACAGCTCGATGCCGCGCTGTTCGCAGGTCTGCACGCAGGCGCCCGACAGCTCGTGGGCGATCCGGAACGGCACACCCTGCCTGACCAGCCATTCGGCGATGTCGGTGGCCAGCGCGAAGCCCTGTGGCGCCAGCGCGGCCATGCGCTCGGTGTGGAAGGTCAGCGTGGCCACCATGCCGGTGAAGGCGGGCAGCAGGACCTCGAGGGTGTCGATCGAGTCGAACACCGGCTCCTTGTCCTCCTGCAGGTCGCGGTTGTAGGCCAACGGCAGCGCCTTGAGCGTGGCGAGCAGGCCCGACAAGTTGCCGATCAGGCGACCGGCCTTGCCGCGCGCGAGCTCGGCGATGTCGGGATTCTTCTTCTGCGGCATGATGCTCGACCCGGTCGAGTACCCGTCGTGCAGCGTGACGAAGTCGAACTCCTTGGTGTTCCAGATGATGATCTCCTCAGCGAACCGGGAGAGGTCGATACCGATCTGGGCGGTGACGAAGGCGAACTCGGCGACGAAGTCGCGCGCGGCCGTGCCGTCGATGGAGTTGGGTGTGGAGTCGGTGAAACCGAGATCGGCGGCCACCGCGCGGGGATCGAGCCCCAGCGACGTCCCGGCCAGCGCGCCCGAACCGTACGGAGAGTCGGCGGCCACGCGGGCGTCCCAGTCGGCGAGTCGGTCCAGGTCGCGCACCAGCGGCCACGCATGCGCCATCAGGTGGTGCGACAGCAGCACGGGCTGCGCGTGCTGCAGGTGGGTTCGTCCCGGCATCGGGTCAGTGAGGTGCGCGTCGGCCTGGTCGGCGATCGCACCGACCAGATCCCGCACGAAGGTGTCGAGGACCCGGGCGTGGTCGCGCAGGTACACCTTGAACAAGGTGGCGACCTGGTCGTTGCGCGACCGCCCGGCCCGCAGCCGACCGCCGAGCTCAGGGCCCAGCCGTTCGATCAAGCCTCGTTCAAGGGCCGTGTGGACGTCTTCATCGTCGGGTTCGGGCCGAAACTCGCCGGTCGCGACGTCACCAGCGAGCGCGTCGATGCCCGCGATCAGGGTGGTGAGATCGTCCGGTCCGAGCAATCCCGCGGCAGCCAGGACGCGGGCGTGGGCCCGCGAACCGTCCAGGTCGTACGGTGCGAGCCGCCAGTCGAAGTGGGTGGAACGGGACAGCTCGACCAGCTCGGGAGATGGGCCGGAGGCGAATCGCCCACCCCACAGGCTGGTCTTCGCACCATCGGAGTCAGAAGGAGACGTCACGCTCATACCCTGTCAGTTGGTTCGGTGGGCAGATCAGCCAGCGCGAGGAAACGACGCGCCATCGCCTCGCCGCCCGCCGGATCGCGGGCGATCAGCATCACCGTGTCATCGCCGGCAATCGTGCCCAACAGGTCGGGCTGGGCCGTGTGATCGATCGTCGAGGCCAAGAACTGGGCCGCCCCCGGAGGCGTGCGGAGGATGACCAGATTGGCCGATGCCTCGGCCGACACCAGCACGTCGCGGGCGATGCGCTGCAGCCGGTGCTGCGCCGCCTCGGTGGACTCTGCCGAACGTGGCGTGCGATCGCCGCCCTCAGCAGGAACGGCGTAGACCAACGAGCCGTCGCTGTGCCGCACGCGGACGGCGTCGAGCTCGACCAGGTCTCGCGACACGGTCGACGCCGTGGCCGTGACCCCCTGCTGGTCCAGCAGCACGGTGAGGTCGCCCTGCGAGCGCACCGTGTGTCGACCCAACAAGTCGATGATGAGCTGCTGCCGAGCGGCTTTCGTCGCGGGAATGCTCATCATTGATCGCTCTTCTCCAGCAGCCACACCAGCAGCGCCTTCTGGGCGTGCAGCCGATTCTCGGCCTCGTCCCAGACCACGCTCTGCGGACCGTCGAGGACCTCGGCCGCGATCTCCAGGCCGCGATACGCGGGCAGGCAGTGCATGACGATGGCCTCCGGATCGGCCAACGCCATCGCCTCGGCAGTGATCGAGTACGGGCCGAACAGCGCGAGCCGCGCCTCCTTCTCGGCCTCCTGGCCCATCGACACCCAGGTGTCGGTGATGACGACGTCCGCTCCGGCGATCGCCGCGGCGGGGTCGGTGGTGGCGCGCACCGAGCCGCCCGTCGTGGCCGCGATCTTCTCGGCATCGGCGAAGATCGTCGGATCGGGCTGGTGGCTGGGCGGGGCGCCGACGCGCACGTGCATGCCGGCGGTGGCCCCGCCGAGCAGGTACGAGTGCGCCATGTTGTTGGCGCCGTCGCCCAGATAGGCCACCGTGAGCCCGGCCAGTCGACCCTTGCGCTCGATGACGGTCTGCCAGTCGGCCAGGATCTGGCACGGGTGGAAGTCGTCGCTGAGCGCGTTGATGACCGGCACGCCGGCGTGCTCGGCCATCTCGCTCGAGACCGACTGCGCGTACGTGCGCCACACGATGGCGCTGGTCATCGCAGCCCAGCACTCGAGCCGTGTCGGGCACGATCTCGCCGCGCCCACCCTGCGTGGCATGGCGGTGTCGAGGACCACCGGATTGCCGCCGAGATCGGCGATGCCCACCGCGAACGACACCCGGGTGCGCGTCGAGGCCTTGTCGAAGATGACCGCGACGCTGCGCGGGCCGGTCAGGGGCGTCCTGGAGTACGGCGCTGCCTTCAGCTCGGCGGCGAGCGCCAGCACCTCGGCCTGCTCGGCCGGACTCAGGTCGTCGTCGCGCAGGAAGTGCCTCATGCGCCGGTCCCCTCGTCGAGCAGTCTCCGCAGGATCGCGATGGCATCGTCGGCCTGCTGTGTCGACAGGATCAGCGGCGGCACCAGCCGCAGCCGATCCGCCGTGGGTGCGTTGACGATCAGTCCCTGCCCGAGGGCGGCCTTGGCCGTCTGCGCCGCGACCGGCGAGGTGAGGACGAGTCCGAGGAACAGGCCGCGACCCGTGATCTCGGCGATGGCGGGGTGGTCCGACAGCCCAGCGCGGAACCGCTCGCCGACCGTCACCACGTGGGTCAGCAGGTCGTCTGCCTCGATCGTGTCGATGACGGCCAGTGCAGCGGCCGTGGACACGGGATTGCCGCCGAAGGTGGTGCCGTGATTTCCCGGGCCCAGCAGCGTCGCCGCGTCGTTCAGCGCGATGCAGGCACCGATCGGGAGGCCACCACCGAGGCCCTTGGCCAGGGTGATCAGATCCGGCACGACACCGGAGGGAGCGTGCGCGAACCATTCGCCGGTGCGGCCCATGCCACTTTGCACCTCGTCGACCCACATCAGCGCGCCGTGACGCTGGGTGATCTCGCGGACTCGTGCCAGGTAGTTCTCCGGCGGCACGATGACGCCGGCCTCGCCCTGGATCGGCTCGATCACGACGGCCGCGACCGTGTCGTCGACGAGCTGATCGAGCGCGTCGGCGTCGCCGTACGGTGCCCAGACGACGTCGCCGGGAAGCGGCTCGAACGGTGCGCGATAGGCCTCCTTGGACGTCAAGGCGAGCGCGCCCATCGTCCGTCCGTGGAACGAGCCGTGAAGGGCGACGATCTTGGTGCGGCCAGAGCGGCGGGTGGCCTTGAGCGCCGCCTCGTTGGCCTCGGCACCGGAGTTCGCGAAGAACACCCGCCCCTCGTGACCCACCAGTGACAGCAGCTTCTCGGCCAGAGTGACCTGTGGTTCGGTGGCGAAGAAGTTGGACACGTGTCCCAGCGTCGACATCTGCGTCGAGACGGCCTGGACCAGCGCCGGATGGGCATGGCCCAGCGCATTGACCGCGATGCCCGCCAACAGGTCGAGGTAGCGGTTGCCGTCGGCGTCCCAGACGTAGCAGCCCTCGCCGCGCACCAGCACGGTCTGCGGCGGCCCGAAGGTGTTCATGACGGCGTGGCTGTAGCGGTCGGTCCACGCAGCGCTGGACGTCTCGGGGACGTGGGTCATGTGTCGTCCCCGGTGGCGCTGGTCGTGTACAGCGCGGTGCGGATGCGCGTCTCGACGCCCGGCACCACCTGCGTGCCGACACCCTCGTCGGTGAACATCTCCAGCAGCACGGCGTGCGGGGTGCGACCGTCGATGACGGTGGAGCGCTTGACGCCCCCCTGCACCGCCTTGAGGCAGGCGGTCATCTTGGGGATCATGCCGGTCGCCAGATCGGGGATGATCTGCTCGAGCGCCTCGGGGCTGATCTCGCCGATCACGTCGGTGCTGTTCGGCCAGTCGGCGTACAGACCCTCGACATCGGTGAGCACCAGCATCTTCTCGGCGCCGAGCGCGATCGCGAGGGCAGCCGCAGCGGTGTCGGCGTTGACGTTGTGCACCTGGCCCTGGGCATCGGGAGCGATCGTCGAGACGACCGGGATCCGGCCGGCCTCGATCAGGTCGAGCACCGCCTCGGGACGCACGCCGACGACCTCGCCGACCAGGCCGATGTCGGTCGGCACGCCGTCGATGATCGGCATGGCCTTCTCAGCCTTGAAGAGCCCGCCGTCCTCGCCGGACAATCCGACGGCGAGGTCGCCGTGCTGGTTCAGCAGGCCGACGAGCTCGCGGCCGACCTGACCGGTCAGCACCATGCGGACGACGTCCATCGCCTCAGGCGTCGTGACGCGCAGTCCGCCGCGGAACTCCGACTCGATGCCGAGCCGGTCGAGCATCGCGCTGATCTGCGGACCACCACCGTGCACGACGACCGGCTTGAACCCGGCCAGGCGCAAGAACACGATGTCTTCGGCGAAGGCCTGCTTGAGCGTCTCGTCGGTCATGGCGTTGCCGCCGTACTTCACCACGATGACCTTGCCGTGGTACCGCTTCAGCCAGGGCAGCGCATGGGCGAGCGTGACGGCCTGGTCGGTCGCCTTCTTCCACTCGTCGGGGTGCCACTCGTGGTCGGGATCAGGAAATTCAGTGGTCATGATGAGTACGCCGAGTTCTCGTGGACGTAGGCCTGCGTGAGGTCATTGGTCCAGATGGTGCCCGACTGGTCGCCGGACTTGAGATCGATCGTGACCGACACGGCGCGGTCGGTCAGGTCGATCATGTCGGGCGACTCCCCCGGGCCGCTCTCACGGCACACCCAGACATCGTTGAGAGCGACGTCGAGGTCGCCCGGGTCGAAGGCCGCCTGCGTGGTGCCGACCGAAGCCAGGATGCGGCCCCAGTTCGGGTCCTTGCCGAAGATGGCGCACTTGAACAGGTTGCTGCGGGCGACCGAGCGTCCCACCTCCAGCGCGTCGTCCACGGTGGCCGCGTTGACGACCTCGATGGCGATCTCGTGATCGGCGCCCTCGGCATCGGCGAGCAGCTGCAGCGCGAGATCACGGCACACCGCCGTGACGGCCTCGGTGAACGCTTCAGCATCGGGCGCGATGCCGGACGCGCCGCTGGCCATCAACAGGACGGTGTCGTTGGTCGATTGGCAGCCGTCGGAGTCGAGCCGGTCGAAGGTGAGAGCAGTTGCGGTGCGCAGCGCAGCGTCGACGGTGGCTGAATCCACGTCGGCATCCGTGGTGATGACGACCAACATGGTGGCCAGCGCGGGCGCGAGCATGCCGGCACCCTTGGCCATGCCGCCGACCGTCCAGCCGTCGCTGCCGTGCGCGACAGCCTCCTTGGCCACGCTGTCGGTCGTCATGATCGCGGTGGCGGCGGCATGACCAGCATCGGCGCTGAGCACGTCGATCGCGGATCCGACGCCACCCAGCAACGCATCGCGGTCGTTCAGCAACCCGATCAAGCCGGTGGAGCAGATCTGGATCTCGACCGCCCCGACCCCCAGTCGATCGGCGACCAGTTCAGCGGTGCGGTGCGTCGTCGTGAACCCCTCGGCACCGGTGTAGCAGTTGGCGCCGCCGGAATTGATGGCGACGGCCTTGGCAGTGCCGCCCTTGATGGCCTGTTCGCTCCAGATGACCGGATTGGCCTTGCACCGATTGCTGGTGAACACCGCTGCGGCCGACTGCGTGGGTCCGTCGTTGACCACGACCGCGATGTCAGGCTCCCCCGTGCTCTTGAGCCCGGCGGCGACGCCAGCGGCGCGAAATCCCTGTGCTGCGGTGACACTCATGGTGGACCCTGTCGTGGTGCGATCTGAGGACGGTTTACCAGCAGGCCACGGAAGTGTTCACCCCTGCTGGCGAATTCACCCGAGAGGAGCCTTGCCCAAAGGGGTTGGAGAATCAGGTCGAATTGCCGGGGCCTGCTGGTAAACCTCCTCCGCCGGGCACATGGTTGGCCAGATCGATCATGGTGAGACCCCTGTCGTGGGAAGGCCCGTGGTCTCGGGGAGGCCGAGGGCCAGGTTCATGGACTGGATGGCGCCGCCAGCGGTGCCCTTGACCAGGTTGTCGATCACGCTGGTGACCACGAGGCGGCCGACCTTCTCGTCGATCGCCACCTGGATCAGCGCCGTGTTGGCGCCGAGCGTGGCGGCGGTCGAGGGCCACTGGCCCTCCGGGAGCAGGTGGATGAACGGCTCGCCACCGTAGGCCTCCTGCGTAGGTGTCACGCACCTGTTCGATCGTCGTGCCGGGAGCGATGCGGGCCGTGGAGGTGGCGAGGATGCCGCGCGCCATCGGCACCAGCGTGGGCGTGAACGAGATGGAGACCTCGCCAGCGCCGGCCGAGCGCAGGTTCTGGGCGATCTCGGGAATGTGTCGGTGGGTGCCGCCGACCGCGTAGGGAACGGCTGCGCCGAGACCTTCTGACGCCAGCAGGTGCTGCTTCGCGGACTTGCCCGCACCGGAGTAGCCGTTGGCCAGGACAGCCACCAGATCAGTCGGATCGACCAGACCGGCCGCGACGGCCGGCTGCAGCGCGAGCGTCACGGCGGTGACGTTGCAGCCCGGCACAGCGATGCGCTTGACCCCGGCCAGGTGGTCACGCTGACGCCCGCCGGAGGTGAACAGCTCGGGCAGACCGTACGGCCAGGTCCCGGCGTGCTCGCTGCCGTAGTACTCGACCCAGTCGGCTGCGTCCGCCAGGCGGTGGTCGGCGCCGCAGTCGATCACGAGCACCTCGTCGCCGAGCTCGGCGGCGACTGCTCCGGACTGCCCGTGGGGCAGGCCGAGGAACACGATGTCGTGCCCGCCCAGCGTGGAGGCGTCGGTCGGTTGAATGATCCGATCGGCCAGTGCCGTCAGGTGCGGCTGATGCTCACCGAGGCGCGACCCTGCCGTCGACGCGGCCGTGACAGCACCGATCTCGACGTCTGGGTGGCCCAGCAGCAGGCGCAGGACCTCGCCGCCGGCGTACCCGCTCGCTCCTGCAACGGCGGCGGTGAGCTGGTGGTGTGTCATCGGTTCTCCCTCAATCGGTCCCGAATTCCATGGCAGCGGCGTCGAGCGCCTGCTCCTCGTCGCTGTTGACCGACGGGTTGGCCTCGATCCGCATGGCACCGCCGGCGGGCAGCTCACCGAACAGGGTCCCATTCTCGACCAGGATCTGACCCTGGTCGAGCGGCTGGTCCGCGTACAGCTCCAGCTTGGCCCGCGAGTCAGCGATGTCGAGGTTGCGCATCGTCAGCTGACCGATCCGGTCGGTCGGGCCGAACACGGCATTGTCCGTACGCTCCATGGACAGCTTGTCGGGGTGGTAGGAGAAGTTCGAGCCCTGGGTGTCGAGGATCGTGTAGTCCTCACCGCGACGCAGCCGGACGGTGACCTCGCCGCTGACCACCGACGCGATCCACCGCTCGACGGACTCACGCAGCATCATCGCCTGCGGGTCCAGCCACCGGCCTTCGTACATGAGCCGGCCGAGACGACGCCCGTGCTGGTGGAAGTTCGCGATCGTGTCCTCGTTGTGGATGGCGTTGACGAGACGCTCGTAGGCGATGTGCAGCAGGGCCATCGCCGGGGCCTCGTAGATGCCGCGGCTCTTGGCCTCGATGATGCGGTTCTCGATCTGGTCGGACATTCCGAGCCCGTGGCGACCACCGATGGTGTTCGCCTCGTGCACCAGCGCGACCAGGTCGCCGCCGAACGACTCGCCGTTGATGGCCACCGGACGGCCCGCCTCGAAGGCGATCGTGACGTCCTCGGCATCGATGTCGACCGTTGGGTCCCAGAACTTGACGCCCATGATCGGCTCGACCGTCTCCAGCGAGACATCGAGGTGCTCCAGCGTCTTGGCCTCGTGCGTCGCGCCCCAGATGTTGGCGTCGGTCGAGTAGGCCTTCTCCTGGCTGTCCCGGTACGGCAGGTTGCGATCGGTGAGCCACTGGCTCATCTCGGTGCGGCCGCCCAGCTCGGCGACGAACTCTGCGTCGAGCCATGGCTTGTAGATCATCAGCTCGGGATTGGCCAGCAGCCCGTAGCGGTAGAACCGCTCGATGTCGTTGCCCTTGAAGGTCGAGCCATCGCCCCAGATGTCGACGCCGTCCTCGTGCATGGCGCGCACCAGCAGAGTTCCGGTGACGGCCCGGCCGAGAGGGGTCGTGTTGAAGTAGGTGCGGGTGCCTGAACGGATGTGGAAGGCGCCGCAGGCCAGGGCGGCCAAGCCCTCCTCGACCAGCGGCTTCTTGATGTCGATGGAGCGCGCGAGCTCGGCCCCGTACTCCATCGCCCGTCCGGGGATGCCGGAGATGTCCGGCTCGTCGTACTGGCCGATGTCGGCGGTGTACGTGCAGGGGATGGCGCCCTTCTCACGCATCCACGCGACGGCCACCGAGGTGTCGAGCCCCCCGGAGAAAGCGATACCGACTCGTTCGCCGACAGGAATACTGGTGAGAACCTTGGACATATTCACATTCTTGCACACGCCTGCAATAACTTGCAGTCGGGGTGGGTCTGACGATCCTCCCGGAACTGCTGTCCCACGCTGTCTCGTACCCCTAGGATCTGGCCATGGCCCGGATCGTCCTGCGCGCACTGGCACTCCTGATCGCGGCCGCGGTCGTGACGATGCCAGTGCTGGTGGGGCTCGTACCGACCGGCGGCAGTACCGGCCCGGACCCCGTGAGCATCACCGACTACGACGCGACCTTCACGATCGACGCCGACGGCTCGCTGGAGGCCACCGAGCGGTTGACCGCCACCTTCCCCTTCGGTCGGCACGGCATCTTCCGGTACTGGGACCTGCGTGATCCGTCTGACGACCACGTCCGGCTGACGCCGCGGAACATCGAGGTGTCGCTGGACGGTCAGGACGAACCGTTCGAGCTCCTGTGGGAGAACGGCCGCCGATTCCGCGTGGCCAAGATCGGCGACGCAGACCGCTACGTGTCGAGCGGGACGCACGTCTACACGATCTCGTACCGCATCGAGGGTGCACTGTCACCGACGACGGCCGGACAGGGTGCGTTCGCCTCGACCAGCTGGACGGACGAACAACCCGCACAGTCGGTCTTCTACTGGAACGTGGTCGCGCCGGGTTGGGGCATGACGATGGATCGATCCACGGTCACCATCAACCTGCCGGAGAACTCGGGGAAGGTGCAGTGCACCACCGGGTTCGGCACCGCACTCTCCCCCAGCGGCACCTGCGAGATCAGCGGCGGCGGCACCCCAGCGGTGACGGTGGAGACCGGGGCCCTGGCAGCGCGCACACCCGTCACGGTCCGAGTCGGCCTTCCGGTGAAGACACCTGACCGCCAGACGGTGCCCTGGCCCATCGGCGTCGACCGTGCCCTCGGTCGCAACCTGCCGGCCGTCGTGATCGTCGCTCTGGTGACCATGGCAGCCATGGCTGCGGGGTACGCCCTCGATCGCAAGGCCCGCGAGGAGGAGCCCGGATTCGGCGTCGCCTTCGAACCGCCTCCGGGCCTCGGACCCGTGCAGGCCTCCTACCTGATGACCGAGCGCATCCCGAACCGAGCCTTGGTCGCCACGCTGCTGTACCAGGCCGAACAGGGACTGACGCGACTGACGCAGCACGACAGCGGCTGGACGGTCACCGGCGTCGGCGACGCCGCCGCGTGGAAGGCCACTGACGACGTGACGCGGTACGTCGGCGAGCAGCTGGGCGTCACGTCGCCGGGTGCGAAGTTCGTGGCCCAGAAGAACGCCGTGGCGGCCGGTCAGACGTTGCAGTCGACGCAAGGAGGCCTGAGCTCGGCCACCAGCACGTGGGCCAACGGGATCGGCGCCCAGCAGACCGCTCCGGCCGAAGCGCTCGGACGTCTCGCGGTGGGTGCGTCGATCATCATCGTCGCGCATCATGGCGTTCATGGTCCCGGTCTCGATGTACGTGCTGCCGTTCGCTGGATTCGTCATCGGCGGCATCGGACTGCTCACGTCTGGTGTCGGACGTCGGCGCACGACGCTCGGTCGCGAGCTGTGGTCGCACGCCGGCGGCTTCAAACGACTGTTGTCCACCGACTCGGCGAAGGACCGCTTCGACTTCAGCGGGCGCGAAGATCTGTACACCTCGTTCATCCCGTACGCCGTCGCGTTCGACTGCGCTGACCGGTGGGCGCACAAGTACGAGATGTCCACGGGCACGCCAGCCCCCACCCCGGTCTGGTACTCCGGCGGCACCGCATCGAACGAGGGCTTCAGCCTGTTCGGTGGCGGCGATGCCTTTGCCAGCTTCGAATCCTCGCTGTCGTCCTCGATCAGCGCCTATGCCGCCACCCAGGCGTCGTCGTCCAGTGGTGGCGGCGGCGGCGGCGGCGGCGGTGGCGGCGGCGGTGGCGGCGGCGGCGGCGGTTCCTGGTAGCCGCCTGAACCCGATCTCACCTCACGTCCGCATCAACCCTCACCCAGAGAAAGAGACACCCCATGCTGTGGATCATCCTCGCGATCGTCGTGGCCCTCGTGCTGTTCGGCGTCTATGCCTTCAACCTGCTGCGCCGCACCGACATCGCCGCTCAGGAGGCACTCGGCGGCATCGACGTGCAGCTCACCCGGCGCGCCGATCTCATCCCCAACCTCGTGAACACGGTGCAGGGCTACGCCTCGCACGAGAAGGGTGTGTTCGAAGAGGTCACCAAGGCCCGCGCGGGCGTGGCCGCCGCAGCCAAGGACGGGACCGTCGAGCAGAAGTCCGCAGCCCAGGCGCGGCTCGACCAGGCCATCATCAACGTGCTGGCTGTCGCCGAGGCCTACCCGGACCTGAAGGCGTCCGCCAACTTCCAGACGCTGCAGGCCGAGCTGTCCGAGACCGAGAACAAGATCTCGTTCGCCCGCCAGTTCTACAACGATGCCGTCGCCAAGCTCAACGGCCTGGTCAAGACCATCCCCTGGATGTTCTTCACCGGCGTCGCCGGTGTCAACACCCGCGAGTTCTACGACGCCCCGGAAGGTCAGGCCACTCCCCCGACGGTCTCGTTCTGAGCAGCGGTGCTGGCTGATCCGTCTCCCGCGGTCTACGTCTCGGCGGTCCTCGTCGTCGCGGCGCTGTGCCAGGTGACGGCCTGGCGCCTGCGCGTGCCGTGGGCGCCCTCCTCACCTTTCGCGATGCGTCGTCACGAGGGCCGGTCGGTCAGGCGCGGAGAGTCGCGCCGAGCGCGGCAGCGGCCGCGATGGCAGCGTCCCGTGCGGCTCTGATCTCGTCGTCGGTCAACGTCCGATCGGGGGCGCGCAGGCGAAGCGCGAACGCGAGCGAACGCTGTCCTTCCGGCACCTGATCGCCGGTGTAGGCGTCGAACAGCCGCACCGACTCGATCAGCGGGTTGGCGCTGCGCAGCGCAGCCGCGATCGCCTCAGCGGGCACATCAACCGACGCCACCAGTGCGAGATCCTCCTTGGCGACCGGATACGCCGAGAAGTCAGGGCGTGGACCCAGCACGGGCGCGGCGGCCACCAGGGCATCGAGGTCGATCTCGGCGGCCGCAACCACGCCGACCAACCCGTGGTCACGGACGACTCGGGGATGCAGCTCACCGGCATGGCCGATGACCGTGCCGTTCAGGACGATCTCGGCGCACCGGCCTGGGTGCCACGGCGCGAGGGCGCCCTGACGGACGGTGACATCGACATGCACGGCGTCCGCGACACGCTGCACGATCGAGATCGCATCGGCCCAGGATGCCCGCCGGCCCGCTCCACCCCAGCCAGATCGCTGACGTTCGCCGTCGAGCAGGAAAGCCACATGCTGTGGCTGAGCGGGCAGCGCCGCATCGAAGGCGTTCAGCTGCGCTGGACTCGGTCGTTGGTCGACGGGGTAGATCGGCGCTTCGGGTCCGTCCGCCTGCGGGTGGAACACGCGCCCGATCTCGACGATCTGCACGTTGCTGTGACCTCGTCCGATGTTCAGCGTCAGCGCCTTCAGCAGTCCCGGCAGCAGCGTCGTGGTCATGCCCGGCTCTTCTGCCGACAGCGGGTTCTCCAGCAGCACCTGGCGGCGCCGCGGGTCGTCAGCCGGCAGGCCCAGCCGGTCCAGGGCGGCCGGTCCGGTGAACGGGAACGTCTTGACCTCGATCAGGCCTGTGCCAGCCAGCACCATGCCGACGCGACGGCGCAGCACCTGCGCCTGGCTGAGACCGCGTCCGGCCGGAGCCGGCGGAAGGATCGAGGGCACCTGGTCGTAGCCCACGACGCGCAGCACCTCCTCGACCACGTCGTAGGGGTCGGTCAGGTCAGGTCGCCACGGCGGCGGCGTGACGCTCAAGCAGTCGTCGTCCATGGCCACGTCACACCCGTTGACCTCAAGTGCCTCGACGGCTGTCGCGGCATCGATGTCGACGCCGGTGATGCGGGCGGGCAGATCGGTCGCGATCGTGATGACGGGCATGGCTGGCGGGGTGCCGATGCAGGTGATGCCATCGGACATCGTGCCGCCGCCCAGCTCGACCATCAGCTGGGCGACTCGGGTGGCAGCGCGCTGCTGGAGAGAGACGTCGATGCCGCGTTCATTGCGCTTTGACGCCTCCGACGACAACCTGTGCCGGCGGGCAGCTGCGGAACACGGTGGGCGGATCGAAGTAGGCACACTCGATGACGATGTCGGTGGTCGTGGCGTCGATCTCGACGTGGGCGGCGCCCATGACGCCAGCCAGGCCGATCGGTCCCGGCGTCGTCGGCGATCAGCAGATCGGCGGGGTCGAGCGTGCGCACCACGTCGTCCAGCGTGGTCAGCTTCTCCCCCGCTGTCGCGCGTCGCACCACGATGTCGCCACTGAGCTTGGCCTGGTCGTAGGCGTGATTGGGCTGACCGAGCTCGAGCATCACGTAGTTGCTGACGTCGACGGCCAACGAGATGGACCGCATGCCAGCGGCCGTGAGTCGATCGACCATCCAGCCCGGGCTCGGGCGGGTGGGATCGAAGCCCGTGACGTTGCGCGTCACGAAGACCGGACACGCCTGCGGGGTCAGTCGACACGGACGGGGTACGCCGTGCCGCTCGGCCGCGACCGTGACGTCGGCGGGATCGTGGAACGGGACGCCGAACGCGATGCCCAGCGTCGCGAGCCACGCCCCGCATGGACAGCGCATAGGCGCGATCGGGGTTGACCTCGAGATCGAGCACGACCTCGTCGAGTCCGAGCAGGCTGATGGCGCGTCGCCGGGCTCGGCAGATCCGGGCTCGAGCACGATGATGCCCGCTCGATCGCCGCCCCGCCCATCTCCGGCCCGAGCAGATCATGCCGTCGGACACGTGTCCGTAGGTCTTGCGCGCGGAGATCTCGAAGCCGAGCGCCGGCAGGACGTGCCCGGCAGCGAGACGACGACCAGGTCGCCCGCCGCGAAGTTGTGCGCGCCGCAGATGATGCCGCGCGAGGGGACGTCGTCACCGGGGGCGTCGGGAGTGCTGGGATCGTTGTGCTCGCCCACATCGACGCGACACCAGTTGATGGTCTTGCCGTTCTTCTGCGGCTCCTTGACCATCTCCAGGACCCGGCCGACGACCAAGGGACCGGAGATCCCCGACGTCACGATCTCCTCGAGCTTGAGGTCGAACGCCGTGAGTCGAGCAGCCAGGTCCTCGGCGCTGAGGTCGGCCGGAAGGTCGACGTGCTCGCGCAACCAGCTGACAGGAACCTTCACAGCTCGACTCCAAACGGCTCGGTGAATCGGATGTCGCCGTCAAAGAGATCGCGCAGATCGGCGATGTCGTAGCGGCCCGTGATGGTGCGATCGAGGCCGATGCCGAAGGCGAATCCGGAGTACTTCTCCGGATCGACGCCGCAGGCGATCAGCACCCGCGGGTTGACGACGCCGCAACCACCCCATTCGACCCAGCCCTCACCGCGGCAGGTGCGGCACGCGGCCACGTCAGCGGGCTCGTTGTGGCAGACGTAGCAGAGCAGGTCCATCTCGGCGCTCGGCTCGGTGAAGGGGAAGTACGACGGACGAAAGCGCGTCACCATGCCGTCGCCGTAGATGGCCTGGGCGAAGTGGTCGAGCGTGCCCTTCAGGTGCGCCATCGACAGACCCTCGTCGATCGCGAGCCCTTCGACCTGGTGGAAGACCGGAGAGTGGGTGGCGTCGAGCTCGTCGGTGCGAAAGACCCGGCCCGGGCAGATCACGTAGATCGGCGGCTCGCGGTCGAGCATGGTGCGCGCCTGCACCGGTGACGTGTGGGTGCGCAGCACCATCGCGGCCTTTTCGGGCGTGACCCAGAACGTGTCCTGCATGGTGCGCGCCGGATGGTCCGGACCCAGGTTCAGGGCGTCGAAGTTGAGCCACTCGGCCTCGACCTCGGGACCCTCGGCGACTTCCCAGCCCATCGCCACGAAGATGTCGGCGACGTGCTCCTGGATGGTGGTCAACGGGTGGCGGGCGCCCGACCGGCTCGACGTCCCACGGCAACGTGACGTCGACGCGCTCCTCGACCAGGGCGCGCTCCTCCTCGACGGCCTCGACCTCGGCCGTGCGCGCCGACAACGCCTGCGCCACCGCGCCACGGGCCTGGCCGATCAAGCGGCCGGCCTCCTTGCGGTCTTCAGCGGGCAGTGAACCGATGCCGCGGTTGGCGAGCGCCAGCGCCGAACGGTCACCGGCGTGGTCGAGCCGCGCCTGCTTGAGCTCGGCCAGCGAGCTGGCCGCCGCGATGGCAGCCACCGCCTCGTCACGCATGCGGTCGATCTCGTCTGCGTGGGGTGCCACGGGCGCGGACATGCTGGCCTTTCGGAGGGTGTGCGGGTGCTGGGCGAGTCTATCGGCGGCCATGGGCTGCCGACGTCGGGCGTCAGTCGCTCAGGGTGTCGGGCTCGTTGATCGGGAACCAGACCCGGATGTTCGCGCCGCCGCCCTCGGCCTCCTGGATGTCGATCGCTCCCCCGTGCTGCTCGACGATGCCGCGCACGATGTACATGCCCAGACCGCTGCCCTGGCCCGGTCCGGCACGCCAGAACCGGCTGAACACCCGCTGCCGTGACTCGGGCGGGATACCAGGGCCGTTGTCGTGCACCTGGAGCGAGACTCCGTGGGGGATGCTGGGATCCTGGGTGTTCTGCACCAGGACGCGCTGGAGCCCGTGACCGTGCCGCATCGCGTTCTCGACCAGATTGGTGATGACCTGGGTGATGCGGTCGCTGTCACCCCAGATCACCTGGAGGTCCGGCCCGATGTCAGCGTCGAACGGTGCACCAGAACCGGCGGAGACGTTCGTGAGCACCCGCGTGACCAGCTCGTCGAGCTTGACCGGCCCACGACGCAGCGTCAGTCGACCCGCGTCGATGCGCGCTGCGTCGAGCAGCTCACTGATCAGCCGGGTCAACCGGTCGGCATCGGAGTCGACGGTTTCCAGCATCAGCTGACGCTGCTCCTCGGTGAACTTGTCCCACTTGCGGAGCAGGGTCGACGTGAAGCCCTTGATACCGGTGAGCGGCGAACGCAGCTCGTGCGCCACGGTCGCGACCAGATCGGACCGTTCGCGATCGCGCTGGTTGCGAATGCGTGCGTTGCGCACGCTGACGATGACGCGCTTGACCTTGCCACCGGGTCGATCGCGCACCAACGAGGCGGTGATGAGGTACTCGCTGCCGCGGGGCGACCACCAGGCCGATTCCGAGATGCGGTGGCGGATCATGAGCCCGTCGTAGGGGCGGACGCAGTCGTACCAGGAGTTGCCGTTCAGGTCGTCGAACGGAACAGCGTCCGACAGGTGCATGCCGACCATCTCGTCGCCGACTGCCTTGGCCATCGTCTTGATGCGTTCATTGACGTACTCGACGGTCCCGTCGGGACCGGCGATGATGACGCCGTCCGGGTGGTCGTCGAGGTCCATGACGCCACAATCTAGTCCAGTGGTGGCCTCAGAGGGGGTTCACCGGGCTGTGGCCGTGCGCGTTCACCCAGCCGATGACGGGCTGCCGCGGTGGCGTAGAGGCAGACCGCGGCCGCGGTGGCGAGGTTGAGGCTCTCGGCGCGACCGTAGATGGGCACCGCGACGACGTGGTCGGCCAGTGCGCTGACGTGCTCGGGCAGGCCCCACGCCTCGTTGCCCATCAGCCAGGCGGTGGGCGCGGCCAGGTCGAGGGTGTCGTCGAACAAGCCGACCGTGCCGACGCCATCGGCGGCCAGCACCTGCAGCCCCTGCTGCTGCAACCGGGAGATCACCTCGGCGATGTCGCGGTGCACCACCACGGGGAGGTGGAACAGGCTGCCTGCCGTGGCGCGTACAGCCTTGGGGTTCAGCGGGTCGACGCTGTCGCCGGCCGAGCACCACTGCATCGGCTCCAGCGGCATCGGCGCACCGGATGACGGCGCCGGCATTGCCCGGATCGCGCACGTCAGCGCAGACCACGACGAATCGCGCCTCGTGGGGCAGGTCGGAGAGGTCGGCGATCACGCTGCGGCAGCGGGCGACCACGCCTTGCGGTTGCACCGAGTCCGCCACTGCGTCGAGCACGTCGTCGTCGACCTCGATCCAGCGGTCACCGGCAGCAGCGACCAGTTCGGGGTGTCGGTGCGTGGCGTCCGCGGTGGCAAACACCTCGATGACCGCGTCCGGCAGGTCCAGTGCTTCGCGGACGGCCTGCGGACCCTCGGCGAGAAACTCGCCGGTCTCGGCCCGGAACGCACGAGTGGCGAGCCGCCGGGCGTGCTTCACCCGTCCGGATCGGACGGTGAGCGGTGCCGCGGGCGTGCTCGCCACAGGTGTGAGGCGTTCCGTGGTCAGACGGAGGCCGCAGGTGCGTTGACGTCGGCCGGGAGGTTCTCCTTGGCCGTCTTGACCAGCGCCGAGAAGGCGGCCGGCTCGTGCACCGCGAGGTCTGCGAGGACCTTGCGATCGACCTCGACGCCTGCCAGACGAAGACCCTGGATGAAGCGGTTGTAGGTCATGCCCTCGGCGCGGACCGCAGCGTTGATGCGCTGGATCCAGAGGCGACGGAAGTCGCCCTTCTTGGCCTTGCGGTCACGGTAGCTGTAGACCAGCGAGTGTGTGACCTGCTCCTTGGCCTTGCGGTACAGGCGCGAACGCTGCCCGCGGTAGCCCGAAGCGCGCTCGAGTGTCTCGCGGCGCTTCTTCTGGGCGTTGACTGAACGCTTGACGCGTGCCATGTCGGTACTCCTTCAGTCTGTGGGTCAGGGTGGGCTAGAGGCCCAGCATCTTCTTGACGCGGGCGGTGTCGGCCTTGGCCACGTCGACGGTGCCGGCAAGCCGACGCTTACGGGTGGACGTCTTGTACTCGGCGAGGTGTCGGCGGTTGGCCTGCTCACGACGCAGCTTTCCGCTGCCAGTGCGCTTGACTCGCTTCTTCATTCCCGAGTGGGGCTTGAACTTGGGCATCTATGCCTCCATGTCCGGGTCGAGGTTCTCTGAACGACGACGGGGCTTCTTGGGTGTTGCGGTCTTCTGGTGCTCCTCGCGGTGCGCCTTGTCGGCGGCCTCGTCGGCCTCCTTCTCGGCTTCACGCTCGGCGGTGGACTTGGCCTTCTCGGCCTTCACTTCGGCCTGCGCCTCGGACTTCTTCTTGAGAGGTCCGAGCACCAATGTCATGTTGCGTCCGTCTTGACGAGCATTGGACTCAATGAATCCCAAGTCCTCGACGTCGGCTGCCAGACGCTGGAGCAACCGGTATCCCAGTTCGGGGCGGTGCTGCTCACGTCCACGGAACATGATGGTGATCTTGACCTTGTCGCCAGCTTTGAGGAACCGCACGACGTGACCCTTTTTGGTGTCGTAGTCATGCTGATCGATCTTCGGACGCAACTTCATCTCTTTGATGACGGTGTTGGTCTGATTGCGGCGGGATTCGCGGGCCTTCTGAGCCGTTTCGTACTTGAACTTGCCGTAGTCCATGAGGCGACAGACGGGGGGACGTGCAGTGGGGGCCACCTCGACGAGATCGAGATCGGCTTCTTCTGCCAGTCGCAGAGCATCTTCGATACGAACGATGCCCACCTGTTCGCCAGCTGGACCGACGAGTCGCACTTCGGGAACGCGAATTCGGTCATTGACGCGAAGTTCTGTGGTGATGAATCCTCCTGAGGTTCGTGGGTGGAGGTCCATCGACAGGACAGAAAAATGGCCTCCGCAGAAACGGAGGCCACGATTCTCACAATCATGCGGAGCGTATCCGCGCCTGATTGCCGTCGGCTGAGGAATCGGCAGAACCGACGCCGTCAACCGGCATGACCCCACGGTTTCGCAACCCTGCAGGTGGGAGGTGGCCTCCACTTCGGGATCAAGACTACCAGTCTGTGTGCTCGCAGGCGAAATCGCTCGCCACGACGACCGAGCGTTCCGCAGCCCTCAGCCGACACACATCCGAAACCTCGCCGATCCGCTCCCGCAAACTCCGTCAGCCATCCTGACGACATGATGTGGCGCGTTCGTACCACCGTGGCCGATCGACCAGGGATCCTGGCCGAGATCGCCGACGCGTGCGGGCACAGCGGGCTCAACATCGTCTCGATGCAGGTGTTCGTGATGACGCCCGAGGTGATCGACGAGTTCGTCGTCGAGGCTCCCGACGGCGTCACCGACGTCGAGGTGGCCGACGTGTTCGGGTCGGCGGGAGGCGCGAGCGTGTCCGTGACACGGGTCGATCACGGGGCCACCATCGACACGACCATCCGCTACCTCGCCGGCGTGCACCAGGTGATCGAGGACGACCGCGATGTGGAGGAGGTGCTGAGGGAGCTGCTGGCCGTGGAACCGCCCGACGTTGCCGACTACTCCGGACACGATCTGCTCGATCTGACCCGACGCAACGGTTCGGTGCTGCGCATCAGCCGGGCGGTGCCGTTCACGCCCGTCGAGCGGGCCCGCGCACAGGCGTTGCTGTCGCTGGTGGGTGAGGCGGGCGGCCACGTCCCCGTGATCGAGCCGTCCTCGCACGAGCCGCACGTGCTGCCGCTGGTGCGGACCGCGACGCTGGCTGACATGGATTCAGTGTCCGCGCTGCATGCCCGATGCAGCATCGAGACCCTCTACCACCGCTACCAGGTGCCCCTGCAAGCTGCCGATGACCACCCGCATGGTCCGCCGCCTGATCGCCCCTGAGCGGGGACTCGCGCTGGTCGTGCAGGTGGGGCTCGACATCGTCGGCCACGGCGTGCTCGAACCGTCCGCGGAGACCCGCTCCGGGGAGACCGCGCGTGGGTGGACCTTCCGCCTGCTGATCGAGGACGCCTGGCAAGGGCACGGCCTCGGCACGTTGCTGGTCAAGCAGTCCGCAGGGCGCGCCAAGTCGCTCGGCGCCGAGCGACTGACCTTCATGACGGCCGGGTCGAACGATCAGCTGCTGCGTGCCGTGGGCACCGCAGGCTTCGTCGCTCGGGTCGAACGGCACGAGGGCAACGTCCACATCACGGTGCCACTGTCAGCCGTGCGGGCCATCGCCGTCTGACGCCTGCAGGTCGACCACCGTGAAGCTCGGTGAGCCGAGGTCGAGCAGCAACGCGCTGGCGCCCTCGTCCAGAGCCGCGCGAGCGGCGCCGGCACCGAGCACCGGCACCGGCCGGGCGTCGGTGTTCCACTGCGCCATGGTCTCGGTGCTGCTGAAGGCCAGCAGCGCGGTGCGGCCGTCGGCTCCAGTCATCAGCACTGCCGCCATGTCAGCGTTCTTGTCGCCGCCCGTCGGGGTGCTTTCGCCCAGGATCGCGACGATCGGCACGAACACCCGCACGTCGGGCAGCACGGCGAACACCGAGGCGTCGTCACCGAACGCGGCCGCGAGGCGCGGGTCCACCGTTCCGTCGTCGTCGGGAAACTGCGGCTCGGCCAACGTGCGATCGTGGCTCATCGGTGGGAGGCGAGTCGCTGTCGCAGGTCGTCGACGGCCACGCGGGCTCTGCGGCCATCCGTGCCCTGGATGGCGAACAACATCACGCGCTCGTCATCGGCGGTGACCACCGTGGGCCACGGCGCGCCGGTGTTCATCGAGAAGCCCACGATGTCGCTCCAGCCGATCTGGTGGTCGCGGTAGCCATTGCGGACTCGCAGACCTTGTTCGTCAGCGATGACCCGGCTGCGACCAACGCCGTGCAACATCGCCAGAGCGGCGCCCAGAATCAGGGCCAACGTGATCAGCTCGAAGACGGTGAAGGTGATCTCCGGGGGCAGCGCGACACCGATCACGACCGTGAGAAGCACCAGGATCAGCGCCACGCCGTACGCGACGTAGCGGGCTCCTCCGGGGCGATACGTCATCAGATCCGACACGCGAGGATGTCCGTGACCAAGATGCCGCGGGCACCGATCCCGTACAACCCGTCCATGGTCTTCTGGGCGCCGTCACGGGGCACCATCGAACGCACCGCGACCCACCCATCTCGATGCAGGGGCGACACGGTGGGCGACTCGATGCCCGGCGTGAGCTTGATGGCCTGCTCGACGTCATCGACGCTGATGTCGTAATCCATCATGACGTAGGTACGCGCCACGATGACGCTGTCCAGACGTCGCTTGAACACCTCGAAGCCCTGCGGTTCGGGGGCGTCCTGACGGGTGATCATGATCGCTTCGGACGACAGGATCGGGTCACCGAACACCTCGAGCCCGGCCTGACGCAACGTGCTGCCGGTCTCGACGACGTCGGCAATGGCGTCGGCGACGCCCAGCCGCACCGACGACTCGACGGCACCGTCGAGCCGCACGACATCGGCCTCGATGCCACGCTCGCCCAGGAATCCACGGACGATGCCGGGATACGACGTGGCGACGCGACGGCCTGCGAGATCGCTGATCTGGGTCATGGTTCCGCTCGGGCAGGCAAAGCGGAACGTCGAGGCGCCGAAGCCGAGGGCCATGTTCTCTGCGGCGTGCGCGCCGGAGTCGACCAGCAGGTCTCGACCGGTGACACCCACGTCCAGCGTGCCCTCGCCGACGTAGATGGCGATGTCGCGAGGACGCAGGTAGAAGAACTCGACGTCGTTGTCGGGGTCGAGGGTCACCAGGTCCTTGGGGTTGCGACGCTGCCGGTAGCCGGCCTCGACCAGCATCTGGGCAGCCATGTCGGCCAGGGCGCCCTTGTTCGGCACGGCGACTTTCAGCATGGGGTGTCCTTCGTCGTCAGAGGTGCGAGTAGACATCGTCGAGCGAGATTCCGGCCGCGATCATCATGACCTGCGCGTGGTAGAGCAGCTGGCTGATCTCCTCGGCGGTCCGTTCGGGGCCCTCGTGCTCGGCGGCCATCCAGGACTCGGCAGCCTCCTCGACCAGCTTCTTGCCGATCGAGTGCACGCCGGCATCGAGCTCGGCGACGGTGCGCGAGCCCTCGGGGCGGCGGGCTGCCTTGTCGGTCAGCTCCGCGAACAAGTCGTCGAAGGTCTTCATCGGCCCTGAGTCTAGAGGTCCGCCACCGAGAACAGATCTCCGGGCGAGCACGACAGGACATCGCAGATCGCCGTGAGCGTCGAGAACCTGATCGCTCGAGCGCGGTCGTTCTTCAGCACGCTGACGTTGGCCACCGTGACGCCCACCTGCTCGGCCAGCGCGGCGAGAGTCATGCCGCGCTGCTCGAGCAGGTCGTCGAGGTGACATCGCACCCGATGCGGGTCTTCGACCGGCATCAGACCAGGCCGTCGACGTCGTCGCGCAGCGCCGCACCCGTCGCGAACGCCTGCGCCACGGCCGCAGCGAGCAGACCGCCGAGCAGCCACGGAATCGGCAGCGTCATCGTCGCGCTCCACGGTCCTGCCCGCGCGGGCCTGCACGGCCGCCGTGGCCGACCCCAGCGCCAGAGCGCCAGCGCCGTGGGCACTGCGATCAGCAGCACCGCGATCGCGCGCAGTCGCCAGATCTGCGCTCGCTGCGAACGGATCGCCGATCGGCGATGCCGCGCAGGAGCTTGACCGTCAGCCACGAGCCGCTGCCGAGACACAGGGCCGCAACGCGCCAGCACCGGGACCACCAGCATGATCCGCTCGGTCCGCGGAAGTCGCACCCTCGCACCGGGACGTGGCCGCCGTGGTCGAGTCCGCGCTGTCGATGCAGCATGCGGCAGACCTCGAACCCACCGGCTGACACGGCTCCAGCAGCGATGCGCCATCGCGGCTGACAACCGCGACGAGTCCGAGGATCAGCTCCGTGCCGATCCGATCGATGCGGTCGAAACGAAACACGTCCATGATGCCTCCTTGGTGTCATATCGTTGATCGATAGTATCGAAGAACGATATGCCCGACAAGGCCTGACAGGTTCTAGGTGGCCAACCGCAGCAGGTCGGCATTGCCCCGGACTTCCTCACCGTCAGGACCGACGAGCATGTCCTCCAGGCCGACACGCGTCAACAGCCCCCAGGAGCGGGCGCAATCGAGCATCGGCCAGGCCGATTGGTCCTCGCCGTGCAGCACGATCGGCAGTCCGCAGTCGGCCACGAGATCGACCATGCTCCGGGCCACCGCTTCCTGGGCCGGCGCATCCGGAAGCTCGAGCAGAACCGACGCGGTGTGCACCCGCCAGGGTGATTCGAGCCAGCGCGTGGCGCACTCGGGGGTCCACAGTCCGGCGTGCAGAGCAATGCCCTGCTCGACCAATGCCCCAGCGAGCGCCTCGGCTTCCTTCTCGTGCCAGTTGACCGAGGCGTGATCTGGCAGCACCGTCCACGCCCGGACCGCCTCGGCCGGCGGCTGCCCCCCACTCCAGGCCCAGGTGCCGGTGGTCACGCCCACTGGGACGTCGCAGACCTCGCGCACGGCGCGAACCCACGAGCCGACATCGTCGGCGACGAGGCTGTCGCGGCCGTCCAGGGTGCGGGGGTGGATGTGGAGGTCGGTGGCACCAGCGTCCACCGCTGCCGCTGCCTCGGCCGCGCAGGCTGCGGGCGTCACGGCGACCGCAGCATGTTCATCGCGACTGCGGGCCCCGTTGAGGCACGCCTGCATGCTCAGCGTCTCCGCAGGATGTCTCGAGTGGCGAGAGCCGCCTCGACGGCTTCGCGCCCCTTGTCCTCGCGGGAGTCCGGCAGACCGGCACGATCGAGCGCCTGCTCGTCGGTGTCGCAGGTGAGCAGCCCGAAGCCGATCGGAACACCGGTATCGAGCGCGACGCGGGCGATTCCGTCGGTGGCCGCGGCCGAGACGTACTCGAAGTGCGGAGTGCCGCCGCGGATGATGACGCCGAGAGCGATGACCGCGTCCGCTCCCCCGCGGGCCGCCGCCTGACACAGAATCGGTAGCTCGAACGAGCCCGGTGCGCGAATCAGTTCGATGTCGGTGACCTTCGCGTCGGCCAGGGCCGCCTGGGCGCCTGCGATCAGGCCATCCATCACCTCGGTGTGCCATGCCGACGCGACGATCGCGACCCGCGCTCCGGCAGCCTCGATGTGCAGGCTCGGCGCTCCCGCGCCGCTCATGCGCCGTCTCCGCCCAGGCCAAGGCCAGGCAGGTCGTGGCCCATGCGTTCGGCCTTGGTCTGCAGGTAGCGCAGGCTGTCGGGATTCGGCTCGATCAGCAGCGGAAGACGCTCACTGACCTTGACGCCGTAGGACTCCAGCGCCGTCGTCTTGTCCGGGTTGTTGGTCAGCAGCCGCACCGAGGTGATGCCCAGCCCCCGCAAGATCTGCGCACCGGCCGCG
This sequence comes from uncultured Actinomycetota bacterium, assembly GCA_963769445.1. Taxonomy (GTDB): domain Bacteria; phylum Actinomycetota; class Actinomycetes; order Propionibacteriales; family Nocardioidaceae; genus Aeromicrobium. The sequence goes on along the minus strand of CAVYLO010000004.1, from coordinate 372,290 downwards.
TAGTCACGCTCGTCCTCGCCGAAGCCGAGCTCGATGTTGGCGTCGACGGTGTCGGCGCCGGTGTCCTGCAGGGAGTACGCCTGCAGCTTGTGCAGCAGACCGATGCCGCGTCCCTCGTGGCCGCGCAGATACACCACCACACCCGCTCCGTGCTGCGTGATGTCGGTCATCGACAGCTCGAGCTGCGGACCACAGTCGCAGCGCCGCGAACCGAAGACGTCGCCGGTGAGGCACTCGGAGTGGATGCGCGTCAGCACGTCCTCGGTGCCGATGTCGCCGTAGACGAGGGCGATGTGCTCAGCTCCGTCGATCCGGTCGCGGAAGCCGTGCGCGGTGAACTCACCGAACTCGGTGGGCAGCCGGGTCGTGGCCAGCTTCTCGGTCTGCGACTCGTGCAGCCGCAGGTGAACCTGCAGGTCCTCGATCGAGATCAGCGACAGACCGTGCTCGTCAGCGAACTCGCGCAGCGCCGGCAACCGCTGCAACGTGCCGTCGTCGTGCAGGACCTCGCCGATGACGCCCGCCGGGGTCAGGCCCGCGAGACGGGTCAGATCGACCGCGGCCTCGGTGTGCCCAGCGCGTTCCAGCACTCCCCCGGGCTTGGCCCGCAGCGGGATGATGTGGCCAGGCTGGTTCAGCTCGAACGGTTCGGTGGCCGAGTCGGCCAGCACGCGGCAGGTGCGGGCGCGGTCCGTGGCCGAGATGCCGGTCGTGATGCCGTCGCGGGCGTCGATCGAGATCGGTGTAGGCGGTGCGCATCTTCTCGCGGTTGTGCGGAGTCATCAGCGGGATCGCCAGCCGGTCGAGGATCTGGCCCGTGGTCGGGGCGCACACCAGGCCGCTGGAGTAGCGGACGAGGAAGGCCATCAGCTCGGGCGTGGCCTTGCTGGCGGCGAAGATGATGTCGCCCTCGTTCTCGCGATTCTCGTCGTCGACCACCACGATCGCCTTGCCGTCGCGGATGTCGGCGATCGCCTGCTCGATGCTGTCGAGCCGGATTCCTGTGCCGAGGTTCTGGGTGTTCTCACTCATGGGTGTCTCCTTCACGATGCATGATTTCTTGGCGAGCCAGCAGCCGCTCCACGTGCTTGGCGAGGATGTCGACCTCGAGATTGACCCGGTCGCCCGGGGTGAGGGTGCCGAGCGTGGTGTCAGCGAGGGTCGTGGGAATCAGCGAGACCGAGAACCAGTCGGGACCGTCCGCGGTGCTGTCATGGACCTCGACGACCGTCAACGATGTGCCGTCGACGGTGATGGATCCCTTCGCGACCAGGTAGCGCGCCAGCTCTGACGGCATCTCGAAGCGTAGGACGTCCCACAGCGGAACCGGCTGATGCTCGCTGGGCGTGCGATCGATCAGTCGACCGGTTCCGTCGACGTGCCCCTGCACGATGTGGCCGCCGAGCCGTTGGCCGACAGCCATGGCGCGCTCGAGGTTCACCTCGTCGCCGACCGCCAGGTCACCCAGCGACGTCTTGTCGAGCGACTCGGCCATCACGTCGGCGGTGAACGTGTCAGCGCCCTGCGCCATGACGGTCAGGCAGCAGCCGTTGACCGCGATCGAGGCACCGTGCTCGGCATCAGCGGTCACGACGGGTCCTTGCACCGTGAGGCGCACCGAGTCGCCCAGCGACTCGATCGCGGTGACGATGCCCTTCTCCTCCACCAGTCCGGTGAACATCAGCTGTCCTCTCGTTCGGAGTGCCCGGGGGCCCCGATGATGCGGATGTCCGGGCCGATGAAGGCCAGGTCCGTGATGTCGAGGCGATGCAGATCGGTCAGTGTCGACGCGCCGCCACTGAGGACGGGGATCCCGGCGCCGAGGATCGCCGGCGCGAGATAGCCGATGACCCGGTCGATCAGTCCTGCGTCCCAGAAGGCACCAGCGAGGCGCGGGCCGCCCTCGAGCCAGACGTGCCGAATCTCGCGCTGAGCCAGCTCGGCCAGCACGACGGCGGGGTCGTGCGACGCGATGACGACCGACGGCGCATCTGCATCGAGCACGCGGGCGGCCGTGGGGATCGGTGAGTCGCCCACCACGACGCGCAGCGGCTGCTCCTCGCGCGGCCAGGGCCGGTCGCGCTCGTCGCGAATCGTCAGTCGAGGGTCGTCCGCCAGCACGGTGCCGGTGCCGACCATGATCGCGTCGGTGTCGGCACGGAACCGCTGCACGTCGCGGCGGGCCTCCACTCCCGTGATCCACTGGCTGGTGCCGTCTGGAGCTGCGCTGCGGCCATCGAGCGTGGCGGCGTACTTCCACGTGACGAACGGCCGGCCTTCGGTGACGGCGAACGTCCAGGCCGCGTTCATTCCGGCCGTCTCGTCGGCCAGGACGCCCGCTTCGACCGAGATCCCCGCCGCGCGAAGCGTGTCGGCTCCCCCGGCTGCTGCGGCATGCGGATCGGACTGCGAGAACACGACGCGCTTGATGCCGGCTCTGATCAGCGCCTGCGAGCACGGCCCGGTGCGGCCGGTGTGGTTGCAGGGCTCGAGCGTGACCACAGCCGTCGCGCCGCGCGCCGCATCCCCGGCCAGACGCAGCGCGTCCACCTCGGCGTGGGCGCCATGACGGATCGTGGCACCGCGGGCGATCTCGCGACCATCGGGCCCGAGCAGCACGCACCCGACCGTGGGGTTGGGCAGCACGTTGCCGCGCTCACGGGCGATTTCGAGCGCGCGACGCATGGCGTCGATCTCGATGTCGCTGGCCATCTGTTCCTCCGGTGTCGGCTGCGCGCGCGACCCGGGGTCAGGTGGCACGCGTCGCGTGACACCTGCGTGCGCCTCTCATCCGGACTTTCACCGTCGGCACCGGAATTCCACCGGCTCAACCGGGCTCCACCGAAGTGGAACCGCGGGTCGCGGACTGTCACCGCCGGTTCGGAATTACACCGACCCCGGAGCACGCGAGCAATTGCTCGTATGGCCTCAGTCTACCCACTGGGCAGTCCTTACGGCGTGTGACCTTCGGCAAGTTCGCGCAGCGTGGCGATCATGGCGTCGGGGTCGTCGGCACCGAAGACCGCGGACCCGGCCACGAACACGTCAGCGCCGGCGGTGGCACATCGCTCGATCGTGTCGGCGGAGACGCCGCCATCGACCTGCAGCCAGATGTCGCCGCCGTGCTTGTCGATCAGGGCACGCGCCCGCTCGATCTTGGGCAGGCAGATGTCGAGGAACTTCTGGCCGCCGAAGCCGGGCTCGACCGTCATGATGAGGATCATGTCCAGCTCGGGCAGCAAGTCCTCATAGGGCTCGATCGCCGTGCCGGGCTTGAGCGCCATGGACGCACGCGCCCCCAGCGCACGGATCTCGCGAGCCAGCCGCACGGGCGCAGCCGCCGCCTCGACGTGGAATGTCACGCTGCCCGCACCGGCCTCGACGAACTGCGGAGCCCAGCGATCTGGGTCCTCGATCATCAGGTGGGCGTCGATGGGCTGGGACGCGACCTTGGCCAACGCCTCGATGACCGGAGCACCCAGCGTCAGATTGGGCACGAAGTGGTTGTCCATCACGTCCATGTGCAACCAGTCGGCGCCAGCAATCCTGGAAGCCTCGGCCTCGAGGTTGGCGAAGTCCGAGGACAGCATGCTCGGCGAGATCTGGATACCCACGAGGACGAGCCTATCGGGGGTCAGCTGCGGCGGAGGACGGCGGCGAACATCGCGTCGGTCGCGTCGATGTGCGGCCACCACTGGTGGGCGCTCTCCACCGACACGTCCGAGCGGTCGCCCGCGACCGCCTCGAGCACGCCCGTGGTCTCGCGCGGGTGCGGTGAGCAGGTGGCGTACGTGACGACTCCCCCGGGCCGGACCAGCTCCAGCGCACGCCGCAGCAGCGCTTCCTGCAACGGCACCAGCTGCTCAAGGTCGGCTGGGGTGCGGCGCCACCGCGACTCGGGACGACGACGCAGTGCGCCGAGTCCAGTGCACGGAGCGTCGACGAGGACCCGGTCGAACGACCCCGGTTCCCACGGTCCCTCGCGACCGTCGTGCACCGTGACCTCGACGTTGTCGAGCTTGCGCACACCCTTGCTGACGAGGGCGGCCCGGTGTGGCTGCACCTCGTTGGCCACCAGCGAGGCACCGCGTTGCGCGGCGATGGCGCCCCAGAGCGCGGCTTTACCGCCCGGGCCCGCACACAGATCGAGCCAGCGAGCATCCGCACCCTCGACCTCCGCCTCGGCTGCAGCGATGACGACCAGCTGCGAGCCTTCGTCCTGCACCCCGGCACGCGCCTCGCGCACGGCCTCGATGTCGCCTGGCATGCCGGAGTCGAGGATGCGGGCGTACGGCGACAACAGACCAGGCACACCCGGCAGATCGTCGGGATCAATCAGACCCGGGCGAGCCACCAAGGTCACCTTGGGTGGCTCGTTGTTGGCGATCAGCAGCTTGTCGATCTGGGTGGCGTGGCCGCCGAGCCCCTCGCGCAGCGCCTCGACGATCCACGTCGGGTGCGAGTGCCGGATGGCCCGCGCGTCGTCCTCGGCCATGCCGTCGGTGACGATCGTGATCCACCCGTCAAGGTCCTTCTGGCTGATCTTGCGCAGCAAGGCGTTGGCGAAGTTCACGGGCTTGTGGCCGACCTCGCGCCGCACGATGTCAACCGTCGTGGAGACCGCCGCGTGTGGCGGGACCCGCATGCTGAGCAGCTGGTGCGTGCCGAGGCGCAGAGCATCGAGCACGGGTGGATCGATCGAGCCGACACCTTTGCTCGCGACGTGATCGATGATCGCGTCGTAGGTGCCTTGCCGACGCAGGGTGCCGTGCACCAGCTCGGTGGCAAAGGCTGCGTCGCGACCTTCGACGTGGTGCTCTGCCAGCATGCTGGGCAGGACGAGATTCACGTAGGCGTCGCGTTCGGCGACTGCGCGCATCGCGTGGAAGGCGATGGACCTGGCCGGATCTGTCATGCGAACCTCACCTCAGGGGCGCCGCCCAGTCCTCGGCCCCAGTCAGCCGCGGCCATGAGCTTCTTGCCCACCGCCTGGACCTCTCCGAGCACCAGATCCGTGGTCGTCGTTCCCACCCGCACCTCACGCTTGCCGATCATCGCGTGGCCGGGATCGAGCGTGGCCTCCTCGGCGATGGTCGCGGGTCCGACCTTGAGTCGTTGGGCGTCGAGGGTCGTCCAGGCACCGGGCGCCGGAGTGCAGCCGCGGATGTGTCGGTCGATGGCGAAGGCTGGTCGATTCCAGTCGATCCGGCCATCGTCGGTCGTCAGCTTGTGCGCATAGGAGATGTTGTCCTCCGGTTGCGCCGCTGGGGCCAGGTCGCCGTCCTCGATGTGGTCGACCACATCGGTGAGCAGGCGGCTGCCGAAGTCGGCGAGGCGGTCGAGCAGGGTCGCTGCGGTGTCGTCCTCGCGGATGCGCTCGGTGATCGAGCCCAGCACCGGTCCGGCGTCCAGCGCCTCGACCAGCGAGAAGACCGTGGCGCCCGTGATCTCGTCGCCCGCCATGATGGCTCGCTGCACCGGGGCGGCCCCACGCCACGCGGGCAGGACCGAGAAGTGCAGGTTGACCCAGCCGAACTCGGGGATGTCGAGCGCTTCGCGGCGGATCAACGCGCCGTAGGCGACGATCGGGATGCAGCCCGGGTCGATCTCGCGCAGTCGAGCCATGAAGTCCGGGTCCGAGGGCGAGGGCGGGGCCAGCACCTCGATCCCGTGAGCCTGGGCCGCCAACGAGACAGGAGACGGACGCAGGCTGCGACCGCGACCGGCCGCGGCATCGGGTCGGGTGATGACGGCGGCCACCTCGTGTCGGCTCGCCACCAGGGCTTCGAGGCTGGGTACGGCCACCTCGGGGGTTCCAGCGAAGACGAGTCTCACCCAGCGAGTCTATTGACCACGGTCGTCACAGGCGGGTGGGGTCGATCTGGATGCGCAGGCCCGGCAGCTTGGCAGCACTGCGTTCAGCAGCGACCTGCTGCAGGGCCGCCGACAGCGCGGCACCCTCGCGGCGCGGGGTGCGCAGGATGAGTCGCTCGGCGGACTGCGGATCACGTGGATCGACCGGCACCGGGCCCAAGACTTCGGTGGGCTCCGGCCACGGGCGCTGAGCCAAGGCTTCGAGTACCTCGGCGTCTGCCTCGATGGAAGCCAGGCGGGCCGCGGGCGGCAGGTGGGTCTCGGTACGGTCCGCCAGCTCGCGCTCGGCGAGTCCGACAGGGTCGGCCCGCACCAGAGCCTGCAGCTGGGCGGGATCACCGATGACGACCGCCCGGGCACCCGGACCCGCCAGCGCGAGCGCGTTGAACCACCGTCGGTGGGACTCCTCGAGGATGCGAGCGTCATCGCGCGCCAGCATCAGCCAGGTGTCGAGCAGCACCACCAGGCTGTAGCCCCCGGGAACGGGAGGTTCGGCCCCCGGCGTGGACAGCACGATGGTGCGGCCGGCGGGAGCCTGGTCGAGCACGTGGGTGCCACCGCTGGTGACCACGGTGTGGTCCGGGAAGGCGCGACCGAACTCCTCGGCCGTCCGCAGCTCACCGACCGTGGGGGCACGCAGCTGCGTGCCGTTGCACTCGCGGCACGCCCACGGATCGGCGACGGTGCCACACCATCGACACACCGGGGCCGCTCCCCCGGCGGTCTGGATCAGGGCTCCTTCGCACGCGGCACATCGCGCCGGGGTGCGGCAGCGCTGGCACGACAACGAGGTGCGATAGCCGCGCCGTGGCACTTGCACCAGCACCGGGCCGACGGCACTCCTGACCTGATCGAACACCTCTCGCGGCAGGCGTACCGGGGCAGCGCCGTCGACGCTGCCGTCGGTGAGCGTCACCTGAGGCCACTGCTCGCGGCGGGTGGGCAGATCGGCCACGATCTCACCGCTCCAGCCCGACTCGACCAACGACTGGCCTTCAGCGGTGCGGGCGTACCCGCCGATCAGCAGGCCGCTGCCCTCGCGCGTGGCGCGCAGCAGCATGACCTCGCGGGTGTGCGGATACGGGGCCCGTGGTTCCTCGAACAGGTCATCGCCGTCGTCCCACAGTGCGAGCAGGCCGAGGTCGCGCACCGGCGCGTACGCAGCAGCCCGGGTGCCGAGCACGACGCGCACTGCACCACGCGAGAGCGCCAGGAACGACGTCCATCGATCGGCCGGCTCCTGGCCCGCTGTCAGGACGACGAATCCGTCCTCACCGATTGCGTCGCAGAAGACGGCACGCCACCGCTCGACGTCGCGCGCATCGGGAACGCAGACGATCGCGCCTCGCCCTGACGAGACCGTGGCGAGCACCGCGTCGGCGACGAGGAGTGCCGGGTCAGTGCCCGGGAGCGCATTCCACCACTGCCGAGGACTTTGGCCGGCAGCAAGAGCGGTGACCGTCTCAGATCCACCGGGGAGATCCGCCCATATGTCGGGGTTCGACCGGCCAGTGATCGTGGCAGGCTCCCGGCGGGTCTTCTCGGCGCGAGCGTGCCGCGGCGGAATGGCCAGGCGAAGAACATCGCCGAGGGTTCCGGCGTAACGATCGGCGACGTCGCGGGCGAGTGCGAGAACTTCGGCGGCGAGCACCGGCTCGGGCGAGACGACCTTGGCCAGAAAAGCGAGACGGCCCCCGTGCGCGGACGCCTCGACCCGCTCCACGAGGTAGCCGTCGACCAGCTGGCCGGAAAAGCGCACCTTGACCCGGCACCCCACCACGGCCTTCTCGTCGAGATCAGCCGGCACGAGGTAGTCGAAGTAGCGATCCAGGTGCGCCAGGCCGGTGTCGACCGCGATCCGCGCGACGGGAAGCGTCCCGGCTGGCTCGGGAGCGGGCTTCGCTGGCTTGGAGCGACGAGGCGCAGGTGCCGAGATCAGCTCCAGCTGCTCGTCACTCCCGTCGCCACTCACGTCGCTGTTTCTACCAGCCGACCCCGACGACCCCGGGGGCAGTGACGCAGAAGACCCCCACCCGGGCGGGTGGGGGTCTTCAGGCGTGTGAGTTGCTCAGACGCCGGCAGCGGCCTTGAGTGCGTCGACGCGGCCGAGGTCCTCCCACGGCAGACCTTCGCGACCGAAGTGGCCGTAGGCGGCGGTCTGCGCGTAGATGGGACGCAGCAGGTCCAGATCGCGGACGATCGCGCCCGGGCGCAGATCGAACGTCTCGAGCACGGCCTCACGGATCTTGTCGTTGGAGATGACTCCGGTGCCGAAGGTGTCGACGTAGAAGCCGACCGGGTGCGCGACGCCGATGGCGTACGCCACCTGCACCTCGGCCTGGGTGGCCAGTCCCGCGGCAACGATCGTCTTGGCGACCCAGCGCATGGCGTAGGCGGCCGAGCGGTCGACCTTGCTCGGGTCCTTGCCGGAGAACGCGCCGCCACCGTGACGGGCATAGCCGCCATAGGTGTCGACGATGATCTTGCGGCCGGTCAGCCCGGCATCGCCCATCGGTCCGCCGATGACGAACTTGCCGGTGGGGTTGATGTGCAGCTTCACGTCGGAGGCGTCGACGTCGTACTGGTCCAGCACGAAGTCGATGACGTGCTTCTTGAGGTCGCCGGGCAGCTGGGTCTCCAGATCGACGCCTTCTTCGTGCTGGGTCGAGATGACGATCGCCTCGACGCGCTCGGGCTTGCCGTCGTCGCCGTACTCGATCGTGACCTGGGTCTTGCCGTCGGGACGCAGGTACGGCAGCGTGCCGTCCTTGCGGACCGCCGTGAGCCGCTGGGCCAGACGGTGCGCCATCGTGATCGGCAAGGGCATCAGCTCGGGCGTCTCGTCGCACGCGTAGCCGAACATCAGGCCCTGGTCGCCGGCACCCTGCAGGTCCAGCGGGTCGGCCGAACCGTCTGCGCGGTTCTCGTAGGCCGAGTCGACGCCCTGCGCGATGTCGGGGCTCTGTGCGTCGAGCGTGACCTGCACGGCGCACGAGGCACCGTCGAAGCCCTTGGTGGAGGAGTCGTAGCCGATCTCCAGCACACGTTCACGCGCAATACGCGCGATGTCGACGTAGGCCTCGGTGGTGACCTCGCCGCCCACCAGCACCATGCCGGTGGTCACGAAGGTCTCGCACGCCACGCGGCTCGCGGGGTCCTGCTCGAGCAACGCGTCGAGGACGCTGTCGCTGATCTGGTCGGCGATCTTGTCCGGGTGTCCCTCGGTGACGGACTCGGACGTGAAAAGACGGCTCACATGTGCTCCTGGTTCTGGCCGCCTGCGGCGACGCTCAACTGTTGAAGTCTAGCGATGGTGGATGGGACTGACCTCATGAGTCCGATCGCTGGACAACCACGTCCCAGATGGTGTGCGCGAGATCGATCTTCGGACCCAGCGCCACCTCCTGAGTCGATCCGTCCGACGAGAGGATGATGGCCTGGTTGTCGGGGCTGCCGAAGACCTGGCCAGCGCTGACGTCGTTGACGACCAGCAGGTCACAGCCCTTGCGCTCCAGCTTGGCGCGAGCATGGTCGATGACCGAACCGGTGGCGTCGCCGGTCTCCGCGGCGAACCCGACGATGACCGGTCGGCGCTCGGCCACCGGCCGGTTGCTGACCAGCTCGGCGAGGATGTCGGGATTCTCGATCAAGGAGATCTGGGGCGCGGACCCATCGTGCGTCTTCTTGATCTTGGCGTCGACGAACTCGGCCGGTCGGAAGTCGGCCGGCGCTGCTGCCATGACGACGGCATCGGCGTCGGCGGCCGCCTTGAGCACGGCCTCGCGGAGGTCCTGGGTGCTGACGACCGGCACGACGTCGACGTCGACAGGGTCCGGCAGCGCCACGTTGGCGGCCACGAGCGTGACCTCGGCGCCTCGTGACGCCGCCGCCTCGGCCAGGGCGTAGCCCTGCAGGCCGGACGACTTGTTGCCCAGGAACCGCACGGGATCGAGGTACTCGCGGGTGCCGCCGGCGGACACGACGACCCGCATGCCGACCATGTCACCTGCTCGCTGTGGCTCCAGCAAGCGCAAGGCTGCCTCGAAGAGGTGCGCGGGGTCGGGCAACCGGCCCTTGCCGGTGTCGACGCCGGTCAGCCGACCCACCGCGGGCTCGATGACGGTCGCCCCCCGTTCGCGCAGGATCCTGACGTTGTCCGTCGTGGCCTCGTGCTCCCACATCTCGGTGTGCATCGCGGGGGCGAACATGACGGGGCATCGCGCCGTCAGCAACGTGGTGGTGAGCAGGTCGTCGGCGATGCCAGCGGCCGCCTTGGCCAACAGGTTGGCCGTGGCCGGCACGACGAGCACCAGATCGGCCTGCTGGCCGATCCGCACGTGGGCCACCTCGTCGACGTGCTCGAAGACCTCGGTCTGGGCGGGTTGGCCCGACAGGGCTTCCCACGTGGCCGCGCCGACGAAATTCAACGACGAGCGCGTCGGCACGACGCGCACGCTGTGACCTGCCTCGGTGAACAGCCGCAACAGCTCGGCGGCCTTGTAGGAGGCAATGCCCCCGGAAACGCCCAGGACGATCTGGCTCATGTGCGCCTCCGGGTCTGGCTCAGGCCTCGGTCGTGGCTGTCGGGTCGATGTCCTCGACGGTCAGGAGGTCGGCGTTGATCTCGCGCAGCGCGATCGACAGCGGCTTTTCCTGCGCGCCGGTCTCCAGGAGCGGGCCGACGTACTCCAGCAGGCCCTCGCCGAGCTGGGAGTAGTACGCGTTGATCTGGCGGGCGCGCTGGGCGCTGTAGAGCACCAGCTTGTACTTGCTGTCGGCCTTCTCGAGCAGGTCGTCGAGCGGCGGGTTGGTGATGCCTTCGGCGACAGAGCGCGTGGTTGACACAGAGAGCCTCGCAGATTTCGTGGGAATTCGGGTGCTTCAGAACAGTTCAGGCACCGGCCGGATCGCGGCCTGCACCGAACAAGTCTACCAACTCCGCGCACGCGGTCTCGACATCCGTGTTCACGATGGTCACGTCGAACTCGGACTCGGCCTCCAGCTCGACCCGGGCGGTCTCCAGCCGGCGGTCGCGCTCCTCGGCCGATTCGGTGCCTCGACCGACCAACCGGCGGGTCAGCTCCGCCCAGCTGGGCGGTGCGAGAAAGCACATCAACGCCTCGGGCATGCGCTCGCGCACCTGCCGCGCACCCTGCAGATCGATCTCCAGCAGAGCGGGCCGACCGGCGGCCAGCTGCTCCTCCACCGGAGCGCGGGGGGTGCCGTAGCGCGCCCGTCCGTGGACCACGGCCCATTCCAACAGGCCGTCGGTGGCGACCAGCCGATCGAACTCAGCGTCATCGACGAAGTGATAGTGGACACCGTCGACCTCACCGGGCCGCGCGGTCCGCGTGGTCACCGACACCGAGATCCAGATGTGCGGATGATCGCGTCGCACGCAGGCAGCGACCGTTCCCTTGCCGACCGCCGTGGGGCCGGCCAGGACGACCAGACGTGACCGGGCTCCAGGCCCGTCAGGCACGCGTCTTGAACTCGTCGAGCAGCGCCTTGATCTGATTCGCGCCAAGTCCACGGAGCCGGCGACTGTCGGCGATGCCGATGCGGTCCATGATCTCCTTGGCCTTGACCGCCCCCACGCCCGGCATGGCCCGCAGCAGGTCGAAGACCTTGATCTTGGCGAGGACCTCGTTGGCCTTCGACTCCGTGATGACCTCGCTCAGCGTGGCACCGGAGTGCTTGAGCCGGTTCTTCACCTCCGCACGCAGTCGTCGAGCGGAGGCCGCCTTGGCCAGTGCCGCCTCACGCTGTTCAGGAGTCAGCTTCGGGAGTGCCATGTCCTCGCCTCATTTCTCGGTGCTTCTGTGTGGGTGCCATGCGTGGTGCTACTTCAGCTGGATGTCGCAGGTCTTCTTGACGTCGGCCACGATCGCCTTGCGCTGCGGTGTGGTGTCGTTGAACCGCTTGTACGCCTTGTTCAGCACGTCGATGTCGCCAGCGCTCAGCGCGGTGCGCTTGTCCTCGTCTGCCATGTCCTGCAGGGCGAAGCCGACGTCTTTCTGGGCCGTGACGACGCCCTTCGTGACGCGGGTCAGTGTGGTCCACTCCTCGTCGACCGGGGAGGGAGCGACCGTGCTGATCGAGGCCAGCGCCTTGGCGTACGACGCGTAGGCATCATCGGATCGTTCTGCACCGAAGCTGTCGAGTGTCTTCTGGTGGGTCTCGACCGCCACGCAGTAGGGGTCGTCGGCTCCGCATCCGCCGAGCACCAGAGCACCGAGCATCACCGTCGTCGCCGCAGCAGCGGTCTTGACGCCGTTCGCCATGCGGGTCCTCCTCCTGATCCCTGGTGCAGGTGCTAGGAGCCTACAAGTTCCGCGTTGGTCCGAGCGGCTTCCGCGCGCAGTGTCGTGGCATCGGGTCCAGCGGCCAAGATCCCGCGCGAGCTGGACGCGAGCACCTGGTCGAAGACCGACCCGAACAACCGGCGCAGGTCCCCCACCGTGCCGCCCTGCGCCCCGAAGCCGGGCACCAACAGCGGCCCATTGATGTCGAGGGTCTCGATCGAGGAGCCGATCGTCGCGCCGACCACGGCGCCGAACGAGCCGATCGGCGAGGCACCGGTGTTCATCGATCGCAGCTGAGACAGCACGGAACCTGCCACCGTCTCACCGGATTCGGTCCGGGCGTGCTGGAACTCCGGACCCTCCTTGTTCGAGGTCAGGGCGAGGACAAACACACCGGCATCGTTGTCGGCGGCGACGTCGAAGAACGGTCGCAGCGAGCCAAACCCGAGGAACGGGCTGACCGTCACGGCGTCGGCGGCCATCGGGGCGTCCTCGTCGAGGTAGGCCTCCGCATACGCGGCTGCCGTGCTGTCGATGTCGCCGCGCTTCACATCGAGCACCGTCAACGTGCCGGTGTGCCGGAAGTCCTGCAGCGTGCGTTCCAGCACTGCCACCCCGGCAGCACCAAAGCGTTCGAAGAACGCCGACTGAGGCTTGACGAAGCCGACCTGGCCGGCGAACGCCTCCACACAGGTGGCGGCGAATCGCTCCAGCCCCTCGATCGAGTCCGGCAGGCCCCACTCGCCCAGCAGCCGCGCGTGCGGATCGATCCCGACGCACAACGGTCCGTAGGCGCGGCGAGCCGCGTCAAAGCGCGAACCGAAGCTCATGCCCGGGATTCCTGTCCGATGCGCTCGCGACCGGCCCGCACCAGCGCTCCCCACTCCTGCAGCGACGTGACGCCGATGCTGCCGTCGATCATCGCCTCGATGCCCTGGACCGCGGCCGCCAGACCCTGCACCGTGGTGATGCACGGGATGCCCTCGGCCACCGCAGCGGTGCGGATCTCGTAGCCGTCGACCCGTGCGTTGGTGCCGGCGGAGATGCCATGCGGGGTGTTGATGATCAGCTGCACGTCCTGCTCGCGAATCTTCTCCACGATGGTCGAGGGGGCTTGGCCCGGAAGCGGATCCTCGTGCAGCTTGCGCATCACGGTGGCGTGGACGCCGTTGCGAGCGAGGACCACCGCTGTGCCGCTGGTGGCCAGGATCTCGAAGCCGAGATCGGCCAGCCGCTTCACCGGGAAGATCATGTGCCGCTTGTCGCGGTTCGCGACCGACACGAACACCTTGCCCGAGGTCGGCAGGCCGTTCTGGGCCCCAGCCTGGCTCTTGGCGAAGGCGGTGCCGAACGTGGTGTCGAAGCCCATGACCTCGCCGGTCGATCGCATCTCGGGGCCGAGCAGGGTGTCGACGTAGGTGCCCTCGTAGGTGCGGAAACGGTTGAACGGCATCACGGCTTCCTTGACCGCGATCGGAGCGTCATCGGGCAGTCGCCCGCCGTCGCCGGTGGCCGGCAGGAGGCCGGCCGCACGCAGATCGGCGATCGACTCCCCCAGCATGATCCGGGCTGCGGCCTTCGCCAGCGGTGTCGCCGTGGCCTTGGAGACGAACGGCACCGTGCGCGAAGCCCTCGGGTTGGCCTCGATGACGTAGAGGATGTCCGAGGACAGCGCGAACTGGATGTTGATCAGCCCGAGCACCCCCACACCCTTGGCGATGGCCTCGGTGGACTCTCGGATTCGTCCGATCTCCAGGTCGCCGAGCGTGATCGGCGGCAGCGCGCAGGCCGAGTCGCCGGAGTGCACGCCAGCCTCCTCGATGTGCTCCATGACGCCGCCGAGAAACAGCTCGGTGCCGTCGTACAGCGCATCCACGTCGATCTCGATCGCGTCGTCGAGGAATCGGTCGACCAGGACGGGACGCTCCGGCGAGATCTCGGTGGCGCGATTGATGTAGTCGGCCAGCGTGGCCTCGTCGTACACGATCTCCATGCCGCGCCCACCGAGCACGTACGACGGGCGGACCAGCACCGGGTAGCCGATCTCGTCGGCGATGTCCTTGGCGTTCTCGAAGGTCGTCGCCATGCCGTGCTTGGGTGCCGGCAGGCCGGCCGCCGCCAGCACCTGGCCGAAGGCGCCGCGCTCCTCGGCGAGGTCGATGGCCGCCGGCTGGGTGCCCACGATCGGCACCCCTGCGGCTTCGAGACCCGCTGCGAGCCCGAGCGGCGTCTGGCCGCCGAGCTGCACGATGACGCCGGCGATCGGGCCAGCCAGCTGCTCGGCGTGCACGATCTCGAGCACGTCCTCCAGCGTCAGGGGCTCGAAGTACAGCCGGTCCGAGGTGTCGTAGTCGGTCGAGACGGTCTCGGGGTTGCAGTTGACCATGATCGTCTCGTAGCCGACCTCGGACAGCGCCATCACGGCGTGCACGCACGAGTAGTCGAACTCGATGCCCTGCCCGATGCGGTTGGGACCGCTGCCCAGCACGATGACGGCGGGCTTCTCGCGCGGCTCGACCTCGGTCTCCTCGTCGTAGGAGGAGTAGTGATACGGCGTGGTGGCGGCGAACTCGGCTGCGCAGGTGTCGACGGTCTTGTAGACCGGTCGCACTCCGAGCGCGTGGCGCACCCCGCGGACGACGGCCTCGTTCATGTCACGGATCTGGGCGATCTGAGCGTCACTGAAGCCGTGCCGCTTGGCGCGACGCAGCACGGTCGGATTGAGCTCGCGCGCCTCGATCAGATCCCGAGCAACCTCGTGGATGAGGAACAGCTGATCGACGAACCACGGATCGATCCGCGTGGACTCGAAGATCTCCTCGGGCGTGGCTCCGGCACGGATCGCGTCCATGACCAGCCGGAGTCGGCCGTCGTGCGGGCGCGCGATCTCGGTCAGCAGGGTCGCCTTGTCGCGGGGCTCACCCGCCCAGCTGAACGCCGCCTCGGGCCGTTCCATCGATCGCAGCGCCTTGCCGAGCGCCTCGGTGAAGTTGCGGCCGATCGCCATGGCCTCGCCCACCGACTTCATGTGCGTCGTCAGGGTGGAGTCGGCGGCGGGGAACTTCTCGAAGGCGAACCGCGGAACCTTGACCACGACGTAGTCGAGCGTGGGCTCGAAGGAGGCCGGGGTCTTCAGGGTGATGTCGTTGGGGATCTCGTCGAGCGTGTAGCCGATCGCGACCTTGGCAGCGATCTTGGCGATCGGGAAGCCCGTGGCCTTGGACGCCAGGGCGCTGGACCGCGAGACACGAGGATTCATCTCGATGACCACGATCCGGCCGTCCACGGGGTTGACCGCGAACTGGATGTTGCAGCCGCCCGTGTCGACGCCCACCACGCGAATGACGCCGATCGAGATGTCGCGCATGCGCTGGTACTCGACGTCGGTCAGGGTCATGGCGGGCGCCACCGTGATCGAGTCGCCGGTGTGCACACCGACCGGGTCGAAGTTCTCGATGGAGCAGACGATCACCACGTTGTCGGCGGTGTCGCGCATCACCTCGAGCTCGTACTCCTTCCAGCCGAGGATCGACTCCTCGAGCAGCACCTCGGTGGTGGGACTGAGGGCGAGGCCCGAACCGGCGATGCGGTCGAGGTCCTCGCGGGTGTAGGCCAGTCCAGAACCACTGCCGCCCATCGTGAACGACGGCCGCACGACCACGGGGTAGCCGCCCAGCTCGTCCACGCCCGCGACGCATTCGGCCATGGTGTGGCAGATGACGGACTTGGCGACCTCAGCGCCCCACTCGGCGGGCAGGTCCTCGACGATGCGTTTGAAGATCTCGCGATTCTCGCCCTTTTCGATCGCCTCGATCGAGGCACCGATCAGCTCGACCCCGTACTTGGCCAGAACCCCGGACTTGTCCAGCGCGATGGCTGCATTCAGGGCGGTCTGTCCACCGAGCGTGGCCAGCAGCGCGTCGGGCCGCTCCTTGGCGATGACCATCTCCACGAATTCAGGCGTGATGGGCTCGACGTAGGTCGCGTCGGCGAACTCCGGGTCGGTCATGATCGTGGCCGGATTGGAGTTCACCAAGATGACGCGCAGGCCCTCCTCGCGCAGCACGCGACAGGCCTGGGTGCCGGAGTAGTCGAACTCGCAGGCCTGGCCGATCACGATCGGGCCGGACCCGATGACCATGACGCTCTGGATGTCAGTTCTCTTGGGCATCAGGCATTCACTCCAGGCGTCACGGGGTGCTCGGACATCAGGTCCACGAATCGGTCGAACAGGTAGTCGGCGTCATGCGGACCGGCCGCCGCCTCGGGGTGGTACTGCACGCTGAACGCCGGGCGCTCGAGCAGTGCGAGCCCTTCGACCACCTGATCGTTGAGGCACACGTGGGTCACGCGAGCCGCACCGAACGGGGTGTCGAAGTCCTCGCCGATCGGGGCGTCGACGGCGAACCCGTGGTTGTGGGCCGTGATCTCGACCTTGCCGGTCGTGAGGTCTTGAACGGGCTGGTTGATGCCGCGGTGGCCGTAGACCAGCTTGTAGGTGCCGCGACCGAGGGCTCGGCCAAAGACTTGGTTGCCCAGACAGATGCCAAAGTACGGAAGGCGATCGGCCAACACCGACTCGACGACCGAGACGGCGTGATCAGCTGTCGCGGGGTCTCCAGGGCCGTTGGACATGAAGACACCGTCGGGTGCGACCGCGCGGATCTCGGCGTACGTGGCGGTGGCCGGCATGACGTGCACCTCGATACCGCGCTCGGCCATGCGGCGTGGTGTCATGCCCTTGATTCCGAGATCGATCGCCGCGACGGTGAAGCGCTTCTCGCCGACCGCCGGGACCACGTAGGACTGCTCGGTCGTCACGTCGGCCAGGAAGCTCGAGCCGGTCATCTGGGGGGCCGCGGTGACACGCGCGAGAATCTCGTCGATCTCGCCGGGACCCAGCGGAGCGCGACCAGACACGATCGCCGCACGCATGGAGCCGCGCTCGCGCAGGTGACGGGTGAGGGCGCGGGTGTCGACGCCTGAGATGCCGACGACGCCTTGGGCCTCCAGTGCCTCGTCGAGGCTGCCGTTGGCCCGCCAGCTCGAGAACACGCGCGCGGGATCGCGCACCACGTAGCCGTCGACCCAGATGCGCCGGGACTCGAAGTCCTCGTCATTGATGCCGGTGTTGCCGATGTGCGGCGCGGTCATCGCGACGATCTGGCCCTTGTAGGACGGGTCGGACAGTGTCTCCTGGTAGCCCGTCATGCCGGTGGAGAAGACGATCTCGGCGATCGTCTCCCCCACTGCGCCGTAGGACTCGCCGTGGAAGACGCGACCATCCTCGAGCACGAGGATCGCGGGGTGGGTCATGCGTGAACCTCATTCTCGACCAGCTGGCCGTCAAGCACGGTGGGGCGACCGCGCAGCACGGTGGCGACGACGCGGCCCGGCAGCTCGCGGCCGGCGTACGGGGTGTTGCGCGACAACGAGACCGTGTCGGTGGGGTGCACCACCCGGCTGGCGGCCGGGTCATAGAGCACCAGGTGGGCCGGTTCGCCCACCGCGATGGGTCGTCCGTGGTCGGTGACGCGCCCGATGCTGGCGGGGATCGACGACATGGCCTGGGCGACGCGGTCCCAACCGATCAACCCGGTGTCGACCATCGTCTGCTGCACGATCGACAGCGCGGTCTCCAGCCCGATCATGCCGAAGGCGGCGGCGGACCACTCGCACTCCTTGTCCTCCATGGGGTGCGGGGCGTGGTCGGTGGCGACGATGTCGATGGTGCCGTCGGCCAGGCCCTCGCGCACGGCCGCGACGTCGTCGTCGGAGCGCAACGGCGGGTTGACCTTGAAGATCGGGTCGTAGCTGCGCACCAGGTCGTGGGTGAGCAGCAGGTGGTGCGGCGTGACCTCGGCCGTGACGTCGATGCCCCGACTCTTGGCCCAGCGCACGATCTCGACCGATCCTCGGGTCGACAGGTGGCACACGTGCAGACGCGACCCGACGTGCTCGGCCAGCAGCACGTCGCGGGCGATGATCGCCTCCTCGGCCACGGCGGGCCACCCGACCAAGCCGAGCTCGCCGGACAGCGCGCTCTCGTTCATCTGGGCGCCCTCAGTGAGCCGCGGCTCCTGGGCGTGCTGCGCGATGACACCGTCGAACGCCTTCACATACTCCAAGGCGCGTCGCATCAAGACCGCGTCATGGACGCACTTGCCGTCGTCGGAGAACACTCGGACCTTCGCGGCGGAGTCGGCCATCGCACCGAGCTCGGCGAGCCGTTCGCCCAACAGGCCGACGGTCACCGCTCCGATGGGCTGCACGTCGCAGTACCCGCCCTCACGGCCCAGCCGCCAGACCTGCTCGACGACGCCGGCGGTGTCGGCGACCGGATCGGTGTTGGCCATGGCGTGCACGCAGGTGAATCCGCCGCGTGCGGCCGCCCGGGAACCGGTGAGGACCGTCTCAGCGTCCTCGCGGCCCGGCTCACGCAGGTGGGTGTGCAGGTCGACCAGACCCGGCAGCGCGATGAGCCCCGAACCGTCGATCTCAGTGCCCTCGCCGGTCAGGTCAGCGCCGATCTGGGCGATCGTGCCGTCGGTGATCTTGATGTCGGTGGGATCGGCGCCGAGGATGGAGACCCGGCGGATGATCAGGTCGCTCATGCAGTTCCTTCTGATGGATCCGAGGTGTCGTCGGCCGGCGCTCCACCGACCAGCAGGTACAGGACGGCCATGCGCACCGCGACGCCGTTGGTGACCTGCTCGACGATGACCGATCTGACGTGATCGGCGACGTCGGCGGTGATCTCCATGCCGCGGTTCATCGGGCCCGGGTGCATGACGATCGCATGATCTGGAAGCCGTTTCATGCGCGCCGTGTCCAACCCGTAGCGGCGGCTGTACTCCCGTGCGCTCGGGAAGTACGAGGCGTTCATGCGTTCGGCCTGCACGCGCAGCATCATGACCGCGTCGGCCTTCTCCAGCGAGGCGTCGAGGTCGTACGAGGTCTCGACCGGCCAGCTGTCGACGCCGACCGGCAGCAACGTCGGCGGCGCGACCAGCGTGACTTTCGCCCCCAGCGTGTGCAGGAGCAGCGCATTGGACCGCGCCACCCGGCTGTGCAGCACGTCGCCGACGATCGTGACGTTCTTGCCCTCCAGCCCGTCCTCCCCCTGGGCCGCCAGGTGCCTCCGCATGGTGAACGCGTCGAGCAGGGCCTGGGTGGGGTGCTCGTGGGTGCCGTCGCCTGCGTTGATGACCGCGCCGCTGGTCCACTGCATGTGAGCGAGACGGTGCGGTGCGCCGGAGTGCTGATGGCGCACGATCACGGCATCGGCACCCATGGCCTGCAGGGTCAGTGCGGTGTCCTTGAGGCTCTCGCCCTTGGACACGCTCGATCCCTTGGCAGAGAAGTTGATGACGTCGGCACTCAGCCGTTTGGCCGCCGCCTCGAACGAGATGCGCGTGCGGGTGGAGTCCTCGAAGAACAGGTTGACGACGGTGCGGCCGCGCAGGGTGGGCAGCTTCTTGATCGGCCGGCTCGCCACTCCGAGCAGCTCCTCGGCGGTGTCGAGGATGCGCACGGCATCGGCCCGGTCGAGATCGCCGGCGCTCAGCAGGTGCTTGATCATGCGTTGCTCCCCTGCACGATCGAGACGTCATCGCGTCCATCGGTCTCCGCCAGCGCGACCTTGACGCTCTCGGACAGCGAGGTGGGCAGGTTCTTGCCGACGAAGTCGGCGCGGATCGGCAGCTGGCGGTGGCCTCGGTCGATCAGCACGGCGAGCTGCACCGCCTGCGGCCGACCGATGTCGGCGAGAGCATCGAGCGCTGCTCGGATGGTGCGGCCGGAGAACAGCACGTCATCGACCAGGACGACGACCTTGCCGTCGACGTCGTCCGGGATGTCGGTGTGCTCCAGTGCCCGGGCGGGCTTCAGGCGCAGGTCGTCGCGGTACATCGTGGTGTCGAGCGCGCCCGCGGTGATGGTGCGACCCTCCACGTCCGACATGCGCTCGGCGATGCGGCGGGCCAGGTCGACGCCACGTGTCGGGATCCCGAGGATCACCAGGCCGTCAGCGTCGCGATTGCGTTCGAGGATCTCGTGGGTGATGCGGGTCAACGCACGGGAGATGTCCTGTTCGTCGAGGACAGTACGTGCGGGCGCAGCACTCGAATCGGCACCGATGGGCGTCGTCACGAGTGACCTCCTTCTCCGCCTCACGGGACGGCCGTTAAAGGATGTCGATCGGTCCTCACCCTAGCAGCGCGGGGACGGCCGAACGCCACCCCCGGGAGGTGGGGGTGGCGTCGGTGGGAGGCGCAACGTCGCTACGCGGCGTGGTGATACCCGGCGATCGGGGTCGGAGCGGCGCTACGTGCTGGCGCAGGCGCCGACAGAGCGGGCGCAGACCGACGAACGTACGTGGGAACGATGTGCTTCAGGAACACCGGCAGGCACTCGATGAAGTAGCGACGGAACAGGCGGCGCGGCTCCTGCAGCAGGCGATAGAGCCACTCGGTCTTGGTGGCTCGGACCCATGAGGGAGCCATCTGGGCGGTGCCAGTGATCATGTTGATCGACCCACCGACGTTGACGGTGACGCCGCGGAACCCGGCCCGACGGATGGCCTCGCCAATGCGGTCGCCGAACGGCGGCGTGACGGCGATCAGCAACATCTCGACGTCGTTCGCCATCAAGCGGGCGGCGATGCGACGCGGGTCCCAGTCGTCGCGATGTCCGTGATCGCGAAACTCCACCTGCATGCCTGTGTTGTGCAGCATGCCGCGGAAGTTCGCGCCGACCTGGCGATCCGAGCCCAGGATCGCGACCTTGATGCCGTGGAACGTCCGGCTGCTCACCATGCGCTCGACCAGCTCAGAACCGGTGACGCGCTGCGGTGACACTCCTCGCGAGCGCATCAACGTGACGATCGGCCAGCCGTCGGCCGTGATGTAGTCAGCGGCGTCGATGGTCGCGGCGAACACTGGATCCTTGGCCGCCAGGGCGAGGTGGTGCAGGTTGACCGTCTGGATCCGCTTGGGCTGCGCGTCGTTCAGCGCAGCGTCGAGCTCAGCATCGGTCAGGAGGCATTTGTGAGCCATCCTGTCGAGGAATGCTTCGGTGATCATGGTGGTCCCCTGGAGGTTGTTGCGCCCGGAGTGCAGGCTTCACAGGGAGAGAGTCGGCATGCGCCAGACCATGACGCGTCGCATCGTTAAATGATCAACAAGAACTACGGCTAGGTGGTCAAGGAGGGCTTGAGCTCGACCAGACGGCCCAGCAGCCCCGCGACGAACTTCGGCGACTCATCGGTGGAGAGCTCGCCGGCGAGGTCGACCGCCTCGCTCACCGCGACGGCATCCGGGACGTCGTCGCGGTAGAGGATCTCGAACGCGCCGATGCGCAACAGATTGCGGTCGACGCCGGGCATCCGGTCCATGGTCCAGCCGACGGCGTGCTCGGCAATCAGCTCATCGAGCCGCTCATGATGCGCCACGACGCCCTCCACCAGGGCAGCGGCGTAGTCGTTGGCCGGGTACTCGTGGTCGGCGGACCGGCGCTCGGCCAGCGAGCCACCCAGGGGAAGATCCTGCAGCTCGGACTCGAACAGCACGTCCAGCGCGCGCTTGCGGGACTTGGTACGGGCGGACATCAGCCCTGGACTCGGCCCTGATAGCTGGCGTCACGCGTGTCGACCTTGATCTTCTCGCCATTGACGATGAACAGCGGGACCTGGATCTCCTTGCCGGTCTCCAGCTTGGCGGGCTTGGTGCCGCCGCTGGAGCGGTCGCCCTGCAGGCCGGGCTCGGTGTACTCGACCAGCAGCTCGACTGTCGGGGGGAGCTCGACGTACAGCACGCGACCGTCGTTGGTGGCCACGACAGCCTCCTGGTTCTCCAGCAGGAAGCCCACGGCGTCGCCCATGATGGCGGGCGAGACCTCGGTCTGCTCGAAGGTGGCGGTGTCCATGAACACATAGCTGGTGCCGTCGTTGTACAGGTACTGCATCGTGCGCTTGTCGACCGTGGCCGTCTCGACCTTCATGCCGGCGTTGAACGTGCGGTCAACGACCTTGCCGGACTCGACGTTCTTCAGCTTGGTGCGGACGAAAGCAGGACCCTTGCCGGGCTTGACGTGCTGGAAATCGGTCACAGCCCACAGCTGCTTCTCGATGACCAGCACCATGCCGTTCTTCAGGTCGTTCGTGGTAGCCATCAGGCAATCTCCAGGAGTTCGGTGGTCAGGTCGGTGAGGATCTCGGGCTGGCCCGGACCACTCGTCACGACGACGGTGTCTTCGATGCGCACTCCCCCACGTCCAGGGACATAGATGCCGGGCTCGACCGTGAGGGCGGTGCGAGGGACGAGTCTACCGGCGTGCGCGGCTCCCACGAACGGGTCCTCGTGGATCTGCAGTCCGACGCCGTGTCCGAGACCCGTGGTGAACCGGTCCAGCCATCCCGATGCGTCCAGCGACGACCGGGACGCGCGGTCGACATCGGCCACGGCAGCACCGTCGACACAGGCCCGGACACCGGCCTGCTGAGACTCGCGGACGGCGGCGTGCACCTCGCGCTGCCACTCATCGGCCGAGCCCATGACCACCGTTCGGGTGCAGTCGGCGTGATAGCCGTCGACGCGCGCTCCGAAGTCGATCTTCAGCAGCTCACCGGTGCCGACCACACGGTCGGTCGGCTGGTGGTGCGGGATGGCGGAGTTCTCGCCCGCGGCCACGATGGTCGAGAACGCAATCGCCTCGGCACCGGTGTCGAGCATGCGGAACTCCAGACGACGGGCGATGTCCCGCTCGGTCGCGCCGACGAGCGGTTGCTCGAACAGCCAGGACAACGCGTCGGTCGACACAGCGCATGCACGGCGCAGCGCGTCGATCTCGACCTCGTCCTTGACCTCGCGCAGGCGCTCGACCACGGTGTCGGCCGAGACCACCTCGGCCGGCGTCGCCTCCGCGAGCCGGATGTGGTCGTCAACGCTCAGCGTGTGGGTCTCTGCGGCCCAGGGATCGCCGTCGACGACGTGCGACGCCATGCCGCCGAGCAGGTCGCGTCCGATCACGATCTCGAGATCCGGCGCCTCCGCAGCGGCTTGGTCGCGATAGCGGCCGTCGGTGAACAAGACCGCGTCCCCGTCGGCCGGCACGAGGAGCGCAGCATTCGATCCCGTGAAGCCGGTCAGGTACCGCACGTTGACCAAGGTCGTGACGAAGAGTCCGGCCAGCCCGCGTTCGGTCAGGTTCGCCGCGAGACGGGCCCGGCGCTGATCGGCGCTCATGCGGTGACGGCCCGGAAGCTGTCGTGCAGCAGGGTCTCGTCCGGTCCCGCGAGGACGGTGGGGCTGGCCAACGCGTCGAGCACCACGAAGCGCAGTTCGTTGCCGCGCGACTTCTTGTCCAGTCGCATCGTGGCCAGGACGTCGTCCCACCCCGCTCCCCCGTCGTAGGTGACCGGAAGCCCCGCCGCGGCCAGCACCGTGCGGTGCCGCTCCAGCAGCGCGGTGTCGATCCGTCCGGTCCGATGGGCCAGCTCCGCGACGAACACCATGCCGATCGAGATCGCCTCGCCGTGTCTCATGGTGTGTCGTTCCAGCTTCTCGATCGCATGACCGAGGGTGTGGCCATAGTTGACCGCCTCGCGGCCGATTCCGGTGCCGGATCCGGAGCTGCCGCGGGTCTCACGGAAGTCGCCGCTGACGGCGGCGGCCTTGACCTCGATGCCGCGCTCGATCAGCTCTGCCAGCACAGATGCTGCCGGGTCGAGTGCCGCGGCCGGGTCACGGCTGAACAGATCGAGGATCGCCGGGTCCGCGATGAACCCGCACTTGAGCACCTCTGCCATGCCGCTGCGCAGCTCGGCTTCGGGCAGCCCAGAGAGCACGTCGAGGTCGCACAGCACCCCGGCCGGTTCGTGGAAGGCGCCGACAAGGTTCTTGCCGTGGTCGGTGTTGATTCCGGTCTTGCCACCGACGGCCGCATCAACCATGCCCAAGACGCTGGTGGGCACGTTGACGAACCGCACGCCGCGCAACCACGTGGCCGCCACGAACCCGGCCAGATCAGTGGTGGCTCCGCCGCCGAGACCGATGACGACGTCCGACCGGGTGAAGCCGCTCTCGCCGAGGATGCGCCAGCACCGGGTCAGCACATCGGCGGTCTTCGCTGCCTCGCTGTCAGGGACCTCGATCAGCTGCACCTGTATGCCGTCAGCCGTGAGCGAGGCGCGCAGGCCGTCGGCGCGGTCGGACATGGTGGGCGGGTGGATGATCGCTGCTCGAACGGCCGTGTCGCCGACGAGTGCCCGCAGCTCGTCGTGCACGCCGCGGCCGATGACGACGTCGTACGGGTGGTCGGTGCCGATCCGGATCCGCCGGGTCACCGGTCGGCGCCCATCAGATCGGAGATCCGATCCGCCACGCGGACGGCGTCCAGCTCGTCGGTGACCACCGTGTGGGTGGCGACCTCGGTGTAGAGGGGTCGCCGGGCGTCCATCAGCGACTTGAGCTGCGAGCGGACATTGCCCAGCAGCAGCGGTCGACCCGCGCCAAGCCCGACCCGCGAGGCTGCGGCGCTGAGGCCCACGTCGAGGAACACGACCTGATGTCCGACCAAGGCGCTGCGCGTGGCGGCACTCAGGACGGCACCCCCACCCAGGGCGAGGACGCCGTCGTGCTCGGCCAGTGCCGTGGCGACGGCCTGCTCCTCCAGGGCGCGGAAGTGCTGCTCGCCGTGGTCGATGAAGATCTCCTGGACCGTGGCGCCGTGGCCCGCTTCGATGTCGCGGTCGGTGTCGCGCACTGCAGCGCCCCAGCGACGGGCGAGCTCCTCGGCGACCGTCGTCTTGCCGGCTCCGGGCGGGCCGACCAGCACGACGAGCGGCCGACCAGCGATCACGCGAACCTCAGGTTCGACAGGTAGGCCTCGACGTTGCGGCGGGTCTCGTCCACCGAGTCGCCGCCGAACTTCTCGAGGATCGCGTCAGCGACCACGAGCGCCACCATGGCCTCGGCCACGATGCCGGCGGCCGGGACGGCGCAGACGTCGGATCGCTGGTGGTGTGCGGTGGTCTCCTGCCCGGTCGCCACGTCGACGGTGCGCAGCGCACGCGGGACCGTCGCGATGGGCTTCATGGCGGCGCGGACCCGCAGCCGCTCGCCGGTGGACATGCCGCCCTCGGTGCCGCCGGAGCGCCCCGACGTGCGCCGGATCCCCTGGTCGGTGGGCACGATCTCGTCGTGCGCCAGGGAGCCGCGGGTGCGAGCCAGCTCGAAACCGTCGCCCACCTCGACGCCCTTGATCGCCTGGATACCCATGAGCGCTGCGGCCAGCCGACCGTCGAGCCGGCGGTCCCAGTGTGTGTAGGAGCCAAGGCCGGGCGGCAAGCCGTCGACCACGACTTCGACGATGCCGCCGAGCGTGTCGCCGTCCTTGTGGGCCTGGTCGATCTCCACGATCATGGCCGCGCTGGTGGTGGCGTCGAAGCAGCGCACCGGGTCGGCGTCGAGCGCCTCGACGTCGGCGTGACTCGGGATGGCTCCCGCGGGGGCGCGCACGGTGCCCAGCTCGACGACGTGCGAGAGCACCGTGGCACCGGTGGTCTGGGCGATGAACTGTGCGGCGACCTCGCCGAGCGCGACGCGGGCGGCCGTCTCGCGGGCGCTGGCCCGCTCGAGCACCGGACGGGCCTCGTCGAAGTCGTACTTCTGCATGCCAGCGAGGTCGGCGTGACCGGGCCGCGGCCGAGTCAGCGGCGCGTTGCGCTTGAGGCCGTCCAGCACGTCGGCGTCGACAGGATCGGCGGACATGACCTGGTCCCACTTGGGCCACTCGCTGTTGCCGATGCGCAAGGCGACCGGGCTCCCCATCGACACACCGTGGCGCAGACCGCCGATGATCTCGAGCTCGTCGGCCTCGAACGCCATGCGGGCCCCTCTGCCGTAGCCAAGACGGCGACGGGCCAGCGCGGCCTGGATGTCCTTGCTGGTCACGTGCACACCGGCCGGCAGGCCCTCGAGCACGGCGACGAGTGCGGGGCCGTGCGACTCACCTGCGGTCAACCAACGAAGCATGGCAACGATTCTCCCACGCCGGGTGTGCCGTCAGACGCTGACGTCACTGGCTCTGGACGGCAGCACCGAAGGCGGCGCCCAGGACTGCGCCGACGAGCATGAAGGGTCCGAACGCGAATCCGTCGCGATCGATGACGCGCAGCTTGACCAAGAGGGGCGCCACCAGGCCCCCGAGCAGGAATCCGCCATAGCCGCCGGCCACCACCTCGGCGTATCCGAGGGCACCCAGCGCGAGGCCGAGCGAGGCAGACAACCGGACGTCGCCGTAGCCGAACGCCCCGCCGAAGAACCGTCCGGCGAGCCAGTACATGATCCGATACACGAGGTAGAGCGCCACGTTGCCGATCAGCGCGTGCACGAGGATGTCGCGGTCCCCCACCCAGATCGCCGCGACCACCACCAGGAGCAGCACGACGAGGTACAGCAAGGACGTGAGCACGAACGGCAGGTAGCGCGTGTGCCAGTCGACGTAGGCCAGCCACGAGCCGATCCCGCAGACGGCCACCCACACCGGCACCAGCTCGGGAACGTCGATGCGCCACGCCACCAGACCGGCCGCGACTGCCGCCGGGACGATCAGTCTCCATCGGATGCCGGGCAGCCGGGCCACCTGTGCGTAGGGAAGCTTGTCGGCGTCCGGCTCGCTCGGCTCGGGGAGACCGGCGATGGCCGCAGGTCCCACGGCGGCCAGGGCCGCGGCAGCGAGGGCGGCGACGACGACCAGAAGCAGCGGATCCACGCGACGAGACTAGTGGTGCGACAGGTGGGCCACTGCCGCGGCGCGCAGGACCTGTGGAGCGACGTCCCCGCCGGTCATCGCGAGGACCTGCAGCGCCGCCTGATGGGCCAGCAGGTCGAGTCCGGACACCACGGTGGTTCCAGCAGCCTGCGCCGCTGCTGCGAGAGCGGTCGGCCACGGGTCGTAGACCACGTCGAACACCGCAGATGCGCCTGCCACCCATGTCTCGGCCCGAGCATCGACGGCGTCCACGGGGATCGTCGAGACCAGAAGATCCACGGGGCCGGTGGGAGGGGCGTCCAGCGTGTACACCTCCACCTCGATGCCGCTGCCGCGCGCGATGGCCACCGTGTCGACGGCACGATCGGGATCCCGCACGACCAGGTCAAGATGCCGCAGACCGATGCCGGCGAAGGCGTGGGCCATCGAAGTCGCCGTGGCGCCCGCACCGAGAATGCGTGCCGAGGCGAGCCGGGTGATCCCGTGCTCGGCCAGCGCGTTGACAGCGCCCGGCACATCGGTGTTGTCGGCGTAGAGCCGGTCGTCCTCGCGAATCAGCGTGTTGGCGATGCCGAGCAGCTCGACCACCTCGCTGCGGTCGTGCGCCGCCTCGGCCGCTTCCCGCTTGAGCGGGGCGGTGACCGACAATCCCCGCACGTCGTCGCCGAGAGCCCCGAGGAACTCAGCGAGTCCGCCCGAGCGGATCTCGACCGGTTCATAGGTCCAGTCCAGCCCCAGCTCGGCATAGGCAGCCCGGTGCATCACCGGGGACAGCGAGTGCTTGACCGGTGAGCCCAGTACCGCGCATCTCACCCGCAGACGCCCTCAGGAGCGGTCTTGCAGTAGTCCTGCAGCGTCGCGACGGCCTTGTTGTGCTCGGCGAAGGTGTCGGAGAAGACCGTCTCGCCGGTCTCGAGGTTCACCGCCACGAAGAACAGCCAGCTGCCGTCGGCGGGGTTCAGTGCCGCCTCGATCGTCTTTTCACCCGGCGAACCGATGGGTCCGGGAGGGAGACCAGCGTTCTGATACGTGTTGTAGGCCGATTCGGCGTTGCGCTCCTCCTCCGTCGTGAAGACATCGCCCTTGCGGCCACTCACGTAGGAGACCGTGGAGTCCAGCTGCAACGGCATGCCCTGGTCGAGGCGGTTGTAGAGCACCCGCGCGACCTTGGCGTAGTCCTCGTCGGCCTTGGCCTCGTACTCCAGGATGCTGGCGACCGTCAGGATCTCCTCACCGGTGTACCCCAGCGCCTTCGCCCGGGTCCCGATGTCAAGATCCTTGGCGACCGACACCGTCTTGGCGACCATCTGCTTCAGCAGACCAACCGCCGTCTCGCCCGGTTCCACGGTGTACGTGGCGGGGTACAGATATCCCTCCGGATTGCCCTGGGCGACATCGGGCAGATCGAGCTCGCCGGGATCCTTCAGCGCGGCCTCGAGGTCCTTGCTGGGGATCTCGCTGTTGGCGCTGATGATCTCGACCACCTGGTCCACCCGGGCCCCTTCGGGAATCGTGACCTTGCCCTCGACCCGGTTGCCCCGATCGGAGAGCTCGCGCATCGCCCAGTCCGACGACATCTTGAGCCGCAGCTTGTAGAACCCTGCCTGGATGGCCTGGAACCGCGCGTCGGTCAGGCTGAGCTGGTAGAACGCCTCGGCGCTCTTGACCACGCCTTCCTTCTTGAGCAGGTTCGCGATCTGCTGGCCCGTGGCACCTTCGGGGATCTCGACGGTGACGCTGCCGGTGCCCTGCCCGGTGTAGTCCTCAGGACCGTTGAGGTAGCTCTGCACCTTGCCGTAGGCGGTGTAGCCGCCGAACAGCAACCCGAGGACGACCACGACGACCAGGATGCGACGTCCCCACGGTGAGCGCGGCGGCTTCTCGGCGCGGCGGCGGCCTCCACCGGCTGAGTCACGGCTGCCGGAGTCGCCACCCTCGTGGTCGCCTCCGCCGGTCATCAGATCGAGACCGTGGCTCATCGGCACTCTCCATTGCTGCTACTGGGTGGGTTGGTCATGATGTACGTCTCGCCCGGTGGGGTCCCGCGGGTCCGCTCGGCGTCGAGGGCTGTCTGAAGTATCACCGTGGCCGCGGCCTGATCGATGACCTGTCGACGGTCGGCACCTGATCTTTTCCCCTGCTGGCGCAGGAGTGCATCTGCAGTCATCGTAGACATCCTCTCGTCGACGAGCCGGATGAGCACGGGGTCGATCACAGGTGACAGCTGGTCACAGATTTCCCGCACCTTGATGGCAGCCGGGCCTTCGCGGCCGGACAGTCCGATCGGCATGCCCACGACACACTCGATCGCCTGGACCTCGACAGCGATCTCCGCGATGCGCGCCAACGCACCCTTTCCAGCCGGGACCGTCTCGTACGGGGTGGCCAGGATGCCGTCCGGATCGCAGACGGCAACGCCGATCCGCACGTCGCCCAGATCGATGCCGACCCGCCGTCCCCGCCTCATACCCGTCGCGGGGCCGCCGTCATCCGTCATGTGATCAGAGCGCCGACGCCACGGCTTCGAGTGCAGCCGGAATCGCGGAGGTGTCGGTGCCGCCACCTTGGGCGACATCGGCCTTGCCTCCACCGCGTCCGCCGATCACGGGACCCAGCACGCCGATCAGGTCGTTGGCGCTCAGTCCACGGTCCTGGGCAGCCTGATTCAGCGCCACCACTGCGGCGGGCTTGTCTCCGGCGTCGCCGATGACCACGACGACGGCCGGACGATCTCTCAGGCGACCGCGAATGTCGAGGGCCAGCGACCGGACGTCGCCGCCTCCCGCACCGGCGGCGTGGTGCCCGACGTAGGCGACGCCGTTGATGTCGCGCGCTGCCGCGGCGATGTCGGCGGCTGCACCGAGCAGCTGCGCCGCCTTGAGCTTCTCGGACTCCTTCTCGGCGGCCTTGAGCCGATCGACCAGGTCCTGCACCCGGGCCGGGACGTCGCCGGGCTGTGCCTTGAGCAGGTCGGTGAGCTGGCGCACGACGTCACGCTCGCGAGCGAGGTACTCAAAGCCCTCGAGCCCGACCAAGGCCTCGATCCGGCGGTTGCCGGCACCCACCGAGCCATCGGACGTGACGACGACGGTGCCGATCTGCGAGGACCGCTCGACGTGGGTGCCACCACACAGCTCGCGTGACCAGGGCCCACCGATCTCGACGACCCGGACGTCCTCGCCGTAGGTCTCGCCGAACAGGGCCAACGCGCCGAAGTCGCGCGCCTCGGGCAACGACATGGTGTGAGCGGTGACCGCAAGATCCTCACGCAACGCGCGGTTCGACGCCACCTCGACGTCGTGCAGCTGGGTGGGTGACAGGGCGCCGCCCCACCCGAAGTCGAGACGCAGGTAGCCGGGGCGGTTGAACGACCCGGACTGCAGTGCCGTGGGTCCGAGCACCTCACGCAGCGCTGCGTGCACCACGTGGGTGCCTGAGTGCGCTTGACGCGCTCCGCGACGCCACTCCGGGTCCACCGAGGCGTGCACGGCGGTGTCGACCGTGAGCTCGCCCTCGAGCACGCGGACCTGGTGCACGACCAGCCCCTTGACCGGCCGCTGGACGTCGAGCACCTCGGCGCTGCCCGCCGTCCCAGCTCAGGTGTCCGGCGTCAGCGTGCTGACCACCGGACTCGGCGTAGAACGGGGTGCGGTCGAGCACGACCTCCCCCAGCGCCCCGGCGCTGATGGCTGGAACGCTCTGGCCCTCCTGAATCAGGGCCAGCGTGCGTGATTCGGTGTCCAGCGTGGAGTACGCCTGCCAGTCGGTGGGCCCGCCGGCGTCGAGCACGCCGCGATACACCGTGGTGTCGGCGTGACTGCCCTTCTTGGACTTGGCATCGGCTTTGGCACGGGACCGCTGTTCGGTCATGAGCGCCCGGAAACCGTCTTCGTCGACGGACAGCCCCTGCTCCGACGCCATCTCCAGCGTCAGATCGATCGGAAAGCCGTAGGTGTCGTGCAGTGCGAAGGCCTGCGCCCCGCCCAGTGAGGTTCCGCCGGAGTGCTTCACGCTGGCGGCGGCGGTCTCGAAGATCTGGGTGCCCTTGTCGAGGGTCTGACGGAATGCCTCCTCCTCGGCGTAGGCAATCTGCGAGATGCGGGGGAAGTCGGCCTCGAGCTCGGGATAGGACGCCTTCATCTGGGCCAGGCTGACCGGCAGCAGCTGCGGCAAGGCCGGGTCGTCATAGCCGAGCAGCCGCATCGAGCGGACAGCACGGCGCAGGAGGCGTCGCAGCACGTAGCCACGGGCCTCGTTGCCGGGGGTGACGCCGTCACCCATCAGCATCAGACCGCTGCGCACGTGGTCGGCCACGACACGGAACCGCACGTCGTCCTCGTGGGTGGCGCCATAGGAGCGTCCCGACAGCTCAGCGGCACGTTCGATGACGGGAAAGATCTCGTCGATCTCGTACATGTTGGTCTTGCCCTGCAGGAGGTAGGCCACCCGCTCAAGACCCATGCCGGTGTCGATGTTCTGCTGCGGAAGCGGTCCGACCACGTCGAACTGGTCCTTCGCGAGGACGTTGGTGATCTCCTCCTGCATGAACACGAGGTTCCAGATCTCCAGGAACCGGTCTTCGTCGACGACGGGTCCGCCCTCGGGTCCGAACTCCGGGCCGCGATCGATGTAGATCTCGCTTGCCGGCCCTCCCGGCCCGGGCACGCCCATCTGCCAGTAGTTGTCGAGCAGGCCGCGACTCTGAATACGTTCGTCCGGCAGTCCGGCGATCTGCTTCCAGAGCTCGCGCGCCTCGTCATCGGTGTGCAGGACGGTGACCCAGATCTTCTCCGGGTCGAAGCCGTAACCGCCGTCGTCCACCGAGCCGGTGATCAGGGTCCAGGCGAATTCGATGGCGCCGGCCTTGAAGTAGTCGCCGAAGGCGAAGTTTCCGTTCATCTGGAAGAACGTGCCGTGGCGGGTGGTCTTGCCGACTTCCTCGATGTCCTGGGTGCGCACGCACTTCTGAACGCTGACGGCGCGATCCCACGGCGGTGTCTCCTGGCCGAGGAAGTACGGCTTGAACGGCACCATCCCGGCGTTGACGAACAACAGGTTGGGGTCGTCGAACAGCAGGGGGGCCGATGGCACGACGGTGTGTCCCGCCTTCTCGAAGTGGTCGAGGAATCGGCGGCGGATCTCCGCAGTCTTCATGAGGTTCGGTGGTCCTTTGGGTGGTCGGACTCGAGGGCGGGTCGTTGAGCAGGTGGCGCCTGTGGCGCGTCGAGCAGATGGGTCTTGAGCTGCGCCTCGCGCGACGCCATGCCGGTGGCCATCTCGCCGGCGAATTCACGCCAACCGGTGCCGAGCGCGGCCGCCTGATCGACCATCCCGGGCACCGACAGTCGGTAGGCAGCGTGGCGCGCCTTGACGGTGGCGTACGCGCCGGCGGCGGCGCCGGCGGCGAGCCAGACCATGCGCGACATCATTCGTTCACCGCCCGTGGCCAGGGGCGAGGAGGAGCCTCGGAGACCGCGTCCGGCTCGCCAAGCCAGGTGGCGTCGCGATGCAGTGCCTGCGCCGGAACCTCGCGGGCCGCGCGGCGGGCGATGCGCTGACGTACCCGGCGACGGTGCCGGTACTCGCGGCGCATCAGGGCCACGATGCGGTCGCGACTTTCTGGACGCAGCGCATGGGCCAGTCCGGACGCGTAGATCGACAGACGTGCTGCGGGACGGCCGAGGGCGGTCGCGACGACCTGCTCCTCGGTCGGGGTCGCCATGACTCGTCCTTCGACGATTCGCACCGGAAGCGGAGTGTGCACACGTGCCGGGTCCTCCGGCAGCGCTGCTGCCGTCTGGGTCGGGCGGTCAGCGGTGGTGGCGGCTGGGTGATCAAGGCGCCGCACGGCACGCACGGCCACGACGGCAGCGATCACCGCGACGACGGCCAGCAGGGCCGTCGCGAGCAGGAGCACCGCCTCGAACGACATGACGGCGAGCCTATCGCGAGCGGTCGCGGAGAATCTTGCGGATCATCGCCAGCCGCTCCCCGAGACGCGCCTCGAAGCCGTGCTCGGTCGGCTCGTAGTACGTGGCGCCGTCGACGTCGTCCGGGGCGTACTGCTGGCCCACCACGCCCCCAGCGACGCCGTGCGGATAGACGTAGTCGTGACCGTGGCCGAGCTTCTTGGCGCCTGCGTAGTGCGCGTCACGGAGCGCGGGTGGCACCGGGCCGACCTTGCCGGCGCGGACATCGGCCTGGGCCCGGTCGATTGCCACCACCACCGCATTCGACTTCGGCGCCGCCGCGAGGTGGATGACTGCCTGGGCCAACGGGATGCGGGCCTCGGGGAAGCCGATCATCGCGACGGCCTGGGCGGTGGCGGTCGCCAGCGGCAGAGCCGTCGGATCGGCCATGCCGATGTCCTCGCTGGCGTGGATCATCAGCCGGCGGGCGATGAAGCGCGGGTCCTCCCCCGCCTCGATCATCCGGGCCAGATAGTGCAGCGCCGCATCGACGTCGGAGCCCCGGATCGACTTGATGAAGGCGCTGATGACGTCGTAGTGCTGATCGCCGTCGCGGTCGTAGCGGACCGCCGCCTTGTCGACGGCCAGCGCGGCGTCCTCGACGTCGACGATCGGCTTGCCCTGGGCCTTCGCGGCGCCGGCAGCGGCCTCGAGGTAGGTCAGCGCGCGGCGGCCATCTCCCCCGGCGAGCCGCACCAGGTGATCGCGTGCCTCGTCGTCGAGGGCGACAGCGCCGCCGAGGCCACGGTCGTCGGTGAGGGCGCGATCGACCAGCACGCCGATGTCGTCGTCGGTCAGGCTCTGCAACGTCAACAGCAGGGATCGACTCAGCAGGGGCGAGATGACGCTGAAGTGCGGATTCTCGGTGGTGGCGGCCACCAGCGACACCCACCGGTTCTCGACGCCCGGCAACAGGGCGTCCTGCTGCGACTTGCTGAAGCGGTGCACCTCGTCGACGAACAGCACCGTCTCGACGCCGTTGGCCAAGGCTCGGCGGGCTCCGGCGATGACCTCGCGCACCTCCTTGACGCCCGCGCTGACGGCAGACACCTCGACGAATCGACGATGGGTGTGAGCGCTGAGCAGACTCGCGATCGTGGTCTTTCCGGTGCCGGGAGGCCCCCACAGCAAGATGGTGAGCGGCTGGTCGCCATCGATCATCTGCCGAAGCGGAGACCCGGGGGCGAGCAGGTGCTGCTGGCCGAGCAGCTCGTCCAACGTGCGCGGCCGCATCCGCACGGCCAGCGGCGCCGACGAGTGCGCATTGCCGGCCAGACTTCCCCCGCCGGGAGCCGCCAGCACCGGCGCCTCCGGGATCTCGAACAGGCCGTCAGAAGACATGCCGCGAGCCTACTGGTCGCCCCCGCGCCGTCGGTTGACCAGCAGGCCACGGAAAGTCTTCACCCCTGTGGGCGAATTCGCCCACAGAAGTGACAACAATCCGTGGCCTGCTGGTAAACCTCAGACCTCGTCGACGACGGGGTCGAGGGTTTTCGGCTTGGCGTCGACGCCGGCGTCTTTGCGCTGCTCGGGGGTGATGGGGGCCGGAGCGGCGGTCAGCGGGTCGTATCCGCCGCCGGACTTCGGGAAGGCGATGACCTCACGGATCGAGTCAGCGCCAGCGAGCATGGCGCAGATGCGGTCCATGCCGACCGCGATGCCTCCGTGCGGCGGGGCGCCGAAGGTGAACGCGTCGAGCAGGAAGCCGAACTTCTCGGTCGCCTCGTCCTCCTCGATGCCCATGATCTTGAAGACGCGCTTCTGCACGTCGTCGCGATGGATTCGGATCGATCCGCCGCCGAGCTCGACGCCATTGCAGACGATGTCGTAGGCCCACGCGAGAGCGTTGCCCGGATCAGCGTCGAAGCCATCGATGTCCTGCGGAGACGTGAACGCGTGGTGCACCGCGGTCCACGCACCCGCACCCACCGCGACATCGCCAGAAGCGATCGCCTCGCTGGACGGCTCGAACAGAGGCGCGTCCACGACCCACACGAACTCCCAGGCCGACTCGTCGATCAGGCCGCAGCGGGCACCGATCTCGAGTCGGGCCGCACCCAGCAGAGCGCGGGTCGACTTGGTGGTGCCGGCTCCGAAGAACACGCAGTCGCCGGGCTGGGCGCCGACGTGGGCTGCCAGACCTGACCGCTCCGCATCGGAGAGGTTCTTGGCGACCGGGCCGCCGAGCTCTCCGTCCTCGGTGATCGTGACGTAGGCCAGACCCTTGGCCCCGCGCTGCTTGGCCCATTCCTGCCACGCGTCGAACTGGCGCCGGGGCTGCGAGGCGCCGCCGGGCATGACGACGGCACCGACGTACTCGGCCTGGAAGACGCGAAAGTCTGTGTCGGCGAAGTACTCGGTGCACTCGACCAGCTCGTTGCCCATGCGCAGATCAGGCTTGTCCGAGCCGAACCGGCGCATGGCCTCGGCGTAGGTCATGTGCGGGATCGGCGTCGCGATGGTGTGCCCGATCAGAGCCCACATCTCCGACAGGATCCCTTCCATCAGCGCGAGCACGTCCGCCTGCTCGACAAAGCTCATCTCGATGTCGAGCTGCGTGAACTCCGGCTGGCGATCAGCACGAAAATCCTCGTCGCGGTAGCAGCGCGCGATCTGGTAGTACCGCTCCATGCCGCCGACCATCAGCAGCTGCTTGAACAGCTGCGGGCTCTGCGGCAACGCGTACCAGCTGCCCGGACGCAGACGCGCGGGCACCAGGAAGTCGCGAGCACCCTCGGGCGTGGATCGGGTCAGCGTCGGCGTCTCGATCTCGACGAAGTCCTTCGCCTCGAGCACGCGGCGGGCGGCCGCATTGACCTTGCTGCGCAGTCGCAGGGCGGCGGCCGGACCGGCGCGGCGCAGATCGAGGTAGCGATAGCGCAGACGTGCTTCTTCGCCGACCTCGCCGGCACTGGACGCGGCGTGATCGTCGATCGGGAAGGGCAGCGGAGCGGCCGTCGACAAGATCTCGACGTCATCGGCGATGACCTCGATCTCACCCGTGGGGATCGCGGCGTTCTGGTTGCCGTCGGGTCGCTGGCTGACCGTGCCGACGATCTTGAGGCAGAACTCCGACCGCAGCTGGTGGGCCACGTCCTCACGCACCACCACCTGCACGACCCCTGAGGCCTCGCGCAGGTCGATGAACGCGACGCCACCGTGATCTCGGCGGCGCGCAACCCAGCCTGCGAGGGTGACCTGCTCGCCGACGTTCGCGGCGGTCAGGGTTCCGGCGTCATGCGTGCGGATCACGAGTGCTGCTCCTGGCTTGAGGGAATGCGGGGTCTGAGGTCCTCGGCCGGCGGCGCCCAGGTGGCGAGGTCGGCGTCGACCTGGTCCCCCGTGCGGATGTCCTTGACCTGGTGGCCAGCGTCGTCGGCGGCGGGGAACCACACGAACGGTATGCCCCGGCGCTCGGCGTAGCGAATCTGCTTGCCGAACTTCTGCGGGGCGGCTGCGACCTCGGTCGGTATGCCGCGAGCGCGGAGCGTTTGGGCGATGTCGGTGCTCTCAGCGCGACCGTCCTCGTCGGTCAGCGCGACCAGCACGGCGCTGGGCACGGACCGGTCGGCCGTCAATCCGTCGGCGATCAACGGGACGAGCAGGCGGGAGACGCCCAGCGAGATGCCCACGCCGGGGTAGGTGGACTTGCCGTCGGTGGCGAGCTCGTCATAGCGACCGCCCGAGCAGATGGAGCCGAGGTGTTCGTACCCAGCCATCCGGGTCTCGAAGACGGTGCCGGTGTAGTAGTCGAGACCCCGCGCAATCCGCAGGTCTGCCACGACCGTGACGCCCGGGGTGCCCGCGGCCCCCGTGACCACCAGGGCGAGCTCCTCGAGTCCTTCGTCCAGCAGCGGGTGCTGCACGCCCAGGGCGCGCACCGCGGCGACGAAGGAGTCGTCCGTGCTGGTGATCTCGGCAAGCGCCAGGCACTGCGCGGCCTGATCGCTGGTGAGGCCCGCATCGGTCTGAAGCAGCTCGAGCACCTTCTCGCCCGGCACCTTGTCGAGCTTGTCGACGATGGGCATGACGGCCGTGGGCTCGGCGATGCCCAGACCTCGGTAGAAGCCCTCGAGCACCTTGCGATTGCTCACTTGCAGCGTCAGCGCGGGCACCGGCAGACCGGCGAGCGCTTCGGCCATGACCCGGGCGATCTCGACATCGAAGTGGAAGGCCAGCTCGCCGCGACCCACGATGTCGATGTCGGCCTGGGTGAACTCGCGGAACCGTCCCTGCTGCGGACGCTCGCCACGCCACACCTTCTGAATCTGGTAGCGCCGGAACGGGAACTCCAGGTGACCGGCGTTCTCGACCACGTAGCGGGCGAACGGCACGGTCAGGTCGAAGTGGAGAGCCAAGGCATCACTGGTCTTCTCCTCCGTCGCGTGGATGCGACGGACCGTGTAGACCTCCTTGTCGATCTCGCCCTTGCGCAACAGCTGCTCGACCGGCTCGACCGCGCGCGTCTCGATCGAGGCGAAGCCATGCAGCTCGAACACCGACCGCAAGTGGTCGAGCACGGCGAGCTCGACATTGCGCTCGGCCGGGAGGAACTCGGGAAAACCGCTCAGCTTGGCCATGTCAGGCCCGCTCGGACGGGCGCGGACTCGGCGCCAATTCAGCGAGGAAGGGGTTGGTGGCGCGTTCGCGGCCGATCGACGACTGCGGTCCGTGACCCGGCAGCACGATGACGTCATCGGCCAGCGGCAGCACGCGGTCACGCAGGCTCTGCTGCATCTGGTCGTGCGAACCGCCCGTGAGGTCGGTGCGGCCAATGGAGCCAGCGAACAGGAAGTCGCCGCTGAACATGACCTGCGAGACATCCTCAGGACCGTCGTAGTCGATCCGGTAGAACACCGTGCCCGGCGTGTGGCCGGGAGCGTGGTCGACCAGGATCGTCAGGCCATCGACCTCGATCTCCACACCGTCCTCGGCGTCGCGAACATCGGCGGGCTCGGCGAAGTCGGGCACCTCGGTCATCTGCAGCTGCTGACGCAGCATCGCGGCCGACTGCGTGGAGATGGCGGCCATCGGATCGCTCAGCAGGTGCCGGTCGGCCGGGTGGATCCACACCGGACAGTCGTACTCGGCTGCGGCGTCCTGGGCGTTCCACATGTGGTCGAAGTGGCCGTGGGTGATCAAGATCGCCTCGGGCCGAAGGTTCTGCTCGCTGACCACCTGCCGCAGTCCGGCCATGGCATCCATCCCGGGGTCGACCACGACGCAGCCGGTGCCGGGGCCACGCGCCGCGACATAACAATTGGCCTGCAGCGGACCGGCCGGGAACGACGTGAGAAGCACGTCCGTCAGGGTACGCGAGGCCAGCCGGTCACCACGACAGCATGTGCCTCCTAGACTGTCGGCATGGGTGAAGTGGCAACACATGCGTGGGGTCGGATCGACGAGGACGGCAACGTCTTCGTCCGTACCGCCGATGGCGAACGACAGATCGGTCAGTGGAAGGCAGGCAGCCCCGAAGAAGGGCTGGCGATGTACAGCCGCCGCTACGAGGGGCTCGCCACCGAGGTCACGCTGCTGGAGAAGCGACTCGAGGGCGGTTCGGTCAGCCCCGATGACGCCAGCAAGGCGGTCGACACGGTGCGCCAGCAGATCACCGACGCCCAGGCGCTCGGTGACCTCGACTCGTTGAGCGTCCGCCTCGACGCACTCACGCCCGCCATCGACAAGGCGCGCGAGGAGCGGAAAGCCGAGCGTGCCGTCAAGACGGCCGAGGCCGAAGTCGCCAAGAAGCGCATCGTCACCGAGGCCGAGAAGATCGCCGAGTCCACCGACTGGAAGAACGGCGCGGATCGGCTGCGCGAGCTGCTCGACGAGTGGAAGGCGCTCCCCCGGCTCAGCAAGTCCGCTGACGACGCCCTGTGGCATCGCTTCAGCTCGGCCCGCACCACCCACACGCGACGCCGCAAGGCGCACTTCGGCGAGGTCGCGGTCGCTCGCGAAGGCGCCCAGAAGATCAAGGAGAAGCTGATCGTCGAGGCCGAGGCGCTGTCGTCCTCGACCGAGTGGGGCCCCACGGCCGGCAAGTACCGCGACCTGATGACGCAGTGGAAGAAGGCCGGCTCAGCGCCGCGCAACGTCGAGGACAAGCTCTGGAAGAAGTTCCGCGCTGCCCAGGACGTGTTCTTCCAGGCCCGCGACGAGGTGAACACGGCCCTCGACGCCGAGTACGCGGTCAATGCCGACAAGAAGCTGGAGATCCTCGTCGACGCCGAGAAGCTGCTGCCGGTCACCGATCCAGACGCGGCTCGCAAGGCTTGGCATGACATCGCCGATCGCTGGGAGGCTGCGGGCAAGGTGCCTCGCGACCGCATGGGCGAGCTCGAGGCCCGCATCCGCAAGGTCGAGGACGCTGTCCGCGTCGCCGGCGAGAAGAAGTGGAAGAGCACCGATCCGGAGAAGTCAGCGCGGGCCGACGACATGATCGGCAAGCTGCAGCGAGCCATCGATGAGGTGCAGGCCAAGCTCACCAAGGCCGAGGCCGCCAAGGACGCCAAGAAGGTCAAGGACCTGCAGGCCGACCTCGATTCCAAGCAGGCCTTCCTCGACATGGCCCAGAAGGCGCAAGCCGACTTCAGCTAAGGCGCACGGTTCGTTCCTCACCGCTCCAGCGGTTCGTTCCTCACCGCTGCCGGGCTACGCCCGGGCGCTAGCCTCGCTGCGCTCGGCCCATGGTGGCGTTCGAGGGCCTGCGGCTCACTGGGTCAAGCGGTAGACGTCGAAGACGCCTTCGACGGTGCGAACCGCCGCCAGGACGTGGCCGAGGTGCTTGGAGTCGGCCATCTCGAAGGTGAACTTGCTCTTGGCGACGCGATCGCGTCCCAGCGAGAGCGACGCGGACAAGATGTTGACGTGCTGGTCGGAGATGACCCGAGTGATGTCGGACAGCAGTCTCGGCCGGTCGAGCCCTTCGACCTGGATGGCGACGAGGAACGTGCTCTTGCCGGTGGGCGCCCACCGCACCGCGACGAGGCGCTCAGACTGGGTGCGCAGCGACGCGAGGTTGACGCAGTCGACCCGGTGCACCGAGACCCCGGCGGTGCGGGTCACGAATCCCTGGATGGCGTCGCCGGGTACTGGCGTGCAGCACCGGGCCAGCTTGACCAGGACATCACCGTCGAGACCGTCCACCAGCACGCCTGCATCGGTCGTGTGCCGTTCGCGGCCCTTGCGGTCATCGCGCACCAGGGTCGTGGCCTCGGCGAGATCGTCGGCCGCACCCTCACGACCACCAGCCAGATCGATGACCCGCTCGACGACGTTCTGCGGGCCCACGTTGTTCTCGCCCACGGCGGCGTACAGGGCTGAGACATCAGCCAGCTGAAGCTCCTTGGCGACGGTCTCGAGGGTGTCGCGCTTGAACAACCGATGCAGCGGCAGACCTTCCTTGCGCATCTGCTTGGCGATCAGGTTCTTGCCGAGCTCGATCGCTTCCTCGCGACGCTCCTTGGTGAACCACTGGCGGATCTTGTTGCGAGCCCGCGGACTCGCGACGAAGTCGAGCCAGCCGCGGCTCGGTCCGGCGTCCGCGGTCTTCGACGTGAAGATTTCGACGACGTCGCCGGTGACCAGCTTGGACTCCAGCGACACCAACCGGCCGTTGACGCGCGCACCGATGCACGCGTGGCCGACCTCGGTGTGCACGGCGTAGGCGAAGTCGACCGGGGTGGACTTCTCGGGCAGCTGGATCAGGTCGCCGCGCGGGGTGTAGGCGTAGACGCCGCCACTGTTCATCTCGAATCGCAACGAGTCCAGGAAGTCGGCCGCATCCGAGGTCTCTGACTGCCAGTCCAGCAGCTCGCGCAGCCACACCATGTCGGCCGGGTCCTGCCCGACGCCGTACTCTCCCGCACCGTTCTTGCCGCCGCTCCCCTTCTTGGCATCGGCGCCCGCGGACTGATCTTCCTTGTACTTCCAGTGCGCTGCGACGCCGTACTCGGCGCGACGGTGCATCGCCCGGGTGCGGATCTGCAGCTCCACCGGCTTGCCCTGAGGCCCGATCACGGTGGTGTGCAGCGATTGGTACATGTTGAACTTGGGGACGCTGATGTAGTCCTTGAACCGACCGGGAATGGGATTCCACCGCGCGTGCAGCACACCCACCACGGCGTAGCAGTCGGCCAGCGAGTCGACCAGGATGCGCACCCCGACCAGGTCGAAGATGTCCGCGAAGTCGCGGCCGCCGACCAGCATCTTCTGATAGATCGAGAAGTAGTGCTTGGGACGACCCGTGACCGTGGCCTTGACCTTGCCGTGGCGCAGATCGGACTCGACGTCGCGGACGACGCGCTCGAGGAACTCCTCGCGAGAGGGCGCGCGATCGGCCACCAGACGCACGATCTCGTCGTAGACCTTGGGATGCAGGGTCGCGAACGCGAGGTCCTCCAGCTCCCACTTGATGGTGTTCATGCCCAGCCGGTGGGCCAGCGGTGCGAAGATCTCGATGGTCTCGCGGGCGATGCGCTCCTGCTTGTCCTGCCGCAGGTACCGCAGCGTGCGCATGTTGTGCAGGCGATCGGCCAGCTTGATGACCAGAACACGGATGTCGCGGCTCATCGCGACGACCATCTTGCGGATGGTCTCCGACTGCGCCGTGTCGCCGTACTTGACCTTGTCCAGCTTGGTCACGCCATCGACCAGCCGCACGACCTCGTCACCGAAGTCCGCGCGCAGTTCT
The DNA here is from genome assembly GCA_963769445.1 of uncultured Actinomycetota bacterium. Lineage (GTDB taxonomy): Bacteria > Actinomycetota > Actinomycetes > Propionibacteriales > Nocardioidaceae > Aeromicrobium. The sequence goes on along the minus strand of CAVYLO010000004.1, from coordinate 330,675 downwards.
TCCAGCGTGTACGGAGTGTCCTCGACCGTGTCGTGCAGCAGGGCGGCGCAGAGGGTCGGGCCGGTCATGCCGAGCTCGGCAAGGATCGTGGTGACCGCCAGCGGATGGGTGATGTAGGGGTCGCCGCTCTTGCGGGTCTGACCTGCGTGCATGCGGTCCGCGATGTCGTAGGCCTTGCGGATGGCGGAGACGTCGGCCTTCGGGTGGATGGCCCGGTGAATCGTCAGCAGCGGGTCCAGGACGGCGTCGTCAGATGCAGGCTTGGATCCGATCCGCGACAGCCGGTTGCGCACGCGGGCCGACGCCGGCGCGGAGTCGGTCTTCGACTCGCCCGGTGGAGCATCGACGCGGTCGGCCACGCACCCTCCTCGGATCGACTTCCATCGTAGCCGCCGAGGTCAGGCCAGCTGACCGATCAGGGTCGCGGCCGTGCCGATCACCAGCAGCGCAACCACCACGTAGGCCGTGATGCGTACCATGTTCTGACTCATTGTCACCTCCTGGGAATCGTTGACGTGTGGTGCTGGAACGGGCGTGGGTCAGTAGGCGCGCAGCGTGGAGACGGTCATCGGCGCCAGTCGTTGGCGACCGCCCAGGGCTGTGATCTCGATGGGCAGCACGGCGCCTGCTGTGACTCCCCCGCAACGCGTCACCAGCTCGTCGACCGCACCGAGCGTGCCGCCGGTGGCCAGGACGTCGTCCACCAGGAGCACGCGCTGTCCAGCCTTGATCGCGTCGACGTGGACCTCGAGCGTCGCCGTGCCGTACTCCAAGGCGTACTCGGCCGCATGGACCTCGGCTGGCAGCTTGCCCTGCTTGCGGATCGGGACGAATCCGACGCCAAGACGCATGGCCACCACCGGACCGAAGATGAATCCGCGCGCCTCGACCCCCGCGACGACCTCGACGTCCCAGCCGGCTGCCGCGGCGGCCAGCTCGTCCACGACGCGCTCGAACACCGCCGGCTCGCCCAACAACGGAGTGATGTCACGAAACATGACTCCCGGTTCGGGCCAGTCGGCGATGACATGGGTGTGGGCGTCGATCAGATCGCCGAGCGCGACCACGTCGTCGCCGCCCCCGGCCAGATGATGTGTCACTTCAGCGTGACGTCGCAGGCGTCCTTGGCGTGCTTCTGGATGTTGTTGCCGGCGTCGGTGAACTTCTCGTCACTGAGCTGGGTGAACGAGGACGCGACGCCCTGCAGCTTGGTCGGGTCGACGCCTTCGGGCAGCTCGCCGGCCTGGATCTTGGCGAAGTCGGCGAATTTGATACCGGCGTCTGACAGAGCCTTCTCGACACTGGTGATGCCGTCGTCCAGCACCTTCCAGTCGGCCTCGACATCGTCTGGAGCCTCATCGGCGAGCTGATGGAAGGTCTTGAACGCATCCTCGAGTCCACCGATGTTGCCACTGTCGAGCGTGTCGAAGGTCTTCGATGCGGACTCCAGATCCGTGCAGTAGGCGCTGTCCTTGTCGCCGCCGCCTCCGCAAGCCGTCAACGAGGTGCCGAGCAGGACGGCGCCCGCGATCGCGAGGGTTGCCTTCATCGTGTCTCCTCCGTGTGCGGCTTCGGGACGATCCCGGCCGCAGTTTTCGTCGCCTCAGCATGCCATGTCCGTGGATCGGTCATGATCCGCCCTTGGGTCGCTGTGAACGTGGCTTGCGCGATGGCTGGCTGCGCTTGGACGAGCCCGACGGAGCCACAGTACGGGCGGCTGCGACGGGGTCGGTTGTGGGTGCGGGTGCGGCCTGACGCTTGGCACGTCGGGCCAGAACTCGTTTGGTGTGCTGCACGATCATCGGATCGCTCTCCTTGAGCTGCGCTGCCAACGGGGTGGCGATGCAGATCGAGGAGTACGTGCCGGCCGCCATGCCGACGAACAAGGCGAGTGCGAGGTCCTTCAGCGGCCCGGTACCCAGCACCGCCGCGCCCACCACCAGGAGCGCGAAGACCGGCAGCAACGCCGTGATCGAGGTGTTGATCGAGCGAACCAGCGTCTGGTTGACCGCGAGATTGGCCTGTTCGGAGTACGTGCTGATCGTGGAGTCAGGGATCTGCTTGGTGTTCTCACGCACCTTGTCGAACACCACGACGGTGTCGTACAGCGAGTAGCCGAGAATCGTGAGCAATCCCGTGACCGTGGCAGGGGTGACTTCGAACCCCGACCACGCGTAGATGCCGGCGGTGATCAGGAGGTCGTGGCCGAGCGCCACGAGCGCCGCGACGGACATGCGCCACTCGCGGAAGTAGATCCAGATGAAGATCACCACGATGACCAGGAAGACCACCAAGCCGGTCAGCGCCTTCTTGGCCACCTGTTCGCCCCAGCTGGGTCCGATCAGATTCTGACTGACCTCGCTCGCACCGGCCTTGGTCAGCGCGTCTTGGACCACGGTCGCCTGGTCCTGGGTCAAGGCACGCGTCTGGATACGGATGGCAGAGCTGCCCGAGGTGCTGGAGATCGGATCGCCAGTCTCCGGGACACCCGCGTCGCGCACCGCGTTGGCGAGGTCATCGGCCGTCTTGGCGTTGGCGGTCTGGACCTGGGCCGTGAACTCGACGCCGCCCTTGAACTCGATGCCCAGGTTGAACCCGCGCACACCGAACGCCACGCTCGCGAGGATCACGATGACCGCGGAGATCGAGTACCAGAGCTTGCGACGCCCGACGAAGTTGAAGGAGACCTTGCCCTCGTACAGGTGCTGGCCGAACGTGCTGACGCGGCCCATCAGGACTCCCCTCCGGTGCTACGACCGATTTCTGAGACCTTGCGACCCGAGATGCCCAGGTGCGCCGGGTCCAGGCCCGACCACTTGTGACCCTGGCCGAAGAACTTGGTGCGCGCCAGCAGCGTGACCAGTGGCTTGGTGAACAAGAACACGACGAACACGTCGATGACGGTGGTGAGGCCAAGGGCGAACGCGAACCCGCGCACCACCCCGATGGCGAAGATGAACAAGATCACCGCGGCCATGAGCGAGACGGCGTCCGCCGCCAGGATCGTGGTGCGCGCGCGCACCCAGCCCGCCTCGACGGCGAGCCTCAACGACTTGCCGTCGCGCACCTCGTCGCGGATCCGCTCGAAGAAGACGATGAACGAGTCCGCCGTGATGCCGATCGCGACGATCAGACCCGCGATGCCCGGCAAGGTCAGGGTGAACCCGACTCCCTTGCCCAGCAGCAGCACCATGACGTACGTGGCGCCGGCGGCAATCAGCAACGATCCGACGATCACGAGGCCCAGGCCTCGGTAGTAGGCCAGGCTGTAGATCACGACGACCAGCAGGCCGATCAGACCAGCGATCAGGCCTGCCTTCAGCTGGGTGCCGGCCAGTGACGGTCCTTCCTCGGACACGCCGTTGACCCCGAACGTCAGGGGCAGGGCGCCGTACTTGAGCTGATTGGCCAGTGCCTTGGACGTCTCGGCGGTGAAGCTGCCGCTGATCTGGGATGAACCGTTGGTGATGTGCGCGTTGCTCGTGGGTGCGCTGAGCACCTCGCCGTCGAGCACGATGGCGAAGCGGCCCTGCTGGGGCGTGAGCGCATCGGTGACCTCGTCGAAGACATCTGCTCCGTCGCCCTTGAGCGAGATCTCCACGATCCACTGGGCTTGCTGCGGGTTGTAGCCCTGGTCGGCGCTCTTGACCTGTGATCCCTCGATGACGGTGGGACTGAGAACCATGACCTCGCCGGTCTCGTTGTCGCACGTGACGACGGGCTGGTTCGAGGCGTCCTCCACCCGGTTGCCCTTCGGGTCGCAGACGAAGTTGGTGGCCTGCGCCTGCAGTGCAGCGATGCCGTCTTGGTAGGGATCCTCGAGGGTCTGCAGACCCTCCGTCTCTGCCTTGATCATCTGGTCCAACGGGAGCTTGGCCCAGTCGATCTCGTCGATGGTCTTCTGGGCCTCGTCGACGGCGTCCTGGTCAGGCTCAGCGGTGGCGCTGGTCAGCTGGTCGGCCCACACCAGACGGAATCGCAGCTGGGCGGTGCGACCCACCTCGTCGACGATGTTGCCGCGCTTCTGGCCCGGGATCTCGATGATGACCTGGTCGCCGCCCTGCGTGGTGACCTCGGCCTCCGAGACACCGGTGGCGTTGACACGCTGGTCGATGATGTCGCGCGCCTGGCTCAGCTTGGCGGCGGTCACGTCTCCGGAGCTGGCGGACGCCTGCAGCGTGATGCGTGTTCCGCCCTGCAGGTCCAGTCCGAGACGCGGCTGCCACGTGGGATCGGCGTCCTCGTCAGACGACAGACCGATGCCAGCGACCAACGCGTAGAGCGCGGCGATGATGATCATGAAGATCGTCAGGGTCCGCGCGGGCCTCGGGAGGCCAGTGCGGGTGTTGCGCGAGGTGCCCTTCTGAGCCATCACGCGCTTTCGTCAGTGGGAGCATCCGTTGTCGCCGGCTCGACGATTCGTCCCACGGCTTGACGCGCCACCGTGAGAACCACGTTGGGCGCGACGCGCAGCTCGATGGTGTCGTCGCCGACAGCGACAAGCTCGCCGTGGATGCCGCTGGCCAGCATCACCTGCAGGCCAGGAGTCAGTTGTGCCTGCAAACCGGCGAACTCGCGCTGGCGGGACCGCGCGGGGCGCAGCACCAGGAACCAGAACAAGATGGCGAGCAGCAGCAGCGGGAGGTATTGAGCCCAGTCGGACACGATGCGAACTCCAGAATCGTCGTGGTCACGTCGCGGTCGCGACGGGCCGCGGACAGTGTAGGCCCCGGCAACATCCCATAGTGACGGGTGCATCAAGGCGTTGACGCGCGGGGTGTTTCAGACCGGGTCTGGCTCGTCTCCGAACGGCAGCTGGCCGGTGCCCTTCGGCGGCGACGAGTCCCAGGTGCTGCCACGCAGCCGGTGTGGCGACGCGACCTCGCGGGGTGCGGGCCAGGAATCCGAGCCGCACCAAGAACGGCTCAGCGATCTCTTCGACGGTCTCGCGCTCCTCGCCGACCGCGACGGCGAGGGTGGCGACGCCCACGGGGCCGCCGCCGAAGCTGCCGCACAGGGCCGTGAGCACCGACCGATCGAGTCGATCCAGACCGAGGTCGTCGACCTCGTACAAGGCGAGTGCCGCCCGGGCGACGTCGGCATCGACGACTCCGCCGGCCCGCACCTCGGCGAAGTCGCGTACTCGACGCAGCAGCCGGTTGGCGATACGCGGTGTACCTCGGGAGCGGGACGCGATCTCGTGGCCGCCCTCGTCGGTGAGCTCGAGCTGGAGCAGACCGGCCGAGCGCTCGACGATGCGGTGCAGCTCGTCGGTGCCGTAGAAGTCGAGCTGGGCCGTGAAGCCGAAGCGATCGCGCAGAGGTCCGGGCAGCAGACCAGCCCGCGTGGTGGCTCCGACCACCGTGAAGGGCGGGATCTCCAGCGGGATGGCCGTGGCCCCAGGCCCCTTGCCCACGATGACGTCGACGCGGAAGTCCTCCATGGCCATGTAGAGCAGCTCTTCGGCGGGACGCGACATGCGATGGATCTCGTCGATGAACAGCACGTCGCCCTCGTTGACGCCGGACAAGATGGCGGCGAGATCGCCAGCGTTCTGGATGGCCGGCCCGCTGGAGATGCGCAGCGGAGCCGAGAGCTGGTGCGCGATGATCATGGCGATCGTGGTCTTGCCCAGACCGGGTGGACCCGACAGCAGGACGTGATCGGGCGTGCGGCCCCGGCCGACGGCGGCCTCGAGCATGAGGGAGAGCTGTTCGCGCACCCGTTCCTGCCCGATCAGCTCGTCGAGCGATCGCGGTCGGAGCGCCGCCTCGAAGGAGCGGTCCTCCAGGTCGGATTCGGCGACGATCGCCTCGAAGCGGGCGTCGTCGGTGGATGGATCGTCGGTCATCGGCTGGCCTTTGACAGGGTGCGCAATGCGTCGCGCAGGGCGATGGATGTGTCGGGCTCGGTACCCGGATCGAGCCCGGCGGCGACCGACTCGACGGCAGCGTCGGCGTCGCGGACCGGGATGCCGAGTCCGATCATGGCTTCGTGCACCTGGCCGCGCCACGCGCCGGACGACCCGCCAGCGGCCACCGTGGTGGTGACGCCGATGCGGTCGCGCAGCTCGATGACGATGCGCTCGGCTCCCTTGCGTCCGATGCCGGGCACCGTGGTGAGCGTGGCGAAGTCGGACTGGCCGACGGCTTGGCGGATGCGGTCGGGATCCAGCACGGCCAGCATGGCTTGGGCCACCTTGGGGCCGACGCCGCTGGCGGTCTGCAACAGCTCGAACATGTCGCGCTCGTCGGTGTCGGCGAAACCGAAGATGGTGAGGGAGTCCTCGCGCACGACCATCGAGGTCGACAGCTGGACCTCCTGGCCGAGGCGCAGTCCGGCGATGGTCGAGGGCGTGCACATCACCTGCATGCCGACGCCGCCGACGTCGACGACCACCGAGGTGAGGGTGACGGCCGCGACCTTGCCGCGGACGTGGGCGATCATGACCGACCTCCTGCCGCCGCGACCGCCGCTGCGAGTCGGTTGGCCGCTCCCCCGCGCCACACGTGACAGATGGCCAGGGCCAGCGCGTCGGTGGCGTCGGCCGGCTTGGGCGTCTCGGACAGCCGCAGCAAGCGAGTGACCATCTGGGCCACTTGCGCCTTGTCGGCCCGGCCGCTGCCCGTGACGGCTGCCTTGACCTCGCTCGGCGTGTGCAGGTGCACCGGGATGCCGTGCCGTGCTGCGACGACCATGGCGATGGCGCTCGCCTGGGCCGTTCCCATGACGGTGCGGACGTTGTGCTGGGCGAAGACACGCTCGACCGCGACGACATCGGGACGGTGCTCGGTGATGCGCGCCTCCAACGCCTGCTCCAGCTGGTGCAGGCGCCGGGCGATGTCGAGATCCGGCGGGGTGCGCACGACTCCGACGTCGACCAGGGTGAGCGGTCGCCCGACGGAACCCGTGACCACGCCCACGCCGCAGCGCGTGAGGCCGGGGTCCACCCCGAGGACAGTCATGCCGATCGAACCCATGTTCGACAGCGTAGCGAGACTCACCGACCGAACGCGGACGACACGCGGGCACCCGTTCGGCCGCAGGCGGCCTCAGTTCATCAGTAGTTCGCGTAGACGTTCTGGACGTCGTCGCAGTCCTCGAGGACGTCGATGAGGCGATCGACCTTCTCGGCGCCCTCCTGGTCGACGTCGACGGTCATGGTCGGCACGAACAAGGCGTCGGCCGAGTCGTAGTCCAGGCCAGCTTCCTGCAGCGCCGTGCGGACGGCCACCAGATCAGTGGCCTCACAGATCACCTCGAAGCTGCCGTCGAGATCGTTGACCTCCTCGGCGCCGGCGTCGAGGACCGCCATCAGCACGTCGTCCTCAGTGGTGTCGCCGCCCTCTTGTTCGGCGGGCACGATGATGACGCCCTTGCGGTGGAACATGTACGACACCGATCCGGGATCAGCCATCGTGCCGCCGTTGCGGGTCATGGCGGTACGGACCTCCATGGCGGCTCGGTTCTTGTTGTCGGTGAGGCACTCCACCAGCATGGCGACGCCTTGCGGCCCGTAGCCCTCGTACATGATCGTCGTGTAGTCGGCACCGCCACCGTCGAGGCCGCCGCCGCGCTTGACCGCGCGATCGATGTGGTCCTTGGGCACCGAGGACTTCTTGGCCTTCTGAATCGCGTCGAAGAGCGTGGGGTTGCCCTCAACGTCGGGGCCACCGATCCGGGCAGCCACTTCGATGTTCTTGACCAGCTTGGCGAACATCTTGCCGCGCTTGGCGTCGACGATCGCCTTCTTGTGCTTGGTGGTCGCCCACTTGGAGTGGCCGGACATGAGGTGTTCCCTTCTACGACTGCGAGACGAGGTCGACGAAGTACCGGTGAATGCGGTCGTCGGTGCCCACTTCGGGGTGGAAGGACGTCGCCATCAGGTGCTGTTGTCGAACCGCGACAATCCTACCGGCGGCCTGGCCCGAGGGGATCGTCGCGAGGACCTGGACGTCATCGCCGACCTCCTCGACCCATGGCGCGCGGATGAAGACGCCGTGCACCGGATCGTCGAATCCATCGAAGCTGCAGGTCTCCCTCGAAGGAGTCGACCTGGCGTCCAAAGGCGTTGCGGCGCACCGTGATGTCGAGTCCGCCGAGCGTCTCCTGACCGGCGATGCCGTCCTCGATCCGATCGGCCAGCATGATCATGCCGGCGCAGGTCCCAAAGGTGGGCATGCCGCTGGCGATCCGCTCGACCAGCGGGTCGAACAGATCGAAGGTGCGCGCCAGCTTGTACATCGTGGTCGACTCGCCGCCGGGCAGCACGAGGCCGTCGCACTGCGCGAGCTCGGCGGGCCGCCGCACCGCAAGCGTGCGCGCGCCGAGGTCGTCGAGCACCCGCAGGTGCTCGCGCACATCACCCTGCAGGGCGAAGACGCCGATCGTTGGTGCAACCACCGCGACAGGCTATCCACGTTGCGCCGCTCCCCCATCATCGAGTGGCGCATCGTGTTCGCCGAGTGGCGCAGTTCGGCTCAAAATCAGCGCCGAAGTCAGCCAGTTTGCGCCACTCGCGGGGAGGTTGGCGGGTGGGCGTGACGGCGGCGATAGCGCCAGGGCACTATCGCCGCCGCTCCCTCTCGGATGTCCCTCCCGATCGGGTCACGCGCGAGGCAGATCTCCTTCGCGACCAGCGCGTTGGATGGTTCTCCCTCGTGCACCGCCACCCTTTGGAGGCACTCCCATACCTCGAGCAGCGATGACTTGATCATACGTCGGAGCGCAAGGTTTGTGTCGTCGTTGCTCGTCGAGCATCCGATCAGCGAGCGTGTCCCGATGACCGTCTCGACTACGGTGATCGGCCGCGTCGATGGCTCAGACGCAGCTGACTCCACTCACCACAGGGATGAACGCCACCGTCAGCACGTTCACGCGAATCTTCTTGCTCGCGACGAGAACCCCATCGCTGCGCCACGTTGGCGATGATGCGACGTAGGAACGAACCTCCACGGAGAAGTCGTACGTGCCCACCGCCAGAACACCGCCGAATCCGAAATCGCCGGGTGCTTGATACGTCTGCGAGACGGCGTTGCCCGTGACCGCTTTGGTGGAGACAACGGATCCACCCGACCGCTTCAGGACCACCTCGTAGTCGTACTGTGAATTCTTTTCGGGCCACGAGATCGTCGCAGTCGGCGAACTGGCCATGCATGTCGAGCTGACCGGCGGCAGGACGGTGTGCGCGCCGAGCGAGCCGGTGGTCATCGTTGCGGTGTCGGAGAAGGCTGCAGATGTGCCAGGGACGCCGGGAGCAACGAGACCGACGAGTCCCACCACGGCCAGGGCAGAAGCGCTGGGCCCGAGCATCTTGCGACGACCGCCCCCAGCGGTTCGGCGACGCGGGGCAAACGCCACGTAGAGCAGGGCAGGCACCGAAGCCCCGACAAGGAAGACCACGGCTGGATGCTGAGCCCAGGCCAGCGGATACCCCAGGTACGGGAGGTCGAAGAAAACCTGGTCGACCGACGTCACCGGATAGACCTCAGAATCGGGCGTAGAGTTCGCGTCGCCACGCAGGATCAGCTCACCCCGGCCGTCGGACAGCGCCACGGAGACGACGCGGTGCGTGACCCTCGTACCGGCGCTGTTGCGCACGCTGACCACGTCACCGACCACGATCTCCGTGACCGGTGTATGCCGGGCCAGCGCGAGCGCGCCCGTGTGGATCTCTGGTGACATCGACCCGGAGCGGAACACCAGTGGCGTCACGCCACCGAACGCTGCAGCTAGAGCCACGGCGATGCAGGTGACACCGAGTGCAGCGCCAATGTTCAGCGCCACGGTGCGCAAGCGGATGCGGGGCCGCCACCTAGGCGATCGCCGGTGGCCGGTCATGGCTGAAGTTGCTGGGCGTCGAAGACGAAGGTGGCCGCGCCGCTTTTACCCTGCAGAGCGTTGTCGGCGGAGGTATCCAATTTCACGATCACGCAGACTGTGGTGAGGTTGCCCGACCCGATAGTGACGCCTGGCGTGGGGATCACGGAGGCAGGTGTGTCCGACAGGATCGTCGGGCCAGAAGCCGTGTTCGAACCGCACGTGCCAACTCGATTTCCACCAGCCTCGGTTCCGGTCATCACGGCAGGGCTGGCGCCATGTGTCGTGGTGAATCGCAGGCCTGGCGCAAGATCTCCACTTGCTGTTGCAGTCGCAGTCAGTCGGAAGCCAGCGGACCCGTCATTGCGGACCGGGAAGCTGAACGCGACGCTCTCTCCGGGGATCAGGCCCGCGGCCGTGAAACCCGTGTTGGGCCAGGTGCCGCCTTGCCCGATGAGGGTGCCCGCGTCCTTCAATCTCAGGTCCAATGTCCCCGCCGAGATCGGACCTCCAGTCATCGTGGCCTGATCGGTCCAGTACGCCATCGTGCTGACCGCGCCGAATCCGAGGAGAATACCCAAGGACAAGAGTGCGCGGGTGCGTCCGTGGCCGATCCATCGGTTCGAGAAGGCTCGACCACGGTGGCTCCTTGGGGTCGCGTGACGGCCGTCAGACACAACTCACCTCCCGTCGACGCCGTGCGAGCCGCACTCCGGTCGCCAGCATCCCGCCAGCGAGCACCACCACCCACACCGAAATTGGTGAGCCGGTGTCGGGCATTAGACCGCCGCCCCCAGCATCGTCGGACCGATCGCCCCCGCGTCCGCCCGCCTCCAGCGCATCGACGAGCGTCACGGAGAACACCGGGGCCAGGCGCTTGCGCTGCGACCGATTGGGAGAGGACGGCTCGAACGTGGCGTTCAGTTCGATGCGGACCGTGTCACCTCGTTGAATGGCTCGCTGCGTCAGGCCCTCGCTAGGAACGCCGTTCTCCAAGTCGACCCACGGGCCCGCATCGGCTCGGGTGCGAAGCCTGATGTCCTCGTTGCTCAGCAGCTCGTCGGTGTCGGCGCTGCGCGCCTCGATCGTCAGAAGAGCGCTGCTCGGCCCCTGATTGCGGACATGAAAGACCGCGGATTCAGAGTCTCCGGGAACCCAGAGCATCGAGGACTCGAACAGCCCGCCGCTCAACGATGAGGTCCAGTTCACGCCGTCACGGCTCAGACCGATCTGGTCGGCAGCGATCGCCGGCGCGCTTCCCATCAGAACGATGGCCAGACCAAGAGGCCAGGACGACAACAGCGACTTCATGATGCGACCTCCTCTATGAACTGGGGCGGTTTGCGCTTGTCGAGCACGGCGCTGATGAACATGTAGGCGGCGTAGAGAGCAAGTAAGCCACCGACGCCGTAGGTAGCCTTCTGGCGCTGGTTTCCGGTGAGCGCGTTGTTGACGTGACCCAGGTACGGAACCGAATACCAGACCTTGCCCTTCAGCTGCACCGGACGTACCGGTTCAAAGTCCGGTGTGTCGTTGGCGTCCCCCTGGGTCAGGAAGGTCGTCTCGCCCTTGGCGTTCACGGATTGCCCCACGACTCGGTGAGTGACCACCGTGTCCTCTCCGGACTTCAGCTGGTAGGTGATCACGTCGCCCAGGGAGATCCGTTCGGCAGGCCGGACCACGACCAGCGCACCCGGCGGCAGATCGGGCTTCATCGAGCCAGTGAGGATGGTGTACGGCGTCGCGTCAGCAAGCCGAGGTACCACCACCGCCAGCGCGACCGCGGCCACGGCCGTCACGATGACCGACCACGCCGCAGCGTGGCCGGCCCACCCCCACGAGCGCCGTCTGACGCGTCACGTGTCCAGCGCCCCGATCAGGACTCCGTCTGGACCAAGGTGATATCGATGTCGTCAAGGGTCGCTGTCACGTTCTGCGTGTCATTGGCGTTGATGCTCGTCTCGTCACCAAATGGGAAGGTGACAGTGATCGTCGCCGTCACCGTCTCCCCGTCGCGCGCCTCGGTCACGACGGCGCCGGTGCCGGAGTAAGTGGCTGCAACTGTTGCGTCGAACGTCGCCGCCGCCGGCGCCGGATCGATAGTCACCGTGGATGGAGTGGTGAGCGTGGCAGTCAAGTTGTCGCCCTTCGCTTGGATGTCGAAGGTGCACTCCTTCGTGACCTTGTCGCCGGGGACGAACAGCGCACCGGGTGCTGCCGGCGCCCTCTCGCCTATCGGCATAGACCCAGGGTCGTCACCGTTCCCGTCCGGAGGGTCAGCGGTGCCGGCTTCGATGGTTCCGCCGTTGGTCTCGCCGTCAGCGGTCCAGTACGCGAGCGAGCCAGCGCCTCCGAGCAGCAAGACGCCGGCCGCGGCGGCCGCTACCGCGCCCTTGGTTGACTTCTTCATCCGATTCTCCCTCTTCGAGCGGCACGCGCCGTCCTCGTGACTGGGACTTTAGTCCCAAGGAGAATAGTGACCTACAAGCGACCGTTTGTCTTGTTCATCGACAGAGTGTCTGCGATTTTCGCAGCCGCTCCGCAGTGGCGCATGTGGCGGGAAGCAGCATGTGCAAGTCGTACATTGGACTGCAATGACAGCAAATCACGACCCGTGACGTCGCCGGAAAAGCTATCGTGCGCACGGAGAAATGATCCGTTCTGACTACACCAGAATGGTTCGCCGAAAGCGCCAAAGGTGGCGCTCGTGCACCTACCAGCCGCGCTCGGCCAGCCGATGGGGCTCGGGGATCTCGTCGACGTTGATGCCGACCATCGCCTCGCCGAGACCGCGGGACACCTTGGCGATCACGTCGGGATCGTCGAAGAACGTGGTGGCCTTGACCACCGCAGCGGCGCGCTCGGCCGGATTGCCGGACTTGAAGATGCCCGAGCCGACGAACACGCCCTCGGCGCCCAGCTGCATCATCATGGCGGCGTCAGCGGGGGTGGCGATGCCACCGGCGGTGAACAGCACGACCGGGCAGCTTGCCGGCCTCGGCGACCTCCTTGACCAGGTCGACGGGCGCCTGGAGCTCCTTGGCCGCCACGTACAGCTCGTCGGGGCTCAGCGTCTGCAGGCGACGGATCTCGCCGCCGATCTTGCGCATGTGGGTGGTGGCGTTGGAGACGTCGCCGGTGCCGGCCTCACCCTTGGAGCGGATCATCGCTGCGCCCTCGGAGATGCGACGCAGCGCCTCGCCCAGATTGGTGGCGCCGCAGACGAACGGCACGGTGAAGTTCCACTTGTCGATGTGGTGCGCGTAGTCGGCCGGGGTCAGGACCTCGGACTCATCGATGTAGTCGACGCCGAGGCTCTGCAGGATCTGCGCCTCGACGAAGTGGCCGATGCGGGCCTTGGCCATGACCGGGATCGAGACGGCATCGACGATCGCGTCGATCATGTCCGGATCGCTCATGCGCGAGACGCCACCTTGAGCGCGGATGTCGGCGGGGACCCGCTCGAGCGCCATGACGGCGACGGCGCCAGCATCCTCGGCGATCTTGGCCTGCTCCACGTTGACGACGTCCATGATGACGCCGCCCTTGAGCATCTCCGCCATGCCGCGCTTGACGCGGGACGTGCCGGTTCCGGTGGTGGTGCTGTCGTTGCTCACGCGTGATGGTCCTTCGTCGGGGTGATCGATCGACTCGAGTTTACTCCCGGCACACAGGCCTCCCGCGCCCAGTCCACCTGTCGGGCGACCGCCACTGACTAGCCCTTCGCGATGGCCGCAGCGCGCATGTCGACGAGCCTCGGGTACCGGACCCGTGGACGCCCCTGCGCCAACCCGCGGCGACGTTCGAGCACGTCGATGCGCCGCCATCCGGACCGATCGATCACGCCGACTCCTCGCGAGCTCAGCAGCGGCGCCAGCCCTCCCGTCGCCGACGGATCGGGGAGGTCGCCGGCGTTGAAGTCCTCGACCAGCCGGTCGACGGTCTCCTGGGCGCACGTCTTGTTGGTTCCGATGAAACCCGTGGGCCCGCGTTTGATCCATCCGGCCACGTAGGTCCCCGGCACCTCGTCGACCCGCCCTCGCCTGTTCGGCACCACCGCCCGCTGCTGATCGAACGGGAGGTCGGGCAGGCTTCGACCGCGGTACCCGACGGAGCGCAGCACCAGCCCGGTGGTGATGATCTCGGTCTTCTCGGTGGTCTCGGCCCGCACGGCGCCTGGTGCCCCGACGAGCCGGGTGGTCGCGACCCGCACACCGTCCACCGCTTCGGTCCCACAGATCTCCACCGGGGCGCTCTGATAGCGCAGCACGATGCGACGCGAGCGCACGGCATCAGGACGGTCACGCAGCGCATCGACCTTCAGACGTGTCATGGGGTCGTCACTGCCGACGGCCAGCTCATCAACCAGATCGCCTTCGACCACGACGTCGAAGTCCGGGTGGGACAACAGGCCGGTCAGTTCCGGGAGGGTGAAGGCCGACTGGGCCGGACCACGTCGTGCCAGCAGCACGACCTCCCGCACGGCACTACCGCGCAACGCCTCGAGCGCATGATCGGCGATGTCGGTGGTCGCCAGCCGCTCCGGGTCGCTGGCCAGGATCCGCGCGACGTCCAGAGCCACGTTGCCGTTGCCGATGATCACCGCGGTGCGGTGCGACAGGTCGAAGGACGCGTCGGCCTGGTCTGGATGCCCGTTGTACCAGGCCACGAAGTCGGTGGCGGTCACGCTGCCGGGCAGGTCCTCGCCCGGGATGCCCACGCGACGGTCGAGCGAGGCGCCCGTGGCGTACAGGACGGCATGGTGGCGTGCAGCAAGCTCGGCGTGCGTGACATCGACGCCGACCTCGACGCCCAGGGCGTAGGAGAACCCCTTCTGGTCCTCGATCTGACCGAACAGCCGGGTGATGGTGCGAGTGGCCGGGTGGTCGGGCGCCACGCCAGCGCGCACCAGCCCGTACGGCGTGGGCAGACGGTCGATCACCGTGACCTCGGTGCGCGGTCGCTTGAGCAGCTCGTCGGCGGCGTACAGGGCCGCAGGCCCGGCGCCCACGATCGCCACCGAGAGGGTGCGCTGGGCGTCGTGCTTGCGGACGATCGGCGTGACGGGTGCCTGGGGCGGGTACTCGCGGGCAGGTTCATGGAACATCGCGTTGATGTCCACGAACGGCAGCTCGGTGTCGGTCAGTCGGTAGTCACGGGTGATGGCGCCCACGGGGCACGCGGTGATGCAGGCCCCGCAGTCGACGCACGAGACCGGGTCGATGTAGACCATCTCGGCCGTGGCGAAGTCCGGTTCGTCCGGCGTCGGATGGATCGCGTTCACCGGGCAGGCGAACGCGCAGGACGCGTCGCCGCAACACGCCTGGGTGACGACGTGGGGCACGTGTCAGGCGGCTTCGCTGAACGCGACCGCAGGCTCGCTGCGGAAGCGCGAGGAACGGCCATCGATCTTGAGCAGACGCCACATGAACCGGCCGACGCGGGTCATCAGACCGGCCTCCTCGGCCAGCATGCGCACGTCCGCGAAGACCTCGCTGAGGTGCTCACGCGACTCCGGAGCCCGCCAGTACAGGTCCTTCATGACGTGGCGCGGGATGTCGAACTCGCGACTCATCTCCTTGGCCGGGATCAGGATCGCATCGCCGAGCACCCGCATGATGACCGGGAAGAGCACGGTCATCAGGTGACGCTCGGCCCAGTTCAGGCGCGGGGCGTTGGCGAGGATGTAGTGGTGCGCGAAGGAGATGTGCCGCGCCTCCTCGGCGACGTGGATCTGCATGATGCGCTGGATGACCGGCGGCATCTGCTCACCGCCGCGCAGCACCCGCTTCTGGGTGTGGTCGATCGGCTCCTCGCCGGCGAGCACGCCAACGAAGAACGCGAAGGGCGCGATCGATCCGGCCCACGGCAGGAAGGTCGCGACCTTGCGCATCCACCACTTCATGCCCGGGACGTCGACGCCGATGCGGTTGACGCCGCGCTGGAACATCTGGGTGTGGTGGCACTCCTCGGTTGCCTCGTGGGTGAGGTAGCGGAACTCCGGCGAGCCATTGGGCAGCGTGAAGACGTACTGCATGACGCCACGGATCAGGATGTTCTCGAACTGCAGGCCGACCTTCATGATGTTGGCCTGCCGCCACATACCAATGGCGATCTGCTTCTCCAGCGGCTGCTCGCGGTACCAGGCCGAGGCACCGAGCGGATCAGCCTTGGGCAGCACCCAGCGCGGGTCGGTCGGATCGACCTGGAAGTCCGGGTGGTCCCACGCGATGTCGCGGAACGCGTCGAAGTGACGGTCCACGGACGCCTGCGAGAGGTCTTCGAGCACCTGGGCGTACGCCTCGGCGGACATGCCGGGCTCCATGTCGGGCAGCTCAGGCAGATCCTCGGCCGCGCGGAACGGAGCAGCGTGCTGGGGTGTCGCATCCTGAAGGGTCATACCTCCAGTATGTGAACCCGACACCTATACGTCAAGGTCTATGTGACATTCGGCGTGTCACATACGTCACGGTGGTGTCTGACTACTCCAATCCCGGGCGGGCCACGGCTTGACGACGCACGATCAACATCCGCTGTCCCACCGTGATCGCGCTGGCGACGGCCAGCGCCCACAGGGTGATCTCGCGCAGGAACGGGAGGTCGAACAATCCGGAGAGGCCCGTCATCACCAAGATGGCGACCAGCCGGTCGGCCCGCTCGGCGATGCCGCCCTTGGCCGTCATGCCCAGCCCCTCGGCGCGGGCCCGCGTGTACGACGTCAGGTTGCCCAGCACGAGGCAGGCGAGGCTCAGGTACAGATACAGCTCGGCGCCGCCGAGGTCGGTCTCAGCACCCTGACGCGAGTAGTAGATGACGAGGCCGGCGAAGACCGCGGCGTCCGCGACCCGGTCCAGGCTGGAGTCGAGGAACGCACCCCACTTCGAGGACTGGCCCGATTGGCGAGCCATGTAGCCGTCCATGATGTCGCTGAACACGAACGCCGTGATGACCAGCGTTCCCACGAAGAACTGGCCCCGCGGGTAGAACCAGAGGGCACCGGCGCTCACGCCGATGGTGCCGACCCACGTGACCCAGTCGGGCTTGACCCCCAGCCGAAGCAGCAGATTGGCCAGAGGCGCCCAGACATTGGTCCAGAACTGCCGGAATCGTTCGAGCATTTTCAGTCCTCCTGATCCCACGCCTCGGCCAGCATCTCGCGAGTGTCCTCGAGCAGCTGGGGCATGGCTTTGGTCTGCCCGATGACGGGCAAGAAGTTCGAGTCGCCACCCCAACGGGGCACGACGTGCTGGTGCAGGTGGGCAGCGATGCCAGCTCCGGCGACGCCTCCCTGGTTCATGCCGATGTTGAATCCGTGCGGGCTGGTGACGCGGCGGACGACACGCATGGCCTGCTGGGTCAGGCCGGCGACCTCGTCGGTCTCTGCCGATGTCAGGTCGGTGTAGTCAGCGACGTGGCGGAACGGGCAGACCAGCAGGTGGCCGGCGTTGTACGGGTACAGATTGAGCACGACATAGGCGAGCTCGCCCCGGTGCACGATCAGCGCCTCCGCATCGTCCAGCTGCGGGATGCGGCAGAACGGGCAGTCCGCCTCGTCGGAGGACGCGGGCTTGTTCTCACCCGTGATGTACCGGATCCGGTGCGGTGTCCAGAGGCGCTGAAACGCATCAGGCTCCCCCACTCCGTCCTGGCGAGGGTCTCCGGTCGCGGCATCTTCCATGGGTCAGACCTGGGTCCGGGAGGCGACGGCGGTCGTGATGCGGGTGATCGCGTCGTCGAGCGGCACCCCGTTCTCCTGCTCGCCGCTGCGATACCGGAACGAGACGGCCCCCGCCTCCACGTCGTTGTCGCCGGCGATCAGCATGAACGGGATCTTCTGGGTCTGGGCCGTCCGGATCTTCTTCTGCATCCGCTCGTCAGAAGCGTCGATCTCGACACGGATGCCCAGAGGCTTGAGGCGCGCGGCCACCTCGGACAGGTAGTCGACGTGGCGCTCGGCCACGGGGATGCCCACGACCTGCACCGGCGCGAGCCACGGCGGGAAGGCGCCGGCGTAGTGCTCGACCAGCACCCCCATGAACCGCTCGATCGACCCGAACTTGGCCGAGTGGATCATGACCGGCTGCTGGCGCGAGCCGTCGGCGGCGACGTACTCGAGACCAAAGCGCTCGGCCGACGGCATGTTGAAGTCGTACTGGATCGTGGACATCTGCCACGTCCGGCCGATGGCGTCGCGAGCCTGCACCGACACCTTGGGGCCGTAGTACGCGGCGCCGCCCGGATCGGGAACCAGCTCGAGGCCGGTCTCGAGGCAGACGTCCTCCAGCACCTGGGTGGCGACGGCCCACTCCTCCTCCGAGCCGATGAACTTGTCTGGCTTGGAGTCGTCACGGGTCGACAGCTCGAGGTAGAAGTCGTCCAGCCCGAAGTCGCGCAACAGGCTCAGCACGAAGTTGAGCAGGTGTCGGATCTCGTCGGGCGCCTGCTCCGGAGTGACGTACGAGTGCGAGTCGTCCTGCGAGAAGCCCCGCACGCGGGTGAGCCCGTGGATGACGCCGGACTTCTCGTTGCGGTACACGTGCCCGAACTCGAACAGGCGCAGCGGCAGGTCGCGGTACGAACGCTGGCGCGCCCGGTAGATCAGGTTGTGCATGGGGCAGTTCATCGCCTTGAGGCGGTAGTCCATGCCGTCGACGTCCAGCGCCGGGAACATGCCGTCGCCGTAGTACGGCAGGTGGCCCGAGGTGTAGAACAGCTCTTCCTTGGCGATGTGCGGCGTGCCGACGTACTCGAAGCCCTCCTCGATGTGCCGGCGGCGGACGTAGTCCTCCATCTCGCGCTTGATGACACCACCCTTGGGATGGAACACCGGCAGTCCGGAGCCGATCTCGTCGGGGAAGCTGTACAGGTCCAGCTCATTGCCGAGGCGGCGATGGTCGCGGCGCTGCGCCTCCTCGATGCGGTGCAGGTGCTCGTCGAGCGCCTCCTTGGTGGGCCACGCGGTGCCATAGATGCGCTGCAGCTGCTTGTTCTTCTCGTCGCCGCGCCAGTAGGCGGCGGCCGAGCGCATGAGCGTGAAGGCCGGGATGCGCTTGGTGGTGGGCAGGTGCGGCCCGCGGCACAGGTCGCCCCAGGCAGCCGAGCCGTCACGCTTGAGGTTGTCGTAGATGCTCAGTCCGCCCTCGCCGACCTCGACGCTGGCACCTTCGGCCGCGTCACCGGCGGTCGACTTCAGTCCGATCAGCTCGAGCTTGTAGGGCTCGTCGGCCAGCTCGGCGCGCGCCGCGTCATCGGTGACCTCACGACGATCGAACTTCTGGCCCTCCTTGATGATCTTGCGCATCCGCGACTCGATCTTGACCAGGTCCTCGGGCACGAAGGGCTCGTCGACGTCGAAGTCGTAGTAGAAGCCGTCGGTGATCGGCGGACCGATGCCCAGCTTCGCGTCCGGGAACAGATCCTGCACCGCCTGGGCCATCACGTGGGCGGTGGAGTGGCGCAGGATGTCCAACCCGTCGGCCGAGTCGATCGCCACCGGCTCGACGACGTCGCCGTCGGCCAGCTCGTGGGCCAGATCCCTCAGCTCGCCGCCGACGCGGGCCGCGATGAC
Organism: uncultured Actinomycetota bacterium; assembly: GCA_963769445.1. Classification (GTDB taxonomy): domain Bacteria; phylum Actinomycetota; class Actinomycetes; order Propionibacteriales; family Nocardioidaceae; genus Aeromicrobium. Next base: position 311,288 of record CAVYLO010000004.1, on the reverse strand, counting down.
CTCGGGCGTCTCGGCGAACAGCTGCCAAGCCTTGGTGCCCGGTTCGACGGATCGCTGCTCGTTCTCGACCTGGATCTCGGGCATGCCCAACCACCTTCACCTCGATGACCCGCCCTACGGATGGCGAGTTCTGCTTCGCAGCAGCCTAGCGGTGGTCTCTCACTCGAACAGCAGCGCCAACCAGGCCACGACGGCGATCAGGCTCACGACGCCGAGCGCCCGCGACACCCGCTCGGGGAGCACGAGCGCCTCCTTGGCGGTGAACGCGGCGACCACCACTGCTGCAGCGCCCTGGCGCGGGTCGCGCTCCAGCACGGCCGACACCCCGAGCACCACGGCCACGACAGCGAGGGCCAGCGCGAAGAACAGGGTCAGGCGCGGACGGCCGGGGAAGATCTCCTTGAGCTGCACCAGGTCAGTGTCCCAGTGGGCCGCCGGCTTGTCGTGCCCGGACCTGACGCAGAGCAGCGGTTGGCCCTAGGTTTGAGACCGCCCCGGCCCGAAGGAGGATGGCGTGTCCGCTTGGTTGGACGACCTCAGCACCCTGCAGGTCTTGCTCCTCGTCGCCGGCCTGATCTTCGGGACCTCGCTTCTAGCGGTCATCGTCGGCGCGGTCCTGGTGAGATTCGGCAAGCGCCGCCCGTGGGTGGTCCGCCTGGCCAGCCGGCTGGTCATGCGAGCGGTCGAGCTGATCAAGCGGCCGCTGACCATCGTGGTGCTCGACGAGGTCGCTGCCGTGATCCAGACCGGCCACTACACCCGCAACATCTCCGATGCCCTCGTCGAGAACCACGATGAGCTGAAGACGCTGGTCGCCGAGAAGGTCCGCGCTGATCCCAACGCGCGACTGGTCAAGAAGCTGCCGGGCTACGACACCATCGTTGCCGAGGTGTCCGAGACCACCTTGCGCGTGATCATCGACATGCTGGCCGACCCCCGCATGGACGAGCTCATCTCAGATCTGCTGCGCAACAATCTCCAGCAGATCAAGCTCGCAGTCCGCGAGCGTCAGCACGAGAGCATCAGCGAGCACGACCCGCCGGACCCGGTCTGACAGCTCAGGCTCGCTTCGGAACAGACGGGATCGGCAGCAGCAAGGCGGCTGGAGCGCCTGCCGGAACGACCGGGGCCACCGGGGCCACCGGATCGATGCGGCGGTACGGCTCCCCCAGCTCGGGACGAGGGTCCACCTCACCGCGATTGGGCCACAGCGACATCGCGCGCTCGGACTGCGCCGTGATGGTCAGGGAGGGATTGACGCCCAGGTTCGCCGTGATCGTCGACCCGTCGCTGATGTGCAGACCGGGATGGCCGAAGACGCGCTGATAGCCGTCGACGACTCCGTCCTCGGCCGTCTGGCCGATCACGCAGCCCCCGATGAAATGTGCCGTCAACGGCACGCCGACCAGCTCTCCGGTGGAGCTGCCCGGGTATCCGTTGATGCGCTCGGCGAGGTTCTTCGCCACCTGGTCGGCCGCTGGGATGTAGTCCGGATTGGGCTCGCCGACCCCCTGACTGCTGGTCATTCGGCGTCCGAAGATCCCTCGCTTCAGGTGTGTCGTGATCGAGTTGTCGAGCGACTGCATCACCAGCACGACGATCGACTGCTCGGCCCACCGGCGTGGCGCGTGCATGCGCCACGCACCACGGATGCCGAGCAGCCGGTAACCCCGCAGCACCGAGCGGAGCCGGCCGCCTGGACCGGGGCGATCCGGCAGCGCCATGTTCATCAGGCTCAGCGCGCTCGACCCTCGGCCGTACCGCACCGGCTCGACGTGGGTGTCGGCATCGGGGTGGAACGACGACGTGATGGCGACACCCGGTGTGAAGTCGGCATCCCGGTCACCGGACCGCGCGCTCAGCACGGCCTCGGAGTTGGTGCGGCTCAGCTCGCCGATGCGCGGCGACAGGTGCGGCAGCGATCGCCGGCGCAGTCGGTGCAGCAGGTTCTGCGTGTTCAGCGCATTGCCAGCGAAGACCACCTGCGCGGCCGTGAACCGCCGACGGCGCAGCCGGTTACCGGTGCGCCGCGTGCGGACCTCGTAGCCAGCTCCGGCCGGGCGCACGTCGGTGACGGTCGTCATCGCGTGGACCTCTGCGCCCGCGGACTCCGCGAGGTACAGGTAGTTCTTGACCAAGGTGTTCTTGGCGTTGTGCCGACAACCGGTCATGCAGGCACCGCAGTCGATGCAGGCGTTGCGCTCCGGTCCGGCTCCACCGAAGTACGGGTCGGCGATCTCCTCACCCGGGGTCTCGCCGAAGAGCACTCCCACCTCGGTGGGGTGGAACGAGTCCGACACACCCATGTCGGCCGCGACCGACGACATCAGCTCGTCCGCGGGGGTCCATCCGGGGTAGGTCGTGACGCCCAGCATCTTCTTGGCCTGTGCGTAGTGCGGCGCCAGCTCGTCCTGCCAGTCCGTGATGTGGGCCCATTGCGGATCGCGGTAGAACGGATCGAGCGGTTCGTAGAGCGTGTTGGCGTAGACCAGCGAGCCGCCGCCGACGCCGGTGCCACTGGCGATCAGCACGTCCTTGAGCAACGTCAATCGCATGATCCCGAAGCACCGGGCCCAAGGCGCCCACAGGTAGCTGCGAGCTCGCCACGACGTCTTGGGCAGCTGGTCGTCGGTGAAACGTCGCCCCATCTCGACCACGCCGACGCGGTACCCCTTCTCGGTGAGCCGCAGCGCCGCGACGCTGCCTCCGAAGCCGGACCCGATGACGATGACGTCGTAGTCGACGCGCTTCGATGCACTCATGGATCGCAGCATAGAGGCTTATTGACACTCTGCCAACAGGCTGCAACGCTGTGCGCATGACGACAGCGCGAACCTCGCCCGCCCGGGTGCGCCTCGCGCCGGAGGTGCGGCGAGAGCAGATCATCGCGGCTGCGCAGCGCCTGTACGCCGATCGTCCCTACGACCAGGTGTCGACTGCCGAGCTGGCCGCCGCCGCCGGCGTCGCCCGCGGACTGATCAACCACTACTTCGAGAACAAGCGCGAGCTGTTCCTCGAGGCCATGCGCCAGTCGGTCATGATGCCGGCCGCTCCCCTGCCGGAGCTGCACGATCGTTCCACCGAAGAGCGCACCCGCGCCACGGTGGAATGGATCCTGGATGCCGCCACCACCTACGGCCAGGCCTGGGTCAACGCGAGCGGAGCGGCCAACCTGCACGGCGACTCCGACATCCAGGCCATCGTCGACGAGGCGGACGACCGAGCCGCTCGTCTGGTGCTGGACGCCATCGGCCTGCCTGACGATGCGCATCTCCGCGCCCGGCTGCGTCCGATGGCCGCGCTGACCAAGGCTGTGTGCCGCGAGTGGCTGCAGCGCAAGACCTTCACCCGCGACGAGGCGGCCACACTGATCACCTCGTCCATCCTGTTGTTCGTCGAGGAGCACACGTCATGACATCGACCCCACCGTCCATCGGCATCATCGGCTCGGGCTTCGGCGCCCTGGCCGTGGCGATCGAGATGCAACGCGCTGGCCACACCGACATCCGGCTGTGGGAGCGGTCGGACGACCTGGGTGGGGTGTGGCGCGACAACACGTATCCGGGAGCTGGGTGCGACGTTCCGTCGCCGCTGTACTCGTTCTCGTTCGAACCCAACCCGGACTGGTCGCGGCGCTACGCCCTGCAGGAGGAGATTCACGCCTACCTGCACCACGTCGCCGACAAGCATGCGATCTCGCCGCTGGTCCAGTACGGCCGGGACGTCACCGCGGCGACCTGGGAGAAGCAGGACTCCACCTGGACAGTGACCTTCGCCGACGGAGATCAGCAGACCGTTGACATCCTCATCACGGCGGTGGGTCAGCTCTCGCGTCCCACGCTGCCGGCGATCGACGGAATCGAGACCTTCACGGGCACCTCTTTCCACTCCGCCACCTGGGACCACGACTTCGACGCCACCGGCCTGCGCGTCGCGGTCGTCGGCTCGGGAGCAAGCGCGGTGCAGTTCGTCCCGCACCTGGCCAAGCAGGCGCGTGAGCTGCTGGTCTTCCAGCGGTCGGCCAACTACCTGATGCCCAAGCCGGACAAGCCGTACACCGCGTTCCACCGCAAGATGTTCCAGCTGGCTCCCCCCACCTTGGCCGCCGAGCGCGGCGGCATCTGGGCGGTCATGGAGCAGTTCGCCCGCGGGCTGGACGACGAATCCAAGGTCGGCAAGATCAACAAGGCGATCGCGATGCGGCACCTGAAGTCACAGGTCAAGGACGCTGACCTGCGGGCCAAGCTCACGCCTGACTACCCGATCGGCTGCAAGCGCATCCTGTTCTCCAACGAGTTCTATCCGGCGTTGGCGCAGCAGAACGTCGACGTGATCACGACAGGCGTACAACGCGTCACACCTACCGGGGTGGTTGACGACCAGGGAGTTGAGCACGAGGTCGACGCGATCGTCTACGGCACGGGTTTCGACGCGCAGGACTTCCTCGAGTCGATCGATGTCACGGGCACCGAGGGCGCGAAGCTGGCCGACCAGTGGGTCGACGGTGCTCGGGCCTATCTGGGCATGTACGTGCCCAACTTCCCGAACCTGTTCGTCACCTATGGCCCCAACACCAACCTCGGCGGCGGATCGATCATCTACATGCTCGAGGCACAGGCCAAGCACATGCGCCAGGCCGTGGACCGCATGACAGCCGGCGGCTACGCGACGGTCGAGGTCACCCACGAGGCCGAGCAGGCGTACGACGATGAATTGACCGAGAAGCTCGACCACTCCGTCTGGTCCCACTGCGACAACTGGTACCGGCACGAGTCTGGTCGCATCACGTCGAACTGGCCGGGCGCGACCAAGCCGTTCGCCCAACGCACCAAGGTCGCTCGAGCCCGAGGCGTTCTCGTGGGCGTGAATTCCTACCCGGCCGAGCCGTGGGACCTGCACGGCCACGCATACGTCGGGGTGTGGCTGCTGCCACGTGGCCTCACTCCCCCAGCCCACTCGCCGATGACCAAGACCGTGCGCATCTTTGGCCGCACGATCGTGTCGGCGGCGTTCTTCCGCTACGACGAGCCCAGCCCGTTGACGTACGACGAGATCATGTCGACCGTCCTGGTGCGGCACGGACTACGGCCGCGGGTGTCGATCACGCACATCTGGGTCGACAGCGAGGCATCGCGCGACGGCGGACGAGCGCTGTGGGCGATCCCCAAGGACCTGGCCGAGTTCGAGCGCGAGTCGCACCGCTCCTACGTCGCTCCCGGGATCGGATCGCTGGGTGTGCTGCGCGTGCGCCGGCTGCCGTTTTCCATCCCGCTGGGCTTCCGCACCGCACAAGACCGCGATGGCGACCTCGTCGTTGCCCAGGTGAAAGGGCGCGCCCGGCTCGCATGGGTGCGGGGATCCTGGTCCTTTGAGCGCACAGGTCCGCTCGGCTTCCTCGCCGGCCGACGTCCGGTGCTCACCCTGGCCCTGCGTCCGTTCCGCCTGCTGTTCGGTCGTCGCGCCTGAGCACTGTGCGACGCAGCCGGGACACGGCACGGCACGGGCGACTCTTGACGCCCACTGCGAGGCGGGTCCAAGATCGCTGCATCTCGCGCCGTGCGGGATCTTCAGATCGGATGAGTCCCGTGAACGATCCCGTCTCGACCAACCCCGACCACTACCGCGTCGTCTTCGAGAACGATCGCGTGCGGGTCCTGTCCTACTCCGACCAGCCGGGCGACCGCACCCAGCCCCACGACCACCCCGACAGCGTGATGATCACGCTCAGCGACTTCGATCGACGCCTGCACGTCGACGGAGGCAGTCGGGACGTGACCCTCACCGGAGGCAACGCCATGTGGCTGCCCGCGCAGTCGCACGCTGGCGAAAACATCGGGGCCACCCCGACCAGCGTCGTGTTCGTCGAGCTCAAGGGCGAATCGCTGCCGAGCGAGGGCGCCCTCGGCCCGCAGTGACGGACGCGAAGTCGGCAAGGTGATGCAGTGCTTCAGGACGGCCCATTGCATGCGGCCGAGGCGGTCAGGTCAGACCGTCAATCGTCGCGTCACGATGTCGTCGGCGACCAGGAACGCCTCGCGCTGACCGTTGACGGCGGCCAAGAACTGCTCGCGGTCCAGCGCAAACAAGACCGTGTCCTCCACGGCCGTGATCGTGGCGGTTCTCGGCACGTCTCTCAGCAGTCCGATCTCTCCGAAGTACTCCCCCGGACCTTCGCTCCGCAGCACCACGCCGTTCTGAGTCACCTCGACGAGTCCCGAATCGATCACGAAGAACCGATCGGACTGGCCCCCCGTCGCCAGGACGACGTCCCCTGCCTGAGCCGGCACGCGGACCAGGTGACGTGCCAGACCTTCGACGATGCCGGGCTCGAGCGGGGCAAACATCGCGATCTGACGAAGCAGATCGAGCCCTGGAGGCGCCGTCAAGCGCGCATTCAGACGGCGCATTCTCGGCACGAACGGCACAGCAACCAAAGCAACGCCGAGGCCGATCACACCGACGGACGCTCGAAGACTCATGACACTCAGCAGCACAGGCATCAGAAAAGACCCGAGCGCCATGGTGCCGATCAGACACGCCTCGATGGCGCCAAAGACGCGGCCCATCACGGCGTCTGGAGTGAGTCGTTGAATGATGGTGTCCATGTTGACGTCGACCAATGGGTTTGCGAGTCCGAGGAGCGCGACAGCGGCAAAGACGGCTGCTGGGGACGGCCACACGGTGACGAGCAGCAGGGGCAACGCCCAGAGAATCACTCCGGCTGTCATGTCAGTCGCCAACCGGTGTCGACCGGCACGTGCGATGGCGACCAGTCCACCCAGGATGGCGCCGATTCCCAACACTGAATCCAGGTACCCGACGCCCTCGGCGCCGATGCCCAGGATGTCGACGGCCATCACCACGAGGAACACCACCGACGCGCCAGCAACGATCGTCTGGGCAGCAACCAGCAGGACGACCACCGTGAGGTCGCGGTCTGCGGCGATGCTGCGGAAGCCGTGAGTCACCTCCGCCACGAAGCTCTCGCTCTCCCCTTCGTCTTCGATGGGCGCGACTGAGGAGACGGCCTCCTCCGCCGGAACTGACACCCCCATCACCAGGAGCGTCGACCACGCGAATGTGGCGACGTTGAGAAGGAACACGACCTCGATGCTCGTGGCCGAGATCAGCAGCGCTCCCAGCGCTGGGCCGACGAAGAACGACAGGCTCTCGATGGTGCTTGACGCGCCATTCGAGGCGGTCAATTCTTCCGGAGTGCGCGCCAATCGCGGCATCAGGGCCCGTTGCGAGCACCGAAATGGAGTACCCATCAGGGAGGTCAGCGTGGCCAGGATGAAGATCGGCGCCGCAGGCGACTCGGTGATCAAGCAGATCGCCGCGGCCAGCACCAATGCGGCTCGCAACAGGTCGGCGCCGATCATCACCGACTTGCGAGGGAATCGATCAGCCAAGGTCGACGCGATCGGAGCCGTGAGCGCCATGAGCGTGAGTCGTATGGCCGTCCACACGCCCACTGCCGTGACGCCCCCCACCCCGTATGCCCACACGGTCACGGCAGTTGCATAGGCCCAATCGCCGATCATCGAACCCGCCAGCGCCAGTTGAATGCGACGCAGGCTGGGATTGGCGACGACAGCACCGATGGACGCGCGCATTTCACGGAGGGCCATCGTGACTGCGCCCACGCTGGTCTTCGCTTCGCCAGTCCGTCTCGTCCGTGACTCGGACTCCGTCATGCCCCCGCTCCGATCGACCCTCCACCTACTCCGCACACCAGATCGTTGCCTGCGCGAAGCAGTTGATTGACGATAGGACATTCACCGCGACGTGGGAATCCCTCTGAGCCTGAGAGATTCTGCCCGGCGCACCCCGAGAACGGCTCCATGCGGGTCATGGATTTTGCGCGTACTGTGCCAATAGTTGAAACCGGGCCGCCTCTTCCCTGAGTGGCATCGCCGAACAGGGGATCGCAGATGAGCAGCTCTCAACGTCGCCACGCACGACGCGCCGACCGCCTGTACGACACCTATGCCGGCGGCTTGATGTCCATGGCCAGCACCCTCACCAACACCCGTGATCGAGCTGAGCGCCTGGTCGTGGACGCGATCGCGAAGCAGTCCCGCCGGCGCCCGTCCTGGCATCGTCGACGCGACGAGCAGCACGACATGGCGGGGTCGCTGCACGCCCGCTGGGTCGAGACCCACGCCCCCCGAGGTCCGCGCGACAACGCCGAGACCTCTTTGGGATCCCGTCTTCATGACCTGACCGACCAGCAGCTGGGCCTGATGGCGCTGTGCCTCTTCGGTGGCTACTCCTACGTCCGCGCTGGCACCACCCTCAGTCTGTCGCCGGCCGAGGCGTCGGGGCAGCTGCGCGACGCCCTGCGAGCTCTCGTCGACCACTAGCCCCCGCTGGCGACCGCCCGCATACAACCTGCCCGGCATGATCTGGACAGCGAAGGCAACATCATGTGCATCGACGACTCGATGACGGGCTGATTCAGCCGTTGCCCCCGAGGCGGAAGTTCACCCACGCGTCGTTCATGCGCTCGACCTGGCCAGGCGTGAACATGTTCATGCACGAGTCCTCGGTGTAGTCCATGAAGTTGTGGATGGGGTCCAGACCTGGAGCCGTGCACGTGTCGGCTCCCTCGGGGCAGTTGAACTGCGGCACGGCCTCGCGTGGGGTGTCGGCCACGAAGTCACCTGACGCCGAGCACGCTCCCTTGAAGGTGTGCTCGAGCATCAACCAGTGGCCAACCTCGTGGGTCAAGGTGTCGCCGAGCGCGTACTTGCCGGCTGTTCCACCGGGCATCGACTCGTCCAGCATCACGACGCCGTCGATGTAGTCGCGCCCGTTGTTGTATGCCCTTCGGGAAGTAGGCCCAGCCGAGCAGTCCACCGCCGATGTTGGCGGTGTAGACGTTGAGAGTTTCAGAATCCCCCTGGTGCAGGGCCTTCTTCATGTCCCGCTCGGTCTTGCCCGGCGTGACCGTGGACCAGGCCGCGTTGACGGTCCAGGTGATCTCGGTGAGCTGGAAGCGGAAGGGCGAGTCAGACGCCTCGGCGGCCGTGCTCCCGGAGAACGAGTCGTTGAGGACGGCCATCTGGTTGGTGATCATCGTCGTGCGACGAGCGCGCTCGGCGGCCGAGAGGTCGTGGTCGGAGACCACGTGAAAGACCGTGGGGATCGTGATGCTCCCATCGGGGAGCCGGGCGGCGTCCTTCAGAACGCCGTAAGCGTTCGCCTCGTTCTTGGCGTACAGCTCAGGCTCCTTGGCCGAGCCCCCGTCCTTGACGCGGGCGGTGCTGGTCTCGCACTCCTCCGCGCCGGGCGACGGCGAGGCCGCGACCGAGCTGGAACCAGCAGCGGTGATCAGACCCGCGATGAGCACGACCGACGGGACCGCGCGAAGAAGTGAAAGAGCGTGCATGTCGTCCCCTGATGTCAGCCGGTCTGCCAATGTCTGGCATCAAGGTACGCCACGGGCCACGTCGTGCGCGGCGCCGTCCACTCCAGCGCGCCGGAACTAGACGCTGACGTCATACGTGCAGGGTGGGCGATACTGGGTTCGAACCAGTGACCCCCTCGGTGTGAACGAGGTGCGCTACCACTGCGCCAATCGCCCCTGACGTGCCTGCACACGATATCGCACGGGCGCGGCGGCGACCGAATCGAGGTCTGTCACGGGTCGTTGGTCTTGACCACCTCGCGGGCCCATATCGCCTGAGCGGCCCGGGCGACCGGTCCGGGAGCGGCGACCTCGTGGTCGTCGACCCGGCTGATGGCCTGCACGTCGCGGGTGGTGCCGATCAGCATGACCTCGTCGGCCTCGAACAGCACGTCCAGCGGCGCATCGCGCTCGACGACGTCCATCTCCCCCGCGCACCACTCCAGCACCAGAGCACGCGTGATGCCGGCCAGCGGACCGGCCTCCAGCGTCGGGGTGATCAGCTGGTCACCGATCGCGTAGAAGATGTTGGAGCCGGTGCCCTCGCACAGCTGGCCCCGGGTGTTGGCCATGACGGCCTCGGTCCCGCCCCGGGCCTTGGCGTACTCGATCATCTTGGCGTTCTCGGCGTACGACGTGGTCTTGAGCCCGGCGAGCGCACCCTTCTCGTTGCGGGCCCACGGCACCGTCACGATCTGGCTGATGGCCGGCGGCTTCGGTGCAGGCGTCGAGACGACCGTGTGGGTCAGTCCGTTCGACCCTCGCGGCGAGCCGAGCGGCCCGATCCCTGACGTCACGGTGACCCTGACCAGGCCGAACGGCAGATCTTGGCCGTCGAGCGTGGCGGCGATGCCCTCGCGCAGGGCGCCGACGTCCGGGACGCCGATTCCCAACCCCGCGGCCGACCGCACGAGCCGCTCGAGATGTCGCGTCATGGCGAACGGCTCGTTCTCGGTCACGGCGAGCGTCTCAAACACTCCGTCGCCGACGATCATGCCGTGGTCCAGCACACTGATGACCGGAGTCTCAGGGGCTTCCAACAGTTGTCCGTTCGCCCATGCCTTCATGCCCCCACGCTAGCCCCACCCCGGTTTGGGCTCACCCGCTCAGATCGGCTAGAGTCTCGTGTCGCCTCCAATTGAGGCTTCGCGGACGTGGCGCAGTGGTAGCGCATCACCTTGCCAAGGTGAGGGTCGCGGGTTCGAATCCCGTCGTCCGCTCGGAGCGGGTCTCGTAACCCATCCAGCGGTGGGTTGGCCGAGAGGAGAGGCAACGGACTGCAAATCCGTGCACACGGGTTCGAATCCCGTACCCACCTCGCAGCATCAGCACGACAGCATGAGCCCTCACGGGCGATTGGCGCAGCGGTAGCGCGCTTCCCTGACACGGAAGAGGTCACTGGTTCGATCCCAGTATCGCCCACCACGAATTGGCCCCGGGAAACCGGGGCTTTTTCCATTTCGCGGCACGTGCGGCGGAGACCGGAGAACCCGGGCGACACACCGCACGCGAAGATGCTGGAGTGACCACTCTCGCGGACCCCCTGACCTTCAACCACGGACCTGACTGGTCCAATCGCGTCGCGCTCGCGCCGCTCACCAACACCCAGAGCCACCAGGACGGCACGCTCTCGGACGACGAGTACCGCTGGCTCGAGGCCCGAGGGCGCGGCGGATTCGGGCTGGTCATGACCTGTGCCACGTACGTCGTGCCGGCTGGTCAGGCCTGGGCCGGACAGCTCGGGATCGCCCACGACGCGCACCTGCCCGGACTCACTCGGCTCGCTCGAGGGCTTCGTGCCACCGGGGCACGGTCGGCAGTTCAGCTCCACCACGGCGGCCGGCGCGCCGACCCTGCTGTGAGCGGGCGACCCAACCAGTGCCCGTGGGACGACCCGGACAAGGGTGCCGTGGCGATGACGACCGCCGAGGTCGAGGAGTCGGTGGCCTCCTTCGTCGCCGCCGCCGTTCGCGCTGAAACGGCAGGATTCGACGGTGTCGAGGTGCATGGGGCTCACGGCTACCTGGTGGGTCAGTTCCTCGACGGCCGGCACAACCAGCGCGACGATCGGTACGGCGGCTCCCTGGACAACCGCGCCCGCATGCTGATGGAGATCCTTGAGGGCATCCGCGCTGCCACCGGTCCCGACTTCCAGCTCGGGCTGCGCCTCACGCCGGAAGGATTCGGCATCACCGTGCCCGAAGGCCGCGAGGTCGCACGACGGGTCCTGGACAGCGGACTGTTGGACTACCTCGACATGTCGTTGTGGGACGTCTTCATGAAGCCTCGTGGCGACGGCCACGAGGGGCTGCTCATCGAGCACTTCACCGACCTCCCCCGCGGCGGAACCCGTCTCGGCGTGGCTGGCAAGGTCCTCTCCTCCACGGACGCCGCTTGGTGCCTGGAGCAAGGTGCCGACTTCGTCTCGGTCGGCATGGGTGCGATCGTCCACCACGACTTCGCCCAGCAGGCCGTTGCTGACGCCGCTTTCGCCAGCAAGGCCCAGCCGGTCACTCGCGAGCACCTTGCCGCCGAGTCCGTGAGCCCCACGTTCATCGAGTACCTCGATGCGGGCTGGGACGGGTTCATCGCCTGACGATCCGTTCGGGGTCGACTTGCCGATCTTCTGCGGCAGACCATGCTGAGACAGGTCGCCCTTCACGTCATTCGTGAGTGAACAGAATCCGATCCGCGTGACGGATCGAGTGAGGAACACCCATGTGTCGCGTTCTCGCCTACATCGGCCCAGAGATTCCCGTCGAGAGCTTGCTCTTGACGCCGGACAACAGCCTGATCAACCAGACCCTGGATCCCGAGCTCCATCCCGAGCTCCAGCTCGCGGGTTGGGGTTTCGGAGCCTGGAGCGAGCACCTGCTGAAGCCCGAGGCGCCGCTGCTGTATCGCCGGCCGATGGCAGCGTTCTACGACGACAACGTCGAGGGAATCATCCCGAGCCTCCAGGCGAGCACGCTGCTGGCGCACGTCCGGGCCGCCTCCTACAACGCCGGGGTCGTCCTGGCCGACGAGAACTGCCATCCGTTCTCGTACCAGAAGACCCCCTGGATCATCGCCCAGAACGGTTCGCTGCCGAACTGGCAGGTCCTGCAGAGGGACCTGCTGGCTCACGTGAAGGACGATTACCTCGAGCAGATGCGAGGCACCACTGACACCGAATTCTTGTACGTCCTCCTGCTCTCGCTCCTCGAGGGCGACAGCGACGACGACGTCCAGCGTGCCTTCGAGAAGATGGTGAAGGTCATCGTGCAGTCGATGCGCGACCTCGACCTGGCGGACCTGATGAAGCTGAAGATCGCGCTTGTCTCCCCCAACCGGATCATTGGCGTGAACTCCGGTTCGGGTTACGAGGGCGAGACCGACGTCTCCGGAGACTGGAAAGAGCTGCGGAAGGCCGAGGCCGGCTCGAAGGACCACGCCAAGGGGATGCTTCTCGAGCCGATGTACGTGCTCATGGGTCGAAACTTTGAGGACCACGAGGGCTCCTACGACCTCGACGTCAGCACCGGCGACGACGACGCGACGTCTGCCATCTTCGCCTCTGAACCCCTGACCGAGAACGCGGAGGACTGGTTGCATCTCGACTTCGGCACGATCGTCTTCTTGGAGAAGAAGGACGGGTACGTGACGAAGAACGTTCGCTCCCTGAACGTGTGAGGAGGGTGCACGGGTCTTGATTCTCCTTCCGCCAGCAGCCGGATGGGTCTATCTTTTTCCCTATGACTGCGGGCGAGATCGAGCAGCCAGCCGCTCCGGTGGTACCGGGCGCGGAGATCGAGTCACGCAGAAGTGACGCAGTCGCCACGGCGTGCGACCCCGACGACGGGGGCCATCTGCTGATCGATCAGCTGTCCTCCCGGCTCGACAGTCTCGCCTTGCTCAACGAGCACGACATCTCCGCCTTCGACAGCGCGCTGGAGACCTTCGGCACCCACGGCCTGGTCGAGCAGCAGATGGTCACCGAGCTCAGCAGCACTGAGCCGCTCGCCCATCCCGAGCGATTCGACGAGGCTCACCGACGTGCCGTGCGAGCGCTCGAGGTCTTCGACCGCAACGGCGCCAGGCCGCCGTCGGTGCTGCCGGTGTGGGCGATCGCGCGCCGACCCGCCGCCAAGGTCGTGCAGCTCCTCACCACGGCCATCGTCCGCAACCACCAGAAGCGCCTCATCCGGGACTTGCGCCAGCTGTACGCGCTGCGTGAGGCCAACTCGGCCACCGACAGTCCGCAGCACCTGATGCTCTCGCGGGCGCGCACCCAGATGGACGCCTTTGTCGCCGACCTGAACAAGTCCAGCCTCCCGCTGCCCGCCTTCCTGGTCGGCGGCGCTGCCATCTCCGGAACCCTGTCGGTGATTCGCTCGTCGTTCAACGCGGACTGGAGCCGCTACCTGTTCTCCGCGGCCTTCCTCGTGCTGGGCCTCGTCGCGTTCTGGTGCATCCTCAAGGCCGCCGGCATCGCCCGACGCCGGACGCGCATCGCTCTCGACCAGAGCGTGAAGGCCCTCTACGAAGTGATCGGATCGGCAGGCAGCCCTCCGCACGATCACTCCAAGTTGTTCGCCACCATCGCGACCGTCCTGCTCGTCGCGGTCTGGATCGTCGTGCCGGCAGTCGTGGCATCCGCGGCGATCACGTGGCCGTGGGAAGGCTGAGCGACGCTAGGACGTAGGCGTCTCGGAAGGCCCCGGCGCGGCCTCGGACGTCCACTCGAATGCCCCGCCTCCCCCGGTGATCTCCACCTTCGCGATCGTCACGACCTCAGAGTCGCCGGCATAGGAGGCCTCGCACTGGAACGTCGTCCCGACCAGCTCATTGACCTTCGGCGGGCAGACCACGTCGACCTCGCGGCCGGCCCGAGCAGTGAGCCGACGTGCGATGTTCTTCTCGACGCCTGCTGAGGAGATCAGGCTCACCGCGTCCTCCTGCGAGGGTCGTCCAGCCCGGTCGCGTTCGTCCGTGTCGTCCCGCAGGAGCCACCACATGACGGCGGCGGCGATCAGCGCCAGGACCCCCACGATGATCAGTGCGTCGATGAGCTTCTTCATGCGGCCTGAGCCTCCTTGCCGGAGTCGTGCTCGACCCCGCTGTCGATGGCGGCGTTGATCGCCGCTCCGATGAGCACCGCGATCGAGATGACGTACAGCCACAGCAGGACCGCGATCGGTGCGGCGAGCGGGCCGTAGATCGACGTGCCGCCGGTGGAGAATCCGAGGGCCCACCGCACGAAATAGCTGCCGAAGACCCACATCAACAACGTGAAGGTGGCACCCGGCAGGGCCATGCGCCACCGCCGTCGCACCGGCACCGCCAGGTGGTACAGCGTCGCCACGAACCCCACCGACAGCACCAGGACGGCGGGCCAGTACAGCGACCGGAACATCGAGAGGCGATCGGGAAGCAGGCTGGCCGCGACCTCCGGGCCGGCAAGCACCAGTGGCACCAACGCGATGCCCACGATGAGCGCGATGACGTACATCGCGAACGACAACGCCCGGGTCTTCACGATGCCCCGGCGTCCGCCCATGCCGTAGATGATCGTGATGGTGTCGATGAAGACGTTGAGCGCGCGCGATCCCGACCAGAGCGCCAGCACGAAGCCGATCGAGATGACGTCGATGCGGCCCGACCCGAGCACGTCATTGAGCGTCGGCGTGATGATCTCTTCCACCGTGTCGGGGGTCAGCGCCTGCGAGGCAAGATCAATGACTCGTCCGCGGAGCACGTCGACCTGGGTCACGTCATAGCGCTCGGCGATGAAGCCGATGGTGCCGGCCAGGCCGAACACGAGAGGCGGCAGCGACAAGATCGCGAAGAACGCGGCTTCAGCCGCCAGACCCGTGACGCGGTAGCGAAAACAGCTCGAGACCGTGCGCGTGATGATCCGGGCGAGCCAGCTGCGAACCAACGCCACAGACCACGGTCGATCTACCGCGTCGGCCACCATGCCCCTACGGTAGCGACATGGATGACTGCGCTCGCACAGGCGAGACCCGTTCCCCCGCACGAGTTGGACAACTCCCGACCGCCCGGCCGGGGGTCTGATGCGTCTCCTTGCCCTGAGCGCTGCGATGTCGGCGCTCATCACGGTCGTCACGGCTGCCGCCCTGAGGGCGAGTGATCCGGCGCTGGCGGTCATCGCCGTTGCCGCTGTCACTGTCCTGTTGACGTGGTACGCCCGGCTGCACGCCGACGACGACCACCCGGCACTCGGGCTCGTCAACCCCGCGTCGGCCACGACGCTCGCCGCCGTCGGCCGTCGCAGCTGGTCAACGCTGCTCCCGACCTGGACTGCTCACGTGCTGGGCGCGGTGCTGGGCGGCGCCGCCGCTCTCGGACTCGGCGATCGTTGGGGCGATCCGTTGCTCTTTGACGCCGATGACCTCGTGATCGCCGGGGTCGGTGCAGCGGTCGTTGGTCTTGTCGGCGCATGGTCGACGCTGGCCCTCGACGCCTCGGGCCCCGACGCCCTGGCGGCCGTACCGGTCGCCGTGGCTGGCGGAATCCTCCCGCTGGGACTCCTCGGCGCGTTCTCGCCGTCAGTCGTCCTGGGACTCGCGGTGGCCGATCTGTTGGCGTGGGACATCGCCCTCGTGGCCGCCGGATCTGGCCTGCTCGCGGCAGCTGTCGGAGGGTGGATCGTCGGATTCTTGATCCCGGCCACGGACTGATCGCACGAATCTGAGGGAACCTTCCCGCTCAGTTCTCACATAGTGGACGAGAATCTCACTATTCGAGATTCCATCTTGCCTGCACCTCCGGCCACCCGCACACTTGCTGCATGCCCGCCGCACAGGACCTTCGACTCGTGGAACGCCTCCACGTCGATCTCGGCCGTGCCAGCAGCATGATGTGTCGCTGATTCATCGCGCACCCACGACCCATCTCCCCGGCGCGCGGCGACATCTCCCGACCAGCGTCCGGACCGCCGCGAGCCCTCCCCCGTGAGGATCATCATGACTGCACCGGCACTCATCGCCTTGGCACCCGACACGCACGACCCGCGCACGGCTGACACCGTCGCGGCACTGACCACCCTGATCGCCCGAATCCGTCCCGACCTGCGCGTCACGAGCGCGTCCCTCGGCCGTGCGAACACCTTGAAGTCCACGGTCGATCGCCTCGTGGTCGAGGGGCATCGCGAGATCGTCGTGATTCCCTTGTTGTTCACCGCCGACCAGGACATCACCGCGGCGGCTTCCGCTGCTGCGGCCGCAGCGGCGGACCGCCACGACGGAGTTCTGGTCCACGTCACCGAGGTGCTGGGCATCGAAGGCGCCTTCCTGCAGGTGCTTGACCAGCGCCTGCGCGAGGCGTTGTCGCTGCGCCGGGTGCGCGAGCTCGATGGACTGGTGCTCGCCGGCGAGGGATCGAGCGACCCGTTGGTGCAGTCCGCCATCTCGCGGGCCGCACGCGCCTGGGGCAACCAGCACCGACTGCCCACCATCGCGGCCTTCGCGACAGCCGCTCCCCCGGCGGCTGGCGAAGCAGTGCGCGCGCACCGCGCCGACGGACGGCGTCACATCGCGGTCGGCCTGCTGTTTCTCGCGCCGGACCACCACACCGACCGGGTGACGGAGCTGGCCACCGAGGCCGGAGCCATCGCGGTCGCAGCACCTCTGGGCGCCGACGCCGAGATCGCTCGCGCGGTCCTGGCGCGCTATGCCGTGGGTGCGGTGAGCCTGGTTCCGCTGGACGCCTGGGCCGTCTGAATCACGTCATGTCGAGGCTCCAGCAGCCTCTACCTTGACGTGGGGTCACGTCGTGGCCGCGGCGAGCTGCGGGAGGACGGGCATGACATCCATGGTGTGGGGAACGACGATGACGGGCCGACTGGCTCGGCTCGTGGTTCTGGCCGCCATCGCGGTTCCGTTGCTGCTGTTCCTCACCCGAACCGCGGACTCCGAGGCCGAGACCGCAAGCCCGGCCGAACCGTTCACCTTCGTGGTGCTGCCCGATACCCAGGCCTACACGCTCAGTGACGCCCACGAGTTCATCGTGGGGCAGCAGACGCGGTGGATTCGTGACTTTCGGGCCGACCTCAACACGGCGTTCGTCGCACAGGTCGGCGACCTGGTGGAATCGCACCCCAGCGACCCGATGTGGCAACGCGCCAGCACGCACTTGAAGGTGCTCGACGACGCCGGCATCCCCAACGCGGTGCTGCCGGGCAATCACGACCTGGATGTCGCGACCGGCACGGCGGCCAAGTTCGACGAGTACTTTCCCCCCAGTCGGTACGAGCGCAACACCTGGACCCCATCGACCTCTCAGTACGGCGGCTACCTCGGCCAGAACCTGTACGGCGCCGATCCGATCGACCGTGGCAACAAGGACAGCTTCAGCCTCTTCTCGGCCGGCGGGATGCACTTCCTCGTGCTGAGCCTGGAGTACGAGGCGCCGGACTACGCGCTCGCGTGGGCCCAGAAGGTCATCGACAACAACCCGGACCGTCGAGTCATCGTCAGCACCCACGGATTCATCGACACCGACGATCGTCGCGGGTCCTTCACGACTCGCACCGACCCGGGCACCAACAGCGCACCGCAGATCTGGGACAAGCTGATCTTCCCGAACTGCAACATCTTCATGGTGGTGAACGGCCACTGGACCTCCCGGACCGATCCCACCGACGGGGAGGGCCGTCGCTCTGACTCCAACGCGTGCGGCAAGCCCGTCCACCAGCTGCTCAGCAACTACCAAGGTCGCCCCCAGGGCGGCGAGGGCTGGCTGCGCTATTACACCTTCGACCCCACGGCGGACACGATCTCGGCGCGCACCTATTCGCCATTCCTCGGGGAGTACGAGACCGACGAGGACAGTCAGTTCACCCTCGAGTACCCGATGAGCACGCCGAAGGACGACCTCGCGATCAGCCACTCCGTGGCCGGTGCCGACTGGTCCTACCGGTTCGAGGCCTCGGCGCCTGACGCCTCCTGGACCTCGAACGGATATGACGCCTCGGCGTGGAAAAAGGGCGTGGCGCCGCTCGGGTTCGGCGAGTGGGGCCCGATCACCGACATCGCCGCGACAACGAAAGCTGATCGGCCGCTCGCCGCACAGTTCCGGCAGGTCGTCGAGCTGCCCGATGCCGCATCGCTGATCAAGCCACGGTTGACGGTCTTCGCTGACGACGGCGCGATCGTCTACGTCAACGGCACGGAGATTGGGCGGTCGAACCTGCCCAAGGGGCCCATCACGTGGGATAGCTATGCGGTCAAGGCCCGATCACACGACGATGCCTTGACCGAGCCGGTGACCTTCGCGATCCCTGACGGCGTGCTCACCGACGGCACCAACACCATCGCGGTGCAGGTCAACTCCAACTACAAGGCCACCGCCGACATGACCTTCGAGGCCACGCTCAGCTCCGCGGCAAGCTAGCCAGCTCGCGCTTGACCGCAGCGTTGGTTGCACTGCACGCCTTCGGGCATGCCGGTGGGCCGCCGGACTGGGGTGGTCAGGCGGCTCGGACGTAAGTTGGTTCGTCGTCGGCGGCGCAGGGGTCGGCCGGTGCGGGTGGTGAAGGTGAATCCGTCGGTGGCGTTGCCGGCGATGTGGAGTCGGCCGCGGTGCAGCAAATGATGGCAGCGGCTGCACAATCCGACGAGGAGGTCGAGGTCGGTGGTGCCGCCGAGCGACCACCAGATGACGTGGTGGATCTCCAGGTGGGTGTGGTTGCAGCCGGGGGTGGCGCAGACACCGGTTTGGCGGGCGATCACGGAGCGGCGTTGCAGCTGGTTGGGTTGGTACCGCTCGCGTCCGGCGTTGAGGACCTGCGCTTGGCGGGTGCCGCCGTCGGTCTCCATCAAGAAGGCGGTGAAGTCGGACACGCACGCGAAGTACATCAGCAGATTCGGGTCCGATCGCACCATGCCCGGCCAGGGTGGCCGGCTCGACCGGTGGCATGGGCTTGGGGAGGTATCCGGGGTGCTGGGCGCCGTGTTGGACGTGGTCGGCGGCGGCCCGCAACGTGTCTGCGTCAACGAACACCGACATGTGCGGCTTGACGCCTTTGTCCGACGGCAGTCCGTTGCCCAGGATCGAGGACAACAAGTCGTCCAGGCCCTGCACGCGGCGTTGTGATCCGGTGCGGGTGTCCTCAGCATCGCGAGGTGCGGAGACCGAGTCGATGACCTTCTTGAGCTTGGCCCCGGTGGTGGTGCTCAGGAAGCCGTTGACGTGCCAGCCGTCGGGGACGGCGTTGACTTGGAAGTCTTCCTTGTCCATGCCCTTCTCCCACGCATCATCAAGATCTTCGGGGTGGGTCACGTCCTTGAGGTGCTTGACGGCCTCGAACAACTCACCAGGATCGTGCTCGAGCGCGACCTCGACGAACACGTCCTCGAACTCACGCATCTTGGCCAGTCCGACGTGGACCAAGCCGTAGCGGAACACCTGCACGTGGGCGGCGCTGATGCGACCGTTGATCGCAGCGTCAGCAACCAGCGGCAACTCGCGAAGGGCGGTCACGTTCTTGATCAGCGCGGTCGCCGTGCCGGCATTGAGCCGCAACTCGTTGCGAACCCAGGCGTTGATCGTCGACGCCCCGTCGAGCTCGAAATCGCGGGAGGTCTCCAGCTCGGACAGCAGCACGGCCTTGGCGGCATCGGTCGCGTCCTGCAGGCGTCTGCAGAGCGCGCAGCTTCTCGCGCACATCACCGGTCCGCAGCGTCTGCGCGGTGCTGCGCATGACGTCGATGGTGGGCTGCGAGTTCATGTCTCCATCATACTCGAACACGTGTTCGATCACAAGGGTATGCCCTGCTATTCCAAGGAAATTTTCGATCAGACGACTGTCGGAGGCTCATGCAACGATGGCCAAGAACACGTGTGTATGTCCGACGTGAGTGGCTAGCTGGCGGCGAGCCGAGCCTTCTCGACCTCGACGTCGAACCCGGCGGCAGGCCACTTCAGGTCCATCGACCGCAGCGCCTCGGCCAGCAGCGTGGCCACCACCCAGTTGCGGTACCACTTGCGACCGCTCGGCACGACGTGCCACGGGGCCGTGTCGGTCGAGCAGCGTTCAAGGGCAACGCCATACGCAGCTGCGTAGTCCGACCACAGGAGCCGTTCGTCCACATCACCCGGGTTGTACTTCCAGTACTTGTCGGGGTTGTCGAGTCGCTCGCCGAGGCGCTCCTTCTGGTCATCGGGGCTGATGTGCAAGAAGCACTTGATGATCGTCCCGCCATCGTCGACAAAGGCCTTCTCAAAGGCATTGATCGCGTCGTAGCGTCGTTCGATCTCCTCGGCCGGCGCCAGTTCGCGGACCCGGCCGATCAGCACGTCCTCATAGTGCGAACGGTCGAAGATCCCAATCTCTCCGGCGTGCGGCAGGGCGCGTTCGATCCGCCACAGGAAGTCGTGCTCCAGCTCCTCGGGGGTCGGCTTCTTGAACGCCGTGATCGCCAGCCCCTGCGGGTCGACCAGTCCGGCCACGTGCCGGATGATGCCGCCCTTGCCGGACGTGTCCATGCCCTGCATGACCAGCAGCACGCGTCGCGTGCCCACCTCTGCGCGCGCCTGGGCGAACAGACGCTCCTGGAGGTCCGACAATTCCTTGCCCAGCGCGGCCATGGCGTCGGCCGCATCGGCCTTCTCTCCATCGAATCCCGTGGTGGCCCGCGAGTCGAGCAGCGCCACGTCGATCGGGCCGGACGTGGTCAACTGAGCGGAGAGCGAAGTCATGGCGGCAGCCTACGACGCATCGGTCCAGTCCACCCTCACCCGATCCGGCGCAGAACCGCGTACCGTGAGCCCCATGTATGACGTAGCCCTGCTCATCGAGCGCCAGCTCGAGGCCCTTGACGCCGACCAGATCATCGCGCTGCACGAAGGCCTTGAGGACACGGTGCGCTATCACCTGCTGCTGCCGGTCGAGAACTCGACGGCGATCCTCACCTCCTCGATGAGCGCGATCGGTGGCGGCCAGATTGCCGCGATGCCCGACCCCGCCACGGTCGAAGAGGTCCAGCACGAGGTCATGCGCGCGGGTCAGGCCGAGCTTGATGCCAGCGCCGCCCTGTTGACCGCCCGGGGGCAACAGACCTCCACACAGCTGACGGACCTCGATCCGATCGACCAGCTCAAGGAGCTGGTCACCCGCACAGCTTCCAGCGAGGCCATCATCCTCACCGAGTCGCACGTGGTGAAGGAGTTCTTCCAGATGGACTGGACCTCTCGGGCCAAGCGCGCCCTGGACGTGCCGACGCTGCATCTGCTCGAGCACGTTCCGTTCGACGCCCAGCGCTGACCGAACCTGCTGCACCGCGCGCCTTCTTGCCCGTCGCCGTAGGCTTGCCCCATGGCTTATGACGTGGAGAAGACCGACGCACAGTGGAAGTCCGAGCTGAGCGCCGAGGAGTACCAGGTGCTCCGCAAGGCAGGCACGGAACGCCCGTTCTCCTCATCGTTCGAGACCGACACGACGCCGTCGGTGTACTCGTGCCGCGCCTGCTCGACCGAGCTGTTCCGCAGCGACACCAAGTTCGACGCGCACTGCGGTTGGCCTGCCTTCTACTCACCGATGGCCGAGGACCGGGTTGAGTACATCGAGGACAGGTCCATGTTCGGCCGCACGCGGGTCGAGGTGCGCTGCGCCACCTGCGGCTCGCACCTGGGTCACGTGTTCGAGGGCGAGGGCTTCGACACCCCCACCGACCAGCGCTTCTGCATCAACGGCATCACGCTCACCCAGACGCCCGACTGACGCGCCCGGGACTCAGGGCCAGCGCGAGGTGAGTTCTGCGGCGGTGTGCAGCTCGCCGGTGTAGAACGGGACTTCTTCGCGCACGTGGCGACGGGCTCCGCTGGCCCGCAGGTCGCGCATGAGGTCCACGATGCGGTGCAGGTCGTCGGCCTCGAAGGCCAGCATCCACTCGTAGTCTCCGAGCGCGAAGGACGCCACGGTGTTGGCGCGCACGTCGGGGTACGGCCGCGCCTGCATGCCGTGCTCCTTGAGCATCTCGCGACGCTCGTCATCGGGCAGCAGGTACCACTCGTAGGACCTGACGAACGGGTACACGCACACGAAGCGGCGCACGGCATCGTCGGTCATGAAAGCGGGGATGTGCGACCGGTTGAACTCGGCGGGGCGGTGCAGGGCCAGCTGTGACCACACCGGTGCCATGCGCGAGCCGAGCGCGGTGCGACGGAATCGGTTGTAGGCATCCTGCAGCTGCCCGCTGTCCTCGGCGTGCCACCAGACCATCAGGTCGGCGTCGGCGCGGATCCCGCTGACGTCGTACAGGCCACGCACCACGACGTCATCGGCGGCGAGCGATGCGATCAGCTCGTCGACCTCGGCCGCCTCGGCGGCGCGATCGGCGCCGCCATCGTTCGGCTCGCCGAACACGCGATCGAGTCGGAACACCGACCACATCGTGTACCGGATGGTCTCGTTGATCTCCTTGGCGAGCTTGCCCTTGTTCGCAATCGTGGTCACGCGTCCATTGTCTCCCGTGCGAGCAATCGGGCGGCAGCGGCCCGACCCGTGCCGATGGTGGCCGGGATGCCGACGCCCTTGTAGGCCGCACCGCAGATCTCCAGACCCTCGACCGACGCGACATCCCGCTCGATCGTGTCAACGACGTCGAGGTGACCCACGTCGTACTGCGGCAGCGCGCCGCCCCATCGGTGCACCAGCGCGTCGACGACGTGACCCACCGAACCGGTGGCCGCCGCGAGATCGGCGCGGGCGAGGTCGATCAGGGTGGCGTCGTCGTGCTGCAGCAGCAAGGTCTCGCCGGATCGTCCGATCGACGTGCGGACCAGTGTTCGGCCGGCGGCCGCGTCGCGCGACCATTGCCACTTCGTGCTGGAGAACGTGGCGCCCTTGATCGCGGTGCCGTCGACCGCGGGTACCAGGAAACCCGATCCTTCGGGTTCTGCGGCTCCGTCGAGCACGAAGGTCACGATGCCGACGCTGGCGTACTCGATTCCTGCGAGGGCGAAGGCTGCCCGCGGTGCGACGTCGTGCAGCAGGCGTGCGGCGGCGGGCGCTGGCGTGGCCACCACGATCGCGTCGACATCCAACACCTCGATGGCGGTCGTCGGGCCGATCGTGAGGCGCCACCCGCCGTCCGCGGTGCGCTCAACGGCTCGGACGGTCGCGCCCGTGCGGACGTCGAATCCGCCCGACGCGACGATGGCCTCCGGCAGGGTGCCGACTCCCCCGGTGGGCGCGAAGAACACCGGCGAGGGAGGTCGGTCGGCCCGTTCGGCCAACGTCGCGGCCGCCCCGGCGACCAGATCTGCTCCCAGTGCCTCCACCTGCGGGGCGGTTGCCCGCAGTGACAGTCGATCGGCATGACCGGCGTAGACGCCGCCCAGCAGCGGCTCGATCATCCGGTCCACGACCTCGCGACCCAGGCGTTGCTCCACGAATGAGGCCACCGACACGTCGTGGTCGGGTACCGGCACCGCCGTCGCCTCGGGAGAGCGCGAGACGATGCCCGACGCGACCAGCGCGGCGAGATCTGCTGGCACCCCCATCACCGACGGCGGCATCGTTCGCAGCCCGCCGTGGGTCCAGATGGAAGCCGACGAGGTGCGCGGGTTCTCGATGGAATCGGACAGTCCGACGTCTCGGACGAGGTCCAGCCCTTCGGGCCGACGCGCCAGGATCGACTCAGCGCCCAGGTCGACGCTGACACCGCCGACCTCGCCCGTGCGGAGCTTGCCGCCAACGCGGTCGGTGGTCTCCAGCACCGTGACGGCGCACCCAGCGACTGCGAGGTCGTGGGCCGCTGCGAGTCCCGCGATGCCACCGCCGATGACGGCGACGGTGCGCGGCGTGGTGGTCATGTCAGGACCTGGCGGGCACAGGCTGCTGGTGCACGAAGTCAACGAGACGGGTCAACGTGTCCGGGTCTGTTGCCGGCAGCACCCCGTGGCCGAGGTTGAAGATGTGCCCGCGGGCGGCTGCGCCCTGGGCAATGATCTCCGCCGCCCGGGCGTGCACGACATCCGTGGGCGCAAACAAGGTGGTCGGGTCGAGGTTGCCCTGCACGATGGCGTCCGGGCCAAGGCGGCGGACGGCCTCGTCCAACGGCACGCGCCAGTCGACGCCCACGACATCGGCGCCCGCATCGGACATCGCACCGAGGATCTCGCCCGTGCCGACGCCGAAGTGGATGCGCGGGACGCCCAGATCGGCGACGGAGTCCAGCACGGCGGCCGAGTGCGGCTGCACGTACGTCAGGTAGTCGGCGCGGGACAGCGTGCCGGCCCACGAGTCGAACAGCTGGACCGCTGACGCCCCTGCCTGGACCTGCAGGCGCAGGAACTGTCCGGCGATGCGGGCAATGCGCCCCAGCAGGGCGTGCCACAGCTCGGGGTCGGAGTACATCAGCTGCTTGGTACGACGATGGTCCTTGGACGGACCGCCCTCCACCAGGTACGACGCCAGCGTGAACGGCGCGCCGGCGAAGCCGATCAGCGGTGTGGGGCCGAGCTCGTCGGTCAGCGCCGACACGGCGGCCAGCACGGAGGCGACGTCGTCGGGCTCGAGATCCCTCAGCTGGTCGAGCTGGGCGGCCGAGCGGATCGGTTCGGCCACGACGGGGCCGGTTCCGGGAACGATGTCCAGGTCCACGCCGATCGCCTTGAGCGGGACGACGATGTCGGAGAAGAAGATCGCCGCGTCGACCTGATGACGCCGCACGGGCTGCAGCGTGATCTCGACGACCATGTCGGTCTGGAAGCACGAGTCGAGCATGTTCGTGCCTTCGCGGATCTTCAGGTACTCCGGCAGCGAGCGGCCGGCTTGCCGCATGAACCACACGGGGACGTGATCGGGTCGCTCGCCCCGACACACGGTCAGGAAGGCGCTGGAGGACAGGCGGGCAGACGCCTCAGGACTCATGTCGTCAGTCTCTCAGGTGGCCCCGACGGCAAGGCCCAGAGGATGAAGTGGAGTGTCGTGAAGGGCTGAAACGCCGGTCGGAGCATAGAGTCATGGGGTGGTTGCACGCATCGAGACAGATCAGGCGCCCGCAGCATTCACCGACGCCGTGCGTCAGATCCAGCACGCGGTGATGCGGCCGGAGGTGTTCGTCGACGACATGCCCGCTCCCCAACGCATCGCCCCGCACGCCTACGCGATCAGCGGTGACGTTCGTGTCGGGCCCGACGACCTGGGCACCGGTCGATTCATCCTGTTGCACGACCCGGCGGGCAACGACGCGTGGGGCGGAACCTTTCGGTGCGTCACGTTCGCGCGGGCCGACATCGAGGCTGACATGGCCGCCGACCCGCTGCTGCCGAGCGTGGGATGGAGCTGGCTGATCGAGGCGCTGGAGGCTCACGACGCGGACCACAGCGCCGCCAGCGGCAGCGTGACGGTCGTCCGGTCCGAGAGCTTCGGCCAGATGTCCGAGGACGGTTCGGACGCGCAGATCGAGGTCCGCGCCTCCTGGACACCACTGACCGAGAAGGGCAATCACGCCGCGGCGTGGTCCAACCTGCTGTGCGCCATCGCAGGACTCCCCCCGCTCGCCCCTGGAGTCGTCCCTCTCCAGCGCAGGCGTGGTGGCCGTTGACCCCCGACGCCCCCGCAGCTGTCCCCCCTCCCCACGACCCTGCACCTGACGAACCCACACCCGACGAGGTGCCTGCGGTCGTCCTCCCACGGCTGGAGCTGCGCGACCCGCTGCCCGCGGTGGTGCAGACGCCCCAGGCGCTCACACGTGCGTGCGAACAGATCGCTGCCGGCACCGGCCCCGTGGCGCTCGACGCCGAGCGCGCCTCGGGATACCGCTATTCGCAGCGGGCCTACCTGCTCCAGGTGCGCCGCGAGGGGTCCGGCATCCACCTGATCGACCCGATCGCCTTCGACGACCACAGCGAGCTGTCCGCAGCGTTCGGCGACGCCGAGTGGATTCTGCACGCCGCCACGCAGGACCTGCCATGCCTGGCTGAGATCGGTCTGCGCCCGGCTGCAGTGTTCGACACCGAGCTGGCCGGCCGACTGCTCAATCTCCCGCGGGTGGGCCTTGCGTCTCTGGTCGAGCACTACCTCGGACTCAGCCTGGCCAAGGAGTTCTCCGCGGCCGACTGGTCCACGCGGCCGCTGCCCGAACCATGGCTGGTCTACGCCGCGCTCGACGTCGAGGTCCTGATCGAGCTGCGCAACCTGATCGACGACGAGCTGACCGCCACCGGCAAGCGGGAGTGGGCCGCCGAGGAGTTCGAGGCACTGCTGTCGTTCACCGGACCACCGGAGCGCATCGACCCGTGGCGCCGCACGTCCGGCATGCACAAGGCCCGCGGCCGACGCTCGCTCGCGCTGGTGCGCGAGCTGTGGCAGGCCCGCGACGCCATCGCCGAGGCACGGGACACCACCCCCGGGCGCATCCTGCCGGATGCAGCGCTCGTGGAGATCGCCATGACCGCGCCGCAGACCGTCGGCGACCTCAAGCAGATGCGGGCCATGCGCAATCGTGGCCCCCGCCGCTTCCTCAGCGACTGGTTCGACGCCGTCGAACGCGGGCTGGCGCTGCCGGACACCGAGCTGCCCACCACCGGACTGCGTTCTGACGGCCCGCCGCCGCCGCGCGCATGGTCGGAGAAGAATCCTGAGGCCGCCAAACGCCTGGCCCGCTGCCGATCAGTGATCGTCGCGCTGAGCGAGACACACGACCTGCCAGCCGAGAACCTCATCACTCCACAGCTCGTGCGCAACCTCGCGTGGGAACCCCCCACCAGCGACGGAACGGTCACCGAGGGATCCGTGGTCGACGCGCTCGAAGAACAGGGAGCGCGACGCTGGCAGGTGGGCCTGGTGGCTTCCCAGCTGGCGGACGCACTCAGCTCATAAGGTGCGCTCGCTCGGCTCCGGCGATCCGGCGCACCGCCCAACGCGGCGTTACCGTTGACGCCATGACGGTCTCCGGCACGTGCGACCCTCGTTTCGACGAGGTGGCGGACCTGCTCGAGAAGTCCGTCGCCGACGGATCCGACCGCGGAGCGTCGCTCTGCGTGGTCCACGACGGCGAGACCGTGGTCGACATCTGGCACGGCGCCGCAGACCTGGACGGTCATGTCCCGTGGGAACGCGACACCCTCGTACCGGTGTGGTCAATCACCAAGGTGATGGCCAACCTCGCCGTGATGGTGCTGGCCGATCGGGGCGAGCTCGACGTCGACTCCCCCGTGGCCCGCTACTGGCCAGAGTTCGGCGCGGCCGGCAAGCAGTCCGTCACGGTCGCCCATCTGCTGAGTCATGCGTCGGGAGTTTCCGGCTGGGACCAACCAGTCACCCCCGATGACCTGTTCGACTGGCCATTGTCCACCGCCATGCTGGCCGCCCAGGCGCCGTGGTGGGAGCCGGGCACCGCCTCGGGCTACCACCTGCTCAACCAGGGACACCTCGTCGGCGAGGTGGTTCGCCGCATCACCGGGGACTCGATCGGCACCTGGTTCGCCCGCGAGATCGCCGCACCGCTGGGGGCGGACTTCCACATCGGTCTGGCGGCCGAGCACGATCACCGCGTCTCCCCCGTCAGTCCGCCGCGCCCACTGGCCGTGGATCCGGCCTCGATCGACCCCGAGAGCATTGCCGTGCGCACCCTCACCGGCCCGTTCCTGCGAGCGCGCGAGGCCAACAGCGAACGGTGGCGACGCTCCGAGGTGCCCGCCGTCAACGGCCACGGCAACGCGCGCTCGATCGCCCGCATCCAGTCGGTCATCTCCCACGGTGGCGAGGTGGGCGGCGTGCGGCTGCTCTCTGCTGACACCATCGAGCGGATCTTCGAGCCTCAGGTGTCAGGGACCGATCTGGTGCTCGGCGTGCCGGCCACCTTCGGACTGGGCTGGGCTCTGCCGGAGCCGCGCGTCATGCCGTCGGTGGCGCCCGGACGGCGGTGCTACTGGGGCGGACTGGGCGGCTCCGTGGTCGTCAACGACGCCGAGCGGAACATGACCGTCGCCTACGCCATGAATCGGATGATCTTCGAGCCCGTACCGGGCATCCCCCGGCTGACCCGCCCGTGCGGCGACAGTCGCTCCGACGCGTACCTCGCGGCGATCGACCGGGCGATCGCATGAGGGACTTCCACAAGCCACAGTTGCCCGGCAGACCGCACTTCGAGGCTCAGCCAGATCGCGAGGACCCGGCGGAGACAGCGGCTGCCGGCCACCGCATCGCCACCCTGCTGGTGCGTGGGCCCCGCGACGGTGCGGACCAGGAGCTGGTCGACCGCGTGCTGCATCTGGCCGACACCGAGGGCCTGTCGACCATCGCGGAATTGTGGGCGCATGCGCCGGCAGACACTCTGGCCGGATCGCTGTGGCGGCTCTATGCGCTGCGCACCTGGGTGCACCGCAATCCCGAGACCGCAGCCCACGAGTACGGCGTCGGAAAACCGTTCGCGCCCGTCCACGAGGTGCTGGCTGGAGTCGTCGACCCGCCCGGGCCGGCCGAGGTCATCACGCTGGTCGACACGGTGGTGCGGGGCATCGTCGGCTCGGCCTTCGACGTGACCTTGGATCGCGCGGCGGCCTTCGCGCACATCGTCGGCATTGGTCGGGCGCAGCTCGACTCAGGAGATCCCGACTCCGCAGTGCGACTCGTCGACACCGCCACCCAGCTGCGACGGGCAGCAGACATCGAACGCACCGTGGGTCTGCACTAAGACGACACGGTCGGCCGACACGATTGCGCCATCGCCGTGAGTGCGACCACGCTCGGGGTTAGGCTGGGCGAGCGCCGGACCGCGGCAGCCCCGGGTCCCAACACAAGCCGCCTCGAGCGGCCACGCACCGTGAGGTGCTCCCGGTCCGGCGCAATATTTCTTCCAGTACTTTCCCGACTCTTCTGCGACAGATTCTCTCCGTCGCCTAGGGTGACCTTTGGCGGTCCGTCCCAGGGGGGCGGACCGCCGCTTCATGCCGATACTCAGGGCGCGAACGTCGTGTAGGACATCGTCGGTCGGCCGATGTCGGCCAGCTCAGCCAGCTGCTCGGTCGTCGGTGTCCACGCCCCTGCCGCCGCATTGGATGCCACCTGCTCGGCGGACGTCACGCCGGCGATCACGCTGGCCACGGCCGGTTGAGCAGCCAGACCACCGATCGCCAGCTCGAGCGTCGAGATGTCGTGGCGTCGCGCGAACGACTCCAGCTGCTCGATGCGCCCCCAGTCCGCTCGCTCCAGCCGGCTCGCCTGGACCTCCAGCCGACTGCCGGCCGGCGCCGGCTCGCCCTGACGGTACTTGCCGGTCAGCAGCCCGTAGGCGAGCGGGAAGTAGGGCAGGATCCCGACGCCCCGGTCCAGACACGCCGGGGTGAGCTCCACCTCGGCCGTGCGGTTGTACAGGGAGTACTCGTTCTGGGCCGTGACGAACGCCGCTCCCCCGGACTGCTGGGCGATCCAGTCGGCATCGACGACCTGCCACGCCTGCAGGTTCGAGCATCCGATGGCTCGCACCGTACCGGCTTGCACCAGCTCATCGAGGGCCCCCAGCGTCTCGACCATGGGAGTGGCCGGGTCAGGGGTGTGCAGCTGGTAGAGGTCGATGTGATCGACCCCCAGCCGACGCAGGCTTGCCTCGACGGCGGTGCGCACATAGGCAGCCGATCCACGCCGTCCACCGTCGTCGCCGTTGACGCCCTGCATGTCCATGCCGAACTTGGTGGCGATCACGACCTCGTCGCGGCGACCGCGAATGGCCCGGCCCAGCAGTTCTTCGCTCTGGCCCGTGCCGTACGTGTCGGCAGTGTCGAAGAACGGAACGTCGTGCTCGATCGCGGCGTCGACGATCGCGACGACCCGATCGGCGTCGATCCGGGTGCCAAATGCATTGCAACCGATGCCGACCGAGGGAACGGACAACGGTCCGATGGTGCGCTGAACGGTCATGTACCCAGCATGTGGCACGTCGGTCGTTCGGCCCGCGTGACCCTCCTGTCGATCGCCCTAGCGGGCGGCGAGCAGGCGGCGTGGATTGATGATTCCGTGGCCAGTCCTGGAGTCGCGGCCACGCGCTCCGACGTCGTCGGCGGTCGACTGCAGGAGCGAACTGACGTTGGCGGCGCGCCAACCCTTGCCGATCCGGGCGATCTTGAGGGCCGCGGCAGCCGCCGTGTACGGCGTCGCCATCGACGTCCCCGAGAGATAGCAGTACGTCTTGGGGCAGCCGAGGCCTCGGTCCGGCGCTTCGATCATGGTCGAGATGATCTTGGTGCCGGGTGCCACCACGTCGACCCACGAGCCGCAGCTGGAGTAGGACGCCGTCGCGCCGTCAGAGTCGATGGCGCCGACGCCGATGACACCCGGGTAGGCCGCTGGGTACGCGGTCGGCGATCCGAGCAGGAAGCCGCATCCGTCGTTGCCGGCAGCCGCGACCACCACGACGTTCTTGGACTGGGCGTACTCCACGGCTGCCCGACCTGCCGAGTCGCTCCAGCTCGAGCCGAGGGAAAGATTGATCACCTGGGCGCCATGGTCGGCGGCCCAGACGATTCCGCGGGCCACTTCTGCGGTGTCACCCGCGCCCGAGCTGTCGAGCACCCGCACCGGAAGGATCTTGGCCTGCCGCGCGAGCCCGGCGATGCCCTTCTTGTTGCCCGCGATCGCCGCGATGATTCCGGCCACGTGAGTCCCGTGTCCGTTGGAATCCTCGGCTGAGGTTCCCGGCGCCACGAAGTCGTACCCCTTGAGGACCTGACCCTTCAGATCCGGGTGCGCAGCCCGGACCCCCGTGTCGATCACGGCAACCACGACTCCGCGGCCGGTCGACGACTTCCACGCCGTTTCGGCCTGAAAGCGGCTCAGGGCCCACTGCTTGCCGCGATAGGTGTCGTTCGAGGCGTCGATCTGCACGGGGTGGGCCATGTCGACGCCGATCGTGGCCGGATTGGACAGGCCCTCCACGATGAGCTCGAGCGCCTGCGATCGCGTGGCCGCCGTGCTGGTGGAGATGTCGGGGCGGCCGGCCGACGTGCGACTCGTCGTCACGACCTTGAGGGGTTCGCCCGGGGTTGCGGTGGCCAAGATGTCAGCCGCGGTGTCCTGCAGGGTGCCGTCCAGGCCTGACAGCACGCCGTCCGATGCTGCCGCGGTCGAGGTGGTGGCCGCGACCAGCGTCGCGCCGAGCGCTGCCGAAACCATGATCTGTCCGAATGCCTTGCGCACTGGAGCCACCTTCCGTCAGGTGGATCAACGCGCGAACCCGGCCCAGCGTTACGCCACATCAGCTGCCGATGAAGTCGCCGCATTCACCCCGCCATGCCGGACGGACTCGATGACCCCGAACTGGGACCAAAGGCACCACGGGTCGTAGTCCCTTCGAGTCATTTAATGACGATCTGTGGCCTTTTCTCCAAGACGGTCGTTGGAACGGTGTCATGGAATGAGTCCGTGACCGTCTCGTATCTATCGCCTCGCCGATCGTCCAGGGGGACCGGCGGGGCGATTCTCATCTTCCACGGGTCCGATGCGGCCGTCTCCTACACTGACGCACATGCCTAAACTGCGTCGAGAACACCCGCCACGACGCAACCCACCGGGCGCCTGAGCCCTCGACCGCCTCCGTCGCCGCAGAAGCGGTGGCATCCTCTGGAAGTTCCCATGTCTCGTACGCAACTGTGGCGCGCTGTCGCCGCGTTCGGCGTCATCGCCATCGCCCTTGTGCTCACCCTGACGACATCTGCCCGTCTGGGACTGGATCTGCGCGGCGGCACCCAGATCGTCCTCGAGACCCAGGATTCGGATCGCGTCAAAGCCGACGCCGAGTCCACCGATCGCGCGCGCGACGTGCTCCGCGGTCGAGTGGACGCCCTCGGCGTGGCGGAACCGACCATCGCTCGGTCGGGCGAACGCCGCATCATTGTCGAGCTGCCCGGCCTGCAGGACCCCCGTGAGGCAGCAGAGGTCATCGGCCAGACCGCCCAGCTGTCGTTCCACGAGGTGCTCTCGGTCGGCGATCCGCAGGCCCAGCCGACCGACGAGGAGAAGCTGCTGCCCGACGAGTCCGGCCAGCCGTTGTTGCTCGGCGCGCCGCTGCTTGACGGAAACGGCGTCGGCGACGCGGCCGCGGTCTCAGACCCGCAGGCGCTCGGCGCCTGGAGCGTCAACATCGACTTCAACGGGCAGGGCTCGGGCGGCTGGCGCGAGCTGGTCGACAGCGCCTGCGCCAACCCTGCGGCCGGAAACCGCGTGGCGATCGTGCTCGACGACAAGATCATTTCGTCGCCGGGTGTCGTGCCCCAGCTGTGCCAGACCGGCGGCGGCAACCAGACGTCGATCACCGGCGACTTCACTCAGGAGGAGTCCAGCGAGCTGTCCATCCTGATCAAGGGTGGAGCGCTGCCCGTCCCGGTCGAGATCATCGAGCAGCGAACCGTCGGACCAACGCTCGGCGAAGCCGCGATCGACGCGTCGGTCGAGGCCGGCATCATCGGCATCATCCTGACCGGCATCTTCATCGTGTTCGTGTACCGCTTGGTCGGCCTGATGGCCACCTTCGCGCTGGCTTCATACGCCCTCATTGCCTACGGCATGCTGCTGTGGCTCGGCGCCACCCTCACCCTTCCCGGCCTGGCCGGCTTCGTGCTGGCCATCGGTTTGGCCATCGACGCGAACGTGCTGGTCTTCGAGCGCGCCCGCGAGGAGTACGCATCGCAACAGGCCGGTGGCCTGCCACCCGCATTGACGACTGGCTTCTCCAAGGCGTGGACTGCCATCCTCGACTCGAACGTCACCACCCTGCTGGCCGCCGCGCTGCTGTTCTTCTTCGCGTCCGGCCCGGTCAAGGGCTTCGGCGTCACGCTGTCGATCGGCGTCATCGCCTCGATGATCTCCGCCCTCGTCGTGGCACGCGTCCTCAGTGAATGGGCAGTCGGACGAAAGTTCGTCCAGAACCATCCCGGCATCAGCGGTCTCGCCGGCACGAGTCGAGTGCGACTCTGGCTCGACGAGCACGGCCCCGACTTGATGCGGCGCAGCGGCACGTGGATTGCAGTGACGCTGGCCGTGGCTGTCGTCTCGATCGGCGGCATCGTGGCGCGCGGCCTGGACCTCGGCGTCGAGTTCACCGGCGGCCGTGTCCTGGAGTACTCGACCGCGTCGACCGTTGACCCCGAAGTCGCCCGCGAAGCGATCGGGGAGGCTGGCTTCCCCCGTGCCGTCGTCCAGTCATCGTCTGGCGACGGCGAATCGGAGAACATCAGCGTCCGCGTCGACGACATCACCAACGACGAAGCATTCGCCATCGAGCAGGCGCTCGCCGACGTGGCTGGCGACGTCACGAAGGAGCGCGACGAGCTGATCGGTCCGAGCCTGGGCGAAGAGCTGCGCAACAAGGCGCTGATTGCCTTCGCCATCGCGATCGCGGCTCAGATGGCCTACCTCGCGTGGCGATTCCGGTGGACCTTCGCGCTGTCTGCCGTGCTGTCGATGTCATCGGTCGTGCTGACCGTGGTCGGCACGTTCGCCTGGTGGGGCAAGCCGATCGACGGAGTCTTCCTCGCTGCGGTGCTGTCCATCATCGGCCTGGCGGTCAACGACACCATCGTGGTGTTCGACCGCATCCGCGAGCACACCGCGCGCGACCGGAATCGACCTCTGCGTGAGGTGGTGAACGAGGCCATCCTGCAGACGATTCCCCGCACCGTGAACACCGGTCTGGGTGCCATGTTCATCCTGGCCGCGCTCGCGCTGCTCGGAGGCGACTCGTTGAAGGACTTCGCGATCGCCCTGCTGATCGGGCTCGGTGTCGGCATCGTCTCGACGATCTTCACCGCGTCTGCTCTGGCCGTGGTGCTGGAGGAGCGTTGGCCGATGAACCCGCAGAAGAAGTCAGTGGTCGCCGACCCCTACGCGAACATCGATGATGGCCGCTCAGCGACGGGACCAATCCTCTGATGCGGCCACTCGGCTCCACTAGGGTGACGGCATGACGAATCCTCCCGAGTCTGGTTCCCCCGACCCGGAGCAGGGCCCGTCCTCGCCGGGCAACAACGCCCCGCCTCCACCTCCGCCGGGCGGCAGCGCTCCAACCCCGCCGCCGTACCCGGGCGACGGCCCGCAGCCCCCTCCGGGATACGGGCCAGCGCCCCAGCCGGGATACGGCCAAGCGCCCCCGCCGCCGGGGTATGGACAGGCGCCTCCCGGACCGCCGCCGTATGCGCAGCAGCAGCCCTATGGCTATGCGCCTCCCGGCGCCCCGTTCGCGTACGGGGCCAACCCGCAAGCCCCCTACGGCTACGACCCCAAGTCAGGCCTGCCGTTCTCCGACAAGCAGAAGCTGGTCGCGGGCCTGCTGCAGATCCTGATCCCGCTCGGAATCGGCCGCATGTACGCCGGCCACGTTGGTCTGGGCGTGGGGCAGCTGGTGGTCACGATCGTGACGTGCGGCATCGGTGCGCTCTGGCCGTTCATCGACGGCATCGTCATCCTCGCGGGCGATCCAAAGGACTCCAACGGCCTGCCGTTGCGTCCCTGAGTCTCAGCCCGGCAGTCCACAAGCCCGACCCATCAGGTATCGACACCTCGTGGAGATCGCGGTATTTTCCTGCGCATGAAGCTCGGGGGATTCTTCATCGCACTGGCGTTCGCGCTGACCGCCTGCTCCAGCGATCCGCAACCACGCGAACCAGAGCCCACCAGCACGGCACAGCCCTCATCGACCGCCACCCCGCCAGCCATGCCGGCCCAGGCGTCCGAGGACTCCCCCGAAGGCGCCGCCGCCTTCGTCAACTACTGGGTCTCGGTGTCCAACTACGCCGCTGCCACCGGGCGACGTCACCGAGTTGAGCCGCATCTCCTCCCCCGACTGCACCGGCTGCCAGAAGTACATCGACCTCTACCGCGACGACCTACGAAGCCGGCGGGTACTTCAAGGGAGCGACTGGAAGCTCGGCGAAGTTTCGACGACTTCAGGCAATCGCGCCAGACGTACTTCGACCACGCCGACTGTCGAAGTACTGGCAGGGCGATCGGCAACATCGTCAGGCTACGAACCTACCAGGATCTCGCAACAGACACGTGACTTTCGCTCGTCGACGCACGTCCGATCGACGGGTCGTGACGCGAGCTTGCGCTCGGAGGTGTCGAATGAGCCGGTGTCGCTCGCGCTCGCCATGTCGTGGCGTCCGTTCTTCGCTCTCCTGTCGTCGCCAGGACGTCGACGTCAATCGCCTGAGTCGCCGTCGGTCGATCTCGAGCCAAGACGATCACGTCAAGGCAACTGTACAATCCCAGGTCGCACGGAGAGCCGGGCGGACCGAACAGCCGCGCCGAAGCCGCCAGGCATAGCGTTCGTGCCCGTCAACGTCGAGGAATCGGCACGCTATGGCTGTCGGACCTATCGGCCGGCCGAGCCCGGGCGACGAATCCGAGCGGGAGCTCACCGAGGGCGAGATTCTGCAGGCCGCGCGGGAGATCGGGCTGCCTCGTCTGGGCGTGACCATCGAGCCGGGTGACTCGACGCTCGTCAATGCGGACACGAACTTCTACACCGACCCCGAGGACTTCGCCCGCAGCATCGATCTGCTGGGATTCGACGTCGATCTCGAGGCCACGCCGGTGCGGTACACGTGGGTGCACGGCGACGGGACCCGTCACGCCACCACCAAGCCCGGCCGCCCCTACCCCCACCTCGACGTCACGCACCGCTACCGGGAACCGGCCGACGTCGTGCGTCCCCGCGTCGACGTCACGTACCGCGTCCGATATCGAGTCGACGGCGGCGCGTGGGCAGCGCTCGGGCAGACGCTCACCGCCTCCGGGCCCACGACGGACCTTGCCGTCAACGAGGCTGCGCCCGTCCTCACCGCCCCCTGAGCGCTCCCCTACCGGGTGCAAGAATGGCGGCATGCGTATTGCTGAGCATGTCGTTGACCTGATTGGCGGCACGCCGCTGGTCCGATTGAACTCCGTGGTGCCCGAGGGATCGGGCCTCGTTGCGGCCAAGATCGAGTATCTGAACCCTGGCGGCAGCGCCAAGGACCGCATCGCAGTCAGGATGGTCGACGCGGCCGAGGAGTCCGGTGCACTCAAGCCCGGAGGCACCATCGTCGAGCCCACGTCGGGCAACACCGGCGTCGGCCTGGCCCTCGTCGCGCAGCAGCGCGGCTACAGCTGCATCTTCGTGTGCCCGGACAAGGTCAGCGAGGACAAGCGCAACACCATGCGCGCCTACGGCGCCGAAGTCGTGGTGTGCCCCACCGCCATCCCGCCTGAGCACCCCGACAGCTACTACAACGTCTCGGACCGCCTCGTCCGCGAGACCGAGGGCGCCTGGAAGCCGGACCAGTACTCCAACCAGATGGGGCCGTTGAGCCACTACGAGACCACGGGCCCTGAGATCTGGGCCGACACCGACGGCAAGGTCACACACTTCGTGGCTGGCGTCGGCACCGGCGGCACCATCACCGGTGTCGGGCGCTACCTGAAGGAACAGAACCCCGACGTCAAGGTCATCGGCGTCGATCCCGAAGGATCGGTCTACAGCGGCGGCACCGGTCGGCCCTACCTCGTCGAGGGCGTGGGCGAGGACTTCTGGCCCACGGCCTACGACCCCTCCATCCCGGACGAGATCATCGCCGTCAGCGACGCCGACTCCTTCGACATGACCCGCCGCCTCGCCCGCGAAGAAGGCCTGCTGGTGGGTGGATCCTGCGGCATGGCCGCCGTCGCCGCGATCCAGGTCGCCGAACGCGAAGGGCCCGACGCGGTGGTCGTCGTGCTGCTGCCCGATGGCGGCCGCGGCTACCTGTCCAAGATCTTCAACGATGGCTGGATGTCGTCCTACGGCTTCCTGCGGGCACCGCTCGACGCGGTCAAGAGCCAGATGGACGTCGGCCAGCTGCTGCGCACCAAGTCCGGCGAGATGCCTGCGCTGGTGCACACGCACCCCTCGGAGACCATCCGCGACGCCATCGAGATCCTGCGCGAGTACAACGTCTCGCAGATGCCGGTCGTCGGCGCCGAGCCGCCTGTCGTGATCGGCGAGGTCGCCGGCAGCGTCAACGAACGCGCCTTGATCAGCGCGGTCTTCGAGGGTCGCGCCCACCTGACCGACGCCGTCGGCGATCACATGGAGCCGCCGCTGCCCCTGCTCGGTTCGGGTGAGAGTCTCGACGCCGCGCTCAAGGCGCTCAGCGACAGCGACGCCGTCATGGTCATCGAGGACGGCAAGCCCCTGGGAGTCCTGACCCGCCACGACCTGTTGGGAGTGCACGCATGAGCAGCGACAAGAGCCGCACCGACGAATCCGCATGGCAGGGATTCGCCACCCGCGCGATCCACGCCGGCTACGAGCCGAACGCCGAGAACGGCGCCGTCAACATCCCCATCTACGCCAGCTCGACCTTCGCCCAGGACGGCGTCGGCGGCATGCGCGATGGTTTTGAGTACGCCCGCACCGGCAACCCGACCCGGCGCGCGCTGGAAGGTCAGCTTGCCGCGCTCGAGGGCGGTGCATTCGGACGCGGTTTCAGCTCAGGCATGGCGGCCACCGACTGCGCGTTGCGCGCGCTGCTCAAGCCCGGCGACCACCTGGTCATCCCCGATGACGCGTACGGCGGCACCTTCCGGCTGATCGACAAGGTGTTCACCCAGTGGGGCATCACCTACAGCATCGCGGCGGTCAACGACCTCGACGCCGTGCGTGCAGCCATCACCCCGCAGACCAAGGCGGTGTGGATCGAGACGCCCACCAATCCCCTGCTCAACGTCGGCGACATCGCCGGCATTGCCGAGATCGCCCACGCAGCCGGCGCCACGTTCGTGGTCGACAACACCTTCGCGTCGCCCTACCTGCAGCAGCCGCTCAACCTCGGCGCCGACGTGGTGCTGCACTCGACCACCAAGTACATCGGCGGACACTCCGACGTCGTGGGCGGCGCACTCGTCACGAACGACGCCGAGCTGGACGCAGCCTTCGCCTTCCTGCAGAACGGGGCCGGCGGCGTGCCCGGACCGTTCGATGCCTACCTGACGATGCGCGGCGCCAAGACGCTCGCCGTGCGCATGGAGCAGCACTGCACCAACGCCGAGGCGATCGTCGACATGCTCACGACAGCACCCCAAGGTCGCGCAGGTGCTGTATCCCGGGCTGCCCGGTCACCCGGGTCACGAGGTCGCGACCCGTCAGATGCGCCGCTTTGGCGGCATGATCTCGCTGCGCGTCGCCGGCGGACAGCAGGCGGCGCTGGACTTCTGCGCCCGCACTGAGCTGTTCACGCTGGCCGAGAGCCTCGGCGGCATCGAGTCACTGATCGAGCACCCCGGCGCCATGACGCACGCGTCGACCGCCGGGTCGCAGCTGGAGGTGCCCGACGACCTCGTGCGGCTCTCGGTGGGCATCGAGGACGCCGTCGACCTGATCGGCGACCTCGAGACCGCCCTCGGCTGACCGAATTTGCGGGCTCAGGCCCGCACCGTTTCGATCGATGACCGTTTCGACGTCCTCGCATGGTGCTTGGGCCCGCAAGATTCGGGGCTTCAGCCGGTCTGGTCGTCCGCTGAGAAGAGGGTGTCGCCGTCGACGATCGCCGGTTCGATCTCCGGCCGCTCCAGGTCGTCGAAGGCGGTGAACTCGGTGGTCGTGAGCCGGCGCGCATCGGCGTCGATCTGCTTGACCTCGCCGAGCATCTTGGCCTCGTCGACGGCGTCGAGCTTGCGGGCCGTGGCCAGCACGCGGCCCTCCAGCGAGCCGGTGAAGTCGTTGTAGTCCGCGACGGTGCGCTCGATGGAGCGCCCCAGCTTGGACACGTGGTCGGACAGCGTGCCCAAGGCGCTTGTAGAGATCTCGCGTCCGAGGTCGACCAGCTCCTGGGCGTTGTCGGCGAGGTCCTCCTGCTTCCACGTGAGCGCCACCGTCTTGAGCAGTGGCCCACAGGTTGACCGGAGTGGCCAGCACGATGCCCTGCTGAAGGCGTACTCGAGCAGCGTGGGATCGGCCTCGAGCGCGGCGTTGAGGATGGCTTCGCTGGGGATGAAAGCGATCGTGAACTCGGGGCTGGACTCGGCAGACCGGTCCAGTACTCCTTGCCGGACAGGGCGTCGACGTGGCCGCGCACCTGCTTGGCGTGCTGGGCCTGCAGCGTGGTGCGCTCCTTGTCGCTGATGTCGTCGCGGACGAGTCGATGAAGGCACTGATACGGCACCTTGGAGTCGATGGCGACCTGCTTGCGACCGGGCAGCTTGATGACCATGTCAGGACGACGAGCGCCGGAGTCGGCGGTGATGGACTCCTGGGTGGAGTAGTCGATGCGGTTGAGCAGACCCGCGGACTCGACCAGCGTCTTGAGCTGCGTCTCGCCGTAGGCGCCGCGCACCGCAGTTGTTGCGCAGCGCCGCCGACAACGTCTCGGCGGCCGATCTTGGACTGCTCGGCGCTCTGCCGGGTGGCGCGGATCTGCTCGGCCAGGTCGCCGTGCTGCTGGCTGCGCTGCTTCTCCAGGTCGAGCACCTTTTGCTGCATGTCACGAATCTGCGTGGCGACCGGCGCCAGCTGCTGCAGCACCTTGCTCTCGCTCTGCTCGGCGACCTCGCGCTTGCGCACGTCCTCGCGGTGACGGGACTCGGTGTCGCGCGATCTGCTGCTGGGCCGACGCCAGGTGCTCGCGCAGACCCTCGACCGAGGCGCGTGCAGCAGCCAGGTCGGACTCGACGCGGGCGCGGGCCGCAGCCTCCTCGGCCCGGATCTCGGCGACGACGCGGTCGTGGCCGGCCTCGACGATGGCTGGGTCCTCGACCGGTGCCGGCGCTTCGACGGGCCGCGTGGCATGCCCGAGCCACCCGAGGGCAACGCCGACGAGCAAACCCATGAGCAACACCAGAACCAGTTCCATGGTCCGAGTGTGGCAACCGGGTCGGACACTTTGTGGTTGCCGTGCCGATGCCACCGTCGAGCAACCGTCGGACCCCTAGTCTGGACGGCATGCCCGACCGTAGACGTCTCCTCGGCGACCTGTCGTGGCTGCAGATCGTCGTGGGTGCCCTCGCCGCCATGACGTCAGCCTGGATCGCTTCCACGCTCGGCGTGGGCGGCACGATCATCGGCGCGGCGATCGGCAGCCTGGTCATCCCGATCTCCAGCGCCCTCTACGGGCGCACCCTGGACAAGGGACGCGTCCTTGTCGTGCGCACCGACCGAGGCACCGTGGTCCAGGAGCGGGTCGAGGGAGGCAACGAGACCGAGATCGTTGACGAGGTGGCCGACGCGAATCCACGTGTCCGCGACGCTTCCGTGATCAATGAACCCGCACGACTGCGCTGGAAGACCATCCTTCTCACCTCGGTGGTGGTTCTAGCCCTCGCCGTCGCCGCCATGGGCGCGTACGAACTGATCTCCGACCAGGCGTACGGCGGTCGCCCCGACAACGCCCGCATCGGCAACCCGTTCGGAGGCGCGCCGGCCACGGACGACCCGACGCCCACTCCGACGGCCACCGAGCCGACGTCGATCGAGCCAACCGCCACACCGACACCCACCGAGGCAACGCCCACGCCGACTCCCACGGCGTCCCCGTCACCCACTGCCGAGCCGTCCATCCCGACGGGATGAGCCTTCGTTGACCCTGGACACCCAAGGAGCCGCAGCCATGACTGCGCTCGCGCTCGTGGTGCTGCCGTTCGTGTGGCGTTACACCCGCCACGTCGTCACGCTGGTGCACGAGGCCGGGCACGCGATCGTGGCGCTGGCGACCGGCCGCCGTCTGAACGCGATCACCCTGCATGCGGACACGTCGGGTCTCACCGTGTCGAGCGGACGACCCACCGGGCTCGGCATGATCGCCACGGCTCTGGCCGGATACCTAGCCCCTTCAGCGTTGGGGCTCGGCAGCCTGGCCCTCGTCTACGCGGACCGCACGGCATGGGCGTTGCTGATCGCTGCCGTCGTGCTGGCCGGCATGCTGCTGTTCATTCGCAACTGGTGGGGGTTGCTGGTCGTCGCGCTGAGCGGCGCCGCCGTCGCCGCCGTGACGTATCGCGCCGACGAGCAGGTGCAGGTCTTCGCCGCCTCAGCGGTCGCCTGGTTCCTGCTGATCGCTGGTCCACGCACGACCCTGGACCTGTGGGGGCACCGTCGGCGCGCCCGCACCCGGACCTCGGACGCCGATGTCCTGGGCAGACTCACCCACCTGCCGGCCGCCATCTGGAACGCTCTGTTCATCGGACTGACCGTCGCGGCGCTGCTGGCGGGCCTCTGGATCGCCGGGTGGGTCAGCCCGGACGACCTGGGTGTTGGATAGAGGAGTGTTCACCCCAGACAGCGAGCTGCCCACCGGAGGTCGCACCGGA
This sequence comes from uncultured Actinomycetota bacterium, assembly GCA_963769445.1. Lineage (GTDB taxonomy): Bacteria > Actinomycetota > Actinomycetes > Propionibacteriales > Nocardioidaceae > Aeromicrobium. The sequence continues at coordinate 269,610 of CAVYLO010000004.1, read as the reverse complement.
GTGATCGCCACGCCGCACGGCGACATCCGCACCCCCGCCTTCATCCCGGTGGGAACCCGCGCCGCAGTGCGGGCTGTCCTGCCCGAGCAGATGGCCGACCTCGGCGCCCAGGCCGTGCTCGCCAACGCGTATCACCTGTACCTGCAGCCCGGCGCCGACATCGTCGAGACCGCGGGCGGGTTGGGCACGTTCATGAACTGGCCGGGCCCCACGTTCACCGACTCCGGCGGGTTTCAGGTCATGTCGCTGGGCGCCGGGTTCAAGAAGACGCTGTCGATGGCTTCCAAGGGCGTCGAGTCCGATGACGTGATCGCCGAGGGCAAGGATCGGCTGGCGCTGGTCGACGACGATGGCGTGACCTTCAAGTCCCACCTCGACGGGTCGACACACCGGTTCACCCCGGAGGTGTCGATGCAGATCCAGCACCAGCTGGGCGCCGACATCATCTTCGCGTTCGACGAGCTGACGACGCTGATGAACACCCGTCAGTACCAAGAGTCGTCGTTGGCCCGCACCCAGGCATGGGCCGAGCGCTGCGTCATCGAGCACCAGCGGTTGAGCGCCGAGCGCACCGACCGACCGCAGCAAGCGCTGTTCGGCGTGGTGCAGGGCGCCCAGTACGAAGACCTGCGGCGCCAGGCCTCCCGAGACCTGGCCAAGCTCGACTTCGCCGGCTACGGCATCGGCGGGGCGATCGAGAAGGAGAATCTGGCCACCATCGTGCGGTGGGTCACCGAGGAGCTGCCCGACGACCGCCCGCGCCACCTGCTCGGCATCGGCGAGCCCGAAGACCTGTTCGCGGCCGTCGAGGTCGGCTGCGACACCTTCGACTGCGTCGGACCGTCGCGGGTGGCCCGGTCATCCCGGGTCTACACACCCGACGGCCGCGAGAACCTGAACGTCGCGGCATCGCGGCGCAACTTCGGCCCGATCGACACCGAGTGCGACTGCTACACCTGCGCGCACTACACGCGGGCCTACCTGCACCACCTGTTCAAGGCCAAGGAGTACAACGCCGCCACGTTGTGCACGATCCACAACGAGCGCTTCATCGTCCGTCTGGTCGACCGCATGCGGATCGCCATCGACGACGGCACCTTCACCGACTTCAAGGCCGACTTCCTCGCCCGCTACCGCGTCTAGCGTGCCGTCGGTTTACCAGCAGGCCACGGCAAGTCTTCACTCCTGTGGGCGAATTCACCCACAGGAGTGACAAGATTCCGGGGCCTGCTGGTAAACCGAACCGGGGTCAGTAGGTGGGTTCGCGGCGCTTGAGCCAGGCGATCACGGTCACGGTGATCGGCAGGGCGGCGAACTCCACGAGGACCTTGTAGATCACGCCGACCAGGAAGTAGTTCCAGAAGGTGCCCATCGTGGTGATGCCGATGGCTGACGCGGCGATGGCGCAGAACAAGAAGGTGTCGACCAGCTCGCCAGCGCCCGTGGACGTGGCAAGACGGGCCACGAGGGAACGCTCGGCGCTGCGTCGCTTCATCGCCACCAGCACGTAGCTGTTGACCAGCTGACCGACCACGTAGCCGAGGACGCTGGCCAGCACGATCTGTCCCACCGGTCCGGCCACCGCCTCGAAGGCCGCCTGGTTCTCGTAGAACGAGGCGCCGGGGGCACGCTCGACGATCCAGAAGGTGCCGGCCGCCAGCAGCGCCATGGCAAAGCCCGTGAAGACGGCCCGCCGTGCCGCCTTGAATCCGTAGACCTCGGAGATGACGTCGCCGAGGATGTACGCCAGCGGGAACAGGAAGGCGCCGCCGTCGGTGACGATGGGCAGGATCTGCAGCGAGCCGATCGAGAACGAGCCGATCCCGAACTCGATGCCCTTGGTGGCGGCGATGTTGGAGACGATCAGCACGACGCAGAACAGCGCGAGAATCACGTCGTAGTACGACGATCCGCGGCTGGCGAAGCGAATGACAGGTTTTGGTGAGGTTGCCTGAGAACTCATGTCGCCCATCGTCCCACGGGCACTCCCTCACCAGCCGCATGAGCATGCCTCTGGAACAATCGAACCCATGACCGCTCTGCCCGCGCACACCGACGTCCTCGTCGTCGGCGCAGGTCCGGCAGGGGCGGCCGCCGCCGCGTGGTCGGCCCGCCTCGGGCACGACACCGTGATGGCCGACGCGGCCACCTTCCCGCGCGACAAGACCTGCGGCGACGGGCTCACCCCGCGCGCCATCTTCGAGCTGCAGCGCCTCGGCCTCGGCGACTGGGTTCGTGGGCACGGCACCAACCGCGGCCTCCGGGCCGCCGGCTTCGGCCAGGAGCTGCTGCTGCCCTGGCCCGGCGGATCGCTGCCCGACTGGGGCTCAGCGGTCCCCCGCACCGAGCTCGACGACAAGATCTTCCGCACCGCCGTCGAGTCGGGCGCCACGGCCGTCGAAGGGGCGCGTGCAATCGACGTCGAGCGCGACTCCGCCGGTCGCGTCACCGCCGTGACGTTCCGGGTCGGTCGCGACAAGACCCCACACACCATCACCTGCGAGCGTCTCGTGATCGCCGATGGCGTCCGGTCCTCGCTGGGCCGCGTGCTCGGTCGCGAGTGGCACCGCGAGACCGCGTACGGCGTCGCGGGCCGTTCCTACGTCAAGTCCGGCCGCAGCGACGATCCGTGGATCTCCTCGCACCTGGAGCTGCGCGGAGAAGATGACGAGCTGCTGCCCGGCTACGGCTGGATCTTCCCGCTGTCCGACGGCGAGGTGAATCTCGGCGTGGGTGCGCTGGCCACGGCCAAGCGTCCCGCCGATCTGCAGATCCGACCGCTGATGGAGTACTACGCGTCGCTGCGTCGCACCGAGTGGGACCTCAGCGGCGAGCTGCGGATGCCCACCAGCGCGCTGCTGCCCATGGGCGGCGCCGTGTCCGGCGTGGCCGGCCCCAACTGGATCCTGGTGGGTGACGCCGCTGGCTGCGTCAACCCGCTCAACGGCGAGGGCATCGACTACGGCCTCGAGACCGGTCGCGTCGGCGCCGAGCTGCTGACCACCGAACCCGACCTGAGCCAGGCGTGGCCCGCGCTGCTCACGCATCACTACGGCGAGGCGTTCTCGATCGCGCGTCGCATGGCCGGTCTCCTGACCGTGCCGCGGCTGCTTCCGGCTGCTGGGCCGATCGGCATGCGATCGCACCGCATGATGACCGTCGCGCTCCGCGTCATGGGCAATCTGGTCACCGACGAGGATCGCGACATCACCGCACGCCTGTGGCGGTGGGCCGGCCGCCAGTCGGTCAAGCTCGACGACCGCCCCCCATTTGCCTCCTGACGCGCTGCGGGTGACTCAGGCAGCGGGCGGAGGTGGTGTGTCGCCGCCCTTGTTCATCTCGGGGATCTTCTCGCCGGAGTCGCGGAAGGACAGCACCGTGAACACCGTGAGCGCGATGGCCGCGATCCACAGCAGGTAGCCGGACCATCCGGGACCGACGCTGAGACCGGCCACATCAGCACCGCCGGGGAACAGCGCCCGCAGGATCAGCAGCAACGTGCCGAGGCCCGCAGTCGCCGCCGCCACGAGATTCCAGGGAATGCCGTCAGGCAGGTTCTCCTTGGCGAAGGCCTTGATCGCCACGATCGCTGTCGATGCCACGATCAGCAGCACACCGAGCGTCGCGTAGCTGGTCCACGCATTCGTGCCTGCCGAGGCGCTTCCCAACGCCACCGATCCCGGTCCGTCGTACGAGACCGTCACATAGCTGCCGATGAAGGACAGCAGGATCGCAAGCGCGCCCGAGATCAGCGCGCCTTGGTCGTTCTTGTCCAGTGACTTGAAGTCAGCGGCCATGATCACCATCTCCCAACAAAGGAATGTTCCTGAGAATCTAGCGCGTTCCGGCCCCTGACAGGCCGACCTTGGCGATCTCGTGAATCGCGCGGCGCGGCAGTGCGGCAGACTCATCGCCCATGAGCGCAGATGTGATCGTCGTCGGGGCAGGGCTGGCCGGGCTGGTCGCCACCGCGGAACTGGTCGAGGCTGGCCGCACCGTCGTGCTGGTGGACCAGGAGGGTGAGCAGAACCTCGGCGGCCAGGCGTTCTGGTCCTTCGGCGGTCTGTTCCTCGTGGACTCGCCGCAGCAGCGCCGCATGGGCATCAAGGATTCGGTCGACCTCGCGATGCAGGACTGGGCGGGTAGCGCGCAGTTCGACCGCGACGAAGACGCCTGGCCGCGCCGCTGGGCCGAGGCGTACGTGCACTTCGCCGCTGGTGAGAAGCGCACCTGGCTCAAGGAGCGCGGTCACCAGGTGTTTCCTGTCGTCGGCTGGGCCGAGCGCGGCGGCGGGCTGGCCGGCGGGCACGGCAACTCCGTCCCCCGCTTCCACATCACGTGGGGCACCGGGCCCGGCATCGTCGAACCCTTCGAGAAGATCGTCCGCCGAGGCGTGGAGCAGGGCCTCGTGACGTTCGCGTTCCGTCACCGGGTCGACGAGATCGTCACCTCCAACGGTTCGGTCACCGGGATCCGCGGCCAGGTGCTCGAGCCGACCGCGGTCGAGCGGGGAGCATCATCGTCGCGCACGCCCATCGGTGACTTCGAGCTCGCCGCGCAAGCCGTGATCGTGACGTCCGGCGGCATTGGCGGCAACCACGACCTGGTGCGCGCGGCCTGGCCCGAACGTCTCGGCACTCCCCCGGAGCACATGATCTCCGGCGTGCCGCACCATGTCGACGGCCGCATGCTGGGCATCGCCGAAAAGGCCGGTGCCAGCCACATCAACCGCGATCGCATGTGGCACTACGTCGAGGGCATCAAGAACTGGGCCCCGATCTGGCCGATGCACGGCATCCGCATCCTGCCCGGCCCGTCATCCCTGTGGCTCGACGGCGGCGGGTCCCGGCTGCCGGTGCCGGGACTGCCCGGATTCGACACCCTCGGCACCTTGAAGCTGTTGCGGGCCAGTGGCCACGACCACTCGTGGTTCGTGCTCACCCAGGCGATCATCGAGAAGGAGTTCGCGCTCTCGGGCCAGGAGCAGAACCCCGATCTGACCGGCCGCAGCGTGCGCACCTTGCTCAAGGAACGTCTCTCCTCCGGTGCCACCGGCCCCGTCGAGGCGTTCAAGGACAACGGCGAGGACTTCGTGGTGGCCGACACGATCGAGGATCTCGTGGCCGGCATGAACCGGTTGACGCCGGACTCCCCCGTCGATCTCGAACACGTCCGTCGTCAGGTCGTCGAGCGTGATCGCGAGCTGGCCAACGACTTCACCAAGGACCTGCAGATCGCGGCGATGCGCCAAGCCCGTGCGTACCGCGGCGACAAGCTGATCCGGGTGGCGACGCCGCACGAGATCCTCGATCCGAAGAAGGGTCCGCTCATCGCGGTCCGACTGCACGTGCTGACCCGCAAGTCACTCGGCGGGCTCGAGACGGACCTCGACTCGCGCGTCCTGGGCACCGGCGGCGAGCCGATCGACGGTCTCTACGCGGCCGGTGAAGTCGCCGGTTTCGGCGGCGGCGGCATGCACGGCTACAACTCCCTGGAGGGCACCTTCCTCGGCGGATGCCTGTTCTCGGGCCGTGCTGCGGGCCGCCACGCCGCGGCTCACATCGGCTAGGTTCTCGGCATGACCGCCATCGCGCTCGTCTTTGCCAGCCTCGCCTCGCTGCTGCACGTCTACATCTGGTGGATGGAGTCGATCACGTGGCGGAAGCCAGCCACGTGGAGGACGTTCGGTGTCGCCTCGCAGGCCGATGCCGACACCACGGCTCCCTTGGCCTACAACCAGGGCTTCTACAACCTGTTCTTGGCGGTCGGCACCGCCGTGGGCGTGCTGCTGATCATCGTCAGCGACACCTGCGACGCCGTCGCGTGGACGCTGATCATCTTCTGCTGCGGCAGCATGATCGCCGCGGCCATCGTGCTGCTCACCTCCGGCAAGGGCCGGTTGAGGGCCGCCCTCATTCAAAGCACCTTCGCACTGATTGCGGTCGCGGCCAGCGTCGTCGTTGTCTCGTCGTAGGCGGTCACTAGGGTGGGCGGCGTGCTTCGCATCGCCACCGTCAACGTCAACGGCATCCGTGCCGCCTACAACAAGCTCCGCGGCCAGAGCACCGGCATCGCCGAGTGGTTCGTCGCCCGCGACGCCGACATCGTCACGCTGCAGGAGGTTCGGGCCCCCGACGAGATCCTGCGCGATCTCGTCGCCGACACCGGCTATCACGTCGTGCACACCGAGGCAGCGGCCAAGGGCCGTGCCGGCGTGGCGGTCCTGAGCAAGAACGAACCGGTGGCCCAGCGCATCGGCAACGGCGACGACCTGTTCGACGACGCCGGCCGATGGGTCGAGTCCGACATCAGGTTGCCTGACGGGTCCACCCTCACCGTCGCCTCGGCCTACGTGCACTCCGGCGGGGTCGGCACGCCCAAGCAGGACGAGAAGATGCGCTTCCTCGGCGCGATGGGCGCCCGCATGGCCGCCATCAATGCATCCGGCGGGCACGGACTGGTGACCGGCGACCTCAACGTCGGCCACACCGAACGCGACATCAAGAACTGGAAGGGCAACCGCAAGAAGGCCGGCTTCCTGCCCGAGGAGCGAGCCCACTTCGACCGTTGGTTCGACGATCTCGGCTGGGTCGACGTGCACCGCCATCTCGCGGGCGATGTCGACGGCCCGTACACGTGGTGGTCCATGCGTGGCCAGGCCTTCGACACCGACACCGGCTGGCGCATCGACTACCAGCTGGCCACCCCTGACCTCGCCGCTGCCGCCCGCACCGTCGCCGTCGATCGGGCCGAGAGCTGGGCCGAGCGCTGGTCCGATCACGCTCCCCTGGTCGTCGACTACGACCTCTGACCACGGCCGAAGGGGCCCGCATCCACCTGGATGCGGGCCCCTCGCCGAGTCAGGTCAGTTGAACCTGACCTTCATCGTGGTGCCCTTCTGCTTCTTCACCGTCACCTTCACACCGGCCGCGGGCAGCTTGACGCCGTGGTTCGGCAGCTGTGCGTACCAGTACTTCTGGGTGTCGTTGAAGACGCTCTGCGCCTTCTGCGCCCGGATGTAGCTGGGCTCGCCGTTGGTGTGCAGCGTCATCGAATCGGCCTTGATCTTGCCGAACGGTGCGTCGTACACCTGGATGCGCGCACGCCACGGCTTGCCGGTCGCGATGTTGATGATCGGCTCGGGATGCGCGTCGATCGGCAGGTTGCGACCTTCACCCGGGTGGACCGAGGTGTTGTTGTCCATCTGGGACGTGTCCCAGTACGAGATCAACAGCCCCTGGCCGTAGCGGTAGTGCTCGACGAAGTCCGGCTTCGTGTTGTTGAAGCCGAAGTTGTACGGCCCGGTCTGCAGATACGTGTCGTAGCTGACGTAGGACCGATGACCCATGACGTAGTAGTTGTCATAGAGGTCCGTCGTCGAGGCTCCGACGATCGAGAAACCGTCCAGCGTGAAGACCGAATCGCCTTCGGCGCCGTCGGACAGCAGCTCCTCGCCGCCGGCCGAGACCACGATGTCGTCGGCGAAGAAGCCAGCCTCGGCCACGCCGCCATCGGTGCGGTAGTACATACGCAGCTGGATCTGCTGACCGTCGTAGGCACCCAACGGAACGTTCAGGTCCGCCCAGGTCTCCTGGAATCCGTCGATGGCCGGGTTGTTCGATCCATCCCGACCCATCGGCTCACCGTTGATGGTGCCGTCCAACGAGGTCCACGAGTCCGCCACCATTGGTGGAGGCCTGGATGTAGGCGTAGTCGTAGCCCTCCTCGATCTCGTAGCGGATCTTGGCGGTCCAGCTCGCGCGCCGGTCTTGCCGGTGAGGTCGACCTCGGTGGTCATCGACGTGGCGAGGTCATCACCCGATCCGGAGAAGAACTGCTTGTCGCCGGACGCCGGGGCGCCCAGCTCACGCGTGATCTCCTTCTCGGGCAGCACCACGACCGCACCCTGAGCCTTCTTGGAGTTGTACTCCTGCGGGCCGAGCTCGAGCGTCTTCTTCTGCTTGGCCGACACCGCCTCGTAGTCCAGCCAACCGAGCTGCAGCTTCTCCCACGCGCCGAGGTCACCCGCACGGGTACCGAGCGCCTCGCCCTTGTCGTTCAGACGACTCTGGGCCATCAGCGTCCAGTACTCGTTGGAGTTGTCGCCGCCACCGCTGGTGTCGTACGCGTCGGGCAGACCGAGGTCGTGGCCGTACTCGTGCACGAACACCGACAGACCACCGTTCTCCGGCTGCGTCGTGTAGTCACCGACCCAGATGCCGGTGTCACCGACCTGGGTGCCGCCGAGCGGGTTCTGCGGCGGGCCGGTCAGGCCCGCGTCGGTGACGAAGGCGTACCACCGGTGAGACCAGATGGCGTCCTCGCCCTGCTGCGGATCGCCGTCGGCCTCGTCGCCGCCGGAGTGCACGATCTGGAAGTGATCGATGTACCCGTCGGGCTCGTTGAAGTCGCCGTCGCCGTCGAAGTCGTAGCGGTCGTACTTGTCGTACGACGCCATCTCGGACTTGATCTGGGCGTCGCTCATGCCCTTGGCCTTCTGGTCCTTGACCCAGGCGGTGAGCGAATCCCGGACGAGGTTCCAGACCGTGCGGGACGACGTGTCCCGGCCGTAGCGGGCCTCGTTGTAGGGGACCTTCACCCAGTCAGCGACCGTGCCGTCGACCGTGTAGCGACCCGAAGACTGGGTCTCGTAGTAGGTCTTGACCGACTCGACGCCCTTGCCCTTCCCGAAGTACAGGTCTTGGTAGTGCTGGCGGTCGTAGTCGGCCTGCCACACCGTGGAGTTGTCCTTGCTGCGGTCCGGCTCAGGGATGGCGTTGTGAAGCGGACCCTCGAACGTGGTGGGGCCGGGCTTCGACGGATCGGTGTCCTGGTCGGGGTAGCTCGGATGCCGCTGGTTGCCGAACTCGGCCAGGATCACGAAGATCTTGTCGGCACGTTCCTGCGAGAGCTCGACGTACTGATCCTGCTTCTTGGCCTTCTTCGCCTTCTTGTTCTTGTCCTTGCGGTACTCCTTGTTGCCTTGCCGCGCAGCGTCGGCCGGGCTGACTCCCTCGCCCACCTTCACGACCGAGCTGCCGTTCTTCTGCACTGCCTTCGAGTCGCCGTTGATGACGCTGGTCACGCCCTGCTCACGCAGAGCCCGGCGCTTGTCCTCCAACGGGTTGGGCAGTTCATGATCCTTGCTGACACGTTCGGCTCCGCTGACTGGCGGCGCCGTCTCCGCGACACTGGCTGGCGCATAGGCCAGTCCGAGCGACGCGGCGAGTCCAAGGCCAACGAGGCCTGTGGTGACACGCTTCACTGTTCCCCCCTCAGGGTGTTTTAGGGTCGATCCCGAACGTGTTGCGAGGTGACGAATGGGTGTGTCACCCGCTGGATGACCCGCCTGAGAACAGGCGCGTCAACGCACGATCTGGATGTAGTTGGAAAGGACTATAACTGAATAGCACCTAAGAACTAGATAACAAGAGGACGAATGTCCCTACACTGGTGCGATGCGCAGCCCCACGCGACTCACCCGTCACGTCCTCATCGCCCTGATCGTCGGCTGTTTCACCTTGGCGTCGACGCCGGCCCATGCGGCCGAAAGCTCCAGCGAGTACGAGAAGCGGACCACGTCGCACACGAACAACTGGCGCGCGGCGAACGACAAGGTTCGGATGAAGGATTCCTCGTGCCTCGACCGCTACGCCGAGAGCTGGGCGCGCTACCTGGCCGAGAACGAGGGCCGGTGGGCGAGCGATCTGAAGCATCGCAGCAGCGCGAGCCTCAAGAAGATCCTCAAGGCCTGCAAGAAGCGCAGCATCGGAGAGAATCTCGCGGTGGGATTTCCCACTGGTGAAGCGACGTTCAACGCATGGCGCAACTCGGCGGGTCACAACAAGAACATGCTGGGAAGCTCCTACCGCTGGACCGCGGTGGGTGCCTACAAGTCCAACGGCCGGTGGTGGGTCGTCCAGCTCGTCGCTGGCTGACAGCGCACGAAGGCCCCGGAGCGCATCCGGGGCCTTCGTCGTTCGCTCGGACCCGTGAGGGCGAGTCGCGAGCAGGGCTCAGTGGCCGCTTTCATCCCAGGCGTGACGACCAAATTCCGCGGTCGGCGATGCCAGATAGCTCATGTCAGACCGCGGATGCGGCACAGCCGCAGCGAGACGGGCCGCCGGGAACCGGCGCGACGCCTCAGCGAGGTGGGTCTTGTCGATGTCGAACGTGGTCTCGTCCATGGGGTACTCCAAAGTCAGATCACAGCAACAGGTGTCGCTCTGACCTGAGGATATCCTCATGTTCCAAGCCGGTGAAGGTCTACTGATCGGTAGTCTTCCGTGTCGCGAAGAATTCGCGTCACAGCGTGACGCGCAGGATCCGATCGTCGTCCTCAGCGGGCTGGTTGCGCCCGTCGGTGTTGCTGGTCGTGACCCACAGCGAGTCGTCGGGAGCCACGAACACGTTGCGGATGCGGCCGTACTCACCGGCGAAGAACTCGCGCGGCTCACCTGCTGCCTCGCCCTCGAGCGGGACCGCGAACACCGAGCGGCCCTGCAGGGCGCCGAGGAACGCGGTCGACTTGGTGATCGCGAGACCAGCCGGCGAGCAGTCGTCGGTCTTCCACGTGACCTTGGGCTGGATGAAGTCGTCGCCGCGCCCCTCGACCTTCGGCCAGCCGTAGTTGCCACCGCGCTCGATCAGATTGAGCTCGTCGGCCTTCTTCTCGCCGAACTCCGTGGCCCAGAGCCGACCGTCGGCGTCGAAAGCCAGGCCCTCGATGTTGCGGTGGCCGTAGGACCAGGTGCGGTTGTCGAACGGGTTGTCCGGTGCGGCCTTGCCATCGCGGGTGATGCGCAAGATCTTGCCGCCGAGAGCGTCTTTGTCCTGGGCGGTGTCGCCGTTGCCGGCGTCGCCCGTGGCGACGAACAACGTGCCCTCGTCGTCGAACAACAGCCGTCCGCCGTGATGACGAGAACCCACCGGGATCCCGGTCAGGATCGGTGTCGGGTCACCCAGCTGATCGCCTTCGAGGTTCAACCGGACGACACGGTCGTCCGAGGCGGTGCTCACGAAGGCGAACAGCACGGTCGGATCATCGGGGTCAAGAGCGATGCCGAGCAGTCCGGCCTCGCCGCGCGGTGCGACGCCGGGCACGGCACCGAGCGTGGTCACGGAGCCGTCGGTGCCGATGCGCACGATGGTCGCGTCATCGCGCTGGGACACCAGCGCGTCGCCGTTGGGAAGGAAGGCGATCCCCCACGGCACGTTCAGGCCGGTGGCGATGGTGCTGGCCACGGTCAGGTCGACGGCACCAGGCAGCGGCGACCTGCTCGTGGTCGGATCAGACGTCGGAAGGCTCGACGAGTCGTCGTCAGAGCTGCATCCCACGAGCACGGCGGCACCCACACCCGCTGCGCCGATCAGCAATGTTCTGCGGTCCATGCATCGATCATGCCGGGACTGCCCAAGGTCGGCCTCCCGAAGCAGCCGCTCAGGCCAGGCGTTGGCCCAGTTCTGCGATGCGCGAGCGGTACTCGGCGCCCCGACCGTTGTCGAGGTTGAGCACCGGCGCCAGTTCACCGACGACCGAGGCCTTCAGATCGTGCAGACTCGCGACGTCCTCGGTGGGCCACACCGAGATCGAGAGATGCTCGAGCATCCACTGGGTCAGGCGCGGATCCTCGATGGTGTGCAGGCCCAGCAGACTGGCCAGCGTGGTCGCCAGCGTCATGCGGAACGTTGATGCGCGGGTGCGACCGTGCAGCTGCACGCGGGTGATGTGGTCGTTCAGGCTGAAGCCGGACTCCGAAAGCCCCGTGCTGCCACCCACCTGCCCGACATAGATGACACCGGAACCGACCGGTAGACGCAGGGCACGGTTCAGCTGGCGCGCTCCCGCATCGTCGACGGACCACGCGTACAGGCCGGGGTGGTGCGGCAGCGAACCAGCCGAGGCGGCCGGGACGGCTTCGCGCGGATCGCACAGATACTCCGGAATCGACCCGCCGCGCATGAACGGGATGATCTTCGCGTCCGGACCGTCGCTCGTCCTCGTCATCGTCATCGTCCTCGTCGAGGCCGTCGTCCTCCGTGACCGGCTCGTCCTCGGGATCATCAGCGAGCACGTGCTGATCGGTCTCGGCGTCGTCATCACCGGCGTCGGGCTCGTCGGGCACAGGGTCGTCCTCGATCTCGCTCGTGACAGCCGGAGCCGCCGGCGCGATCGAGCCCGTGACGACGTCTGCCCCCGCCTCGCGCAGCGCCGAGACCACCAGGTCGCCGATCTCGCCAGGCGCCTCGACCTGCACGACCTGTCCGGTGAGGTCGCCCACCAACGAGTCAAGACGGGCCACCACCCACGCAGCCCAGGCTGCGCGCTGGCGCGGCTCGATGTCGGTCATGTCGCGTTCGTCCGGCGACATCCACTCCTGCGGTTCCAGCAGCCCATGATCGGCCGACAGCACGAACCACCGCGAGCCGCTGCTTTCGGCATGGCGCCGCGCCTGCTGGAAGGCGAGGTCTCGGAATGCGTCCTGCGCCGGTGCCGGAACCCGCAGCCGCTCCCCCACGCTGCCCAGCACGATGGCGTCGTGCGGGCGTCCCGCGCCCTCATCGAGGTCAGGCTCGACGTCCGACGCGGGAGTCTCGACGTCACTCACCGACATGGCGTCGGGTGCCGGTTCTGGGGCAGACGCGGGACGGGGCGCACGCACGATGACGATGCCTCCGGGACCGGTCCTGGGGTCGTCCGGGTCGTCCACACCGGACGGATCAAAAGGGGGGTCATCACGATCCTTCGGCTCGGCGGCCGAGGATTCCGGCGTTGGCGGCTCTGGGTCGGGCGGCTCTGGCGCCGGGGGGGCCGAGTCGGGCGTGTCGAGCATCGGGCGCAGCGTCATGTGCAGCTGCTGCTCCTCGCGTTCCAGCTGCTCGCGCTCGCTCATCTCGTCCTGCTCGAAGGCCAGCCGCTCCTTCTCCGCACGGTCGAAGGCCATTCGATCGCGTTCTGCGCGCTCGACCTCGGACCGAGCCCGCATGGCGCGCTCAGTCTCGATGCGGGCGAGAGCCTCCTGCTCGAGGCGAGCCAGCTCCTCGCGCACCGAGATGGCCGCCCGATGACGTTCGTCCTCGTCGCGCCTGCGGCGTTCGGCCGCATCACGCAGGTGCTGCTCGGCGGTCTCGCGCGCTCGGCGTTCTGCCTTGCGGCGGGCCCGGCGCTCCATGCGCTCGCGTTCCAGCGTCTCGGCGGCCTCGCGCTCCTTGCGGGCAGCCTTGCGCAGCTTGCTCGCACGCTTCCGCTCCTCGTGGGTCAGACGCTCGGCCTCCAGCCGTTCGGCCTGGTGGCGGGCGGCCTCGGCCTGGGCAGCCGCAGCACGCTCGGCCTCGCGTCGCACAGCCACCATGCGGTCTGCCTCGGCGCGCTCGGCCTGCAGTCGGGCGCGCTCGGCCTCGATCTCCTGCTGCGCAGCGCGAGTCAGCTCGGCCCGCTCCACCGCGATGCGCGCCATCTCCTCGCGCTCGGCAGAAAGACGGCGACGTTCGGCGTCGATCTCGGCCAGGCCCGGCTGGATCTCCGACGCGGGCGCCTCGTCGATCTCCTCGGACGCCAGACGATCAAGGCGTTCTTGTTCGAGGTCGCGCTCGGCCCGCCGCTTGGCCTCGCGCTTGGCCGCCTTGCGGCGACGACGCTCTTCTTTTTCCTCGTCCTTGCGTCGAGCGGCGGCCGCGTGGGCCATGGCGTCGTCGCGTGCGTCCTGCTCGGCCAGGAAAGTCCAGAAACCTTCCACGCCGATGTCGTCCGGTCCGGTGACGCGTCCCATCGGCATGGTGCCTGACATGTTCGGTCGGGCGTCACTCTGATCCGCGGCGGCCGCGGGTTCCCCATCCGGCGTCTCGACAGGCGCGAACCGTGCCGGCGCAGCTGCCTCGTCGACCGGGTCGTCCTCGGGCAGCTCGCCGCGCTCCGCCAACGGAATCGGCGCGTAGACACCGCGCGAGACGCGACGGAACAGCGGCGAGCGCCGCTGGAACTGCGGGTGCTTGGTGCCACTCTCGGTGAGCCCGACGACGTGGGCGCGGATCGTGGCCACGCCGACCTCGGGATAGTTCTGGGAGAACCAGGCGCGGACGTCGTCGAAGCTGAAGGTCTCGGGCAACGCGTCGGCGCAGGCATGCATCAGCTGCCACACCGGTCGGTCGTACTTCACCCGTTTTCCCTCCGCTTTCCAGTACGGCCCGCCCCGCAGGGGCGTCCGCACACTCGTGCCTCGATGGATATGAGTGTCGAACAGCCCATTCATGACGGGTAAAGCGGGTCGCTGTATTCCTGCCCCGCCCACCCAATTTTCGCTCGACCGACGCGGAGTTCAGGGCATTCATGGAATGTGTCGCTGCACTCGGACGTTCTACCTACTATGAGCACAGTTGACCTGACAGCCCAGACCCTTGACGACGCCCTCGACACCGAGGGCATCACCCTGATCGACTGGTGGGCCTCCTGGTGTGGTCCGTGCATGAAGTTCGGCCCGATCTACGAGAAGGCCAGCGAGCAGCACGACGACATCACGTTCGCCAAGATCAACACCGAGACCGAGCAGGAGCTCTCCACGGCAGTCGGCATCTCATCGATCCCGACACTGATGGCGTTCCGCGACGGCGTGATGGTGTTCCAGCAGGCCGGCGCACTGCCCGGACCCGCGCTGGACAATCTGATCGAACAGGTTCGCGCCCTCGACATGGTCGAGGTCAAGCAGAAGGTCGCCGAGCAGGACGCGGCCGCTGCAGCAGGTGGCCAGGCCTAAACGGTCACGAACGACCGCATGCCGATCGACCCCAGGTCGATGGCCTCGTTGAAGAACTCGAAGTCCTCGGCCGGCTCGAGCAGGCTGAGCGCCGCGATCATGGGGCGGTAGTGATCGTCCGTGGGCACGGCCAGCCGAGCCTCGGACCACGTGCCGAACGGGTCGACCAGCTGGTCGACCCGTCGGTCACGCAACGCCGCGGCCGTGTCGTGGTCGAACTGCTCGGCCCAGTCCCACGCTGCTCCGCCGGTCCATCGGGCCCGGCCGAGTGCGTGCACGATGTTGCCGCTGCCGATGAACAGCACGCCGCGCCGACGTAGGTCCCGCAGCCGTGAGTACAGGTCGTACAGCTGCGGCAGCGGCATGTCGTAGTCGATGCTGATCTGCAGGACCGGCACCGTCGGCTCGGGCTCGAGGTGCTTCAGCACGCTCCAGGTGCCGTGGTCCAGGCCCCACTGCGCGTCGAGGCTGGCCTCGTACTCGGCGAGCTGGCGGGCCAGCAGCGCAGCCACCCGGGGATCGCCCTCGGTGGGGTACTGCACCTGCGACAGCTCCGCGGGGAATCCACCGAAGTCGTAGATGACTCGATTGCGCGGCGCGTCCGTGATGTGCGTCTGCCCAGGCGTCAGCCAGTGCGCACTGATGACGACGATGGCCTGCGCTTGCGGCAGGTCCTGTCCGACGCTGCGCCAGGCGCGGGTGAAGTCGTTGTCACTGATCGCGTTCATCGGGTTGCCGTGACCGATGAACAGCACCGGCATCCGTTCGCTGGGGCGCAGGCGGTTCTCGAGGTCCGCGATCGAGTACGACGTCATCGTGTCATGGTAGTTGATCGTTTCAACTTAAGTCACGCTGTGCGTGCAGCAGACGCTGCGGAATCCGCTGCGCCCACGGCTCGTCGGGTCTGTGCGGCCGCTCGCTCGTCGACGTCTTGCCGGGCCGATCGGACCGCGTGGCGTGCGGAGTTCGGCGGCGACGTCTGACCCGGCGCCGCCCACAGCCTCGATGAGCCGAGACACCGCGGAGACGTGGGACCGTGCTGCTGCCGCGGACTCCGGAAGGTTGACCTCGAGCACCAGCCGGGGCACGCAGTCGAGGAACAGATCCGGGGTGAGCTCGGCGCCGGGATGATCGACTGCCACGAGCGTGGCGAGCCGGACGCGCGACGCGGCGAGCCGCCGGCGCAGGGCGGCTGATCGACCGTCACCCAGCCGCTCGAAGACATCGTCAAACCAGGGTGCCACCGGTTCGTCGGGATCCATGGGACCAACCTGCCAGCCGGGCCCGACATTCAGGACGCGATCAGGAGCCGCCGAGCGCCGTGATGACGCCGGCCGTGAACGAGTCGAACGTGACCTGATCGGGTGAGGCAGGCCGCCGCCCGAGCCGTACCGCGACGAGATTCTCGCTCGGCACCACGGCGACGTACTGGTTGCCGTACCCGAAGGCCCAGAACGCGTCGGCCGGGACGTTCGGCGCGATGCGGCCCTCGTACGGGGCGATGTCCTTGTCGAAACCTGCCTGTCGCCGCGCCTCGACCACGGTGCCCTCGCCATTGGTCCACCACAGCAGGCCGTAGGCGGCGTTCTCCTCGGTGGCGGGCTTGGTCGTCTCCGCGACGAGTTCAGGCGGTATCAGCTGCTCGTCGACCCAGTGTCCGTCCTGCAGCATCAGGTAGCCGAACCTGGCCAGGTCGGTGCACGTGGAGGTCACCCCGGAGTACGTGGTGGCGTGCCCCGTCGCGTCGCGCGGCCAGGTGGTGTCGTCCATGCCGAGCGGTTCGAGCAGGCGGCGTTTCGCGAGGGCCACGACGTCTCCGTCCTCGGTCTCGGACTCGGCCAGGACCCGCTCGAGCACCTGCGGCGCCGCGTTGTCGTAGACCCACTCCCCCGGCGGAGCGCTCTGCGGCAACCCGATCGCGTAGGCCGTCTGGTCGCGGGACTCCCGAATCAGCTGACGATCGGTGGCCTCGCTCCACGTGCGGCCCGACACCTGCGCCAGCAGGTCGCGGACCGTGACGTCACCGGCGGGACCATCCCCGCGCCACTCGTCGACCTGCTCCGACGCTGGGTCGTCGAGCGCCAGGGAGCCGTCGCCGACTGCCATCGCCACGAGCGCAGATGTCATCGACTTGGTGATCGAGTAGGTGCGGACCGGCACCGTCGGTCCGCCGCCGTTCCAGTAGTTGTCGTGGACGAGTGCGCCGTCGTGCACCACCGCGACACACGACGAGCCGGTCTGCGCCAGCTCACGGTCGAGGGAGGCCCAGTCGCCGCGGTCCTCCCGTTCCCAGTCGTCGTCGGGAAATCGGACCGGCTCGGCGGTGACGGTCGGGATCGTGGCGGACAGTCCTGGCTGCGGCGAGCCGGTGTCGGGGGCCGAACACGCGGTCAGCACCACGGCCGTCAGCACTGCCATCGGCGTGCGTACATCGACCATCGCTCGATCATGTCAGGAGCGACATGACCAACCTCGACGAACGAGATGACCACCCGTACGAGATAATGGAACGATGCCCATTTCTTCCCTCGACCTGCGCGCCATGCTGCGCCATCAGGTCACGTTCGAGGTCGGTGAGACACCGGCCGATTCACGGTTCGTGTTTCACTCCCCCGACGGAGAGGAGCGCGCCACCGCCAATGAGGCGATCGGCGCGTTGAGCCAGGGCGTCCGCGTGATGTACGCCGACCGCACGGCGCGCGCGTGGGCCAATCCCGCCATTCTCGCGCTGCGGCTGATGGCACGAGGTGGCCTCGGGTCCCCCACCGATGGCGAGAACAGCCAGCTGCAGCACGCGGCGCAGTCGATCCCGATGGTCAACGGCAAGTCCGGACTGGCCCAGGTGCAGGGCTTTCTCGCCTCGCTGGCCGTCGATGCACCGGCGGCCGCCTCCACCCCGCAACGATCGACCTACGAGGCATCGCAGCGCAATCCGGACCCGTACCGGCCGATCACCTACGCGTACACCTTCGTCATCACGTTCCTGAGCGAACCCACCGCCACCGAGGCGGCCGTGGTTCGTCTGCGGGTGCGCCCATCGCCCGGCGCGGCTTTCGAGGCCACCGATCTGATCGGCAACGACCTGCACCCGCGCATCGGAGCCCGCGAGCCGCTGCTCACGATGCTGCGCCGTCTCGACGACCGCTGGGCACCGGCCGCACGCCTGCGAGAAGCCACCGCTCGCGGCGCCACGACGGTCAGCACCGACGAGCTCGCCCAGCTGGGCTCCGGCCACCTGACCACGCTGCTGATCGCCTGCCGCGCCGACATCAGCTGGCCGCCGGAGCTGGTGCGCGAGCTGGACACGTCGGTCGTGGTGCAGCGCGACGAGCGCATGCCCGGCGATCGACCCTCCTCGTTCACCCAGGCTCAGCTGTTCCGCTTCGACTGGCAGATCGCGATCGGCGGACAGCAGCTGACGGCCGCTGAGGTCGAGGAGCTCGCGTCCTCGCACCACGGCTTCCTGCGCATCCGCGACCAGTGGGTGTTCGTGGAGAAGAGCCGCATCGAGCGCGCCCTGCACCGCACCTCCGGCGAGATCAACGCCATCGAGGCGCTGCGGGCGGCCGTCACGGGCGAGATGCAGATCGACGGCGTGACCACCGAGGTCGACACCGTCGGCTGGCTTGAAGAAGTGCGCCTGCGCCTCGCCGCCAGCGACCGCGACATCGTCCCGGCCGAGCAGCCTGCCGGGCTGGAGGGCCAGCTCCGCGAGTACCAGCTGCAGGGTCTGCGGTGGATGGCCCAGCTCACCGACCTCGGCCTCGGCGGCATCCTCGCCGACGACATGGGTCTGGGCAAGACCGTCATGCTCATCGCGCTGCACCTGAACCGGCACGAGCTGCACCGCAAGCGCACGGGCGAGGAGGCCCCGCCGACCCTGGTCGTGTGTCCGGCGTCGGTGCTGGGCAACTGGGAGCGCGAGATCAAGCGATTCGCGCCCGGTGTGCCGGTGCACCGCTATCACGGCCCGCGGAGGTGGGTCGAGGACGCCACCGAGGGGTTCGTCGTCACGACCTACGCCACGATGCGCGCCGATTCGGATCTGCTGGCCAAGCACGCGCCCGGTTGGGGCATGGTGGTCGCCGACGAAGCGCAGAACGTCAAGAACCCGCGCTCGCGCGGCGCGCAGGCGCTGCGCGACATCCCGTCCGACGCCCGCATCGCCATGACCGGCACCCCGGTCGAGAACAACCTCTCCGAGCTGTGGGCCATCCTCGACTGGACCACGCCCGGCCTGCTCGGCACGCACGACCAGTTCCGCACCCAGTGGTCGCGGCGCATCGAGTCCGGCCGCGACGACGAGGCGGCCACAGGGCTCTCCGCGCTGATTCGCCCGTTCCTGCTGCGCCGCCGCAAGAGCGATCCCGGCATCGCTCCGGAGCTGCCGCCCAAGATCGAGACCGACCACACCACGCACCTGACCCGCGAGCAGGTGGGGCTGTACGAAGCGGTCGTGCGTCAGACGATGGGCCAGATCGAGCAGGCGGCCGGCATCCAACGCCGCGGCCTGGTGGTCAAGCTGCTGACCCAGCTCAAGCAGATCTGCAACCACCCTGCGCACTTCCTGCGCGAGACCGAAGGTCGTCTGGGTGGCCGGTCCGGCAAGCTCGGCGTCTTCGACGAGCTGGTCGAGGAGATCGTCGCCGAGGACGGCGGGGTGCTCGTGTTCACGCAGTACGCCCAGATGGGTCGCCTGCTGACCCGCCACCTGGCCGAGAAGAAGATCGAGCACCAGTTCCTGCACGGCGGCACCGGCGTGCCCACCCGCGAGAAGATGGTGCACAAGTTCCAGGCCGGCCAGGTGCCGGTGTTCGTGCTGTCGCTCAAGGCCGCTGGCACCGGCTTGAACCTCACCCGCGCCGACCACGTCATCCACTACGACCGCTGGTGGAACCCCGCCGTCGAGGACCAGGCCACCGACCGTGCCCACCGCATCGGCCAGACCAAGTCGGTGCAGGTGCACCGCTTGATCAGCGAAGGCACCATCGAGGAGTCGATCTCCGAGCTGATCGCCAGCAAGCGGTCGCTGGCCGACGCCGTGGTCAACGGCGGCGAGAGCGCCCTGACCGAGCTGTCCGACGCCGAGCTGGCTCGGCTCGTGGCACTGCGCCACTAGGGTTCTGGTCATGATCCGACGCAGCGCGACAGGGTTGATGGCCGCGCTGATGCTGCTGATGACCGCGGCCTGCTCGGGCGGCGGGGATGCGGAACCCCAGATCTCGACGTCGCCCAAGCCCATCACCACGATGGATGCGCCCGACCCGCGCATCGCCGGGTTGAAGACGGACAACCCCACCGCTCGCGACACCTACGCCTTCGCGGCCCAGGTGGCACTGCGGTACCAGTTCAACGGCGAGTACCTGCGGCTGGCGCTGGGCGACATGGTGGACGCCGACTTCGACCAGTTCGAGTCCGTGCTGACGGCCAGCGCCCTCAAGACCCTGCGCACGGCCGTCGGAGGCGCAGCGTCCTTCGAGGACGATGCCAACACGGTACGAGCCCTGACCTTCGTGGACTTCACCAACGCGCTGTCCAACAGCGGCCTGTCGCTGCGAGACGATCCGCAGATCGTGATCGACCAGAAGATCACCCAGCCGAAGTACGAGTTCCTGTTCGGGTACCCCACCATCTGGCTCACCAGCTCCGGCAAGGTGCTGGTGCAGAACGAGGCCGGTCAGACCGCCGTCGAATATGCCGTGCGCATGAAGCTGGAGATCCACGAGACCAAGAAGGGGCTCCGCATCCATGCCTGGGACGCGACCTGGGCGTTCAACGGCGACAAGCCCGCGGCGATCGCGTAACCCCGCACGGTAGTTTGTGGGAGTGCTCCTGCCGATGATCCAGCCTGCCGCCCTCGGTCCCAGCTTCATGGATCCCAACTGGTTGCTGGAGAACTTCGGCGGCACGTTCCTCTGGATCAGCCTGATCATCATCTTCGTCGAGTGCGGACTGTTCTTCCCGTTCCTGCCCGGCGACAGCCTGCTGTTCGCGTTGGGTCTCTTCATCGCGGGCGAGAAGATCGACGTGCTCGGCATCGGCAACCCCCTCGCCGGGGTGGTCATCGCGATGACGGTGCTGACGATCGCCGCATTCGCGGGCAACGTGGCCGGTTACGAGATCGGTCGCAAGATCGGGCCACCCCTGTACGAGCGCGACGGCCGCATCCTCAAGCGCAAGTACTTCGAGAACACCGAGACGTTCTTCGCCAAGCACGGCAACAAGGCGCTGGTCATCGGGCGGTTCGTGCCCTTCGTGCGTACCTACATCACCGTGGTCGCCGGCGTGACGCGGATGGAACGCACGCGCTTCTTCCGCTGGAGCGCCATCGGAGCCGTGCTGTGGGTCCTGAGCATCACCCTGCTCGGCTACTTCCTCGGTCAGACCTTCCCGGCGCTCGGCGACAACATCGACTACGCGATCATCGCGATCCTGTTGTTCTCGGTCCTGCCGATCGCCTACGAGGCGATCAAGCACCGCCGGGACATCCAGGCCCGCACCAGCAGCCCGAGGCCTGAGACTCACAACGAGCGCAGGAACTCCACCTGGGCGTTGCTCGACTTCTCGAACGGCTCGCCCTGGTAGATGTCGAAGTGCCCGACGTCGAACCGTTCGACCTGCACCTGTCCGTGGGTGCGCTGGGCGACCTTCTCGACCGCTGACACCGGGGCGATGCTGTCCTGGGCGGCCACGACGAGCAGCACCGGCATCTTGAGCTTGTGGGCGGCCACGACGGGCCGGTTGATCATGATCGGCAAGATGCCCCGGGCCCGCATCTCGTTGCGGAAGGTCGGACCCATGATCAGCTCGTAGCCGGCCTCGCCGTCGTCTGACGTGATGGCCGCCGTGCTGCCGGGAGGCCCGACGATCGGGATCACGTGCGGCGCACGGCGGGTGAGCATGTGGCCGACGTCGCGCAGGGCGTGGCCGGTCAGCTTGAGCAGCTGCTTGGGTCCGGCGTAGTCGAGGATCTGGAACACCGCGCGGAGCCCGTCCATGGCAGCGCCCTGGGAGATGACGCCGGCGATGAACTCGTCGTCGGCCGCCACGGCGATCACGTGTCCGCCGGAGTACGAGCTGCCCCACAGCACGATGCGCTCGGGGTCGACGCCGTCGAGGCCGCGGGCGAACTTCACCGCCTCGCGGTAGTCGGCGCGGTGCGCCCGGTGGTCGACGCTCTGGCGCTTGCGCCCGTCGAGGTGCCGAAGCCGCGGTAGTCGAACACCAGCACGTCGGCGCCGGCGGCGGCGAACTTCTCCGCGAACGGCGTGAGCCCCGCGTCCCGGGTCGCGCCGAAGCCGTGGGCCATGACGACGCACGGTCGCCCCGTCGGACCCTCGAGGTCCGCCGACTCGGCCGTGTAGTGCCACGCCCCGAGCTGCTCGCCGTGGCTGGGGATCTCGACATCAGTACGCATCTGCCGATCGTCCCCCGCCCCGCCCCCCGCGTCCACCCGAACCGCTCGCCAAGGAGGCCGCCCACCCCGTTCGCCAGCGACGAGCTCCGCGAGGAGCGTGAGGGAGCGAGGAACGAGCGACCGAGGCGAACGACTGCCCGTTCGCCAAGGAGGCCGCCTGCGGCCGACTGTGAGCGAAGCGAGGCGAACCAAACCCACCAGGCTCACGCTCGCACGGGCTCTGAAGCCCTATCGTCCTCCCATGACCTCGACTCCCATGCCCATAGGCGAGCGCCGAAACCCAGCATTCCTCGTGGCCGCGTTGTTCTTCATCGCCACGGAAGTCCAGCTGCTCGTCGGCGCCTTCGGCGGCCTCGACCGCTTCGAGGGCAAGGGATTCGCGACTCGCCTGCTGGTCAACACCGTGCTGATGCTGGCTGCCCCCGCCATCTGGACCCTGGTCCAGCGCCGACGCACCTCACCTCAACCGATCCCGTGGTGGCCGTGCGCCATCATCATCTCGTCGTTCCTGTTCGACGCCCTCGGCAATTCGCTGGACCTCTACGACGGCTGGGAGCCGTTCGACAACGTGGCGCACTTCGTCACGTGGTTCCTGCTGCTGTGGGGCATCGGACTGTTCATCGCCCGCGCCGACGTGCAGCCGCGCTGGGTGCTGATCGTGCTGGTCACCGGCCTGGGCGCGGCCATCGCCGTGGTGTGGGAGATCGGCGAGTACTTCACCTTCATCCAGCGCGGCATCGAGCTCGACGGCGCCTACGAGGACACCCTGAGCGATGAGATCCTCGGCACAGCCGGCGCTCTGTGCGCCGGGATTCTGGTGCACGTGACGCATCGTCGGCTCGCTCCTGGTGGCTCCGTGGTCAGGGACCCCTCCAACAGCGCGTAGCCTCTAGATGTGACGACTAAAACCGAACAGCTGATGAAATCCTGGACTCCCCTCGCTTACGGGCTGCTGCAGGACACCGCAAAGTCCTACGGGGGTGTCGTCACCTACCTCGAGCTGAGCGATCACGTGCAGTCGACGTCAGGGCAGCGGACCACGATGCTGCTGATGAACTGGATCGGCCCCATGCTCGATCTCATCGCCAAGCAGGCTCACCGCGACAGCGACGCGCCCCTGGCATCGCTGTGCGTGAAGGCCGACGGAACGATCGGCGACGGGTACCTGAAGTCGATCGTCGCCACCACCGGCGGCGAGGTCGAGGACCTGCAGTGGCGTGCCGCCGAAGACCGTCTGGCCTGCTACCAGAAGTACGCGTCCGACCTGCCCGCCGACGGCGGCCAGCCGACGCTGACCAAGCAGGCCAAGGCCAAGAAGGAACGCGTCACCCGCAAGCCGGTCGCCGAGAAGACCGCCGGCGAAGTCTGCCCCTCCTGCTTCATGGAGAAGTCGCTCACCGGGCTGTGCAACAACTGCGACTGAGAGATCGTTTCGCCGACCTCCCGGCCAGCGTGACGCTTCCCCGATAGCGTTTGAGCATCAGACGTCTCAGGACCACGTGCGAAGGCTCGTAGTGTGAGCCATCGGGAGCGGAGGGGGATCGGCTTGAAGCCTGTCGAAGTTGTTGGTGCAGTGATCGCCCGCGACGACACCGTGTTGTGCGCTCAGCGTGGAGTCGAGGGGAGGCTTCCGCTGAAGTGGGAGTTTCCGGGCGGCAAAGTTGAGTCGGGGGAGACTCCGCGCCAAGCGCTCGAGCGCGAGGTTCGGGAGGAACTTCAATGCGACATCGAAGTCGGCCGGAAGCTCACGACGACCATCCACGCCTACGATTTCGCGACGATCAGTCTGACGACGTTCCTGTGCAGGCTGATCGAGGGTGAGCCTCAGCTGAACGAGCACTCTGCGGTCATGTGGCTATCTCGTGCGGAACTACCCTCGCTCGATTGGGCGCCAGCCGATGTTCCCGCTGTAGTGATCCTGTCCGGGAATCCAGAGTGACGGTCGATTTCAGATGGGACAGTCCGTTCCCCCTCGATGTTGCATTTGGCTATCTCGGCAAGACCGCTTCCGCGCCTCAGAGACACAACCCACGCATGGTCCTGAATCACGACGGCAGCACCGTTCTGCATTCGATACTCGAGGAACTCAAGGACTGCGAATCCTTCACGTTCTCCGTGGCCTTCGTGACTCCAGGTGCCATCGCGCTGATGGTCAAGGAACTCGTTGAGTTTGAGGGAACCGGTCGAATCGTTACGTCCGACTACCTCGGATTCAATTCGCCTGCCGCATTCGCTGAGTTGCTCAAACTCCGCCAGTTCGGCGTTGACGTACGGCTTCACAACGATGAGGCATTCCACCCCAAGGGCTACATCTTTGAGCACTCCGAATTCGTGACAGCCATGGTCGGCAGTTCGAATCTGACCAAAACTGCGCTCGCAACCAACCATGAGTGGAATCTCAAAGTTTCGGCATCCACGGCAAGCGATCTGGCCTCCCAAATAACCGAGCTAGTCGGAAGGGAAGTCTCGAACTCAACTCCATTAACCGCGGAATGGATCGAGCAGTACGGCTCATCCTGGGTCGCTCCCCCACCGCGGACGACGATCCCACAGAAGCCCGATCTAGTTCACACATCACCAGCGGTCGTCGTTCCCAACCAAATGCAGCGGGACGCTCTCGCGGCGCTCGCTCAGGTTCGTCAACAAGGGGAGACCAAGGCGGTAATCATCTCGGCCACCGGGACCGGGAAGACGCTCCTCTCGGCTCTTGACGTTCGGGCGGCGGCGCCGCGCCGGATGCTCTTTGTTGTTCACCGCGAACAGATTCTCGACCGCACCGTGTCGGCATTTCATAGCGTTCTTGGCGGGCCGCGATCTGACTACGGGAAGCTCACGGGGTCGTCTAAACAGTCTGGCCAGCGCTTCGTGTTCGCGACGGTTCAGACACTGTCTCGGCCAGGCATCCTTCACACATTTGCCGCGGACGATTTCGACTACATCATCATTGATGAAGCCCACCGAAGTGGCGCGCATTCGTACGGCCGCATTTTGAACCATTTCGGCCCAAGGTTCTTACTTGGAATGACCGCGACACCAGAGCGTGGCGATGGCATCAATATCTTCGAACTGTATGACTTCAATGTCCCGTACGAGATCCGTTTGAACCACGCCCTCGAAGCCAAAATGTTGAGCCCATTCCACTACTACGGGGTCGCGGACGTGACCAACGAGTACGAGGACGCCCCGCAGGACGACCTCAAGGTCCTGATCAGCCCCGAGCGGATCGACCACGTCATCATGGCCATCGAGACCTACGGACAGGCCGGAGTCGCGCCACGCGGGCTCATTTTCTGCAGCCGAAAAGCGGAGGCGAAGGCACTTTCAGCGGCGCTCGATAGCCGAACGCTGAGGGGCAAACCCCTTCGAACCATCGCCTTGACTGGCGACGACAGCGTCGAATCCCGGGAGGCAGCGGTAGAGCTCCTCGAATCCGGCGACCTCGACTACATATTGACCGTTGACGTCTTCAACGAAGGCGTGGACATCCCGACGATCAACCAAGTCATCATGTTGCGGCAGACCAAATCTGCCATTGTCTTCGTGCAGCAGCTCGGACGTGGGCTCCGCTTGGCCGCCGACAAGGAGTACCTGGTGGTCATCGACTTCATTGGCAACTACACGAACAACTACATGATCCCTATCGCCCTGTTTGGCGATGAGTCCCTCAACAAGGAATCGCTTCGGAAGAACCTGATCGCCGCAGAGGAATCAGGCGTTCTTCCTGGACTTTCCAGTGTTCGATTTGATCGCATCGCGCAAGAACGGGTGTTGAGGTCGATCAGCGCAGTGAAACTCGACAGCATGGCGATGTTGAAGGCCGCTGTAACGTCGATGTCCGAGCGGGTCGGTGGCACGCCAGCGTTGTGGGACTTCCTACGTTTTGAGTCGGTGGATCCAGTAGTACTCGGAACCAAGCTTGAAAACTACCCCGTCTTGGCGGCCAAGGTTCTTGGCACGGAGGCAGGCCTCTCTCCCGACGAAATCCGCATGCTTGGACTGCTTTCGCACGAAGTCCTCACCTCGAAGCGGCCCCACGAATTCCGCCTCACGAGGCTCTTGCTGGAAGACGGCGCGCAGACAATCCAAGAGATTGCATCAGCCTTTGAACGGTCCGGAATCGGCACCAGCGCTGACGGTATCCAGGGAGCCATCGACACACTGACGATTGAAAACCACGCTGAAGTCGATCGGACTCGATACCGCGGCGGCATCGCGGAACTTAAGGGAGATGGTCGGGTGACGCTCGTCCCCCACTTCACGACTGCCTATGAATCATCGGCAGAGTTCCGGTCGGCCGTTGACGACCTCCTCAAGACCGGCGCTCACATCGTCGTCGACCGTTACGCCGGCGGGGATCCTTTCATCCAGGGTGCTCAATATTCGCGCAAGGAGGTCACTCGCCTCTTGAACTTCCCGCGTCGCTGGACCTCAACTCTCTACGGTTACAAGGCGCACAAAGAAAGCGGCACCTGCCCCATTTTCGTCACTCTTCACAAGTCGGATGAAGTGTCGGCAAGTACTGCCTACGAGGACGCCTTGATCGACCGTTCCAGCATGATTTGGTACACGAAGAGCAACCGCACCCTCAAGTCACCCTTGGAGAAGGACATCGCAGCGGGTAAGTATCGGCTGCCCGTCTTCGTCAAGAAGGACGACGCCGAAGGCTCTGAGTTCTACTTTCTGGGATACGGCCTGCCTACCGACGCCGAGGACACCACCATGCCGGGGAACTCAGGCAAGCCCGTGTCGGTCGCCCGAATGAACCTCCGCTTCGCCGATCCGATCGACGCTGGCCTGTTCGACTACTTCCATCCGACGCTGACAACCTAGGCGCGCGGCGAACCCGCTGCCGCTCACCATCAGGTGCGAGATCCGTTGCCGCGCTCGATCGTAGGCACGCAGCAAACGCCGGCCACCTCGAAGGCGACCGGCGTTTGAACTGTCTAGCCTCTAGCTGCAGCCGCTGGTGCTGCCGCAGCCTTCGCAGACGTGGCAGGAGCCGGCGGGGCGCATCTTGGTGCCGCAGGTCATGCAGAGCGGGGAGTCGACCGCGGAGCCGGTGATGGCCTCGAGGAGCTCGGCGCTGGTGTGGGCGCCGCGGGGGGCGGGCTGGGTGCCTGCTTCCGTCGCGCTGTCCGTTGCGGACGCCTCGGGGCTCGTTCCTCGCCCCTCACGCTCGCTTCGCTCGCTGGCGACCGAGTCATCCTCGACCAACGCGGTGGGCTCGATCTCGATCAGCTCGGCGGCGGTGGTGCCGCCGGCGTTCAGGGGCTCGTAGGAGCCCGTGTCGAGGTAGCGCTGGCGCTCGTCGGCGGAGTAGATGCCCAGGGCCGAGCGGGTCTCGTAGTCCAGGTAGTCCAGGGCCAGGCGACGGAACGTGTAGTCCATGATCGACTGGCTCATGCGGACGTCCGGGTCGTCGGTGAGACCGGCCGGCTCGAACTTCATGTTGGTGAACTTCTGCACGAAGGTCTCCAGCGGCACGCCGTACTGCAGCGAGATGCTGATGGCGATGCTGAAGGCGTCCATCATGCCGGCCAGGGTGGAGCCCTGCTTGCCCAGCTTCATGAAGATCTCGCCGAGCGAACCGTCGGCGTGGGCACCGGAGGTCATGTAGCCCTCGGCTCCGCCGACGCTGAACGACGTGGTGATCGACTGACGCGACTTGGGCATCTTGCGACGGATCGGCTTCTCGACGATGACCGTCTTGACCTCGGTCTCCGGCGCATCCTTGGCCTTGGCCTTGCCGTCCGACAGCGGCTGACCGACCTTGCAGTTGTCGCGGTAGACCGCGAGCGCCTTCAGGCCCAGCTTCCAGCCCTGGAAGTAGACGTCCTCGATCTCCTCGACCGTGGCCGACTCCGGCAGGTTCACCGTCTTGGAGATGGCACCGGACAGGAACGGCTGGCAGGCAGCCATCATGCGCACGTGGCCCATGGGCTTGATGGAGCGCTCGCCCATGGCGGTGTCGAAGATCTCGTAGTGCTCCAGCTTGAGGCCGGGCGCGTCGATGACGTGACCGTTCTCGGCGATGAACTCGACGATCGCCTCGATGGTCTCCTCGGTGTAGTTGAGCTTCTTGAGCGCCGCCGGGATCGTCTGGTTGACGATCTGCATGGAGCCGCCGCCGACCAGCTTCTTGAACTTGACCAGCGAGAAGTCCGGCTCGATGCCGGTGGTGTCGCAGTCCATCATGAAGCCGATGGTGCCGGTGGGTGCCAGCACGGACGCCTGGCTGTTGCGCCAACCGTTCTCCTGGCCGATCTTGAGGTTCTCGGCCCACTGCTTGGCAGCCTCACGGTGCACCGCGATGTCGAGGCCGTGGACCGTGCGGATCTCGTCGTTGGCGGCCTGGTGCTTGCGCATGACCCGCTCGTGCGCCGACGCGTTCTGCGCGAAGCCGTCGTACGGGCCGACGACGCCGGCCAGCTCGGCCGAGCGACGGTACGAAGCGCCGGTCATCAGCGAC
Source organism: uncultured Actinomycetota bacterium (assembly GCA_963769445.1). Taxonomy (GTDB): domain Bacteria; phylum Actinomycetota; class Actinomycetes; order Propionibacteriales; family Nocardioidaceae; genus Aeromicrobium. The sequence continues at coordinate 240,974 of CAVYLO010000004.1, read as the reverse complement.
GTGATGGAGCCGGCCAGGGCGCGGCCACCATCGGAGTCGTAGGCCAGGCCGGACGCCATGAGCAGCGCGCCGAGGTTGGCGAAGCCGATGCCCAGCTGGCGGTAGGCGCGCGTGGTCTCGCCGATGGCCTCGGTCGGGAAGTCGGCGAAGCAGATGCTGATGTCCATCGCGGTGATGATCAGCTCGACGGACTCCACGAACTTGGTGGAGTCGAACGAGCCGTCGTCCTTGAGGAACTTCAGCAGGTTGAGGCTGGCCAGGTTGCACGAGGAGTTGTCCAGGTGCATGTACTCGCTGCACGGGTTGGACGCCGTGATGCGGCCGGCCTCGGGCGAGGTGTGCCAGTCGTTGATGGTGCCGTCGTACTGGATGCCGGGGTCGGCGCACGCCCAGGCAGCCTGCGCGATGTCCTCCCACAGCTTCTTGGCGTCGACGGTCTCGATGATCTCGTTGTTGGTGCGAGCGCGGAGACCGAACTCGCCGCCGGTCTCGACCGCGCGCATGAACTCGTCGTTGACGCGGATGGAGTTGTTGGCGTTCTGGTACTGCACCGACGTGATGTCGGAGCCACCGAGGTCCATGTCGTAGCCGGCGTCGCGGAGGACACGGATCTTGTCCTCCTCCTTGGCCTTGGTCTCGACGAACTCGGCGATGTCGGGGTGATCGATGTCCAGCACGACCATCTTGGCCGCGCGACGCGTGGCGCCACCGGACTTGATGGTGCCGGCGGACGCATCGGCGCCGCGCATGAACGAGACGGGACCGGACGCCGTGCCACCGGAGGAGCGGAGCAGCTCCTTGGAGGAACGGATGCGGCTCAGGTTGAGGCCAGCACCGGATCCACCCTTGAAGATCAGGCCCTCTTCCTTGTACCAGTTCAGGATCGAGTCCATGGAGTCATCCACCGCGAGGATGAAGCAGGCGCTGACCTGCTGGGGGCTGGACGTGCCGACGTTGAACCACACCGGGCTGTTGAAGCTGAACACCTGGTGCAGCAGCATGTGCGTGAGCTCGTGCTCGAAGATCTCGGCGTCGACCTCGGTGGCGAAGTAGCCGAACTCCTTGCCCGCCGCGGTGTAGGTGAGCACCACGCGGTCGAGCAGCTGCTTGAGGCTCTGCTCGCGCTCGGGGGTGCCCACGGCGCCGCGGAAGTACTTGGTGGTGACGATGGTGGAGGCGTTGACGCTCCAGAAGTCGGGGAACTCCACACCGCGCTGCTCGAAGACGTTCTCGCCGGTCTTCCAGTTGGTCTGCACGACGTCGCGACGCTCCCAGGTGACGTCGTCATACGGGTGCACCCCCGGCGTGGTGAAGACACGCTTCATGGCCACACCCGTGGCGCGTGCTGCGTGCGCCGGGCCGTTCGCGGCCGGTGTGCTGGTGGTGGGCTCGGACCCGTTGTTGGGTCCGCTGACCGTTTCCGTCATGACTGGTGCTCCTGTGCGGTGGTGGGGGTGGTGTTCAGCGGTGGTGTTCAGCGGGTGGTGCGGGCGTGCTCTTCGGCCAGCTCGCCGTCGGCGGTGGCCGACATCATCGTGGCGATCTCGGCGGCGAAGTCGTCGGCGGACTCGAACGCCTTGTAGACGCTCGCGAACCGCAGGTAGGCCACTTCGTCGAGGCTCCTGAGCGGATCGAGAATGGCCAGGCCCACCTGGTGGGCCTCGATCTCGGCTGCTCCGGACTCGCGCAGCGTGTCCTCGACCTGCTGGCCCAGGCGGGCCAGGTCGTCGGCGGACACGGGCCGGCCCTTGCAGGCCTTGGCGACACCTGCGATGGCCTTGTCGCGGGTGAACGGCTCGGTGGCGCCACTGCGCTTGAGCACCATGAGCTGCATCTGCTCGATGGTGGTGAAGCGCTTCTCGCACGACGAGCAGCTGCGACGACGACGGATGGACCCGCCTTCGTCGGCGACACGGCTGTCGAGCACCTTGGTGTCGGTGTTCTTGCAGAACGGACAATGCATCGCGGATGGCTCCTCTCGAGCAAGAATTGGGGACGAAGCTGTGGACGGCGTGTGGATTCCCGGCCATTTCGGTGGGTAACCCCCACCAACCTGTGTAACAAGATGTGGAAAACTACACCGGTGTAACTACTAGATGTAGTGCCACTGTACGCCTCGGTGAGTGAGGCGTGCAACATAATTCAGCACACTGCTGACACTTTTTTGCCGGTGGTGCATTGCTGCAGGTCAGACGCCTCAGACCACTCAGAAGCCCCATCCATCTCATGCGTGTCGTGGGCCTCAGGAGACAGATCTGGTGTGTGAAATGACCCCGTTCTGGGTACACAGGAGACATGGCTACTTCCACCCCGAAATTCACGATTCCCGGACTCACCACCGACGAGGGCGCGAAGCTCGCAGGCATCCTGCAGGACCGCCTCAACGCCCTGATCGACCTGCACCTGACGCTCAAGCACGTGCACTGGAACGTCGTGGGGCCGCACTTCATCGCGGTGCACGAGATGATCGACCCGCACGTCGACGAGGTCATCGCGATGGTCGACGAGACCGCCGAGCGCATCGCGACGCTGGGCACCTCCCCCAAGGGCACGCCCGGCGCCGTCGTCGAGGGCCGCACCTGGAAGGACTACTCGCTGGGCCGCGCCACGACCAACGAGCACCTCGGCGCTCTGGACGAGGTCTACATCAACCTGTTGGAGGATCACCGCAAGGCGCAGGCCGGCCGTCTCGGACCTCGACCCGGTGACCGAGGACATGGTCATCAGCCAGCAGAGCCAGCTCGAGCTGTTCCACTGGTTCATCCGGGCCCACCTGGAGAGCACCGGTGGTCAGCTCTCCACCGCCGACGCCGGATCAGAGGAGGAGGCCGCGATCGCTGCGAGCGACGCCGCCGACGTCACCGACTGACACCGACCCCCAGTCCGAAGCCCCGGTCCGTTGCGCACGTGAGCGGGGCTTCGTGAGGTCAGACGACCTGTACCTCGACGATGCCGTCAGCCGCGCGGGCGAGTCGTCGGTCGCGGGTCACCAGCGGGCAGTCGAGGGCTTCGGCCAGCACCACGTAGGCAGCGTCGTAGGCCGAGAAGTTATCGCGCAGCTCAAGAACCCGGCCACGAAGGTCTCGTGCTGAAGCCCAACGCGTGAGGCTGAGCAGGTCGTAGTCAGCCAGCGCTCCCTCGGCCCGGGCTGCGGACATGCGACGACCCAGCAGCAGACCGCGGATGGCGGAGGTCACCTCAAAGTCGATCAGCATCGGCGCCATCAGACGCCTCGCCTCCAGGCCCTCGGCAACGACCTCCATGTCCTCCCCCACCAGCGCATCAACCACCACCGAGCAGTCGACCACGATCACGAGCGGCCGTCTCGCAGCTCGCGGATGATGTCGACCGACGAGACAGACGAACGCTCGGTGCGGGCGCGAGCACGAGCCAGCACCTCCGCGACCGTGGGACGAGACGCCTCCTCGACCAACAGGTCGAGCAGGAGGTCGTTCAGCGACACCCCCCGCGCCGCGGCGCGCGCCTTGAGCTCGCGACGAGTTTCGTCGGGGACGTTGCGAATCTGCACCAAGCCAGCCATCACACCATGATACCCGCCGATACATACACTCTGTATGCATCGGGCACGAGCGAGGCCTACGACGTGCTGACGCCCAGGTAGTCCAGAGCGGAGTCCACGAGATCGTGGGCGCGATTGCGGCTGCTCGCCGCGTTGTCGCGGGCTTGCTGGATCAGGTCCTTGGCATCGACCTCGGTGTCGCCGTAGTACGCCTCGCGGACCCACCGCTCGAACGTTGGGGCCGTGACCTCGGGGTGGAACTGCCACGCGATGGCGCGGGCACCGAACGTGTCGTCGACGAAGCACTGCGGGCCGCGCCACGACGTGCCGAGGACCTTGGAGGTGGGACCGGGCGAGAACACGTCGCTGTGCATCTGCGCCCACGGGCCCTCCGGGGCACAGCCGGTGCTCGATGGTGTCGACGCGCTGCCAACCGAGCTCGGGCTCGTCGGCGCGGTACGAGGTGCCGCCGAACGCTCTGGCCATCAGCTGAGCGCCGTAACAGATGCCCATGACGGGCACGCCCTGCGAGAGCGCGTGGCGGACGAAGACCGACTCCGCCTTCACGACGTCGCGGTGCTCGCGGTCGTGGGCGGCACGATTCGAGCCGAGCAGCAGGATCACATCCGGGCGCTCGATGTCGGCAAAGGCCGGCAGGTTGTCGCGGTCGTGATCGACGAACGTGGCACCGAGTGCGACCAGTCGTTCGGTGAAGTATCCGCCCTCGGGATCGTCGACATCAGCCACCACATGTACCTGCATGCGCCAAGTGTGGCACCCCGGTTCGACCCTCCGAGCAGGGCTGTTCGTCGCGTAGCCGATAGGACCCTTGCGATGGTCTCGCCTCGGTCGCTGGCGCTCCCTCACAGTCGGCCGCGGAGCGGCCTCCTTGGCGAGCAGGTGCCTGTTCGCCAGGGAGCGGAGCGACCGTGCCCTTCGCTCCGCTCACGCTCCTCGCAGAGCTCGTCACTGGCGAACGGCTGTTCGCCGGACATGACGACGCCCGCGGTACCCCTTCCCCAAGGTGTGCCGCGGGCGTCGACGGGTGGCTCAGCGGTAGATCGGGACTGCGATCTCCGAGCCGAGCTGCAGCGCAGAAGCGCTCGGCAGCGAGTTGAGGCGGACGATCTGGTCGACCGTGCTGCGGATGTCACCGTTGGGATTGGCTTCGGCCGCGATCTGCCACAGCGTCTGGCCGGCAGCGACCTGCACGGTGCGGGTGGCCGGCGCGGCGCCAGCCTCACCCGAGGCGATGCCGGCCGAGCCGAAGGCAATGACCAGCACGGCGATGGCGGCCAGGGCGGCGGCGAGGACGACAGCCTTGCCGCGGCGCGTGAGACGCAGGACCGGCGGGGCGAAGCTGGTGGTGGTGAATGCGATGGTGCTCATGGTGGCCTCCAGAGGGGAAGTGAGGAAGTTGGTGCGTCCGACCGACGCCGTCCGATGTCATCCGAAACGGGGAACCGATCTGGCGAACAAGCGTTCGATCGAACACGTGTACGACACTAGAGGTCACCTCGGACAAAAGCACGCATCGTTCGAACATTTCTTCGAACGACGTCCTCGGTACTCGACATTTCTCCCTGCCATTGCAGCCGAAAGAATTTTCGACACGCGCGCCGATGTGCCGACACTTCGATTCCCCCGATAGCGTCGAGGCAATGAAGCCGACGATTGCCCTGGTCCGCTCCGCGTGGTCGCACGCCTCCGAACGCAACGCTCCCCTGCTGGCCGCCGGCGTCGCGTTCTACGCGTTCTTGTCGCTGTTCCCAGCGATGATCGCGTCCGTCCTGATGTACGGATTGGTGGCCTCGCCCGCCACCGTCGCTCGCCAGTCGCAGCAGATCACCGACGCCCTTCCGTCCGATGCCGCGTCGGTCATCACCGGCCAGATGGACTCGCTGACCCAGTCGTCCGGCGGCTCCCTCGGTGTCGGCCTGCTGTTCGCCGTCACGCTCGCGATCTACGGCGCCTCCGGCGGGGTCGGCAACCTGCTCAAGGCGCTCAACACCATGTTCGGCGGCGACAGCGACCGCAACTTCGTCAGCACCAAGCTGCTGGCGCTGCGAGCTCACGGCCGGCGGAGTGCTGTTCGCCCTGGTGATCATCGCGCTCGTGGCCGCGGCGCCTGCGGTGTTCGACGCGCTGGACCTGCCCGGCTTCGCGCGCTTCGGCCTCGAGGTCGGCCGCTGGTTGGTGCTGCTCGGCGCGATCGTGGCGGGCATCACGGTGCTGTTCCGCAGCGCGGACCATCCCGCGGACGACCGGCCCGCAGCAGGACCGCCGGCTGAAGATCGGCGTGCTGGTGGCTGGCGGGCCTGTGGCTCGTCGCCTCCCTCGGCTTCAGCCTCTACGTCGACAACTTCGGCAGCTACGGCAAGACGTACGGAGCGCTGGCTGGCGTCGTCGTCCTGCTGCTGTGGCTGTGGATCAGCATGTTCGCCCTCTTGCTCGGGGCCAGCGTCGAGGCTGCCACCGAGACCTCGACGGACGAGTCGCTCGACGACCTCTGAGGGTCAGCCCAACAGGTTGGCGACGACGAAGCCGATCGCGCCGACCACCACGACGAGGGCGATGACGCCGGCAAGGATCTCCCGGTGCGGGCGGGCGCTGCCCGGCATCCCCTGCTGGTCAAGATCGACCTCGAAGTCCGGGAGCAACAGCTGCAGGTCCACCGTGGCGGCGTCGGCGATGCCCTCGGCGGCCAGCAGCCCGCGCACGGCCGACTCCACGCCAGCCAGGTCGGTGGCACTGGTGTGGCCTACTCCCTGCACCTCGAGTCCCCACGCGCTGCCGGACCGGGTGCCCACGACGAGATAGCTCATGGACGCGATCGTAGTGCAGCGAAATCCGACGACACGCCGATCGAACACATGTTTGATTCCGTCGGTGTTGCGGTCTATCGTCGAACGCATGAGCGAAGACACTCCCGCCGACCGTGACGCGAACGTGGCCGAACTGCCCGATGGCCCGCCCGACGAGACGGGCCTCACCGCCCGACAGCAGCGGGTGCTCATGTTCTTGCGCGAGGAGATCGAACGGCGCGGCTACCCGCCCAGCATGCGCGAGATCGGTGCAGCCGTCGGCCTCACCAGCACCTCCTCGGTCGCACACCAGCTGCGCACCCTCGAGGGCATGGGCTACGTCAAGCGCGACCCGCACCGTCCCCGCGCGCTCGAGATCTTCCTGCCCGATGTCCTGGCGGCCCGCCGCGCCATGAGCTCAGACATCGACGAGACCGGCATCAACGACGCCGCCCCCGCTCCGGTCAACGTCCCCATGGTCGGCCGCATCGCGGCCGGTGGCCCGATCCTGGCCGAGGAGCGCGTCGAGGAGATCTTCCCGATGCCCAAGTCCTTGGTCGGCGACGGCACGCTCTTCATGCTCGAGGTGTCCGGCGACTCCATGATCGACGCCGCCATCTGCGATGGCGACTACGTGGTCATCCGCCAGCAGCCCGTGGCCGAGAACGGCGAGATCGTGGCCGCCATGCTCGACGGCGAAGCCACGGTCAAGACGTTCCAGCGCAAGGACGGCAAGATCTGGCTGCTGCCGCACAATGACAACTACTCCCCCATCGATGGCACGCACGCCACCATCTTGGGCAAGGTCACCGCGGTCCTGCGCCGCGTCTGATGCGCGCACCCGGCGGCCGGGCTGACATGCTGGATGCATGAGCATCCTGGTCACCGGCGGAGCCGGCTACATCGGTTCGCACGTGGTGCGCGCCTTCCGGCTCGCCGGACTCGACTGCTGCGTCGTCGACGACTTCTCCAGCGGCCACCACGAGTTCGTTCCAGCCGACGTCGAGGTGATCGACCGGTCGATCCTGGACACCACGTACCTCGCCAAGGCGATGACCGAGAACGAGGTCGAGGCCGTCGTGCACCTGGCTGGCTTCAAGTACGCCGGCGTCTCGGTGCACCGCCCGCTGCACACCTACGAGCAGAACGTGCAGGGAACCGTCAGCCTGCTCAAGGCCATGCAGGAGGCGCACGTCGAGGCGATCGTCTTCAGCTCCAGCGCCGCCACCTACGGCACCCCCGACGTCGACATCGTCACGGAGCAGACCCCCACCGCGCCCGAGTCGCCGTATGGCGAATCGAAGCTGATCGGCGAATGGCTGCTGCGCGACGCCGAGCGCGCGTACGGCCTGCGGCACACCTCGCTGCGCTACTTCAACGTGGTCGGATCAGCAGTCTCCGATCTGTATGACACCAGCCCGCACAATCTGTTCCCGCTGGTCATCGAGGCGCTGATGGAGGGGCGCACGCCCCGCATCAACGGTGATGGCTATCCCACCCCCGACGGCACCTGCGTGCGCGACTACATCCACGTGGCCGACCTCGCCGATGCGCACGTGGTCGCAGCGCAGAAGCTGCTGGCCGGGCAGGCTCTGGAGCCGGTCTACAACCTCGGCAGCGGTGACGGCGTGTCCGTGCGCGAGATCATGACGGCCGTGGCGCGGGCCACCGGCATCGACTTCGAGCCCGAGATCGTCGAGCCGCGGCCCGGCGACCCGGCCCGCATCGTGGCAGCCGGCGACCTCGCCGCGCGCGATCTCGGCTGGACCATGCGGCACTCCATCGACCAGATGGTGCAGAGCGCCTGGGAAGCCCGCCAGGCTCACGCCTGAAGGTTCAGTCGGTGGCTGCGGCGTCGAGCCGCGCCAGCGCCTTGATGACCGTGTCGTGATCGGTGGTGCGCCACATGGGCGGCAGCGACGCGGCGAGGAAGCTGCCGTAGCGCGCCGACACCAGGCGAGGGTCGAGGATGGCGACCACCCCGCGGTCGGTGTGACGTCGGATCAGGCGGCCCGACCCCTGGGCGAGCAACAACGCTGCGTGCTGGGCCGCGACGGTCATGAAGCCGTTGCCGCCGCGCTTCTCGACCAGCCGCTGCCGTGCGCTCATCAACGGATCGTCAGGCCGCGGGAACGGGATGCGGTCGATGATGACCAGCTGACACGTGTCGCCGGGCAGGTCGACGCCCTGCCACAGGCTGAGCGTGCCGAACAGGCAGGTGGACGGCGTCTCGACGAACCGGCGCGCCAGCTCGGGCAGCTGGGCGTCGCCCTGGCACCAGATGTCGATGTCGGGCAGACGCTCGCGCACCCGCTCGGCGGCGGTCTCTGCGCCACGCCGGGAGGAGAACAGACCGAGCGTGCGACCGCCTGCGGCCTCGATCAGCGACACGATCTCGTCGATCTGCGCGTCGACCAGCCCGTCGCGGCCAGGCGGTGGCAGGTGGCTGGCGACGTAGAGCATGCCCTGCGTGCGGTAGTCGAATGGCGAACCGACGTCGAGGCCGGTCCAGTCGTCCGCACCGGGCGTCAGACCCAGCGAGGTGGCCACGGGGTCGAATCCGCCGCCCAGCATCAAGGTGGCGCTGGTGAGGACCACGGTCTTGGTGCCGAACAGCTTCTCGCGCAGCGCGCCGGACACGTCGATCGGCGCGATGTGCAGCTGCTTGTTGCCCCGGAAGTCGCTCAGCCACAGGACCTCGGTCTCCGAGGCGGACGCCATGCGCTCGGCGACGACGCGCACGTCGTCGACCTGGGCTTGCGCCTGTTGACGTCCCGCGTCGGGCTCGCCCTCACCGGGCTTGCTCTTGAGGGCCGTGACGCAGGCCCGCGCGGCGTCGCGAACCAGGGCGAGCGCACTGAGCAGCGGCTGCTCAGGTGCGTCGATACGTCCCTCGTCGGTGCGGGTGAGCACGTCGACGAGGGCATCGGCCGCGTCGGACAGGTCGTCGATGGCGTAGCCATCGGGTGCGTAGGACCGTGCGCGACGGGAGGCTCGCTCGACCATCTCGGCGCTGAGCTCTGAGGTGGACGCCTGGGTGACCCGAGCGGCGAGCTCGTGCGCCTCGTCGACGATGACCGCGTCGTACTCCGGCAGCATCGGCACGCCGTCGATCGCGTCGATGGCCAGCAGCGCGTGGTTGGTGACCACGACCTGCGCCTCCTGGGCATCGGCCCGGGCCAGCTCGGCGAAGCACTCGGCCGCATGCCCGCACCGGGTGGCGCCGAGACACTCGCGGTGGTTGACGCTGACCTGTCGCCACGCCTGCTCTGAATGCGCTGGAGCGGAGTCCCGGTCGCCGACATGGCCGGCGTCGGCCTGTTCCTCGGCCCACTCGCGCAAGGTGACGACCTCGCCGCCGAGCGTCCCCTCGGGCACCTCGATCAGGGTGCCCTGATCGTCGGGAGCACCCTCCCGCACCCGGTGCAGACACGCGTAGTTGCTGCGGCCCTTGACCACCGCGTGGTGCGGCACGATGTCGAGGGTGGCGCGGGCTGCGTCCTTCATGGCGGGGATGTCGCGCTCGACCAGCTGGTGCTGCAGGTTCAGCGTGGCGGTGGCGACCACGACCCGCTTGCCGTGCAGCAGGCTGGGGACGAGATAGGCCAGCGACTTGCCGGTGCCGGTGCCGGCCTGCACCAACAGGTGGGTGCCGTCAGCCAACGCGTCGCGCACTGCTTCGGCCATCTGGATCTGGCCGGGGCGGTCCTCACCACCCACCGCTTCGACCGCCGCGTGGAGCACCTCGCGAATTCCTGCGGTCTCCTCAGCCATGCGCCGAGGCTATCCGGCGGTCTGCTCGCGCCGTGCCCGGCATCCACACCTGCTCGCCGCCGACGCTGACGAGCCTCCCGCTCGCCAGCGACGAGCTCTGCGAGGAGCGTGAGGGAGCGCCAGCGACCGAGGCGAGGCCACCGCAGGCTGAACGGCTGCGGTTCGCCTCGGCCTTCGGCCTCACGGTCGCTCCGCTCCCTGGCGAACAGGCTGCTCGCCAGTCGACGCGGCGCTGCGCTCACGGTCGCTTCGCTCCCTGGCGAACGACTTCAGGCAGATCCGTACTCGGCGAGGTCGTGGGCGAGGGCGCCGTCGACCAGGGCGATCACGTGGGTGCCGTCGGCCTCGTGCTCGAGCGATTCGATGTCGCCGCGTTCGTGGATCTGGTTGAGCAGGTCACCGCGCCCGTAGGGCAGCACGACCTCGATCCGCTCGGTCGGCCGCGGGAGGTCGGCCTCGATCGCGTCGAGCAGCTCATCGATGCCTTCGCCGGTGCGCGCGCTGATGACCACGGCGTGCGGCTCGGCGCTCAGCAGCTGCTTGATCATCAGCGGATCAGCGGTGTCGGCCTTGTTGATGACGATGATCTCGGGGACACCCAGGGCATCGACCTCGGCCAGCACTTCGCGCACGGCAGCGATCTGACCCGCGGGATCGGGGTCGGAACCGTCGACGACGTGCAGGATCAGATCGGACTCAGACACCTCCTCCAGCGTGGAGCGGAAGGCCTCGACCAGCTGGTGCGGCAGGTTGCGGACCAGCCCGACGGTGTCGGACAGCGTGTAGATCCGACCGTCGGAGGTCTGGGTGCGACGCGTGGTGGGGTCAAGGGTGGCGAACAGTGCGTTCTCGACCAGCACCCCGGCGTCGGTGAGCCGGTTGAGCAGGCTCGACTTGCCCGCGTTGGTGTATCCGGCGATCGAGACCGACGGGATCTCGTGGCGACGCCGGTTGGCCTTCTTGGTCTCACGGGCCTGCCCGAGATCCTTGAGCTCGCGGCGCAGCTTGGTCATCTTCATCTGGATGCGGCGGCGATCGGTCTCGAGCTTGGTCTCACCGGGACCGCGTCCACCGATGCCCTCGCCGCCAGCCGCCTGGCCACCGGCCTGGCGGGACAGGTTGCCGCCCCAGCCGCGCAGGCGCTGGGTCTGGTACTGCAGCTGGGCCAGCTCGACCTGAGCCTTGCCCTCCTTGCTCTTGGCGTGCTGGGCGAAGATGTCGAGGATCAAGGCGGTGCGGTCGACGACCTTGACCTTGCAGCGGTCCTCCAGGTTGCGCAGCTGGCTGGGCGCCAACGCACCATCGCAGATGACGGTGTCCGCCCCGGTGGCCTCGACCGCCGCGCGAAGGTCCTCGACCTTGCCGGTGCCGATGTAGGTGGCCGGATCAGGCTTCTGCCGGCGCTGGATCAGCGCGTCGAGGACCTCAGAACCAGCGGTCTCGGCCAGCAGCTTCAGCTCGGCCATGGAGTTCTCGGCGTCCTCCACCGTGCCTTCGGTCCAGACACCGACCAGGACGACGCGCTCCAGACGAAGCTGGCGGTACTCGACCTCGGTGATGTCCTCGAGCTCGGTGCGCAGGTTCGCGACACGTCGCAGCGAGTTGCGTTCCTCCAGCTCGAGACCTTCGAGGTCCGATGTCACCCGAGCCACTCCATCTCGCCGCGAGCGACGATCTCGGCAGGACCCTCGAGCAGCAGACGGTCGTCGGCAGTCCAGGTGACGTGCACCGTGCCGCCGGGGACGTCGACGCGGTACGAGACCGGGCGAACGGCGTGATCAACGGTGGCTGAGGCCACGGCCACGGCGCACGCGCCAGTGCCGCACGAGCGGGTCTCGCCCGAGCCACGTTCGTGCACGCGCATGGCGACGTGCTGCGGAGCGCGATGCACCACGAACTCGATGTTGACGCCGTCGGGATAGACCCCGCGGTCGTAATCCGGTTCCACGAGCAGGGAGCCGGCGTGCTCCAGGTCGTCGACGAAGGCCACGGCGTGCGGATTGCCGGTGCTGACCTCGTGCGCCTCCCAGGTGCGCCCTTCGGCCGACACCTTGGAGGTGGTGCCGAGGCGGGCCAGTCCCATGTCGACCACCACGTGATCGCGATCGACCGTGACCTGCTTGTCGCCGTCGCGGGTACCGATCAGGAACGGCGCTGCGCCGTCGACGAGACCCTCGGCGACCAGGTGCAGCGCGAAGACGCGGATGCCGTTGCCGCACATCTCGCTCAGGCTGCCATCGGCGTTGCGGTAGTCCATGAACCACTCCGCCTCGGACGGCTCGCCGATCGCAGACGTGCGGATGACCCGCAGGACGCCATCGGCACCGAGGCCGCGCCGACGGTCGCAGAGGGCCGCGACGAACGACGCATCGAGGTCGCCGTGGACAGTTCCTTCGTGGTCGGGAAGCAGCACGAAGTCGTTCTCCGTGCCGTGCCCCTTCAACCACGCGAAAGTCATGACACCCATTCTATGTCGCTGAGCCAATGGATCCGGGGGTCCTGTCGGAACAGGCGGTCCTGGCGACGGGCGAACTTCCTCGTCGCTCGGACGGTCTGAGCCTTCGCCTCGGCCTCGGACAGCTGGCCGTCGAGCTGCTCGACGGCCTGGCTGTAGCCAATGGCTCGGGGCGCCGTGTCACCGTCGTCGAGACCCACGGCCCGCAGGGCGCGGACCTCATCAAGCAGACCGGCATCCCACATCTGATCGACCCGGGCCGCCAAGCGGACGTCGAGGTCGGCGCGCGGCACGTCGAGACCGATCATCGTGAGGTGCGGGTAGATCGACTCATGGGCCGGCATCGTCGCGATGAATGGTTGCCCGGTCAGCTCGATGACCTCCAGCGCGCGCACGATGCGGCGACCATTGGACGGCAGGATGTGCGCGGCAGCCGCCGGATCCCGCTCAGCCAGCACGGCGTGCAGCGCCTCGGCGCCTCGATCGTCGAGCTCAGCCGCCCAGCGCGCCCGCACCGCCGGATCCGTGCCCGGAAACTCCAGCTGGTCGATCACGGCCCGCACGTACAGCGACGACCCACCGGTGAGCACCGGTGTGACGCCGCGGGAGTGGCAGTCATCGATCGCCCGCCGGGCGTCGCGCTGGAACGCCGCGACACTGGCCGACTCCGTGACGTCGAGGACGTCGAGCAGGTGGTGCCGGACTCCCCCACGGTCGGTCGGCGGCGTCTTCGCCGTGCCGATGTCCATGCCGCGATACAGCTGCATCGCATCGGCGTTGACCACCTCGCCGCCGAGCCCCGCAGCGAGTGCGAGAGCGAGCGCCGATTTGCCCGACGCAGTGGGTCCTATCACCACGACCACGTGACGGAGGCGACCGTCCGTCATCCGGTCAGCGTCGGTCATGTCCCCCAGTCTCGCAGGTAGGGTCAGGGACATAGGTGGGCGGAGAGTGCCTGCTACAACGCAAGGGTTCACCATGGGATTCCTCGACAAGTTCAAGAAGCACGGCGCTGAGATCAAGGACAAGGCCGCCGATCTGGCTGCCTCGCAGGGCGACAAGATCGACGCCGGCATCGACAAGGCAGCCGACCTCGCGAACAAGGCCACCCAGGGCAAGTTCGACGGCCAGATCGACGGCGCCGCCGACAAGGCCAAGGACGCCGCGGACAAGCTCGCCGACGACGGCAAGGCCTGACCGACCGCGACCCGAGGGCGCGTCGACGCTGCACGACTGTGCAGCGTCGACGCGCCCTTCGTCGTGTCCACCCCCGTGGGAGGATGACGGAGTGCCACCGGATCGGTCATTGCCGCCCTACCCACCGCCCCGGGTCTGGTCATTCCCTCCCCCACCCGTGGCTCGTCGCTGGTTCTGGGTCGCGCTGGTCGGCGCAGTGGTCAGCGCCTTGGTCGGCTCCGCGCTGGTGGCGACCGCCATCGTGCTGGAGTCGCGCGACGCCCCCGGCGTGATCGACGACACGACCGTGCTGAGCGCCATCGAGGATGGATGCGATCTGATGGCGTCCGATGTCGAGGGCACGTCGATGGGCTCATCCCCTGATCGCATCGCCGCGACCATCCGTGAGCAGAACGACTTCGTCGAGGCGATGCTGGAGAGCGTCGAAGCCTTGCCCAGACGTGTGCTCGCCGAGGATCGGCCCACCACGGCCTGGCTCAACGACTGGCGTCGGCTGGTGTCCGCCCGGGAGGCCTATGCCGAGTCGCTGGTCGGCGAGGGGCTGCGGACCAAGGGCTTCAAGATCCCGCGCGACCAGGACGGCGCACCCATCACGCGCCGGATGGAAGAAGCCCTCCTCGATCCGGTGTGCGACATCCCCAAGGCGTTGCTCGATCCCGGCCAGCGCACCACGTCGGCAACCTGATCCGGCGCTCTCGTGACCGGGGGTCGGCTTGAATGGGCTGATGCAACCCTCCCGGATCGGCCTGATCGCTGTCAGCCTGATCGGACCCATCCTCACCATGGGCCTTGCGGGGGCACCCGCGACCGCGGCAGATGCCGCCCCCGATCCCGTGGAGCAGCAGGTCTCGGTCGGACCCGAAGCCGACGGCAGCACGGTTCAGCTGGACACCACGACGTTCCGCCCCGCTGGTGCCGGGCCGCACCCCGCAGTTCTGCTCACCCACGGTTTCGGCGGGTCCAAGAACGACGTCGTCGACCAGGCGCGTGATCTGGCCGATGCGGGATACGTCGTCCTGACCTACTCCGCCCGCGGCTTCGGGAAGTCCGCTGGCCTGGTGCACGTGGCCGACCCGGACTTCGAGATCGCCGACTCGCGTGCTCTCATCGATGTCCTCGCTGAGCGTGATGACGTCGTGATGGACGCCGAGGGTGACCCGCGGGTGGGTCTCGTGGGCGGGTCGTACGGCGGGGCCATCGCACTGATGACCGCAGCCACCGACGACCGGGTGGACACCGTCGCGGCGGCCATCACGTGGCACGACCTGGCCGACGCGTTCTTCCCCGAGAACGTCCTGGCGCAGGACCCCGGGACGGCGGGCGCGCCGGCCGAGGTCGACCCCATCGACGCCGACGGTCCGTTCAAGCAGCTGTGGGCCGCCCGCTTCTTTCTGGGCTCGACAGCTCGAGGAAGCGGGACGAACCCCGTGTGCGGCCGGTTCGCCCCCGAGGTGTGTCAGCCGTTCCTCGAGGCGGCCGACACCGGAAAGCCGAACCCCGAGCTGCTGGACCTCCTCGCGGCACACAGCCCGGCGGCACTGCTCGAGGACCTCACTGCCCCGACGTACCTGATCCAGGGCATGGGCGACTCGCTGTTCGGCGTCGAGCAGTCTGACGCCATCGCCCGCACCCTCACCGAGCAGGGAACGCCGGTGGCCGTGCGCTGGATGGACGGCGGACACGACGGAGCCAGCAGCACCGCCGCAGCCGACGAGGACTCCGTCGAGACCTGGCTGGCGGCGTACCTCGACACCGACCAACCCGCCCGTGACGTTGATCTGCCGCTGCCGCCCTTCGTCTTCGCCGAGCCGCGAGCGCCGCGCCAGGACGCCGCCGACCTCTCCCGCGCGACCGGCTACGTGGACAGCGCCACCTGGAAGTCCGTCGAGATCGACTCCACCCCGCAACCGATCCTGAACCCGCCCGGAGGACAGCCGTCCTCCATCACCACCGTGCCGAACATCGGCGGTTCGCTCGACGGGCTCTCCGATGCGGTGTCGACCTACGCGCTCGCCGCCCTCCCCGGGCAGTCGGCCGCGTTCGACACCCCGGCGTTCACGACGTCGCAGACCTATGTGGGCACGCCGCGCGTCACGCTGTCGGTCACCTCGACCGGCACCTCGGCCACGTTGTTCCTCAGTCTCTGGCAGCTCGCTGGCGGTCCTGACTCCGACCAGGCCGAGCTGCCGCGAAGGGTCGTCGCGCCCGTCACCGTGCCGACGACCCCGGGCGAGCCCACCGCAGTCGAGGTCGCCCTGCCCGGCGGCACCTGGGAGCTCGCGAGCGGAGAGTCGTTGCGGGTGCTGGTCACGAGCACCGACCAGACCTATGCGGCACCCCGCGAGGCCAGAGCCGACCGGGTTGCCGTGACCGATCTGCGGATGCCGAGCGTCGAATCGACCCCCGTCGCCGGATCCGGAAGCGGTGACCGCGACACCGAGAGCCTCGTGGTCGTCGCGGCCATGGGAGTCCTGGCGCTCGGGCTCCTCGTCGCGGCCGCCCTGCGACGTCGCCAGCGTCGGCGCACTCCCCGTGACGAGTCGCTGGCCGACATACCCCTCGTGGTCGACTCACTCGTCAAGACGTACTCCGACGGACACCGCGCCGTCGACGACGTGTCGTGGCGAGCCGAGCGAGGTCAGGTCGTCGGTCTGCTGGGGCCCAACGGAGCCGGCAAGACCACGACTTTGCGCATGGTGATGGGCCTGATCCGCCCCGACTCCGGCGCGGCCCACGTGCTCGGCGACCGGGTCGAAGCCGGATCCCCGGTCCTGGGCCGGGTGGGCGCGCTCATCGAGGGACCGGGCTTCCTGCCGCACCTGACGGGATTGGACAACCTGCGTGCCTACTGGGCCGCCACCGGTCGCGATGACGCCGAGGCAGGCTACGACGAGGTCCTCGAGGTGGCCGCGCTCGGCGACGCGGTGGATCGGCCGGTCCGCACGTACAGCCACGGGATGCGACAACGCCTGGGCATCGCGCAGGCGATGCTCGGTCTGCCCGAGGTGCTGGTGCTGGACGAACCCACCAACGGCCTCGACCCGCCGCAGATCGCCGGGCTGCGACCCATCCTGGCCACGTACGCCGCGGCCGGCCGCACCGTGGTCATCTCCAGCCACCTGCTCTCCGAGGTGGAGCTGACCTGCACCCACGTCGTCGTGATGCACGCCGGGCGGGTCGTCGCGACGGGCACGGTCGCGGAGCTCGTCGACAACAGCGACACCACCGTGATCACCCTGAGTGCAGGCGCCGATCTCCATGCGGCGTCCGCCGCGCTCCGTGCGGTCACGGGGGTGGACGGCGTCGAGTCCGTGGAGGACGCCACCGAACCGCACGTCGTGATCACCGCGTCGATTCCTCGCGCCGACGTGGTCCGTGCTGCGGCCGACGCTGGCCTGTCGATCGTCGGCGTCTCCAGCCGACGCCACCTCGAAGAGGTCTTCCTGGGCGTGATCGCCGCCGCTGGCGCAGAAGGCGGAACCGGTTCGACCGACCTACGACAGGTGCGTTCCCGATGACCCCGATCCAGTCCCCGACCCGAGACGCGTCGACCGGAGGGCGAGCACCGTTGTCGTGGCGGGCGGAAGCCCGCCGTCAGCTGAAGCGGCGGCGCACCTTCTGGTCCTTCGCCCTGATCGTGGCCCTTCCCTTGATCATCGTCGGCGCGTTCGCCATCGGTGACGGCGACGGTGGGGGTGGTGAGGACCGGTTCGTCGCACTGGCCACCACGGGTGCCGCGAACTTCGCGGTGTTCTCGTTGGCGGTGTCGTCCTCGTTCCTGCTCGTCGTCCTCGCTGCGCTCTTCGTCGGCGACTCGGTCCCCTCAGAAGCGTCGTGGGGGACCTTGCGCTACCTCCTGCTCGCACCAGTCCCCCGCGATCGGCTGCTGACCAGCAAGCTCGTGGTCGGACTCGTGACGATGGCGCTCTCGGTGGTGACCTTGGTGCTCTGGTCGCTCCTGGTGGGATGGGTCTTCTACGGCGCCACCGCGTTCACCAGCCTCTCCGGCGGCACCATCGAGTGGAGCTCCATGGCGCCACGGCTGCTGGCCGTCACGGGCTACATCGTGCTCTCGCTCCTGCCCGTCGGCGCGATCGCGTTCGCGCTGGGAGTCCGCACCGACGCGCCGTTGGCCGCGGTCGGCGGCGCCGTCATGGTGACGATCGTGGCCTCGATCCTGGGCCAGATCGGCAACCTGGGCGACCTGCGCAGCGTGCTGCCGCTGTACTACGCCAGCGCGTGGTTCGACCTGCTGCGGCCCGCGGTGGACACCACCGATCTACGCCACGGGGCGCTGTGGTCGCTGCTCTACACCGGCACGTTCGTCAGCCTCGGCTACGCGCTGTTCCGCCGCAAGGACATCTTGAGCTGACCCGACGACGTCAGTCCGCAGCTGCCTTGGCTGCCGCCTTGTTCGCCTTCTTGAAGTCCCGCACCTTCTGCAGCGACTCACCGTCGACGACATCAGCCACGGACCGGTAGCCCTTGCGCCCGTAGTCGCCCACCACGGTGGTCCAGCCGCGCGGCTTCACATCGAGCTGCTTGGCCAGCAGCGACGTGAAGATCTTGGCCTTCTGCTCGCCGAATCCGGGCAGCGCCTTGACCCGCGCGAACAACGCATCACCGGTCTTGGCCTCGGTCCACAGCCGGGTGACGTCACCGTCGTACTCCTCGACGATGTGGCGAGCCAGCTCCTGCATCCGCCCAGCCATCGACCGGCCGTAGCGATGGATCGCAGGTGGAGTGGCACACAGGTCGGCGAACGCCTCCGGCTCGGCAGCGGCGATGACGGCCGGGTCGAGGGTGCCGAAACGGTCCAGCACCTTGGCCGGGCCGCGGAAGGCATGCTCCATCGGGTACTGCTGGTCGAGCATCATGCCCACGACCAGCGCGAACGGGTCAGCGTTCAGCACCTCGTCGGCGTGCGGTTCCTGGGCGATCTGGATGGGCATGCGTCCATCCTGCCACCGGGGTCCGTCCGAAGCAGAACCGCTTGCCGACGCAGTTACGGAGCTTCAAGCGTTGCCTCGGGACACGCCATCGGCGTGGACGTCACCCGTTCCGCGACGACATAGGTGCGGCACGCTCGGCCCCAGGCGGCCTCGCCCCGGTCGGGTGGGAAGAACGACCCCGACTCCCACCGGGAGTAGACGTCGACCCGGATCGCAGTCCCGTCTCGACCTCGCACCGCCAACGTCGTGGCACGCTGGCCACTCAGGACGGACGGATCGGGTTCGGCCAGGCGGACCATGACGTCTGCAGCCCGATCTTCGGGCGGCTTCGACACCGAGGACAGGGTCTCGAGCTTCTTCGGGATCACGTGATCGGCGATCCGGACGGCCTCTTGGTCAGCTTCCTGCTGCACGCTGCTGCAGCCCGCAAGAACAACGATCGCGATACCGGCGAATGCCCCACTGACCCGCCCCCTGACTGCCCGGGACATCACGTGCAGGCAGGAGCCGGGGGCAGCGGGGCTGGGACGCCGAGCGTCGGCATGCCCAGGGTGACCGCGCCGGGGGTGCCGACCTCGGTCCGGCCCTGGCGGGCCTCCCATGCGTCGCCAGCCGCCGTGCGGCGGTACGACAGCGGAGCGTCATCGCTGACCAGGTGGTGCGGGGCGGCGTGGGTGATGACGACCTCGACCATGTCGCCGGGGCGCACCGGGTGGTCGCCGGGGACGAAGTGCACCAGCCTGTTGTCGCGGGCCCGGCCGGTCATGCGCTGGGTGGCCCCGTCCTTCTTGCCCTCGTGATCGGCGACCAACAGCTCGACCGTGCGACCGAGCTGCAGCTGGGCCTGGGCGGTACCGACCTCGTCGAGGAGGTCGATCAGGCGCTCGTAGCGTTCCTGCACGACAGCCTTGGGGATCTGATCGGGCAGATCGGCGGCAGGCGTGCCGGGTCGCTGGGAGTACTGGAAGGTGTAGGCGCTGGTGAACTTGGCCAGTCGGACCACGGCCATCGTCTCGAGGAAGTCCTCCTCCGTCTCACCGGGGAAGCCGACGATGATGTCGGTGGTGATGGCCGCATCGGGCATCGCCTCGCGGACCCGGTCGATGATGCCCAGGAACTTGGTCTGCCGGTACGAGCGGCGCATCGCCTTCAGCACCCGGTCGGAGCCGGACTGCAGCGGCATGTGCAGCTGCGGCATCACGTTGGGCGTCTCGGCCATCGCGATGATGACGTCGTCGGTGAAGTCCTTGGGGTGCGGGCTGGTGAACCGGACGCGCTCCAGGCCCTCGATCTCGCCGCAGGCCCGCAGCAGCTTGGCGAATGCCTGCTTGTCGCCGAACTCGACGCCATAGGCGTTGACGTTCTGACCCAGCAGCGTCACCTCGACGACGCCGTCAGCGACCAGGGCCTCGATCTCGGCGAGGATGTCGCCAGCGCGACGATCCTTCTCCTTGCCGCGGAGAGCAGGCACGATGCAGAACGTGCAGGTGTTGTTGCAGCCGACGCTGATCGACACCCAGGCGGCGAACACCGAGTCGCGCTTGGTGGGCAGCGTCGACGGAAAGACCTCGAGCGACTCCAGGATCTCGACCTGCGACTCCTCGGCGATGCGCGCCCGCTCCAGCAGCACCGGCAGCGAGCCGATGTTGTGGGTGCCGAACACCACGTCGACGTACGGAGCCTTCGTCGTGATCGTGTCGCGGTCCTTCTGGGCCAGGCAGCCCCCGACGGCGATCTGCATGCCGGGGTTCCTGGCCTTGACCGAGGCGATGCGTCCGAGATTTCCGTAGAGCTTGTTGTCGGCGTTCTCGCGCACGGCGCAGGTGTTGAACACCACGAGGTCAGCGACACTCTCCTCGGACTCAGGACCGTCGAAGGCGGCGTAGCCCGCGGTCTCCAGAAGACCCGACAGCCGCTCGCTGTCGTGCACGTTCATCTGGCAGCCGTAGGTGCGCACTTCGTAGGTCTTGGTCATGACCTGCCCATCGTACGGGCGGTCGGGCGTCATTCACCGCCCGCGGCGCGTGCGTGGGCGGACAGGTCGTCCAGTGCACTGATGGCGCGGTCAGCCTGGTCGACCGGTACGAAGAGGTGATCGTGGAAGGCGGCGGCCACCACGTTGCAGCTGATCTGGGCCTCGGCGAGCGCCGCGCTGACCGCGGCAGTGAGACCGACAGCTTCCAGTGCGCTGTGCACCCGGAGAGTGATCCAGCTGGCCACGAAGTCGTAGGTCAATCCGTGGGCGTCGGCTGTCTCGGCAGGGACGATCAGGGTGACGCCTTCGTCCTCGACGAACGACATCAGCGGATTGATGGTGGCCGCCACGTCGGCAGCGACGCTGACGAACACGTACCGTCCCGGGCGAAGTTCCGGAGTCATGTCGGCCAGCAGGCGTGACAGATCGGTGATGCCGTTCATGAGTCACCATCGGCCGCGTCGCGCACCGACGCCTGCTCCGCGGTGTCGTTGCGGCGGAGCCCCATGGCAGCGCCGGCCACGAGGACGATCGCGGCAACTCCCCACACCCAGCCCGGAACGCTTCCGGCGGCGCGGCTCACCACGGACTGCACGCCGATGAACGCGTCCACGATCGGATCGGACGCGCTGGCGCCGCCGAAGTTGGTGCGCAGCTCCACCACCCCGTAGTAGGCGACGTACAGGCCCATCAGGACCATCACCGCTCCCCCGACCCGCCCGATGATCGGCATCAAGGATCGGGCCCGACCGACCGCTCCGGAGCTGGCGAGGGCAGCGGACACGGCGAGAACGCCGACCAGCACGGTCATGCCAGCGGCGTATGCCACGTACGACAGGACTCCGGCCCAGAACGAGTCGCTGCGGAACGTCGAGAACGTGACGGCGAGGAACGGTCCGATCGTGCACGACAGCGAGGCCACCGCGTAGGCGATGCCGTACCCGAACATCGAGCCGAGCGCCTCGGACGGGGCCGCTGACATCTTCGGCACCATGAAACGGATCTCGCGACCCGTCAGCATGACCGCGCCCATGCCGGCGAGGGCCAGACCGATGACGACCGTGGCGTACGGCAGATACTTCTGGACCGAGAGCGAGATCGGCGCGATCGCCAGCGCGAAGAGTCCGAACACGAGCACGAATCCCACCGCCATGACGGCGGTGGCCATCAACGCACGGAGCAGCGCCGCCGATCGGGACCGGTTTTGCCCTCCCGCCACCACCAACGCCAGGTAGCCCGGGAGCATGGCGAACCCGCACGGATTCAGTGCTGCAACCAGACCCGCGGCGAATGCCAGGGAGATGATGGACCAGTCCACGTCAGCTCTTCTCGAGCTCGGCGATCTTGCTCTTCAGCTCCGACGTCGACAGCGATCCGGGCACGACCTCGACATCGCCTGCGGCCGAGATGAAAGCGAAGGCAGGCTGCGCCGTCACCCCGAACTTGGCCCACACCGCTGCATCGGTGTCAGCGAGGTTGGTGAAGTCGAACCCGTACTTCTTCACGAAGCCCCTCATCGAGTCGGCGGAGTCCAGCGCCGCGACCCCGAGGAACTCGACATCGGTCGCCGCAGCAGCCTTGGCAACACCGGGCGCCTCGTTCTGGCAGACGTGGCACCACGGCGCCCAGAACCACACGACGGCCGCCTGGCCAGCCAGGCTCGCCCCCTCGAAGGACTTGCCCGTCGTGGTGGTCGAGGTGAACTTCAACTCGCTGGGCACGGCAACGGACTCTGCAACGGCTGGATCGTCAGCCGCCGGGGTGGGGGCCTCGGATCGTCGGGGCTTCTGCGGGCGGATCGGCGGCGGTCTGGGCGCCGGACCCGCAGGCCGCCAGCGCGAACGTAGCCACAACGATGGCGGTCAGGGCCTGGAAGCGTCGCATCCCTCGACGGTACCTCGGGCGCCCTCACCGCGAAGGATGAAGTTGTCGGCGCACAACTGGCGATTTTCCGTCACGCGCCTACAGTTTTCGACGTGGAATCCCCCGTGAACGACCGCTACGACCTCGCTGGCCCGCATCGGGTCCGGAGGCATGGGCGAGGTGTGGCGGGCGCACGACCGGCGACTCGACCGCGTCGTCGCCATCAAGATGATGCGAACTCGCGCCACGGAGGACGATGTCTCGCGCGCCCGCATGCGCAGCGAAGCGTTGCTGGCGGCGTCGATCCACCACCCTCGGAGTGGCCCAGATCTTCGACTACGAGGAGGGCGACGACGCGAGCGAGGGAACGTCGTTCATCGTCATGCAGTTCGTCGACGGGCACTCCCTGGCCGAGCTGTTGCGCACCAGCGGACCCATGGCCACCGAGCAGGTGATGTCGATCGTCGTCCAGGTCGCCAGCGGGCTGCAGGCCGCCCACGACCTCGGGGTCGTGCACCGCGACGTGAAGCCCGCCAACATCATGCTCACGCCGGCCGGTAGAACCGTGCTGGTCGACTTCGGCATCGCCCGCTCCGATGACGAGTGAACCCCTGACCGAGACCGGAACGATCCTCGGCACAGCGCAGTACTCCAGTCCAGAACAGTCCGCGGGACGTCCGGCGACGCCTCAGTCCGACCTGTACTCGCTGGGCATCGTGGCGCACCACTGCCTCACCGGGGTGTCCCCGTTCCGCGCGCGAGAACCCCATGGCCACCGCGCTCGCCCACCTCAACGACGACATTCCGCCGCTCGGAGACGACGTGCCTCCAGCCGTCCGGGAGCTCATCGGCACGCTCACCGCCAAGAACCCGTCACAGCGCCCTGCGAGCGCGGCGGACGTCGCCGAACGCGCCGCAAGCATCGGAGCCGACGACCACATCGACATCCCCAGGACCATCGGTTCGGACACTCCACACCACGGCACCTCCACCGTCAGCGCCCCGGTTCTCGCAGCACCTCACCCCGCGACCCCGCCCCACAGATCCCGCGTGCGCGCCGGTGCACTCGCCGCGGTCGCGTTGCTGGTCATTCTGCTGAGTGGCTGGGCGGTCTGGCCGCGTGGCGACACTGCAGTGCCTGACGTCGTCGGCATGAGCTTCAACCAGGCGACGACCGTCATCGAGGAGGCCGGGATGACGGCGCGCGCTCAACCCGTCGACGTGAGCGGACAACAGCGGAACGCCGTCCTCCAACAGCGTCCCGCCGCCGGCGAGGCGAGCTCGTCTGACGGCGTCGTCCAGCTGATGGTGGTGTCAGGCAAGGTGGCGGTCGCCGCCAAAGACGTCATCGGACTCACCTACCCCAAGGCCGTCTCCGCCCTCGAGAAGCTCGGATTCGTCGTCAAGCGAACCGACGTGACCCAGACAGCCGATGTCGACAAGGTCGTCGCCCTCGACCGGTCCGGTCGGCTGCCCGAGGGTGAAACCATCACGCTCAGCGTGGCCGTCGCGCCCGCCGTGCAACCCGCCACCGGCGGCACCGCGACGACCCCCGGCGGTGGCGGATCCACCTCCAAGTCCACCACCGCGACGCCCAAGTCCACCCCGGACAAGGGAAAGGGGAAGGGCAAAGGCAAGAAGAAGTGAGCCTGCGCCTCGATGCAGCGTCCAGGTTTCGGCCGGCCAGCCTTGGGTACGACTCCTCACGCCGCAGCGCATGCTCGGCACGCCGACGAACTGAAACGAGGCACATCATGGCGACGAACGAGTCCCACAAGCCCCACACCCCCGATGCCACCATGGTCGGCGGCGCGAACGTGGGCGAGCCCGAGACGCTGCGCGTGTCCAGCGGCTCGCAGTCCACGTACATCACGGTCGACACGATCCTGTACGTGCTGCTCGTGCTGGGCATCTTCCTGACGGCAGCTGTGGTGGACGAGGCGGGCGACGGACCGGGCTTCAGCGCCGACACCGCTTGGTTCTACGTCGTCCTGCTCAGTATCGGATTCATGGTCAGCCGCGGCCTGGCCCGCATCAATGTGCGGTCCGATCATCGGGCCGCCTGAGACCGGTCGCGCGAACTGACTCCAAATCGAAACCCGATGCGCCACATGCGATAGCCCATTCGGGCTAGGTTGATTCTCATGGCAGACGCGACCCCCATGGTGTCCATGCACCAGGTCCAGAAGCATTTCGGCTCACTGCATGTCTTGAAGGACATCGACTTCGAGGTTGCGCCCGGCGAGGTCGTGGTCGTCATCGGCCCCTCAGGCTCCGGCAAGTCGACCTTGTGCCGAGCGATCAACCGACTCGAGACCATTGACTCGGGCACGATCGCGATCGACGGCCAGCCCTTGGCCGATGAGGGCAAGGAACTGGCCCGACTGCGAGCCGACGTCGGCATGGTGTTCCAGTCGTTCAACCTGTTCGCGCACAAGTCGATCCTGGAGAACGTGACGCTCGGCCCGCTGAAGGTGCGTGGCCTGAGCAAGGCAGACGCCGAGAAGAAGGCGCACGAGCTGCTCACCCGCGTCGGCATCGACGAGCAGTCGGCCAAGTATCCCGCCCAGCTGTCCGGCGGCCAGCAGCAGCGCGTCGCCATTGCTCGCGCCCTGGCCATGGAGCCCAAGGTGATGCTCTTCGACGAGCCGACCTCGGCGCTCGACCCCGAGATGATCAAAGAGGTGCTCGACACCATGGTCGACCTCGCCAAGGGCGGCATGACGATGATCGTCGTCACGCACGAGATGGGTTTCGCCCGCACCGCTGCCGACCGTGTGCTGTTCATGGCCGACGGCCAGATCGTCGAGGAGAACACCCCCGAGGAGTTCTTCACCAACCCCACGTCGGATCGCGCCAAGGACTTCCTCGGCAAGATCCTCAAGCACTGACCCCACGTTCACCACTGCAACGTCCGCACGACCGATTGAGAGGAAACATCCATGAAGCGCACCAGATTGGCCGTCATTGCGGCCGCCGTCGCACTCACCCTGGGAGCCTGCGGCAGCGCAGGCTCAGAGGACGAGAACCCGATCGACAACGACGTGGCGTCTGACGCCGCGGCTCAGTTCGAGGACGGCACCGCCATGAAGGCGCTCGCTGAGTCCGGCAACCGTCAAGATCGGCGTCAAGTACGACCAGCCGGGACTGGGCTTCAAGGCCGCTGGCCAGGACCAGCCCACCGGATTCGACGTCGAGATGGCCAAGATCGTGGCCGCCGAGCTCGGTATCGCTGCCGACAAGATCGAGTGGGTCGAGACCATCTCGGACAACCGCGAGCCGTTCCTGCAGCAGGGCACCGTCGACTTCGTCTTCGCGTCCTACTCGATCACCGACGACCGCCGCAAGGTGGTTGGCCAGGCCGGACCGTACTTCCTGACCGGCCAGCAGCTGCTGGTCAAGAAGGGCAGCGACATCAAGAGCGTCGCCGACATCAAGGGCAAGGAAGTCTGCTCGGTCACCGGTTCCACCTCGCTGAAGAACGTCGAGGCCGAGGGCGCCAAGGCCCGTGGCTTCGAGACCTACTCGCAGTGCCGTGACCAGGTGCTCGACGGAGCGGTCGACTCGATGACCACTGACGGTTCGATCCTGCTGGGCTACGCCGCCCTGAACCCCGACGAGCTCGAGGTCGTGGGCGACGCCTTCTCCGAGGAGCGCATCGGCATGGGCTTCAGCCAGGACACGCCTGAGCTGTGCCAGTTCCTGACCGACTCCATCAAGAAGGCTCAGGACGACGGCCGCTGGGCGAAGGCCTTCGAGGCCACGCTCGGCAAGTCGGGCGCTGAGACGCCCGAACCGCCGGCCATGGACGCCTGCGCCTGATTCAGGCAGCGACCGGGGCCGTCGACGGGCGGCCCCGGTCACCGCTTGACCCCTCCTCCCCCTCGTACTGAAAGGACGGTGACCATCGGTGCAGGTGCTGATCGACAACTTCGACCGGCTGCTTGAGGCCTTCTGGCTCACGCTGCGACTGACGCTGATCTCCGGCGGACTCTCGCTGGTGTTCGGCACCGTCCTGGCCGCCATGCGCGTCGGGACCCATCCGGGTCCTCGAGCGCGCTGCCGCCCTGTACGTCACCATCTTTCGCAACACGCCGTTGCTCGTGCTGTTGCTGCTGGTGGTGTTCGGCTTTCCGAAGCTGGACATCCAGTTCGGCTTCTTCTGGCTGAACATCCTGGCGCTGACCATGTACACGTCGACCTTCGTGTGCGAGGCGCTTGCGATCCGGCGTCAACTCCATCCCGCTCGGTCAGGCTGAGGCGGCCCGCTCCATCGGCCTGGGCTTCACCCAGACCATGCGGCACGTCGTGCTCCCCCAGTCGTTTCGTGCCGTGGTTCCGCCCATCGCCAACGTGCTGATCGCGCTCACCAAGAATTCGTCGCTCTGCTCCATCTTCGGCATGGCCGAGGGCACGGCGATCGGCAAGGCGCTGATCAACGACAACGGGTCCCAGCTGTGGTGGATCTTCTTCGGCGTCGCCCTCGGCTACGTGATCATCGTCGAGCTGATCTCCGCGGTGGCAGCCATGTTCGAACGTCACTGGAGGATCGCCTGATGCCCGCATCCGTCCTCTTCGACGCCCCCGGTCCCAAGACGATCGCCCGTCACCGTCTCTACACGGTGATCGCGTCTCTCGGCCTGCTCGCCGTCGTTGCCGCCGTCATCGGTCAGCTGGCCCGCAAGGGACAGTTCGCGTACGCCTTGTGGGAGCCGTTCGTCACGCCGAACATCATGCAGCTGATCGCCGAAGCCGCAGGCAAGACGCTGCAGGCTGCCGTGTTCGCCATCATCGGTGCGCTCTTGCTGGGCGTCGTGCTCGGCGCCGGCAAGCTGTCCGATCACCTCGTGGTCCGCTGGCCGGCCTGGCTGTTCGTGGAGTTCTTCCGCGCAGTTCCGCTGCTGCTGGTCATCATCGCCACCTGGTTCGCCATCGGCGCGCGGCCGGGCCGCAACGCCTTCCTGCGCCCTGGTCGTCGGCCTGATCCTGTACAACGGCGCGGTGTTCGCCGAGATCTTCCGCGCGGGCATCAACGCCGTCGCCAGCGGGCCAGTCCGAGGCGGCCTACGCCATCGGCATGCGCAAGACCATGGTCATGCGCATCATCTTGATCCCGCAGGCGGTCAAGATCATGTTGCCGTCGCTGATCAGCCAGGCCATCGTCGCGCTCAAGGACACCAGCCTCGGCTACGCCGTGCTTGCGCCCGGTCTCACGTTGGCAGGCAAGGAGATCTTCCGCACCTTCAACAACACGATCCAGACGGCATTCGTCCTGGCCGTGATCTACATCGTGCTGAACCTGGCCCTCAGCTGGCTGGCGACCTTGGCCCAGAAGAAGTTCGTGGGCGAGAAGACGGTCGACCCGCTCGACGTCGGTGCCGGCATGGGCGCGCTGTAGGCGCCTACTTCTTCGGCACGACCCACAGGTGGATGGTGCCCTGCACCGTCACGGTGCCGTCGGTGGTGACCGCCCTGACCGAGACCGGCACCTCGGGCGCAGCGGCCCAGTTGGCCACCGTGGTCTCGGCGATGCAGGTCAGGTCGGTGTCGGACTTCGCCAGGTACTGCACGTCCATGCCCTTGGGCAGCCAACGCATGTCGGGCGGGCAGGTGGCCTCGGCGAGCAGTCCCATGGCCGCCTCCAGACCGTTGCAGGCCGCGATGGCGTGAACCGTACCGATGTGATTCTTGGTCGACCGACGCTTGGGCACCACGACCTGACCCAGGTGCGGCTTCATCTCCTGCACCTGGATGTGCGCCGAGGCGAAGTAGGGGGCCTTCTGGCTGAACAGCATCGAGAAGACCCGCTTGCCCTGGGGCAGCGCGGTGACCTTGTTGTAGAGCTCAAGTGTGGACGGCATGCCACGAGGTTACTGGAAAGTAACGACGCTTGGCGAACCGCCTCAGGCGACGACGGCGGCCCGAACACAACAGACGTCAGGCAGATTGGAGCGGATCTCGGTCCATCTGTCCCCGTCGTTGTTGCTCGCCCAGATGGCTCCGTGGCGGGTGCCGACGTACAAGCCAGCGGGATCCTCGCGGTCGGTGCTGAACGCGTCGCGCAGCACCGCGGTCCACGCCTCGGCGGGCAGACCGGGCCCGGTCTCGCTCCACGTGCGGCCGTGATCGGTAGACCGCCACACAGCGGGCTTGCCGCTGGGCGGGAAACGGCCGATGGCACCGTCCAGCGGAAACACGTACACCGTGCCCGCACGATGCGGGTGGGCCACGATCGGGAAACCGAAGTCGGCTGGCAGCCCCTCGGAGATGGACTCCCACGACCGCCCGGCGTCATCGCTGCGATACACACCCCCATGATTTTGGGCGTACATGGTGTCCGGGTCCTGCGCGTCGACCGCGACCTTGTGCACGCACTGACCGAATTCCGGCGGTTCCTGATTCGGCAGGAAGTCGGTGCGGATGCCGGAGTTGTGCGGTTGCCAGGACTCGCCGCGGTCGTGCGTGCGGTAGACGCCACCGGTGGACATGGCCACCGTGACGATGTCGGGGTCGGTGGGATGCGGGACCACCGTGTGAATCGCCTGTCCCCCGAATCCCGCCGCCCACTGCGTGCGGTGCGGGTGGTCCCAGAGGCTGCGCACCAGAGTGAAGGATCGTCCGCCGTCCTCGGACCGAAAGAGTGCTGACGGCTGGGTGCCCGCCCACACGACATCGGGGTCACACGGCGAGGGCTGCAGCTGCCACACCCGTTCGACGGTGGCGTCGGTGCCCTGGGGGAACTCCACCTTGGCCGGAGACTCCATCTCGAAGGTGCGTCCCAGATCGGTGGAGCGATACACCGCAGGTCCGAAGACCGGATGGGTGGACCCCACGAGCACGTCACCCGACCCGTGATCGACCGAGGCCGCGTAGACCTCCTCCATGGCGAACGCCGGCGGGTCCCACGTCCACGACGCGCGAGCGGCGTCCGACCTGCCGATGAACAATCCCTTGCGGGTACCTGCCAACAACACGCTCTCAGCCATGATCTCCTCCGCGTCTCACGCTAACCCCATCCAGTGGCGCACACCAGACCGTGTGGTTAGAGGCTTTCCAGCGGTGGGGCCTGGGCGCCGAGCTCTTCTCTGACGACCTGGAAGGCCAGGCCGGGTGCGTAGCCCTTGCGGGCCAGCATGCCGACCAGCCGCCGGGTCTTGACCGTGTCGTCCAGCGATGACATGGAGCGCAGCTTGCGCTGCACCAGCAGGTGAGCTGCCTGCACCTCGACGTCGGGATCCAGATCGCCGAGCGCCTCGCGGGCGATCTCGTCGTCGACGCCCTTGCGTCGCAGCTCCTGGGCCAGCGCCCGAGACGACAAGCCCTTGCCGGCCTGGCGCTGCTGCACCCACGACCGAGCGAATTCGGCATCGTCGACCAGACCTGCCTCCTCGAATCGGTCGAGCACGTCGGTGGCGACCTGGGCAGGCACTCCCTTGGTGGCGAGTGACTGCTCCAGATCAGCCCGACTGCGGGCGCTTGCCGCCAACCGGTCGTAGACGACCTGCTTGGCCACCGCCTCGGCCTCGACGAGATCGGTGATCTCCTCGACCTGACGCTGCGCCCAGGCCATCAGAACTCGATGTCAGTGGGCGGCTCCACCGGTGCGATGGCCGGGTCGTCAGCCTCGGGCTCCGCAGTGCCGTGAATGCCGACGCCGAGGTGCTTCTTGATGCGCAGGTCGAGCTCTTCGGCCAGATCGGGATTGTCGCGCAGGAACTCGCGCGCCTTCTCCTTGCCCTGACCGAGCTGATCGCCTTCGTAGGTGTACCAAGCGCCGGACTTGCGGACGAAGCCTGCGTCGACACCGACGTCGATCAGGCTGCCCTCGCGGCTGATGCCCTGGCCGTACATGATGTCGAACTCGGCCTGCTTGAACGGCGGGGCCAGCTTGTTCTTGACCACCTTGACGCGGGTGCGGTTGCCGACCATGTCGGTGCCGTCCTTGAGCGTCTCGATGCGGCGGACGTCGAGACGGACCGAGGCGTAGAACTTCAGCGCCTTGCCACCGGTGGTGGTTTCGGGCGAGCCGAACATGACACCGATCTTCTCGCGCAGCTGGTTGATGAAGATCGCCGTGGTGCCCGAGCCGTTGATGGCGCCGGTCATCTTGCGCAGCGCCTGGCTCATCAGACGAGCCTGCAGGCCGACGTGGCTGTCGCCCATCTCTCCGTCGATCTCGGCGCGGGGCACGAGCGCGGCCACCGAGTCGATGACCAGGATGTCGAGCGCGCCGGAACGGATCAGCATGTCGGCGATCTCGAGGGCCTGCTCACCGGAGTCGGGCTGGCTGATGAGCAACGCGTCGGTGTCGACGCCCAGCTTGCGGGCGTAGTCGGGGTCGAGCGCGTGCTCGGCGTCGATGAACGCGGCCACGCCACCGGCCTTCTGCGCGTTGGCGATCGCGTGCAGGGCCACCGTGGTCTTGCCGGAGGACTCCGGACCGTAGATCTCGACGACGCGACCGCGCGGCAGACCGCCGATGCCCAGTGCGATGTCCAGCGACATGGCGCCGGTGGGGATGACCTCGATGGGTGCCTTGACCCGGTCACCCATGCGCATGACGGCGTTCTTGCCGTGTGCGCGATCGATCTGGGCCATGGCGTTGTCGAGCGCCTTGTTCTTCTCGCCGCGAGCCTTCTCGGCGGCCTTGTCGGCCAGCTTGTCGACTGGCTTGGCGGCGCTCGTGCCATTGGGCTTCAGCGCTGCTTCGATGGGAGGCATCTGGGGGTCCGTTCTCTTCGTGGGTGGCCGGTCATCTGCGACGCTAGAAGGACCCTCAGACATTGTTGGGCCTCGTCGACCCGTCTGTGGATGTTGTCCTTCTTCACGTCCAACCTGTGCACGATGCTATGCGAACAGACGTTCGATCCCGCGACGACACGCCGACCGAACCGAGGCCGCCTGCGGCCGAGCGTGAGGGAGCGCCAGCGCAGCGTGACGCGTGCCCCGCCGCAGGCGGCCGGAAGCGAGGCGTGGTGAGGACGAGTGCTCGACCGAGCCCTTCGCGTCTAGACGCCTCGGCCTCGTTCCTCGGCCTCACGGTCGCTCCGCTCCCTGGCGAGCGATGGGCGCTCGTCCTGCAGAGCTCGTCACTGGCGAGCGAGACGAATCAGCGGTCGCGGGCGGGGAGGCCCAGGTGCGTGTGGACGGCGCGCCACACGAACTTGGGTTGATCACCGGACTCCAGCGCCTCGGTGACCGTGCGGCTGCCCAGCCCGCCGATGACCTGGGTGTCAGCCCACACGCGGGCGTAACCGGTGCCGAGCTGGTTCTCCATGCGCACCCAGAATTCTGAGTGCTTCACGCAGCGGAGGCCTCGACGTCGCCGGCAGGCGAGATCGAGGAGATGCTGGCGACCGAGAGGTCAACTGCTTCTTCCAGCGCCAGCATGGCGCTGACGTCGAGCAGGACCTGCGACAGCGGGATCTCCAGGGCCCGGGCGAGGGCGGCGAGCAGCTCGGAGCTGGCCTCCTTCTGTCCGCGCTCGACCTCCGAGATGTACCCGAGGCTGACGCGAGCCTTGGCCGACACGTCGCGCAAGGTGAGGCCTTCGGCGACCCGGCGGGCGCGGAGCACCTCACCGACGAGCTGACGCATCGTGGTCATCGGGGCTCCTCTGCTGGTGGGATCACGCGGCAACGGCTGTGCTCACGTGATGGTCAACGCTCCACTGATGTGGATTCTTCCCCCACCCTATCGACCAGCAACGACAGCACTGCGGCGACCGCGCCGTGGCGCACGTCGTGACGATCTCCCGACAGGTCCAGCAGGCGGGACTGCACCCCGCCGGGGCTCGCGACGGCCACGTGCACGGTGCCTGCTGCCTTGCCCTCGCTGGGATCCGGGCCGGCCACCCCCGTGGTCGACACCCCGTAGGTGGCCTGGCAGGACTCGCGCGCGCGAATCGCCATGGCTTCGGCCACCCGAGCGTCCACCGTGCCGTGAGAAGCCACCAGTGCCGCGTCGACGCCGAGGATGCCGGTCTTGACGTCGGCGGCGTATGCCACCACTCCCCCACGCACGACGTCAGAGGCACCGGGCACTGCCACCAGCGCGGCGCACACCAGGCCGCCCGTGAGCGACTCTGCGGTGGCCACGGTCGCACCGCGTGCTCGCAACAGGTCGACGACCTGGACAGCGAGCGGATCTGGCGTGCGGGTCACGGCTGGTGAGTCACACCTGGCCGGCGAGCGACTCGCGGCGCAGCGCCCGGGCATCGCGCACGTACTGCACGGCGGTGACCATCGTGATGGCGACGGCGCCAGCCATGACCACGTGCGTGAGCACCCGGAGGACGTCGGCCGTGGTGTTGTCCCACAGCTCGAACGGCAGGATGTAGCCGCCGAGTGCGACGGCCTGCAGGGTCGTCTTGATCCGACCGCCCTGGCTGGCCGGCATGACGCCGTACTTCTTGACGACGAACCGCATGGCCGTGATGCCCCACTCGCGCAGCAGCACCAGAATCGTGACGATCCAGAACAGCCAGCCGAATCGATCGCCGGAGAAGATCAATGCGAGTCCGACGAAGGCCATGCCGGTCAGTGCCTTGTCGGCAATCGGATCGGCCAGCTTGCCGAAGTTGGTGACCAGGTTGTGCCGGCGAGCGAGGTCACCATCGATACGGTCGGTCAGCATCAGCAGGATGAACGCCACACCGGCCCAGACGCGCAGGTCGATCGACTCGCCGCCATCGGCCAGCAGCAGTGCGCCGAAGACGGGTACTCCGGCGATGCGCAACACCGTCAACGCGTTGGCGATGTTCAGGTTGCTCGGCGCGGGTGCCGGGTCCATGAGGGCCTTTCAGTTCATACCGGTTCGTGGGGGAACCTTCAGTATGAAGCAGCCTCGCGGCGACGCGCCAACTCGATCTCGGCCCGCGGGGCCGACACGTTGGTCGCCAACCCCAGCGGGACGGTCAGATCACGGTGGTCTTCCAGGCCTCTGACCCGCACCCGCGGTCCGTGCCGCAGGCTCCTCCGCTCGACAGCGATGTCGCCCATCTCACGCCACAGGAAGCCGACCCAGCCCGTCGGGCTGAGCATGCGGACGCCGTGCAGGTCAGCGACCAACAGCGGCGTGCGGACCTGGCGCAGCATGCGAGCGAACACCAGTCCGATCAGGATCAACCCGCCGGCGACGCCCCACAGGTAGGGTTCCTCGCGGTCGTAGCCAAGCCAGCCGTAGGCTCCCGCGAGCGCCCACGACACCAGCATCACCAGGATGAACAGCCACACGCGGCGACGAATCTCGAATGGTTCGTCGAGACCTTCGTGATCGATCCGGTCTGCGCCCGCGTCCGGGCTCGGTGTGGGCGAGGCGTCGGTCATGGTGCTCATCCGCTCTGGATGCTCGCCAGCACCTGATCCAGATCGTCCGGCTTGATCAGGACGTCGCGCGCCTTGGATCCCTCCGTCGGACCCACCACGCCGCGACTCTCCATGATGTCCATCAGGCGCCCGGCCTTGGCGAAGCCGACCCGCAGCTTGCGCTGCAGCATCGAGGTGGAACCGAACTGCGTGGTGACCACGAGCTCGATGGCCTGCAGCACCAGATCGAGGTCGTCGCCGATGTCATCGTCAAGCTCCCGCTTGGCGGCCTGCGGGGCCGTGACGTCCTCGCGGTAGGTGGGCTGGAGCTGGGTCTTGCAGTGCTCCACGATCGCGTGGATCTCCGCCTCGGTGATCCAGGCCCCCTGCATGCGCATGGACTTGTTGGCGCCCATCGGCAGGAACAGGCCATCGCCTTGACCCACCAGCTTCTCGGCTCCGGGCTGGTCCAGGATCACGCGGCTGTCGGTGACCGACGACGTCGCGAAGGCCAGTCGGCTGGGCACGTTGGCCTTGATCAGACCGGTGACGACGTCGACGGACGGTCGCTGCGTGGCCAGCACCAGGTGGATGCCAGCTGCTCGGGCGAGCTGCGTGATGCGCACGATCGAGTCCTCGACGTCGCGTGGCGCCACCATCATCAGGTCGGCGAGCTCGTCGACCACCACCAACAGGTACGGGTAGGGCGCGAGGACGCGCTCGCTGCCGGCCGGAACCGTGAGCTTGCCCTCGCGGACCGCCTTGTTGAAGTCGTCGATGTGGCGGAACCCGAAGTTGGCCAGATCGTCGTAGCGCATGTCCATCTCGCGCACGACCCACTGCAGCGCTTCGGCAGCCTTCTTGGGATTGGTGATGATCGGCGTGATCAGGTGCGGCACGCCCTCGTAGGCGGTGAGCTCGACCCGCTTGGGGTCGACCATGATCATGCGCACCTCCTCAGGCGTCGAGCGCATGAGGATCGAGGCGATCATCGAGTTCACGAACGAGCTCTTGCCCGATCCGGTGGCGCCAGCCACCAGCAGGTGAGGCATCTTGGCGAGGTTGGCCACCACGTAGCCGCCCTCGACGTCCTTGCCCAGGCCGATGACCATCGGGTGATGGTCGCTGCGGGCCTTGGCCGAGCGCAGCACGTCGCCGAGACTGACCATCTCCTTGTCGATGTTCGGGATCTCGACACCGATGGCCGACTTGCCGGGGATGGGGCTGAGGATGCGGACCTCGTTGGACGCGACGGCGTAGGCGATGTTCTTGCTGAGCGCCGTGACCTTCTCGACCTTGACCGCAGGGCCGAGCTCGACCTCGTACCGCGTGACCGTGGGGCCACGGGTGTAGCCGGTGACCGACGCATCGATCTGGAACTGCTCGAGCACCTCGGTGAGGCGTTCGACGACCTCGTCCGACGCTGCCGACCGGGCCTTGTGCGGCGATCCCTCACCCAGCACGGTGCTTTCGGGCAGCGTGTAGGACACGTCGCCGGACAGCACCAGCTGTTCGACCCGCTGCGGGATCGGCTCCATCGGGGGCATCTCGGTCTCCGAGGTGTCCTCTTCGTCGGCAGCCGTGGCGATCTTCCGGCGCGCCTTGGGTGCGACGGGCTCTTGGCGATCCTCATCGGGGCCGTCGACCAGCGGATTGTCGAAGGGCTCTTCGGCTGGCTTGGCCAGCGTCTTGGGGTGACGGCGGCGCACCGCGTCCTTGTCCGTGACGTCCTCGGGCGTCGGATCTGCATCGGCCGAGCGACCGAGTGCCGTGTCACGCAGCTGGGCGAGCCGCT
This sequence comes from uncultured Actinomycetota bacterium, assembly GCA_963769445.1. Taxonomy (GTDB): domain Bacteria; phylum Actinomycetota; class Actinomycetes; order Propionibacteriales; family Nocardioidaceae; genus Aeromicrobium. Next base: position 205,333 of record CAVYLO010000004.1, on the reverse strand, counting down.
CGGGCACCGCGTAGACCGGTGTTCCGGTGACGATCAGGAAGCCGAACACGACCACCATCACCAGCAGCGGCGCGACGACGTACGGCGTCTTGAGCAGGTCGATCAGGACCGCGGAGAACAGGTAGCCGATCGCACCGCCGGCCTCGCGCATGGCATCGGTGTCTTGATCGCTGGGGCGGGGTACACCGTGAGACAGGTGCACCAGGCCGAGGATTCCGCCGGTGACCAGCACCCAGCCGGTGACCTGACGGCCGACGGGTCCATTGGTGTCGGGGTGACGCAGGGTGCGCCAGGCGACGACGATCAGCAGGATCGGGACCGCCCAGGCCAGCACGCCGACGGTGCCAGCGGTCACGCCGCGGATCGCTCCGGCCACGGCGCCGGAGATGTCCCACCAGATCGCTCCGGCCACGACGAATCCAAGACCGAGGATCGCGAAGCCCACGCCGTCACGGCGTTGTTCAGGATCGATGTCGCCGGTTCCGGAGCCGATGCTGCGAGCGACGGCCCCGATCAGCCCGGCGATGCCGAGCCAGACCGCCGCGACTGCGCGCAGCAGCCCCTGAACGAGCGTGGGAACGAGGCCAGGGCCGCTTTTCTTTCGGGGTGCGGGGCGCCGGGCTGCAGGCTTGCGTGCCTGCGGCTTGCGCTGTGCAGCCGTTTTCTTGCGGGCCTGGCTTCCGGACGGCCGCTTGCGCGGTGGGGAAGACGTACGGGTCGCCATTCCAGAAGGCTAAACCACCCGATGAGGGTTGACCCGCATCCCACGCCGTGACACGAGTGACTCCTGTGACTGGCCTGAGAGCCTCAGGCTTCGATGACGACCGGCAGGATCATCGGGCGACGGCGCAGACGACGACCCAGGTACGACCCGAGGACCCGACGCATGACCTGCTGCAGCTGGGCGGTGTCGCGGGCTCCGTCGGCGATGGACTGCTCGAGTGCCTGGACGATCTTGGGATAGATCTCGTCGAAGGCCGACTCCTCCTCGGCGATGCCGCGTGCGTGGATCTCGGGCCCGCTGAGGATCTTGCCGTTGGTGGAGTCGATCACCACGACGATCGAGACGAAGCCCTCTTCGCCGAGCGTGCGGCGATCCTTCAGATCGGTGTCAGTGACATCGCCGACCGATGAGCCGTCGACGTAGACGTAGCCGCAGTCGACCGCGCCGGTGATGGAGGCGTGGCCGTCGATCAGGTCGATGACGTAGCCGTCCTCGGCCAGGAGCACGTTGGGAACTCCGGTCTTGGTGGCGAGCGCGCCATTGGCGTGCAGGTGCCGGATCTCGCCGTGCACGGGCAAGACGTTGGTGGGCTGGACGATGTTGTAGCAGTACAGGAGCTCGCCGGCGGAGGCGTGTCCCGAGACGTGCACCAGCGCATTGCCCTTGTGCACGACGCGGGCGCCGAGCTTGGTGAGCCCGTCGATGACGCGGTAGATCGCGTTCTCGTTGCCGGGGATCAGCGACGAGGCCATGAGGACGGTGTCGCCCGGCTCGAGGCTGACCTGCTGATGGCTGTTGTTGGCCATGCGGGACAACGCGGCCATCGGCTCACCCTGCGAACCGGTCGACATCAGCACCATCTTGTGCGGCGGAGCGGCGTCGATCTTGTCGACGACGACGCCGTCGGGCACGTGCAGGTAGCCCAGCTCGCGGGCGATCTGCATGTTGCGGACCATGGAGCGGCCCACGTAGGCCACCTTGCGACCGTGCTTGTGCGCAGCATCGAGCACGGCCTGCACCCGGTGGATGTGCGAGGCGAACGACGCGACGATGATGCGCTTGGTGCTGGTGGCGAAGACGGCATCGATGGCCGGCACGATGTTGCGCTCGGAGACCGTGAAGCCCGGAACCTCGGCGTTGGTCGAGTCGGTCAAGAACAGATCGACGCCGGCTTCGCCGAGGCGAGCGAACGCCCGCAGGTCGGTGATCCGGCCGTCCAGCGGCAGCTGGTCCATCTTGAAGTCGCCCGTGTGCAGCGCGACACCGGCGCCGGTCTTGATCGCCACCGCCAGCGCGTCGGGGATCGAGTGGTTGACCGCGATGAACTCGCACTCGAACGGGCCGAACGTCTCGGTGTCGCCCTCGGCGACGACGAACGTGGGGGCGTCCTTGAGCTTGTGTTCCTTCAGCTTGGGCTCCACCAGTGCCAGCGTGAGTCGTGATCCGATGATCGGGATGTTCCCGCGCTCGCGCAGCAGGTACGGAACGCCGCCGATGTGGTCCTCGTGACCGTGGGTCAGCACGATGCCGACGATGTCGTCGAGCCGATCACGGATCGGTCCGAAGTCCGGCAGGATCAGGTCGACGCCGGGGTGGTGCTCCTCGGGGAACAGCACGCCGCAGTCGACGATCAGCAGCTTGCCACCGAACTCGAAGACGGTCATGTTGCGGCCGATCTCGCCCAGACCGCCCAACGGAATGACGCGGAGCGCCCCCTCGGGCAGTGCGGGCGGTGCGGACAGCTCGGTGTGCATGTGGCTCATGGGATCTCAGTTCAGTTGAATAGCCCAGAAACCTCGAGGGCGTCGCGCAACATCGCGACTTCGTCCTCGGTGGCTTCGGGCAGTGGCGCACGCATGGTGCGGTGGTCAAGCACTCCCAGGATCTGCAGCACGGCCTTGGACGTGATGGCTCCCTGGGTGACGGTCATCATGGCCCGATCGATGGGCAGAAGTCGGGTGTTGATGGCTCGTGCGCCGGACACGTCGCCGCGATCCATCGCGGCCACCATGTCGGCAATCTGGCGCGACGCGGCGTGGCCGACGACGCTGACCACGCCACACGCGCCATAGGCCAGCCAAGCCAAGTTCATCGAGTCGTCGCCGGAGTAGACGGTGATGCCGGTCTCGCGCATCAGCCACGCCCCGCGGTTGAGGTCCCCCACGGCGTCCTTGACCGACAACACCAGCGGGTTCTTGCGCATCTCGACGTAGGACGACGGGGCGATGGTGACCCCGGAGCGACCCGGGATGTCGTACAACATGACCGGCACGTCATCTCCGGCAGCAGCGACGGTGTTGACGTGAGCGATGATGCCCGACTGCGGCGGCTTGGAGTAGTACGGCGTGACGATCAGGAGGCCGTCGGCACCGATCTTGCGGGCCTGCTGGGCCAGCTCGACGGAGTGCCGGGTGTCGTTGGTGCCCACGCCTGCGACAACCGTGGCGCGGTCGCCGACGGCTTCGACGACAGCCGCCAGCAGGCGACCGTCCTCGGCTACCGTCGTGGTGGGCGACTCACCGGTGGTGCCGCTGACGACCAGACCGTCGTTGCCCTGGTCGACCAGATGTGCGGCCACGCGCTGTGCGGCGTCGAGGTCGAGCTCGCCCTCGCGGGTGAACGGGGTGACCATCGCGGTCAGGACACGTCCGAAGGGCGCAGCCTCGGTGGCGAGCGGCGACGTCATGAGTCGAGGCTACCGCGAACGCATCGAGGGGCACCGGCAGGATGTGCACCATGACTGACGAGCAAGCCAACGCTGGGATCGACGACGTGTACGCCACCGACCTGGCCTCCGCCCCCCGCGGCGATGGGGTGCGGGACCTGGTGATGACCGACCGGTGGAACACGCCGCTTGGCCGACCCAATGGCGGCTACATCCTCGCCGCGATGCTGCGCGGGCTGGGCGAGGAGATCGGCGCGTCGGATCCACTCGTCGCGGCCATCACGTATCACTCAGCGCCCGAGAACGGCGCCGCCGAGATCACCACCCGACCTGTGCGACTCGGTCGGCGCGTCCAGACCGGCGACGCCACGCTGGTGCAGAACGACAAGCTCGTCGCGCAGCTCACCGCGAGCTTCGGTCCGCGCACCGAGGGCACCCGCGTCCAGCTCGGCACCCCGCCGCAGCTCGATCCCCCGGACCAGTACGCGGACCCGCGCGATCACGGCATGCCATCGGGGGGCATCTTCGACCGCGTCGACTACCGCCTTCCAGAGCCACCCGGCTTCTTCCTCGGCAAGCCCTCCGGTGACCCGTCCTTCGAGCTGTGGCAGCGACGCAGCGACGGCGGCCTGGCTGACTTCCCGACGTTGGCGTTCTTGTGCGACTCCTTCCTGCCACCGGTGCTCGAGCTCGGCGACGACGTGCGCAACTCCATGACGGTGCAGCTCACGGCGCACTTCCACCGCCTGCCGGCCACCGCGTGGGTGGCGACCCGGCTCGTGACGCGCCACCTCCACGACGGATTCCACGAGGAGGACTGCGAGCTCTGGGACGAGCAGGGCAACCTGCTGGCCCAGAGTCGTCAGCTGGCCCTTCTGCTCTGAGGCACCGCCGTCATGACGACGTGTGGGTACCCCTACGACGAAACGTCGGTCACTCCTTCGTACAGCCCGATCGTGTTGCCGTCGGGATCGGTGAACACGGCCCACCAGCTGGTCTCCGAGATGGGCGACTTCTCCATCGCGACGGCGCCGCCGTGCTCGGCCACGAGCGCCAGGGTGTCGTCGATCGAGTCGACCTCGACATAGGACCTCGGTTGGGTGAAGCCATCGCTGCGCGGGGCGAGACCACCGCCGCTGATCTCGTTCGGCGCCTGCCACATGGGGTATCCCTCGTAGCCCGGGATCTCGGCGATCTGCCAGCCGAAGAGAGTCGAGTAGAACTGCTGGGCCTGCTGCATGTCACCGACCGGGATGTCGATGTGAGTGATGTCTCCGTGCGGCATGATGTCTCCTCGCTAGATGGGTCATCCACCTTGCCCCTCGCCTGTGACAGAAACAAGAGACGAGCTCGGGCTCAGCCCCGCTGGTACGTGACGATGCCGAAGGACACACGATCTGGTTCGGGGCCCACATGCTCGACGCGGCCGACCTCCTGCCACGTGGACCAGTCAAGGCGCGGGAAGTACGTGTCGCCGTCGGGTGCGTCGGCGATCCGCGTGATCGACATGAGGTCGACGAGATCGCGTTCGAGCGCCTCGGCGTAGACCTGTCCCCCGCCGACCACGAAGATCTCGTCGTCGAGCTCGGCGGCCCGGATCAGGGCGTCGTCCAGGCTGTGGGCGACCTCGACACCGTCGGCGGTCCAGTCGGGCTGGCGGGTGATGACGATCGTGGTGCGGCCGGGCAGCACACGGCCGATGGACTCGAACGTGGTGCGCCCCATGATCATCGGGTGGCCCAGGGTGAGCTGCTTGAAGTGCGCAAGATCCTCGGGCAGGTGCCAGGGCAGCCCGCCAGCGGCTCCGATGACGCCGTTGGCGCCGACCGCCGCGACGAGCGTGACGGTGCGGGTCATATGGCGATGGGTGCCTTGATGAGCGGGTGCGGGTCATAGCCGCTGACCTTCACCGAGTCGAGCGTGAAGTCGTCGATCGACGTGACCGCCGGATCAAGCCACAGCTCGGGCAGCGCGCGCGGTTCGCGGGTGAGCTGCTCGCGAGCCTGATCGAGATGGTTGACGTACAGGTGGGCATCGCCGAGCGTGTGCACGAAGTCACCGACCTCGAGCCCGGCGACCTGGGCGACCATGTGGGTGAGCAACGCGTAGGAAGCGATGTTGAACGGCACGCCGAGGAAGACGTCGGCCGACCGTTGGTACAGCTGGCACGAGAGGCGGCCGTCGGCGACGTAGAACTGGAAGAAGGCGTGGCATGGGGCCAGCGCCATCGCGTCGAGGTCTGCCACGTTCCAGGCACTGACGATGTGGCGGCGCGAATCCGGATCGGCGCGCAGCTGCTCGATGACCCGTGCGAGCTGGTCGATCGTGTGACCGTCGGGCGTGGGCCACGAGCGCCACTGGTGGCCGTAGACCGGGCCGAGGTCGCCGTTCTCGTCTGACCATTCGTCCCAGATGCTGATGCCGTTGTCACGCAGATAGCCGGTGTTGGTGTCGCCGGAGATGAACCAGATCAGCTCGCCGATGACCGACTTGAGATGGATCTTCTTGGTCGTGACGAGTGGGAAGCCCTCGCGCAGGTCAAAGCGCATCTGGTGGCCGAAGACGCTGCGGGTTCCCGTGCCCGTCCGGTCGCCCTTGACGGCGCCTTCGTCGAGGATCCGCTGCATGAGATCGAGGTAGGCCTGCATGGGCCGACAGTACCAACGGAGGGAACGCATTCTGGACAGGTTGCGGCCGGGGATTGCGCGGGGTGCGGCAGACCCCATGTGGGAGACTCATCAGATGCCAGCACCCGAAGAAACGAGCCCCGCCGAGCTGCTCAAGGCCGTGCAGGTGCAGTTCGGACTCACGGCCCTTTTCCTGGTCATCGTCTTCGCTCTTCTCGATGGCACCGACTCCGATCTGCCGCCGATCTGGATGATCGTTCTGTCGCTGGTGGTCATCGGAATCGGCGCCGCTCTGGCCGAGCGCGCCTGGCTCCGCGTGAAGCCACTGGCTCCCGACACTCCGGAACCGGATCGAGTCGCCCTCGACACCTACGTCTCGCAGACCATGCGCAAGTTCGTGTACTGCGAGGGCGCCCTGCTCGTGTGCGTCATCTTGGCCTTCGCCAGCGACCGCGCCGGCTGGATCATCCTCATCGCCGGTCTTCCGGGTCTCGCCGTGCTCGCCTTCGAGACCTGGCCGACTGACCGCAATCTGTCCCTGACCGAGGTGATGCTGGACGCCAAGGGCACGAAGTCCGGCCTGCTCGAGAGCTTCGAGACCTCGTGACCGGTGGCATCGAGCCGGGCCCTGACGTCAGCGCCCGGCTGGCGTGGCCCGATGACGCCCCTGCCATCGCCCGTGTGCAGCTCGCCGCCTGGCAGCAGACGTACGCCGACGTCATCGGCGCCGACGCGTTGGCCGCCCTCGACCAGGCCGAGATCACCGATCAGTGGACTCGCACCATCGCCAGCCCGCCCGACGCCCGGGTGCGCGTGCTCGTGGCGCTCGAACGGGTCAATCTGCGTGGCTTCACGTTGGTGCACCCGTGCTTCGACCCCGACGCCGATCAGGTGGCCGACGGCGAGGTCGGCGAGTTCGCGGTCGATCCGGCCCACCGCGATGCCGGCCACGGTTCACGGCTGGTCAACGCCGCAGTCGACACGCTGCGGGCCGATGGTTTCAGCCGGGTCGTGTGGTGGATCGACGCCACGGACGACGACCTGCGCGAGTTCGCGACGGGATCGGGCTGGGAAGCTGACGGCGCCCATCGCGAGCTGGCAGCCGAGACCGGCGAGCACGTGAAGCAGGTGCGCCTCCACACGAGCCTGGCGTGAGCGTCCCCACCGATCGGTCGGTGATCGCCGACTCCCTGGGCGTCTCCGCCGCCGTCGGGCTCTACGGGATCTCGTTCGGCGCGATCGCCACCTCGTCGGGCCTGACGGTCCTGCAGGCCTGTGCGTTGTCGCTGCTGGTGTTCACCGGCGCCTCGCAGTTCGCGTTCGTGGGCGTGATCGGTGCCGGCGGGTCAGCGCTCACCGGTGCCCTGGCGGCCGTCCTCCTCGGCAGTCGCAACATGTTCTACGGCATTGCGCTGGCTCCCCGCCTGCAGCTGTCGCGCGGCGCTCGAGCCGCCGCGGCCCACCTGGTGATCGACGAGTCAACCGCCATGGCCGTCACTCGGACGACCCCGCGACACACGCGGCTGGGATTCTTCTGGACCGGTCTCGGCGTCTTCGCGCTGTGGAATCTGTCGACGTTGATCGGCGCCGTCGCCGGCGAGGCGCTGGGCGATCCGCGCACCTACGGGCTTGACGCTGCGGTCGGCGCGGCCTTCTTGGGGTTGTTGTGGCCGAGGCTCAGCTCCCGCACCGGGCAGGTCGTTGCTCTGGTGGGCGCCGCCGTCGCCACCGGACTCATCCCCGTGACGCCGGCGGGTGCGCCCATCATCGTCGGCGGGGCGGTCGCGGTCGGGCTGGGCCTGCTGTGGCGCACGGACGTCACCCCATGACGGCCGTGTGGCTCGGCATCGCGCTCAGTGCCGCCGGATGCTTCGCCTTCAAGCTGGCCGGGATGTCAGTGCCCGAGCGCGTGCTCGCGCACCGGCTGACGGTGCGCATCTCGGACCTGATCCCGGTTGGCCTGCTCGGAGCGCTGATCGCGGTGCAGGTGCTGGCCGACGGCACGCGCGTGTCGGTCGACGCCCGCCTGGCTGCCCTTGGCGTTGCCGCCGTGCTGCTGTGGCTGCGAGTTCCATTCCTGCCGATGGTGGCCCTGGCCGCTGCCTCGGCCGCCCTCCTCCGCCAGTTCTAGGCCCCAGCGACTAGAGGTCGAGGACGGCGTCGAGGCCGACGGTGAGGCCCGGACGGGTCGAGACGGCGCGGACAGCGGCGACCACACCGGGCATGAAGGAAGCGCGATCGTGGGAGTCGTGGCGCAGGGTGAAGGTCTCCCCTGCCCCTCCGAGGACGACCTCTTGGCTCGCGACGTACCCGCGAGCCCGCAGCGCGTGCACCGGTATGCCGGCGACGGTCGCACCGCGGGCGCCGTCGGGATCGGTGTGGGTGGCGTCGGGCAAGGCTGGTGAACCGGCCGCAGCGCGCGCCGCCGCAATCATCTCGGCCGTGCGGGTGGCCGTGCCGGACGGCGCGTCGACCTTGTCGGGATGGTGCATCTCCACGACCTCGACCGACTCGAAGAACGGTGCGGCCTCAGCCGCGAACTTCATCATCAACACGGCACCGATCGAGAAGTTCGGCACGATCAGCACGCCGACCTGCGGATCGTCGCCCAGCAGGTCCCGGACCTGCGCGATGCGGGTGTCGTCGAAGCCGCTCGTGCCGACGACGACGTGGACGCCCAGAGAGATGCACTCACGCACGTGGTCGAGCGCGACGTCCGGCTGGGTGAAGTCGAGGGCGACATCGGCCGACGACAGCGCGTCGAGCGAATCGTCGACGTCGATCTCGGCGCAGACCTCCAGACCGTCGGCGGCATGGAGCGCCTGTACCGACTGAGAGCCCATGCGCCCCTTGGCGCCCAGCACTGCGACCCGTTGTGTCATGGCCCTCAGCCTATCGACGAGATCACGTCCGCGAGCACGGCGACACCGGCCTCGACCTCGGCGAACGAGGTGGACAGCGGCGAGAGGCCGAGACGGATCAGGTCGGGCTCGCGGAAGTCGGGCAGCACGCCACGGGCGGTGGCGGCGGCTGTGACCTCACGCGCTTGCGGGTGGCGGATCGTCACGTGGCCACCGCGATGGGCCGCATCTCGCGGAGTCACCGTGTCGAGTCCGTGCGCATCGATCAGACCGAGCGCGAAGGACGTGAGCGCGACCGACTTGGTTCGGATGGCTTCCGTGCCGGCCTCGGCGGTCAGCCGCGCGCCCTCCTGGACCGCGATCATCCCAGCGACGGGAGGCGTGCCGGACAACATCCTGCGAATCGACGGTGCCGCCTCGTACTGGTCGCCCATCGCGAACAGGTCGGCTGCGCTCCACCACCCCTCGATCGGCTGCCGTGCAGCGGCCAGGTGCTGCTCGGCGACGTACAGGAACGCTGGCGCGCCCGGTCCGGCGTTGAGGTACTTGTAGGTGCAGCCGACCGCGAGGTCGACCCCCGCACCGTCCAGGTCGATCGGCAGCGCGCCCACCGAGTGGCACACGTCCCACAGCGCCAAGGCGCCCGCCGCGTGGATCTGGTCGGTCAGTGTGGCCAGGTCGAGCAGCAGACCGCTGCGGTAATCCACGTGGTTCAGCACGACGACGACGGTGCGTTCGCTGACGATCTGCGTCAGGTCGGTCGGGTCGTCGACGAACGTGACGTCGAGGCCGCGTGCCTTGGCGACCGATTCGACCACGTAGCGGTCGGTGGGGAAACCGGACCGTTCGACCACGATCTCCGTGCGCCCCGGCCGCAGATCGGCAGCGGTGTGCAGCACCTTGTACAGCGACACCGACGTCGAGTCGGCCACGACGGTCTGGCCTGCCGCGGCGCCGATCAGCGCGCCGACCTCGTCACCGACGGCCACCGGCAGGTCGACCCAACGATCGGCCCATCCACGGATCAGATCGCGGCCCCACTCCTCGCGCACGAACGACTCGAGCCGGTCGCGGGTGGCACGGGGCAATCGACCCAGCGAGTTGCCGTCGAAGTAGGCGATCAGGTCGTCCTCGATCACGAATCTGTCGCGGAACGAGGCCAACGGGTCGGCTGCATCAAGCTCGGCTGCGGTGGTCATCGGATGATCCTCTCGCGACGAGGGGGCCACACGCAGGACGCCCCCACCCGACGAGCGGGTGGGGGCGTCGATCGTGCTGGTGGATCAGGCGTCGACCGGAGCCGGCTCTTCCTCGGCCACGGCAGGCGCGTCCTCGGGGACCGGGATCAGCGAGATCTTGCCGCGGTCGCCGAGCTCGGCGATCTGGACCTGGATCTTCTGTCCGATGGAGACGACGTCCTCGACGTTGTTGACCCGCTGGCCACCGTTGAGGTCACGCAGCTTGCTGATGTGCAGCAGGCCGTCCTTGCCGGGGCTCAGCGCGATGAACGCGCCGAAGTCGACGACCTTGACGACGGTGCCGAGGTAGCGCTCGCCGACCTCGGGCATCGTCGGGTTGGCGATCTGGTTGATCGCGTCGCGTGCGGCCTCGGCCGCGCCACCGATACCAGCCACGTAGACCGTGCCGTCGTCGTCGATCGAGATCTTCGCGCCGGTGTCAGCCTGCAGCTGGTTGATGATCTTGCCCTTCGGTCCGATGACCTCGCCGATCTTGTCGACGGGGATACGGATCGTGAGGATCTTCGGTGCGTGGGGGCTCATCTCGTCGGGCTCGTCGATGGCCTCGGCCATGACGTCCAGGATCGCGAGACGCGCACCCTTGGCCTGGGTCAGCGCGCCACCGAGGATGTCGGCGGGGATGCCGTCCAGCTTGGTGTCGAGCTGCAGTGCCGTGATGAACTCACGCGTGCCGGCGACCTTGAAGTCCATGTCGCCGAAGGCGTCCTCGGCTCCCAGGATGTCGGTCAGCGTGACGAACTTCTGCTCGCCATCGACCTCACCGGAGATGAGACCCATCGCGATGCCGGCCACCGCTGCGCGCAGCGGCACACCGGCGTTGTACAGGCCGAGCGTCGAGGCGCAGACCGAGCCCATCGAGGTGGAGCCGTTGGAGCTGAGCGCCTCGGACACCTGACGGATCGCGTACGGGAACTCCTCACGCGTCGGCAGCACGGGCAGCAGGGCCCGGCCGGCGAGCGCGCCGTGACCGATCTCGCGACGCTTGGGCGAGCCCACGCGTCCGGTCTCACCGGTGGAGAACGGCGGGAAGTTGTAGTTGTGCATGTAGCGACGCGTGGTCTCGGGCGAGAGCGTGTCGAGCTTCTGCTCCAGGTCGAGCATGTTCAGCGTGGTGATGCCCATGATCTGGGTCTCGCCGCGCTGGAACAGCGCCGATCCGTGGACGCGGGGCACGACGCCGACCTCGGCGCTGAGGGCGCGGATGTCAGCGAGGCCACGGCCGTCGATGCGGACGTGGTCGCGCAGCGTGCGCTCACGCACGACCGACTTGGTGACGGCGCGGACAGCCGCACCGATCTCCTTCTCGCGACCCTCGAACTGCGCGCCGATCTGGTCGACGACGTCGGCCTTGATCTCGGACTCGCGCTCTTCGCGGTCAGCCTTGTGCAGGATCGTCATGGCCTCGGCCAGCTTGTCCTTGGCAGCGGACTCGACAGCGGCGTACACGTCGTCCTCGTAGTCCAGGAAGATCGGGAAGTCGCGGACCGGCTTGGCGGCGGTCTCGGCGAGCTTGCTCTGCGCCTCGCACAGCTGCTTGATGAACACCTTGGCGGCGTCGAGGCCACCGGCCACGACCTCCTCGGTGGGAGCCTGGACGCCCGACTGGACGAGGTCCCAGGTCATCTCGGTGCTCTCGGCCTCGACCATCATGATCGCGACATCGCCCTCGGCGGTGATGCGACCGGCGACGACCATGTCGAAGACGGCGTTCTCGAGCTGGGTGTGCGTCGGGAAGCCGACCCACTGACCGTCGATCAGGGCGACGCGGGTGGCGCCGACCGGACCGGTGAACGGCAGGCCCGAGATCTGGGTGGAGGCGGACGCGGCGTTGATGGCCAGCACGTCGTACGGGGCGTCGGGGTTGAGCGCCAGCACGGTGATGACGACCTGGACCTCGTTGCGCAGACCCTTCTTGAAGGTCGGGCGCAGCGGCCGGTCGATCAGGCGGCAGGTGAGGATCGCGTCCTCGCCCGGGCGGCCCTCACGACGGAAGAACGAGCCGGGGATCTTGCCCGCGGCGTACATGCGCTCCTCGACGTCGATCGTCAGAGGGAAGAAGTCGAAGTGATCCTTGGGGTGCTTGCCAGCCGTGGTGGCCGACAGCAGCATGGTGTCCTCGTCGAGGTAGGCCGCGACGGCGCCAGCAGCCTGCTGGGCGAGCACGCCGGTCTCGAAGCGGATGGTGCGGGTGCCGAAGGAGCCGTTGTCAATGACGGTCTCAGCGGTGTGCAGTGTGGGTTCGGACATGAATGTCCCTTCCGCAGGCGAAGGCCTGCAATTCGGTTGCGCAGGCGATGCCTGCTGCTACGGGACGAGCGCCGCGGTGACCTCGATGGCGGGCAGGTGCCGGTCTTCGATCGAGGCCCGCGGAGGTGTTCCGAAAGCCACTACCGAGGACCGAGCGTGGATCGCAGGTGCGATGCCCGACGGCGTCTCGTCGTGGTTCTGAGTTTCTCAGAGCGATGGGTGTTCAGTTGTGATGATACGAGCGAGGCGGCCACTCCCGGAGTTGATGCGTGGGGAATGACCGCCTCGTCGTGTCAGCGGCGCAGGCCGAGTCGCTCGATGAGCGAGCGGTAGCGCTCGATGTCGTTGTTCTGCAGGTAGTTCAGCAGGCGACGACGCTGTCCGACGAGCAGCAGCAGTCCGCGGCGGCTGTGGTGGTCGTGCTTGTGGTCCTGCAGGTGGCCGGTGAGGTGCGCGATGCGACCGGTGAGCAGTGCGACCTGGACCTCGGGAGATCCCGTGTCGCTGTCGTTGAGCGCGTACGCCTTGATGATGTCTGCACGGGCCATGTCAGTGACAGTGGGGGCAGCAGTCTTCTTCGACACTTTTCTCCTGAGTGGGTTTCGTTGCACGGTGCGCCCGGGCATGTTCTCCGGGGCTCTCTCGATCCGTGGCCGATCTACGGCGAATCCCAGAATATCAGCGCGTACCCGCCGAAAGCGAATCGCGGTGGGTGCTCCGACCTAGGCTGGGAACATGGTCGTCCGAGGTGTCGTCTGCTCGGTCGTCGCGCTCGTCGCCCTCACGTCGGCGTGCACGAGCGACGCCCCGTCCGCGGCTCGACCCACCGCCGCTCCACAGGCGGCCGCCACGACCGAGCCGAGCCCAGCACCGCTGACCGGGCGCTACGTCGCGATCGGCGACTCCTTCTCGGCCGGACCCGGCATCTCGCCGGTCGATCAGGATTCCGGGTTCTGCCTGCGCTCGACGGCAAACTTCCCGTCCCTGGTGGCCGAGCAGCTGTCGAAGTCCCTGATCGACGTCAGCTGCTCGGGGGCCAGCACCACGACGGTGCTCGAGGGCGCGGACGGCCCGCGCGGCACTCTGGAACCGCAGATCGATGCGGTCACTGCGGACACCGACCTGGTCACGATCGGTCTCGGCGGCAACGACGGCGGCTTGTTCCAGACGCTGATCCAGTCCTGCTTGGAGGGAGCGGCGGCCTGCCAGCAGTTCGTGTCGGATCAGGCGCCTGCCGTGCTGGCCAGCACCACGGACAGTCTCACGCGGCTGATGCGATCGGTGACCTCACGCGCTCCGGATGCCACCGTTGCGCTCGTCGGCTACCCGCGCCTGTCGCCCGCCACCGGTAGCTGCGCCGCTACCGGGATCGACGCCTCGGCCCAGGACGTCGTGCGGAGCGCCGAGACCCTGCTCGACGACGCGCTCCGTGCCGCGGCCGAGACCGCCGGCGTGCAGTTCGTGTCCCTGCGGGACGCCTCGACCGGTCACGACGCGTGCGCCGGATCGCAGGCCTGGACCAATGGCGACACCGCGGCGAACGGCGACGGCATCGTCTTCCATCCCCGAGCCGCCGGCATGCGCGCCATCGCCGACGTCATCGCCCGAGCCCTGTCCTAGCGGCTCAGAGTGCTCGCCGGGTGGCGGCGACGTCGTCGGCCATCTGGGCGAGCAGGGCATCGACGCCGTCGAAGGTCACCATGGGGCGAAGGTGCTCGACCAGCTCGACGCGGATGGTCTCGCCGTACAGGTCCAGGTTCGTGCGGTCGAGCACGTAGGACTCCACGCGACGCTCGTGCTCCCCGAAGGTGGGATTGGTGCCGATCGAGATGGCTGCCGGAAGGACATCGCCACGGGCACGGACCACGCGCCCGGCGTAGACGCCATCGGGCGGCACGGCGTAGGAATCGTCGATGGGCGTGTTGGCGGTCGGGTAGCCCAGCTCGCGGCCGCGCTGCTGGCCGCGGACCACCTCACCGACCACTTCGTGCGGACGACCCAGGACGTCTGCGGCCTCGCGCATCCGGGCGTCGGCGACCAGAGCGCGGACTCGGGTGGACGACCACGGCTCACCGGACCCGACCAGACCCAGACCCTCAGCGGTGAATCCGTGCACCGTCCCGAGGTCCGACAGGCTCGCGACGTCGCCCGCGGCTCGCGCTCCGAATCGGAAGTTCTCCCCCACCACCACGGCGCGGGCCGACAGTGCGTCGACCAGGGCGCGCCGGACGAACTCCTCGGGCGACCACGTGGCCATCTCGGGCGTGAACGCCAGGACGCGCACTTCGTCGGCACCGTGCTGCCGCAACAGCTCGACCCGACGCTCGATCGTGGTGAGCGCCTTGGGCACGCGGTCCGGCGCGAAGATCGCGGTGGGATGCGGGTCGAACGTGACCGCCACGACTGGTAGCCCGGCCTCCCGGGTGCGGGCGAGCAACGCCTGGTGGCCGCGGTGGACCCCGTCGAAGGCGCCGATGGTCACGGCCGACGGCTCACGACGCGGCGCCACAGCGGCGCCTGCCACGTCACGCCAGATGGTCACGACAAAACCCTGTCACACCGTCTGCACGGCAAGCCACACGGTCACAGCAACGGACCGAGCGGGCGCAGGATCGCTTCGTAGAGCTTGGCCACCCACGGGCGGCTGTTCCACTCAGCCAAGGTCAGCTGATTGGCCTTCAACAGATCGTCGTTGAAGATCACGCGCATGCCCTCGGCGAATCCCGGGTCGAGGATCTCGAGGTTGATCTCGTAGTTGCCCTGCAGGCTCAGCCGGTCGATGTTGGCCGTGCCGATCGTGGACCACTGACCGTCGATCGTGGCCGTCTTGGCGTGCACCATGTGCCCTTGGTAGTGGTAGATCTCGACGCCCCCACGCAGGAGCTGGCCGTAGAAGCCGCGGGACAGCCAGTCGGTCACCACGTGGTTGGAGACCTTCGGCGTCAGAATCCGTACCTTGATGCCGCGCGACGCCGCCAGCAGCAGCCCTTCGAGGATGTCGTGATCGGGGATGAAGTACGCCGCGGTGATGTCGATCGACGTGTGCGCCCGGTCGATCGCCTCCAGGTACATGGCGCGGATCGGGTAGATCAGCTGGCGCGGCACGTTGCGATGGGCGCGGATACGCGTGTCCCAGGACGACGTGCCGATCGACTTCAGCGGGCCGTGCGGCCGCTTGGCGACCGTGGCGTTGGCGTTCCAGAAGTCGACGAAGGCGTTGTCGAGGTCCCACACGGAGCGGCCGGTGACCCGCACGTGCGTGTCGCGCCACTCGGTGGCGTAGAGGGCGCCCACGTTGTACCCGCCGACGAACGCCGCGGTGTCGTCGACCACCAGGATCTTGCGGTGGTCGCGACCCAGCCGTCGCGGGGAGGGCAGCCTCCACCCCCCGTTCCACAGGGGGTACCGGAACACCCGCACCGGCGGCGGGAAGTCGAAGAAGCTGGGCCGGACCACCAGGTTGGCGAAGCCGTCGTAGACCACGCGCACGTCGACTCCGCGCTCTGCTGCCGCGATCAGTGCCTGCTTGAAGTCACGACCGGTCGCGTCGTTCTTGATGATGTAGGACTCCAGCAGCACGCGCTCGCGAGCTGCGTCGATCGCCTCGATCATGTCCGTGAACAGGCTGGCGCCGTAGGTGTAGGTGGTCAGCTCGCTGCCGTCGGCGAGCGTGCAGTCGCGCGGCACGGTGGGCGCCAGCTGTTCGACATTGCTCCCGCGCACCATCCGACGGATCCGGTCCGCACCCATCAGCGAGGCGATGGCGGCGACCTGCAGGAGCAGGAACCCGATCAGTCCACGGCGCATCAGCTCACGAGTCGATCGGCGCACACCCATGACGCGACCCTACTGAGTGACGACGTCAGACGAAGACTGACACGGCGCGCGCCGTGCGACCACGCTGCTCGTACAGCGCGAGGAACGCCCCGGAGGGGTCGAACAGCGCCACCGGGCCGGGGAAACCGAGGTCGATGGCGGTCAGCACCCGTCCGAACCGGACGTCCGTGGCCTGCTCGGCCGTCAGCGCATAGGTGTTGAACGACTCGCGCGCCGCGGTGTCGAGATCGACGACCGACAGCTCCTGCTCCAGGTCCTCCAGCGTGTGGGCCAGATCGAGGCCGAAGCCGCCGACCCGGGTACGACGCAGCATCGTGAGGTGTCCACCGACACCCAGGGCAGCACCCAGGTCGCGGGCCAGCGCACGCACGTAGGTGCCGCTGGAGCAGACCACGCGAACGTCGACATCGGTGTTCGTCCCGTGGTCACCCGCGCCGGACCGGACGTCGGTGACCTCGAACGTCGACACGGTGACCGCACGCGACTTCAGGGCGACCTCCTCCCCCGCGCGCACGCGGGCATAGGAGCGCACGCCGTCGACCTTGATGGCTGAGACCGCCGACGGGACCTGTTCGATCTCGCCGGTCAGGGGCAGCACAGCGGCCTCGACGGCCGAGCGCTCGACCGCCGGGGCCGGGACCTCGACCAGCAGATCCCCCTCGGCATCGTCGGTGACCGTGGTCTGACCGAGCCGGATCGTGGCCAGGTACTCCTTGTCGACCAAGGTCAGATACCCGAGAAGCCGCGTGGCGCGATTGATGCCGAGCACCAGCACGCCGGTGGCCATGGGGTCCAGCGTGCCGCTGTGTCCGACCTTGCGCGTGCCGGCGATCCCGCGCATGCGCCCGACGACGTCGTGCGAGGTGTATCCCGCCGGCTTGTCGACCACGACCAGTCCGGAGACCAGTGCGTCAGGCGTGCTCACTCGTCGGGCGCCTCGTCGGTGGGTTCATCCTTCTTCTTGTACGGGTCTTCCTCGCCGGCGTACGCGGCCCCGGCGGACCGAGCCGCAACCTCCTCGTCGGAAGCCTTGGCCCGGGCCAGCAGCTCCTCGATCTCGCGCGCCGTCTCGGGGACGGCGTCGAGGAAGAACTCCAGGGACGGCGTGATGCGGGTGCCGAGCTGCTTGCCGACCTCCGAACGGATCAGGCCGGTGGCGCTGCGCAACGCAGCAGCGGTCTCGTTGCGCTGCACCTCGTCGCCCATGACGGTGTAGAACACCGACGCCTGCTGGCCGTCACCGGTCATCCGCACATCGGTGATCGTGACGAAGCCGAGCCGCGGGTCCTTGACCCGCCGTTCGAGCATCTGCGCCACCACGACCTTGATCCGGTCGCTGACCTTCGCATTCCGCTGTCCCGCCATGACTCACTCCTCGGATTTCTTCCTGGACCTACGTTGAATCGTCAGAACGCGACATGGACCACCAGACATGGCGACCATGGACCGCGCCTGACGCGGCCCACCAGCATCGAGGTGACCACGAACGTGCCAGCCGCGGTGGTCGGGCGCCCGACTTCTCAGAAGGGCGACCCGACGACCACAGTCAGCCAGATCACTTGCGTTCGAGCTCCCGCATTTCGAAGGTCTCGACGATGTCGCCGACCTTGATGTCGCCGTAGCCCTTGAGCACCAGACCACACTCGAAGCCCTCGCGGACCTCCGAGACGTCGTCCTTCTCGCGTCGCAGGCTGCCAAACTCCAGGTTGTCCGCGACGACGGCGCTGTCACGCAGCAGCCGAGCCTTGGCGTTGCGCTTGATGGTGCCCGAGGTGACCATGCAACCGGCGATGTTGCCGGTCTTGCTCGACCGGAAGATGTCGCGGATCTCGGCGGTGCCGAGCTGGTGCTCCTCGAACTCCGGCTTGAGCATGCCCTTGAGCGAGGCCTCGATCTCGTCGATCGCCTGGTAGATGACCGAGTAGTACTTGATCTCGACACCCTCGCGATCAGCGAGCTCGGTGGCCTTGCCCTGCGGCCGGACGTTGAAGCCGATGATGACGGCATCTGACGCGGCGGCCAGGTTGACGTCGGTCTCGGTGATGGCACCGACACCACGGTCGATGACCCGCAGCGCGACTTCTTCGCTGACCTCGATGTTGGACAGTGCGTCCTCGAGAGCCTCGACCGCGCCAGCACCGTCACCCTTGAGGATGAGCAGCAGCTCGTCGGTCTCGCCCTTCTCCAACGAGGACATGAAGTCCTCGAGGGTGCGGCGACCCGTGCGCTTGGCCAGCGCCGCGTTGCGCTCGCGCGCCTCGCGCTTCTCAGCCACCTGACGCGCGACACGGTCGTCATCGACGACCATGAAGTTGTCACCGGCACCGGGCACGGAGGTGAGTCCGAGCACCAGCACAGGACGCGACGGCGGAGCTTCCTCGACGTTGTTGCCGTGCTCATCGAGCATGGCGCGCACGCGGCCGAAGGCCGAGCCCGCCACGATGGTGTCACCGACGCGCAGCGTGCCGCGCTGGACGAGCACCGTGGCCACCGGGCCGCGACCGCGGTCCAGGTGCGCCTCGATCGAGAGGCCCTCGGCGTTCTGGTCCGGGTTGGCCCGCAGGTCCAGGGCCGCATCGGCGGTCAGGACGACCGCTTCGAGCAGGGCTTCCATGCCCGTGCCGGCCTTGGCCGAGACGTCGACGAACATCGTGTCGCCGCCGTACTCCTCGGGAACCAAGCCGTATTCGGCCAGCTGGCCGCGCGTCTTGCTGGGATCGGCGTCGGGCTTGTCGACCTTGTTCACCGCGACCACGATCGGCACACCGGCGGCCTTGGCGTGGTTGAACGCCTCGACCGTCTGCGGCATGACGCCGTCATCGGCTGCGACGACCAGGACGGCGATGTCCGTGGCCTGCGCACCACGGGCACGCATGGCGGTGAACGCCTCGTGACCGGGTGTGTCGATGAGGGTGATGCGACGCTCGGTGCCGTCGACCTCGGTGGAGACCTGATAGGCGCCGATGGACTGCGTGATGCCACCGGCCTCCTTGTCCACCACGTTGCTGCTGCGCAGCGCGTCGAGGAGCTTGGTCTTGCCGTGGTCGACGTGACCCATGACAGTGACGACCGGCGGGCGGGCCACGAGTTCGGCTTCGCCGCCATCGTCCTCGCCGAATTCCAGCGAGAAGGACTCGAGCAGCTCGCGGTCCTCGTCCTCTGGGGAGACGACCTGGACGTCGTAGTTGAGCTCTTCACCAATCAGCTGCAGCGTCTCGTCGTTGACCGACTGGGTCGCCGTGACCACTTCGCCGAGCGCGAACAACATCGCCACGAGCGATGCCGCGTCGGAATTGATCTTGTCCGCGAAGTCAGTCAGCGTGGCGCCGCGAGCCAGACGCACGGTCTGACCGTCGCCCTTGCGCAGCCGCACGCCACCGATGGTGGGCGCCTGCATCTGGTCGAACTCTTGACGCTTCGCGCGCTTGCTCTTGCGACCACGACGCACCGGACCACCGGCGCGACCGAACGCACCCTGGGTGCCGCCGCGCTGGTTGCGACCGGGGCCGCCGGACCGCGGGGGCCCGGAGAATCCGCCGCCACCGGGGCGACCGGGAGCACCGCCACCACCGGGAGCACCGCCGCCGCCGGGGCGACCGGCGAAGCCGCCGCCCTGGCCGCCACGTGCAGGAGCGCCGGGGCGTCCGGGAGCACCGCCGGGGCCGCCGCGGCGGGCCGGAGGACCGGACAGACCGGACTGCTTGGGCATCATGGCCGGGTTGGGCCGCGGCATGCCCGGACGAGCCGGTGCCGCACTGCCATCGCGAGCAGCGGACGGGCGGGGCGCCCGCGGCTGCTGCATGCCCTGGGTGGATGAGAACGGATTGTTGCCCGGACGAGCGCTGCCGCCCGGACGGGGTCCGGGGGCAGGCTTGGGAGCCGAGCCATCGGACTCGGCGGCGGGAGCCTCAGGCTCGACCACCGGGGCATCAGGCGTGGCCGGTTCGGCCGCCGCCACCTCGGGTGCTGCCACCTCGGGCTCTGGGGCGGCCGGTGCGGGCGCACGCGGGCCGGGAATCGGGCCGCTGCGTGCAGCGGGTGCCTGCGGGGCGTCGGCCGGCTCAGCGGACTCAGCCGCCGGTGCTGCCGCCGGCTCTGCAGCGGACTCCTCGGGTGCAGCGGCCTTGGGAGCGGGCTTCTTCGCGCTCTTCTTGCTGGCCAAGGCGGCGAGCGTGTCGCCGTGCTCTTCCTTGAGACGGCGGATGACGGGGGCTTCGACGGTCGAGGATGCCGACTTCACGTACTCACCCATGTCCTTGAGGGTGGTGAGGACGACTTTGCTCTCGACGCCGAGCTCGCGGGCGAGCTCGTGGACTCTGACAGCCACTATTTCTCCTTCGGGTGGCCCGACCCGAAGGAGGATCAGACCCTAGTTGACGAACGAACTCATTGCGGAGTACTCATCGGTTTTCCATGAGCGGATGCTCCGATTCGGGTCAGGGACCGCCGGTCGGCGATCCATTCGGGTCATGCAGTGGTAGGTGGTGAGGCGATGAACCGTGTGACGGGTTCCAGGTCGAGCGATCCAACGGTACGAAAGGCCCGGCCCCACGCCTTGCGGCGTGTCGCCAGCTCCAGACACCGGTCTGTGGGGTGGAGGTGCGCCCCTCGTCCCGGCAACGATCTGTGCAGATCGGGAGTCACGACCGTGGTCGTGGACTCCTGAACGGCAACGAATCGCACCAGAGTGGTGACATCCGCGCGCTCTCGACAACCGATGCACGTGCGGACAACCGGTCCCACCCTACCCGTTTCACCCAATCGAGTCCCCATCGGTGCCGGACCCCGCGGGAGCCGTGTCCGAGCGGATGTCGATGCGCCAGCCGGTGAGCTTGGCGGCCAACCGGGCGTTCTGGCCCTCCTTGCCGATCGCGAGGGACAGCTGGAAGTCAGGGACGACGACCCGTGCCGACCGAGTGGCCGGGTCGATCAGCGTGACGCTCTTGACCTGCGACGGCGACAACGCGTGTGCGATGAACTCGGCCGGGTCCTCGCTGAAGTCGACGATGTCGATCTTCTCGCCGTGCAGCTCGTGCATCACCTGGCGGACCCGCTGGCCCATCGGGCCGATGCACGATCCCTTGGCGTTGACCCCTGCGACCGTGGCGTGCACCGCGATCTTGGTGCGGTGGCCGGCCTCCCGGGCAATCGCGGCGATCTCGACGGAACCGTCGGCGATCTCGGGTGCCTCCAGCGCGAACAGCAGCTTGACCAGATTCGGGTGGGTGCGCGACACCTTGACCCGTGGTCCGCGCATGCCCATCTCGACGTCGTACACATAGGCCTTGAGTCGCTCGCCGTGGGCGTAGCGCTCCTCGGGGACTCGCTCGTTGGGCGGCAACGTCGCCTCGATCTTGCCGAGGTCGAGCCGCACGTCGCTGGCGTCGCGGCCCTGCTGGATGACACCGGAGACGATGTCGCCGACCTTGCCGGAGAACTCGCCGAAGTTCGACTGATCCTCGGCGTCGCGGATGCGTTGCATGATCAGCTGACGCGCCACGGTGGCGGCGAAGCGTCCGAAGTCGTCGGGCGTGTGGTCGAACTCGGGCGTGAACCGGGGCGCGGGCGGTGCTGCTGGACCCGGGTCCTCGGTTTCGGTCTCGTCCGTGTGCTCGTCGCTGGTGGCCTCGGTCGGCTCGGCCTCGATTCGCTCCTTGGCCCAGACCGTCACGTGTCCCGAGGTCTGGTCCAGCTCGACGCGCGCCACGTGATGGGCGCCCGACGACTTGTGATACGCCGACAGCAGGGCCGTCTCGATCGCATCGACGACGACGCTGACCGGGATTCCCTTCTCGCGCTCCAACATGCGCAGGGCGGACATGTCGATGTCCATTTCAGCGGTCCTTTCCGGTGGAGGCCGGCTTGATGAGCTCGGCCTGGATGACCGCCGACTCGATGTCGGCATAGTCGATGCGGCGGGTGCCCGCCTTGGTGATCAGATCGGCTCCGCTGGCATCGCTGTCCCCGATACGACCCTCGGTGACAGCGCTCTTGACGCGCCCCTCCGACGCGGTGCCCTCGGTCAGTCGAACGCGCACGACGCGGTCCACGTTGCGGCGCCAGTGGCGCGGCTCGGTGAGCGGGCGGTCGACGCCACGCGAGGTGACCTCGAGCGTGTACGGAGCCGAGCCCATGACTGCGTCGTCGGCGTCGAGCGCCTCCGAGAGCGCCCGTGTCGCGGCGGTGATGTCGTCGATGCCGACTCCGCCGTCGGCGTCGATCGCGACGCGCAGGACCCGGCGCTTGCCTCCGGAGGAGAGCTCGACGGCCTCCAGGTCGAAGCCGAGCTCGGTCACACATGCCGTGACGACCGCTTCGTATGCCTCGGTCATGCGACACCTCCGTGTTCTGTTGTCGACCCTGACAGGGGTCTCGGTGCGCCATCGGCGTGCCTCCCGGACAGCCTAGCGAACCAGATGTCGATTACCGTGGCGACCGTGGTCAGTCGCCGTTCACTGTTGCTCGGATGCACCACTGTCGCGGTCGTCGGCGCGGGTATCGGTGGCGCCGTGGCCACCGACCGGCTCGACGACGCGCTGCGCCTGGTCGGTGTCACGCCCAAGCCAGAACCCGATCCGGGCGATCTTCGGCTCACGGCACGGGCCCGGGCCGATGCGGAAGCACTGGTGACCTTGGCGGCCGCCGCCCAGGCCCCTGCCGATGTCCTGGTCGCGCTGACCGCGCAGCGGGATGCGTTGCCCACCACCTTGCCGGACGCGTCGGGCGTGACCGGCGATCTCGATGCCGCTTGCCTCGCCGTCGCGGACTCCCGGGCAGCCGATGCGCTGGCCGCGGTCTCGACCGATCTGGCCCAGGTGCTGGCATCGATGGCGGCCGGTCTCACCCAGGCGTCCATCCGCGTGGGGAGCCCCTCATGATCGAGGATCGCCAGGCGGCCCTGATCGCCTGGCTCGCCCTCGAGCGGGAAGCGGTCTGGTTCTATCCCTTTGCCGGTGCCAGGGTGCCGGCCGTGGCCGATCGCGCTCGATCAGCTGCCCGCGCCCACGCCGTCACCCGCGATCGGCTGCTCGGGCTTGTCGTCGATGACACCACCACCGTGCAGCCGAGCTATGACGTCGGCACGATCGACACCGAGTCCAACGCCTCGACCGCGGCTCGGCGCCTCGAGCAGCGCATCCAGGCCGCGTGCCTCGCCGTCGTGGCTGCGTCGACCGGAGATGACCGCGAGGTCGCCGTGGCCGGGTCTGCGCACGGCCGCGGACGGCCGAGCTCGCGTGGTCGGGCAAGGCCCGCGCCTTCCCCGGCATGGCTGATTGACCCGACCGATCAGGCCAGCCGTGCGACGATCTCGCTGATCGGGACGTCCTCGCGATCACCGGTTGCGCGGCTCTTGAGCTCGACGACGCCGTCGGCGACACCGCGACCGGCCACGACCGTGATCGGCACGCCGATCAGCTCGGCGTCCTTGAACTTGACGCCGGGCGACACCTTGCCCGGGCGGTCGTCGAACAGGACGTCGAGGCCGGCCGCCTGCAGGTCGGCGTAGAGCTGCTCGCCGGCGTCGATGATGGACTGGTCCTTGCCGGCGATCACGAGGTGGACGTCGAACGGGGCCAGCGCGGCCGGCCAGGCCAGACCGAGGTCGTCGTGGGCGTACTCCGCCACCGCGGCCACGGCGCGGGAGATGCCGACGCCGTACGAGCCCATGGTCACCGTGACCAGCTTGCCGTTCTCGTCGAGCACCTTCAGGCCGGTCACCTCCGCGAACTTGCGGCCCAGCTGGAAGATGTGCCCCATCTCGATGCCACGGGCCAGCGACAGCGGACCCGATCCGTCTGGCGCTGGGTCGCCTGCCCGCACCTCGGCCGCCTCGATGGTGCCGTCGGCGGTGAAGTCGCGTCCCGCCACCAGGTCGATGACGTGCGAGCCCGCGACGTTGGCTCCCGTGACCCACCGCGTGCCGTCGGCGACGCGCGGGTCGATCAGGTACCGGATACCCGATGCGCTCTCGGCGCCGAGCACAGCGCCGGACCCCGGCGGAACATGTACAGGTCCGATGTAGCCCTTGACCAGGGCCGGGTGGTCACGGAAGTCCTTGTCCTCGAAGGGTTCGACCTCGGCGGGCGAGACCTGGGTCTCGAGCCGCTTGGCGTCGACCTCGCGGTCGCCGGGCAGCCCGACGGCCAACGGCTCGCGGGAGCCGTCCGGGTGGCGCAGCATGACCAGCACGTTCTTGAGCGTGTCGGATGCCTCCCACGGTCGGTCGTCGCGCGGGAACGCCGCATTCAGGTGGGACACCAAGGTGTCGATGGTGGGCGTGTCGGGGGTCTGCTCGGCATGCGAAGCGGGCAGGCCCTCGAACGGCACGGGCTCGGGCGCGAGCGTGGTGACTGCCTCGACGTTGGCGGCGTACCCGCCGGCCGAGCGCACGAAGGTGTCCTCGCCGGTGTCGGAGACCGCGAGGAACTCCTCGCTGGCTGATCCGCCCATCGCGCCGGAGTCGGCCGCCACGATGACGTACTCGAAGCCGAGTCGCTCGAAGATCCGGACGTAGGCGTCGCGATGCGCCTGGTACGACGCCTCGAGGCCGGCGTCGTCGATGTCGAAGGAGTAGGAGTCCTTCATGATGAACTCGCGTCCGCGCAGGATGCCGGCGCGCGGCCGGGCCTCGTCGCGGTACTTGGTCTGGATCTGGAACAGGCTCAGGGGCAGGTCCTTGTACGAGGAGTACAGGTCCTTGACCAGCAGCGCGAACATCTCCTCGTGCGTGGGGCCGAGCAGCATGTCGTTGCCCTTGCGGTCCTTCAACCGGAAGATGTTGGGCCCGTACTCGGTCCACCGGTTGCTGAGGTCGTAGGGCTCGCGCGGCAGCAAGGCCGGGAACCGGACCTCCTGCGCTCCCCATCGCCTCCATCTCCTCGCGCACGATGGCCTCGACCTTCGCGAGCACCCGCAGACCCAGAGGGAGCCACGAGTAGATGCCTGGAGCGACGCGACGGATGTAGCCGGCGCGGACCAACAGCTTGTGGCTGGGCACCTCGGCATCGGCCGGATCGTCGCGCAACGTACGGAGGAACATCCGGGACATGCGCATGAACTGACCCTATCGGCGGTCCGGTACGTCAGGAGCCACGGGCGGCGCGCAGCGCGATGCGCAGCAGCGGCACCTGCAGCGGGAGCCGCGCCACCAACGCACCCACCTGCCACCACGGCCTGTCCTGCCGAACGGCATCGACGGTCATCTGCACGTTGGCTGGCCAGACCCCGACGAGCAGCGCGACGGCGGCTGCTCCCCCGATGCGCCGCGTGCTCGGGTGGAGGAGCAGCCCAGCCGCCCCGATCTCGACAGCGCCCGACGCGAGCACCAGTTCGTGCTTGTACGGCAAGGGTTCTGGCACCATCGCGCGAAACAGGTCCGGACGGACGAAGTGCAGCGCACCCGCACCGCCGAGCAGACCCGCCAACGCGAGCCGTGACCGCGCCTGCGACCCCCGCCGACTCACAGCAGGACTGACGCGAAGGTCGCGGTCTGCTCGAACCCCACGCGCTCGTAGGCGCGGCGGGCCGGCAGGTTGTGGTCGTTGACGAACAAGGTGACCACGGGCGCGATGCTGCGGCGAGCCTGCTCCACCACAGCGGCCAACGCCCCGGCGGCAATGCCCTGCCCCCGACGGTCGGGCCGCACGTAGACGCCTTGCAGCTGGCAAGCCTCGGGCGAGACCGCGCCGATCTCGGCCTTGAACAGCACCGAACCGTCCTCGATGATCCCGAACGACCAGCCCTGCGCCACCAGCTGGGCCACCCGGGCCCGATAGCCGCCGCTACCAGCTTCGGGATCCACGCCCACCTCCTCGGTGAACATGGCGACGCTGGCGGGGTACAGCAGGTCGATCTCGTCGAGCAGAATGCGTCGCACGCGTGGGTCGGGCTCGATCGCGCTGTCGGTCGACATCGTGAGAAACGGCTGATCCAGACGCGGAGACCGCGCGGGACCCCATGACGGTGCGACGCGGTCCCACAGGTGGAGCACCGGCGCCTGCAGGCCGACGATCGACGACGGACGCGACGTGTCGTGGAGCAGCCGTTCGGCGAAGGCCTCGACGGCCCGGTCGGTCGCCTCGACCGGAACGATGTTGGCGCCGGCATGGCACGCCGACACCAACGCGCCGTCCTCGAAGTAGCCCAGCACCTGACCTCCGAGCCACCGCTGGTTCAGGCGGGTGGCGTCCACGCGAGACCGGACGAACAGGTTGACCAGCGGATCGCGGCGAATCAGGACGAGCAGGTCGGTCAGATCTTCCGGCGTGAGGGCTCGGACAGTCGACGTCCTCAGCATCTGGTCACACCTCCCACCGATGTCGGTGGGCTCAGCCTACGACCGAGAGGGTCAGCTGACGCTGACAGATGCCCCGCCGCCCTCGACCGGCTCCATGGTCTCGGCGATGCGCATCGCCTCTTCGATCAGGGTCTCGACGATGTCCTTCTCCGGAACCGTCTTGATGACCTCGCCCTTGACGAAGATCTGACCCTTGCCATTGCCGGAGGCGACACCGAGATCAGCTTCGCGGGCCTCGCCGGGACCGTTGACGACGCAGCCCATCACCGCGACGCGCAGGGGTACCTCGAGACCCTCGAGGCCAGCAGTCACCTGCTCGGCGAGGGTGTAGACGTCGACCTGAGCGCGTCCGCACGACGGGCACGACACGATCTCGAGCTTGCGCGGGCGGAGGTTGAGCGACTGCAGGATCTGGATGCCGACCTTGACCTCCTCGACCGGAGGTGCCGACAACGAGACGCGGATCGTGTCGCCGATGCCCTTGCTGAGCAGTGCCCCGAAGGCCGTGGCGCTCTTGATGGTGCCTTGGAAAGCCGGGCCGGCCTCGGTGACTCCCAGGTGCAGGGGCCAGTCGCCGCGCTCGGACAGCATCTCGTAGGCCTGCACCATGATGACGGGATCGTTGTGCTTGACCGAGATCTTGAAGTCGTGGAAGTCGTGCTCCTCGAACAGCGAGGCCTCCCAGACGGCGGACTCGACCAGGGCCTCGGGCGTGGCCTTGCCGTACTTCTCGAGCAGACGCTTGTCGAGCGAGCCAGCGTTGACGCCGATGCGGATGCTGGTGCCGGCATCCTTGGCTGCCTTGGCAATGGCACCGATCTGGTCGTCGAACTTGCGGATGTTGCCGGGATTGACGCGCACCGCAGCGCAGCCGGCATCGATGGCCGCGAACACGTACTTGGGCTGGAAGTGGATGTCGGCGATCACGGGGATGTTGGAATGCTGTGCGATCTCGGCCAACGCGTTGGCGTCATCGGTGCTCGGGCACGCGACCCGCACGATGTCGCAACCGGCGGCCGTCAGCTCGGCGATCTGTTGGAGCGTCGCGTCGACGTCGGAGGTGAGCGTCGTGGTCATGGACTGGACGGAAACAGGGGCGTCGCCGCCGACGTCGATCGATCCCACCTTGATCTTGCGGGTCTTGCGGCGCGGGGCGAGCACCGGAGGCGGAGCCTCGGGCATGCCCAGGGAGATGGGGCCGGTCATGACAGCCGCACCGGGTTGACGATGTCTACGTACACGAGGATCACACTCATCAGGATAAGGACCATGCCCACGCCGTAGGCCACGGGCAGTCCCTTGGCGACGTCGACGAAGCCGGGATCGGGTCGCCCGCGCAGCGTGGCCCACCCGCGACGGAGCGCCTCCCACAGCGCTCCGGCGATGTGACCGCCGTCGAACGGCAGCAGCGGAATCAGGTTGAACATGGCGAGGAACAGGTTGAGTCCGGCCAGCAGGGCGAGCACGCGCGAGCCGCGCTCGGCCCACGTGGGGTCGTCATACGTGACGAGCTCGCCGGAGATGCGACTGGCGCCCACGACGCCGATGGGACCGGCCGGGTCGCGCTCGGCGCCGAAGGCTGCCTTGGTCACGTCGATCATGCGAACAGGCAGGTGCACGATCGCCGATGCGGTGTCCTGGCTGTAGGCGCCGACCGTGGACACGACGTCGAGCGGGGTGCCGCGTTGGTTCTCGGTGGTGGGTCGGACGCCGAGGAAGCCGACCTCGACCGTCTCGCTGGGATCGTCGAGATCGGCGCGCGTGATGACCGTGGGCCGGATCGTGACCTGCTCGGCCTGCCCGTCGCGCAGGTAGGTGAGCTCGGCGGTGTCGCTGCCGTTGTCGCGAATCACGCGGGTGAGCTGGTCCCACGACGTGATCTGCTGGCCGCCGAACGAGGTGATGACATCGCCGGGCAGCAGCTTCGCGATGCTGGCGGGTGTCTCTGGATCTGCGGCGGTGCAGGCTCGGCCCTGCTCGGCATCGCTGATGGCGCAGTCCGAGACGGCCTGGACGGTCAGGGTGGGCTGCAGCGCGCCGAAGCCCATGATGACGATGCCGAACAGCACGAAGGCGATGACCACGTTCATCATGGGGCCGCCAGCCATGACGATGACCTTCTTCCACCACGGCAGGCGATAGAACAGCCGCGGCAGATCCTCGTCGGTGATGGTGTCGTACTCGGCGTTGCGGGCGTCGGTGGCCAGCTGGGTGAACAGACCCGTGTTGGTGTCGCGCACCTCGTGCGGATCCTCGTCCTTGGCCGGCGGCAGCATGCCGACGAGCTTGACGTAGCCGCCGAGCGGGATCGACTTGAGGCCGTACTCGGTCTCGCCCCGCTTGGTCGACCAGATGGTGTTGCCGAACCCGACGAAGAACTGGGTGACCTTCACGCCGAACTTCTTGGCGGGGTACATGTGTCCGAGCTCGTGCAGACCGATCGAGACGGCGATGCCGACCACGAAGAACAGCACGCCCAAGGCGTAGATGAGTGCGTTGTTCATCGGCGGTCTCCCACACATTCTGTTGCCCGCTGGCGCGCCCAACGGTCGGCACCCAGCACGCTGTCGAGCGTGACCGAGTCGGTGAACCACACCGGATCGGCGAGGTGCTCGTCCAGAACTGCGGCCACCGTGTCAACGATGCCGAGGAACCCCAAATCTCCCGACATGAAGGCGTCGACGCAGACCTCGTTGGCGGCGTTGAAGACCGCCGGACCGGTTCGGCCGTAGGCACCGGCGCGGCGAGCGACGGACACCGCGGGAAAGGCCACCTCGTCGAGCGGGAAGAACTCCCAGGTGGCCGGACTGGTCCAGTCGCACCCCGGCGCGACGTCGGGGATCCGGTCGGGCCAGGAGAGGCCCAGCGCGATCGGCAGCTTCATGTCCGGCGGAGACGCCTGCAGCATGGTGGCGCCATCGGTGAACTCGACCATCGAGTGCACGATCGACGGCGGGTGCACCACCACCTCGATGCGGTCGAAGTCGATGTCGAACAGCAGGTGCGCCTCGATGACCTCCAGGCCCTTGTTGACCAAGGTGGCGGAGTTGATCGTGATGACGGGCCCCATGTCCCACGTGGGGTGGGCAGCCGCCTGCTCGGGCGTGACGTCGACCAGCTGCTCCCGGGTGCGCCCGCGAAAGGGACCGCCGCTGGCGGTGACGACAAGTCGTCGGATGTCCTCGCGTCGCTCGCCGCGCAGCGCCTGGGCCAACGCCGAGTGCTCGGAGTCGACCGGGATCAGCTGGCCGGGCTTGGCGGCTCCCGTGACCAGCTCGCCTCCGATGATCAGCGACTCCTTGTTGGCCAGAGCCAGCGTGGTGCCGGCCTCCAGCGCGGCCAGCGTGGGCAGCAACCCCACGGCGCCGGTCATGCCGTTGAGCACCACGTCGCACGGCGTGCGGGCGACGTCGACCGCCGCATCGGGGCCGGCCACGATGCGAGGAATGCGGTGATCGCCCTGGTCGTAGCCGCGTCGCTTGGCCTCGGCGTAGAGGGCCAGCTGGACGTCCTGCACGGACTGGGCCTGCGCCACGCCGACGAGCGGCACGTCGAAGGTGATCGCCTGCTCGGCCAGCAGCTTGGGGTTGTTGCCGCCCGCGGCGAGGGCCGCCACCTCGAATCGATCGGGGTTGGCTGCGATGACCTCGAGGGCCTGGGTACCGATCGATCCGGTGGAACCGAGAATGGCGACACGCTTGCGCATGCCGCCATTCTCCCCCACGTTCAGCAGTGCGGCGTCACTTCACCTCTGAACGCAGGATCAGCAGCACTCCGGCGGTGAGCGGGAGCACGAACCAGATCAGCCCGGACGTGCCCAGCTGAGCCCACTGCTCGCCGCTCATGTTGCCCTCGAACAGCGGGGTCTGCGCGAAGTTGAAGTCGATCCACGGCTGCAGATCCCGGAACCACTCCTGGAACGCCGCCAAGCATTCCGAAGATCGTCGGGAAGACGAAGCCGTAGACGAAGTAACCGACGATGGCGGCCGGGGTGTTGCGGAACAAGGCACCCAGCGCGAAGCCGAGCAACAGCGCGAGGATGAACGCTGAACCCGATCGTGAGGTGCTGCACGAAGCTGACGTCCCAGACGACATCGAGGCCATTAAGCGATGCGCCGACGATGTTGCCGAGCGCGCCAATCCGCGAACGCGAACACGACAGCGACCAGGCCGACGATCATGGCTGCGGTGACCTTGGCCCAGATCACCGACGCGCGGTGCGGCACGAGCGTGAAGGTGGTCAGTCCGCTGCGCTGGCTCCACTCGCCGGTGACGGACAAGATCGCCACGACCGGGAGCAGGATGTTCAACGGGACGCCGAACGCGGTGCCGAACACCCCGTAGGTGATGGCGCTGTCGGGCGCGAACGCGATGACCGAGGCTGCAGCGACGATCGACAGGACCGCGATGCTGATCATCAACCAGCGACCGGCACGGGTGTCGAACATCTTGCGCAGCTCGACCTTGACCAATCGGGTGAACGGGATGCCGGGGCGGTCGATGTGGATGGTCTCGATGGCGGCGGTCATGCCGCACCTCCTGCGGTTGGCGCGACGACTTCGCGCTGGGTCTCGGACGTCAGCTGGAGGAACATCTCCTCGAGGCCGGCGCCGTCGGCTGCTCGCAGCTCGGCCAGCACCAGTCCCTGCTGCGCGGCGATGCGACCGACCGTCCAGGGGGTCTGCCTCGATGCGCAGTCCGTCGCCGGACGCCAGGACCGTGAGTCCGGCCGCGGTCGCGGCTGCACCGAGAGCCGCGGTGTCCTCCGCCTTCACGTAGGTTCCTGCGGTCTGGAGCAGCTCTTCCTTGGTGCCACCGGCGACGATGCGGCCCTGGCCGATGACCAGGATCTCGTCGGCGATGACCTCGATCTCGTGCAGCAGGTGCGAGCTGAGCAGGACGGTGCCGCCACGGTCGGCGTACATGCGCAGCAGGCTGCGCATCCAGTGGATGCCTGCGGGGTCGAGGCCGTTGGCGGGCTCGTCGAGAATCAGGATCTTCGGGTCGCCCATCAGCGCATTGGCGATGCCGAGCCGCTGGCGCATGCCGAGCGAGTAGTTCTTGACCCGACGCTTCGACTCGGTCGGAGTCAGGCTCACCAGCTCGAGCATCTCGTCGACGCGGGTCATGGGCAGGCCCATCGTCAGCGCACTGAGCGTGAGGATCTCGCGGCCGGTACGGCCGGCGTGCTGGGCCGAGGCGTCGAGCAGGACGCCGACCTGGGTGCCGGGGTTGGGGATGTCTCGGTAGTGGACGCCGCCGATCGTGGCGTCGCCCGCGGTGGCTGGGGTGAGTCCGGTGATGACGCGCATCGTGGTCGACTTGCCGGCGCCGTTCGGGCCCAGGAAACCGGTGACGGCCCCGGGCTTGCAGGTGAACGACACGTCATCGACGGCACGGTGCTGTCCGTACGTCTTCGTGAGGTGTTCAACGGTGATCATGGGAACAGACTCTCATTGTCCCGGAGCACGCCACATCAGGGATTCACCCCCATGTGAGCACCGACGCCCTGCGCCGGACTTCAGCACGCGCGGTCTGTGCAGCCCCGACTACCGTGGAGCCATGCCTTCCCCTCTCACGTCTGCGCTGGACACGGTGCTCGACAAGTCATTGGTCCTCGGATACACCAAGATCGGTCCTGCACTGCGCCGACACTGGTGGCCAGCCGACCCCGAACCGGGCTGCGCTGGTGGGTCGGCATGTCGTGGTCACCGGAGCGAGTGGCGGTCTGGGCCTGGCCGCGGCGGCCGGGATCGCCCGCCTCGGCGCCACCGTCCACCTGCTCGGTCGCACGCGAGTCGCGGCTGACCGAGGCCGTCGAGACCATCCGGCGCGACCAGCCGGACGCCGACGTGCTGCCCGAGGTCTGCGACATCAGCGACCTTGACGCAGTGCGCGCCTACGCCGCCGACCTCGCCCAGCGGGTCCCGGTGCTGCACGCGATCGTTCACAACGCCGGCGTCATGCCGCCCGAGCGAGTCGAGTCGGCCCAGGGGCACGAATCGACGTTGGCCACCCACGTGATCGGCCCGCTGGCGATGACCGAGGCCCTGCGCAGCAACCTCGCCGCCGCCGAGTCGCCTCGTGTGGTCGTGGTCTCGTCCGGCGGCATGTACTCCGCGCCGCTGGACAGCACGATCGGCGACGACATGGAGTACCGGCGCGGTCGATACGAGGGGATCCGCGCCTATGCGCGCACCAAGCGCATCCAGGTGACCATGACCGAGCTGATGGCGCAGCGGTACGCCGCCGACGGCATCACGGTGCACAGCATGCACCCGGGCTGGGCCGACACCCCGGGAATCTCGGACTCGATGCCGACCTTCTCCAAGGTGCTGCGTCCCATCCTTCGATCCGGAGAGCTGGGTGCCGACACGATCGTGTGGCTGACCGCCGCCGACGGAGGCCACCGGCTCGAGCGGCCTGTTCTGGTGCGACCGGCTCCCCCGTTCGACCTACTACCTGCCGCGCCGCCAGGACGATCCGGCAGCCCGCCGCTCGGTCTGGACCTACGCCTGCGAAGCCGCTGGCATCCCCCACACCCCCGCCTGATCGGCGACGCTCAGACCGGTTCGAAGCTCGCGAGCAGCTCCTCGAGGGCGGCCTGATCAGGACCCACGAAGACTGGCCCGTCCGGCGCCTCGACGAGCGTGTCGAGGAGCTGACGGTTCATCCCGATCGCCGGCGGAAGATGCGTGCTGAAGATCCCCGACGGATCGAGCGCCCTGAGCTCGGCCACCGTCGGGTCGTACTTCGTGCGATCCACCAGGTGCACCCAAGGGCTGTCGATGGCGGCCCAGAGCAGCTGGGCCGCACGCCTGTCGGCATCGTCGACGGCCCGGACGTCGGCGCTGGTCGCGAGGTCGGCCGATGCCATCGGTGCCCCGAAGCAGTCCGAGGAGAAGTACGAACCTGTCTTCTCGTCCATGAGACCCACCGTCGCGGGGTTGTCGTACAGCGGCGGCCGGTGACCGGTGAGGCGCCTGTCCCCCACGTCCAGGGACTGACCGGGATTGAGCAGGTGGACGCGGTCGAGCGGCACGTCCCACTCGGTGGACATGATGCCGACGCCGATGAACGTCGTGACCAAGCGAGCCTGCGGAGCCGCTTCGAGCAGCTCCCACAGTCCCCCGGTGTGATCACGATCCGGATGCGTGATCCAGATCCACCGCACGTCCGCCGGGTCCATCACCCGGGACAGCTCGGTGACGAAGTCCTTGTCGGGCGTGCTCAGGCCGGTGTCCACGACCACGGGTTGGTCCGAGTGCAGCACGAAGGTGTTGACCGGCAGGAAGCCGATGCCTGGAACCTCCGCCGTGTCGCTCATGACGGTGACATCGAGACTGGTGCGATGGATCTCCATGATGGGGCCTTCCTGTGAGTACGGACTGAGCTAGAACGGGACCTGCGTGGTCAGGAGCCCGTGGCCGGTCCCCCGGCCGGAGAGCGTGTGGCAGAACTCGACCGCGTCCATGGAGATCTCGTCGGTGCTGCCCGGCTGATCGGTCGAGGCCCAGCGACCACCGGCGGGTCCGGTGAGCTCGAGCCGGTACGGACGTCCGTGCCGCTCAGCCCATTCGTGAACCACGTCGTCGACGATCACGCCGTCGTGGTCAGCGGTGACGTGATGCGGTCTGCCCGTGGCGCGAGCGATGTCGATGCGGTGCATCCAGGGGTCGCGCGTCAGGATCACGTCGAGGAGGTACCCGATGGTCCAGGTCTCCTCCTGGCCGTTGACGACCTGCACGTCGGGCAACGCGCGTCGTCGGATCAGTCCCGGCGTGAGACGACGGCCCCGGGCCGCACGGGGTGCAATCCGGCGTGCCGCCTCGACGATCTCTGCTGGGCGCAGGCCCTCGCGTTCGCGCACCTGCAGCGCCGTGAGCGAGTCGACCAAGGGGCCTCCGTGAGCCTTCGCCTCAGCAACCGCGATCTTCTGCTGTCGAGCACCCTCCAGGGGGTTGGACGCCATGGTCGCCATTCCAACCATGTGGCAGGCCAGCTGGCGCACGTCCCAGGCCGGGCAGTCGGTGCGGCGCTGCCAGTCCTTGGGGCTGAGGTCAGCCAGGGCGTCGATGGTCCGTTCGTACTCGGTCCTGGCGAGTCGCATGGCCACGGGCCGAGGCAGACGAGGGCGAAGCGGGGTGTGCGGAGCGGATGTGGTGGTCATCAGTTCGTCCTTCAGGTGGGCGAGTCGCTGTCCTCTGGTGGAAGGCCGACGGCGTCGGCCCACATGTCCACGGCTCGGTCGAGGAGGTCCGAGTACGTGGTTCCCCCGGGATCATTCGCATGGTGCTGGTTGACGACACCGCTCACCAGGGCGATCAGGATCACGTGGTCCTGCGCCGAGACTCCCGCGGCCCGGCAGAACTCGACCGAGCGCTCGACGACGCGTCGACCGACGGGCGCGAACGACTCGGCGCTGGGTTCGAAACCAACCAGGATCCGTTGGTTCATCAGCTGATAGCGCGCGAGATCGGCCGCCGCGAAGTCGAAGAAGTGCCGCATCATGTGCTTGACGGCCAATCGGGGATCGGTCGGCAGGTGTGATTCTGCTGCCAGGGCCGAGGCCTCGAACTCCTCCCACGCCTGCCCGAACATGCGGTCGTAGATCGCGTTCTTCGAGGCGAAGTGGGAGTACAGCGAGGGGGCCTGCATGCCCACCCGAGCGGCGACGTCGCGCAGCGTCAGCGACGCGAGGCCGGACTCCCTGGCAACGGCCCAGGCGGCGTCAAGAATTTCGCGACGCGTGGACTCACGTCGTTCGGCTACCCGATCACGCTTAGGCATATCTAACACAGTTAGGAGAATGCTCTCGGAAGCCCCCGATGTCAAGAGCTTCGGTCGCGCATGAGACGGCCTCGCAGAGCCTCACGGCGAGCGCCATCGCAACGCATTACGTGGAATATTTCATCATTTGGGAACGAAATCGGTTGATTTCGACGCCGACCTACTGGTGATACTGACTTCATGAGCGATCAGGAATACGACCGACTGCAGCGCGCTGGCAAGGACCACCTGTGGATGCACTTCTCGCGCCACGGGATGTACGAGCAGCACGACATCCCTGTCATCGTGCGCGGCGAGGGCCTGCACATCTGGGACGTGAAGGGCAAGCGCTACATCGACGCGCTCGCCGGCCTGTTCGTGGTCCAGGCCGGCCACGGCCGCGAGGAGCTCGCCGAAGCCGCTGCCAAGCAGGCCCGCGAGCTCGCGTTCTTCCCGATCTGGACCTTCGCCCACCCGATGGCGATCGACCTCGCCGAACGCGTCGCGGACTACGCCCCCGGCGATCTGAACCGGGTGTTCTTCACGACCGGCGGCGGCGAAGCGGTCGAGACGGCGTGGAAGGCCGCCAAGCAGTACTTCCGACTGAAGGGAAAGCCGTCCAAGACCAAGGTGGTCAGCCGCAAGGTCGCCTATCACGGCACGACGCACGGCGCCCTGTCCATCACCGGCATCCCGGCCCTGAAGGAGAACTTCGAACCACTCGTGCCGAGCACCGTCCATGTGGCGAACACCAATGCCTACCGGGCCGCCGAGTCCGGTTACGACGGGCCCGACAATGACCCTGAGGCCTTTTCCACCTGGGCGGCCAACGAGATCGAGCAGGCCATCATCACCGAAGGCCCCGACACCGTGGCGGCAGTGTTCCTCGAGCCGGTGCAGAACGCCGGCGGGTGCTTCCCTCCCCCGCCCGGGTACTTCCAGAAGGTGCGTGAGATCTGCGATCGCCACGACGTCTTGTTCGTGTCCGACGAGGTCATCTGCGCCTTCGGCCGGCTCGGTGAGATGTTCGGCGCGACCCGCTACGGCTACGAGCCGGACATGATCACCTGCGCCAAGGGCCTGACCTCGGGATACTCCCCGCTCGGCGCGATGATCGCGTCGGAGAAGGTCATGGAACCCTTCCTGCACGGATCGACCAGCTTCGCCCACGGTTACACCTTCGGCGGGCACCCGGTCTCGTCGGCGGTCGCGATGGCGAACCTGGACATCTTCGAGCGCGAGGACCTCAACGGACACGTGCGCGCCAACGCCGGAGCGTTCCGCAGCACCCTGGAGAAGCTGCTGGACCTCGACATCGTCGGCGACGTGCGGGGCGACGGCTTCTTCTACGGCATCGAGCTGGTCAAGGACAAGGCGACCAAGACCACGTTCGACGACGCGGAGTCCGAGGCACTGCTGCGCGGTTACCTGTCCAAGGCGCTGTTCGACAACGGCCTGTACTGCCGCGCCGACGACCGCGGCGATCCGGTCATCCAGCTGTCGCCGCCCCTGATCGCGACGCAGACCGACTTCGACGAGATCGAACAGATCCTGCGGTCAGTGCTCACCGAGGCGCAGAACCGGCTCTGATCCCTCTCACGTCGTGAATCAGGTCGTCAGCGCCTTGGTGCGCCGGCGGCGGCCGAGCTCGCCGGCCAGCACGATCGCGATCGCGATGACGAACATCGCCGTCCCGATCACGTTGACCTGCATCGGCACGCCGCGCTGATTGGCGCCGAAGACGAACATCGGGAACGTCACCGACTGGCCCGCGTTGAGGTTCGTGATGATGAAGTCGTCGAACGACAGCGAGAAGCTCAACAAGGCGGCCGCGACGATGCCCGGGAGCACCAGTGGGAAGGTGACCCGCCAGAAGGTCTGCATCTCGTCGGCGTACAGGTCCATCGCCGCCTGCTCGAGGTTGTCGTCGAGGCCGCTCAGCCTGGCCTTGACCGTGACGATCACGAAGGACAGGCAGAACATGATGTGGGCGATGAGGATCGTGACGAATCCGAGCTTGCCGCCGAAGCCGGACGACACGAACAGCGCCAGCAGCGACGAGCCCATCACGATCTCGGGCGACGCCATGGGCAGGAACACGATCAGATTGGCTGCCTTGCGACCGACGAACCGGTGCCGCACCATGGCGAATGCCGCCAGCGTGCCCAGGATGGTCGCGACGAGCGTGGCGAAGAAGGCGATCTCGATGCTGAGCAGCACCGAGTCACCCATGCCGTTGGGCTTGAACGGGTTCAGCCAGTTGTCGAACGTGAATTCCTGGAACTTGTAGACGTTGCGCGACTTGCTGCTGTCGTTGAAGCTCATCAGCACCACGATGGCGATCGGCACGAACGTGTAGGCCAGCACCAGCAGGCCGAGCCCCAGGACGAGGTGCTTGCCCATCCACCGCTTGGCGCGCAGCAACGGCGTCATACCAGCTCCTCAGTTCCCACGGTGCGGACGTAGAACATCACCGCGACGACGATGATGGCCATCAGGCTCACCGACAGGGCGCCAGCCGCGGCGTAGTCGCCCTGCGTGGTGAACAGGCTCTGGATGACATTGCCGACCATCCGGGTGTTGGGACTGCCCAGCAGCTGGGCGTTGACGTAGTCGCCCGCCGCCGGGATGAACGTCAGCAAGGTTCCGGCCACGACTCCGGGCAACGACAACGGCAACGTCACCTTGAAAAAGCCCCTCAGCGGCGAGGCGTACAGATCGCCGGACGCCTCGATCAGTCGGATGTCGATCTTCTCCAGGCTCGCGTACAGCGGCAGCACCATGAAGGGCAGGAAGTTGTAGGTCAGCCCGGCGATCACGGCGAACGACGTGGCCAGCAGTCGGTCATCGGGACCCAGGACGCGGATCGTCTGCAGCGCGTCCACCACGAATCCGTCATCGGCCAAGATCAGCTTCCACGACAGGGTCCGCAGCAGGAAGCTGGTGAAGAACGGCGCGATCACCAGGACCAGCAGCAGGTTCTTCCACCGGCCAGCCTTGAAGGCGATGGCGTAGGCGAGCACGTAGCCGATCACCAGGCACAGGGCAGTGGCGATCCCGGCGTACCAGAGCGACCGCCACAGCTGGCTCTTGTACTCAACGATCGCGTCGACGAAGTTCGACACGTGCCACGTCATGTTGTAGCCGGTGAGCACCGACCCGTCGGGGTCGTAGAGGCTGGTGGCGATCAGCGAGTAGAACGGGATGACGAAGAACAAGCCGAGCCAGATCGCGCCGGGCAGGATCAGCCAGTAGCCGGTGAGCTTGCGACGCGGCGGTTTCTGGTCGGGCCGGTCGGGTGCTGCAACCTCCTCGACCGTGGCCACTAGTCGTCCTCCATCCCGGCCTTGGAGTCCTGGCTGGCGTCGAGGAGGAACGCGAATTCTGGTCGCCACGAGACGTCGACCGCCGCACCGACCGTGAACAGGCTGCGGGCGCCGGTGTTCTGCTCGAACACCATGATCTCCTGGCCCCACGGCATCCTGACCGAGTACTGCGTGCTGACGCCCACGAAGCTGACGTCGGTGACGCGGCCGCCGGTGATGACGTCGCCGGGTGCGTCGATGGGCTGTCCCGCTGGGGCGATCAGCACTTTCTCCGGCCGGATACCGAGCCAACCCCGACCCGAGTCGGAGTGGGCCCGGTCACCGGGAACCGAGGCCAGTGCGCCCTGGACACGCACCGTGACGTGATCGCCATCTCGGCCCTCGATGTCCGCCTCGATCAGGTTGGACTGACCGAGGAAGTTCGCCACGAATGTCGTGCGAGGGTTCTCGTAGAGCTCGCTGGGTGCACCCATCTGCTCGATGACCCCCTTGTTCATGACCGCCACGGTGTCGGCCATGGTCATGGCCTCCTCCTGGTCGTGCGTGACGTGCACGAACGTCAGACCGACCTCGGTCTGGATGCGCTTGAGCTCCAGCTGCATGCCGCGACGCAGCTTCAGGTCCAGCGCGCCGAGCGGTTCGTCGAGCAGCAGCACCTCAGGACGGTTGATCAAGGCGCGCGCGAGCGCGACCCGCTGCTGCTGCCCGCCGGACAGCTGGGCCGGCCGCTTGTGCGCCTGCGACGTGAGCTCGACCAGCTCGAGCATCGCGTCGACCTGGGCCCGGTAGTCCTTGACGCCGCGGCGTCGCAACCCGAAGGCCACGTTGTCGGCGATGTCCAGATGCGGGAACAACGCGTAGTTCTGGAACACGGTGTTGACCGGACGCTTGTACGGCTTCTGATAGGTCACCTCGGTGTCGCCGAGGTGGATCGTGCCGGATGTCGGGGTGTCGAGCCCGGCCACCATCCGCAAGGTGGTGGTCTTGCCGCACCCGGACGGACCGAGCAGCGCGAAGAACTGGCCCTGGGGCACCACGAGGTCGAGCGCCTTGACGGCGGTGAACGTGGCGAACTCCTTGGTGAGCTTGGTCAGCCGCAGGTCACGCGACGACGCCGCATCGGACGCTTGGGCGCCCGTTGCCTTGGTGGGCGCACCCTCATGAACCTGTGACATCGGCGAAATCTCCTTCGTAGGTCCGCATGGTGGCCTCGTCGAGCGCCATGAATCGGTGGGACACCGACAGCGTCTTCTCGCTGGGGAAGATCAACTCGTTCTCGACCTGCTCAGGGTCGACCTTCTCCATCGCTTCCTGGGCACCCTTCACGGGGCAGATGTAGCTGTTGTAGGCCGCGAGCTTGGCTGCGTTCTCCGGCTCGTAGTAGTAGTTGATCCACTTCTCGGCATTGGCCTGATGAACCGCCAGATTGGGCACCATCATGTTGTCGGCCCAGATCATGATTCCCTCTTCGGGCGGCAGCCAGACCAGGTTCTCGTCGCCAGCGTTGGCGATGTCGCCGGACCACGCCTCGCAGGCGACGATGTTGCCGGCTGCCAGGTCCTGCACGTAGTCGTTGCCCGTGAAGGACCGCACCTGGCCGTCGCTGCGCGCCTTCTTCACCAGCTCGATCGCATTCGACCACTGGTCGGGGGTGAAGTCTTCTGGGTCGGCACCCTCGATCAACAGCAGGAACCCCATCGTGTCGCGCATCTCGGTGAGCAGCGAGATGCGGCCGCGCAGGTCCTTGCGAGTCAACAGCTCCTTGAACGACTTCACCTCCCCGACGGCCGCCTTGTTGTAGGCGATGCCGGTCAGTCCGCTCTGCCACGGCGCCGAGAAGTCGCGGCCCGGGTCCCACTCCGGCGACTTGAGCGAGTCGATGATGTTCGCGTGCAGGTTCGGCACGTTGGCGGCATCGAGCTTCTGGATCCAGCCGACCTGGATCATGCGCGCGGCCATCCAGTCGGTCAGCGCGAACAGGTCCCGCTTGGATGAGCTGCACGAGCCCAGCTGGTTGGAGACCTTGGCGAAGAACTCGCTGTTGTCGTTGATGTCGGCGGTGTACCGGACCGTGATGCCGGTGTCCTGCTCGAACTGCGTCAGGGTCGAGACGTAGCCGTCGTCGTCCTCGTCGATGTACTCGGGCCAGTTGGAGAAGATCAACCGCGGGTCGGCGTCTGACCGGTCGGTCGCGCGGCACGTCGCCGGGTCCTGCTCACGGTCCGGGGTGTCGAAGCGCGAGACCATGAAGCCGCTGAAACCCACGGCAGCCACTCCGGCTGCGCCTCGCAGGACCGTGCGTCGATCGACTTCTGCCATCCGGGATCTCCTAGGGGGCTCCTGTCGAACTATCGCAAAGCACACGGGGTCAGCACAAGGGATTCGCGCGTTTCATCTGCGAATCGCCACCGAAACATCAGTGACGACGCCGGCCGACGCATCTTCTCGCGCAAACTGCGGCATGATGGCTGGCATGAACGACTCGAGACACCTCCCCAGTCGCGGTCCCCATCTGGACGACATCTCCAAGGGCATCATCGAGCTGCTGCAGTCCGACGGACGGATGTCGTACGCAGCCATCGCCAAGGAGGTCGACCTCTCCGAGGCGGCCGTCCGCCAACGCGTCCAGAAGCTGATCGACGGTGGAGTCATGCAGATCGTGGCGGTCACCGATCCGCTGCAGATGGGCTTCGCCCGACAGGCCATGGTGGGCATCACCGTGACCGGAGACGTCCGCGCCGTCGCCACGGCGCTCGCGGCGATGGACGAGCTGGACTACATCGTCATCACCACTGGCCGTTTCGACATCCTCGCCGAGCTGGTCGCCGAGAGCGATGACGCCATGCTCGACACCATCGGTGGTCGCATCGGCGGGATCGCCGACGTGTCCGGCACCGAGACCTTCGTGTACCTGCGGCTGGAGAAGCAGACCTACGCCTGGGGTGTCAGGTGAGGGTGTCTCCGGCCAGCAGTGCGATCGAAGATGTCGCGATGGGCCGCGACGACCCTCTCCGCATAGCCTTCGGGGTCTGCGTCCGGCGCGGGTGCCGGATCGACGCGACCTGCGTGCAGCAGCACGGTCCACGACACCTCGGTCTGCCCCGTCGTCAGGATCGGCGGCTCCCCCGTCAGCCTGATG
Source organism: uncultured Actinomycetota bacterium (assembly GCA_963769445.1). Taxonomy (GTDB): domain Bacteria; phylum Actinomycetota; class Actinomycetes; order Propionibacteriales; family Nocardioidaceae; genus Aeromicrobium. The sequence goes on along the minus strand of CAVYLO010000004.1, from coordinate 163,582 downwards.
GCAGCGTCGGTGTCGAGCTCGGCCCCCAGTCGTGCACAGGCCAGGACCGCGATGATCTGTTCGCGTCGAGCCTCGATGTCGACAGACACCCGCGTGCCAACGCCGACGCCGACATCGCGCAACGAGCCAGCCACGCAGGCCGAGTCGTGCAACAGGTGCGCGTACGTCATCGGGCGGCCGGGGCCCGTGAAGGCCATGTCATCGGCGCGCCCGTGGATCACATGGCGCTCGAGCGCACGGAACACCAAGCTGTCGTCCATGCTCACTCCCCGAGAAAGACGGGCGGGCGCTTCTCGGCACGGGCGGTCGCGGCTTCTCGGACGTCGGCGCTGGCCCAGACCCGTGCGAAGCTCTGCTCGATCGACACCTCGTCACCGGGAGCCCCGTTCAGCACCATCTTGTTGTGCGCCAACGTCAGCGGGGCGAAGCTGGCGATCTCGCGGGCCCACGCAAGCGCGTCGTCCAGAGTCCCCGCTCGGTCGGCCAGGCCGCAGGTGAGTGCCTGACCCTGGTCGATGATCTCGGCGCCGAGCATGATCCGGCGGGCCGGCCCGGAGCCGGCCAGCTTCTCCAGGGTGCGGATCGTCCAGGCGTCGACCGCCATGCCATTGCGTGCGGTGGGAACACCGAAGCGTGCCGAGGCATCGGCGACGCGCAGATCGCACGCCATCGCCAGCTGGGTGCCGGCCCCGATCGCCGGACCGTTGACCGCAGCGATGAGGGGCACCGGCACCGTCGCGAGGTGGTGCAGCATGCCGTAGAGCGCGTCGAGGAACTCGCCGCCGTACACGCCGTCCAGATCGGCCCCCGAGCAGAATGCCGTGCCCTCCCCCGTCACGACGATGGCACGGGCCCCGGCCGCGATGGCGTCGTCGACCCCCGCATGGATGGCGCGGCACAGGTCGAGATTCAGGGCGTTGCGTCGGTCGGGGCGGCGCAGCACCAACACCGCCACGGGTCCGTCATGCTCCAGCGACAACACGTCGTCGACATCAGTCATGCCGCCACGCTATCGGCCGTCCGCCAAGCGCCTCAGCACCGAGGCGACCCCGTCGTCGTCGTTGGATCCGATGACCTCGTCGGCGATCGCCAGCACGTCGCTGTGGGCATTGGCCACGGCGAAGGCTCGACCGGCCCATCGCAGCATCGGCAGATCGTTGGGCATGTCGCCGCACGCCCACACCTCGTCGGCGCCGAAGCCCCGTTCGACGCACCACGCGGCCAGTCCGCTGGCCTTCGTGATGCCCGGAGCGGTCATCTCGGCCAGTCCGTGCACCCCGCTGAAGCCGATCTCGGCGCGGTCCTCCACGACGTCGGTGACGAGCCGGTGGAACTCGGGCGCGTCGACCTCGCCGGACCAGCCCAGCAGCTTGCCGACGGGATGGTTGCTGTCCGACGACTCAGGGTCGCGCCCCATGCCATCGGCCCGCTCCGCCGCAAACTCGATGCCGGGCACGGCCGCGCGCAGATCCCGCACGAGCGGCAGCAGGTGGTCGGCGTCGAAGCCGCGCTCGGTGATCACGCGCCGCTGGGGCACGTCGTAGACGAACGCGCCGTTGCCGCACACCACGATCCCGTGGTCGCCGACGACGTCGACCAGGTGGTCGAGCCAGCGCGGGGGCCGGGCCGTGACGAACACCGTGACGATGCCGGCGGCCCACACCGCGTCGAGCGCCTCGCCGGGTGGCGTCGGACACGGTGCCGTCGCTGCGCAGCAGCGTGCCGTCGAGGTCGGTGGCGAGAACCCGGGTGGGGTTGACCGCCTCAGCCATCAGCGGCGGCGAGCTGTCCGCACGCCCCGTCGATGTCGCTGCCGCGGGTGTCGCGAACCGTGGTGGAGATGCCCTTGGCCTCCAGACGGCGGACGAACTCGCGCTCGTCCTCACGGCGTGAAGCCGTCCACTTCGAGCCTGGCGTCGGATTCAGCGGGATCAGGTTGACGTGCACCCAGCTGCCGGGACGATCCGTGCCGCCGCCGAAGGACAGCAGCACGTCGGCCAGCAGATCGGCACGCCAGGCCTGGTCGTTGATGTCGCGCATCATGGCGTACTCGATCGAGACGCGGCGACCGGTGAGAGTGGCGTACTCCCAAGCGGCCTCGACGGTCTCGTTGACGCTCCAGCGGGTGTTGATCGGCACCAGCTCGTTGCGCAGCTCGTCATCGGGTGCGTGCAGCGAGAGTGCCAAGGTGACCGGAATGCCTTCGTTGGCCAGCTGCTTCATGCGCGGGACGAGCCCCACGGTGCTGACCACGATGTTGCGGGCCGACAGGCCAAGTCCGTCGGGGTTCGGGGCGACCATGCGGCGCACGGCTCCGATGACGGCCTTGTAGTTGGCCATCGGCTCGCCCATGCCCATGAACACCACGTTCGAGAGCCGACCGGGACCGCCGGCGACATCGCCACGGGCCATGGCGCCGGCCGCATCGACGACCTGGTCGACGATCTCGGCGGTGCTCATGTTGCGCTCCAACCCGCCCTGACCGGTCGCGCAGAACGGACAGGCCATGCCGCAACCCGCCTGGCTGGACACGCAGATGGTGGCGCGATCGGGATAGCGCATCAGCACCGACTCGACCAGGGCGTTGTCGAACAACCGCCACAAGGTCTTGCGGGTGGTGCCCTTGTCGGCCTCCATCGTGCGCACCGAGGTGAGCAACGGCGGCAGCAACGCGTCGACGATCTTGTCGCGCGAGGACGCCGGGAGATCGGTCATGCCGGCCGGATCGCGCTCGAGGCGGGAGAAGTAGTGGGTGGCCACCTGCTTGCCACGGAAGGCGGGCTCGCCGAGCGCCGTGACGACTTCGGTGCGCTCGTCTGCCGTCAGGTCGGCCAGGTGGCGCGGCGGCTTGCCACGGCCACGCGGCGGCTCGAAGACCAGCGGCAGCGTCTTGGGGGTGTCAGTCACCCACCCAGTCTCCCATCCGAGCCCGAATCGCCCGAATCGGCGATGCGGCTCAACGTGGCAGGTCGGCGACGAACTGCAGCTTGTCGAGCACGGGCGCCGGGATGACGAAGGGGTACAGCGGTCCCTTGCCCATCGAGCGGTTGATCTGGTTGAGCGCGATGCTCAGCGGCACCCAGACCCCCGTGGTCAGGTCGCGAAACGACGTGAAGTCCTGAGGGGACCCCACCGTGGACAGTCCGTGAGCCGATGCCGTCTCGATCGTGTCGCAGATGTGCATGTAGTGCGCGAACGTCTCGGCGAAGTCCTCGAAGGGGTGCATCGTGGCGTACATGCTGATGTAGTTCTGCTCCCAGCCGGCCGGCGGTCCCTCGTTGTAGTGCCGCTCGATCGCCTCGGGGTAGCTCTCCTCCTCGTTGCCGAACAGCTCGCGGGCCGCGCCGATCAGATCGCCGCGCACGTACTGCCACTCGATGTAGTGGCCGACCTCGTGGCGGAAGTGGCCCAACATGGTGCGGTACGGCTCGTCGAGGTTGACCCGGACCTTCTCGCGGTGGGCATCGTCGCTCTCGGCGAGATCCAGCGTGATGACCCCGTTCTCGTGACCGGTCGTCACGTCCTCCTCGACGCTGGACAGCAGGTCGAACGCGAGCCCGTTCTCCTCGTCGACGCTGCGCGGAGTGATCGTGAAGCCGAGCGTGTCCAGCTCCACCACGAGTCGACGCTTGGCCTCCTCGGCGACCTTGTACTCGCGCAGCCCGACCAGATCGGCGTCGCTGGGCCGCGTGCGGGTGAGCCCGCAGCTGAAGCAGTAGCCGCCGGGGAACTCGGTCAACCAGGTGCAGCCGGACAGATTGAGGTTCTTGCACACGTGCCAGATGTCACCGTCAGCGTCGACGTACTGGCCCTTGTCGTCGACCGGGACGATCGCGCGCTCCTCGCGGGAGAACCCGAGATTGGATCGGCACGACACGCAGATCGAGTTCTCGAAGTAGAGGGAGTTGCCACAGACACGACACGAGAACGACTTCACCGAAACAGTCTGGCAGGGGACTGGGCATCGCGCCGACGGCGGCCATGAGGCTTGCACCACACCGCCCGCCAGCGAGGAAGATCGATCGAGGCGCGGTGACGTCGACAGCTCGCCAACTCCGTTCGCCAGGGAGGAACGAGCGACCGAGGCGCGGTGACGTCCAGCTCGCCAACTCCGCTCGCCAGGGAGCGAAGCGACCGTGAGGCCGAGGAACGAGGCCGAGGCGACCCACACCTCCCGGGCTCACGTGAGCACTCGACGTCACCACGCCTCGCAGCTGCCGCCTGCGGCGGGGCACGCGCACGCTTCGCTGGCGTGCTTCGACGCTTCGGCGCAGAGCGCCGTCGGTCTTCGCGCAGCTCAGACAGGCGCGACGTCGACCTCGACCTTGAGTGTCGAGGTCTTGGCTTCGGTGAAGATCACGCCCTTGACCGGCGGCACGTCGGAGTAGTCGCGGCCCCACGCCACCGTGACGTAGCGGTCGTTGACCCACTGATCGTTGGTGGGGTCGACGGCCAGCCACCCGGCACCGGGGATCCAGACCGCCACCCAGGCGTGCGTCGCGTCGGCTCCGACGATGCGCTCCTTGCCCGGTGGCGGCGTGGTGGCCAGATACCCACTCACGTAGCGGACGGCCAGTCCGTGCGACCGCAGGCAGGCCAAGGTCAGGTGGGCGAAGTCCTGGCACACGCCCGCCCGCTCCGTGAGCACGTCGTCGATCGTGGACGTGACGGTCGTGGCGGTCTTGTCGTAGGCAAAGTCCGCATGGATGCGATGCATCAGGTCGGTGACGGCCTCGCCGACCGGCCGACCCGGACGCAACGACTCGGCCGCATAGGCCCTCGCGGCCTCGGGCTGATCGACCAACGCCGACCGCAGGCTGAAGTCCACGGTGCGCCAGGCGTCCGGCACGTCCGGACGATCGGCGGGCCGCGCCTGCTCCCACGGTTGCGCCAAGGCACCCTCGTCGTACATCGGCACCGACGACTCGACCTCGCTGCTCGCGAGCACGACGAGCGTGCGGTGCGGCTCTGTCACCTGGAAGTACGTGGCGGTGTTGCCGTGATAGTCCGCATCGGTCGATCGGTCGGCCGGTTCTGGGTCGATCTGCACCGTGTGCGCCACCACGGTCTGCGACGCCATCGAGCGCGGCACGAGGTACGCGATGCCCAGGCTGTCGGACACGTCGTCGTCGTACGCGTACGTGGTGCGGTGGTTGATGCGATAGCGCATGCGGCCCCTACTCCTGGACCGTCGCGAAGCCGAACGCCCGCGGCACGGGCACGGGCGCGAAGTGGACGTGGCCGACCGAGCCGGCGAATCGGGTCAGGCCGTCGATGTGGTGATCGAGGAATCGTTCCAGATTGGGTCGGCGCTCCCCCTCGATGGCGGTCAGCGTCGAGACCTCGACGCGTTCCAGCTCCTCGACGAGGTCGTTCAGCAGGCGCTCGGGACGGCTCGAACCGGTCGACTCCGGCAGCGCAGCCAAGTGCTCGCGCATGCGTTGATGGCCAAAGGCGAGCGACCGCGGGTTCTCCGCGTCGAACAACAGCAGCTCGAGGACGCCCGCCACGCGGACGTAGCCGCGGTACCGGCGCTGGTGGGTGACGCTGCTCTCGGACGCGGTGAGAACCGCGTTCAGGACTTCGCGATCGACGTCGATGCCGCGGCGGACCGTGGCGGTGGGCCGCAGCAGGTGCGTCAGCTGCAGTCCGCGCTCGACGGCACGCCCGATGCCGATCATGTGCCAGCCGGGATCGCGCATCATGTTGTCGGTGACGCCATGCAGCGCGAGCATGCCGGTCAGCATGCGTTCTGCGCTCTCGGAGATCTGGTGGCTGTACGGGTAGCTGCGCAAGGTGGCTGCGCCCCGATCAGTGCTGCCGAACGCGTGCCAGATGTCCGGCGACAGCTGGTCGCGCACGCTCTGGGCGGCGTCGCGCACCTTGGCGATCGACTGGGCCACCGAGCCCGGCCGATGCACATCGAGCAGGACCGACCGGAACCGCTCGTCGTGGTCGTCGGTGGTGCTGCGACCCGCCAGTCGCTCGATGACGCCCATCAGGACAGCCAGGCTCGCACCGCCGGCGCTGTGCGGCCGACTGCGGAAGTCCTGGGCCGACCCGTGCGCCGTGATGATCAGCCGCAGCATGTCCTCGGCTCGCTCGCCGTAGCGCCCCAGCCAGAACATGTCCTCGAGGATGCGCGGCACCATGGCGGCAGGTGCCCGCACGTTGGTCAGCGGCAACACGTCCGCGAGTCCCTGGTCGGGATCGTCGGGGCTCTCCTTGAGCACCCAGACGTCCTTGGTCGAGGCGGCGTCGACGCCGTTGTAGACGTTGGCCAGACCCCCCACCAACGGCCGGTAGCCCGAGCCGTATCGCATCGTGAAGGTACGCAACGACAACGCCATGGGGAGCACGCCGCGTGGCTGCAGGGTGGGCGACTGCGACAAAGCCATCGGCTCCTGGCCGACGTACCGGTGGGGTTCGTCCCGGATCAGCTCGCGCACCCGGTCCCGCGTCAGGTGGCTCAGGTCATTGGGCTGGTCGATGGCCCGGACGATGAGAGTGTCGAGACGATCGAGCACCTGCTGCCTCGAGCGCTCGTCCCCGCACCACCAGGTGCGCACCGACGGCAGACGCAGTGGTTCGCCCAGCAGCACCTCACACATCTGGGACAGATACGGCATGAGCGCAGGGTTCTCCAGCACACCGGCGCCAAGCCCGTTGACCACGCGCACCGTGCCGCGGCGGACGGCCTCGGACAGGCCGGCGACCCCGAGCCGAGACTCCTTGCGCAGCTCGAGCGAGTCACTCCACGCTGCGTCGACCCGCCGCAGGATGACGTCGACCCGCTCGAGCCGTCCGAACACGCGCATCCAGACCGCGCCGTCCCGCATCGTGAGGTCAGAGCCCTCGACCAGCGGGAAGCCGAGGCTCGACGCCACGAACGCCTGGTCGTACGCCGTTTCGGAGTGGCTGCCCGGGGACAGCACCACGACCCGCGGGTTCGGCCGATCGTCGGGCGCCGCCTCGATCAAGGTGGCGCGCAGCGCCTGGAAGAACGGGGCCATGCGGTGCAGGCCAGCCCGGCGGTACAGCTCGGGCATGACCCGGGAGATGACGCGCCGATTCTCCATCGCATAGCCGATGCCCGACGGCGCCTGGGCTCGGTCGGCGAGCACCTGCCAGTCGCCAGCGGCGTTGCGCCCGAGATCGGCGGCCGCGACCAGCAGCGGCTGGGGATCACGCGCCGAAACCCGAGCGGCCACTCGGAGGAAGCCGCTGTGGCCGAAGACCACGGCTGGCGGCAGGACGCCCGATGACAGCAGCTTCTGTGGGCCGTAGAGGTCGACGAGGATGGCATTGAGCAGCTCAGTGCGCTGGGCGAGACCCATCTCCAGCGGCGCCCACTCCTCAGCAGTCAGGACCAGCGGCATCGGGTCGAGCCGCCACGGCTCCGCCTCGGCATCCGGCGGCGTGTAGGTGACGCCGTCATTGGAGAGGAATCGTTCGATGTCGCCTTCGACACGACGCAGCTCGGTCTCGGTGAGTCGCACCGCGCTCTCGGCCAGCGGCGCCCACGCGGGGCGCAACGACCCGTCGGGAGCGATGACCTCGTCGTAGCGCGTCGCGGCCTCCGGGGCCAGGGCCGGCTGGTTGAACGCCGCTGCGTAGTCGCCGAGCGCCGTCACCGACCATCTCGTTCCGGGCGAGCCGTGCGCGTGGGACGTGTGCGCAGCACTCGACGCAGGTCGAGGGTGTGCGGGTACTCCGGGCTCTCAGCACGCCGCCCGAGGGCGTGCAGGGCAGCAACGTCGATCGTGCCCGAGGTGTGACCGAACGCCACGAAGCGTCCTCCACGACGCGACTCTGCCTCGCGGGCGTTGACCGGCGGGTGCTCGTGGGCACGGCCGCCCGGGTGCACCACGTGGTAGGTCGCTCCCCCGAGCGACACCGCAGCCTGCGTGTCGACGATCTCGAATGTCAGCGGCGAGTGCACCTCGATGGTCGGGTGCAGCGCCGACGGCGGCTGCCACGCCCGGTACCGGACCCCGGCGTAGAACTGACCGGCGCGGCCCGTCGGGGTGAGTGGAACGGGAACGCCCTGGCACGTGACCACGTGTCGACCGGGCACGACACCGTCCACCGTGACCTGGATCCGCTCGACCGACGAGTCGACGTAGCGTGCGGTGCCGCCGCCGGTGGCTTCCTCGCCCAGCACGTGCCACGGCTCGATGGCGTTGCGCAGCTCGAGGTGCACGCCGGCACCCCCGGCCAACGGAATGCGGGTCGCGCCGATGCGAGGAAACCGGAACTCGGTGAAGGGGTCGAGCCACGTGGGGTCGAAGTCGATGCCGAAGTCCTGCAGATCGGCGACCACGGCGTTGATGTCGGCCGTGGCGCCCTGCGGCAGCAGGAAGTCCTCGTGCAGCGCCGTGCCCCACCGAATCAGCTGCTCGGTGTACGGCCGCTCCCAGAACATCGCCACCAGCGACCGGACCAGCAGCGACTGGACCATCGCCATCTGGGCGTGCGGTGGCATCTCGAAGCCCCGCAGCTCCAGCAGCCCGAGACGGCCGCGGCCGGAGTCGGGGTTGTACAGCTTGTCGATGCAGAACTCGGCGCGGTGCGTGTTGCCGGTCAGGTCGGTCAGGAGGTGCCGCAGGGAGCGGTCCACCACCCACAAGGCGGGGTCGCCGCCGTTCGAGGTCGCTTCGACGAGTCGGTCGATCTCCGACAGGGCGATCTCGGCCTCGTAGATCGATTCGGGCCGGCCTTCGTCGAATCGCGGTGCCTGGCTGGTCGGGCCGATGAACCGGCCGGAGAACAGATAGGACAGCGACGGGTGGCGCTGCCAGTAGGCCACCATGCTGGCCAGCACGTCGGGACGGCGCAGCATGGGCGAGTCCGCCGGCTGGGCGCCGCCGAGGGTGATGTGGTTGCCACCGCCGGTGCCGGTGTGGGTGCCGTCGAGGTCGAACTTCTCGGTGGACAGGCGCAGCTCGCGGGCGGTGTCGTACAGCGAGAAGGTCAGGTCCCGCAGGTCTGCCCACGACGCCGACGGCTGGAGGTTGACCTCGATGACGCCGGGATCGGGGGTGACGTTGAGCTGGGTCATGCGCGGGTCGGGCGGGGGCCCATAGCCCTCGATCACGATCGGCTGGGCCATCTTCGTGGCAGCGACGTCGATCAGGTGGAGCAGGTCGGCGTAGTCCTCGAGCCGTTCGGTCGGCGGCAGGAACACGTGCACGAAGCCCTCGCGGCCCTCGATCGCGAGAGCAGTGGTGGGCTGCCCCTCCACCGGGACCACCGGAATCGTGGCGATGCCCGGCTCGATCGCCGGCCCGGCCTCGAGGTACGACGGATCGCCCGATGCCTCCGGATCGGTCCAGCTGATGGCGTCCAGTGGCAGCCGCAGACCGATCGCCGACGTGCCGGGGATCAGCACCACGCGGCCGCGTCGCAACGACCAGTCCGGGCTGGCCCACGTCTCGCCGGTCACGATCGGCAGCACCCAGCCCGTGGGCTCGACGACGTCCGCATCGAGGCTCGCGACCATGTCGGCGTCGGCGGTCTCGGGATCGGTTCCGGGACGCTCGCCGCTGGGCTGGCGCAGCTGCCCGGCCAGCTCCAGGAGTGGATCCTCGAAGGCGGGACGCAGCTGGTCGGCCGGCAGCCCGAGCAACCGAGTCATCTCGCGCGCCAGCTGCTCGGCGCGGGCCGAGGCGTCCGGGTTCGCCGCCGCAGCGTCCCAGGGATTGGCCAGCAGCGCGGGATCCGACCACAGCGGTGTGCCGTCGTCGAGCCACTGCATCGCGATCTGCCACCGCGGCAACGGCTCACCGGGATACCACTTGCCCTGACCCCGGTGCACGACTCCGCCGGCGGCGAAGGTCTCGCGGAGCCGGTCGGCGAGCTGCGCTGCGAGCCGTCGCTTGTCGTCGCCATCGGCGTCGGTGTTCCACTGCGGCGACACCATGTCGTCGAGCGACACGAAGGTGGGTTCGCCGCCCTGCGTCAGGCGCACGTCGCCAGCGACGAGGCGACTCATCGACGGCCTGCCCGAGCGCGTCGATGCGCTCCCACGCCTGGTCCGTGTACGGCTTGGTGACCCGTGGGTCCTCGTGCACCCGTGTGACGGTGTTGGAGAACGAGAACTCCACCGTGGTGGGCTCGGTGAGTCCGGAGATGGCCGCCGACGAGGAAGGGTGCGGGGTGGCCGACAGCGGGATGTGACCCTCACCGGCGAACAGCGCCGACGTGGGGTCGAGCCCGATCCAGCCGGCGCCCGGCACGTAGACCTCGGTCCAGGCGTGCAGGTCGGTGAAGTCCTCCGCCGGCCCGTTCGCGCCGCCACCCAGTGCCGTCTGGTCCGATGTCAGCTGAACCAGGTAGCCGGACACGAATCGCGCCGCCAAGCCGTACTGCCGCAGCAACGAGACCAGCAGCCACGCGCTGTCGCGACACGATCCGATGGCCCGACCGAGCGTCTCGTCGGGCGTCTGGACTCCGGGCTCCATCCGCACCGAGTACGCGACGTCGCGGTTCACGGCGGCGTTGAGCTTGGCCAGGAAGGTGACGATCGGGACACCATCTGGGTCGATGGGCGGCAAGCCTTCCTTCCATGCAGTGACCAGCGGGCCGGGTGTGGCAGCCGTTCCTTCGGCCACCGGCCGCAGGTACGGGGCGAGATCGGCAGCGAGCTCGGGCTCGTAGCTGAACGGGAAGCGCTCGGCGTACTCCTCGACGAAGAAGTCGAAGGGATTGATCGACACCAGGTCGGCGACCAGGCCCACCGTGACGTCGAGCTCCTTGACCGGATCGGGAAAGACCAGACGGGCCATCCAGTTGCCGAACGGATCCTGCTGCCAGTTGACGAAATGCGGCGCCACGGTGCCGGACTCATCCTGCACCGGGAGGACCCGAAGCGTGTAGGCCTCGATCGGGGTGCGCGAGTGAGGAGCCGGGCGCAGCCGGACGACGTGAGGGCCCAGCCGGATGGGTCGATCGAAGGAGTAGGTGGTGCGATGTTCGAGTGCGACCTTGATGGACATGTGACCAGCCTGCCTCGTGGAGTTGTCGCTCAGGTAACCGGGACCAGCGTGTACAGCACGAGCCAGGCGATCGGAGCGACCGCGATCAACGAGTCGAGCCGGTCCATGACGCCGCCGTGTCCGGGCAGGATGTTGCCCATGTCCTTGATGCCGAGGTCACGCTTGATCAGCGACTCGGACAGATCGCCCAGGGTCGCGAAGACCATGCCGGCGACGCCGAGCAACGCTCCGGCCCACCACGGGCCGTCCAGCACGACCACGACGAAGATGCTGCTGGCCACGATGCCCGCGAACAGGGAGCCGGCCGCACCCTCCCACGACTTCTTGGGGCTGATGGTCGGCGCCATCGGGTGCTTGCCGAACAGCACGCCGGCGATGTACCCGCCGATGTCCGACGCGATCGTGGCCAGGATGAAGGCGACAACCCGCCAGGGGCCGTCGTCCTCGACCAGCATGAGCACGACGAACACGCCCATCAGGTACAGGTAGGCCAGGGAGAAGACGCCGGCCGTGGTGTCGCGGACGAATCCCTCGGCACCGTCGCTGAGGCGCCACACCAGCAGGCCGATGACGGTCAGCGCCATGGCCACCGAGGCCGTCTCCATGCCGCCGTAGTAACCGCCCACCAGCATGATGTTTCCGCCGGCCGCCACGGGCAGCACAGGAATCGTGATGCCTACGGTGCTGACGGCGCGCCCGAGCTCCCAGAGCCCGATCGTGAGGGCGATCGCCACCACGAACACGAACACGTCCTTGTACAAGAACAGCGACGCGAAGACCAGGGCGACCAGGCTCACGCCGACGCCGATGGCTGCCGGCAGGTCGCGACCGGCCCGACTCTTCTTGGGCGCCTCGGCTGCTTCTGTCGACCCTGCCTCTATCGGCGAGGGGTCAGCAGGCTCAGACTTCAAGGAGCTCAGCTTCCTTGTTCTTGAGCAGGTCGTCGATCATGTCGACGTACTTCTTGGTCATGCCGTCGAGGCGCTTCTCGCCCCCCGTGACGTCGTCCTTGCTGATCTCGGAATCCTTCTCGGCCTTGTCCATCGACTGCTTGGCGTTGCGACGCACACCGCGCACCGCGACACGACCTTCTTCAGCCTTGGACTTGGCGAGCTTGATGTACTCCTTGCGACGCTCCTCGGTCAGCTCGGGCAGCGTCACTCGCAGCACGTTGCCGTCATCGGAGGGATTGACCCCGAGATCGGACTCCCGGATGGCCTTCTCGATGGCCGCCTTGGCGCCCTGGTCGTACGGCTGGATGATCACGGTGCGCGGCTCGGGAACCTGGAAGCCGGCGAGCTGCTGGAGCGGGGTCGGAGTGCCGTAGTACTCGGCGGTGATCTTGGCGAACATGGCCGGATGTGCACGCCCCGTACGGATGGCGGCGAACTCCTCGCGGGTGTGCTCGACTGCCTTCTCCATCTTGCCATCGGCCTCGCGCAGCGTCTGATCGATCACTTGATGTCCTCGTTCTCGTGTCCTGGATGTCCGTGTTCTGAACCAGCGTCGCCGGAATGGACCAGCGTTCCGATCTTCTCACCACGCAGGACCCGGGCGATGTTGCCCTCGCCCTCCATGCCGAACACGATCATCGGCAGGTCGTTCTCCATGCACAGCGCGAACGCCGCAGCATCGACCACCTTGAGATTGTTCCGCAGCGCATCGGCGAACGTGATCTCGTCGAGCTTGCGGGCGGTGGGGTCCGTGCGCGGGTCGGCGGTGTAGACACCGTCGACGCCACTCTTGGACATCAGCACGGCGTCAGCCTTGATCTCCAGCGCGCGCTGCGCCGACACGGTGTCGGTGGAGAAGTACGGCATGCCAGCGCCGGCGCCGAAGATGACGACGCGGCCCTTCTCGAGGTGCCGAATCGCGCGCCGCGGGATGTACGGCTCAGCGACCTGGCCCATCGTGATGGCGGACTGCACCCGGGTGTCGATGCCTTGCTTCTCGCAGAAGTCCTGCAAGGCCAAGCAGTTCATCACGGTACCGAGCATGCCGATGTAGTCGGCGCGGGATCGGTCCATGCCGCGCTGGCTCAGCTCGGCGCCGCGGAAGAAGTTGCCACCGCCGACGACGATGGCCACCTCGACACCCTCGCCGACAGCCAGCGCCACCTGCTTGGAGATGCCGTTGACGACATCGGGGTCGATGCCGAGCTTGCCACCGCCGAAGACCTCGCCGGACAGCTTCAGCAGCACCCTCCGCAGGGGACGCGCAGACTCCGTGGATGCATCGTGCTCGCCAGTCGTCATGTGCGTGTCTCCCTTGCGGCCTCCGTCAGGAGCCGACCTCGATGTGCGCGAAGCGCTTGAGCTGAACGCCAGCGGCGTCGACCACAGCCTGGACCGTCTTCTTGTCATCGGTCACCGACGGCTGCTCCAGCAGCACGACGTCCTTGAAGAAGCCGTTGAGGCGACCCTCGGTGATCTTGACGATCGCCTGCTCGGGCTTGCCCTCCTCGCGTGCGGTCGCCTCGGCGATCTCGCGCTCCTTGGCGACGATCTCCGCAGGCACCTCGTCGCGCGTGAGGTAGCGCGGGCGCATGGCCGCGATCTGCATGGCCACGGTGCGAGCGACCTCGGCGTCGCCGCCCTCGAACTCCACCAGCACGCCAACGGCGTGCGGCAGGTCGCTGGCACGACGGTGCATGTACGTGGCGACCTCGCCGTCGAACGCGGCCACGCGGCCGAGCTCGAGCTTCTCGCCGATCACGATGGCCAGGTCGGCCACCGTCTCGGCCACGGTCTTGCCGCCGTCGAGCGTGGCCGCTGCGAACTCCTCGGCCGAAGCCGGCTTGGTCGCATCGGCGAGCTCGGCCAGCTGCTGGGCCAGCGCGATGAACTGGTCGTTCTTGGCCACGAAGTCGGTCTCGGACTTCAGCTCGACGATCGCCGTGCCGGAGTTCGCGACCAGACCTGCAGAGGCCTCACGATCGGCACGCTTGGCGGCCTTGGCCGCACCTGAGATGCGCAGCGCCTCGATCGCCTTGTCGAAGTCGCCGTCGGCCTCGGTGAGCGCCTTCTTGGCGTCCATCATGCCGGCGCCGGTGGCGTCGCGGAGCTTCTTCACATCAACGGCTGCAATGGCCATGGTTGCGTTGTTCCTCTTCTGCGTGGGGTTGGGTGGTGATCAGGCGCCGGGAGCTAGGCGTTCTTAGCGGCTCCCGCCGCGGTAAAGCCAGCGGCCTCAGCCGTCTCGGCGGTGTCGAACCACACTTCAGCGACGGTCTGCTCGTACCACTGGCTGTCCTCGGTGTGGTACTTGCCGGAGTCGGCGTTGCCCTTGACCGGGAAGCCCTTGGGGGCGTTGCCGCTCTTGAGCGGAGCCTTGGAGCCAGGACCGAACGGGGCGGTCGCGGTGGCACCCTCGGGCGGCGTGACGCCGGCACCGGTGGTGGTGGCCGGCGAGACCGGAGCGTCGACGGCCGGAGCAGCGTCGACAGCGTCGGACTCGGGCGCATCCAGCAGTGCGGCAGGCGCTTCAGCGGCCGGAGCCTCGGCAGCGGGAGCCTCAGCAGCAGGTGCGTCGGCGGCAGGTGCCTCAGCAGCAGGTGCGGCAGCAGCGGCAGCCTCCGCGTCCTTCTTCTCCAGCAGCTCGCGCTCCCAGTCGGCCAGGGGCTCGTCGGCGCCGAGCTCGGTGCCAGCCTCTTCCTCGCCGGTCTTGCTGCCGCCGCGGGCGATCAGGCCCTCAGCGACGGCGTCGGCGATGACGCGGGTGAGCAGTCCGACCGAACGGATGGCGTCGTCATTGCCCGGGATCGGGTAGTCGACGTCGTCCGGGTCGCAGTTGGTGTCGAGGATCGCGACGATCGGGATGCCAAGCTTGCGCGCCTCGTCAACGGCGAGGTGCTCCTTCTTGGTGTCGACGATCCAGACGGCCGCGGGGGTGCGGCCCATCTCGCGGATGCCGCCGAGGGTGCGCGTCAGCTTGACGTGCTCGCGACGCATCTGCAGCAGTTCCTTCTTGGTGCGGTTGGAGCCCGCGACGTCGTCGAAGTCGACCTCGTCGAGTTCCTTCATGCGCTGCAGACGCTGGTGCATCGTCTGGAAGTTGGTGAGCATGCCGCCGAGCCAACGCTGGTTGACGTACGGCATGCCGACGCGCTTGGCCTGCTCCTCGATCGGCTCCTGCGCCTGGCGCTTGGTGCCGACGAACAGGATCGTGCCGCCGCGGGCGACGGTGTTCTTGACGAACTCGTACCCGGCGTCGATGTAGGCCAGCGACTGCTGCAGGTCGATGATGTAGATGCTGTTGCGCTCGGTGAGGATGAATCGCTTCATCTTCGGGTTCCAACGACGGGTCTGGTGCCCGAAGTGAACGCCGCTCTCGAGCAGCTGGCGCATGGTGACGACGGCCATGGTCGTATCTCCTTGTGGCACGCGAGTGCCATTTCCTGGTTGTGTTCCGCCGGCGGTTGCCGGTGGCCTGGCACCTGTTCGACGTGGCCCACCCCCGGCGAATCTGCCGGGAGACCAGGACCGCGTCTGCATTTCAGCTCTCGCGTCAATGCAGGGACGGGCGCGCGAATTTCACTTCCGGAGAAGTGATGGCACCACTGTACGGCAGACGAGCACTGCCAGAGAAATCGTGTGCGTCCACAGATCACGCCACGATGCGACCCCGTCCACACCCTCCGGCGCACCGCTGGTCCGGCGGCGATCGGCCGCCGAGGCTCGCCACATGCATGTCCTCCGTGTCCTGGCTGGTGCTCTGCTCGTCGCTTCGGTGTTCTCGGCCACCCCGGCCGGTGCCGCTGAGGGGTGGACCTGGCCCGTGGGCCGCGCGGGACTGGGCCGGACGTTCGATCCCCCAGCCACCGAGTTCGGAGCCGGGCACCGCGGCATCGACATCGCTGCGCGGGCCGGTACGTCGGTGCGTGCTGTGGCGCCCGGAACGGTGGCCTTCGTCGGTCGGATCGGGTCAATCGACGTGGTGACCGTCGACCATGGTGTGGAGCGATCCACCTATCAGCCGGTGCGCGCCGGTGTCCGCCAGGGGGACGCCGTTCAGCGCGGGCAGGTGCTCGGCACTCTTCAGCCGGGACCGAGCCACTGCGCGAGCGCCTGCCTCCACCTGGGCCGGGTTCAGGCCGATGACGCGTACGTCGACCCACTGGACCTGCTGGGTGGTGGTCGGTTCAGGCTCATCTCCCCCGACGGGCGGCCGCCGGCTCCACCGGTCGGCGCCGGTGGGGTGCTGCGCCGACCCGTCTCGGGTGCGATCTCCTCGCCGTACGGCCAACGACGGCACCCGATCACCGGTGTCCGCAAGATGCACGACGGGACCGACTTCGCCGCGCCGTGCGGTACCGCGGTGCGAGCAGCAGCCAACGGCCTGGTCACGGACACCCCCTCCGACCGCGCCTACGGACGCCGTGTCGTCATCGACCACCGCGGCGGGCTGGTCACCGGATACGCACACCTGTCGTCGCGGTCAGTCGCCCCCGGCGAGCGGGTGCGGGTCGGTCAGATCATCGGCCGAGTCGGCACCACCGGGCTGGCCACGGGGTGCCACCTGCACTTCATGGTGCTGCGCGGTGGCCGCCCGGTGAATCCGACCCAGCTTCTGTGAACAGAGTCAGCTGACGAACTCGGTCTCCAACGTGATGTCGACAGCAGCCAGCGCCTTGCTGATCGGGCAGGTGTTCTTGGCGTCCTCGGCGGCCTTCTCGAAGCCGGCCTGGTCGAGACCCGTGACCTCGCCCGACACCTTCAGGGCGATGCCGGTGACCTTGAAGCCGCCGGCAGGGTCCTCGCCGAACGAGACGTCGGCCGTGACCTCCAGCGACTCTGGGGTGCCGCCGGCTGCCGCAACGAGAGCCGACAGCTGCATGGCGAAGCACGAGGAGTGGGCGGCAGCGATGAGCTCCTCGGGGCTGGTGGTGCCATCAGCCTTCTCCGCGGTGCGCTTGGGCCACGAGACGTCGAACGTCGCGACCCCCGAGCTGGTCAGCTCGACCTGGCCGGAGCCGTCGTCGAGGGTGCCGTTCCAACCGGTGCGGGCAGTACGTGTGGCCATGTGTTGCTCCTGACTCGTGGGCGCGCCGCCGTCGGGCGCACCTCTTGACGGTAGGCCAGACCTCAGATTGTGCAGCCTCAAGCACCGTCTGTCGTCGAAGAACGGTGTTGTGGCCCGCGACAATTCGGGAATCAGGCGCGGGGATGGGCCAAGCGGTACGCGCTGCGGAGGCGTTCGGTGCTGACGTGGGTGTAGATCTGCGTGGTGCCGAGGGAGGCGTGGCCCAGGATCTCCTGCACGGACCGCAGGTCGGCGCCACCCTCCAGCAGGTGCGTGGCAGCGGTGTGCCGCAACCCGTGAGGTCCGAGATCTGGCGCTCCCTCGACGACCGACAACCGCTCGTGCACGATGCGGCGCACGGCTCGCTGGTCGATGCGGGCCCCGCGCACCCCGAGGAACAGGGCCGCGCCGCTGCCGTCGACCACCAGGTCGGGGCGTCCCCTTTCGACCCACAGGTCGATGGCGTCGGCCGCTGGCGCACCGAACGGGACCATGCGTTCCTTGCGGCCCTTGCCGAAGACGCGGACGACCCGACGAGCTCGGTCGACGTCGTCGAGGTCCATCGCCACCAGCTCGCCGACCCGGATGCCAGTGGCGTACAGCACCTCGAGGATCGCCAGATCGCGCAGGCCCACGGAGCCATCCGTGGCCAGCGCTTCCGTGGTCGCGTCGAGCAGGGCGCGCACCTCGGTCAAGGACAGCGCCTCGGGCAGCTCCCGGTGCGCCTTGGGACTCACCAGCAGTGCCCCCGCATCGGAGTCGGCGCGGCCGGTACGGGCGAGCCAGGTCGTGAACACTCGTGCGGCCGTGCCACGGCGAGCCAACGTGGTGCGCGCTCGTCCGAGCGTCTGCTGCGTGGCCAGCCAGCTGCGCAGCGACCGAATGGTCAGCCCGGCCGGGTCGTCGATGCCGAGGCGGCCGGCGTGCTCAGCCAAGTTGGTCAGATCGACCATGTAGGCGCGCACCGAGTGGACCGACAGATCACGCTCGGCGGCCAGGTGCTGCTCGTAGTCGCCGAGCACCCGCGCCCAGGTCTCGCTGATGCGAGCGTCGTCCGACTCCGCCATGGGTCCAGTGTGCGCGTCGGGAACGACCGGATCAGCCCGCCATGCCGAGAGCAGCCAGCTCTTCGACCACGTCCTGGCCTGACGTGACGAGCACGGCCTTGCCCGCCCGCACCGCCGCGTGCGCCCCGGCTGACCGGTTCGACGTGACCGGCCCGGGCACCGCCGTCGTGGTGCGTCCCAGAAGATCGGCCCAGTGCAGCGTGTTCAACGACCCGCTGCGCAGCTGAGCCTCGACGACCGTCGTGCCCAAGGACAGCGCCGCGATGATGCGATTGCGCGACAGGAAGCGGTGCCGCAACGGGGCTGCCCCGGGCGCCTGCTCGCTGACGACGAGGCCGCCCTCGTCGACGATGCGGTCGAGCAGGGTGGCGTGCGCCTCGGGATAGACGCGATCGGCGCCGCATGCCAGCACCGCGATGGTCGGTCGGTCGACGACCAACGCCCCGCGATGCGCACACGCGTCGATGCCGTAGGCCGCACCGCTGACGACAGTGAAACCTGCCGACGCCAGATCTGCTGCGACCTCCCCGGCGACCTCGGCGCCGTACGTCGAGCAGGACCGGGCACCGACGACGGCGACGGACCGCGCGGCGAGGTGATCGAGCCGGCTCGCGCCGCGGACCCAGAGCCCCAGGGGACCACCAGCGGTGTCCTGCAGCGGCTCGACGTGGTCGAGATCGGCCAGCTGGACGGGCCACTGGGAGTCGCCGGGACACACCCACCGGAGTCCGGAGTGGGCAGCTCGAGCGCGGATCCGGTCACGCTCGCGCTCCAGCTGACCCGCGCGTTCGCACCACGTCGCCGGGAGCGACGAGCCGCCGAGCGGCTCGCTGGCCAGCAGCGCCTGCAGCACCCTGACCGGCGAGTGAACGTCCAGCAGGTCCCGGAGACGCGGATCGCCTGGCTCGATGAGCAGGCTCAGCCCAAGACGGGCGGCGGCCGCGGCCCTCACGAGGCCCGCACCAGATCGCGCACGGCGCCACCCAGAGGCAAGCCTCGGCGCAGGGCCAGTCCGATCTCGACGTCCTCGGTCGTGGGTGCGTCGTGCCCCGTCAGATCGGCAGCGGTCCACGCGAGTCGCAGCACCCGGTCGGCCGAGCGCGGGTTGAGGGCGTGCCCTCGCAGCTGGGCGTCGATCAGGTCGCGGCCCTGCGGAAGAACCGGCCACCGGCGTCGCAGGTCGGCGCCCGGCACGTCGGCGTTGACGGTCCACGGACTGTCCGCCAGCCGGGCCGCCTGCCGCTCCCGCGCCCCGGCCACGGTGGCCGCGAGCTCGCGCGTGCCACGTCCACCGCCGAGCGCCGCCGCCAGCTCAGGTCGCGCCGGCGCGGTGAGCGTCCGGTGGATGTCGATGCGATCGCGGATGGGCCCCGACAGCCGGTCGAGGTATCGACGCCGCATGAGCGGCGAGCACCGGCACTGCTCCCCCGCCGCCCCGTCGAGGCCGCAGGGACACGGGTTGGCCGCCAAGATGAGCTGGAATCTGGCTGGATAGGCGGCTGTCTGCGCAGCCCGCGACACCACGATGCGACCGCTCTCCAGCGGCTGGCGCAACGCCTCGATGACGTTGGACGCGAACTCAGGCGCTTCGTCGAGGAAGAGCACGCCGCGGTGGGCGAGGCTCAGCGCGCCCGGCCGGATGACCCGACTGCCTCCACCGACGATCGACACCGCGCTGGCGGTGTGGTGTGGATCGAGAAACGGCGGGCGCACCAGCAGCGGCTGATCGCTGGGCAGCACTCCGGCGATCGAGTGCACGGCACTGACCTCCAACGACTGCTGGTGGGTCAGGTCTGGAAGCAGCGCCGGCAGCCGTTGGGCCAGCATCGTCTTCCCGATGCCGGGAGGTCCGGTCATCAACAGATGATGGCCGCCCGCAGCGGCCATCACGACGGCGAGCCGGGCGTCGTCCTGTCCGGCGACATCGAGCAGGTCGAGGTCCGCGAGTCGGTCGGCCGCCGTCCACGCGACACCTCCGACCTCGTCCAGCGGCGGAACCGGTGGGTCGTCGGGCTCTTCGGTGCCGGTGAGCAGCGCGACCGTCTGGCCGAGCGACCGCACGCCGACGACGGCGACCGATCCGACGAGCTCAGCTTCGGCCACATTCACTTCTGGCACGAACACGCGCTCGAAACCGGCTTCCGCGGCCGCCAGCGTGGCCGGGAGCACTCCTCGGATGGCCCGCAGGCGACCGTCGAGGGCCAGCTCGCCAAGAAACACCGCTCCCGTGAGCGAGGAGACCGGCACCGTCTTCTGTGCCGCGAGCACCGCCAGTGCGATGGCCAAGTCGTAGTGCGAGCCCGATTTGGGCAGCGTGCTGGGCGCCAAGTTGATGGTCACCCGCTGATCGGGCCACGTACGCCCGGAGTTGACGATGGCCGATCGACAGCGATCGCGGGCCTCGTTGACCATGACGTCGGCCAGCCCCACGATGACGGTGCGCGGCAGACCGCCGGAGATGTCGGCCTCGACCTCGATGGACCGACCAGCCAGTCCGTCGAGCGTGACCGAGTGCGTGACGCCAGCCATCAGGCCACTCCCGCGATGCGTTCGACCTGGGGAGCGCCTGCCGGCGGCACGACCACCGAGACCACGTCGATGCGCACGGCGGGAGGATGGATGTCGTGGACCGCGAGCCACTCGGTGACGAGTCGGCGCAGGCGAGCCGCCTTCTGGCCGGTGACCGCCTCGAAGGGCCCCCCGTACCGGGTGGACGTGCGGGTCTTGACCTCGCAGATCACCAGTGTGGTGCCGTCGCGGGCCACGATGTCGATCTCACCGAACCGGCAGGTCCACTGCCGAGCCAGCACCACCATGCCGAGCGACTCCAGGTGCCTGGCTGCGATCTTCTCGCCGTAGTCGCCGAGCGTCTTGTTGCGTGCGTACGTCATGGCTTGACCTTCGCCGCGCTGTCTGGGCTGGACCACGGCCGTGCGCAGTCCTGTGGACAGCGCAACGACGAGCCTCGGCGGTGTGGACGAGCACGCGGAAGGCCCCGCCGGATAGGTTCGGGGCGTGGAGATGATCACCGGGCCCCGGACGGGGGCCCTCGACGACGACCAGCTGCTCGAGGCCTACCCGTGGCCTGATCTCGGACGCCCGTGGGTACGGGCCATGATGGTCACGACGCTGGACGGGGCGGCGGCCGGTCCGGACGGTCTGAGCGGATCGATCTCGTCTGCGGTCGACAAGGCGGTGTTCGGCGCGGTGCGACGCCTGGCCGACGTGGTGCTCGTCGGTGCCGGCACGATCCGCGCTGAGCACTACGGCCCCATGCGCGCCAAGCCGGCCGATGCCGAGCGTCGTGCTCACGGTGGCCAGGCAGCGGCGCCCGTTCTCGCCATCGTCAGCGGATCGCTCGACCTGGACTGGGACGACAAGCTCTTCACGGACTCGACCATGCGACCACTGGTGATCACGGGCTCGAAGGCAGACCGCGGTCGCGTCGACCGCGCCGGCGAGCACTGCGACGTTGTCGTGACTGAGTCGGAATCGGTCGACCCCGCCGCGATTCTCGAGGTGCTGATGCAGCGCGGGCTGCGTCGCATCGTGTGCGAAGGCGGGCCTACGCTGCTGCAGTCGTTCGTCGCCGCCGAGCTGCTCGACGAGGCCGACATCACGATCTCCCCGACCTTCGCCGGCACCGCCCACACGCCTCGCACTCCGGGGCTCGAGCGGATCGTCGGCTTCGAGCTGCAGCACGTGCTGCACGCCGAGAGCTTCCTGATGGCCCGATACGCCCGTTCGGAGTCGGCATGATCGACCTGCGCGCCCTCGCGGCACTCGCCGAGCAGCATGCCGACGACCTGCAGCACACCGTCGCCCCCCTGCGCATCGGCGATCGGAGCTTCGACACCGACACCGAACCCGTGGTGATGGGCGTCGTCAATCTCTCCCGCGACTCCAGCTACCGCGAGAGCGTCGCCACGACCCGGGACAACGCCGTGCGCCGCGGACGTGTCCTGGCTGCGCAGGGCGCTCATCTGATCGATCTGGGTGCCGAGTCCAGCAACGTCAGCAAGGCTCGCGTCGATGCTGAGGACCAGACACGTTCCCTCGTCCCGGTCATCGAGGCCCTGAGTGCCGATGGCATCGCCGTGTCGATCGAGAGCTACGACGCCTCCACCGTTCGTGCTGGTCTTGCCGCTGGCGCCCGAGTGATCAACCTGACCGGGTCAGCCCAGGACGCCGCGATGTTCGACCTCGCCGCAGAGCACGACGCGACCGTCGTGCTGTGCCACGTCAACGGCTCGCACGCTCGCGACCTGGACAGCGTGCGCGCCGAGGACGTCGTGGCCGATCCGATCCCCGACATGCTGGAACAGTTCGAGCGCCGCATGGCTGCAGCACGCGAGCGTGGAGTTCAGGACATCACGATCGATCCCGGCGTCGGGTTCAGCTTCGCGATGGACGACCACGTGCGGCGCGCCCACCACCAGACCACCGTCATGCTCAACTCGTTTCGACTGCGCCGACTCGGAGTGCCCATCTGCCACTCGGTCCCCCACGCGTTCGACCTGTTCGAGGAGCAGTTCCGCATCGCGGAGGGGTTCTTCACCGTGTGGGCACACCTCGGCGGCACGGGCGTGTATCGCACGCACGAGGTGCCGCAGATCGTCGCTGTGCTGGGCGCACTCGGCCGTCTCGACGTCCAGCCGTAGCGGTACTGCCTGGTTCAGCTGTTCTCGGGCACCTTGACGTCGGAGTCCTGCAGCTCCTCGACATTGACGTCCTTGAACGTGAGCACCTTGACGTTCTTGGCAAAGCGCGTCGGCCGATAGATGTCCCACACCCAGGCATCGGTCATCGAGACCTCGAAGTAGGCGTCACCGGTTTCGGAACGCACCTTCACGTCGACGGCATTGCACAGATAGAAACGACGGTCGGTCTCGACCACGTACTTGAAGATCGTCACGACGTCGCGGTACTCGCGGTACAGCGCCAGCTCCAGCTCTGACTCGTACCGCTCGAGGTCCTCGGTACTCATGTGCGTGCCTCCATCGATGCCTTCACGTTGACGTACTGGGTGCGGTGCTCGGCGCAGGGACCATGGTCGCGCAGCGACTGCTGGTGGACCGGCGTGCTGTAGCCCTTGTGTGTGGCGAAATCGTATGCCGGGAACTGCTCGTGCATCTGCACCATGATCCGGTCGCGTGTCACCTTGGCGATGACCGACGCCGCAGCGATCGACGCAGCGACGCGATCGCCCTTCCAGACGGCCAGTCCGGGGACCCCGAGTCCGTCGACCGGGAACCCATCGGTGAGCACGTAGCCGGGACGCACCGCCAGCCGCCACAGAGCCCGTCGCAGTGCGGCGATGTTGGCCTGTTGCAGACCCATGCGGTCGCACTCTGCAGCTGGCACGATGACGACCGACACGTCGGCCGCGCGCTTCATGATGAGGTCGAAACAGACCTCGCGGCGCTTTTCGGTGAGCAGCTTGGAGTCGGCGAGGCCCGGGATCGGGCGGTCGAGCACCACAGCGGCAGCGACCAGTGGACCCGCGCAGGCTCCGCGGCCCGCTTCGTCGACGCCAGCCACGGGGGTGAGTCCCTGCCGGGCCAACGCGCGCTCGTAGCCGTACAGGCCGGCATCACGCCTGATGGTGGCGCCGCGAGCCAGTCGGGTCATGGTGCGGGGACGGCATCGAACGTGTCGGACCCACGGATGAAGCCCGCACGCCCCAAGGGCCAGACGCGCACCCAGGTCTTGCCGACGACGGCGTCCTGGGAGATGAAGCCGCCACCGGGGTCTCCGAGGTGCGCGCGGGAGTCGGCCGAGTTGTTGCGGTTGTCGCCCATGACGAACAGGTACCCCTCGGGCACCTTGATGTTGAACGGTTGGTCGCGATTGACGGTCTCGTCGAGCAGATACGGCTCGTCGAGTGCCGCGCCGTTGACCGTGATCTTTCCGTCATCGTCGCAGCATTGGACGCTGTCGCCGCCGACACCGACGACTCGCTTGATCAGGTGACCGCCGGTCGGAAACAGGCCCACGGCCTCGAGGCCGCGCTGCACTTCATTGCTGGCACGTCGAGAGTCGGCAGCGTCGAGCCAGCCGCCCGGGTCGTCGAACACGACGATGTCGCCGCGGCCCACGTCACCGGTCCAGTACGAGACCTTCTGGACCAAGATCTTGTCGTCCGGGCGCATGGTCGGTTCCATCGACTCCGACGGAATGTAGAACGCCTGGAGGAAGAAGGTCTTGACCACGACGGCCATCACCATGGCGGTCACGATCAGCAGGATCGACTCCTGCCAGACCGGAAGCTGACGCTTCTGCGAGCCGGCCGCTCGATGTTCTGTCACACGCTCGACCCTAGCCGGTCGTGAGAAGCGAGACGTTCTCAGACGTCGCGCTTTTCCTTGATCTTGGCGGCCTTGCCGCGCAGGTTGCGCAGGTAGTAGAGCTTGGCGCGGCGGACGTCACCGCGGGTCACGACGTCGATCTTGTCAATCACCGGCGTGTGCAGCGGGAAGGTGCGCTCGACACCCACGCCGAAGCTGATCTTGCGGACCGTGAAGGTGCGGCCGATGCCCGAGCCCTGCACCTTGATGCAGACACCCTTGAACACCTGGACACGCGAGCGGGAGCCCTCGATGACCTTGACGTGCACGTCCAGCGTGTCGCCGGCGCGGAATTCGGGGAGATCGGTGCGCAGCGATGCTGCGGCAACCTGATCGACGATGTTGGTCATGATGGGGCTCCTCGCTGGTGCCACAGGTCACCGACGGATGATGGGGAAAGAAACAAGAATGTCGGCGTCATCTCGACGTCGCCCCTGCGGCAGAGACGTCGGCGCCGACGTCCAAGTTTGCCACAGCCACCCCGCGAGTCTGAAATCGGAGTCAGGCCGGACGTGCGACGCGCCCGCCGGGAGGTCCGGCGGGCGCGCAGCGTGGCGCAGAGATCGCGATCAGACGAGCGCGTAGCCCTCTTCACCGTGCAGCACCGAGTCGATACCGGCGGCTTCTTCGTCGGGACCGACGCGGAAGCCGATGGTGTCGTCAATCACCTTGGCCAGGACGTAGGCCACGATGAAGGAGTAGACGAGCACCGACACGGACGACACGATCTGCGTGCCGAGCTGGGCCAGCCCGCCACCGGTGAACAGACCGGTGTCGATGGCCATGAAGCCCAGGTACCAGCAGCCCACGATGCCACCGACGAGGTGGATGCCCACCACGTCGAGCGAGTCGTCGAAGCCGAGCTTGTACTTCATCTCGACAGCGAGCGCGCAGATGGCGCCAGCGACGAGCCCCAGCACGATGGCCCACAACGGCGCCAGGTTGGCGCATGCCGGCGTGATGGCCACGAGACCGGACACCGCGCCTGATGCGGCGCCCACGGCAGTGGCCTTGCCGTTCTTGAAGTGCTCCACGACGATCCAACCCAAGATGGCTGCTGCCGGCGCACCGAGGGTGTTCAGGAAGATCAGACCAGCGCTGGCGTCGCCGTCGTTGAGACCGGTGTTGAAGCCGAACCAGCCGAACCACAGAATCGCGGCACCAATGAGCACCAGCGGGACGTTGTGCGGCTTGGCCAGCTCCTTGCTGAAGTTCGTGCGTCGCCCGAGCACGAGGGCGAGCGCCAAGGCTGCGGCACCCGCGTTGATGTGGACGGCAGTTCCGCCGGCCCAGTCAATCGTGGTGGTGTCGCCGAAGCCGAAGTTGAAGATCCAGCCGTTGGGGTTCCAGACCCACGCTTGGACGACGAAGTAGTCCAGGGTGGCCCAGAGCCCGGCGAAGAGCATCCAGGGGAAGAAGCGGGCACGATCGGCAATGGCGCCGGAGATGAGGGCAACCGTGATGATCGCGAAGCTGCCGCCGAATGCGACGTTCGACAGGTTCGAGACGCCTGCGCCAGCCTCGGCGGCCAGATCAGCCTCGAAGGCGTCGAACAGACCGAAGTCGGAGAAGGGATTGGCGACGAACTGGCCAAAACCAGACTCCGACAGATTGCCCATGTTGAATCCGTAGAGGATCCACAGGACAGCGACCAGCCCCAGCGCTCCGAAGCTGAGCATCATCATGGAGACGACGCTCTTGGCTTTGACCAAGCCGCCATAGAAGAACGCGAGTCCCGGTGTCATGAACAACACCAGGGCAGTACTCAGGAGCAACCAAATGCTTCCGCCGGACATAGTGACCTCTTCACGCTCGGGTACGGGTACCCCAGCGCAGAGGCTCTGCTGGCTGGGGATGTCCCCCCAGCGTGTCGGCGCCCCGTTGAGAGCACCTTGCCTCCGCGTTTCGTCCGCGTTACGAATCGGCCGTGTGTGCTAAATCGATGATTCGTCGCCCGCATCTCCGGGTCGGCGACGTTCGGTTCGTTCGACGGCCTGCTCGCGGCGCCATGCGGCGATCGCGGCGTGGTTGCCCGACAGCAGCACCTCGGGCACGTCCAGACCCCGCCAGGAGGCCGGCTTGGTGAAGACCGGGTACTCCAGCAGACCGTCTTCGCCGTGCGACTCCTCGGTCAGCGAATCCGGGTTGCCCATGAAGCCGGGAAGCAGCCGCACCACGGCCTCGATCATGGCCAGTGCTGCGACCTCTCCCCCGTTGAGGACGAAGTCGCCGAGCGACACCTCCTCGACGCGGTGCTGTGCCGCGGCATGCTCGACGACCCGTTGGTCGATGCCTTCGTACCGGCCGCACGCGAACAGCAGGTGCTGCTCGGTCGCCAGGCGTTCGGCGTCGCGCTGGGTGAACACGGCGCCCGAGGGCGTGGGTACCAAGACCAGCGTGTCGGGTCCCGCGAGCGTGTCGAGCGCCTCGCCCCACGGTTCGGGCTTCATGACCATGCCGGCGCCTCCGCCGTACGGCGTGTCATCGACGCTGCGATGGCGGTCGTGGGTGAAGTCACGCAGGTCGTGGACCGCCAGGTCGATCAGACCGGACTCACGGGCCTTGCCCGGAAGCGAGAGACCGAGGGCGTCGAGGTAGGTGGGGAAGATCGACACGACATCGATCTTCACGACGGGTGGGCCCCGTCGGACTCGTTGACGACGTCGGCCTGCTGCGGGTCGAGCAGGCCGGGGACGTCGGCGACCGTGACGAAGCCACCAGCCACATCGATGTCAGGCACCAGCTCGGTGACGAACGGGACCAACACCTCGCGACCGTCGATGTCGATGGCCAGGGTGTCCTGGTCAGGGAGGTGCAGGACGGCGGTGACGGTGCCGGTGGCAGGGCCGTCTGGCCCGCCGCGGCGCACCTCGAGGCCGACCAGCTGGCGGTCGTAGAACTCGTCGGGATCGTCAGGCAGGTCGGCAGGATCGATCTCCGCCTCGATGATGACACCGTGCAGCGCCTCGGCGGCCGTTCGGTCGTCGACGCCGTCGAACGTGACCAACAAGCGGCCGGAGTGCCATCTGGCCGAGGTGACGGTCATGGTGCGCGGGCCGCAGACGACTGACGAGCCCGCGGCGAAACGCCGTTCGGGCTCGTCAGTTCGTACCTGGACGCCGAGCTCACCGCGCAGGCCGTGGGCCCGCGCGATGCGGCCCACCACGACCAGCATGGGGTCAGCGACGACGGTCGACGTCCACAAAGTCGATGCGAGCCCCGCCGCGACCGGCGATGGCTCCTGCGACCTTGCGGATGGCGGTGGCCGTGCGGCCCTGTCGACCGATGACCTTGCCGAGATCGTCCGGATTGACCCGGACCTCGAACAGCTCGCCGCCACGGGTCTGCTTGGTCCGGACCTCGACGTCAGCAGGCGTGTCGACGATGCCGCTGACCAGGTGCTCGATGACGTCGTGGATCGGAGCGGCCATGGTCAGGCCTTCTCGGTCTCAGCCGGAGCGTCAGCCTCAGCGGCCGGAGCCTCTTCAGCCTTCGGCTCTTCGGCCTTGGCCTCGTCGGCCTTCGGCTCTTCAGCCTTGGCCTCGTCGGCCTTGGGCTCCTCAGCCTTGGGCTCCTCAGCCTTGGGCTCCTCAGCCTTGGGCTCGTCGGCCTTCTTCTCGGCCTTCTTGGCGGCAGCGGCCTTCTTGGTGGTCGCGTCGGCCTTCGGCTCGCTGTGCAGCTCCTTGAGCGCGTCCTGGAAGATGTCTTCCTTGCTGCGCTTCGCGTCGGCGAACCTCAGCGTGGAGGTACCGCCGATGTCGCCGGTGATCTTCAGCAGAGCCGCGACGGCCTCGGTGGGCTGGGCGCCGACGCCGAGCCAGTACTGGGCGCGTTCGCCGTCGACCTTGATGATCGACGGGTCGGCCTTGGGATCGTACGTACCGATCTCCTCGATCACTCGACCATCGCGCTTGGTGCGCGAGTCAGCGATGACGATGCGGTAGAACGGGGTGCGAATCTTGCCCATGCGCTTCAGGCGAATCTTGACTGCCACGAGTGTGGTGTCTCCTTGGTGTGAATCAGGTGGTGACCTGCCGCGACGCGTGGGGACACGCACGGCGAAAATCGATGAGCCGGTGACGACAGGGCTGAGAGGGGCCTCGTACGTTCCGGACGCAGTCGCTCATTCTGCCAGACCCCCCGCCGGTCTCCAATTCGGATACCTCAGAAGGCGCCGTGCCGCCCTGCGCCGCCGACGAAACGCTCCGCTCCGGCTGCTCCTTCGGCGAACACCATCGGCACCCCGTGGGCCCCCTCGGACCGCAGCGCGTCGGTGAGATCGAGGCCTGCCTGGGTGTAGACCGAGGCGCGATCGGTCAGCATGCACTGATTCGGGAAAGCTGCGATCTGGTCGGCCAGGCGGTGGGCGACGGTCAGCGCCTCCCCCGTCGGCACGACCCGGTTGGCCAGTCCCATCTGCAGCGCCTCGTGCGCTCCGACGGGACGTCCGGTCAAGATCATGTCGAGAGCCCGGCCCTGGCCGATGACGCGCGGCAGACGCACGGTGCCTCCGTCGATCAGTGGCACGCCCCACCGACGGCAGAACACGCCGAACACGGCGTCCTCCTCCACCACCCGCAGATCTGCCAGCAGTGCCAGCTCGAGTCCGCCCGCGACGGCGTGTCCGGCGACGGCCGCGATGAGAGGCTTGGACAGCTGCATCCGACTCGGGCCCATCGGACCGGCCCCCCGCCCAGTCGGATCGAGGTCTGGAGCGCGCTCAGGATCGGCGACGGCCGACAGATCGGCACCAGCACAGAAGGTGGAACCGGCACCGGTCAGCACCGCGACTCGCAGGCTGTCGTCGGCCTCGAACCGCTCGAACGCGTCCAGCAGGGCCCGCGCCGTCGGGCCGTCGACCGCATTGCGCACGTCCGGCCGGTTGATGGTGATGGTGCAGACGTCGTCGTCGGTGTCGTAGAGAACGGTGTCGTGAGCCGGGGTGGCCATCGCAGCGACCTCATCTATCGTCGTGGACATGTCGGATGTCACGATCTTGCACCACACCGGATGTTCCACCTCCAGGCACGCTGTCGAGACGGCAGCGGCCGGTGGCGTCGATCTCGACGTGGTGCAGTACCTGAAGACCCCGCTCGATCGGGCCGCGCTGCTCGCCCTGATGGTCCGCCTCGAGGATGAGCCTGCGGATCTGGTGCGCCAGGACGGATTCTTCAAGGACCTCGGACTCGCTCCCGCCGACTACACGACGGCGGACGCCGTGGCCGACCTCCTCGTCGAGCACCCCCGTCTGATGCAGCGGCCGGTGCTGATCCGTGGCGACCGAGCGATCATCGGGCGACCCAAGGACCGCGTCCAGGCGTTTCTGGACGCCTGACCGGTTCCGCGGTCAGGCGCTGGCGCGTTGCGCTCTTCGGCGGTTGATGGCGCGGCTCACCTGGTGGATGCGGATGGCTTCTTGGTACGCGGCACGTCGGCGTCGGAAGCTGGCCTGAATGGCGCGATTGTCGTGGTCGGTGAAGACGAATCCACCGATCCCGTCGGCTCTGACGACGAGGAGTTCACGGTGGACCAGGTGGTGACAGCGGGAACACAGGCCGATCAGAGTTGTCCAGGTCGGTCGGGCCGCCGCGGGACCACCAGACCACATGATGAATCTCCAGGTGGGTGTTGCGGCAGCCCGGGGCCGGCGCATCGGCCCTCTTGGCGGGCCAGAACTGCGCGGCGTTGCTTGAGAGTCGGCGAGGCGGTGGGTGCGTCCGACGTTGAGGACGCGGTCCTGGGAGAAGTCGGGCATCTGGTGGGTCAGGATCGGCGTGACGTCGGCGGTGCAGCCGATCATCGAGAGCAGCTCGGGGCCGATGGGGCCGAATCCGGCCAGATCGGCCGGGACCATGGGATCTGACGTCGTGCCGCGGGTGTGGGTGGCCGCAGCGTGCACCGTTTCGGCGTCGGCGGTGACCGACACGTGCGGACGCACCCCCTTGTCCGACGGCAACCCGGCATCCAGGATCTGTTGGCACAGCTGGTCGATGGCATCGACACGACGCTCAGGTCCGGTGCGTTGGTCGTCGGCATCGACCGGCGCCGACAGCGAGTCCAGCACGGTGCGGAACTTGGATCCCGACCTGGATGGGCAGGAACCCGTTGACGTGGAACCCTTCGGGGACGGCGTTGACCTGCAGATCGGCCTTGTCCATCCCCTTGGCCCACGCGTCGTCGAGCTCATCGGGATACGTCGCGGCCCGCAGCGCCCGCATGACCCGACGCAGCTCGGCCGGCTCGCACGTCCGCGCGACCTGCAACAACCAGTCCTGCGCGTCGGTGACGACCTGGGTGCCGATGTGCCGCAACCCGTAGCTGAACACATTCACGTGCTCCAACCGGATCGCGCCAACCTGGGCCGCAGCCGCAACCCCAGGAAGCTGGACCAGGGTCGACGCCGCCCGGGTCAACGCTGACGCATCACCCGCCGACAGCCTCAACTGCGTGCACGCCCACGTCTTGACGCTGGACGCACCATCGGCCTCGAACCCCCGCGACTGCTCCAGCCCGGCCAGATGCGCGGCCTTGGCCGCATCGAGAGCATCCTGCGCGGTCTGGATGGCCCGCAGAGCGTCGGTGTCAGGACCCATGCCCACCAGACGCGCTGCCTCTCGCAACGCCTCCACCACCTGCCCCCGGATCATGCATCAAGTGTACTCGAACACATGTTCGATAACAACCCTTTTCGCCTGTCGTTTCCAGACTATTTTCAGGGCTTCACAGCACGGCCGCAACGAACTAGGCCTGGCAGTGGCGCGGGGAGGGTCACATGAGGTCGCGGAGTTCCTTGGGAATCTCGAAGTCCTGAGCGCCGCCCTGATCGAAGCCGAAGGCCCCGGCCCCGTCCTTGGGGGGTGCCTCGGTGGCAGCCGCCGCGCGCTTCGCGGGGTTGCCGGAGACGCGCTTGCCCTTCTTCTTCTGCTGGGGCTTCTGGCGGGCACCGGCGCGCTTGCCGACGCCTGGCATGCCCGGGACGCCTGGCATGCCGGGCATCCCTCCACCCTTGGCCATCTGCTGCATCATCTTGCGGGCATCGAAGAACCGGCTGACCAGCCCGTTGACGTCCTGGACCTTGGTTCCCGAACCAGCCGCGATACGAGCGCGGCGCGACCCGTCGATCATCTTGGGGTTGTCGCGCTCGGTCGGGGTCATCGAGCGGATGATCGCCTTGATCCGGTCGACCTCACGCTCGTCGAAGTTGGCCAGCTGCTCCTTGAACTGGCCCATGCCCGGCATCATGCCGACCAGCTTGGACATCGACCCCATCTTCGACAGGGTCTCCATCTGGTCGAGGAAGTCGTGCAACGTGAACGAGCCGCCGGCCAGCTTCTCCGCAGCCTGCGCGGCCTCGTCGGCGTCGAAGGCCTTCTCGGCCTGCTCGATCAGGGTGAGCATGTCGCCCATGTCGAGGATGCGCGAGGCCATGCGGTCGGGGTGGAACTGCTCGAACTCCGTGAGCTTCTCGCCCGTGGACGCGAACATCACGGGACGGCCGGTGACCGAGCGCACCGAGAGCGCGGCGCCACCCCGCGCGTCGCCGTCGAGCTTGGAGAGCACGACGCCGGTGAAGTCGACGCTCTCGAGGAAGGCCTGGGCCGTCCCCACGGCGTCCTGGCCGATCATGGCGTCGATGACGAACAGGACCTCGTCAGGATCGACAGCGGCCCGGATGTCGGCCGCCTGCTGCATCAGCTCGGCGTCGACCGCCAGACGGCCTGCTGTGTCGACGATGACGACGTCGTGCAGGGTGCGGCGGGCCTCGGCCACGCCATCGCGGGCGACCTGGACCGGGTCTCCGACACTGCCCTCGCCATCAGGCGAAGATCCGGTATTTCCGGGCTCTGGCGCGAACACCGTGACGCCGGCCTGACCACCGACGACCTGCAGCTGGGTGACCGCGTTGGGGCGTTGCAGATCGCAGGCCACCAGCATGGGCGACTTGCCCTGCTCCTTGAGCCACAGGGCGAGCTTGCCCGCGAGGGTGGTCTTTCCGGCACCCTGCAGGCCCGCGAGCATGATGACCGTGGGCGGGTTCTTGGCGAACTGGATGCGACGCGTCTCGCCGCCGAGGATCGCGACCAGCTCGTCGTTGACGATCTTGATGACCTGCTGCGCCGGGTTCAGCGCCTGGCTGACCTCAGCGCCGCTGGCGCGCTCCTTGACGTTGGCGATGAAGTCGCGCACCACCGAGACCGCGACGTCGGCATCCAGCAGGGCGACGCGGATCTCCCGCGCGACCGCATCGATGTCGGCGTCGGAGAGCTTGCCCTTGCCACGCAGGTTCTTGAACGCCGACTGGAGGCGGTCTTGCAGGGTGTCGAACATGACGGCAGTGGTGTCCTCGGCTCGGAAAACGGGTCAGCCTCCAGCCTAACGGGGTCAGGCGAGCGCGGCCGCCACCTGGTCGCGCAGGCGTGAGGCCGCCTCGTCGTCGAGCCGATCGCCGTCGGCTCCGAGCACGTACAGCACCTCGCGTGCCTCCTCGCCATACGTCGACATGTGAGCGGACCGGATCGAGTGGCCAGCTTCGGCTATCGCGCGGCAGACGGTCCACAACAGGCCGCGGCGGTCCGCCGCGCGCACCTCGAGGACCGTCACGGTCTGCGAATCTCGCTCGACGTGACGTACCTGCGCTCCCACATCGCCGTCGCGTGCCGCGACGTCCAGACGGCCAGCCAGGTCGATGTCCCCCACCAGCGCGGGGCGAAGACGCTCGCGCACGACGGCCGCGTCGACGTCGGGCCGACGGACCTCGAACAACGACACCGCCGCGTCGCCGAGCGTCACGGTGCGCGCCGATCGGATGGAGTGGCCAGCCAGGGCAAGACCACCGGCCAGCTCCGCGATGACTCCCGGCCGGTTGGCCGTGACGATCGTCAACAACGACCCATCGCCGGCCGGCTCGACCGTCAGGTCGATGTCATGTGCGCCCATGACCCCGACCGCCGGGATGGGGACGTGCCGCGGCCAGCCCTCGTAGTCAGCGACTGAGGGGGTCGTGACCGATTCGTCGAGGACGGCGTACGTCTTTTCCACCAGGCCCTCGACCAGACCACGGCGCCACGCGCTCCACGCCTGCCCGCTGGTGGCGCGGGCATCCGACGACGTGAGCGCGGCCAACAGCTCGAGCTGGGCCGCGCTTCCCACGGTTTCCGCAACACTGTGAGCGGTGCCGGGGTCCTCGATGTCTCGCCGCGTCGCGGTGTCGGGCAGCAACAGGTGCCACCGGACGAGCTGCCCGATGACGTCGGCATCCGCAGCGGAGAACCCCCACCGTGCGGCGATCTCCCGTGCCATCGGTTCACCCTCCACCGAGTGATCACCCGGCACTCCCTTGCCGAGATCGTGCAGCAGGGCCGCCACCGCCAGCAGGTCCGGGCGGGACACCTCGCGGGCGATCTCGGCCGCGTTGACGCACGTCTCCAGGCTGTGCCGATCGATCGTGAACTGGTGGATGATCGAGGACGACCCCCGCAGCCGGATCGGCGCCCACTCGGGCAGCAGTCGGTCGATGACGCCGGCGAAGTCCAGCTCGTCCCACACCCCGACGAGACCCGGACCAGCCGTGAGCAGGTCGACCATCAACCGCTTGGTCGACTCGGGCCATGGGTCGGGAAGCTCGCCCATGGTTCGGTTCAGTCTCATGGCCGAGCCGGGACTGAGCGGAAGGTGCTCTCGCGCCGCTGCGGCGGCAGCACGGAGCGCGACCTCGGGGTCTGAAGCAGGATTCGCGTCGCCCGTGACGATGACCTCGCCGTCGAGCACCCCGACGCCATCGCCGAGGGACCGCACCACCGGCCCTGTCTTCGTGTACGTACCCGTCCGCGGCGAGAGGACGCCCTCGACCCGTCGCCACGCGAGCATGGACAGGTGAGCGACCCGGCGCCCCAGGTCTCGCGTGTGCAGATCGAGCTCGACCGGCTCCATCGACAGCCGTTCGGCGACCTCGGGCACCAGGTCTGGCTCGAACCGGTCGAGTCGACGTCCCGCGACATCGTGCAGCGTGTCGCGGACGTCGAGAAGATCGGACCGCAGTCGCTCCGCCTCGGCGTGGGGGACGTCGATCAGCCAGGTCGCCACGAGGGCCCGCAGGACGACACCATCGCGCAGCCCTCCCCCGGACTCCTTCAGGTCAGGCACTGCGGAGTGCGCCAGCCAACCGGCCCGGTCGAGTCGTTCGACGCGGCCGTCTCGTACCTCGCGCACCCGGGACCGGGCGTCGCGGCGCCAGTCCGACAGCACCTCGGACCGCAAGGTGCGGACCAGGTCGTAGTCGCCGGCGACGCAGCGCGCATCGAGCATTCCCATGGCCGCGCGGTAGTCCTCGGCGGCCATCGTGCGCATGCGCGCTGTGTCCCGCACGGCGTGATCGAGGTCGACCTTGTCGTCCCACAGCGGGTACCAGATCGCCTCGGCGATCCTCTCGACCTGTTCGAGGTCCGCGTCGGGCGCGTGCAGGAGAACCACGTCGAGATCGCTGTGCGGCGACAATTCGGACCGACCGTACCCACCGACGGCGACCAAGGCCATCGGCTGTTCCTCTGCCCCAGCGGCTGTGAACAGCTCACGGAGCCGGACGTCGGCCGCTTCGGCCCGCCGTGCCCGCGACGCTGCGAGGTCGATCGTCACCCGAGAAGACCACCTGACGTCGCGTGGGTGTCGTACGCCCTGCCGAGGTGCTCGACCTGGTGCTCCTCGTCGACCCGCCAAGGCCGGACCATGTCGCCGTACACGAAGGCCAGTCCGGGCAGCATCATCGCCGTCGAGGCGAGCAGCCAAGCGGCATCTCCTGCGTTCACGCGTCCTCCAACGATCGTGGCCCCGGCAAACTACCGCACCGGCGCCGCTGCCACGGCTGAACGAAGCCGCGCACCCTCTGCAGGTGCGCGGCTCCGAGCGGGTGAAAAGGTCAGATCACACAGCGGCTTCGTCAGTCTCGCCGGTACGGACCCGCACCACTGAGTCGACCGGGATGACCCACACCTTGCCGTCGCCGATCTTGCCGGTCTGGGCGGCCCCGGTGATGGTGGCGACGACGCTGTCGACGTCACCGTCGTCGACCACGACCTCGAGGCGGATCTTCGGCACCAACGACACGTCGTACTCGGCGCCACGGTAGACCTCGGTGTGGCCCTTCTGCTGGCCGTATCCGCTCGCCTCGGTGACCGTCATGCCGGCCACTCCGGCTGCTGCGAGGGCCTCACGGACCTCTTCCCACTTGTGCGGCTTGATGACCGCTGTCACGAGTTTCATGCTCAGAGCTCCTTCAGGAGGTTGGATCCGCCGGTTCCCACGTAGTCATAGGCCGTCTCGAGGTGCTCGACCTGGTCGATGCCGATCACTTCGTCGTCCTGGTCGATGCGGAATCCCATCGTCAGGTCGATCGCCTTCCCGAGGAGGAAGGTCAGTCCGAACGAGTAGGCGAGCACCGCGAGCGCTGCCACGACCTGCTTGCCGAGCTGTGATGCATCCCCACCGTAGAACAAGCCGATGTCGCCCACGGCAAGGAAGCCGATGAGGATCGTTCCGACCAAGCCGCCCACGAGGTGGACGCCGACGACATCAAGCGAGTCGTCGTAGCCGAACTTGTACTTCAGACCGACCGCAAGGGCGCAGAGCACGCCGGCGATGACGCCCAGGAAGATCGAGCCGAAGGGCGAGATCGAACCGGCCGCCGGGGTGATCGCGACGAGTCCGGCCACCGCACCCGACGCTGCGCCGAGGCTCGTGGCCTTCTTGTCGCGCACCGACTCCACCAGGAGCCAGCCGAGGATCGCGGCGCCTGTGGCGACAGCAGTGTTGACGAGGGCCAGGGCCGCGGTGCCGTTCGCACCAAGGGCCGAGCCGGCGTTGAAGCCGATCCAGCCGAACCAGAGCAGACCCGCGCCGAGCAGCACGAAGGGGAGGTTGTGCGGACGCATCGGGTCGCGCTTCCAGCCAGCCCGCTTGCCGAGCACGAGGGCGAGGGCGAGACCGGCCGCGCCGGCGTTGATGTGCACCGCGGTACCGCCGGCGAAGTCGATCGCCTCGAGCTGGGTGGCAATCCACCCTCCGTTGTCGCCGAAGTCGAAGACCCAGTGCGCCACCGGGAAGTAGACGACGCTGACCCAGACGGTCGTGAAGACGACCCACGCTGAGAACTTGGCGCGATCGGCGATGGCGCCGCTGATCAGGGCGACCGTGATGATCGCGAACATCAGCTGGAAGCCGACGAAGACGTACTCGGGGATCGTGCCGTAGAGCGTGTCCACGGAGATGTTGTTCAGACCGAGTCGCTCAAATCCGCCCAGCGCTCCGTTGCCTCCGGGGCTGAAGGTGATCGAGTAGCCGTAGAGCACCCACAGCACCGGCACGATGGCCAGGGCCGCGAAGCTCATCATCATCATGTTGAGCACGGTCTTGGAGCGGACCATGCCGCCGTAGAAGAACGCCAAGCCTGGCGTCATGAGCAGGACCAGCGCTGAGCTGGCCAGGATCCATGCGGTGTCGCCGGTATCCATGAAACCTCCGAAGTCGGATGACACGAGTCGAACAGACCCGTTCCCACTACCCTTGTCGCCCCGCGTTTCGGGCTGACCAGCCACGTGTTGCCAGCCCGTGACGAAATCGGAGGTCGTGTTACAGCGACGTTTCGCTGCGCCTGCGGTCAGGACAGCAGCGCGTCGACGAACTCTTCGGCGTCGAACGGTGCCAGGTCATCGGCACCCTCGCCCAGTCCGACGAACTTCACGGGGACCCCGAGCTCGGTCTGCACGGCAATGACGATGCCGCCCTTGGCCGATCCGTCGAGCTTGGTCAGCACGATTCCCGTGACGTCGACGACCTCGCCGAACACGCGGGCCTGGGTGAGGCCGTTCTGCCCCGTGGTCGCGTCGATCACCAGCAGCACCTCGGTGACCGCGGCCTGCTTCTCGATGACTCGTTTGACCTTGCCCAGCTCGTCCATCAGCCCGGACTTGGTGTGCAGCCGGCCGGCGGTGTCGACCAGCACGACATCGACACCATCGGCGATGCCCCGCTGCACGGCCTCGAAGCCCACACTGGCGGGGTCGCCGCCCTCGGGGCCACGAACGGTGGGCACGCCGACCCGCTGACCCCACGTCTCCAGCTGATCGGCCGCGGCTGCTCGGAACGTGTCAGCGGCGCCGAGCACGACGGACTTGTCCTCGGCCACCAGCACGCGGGCGATGCGACCAACGGTCGTGGTCTTCCCGGTGCCGTTGACGCCCACGACCAGAACGACTCCGGGCTTGCCGTCAGTGCCCCTGACCATCAGCTCGCGGTCGCGGGTCGGGTCGACGATCGCGATCAGCTCCTCGCGCAGCACGGCGCGGGCTCGTGCAGGATCGGTGACCCCCTCGACTCGCATGCGCGTGCGCAGCGACTCGACCAAGGCCTGCGCCGGACCGACGCCGACGTCCGCAGCCAGCAGGGTGTCCTCGATCTCCTCCCAGGCAGCGTCGTCAAGCGTGGCGCGACCCAGCACGGCCAGCAGTCCCTTGCCGAGCGAGGAGTTGGACCGTGCCAACCGACCACGCAGGCGGACCAGCCGCCCCTGCGGCGCGTCGGGACGCTCGATCGCCGGAGCTCCACCCCGCTCGTCGGCCGGTATCTCCTCGAACGGCGCCTCTTCGTCATCGGACGCCAGGTGTGGTTCAGGGTGTTCGGGATGCTTGATGACCTCGGTGGTGATCTCGTCGAGCACGTCCGGGGGCGGCAGCG
Organism: uncultured Actinomycetota bacterium; assembly: GCA_963769445.1. Classification (GTDB taxonomy): domain Bacteria; phylum Actinomycetota; class Actinomycetes; order Propionibacteriales; family Nocardioidaceae; genus Aeromicrobium. The sequence continues at coordinate 125,425 of CAVYLO010000004.1, read as the reverse complement.
TTCCATCGCCTCCACGGGTGACCAGGAAGGCGACTCCGCCGCCGACCAGGACGACAGCGAGGGCGATGATCAGGACGAGAACAGTGGTGGTCACCACGCCAGCCTAGATTCCTCCCGGCCAGTTCTGTCGTCGACATCCCCGGCGAAGGGGCTAGAGGAACTCGAGCGGATCGAACTCGGCGATCGGAATGATCCGGATCCGCGGCAGTCGTTCGTTGAAGGCCTGCACGTCGTACTCGAGGTCGTGAAACTCCAGCCCTCGCTCGAACAGCGGCAGGTAGCCGGCGTTGCGGAACTCGCGGAACGCCAGCAGGGCCGTGCGACGTTCGGGGCCGACCAGCGGCTCGAGCTGTTCGATGAAGTCGCCGTCGTTGCTGGCCAGCATGACGTCGGCATCGCGATTGGCCAGCTCGACGAGGGTGCGCTGGATGGCGATGTCGACGACCTTCTCGTCGGCGCCCCCTGACAGCGGCACCGGCCGAAAGCCGATGGCTGTCAGCGCCTGCACGAACGGCATGGGCAGATCGCCATTGGCGGCCAGGAAGAACAAGCCGGTGGCGGGTTGGTCCCAAGAGCTCTCGGCGAACTGCAGCAGTCGGTCCCATCGGGGCCGCTCGTGCGGCTGCGGCCGCCGTCCCAGAATCGATGACCCCAGGGTGGCGTCGATGTTCTCGCCGTCGACCAGCACGTAGGTGCTGCGTTCACTCATGAGCAGACCCTAGTACGACCAACGGTTCCAGCACGGTGCGAATCAGGTCAGGAACGGGCGTGACCGTGCGGTCCTCACCCGTGACGTAGACGTGCACGAATCGCCCCACGGCGGCCGGTTGCGACGACTCACCCTGGAACAGACCGATCTCGTACACGACGCTGGACGTGCCGAGCTTGATGACCCGCAAGCCCGCCTCGACGTCACCCGGGAAGCGCAGCTCACGCAGAAACCGGCAGCTCGTCTCGGCGACGATCCCGGAGGCATCGAGATCACGGATGTCGGTGCCGGTGGCCTCGATCAGGTATCCGTTGACCGCGGTGTCGAAGAACGAGTAGTACACGACGTTGTTGACGTGCCCGTAGACGTCCTCGTCCTCCCACCGGGTCGTGATGCGCCGGATGGTGCCGAAGTCGTCCCGCCTGAGCTCACCCTGCTGGGGTTCGCTCACGCGGTCTCCTCTTCCTCGCGCAGTCGCTGACTGATGACCGCCGAGACGCCGTCGCCGCGCATCGAGACTCCGTAGAGCGCGTCGCCGACCTCCATCGTGCGCTTCTGGTGCGTGATGACGATCAGCTGCGAGCTGGCGCGCAGCTCCTCGTAGATGCCGAGCAGACGACCGAGGTTCGTGTCGTCGAGCGCGGCCTCGACCTCGTCAAGGATGTAGAACGGGCTGGGTCGCGCCTTGAACAGCGCCACCAGGAAGGCGACCGCCACGAGCGATCGCTCACCGCCGGACAGCAGCGACAGCCGCTTGACCTTCTTGCCCGGCGGGCGGGCCTCGACGTCGATGCCCGTGGTGAGCATGTTGTCGGGGTCGGTGAGCACCAGCTGCCCCTCGCCACCGGGGAACAACCGGCTGAAGACATCCCTGAACTCACGCTCCGTGTCGTGCCAGGCCTCGGTGAAGACCTTCTCGACCTTGGCGTCGACCTCGTCAACGATCTCCAGCAGATCCTGGCGGGTCTTGCGCAGGTCCTCGACCTGACCGCTGAGGAACTGATGGCGCTCCTCGAGCGCGGAGAACTCCTCGAGCGCGAGCGGGTTGACCTTGCCGAGCATGGCCAGCGAGCGCTCAGCCGAGCGCAGCAGCTTGGTCTGCTCCTCGCGGTCGAACGGGCGAGGCGCCTCGGGCTCCTCGGCGGCGTCATCCCTGTCGTCGTCGGCCACCTGCTGGAGGGGCGGCACCAGCTGGTCGGGACCGTATTCGCCGACCAGAGCCTCGAGGCCCAGGCCCAGATCCTCCAGTGCGCGCGTCTCCAGCGATTCAAGCCGCAGGCGCAGCTCGGCCCGGGCCATCTCGTCGCGGTGCACGGAGCTGGTCAGCGAGTCGAGCTCGCTGCTCAGCTCGCGCAGTCGGCCACGCACGGTGCGGAGGTCGTCCTCACGACCGGAGCGAGACTGCTCGATCTCGGTACGACGTTCTGAGGCTCGCTGGATCGAACGGTCGAGCCGCGCGAGCACCTGGTCGGACGCAGTGACGACGGCCCGCGCCGTCTCGGCCTCGCGGCGCTGGCGGTCACGCCGTTCGGCAGCCTTCTGGCGCGCCTCGCGCTCGGCTTCAGCTGCGGCGAACAGCGCCGTGGCCTGACCCTCGAGCGCGCGTGTGCGCTCTTCATTGGTGCGCAGCACCAGTCGAGCCTCGGTCTCGGCCCGACGCTTGCTCGATGCGACCTCCGACAGCTCGTCCAGCAATGAGGTGTCGGGATCCTCGTCCGGCACCGACTCGGCCTGCTGCAGCCGACCCTCCAGATCGGCCAGACCAGACAGATCGGCGTCACGAGCCTCTTCGGCCGCGACGATGGCCGCGGCAAGACGGTCGGCCTCTCCCTTGGCTGCACGGTGCTGGGAACCGAACGATCCGAGGTCGGCGGCGATGGCGGTCATGGTGGCGTCGGACTCGTGCAGCTTGGCCAGGGCGTCGTCGACCAGGCGTTGGGCGGAGTCGCGAGCCGTGGTGCGCGACTCAGCCTCGAAGCGCAACCGATCCAGCGTGTGCTGGGCGGCGGTGAGGTCCTGCTCGGTCTGGCCGATGGCGGCCTGCACCTCGATCAGGCTCTGCGAGGCGGACGAGCCACCGGAGGCGAAGTGCTTGCCCAACAGGTCGCCGTCGCGCGTCGCTGCCGTGACGTCCGGGGCGTGATCGACCAAGTCGCGCGCGCGGTCGAGGTCGTCGACGACGGCGACCTTGAACAGCAACCGGCGCAGCGCGCCCTGCAATGCCGTGGGCGCCTCGACGACGTCGATCGCGTAGGTGGCGTAGTCGGGCAGCCCCGGCCAGGTGGAGTCGTCGACGTCGCCGCCACCGAGCAGCATGCCAGCGCGGCCGAGGTCCTCGGACTTGAGCTTCTCCAGCGCCGTGACCGCGGTGGAGACCTGATCGACCGCGACGGCGTCCGACGCGCTGCCCAGCGCAGAAGCGATCGCCGTCTCGTAGCCGTCGCGTACCGACAGCAGTGCTGCGACCGATCCGAGGAGGCCGCTGATCTCGCCGGTGGCGGCCAGCAGCGCGCCGACGCCGTCCTTGCGCTCCAGACCGAGCTCGAGGGCTTCTCGTCGCGCTTGCAAGGCGGCCTGGGCGCGCTTGGCGTCCTGCTCCTGCGCCGCCAGCGCACTCAGCTCCGCGGTCAGGCGCTCCAGGTCCGCCTCCGCCGTTTCGAGCTCTGCGTCGAGCCCGGACTCGCCGACATCGAGGCCGGCGATCTGGTTCTCCAGTCCGGTGAACTCACGCTGCGCCGTCGCGGCACGGTCCTCGACCTCCGCCTTGGCGGCGGTCAGCCGGCCGATCTCCTGCTCGGCAGCGGTGGCGCGACTGCGCAGCGCGTTCACCTGGCCGTGGAGTCGGGCCAACCCTTCGCGTTTGTCGGCGGCCGCCCGCAGCAGCCCGGCGAGCTTGCGCTCTTCCTCGGTGTAGGCCGCTTCGGCCTCGGTGCGCTCGCCGATGACGGTCTGCAGAGCCGCCGTGGCTGTCGCCACGCCCGCTCCGAGCTGGACGAGCTGTTCACGAGCGCGACGCGCATCGGCCTCGAGCTCCTCGGGATCGCGGCCCGTGGTGTGGTCGTCAGACTCGACGGCGGCCAGCCGGATGCGTTCGGTGGCCAGCCCAGCGGTACCGCGGAAGCGCTCCCGCAGGCCCGAGAGGCTGTACCAGGTCTCCTGGGCGGCAGACAGGCGTGGCGAGTCCTCGCGCAGCTGGTCCTCGAGCTCCGTCTCGCGCAGGCGTGCGTCGGCGACCGCCTGCTCCACGTGGTGCCGGCGATCCTTGAGAGCCGTCTCGTCGGCGAGCTCCTCGGCGATGACCGTCTGGGCGCGCACGACATCATCGGCGAGCAGTCGGGCGCGGGCATCGCGCACTGCGGCCTGGATGCCCGCGGCACGCCGAGCCACCTCGGCCTGACGGCCGAGCGGCTTGAGCTGGCGGCGCAGCTCAGTGAGCACGTCGTTGAGACGAGTCAGATTGCCCTGCGTGGAGTCGAGCTTGCGAAGCGCCTTCTCCTTGCGCTTGCGATGCTTGAGGACGCCCGCAGCTTCCTCGATGAAGCCGCGCCGCTCCTCGGGTGTGGCGCGCAGGACGCTGTCGAGCTGTCCCTGGCCGACGATGACGTGCATCTCGCGGCCGATGCCAGAGTCGCTGAGCAGCTCCTGCACATCGATCAGCCGGCACGTTGCGCCGTTGATGGCGTACTCGGACCCGCCATTGCGGAACATCGTGCGGGAGATCGTGACCTCGGCGTACTCGATCGGCAGCGCGCCGTCGGAGTTGTCGATCGTGAGGACGACCTCGGCGCGACCCAGCGGCGGGCGGCCGGACGTGCCGGCGAAGATGACGTCCTCCATCTTGCCGCCGCGCAGCGACTTGGCGCCCTGCTCGCCCATGACCCAGCTGAGCGCGTCGACGACATTGGACTTGCCTGATCCGTTGGGACCCACGACGCAGGTGATGCCCGGCTCGAACTGAAGCGTCGTCGCCGAGGCGAACGACTTGAACCCACGAAGCGTGAGGCTCTTCAGGTACACGGGGATCCTCCGAACAGGCTGCACTCGTTCCGGCAGGGCTGATGCCTGAGAGTCACCCTAGTGCGTCGCCCGGGGGCTCAGAGGGACCCGTGCGGCACGCGACGTGCGGCGCGGCGGATCCCGAGCGGGTCAGTGTGCGACGGGTTCGAAAAGGTCGCCCGCGGTCACGGGTTCGATGTGCTCGCGCACGGCGGCGAGCAGGCCGTCGTTCTCGATCTTGAGCCGCAGGACCTCGGCCTCCAGATCAGCGATGCGGCGACGCATACGCGCCGTCTCGCGCAACTGGTCTGAGGTGGGTCCGCCGACGAAGCCGATGAGTGCTTTGGCCATGACAGATCTCCAGCAATTGGACGGTGAAACAGAGGCTGTGGGGAAGCGCAGAAACCGACGTCTGCGTCTGTCATTGTCCCACCGCCACGTCGGAGGGTCAAATGACTTTCAGCGGAACCTGTCGCTCCTCGCACCGCCGCGAACACCGGGCGCTGGCGGGACCCAGACGGGTTCTTGCGCTCATGACGCGTGACCCGGACGTCGGATCGGAGTAGGTTCGGCCTCACCGGAGCTCTGGCTCCTTGTCACATCACTCCCAGGAGGCCCGCCATGTCACGTGACCCGAAAGTGGACCTGCTCTCGCAGGTCTCGCTGTTCGCCCGCTGCTCGACCAAGGAGCTCAAGCACATCGCCTCTCTTGTCGATCAGGTGGCAGTGCCTGCCGGGCGCCCGTTGATCACCGCCGACAGCACGGGCCAGGAGGCATTCGTGGTCGTCGAGGGCGAGGCCGACGTCACCGTGGATGGCAACGTCATCAACACGATCGGAGTGGGCACCACGATCGGAGAGATGTCGCTGCTGGACCACAGCCTCAAGCGCAGCGCCACCGTCACCGCGAAGTCCGACATGCAGCTGCTGGTGGTCGGACCCCGCGAGTTCGACGCGCTCATCTCCAAGCACCCTGAGGTGTTGCGCGGGATCGCCGCCGAGCTCGCCCGCCGCCTGCATGACGCAACCCCTCGACCGCTGGGCTGACCATCGGGCGCTGGTCCACCTCCTAGGCTGACCCCATGGATCAGCCGACGACGCCCACCAGCGACCTGTTCAGCTCGCCGACCGGCGCATGGACTCGGGTCTCCCCGGCTCTGGCGACGATGCACCGCATCACGATGACGATTCCAGCGGTGATCTTCGGGGTCGTCGCGGTGGGAATCGCGCTGGTGGTGCCGCAGCTGCAGTGGATCCCGTGGCTGGTGGCCGTCTCGTTCGTCATCGGGGCCGTCGGTTCGTACGTGTGGGCGGGCCGCAGCCAACGCGCGTGGGGCTATGCCGAGAACGATGAGGACCTGCTGGTCACGTCGGGCGTGATGTTCAAGCGACTCGTGGCCGTGCCCTACGGGCGCATGCAGTTCGTCGACGTGCAGGCCGGCCCCCTCCAGCGGTACTTCGGCGTCGCCACCGTCACCCTGCACACCGCCAGCGCCGAGACCGCGTCGAACATTCCCGGTCTGCCAGCGGCCGAGGCGACCCGGCTGCGCAACCGGCTGACCGAGCTCGGCGAGTCCAGGGGTGCCGGTGTCTGAACCCGGCTCCACCCCGACCGAGGCGGTCGGGCTGCGCACCCACCCGCTCACTGCTCTGGTGCAGGGCGCGTTGTGGTCGATCGGCGGCGCTGTCGCACTGATCGGTTCCACCGTGTCCGGTGGCGGCTGGGGCGACATGGGTCTGTTGATCAGCACGGGGATCGCGATCGTCGGCGGCCTCGTGTTCGGTCTCGGGTTCGGCTATCTGACCTGGTACTTCACGCGCTACATCATCGACGGCACCGAGCTGCGCATCACGAGCGGCGTGCTCACCAAGTCCTCTCGCCGCATCCCGTACGAGCGCATCCAGTCGGTCGACATCGCCGAACCGCTGGTCGCGCGACTGTTCGGGCTGGCCGAGCTGCGCATCGAGATGGCCGGCGGCAGCAAGTCGCGCACCACGTTGCGATTCCTGGAATTGGCTGACGTGCGGGAGCTGCGCCGCGTGCTGCTGGCGCGGGCGCACGGCCAGGACGTCGAGGAGTCGCGCGGCCGAGGAGCAACGATCGCTGATCACGCGAGTGCCGCCGCAGCGCATCATCATCGGCACCCTGCTGTCGTTGGACTTCGTCTTCGCAGTCGTCGGCCTGATCACCGTGGTGGCCGCCGCGATCTGGTTCGACCAGTTCCTGGTCGCTCTTGGCGGACTGCTCCCGTTCGGCTCAGGGATCCTGCAGATCGTCACGAAACGGGTGATCGAGCAGTGGGACTTCCAGCTCTCCCGAGGTGAGCGCGGCCTCCGCATCGAACGAGGGCTGCTGTCCCGCACGTCGCAGACCATCCCGTTCGACCGAGTGCAGGGCATCGCGATCAAGGAGCCGTTCGTGTGGCGCCGATTCGGCTGGCAGCGGCTCGAGGTCGACATCGCCGGATACGCCGGCCATGCAGACGACGACGGCTCCTCATCGGTGTCGACCCTGCTGCCCATCACTGATCCACTGCTGGCAGCGGCCATCATCGCCGAGCTGATCCCCGGCACCCTGATCGAGCCGGAGGTGCGCACCGCAGCGCCACGACGTTCCTGGATCTTCGCGCCGATCGGTTGGCGGTACCGCTGGGCCGGGGCCGACACTGCCGCGTTCATCGCGTCGCAGGGCTGGATCGAGCGCACCACCAGTCTGGTGCCGCACCACAAGACCCAGTCGGTCGAGCTGCGCCAGGGGCCGCTGCAGCGTCGGCGCGGCGTCGCCACGGTCGAGGTCCACTCCCCTCCCGGACCGGTCGATGCCGACGCCTCGCACCTCGACGCTGCCGCGGCCCGGGCGATGTGGGAGCAGCAGCTTGATCGGATCTGATCAGGCGTACGGCGCCGTGCTCAGATAGCGAAGGCCGGAGTCGACGGCGATGGTCACGACATGGGCGTCCGCTGGAAGCGTCGCAGCGACGCGGAGGGCTGCGATCACGTTCGCCCCCGTCGACGTACCGGCGAAGATCCCTTCTTCCGCCGCCAGGCGACGAGCCATCTGCTGTGCGTCGTCACTGCGGACCTGCTCGATCGAGTCCACCAGCTCCGGCTGCCACAGCGGCGGGATGAAACCGATGCCGATCCCTTCGATGCGATGAGCGCCGGTGGGGTCACCCGACAAGACCGCCGACTCGGCAGGCTCGACCGCCACCACGCGGACTGGCGCGGCGGCGTCATGGCCAAAGCCCTCGGGGACACCGTGGATCGAGTGAGCGGTGCCCACGGCGTGGACGAAGGCGTCCACTCGCCCACCAGCCTGGGTCCAGATCTCCTTGCCCAGACGGGAGGTATCCACGCACTCCGTCGTGATTGTTCAGCTGGTCAGACCACCAGTGCCCGGGACGTGTGCTGATCTCCTCGGACGTGGCGATCATCCGCTTGATGAGATCTTCGGTGATGCGACCGCCGTCGCTCGGCTCGTCCGTGATCTCTGCACCGAGAGCGAGCATCGTCTTGCGCTTCTCGACGCTGAAGGCATCCGAGAACACCACGTGGAGTCGAAAGCCCAGTGCCGCACAGACCAGCGCGAGCGAGACACCCGTCGTCCCGGCCGTGTACTCGACGACCGTGCTGCCGGGAGGCAATCGGCCATCCGCGGCAGCGGATCGAATCACTTCGACCGCCATCCGGTCCTTCATCGACCCGGTGGGATTCGCGGGCTCCCACTTGAGCGAAGATTTGCGCCCCGGATTCGCGGAACGACGTGGTGGAGCTCCACCATGGGAGTTCCTCCGACAGCGGCCAAGACCCCGGGCGGCCGACCCCGCTGAAAGGGTTCCATCAGTTCAGTAGACACCTCCAGGCTCCATTTGAGAAGCCGTCGGCGGTGGCCGGTTGAACCGGTTCACGGCGCCGGCCCGGTGAGGCTTGAAGCGCGCCGGCGTCAACCGCCGCTGGTGCCGTCCTCAGCCGCTGGGTCCAGCGGCTCGAGAACCTCACGGGTGTCGAGCCAGCCGTCAGGGACCGTCACCTTCTTGGGGGTGCCCTGCCGGCCGCGGGGGGTGCCCAGCTCGCGGACCGGGTAGGGCTCGTCGGGGTCAAGCTCGGCCAGCAGATGGTCGAGGTCGGCGAACGACGAGACGGTGCCCAGCTGCTGGCGCACCGTGCTGCCAGCTGCGAAGCCTTTCAGGTACCACGCGATGTGCTTGCGGAACTCGACGCAGCCGCGCTCCTCGCCGGACAGCTCGCCGAGCAGCTCGGCGTGGCGACGCATGACAGCAGCAACCTCACCGAGGCTCGGCAGTTCCTGGACCGACTCGCCTGAGAAGGCGGCCGCGAGATCGCGGAACAGCCACGGACGGCCCAGGCAACCGCGGCCCACCACGACACCGTCGCAGCCGGTCTCCTCGACCATGCGCAGGGCGTCGGACGCTTCCCAGATGTCGCCATTGCCGAGCACCGGGATGTCGGTCACGGCCGCTTTCAGCTCGGCGATCGCGTCCCAGTCGGCGCGGCCGGAGTAGTGCTGCACGGCGGTGCGTCCGTGCAGGGCGATGGCAGCCGTGCCGGTGTCCTGCGCGATGCGGCCGGAGTCCAGGAAGGTGAGGTGATCGTCGTCGATGCCCTTGCGGGTCTTCATCGTGACCGGCACCCCGAACGGCGCCGCCGCATTCACCGCTGAGGTGAGGATCTGGCCCAGGAGCCGGTCCTTCCAGGGCAGGGCCGCTCCCCCACCCTTGCGCGTCACCTTCGGGACCGGGCAGCCGAAGTTCAGGTCGACGTGGTCGATGCCGTGCTCCTCGCACAGGATCGTCACGGCGCGGCCGATCGTGTCCGGATCGATGCCGTACAGCTGCACTGACTTGTACTGCTCGTTGGGCGCGAACCGCAGCATCGACAAGCTCGTCCGATCACGTTCGACGATGCCGCGCGACGTGATCATCTCGCACACGTACAGTCCCGCACCCTGTTCGGCGCAGAGCTGACGAAATGCCGCATTCGTGACGCCTGCCATCGGCGCCAGCACCACCGGCGTGTCGACGCTCAGCGCGCCGATCCGCAGCGCGGACGGACGAAGGGTCGAGGTGGTCACCGGACCATTGTCTCAGCCGGGCGTCAGGCCTTCCACCGCACGGCGGTGGCGGGGTCGTCGGACAGAGCGTCGATCGAGACGAGCGTGCGGCCCTTGGCGATCAGGAACACCAAGCACATCTCGGTGGTGTCGCCCGGCGAGGAAGCTCTTGGGCACCTCGGTGCGTGGGCACGGCTTGAAGGAGCCGTTGATGACGTTCGGCGGCACGATGGTGTTGGCGTCATCGTGTGCGACGAATGGGGCACCGAGGCCACCGAGACCGGCCGGTCCGTCGTTCCTCACCGTCGCCGTCACGTAGTACGGCGTCGAGGCCTTGCTGGCCGCGTCGAGGGAGAAGAACTGGAAGTCCTTGATCTTGCCCTTCGTGATCTCGCTGACCGTCAAGGTGACCGCGCTGGCAGCACCGTCGCCGACCTCCAGCACCACCGTGCCGGGCTTGCCCGGGGCCAGCTCGGTGCCCGGATCGGTCAGCGTGACGCCGGACGGAAGATCGAAGCCCTCGGGCGTGGGCGCCGTGGGGCCCTCGGGCGCGGGCTCGCTGCCCCCGCACGCCCCGAGCGTCAGCACCGCCGCGACGACGATCGCGGCTGCTCTCGGTCGGGGGCCACGGAGCAACGTCATGCCGCCAGTGTTGCCCACCGGAGGATCAGCAACCCGGGAGACGCGCCGCCAGCCAACCACGTGACCTGGTCGAGCGCGATGCGCTCCTGGGTCATCGTGTCGCGCTCGCGGATCGTGACCGCCTGATCGTCGAGGGTGTCGAAGTCGACCGTGATGCAGAACGGCGTGCCGATCTCGTCCTGACGGCGGTACCGCTTGCCGATGGCCGCGGCGTCGTCGAAGTCCACGTTCCAGAGCTGGCGCAGCTCCGCAGCGAGGTCGCGCGCCTTGGGCGAGAGGTCCTCGTTGCGCGACAGCGGCAGCACGGCCGCCTTGCACGGCGCCAGCCGATGGTCCAGCTTGAGCACCGTGCGCTTGTCGACCCCGCCCTTGGAGTTGGGTGCCTCGTCCTCGGTGTAGCTGTCGATCAGGAACGCCATCATCGAGCGGTTCACGCCGGCCGCAGGCTCGATCACGTACGGCGTCCAGCGCTCGCCGGACACCTGGTCGAAGAACTGCAGGTCCTTGCCGGAAGCCTCGCTGTGCGTCTTGAGGTCGAAGTCGGTGCGGTTGGCAATTCCCTCGAGCTCGCCCCACTCCGAGCCCGCGAACTCGAACTTGTACTCGATGTCGACGGTGCGCTTGGAGTAGTGCGAGAGCTTCTCGGCAGGGTGCTCGAAGAAGCGCAGATTCTCGCGGTCGATGCCGAGATTCGTGTACCAGTCCATGCGGGTCTGCATCCAGGTCTCGTGCCATTCCTCGTCCGTGCCGGGCTTGACGAAGAATTCCATCTCCATCTGCTCGAACTCGCGGGTGCGGAAGATGAAGTTGCCCGGCGTGATCTCGTTGCGGAAGCTCTTGCCGATCTGGCCGATGCCGAACGGCGGCTTCTTGCGCGACGTGGTCATGACCTGGCTGAAGTTCACGAAGATGCCCTGGGCCGTCTCGGGACGCAGGTAGTGCAGCCCCTCTTCGGACTCGACCGGGCCGAGGAAGGTCTTGAGCAGGCCGTTGAACATGCGCGGCTCGGTCCACTGGCCGCGCGTGCCGCAGGCCTCGCAGACGATGAGGTCCATCTCCACCGCGTCGGGATCGTCCAGATTCTTCTTCTCGGCGTAGGCCTCCTGCAGGTGGTCCTGGCGGTAGCGCTTGTGGCAGTTCTGGCACTCGACCAGCGGGTCCACGAAGGCGGCGAGGTGTCCGGAGGCCTCCCACACCGACGTGGGCAGGATCACCGAGGAGTCCAGGCCGACGACGTCATCGCGGCCCTGCACCATCGAGCGCCACCACTGGCGCTTGATGTTGTCCTTGAGCTCCACGCCCAGCGGACCGTAGTCCCAGGCGGACTTCGTGCCGCCGTAGATCTCGCCGCACTGGTAGACGAAACCCTCTGCGCTTGCTGAGGCTGATGACGTTGTCGACGGTGCTTGCCATGGAGAAACTTCCTGTCCGGCTGGGTGTCGGCGGGCCTGTGCGGATCGTCGTGACGATCCGCTCCCGATGTGTGGCGAGTGTATCGACGCAGGAAGTGCGGGAGCTGCCAGCCATCGCTGCGAGCCGCCGGAGCCGCGACCGCAGTGAGTCGCGCGCGATTTGACAACGGTTCCCAACAAAGTTGAGAATGATTCCCATGAAGCGATCTCCCGTCCTGCTCATCACCGCGGCAGCAGCCGTCCTCCTTGCCGGTTGCGCTGGCACCGCGGGTTCTGACGACGACCGACCGAGCGTCGCGGCGTCGTTCTACCCGTTCGCCTTCGTGGTCGAGCAGGTCGGGGGATCCTTCATCCAGGTCGAGAACCTCACCTCCCCCGGCGTGGAGCCGCACGACGTCGAGCTCACCCCCAAGCAGGTGGGCCGGGTGCAGGACGCCGACGTGCTGGTGTTCGCGCAGGGATTCCAGGCCGCGGTCGACGACGCGATCGAGCAGGCGGGACGCGATGACGCGTCGACGATCGACGTCGCCGCCATCGTCGACGACCTGGCGGTCGTCGAGGACGGGCACGACGAGGACGACGGACACGACCACGACGACGAGACCGATCCCCACTCGTGGCTCGATCCGCAGAACATGGTGACCGTCACGCGCGCCGTCGCCGACGCCCTGGCCGTCGGTCGATCCGGCGCACGCCCAGGACTTCACCAGCAACGCCGACACCTTGGTCGCCGAGCTGGAGACGCTCGACGCCGACTTCAGCGCCGGCCTGCAGACCTGCGAGCGGCGCACCATCGTCACCAGCCACGCCGCCTTCGCCTACCTGGCCACCGCTACGACCTGGTGCAGGTGCCCATCGCCGGCCTCGACCCGTCCAACGAGCCGTCGCCACGCGAGCTGGCTGCCGTCACCCGCCTCGTGCGCGATGAGGGCATCACCACGGTGTTCACCGAGGAGCTGGTCAGCCCGGCCATCGCACGCACCGTCGCGGACGAGACCGGCGCGCAGATCGCGACGCTCGATCCGATCGAGGGGCTCGGCGACGACACCAGCGACGAGACCTACCTGACCCTGATGCGCCGCAACCTCGAGGCGCTCCGTACGGCAAACTCCTGCCAATGACCGAATCCGCCGATCCCCTGGTCGTCGAGGGCGTGTCCGTCGCCCTCGACGGGCGCCTGGTGCTGCACGACGTCGACCTGCGGGTCGGCGCCGGCGAGTTCGTCGTGCTGCTGGGTGCCAACGGCTCCGGCAAGTCGACCCTGGTTCGGGCCGCCGTCGGGCTGGTCCCGACCATCGGCGGGACCGTGCGCCTGTTCGGGACCCCGCTGGCTCGCTTTCGCCAGCGGACGAGGCTCGGCTACGTCCCCCAGCGCACCCGCGCCGCGGCCGGCGTCCCGGCCACCGTGCACGAGGTCGTGCTGAGTGGCCGCCTGGCCCGTCGCCGCTGGTTGACCCCCCGCAGTCGGGCGGACCTCGCCGCCGTCGCGTCCGCCATCGAGCGCGTGGGGCTGACCGACCGTGCCGACTCGTCGATCAACGACCTGTCCGGCGGACAGCAGCAACGCGCGCTGATCGCCCGGGCACTCGCGACCGAGGCCGACCTGCTGGTGATGGACGAGCCGATGGCCGGCGTCGACCAGGGCCAGCAGACGACGCTGGCCGCACTGCTGGGCGATCTGGTCGCGGCCGGCACCTCGGTGCTCCTGGTGGCGCACGAGCTCGGCCCGATGCAGCCGCTGATCGATCGTGCTGTCGTCCTCGAGATGGGGCGGGTGATCCACGACGGGCCGGTCGACGACCTGCACCTCGACGACACCCACACGCACCTGCACACCGGCGCGCCCTCGCGCGGCAGCATCCAGGGCGAGGGGGTCTGGCCGTGATCGAGCTGCTCGACTACGACTTCATGCGGCGCGCCCTGATCGCCGCGTGTTCACCGGACTGGCCGCCCCCGCCATCGGCACCTTCCTGGTGCAGCGGCGGCTCGCCCTGCTCGGCGACGGTCTGGGGCACGTCGCGCTGACCGGCGTGGCGCTCGGGCTGCTGACCGGCCTGGCCCCGCTCGTCACCGCCGTCGATCGTCGCGGCGTTGGGTGCGCTGCTGATCGAAGCTGCTGCGCGCCACGGGCCGCACCAGCGGTGACGTGGCGCTCGCCATGTTGTTCTACGGCGGCATCGCCGGGTGGCGTGCTGCTGGCGAACCTCGCCGGCGAGAGCGCCAACACCCTCAACTCCTACCTGTTCGGCGCCATCACGACCGTCTCCACCACCGACCTGGTGCTCGTCGGCTCGCTGGGCGCCGTCGTGGTCGGTCTGTCCCTCGGACTTGCCCCCCAGCTGTTCGCGGTGTGCCAGGACGAGGAGCACGCCCGCGTCAGCGGAGTGCCCGTGCGCCTGCTCAGCGCGTTGATCTCGGTGCTCGCCGCTGTCACGATCACGCTGGCCATGCGCACCGTCGGGCTGTTGCTGGTCTCGGCCCTGATGGTCGTGCCCGGTGGCCGCGGCGCAGCAGATCACCCGCAGCTTCCGCACCACGCACCTGGCCGCGATGGGCATCGGCCTGGCGGTCGCCCTCGGCGGCGTGGTCTCCAGCTACCAGATCGAGACGCAGCCGGGCCCCACGATCGTCATGCTCGCGATCATCGTCTTCGGCGTCCTCGCCGGTGCTCGGTGCGTTCTTGCGCCGCCTGCGGCTGGACCCAGATCCCGTCGCCATTCCGGGTCAGGGCGTAGCTGTCATGGCCGAATCTCAACGCAACACCCGCCAACGACGGGCCGTGGCGACGATCCTCGACGAGCTCAACGGCTTCGCCAGCGCCCAGGAGATTCACGACGCCCTGCGCAACAAGGGCGATCAGGTCGGTTTGTCGACCGTCTATCGCACCCTGCAGGCCATGGTCGATGCGGACGAGGTCGACGCGTTGCGGGGCGGCGACGGCGAGACACTGTTCCGCCAGTGCAGCGCCGGGCACCACCATCACCTCGTCTGCCGTTCGTGCAGTCGCGCCGTCGAGGTCGAGGGTCCCACGGTCGAGAGGTGGGCCGACGCAGTCGCCGCCGAGCACGGCTTCAGCGATGTCGAGCACACGCTGGAGATCTTCGGCACGTGCGCGGAATGCGCGTCCTGATGATCATCCACCGGGTCGACGGACCTGATCTGACCGCCGCTGAGGTGTATGCCATCTGGAAGATCCGCGACGTCGTGTTCGCCGTCGAGCAGCAGTGCGACGAACCCGACGTCGACGATCTCGACCTGCTCGCCACCACAACCCATCTGTGGATCGCCGACCACGACGGCCTCGACCAGCTACCTGCGTGTGCTCACCGATTCGGACGGTGCGCGCCGCATCGGGCGCGTGGCCACGCGGGTCGACAGCCGTGGTCGCGGCCTGTCCGGACAGCTGGTGGCCGAGGTGACGCGGCTGTGGGGTGACGGTGTCCTGCGCCTGAATGCCCAGGCCTACCTCGAGGGCTGGTACGGCCGGTTCGGCTATCGCCGCAGCGGTGAGAACTTCGTGGAGGCCAGCATCGACCACGTGCCGATGCAACGTCCCGCCGGCGGACCGTAGCCAGTGGCGCAGCCCCTCAGAGCCATCATTGCATGAGTCAAGGACAGTCGGCGTGGTCGGAAATTGTCTGAAATAACAAGGCATATTCCTTGTACTCGAACATGTGTTCGAGTAGAATAGAAACATGAATCCCGAGCCCACCATCGACGCGATGCGCACCGCTGCGCAGGCGCTGCGATCCGGTGATGCTCGTGAACGTGCTCGTGCGATCCAGGTGGCCCAAGACGCGCTCGATGCCGCGAAGGCGGTGGCATTGTCCGAGCTGCAGATCAGCCGCGATCACGAGCTCGACGGCGCTTCGACGCTGAACGCGTGGGTCCGCAACGAGCTGAGACTCAACTGCCGGACAGGCCACCGCGCTGGTCCGCAACGTCACCGCCCTGGATGAGCTGCCCCGGGTGGCTGAAGCCGCGACCGCGGGGCGTATCAGTGCCGCCCATGTTCGGGTGTTCGTCTATGGCATCACCCATGTGGGGCTGGCGAAGATGCGTGAGTTCGAGGACGTGTTCGTCGAGGTCGCCCTCGAGCACGACCCTGGTGAGTTGTTCGAGGCCGTCAAGCACCTCAAGGACGTGACCCACCCCGAAGATCTTGACGACGCGTGGGAGAAGGGCATGGACAAGGAAGACTTCCAAGTCAACGCCGTCCCCGACGGCTGCCACGTCAACGGGTTCCTCAACACCGTGACCGGAGCCAAGCTCAAGAAGGTCCTCGACTCGGTCTCCGCACCCCGCGATGCTGAGGACACCCGCACCGGATCACAACGCCGAGTGCAGGGCCTGGACGACCTGTTGTCCTCGATCCTGGGCAACGGGCTTCCCTCGGACAAAGGCGTCAAGCCGCACATGTCGGTGTTCGTCGACGCAGAAACCCTGCAGGCCGCCGCCGAACACGTCCAACACGACGCCCAGCACCCCGGATACCTCCCCAAGCCCATGCCACCGGTCGAACCCGCCACCCTGGCCGGCCACGGCGCCATCGGACCCAACCTGCTGATGTACCTCGCGTGCGTGTCCGACTTCACCGCCTTCCTCATGGAGACCGACGGCGGCACCCGCCAAGCGCAAGTCCTCAACGCCGGACGCGAGCGGTACCAACCCAACCAGCTCCAACGCCGCTCCGTGATCGCCCGCCAGACCGGCGTGTGCGCGACCCCTGGATGCAATCACACCCACCTGGAGATCCACCACGTCATCTGGTGGTCACTCGGCGGCACCACCGACCTCGACCTCCTCGTCGGGTTGTGCAGCCGGTGCCACCACCTGCTGCACCGTGGCCGACTCCACATCGACGGCAATGCTGCTGACGGGTTCACCTTCACCACCCGCGCCGGACGACACCTGCGCCGCCGACGACGAACCAGCTTCGTCCGAGCCGCCTGACCACCCGAGTCCGGCGGCCATCAGGCCTGTCGACCACCTGCTGGGTCAACACATGCGGGCTTGGCAACGCTCCAGCCCCGGCTAGAGATCCTCGAGCTCGTTCAGCGACTCAGTCAGGTCGCCGGTGACCTTGGTGGCGTAGTCCTCGACCGCCGTGATCGCGACCTCGAACTGCGACGCGTAGGTGAAGGAGTAGTTGCGCTTGTCCTCGATGCTGCTGGCCAGCGTGCTGGCCTGGTCGATCAGGTATTGAACGGCTGCGTCGACCGTGGCAGCAAGCTTTTCCTGGCCCTTCGGCACGGTTGCCGCCGCGAGCCGCTCCCGGGCTGACACGAACGCTGGAATCAGCGACGACCGCAGCTCGATGCTGTCCGAGAGCGTGGTGGAGCTGACGTAGTCGGTGATGCGCATGTCGAGGACGTCGCGCGCCGTCTTGACGTAGGCGAGGGCGACAGTGGCCCGCTTCAGCTCGGCACTCACGTCCTCGTAGGGCTTGAGCAGACCGGCCTCGACCTCCTCAGCCAGTGTGTACGCACTGGAATTCTCGATCCCGAAGGAATCGGCTTCAGCCAAGACCGGTGGTTCGTCGATCGAAGCGGTCAAGGCCTTGCGGATCGCTTTGGGGGACTCCGGGTCGGCCTCCTTGACGGCCTTCACCACACCGGCTCGAAATATCGCCACGGCGCTGAGGTAGTCAGCTGCCACCGCGTCGGCCTGCTCGAGCTGCTCGGACTGCTGCTGGCTCTGCACCACGATGAAGGTTCCGAGCCCAGCGGCGATCAGCACCGTGATGACCACTGGGGTCATCATGGTCAGCGCGAGACGCCTTCGCGATCGGTGGGTCATGATCCGGTGAGGGGTTCCACTCCGTGGTGGCGCAGTCCGTACGTGAAGGCGTCGACCATGGACTGCCACGAAGCTTCGATGATGTTGGCACCCACCCCCACCGTCACCCACGAGTCCTTGCCATCGGACGTCTCGATCAGCACACGTGTGATGGCATCGGTGCCGTGACCTTGGTCGAGGATTCGCACGCGGAAGTCGATCAGGTGGAACCGGGCGACGTCGGGGTAGACCCGCTCGATCGCTTGGCGCAGCGCGTGGTCGAGCGCATTGACCGGTCCGTTGCCCTCGCCCACGACCGCGAAGCGCTCGCCGCCGGCGTGCAGCTTGACCGTGGCCTCCGACAGTGCCGCCGACCCCCGATTCGACTCGGCGGACACCCGCCAGGACTCCAGCTCGAAGAAGGACGGACGCTTGCCCTCCATCTCCTCGGCCAGCAGCAGCACGAACGAGGCGTCGGCGGCCTCGAAGGTGTAGCCCTCCTGTTCCATGCGCTTGACCGTGTCGGTCACGCGAGCGAGCCTCGCGGGGTCGGCGGCGAGATCGAAACCGAGCTCCTTGCCCTTGAGCTCGATGGTGGCGCGACCGGCCATCTCCGAGACCAGCAGGCGCATGTCATTGCCGACCAGCGCGGGGTCGATGTGCTGATACAGATTGGGATCGACGCGGATGGCGCTGGCGTGCAGACCCGCCTTGTGGGCGAAGGACGACACGCCGGTGTACGGCTGCCGTGCATGCGGCGGGTAGTTCGTGATCTCGGAGATGGCGTGCGAGATCCGGGTGGCGTCGGCCAGCCGTCCCTCGGGGAGCACCGGCATGTCGAGCTTGAGCTCCAGGT
Organism: uncultured Actinomycetota bacterium; assembly: GCA_963769445.1. GTDB lineage: Bacteria > Actinomycetota > Actinomycetes > Propionibacteriales > Nocardioidaceae > Aeromicrobium. The sequence goes on along the minus strand of CAVYLO010000004.1, from coordinate 106,961 downwards.
TGGCCACGCAGGTGACGAGGTCCGCGTTACCGGTGCGCTCTCCGTACCCGTTGATGCATCCCTGCAGGTGGGTGACGCCAGCCTGAACGGCGGCCATCGAGTTGGCCACGGCGCAGCCGGTGTCGTTGTGGGCATGGATGCCCAGGCGCGTGCCACCGCCGGACTCGGGCGAATTCAGCACCAGCAGCACGTCGGCGACGATCTCCCTGACCTGGTGCGGCAGCATCCCGCCGTTGGTGTCGCACAGCACCGCCACCTCGGCGCCAGCCTCGGCCGCAGTGCGCACGACCTCCAGCGCATAGTCGCGGTTGTCCAGATAGCCATTGAAGAAGTGTTCGAGATCCACGAACACCCGCTGGCCCTCACCGATCAGGTAGGTCACGGAGTCACGCACCATCGCGAGGTTCTCCTCCAGCGTGGTGCGCAGGGCCAGCTCGACATGCTTGTCGTGGCTCTTGGCGACGAGCGTGACGACCGAGGCGCCGGAATCGCGCAGCGCGGCCATCAACGGGTCCTCGGCAGCGGCCACGTTGGGGCGCCGGGTGGCACCGAACGCCGCAAGCGTGGCGTGCTTGAGGTCGAGCTCCTTGGCAGCAAGCGCGAAGAACTCGGTGTCCTTCGGGTTGGAGCCGGGCCATCCGCCCTCGATGTAGCCGACCCCGAGGTCGTCGAGGTGCCGAGCAATGTGCAGCTTGTCCTGCACCGACAGGTTCAGACCCTCCTGCTGCGCGCCGTCGCGCATCGTCGTGTCATAGACGTGGAAGTCCGCAACCTTCTGGTTTCCAGTACTCACTGTCGTGTCCTTGCTCGGTGTGGCTCAACAAAAAAAGCCTCCCGGGAACTGGGAGGCGGCGCGGCGGGTGTCGTTCTCAGTTCCCGGCGCGCCTGTCGATGATGATCGTGATGGTGCTCACGAGAGCCAGTCTAGACTCATCGGTCTATGCCTGACACCTCGATGCCCCTGAACACGCAGATCGTCCTCGCCTCTCGGCCGCACGGCGAACCGACCTCGGAGAACTTCCGCACCGAGACCGTTTCGATACCGGCGCCCGGCGACGGTGAGGTGCTGCTGCGCACCATCTACCTCTCCCTCGACCCGTACATGCGCGGCCGCCTCAGTGCCGCGAAGTCGTATGCCGAGCCGTACGAGGTGGATGCTCCCCTCGGCGGCGGAACGGTGTGCGAGGTGATCGAGAGCCGCAGTGACGACTTCGCGCCGGGCGACGTCGTGCTCGCGTTCTCGACCTGGTCGACCCACGCCGTGGCGTCTGCCCGGGCGATCCGCAAGCTCGACCCGAGCCGCGCCCCGCTGTCCACCGCGCTGGGCGTGCTGGGCATGCCCGGTTTCACCGCCTACGCAGGTCTGGCCGAGATCGGTCAGCCCAAGCCGGGCGAGACCGTCGTCGTCGCGGCGGCCACGGGCCCGGTCGGTTCGCTGGTCGGTCAGCTCGCGCAGCGTGCTGGCGCCCGCGCCGTGGGTATCGCCGGAGGCCCGGAGAAGTGCGCCTACCTCGACGAGATCGGCTTCGACGTCTCGATCGACCACCGCTCCCCCACGTTCGTCGAAGATCTCAAGGCGGCCACGCCAGACGGCATCGACGTGTACTTCGAGAACGTCGGCGGTGCCGTGTGGGACGCAGTCCTGCGACGCCTCAACGACTTCGCCCGTGTCCCGGTGTGTGGTGTCGTCGCCACCTACAACGACACCGAGGCCCCGGCCGGACCCGACCGGATGCCAGCGCTGATGGGAGCGGTCCTCCGCAAACGGCTGCGCATCCAAGGCTTCATCCAGTCCGACTTCGCCTCGCACATGGGCGACTTCCATCGCACGGTCGGGCCGCTCGTCGCCGACGGCACCCTCGCGTACCGCGAGGACATCGTGCAGGGGCTCGAGGCGGCACCGGAGGCCTTCATGGGCATGCTGCGCGGCGCGAACTTCGGCAAGCTCGTGGTGCAGGTCGGCGACCTCCCCTCGTGAACCGGCTCATCCCGGTCCCCGACCGCTGCCGATCGGCGCACGGGGTGTTCACGGCTGAACCCGTCGACGGTGCGGCCGATTTTCCGGCTCCGGGCGGGTCGCTGCTGCGTCGTTTCGGTGCCAGCGCCGATGACGTGGCCCGGCTCGAGGCGCGCGCCCATGCGCGCGTCTTCCTGACCGAGACCTCCACCGTCGACGCCGCGCCAGCCGCCCGACGGGCGCGCGAGGACGCCCTCGCCTTCTCCGCCGAGCACGACGGAGTGGTCGTCGATCTCACCGTGCCCCGGATCGTCACCGGGCCGATCACCAGCGCCGCCTCCGCGTGGGTCGCAGTGGATGTCGACCCCGCCGGGCTGACGACCCGCGGTCTCGAGACCTTCGGCCTGCCCGAGCTTCGCCTCGACGACATCGACCCTGAGGCCGTGGCCCCGTCGATCGCCCTGATCCTGGGGATTGCGCAACGACTGCTGACCGAATGGCCCGCTCACGACCCGGTCGGACCGGCCACTGTCACCTTGCACGACATCGCTCTGGCCTACGACGACCAGGTCGACCAGACAGGGCCGGAACGCAGCACCGACCTGCTGATCGCCTTTCACGCCGACGAGCTGGTACTCACACTGCTGGGCGACCCAGCAGCAGACTTGTTCGGCTCCTAGGAGGTACGCGGCGCGAGGTTGGCCAGCGTCTCGGGCCGCAGGATCGCGGCGAGCTGTTCGGGCGGCAGCAGCCCCTTCTCCAACACGAGTTCAGCGACCCCACGTCCCGTGGCGAGCGCCTCCTTGGCGACATCGTTGGCCGCGGCGTAGCCGATGTACGGATTGAGCGCCGTGACCAGGCCGATCGAGTTCTCCACCTCGCTGCGCAGCAGCTCGACGTTGGCCGTGATGCCGTCGACACAGCGGGTCGCGAGCACCAAGACTGCCTCCCGCATGCGTGACAGCCCCGCCGAGAGGGAATAGCAGATGATCGGCTCGAAGGCGTTGAGCTGCAGCTGTCCGGCCTCCGCGGCCATCGTGACCGTCATGTCGTGGCCGATGATCTGGAACGCGACCTGGTTGACCACCTCGGGGATCACGGGGTTGACCTTGCCCGGCATGATGCTCGATCCGGCCTGCACCGCAGGCAGGTTGATCTCGTTGAGACCGGCCCGAGGTCCTGACGAGAGCAGCCGCAGGTCGTTGCAGATCTTGGACAGCTTGACCGCGACCCGCTTGAGCGTGCCCGACAGCTGGACGAACGCGCCACAGTCCTGCGTCGCCTCGATCAGGTCGACGGCGCTGACCAGCGGCAGGCCGGTCAGTCGGGTCAGGTGGCTGCACGCCACCGGAACGTAGCCAGCCGGCGCATTGAGCTGGGTGCCGATGGCGGTGGCGCCGAGGTTGATCTCGTGCAGCAGCAGGACCGCCTCGGACAGGCGGGCACGGTCCTCGCCGATCATCAGTGAATAGGTGCGGAACTCCTGGCCGAGCGTCATCGGCACGGCGTCCTGCAGCTGCGTGCGTCCCATCTTGAGGACGTCGTGGAACTCGTCTGCCTTGGCGGCGAAGGAGGTCTCCAGAATCTCCATGGCCTCCAGCAGCGCGTGCGTCGCCATGATGATCGCGATCTTGACGGCCGTCGGATAGACGTCGTTGGTCGACTGGCTCAGATTGACGTGCTCGTTGGGGTGCAGCACGTGATAGTCGCCCTTGGAGTGGCCCATCAGCTCCAGGGCCCGGTTGGCGATGACCTCGTTGGCGTTCATGTTCGACGACGTGCCGGCACCGCCCTGGATGACGTCGACCACGAACTCGTCGTGGAACGCGCCAGCACGAATCTCCTCGCACGCGACCCGGATCGCGGCGAAGCGTTCGTCGTCGAGCAGCCCCAGATCGTGATTGGCGGTGGCGGCAGCCTCCTTGACGGCAGCGAGGGCCCCCACGAGATACGGACTGACGCCGATCTCGATCCCGGTGATCGGGAAGTTCTCCAGGGCACGCAGGGTGTGGACTCCCCAGTAGGCGTGGAGTGGAACGTCCCGGTCGCCGATCAGATCGTGCTCGGTGCGAAACTCCGCGTTGGTGTCTGATTCCACTGCGTCAACCGACATGCCCCACAGGCTACGCGCTCGGTGGTCCGGCGATGGGACGCAACCACCCGTGCCGGTCCTCGGCGCGCCCGTACTGGATGTCGACCAAGGCCGAGCGAATCTCCGACGTGACCTTGCCGGCTTCTCCCGTGCCGCACGTGATCTCGCCGCCATCCCAGCGCAAGGTACCGACCGGAGTGACGACGGCTGCCGTGCCGCAGGCGAAGATCTCGGTGATGGTCCCGTCGGCGACGCCGGTGCGCCATTCATCGAGGCTGACCCGGCGCTGCGTGACGTCGTGGCCAAGATCGGCGGCGAGCGTCAGGATGCTGTCGCGCGTGATGCCCTCGAGGATCGAACCGGTCAACGCCGGCGTGACGATCGAGCCATCGGACTGCACGAAGAACAGGTTCATGCCGCCCAGCTCCTCGATCCAGGTCTGTTCGATCGAGTCGAGGAACACGACCTGGTCGCAGCCGTGGGCAATGCCCTCCTGCTGCGGCAGCAGGCTGGCGGCGTAGTTGCCGCCGCACTTGGCCGCTCCGGTGCCACCTGCGCCCGCACGGGTGTAGGTGGTGGACAGCCAGATCGACACCGGCTTCAGGCCGCCCTTGAAGTAGGCCCCGGCCGGAGAGGCGATGACGCTGTAGGTGACCTTGGCGGCAGGACGGACGCCGAGGAACGATTCGGACGCGTACATGAAGGGGCGCAGGTACAGGCTCTTCTCCCCACCCGAAGGGACCCAGGCCTGGTCGGCCCGGACGAGCGCATCGATCGATCCCAGGAACCAGTCGACCGGCAGCGGGGGCAGCGCGAGACGGTGGGCTGACCGCTGCATGCGGGCCGCGTTCTGCTCGGCGCGGAACAGCTGGATCGAGGACTCGTGCGAGTAGGCCTTGAGTCCCTCGAAGATCTCCTGCGCGTAGTGCAGGACGGCCGCCGAGGGGTCGAGCGTGATCGGGCCGTACGGCACGACGCGGGGGTCTTGCCAGCCCTCGTCGGGGGTCCAGTCGGCCACGAACATGTGATCGGTGAAGTTCGTCCCGAACCCGGGGTCGGCAAGGATCGCCTCGCGCTCTGCATCGGTCCTGGCGTGCGGATTCGCCTCGAGTCGAGCGGCGAACGGGGTGGTGGTCATGACACCGACACCTTCTCGGCCACTCGCGCCGCGATCGCCTCACCCACCTGCTCGGTGCTGCGAGTCCCTGCGCGAGCTGCGATGTCGGCCTCGACGGCCTCCGCGATCTGAGCGGCGGCCACGGGATGTCCGAGATGCTCCAGCAGCATCGACCCGGACAAGATCGCGGCGGTGGGATCGGCGATGGACTGACCGGCGATGTCGGGGGCCGAACCGTGGACCGGCTCGAACATGCTCGGCACCGAGCGATCGGGATTGATGTTGGCACTTGCTGCCAATCCGATGCCTCCGGTGATCGCGGCGGCCAGATCGGTGAGGATGTCGCCGAACAGGTTGTCGGTCACGATCACGTCGAATCGAGCCGGATCCGTCACGAGGAAGATGGTGGCGGCATCGACGTGGAGATAGTCGACCGCGACATCGGGGAACTCCGTGGCGATGGCGTCGACGGTGCGGGTCCACAGGTGACCGGCGTGCACCAGCACGTTGTTCTTGTGCACCAGCGTCAGCGTGCGGCGCGGCCGGGCCTGCGCTCGAGCGAAGGCGTCGCGAACGACCCGCTCGACGCCGAATCGTGTGTTGACGCTGACCTCGGTCGCCATCTCGTGGGGGGTGCCGACACGAATCGCGCCACCGTTGCCGACGTACGGACCCTCGGTGCCCTCGCGGACCACGACGAAGTCGACCTCGCCGGGGTTGCCCAGCGGGGTCGGCACGCCCGGATACAGCCGGGAAGGACGCAGGTTGACGTAGTGGTCCAGCTCGAACCGCAGTCGCAGCAGCAGTCCTCGTTCGAGCACGCCCGACGGCACGGAGGGATCGCCGATGGCTCCCAACATGATGGCGTCGTGCCCACGAATCTCGGCCAAGACCGACTCCGGGAGGGTCTCCCCCGTCGCGTGATAGCGACGCGCCCCGAGGTCGTACTCAGTGCGGGCGAACGACAGGTCGTGCTGGGCTGCGACGACGTCGAGCACCGTGAGTGCCTGGGCGGTCACTTCGGGGCCGATGCCATCACCGGCAACGACGGCGAGGGAGTACGAAGAGGTCTGTGGCATGCGTCGATCCTAGAGGGGTCTCAGTTGTCGTCGGGACGGTCGGTCGGCTCGATGTCCAGCACCGGCGCGTCATCGCGCAGGTGCGCGGGACCCCACTCAAGGTGAGTCGTGGGTTGGATCTGGGGTTCGAACATGGTGCTGCTCCTGTCGGTACGGGTGATCGGGTGCGGGCGGTGGCCGACAGCACACCGACATCGCACCGGAGATCGTCCGGACAGCGAAACAGGAGACGTGATCAGATCGTGATCGAGAACCCTGCGGCGAGCTGTCGGGCCACCTGGTGACACCAGGCTTGTGGCGTCATCGACAAACACCGCGGCAGGGATGTGGCCCTAGGAGGCCCCGCCGCGGCGAGCAATGAGTACGACAAGCTTCTTCCGCATGGTGAGCACAGCGTAGACCGAGACCTCCGTCGTGTCCATGACAGACTGGCCGCATGAGCGCACCGGCCGAAGTTCCTGCCCTGGTGTCAGCCACCCTCGACCTGTCGCGCCAGCGCGGATTCATCACCTCGATCCGCCACGAGACGGGCCGATTGCTGGCGACCTTGGCGGCTTCGCGCACTGGAACCCTGGCCGAGCTCGGCACCGGATGCGGCGTGGGATCGGCCTGGTTGTCCAGCGGCGCATCGAAGCAGTCACGGGTCGTCAGCGCCGAGCTGGACCCGTCATTGGCCGAGGACGCGCAACGCATCTTCGCCGACATCGACAACGTGGACGTCATCGCCGGAGACTGGTCCACGCTGGAGCAGTACGCACCGTTCTCGATGCTGTTCGTCGACGTGCGTGAGGTCATGGAGGAGATCGACGTGCTCGCCGATCTGCTCGAACCCGGCGGCATCGTGGTGCTCGACGACTTCGTCCCGTCAGCCTTCTGGCCACCGATCGTCGATGGTCAGGTCGATTCGGTGCGCGAGCGATGGCTCACCGATGAACGCTTTGCTGCCGTCGAGATGTTGATCGACCCCTACGCCTCGCTGATCATCGCCACACGCCGCTGACGACTGGTTCGCTCCGGCCCCGGCACGATGCCGAGGAAGAACTGGACGAGTGGGCCGATCGCGAGGGCGTAGAGCACGGTGCCGATACCCACGGTGCCACCGAGGATGAAGCCGACGACCAGCACGGTGACCTCGATGACGGTGCGCCACAGCCGAATGCTGCGGCCGGTCACACGCACGAGACCGATCCACAGCCCGTCGCGGGGGCCGGGGCCGAGCGCGGCACCGATGTAGAGAGCGCCGGCCAGTCCGTTGCCGACGATTCCCCCCGCGAGGAGCAGGATCCGCAGCACCAGATCATCGGGCTGCACGATCAACCAGATGCCGAAGTCAGCCGCCAGACCAATGACGATCACGTTCAGCACCGTGCCGATGCCCGGTCGCTGGCGCAGGGGGATCCACAGCAGCAGGACGATCGCACCCGTGACGATGACGACCTGACCGAAGGTCAGTGAGACCCGGGTCGCCACCCCTTCGTGGAACACGTCCCACGGATCAAGGCCGAGTGTCGACTCGACCAGCATCGCCATGGTGAAGCCGTACAGGAACAGCCCGACGTTGAGCTGGACCATCCGCGAGATCATCATGGGTCCAGTCTGACTCGAAGTGGCCTCGTAGAAAATATCCAATCGTGATTCACTGGCCTCATGCCTGCCCTTTCTGCCCGTCGTCTGGCCGACCTCATGGGGCCGATGGACGATCGCGGTCCGGCCTACCGTGAGATCACCGACCGGCTGCGGCTCATGATCGTCGACGGTCGGGTCGCCGACGGCAGTCGGCTGCCGTCCGAGCGGGACCTGGCCGCGGCCCTCGGCGTCAGCCGCACCACCAGTGCGCGGGTGTACGCCGAGCTGCGCGCTGCTGGCCTGACCCGATCGCGACAAGGCTCGGGGAACATGGTCGCGCTCCCCCGATTCGCCTCGTCGACGAGCAGCCTGGTGCCGATGTCCGACGACTCCGACACCATCGCGATGACGTACTCGGCCTGGCCTGGCCCGCCCGGCTTGGCTCGTGCGTTCGAGGTCGCTGCGTCGGGGCTACCGGGACTGCTCTCCACCACCGGCTATCTCCCCGACGGCCTGCCGCGGCTGCGCTGCCTGTTGGCTGATCGGTACACCGAAGAGGGGCTGCCCACCGATCCCGATCAGATCATCGTGACCAATGGGGCGATGGGCGCGATCTCACTGGTCGCCCGGGCCCTCGCCCGCCCAGGTTCACGCACCCTCGTCGAGGGGGTGACGTATCCGCACGGCGCAGACGCATTCGCTGCCGGCGGCGGACGCCTGAGCGCGCTCCCCGTGTCCGAACGTCCGTGGGACGGTCTGGACGACGCCTTGGCGTCTGGTCGGCACGACGCGGCCTACTTCGTGCCGGACTTCCACAATCCGACGGGTGCGGTCATGACCGACCACGAGCGCGGCCACTGGGCCCGTGCCCTGGCTCGGCGTCACGTGGTCCCCGTGGTCGACGAGTCACTGCGTGACGTGAACCTGGACGGCATCGCGATGCCGCCGGTCTTCGCCACCTACGATCCCCGGGCGATCTTGATCGGATCGTCATCCAAGTCGTACTGGGGCGGTCTGCGGGTCGGGTGGCTGCGCGCCCCGCAGTCATCGATCGTTCCCCTGCTGCAGGCCCGGATGATGGATGACCTCGGATCATCGGCCTTCGACCAGCTGGTGCTGTGCGAGCTGCTCGAGGACGGCGGACAGACGCTGGCGGCATCGCGGGCCCGGTCCCGGGCGGCCCGCGACCACCTGCTCGAGCAGCTGGCCGTCCAGCTGCCGCAGATGCGTGCCACCTGTCCGACCGGTGGCCTGAACCTGTGGCTGACCCTCCCCGAGCGCGTCGGCACCCCACTGGTCGCCGACGGCACCGATCACGGGCTGCTGTTGACGGCGGGTTCCCGCTTCTTCCCCGGAGCCCCCGCGGCGGGTGAGCGCCACCTTCGGCTGCCCTTCACCCAGTCGCACGAGGTCCTGACCGAGGCCGTGCGGCGGCTCGCGCTCGCGTGGGAGTGCGTCTCGTCGGGCACTGCGACAGCGGGCACGGCGCCCGCCATCGACATGATCGCCTGAGCGATCAGCGACCCAGGATCCGAGCCAGCCAGCCGTTGTTGTTGGGGTCGTCGTGACCGGGGCACTGGTTGGCCTTCGGCACTCCTGCCATCACCTCATCGACGTGCTGGCCGCACCCGGCCCACGTCGTCTTGCCGCACTGGCTGCAGGTCACTGGTTGGCACATGGTGCTCCTTCTGGGTTGATCGTGAATGACTTCTAGGCGAGCGACAGGAACAGGCGTTCCATCTCGGCGACGTCCATGTCGGGTTGATCGGGGTTGGTCAGGCAGTCACGCAGCCCCGACGCGATGACCGCGAATCCGGCCCGATCGAGCGCCTTGGCCACGGCCGCCAGCTGGGTGACCACGTCCTTGCAGTCGCGACCCTCCTCGATCATCCGGACGATGCCGCCGATCTGGCCCTGCGCTCGATTGAGGCGCCTCACGACAGCCTCCATGTCCGTGGAGTTGAGCTCCATCAGGTGTCCTCTCGCGGTCGGGCCGTACTGCCTGTCCAGCATACCCCCGGGGGTATTCACCTTCAAGCGCCGACACCAACGGCGCCACACCCGCGTGGGTGTGACGCCGTCAGCACGGTGCAGATGGGACGGTCAGCGACCGGCCTGACCCTCGACGTAGTCGGTGTCCTGCTGCTTCCACGAGAAGTGCGAGCGCAAGATCTTGCCCGTGGACTCGATCGGGTGGCCGGCTTCCTTCTCACGCAGCTCGTTGAACTCGACCGCACCGGCGTCCTGGTCGTCGATGAAGCGCTTGGCGAACGTGCCGTCCTGGATCTCGGCGAGCACGGCCTGCATGGTCTCCTTGACCTCCGGTCCGATGACCCGGGGGCCAGACACGTAGTCGCCGTACTCGGCGGTGTCGGAGATGCTCCACCGCTGCTTGGCGATGCCACCCTCCCACATCAGGTCGACGATCAGCTTCAGCTCGTGCAGCACCTCGAAGTAGGCGATCTCGGGCTGGTAGCCCGCCTCGGTCAAGGTCTCGAAACCGGCCTGCACCAGGTGCGACACGCCGCCGCAGAGCACGGCCTGCTCGCCGAACAGGTCGGTCTCGGTCTCTTCGGTGAAGGTGGTCTTGATGACGCCGGCGCGCGTGCCGCCGATGGCCTTGGCGTACGAGAGCGCCAGGTCCCACGCGGTTCCGCTGGCGTCCTGCTCCACCGCGATGATGTCCGGGATGCCGCGTCCGCTGACGAACTCACGGCGCACCGTGTGGCCGGGCGCCTTGGGCGCCACGAGCACGACGTCGATGCCCGGCGAGGGCGCGATGTAGCCGAAGCGGACGTTGAAGCCGTGGCAGAACACCAGCGCGTCGCCATCGACCAGGTTGGGCTCGATCGACTCGGCGTACACGTGACGCTGGACCTGGTCCGGCGCCAGGATGACGATGACGTCGGCCTCCTCGACCGCCTCGGCGACGGTACGGACGCGCAGTCCCTCCGCCTCTGCCTTGGCGATGCTCTTGGAGCCCTCGGGCAGGCCGACGCGGACGTCGACGCCGGAGTCGCGCAGGTTCAACGCGTGCGCGTGACCCTGGCTTCCGTACCCGATGACGGCCACATGGCGGCCCTGGATGATGCTGAGGTCTGCGTCGTCGTCGTAGAACAACTCGGCCACGAGGGTGTCTCCTTTGGGTGAAAAAAATCTTGCGGTTCGGCTGGGTTCAGCCTGCCTGCGCACCGGGAACGGCGCGCATCGTGCGGTCAGTGATGGATCGGGAGCCGCGACCGATGGCGACGCGTCCGGACTGGGCGATCTCCCGGATGCCGAACGGCTCGAGGACGTTCAACATGGCGGTCAGCTTGGCCGCGTCACCCGTCGCCTCGATGGTCACGGCGTCGGTGGCGACGTCGACCACCTTAGCCCGGAACAGCTGGACGGTCTCCAGCACCTGTCCACGAGTCTGGGCGTCGGTCTTGACCTTGATCAGCATGAGCTCTCGCTCGACGGCGCTGCCGGACTCGAGCTCGACGATCTTGAGCACGTTGACCAGCTTGTTCAGCTGCTTGGTCACCTGCTCCAGCGGCAGCTCCTCGACATTGACGACGATCGTCATGCGCGAGATCTCGGGGATCTCCGTCGGTCCCACCGCGAGGGAGTCGATGTTGAACCCGCGCCGCATGAACATGCTCGAGACGCGCGCGAGCACGCCGGGCGTGTTCTCGACCAGCACGCTCAACGTATGGGTGCTCATAGGTCTTCCTCGTCCCACTCAGGCGCCAGATCGCGGGCGATCTGGATCGCATCGTTGCTGGTACCGGCGTGCACCATGGGCCACACCATCGCGTCGCGCTCGACCACGAAGTCGATGACGACAGGACGGTCGTTGATCGACATCGCCTTCTCGATCGTGGCGTCCAGGTCGTCCTCGGACTCGCAGCGCAGCCCGACGCAGCCATAGGCCTCGGCCAGCTTGACGAAGTCCGGGATGCGGCGGGCGCCGATCGACTCCGGGCCGGTGTTGAGGTCGGTGTTGGAATAACGCTTGTTGTACAGCAGCGTCTGCCACTGGCGCACCATGCCGAGCGAGGAGTTGTTGATGACCGCGACCTTGATCGGGATGTTCTCGATCGCGCAGGTGGCCAGCTCCTGGTTGGTCATCTGGAAGCAGCCATCACCGTCGATGGCCCACACGACCTCGCCCGGCAGGGCCACCTGGGCACCCATGGCGGCGGGCACTGCGTAGCCCATCGTGCCGGCGCCGCCAGAGTTCAGCCACTGGCGAGGACGCTCGAAATCGATGTAGTGCGCCGACCACATCTGGTGCTGGCCGACGCCGGCGGTGTACGTGGCCTGCGGACCGGCGATCGCGCTGATGCGCTCGATGACGGTCTGGGGGGCCATGCCCGCGGCGGGCTTGTCGTAGCCGACCGGGTAGCGCTCCTTGATGCCCAGCATCTGGGCCTTCCACGGGGCGAAGTCGAGCGTGACCCCGTCCTCGGCCTGCTGCTTGCGCAACGTGGTCACGAGATCGGCGATGACCTCGCGGCAGTCGCCCACGATCGGCACGTCGGCGGCGCGGTTCTTGGAGATCTCGGCCGGGTCGATGTCGGCGTGAATGATCTTGGCACCCGGCGCGAAGGAGCTCAGCTGGCCCGTGACGCGGTCGTCGAAGCGCGCGCCGAGCGAGATCAGCAGATCGCTCTTCTGCAGGCCGGCGACTGCAGCGACGGTGCCGTGCATGCCGGGCATGCCCAGGTGCAGCTCGTGCGAATCAGGGAAGGCACCACGAGCCATCAGCGTGGTCACCAGCGGGATCTGGGTCAGCTCGGCGAGCTCGAGCAGCTCGGCTGCGGCGTCGGCCTTGATGACCCCGCCGCCCACGTACAGGATCGGGCGCTCGGACGCGGCGATCAGTCGGGCGGCCTCGCGCACCTGCTTGCCGTGCGGCTTGGTGGTGGGTCGATAGCCCGGCAGGGCCAGCTCGTTCGGCCACGAGAAGACGGTGGACGCCTGCAGCGCGTCCTTGGCGATGTCGACCAGCACCGGTCCGGGACGACCGGTCCCGGCGATGTGGAACGCCTCGGCGATGACCCGCGGGATGTCGTCAGCGTCGGTGACGAGATAGCTGTGCTTGGTGATCGGCATCGTGATGCCGCGGATGTCCGCCTCCTGGAAGGCGTCCGAGCCGATCGAGCCGCTGGGGACCTGGCCGGTGATGGCCACCATGGCGACTGAATCCATGTGCGCGTCGGCGATCGCCGTGACGAGGTTGGTCGCTCCGGGACCGGACGTCGCCATGCAGACACCCACGCGACCGGTGACCTGGGCGTAGCCCTGCGCAGCGTGGCCAGCGCCCTGCTCGTGGCGCACCAGGATGTGGCGGATCGAGGAGTCGAACAACGGGTCGTAGGCGGGCAGGATGGCGCCACCGGGAATGCCGAAGATCGTGTCGACCCCGGCCTTCTCAAGCGCGGTCACGAGGGCCTGGGCGCCCGTGATCGTCTCGCCGATCGTGGTGGGGGGCTGCTCGGTCATCGGTGATTCCTTGTGCTCGGTTGGTTCGGGTGGTCGGGGATGTCGGTCGCTCGCATAAAAAAATCCCCCGGCCAGTGGCAAACGAGGGAGACGCGACGCCGAGAAGGCGTTCGCGTCATATGACTACTACGAGGATGTCCACGCACACAGCCTCAGTCTCCCCCGGGGCTTGAGCGTGGTCAAGTCGTGAGACGACTTGTTCCACCATGTGGGCATCTCACCACGCCGAGGTGCCGTAGTCCTTGAGAAATACGCCATGCACGTCCTCGCCTGACTCGCCTCGCACGATCGGGTCGTAGACCCGCGCTGCCCCGTCGACCAGATCCAGCGGAGCCTTGAATCCCTCGGCCGCCAGGCGCACCTTGGTCACGTGCGGGCGTTCGTCGGTGATCCAGCCGGTGTCCACTGCCGTCATCAAGATGCCATCGGCCTGGAGCATCTCGCCCGCGCTGGTGCGGGTGAGCATGTTCAGCGCGGCCTTGCTCATGTTGGTGTGCGGATGGCCCGGCCCCTTGTACTGACGGGCGAACTGGCCCTCCATGGCCGACACGTTCACGACGTAGGTGCGCCGAGCCGGCGACGCGGCGAGAGCGGGTCGCAATCGGCTGATCAGGATGAACGGCGCCGTCTGGTTGCACAGCTGCACCTCGAGCAGCTCGAGCGCATCGACCTCGCCCAGCATCTGGGTCCAGCTGTTGGCGTCGACCTCGTCCGGCACCAGTCCCCCGGCGTCGATGCGTGACAGATCGGCCGACCCCGCCGTCATCGCCTCGGCCGTCAGCGCCTCCGCTGACTGGGCCTGCGCCGTGAGCTGATCGGCCCGGTCCGCGTCGCTGGCGAGCACGGGATGAGCGTCGACCGATCCCACGAGGGCAGCCGGATGCAGGTCGCTGGTGTGGCCGAAAGTGAGCAGCTCGGGCAGTCTGCCCTCCGGCAACGGGGCCGATTCCGCCTCAGCCAGTGGTGCGTAGGCCCCCGGCGTCCGGCGCACGGTCTGGGCGGCGTTGTTGATGATGATGTCGAGCGGACCGGCCGCCGCGACGGAGTCGGCCAGACCGATCACCTGGGCCGGATCGCGCAGGTCGATGCCGACGATGCGCAGCCGGTCGATCCAGTCGGCGCTGTCCGGCACGGCCGTGAAGCGTCGCACCGCGTCGTGCGGGAAGCGGGTGGTGATGGTGGTGTGCGCACCGTCCCGCAACAGCCGCAGCGCGATGTACATGCCGATCTTGGCTCGGCCGCCGGTCAGCAGGGCCCGCTTGCCGGACAGGTCGGTGCGAGCGTCCCGCTTGGCGTGATTCAGTGCCGCGCAGTCGGGGCACAGCTGGTGGTAGAACGCGTCGACCACGGTGTACTTCTGCTTGCAGATGTAGCAGGGGCGGGCGACCTGCAGGGTGCCCGCTGAGGCGCCGACGGTGTTGGACACCAGCGGGATCCCGGCGGTCTCGTCGTCGATGCGCGACGCCGACCCGGTGGCCGTCGACTCGACGACGGCCCGATCCGCCGCTGAGATCGCATCGCGCTTGGCGATGCGGCGCTGCTTCTTGACGTCCTTGTAGAACTTCCCGCACGCGTGCCTCAGCGCGACGTACGCATCGTCGTCCTCGCCCAGGAACTGGGCCTGTCCGAGAACCTTCAGCGCGGTCGCCAGCTCATCGTCTTCGAAGTGTGCTGCCATCAGCCGGTGATGGCGCCCTGTGAAGCGCTACCGACCAATTTGCGGTACTTGGCCAGCACGCCGGTCGTGTACTTGCTCGGCAGCGGCTCCCAGCCCACCTTGCGGGCCTCGAGCTCGTCGGGGTCGATCTCGACCTCGAGCGTCTTGTTGGCCACGTCGAGCGTGATCGGGTCGCCGTCCTTGACGAAGGCAATGGGTCCGGCGTCGACGGCTTCGGGGGCCACGTGGCCGACACACAGGCCCGTGGTGCCGCCGGAGAATCGGCCATCCGTCAGCAGCAGGACGTCCTTGCCCAGCCCCGCACCCTTGATGGCACCGGTGATCGCCAACATCTCGCGCATGCCGGGGCCTCCCTTGGGGCCTTCGTTGCGGATCACCACGACATCTCCAGCGACGATGGTGCCGTCCTCGAGGGCGTCCATCGCGGCACGCTCGCCGTCGAACACCCGCGCTGTGCCGGAGAAGACGTCGGAGTCGAAGCCGGCGCTCTTCACCACAGCACCGTCCGGAGCGAGCGATCCGTGCAAGATCGTGATGCCACCGGTCTGGTGGATCGGACGATCGAGGGTGCGGATCACGTCACCGTCGAGCTTCTGGGTGATGCCTTCGAGGTTCTCGGCCATCGTCTTGCCCGTCACGGTCAAGCAGTCACCGTGGAGCAGACCCGCGTCGAGCAGCGCCTTCATGATGACGGCGGTGCCGCCGGCCTTGTCGACGTCGTTCATGACGTAGCGGCCGAATGGCTTGAGGTCGCCGAGGTGCGGAACCTTGTCGCCCACCCGACTGAAGTCGGCCAGGGTCAGGTCGACCTCCGCCTCGCGAGCGATGGCCAGCAGGTGCAGCACCGCGTTGGTCGAGCCGCCCAGCGCCATCGTGACGGTGATGGCGTTCTCGAACGCCTCCTTCGTCATGATCTGTCGCGCCGTGATGCCGCGACGCAACAGCTCGACGACGGCCTCGCCGGACTTGACGGCGAAGTCGTCACGGCGGTTGTCGATCGCCGGTGGTGCGGCCGATCCCGGCAGGCTCATGCCGAGCGCCTCGGCAGCGGTCGCCATGGTGTTGGCGGTGAACATGCCGCCGCACGCGCCCTCGCCGGGGCAGATGGCGCGTTCGATCTTGTCGACCTGCTCGCGGCTCATCAGTCCGCGCATGCAGGCGCCGACGGCCTCGAAGGCGTCGATGATCGTGACGTCCTTGCCGTCGACGTTGCCGGGCATGATCGACCCGGCGTAGAGGAAGACGCTGGCGAGGTCGAGTCGTGCGGCGGCCATCAGCATGCCGGGAAGGCTCTTGTCGCAACCGGCCAGCAGCACCGAGCCGTCGAGCCGCTCGGCCATCATGACGGTCTCGACGGAATCAGCGATGACCTCGCGGCTCACCAGCGAGAAGTGCATGCCCTCGTGGCCCATCGAGATGCCGTCGGACACCGAGATGGTGCCGAACTCCAACGGATACCCGCCGCCGGCGTGGACGCCCACCTTGACCGCCTTGGCCAACCGGTCCAACGGCATGTTGCACGGGGTGATCTCGTTCCAGCTCGACGCGACGCCGATCTGCGGCTTGGCCCAGTCGTCGTCGCCCATGCCGACGGCGCGCAGCATGCCGCGCGAAGCGGTGGCCTCCAGTCCGTCGGTCACGGTGCGGCTGCGGGGCTTGATGTCCACGTCATCGTGCTGATCTGCCATGTCCACAGCCTACGGCGGGCGCCGACGAGGCCGATCGAAGGTCTCGGTCAGAACAGCGGAACGAACACCAGCGCCAATCCCCAGCTGACGAAGCTGCCCACCAGGACGTACTCCGCCTTGAGCCCCGATGCGTGGTCACGATTGATCTCGGGGAATCGCAAGATGCCCTTGGCCGCGACGATCGCGCTGATCGCCGCCACGTTGCCGCTCAGCGCCAGCGCGAAGATCGCGAGGCGCTCGATGGGTCCGAGGATGCGGCCACCCTTGAGCTGTTGCTCCTCGGCGATCACGTCTGGACCCGCGTCGGTGAGCACCTGTCGGACCACCACGTTGGCCGATTGAATCAGGAACAGGGCCACCGCGACGGCGAGCGCCGCATCGGGGATCGACACCTCGGCGAGGCCGGTGATCTCCAGCGATTCGTACCAGGTGGCGATCGGCGGGCGGGCCCGCGGCACCTGGTGTCCGGTCGCGAGGGCGAGAACGATCGCGGCCGGCAGAACCCAGGGCGTCCACCGTGGGCTGGGCAGGGATCCGGCTGCCACCACCGCACCGGCCAGGACCGCGATCCAGATGCTGTGCCAGCGGAATCCGAGCGCCAGGGCGAACACGAGCGCGACGAGTGCGCCGACGCCAACCGCTCGAACGAGATCGGTACGACGACTGACCTGGGTGGGGACGAGCCGAGAGAGGTCCGCCGTGCCGACGGAGGCGAGCAGGACAGCCAGCAGGCTCACCGGTCGCACCTCCGTGGATCCGGTCAGCACACCGACCGACTCGAGCACGGCTGAGGCACCGCTACCGCGCAGGCTCTGCGAGACCGCGGACGCCGAGATGCCCTCGATCCGGGCCAAGTCCGCCCGGGTGCTGCCCTGCAGCACGCCCAGAGCGAGCCGACGCTGTCGGCCGTCGAAGCCGGTGACGATGGCATCGCGCGTCATCAGATAGCTGTTCATCCAGGCGTCCCCCTCCGCGACGGTCGTGCGCAGGCCCGGAAGGCGGCGTTCGCCCTTCTTGACGTCGACGATGGCGTCGCGTGCGCTCCACCAGGCCGGGCCGTCCTGCGTCAAACCGTAACGCGACGTACCGACGATCTCGATGGGCCCACGACCGATCCCCGCGCGACAGTCCATCTTTTCGGGTAGGGCCAGACGTACCAGGAGCACGGCGGTCGCGGCGGACTCGACGGAGTCGTAGACGCCCTGGAATTCATCACCGATCGTGCTCTCCAGCGGCTGGAGGGCCGGGACACGCTCGTTGGCGACCGCGAGCGCGTCCAGCAGCGCCGACTGCGCCTGGGAACGCGACGCCTGCTGACGAGAGCCGACGAGGTCGCCAATCACCGCCACAACAGATGAAGCCTTGTTCTTCATATATCAATAATGAAGCATATTGCTACATTTTACAAGAATGAAGCACCCGACGTGTCCGTAGAGTCGCGGCATGCGCCTGACCTTCGTGACCTCCACCGCCAGCCGCGACGCAGACACAGATCTGCCCCTCCTGGTCGACGCCGCGCACGCTCGCGAGGTCGAGGCCGCGATCAGCGTGTGGGACGACCCCGATGTGGCGTGGGGCGACTTCGACCTGGTGGTGGTGCGCTCGTGCTGGGACTACATGGCCCGGCGCGAGGAGTTCCTCACGTGGGCCGCTTCGGTCCCACACATCGCCAACCCCGCCGACGTCCTGGTCTGGAACACCGACAAGGCCTACCTGCGCCAGCTCGCCGACGCTGGAGTCCCCGTCATCCCGACCCAGTGGAACGTCGCGACCGGCGATGATCTGGGCCCCTACACCGAGTGGGTGGTGAAGCCATCCATCTCGGCCGGGTCGCGCGACACCGCCCGCTGGACCAGTCCAGACGACGTCTACGCCCACAGCGCTGACCTGCAGGCCGAGGGGCGCACCGCCATGGTGCAGCCCTACATCTCCTCGGTGGATGCCGAGGGTGAGACCGCGATTCTCTCCATCGGTGGACAGTTCTCGCACGCCATCTGCAAGGAGGCCCTGCTCGTGCCCGGCGAGGGAATCCGGCAGGACCGTGACGGCCGCGAGGTGATCAGCGCTCGCGAGCCGACGGCTGCCCAGCTCGCGGTGGCGAAGGCCGCACTGGACGCCATCGAGCCCGCCATGGGAGCGCGAGTCGATCTCCTGTACTCCCGGGTCGACCTGGTCACCGGACCCCACGGCGAGCCCTTGGTGATCGAGCTCGAGCTCACCGAACCCAGCCTGTTCCTGCACACCCATGCCGACGCGCCGGCACGCCTCATCGCCGCGGCCGAAGCGGCGGTCAGGTCACGCTGATCTGACCGGGGTGATCGCGATCGGTCTTGATGGGCGCACCCTCGGGGTGCAGCGTCAGCCACTTCATCCCGGCGTCGTACCCCGACTCGAACAGCGTCTGCTGCTGCTCGGGGGTCAGGTCGAAATCAGTCCAGCCGACACCCTTGGGCTTGGCGAAGATGCTCCGTTCGACGTTGACCGGATTGCTGACATGCCGCACCTGCGTGGAGTCGACAGTGGTGTAGATCAGGCTCGAGATCAGCGAGATCGGGCCGGTGACCGGTTTGGCCGGCGCCTGCTCGTTCCATGGAGAGCTCAGCCGCACCCCGATCGTGGGCCACCGGCTCGGCTGCTGGTCGTCGCGGTCGAAGATCTCGATCGGATAGCTGCGCAGCAGGGACCCGTCAGCCAAGGTCGACGTGCCATGTCGGCCCCTCAGCGTCGACGGCTCGAACATGAACGGGATGGCCGAAGACGCGCGGACCGCCCGCGCGACCGAGAAGTTCTCGGCCGCCAGTCCGTAGTCCACCAGGTCCCACGGCAGATAGACCAGACGTTGGCGCGACAGGTCGCTGGTGGTGACCACGAGGCGGAAGGACTGCCCCGGCGGCAGTGAGGAGCCTGGGTCGTCGAAGGCGAAGTCGCCAAAGGACCGAACACCCAGGTCGGCCAGGACACCTCGCGTCCAGTCCTCGAGGTGCTGTCCGCGGTACATGCCCTGGTGGAACAGGATGCCCAGGCCGTTGGCCAGCGTGGGCCACCACGAGAATGCCTTGCCCAAGCCTCGACGGTCGAGCATGTCGGTGTAGTCGAGCGAGCGCATGATGTCGTCGACTCGGCTCATCGGCTCGCCTGCCTGCTGCATCGCCGCGATGATCGACCCGACCAGAGCACCGGCCGACGACCCGGCGATACGAGCGAACGTGTAGCCGTTCTCGGCCAGCGCGACAGCGGCACCGACCAGAGCGATGGCCTTGACTCCCCCACCTTCCAGAACGAGGTCGGCGGTCCGAGAGACGGGCGCCGGGGTCGCAGTCATGCCCCAACCCTACGAAACGCGCGGCGGTCCGCCGCCCGACGTGCCAGACTCGACCCTTGTGACAACTCCTGCCGCTCAGCTGCGCTACCACGACGTGACCAGCCAGGACGGGACGCGCTTGCGGGCCTGGTCCAATGACGCGGACGGACCAACGGTGCTGCTGTCGAACGGCTTGGGGACCAATCCGCACGCCTGGCCATCGCTGCTGCAACCCGATTGCGGCGTGCACGTCATCGGGTGGAACCACCGCGGTGTCGGCGGATCGGCGCGGCCGGTCGACGGGCGGGTCGATCTGGATGCCTTCGTGGAGGACGCTCTCGCGATCATGGACGACGCGGGGATCGAGTCGGCCGTCGTCGCCAGCTGGTCAGTCGGCGTGACCGTCGCCTTCGAGCTCGCGGTGCGTCATCCCGAGCGGGTGCTCGGAATCCTCGCCGTGGCCGGCGTCCCCGGGAACACGTTCTCGACCATGCTGGCCCCCCTGCGGATTCCGCGGATCGCGTCGCGTCTCGCGATGACCAACATCACGCGCGCAGCCACCGTGGCCGGTCATCCGCTGGCTCCCGTCACGCGCCGCATCCCGTGGACCAACGTGACGTCGAACATGCTGCGCCGCAGCCGTTTGATCAATCCCACGGCCGACACGGCCGAGCTGCGCGACCTGATGCAGGAGTTCTTCATGACGCATCCTGCGTGGTACGCCAAGCTCGCGCTGAGCGTCACCAAGCACGGTCGCGTTCCGCTGTCGAACATCACGGTGCCGGTGACGTTCGTGGCCGGCCGCTGGGATCTGCTGACCGGCGCACGCGACATGCTCTCGGCGTCGCAACGCATCGCGCACTCGCGCTACATCAGGTTCGACGCCACACACTTCATCCCGGTCGAGCGCCCCGCCGAGGTGCTGCGTGAACTGCACCTGCTGCTCGACGAGGTCAGCTGAGCTTCTCCATCAGCAGCTCGCGCACGCGGGCGGCATCGGCCTGACCGCGCATCTCCTTCATGACAGCGCCGATCAGCGCACCGGCCGCGGCGACCTTGCCGTCGCGCACCTTCTGGGCCGCATCGGGATCACCGGCGATGGCGCGATCGACGGCCTCGCCCAGGGCTCCGTCGTCCGACACGACTTCCAGTCCACGAGCAGCAACCACCTCATCAGGCGTTCCCTCGCCCGCGATGACGCCGTCGAAGACCTGACGAGCCAGCTTGTCGTTGATGCGGCCGGCGTCGATCAGGGCCTGAATCTGCGCCACCTGCACCGGGGTGATCCCCAGGGCATCGAGATCGGCACCCTGCTCGTTGGCGCGGCGGGCCATCTCGCCCAACCACCACTTGCGCGCCGTCTGCGGGCTGGCCCCGGCGTCGATCGTCGTGGCAATCAGGTCCAGCGCGCCGGCTCCGAGCGTGTCCCGCATGTCCAGGTCGCTGAACTTCCACTCCTGCTGCAGACGGGCCCGGCGTTCGGCCGGGGGCTCGGGCAACGTGGCGCGCAGTTCCTCGACCCACTCGCGCGACGGCGACACGGGTGCCAGGTCCGGCTCCGGGAAGTAGCGGTAGTCATCGGCATCGGACTTCTCCCGGCCCGGCAGGGTGGTGCCGGTGTTCTCCTGGAAGTGGCGAGTCTCCTGCAGGACCGACCCGCCCGCGTCGAGGATGCCAGCGTGACGGGACACCTCGTACCGCACCGCCCGCTCGACCGAGCGGAAGGAGTTCACGTTCTTGGTCTCCGAACGGGTGCCAAGAGTGTCAGCGCCCTGCGGCTTCAGCGACAGGTTGACGTCAGCGCGCAGCGATCCCTGGTCCATGCGGACGTCCGAGACACCGAGACCACCGATCAGGTCACGGACGTGCGAGACGAAGGCACGGGCCACGGCGGGGGCCTTGGCGGCTGGAACCTCGATCGTGCGGGTGACGATCTCGATCAACGGAATGCCAGCGCGGTTGTAGTCGACCAACGAGTGGTCCGCCCCGTGGATCCGGCCGGTGGACCCGCCCACGTGCAGCGCCTTGCCGGTGTCCTCCTCCATGTGGGCGCGCTCGATCTCGATCCGGAAGACCTCGCTGTCGCCGGCTTCCTCGTCGACGACCGTGACGTCGACGTATCCGTCGAAGGCGATGGGCTCGTCGTACTGGGAGGTCTGGAAGTTCTTGGGCATGTCGGGATAGAAGTAGTTCTTGCGTGCGAACCGGCACCAGGTGGCGATCTCGCAGTTGAGGGCCAACCCCATCCGGATGGCCGACTCGACGGCCTTCGCGTTGACGACTGGCAGCGCACCCGGCAGAGCCATGCACACCGGACAGACCTGGGTGTTGGGCTCGGCCCCGAACTCGGTCGGGCAGCCGCAGAACATCTTGGTCGCGGTGTTCAGCTCGATGTGGATCTCCAGGCCCATCACGGGGTCGTACCGCGTGATGGCCTCGTCGAACGGGACCAACGACGTCTCGGTGGACGTGCTCATCGGCTGACCTCTCCAGATTGACCGGACAACTCGGGCGCACGGGACAGCAGGGGAAGTCCGCCCCACGTGTCCTCGAGCAAGGTCTCCAGACCCGCGGCAACGTTGTACAGCCGGTCGTCGGCGGTGGCCGGCGCCAGGAACTGCATCCCGACCGGCAGCTGGTCCTCGTCGGCCAGGCCGATCGGGAGCGACAGACCCGGAATGCCGACGAGATTGGCCGGCAGCGTCGCGATGTCGCCCAGGTACATGGCCAACGGATCGTCGAGCTTGTCGCCCAGTGGGTACGCCGTGGTGGGCACCGTGGGTGAGGCCAGCACGTCGAGCCCGTCGAAGGCTGCGGCGAAGTCACGCGCGAGCAGCGTGCGCACCTTCTGCGCTGAGCCGTAGTACGCGTCGTAGTAGCCGCTGGAGAGCGCGTAGGTGCCGATGATGATGCGGCGCTTCACCTCGTCACCGAAACCGGCGTCGCGGGTCGCGGCCATGACCTGTTCGGCGCTGGGGCTGTCCACGCCGTCAGGGCTGACGCGCAAGCCGTATCGCATCGCGTCGAAGCGGGCCAAGTTGCTGCTCGCCTCGCTCGGCATCACCAGGTAGTAGGCGGCGAGGGCGTACTCGAGGCTCGGTATCGACACCTCGACGACCTCTGCACCCGCACCGGTGAGCAGCGCGATCGCTTCGTCGAAACGGGCGCGGACGCCGGCCTGGAAGCCTCCTGCGGACTCGGTGCTCCCGCCCAGCTCACGGATGACGCCGATCTTCAGGCCCTTGACCTCACCGCGACGGGCAGCGGCCACGACCGGCGCCGGCGAGGTCGTGATGCTGGTGGAGTCCATCGGGTCGTGCCCCGCGATCAGCTCGTGCAGCAGTGCGGCGTCGAGCACGGTGCGCGTGACGGGCCCCGCCTGGTCCAGGCTGCTGGCCATGGCCACCAATCCGTACCGGCTGACCGCGCCGTACGTCGGCTTCACCCCGACCGTGCCGGTGAACGCACCCGGTTGGCGGATGGATCCACCCGTGTCGGTCCCGATCGCCAACGGCGCCTCGAAGGCGGCCACGGCAGCGGCCGATCCGCCACCGGAACCGCCCGGCACGCGAGACGTGTCCCAGGGGTTGCGGGTGGGGCCGTACGCGGAGTGTTCGGTGGATGAACCCATCGCGAACTCGTCCATGTTGGTCTTGCCCAACATCGGGAGGCCAGCCGCCTTGATCCGCGCAGCAACGGTGGCGTCGTAGGGCGGAATCCAGCCCTCGAGGATCTTGGAGCCGCACGTGGTGGGCACGCCGCGCGTGGCCACGATGTCCTTGACGGCGATCGGCACACCGGCCAGGTGGGCCAGCGACTCGCCACCGGCCCGTCGGGCGTCGACGTCGGCCGCCGCAGCGAGCGCACCCTCAGCGTCGACGTGCAGGAAGGCGTTCAGCTCACCGTCAACCGCAGCGATGCGGTCCAGGTGCAGCTGGGTGAGCTCGACGGATGAGACATCGCCCGCAGCCAGGGTCCGAGCGAGCTCGTCAGCGGTGGCCCTCGTCAGGTCGCTGTTCACTCCTCCCCCAAGATCTTGGGCACCAGGAAGCGGCCCTGATCCGATGCAGGCGCGCCGGCCAACGCATCGTCCTGCGACAGGCTGGGGCGCACCTCGTCGGGGCGGAAGACGTTGTCGACCGGCAGAGGGTGGCTCATGGCGGGGACGTCGTCCCCAGCGGCCTGCTGGACGATCGCGACGTGATCGAGGATCGCCGGCAGCTCCTCGGCGAGATGGTCG
This sequence comes from uncultured Actinomycetota bacterium, assembly GCA_963769445.1. Lineage (GTDB taxonomy): Bacteria > Actinomycetota > Actinomycetes > Propionibacteriales > Nocardioidaceae > Aeromicrobium. The sequence continues at coordinate 82,753 of CAVYLO010000004.1, read as the reverse complement.
ATCTCAGCATCGCTGAGATCGATGCGCGCGAGGCCAGCGAGGTGCTGAACATCCTGACGCGAGATACCCGAGACGGGCTCAGACATGCGGATCCTTGCAGTACTGGACGGCGGGTGGCGGGGTACCGAGCCATCGTAGTGGCCCCCTCTACGCTGATCCCATGCCACCGCAGAAGCCGGACGAGATGGAGCTCCTCGACGCCGTCGCGTTTCTCTGCGAGGTCGCGATGGTCGTGCTGCTGCTGTTCGCGGGACACGGCTTCGCCGACGGCTGGCGCGGGTGGGCCATCGGCGCCTTCCTGGCCTTCGTGGTCATGGGCATCTGGGTGCAGTGGATGGCGCCGACCTCGTGGCGACGCCTGGACGACCCGACCCGGCTGATCGTCCAGATCATGCTGTTCATCACGGTCGCGCTCTACGCCGCAGCCGGCGGGTTGATGGTCGCCGGCATCGTCTTCGCGATCATCTCCATCGCTGTCTTCACAGCGATCTCTCGGCGGGACGCCTGACTCACAGTGGCAGGCTCAAGCCGCTGCGGAACGCCCGTTGGCGTCCGTCGATCGGGTCGATGAAGGCCAGCTCAGCCGCCAGCAGCTGCAGCGGCCGACTGAAGTCGTCGATCTCGATGTCCTGGACCTGCGGGTAGAGCGGGTCGTCCACGATCGGGATGCCCAGGCTGTTGAGATGAACCCGCAGCTGGTGGGTCTTGCCCGTGCGAGGTGTCAGTCGATAGACACCCAGGAGCCCGTGGCGCTGCGGCTCCAGCTCCACGAAGGTCTCGGCGTTGACCGCGGCCTCGGGCACCACCTCGGCCTGCCAGACACCCCGCTGCTTGACCAGATGGTTGCGCACCGTGAGCGGCAGCTGGAGATCCGGCCGGATCGGCGCGAGCGCCCGGTAGGTCTTGCGGACCGCCCCCGCCTGGAACAGCGACTGATAGGGGCCACGCCAGCGGCGTTCGGTGGCGAGCATCAGCAGTCCGGACGTGACCCGGTCGAGCCGGTGCAAGGGCGACAGCTCCGGCAGCCCCAGCTCGTCCCGCAGTCGCACCACCACGCTCTCTCGCACGTGCCGACCACGCGGGATGGACGACAGGAAGGCAGGCTTGTCGACGACCAGCAGTCGCTCGTCGCGATGCAGGACCGTGACCCGTCCCGGGACCTCGATCTCATCGGGCAGGTCGCGGTGGAACCACACGAAGGTGTGCGGCGCGTAGACCTCGTCGCCTCGGACCGGAGTTCCGTCGGCGTGGACGAATCGCTGCGTCGCCAGCATCGCGGCGACGTCGACCCGCTCGGGCAGACGGTGCCGCAGCCAGTCCCCCATCGTCGGCCACGGGTTCGGCCGCGGCTTGTCGCGATCTGGCGTGCGCAGCCAGGCCGCACCCAACCCGTGCCGATCAGGAAGCGGGGAACGAGGCGGCACCCCGTCAGGCTATGCGGTCCCCCCGCGGGGCTCGTCGGATAACGACGTTCTCTGACACGATGGGCCCATGTCTCGCCTCACCGAATACTCCCGCGGTCCGCTGACCTTCGACGTGATCGACTCCGGCCCCGAGGACGGCGTTCCGGTCGTGCTGCTGCACGGGTTCCCCCAACGGGCCACCTCGTGGGGAGCTGTCAGCGAGCACCTGCACTCCGAGGGCTTTCGCACCTACGCGCTCGACCAGCGCGGCTACTCCCCCCGCGCTCGCCCTCGATCACGGTTCGGGTACCGCACCACCGAGCTGGTGGCCGACGTCGTCGAGCTGATCGACCGCATCGGGCAGCCCGTGCACGTCGTGGGACACGACTGGGGTGCCATCGTGGCGTGGGGCGTGGCGGGAAAGCACCCCGACCTCGTGCGCACCCTGACGACCGTGTCGGTGCCACACCCGGCGGCCTTCATGCGCTCGATGCTGACCAGCACGCAGGGCCTGAAGTCGTACTACATGGCCATGTTCCAGCTGCCGTTCCTGCCCGAGCTGCTGCTGAGAAGCCGACGGATGGCCCGACGCTTCCTGCGTGCGGGCGGCATGACCCCCGACATGATCGAGGACTACTTCGCGGGGATCGTCGACGACGGCGCCCTGCGTGGCGGCCTCGGCTACTACCGGTCGCTCCCGCTCAGCCGCCCCGCCGACATCAGCCGGAAGATCCGGGTGCCCACCACGTTGGTGTGGAGCGACGGCGATGCCTTCCTGGGTCGCAAGGGCGCCGAGACCACCGACCGCTGGGTCCAGGCGGACTACCGCTTCGAGGTGATCGAGGGAGCCACGCACTGGCTGCCCGACCTCAACGCCGAGGTGCTGGCCGGGTTCATCACGGACCGCGCGGTCCGTCACTGAGCAGCTGCTCGAAGGCTGCCTCGTCGAGGATCGGCACGCCGAGCTGTTCTGCCTTGTCGGCCTTGGAGCCGGCGTTCTCGCCGACCACGACGTAGTCGGTCTTCTTGGACACCGAGCCCGAGGCCTTGCCGCCGTGGCTGATGATGGCTTCCTTGACCGAATCGCGGGTGAAGCGCTCCAGCGAGCCGGTGACCACGACGGTCAGGCCCTCGAGCGTGCGCACGATGGACTCGTCGCGCTCGTCGGCCATGCGGACGCCAGCGGCGGCCCAGCTGTCGACGATCTGCTGATGCCAGTCGACCTCGAACCATTCGACCACCGCGTCAGCGATGGTGGGGCCCACTCCCTCGGCCGCGGCAAGCTGCTCGGCGGTGGCCTCGCGGATGGCTGGGAGCGACCCGAACTCGGTGGCCAGCGCCCGCGCGGCGGTGGGTCCGACATGTCGGATGGACAGCGCCACCAGCACCCGCCACAACGGCTGGGACTTGGCCTTCTGGAGGTTGTCGAGCAGCGCGAGGCCATTGGCGCTCAGCACTTTGCCGTCGGTGGCGGCATCGGCCTCGGTCTTCTTCGCCACGCGCGTGTAGAGGCCGACCTTCAGCAGGTCGTCGTGGGTGAGGGAGAACAGACCACCTTCGTCGACCAGCACCCCCGCCTCCAGCAGCGCCGTGGCGCCCTCCCACCCGAACACCTCGATGTCGAAGGCACCCCGGCCGCCGACGTGGCTGAGTCGCTCGCGCAGCTGTGAAGGGCACGATCGCGTGTTGGGGCACCGGATGTCCTTGTCGCCCTCGCGCGACGGAGCCAGCGGGGTGCCGCACGCCGGGCACTCGGTGGGCATGACGAACTCGCGCTCGGTGCCGTCGCGCAGCGCGACGACCGGACCGACGATCTCGGGGATGACGTCGCCGGCCTTGCGCAGCACGACCATGTCGCCGATCAGCACGCCCTTGCGCTTGACCTCGTGCTGGTTGTGCAGCGTGGCCATCTGGACCGTGGATCCGGCGACGCGGATGGGCTCCATGACGCCGAACGGAGTGACCCGCCCGGTGCGCCCGACGTTGACCGTGATGTCCAGCAATCGGGTGTTGACCTCCTCGGGCGGGTACTTCCACGCGATGGCCCATCGGGGTGCACGCGACGTGGACCCCAGACGCCCTTGCAGGGCGACCTGGTCGACCTTGACCACGACTCCGTCGATCTCGTGCACGACATCATGGCGATGCTCGCCGTAGTGCGCGATGAACGTCTCGACACCCCCCAGGTCTGGGACGACCTTGGCGCGGTCCGACGTCGGGAGGCCCCAGGCCTTCAGGGCCTCGTACGCCTCGGACTGGCGTTCGGGCCTGAAGCCCTCGCGATAGCCGATGCCGTGGCAGACCATGGACAGCGGGCGGCTGGCCGTGACCGAGACGTCCTTCATGCGCAGCGTGCCGGCGGCGGCGTTGCGCGGATTGGAGAACGGGTTGTTGCCGGCCTCGGCCCACGCCGCGTTGAACTCCTCGAACTCTGCGGTCGGGAAGAACACCTCGCCACGGATCTCGACGGACGCCGGCACGGGGTGCGCATCAGTGCCGGTGAGGCGGTGCGGGATGACCTTGATGGTGCGGACGTTGTTGGTGACGTCCTCACCGACCCTGCCGTCGCCACGGGTGACGCCGCGCGTGAGGACACCGTCGTCATACGTGAGCGAGATGGCCAGGCCGTCGACCTTGAGCTCGCACAGGAACTCGGCGTCGTCGACCCCTTCGCGCAGCAGCCGGGTGTGCCACGCCTCGAGCTCCTCGGTGCTGAAGGCGTTGTCGAGGCTCATCATGCGTTCGCGGTGCTCGTAGGACTCAAATGATGACGACGGGCGCCCCCCGACCGTCTGCGTGGGCGAGTCGGGAGTGCGGAGCTCGGGTACCTGGTCCTCGAGCTGCTGCAGCTCGACCATCAGCGCGTCGTACTCGGCGTCCGAGACCGTGGGCGAGTCGTCGACGTAGTAGCGCTCGCGGTGCTCGAGCACGGTCTCGGCCAGCTGCTTGTGCCGCTGGCGCAGGTCGGCACCCGTCTCGCTGGTCATGGGTCGAGCCTATCGCCGAGCGGCGACACTTCGCCCGGTTGCGAGAGCCGCTCGCGCATGGCGTGGTGAGGCCCCGGCGAGTCCGCAGGTCGGGGTCACCACGAGGCGCTCCGTCGTGGTCTCGCCATCGAACCCCAGGCGGCTGAAGAACGTCTCGATCCGCTCGAGGATCGGGTCGCGGTCGAGCGGCGCATCGGTCGAGGGGACGACGCCCAGCCAGAGGTCCATCCCGGCGTCGAACGCCTCGGCCCACACGTCGTTCGCCCCCGTCAGCGCAAGATCGAAGCTGATGGCGGAGAATCCCAGACCTCGCAGCAGATCGACCGGAACATCTGGTCCGCAGGAGTGCAGCACCGGCGTGGCGCCCGCCGCGGTGATCACGTCGACGACTCCACGCAGCAGCGCGTCGGCCTCCGGCGGATCGACCCGACGATGGGTGGCCCACCCTGAGGCGGTGGGGATGGATCCCTCGATGACCGCGCGGATGGCCGGTTCGTCGAGCTGTACGTGGAGATCCACGCCGGGAAAGCGACGATTCAGGTCCGCCAGGTGGGTCGTCAGTCCTGCAGCGAGGACTTCGCCGAGCTCGCGACGGGCGCCGTGATCGGCGAGCATCTTGTCGCCGCGCGGCCGTTCGACCGAGGCGGCGAGGGTCAGTGGTCCGGCGACCTGCACCTTCAGCGGTCCGGCGAGGTCGACCAGCATCTCCTCGGCGATGTCGAGGTCCTGGCCGAGTCGCGACCGGGCACGGCGTTGGTCCAGGCCCTCCCCCACGCCGATGCGCCACCCGTCGGGCTGCAGATCGGCTCCGAGATCGGTGATCAGTCCCAGCGTGCGACCGATCATGCCGGCGTGCGGGCCCCGCTGCGGCAGCTCCGGCAGGAACGGCAGGTCCGGCACCTCGTCGAGGACCGCAGCCAACGCGCCAGCGAAGTCGTCGCCGGGCATCGAGCCGATGCCAGTCGCGCGTGCCATCAGGCGGTTTTGTCGATCGTGGCCGAGCCGATGACGCGGGTGCCGTCGTAGACCACGCAGGCCTGTCCAGGCGCGATGCCGCTGGCCGAGTCCCGCAGCTCGACCTCGACGAGATCGCCCTGCACCGTGACCACGGCCCGGTGCTCGTCGCCGTGGGCGCGCAGCTGCACCGTGCACTCCAACGGTTCGGTGGGAGCAGCTCCGCACCACAACGGCTTGATGCAGGTGAGGTGATCGACGTCGAGGGCCTCGCGGGGGCCGACCGTGACGGTGCCGGAGACGGGCTCGATGTCGAGCACGAAGCGCGGCTTGCCGTCATCGGCGGGGATGCCGAGCCGGAGGCCGCGCCGTTGGCCGATCGTGAACGCATAGGCACCCTCGTGCTCGCGCAACACCTGACCGGACTCGTCGACGATCTGACCCGGCTTCGGGCCGAGCTTCTCGGTGAGCCAACCGGCATTGTCACCGTCGGAGATGAAGCAGATGTCGTGGCTGTCCGGCTTCTGCGCGACCTGGAGTCCGCGGCGCTCAGCCTCGGCCCGGATGACGTCCTTGGTGGTCTCGCTCAGCGGGAACATCGAGTGGGCCAGCTGCTCCTGCGTCAGCACGCCCAGCACGTACGACTGGTCCTTGGCCATGTCGTTCGCCCGGTGCATCTCCACGGTGCCGTCGGGTGCCGTCGCGAGCCGGGCGTAGTGGCCCGTCGCGACGGCGTCGAAGCCCAGGGCGAGCGCCCGGTCCAGCACGGCGGAGAACTTGATCTTCTCGTTGCAGCGCAGGCACGGGTTGGGCGTGCGACCGGCCTCGTACTCGGCGATGAAGTCATCGACGACGGTGTCGGCGAACTCCTCGCTCATGTCCCACACGTAGAACGGAATGCCGAGCGCATCGGCGGCGCGGCGGGCATCGTTGCTGTCCTCGATCGAGCAGCAGCCTCGTGCGCCGGACCGGTACGACTTCGGATTGCGACTCAACGCGAGATGCACCCCGGTGACGTCGTGACCGGCGTCGACCGCGCGGGCCGCCGCGACGGCCGAGTCGACCCCGCCCGACATGGCGGCGATGATTCTCATCTGCGCCTCCGGCGCGGGGTTCTCATGAGGACCTCACGTGGGCGGCTCGGGTGGCCCGCTCGTGAACGGCCGGCAGGGCCGCCAGCAGGCGATCGATGTCCGACTCGGTCGTGGTGTGGCCCAGGCTGAAGCGCAGCGAGCCGCGGGCGGCCTGCTCGTCGTAACCCATCGCCATCAGGACGTGGCTCGGCTGTGGCACCCCGGCGTCGCACGCCGATCCGGTGGAGCACTCGACGCCCTGGGCGTCGAGCAGCATCAGCATCGCGTCGCCCTCACAGCCGGGAAAGGTCACGTGAGCGATGTTCGGCAACCGATGGTTCGGACCCGACTCGGGGTCGCCGTTGACGACCGCGTCGGGGACGATGCTGCGCACGCCGTCGACCAGCCGCTGCCGCAACCGCTCGATCCGGGCGGCCGTCTCAGCCTGCCGCTGCACCGTGAGGTCGAGAGCCCGCGCGAAGGAGGCGATCAGGGCGACCCCGATGGTGCCGGAGCGAATGTCGCGTTCTTGTCCCCCGCCGTGCATCAGTGGCACGGCGTCGATCTCGCGCCGGATGACCAGTGCGCCCACCCCCACGGGACCACCCAGCTTGTGAGCCGTGACGGTCATGGCATCGAGCTGCCGTGCGGCGAAGTCGATCGGCACGTAGCCGGCAGCCTGCACAGCATCGCTGTGCACCGGAATGCCGTGCTCGCGGGCGATCGCGACCACCTCGTCGATCGGCTGGATCGTGCCCATCTCGTTGTTGGCCCACATCGTGGTGATGGCTGCGACCGACGCAGGGTCGTGGGCCACCGCTGAGCGGAGCGCGTCGACCTGGATCCGCCCGATGGCGTCGACCGGCGTCATGTCGATGTCGGCGCCCTCGTGCTTGGCCAGCCAGGTGACGGGGTCGAGCAGCGCATGGTGCTCGATCGAGCTGAAGATGACCCGTCGCCGACCCGGATCCTGCGCGCGGCGGGCCCAGTACAGCCCCTTGATGGCCAGATTGTTGGCTTCGGTGCCGCCGGAGCAGAAGACGACCTCGCTGGGACGCGAACCGAGCCGCTCGGCGATCAGCTCGCGGGACTCCTCCACGACCCGGCGCGACGCACGCCCCGACGCGTGCAGGGACGACGCATTGCCGAGGCGTCCGAGCTCGGCGGTCATCACGTCGATCGCCTCGGGCCACATCGGCGTCGTGGCCGCGTGGTCGAGGTAGGCGACTGGCTGGTCGTTCATCGTTCCCATCGTAGAGCCGCCGCGGTAGCCGTCTCAGCGGGTGGCGGCGACGAGGTGCTCCACGACCTCGTCGAGCTGCTCGTGGGTGGTCGTGCGCCCGAAGGTGAATCGGACGGCGGTCTGCGCAACCTCGGCCGGGTAGCCCATCGCGGTGAGCACGTGACTGGGCTCATCGCTGCCCGCGGCGCAGGCCGAGCCGCTGGAGCAGACGACGCCGCGTCGTTCGAGGTCGAGCAGGATCGACTCACCGCTGCGGCCCGGAAAGACGAAGGACGCACTGCCCGGGAGGCGGCGGCTGGCGTGACCAGTGAGCTCGGATCCGGGCACCTCGGCGAGCACGCGGCCGATGAAGGAGTCCCGCCGCGCGACGACCTCGTCGACCGGACCTGCGCTCAGTCGGAGGGCGGCGGCGATGCCGACCGCTGCAGCCACGTTCTCGGTGCCCGAACGGTGACCGCCTTCTTGGCCGCCTCCGTGGATGAGGGGCTCGAACGGCGTCCGCCGCGAGACCCACAGGATCCCGACTCCCTTGGGCGCGCCGATCTTGTGCCCCGAGATGCTGAGCGCCTGGACACCCAGACCGGTGACGTCAAGGTCGAGCCAACCGGCCGCCTGCACGGCGTCCGTGTGCATGGGAACCCCGCGCCTCGCCGCCTGCTCGGCCAGCGCTTCGAGCGGCTGAATGGTGCCCACCTCGTTGTTGGCCATCTGGATGCTGACCACTGCGGTGTCGTCGCGGAGCGCCTCGGTCAGGGATGCGGGGTTGATCAGACCGTGGTGGTCAACCGGAAGCACCGTGACCTCGTACCCGATGCGGCCGAGGAAATCGGCGGACTCCAGGACGGCGGGGTGCTCGATCGCCGACACGATGACGTGGCGACCTGTGGCGGCCATCGCGATCCCCTTGACGGCGGTGTTGTCGGACTCCGTGCCGCCGGACGTGAAGGTGATCTCGGACGAGCGGGCGCCGAGCGACTCGGCGACATCGGCGCGGGCCTGCTCGAGAGCGTCACGCGCCGCCTCGCCCACCTCGTGATGGCTCGACGGATTGCCGAACTGCGGACCGAGATACGGCCACATGGCCTCCATGACCTGGCGCTTGACCGGTGTCGTGGCTGCTTCGTCGAGATAGATCACGTCACCTCCTGCTCGCCAGCGACGAGCTCTGCGAGGATCACGCCGTCTGCATCGTGATGTCGAGCCCGAGGTCGAAGCGCCCGGACGCTGTGCGTGAGCGCGCCGACGCTGATGACGTCGACACCGGTGGCCGCCACGTCACCGATGGTCTCCAGCGTGATGCCGCCGCTGGCCTCGACCAGAGCCCGGCCGCCGATCTGCTTCACCCCAGCGCGAAGGTCCTTGAGGCTGAAGTTGTCGAGCATGATCGTGTCGGCCGCCTCGGACTTGAGCACGGCGTCGATCTGCTGGAGCCGGTCGACCTCGACCTCGATGTGCGTGGTGTGCGGCAGATCGAGTGCGGCCTTGCGCAGGGCCGCCGTGATGTCGCCGACCACGGCGAGGTGGTTGTCCTTGGCCATGACGGCGTCCGAGAGCGAATACCGGTGGTTGTGGCCGCCACCGCACCGCACGGCGTGCCGTTCCAGGGCGCGCAGACCGGGGGTGGTCTTGCGCGTGTCGACGACGCGCACGGGGTGGTCGCCGACGGCGGCGACGTATGCGGCTGTGAGCGTGGCTATGCCACACATCCGCTGAACGAGGTTGAGGGCGACACGCTCGGCTTGCAGGACCGCCCGGGCTGGGCCGCTGACGTCGGCCAGCACCGTGCCGGTCTCGAACGCGTCGCCGTCGGCGACGTGCATGTCGATCGAGACCGTCGGGTCGACCGTGCTCATCGCGATGACGTAGACATCGGACCCGGCGAACACCCCCGGCTCCCGCGCCACCAGCTGCGCGTGGGCCGTGGCGTCCTCCGGAACGAGCGTCTGCGAGGTGATGTCGCCGAACGGGGCGTCTTCGTCGAGCGCCATCAGGACGACTCGCTGGATCTGGCGACGTTCAAGCACGTGCGAACACTCCTGAGTGACGGTTCTGGGTGGGATCAGTGGCGGGGAAGTCAGCGCGGAAGTGACCGCCGCGGGATTCGCGGCGGGCCAGCGCGCTGGCGACCACAGCCCGCGCCACGACGAGCAAGTTGGCGTCCTCGGCTGACTTGGCATCGGTGACGGCCGGCGAGGTCCACGTGGCGAGCTCCGCCACGGCCTGCTGGAGGTCCGCCGCGGTGCGCGAGAGGCCTGCGGCGTCCCACATCAGCTGTTGCAGGTCCGATCGGTTGACCTCGCGACCCTCGGCCGGACCGGCGAGGTCGAGTGGGGTCGGCTCGATCCACTCGTCATCGAACGGCACGACGGGCGTGGGATCGAGGATGCCCTCGACGATGCGAGATCCGTAGACCGCGCCCTCCAGCAACGAGTTGGACGCCAGCCGGTTGGCGCCCTGCAGGCCGTTGCAGGCCACCTCGCCGACCGCGTAGAGGCCGGGCACCGAGGTGCGTCCCCACTCATCGGTGCGGATGCCGCCCATGTAGTAGTGCGCGGCAGGCGTGATCGGCACGGGAACCTGGCCCCAGTCGTAACCCTGCGCGCGGCAGGCGGCGTCGATGTTGGGAAACCGCTTCGCCAGGAACTCAGACCCGAGCGCGGTGGCGTCGATCCGCACGGGGCCATGAACCTTGGCCTTCATCTGGTCGGCGATGGCCCGCGCCACCACGTCGCGCGGTGCGAGCTCGGCGTCGGGATGGATCGCCAGCATGAATCGCTCGCCGTCGGCGTCGATCAGATGGGCGCCCTCGCCGCGAACCGCCTCCGAGACGAGGAAATTGCCCGGAGCGTTCAGCGACGTCGGATGAAACTGGTAGAACTCCAGATCGGCCGCCACCGCGCCGGCGCGCAGACCCATCGCGATGCCATCGGCCGTCGCGACCTCCGGATTGGTCGTGTACGGGAACAGCTGACCCGCTCCCCCCGTGGCGAGCACCACGGCATCGGCGTGCAGCTGTTCGCCGTCGAGCAGCTGCACGCCCGTGACGACACCCTGTTCAACCAGGAGATCCACGACCGTGGTGTCCTCGCGAACCGTGATGGCCGACTCGTGCACGCGGTCGATCAGGGCGTAGGCGATGCCAGCGCCGGTGGCGTCGCCGCCGGCATGCAGGATGCGGGCGAAGCTGTGCGCCGCCTCCAGTCCGTGGGACAGCTCCCCGTCGTGGCGGTCGAACTCCACCCCGCGGGCGATGAGCTCGTCGATGGCCGCTGGTCCCTCGGCGCACAGGATCTGCACCGTGTCCTCGTCGCTGAGGCCCGCGCCGGCGACCAGGGTGTCGGCGACGTGCGCCTCGACCGAGTCGCCAAGCTTCGGGGCACCGGGATCGGACATGGCGTCGGTGACCACGGCCACCCCGCCCTGCGCGTACCGGGTGTTGCTCTGGGCGAGATCAGCCTTGGTGATCAAGGTGACCTCGAGACCCGCGGCGACGGCGTCGAGCGCGGTGGTCATGCCCGCGACACCGCTGCCCACCACGATCAAGCTGTTCATCGGCCCGTCCTCATCACTTGGGGAGCGCGGCGAGCATGCGCTCGAGCGCGATCTTGGCGTGGGTGGCGATCTCCTCGGGCACGATGATCTCGTTGTGCACCTCACCCTCGACGAGCTTGTCGAGCACCCAGGCGAGGTAGCCCGGGTGAATGCGATACATCGTCGAGCACGGGCAGACGACCGGATCGAGGCAGAAGACGGTGCGGTCCGGATACTGGGCCGCCAGCCGGTTGACCATGTTGATCTCGGTACCGATGGCGATCGTGTCGCCGGGCGAGGACGCCTGGACGAACTTGTTGATCGCGTCGGTGGACCCGGAGGCGTCGGCTGCGTCGACCACCGGCATGGGGCTCTCGGGGTGCACGATGATCTTGATGCCGGGGTGCTCGGCGCGGGCCTTCTTGATCTGCCCCACGGTGAATCGCTTGTGCACCGAGCAGAAGCCGTTCCACAGCAGCACCTTGGCGGTGTCGAGCTCCGCTTCGGTGTGGCCGCCCAAGGGCTTGCGCGGATTCCAGGTCGGCATGTCATCGAGACTGATGCCCATGGCCTTGGCGGTGTTGCGGCCCAGGTGCTGGTCAGGGAAGAACAGCACGCGATGTCCGCGTTCGAAGGCCCACTCCAGGACGGTCGCGGCGTTGGACGACGTGCACACGATGCCGCCGTGCTTGCCGCAGAACGCCTTGAGCGCGGCCGAGGAGTTCATGTACGTGACCGGAACGACGGGCTGCTTGCCGTCGGCGTCCTTCTCATCGAGCGGACCGTAGACCTGCTCGAGCTGTTCCCAGCAGTCCTCGACCGATTCCTCGTCGGCCATGTCGGCCATCGAGCAGCCGGCCGCCATGTTGGGGAGGATGACGTGCTGCTCGGGTCGAGCCAGGATGTCGGCGGTCTCGGCCATGAAGTGCACGCCGCAGAACACGATGGTCTCGGCATCGGGCTTGGTGAGGGCAGCGTTGGCCAGCTGGAACGAGTCGCCCACGAAGTCGGCGTACTGCACGACCTCGTCGCGTTGATAGAAGTGACCGAGGATGACGAGCTTGTCGCCGAGCGCCTCCTTGGCCGCCACGATGCGGGCGTGCAGATCCTCGTCGGCCATCAGCTGATACGCCGCCGGCAGCTGGCCGGGACGCACGACCGGGACCGGCATGACGTCGTCCTCGGAGCAGCCCGGCCCGTAGCCCGGGACGGAGTCGAACATCCATGGACCCTCGGCCAGATCGTCGTTGCAGCTGTCTGCGGGATCGGTGACGATCAGGTCGTTGACCGAAAGCGCCGGACTCGGGCGAATGGGTGCAGTCATCGGGACTCCTCGAGCTGGGTGGCGAGTCGGTACAGGGCGGGCGGGCGGTGGCTGGTGCCCTGGACGAAGGCGCCGGTGGGCGCGACGTCATGGGTGGCGAGCACCTGACGCCGGAAGTTGGCCGGATCGATCTGCTTGCACAGCACGGCCTCGTGCACCTCGCGCAGCTCGGCGAGGGTGAACTCGTCGTTGCAGAAGGCGAAGGCGATGGGCGAGTAGGTGATCTTGGCGCGCAATCGCTTCAGCGCATACTCGAGGATCTCGTTGTGGTCGAAGGCCAGTGTCGGCACCTCGTCGGCGACGAACCACTGCACGTTCTCGCCGTACTGCTCCGCCGCCACTTCCTCCGCCTTGGCGACGGCACGCGCGACCTCGTCGGGCCGAACCAGCGCCCAGTAGACGATCGAGACGACCCGGCCGTCACGGTCGACGGTCGGCGAACGGTCGATCGCGCCGAAGGAGTACAGCTGCTCCAGGTAGCGCGGAGTCAGGCCCGTGGTGCGGTCGAGGGTGTGCTGCGCGCTGGCCGCGAGGTCTTCGTGCGGCTCGAGCGGCCCGCCGGGCAGCGCCCACGATCCCTCGTGCGGCTCACGGATGCGGCGCACCAGCGGCAGCCACACGGTCAGCTCCCCGGACATGGGGTGCGGACGGAGCGCGAAGATGACGGTCGAGACCGCGAGCGAGACCTTCTGGTCAACCGCTGACGAGATCGTCATCCTGCACCTCCTTAAGGTAAGATATGACACTAAGCCCGTGCTTATGGTCCTGTCAACACTAAGTGGTCGCGAGTGGCGCAAACCGTCCGTCGAGTGGCGCAGATTGGCTGATGTCGAGCCGCGAAGTGCGCCACATTGCGCCACTCGCGGGGGGTGGTGTCGGAGGGGCGGGCGCCCGGTACGCTGAGAGCACAGCGTTCGAGCCGTCATCAGCGGCGAGCAGCCGGAAGAACAGGGAGTCCGCTCCCCCAGTAGAACCGGACGGATGGGCCCGTCATCGCCTTCATGAAGTGGCCATCGCCCCGGCGGCGGCAATCGAGGTGGTACCGCGGCTCCCCCGCCCAGGGGTTGGTCGTCCTCGTGCGAACAGCACGAGAACGCAGGAGCCCCAGATGACGTACCCCCGCACGCGGACCGGTCAGAGCGATGCCTCGACCGGTGTGCCCTCGAGCCCTCGGTTCCCCGAGATGGAAGAGCGCGTGCTGGCCTTCTGGGCCGAGGACGACACCTTCCGCGCGAGCGTCGACCAGCGCGACACCGGCACCGACGGCGACAACGAGTTCGTGTTCTACGACGGGCCGCCGTTCGCCAACGGACTCCCGCACTACGGGCACCTGCTGACCGGCTACGTCAAGGACGTCGTGCCGCGCTACCAGACCATGCGGGGCCGCCGGGTCGAGCGCCGCTTCGGCTGGGACACCCACGGCCTGCCCGCCGAGCTGGAGGCCATGCGCCTGAACGGCATCAAGACCACCGACGAGATCGTCGAGATGGGCATCGACAAGTTCAACGACGCCTGCCGCGAGTCGGTCATGAAGTACACCGGCGAGTGGCGCGAGTACGTGACCCGCCAGGCGCGCTGGGTCGACTTCGACAACGACTACCGCACCATGAACCCCGACTACATGGAGTCGGTCATCTGGGCGTTCAAGAGCCTGTACGACAAGGGGTTCGTCTACGAGGGCTTCCGCGTGCTGCCCTACTGCTGGAACGACGAGACGCCGCTGTCGAACCACGAGCTGCGCATGGACGACGACGTCTACCAGAACCGTCAGGACCCCGCCGTCACGGTCGGCTTCGAGATCGCGGGTGACGGCCCGCTGGCTGGCGCCAAGCTGATGATCTGGACCACCACGCCGTGGACCCTGCCCAGCAACCTCGCCGTCATGGTCGGCACCGAGATCGACTACGTGATGGTCGGGGACGACCGACTCGATCTTCGCCGAGGCGCGCCTGCCCGCCTACGCCCGCGAGCTGGGCGACGACCCCGAGGTCGTCTGGCGGGGCACGGGCGCAGACCTGCTGGGCCTCACGTACACCCCGGCCTTCAGCTACTACGCCGGCCACGAGAATGCCTTCCGCGTCGTCGCAGCCGACGATGCCGTCACGACCACCGACGGCACCGGCCTGGTGCACAGCGCCGGCGCTTTCGGCGAGGTCGACAAGGAGGTCACCGACCGCGAGGGCATCGAGCCGGTCATGCCGGTGGGCAAGGACGGCCGCTTCACCGCCCCGGTCACCGACTACGAGGGCATGCAGGTCTTCGACGCCAACGCGCACATCATCGACGACCTCAAGGCCCACACTGGAGCCGTCACGGCCGGCACCGTGCTGCTGCGCCGCGAGACCTACGACCACTCCTACCCGCACTGCTGGCGCTGCCGCGAGCCCCTGATCTACAAGGGCGTCTCGTCATGGTTCGTCGAGGTCACCGCCATCAAGAAGCGCATGCTGGAGCTGAACCAGCAGATCGAGTGGGTGCCCGAACACATCAAGGATGGCCAGTTCGGACGCTGGCTGGAGAATGCCCGCGACTGGTCGATCACCCGCAACCGCTTCTGGGGCTCCCCCGTGCCGGTGTGGAAGAGCGACGACCCCGCGTACCCGCGCATCGACGTCTACGGCTCGTTCGAGCAGATCGAGGCCGACTTCGGCCGGCTGCCCACCCGTGACGGCGAGCCGGATCTGCACCGCCCCTACGTCGACGAGCTGGTGCGCCCGAACCCGGACGACCCCACAGGGAAGTCGATGATGCGGCGCGTCACCGACGTGCTCGACGTGTGGTTCGACTCCGGCTCGATGCCGTACGCCCAGGTGCACTACCCGTTCGAGAACGCCGAGTGGTTCGATGGCGCAGATTCGGCCGGAGGGCACTTCCCCGGCGACTTCATCGTGGAGTACATCGGCCAGACCCGCGGCTGGTTCTACACGCTGCACATCCTGGCCACCGCCCTGTTCGACAAGCCCGCCTTCGAGGCGTGCATCAGCCACGGCATCGTGCTGGGCTCGGACGGCAACAAGATGAGCAAGTCGCTGCGCAACTACCCGGACGTGTCCGAGGTGTTCGACCGCGACGGCGCCGACGCGATGCGCTGGTTCCTGATGGCCTCGCCCATCCTGCGCGGCGGCAACCTGGTCGTCACCGAGCAGGGCATCCGCGACAGCGTGCGCCAGGTGATGATCCCGCTGTGGAACAGCTGGTACTTCTTCAGCCTGTACGCCAACCTCGCGGGCAAGGATTTCGAGGCGCGCACGATCAGCGATGCCTCGGACCCGATGGATCGCTACATCCTGGCCAAGCTGGGCCGGTTCGTCGAGCGAGATGACCACCCAGATGGACACCTACGCCGTCGCCGACGCGTGCGAGACCACGCGCGAGTTCTTCGACGTGCTGACCAACTGGTACATCCGCCGTTCGCGCGAGCGATTCTGGCTGGCCGACGGTCAGCCTGCGGACGAGATCACGCGCCAGCCGTTCGACACCCTGTTCACGGTGCTCGAGACGGTCTGCCGGGTCACCGCTCCCCTGCTGCCCGCTGACCACCGAGGAGATCTGGCGCGGCCTCACCGCCGAGCGGTCGGTGCACCTGACCGACTGGCCATCCGCAGACGGCTTCCCGACCGATGACGCACTCGTCGCGGGCATGGACCAGGTCCGCGACATCTGCTCGACCGGATCGTCCATCCGCAAGGGCGCCGGTCTGCGCACCCGCCTGCCGCTGTCGTCACTGCTGGTGGCCGTCACGGACCCTGATCTGTTGTCCGACTTCGCCGACATCATCGCTGGCGAGCTCAACGTCAAGCAGGTGCGGTTCGTGGACGTGGCATCCGACGAGGCCCAAGCCTTCGGGCTGAGCAGCAAGCTCACCGTCAACGCCCGTGCCGCCGGACCACGTCTCGGCAAGGACGTGCAGACCGCGATCAAGGGCTCGAAGACCGGCGACTGGTCGGTGGCCGACGACGGGACGTCACCGTCACCTCCGGCGGTCTCGCACTCGTCGAGGGCGAGTACACGCTGGAGCAGGTGGCCGAGTCGGCCGACGGCGTCGAGGTGGCGCTGCTGCCTTCGGCTGGCTTCGTGGCGCTGTCCACCGAGGTCACTCCCGAGCTGGCGGCCGAGGGCCTGGCCCGCGACCTGGTGCGTGGAGTGCAGCAGGCGCGCCGCGACACCGGACTCGACGTGTCGGACCGGATCACGCTGGTGATCGGCGGCAGCGACGCCGTCGTCGCGGCTGCGACCACGCACGCCGACCTGATCGCCGGCGAGACGCTGGCCACCTTGTCCGTGGACGCGAACACGGCCGGCACCCCGGTCGAGGTCGCCGACGGTGAACGGGCTGTGGTGTCACTCGCCAAGGCCTGACCGCTAGCCTGCGGCCATGGGTGTTCATCTGTGGATGCGGTCCGAGACACGAGCCACTGAGCAGCGAGCACCGTTGGTGCCGCACGACTGCCACACGTTGATCGCCGACGGCGTGCGCGTCACCGTCGAGCGCTCTCCGCAGCGGGTCTTCGGACGACGACGCGTACGCTGCGGCGGGTTGCGAGCTCGTCGAGACAGGCTCCTGGGTCGACGCGCCTCCGGACGCGCACATCCTCGGCATCAAGGAGCTGCCCGACGAACCGGGCGCACTCGTGCACCCGCACATCTACTTCGCGCACGCCTTCAAGGGTCAGGACGGTGCCGAGGAGGTGCTCGCGCGGTTCGAGCGTGGCGGCGGCGACCTGCTCGACATCGAGTACCTGACGGTGGACGGACGGCGGGTGGTGGCGTTCGGCCGGTGGGCCGGCTACGTCGGCGCCGCACTCGGCGTGCTGACCGTTCGCGGGCAGCTCGAGACCCCGCTGACCCCGATGACACGTCCTGAGCTCGACGAGCTGCTCGCGGCGAGCCTGGACGACATGTCGGCCCTGGTGATCGGTGCACGCGGGCGTAGTGGCGGCGGGGCGGTCGAGGCGCTGGCGGTCGCCGGTGCCCGCATCACGCCGTGGGACGCCGGCCACACGCGAGACCTCGACCGCGAGGCGCTGCTGGAGCACGACCTGCTGGTCAACTGCGTCGTGTCGCGCGGACAGAAGGTCGATCCGTGGGTTCGCCCCGAAGATCTCGACGTCGATCGGCGCCTGCGGGTCATCTCGGACGTCACGTGCGACGTCACGTCGTCGGCGAACCTGATCCCGGTCAACACGTCGATCACGACCTGGAACGAACCGGTTCGCCGCATTGTCGACCAGCCGCTCCTGGACGTCATCGCGATCGACAACCTGCCGTCGCTGCTCCCGCGCGAGGCCAGTGAGAGCTTCTCCGCCGAGCTGTCGGTCCTGATCATCGAGACAGCAAACCTCGGCGGTCGGTCCGGCCCATGGGCAGAAGCCCAGGCTTCCTACGCCCGGGCACGACAGTGAGCTCAGCGACGCTTCACTCCTTGGCCGTCACGCTCGTTCTCATCTAGCGTCGACGTATGACCGTTCGTCTCGTGGCCGTGACCGTCGACGTCCCTGATGCCCGGGTGGTTGCTGCCTTCTGGGCGAGCCTGCTGGTGCGCGAAGTCGTCGATCACGATGGCGGGCTCCTGCTCCCCGGCGACGACACTCAGGTGGGGCTGCGCTTCATCACGACGCCGACACCGTGGGTCGGACCGGATCTCCTCCATCTGCACGTCACCACCCCTGACGACACTGATCAGCAGGCGATCGTCGAGCGCGCCCTGGCGATCGGCGCGCGACACGTCGATGTGGGGCAGCAGACCGGCGAGGACCACGTCGTGCTGGCGGATCCCGGCGGTCAGGCGTTCTGCGTGATCGAGCCCGGCAACTCCTACCTCGCCGGAACCGGCACCCTCGGCGAGGTGGCCTGCGATGGCACCCGCGACGTGGGTCTGTTCTGGAGCGGGGCCCTCGGGTGGCCGTTGGTGTGGGACCAGGACGAGGAGACGGCGATCCAGTCTCCTCACGGCGGCACCAAGGTGGCCTGGGGTGGACCCCCGGTCGAGGCGTCCCCCGGATGGGGGCGGCAACGATTCGAGCTGGTGACCGCCCCTGACGATCTGGACGCCGAGACCGACCGACTCGTGGCGCTCGGCGCCGGGCACATGTCCACGATCCCCGGCGGCGTGATCCTGCGAGACCCCGACGGCAATCACTTCACCCTGACCAGCAACACCTCAGGTGGTGCACCTCACACGCCCTGAGTGCCTCGCGGGGTTGCGTCTGGATGAAACGACTCCGTACCCTCTTCATGGAACGGAACGGTTTCGTTCCATCGAGGAGACCATGACCCCGGTAGAAGCAGCAGCCGCCCGTCCACGGGTGGAGGGCGAGCGCGAGCAGGAGATTCTCCACGCGACGCTCGACGTCCTCGCCGACGTGGGCTACGACCGGCTGACGATGGACGCCGTGGCGTCGGCCGCGCGGGCCTCGAAGGCGACGCTGTACCGCCGCTGGGAGACCAAGGCGATCCTGGTGCTCGAGGCCGTGCTCGCGCAGAAGGGCCCGATCGGTGATCTGCCCGACACCGGCACCCTGCGCGACGATCTCATCGCCTCGCACTGCGCTGGCCACGGCGGACTGACCGACGAGCGGCAGATCGCCGTGTTCGGCAGCCTCATGACCGCCCTCGGTCGAGATCCTGAGTTCGCCGAAGGGTTCCGGACCCGGTTCATCGGCCCCAAGGTCGAGCGGACTCGCGAGCTCTTCGAGCGTGCTGAGGCGCGAGGCGAGCTGCGCGATGGCGTCGACCTCGACGTCGTCGGCCCCGCCCTCGCCGGCATCGTCCTGCACCGCCAGTTCGTCCTCGGTCAGCAACCCACCGAGGCATCCATCACCGCCGTCATCGACCAGGTGATCCTCCCCGCAGTCCTCCGCCCGACTCCCGCTCCCAAGGACCACTCATGACCGAATCCCCCACCCCCGAGACCACCATGGACGGCAGCGGTGTCGACGACACCGATCGTCGAGTCCGTGCCGCCTGAGTCATCCCGCCGACTCGGCTGGGCCCTCGTCATCATCTGCATGGCGCAGCTGATGGTCGTGCTCGACAGCACCATCGCCAACATCGCACTGCCGTACATCGGCCGCGACCTCGACGTCAGCCAGAACAACCTGCAGTGGATCGTCACCGGCTACGCGCTGGCCTTCGGCGGGCTGCTGCTGCTCGGCGGACGGCTGGCCGACCTGTACGGCCGCCGCCGCATCTTCATGACCGGGCTGGTCCTGTTCGCCGCCGCCTCCGCGCTCGGTGGACTCGCCCAGAACGAGGCCATGCTGCTCGGTTCGCGGGCGCTCCAGGGTGTCGGCGCCGCGATGGCTGCCCCCGCCGCGCTGGCCCTCATCACGACGACGTTTCCCGCCGGTCCGCTGCGCAACCGCGCGTTCAGCATCTACGCCGCACTGTCGGGCGTCGGCGCCGCCATCGGCCTGATCCTCGGTGGCTGGCTCACCGGACTGCAGATCACCGGGCTCGAGGGATGGCGCCTGACCTTCCTCATCAATGTGCCGATCGGTCTCGCGGCCGCGTGGGTCGCTCCGAAGTTCCTGCCCGAGAGCACGCCGCGACGGGTCGCGCTCGACGTCCCCGGCGCCCTGTCGGGCACCGTCGGCATCGCGTCCCTGGTCTACGGCCTCTCCCGCGCAGGCGACGAGCGATACGGCTGGGGCGACACCTTCACCATCGCCGCCCTGGTCGCGGCCGCCGTTCTGCTGATCGGCTTCGTCGTCATCGAGAGCACCGTCAAGAACCCGTTGCTGCCGCTGAGCATCTTCGCCAACCGGGCCCGCTCGGTCGCGTTCCTGACCATGATGATCACCCCGGCCGCCATGTTCGCGATGTTCTTCTTCCTGTCGCTGTTCGTGCAGAACGTGCTCGGCTACAGCCCGCTGCACACCGGCTTCGCCTTCCTGCCCTTCACGTTCGGCATCATCGTCGGTGCCACCGTGGCGTCCAAGCTGATCGCGCACATCGCCCCGCGGTTCATCGCCGGCACCGGCACGATCTTCGCTGGTCTCGCGCTGTTCATGTTCTCGCGCATCACCGTGGACGACAGCCCGGCCAACCTGATGCGGATCGCCATGGGCAAGGGCTCGTTGTCGGACTCGGTCAACTACTGGACCGAGATCGCGCCGTTCATCGTGCTGATGGCCGTCGGCATGGGTCTGGTGTTCGTGACGATGACGCTCGTCGCGCTGCACGGCATCCCGTCCGAGGACTCGGGCATCGGCTCCGGCGTGCTCAACACGATGCAGCAGGTCGGCGGCGCCATCGGACTGGCCAGCCTGTCCACCGTGGCGGTGCACTTCACCCGCAACCGCGGCGCCGAGATCGGTGAGTCGCTGAGCGCCGCCACTCCCGGTGGAGCACCTGCGCCGGCTGGCGTCTCCGAGCGACTGGAGGCACTGGTGGGTCAGGCTGCCTTCACCGACGGAGCGACGCAGGCCTTCCTGGTGGGCGCGTTCATGATCTGGACCGCTTCGGCGATCGTCTGGGTCGTGCTGAACGTCAAGCACCACGAGCTGGTCGACGACGAGACCCCCGAAGGCGTCGTCGTCTAGACGAAAGCGCCCTCGCCGGTGATGGCGCGACCGACGATCAGGGTGTTGATCTCGCGGGTGCCCTCGTAGGAGTAGATGGCTTCGGCGTCGGCCACGAATCGGCCCACGTGGTGCTCGAGCAGGATGCCGTTGCCGCCGAGCACCTCGCGGGCCCAGCCGACCGTCTCGCGCATCCGCACGGTGCTGTGCACCTTGCACAGCGAGGCGTGCTCGTCCTTGAGGACACCGGCGTCCTGCAGCTGCGAGGCGCGCACGTTCATCGCGATCGACGCCGTCACGTTGCTCAACATCTTGACCAGCAGGTCCTGCACCATCTGGAACGAGCCGATGGACTTGCCGAACTGCTCGCGGTGGGTCGTGTACCGCAGGGCGTGCTCGAACGCGCCGCGCGCGCAGCCGGTGGCCTGCCACGCCACGTCCATCCGGGTCACCCGCAGCACGCGGGAGGTGTCGGCGAACGAGTTCGCCTCCTGCAGCCGGTTGGCCTCCGGCACACGCACGCCGGACAGGTGGATCTCGGCGTTCTGCACCACCCGCAGGGCGATCTTGTCCTCCTGCTTGGTGAAGGTCATGCCCGGCGTGTCCTTCTCGACCACGAAGCCCTTGACCTCGCCGTCGGCCTCGTCGCGCGCCCAGATGATGATCAGATCGGCGAAGGCGGCGTTGCCGATCCACTTCTTCTCGCCGTCGAGGACCCAGTCGTCGCCGTCACGGCGGGCGGTGGTGGCCAGTCCCCCCGCGATCGCCGAGCCGATGTCGGGCTCGGTCAGGCCGAAGGCGCCGATCAGCTCCATCCGGGCCATGGCGGGCAGCCACCGCTGCTTCTGCTCCTCGGAGCCGCACAGCTGGATCGACCCCATCGCGAGGCCACCGTGCACGCCCATGAAGGTGCCGATGGACGGGTCGATCCGGCTCATCTCCATGGCCACCATGCCGTTGACGAGCGCGCCGCGATCCGGACAGCCCGGTCCGTCGTAGGCGAGTCCGGCGATGCCGAGCTCGGCCATGGGCGGCACGATCTCGTGCGGGAACTCCGCCCGCGTCCAGTAGTCGTTGATGATCGGCTCGACCTGCCGATTCATGAACGACCTGACAAAGCCCAGCAGCTCTCTGTCCTGGTCGGCCAGCAGCAGCTCGAAGCCGAGGAAGTCGGAGAAGGGCGAGTCGGACAGGTCCATGCGACTCAACCTAGACGCGGCGGCGGGTTCTGGCAGGGCGGCGACCAAGCGTCAGGCCACGAATGACTTCACGATCAGCACGACCGCCGAGACGGCGCTGACGGCCAGGAGCGCGGGCCGCATCACGCTGAGCGGGAGGCGCGAGCGCAGGCGGGTGCCGGCCAGCACGCCGAACGCCAGCACCGGGACCATGAGCGCCGCGATCTTGAGCTCGCGAAGGGACAGCTCGCCAGCCACCCCGAGGCCGGTCAGGCTGATGGCCGAACCCGTGACGAAGAGCACGGCGAGCGTCGATCTGACCTGGTGCGGCGGGCGGTGCTGATAGAGCAGGGCGAGGGGCGGTCCGCCGATGGAGGTCGCCGTACCGGTGATCCCGCTGATCAACCCGGCGGCGCTGAGCGTGCGCCGATTGATCGGCACGGCGAACGTGTGGACCGTGAGCGCGACCGCCAGCAGGACCACCACCCCGACGATCCGCTCCAGGTTCTCGGCGGTGACCTGCGTGACGATCCAGACTCCGAAGACGGTTCCCACCAGGCGCAACGGCGTGATCCAGACGACTCCGTGCCAGTCGATCTCGTGGTGCTCGCGCACCAACGTGAGCAGCGGCAGAGTCATGCCCAGCATGATGATGACGCCCGGCATCAGCTCGGGCGCCACGAAGGTGAGCACCGGCGCGGAGACGAGGCCCAGCCCCAGCCCGACCGTGGTCTGGGTGATGGCTCCGAGAAGCACGGCGATCGAGATGACGACGAGCACGCCGATCGCTTCACCCGCCACGTGGTCACCCTAATCACCACGGAGGGGCTGACTTCTGTCGGTGGTCCGTACGAGACTGACGCCATGACGCGCGACGTGCAGATCACCTTCGACTGTGCCGATCCGGCCGCCCTGGCTGAGTTCTGGGCCGAGGTCCTGGGCTACCGGGTTCAGCCGCCTCCCGAGGGCTTCGACTCCTGGGACGACGCCCTGAGCGCCTTCGGCGTACCGCAGGATCAGTGGAACAGCCGCTCAGCCCTGCTGCCGATCGAGGGCACCGGCCCACGACTGTTCTTCCAGCGGGTGCCTGAGGGCAAGTCGGCCAAGAACCGGGTCCACCTGGACGTTCGCGTCGCGCCGGGACTCACCGGCGACGACCGCATGGCTGCGCTGGAGACCGAGTCGGCCCGGCTCGAAGCGCTTGGCGCCGAGCGCGCCTACCGGGTCGAGCCCGATGGCGGAATGGAGGCCGGCTTCATCACGCTGCGCGATCCTGAAGGCAACGAGTTCTGCCTCGACTGACCTCGCGGCACCACCATGAGAGGGCGTGATGTGCGTGCGCGAACAGCTCGAGCTCGACCGTGAGGAGACGATCGGGCGCTTGGCCGCCCTGAAAGGCGACCACGCCGCCGTGGTGGCGGCCTCTCTCGACGACAACGCCGACGACGAGCACGATCCGGAAGGCGCGACGATCGCGTTCGAACGGTCGCAGATCGCAGCGCTCGTCCGACAGGCGCAATTCCACCTCGCGGAGATCGACGCCGCCGTGGAACGGCTCGACGCCGGAACGTACGGAACCTGCGAACGATGCGGTGAAGCGATCGGCGAGGAGCGGCTCGGCGCCAGACCCACGGCCCGCACCTGCATCCAGTGCGCGCGTTGACGGTCCAGCCTGTTCGCCGTGTGACCGGCGGCGGAGCTCCCTCGTACGATGGTGGCAATGACTGATCACCCCGGAGCAGCGTCCACACCCGCCCTCGGGACATCAGAGCCGAATCGCGGCCCTCGCAGCGCGTATCGCGCGGCGGGGCCGACGCACCTGGCCCACGGCGTGTACGACCGACTCCCCCACCCGCTGCAGCGCGCTTCGGTGCTGACGGTGCGCACCTGGCGCGACACGTTCGACGACCGGGTGCCCGGGCTGGCAGCCGAGATCGCCCTGTTCACCATGATCTCGCTGCCCGCGCTGCTCCTGGTCATCCTGGGCTCGCTCGGCTTCGTCGCTGATGCGCTGGGACCCTCCGGGAACGCAAGAGCTGAACCGGATCGTCTTCGAGCTGCCGCGGGGGTTCCTCGCCACCCAGACCTACGAGTCGTACGAGCGACTGGCCATCGGCCGTGCTCGCCGACGGTCGCGCCGACGTGATCTCCATCGGAGCCCTGCTGAGCCTGTGGACGGGGTCCCGCGCCACCGACCGCGCGCTGGAGACGATCACGATCGCCTACGACATCGATCGAGCGACCGGCTCAGGCATCGGTGTGGGGCGAGGTCACGTCGCGTCGGCGGCGATGAACTCGCGCAGCACCCGAGCGAAGCGGTCCGGGTCGTCGAGGTGCGGGAAGTGGCCCGCTCCCTCGAACAGCTCGACGCGGCAGTCAGGCAGCTGGTCGACCACGCTGAGCGCGTGCCAGGCCGGGATCATCCGGTCCTTCGAGCCCCACACGATCAGGGTCGCGATGGGTGGCAGCGTCCGCCAGGTAGTCGTGCGCGCTGATGCTCTGCCCGCCGAAGTCGATGACGGCACGGGTGGTCGCGAGGAAGGCGCGCCGACTCTCGCGGTCGTTGAGTGAGCTGAACCCCCGCCAGATCGCGCTGAGGTCGGCTCCGGGCCGCCAGCCGACCTTCGACGCGCCACGACCCAGAGCCTCCACCCGCGAGAGGACCGGAGCGGAGGCGATGACGCTGAGCACCTGGGCCGCGCCAGGCAGAGTGGCTGAGCGCAGGACGAGGTTCACCTCGCGCCCCAGGCCACCGCTCGACACCAGCACGAGGCGATCGACCCGGTCGGGGAAGAGGTAGAAGAACTGCATCGCGATGCCGCCGCCGAGCGAGTGCCCGACGAGCGTGACCCGATCGATCCCGAGGTGATCGAGCAGATCGCGCATGGTCGCGGCGTGCGCGCTGAGCGAGTAGTCGCCCATCGGCTTGGCGGACTCTCCGTGTCCGAAGAGATCCGGCACGATCACCCGGTGATCGTCATCCAGCGTGTCGACCAGATGGGCCCACTGCCCTTGCGAACCGAGGATCCCGTGGATGAACAGGACGACCGATCCGGAGCCGCTGTCGACGTAGGAGAGGTCGTGACCGTGGAGCACGGTCGTCTGCGGGGCGATGTGCGCCATGGTGGGATTCCTCGGAATGGTCGTCGGACCGCCTGGAGCGGACGCGAGGATTTGAACCTCGACCTTTTCCCTGGAAGGGAAGTGTGCTGCAACTACACCACGTCCGCGAAGCCAGCCTCAGACGAGCCTGACACCGTCCTCAGTATGGAGCACCCCATCGCCATCCGCGCGCGAGGGTGCGGTGGCCGCCCCCTGGAGCATGATGGGGATCGTGACGTTCAACATCGCCTTCCCTGCCCAGTCCGACGGCGCCCGGAGCACGACATCCACGGGACGCGCCATCGTGGCCGACGCGCTGCGCAGCGTGGACCCCGTGGGTGCGCGTGCCGTGGAGCACGAGACCGCGTGGCGCAGCCGCTACCTGCTGCACATGCGACGACTGATCGAGGCGGGACTCGTCGGCCCGGAGGCGTGGACCGCCATCGCGGACGCGGGCCTCGACTCGGTGCACGAGCGCATGCGCGTCACCGAATCCGACGAGGACCTGCCTCTCGCGGCGGCGATGCAGGCGACAAGCTCCACGGATCTCGGCACCGTCGAGGTCCGCGGAAGCCGGGAGCCGGAGACCCAGTTCACCCTGCCGTACCGGGGCAACCGCCTCAGTGGTGACGGCCTCAGCGCCCAGCTTCAGCTGTGGGCCAGCCAAGGCGTGCTGGAACCGTCTGCCGTCGACGTGGTGATGGAGGTGGCCGCCCATCCGGAGTGGCTTGCCCTGCCCGGTCAGACCGTGGCCGTGCTCGGCGCCGGCGCCGAGATGGGGCCCCTCACCGCCCTGATGAGGTGGGGCGCGACGGTGGCCGCCGTCGACCTGCCGGTCCCTGGTGTCTGGGAACGGGTCGTCAAGACGGCCGAGGACGGCGCCGGCCGACTGATCATCCCGGTCCGACCAGACGCGGACGTCGCATCCGACGGGATCGCCGGTTCCGCCGGCGTCGATCTGCTGGCCGAGGTCCCTGCGGTGGCCGACTGGCTGGGATCGCTCGACGGCCGGTTGACGCTCGGCAACTACCTGTACGCCGACGGCGGCTCCCACGTCTTGGTCTCGGTGGCAGCGGACGTGCTCGGACGCCGGCTCACGCTCGCCCGGCCGGACACTGCGCTCGCCTTCCTGGCCACGCCCACCGACGTGTTCGTCGTGCCCCGCGAAGCAGTCGAGTTCTCGAATCAGGCCTACGCGCAGCGATCACGGGTGGGGAAGACTCTCGGCCGCCCGCTCAGCTGGGCCACACGCGGCCGCCTCCTGCATCGCGCCTACCCGCCCGGCGCCGACCTCGGCATCGGCGATGCGTTGGTGCCCGTCCAGGGCCCGAACTACGCGCTGGCCAAGCGGATCCAGCGCTGGCGCGCGACCGCCGCCCGACGCGACGGGCAGACGGTCTCGTTCCACGTCGCCCCCTCGACCCGCACCAAGTCAGTGGTCAAGAACCGCGCGTTGGCGGCAGCGTTCGCAGGAGCCCACCGGTTCGGGGTCGAGGTCTTCGAGCCCGGCACCGCCAACGTGCTGATGGCCGCGCTGCTCGTGCACGACCTGAACGTCGGAACCCCGACCCACGACCATCCCTGGCAGGACGAGGCCTACGCCGCCGTCCACGGCGGGCTGTGGCGAGCACCCTACGAGCCACGCAGCGCGCTGGGGCTGGCTGCGGTTCTGGGGTACACCGGCAGCCGGGTCTGACTCGCAGCGTCGGCTCAGTGCTCTGTCGTCGATCGGCGAGCGGTCATCCGACGTGTGCGAGACCGGGAACTGTGAGCCCGTCCGAGGTTTGGTCAGGGCGCCTAACCCTTCGCGGACCATCTCGCGGATGGCCGCCAGATCCGGTGCCGACAGCCGGCGAGACGTTGCTTGAGCCGACCCGCAAGATCGCTGCGCAGGACTCCAGTAGCTTCGTCGAAAGACTGCATCGATCGCTCGGCACGTCGACGCGCCTGCAGTGGGCTCGTCCTCACGAGAGGTCGGCTCCGCGGGCCTGAAGCAACGCCTCGAGCTGCACGTGTCCGCTCGCCAGCGTGAACGGACCTGGCGGTTCCAGGCTGGAGGCACCGGTCAGACTTCAGGCCGGACTTGCCAGTGCGTCCGTACGTCTGCCAGCACCCGAGCCTGGGTTGCATCGCCGCCTCGGACGCCTCCCCGACGACTAGTCACTCGACCACCACAGTCCGGGCCTCGCGTCGATCTCGCCGACCGCTCGACCAGGCGCCGAGGGCTGGACATCGTCCGCTCGCGGCAGACGACGATGGTCGAACGAGGCGTCGCAGCAGCGTCGATCTTGCTCCCGATCGAGGACCCGGTGACGCCGATCCGGTCGCCGGCTCCGACCTGACAGCCAGACCGACGCTGCCGACCGTGATACGCGATCGCCACGATCTGCGGTGACCCGTCGGAGTCGCGACGACCCGTCCTCCAGCGTGGGGCGCTGCCGATCGTGAAGCGCATCGCCCAGTCCTTCGAGGCTCGTCGGCTTCCTCCAGGCGAGCATCCGCGCACCTCGATCGCCGGACCTTGCGCGGCTGGCTTCGATCAGAGCCGGGTCACCTGCGCCTTCGCACGCTGATCTCGCGTTGATCGCCATGCCTGCCCCATCGCGCTCAGACGACCGTGCGCCCACATCCCGCTGGGTGCACACGGCTCGCGGATCTGCTCCTCGGTCGGCGAGGTCGTCGTAGACGCTCTCGGGCATGTTGACATGACGATCCTCCTTGACATATTCGTTACACGCGACAGGTAACGAATACTGATAGCGTAGACCTGTCGACCGGTCAGACGTCAAGAGATCGCGCTCCTACGACTCCGGTCCCTCCGCGCCAAGCGGGCCGCGGATCGGCGCCTCGTGCTCGCCCAGACCGCGCGAGATCTGTTCGTCGAGCACGGCTACCCGGCCACCACGATGGAGGCGATCGCGAGCACGCGCACACGTGTCGCTCAAGACCGGGTCTGGACAACGCCGAGGTCGGCAGCAAGGCCGGTCGTCCAGATCGGGGCGGTGTGGGCCATCCAATGGTCGAGGCCGCTCGCATGGGCATCTTCGTCAGCCCCGGACTGGTCGTGCGCGCCGAGTGCGGTGCCGCCTGCTCCATCGCGGCAGTCGCAGATGCGGCACCCGTACAGCGGGCGACGTACTGCAGCCGACTCGCGTCTCGCCAGCAGCCCGCTCGTGACTCCTGCTCAAGGAGCCAGCCGACGACGGCGTCGCTGGGCGATGGTTGACACTCGACCCGTCGAGCGGAGCCAGATCACCGGCGCAGGATCCGCAACCAACGTGCGATCTTGCCGGCGCCGTTGGCACCGACCACTCCGACCACGTCGCCGGGGGCAACGGTCAGTCGCGCGACTCGAACAGCACGCGGTCGAGCGTCGCCCGCCGGCAGGCTCCTTCGTGACATCGGTCGCGCTCATCCATCGATCCTAGTTTCCTCGCCGTGACGTGCTGGAGCAGCCCAGTCTGCAGCGGTACGACCCGGCGTTGCGGGTTATTGGAAGTCGCGGCTGCGGTGGGGGTAGACGACCTCGATGCGCTCGAGCTTGTCGGCGACCAGGTTGATCACGCCGTCGTTGCGCTCCAGCATGCCGCGGATGACCATGCCGGCTGACGTGCGGGCGACCACCCGGTACCTGGCCCACATGGAGCTGGGAGCAGACGATGTTGAGCATGCCGGTCTCGTCCTCGAGATTGAGAAAGGTGACTCCGCTGGCGGTGCCGGGGCGCTGGCGGTGGGTGATGAGGCCGCCCACGCGCACCCGGGTGCCGTGCTCGATCCGCTCCAGCGACTCGATCGAGCAGATGTCCTCGGCGTCGAGCAGGGTGCGCAGGTGCTCGATCGGGTGGGTCTCGGGCGAGATGCGGGTGGCCCAGAGGTCGGCGGTGGTGATCTCGACGTCGCTCATGCCCGGCAGCATGGGTGGCGGCGCCTGCACCTCGGTGCCCTCGAGCTGGTCGGTGCGTTCGGCGTAGCCGGCGTTCCACAGCGCCTGGCGGCGGCTCAGCCCGAAGGCGTCGAAGGCGCCCGCCGTGGCCAGCGACTCCATCTGGGCCACCGTGAGCTCGGCCCGGCGCGACACGTCGGCCATGTCGACGAACGGCCGCTCGGCCCGCGCGGCCACCACGCGCTCGGCGGCCTCGAGCCCCATGCCCTGCACCTCGTCGAGACCGAGCCGCACGGCGTATCGGCCGTCGCGGCGGTGTTCGGGGGTGGGATCGGGCGTGCCGGGCACGAATGTGCCGGGGTGCGGCTGGTTGAACGAGAGGCAGGAGTCCATGCCCGTTGGACCCTCCCCGGCATCTTCACACTCCTCCGGGTGAATTCGCCCGGAGGAGTGACGACTTGCCGTGGCCTGCTGGTAAACCGACAGCAGCTCGAGGTCGGCTTGCGCTTGGGAGTGCATGATGTCGGGGCGCAGGATGCGGACGCCGTGGCGTCGCGCGTCGGCGACCAACGACTGCGGTGAGTAGAAGCCCATGGGTTGGTTGCGCAGCAACGCTGCGAGGAACGCCCCCGGGTAGTGCAGCTTGAGCCACGAGCTGGCGTAGACCAGCAGCGCGAAGCTGAGCGCGTGGCTCTCGGCGAAGCCGAAGTTGGCGAACGACTGGATCTTCAGATAGATCGCATCGGACTCCTCTTGATTCAGCCCATGCCGCGCCATGCCGGCGTACAGCTGGGTGCGCAGCTTCTCGATGCGCTCGACCCCGCGCTTGGACCCCATGGCGCGCCGCAGCAGGTCGGCGTCGTCGCCGGTGCAGTCGCCGATCGCGATCGCCATCTGCATCAGCTGCTCCTGGAACAGCGGCACCCCCTTGGTGCGCTCGAGCACCGGCTCGAGCACCGGGTGCGGGATAGGTGATCGGCTCGCGGCCCGTGGCCCGCCGGATGTACGGGTGCACCGCGCCGCCCTGGATGGGCCCGGGGCGGATCAGCGCGATCTCGATGGCCAGGTCGTAGTACTCGCGCGGCTGGAGTCGGGGCAGGGTGCCGATCTGCGCCCGGCTCTCGACCTGGAACACCCCGATCGAGTCGGCCCGGCACAACATGTCGTAGACGGCGGGTTCGTCGCCGGGGATGGTGCGCAGCTCCCACTGCTCCCCCGTGTGCTCGGCCACGATCTTCATGGCGTGCTGGATGGCGCCGAGCATGCCGAGGCCGAGCAGGTCGAACTTGACCAACCCCATGTACTCGCAGGCGTCCTTGTCCCACTGCACGATGGTGCGCTTGTCCATGCGACCGCGCTCGATGGGCACGACCTCTCCGATGGGCCGCTCGGTCAAGATCATGCCGCCGGAGTGGATGCCCAGGTGGCGCGGTGACCCGACCAGCTGCTCGGCGAGGTCGACCACGGGACCTGGCGCCTCGCAGATCTCACGATCGATGGTCCCGCCCCACCCGTCGATCTGCTTGCTCCACGCGTCCTGCTGCCCCACCGAGTGCCCCAGCGCCTTGGCGGCGTCGCGGATGGCCGACCTCGGCCGGTAGGTGATGACGTTGGCGACCTGCGCGGCATTGTGGCGGCCGTAGGTGTCGTAGACCCACTGGATGACCTCCTCGCGGCGTGCGGAGTCGAAGTCGACGTCGATGTCGGGCTCCTCCTCGCGGGTGGTGGCGAGGAACCGGGCGAACGGCAGGTCGTACCGGATCGAGTCGACCGCCGTGATGCCCAGGGCGTAGCAGAGCGCGGAGTTGGCCGACGACCCGCGACCTTGGCACAAGATGTCCTGGCTGCGGGCGAACTGCACGATGTCGTGCACGATCAGGAAGTAGCCCGGGAAGTCCTTGGCCTCGATGACATCGAGCTCGGCGGCGATGCGTTCGCGGGCGGCCTCACGGTTGTGCCCGTACCGCTGGTCGATACCGCGGTCGGCCAGCACCCGCAGCCAGCTCATGGCGGTGTGCCCGGCGGGGATGCCGCGGCGCGGCAGGCGCGGGGTGGCGGCCCGCAGGTCGAAGGCAGTGGCGGCAGCGATCTCGACGCTGCGCGCCACGGCGCCGCGGTACCGGGCGAATCGCGTCTGCATCTCGGCGCCGGCGCGCAGGTGCGCGGCTCCGGTGGCCGGCAGCCAGCCGTCGATCTCGGCAAGGCTGCGGCGGGCCCGAACGGCCGACAGGGCGGCGGCGAGCCGGTGATCGGCGGGTCGGGCGTGGTGCACGTTGTTGGTGGCCACCACCGGCAACCCGTGATCGGCGGCCAACGCGGCCAGCGCGTCGTTGATCGTGGTGTCCTGCGGGTGCCCGTGGTCGGTGAGCTCGACCACGACCGAATCGAGGCCGAAACGAGCCGTGAGGTCGTCGAGCGCGACCGCTGCAGCAGCCCGCCCACCCTCGGCCAACGCCCGCCGCACCGCGCCCTTGCGGCACCCGGTGAGCACGATCCAGTGCCCACGGCCGCGATCGGTCAGCTCGTCGAGGCGGTAGTCGGGTCGACCCTTCTCGTCACCGCGCAGGTGTGCATCGGTCATGGCGGCCGCCAGCTGGTGGTAGCCCTCGACCCCGCGCGCCAGCACCAGCAGGTGATCGCCCTCGGGATCGGCCACACCGTTCTGCGGACGTGTCAGCCCCAACGACAGCTCGGCACCGAACACGGTGTGCAGCCGGCGACCAGCGGTGGCGTGCTCCGCGGCTGCCTCGGCGAACAGCGGCGCCCCGGCGAAGCCGTCGTGATCGGTGATCGCCAGACCGGACAGGCCCAACCGAACGGCCTCGGTGACCAACGCCTCGGGACCACTCGCGCCGTCGAGGAAGCTGTAGCTGCTGTGGCAGTGCAGCTCGGCGTACGGCACGACCGGACCGGACGGACCCTCGACCACCGGCGCCTCGTACGCGACGTGCCGCTGGCTGATCGGCACGTCACCGGGATCGGTGCGCCCCGACAGCCGCCGCTCCAGCTCGTTCCACGAGATGTCCGGGTTGTTCCAGCCCATCAGTCGTACTTCGCTTCGGTGAGCCAGCGGCCGTTCTCGACGACCATCAGCCAGGCGCTGCCGTCGAGCCCGACCACCTGGAAGCGGGCGATGCGGCGGGCGGCGGCCTCGTCCCACCAGTGATCGTCGACCGGCCACGGGCCGGCCCACGAGGCGACCGGCAACCAGTCCGCACCCGCCACCGGACGGAACCGGGTGGGTTCCCCGCTGACGACACCGCGACCGGTGACCCCCACCGACATGCCCTCGGCTCCCACCACCCAGGCCTCCTGTGGCTGGTCGAACACGGTGGCCGGAGCAGGCGGCGGCACGGCACCGGGCCACGGCGACCCCGCTGCCCGAGCGGCGATCGGCTTCTCGCCCCACGGCACCAGCAGGTGCCGTTCGCGGGGGCTGCGCCCGCCCTGTGTCTGCACCGACACGACCTGCTCGTGGCCGACGATGCCCTGCACCCGGGCCACGGCGCGCTCGACCCGCTCGTCGGGTCCGCCGCCGAAGAGGCTGTCGGAGTGATCGCCCAGCGGCTCAATGACCTCAGGGATCAGCCGCACGGCGTCGACCGGCGCCCCGACCGGGCTGGCCCCCACCGGCTGCAGCTGCCAGCGCACCCGGTCGATCAGATCGGTGGCGCTGAACCAGCGCGGATGCATCCACCGACGCGTGGTGGCCAGCGATCCGTCGGCATCGACCTCGATGCGCACGGTGGTGCACACCGCGGCCCGGTCGGCGAGATCGGTCACGAACGCCTCGGCCGTGGCGCGCAGGCTGAAGGCGATCTGGTCGACGCGGTCCAACGGCGGTTCCAGCGACAGCGTGGCGGTGAGCTCGGGGGGCATCTGGCGACGGCTGACCACCTGGGCGTCGCGACCCGCCGCCAGCCGGTGCAACAGCGCGCCGTGAGTGCCGAAGCGGGTGTGCACGTCGGCCGGGGCGAGCCCCGCGAAGGCGCCCAGCGTGGTGAGACCCATGCGGCGCAGCAGGCTGACCAGCGTGGATGCCTCAGCTTCACCATCATCGAGCACGTCGATGGGCAGATCGCGCAGGAACGCCGCCGATGCGCCGGCGGGCACGATCAGGCTGTCCTGGGCTGCCGATCGACGGGCCGCCTGCTCAGCGGCGAACAAGCCGTCGGCCACGCCCATGCGGATGTCCCAGATGCCCAGCGCCACCAACCGCTCGGCGATGACGGCTCCGGCCTCGACCTCGCCGCCGTAGAACCGGCTGGGCACGTGCAAGGCGCACAGGCCCGGGCGCAGCGGGGCGACCCCGGGGCTGAGGTGCTCCAACGCCGTGAGCACCTCCTCGAAGGCCCGGGCGTCGGCGTCAGGCTGGTGATCGCACAGCACCAGATCGGGACAGCGCGACTGGGCGTCGCGGCGGCGCATGCCACGCCGCACGCCCTCGGCTCGGGCCGCCTGAGAGCACGCCAGCACCTGACCTTTGGACAGGACCGCGACCGGGGTGCCCGTGGCGACGCCTTCCGCGGCCGCCAGGACCGGCCAGTCGGGGGCCCAGAGGACCAGGATGCGACTCATCCGACCCTCCGCACCGGAGCGACGACCGGACGGTGCTCCACAGGACGGGGTTCGACCGGGCGGATCCGTCTGGTCGACATCGGGGAACCACAACCGTCGGGTCCGCGCAGGAGCAGTACCCCGACTGACCTCGACCGTGGCCTGCCGTGCCTGCAGATGCCCGTGACCGCGATCGAGACCAGCCCAGCGCACGTCCCCCAGACTCAGCCAGGCGTCAGCGCGCGGCCAGGCGCCCAGCACCACCAGCACGCCACCTCGCTTGCGCAGGCGGGCTGCGATGCGGGAGGCGTCCTGCTCGCCCACCGTGCTGGTGGGCGGCGCGACCACCACCACAGCCAGCACGTCGACCAGGGCAGCAGTGACCTCGAGCCACGCGTGACGCGGATCAGGCACCAGCACGCACCGCTCGAGGCGCACCCCGACACTGCTGAGAGCCTCGAGCCCCCACACCTGCGAACCCACGACACCGCACCACGCACCCTCGGCCGAGGGACCAGCCATCAGCAGGCCAGTGAGGCTGGCGCTGTCCGTGGCGTAGATCCCGCCGGTCTGCAGCTGCAACAATCCTGACAACGCCTCGTGCGTGGCCACCGGTTGAGTGGCCGGCCGCCCCTGCATGCGTCCCATGCGCTCGCGCAGGACGGCGATGGTGTCGGTGGCGGCGGAGTCCATCGCACCAGTATCGAACATGTGTTCGATACTGGTCAAGCCCCGTGAGGAGCCAGTGTCAGGAGGGGTCGGCCTGGCCCGCCCGTCGCACCACTTCGCCCACTGCCACAGCGGCCGCACCGGTGGCCGCGACACCGAACAGCGTGGACGACGCACCCGCACCCGGCAGACGATCGCTCACGCCGCCTGCGCCCGCACCGGAACCAGCGCCCAGCCCCGACGACCCGTCGGAGCCAGATCCGGAGTCCGACTCGTCATCATCGTCGCCGTCACCGTCACCGTCGCCGCCATCGCCATCGCCGTTGCCGTCGCCGTCGCCATCCCCATCGGTCGGGCAGACGATGGCGAAACCGGGAGGCGCCTGCACCAGCAGCTCGACGTTGCGCGCGTCGTCGGCACCCCGGTAGTCGATCACGGTCGTTCTGCGGATCGTTGGCCGACAGCTCACGCGACAGTGCCGCCAGGGACAACGGGTTGTCCAGATTGCCGTCGAAGCCAGCTGGCGCCGCATGGTCGATGACCGTCGCGAAGATCGACAACGTGCCATCGGCGTTGTTGGCGACCTCGATGATGCGCGCCTGCTGCGGGTAGTCGCAGTGCGAGGCGGTGTTGACCTCCCAGAAGCCACCGGACCCGTCGCCCCGCACGTGGCTGAAGATCTGGTTCTTGTGCGTGTGGCCGTTGAACCAACCGATCACCTGAGGTTTCGTCAGCAGGTAGCTGACCAGCGCGGCGCCCAACACGCGGGGTCCGGGATCACCACCCGTGGCCACGAACGGATTCATCATCGTGTCAGCGGTGTGGTGGCTGAACAGCAGCACCGCCTTGTCCGTGGTGGCGTCGATGACGCTCTTGATCCAGTCGAACTGAGCCTCGTCCAACGAACCGTCGGCGTAGCCGTTGGGGTTCACCGTGTCCATCACGACCATCCGGAAGTCACCGACGTCGAAGGAGTAGTACGCCGTGCCGTCCGTGCGGTTGCTCTGGGTGAAGCCGTGTCCGACCGGCGCGCCCGACGTGAGGAAGTGCTCCTCGACGATCTCCTTGCGGGTCAGCAGGCGACGGTTGGGATCGGGCGTGACCGCCCGGACGCCCGGCAGGAGCAGCGACGACGGCCAACAGGGTCCCGATGGAACCGTCGGCCACCGCATCGGCCACGATGGTCTGGGTCACGCCGGTCGGTGGGGAGATGATCTTGGCTGGTCCGACGGCGATGACGCTCAGCGCCGGAAGCGTCGAGATCGGGAAGTTGCCCTGCACGAGGCCGTCGTGATTGCCGAAGGCGGAGTACCACGGGACGTCCAGGCCCACCGGCGTGAACTCGAGCCCGCGCCTTGTCGATCAGACCTGGCACCGTCGGAAAACCGGCAGCTCGCCACTGGTCCTCGTACTTCCCCGTCGGCGTGCCGTCCGGGTGGTAGTAGTTCGGGTCGTAGTAGGTGGCGTTGCCGTCCTGCACCCCTTCGTACGCGTTCGGATCGCCACTGTCGGGGGTGACCGGTTCGCCGTCGAGCACGTCGATGTTCCATCGGATCTCGTTCAGCTGGCTGTTGTCGGAGTTGTCGCCAGTCTCGATCGCGAAGGTCAACGGCAGCCCCAGCGCCGGGGCGGCTGTGATGGCGTTGACCGCGCGCACCATCGCATCGGACACGTGTGCCGTCATGGCCTCCTGGGGACGCCAGGCCGAGGAGAAGAGTCCCGGCGACGGCAGGGGGCTCGGGTCGTCGTACCGATCGACCCACTCCACCCGGGCCGGCGACTGATGATCGACGATGTGCACGTCAGACAGCTGCGCGAACGCCACCAGCGGCACCCGACAGGTGGATCGTGCGGACTTCGCGTCGATGCCAAGGTCGGTGCGCACCACGTGCGGCTCAGGAGGACCGACGGTGAGCTTGCGATATCCCTGTGCATTGGGTTCGAGGACCGTGAGCGTTCCCTGCGCGGTCGTCTTGGACAACGGTAGAGCGGCTCGTGCCGGGGCGACAGCGTGCGCGGCCAGTGGCCCCAGCACCTGATTGCCGATCACGACAGCTGCACCCAACAGGCCTCCGCGCACCACGGCGCGCCTCGTGAAATCCACGACCTCTCAACGCGTCACCGTGGCAAACGTCACGTCGGCAGGTGCGCCGTGTGCAGGTGATGCCCGCCGTCAGACCTCTCCGGCCAGCGCGATCTTTCCGCCTGGAATGGCCTCGAGCAACCTGCGCGTGTACTCCTCGCGCGGGTTGTCGAACACCTCGGTGACCGTGGCCGCCTCGACCACCTTGCCGTCCTGCATGACCAGCACGTCGTCGGCGATCTGTCGCACCACGGCGAGATCGTGCGTGATGAACAGGTAGCTCAGGCCGAGCTCGGCCTGCAGATCGTTGAGCAGCTCCAGGATCTGGGCCTGCACCAGCACGTCCAGTGCGGACACCGCCTCGTCGCAGATGACGACCTCCGGCTCCAGCGCCAGAGCACGCGCGATGGCGACGCGCTGACGCTGACCGCCGGACAGCTCTCCGGGGAATCGCGACATGACGGTGGTGGGCAACGAGACCTTGTCGAGCAGATCGCGCACCTTGGCCTCCCGCTCCTTGCGGGTGCCGATGCGGTGGGTGTGCAGCGGCTCCTCGATCGACTGGTAGATCGAGTACAGCGGATCCAGCGACGCGTAGGGGTTCTGGAAGACCGGCTGCATCTGACGGCGCAGGCGCAGCTGGTCCTTCTTGTCCTTCAGCGTGCTGACGTCGACACCGTCGAAGCGGACCGTGCCCGAGGTCGGCGGCAGCAGATCGAGGACCATGCGCGCCACGGTGGACTTGCCGGACCCGGACTCGCCCACGATCGCCATGGTGGATCCCCGCTGAAGGCTGAAGGACACATTGTCGACGGCGGTGAAGTCCACCTTCTGCCACGGTCGTGCGCCGCGCAGCTTGAACACCTTGGTGAGTTTCTCGA
Source organism: uncultured Actinomycetota bacterium (assembly GCA_963769445.1). GTDB lineage: Bacteria > Actinomycetota > Actinomycetes > Propionibacteriales > Nocardioidaceae > Aeromicrobium. The sequence continues at coordinate 45,363 of CAVYLO010000004.1, read as the reverse complement.
CCGACAAGATCTCCCGCGACGCCGCACCCTCCGCGTGTTCGGCGGCGTGCTCGAGGGCGCGCTCGTGGATCTCCCTGCGGGTGTGCAGGGATGACAACCGCTGGGACGCGATCGACGGTGCCTTGGACACCAGACGCTGCGTGTAGGGGTGCTTCGGATCGCGCAGGATCTCCAGCGCCGGTCCGGACTCCACGATCTTGCCGCGGTACATCACGACGAGGTGATCCGCGCGCTCTGCCGCCAGGCCGAGATCGTGGGTGATCAGCATGACCGCGACGCCCAAGTTCTCCGTCAGCATGTCGAGGTGGTCAAGGATCTGCTTCTGCACCGTGACGTCGAGGGCCGACGTGGGCTCGTCGGCGATCAGCAACTTGGGCCGGGCGGCCAGACCCATCGCGATGAGAGCACGCTGACGCATGCCGCCGGAGAACTCGTGCGGGTACTGATGGGCACGTCGCTCGGCATCGGGGAGCCCTGCCTCCTCGAGCAGCTCGACGACTCGGCGATCAGCAGCCTCACCAGTGGCGACGCCATTGGCGACCAGCGCTTCCTTGATCTGCCGACCGACCTTCCACAGCGGGTTCAGATTCGACATCGGATCCTGCGGCACCAAGCCGATCGAGGAACCGCGCAGAGCGAGAATCTCGTGGCGATTCCCGTGATTGATGTCCGATCCCTCGAACAGGATCTCGCCACCCATCACGTGACCGCTGCCGGGCAGCAGACCGATGACGGAGTGCGCGAGCGTGGACTTGCCGGAACCGGACTCTCCCACGATCGCGATGGTCTGCCCCGGGTAGATGGTCAGACTGGCGCCGTCGACAGCCGTGAGCACCTTCTTCTTGTCGGCGCGAAATCCGACCCGCAGGTCCTTGATCTCCAGCAGGGGCGTCTCGGTCATGACTTCTTCGCCTTCGGGTCGAGGGCTTCTCGCACGGCCTCACCCAGCAGGACGAAACCGAGCACGGTGATGGCCAGCGCCGAGGCCGGAACCCACATGACGACCAGGTGCTGACCAGAACGCACCAGTGTCTGCGCGTCGGACAGGTCGTTGCCCCACGACACGATGTTCTGCGGCAGGCCAAGACCCAGGAACGACAGCGCTGACTCCGACACGATGAAGATGCCCAGCAGGATCGTGGCCGACACGATGACCGGCGACAACGCGTTGGGCACGATGTGGCGCCGCAGGTTCGTGAGCTTGGAAGCGCCGATCGCCGTGGCGGCGTCGACGAACTCCAGGTTCTTGACCTCGAGGACGGCGCCGCGCATCTGACGCGTGATCTGCGGCCAGGCAAACAACGACAACGCCATGACCACGATGAACACCGAGGACCAGAAGCCACGATTCGGGAAGATGTTGTTGATCACCGAGATGACCACGATGGCGGCCAGCAGCAGGGGGATCGAGAAGAAGATGTCGCTCAGGCGCGACAGCAGGGTGTCGACGATGCCGCCATAGAATCCGGCGATGGCACCGCTGACCATGCCGAGAAGCAGCGTGACCAGGGTGGCGAGCACACCGACCGCGACCGAGGCTCGTGCGCCGTACACCGTGCGGGCCCAGATGTCGGCGCCCTGGAAGTTGTAGCCGAACGGATGGCCGTCGCTGGGCGGTGCGAACTGGTTGCCGAGCGAGGCCTGATTGGGGTCGGCGCTGGTGAACAGGGTCGGGAAGGAGACCATGACCGCCAGCACCGTGATGATGATCGCCGACAGCCAGAACAGCGGCGACCTCCGCAGCCGCTTCCACGCTTCCTTCCACTGGCTCTCCGGCACGGCACTGACGTCGACGACGTCGATGTCGCGCAGGGGCGTCTCTTCGATCGGGGCGACGAATCGCTCCTGACCTGGACGAGAGGTGGCCTCAGACATAGCGGATCCTCGGATCGAGTACGGCGTACAACAGGTCGACGATCAGGCTCATGAAGACGTAGATCATGACGAACACCGCGACGACCGCGACCGTCAGCGGCGTGTCACCGCGATTCACGGCCTGGAAGGCGAGGTTGCCCACCCCTTGGACGTTGAAGATTCCCTCGGTGATGATGGCGCCAGCCATCAGCGACCCCAGGTTGATGCCGATGTACGTGACCACGGGCACCAGGGAGTTGCGCAGCACGTGGTTGCGGACGACCGACCCGTTGGACAGACCCTTGGCCCGGGCCGTCCGCACGTGGTCAGCGGTGAGGTTGTTGGCCACCGAGGTCCGGGCCAGCCGGACGGTGGTGGCGATGCCGGCAATGGCCAGCACGAACGCCGGCAGTATCAGGTCTCCGACGCTCCAGTCGCCGCCCACGGTCGGCGAGAAGATGGTGAACTTCACGCCGAGGAAGAACTGCAGCACGAAACCGAGCACGAAGATCGGGACCGACAACAGGAGCAGTGAGAGCACCAGCACCGAGGAGTCGAACCAGCCATTGCGTCGCAACCCGGCGACCGTGCCGACGACGACGCCGATGACGGCGTCCATGGTCAACGCCATGACCGCCAAGGTGGCGGTCACGGGCAGAGCGTTGCTGATCTTCTCGAAGACTGGTTGACCATCGAGACCGACGAAGTCGGGGTTGAAGGTGATGACGTCCTTGAGGAAGTACAACCACTGCACGAGGACGGAGTCGTTCAGGTGGTACTGGTCACGCAGCGCCTGGAGCACCTCGTCGGAGACCGGCTTGTTGCCCGTCAGCCCGAGGATCGGGTCGCCCGGCCGCAGCTTGGTCAGCATGAAGATGATCAGGGTGGCCCCGAGGAACACCGGGATGGTCTGGAGCAGTCGCTTGGCGACGTACCACCACACGCGAACCTCCTGGGTCGGAAGAGAGAAGATGCCGAGCGCACGGACGGCCAACGGGTGACCGACGTGCCATGTTTATCAGACGCGGAGCGCGGGGGCAGCCCTGTTGGGAGCTGCCCCCGCGACCGATGGTGCGGCTGGTGCTACTTCGTCAGTGCGTAGTAGTCCGGCTTCTGCTGCCAGTTGAACACGAAGTCCTTCAGGTCCGGCGTGGTGACCGCCGTGGCGTTGGCGTACCACAGCGGGATGGCCGGCAGATCCTCCAGGAGGATGGTCTGGGCCTGACCGATCAACGCGTAGCGCTCATCGCCCTCGGTGCCCGCCGCATCCGTCACCAGCTTGTCGAACTCCTTGTTGCTGTAGTCACCATCGTTGGATCCGGCGCCCGTGGCGTAGATCGGTCCGAGGTAGTTCAGCATCGACGGGTAGTCGGCCTGCCAACCGGTACGGAACGCGGTCTTGATGGAGCGATCCGTGACGACCGTGCGCAGCTCGTCGAAGGTCGGGTAGACCTTCGGCGAGGCTTCGATGTCCAGAACGTTCTTGATCTGGTTGGTCATCGCCTCGGAGTACTCCTTGTTGCCGGCGCCATCGTTGTTGTACGCGAACTCGAACTTGCCGTCCCACTCGTCGATGTCGTTGGCCTGGGCCCACAGCTTCTTGGCCTCGTCCGGGTTGTAGGACAGAACGTCATTGCCCTCGACGTCCTTGGTCCAACCGTCAAGCACCGGCGAGGTGAAGTCGACGGCCGGCGTGCGAGCGCCGTTGAAGACCTTCTCGGTGATCTCCTCACGGTTGATCGCCATCGACAGAGCCGCGCGACGCAGCTTGCCCTCTTCGCCGCTGAAGTGCGCGAGACGCTCCGGGATGGTGAACGAGGAGAAGTTCGAGCCGGGCTCGTTGTAGGCCTGGACCGCGCTGTCGTCAGCGAAGGTGGTCAGGGCGCTCGGCGGAACCTGGTCCAGCACGTCGAGGTTGCCCGACTGAACGTCCGTGTAGGCAGCATCGACCGAGTTGTAGAACTTGAACACCAGCCCGCCGTTCTTGGCCTTCTGAGAACCTTCGTAGTCGGGGTTCGGCTCGAGCGAGATCTGCTTGTTCTTCTCCCAACCGCTGGCGGTCAGCTTGTACGGGCCGTTGCCGATGGGCGCGTCACCGTACTCCTTGGTGATCTTGCCGTCGGAGTCGTACGCCGAGTCCGGCACCGGGAAGTACGCCGAGTAGCCGAGACGCAGGTTGAAGTCCGACTCAGCCTGCTTCAGCGTGATCGTGAAGGTCTTCGGATCGACCACCTCGAGGCCCGAGACGGTGTCCGCGCCCTCGACCGTGTTGCCGACGTCGTCAGTTCCCTCGATCGGGTAGAAGAAGTAGTTGTTCAGCTGCTTGTTCTCCGGGTTGGCGCCGTAGTTCCACGCCTTGACGAACGACTCGGCCGTCACGTCAGTTCCGTCGGTGAACTTCCAGTCCTTGAGCTTGACGGTCCAGACCGTGCTGTCCTCGTTGGGCTCGACTGACTCGGCAACCTCGTTGGTGACTGAACCATCGGAGTTGTACGCCACCACACCGGCGAAGAGATTCTGCAGAGGATTGCCGCCGCCGACCTCGTTGGTCGCGGTGGGGATCATCGGGTTCTGGGGGTTGGTGCCGTAGACGCTGATGACCGCGTCGGTGGCCGCTGCGCCGTCGTCGTCGCCACCGCCGCCGCACGCGGCCAAGGTGAGGCTGGCTGTCGTGAACAGTGCCACACCCGCTAGGCGTGTTCGCCGAGTGAGTCGCATTGAATTCCTCCTGTGCTGTACATGGATGCGCGCTGTCGCACGCCCGTCCATGCCTATCACCTCCGAACCATGCGGACCTAGCACCAACGGGCTATGTAATCGAACCGTCACCTGAATGACCTCGATCACACCTCGCGACGGCCTGTCAGCGGACAGCACGACGCGACACCACCCATCAGGGTGATGCCGCGTCGTGGACGATCTGGGGTCTAGCCGATTCCTCGTGGCGCTGACCTGCAAGCAGTCAGCCCTTGCGCTTCTTGACCTCGTCGGTGGCCTGCGGCAGCACCGTCTTGAGGTCGCCCACCACGCCGAAGTCGACGAGCTCGAAGATCGGCGCCTCTTCATCCTTGTTGACCGCGATGATCGTCTTGGACGTCTGCATGCCGGCCCGGTGCTGGATGGCGCCGGAGATGCCGTTGGCCACGTACAGCTGAGGCGAGACCGTCTTGCCGGTCTGTCCGACCTGGAAGGTGTGCGGGTACCAGCCGGAGTCGACCGCTGCGCGCGAAGCGCCCACGGCTGCACCGAGGCTGTCGGCGAACGCCTCGACCTCACTGAAGTCGCCGCCCGTTCCACGACCGCCGGACACGACGATGGCAGCCTCGGTCAGCTCGGGGCGACCCGAGGCTTCCTTGGCCTTCGACGACGTGATCCGGGCCGTCTTGGCGGCATCGGAGATCTCGGCGGTCTTGGCTTCGACAGCCCCAGCACCGGCTGCGGCTTCAGGAGCCGCGGAGTTGGGCTTGACGGTGATGACGGGCGCGCCCTTGGTGATGGAGGCCTGCACCGTGAAGTTGCCGGCGAAGACCGACTGGGTCGTGGTGATGGTCCCGCCATCGGCCTGGACGTCGACAGCGTCGCCGATCCAGCCCGCTTCGGTCTTCAGCGCCACGCGGGCGCTGATCTCCTTGCCCTCGGCGCTCGCGCCGACCAGCACGGCGGCCGGGCTGGTCTCGCCGACCAGCTGAGCCAGCGCCTCGGCCTTGGGGGCCACGAGGAACTCGCTGTAGACGGCGTCGTCGTAGGTGTAGATCTTCTCGGCGCCGTACTCACCCAGCACCGCGGTGTCACAGTCGCCGAACACGACCGCGGAGGGCTCGCCGATGCGGCGAGCGATGGTCAGGAGCTCCAGCGACGGCTTGGTGACCTTGCCGTCGGGGGCGTCGATCAAAACGAGTACTTCAGTCATGTCAGCAGCCCTTCTCAGACGAACTTCTTGGAGGCCAGGAACTCAGCAAGCTTGACGCCGCCGTCACCCTCGTCGGTGACGATCTCACCGGCGGTGCGCGGCGGGCGGGGCTCGAACGACTCAACCTTGGTCCAGGCGTTGTCGAGGCCCACGTCGCCAGCGTCGATACCGAGGTCGGCCAGCGTCCACTCCTGGACGTCCTTCTTCTTGGCCGCCATGATGCCCTTGAACGACGGGTAACGGGCTTCGCCGGTCTGGTCGGTGACACTGACCAGGAGCTTGCCCGTGGCCTCGATGTCCTGCGTCGCGACGTCGCCATCGCGACGGATCTTGACCGTGTCGCCGTCGACCGTGACCTCGGAGGCGTAGGTGACGGCCGGAAGGCCGAGACGCTCGGCGACCAGCGTCGGAACGACGCCAAGGCCGGCATCCGTGGAGGCCATGCCGAAGAACACCATGTCGTAGTCGAGCTTCTCAATGGCCTTGGCCAAGATCAGCGAGGTGGCGAAGGCGTCGGATCCGCCGATCGCGTCGTCCTGAACGTGAACGCCGGCGTCGGCGCCCATCTGCAGCGCCTTGCGGACCGCATCGGCAGCGTCGGCCGGGCCGACGGTGAGCACCGTGACCTCACCCTCGCCGGCCTCAACGACCTGGAGCGCCTGTTCAACGGCATATTCATCGAGCTCGGACAGCAATCCGTCGACGCCTTCGCGGTCGACGGTGTTGTCTGCGCTGAAGGTGCGGTTCGCGGTGGCGTCCGGCACATACTTGACAGCGACAACGATCTTGGTCACGAGGACCCTCCTGTGGTCAGATGACTGGTGAGGCCCCTACTGTGCCACTGCCGAGAACGGCAGGGGCTGAGGGACCCTTCTCCATGGATGTTACCTACTGGTAGCACTGTGTGCGACGCCTCGGCGGCATGGCATCGGTCACACGCGATCAGGCGTCGCGGCCGCGAGCCAACGAGGGAAGACCCAGCCCGATCACCAGATAGACCATCGAGGCGATGCCCCGCGCGACCAGGTCGCCTCGGGCCTCGGCCGTGTCGCCGGAGAACGTGAACAGTCCGTCCAACGGGCCCACGAGGACGTCGCAGGCCGAGGACACCAGCCCGAGCGGTCCTGTCGTGCTGGCCTCGACCGCAGCCAGCAGCGCACCGATGGCCAGGATCACCGAGAACAGCAACCCCACCGCGCCGAGCGCGAACAACGCAACGGTCAGACGCTGACCGGACGTGCGCTCTGGTCGCTCCAGGGACGGCGGAGGCGGCACCACAGGGTCCGCTTCCTGCTTTTGCTGAGCCTTCTCGACCTTCTCGGCCGCCTTGGCTGCACGGCGTTCGGCGCGACGATCAACCACGAGAACTTCTGCCGGCTCGACCACCACGGCGGGAACGATCGCGGCCTCGTGTTCTGCCTCGGCCGCGGCGACGGCAGCGTCGGCCTCAGCGCGGGCGGCTGCTTGCTCGGCGCGAGCGGCCTGTTCGACCGCTTCCTGCTGCAACGTGTCGGCCAGTCGCTCGGCGCGCTCGGCGCTCTTGGCAGCCTCACCCTCGCGGGTGGCCGCTTCCTGGGCCGCCTCACGCTCGGCCAGGGCCGCCACCTTGTCAGCGGCCCTCTGCTCCTTGGCCGCCAGACGCTCCGCGCGGGCAGCCTCTTTCGCCGTCGCGCGCTCCGCGCGGGCAGCTTCCTGTGCCTCAGCCCTCTGCTCCTCGACAACCAGACGCTCCGCCCACGCAACGGCCTTCGCGGATTCGCGCTCGGCGGCAGCCGCCTCCTTGGCAGCCAAGCGCTCCGCGCGGGCAGCGGCCCTCGCTGACGCACGCTCGGCGCGGGCATCCGGCGCCACAGGCGCGCTTGCAGCGAGCCCGACAGCGCCTTCGGTCGAATCGGCCGCCTTCGCGTCGGTGACGGCAGGTTCCTCTGTCGCACCTGCGCGCTCGTGGGCGCGGTCAGCTGCGTCAGATGTCAGTGGCTCAACGTCGTCGGATGACTCTTTTTCTACTCGGGGCGGCGAGTGCCCCGTCCTCGTCGGTCACCCCCGCGGGCTGATCGTCGGAGTCATCGGCGGTGTCGGCATGCTCGTCGACGTATTCGTCGACAGACGGTGTGGGTGCAGTGGGCGGTATCGAGCTCTCCGCCTGACTGGCAGCGACGAACTGCGACTGCGCCACGCGGTCGGCCTCGGCCTCGGCGGCGGCGATCCACTCCATCGCGGTGCGTTCGGCCTCCTGCAGCTTCTCCTCGGCAGCTCGCCGGGCCGCAGCAACGGCCTGCGACATGCGATCTTGCGCCTCACGCTTGGCCTGCTCGTTGACCCGCTTGGACTCGTCCTCGGCAGCAGCAATCCGGGCGCGTGCCTGTTCCTCGGCGCCCTCAGCGACCTTGCGCGCCTCAGCCTTTGCGGCCGCCACCGTGGCGGCGGCCTCCTGCTCGGCCTTGGCCCGTGAGCGCTCGAGGTCGGCCCGGGCGGTCTCAGCGTCTTGTGCCAACTTCCTCTCGGCCTCGGCCCGCGCCTGCTCCGCGGCCTTCTCCGAAGCGGCAACTTCGGCACCGACTCGTTCTGCCTCGACCTGAGCGGCCCGAACCTTCTGCTCGGCGATCTGTTCGGCCTCCGCCAGCTTGCGGGCGGCCTCGTCGCGCTCCGCGGCGGCCTCGGCCGCGACCTTGCTCGCCTCCTCGTTGGCCGAAGCAACCAACGCCTTGGCCTCGTCGCGTTCGCGAGCGAGCTGGGCGGCGGCGTCGTCGTGACGCTGCTGCGCCTCTGCGGCGAATCGATCGGCCTCGGCCCGTGCCGCGACCAGCTTCTCCTCGGCAGCGCGCTCAGCGTCGGCGAGACGAACCGCGATCGCCACCCGCTCGGCAGCGGTCTCCTGCGCGTACTTCTCGGCTTCAGACTTGGCTGCGGCCACGTGCTGCGCGGCCTTCTCCTCGGCGTCCTTGACGATGCGTTCGGACTCCTCACGCACCTCGGTCAGCTTGGCGTTGGCGTCGGAACGCTCGCGGGCCAGTTGCTCCAGGGCCTCTTCGCGATCTGCCGTCGCCGCCGCAGAGACCTTCTCGGCCTCGGTCTGCGCAGCGGCCACATGTTCGGCCGCCGTCTTCTCGGCTTCACGGACGATCTGCTCGGTCTCGGCGCGCACCTCAGCGAGTCGGGCATCAGCCTCCTCGCGCTCAGCGGCGAGGCGCGTCTGCGCGGCGTCGCGGTCGGCACTGGCGGCCGCAGCCACCTGCTCTGCCTCGGCCCGGGCCGCCGCGACGTGCTCTGCCGCGGTCTTCTCGGCTTCCCGCACGACCTGCTCGGTCTGGTTGGTCACCTCAGCGAGTCGAGCGTCTGCGTCCTGACGCTCGCGCGCCAGCTGCGCGGCAGCCGCGTCGCGATCGGCAAGAGCCGACGCCGCCACGCGCTGCGCCTCGGCCTGCGCCTCGTCGATGCGACGCTGGGCATCCTGTTCAGCTGCCTGCAGGCGCCGGTTGGCTGCTTCCTCGGCAGCGGCCTCGGCGTCGCGGAGCTTCTGCTCGGCGATCGCGCGCGACTTCTGGTCTGATTCTTCGGCCAGCTTCTGGGCCTCGGCCGTGGCGTCGTCGAGACGCTGCTGGGCTTGGCGCTCCGCCTCGGCCCGTGCGGCCTCGACGCGTTCGTCGGCTTGCTGTTGCAGCTCGGCGATCTTGACCGATGCGGCAGCGCGCTCGCGCTCGATCTCAGCGGTCACCCGGTCGGCTTCGGCCTGCGCCAGGTTGACGCGTTCGGCGGCAGCTTCCTCGGCCGCCCTCAGCTTCTGGGCTGCGATCTCACGCTGCGAGGCCTCGTCTGCGGACAGGCGCGCCGCGGTCTCAGCCCGCTCGCGAGCGGCTTCCTCCATCAGTCGGGCTGCTTCGGCCCGTGCTGCGGCGACTCGATCCTGGGCAGCCGCGCTGGCCGCTGCCAACTTCTCGGCGAACGACACCGACGGGGGCGCGAACGACACGGGGGATGACAGGTCGTCCTCCGCCGGTGGCTGCTCGTCGACGATGGCCTCCTCCGCGGACTCCTCTGCCTCCGGCTCCTGGTCGGCTGGCTCCTCGACCACGTTCTCTGTCTCGGCGGCGGGCTCGTCAGCCTCGGCTGTCTGTTCATCGGGGACAGCCTGCTCGGACACGTCTTGGGCCACGACGGGGTCCGGCTCCTCAACGTGTGGATCAGGCTCGGCCGCGACCTCAGCACCTGCACCTCAGCTTCAGCCACCTCAGGTGTCGGAGCATCGTCGGCGGTCTCTGCGACGTCTGGCTCGGCCACCTCAGCCTCGGCCCCTCGGCCTCGACGGCTTCCGGCTCGACCGCTTCCGGCTCGCCAGAGCTGAAGTGGCCAGCCGTCATGACGCCCATCGACGGGAAGCTGGCGGTGGGGCGATCAGTGGACTCAGCGGGGCGAGCGACGTGCGCGACGGCGTCGTCAGTCGGTTCGGGTGCCTGAGTCTCCTCGGGTGCCTGCATCTCTTCGGGTGCCTGAGTCTCCTCAGCTGCCTGAATCTCCTCGGGCACTTCGAGCGCCTCGACCACGGCCGCTTCGTCGGACCCTTCGGATGCCTCGGCCGGCGCTGCCCCTCGGCGTGCCTCGGCGAGCTTGTCGGAGAGTGACTTCTCCGGGACGTCCTCCGGCCCGGACGCGTGTCGACGTCCCGCGGCGTGCGCCTTGGCGGACAAACGCTCCTGACGTCGACGCTCGGCGGCCTCCTGCCGCGCTGCGCGGGCCGCGGCCCGCCGCTCGCGCGGACTCTGCTCGCCATCGTCAGTCTTCGCCACGCGCTTGCCGCCTGAGCTTCCTTCGTCGAAGGCCTCCGCGGCGCGCGACAAGGGGTCGGACGACGAGCGCCTGTCCACGGTGTCGGCAGGCACGCTGGGGGTGGCGGATCCGTCATCGCGGATCGTGTCGGCGGCCGCCTGGAGCGGATCAAAGCGGCGCGAACCGGACGAATTGCTGGACTTAGAGTCCGACATGACTCCCCTTCAAAGCACGGAACGAGTGGTTTCGGTCAGTATGCCCCATGGCTTCGGCGAGCGTCCGGCTCACAACGGGCGAGTCGGCGCCGGTGAATTCACGATCCTGTGAAGGTCGCCTTGCCGGGACCGTTCTCGACGAACGACTGCATACCTGCGGTTTGGTCGTCGGTGGCGAACAAGCCGCTGAACTCCATCCGCTCGATCTCCAGTCCCGTCACGAGGTCGACCTCGAGGCCTCGGTCGACGGCCGACTTGGCCGCGCGCAGCGCCAAGGCCGGTCCGCCCACGAACTGACGAGCCCACTGGACTGCCTTGTCGTAGACCTCGTCGGCTGGATGCACCTGGTCCACCAACCCGATCGCGAGGGCCTCGGCGGCGTCGACGAACCGACCCGTGTAGATCAGGTCCTTGGCCTTGGCCGGGCCGATCAGGCGGGCCAGACGCTGAGTGCCACCGGCGCCAGGAATGACGCCCAGCAGCACTTCGGGTTGGCCGAACTTGGCGTTCTCCGCTGCGAATCTCACATCGGTGGCCAGAGCCACCTCGCACCCACCACCGAGCGCGAACCCGGTGATGGCACTCACCGTGGGCTTGCCGATGGCCGCCAGCGCCTTGGTGAAGTCCTGCAGGAGGACCGAGTGCCGCGCCATCGCCTGGTACGACATCGCACCCATCTCCTTGATGTCCGCACCTGCTGCAAAGACGCGCTCACCGCCATAGACCACGACGGCGGCCACGTCATCACGGGTGTCAGCCTCGACCGACACCTCGATGAGCTCGCGTTGCATCTGGGCGTCGAGCGCATTCATCTTGGGCCGGTCGAGTCGGATCGTGCCGACCCCGCCGTCGACGTCCAGTGATACGAACTCCGCCATGTTTCCTCCTGTGTGCCGCAACATTGCTGCCGAGCATAGGCCGTGCGTCATGGACCTCGGTACCGTGGAGCCATGAGCAAACTTCCCGATCTGACCGGCCAGACCTACATCGTGACCGGAGCCAACTCGGGCATCGGGCTCGAGGCAGCGCGCAAGCTCGCGGCAGCCGGCGGGCACGTGGTCCTCGCAGTACGCGACACCGGCAAGGGCGAAGCGGCAGCCGCCACCATCGAGGGTTCCACCGAGGTCCGCCAGCTGGACCTCGCCGACCTGGCCTCGGTGCGCGCCTTCGCCGATGCCTGGGACGCGCCCATCACGACGCTGGTCAACAATGCCGGCATCATGATGGTCGCCGAGGGCCGCACCGTTGACGGGTTCGAGCGACAGATCGGGACGAACCACTTCGGCCACTTCGCCCTGACGAACCTGCTGCTCCCGTACATCACCGATCGCGTCGTCACGATCTCCTCAGGACTGCACAACGGTCCGCAGATCAATCTGGAGAACCTCGAGCTCGAGGGCATCTACAGGCCCACCGGTGCCTACCAGCAGTCCAAGCTGGCCAACATGTTGTTCACCATGGAGCTGCAGCGTCGCCTGACCGAGGCCGGATCGACCGTCGTCGCGCACGCCGCCCACCCCGGCTACTCCGCCACGAACCTGCAGAGCCACCACGCGAACCCGTTGATGAACAAGGTGATGTGGATCGGCAACAAGGTCATTGCGACGAGCGCCGAGTTCGGTTCGCGCCCCACGATTCATGCCATCACGGCCGACCTGCCGCCCAACAGCTACATCGGGCCGACGAAGCTGGGCGGCACGCGCGGCGCCCCCGGGCCGAACCCGCGGTCGCCCCAGGCTCGGGAGTCCGACGTCGCGCAGGCCCTGTGGGACGTCTCTGAGCAGCGCACGGGGGTCGCGTTCGCCCTGGTTCCGCGATGACCAAGCCCATCGAGACCTGGCTGACCGACATGGACGGGGTTCTCGTCCATGAGGAGAAGGCCATTCCCGGCGCAGCCGACTTCATCGCGCGGCTCACCGACACCGGACGCAAGTTCCTGGTGCTGACCAACAACTCGATCTTCACCCCACGCGATCTGTGCGCGCGGCTGCGGGCCGCCGGCATCGACGTTCCCGAGTCGGCCATCTGGACGTCCGCATTGGCGACAGCGGAGTTCCTGTCCGAGCAGCGGCCCGAGGGCTCGGCCTACGTGATCGGCGAGGCCGGCATGACCACCGCTTTGCACAACGTCGGCTACATCATGACCAGCAGGGAGCCTGACTACGTGGTGCTCGGCGAGACGCGTACCTATTCGTTCGAGGCCATCACCCGCGCCATCCAGCTGATCGAGAAGGGTGCTCGCTTCATCGCCACCAACCCCGACGCCACCGGCCCCTCGCCGGGTGGATCTCTTCCGGCCACGGGCTCCGTGGCTGCGCTGATCACCAAGGCGACCGGGGTGGAACCGTACTTCGTCGGCAAGCCGAATCCCCTGATGATGCGCAGCGCGCTCAACCAGATCGAGGCGCACTCCGAGACCACGGTGATGATCGGCGACCGCATGGACACCGACGTCCTGTCGGGTCTGGAAGCCGGCCTGCGCACCTTCCTGGTGCTGACTGGCTCAACCCCGGCGTCAGCCGTCGAGCGATTCCCGTTCCGACCCACTGAGGTCTTCTCCTCGATCGCTGACATCGTTCCCCTCATCGACGCCTGATCGCTCAGCCGAGCTGCGAGGTCAGCACCGCCCAGGTGAAGAAGCATGCGCCCAGCAAGAGCCCCACGTGCCCCAGCAGTGACAGCCCCGGACCGTCGGCCCAGGTGTCGTCAGTGGCCTCCGACGTGTGTCGACCGGCACCGGGTAGCCAGCGGGACAGGATCGCAACGCCGAGCACGACCTCGATCCACCACAGCAGCAGGCCGCCATATCCCACCCGCTGGTTCGCGGAGGACAGGAATCCGATCCAGACGGCCAGCGCCAGCACTCCCACGACCGTGTGCGAGGTGATGATGGCCTGGGGAATGCGAGCGTGTCCGGATTGCACCGCGGTCGACGACATCCGCATGTGGGTCAGCAGGACGACCACGGCGGCGAGTGCTGTCAACATCCACAGGACGTTCTCCAGATCCATCGCAGCATCGTGGCACAGATCACGCCGATGCGACGGTCTGGACCCGCCCCCAGCCGTCGCCAGCGGGAGGAGTCACGGAGCATGTCCATCGACTCCGATGGCTGACACCCCGGGCAGCCGCCTACGGTGGAGCGCATGACCCTGCGTGACGACGACCTCGTCCTCGAGCCCACCTCAGGATCGGATGAGTTCATCGGCTTCGCCGTGGTGCAGGCCGGTGAGCGGGTCGGCACGCTGGCGTTCCGACGCGAAGCGGCGCGAACCCTTTCAGTGCGCTGGAACATGGGTGAGCACGCGCTGGGCACCGTGGTGCGAGCCCTGGGGCTCGCAGTCCCCCACGCCTTCGGCGAGCTCGGTGCCACCCGTCTGGAGGCTCGGATCCCCGTCGACCGCTCCGACGACGTGCGCGCAGCCTCCATCTCCGGCCTCCGGCGCGAGGGAATTCTCCGGGCCCCGGGCTCCGACACCGACCGGGTGCTGCTGGCGCGCATAGCCGACGACCCGCTGCCGATGAGCCGCGATGGCTTCATCGCGATCCTGAATGCGGGGCTGCCGACCAAGCGCGTCATCAGCCAGGGGCTGCTGCGCGACCAGCAGGGTCGCGTGCTGCTGTGCGAACTGACGTACAAGAACGAATGGGACCTGCCCGGGGGCGTCGTCGAGGTGGGCGAGGCGCCCGCTCCCGGCCTGGTGCGAGAGCTGCAGGAGGAGCTGGGAGTCACGGTCGACGTGCACGGCCTGATCACCGTGAACTGGCTGCCCGCGTGGCGCGGCTGGGACGACGCCTGCATCTTCGTGTTCGACCTCGGCACGGTCGACAGCTCCTACATCGAGCAGATGACCCTCCAGCCCACCGAGATCAAAGCGGTGCACTGGTGCGACCCGGCCACGGTGCGCGAGCGCGCCACCGCCGCCGCGATCGAGCTGTTGGAGTCGGTGTTGGACGGCGACGACCGCCCCTACCGCGAAGCTCCCCCGGGCCCCTGACTCCCCAGCTAGCCGGCGTCGCCGCTGACGACGCCGCCGAACTGGCCGAGGGCCCGCGGCTTGTCCTTGCCGCCGGGAAGGTAGACCAGGATCTGGTGGTAGTAGTTCAACGTTCCGGTCCGTTGGATGCCCTCTTGCAAGAAGGCCTGCTGAGGCGATCCCGCCGGCCACGTGACCTGCAGACCGTCCGGCACCGTGTAGGTGTCGGTGCGCAGCAACGTCACGAACGCCAAGGCGCCTCCGTCGTTGGTGCGCAACACGTACTGCACCGGCTCGGGAGCCCACGTCTGCGCGAAGGTGACCCCCTCCAGCCCAGCGTTGGTGGCCGCCGCCTGCCGCATCTGGTCGATGAACGAGTCGTCCTCGATCGTGGTGGCTTCGGGAGCCGCGGCATCGCCCAGAGTCTTCGCGTACGCCTGGGCCACGTCATTGGGCGACATCGCCATGCCCGTGCCGTCATCTGGCCTCACCCGTCTGGCGTCACCGTCCCCGTCGCCGCGAATCTGCGGCAGCTCGGTGTCGTTGAGCGTTTCAGGCGTCGTGACCAGCAGCCACGGATCGACTGCCGACGTCCGCTCAAAGACCTGGACCCGCTTGACGTCGCGCGAGCCGTCGCGGATCACGGTGGAGTACCAGATCGGGTACGTGGTGAACCGCGGCGTCTGGATGTCGAGGATCTCGACCTTGCCGGTGTTCTCCTTCTGCGTCGCGTTGAGCCGCTGCGACACCTCGAACGAGCCCGAGTCGATCGCCAGCGCGGGGCCGGTCTCGATGGTCGACAGCGGCTTGGGGTCCAGCAGCTCGGTGGCGGCGTTGCGCACCTGTTGGTACCGCGTGTAGACCGCCGCGATCTCGGCCGTGGTGGCGGAGACCTTGTCGATCTTCTTGATCTCGCGGTCGCGCGGGATGGTGCAGGCGGCCAGCACCAGCGCTGAGGCGACCAGCAGGATCGCGAGACGACGGAACGCGATCATCGCGATTCACCCCCGTCGTCTGGAAGCTCGTCATCGACGACTTCGAAATCGTCGAGCTCATCCTCGCTGAGCTCGTGCTCGACACCATCCTCGTCGACGAACACGTACACCACGCGCTCGCCGCTCGGCGTGGGTTTCGATTCCGGTTCCGGCTCGGGTTCCGGTTCCGGCTCGGGTTCCGGCTCGGGTCGGCTCGGTCGGATTCGTCGACGACCTCGTAGCCACCCGCTTCGACCTCGTCGGCCGTGAGCTCGTGCTCGACGCCGTGCTCGTCGACGATCAGGTAGACGACTTCTTCCTCCCCGATCTCGACCTCGGCCGGCACATCGAACTGGCGGTCGTACTCATCGTCCAGCTGCGCACTGCGCCGCAGCACCAGACCACCGATGGCTCCCCCGACGCCCAGCAGCAGCAGGCCCGCACCCTTGGCGAAGCCACCCTTGATGCCGTAGGCGAGCGAGACCTGCAGTCCTGACAGGTTCGAGGCCCCGACGGAGATGACCGCGAGCGAGACCGGCTCGTCCGGCAGGGTCGTGCTGATGCTGGCCCCACCCACGCCGGCGGAGTTCGCGTACCACCAGTCGAGCGCCGTGGGCGCACCCTGCACGAAGGCGCGGCCGTCGCGCTGGCGGAACGTGGGCTTCCACGGCGTCTGGAACGTGGCGATCTCGATGCGTTCGGTGCCCCCGACCAGACTCTGCACGTCCACGGTGTTGCCGAGACCCACGAACACCGGCTTCTGGGCTGGCAGTTCTGCCAGCACGTCGACCTGCACACCTGTCCAGGTGATGAGCCGCGGAGCGGTGACGACGACTGAACCATCGGTCTCGATCGCATGCGGTCCGGACGTGACGCGACTGTCAGGACCAAGCATCACCATCAGCGCGATGCCCAGCGCGGCGAGGACGACGCCAAGGACGACGCTCGCCCAACCCGTCGCCCGCTTCATGGTGTGGTGACCTTACCTGTCACTCGGGTCGTCCGGACCCAACATCGCCGATCAGAAGAGAGCCTGTGCCAGCGTGCGTCGTGCGGCCGACACGCGGGGGTCGCCGACACCCACCACCGTGAACAGATCGATCAGGCGTTCCCGCACGCTTTCGCGCTCGTCGCTCGGCAGTCGCTTGACGAGCTGGATCAGACGATCGAAGGCGTCTTCGACGTGGCCGCCCGAGATGTCGAGGTCGGCGACGAGCAGCTGCGCCTGCACGTCGTCCGGCGCATCGCCGGCCGCGGTGCGGGCGGCCTGAAGGTCGACATCCTTCACGCGGGCCATCAGCCGGATGCCAGCGAGACGCTCGGCCACTTCTGCGTCCGCCGGGTACTGAGCCTGCACCTTTTCGTATTCGGCGATGGCCAGATCCAGATCACCGGCGGCGAAGGCGGTGTCAGCCGCTGCGAAGCGTGGGTCCTCGACCGGCTCTGCCTCCTCCTGAGGTGCGGGGGCCGACCCCACGGGCTGCGCCACCCCGCTGATCCCGTGCTGGACGCCGAGCGCGATGAGCTCGTCGAAGACCCGTCGGATCTCGGGCTCTTCGGCTGCTCCCTCGAACAACGGCACCGGCTGCCCCTGCACGAGTCCGAACAGCACGGGCACGCCCTGGGCCTGCAGAGCCTGGGCGACACCGGGGTTGGCATCGACATCGACCTGCGCCAGCAGCATCTTGCCCTGGTAGCCGTTCACGACCGTTGCGAGCGTCTGGTTGAACGCCTGGCTCTGGGCGGACCGCGGAGACCAGAGGCTCAGCACGACGATGTGTGTCATCGAGGACTTCACGACGTCCTCGAAGTTCTGATCGGACACGTCCACCACGTAGGAGGCGGCGCCCGGCGCGGCACCGGGGTCGACCCCGCCGGGTCGCTGCGCACCGGCGGGCTGCTTCAGGACGGACAGGTCGATGGCTCCGTGACGCGAGAAAGTCATGCGCCCAGTGTAGGAACCGACTCACTCACCGTGGAGGTGGTGGTCGGACTGACTGCGCAGGCCGCTGTTCTGCACCACGCGCTGGATGGTGCGATCTCGACCGTCCGGATCTCCCACGAATCTGATCGTCCGCAGGCCCTGGTCCTGCGCGGCGGACTCGAAGACAAAGTGGCCATAGCCGACCATGCGGCCGAGCACGGGCTTCTCGACGGTGATGTCGAGGATCCGGCGCAGCGGCATCGTGGCGATCCGCACCGAAATCACTCCGCTGGCACGAAACACCCGCATGTTGGTGATGACGAAGATGTCGCGATGCTCGCGCAGCGTCAGATAGAGCGCGTGGCCAGCAAGAGCGAAGGCCGCCAGGATGAAGAACCACCCCAGCGAGATCGGGCCGAAGACGGCCAGGAACCACAGCCCGACGACACCCACGGCCTCGAGCACCGGCACCCAGTACACGATCCGATGGTGACGCACGAGATCGATCACGACCTCGCCCTCCTCGACGAGGAGATGGCTGTCGATCTCCTGCTCGGGAAGGTGCTCCAGCACCCACCGCAGCATCGGAGGCCCGCTACGCGACGAGCTCGTTGACGAAGACGCCGAGCTGGCCGAAGGCGTCGATGACGGCTCCCGCGGCATTGCTCACAGCATCGGCCGCGCCAGCAGGCGCGGTCAGCAGGTAGAAGACACCGAACCCGATGACGAGCAAGGTGACGATCTTCTTCAACACGACCCCATTGTCTACCACCGGCCCACACGGCCCCCGCAATCTCGACACCGGCGCGTCGCGTGCGCCCTACAGCCCCTGGACGAGCCGGTCGGCCGCGGCGAAAGGATCGGTGCCGCCGTCCACGACCTGTCGCGCCAGGTCGTCCAGGTCGGCATGGCCGGACAGGTGCGCGAATCTCTCCTGGACCTCGGTGAGCGCCAGTGCTTCGATCTCGCGACGAGCGCGGGCCAGCCTGCGGCGGTCGAGCTCACCTGAGGAGGTCAGGTGCTCGCGGTGGGCGTCGATCCGGGCGACCAGCTCCTCGACGCCCTGGCCGGTCGTGGCCACGGTCATCACGATCGACGGCTTCCATCCGCCGCCGTCGCCGCCGGTCATCGACAGCACGCTGCGGAGTTCTCGACGGGTCGAGTTGGCGCCGTCGCGGTCGGCCTTGTTCACGCAGAAGATGTCGCCGATCTCGAGGATGCCGGCCTTGGCGGCCTGGATTCCGTCGCCCATGCCCGGTGCCAGCAGCACCAGCGTGGTGTCGGCGATGCCAGCGATCTCGATCTCCGACTGCCCGACGCCGACCGTCTCCACCAGCACGACATCGCAACCCGCGGCATCGAAGACCCTCAACGCCTGCGGAGCCGACGCCGACAGCCCGCCGAGGTGGCCCCGACTGGCCATCGATCGGATGTAGACACCGGGATCGGTCGCGTGGTCCTGCATGCGGATGCGGTCGCCCAGCAGTGCGCCACCGGTGAACGGCGACGTGGGGTCGACGGCCAGCACGCCCACCCGGCGACCAGCCGCGCGCAGAGCGCCGACCAGCGCCGACGTGGAGGTCGACTTGCCCACTCCGGGCGATCCGGTGATGCCCACGACGTGGGCGCGGCCGGCCGTCGACGCCAGCGCTGCGCTCACGTCGCGCAGCTTCGGCGACCGGTCCTCGACCAGCGAGATCAGTCGCGCCACGGCGCGCGGCTGACCTTCCACGGCCGCCGCGACCAGCGCGGCGACGTCGTCGTCGGGCATGCGAGGACTACTAGGCCTTCGGCACGCGGATGATCAAGGCGTCGCCCTGGCCTCCGCCGCCGCACAGAGCGGCCGCGCCGACGCCGCCACCGCGACGACCCAGCTCGAGGGCCAGGTGCAGGGCGATGCGAGCGCCGCTGGCGCCGATCGGGTGACCGAGGGCGATGGCACCGCCGTTGACGTTGACGATGTCCTCGCTGATGCCGAGCTCGCGGGCGCTGGAGATGCCGACCGCGGCAAACGCCTCGTTGATCTCGACCAGGTCGAGATCGGCGGGCGTGATGCCCTCCTTCTGGCAGGCGAGGGCGATCGCGTTGGCGGGCTGGTTCTGCAGGCTGGAGTCCGGACCGGCGACCACACCGGCGGCGCCGATCTCAGCGATCCAGGACAGACCGAGCGACTCGGCCTTCTCCTTGCTCATGATGACCACCGCGGCAGCGCCGTCGGAGATCTGGCTGGCCGAACCGGCCGTGATGGTGCCGTCCTTGGAGAAGGCGGGACGCAGCTTGCCCAACGACTCGGTGGTCGTGTCGGCGCGGATGCCTTCGTCGTCCTTGACGACCACGGCGTCGCCACGACGCGACGGAATCTCGACCGGCACGATCTCCTCGTCGAAGACACCGTTCTTCTGCGCCGTCGCGGCCTTCTGGTGCGAGGAGGCGCTGAACGCGTCCTGCTCCTCACGCGTGAACTTCTGCTGATCGACGTTGATCTGCTCGGTCAGTCCACCCATGGCCTGATCGGTGAGGGCGTCCCACAGGCCGTCGTACGCCATGTGGTCGGTCAGCGTGGTGTCGCCGTACTTGGTGCCCTCGCGCGATCCGAGCAGCATGTGCGGCGCCTGGGTCATCGACTCCTGGCCGCCCGCCACGATGATCTCGTGCTCGCCGGCGCGAATCAGCTGATCGGCCAGCGCGATGGCGTTGATGCCCGACAAGCACACCTTGTTGATGGTGAGCGCCGGCACGTTGAGCGGGATGCCACCCTTGTGCGCGGCCTGGCGCGCGGGGATCTGACCTGCGCCCGCCGTGAGGACCTGACCCATGATCACGTAGTCGACCTGGTCACCCGAGACGCCTGACTTCTCCAGGGCTCCCTTGATGGCGAGGCCGCCAAGATCGGATCCTGACAAGGTCTTGAGCCCGCCGAGGAGGCGGCCGATCGGGGTGCGTGCTCCGGCGATGATGACGTTCTGGCTCATGCGGTGTGCTCCTTCGACGACGATGCGTTCACTTTACCCAGCGGTAATCGCCGGGGACACCGGTGCCCTACGCTCGGTCGCATGCCCGACGCACTGGTTCCCGAACATCTGCTCCTGACCATCGACCACGTCGGGATCGCCGTCCCCGACCTCGACGACGCACTGGAGTTCTACGCCTCGACCTTTGGCCTGCACTCGGTGCACGAAGAGGTCAATGAAGAGCAGGGGGTCCGCGAGGCGATGCTGGCCGTCGGCGACTCCGACACCCGCATCCAGCTGCTCGCTCCCCTGACGGAGCAGTCGACGATCGCCAAGTTCATCGACCGCAACGGTCAGGGCATCCAGCAGCTGGCGTACCGCGTGGCCGACATCGACGCCGTCTCGGCCATCTTGCGCGAACGCGGCGTGCGACTGCTGTACGACGCCCCCAAGCGCGGGACGTCGGACAGCCGAGTCAACTTCGTGCATCCCAAGGACGCCGGCGGCGTGCTGGTCGAGCTGGTTCAGCCAGCCAGTTGAGTCTCGCCGTCAGTCCCGTGAGGGCTGGATCACAGCCCACGGCTGTATCCCTCGCTGTTACGGATCGGTAACATCGCCGGGACACCTCAGGAGGCCCACCCGTGCAGAACATCCTCGACGCCATCCTTGCCGGCGACACACCGCCCGAAGACTTTGGCTCCCTCGCCCTGCCCGACACCTATCAGGCCATCACCGTTCACAAGGACGACGTGGGCATGTTCGACGGCCTGCCCAGCAAGGAGAAGGACCCCCGCAAGAGCCTGCACCTCGACGAGGTCCCGATCCCCGAGCTCGCTCCAGGTGAAGCGCTCGTGGCCGTCATGGCCAGCGCGATCAACTACAACACCGTGTGGACCTCGATCTTCGAGCCCGTCTCCACCTTCAGCTTTCTGGAGCGCTACGGCCGCCTGTCGGAGTACAGCAAGCGGCATGACCTGCCGTATCACGTGGTCGGCTCGGACCTGTCCGGCGTCGTGCTGCGCACGGGCCCCGGCGTCAACCTGTGGAAGCCCGGCGCCGAGGTCGTGGCGCACTGCCTGTCCGTCGAGCTGGAGAGCCCCGATGGTCACGACGACACGATGATGGACCCCCAGCAGCGGATCTGGGGCTTCGAGACCAACTTCGGCGGCCTGGCCCACCTGGCGGTCGTCAAGGCCAACCAGCTGATGCCCAAGCCCGACCACCTCACGTGGGAGGAGGCCGCGAGCCCCGGCCTGGTCAACTCGACCGCCTACCGCCAGCTGGTGTCCAAGAACGGCGCCAACATGAAGCAGGGCGACGTCGTGCTGATCTGGGGCGCCTCGGGCGGCCTCGGTTCGTATGCCACCCAGATGGCTCTCAATGGCGGAGCGATCCCGGTGTGTGTCGTGTCCTCCCCTGAGAAGGCCGAGATCGTTCGCTCGCTCGGCGCTGAGCACGTCATCGATCGCTCAGCCGAGGGCTACAGGTTCTGGAAGGACGACACCACCCAGGACCCTTCGGAGTGGAAGCGGTTCGGCAAGAAGATTCGCGAGCTCACCGGCGGCGAGGATCCCGACATCGTCTTCGAGCACCCGGGCCGTGAGACCTTCGGCGCCTCGGTCTACGTGGCGCGCAAGGGCGGCACGATCATCACGTGCGCGTCGACCTCGGGCTACATGCACGAGTACGACAACCGCTACCTGTGGATGAACCTCAAGCAGATCAAGAGCTCGCACTTCGCCAACTATCGCGAGGCCTACGAGGCGAACCGTCTGATCGACAAGGGCTTGATCCACCCCACGGTGTCCAAGGTCTATCCGCTGGCCGAGACCGGTCAGGCTGCTCTGGACGTGCATCGCAACTCCCACCAGGGCAAGGTCGGCGTGCTGTGCCTGGCCCCTGAAGAGGGCCTCGGCGTGCGTGACGAGGCCAAGCGAGCCATCCACCTCGAGGCCATCAATCGGTTCCGCGGGATCTGATCCGAGGGGCCCGGTCCAGCCCATTTGGGCGGTTCCGGGCGGTTGAACCTCGGGGTATGCTGACGACTGCCCACTCACCCTCATCGATCTCGGGATGCCCATGTCTGACCACCTCGCGACCGCCGTTCTCGACGCTGCCCAGAAGTCCGCAGATGCCTCATTCCCGCTGGCTCGCCGCGGCGGATACGACAGCGAGGCTGTCGACTCCTTCGCGCGCGCCCAGTCCACGGAGCTGCAGCGCGCCGCCGAAGCACTGAAGTCCGCCGAGGACGAGAACGCCAACCTGCGCAGCCTGATCGAGAAGCTCAAGGATCGGGTCGAGGCTGTCGAGAAGCCCACGTACACCGGTCTGGGCAATCACGCCGCCCAGCTGCTCGGTCTCGCCGAGCAGGAGGCCGAGGATGTGCGCACCCGAGCCGTGCGCGAGGCCGACGAGCTGGTCAAGAAGGCCGAGGAGGAAGCCGCGCTCGTGCGCGCCGCCGCCGCCAAGGATGCCGAGAACACCAAGGCACTGGCCATCGCCGAGATCGATCAGCGTCGCACCGCTCTGCTCGAGGAGGCTGAGGTCATGAACGCTGACACCAAGGCCCACACCACCGACCAGCGCGCGCATGCCGAGCGCGAGGCCGCCCAGATGCGCCTCGCGGCTGAGCAGGAGTCACAGAACATGCGCCTTGGCGCGACGCGTGAGGTCGAGCAGGCTCGTGCCGCCGCAGACCGCGAGGTCACCGAGGCGCGCCGCGTGCTGGCCGTTGAGAAGGAGCGCCTGGCCCGTGAGGCCACCGAGATGCACCAGTCCGCTTCCCAGCAGACCGCTCAGCTCGTGGCCGACGCCGAAGCTCGTGCGACCGCGGCCGACGACCGTGCCCGCGACATCATGGCTCAGGCCGCCAAGGCCCGCGACGCCGCCAGCGACGAGGCCACGCGCATGCTGGAGAACGCCAAGAAGGAGGCTGCTGCCCTCAAGGCCGGTGCCAGCGCCGACGCCGATCACCTGCGCGCCAGCGCCACGACCGACACCGAGCGGCAGACCCGCACCTTGCGTGCGGAGGTCGAGGACCTGCAGCGCAAGCGCGACGGGATCATGTCGCAGATGGGTCAGCTGCGCGACATCGTCTCCACATTCGCCCCCGAGGCAGCCAAGGCAGTCGAGGCAGTCGAACCGACCAAGCGCCCCAAGGCAGTCGAGTCCAAAGCGGCCGAGACCAAGCCCGTCGAGACGGCGAAGCCTGCTGAGCCCAAGCCGGCCCAGGTTCCAGCCGACGCCGCCAGCTCGGAGAACTGAGTCACAGCCTGCGCTGCCAGCAGGAGGTGTGCCAGTGGCGTCGCTCGTCGATCGCCTCGGCGCTGAGCAGGGCCTTCTGCACCGGCCAGACCAGCAGGTGACCCGCGCCCGGACGAATCAGGTGATGACATCCGGGGCAGCGATACTGCTTGTCCGACCCGACCAGGGCGCGCACGTGCCACTGGGTGGACCCTCGTGTCTCGATCCGTTCGTTGACCGGCCGGCCTGAGGCGGGCGGACGTCGGTGGGTGTGGCGTCGGGGCACGCCCACAGCATAGGGAGCGGCTAGAAACAGTAGCGCTGGATGGAACCCGCGCCGGCCTTCTGAGCGGCGACGGCGCCCTGCAAGGTCATCAGCGCGGCAAACTCACCCGACCCGTACTGGAACACCACCCGATCGGTGAGAGCCGCCTCGGGCCGACAGCTCAGGCCCAGAGACTGCTGCTCCAGCACGAGTCGGTCGACAGCGGCCCCGGCCGACGGCGTGTGGGGTAGGCCGTCGAGCGGGCGATTCTCGACGCCGTAGGCCAAGGTGAACGCTTGAAGGCACGCCATGGAGATGGCTGCAGCCGCCAACAGGCTCGCGAACGTCGTCCGGACCACCTGTGCCGCAGACGCGCCGGGCCTGAGGAGCGGTTCGACGATGACGGCCACTGATGCCGTGGTCATGTTCTGCTCCTGTCGCGTTCGTCCCTCTCTGCAACAGGAACGATCAAGAGCGCGTGGGGTTATCCTCGCTGCCTGATGTCAGACGCAGTACGAGAGCACCCAGCCGTCGCTGGCCCGTGCAGCGGCGAGCGCCTCGTCGAAGGTGAGCACTTCGACGGCGGGCATCACCCCGTCCGGGGCAGTGCGCTGGAAGACGACGACGTTGGTCAGCGCGGGTTCCTCCTGGCAGGACGAGCCCGGAGTCGCTCCTGCTCGGCGACCATGGTCTCGACCGCCGCCTGGGGATCGGGGCGCGTGACCATGTCGATCTCCGTGCCGTCGAACACGCCGAAGAACGGAGCGGCGAGAACACCCGCGACCAGGCCGACCATGACGGCGCAGAAGGTCAAAGCGCACCCAACCCGCGATCGACCTCACTGCACGTGACAGTGACAAACCACGCATGCCCATCGGTGAGCCCCTGTCTCACCCTCCTGGCAACAGAGAACGAGCGACACAGCCTGAAGTTACCGGTCAGTCTCAGTACGTGTGGAAGCCTTCGCCGGTCTTGCGACCGAGCTTGCCAGCCGCGACGACGACCTCGAGCGACGGCGCGGGCTGCCATCCTGCGTGCCCGAACGTCGAGACGAGCGAGCGCTGGATCGCCAAGGACACGTCGTTGCCGACGACGTCCAGCAGCGCGAAGGGGCCCATCGGCAGCTGCGTGGCCTTCATGGCCGAGTCGATCTCCTCCAGCGAGCCGCCGTCGGCCTCGTGCAGCTTGATGGCGTCGTTGAGGTAGGGGAACAGCAGCGCATTGACGATGAAGCCGGCGCGATCGCCGCAGGACACGGGGTGCTTGCCGGTGGCCAGGCACAGGGCGCGCACCGTCTCGTCGACCTCGACGGACGTCTCGTCCGCCGTGACGACCTCGACCAGCTTCATCACTGCCGCCGGGTTGAAGAAGTGCATGCCGATGACGTCCTGCGGACGCTTCGTGGCTGCGGCACAGGCGTTGATCGACAGCGACGACGTGGTGGTGGCGAGAATGGCACCAGGCTTGGCGATGCGATCAAGGTCGCCGAAGAGCTCGAGCTTGATGGCCAGATCCTCGGCGATCGCCTCGACGATGATGTCGGCGTCCGCCAACGCTTCACGCTCGGTCGAGCCGGTGAGTCGGCCCAGGACCGCTGCCTTGGCGTCCTCGTCGAGCTTCCCGCGTGCGATGGCCTTGTCGAGGCTCTTGGTGATCGCAGCGATGACCCCGTCGATCTTGTCCTGACCACGACCGACGAACGTGACGTCATACCCGGCCTTCGCGAAGACCTCGACGATGCCGGACGCCATGGTGCCGGTGCCCACGACCCCCACCCGAGTGATGGTGTGCTGGAAGGTGGGCACCGTCGGCCCGTCCTCCCCCTCGCCGTCGGCGAAGGAGCGACCTTCATCGGCGTGCGCGACCAGCACGGACGCCGGCTGATGCAGCTCGTCGCCGGTGGCGGTGTACATCGCCTCGAGGCCGCTGACCACGGTCTTCGCGCCCAGCGCGTCGACGAGGGCCAGCGGGCCGATCGGGTAGCCACAGCCAAATCGCATGGACGCGTCGATGTCGGGCGCGGTGGCGTATCCGCTCTCGTACATGGTCGCGGCGTGGTTCAGGTAGGGCAGCAACAATGTGCGGGCGATCTCGGACTCTCGCCCGGAACCGTTCACCTGATCGACGATCTCCTGCATGGCTACTCCTGAGTAGGTTCGGGGTCGTGTCAGACTAACCTGACGCTGCCACGACCGGGAGAGGGTCCTGATGAATAGACGTATGAGGATCGCCACACTGGCCACCTTCGCCGCCACGACGCTGCTGCTGGGCGGATGCACGAGCAACGACTCCGACAACGCCGGCGACCCGTCGACCGCGGCCGCGCCGACCTCCCCCGGCCCCACACCGTCAGTCGATTCGTCCACCAAGGGCGCCATCGCGATCCGCGGCGACTGGGAGGACCCCAAGGCCAAGTGGGTCGTGCACTTCGAGGAGGACGGCACCTTCACCGAGGACTTCGAGGGCCTGACGGACTTCCGCGTCGGCAAGTACGAGGTCGAGGGCGACATCGTGCGTCTGCTCGGTGACGACGGCAACACCGACGAGGGCAAGGTCATCGGTTCGGGCGACGAGACACAGCTCGAGTTCAACCTCGGCACGCTCACGAGGCAGTAGTGCGTCTTGTCATCGCCCAGTGCCAGGTCGACTATGCCGGGCGACTCACGGCCCACCTGCCTCTGGCCACCCGCGTCATCATGGTCAAGAACGATGGCTCGGTCCTGATCCACTCCGACGGCGGGTCCTACAAACCGCTGAACTGGATGAGCCCGCCGTGCACCCTGCGCGAGGGCGTCGCTGACGACGGCGTGCCGGAGTGGACCGTGTCGGCCACCAAGACCGATGACACGCTGCGCATCCGGCTCGAAGACATCCTGCACGACTCCTCGCACGATCTCGGCGTTGATCCTGGACTGCAGAAGGACGGCGTCGAGAAGCACCTGCAGGAGCTGTTGGCCGAGCACACCACGGCTCTCGGCTCCGGCATGAGTCTGGTGCGACGCGAGTTCATGACCGCCATCGGCCCGGTCGACCTGTTGTGCAAGGACGCGGGCAACTCCTCGGTCGCCGTCGAGATCAAGCGGCGCGGCGACATCGACGGTGTCGAGCAGCTGACCCGCTACCTCGAGCTGATGAATCGCGATCCCGCGCTGCGGCCTGTGCGAGGCATCTTCGCCGCGCAGGAGATCAAGCCCCAGGCCCGCGTGCTCGCCGAGGACCGCGGCATCACCTGCGTCGTCGTCAACTACGACGAGCTGCGCGGCATCGACGACCCCGGCCTGTCGTCTGACCGCTTGCGACGCTCCGCGACCCTCCCTGCGGGACGCTCCCTATTGCAGGGGGATGTCGAAGACTTCGGTGCCGAGGGTGTCCCAACGGTCGATCTCGCAGCCGTTGGCGCGGTTGAACGAGGCGTCGACCTCCTCGCCCTCGTAGGTGCCGGAAATCGTGGCCGTCTGGGGGCCGCCAAAGATCATGGTGCAGGCCGTGCTGGCAGGAACCGGCTCGAAGATCTGGGCGCCCGCATCGGCCAGCTTCGCGCAGGCCGCCTTCGCATTCGGATGATCTCCCCCGACCGGGTCACACGTCAGTGTCATGGTCCGCGGCTCAGCTCCGTCCGCTGCCACCACGCTGACGTCCAGCTCGGTGGCCGCCGAGGACCCGCTGCCGCCCGCCGTGTCACCGCCCTTGCCGCAACCGGACATCGCGAGTCCCGCGAGCCAGCGTGAGCGCGGTGAGTCGGGAGAGGGCTGTGATCACGAGAGATCGTTGGCCTTGCGGATCTCATCGGCGATGCGATTCATGATCTCGGTCATGCCGAAGTCCTTGGGTGTGAAGACCGCGGCGACGCCCGATGCCTCGAGCTTGCGAGCGTCGGATTCGGGGATGATGCCGCCCACGATGATCGGCACGTTGCCCACGCCGGCAGCGTTCATGGCCTTCTGAACCTCCGGCACCAGCTCCATGTGCGAGCCGGACAGGATCGACAGGCCCACGCAGTGCACGTCCTCGGCCACGGCGGCCGCCACGATCTGCGCCGGCGTGAGCCGAATGCCCTGGTAGATGACCTCGAATCCAGCGTCGCGGGCTCGCACGGCGATCTGCTCGGCACCGTTGGAGTGTCCGTCCAGACCGGGCTTGCCGACGAGGAAGCGCAGTCGCGTGCCCAGCTCCTTGCCCGTCGTCGCGACCTTGTCGCGCACGGCCGTCAGCTCGGCTCCGGCCTCCGCGACGCCGACGACTCCGCTGACACCGGTGGGGGCGCGGTACTCGCCGAAGACCTCGCGCAGCGCGCCGGACCACTCCCCCACGGTGGCCCCCGCCCGCACGGCAGCGAGCGTGGCCTCCATCAGGTTGGTGTCGGACTTGGCCTCGCGCTGCAAACGAGCCAAGGCCTCGTCGACGTCGCCCTGGTCGCGCTGCTCGCGCCAGGCCCGCACGTCAGCGATCGCGTTGGCCTCGGCCTCGGGATCGGAGGCCATGATGGCGCCGTCCAGATCAGCCGTCAGCGGCGACGGCTCTGTCTCGGTGTAGGAGTTCACTCCGACGACCAGCATCTCGCCAGCCTCGATCTTGGCGCGACGCTCCGCATGCGAGCCCACCAAGGCCTGCTTCATGTAGCCGGACTCGACCGCCGCGACGGCGCCGCCCATGGCCTGAACCCGGTCGACCTCCGCCTTGGCACCCGCGCACAGCTCGGCGACCTTGGCCTCGATGACGACCGAGCCCTCGAAGATGTCCTCGTACTCCAGCAGGTCAGACTCGAAGGCCAAGACCTGCTGCAGCCGCAGGGACCACTGCTGATCCCACGGGCGTGGCAGGCCGAGCGCCTCGTTCCAGGCCGGCAGCTGCACGGCTCGGGCGCGTGCGTCCTTGCTGAGCGTGACGCCGAGCATCTCCAGCACGATGCGTTGCACGTTGTTCTCGGGCTGCGCCTCGGTCAGACCCAGCGAGTTGACCTGGACGCCGTACCGCAGGCGACGCATCTTGGGGTCCTGCACGCCATAGCGCTCACGGGTGATCTCGTCCCACAGCCGCCCGAAGGCGCGCATCTTGCACATCTCCTCGATGAAGCGCACGCCGGCGTTGACGAAGAACGAGATGCGTCCGACGACCTTCTCGAACTCCTCCGGCGGCACCTGACCGGAGTCCTTGACGGCGTCGAGCACGGCAATGGCCGTGGTGAGCGCGTAGGCGAGCTCCTGCGTGGGTGTGGCTCCGGCCTCCTGCAGGTGGTAGCTGCAGATGTTGAGCGGATTCCACTTCGGGATCGTGCTGACCGTGTACGCGATCATGTCGGTGGTCAGGCGCAACGACGGCGCCGGACCGAACACGTACGTGCCGCGCGACAGGTACTCCTTGATGATGTCGTTCTGGGTGGTGCCCGACAGCTGCGCCGGCTCGACGCCCTGCTCCTCGGCGGCCACCTGGTACATCGCCAGCAGCCACATCGCCGTGGCGTTGATGGTCATCGACGTGTTCATCTCGTCGAGCGGGATGTCCTGGAACAGGCGGCGCATCGCACCGAGGTGCGGGATCGGGACGCCGACCTTGCCGACCTCGCCACGGCTCAGCTCGTGGTCCGGGTCGTACCCGGTCTGCGTGGGCAGATCGAAGGCGACCGACAGCCCGGTCTGCCCCTTGGCCAGGTTGCGGCGGTACAGCGAGTTCGACTCAGCGGCCGAGCTGTGGCCCGCGTAGGTGCGCATGACCCACGGGCGGTCGCGTTCGGGCATGTCCGCGCTCTTGTCAGGCATGCGGGTCAGATTACCGTCCCGCCACTCCTCGGTCACTCGACATGTGAGGGGGTCGTCGCTCACACCGCCACCGAGGCCACCTCATAGACTCGGGGCCATGGTGAACCTGACGCGCATCTACACGCGCACCGGAGACGACGGATCGACCCGCCTCGGCGACATGAGCCTCACGTCCAAGCTGGATCTGCGCCTGCAGGCGTACGCCGATGTCGACGAGGCCAATGCGCAGATCGGCATGGCGCTCGCCCTCGGCCGCCAGTTCGACGGCAGCATCGACGACGACGTCGCGGCTGTGCTCACGCACGTGCAGAACGACCTGTTCGACGTCGGCGCTGATCTGTCGTGCCCGGTCGTCGAGAATCCGGAGTACCCGCCGCTGCGCGTCGAACCGGACTACATCGACCGCCTCGAAGGCTGGTGCGACCACTACAACGACCAGCTGCCCGCGCTTCGGTCCTTCATCCTGCGGGGTGGCTCCCCTGCGGCGGCCGCCGTGCACGTGGCCTGCACCGTCACCCGCCGCGCCGAACGTTCTGCCTGGAGCGCCCTGGACCAGCACGGCGACACCATGAACGTGCTGACGGCCAAGTACCTCAATCGGCTGAGCGATCTGCTGTTCATCCTCGGTCGCTACGCCAATCGCGCGGAGGGCGACATCCTCTGGGTGCCCGGCGGCGAACGGTAGGACGCGCCCGGACATGACAGAACCGCCCACCATGGCGGGCGGTTCTGGGGAGTGTGGTGGTGATCAGTCCCAGTCGATCCGCTTCTGCGGCTTCGAAGGCGGCTTCTTCTGCGAAGTCTTGGAGACCTTCGTGTCCGACGACGACGAGGAGGAGGCGGCCGTGGCTGCTGGCGCGATTCCGATCACTGAGAAGGTCGCAACGGCGACCGCGGCTACCAAACGCTTGACGAACACGGTGTACCTCTTTGCGTAGGGGGTGGGTTCTCCTGATTCTCTATGACTAGAGGGTCACGGTCAATGAGAATCAGTCCGTTGGAACCATGATGGGCCTGATTCACAGCACATTGTTGACTCGTTCGCCCGGTGGCGAGGACTCCAACCACGACAGCAGGCCCGTCAGTGCGCTGGCGCTCAAGGCCAGCTGTCGCACGCCGCACTGGTTCTTGGTGTCCACGATGACGTGGCCGAGATAGATCGCGTGGTTCTCGCTGCCGACGGGCGCCCGCCGGCCCTCGATCAGGACGGTGCCGCGGGCAAAACGGTAGCGCGGTCGCGGGGACAACGAAAACGTCCGGTACCACCGAAGCTCGACGTCGCCGTACACCGCGAAACCGAGGGTCCACCCCGTCCCGGGGTCGACATTGCGGTTGGTGCTCATGTCG
Source organism: uncultured Actinomycetota bacterium (assembly GCA_963769445.1). GTDB lineage: Bacteria > Actinomycetota > Actinomycetes > Propionibacteriales > Nocardioidaceae > Aeromicrobium. The sequence continues at coordinate 14,183 of CAVYLO010000004.1, read as the reverse complement.
AACGTGCCGCCGGCTGCCCTTCGTGATCACGCGCCGCCGGATGACGAACCACGCCACCAGCAGGACGCCCAGCGAGGGCCATGAGCGCGAGGGAGTCGATCAACCACATCCACAGTGGCACGTCGGAACCCCCTCAGGTCGTCAGGATGCCTTGCCGACGGTACGGAACTTGGCCTCGGCGCGCAGCACCGCATCATGATCGTCAGCCGCGCGAGCGGTGTCGATCTCGTGCTGGAGTGCTGCCTCGTCGATCTCGTCCTCGAGCAGGATCTCCTCGCTCAGGATCGAGATGTGGTCGTTGGCGACCGACAAGAAGCCCTCTGCCACCGCCGCGCGGACGAGCTCGCCATCGGCGGCGTGGATGACCACGACGCCGGGGACCAGCAGCGACAGCAGCGGGGCATGGCCACGCAGCACGCCGAGATCGCCCTCGACGGTGCGGGCGCTGACCTCACGAGCCTGCCCCGACCACACGACGCGGTCGGCGGCCACCAGCTCGATCTGCAAGGAGCTCTCAGAGTTCGACGAAGCCATCAGAGACCCTTCTGGATTTCTTCCCACTTCTTGTCGACGTCCTCGAGACCGCCGCACATGAAGAAGGCCTGCTCAGCCACGTGGTCGTAGTCACCGTCACAGATCTTGGTGAAGCCGTCGATGGTCTCGTCGATCGGGACCGTCGAGCCCTCGAGCCCGGTGAACTGCTTGGCCACGTAGGTGTTCTGGCTCAGGAAGCGCTGGATGCGGCGCGCGCGCGACACGAGCGTCTTGTCCTCTTCGCTGAGCTCATCGACACCGAGGATGGCGATGATGTCCTGCAGCTCCTTGTTGCGCTGCAGGATGCTCTTGACCCGGTTGGCCGTCTTGTAGTGATCGTCGGCGATGTAGCGCGGGTCGAGGATGCGCGACGTGGACGTCAGCGGATCCACGGCCGGGTAGATGCCCATCGACGCGATCTCACGGTTGAGCTCGGTCGTGGCGTCCAGGTGCGCGAACGTGGTGGCCGGTGCCGGGTCGGTGTAGTCATCGGCCGGCACGTAGATGGCCTGCAGCGAGGTGATCGAGTGACCACGGGTTGAGGTGATGCGCTCCTGCAGGACGCCCATCTCGTCGGCCAGCGTGGGCTGGTAGCCCACGGCCGACGGCATGCGGCCGAGCAGCGTGGAGACCTCGGAGCCGGCCTGCGTGAACCGGAAGATGTTGTCGATGAAGAGCAACACGTCCTGGTTCTGCACGTCACGGAAGTACTCAGCCATCGTGAGCGCCGACAGTGCGACACGAAGACGCGCTCCCGGCGGCTCATCCATCTGGCCGAAGACGAGCGCGGTCTGTCCGAGGACGCCGGCTTCTTCCATCTCGACGATGAGGTCGTTGCCCTCACGGGTGCGCTCGCCGACACCAGCGAACACCGACACACCACCGTGATCGCGAGCGACGCGGGCGATCATCTCCTGGATCAGCACGGTCTTGCCGACGCCGGCGCCACCGAACAGGCCGATCTTTCCGCCCTGCACGTACGGCGTGAGCAGGTCGATGACCTTGATGCCGGTCTGGAACATCTCGGTCTTGGACTCGAGCTGGTCGAACGCGGGAGCCTTGCCGTGGATGCCACGACGCTCCTGCACCTCCCAGGTCTCGCCCTCCTTGAGGTTCATGACGTCGCCGGTGGTGTTGAACACCTTGCCGAGCGTCTGGTCGCCGACCGGCACCATGATGGGCTCGCCGGTGTCGGTGACCTGGGCGCCACGGACGATGCCGTCGGTGGGGCGCAGGCTGATCGCGCGGACCATGCCGTCGCCGATGTGCAACGCGACCTCGAGGGTCAGCGTCTCGGTGACACCGTCGATCGTGGTGTCGACCTTGAGCGCGTTGTACATCTCGGGGATCTGGTCACTGGGGAACTCGATGTCGAGCACCGGGCCGATGACCCGGGCCACGCGGCCCGTGGTGCTGCCGGCGGTGTTCTTCTCGTCGATGGTGGCAGTCATGATCTCTTCTCTCACTCCCCAGCGGTCGCTTCGGCCAGCGCATTCGCGCCGCCCACGATCTCGCTGATTTCCTGGGTGATACCCGCCTGGCGGGCCTGGTTGGCAGTTCGGGTGTACTTCTGAATCAGTTCTTCGGCGTTGTCGGTCGCCGACTTCATGGCCTTCTGACGGGCGGCGAGCTCAGAGGCCGACGCCTGCAGCAGGCAGTAGTAGATACGGCTGTGCACGTACTTGGGCAGCAACGCATCGAGCACGTCGGTGGCCGACGGCTCGAACTCGTACAGCGGCAGCACGTCGTCGTCCGCCGGCGCCTCGGTGCCCTCGACGACCTCGAGCGGCAGCAACCGGATGACGTCCGGCTCCTGCGTCAGCATCGACCTGAAGCGCGTGAAGACCACGTGCAGCTCGTCGACGGCGTGCTCGGGATCGGCGTCCGAGTCCTCACCGAGGTCGTCAGCGTCGAGGTTGAACGCGTCGACCAAGGTGTTGCCGATCTCGCGGGCGTCGGAGTACTCAGGCTTGTCCGAGAACCCGGTCCACGAGGTGATGAAGGGGCGCTGGCGGAAGTTGTAGTACGCCTCGGCCTTGCGGCCGGAGAGGTACAGGTTGACGTCCTTGCCCTCGCCCTTGAGCTTCTCGACCAGGCGCTCGGCCTCCTTGAGCACCGCCGAGGAGTACGACCCGGCCAGACCGCGGTCGCTGGAGACGACCAGCACCGCCGCCTTGGTGGGGTTCTCCTTCTCACGCGTCAACGGGTGATCGACGTTGGAGAACGTCGCCACCGCCGACACCGCCCGGGTCAGCTCGCGGGCGTACGGCGCTGCCGCCGCTGCCCGCTGCTGCGCCTTGATGATGCGCGACGCGGCGATGAGCTCCATGGCGCGCGTGATCTTCTTGGTCGCCTGGGTCGACCTGATCTTTGCGCGTAGCTCTCGTACCGACGCTGCCATGTGTCAGCCCCGCTTCTGCTTGACGATCTGCTCCTGCTCGACATCCTCGTCGGCAAGCGCCTCGTGCTCCTCGTGACCGGCCTTGATCGAGCCGCCCTCGTGAGTCTCGAACTGATCGGCGAACGATTCGTAGGCACCCTCGAGCGCCTGCGCGTTGTCGTCCTCGAACTTGCCCGACTCACGGATCGCGTCGAGGATGCCGCCGTGCGAGCGCTTGAGGTAGTCCAGGAACTCGGTCTCGAAGCGGCTGATGTCCTCGATCGGCACGGCATCGAGCTTGGCGGTGGACGCGGCCCACAGCGACACGACCTGGTCCTCGACCGGGAACGGCGAGTACTGGCCCTGCTTGAACAGCTCCATGATGCGCTGACCGCGCGCCAGCTGCTGCTTGGACGCAGCGTCGAGGTCCGAGGCGAACATCGCGAAGGCCTCCATGGCGCGGTACTGCGCCAGCTCGACCTTGAGCGAGCCCGTGACGGCCTTCATCGACTTCTGCATGGCCGCGCCACCCACACGCGAGACCGAGATGCCGACGTCGACGGCGGGGCGCTGGTTGGCGTTGAACAGATCGGACTGCAAGAAGATCTGGCCGTCCGTGATCGAGATGACGTTGGTCGGGATGAACGCCGACACGTCGTTGGCCTTGGTCTCGACGATCGGCAGACCCGTCATCGAACCGGCGCCCAGCTCGTCGCTGAGCTTGGCGCAACGCTCGAGCAGCCGCGAGTGCAGGTAGAAGACGTCGCCGGGGTAGGCCTCGCGGCCCGGCGGGCGACGCAGCAGCAGCGAGACGGCGCGGTAGGCGTCGGCCTGCTTGGACAGGTCGTCGAACACGATGAGAACGTGCTTGCCGTTGTACATCCACTCCTGGCCGATGGCCGAGCCGGTGTACGGGGCGAGGTACTTGAAGCCGGCCGAGTCCGACGCCGGCGCGGCCACGATGGTGGTGTACTCCAGGGCGCCGGCCTCCTCGAGCGCGCCACGCACGGCGGCGATGGTCGAGCCCTTCTGACCGATCGCGACGTAGATGCAACGGACCTGCTTGGCCGGGTCGCCGGACTCCCAGTTCTGCTTCTGGTTGATGATCGTGTCGATCGCGATGGCGGTCTTGCCGGTCTGACGGTCACCGATGATCAGCTGACGCTGGCCGCGGCCGATCGGGGTCAGCGAGTCGATGGACTTCAGGCCCGTCATCATCGGCTCGTGCACGCTCTTGCGCTGCATGACGTTGGGAGCCTGCAGCTCGAGCGCACGACGCTTGTCGGTCGCGATCTCGCCGAGACCGTCGATCGGGTTGGCGAGCGGGTCGACGACGCGACCGAGGAAGTTGTCACCGACGGGAACCGAGAGGACCTCGCCGGTGCGACGCACCTGCTGGCCCTCCTCGATGCCGGAGAAGTCGCCGAGGATGACGACGCCGATCTCGCGGACGTCGAGGTTCAGCGCGAGGCCGAGCGTTCCGTCCTCGAACTCGAGCAGCTCGTTGGCCATGGCCGAGGGCAGGCCCTCGACACGGGCGATGCCGTCGCCGGCTTCGGCGACGATGCCGACCTCTTCGGTCGAAGCGGCGTCGGGCTTGTACTCGGTGACGAACTTCTGGAGCGCCCCGCGGATGTCATCGGGGCTGATGGTGAGCTCGGCCATGGGAATCTGCCTTTTCTGCTTCAGCCTGCGAGCTGCCGGCGGGCAGCCTCGAGGCGAGTGGACATGGTGCCGTCGACGATCTCGTCGCCGACGGAGACGGAAATGCCTCCGACGACGGAGGTGTCGACGACGATGTTGAGGTGGACGTCGCGTCCGTACTTGGCGGTCAGGGCTGCGGCGAGCCGCTCCTTCTCCGCATCGGCCAGCTCGTAGGCCACGCGCACCTCGGCCAGCAGGCGGTTGCGGCGCGCTGCGGCGGTGTCGCCGAAGCCGACGAGCGTGCGCTCGAACGAACCGCGGCGGGCCGCTGCGGCCTGCACGGCGAGGGTGAGGGCCGAGGCCGACACCTTGCCGCTGAGCACGTTGGTGAGCAATGAGGCCTTGGCCTCGGCGGACACCGTGCGATCGGCGATGATGCCGCGCAGCTCGTCGTCGGAGTGCACGGCACGTCCGATCTCGAACAGCTCGGTCTCCAGGGAGTCGAGCTCACCGGCCGCATCGGCGGCAATCACCTGAGCGGTGACCCCCGCTGTCTCGAGTCCGTCGGTGAAGTCGCGGGGCGAGGCCCAACGACCGGCCGAGGCCGACTCGATGACACGCACGGAGTCGGCGCCGAAGGTGGCGCCGAAGACGTCTCGGGCCAGAGCTTGCTTGGCCTTGGTGTCGGTGGACGGGTCGGTGAGGACCCGACGCAACGCCGGGGCCCCGTCGATCGCGGTGACCGCGGCGAAGAGCTCGGACGACAGCTCGCCGCCCGGCTTCTTCACCGCATCGACCGCCGCGAGAACCTCGGCGAGAGACTTCGCCGAGACACCGCGCATCTGGTGCTGCATCAGTTGGCCGACCCCTCGAGCTCGGCGATGAACCGCTCGACCGTGCGCTTCTGGCGGGCGTCGTCGTCAAGCGACTCACCCACGATGCGTCCGGCCAGATCGGTGGCCAGCGAACCGACCTCACCGCGCAGCTGGGCGATGACCTGCGAGCGCTCGGCTTCCACCTGCGCGTGCGCCGTGGTGACGATGCGCTCAGCTTCGGCCTGGGCCTGAGTCCGCGACTCGGCCACGATCTGGGCGCCCTGCTCCTTGGCCTCCTCGCGGATGGCCGACGCCTCGTGGCGTGCCTTGGCGAGCTGGGCGGTGTACTTCTCCAGCGCCGCGTCGGCTTCCTTCTGCGCCTTCTGCGCGTCCTCGATGCCACCTTCGATGGCAGCGGTCCGCTCGGCATAGGCCTTTTCGAACATCGGGACGATGACCTTCTTCATCAAGAAGAAGATCAGGCCGAAGACGATCAGGCTGATGACGATCTCGGCAGCGTGCGGGATCAGAGGATTGAGCTCCTCTGCCTCCCCGGCTTCTTCAGCCGCCACGAAGAGTGTCGCGATCATGTGTGTGCCTTCTGTCGGTCGAGTGATCAGGTGTTGCTGGCCTTGAGGACGAACGCCAGGGCCAAGCCGATGATGAAGAACTGCTCGGCGAGCACGAAGCCCAGGATGGCGATCTGGCGCAGCTTGCCCTCAGCCTCAGGCTGACGGGCGACTCCGGTGACGAACGCAGCGAAGATGAGGCCGACGCCGATACCGGGGCCGATCGCGGCGAGGCCGAGACCGACCATGTTCAGAGAGCCGATGGTCTCCACGGCATTTCCTTTCGTTGTGACGCACGGACTGCGTCGCTGATGGGGTCGTGCTGGTGTTGCGGGATGAAGTTGTGGGTGTTCTCAGTGCTCGTCCGCCAACGCCTCGCCGACGTACATCGCCGAGAGCAGGGTGAACACGTACGCCTGGAGGAACATGATGAGGATCTCCAGGAAGCTGATGGCGACCGCGAGCAGCGCGCTGATGATGCCGGCCGGGTACCGCAGGGCGTTCTCCGAGTGCAGCAGCAGGAACTCGCCGCCGAGGGAGAACAGGATCAGGAGCAGGTGGCCGGCGAACATCGTGGCGAACAGACGCAGCGTCAGCGTGATGGGTCGCAACAAGATGTTGGACAAGAACTCCAGCGGCACCAGCAGCAGGAGGATCGGGCCGGACATGCCGGCCGGGCACCGTCTCGTGCTTGAGGTAGCCGAGGAAGCCCTTCTTCTTGATGCCGGCTCCGTTGTAGACCAGCCAGCTCAGGACCGCGATGGCCAGCGGGTAGCCGATGTGCGACATCGAGGGGAACTGCAGGAACGGGATGAGTCCGTAGAAGTTGTTGATCAGCACGAACAGGAAGATCGAGAACAGGTACGGCACGAACCGCATGTGGTCCTTGGACCCGATGTTCTCGCGAGCGATGCCATCACGGACGAAGCCGTAGACCATCTCGCCGGCGAACTGCATGCGACCGGGAACCACCTGGGCCGGCTTGGCCATGGAGTAGAACAGCCCGACGATCACGAATCCGGACAGGACCACCAGCAGCATGGGCTTGGTGACATCGAGCCCGCCGACCGAGAAGATCGCAGGGAGATTGAAGTCTGCAGGTCCCGGGCTCGGGGGTCCTGAGGCGGTCCAGAACGTGGTCGAGGCGAAGCTCACTCGGTCACCTTTGTCTCATGGCGCGGTCGACATCCGACTGATGGGTGGTCGGCGATCCGGCAAAAACGGCCAGCGTCATCATGCGGGAGCAACACTGCCCGATGTAGCCGGACCGCACTCGCTCATGTTGATGCCGAGGTTATCAGCCAATCAGGAGTCGTGTTCACCCAGGTCATACGTGGGAACTCGCCGGGTGCGAAACGCCTGCACCTGCAGAAGCGTCCAGGCCATCGAGACGATCGCGGCGCTGATGCCAAAGGACGCGGAGTCGATGTGTCGGGCGATCCCTCCCACGTCGAACAGCAGCAGCAGAGCGATGACGGCCGCTGCGGCCTTGGTGCCGAAGAAGGCCACCGCGACGCCCAGCGAGAGCTGGGGGTTGGCCTTCACGATCGGCTCGAGCACGACGGGGGTGGAGCCGAGGAACAGCACCACGACGAGCCCGCCCAGTGCGGCTCCGAGAGCGCCTGGGCCGCCCGCGATGAAGGCCGCGACGCCGGCGCAGACGGCCGTCAGCACCGTGATCGGCAGGACGATGGGGGCAAGAGTCTTCATGAGGACCAGATCTTGTCATCCAGCTTGGGCAGCACGAACACCGCGGCCGCCGTCAGCAGCGCCAGCACGCCGAAGCCCACGATGGACTGCCAGCCACTGAACAGGCTGATGACCACGCTGCCGAACGCCACGAGCCCGGCCGCCGCGTACATCAGCAGCACGGCACGACGGTGCGAGTGGCCGATCTCCAGCAGACGGTGGTGGATGTGCATCTTGTCGGGGCTGAACGGCGAGCGTCCGGCCCGGGTGCGGCGGACGACGGCGAGGGCCAGGTCGGCGAACGGCACGAGCAGGATCGTGAACGGCAGGATCAGCGGCAGCAGCGCGGGCAGGAAGGTCACCTCGGCGCCACCGATGCCTTCGGTGAGGCTGGTGGCGGGGAACTGCCCCGTGAGGCTGATCGACGAGCAGGCCAGCACGAAGCCGATCAGCATCGAGCCGGAGTCGCCGATGAACATCCGGGCCGGGAAGAAGTTGTGCGGCAAGATGCCCAGGCACGCGCCGGCCAGCGACGCCGTGAGCAACGCCGCCGCGATGGCACGGGTCTCACCATTCTCGACCGCGAGGATGAACGCGTAGGCGAAGAATGCCACCGCGCCGATGCCCACCATGCCGGCTGCCAGTCCGTCCAGGCCGTCGACGAAATTGACCGCGTTCGCGGTGCCGACGATCAGCAGCACCGTGAAGATCGTGGCCTGAGCCTGATCCAGCCCCAGGTAGTTGCCGTACAGCGGCAGATACACGAACTGGACACCCTGGGTGACGACCAGGATGCTGGCCAGCACCTGCCCGGCGAACTTGCTCAGCGCGTCGAGCTCGTACAGGTCGTCGATGACGCCGACGATGCAGATGACCGTGCCGCCCAGCAGCACGCCGCGCACCGGGCCGAAAACCGTCTCGTCGGCGAGCGACAGGAATGGCAGGTGGGTGGCGGCCAGATAGGCGGCGAGCAGACCGCCGAGCATCGCTGGCCCACCGAAGTAGGGCGTCGGCACGGCGTGCACGTCGCGGTCGCGCACGCGCGCCACCGCACCGAGATGGTGCGCCGAGGTGCGGGCGATCGAGGCGAGCAGATAGGTGACACCCAGCGCGATGCCGACGACGACGAGGTACTCCCTCATGCCAGCACGTCTTCGATGGTGTTGTTGAACTCGTGCAGCACGTCCAGACCGATTGCGCCGGCTCGCAGGATGCGCGGCGTGCTGCCGGTCGCGTCGAGGATGGTCGACGGAACGTCCGAGGTGGTCGGTCCGCCATCGAGGTAGACCGCGACGGCATCGCCCAGCATGTCTTGCGCGGCCTGGGCCGTGGTGGCGGCTGGATCACCGGTCGTGTTGGCGCTGCTGACCGCCAGGGGCCGGTCTGCTTGAGGAGGGCGAGCGCCACGGGGTCGTTGGGCATGCGCACGGCAACGGTGTTGTGCGTCTCGCCGAGGTCCCAGGTCAGCGAGGGCTGCTGGTGGCAGATGACCGTCAGCGGACCCGGCCACAGCTGCTCGACGGCTGACCGCAACCAGCCGGGGATGTCGACCGCGAGCGCGCCGAGGGTGGTGGGCGCTCCGACGAGGACGGGGGGCGGCATCTGACGGCTGCGGCCCTTGGCGTCGAGCAGTCGCTGGACGGCTTGGGGCGAGAACGCATCGGCGGCGACGCCGTACACGGTGTCGGTCGGCAGCACGACCAGCTCGCCCTCCTCGAGCGCGCTCTGGGCTTTCAGCAGCCCCTCGTCAAAGGAGGCGTCGTCGCGGCAGTCGAAGAGCACCCGGTCATCGTAGGCCGTGCGGCTCCTTAGTCGTCGCTCCGGCGCTCGTTGCACTCGCTCGGCACATGGCCGGGCGTCAGAACCAGCTGAGCTGGTGGAACAGGAACGCGATGGCGAGGAACTGGATCAGTCGGCCGATGAACACCATGGTCAGGAACAGCCACTGCGGCTGCTTGGACGCGCCCGCCAGCAGCGTCACGATCGCCAGCGGGGGCACGCCGGTCAGGGACGACGCGAACGCCGTGAGCCCACCGGCATAGGGGCGATCGAGCAGCCCGAGCAGTCGGTCACCCACGCGCCGGATCCACGCCACGAACCGGTTGCGTGGCGGACGACGCTCGACCGAGCGGATCTTGCGAGTGCCTTTGCGCGCCAGCTGGAACACGATGGCCTTGCCGATCGTGGTCGCGATGACGTGCACCACGATGAGGATGACGAGGAAGAATTTGCTGTCCACCGTCGCACCGATCGCGACGACGTACACCTCGGCGTTGACGAAGACCGGCAGGAACGCGGCACCGAGCCCGACGGCTATGGCGGTACCGATCAACGCCAGTTCGCCACCCATTCGCGTGACTCTAGTGGGCGGGGCGAGCAGCCGTCGTGAATCGGGGTCGGTCGGCCAGATCCCGGTGGTCGCGGACGTCGGACCAGCGTGAGGCGAAGACCGCGGGGGCGGACTCGCCCTGCGCGTCGGCGTGCTCGGCTCCGACGACTCCCCCCGGCTTCAGCAACCTCCACGCGACCTGCTCGACGATGCGCATGGCATCGAGTCCGTCCTCGCCAGACCACAGCGCCAGCGACGGATCGTGATCGCGCGCCTCCGGCACGACCGATTCCCAGGCGTCCGGTGGGATGTAGGGCGGATTGGCCACCACGACGTCGACGGTTCCGTCGAGATCGGCGAAGGCATCGGCCATATCGCCGAGGCGCAGGTCGACACCAGTGCCGACCAGATTGCGCTGGGCCCATTCGAAGGCGGGCGGGTCGAGCTCGACAGCGTGCACGCGCGCGTGCGGGGCCTCGTCGACGATCGACAGCGAGATGGCGCCCGATCCAGCACACAGCTCGACGACCACCGGGTCGGTGATCGCCGCGACCTGGTCGATCACCCATCCAGCGAGCAGCTCGGTCTCCGGTCGCGGCACGAAGACCCCGGGACCGACCTCGACGTCGACGTACCGGAAGGCGGCACTCCCCGTGAGGTGCTGCAGAGGAAAGCGGCGGGACCGCGCGTCGATCAGGTCGAGATAGGCGGACTTCTGCGCACTGTCGATGGGCGCGCGACGCAGCAGACCCCTCGGGACCCCGAGCACGTGGCTCAGCAGCCACTCAGCGTCGGCGACCGGCGAGCCGACCCCAGCCTGTTCGAGGGACGCGACCGCGTCCTCGAGAAGGCGCTCAGCCTGGCTCCTGATCTGGGTCATTCCTCGGGCCGCTCGATCCGGTCGAGCCGCTCGGTGAGGTCTGCCTCGACCAGCGAGGTGATGACGTCGTCAAGGGCGCCGTTCATCACCTGGTCGAGGTTGTAGGCCTTGAAACCGGTGCGGTGGTCAGACAGCCGGTTCTCGGGGAAGTTGTAGGTACGCACCCGCTCCGATCGGTCCACCGTGCGGACCTGCGACTTGCGGGCATCGGCTGCCTCGGCGTCGGCCTCGGCCTGCGCTGCCTCGTACAGGCGCGCCCGCAGGATGCGCATGGCCTGCTCGCGGTTCTGCAGCTGGCTCTTCTCGTTCTGGCAGCTGGCCACGATGCCGGTGGGCACGTGGGTGATGCGCACCGCCGAGTCGGTCGTGTTGACGCTCTGCCCGCCGGGTCCGGACGACCGATAGACGTCGATGCGCAGGTCGTTGTCGTGGATCTCCACGTCGATGTCCTCGACCTCTGGCATCACGAGGACGCCGGCGGCCGACGTGTGGATACGGCCCTGCGACTCCGTGACCGGGACGCGCTGGACCCGGTGCACCCCGCCCTCGAACTTCAACATCGCGTACGGGGCCTCGCCCGGTTGGGGGGTGCCCTTGGCCTTGACGGCCATCGTCACGGACTTGAAGCCTCCGAGCGCCGACTCGTTCGAGTCGAGGATCTCGGTCTTCCAGCCATGCTGCTCGGCGAACCGGGCGTACATCCGCTGCAGGTCGCCGGCGAACAGAGCCGACTCCTCGCCGCCCTCACCGCCCTTGATCTCCATCAAGATGTCCTTGCCGTCGGCCGGGTCGCGCGGCACCAACAGGTGCTGCAACCGTTCCTCCAGCTCGGGGATGCGCTTCTCCAAGGTGGCGACCTCGTCAGCCATCTCCAGCTCACGGGCGGCCTCGACGTCCTCGAGCGACTGCTGCCACTCGCGGTACGTCTTGACCACGGCGGTCAGCTCGGCGTACCGCTGACCGACCTTCTTGGCCACCGCCGGGTCGGAGTGCACGGCGGGATCGGCCATGCGCTGCTCGAGGCTCGGCGTGCTCGGTGACGAGCGTCTCGACGGCTTCGAACATGTGAGCTCCCGGCTGGATGGTGGTGAAAGACGACAACGCCGGCCCATCCCCACTGCAGTGGGATCGGGCCGGCGCTGGAAGGTCGCTAGGACTTCTTGGCGTACCGCTTCTCGAAGCGTGCCACGCGTCCACCGGTGTCAAGGATCTTCTGCTTGCCGGTGTAGAAGGGGTGGCAGGCCGAGCACACGTCGGCGCGGAGGGTGCCCTCTTCGGACGTGCTGCGGGTCGTGAAGGTGTTGCCGCAGGTGCACGCTCACCTGGGTCTCCACGTAGTTCGGGTGAATGTTCTTCTGCATGATGTCCTCTCGACGGTGCTGGGTCGGATCCGCGCGGTTGCGGCCGTGAACCAGAACCAAGGATGAATGGTGCCAGTTGTCGGGTACTAGAGCAAAATCGGCGGCTCGGTTATTCCCCTGGAGATCACGCCGGGAGCAGCTTTTCGATGTCCTTGGCGATGCTCTCGGGCTTGGTGGTCGAGCCGTAACGCTTGACGACCTCGCCGTCGGTGTTGATCAAGAACTTGGTGAAGTTCCACTTGATCTTGCTGGGGCCGAGGCCGCCCTTCTCGGTCTTGAGCCACTGGTACAGCGGGTGTGCGTTGTCGCCGTTGACCTCGACCTCGGCGAACATCGGGAAGGTGACGCCGTAGTTCTTCACGCAGAACGCGGCCGTGCCCTCGTCATCCTCGGGGTTCTGGTTGCCGAACTGGTCGCACGGGAAGCCCAGCACCACGAGGCCGCGGTCCACGTAGGTGCTGTAGACCTTCTCGAGGCCCTCCAGCTGAGGGGTGAAGCCGCACGCGGTCGCGGTGTTGACCACCAGCAGAACCTTGCCCTGGTAGTCGGCCAGCTGGCGCTCGGCACCGTCGATGGCGGTGGCGGAGAAGTCGTGTGCAGTCGTCATGACCTCAATCGTAGAGGCGGCCCGAAGGACCGGCCATTCCACATCGAGCTCGAGCTACGCGGCCCAGTCGACCGAGGCGACGGCCTGCTCGCCGGCGAGTCCGCGCAGCTGCACCAGCCGCGGATTGGTGAGCATGAGGTCGAGCTCGTCGTCCTGGGCGATCTGCTCGACCACGTCTCCGCTGACCAGGATCTCGCCGCCCTCGGCAAGACCGGCGACCCGCGCCGCGAGCGCGACGTTGCGGCCGAAGATGTCGTTGTCGCGGTGCACCGCCGACCCGTAGTGGACGCCGATGCGCACCAGGATCGGCGGCTTGGACCGACGCCGGGCCAGCGCGCGTTCGATGTCGACCGCGCAACGGACCGCCTGGGCGGCCTCGCCGAAGGCGATCATGAATCCGTCACCCTGGGTCTTGATCACGTGGCCGTGGTGTCGTCCGACCTCCTTGGTGACCACCGCGTTGTGCTGAGCGAGCACCCGCACGAAGCCCTTGTCGCCGATCCGGTCGTTCAGCGACGTGGATCCCTCGATGTCGGAGAACAGGATCGCGACGCAGCCGTCGTCGCCCGCGAGCCGGACGAGATCGGGCCGCTCGACCTGGGCCCAGTTGGCGATCTCGCTGATCGACGAGCGGAAAGCGCCGCTGACGCCCTTGTCGCGCACGAGCGACGCGGTCTCCCACACCGCCTTGACCGCACCCTCAGGCGAGAGCACCGAGCGACGGGTACGGCGACCCCGCTCCAGCACCCGACCCGCCGTTGGAGCGAGCGTCGTCGGCCGGCGGAGACCTGCCACACGACGAACAGCAGGACGATCGCGACGGCCTCGGCCGCCGCCACGATCCATCCTGCTGTCACGGCGAGACACTGCTGCTACCGGGACTGCTGCAGGAACTCAGCGTTCGTCGAGGACTCCTTGAGCCGGTCGAGCACCGACTCCAGGCCCTTGCGTCCATCACCCTCGTTGAGCTCTGCGACGCAGCTTCCACACCGCGGCCAGCTCGGCCGCGCCCATCAGCGTCTCCTCACGGCGCGTGCTGGACGCAGCGATGTCGATGGCCGGGAAGATCCGCTTCTCCGCGACTTGCGGCTCAGGCGCAGCTCCCAGTTGCCGGTGTTCTTGAACTCCTCGAAGATGACCTCGTCCATGCGCGAGCCGGTCTCGACCAGCGCGGTGGCCAGGATCGTGAGCGAGCCGCCGTCCTCGATGTTGCGAGCAGCACCGAAGAACTTCTTGGGCGGGTACAGCGCCGAGGAGTCGACGCCACCGGACATGACGCGACCCGAACCGGGCGGCCAGGCGCGAGCACGGCCCAGGCGGGTGATGCCGTCGAGCAGCACCACGACATCGTGGCCCAGCTCGACCAGACGCTTGG
>CAVYLO010000003.1:0-374725 GCA_963769445.1 uncultured Actinomycetota bacterium | reverse complement strand
GCTTCCAATGCAGTGGGCATACTGCAATCTTTTTCTTTTAGCATTCGTTCTTGGACATGAGGGTCTTTTCCTTGACTATCGGGTTTTTATAAATTAATTGGTTCATTTACAATAATATGCAGGCTGTCAAAGTTGAGGAGCGTCTTTTTCTTCAGCAGGTTCAGAAGGATTGACAGGGCCTTCAGGCTTTGGACGAGGCAATAAAATTTTGTTATAACGAAGCTTACCTGAGATGGGATCATTATAGAAAATCAATCTCCCTGGTTTCCCAATAAGGCAATCAAAAAATAATTTGTATTCTGGAGGAAGATTTTCTTCGGCAAAAATGATTTCGATTTGCTTACGAAGCTCCGTAGTGATTTGCGAACGGGTCAGAGAAGTGTCAGGAAGACGCATCTGTGCAAGAACTTCGTTGCGATACTCAATTATACGTTTTGCAGCGCGTTCGTGATTTAAAACAGCGCTAATGAGTTCTGGTGAAGCAAAGAGCACATTGATTTTTGGTTTCGTTTGTCGATCAAGAGCCAAATAGTTTAATAGTGAAGGAAATTCACCTTCACCTTTTAGCATTTTGTAAAAAGCATCTCGTAATTGATCATCTTCAAATGAAAGTGTCCCAATTTCATCCGCGAATTCAGCTTGAATAAGTTGATCTTTTTCTCTTAAGAGAGCTTCGGTAATACGCTTTTCAAAGGAGGGTATATTTTGAAAAAAAGGAGCTTGCTTGTAGATTGTAACGAGAATGTTTTCAAAAACCTCTATATACGTTTTATTGCTCATTTTTTTCTTTGGATCTATAAGAAATGGTCGGAGATTAAAACGAGAGTTATCAGGGGGACGGTTGAGATCAAAATTCAGCTTATAGCATCGTTTTTTAGAAGTAGAAGGCTCCTTTTTTGGCTTTTTTGCAGCTATTTCAACAATTAGATCATTAGGATCTTTTTCATGAACAGCACTTTTAAATTGTTGTAATAAGGCTTTTTGTTTTTGTTTATTGGCCAAGTCTCTATTGCTAGTATAAAAAGAAAAACTTTTTTCTCGATAGGTGCTCGTAACATGACGTTTCATTTCACTTACAGAAAAAAGCGAGAAGAGTAGAAGAAAAGTCATAACAAGAGCAAAAGGATACATTAGTAGTAGTTGATCTCCCGATTTTGCTCTTCAATTACGTACGTAAATTCTATGGGCTCTCTTCTTTCGAAAAATAGCGGCCTTTCGATAATCACTTTCACAACAGTTGGAAGAGCGTAATATCCTTTTTTCCAATCTGCTTGCCAGCCAAAAGGAGGAATGCTATCACCAATTGTTTGTGGATTTACGATTTTTTGTGGATCCACAGGAGGATTATAAAAGGAAAATGAGATAGCCTTGACATCTTCAAGCAATGTGTGCGTTTGCACAGGAATATCTTTATTGGATTCAGGATGAGGACGTACTTCTAAGCAAAGAGTTTGATTTTTTTGGTCATGATAAAGACGTCCTAAAATAGCATTTGACAATAGAGGCTCAGGATCGGTCCCATGATCAAAGATAAAAGTTAGCTCGCTATTTTCTGTAAAAAACAGCGGTTGGTTGTCATTTTTTATCTTAGTCAGAATGCGAGAAAGTTTAATATCAGCATACCTTTCTTGAAGAAGAGGTTTCAGAAGTTGAGTTGCTTCTTTTTTTTCAAAAGATACTTTTTTATACCAGAAAAAAAGCGAGCTTAAGAGTATCGAAAGTAAAGAAATCGCAATCAAAGTTTCTAAAAGAGAGAAAGCAGATTTTCTACGCGTTTTAGGCCAAAAATTATGCATATTGTCTCAGAAGAAAAGTTTTGGAATAGTCATAGCCATGTTTTTTGTGTTTTGGAAGGAAAGAGAGTTTGACTTCAACCAAAAGATAGCATTCTTTAATAGATTTACGATGGCAGCTTTCTAGAGGAGTAATTTCATATTTGATTGCATATTGAAGCATTCGATCTTTACCTTTGTAAACCGTAGCTTTCTCAGGTAGAAACCCACTGATTCCCTTCTTCAATTCGCTGAAAGTAAATGCATTTTCTGAAAAATTTTTTCTTATGGCTGCAAAAGCGCTTTCTTTCACTCTTTCGATTTGAATTTTTTCAATGTGTTCGCTTTCTTTACGCATAATGACAAAGTGACTTTTCATCATGGGGAAAAGAATGCAAGATAGTAGAAAAAAAGCCAGCATTAACTCGAAAAGAATAAAGGATCTTTTCATAGTGCACCGTTGAGGCTAAAAAGACGCGTTTGATAGCGGTTACTAAACCTAAGCTCGGTTTTTTCAGTAAGATTGTCTTTTGAGAAATGTAAAATGGCTACGTTTCTTTCCTCATTATTCAAGAAAAAAGAATCGATTCCTTTGATCAATTGAGGTCGAGCAATGATTTTATGAAATACATCATTGCCTAGAACTTCATAGGAGCATAATAGCGCATTGCCCTGTAAGCGAAAAGTCATTGTAAAATCGGTTTGATGTAATAAAAGAAGCTCATAGGCAAAGTCGATTTGATCGGAAACAATTTCCATTGCACGTTCAAAGCGTTCTTGACGGATGAGCTTAGCTCCTTGAATTCCCACGGCTGCTAAAGCCATAGCCAAAATCGTAATAGCTATGAGAATTTCAAGGATGGTAAAGCTATGCCTTTTTTTTGACATTATAACTATCCAATTTGCCCGATTTAATAATTAGATCATCTTTTTGTGTATCAATGCTGACTTCAAATTCTTCATTCCAGCCACCTTTTAAAATTGAAGATCCAGAACTAAATGGAGATTTGTTTACAATCGTACTGCGATTAGCAACGATTTCGTTGAGAGAAGAATCTCCCTTAGCATATTCCATCATCAGCACATCATGTAAACGAAGCATGTTTTGCTCTGATTTAAAAGCTTTCCCTTCATCAATGCTCCCGCGCATATTAAAAGCCAATGCTCCTCCTATTAAACCGATAAGAAGAATGACAATCATAATTTCTATTAAAGTAATGGAACGTTTTCTTCTTTTCATAAAATCCTTAAGTTATAAAACTACTTGCATCAGTAAGGGGCAATAAAACCGCCATCATGATAATTCCTACAAAAAAGCCCATAATGAGAAGAATCATTGGTCCTGAAAGAGCCATCAGACGAGACAGCTTCTTATCTACTTCTTCTTCAAAAAAAGCGGCTGATTTTTCGAGCATGGAAGCCATATTACCTCCTTCTTCTCCAATGGAAACCATTCGAGATACTAAACTTGGAATCAATGGGGACTTTTTCAATTCAATACTCAATAAACTGCCATCGTAAATTTTGTTTTCTGCGCTGGCGATAACAGCTTCGATTAATGGAAATCCAATGACTCCACGTGACATAGTGAGTGCATCTTTCATATTCACGCCCCCTTCAAGAAGGGTGGAAAGCGTGCGGCAAAAACGAGCCATAGAAGATTCAATCATTACTTTTTTGATCATGGGCAATGATAAAAATTTCCCACGCAACAACTTTTTCTTTTTTTGAAAAAATAATATTCCAAAACCCGTTGTTAATGCTAAAAAAGGGCAGTAAAATGGCCACATGGAAGTGACAAAATGGCTTAAATTAAAAACTATTTTTGTTAAACCATTTACAGTTCGATCAGTAAAAAGAGCTTGAATAGAAGGAATAACGAAAACAAGCATTGTCATGATCACTAAAAAAGAAAAGCTTAAAAGTAGACCTGGATAAATGAGAGATGTAACAAGCTTCTTTTTCAATTGGTTTTGTTTCTGAATTAAATCGGCAAGTTTTACAAGTGTTGTGTCTAATGCACCAATTGCTTCTCCAGCTTTAATCATGGACACATAAAGCGTTGAAAACGAATCTGGAAATTTCGAGAGAGCCGAAGAAAGAGTTTCGCCTTTTTTGATATGGTCTACTAAAGATTGTACAACGTGATGAAAAGATTCTCCTCGATACATTTCTTCTAGAGAAAGTAAACTTTCATAAAGTGGAACTTTTGCTTTCATCAATTCGCTAAATTGGCTTGTAAATGTAGCAAGCACAGTCCCATTAAAAGATTTTTTTTTGAATGAAGAAAGAAATGTCGACTGAAATGGATGAATTTTTAAAAGAATTGTACCTTGTTGACGCAGACGTTCTTTGGCTTCTTGCAAGTGAGCCGCTTCTAGAACTCCTCTTTGCTTTTTTCCAGAGATATTTAGGGCAACATAACGAAATAGTGGCATATCAATATTTCCTTGTCATACGCAAAACTTCCGCAATAGTTGTAATCCCTTTTTGCACTAGGTACAGGCCATGTTCGCGCAACGTAGTAAACCCGCTTTCTTTTGCAAATTGCCTCAATTCGGATGCATCTGCACGTTTAGCAATTTTTGATTGGAGATGAGAATCGACTGTTAGTAGTTCATAAATGCCATGTCTACCTTTGTAGCCCGATCCAAAGCAGTTTTTACAACCACTTCCTCGATGTAACGTTCCATTTCTTTGCATGCCAGCAATGGCGAGCTCTTCGTCAGTAGGATTATACTCTTTGCGACATTCAGGACAGATTTTTCGCACTAATCTTTGTGCCAAAACTCCAGTAATACTTGAGGAAAGTAAATAAGGTTCAATGCCCATGTCAATCAATCTAGGGATCGCTGAAGGGGCATCGTTTGTGTGTAATGTACTTAATACCAAATGGCCTGTTAAAGAAGCTTGAATGGCAATTTCAGCAGTTTCCGTATCACGGATTTCACCAATCATTACGACATCAGGATCCTGTCTTAGAATATGTCTTAAACCAGCTGCAAAATTTAGTCCAATTTTAGGATGTACTGCAATTTGTGCAATACCGTGTATTTTGTATTCTACAGGGTCCTCGATTGTCATGATATTCACATCATCATCCGAAATTTCGTGGAGAGCGCTATAAAGAGACGTTGTTTTTCCACTTCCTGTAGGTCCTGTAACAAGTACAATACCCTCTGGAAGTGCTAAAAGCTCTCTAAATTTCTTGAGAGTTTGAGGCATCATTCCCAAATCATCTAAACCTAAAATCACATTTCCTTTATCAAGAATACGAAGAACAATACGCTCACCGTGAGATACAGGCACGGTTGATACTCTCAAATCAATCTCTCGACCGCCCATTTTGAGTTTGATCCTACCATCTTGTGGCAAACGATGCTCCGCAATATCCAATTTGGCTAAAACCTTGATACGAGAAAGAAGTTGAGCTTGATGCTCACGGCTCGGAGCGTGCCGAGATTGCAAGACTCCGTCAATACGATATCGAATGCGTAAATCATCTTCGAATGGCTCGAAATGTATGTCAGAAGCTCCTTCTTGGATGGCTTCGCTCAGAATCAAGTTTAAAAGGCGAACTAAAGGTGCTTCTTCTTTGGTTTCTAAAAGATCAAAAGCTTGAGAATCTTCGTTGGCATTCTTTTCAACGTTGTTTTCAGAAAGATTAGCAATTAATTTTGATGCCACACCCTCTTCATGAAGGTAGCAAATGTTGATAGCAGTAAGAATTTTTTCTTCAGCTGCATAAACAGCTTTGATCTCTTATCGAGCATGAAGCGCAATTCATCAAGTGCACCTACATTTAAAGGATCGGCAATAGCAACAATTAAGCACTTATCACTGTCACAAAGGGGTAAAACGAGATTTTTGCGAACAAATGCGTAGGGAATTTTATCGGAAAGATGCTTTGGAAAGGCATCCAAAGATAGATTTTCGATAACTTCCATCCCAAAATTATGGGCTAATCTGCTTTTTGTCTCATTTACCGTCATATTCGCGCTTGGGAGCCTTGAGTTCTTGGTTTGTCCGTCCAAATAGTGCTGTTAGACCACCTTCAAAGATTCTTTTCTTTTCGCGCTTTCTGGCATCCATAAGAGCTAAAATATAGTCAGGAATGTCTCCTGGTCGTTTGCAAAGCTCTTCTCTTTTGATTTTCTCCAAATCTTCTGAGGAATCATAGATGATTTTGGGAGTAATAAATAGAAACATTTCTGTGCTGCTATCGTTTAGATCTGTCATGCTGAAAAGCTTACCAAGGCCAGGTATTTCCCCTAGAAAAGGAATACTATCTTTATGATCTTCAGAGGTTTTTCTACGTAATCCACCTAAAATTACAGTTTGTCCATCTGCAATACGCACATGGTTTTTTATATGCCTACGAGTGACATCAGGACGATCACTAACCTGACGAGATGTTGTGTCAAATGTGATGTCAGTGTCAAGGGTGACATAGCCTTCATCCTCATTATCTTCTCCAACATTGATTGTAGGTGTAATTTGAAGGGTAATACCGTATTGTGCACGAGAATAAAGAGTTTTTGATTTTTTATCTTCTCCCTCTGTGGCAGTATTGATGGATATTTCTTCAACGATTGCAATAGTTGCTGGAGTTTGATTGACGGCAAGAACAGATGGACTTGCATTGATTTGGACATCATCTTGACCTAAAAGAAACTTGTAGGCTAGGTCAAAGGCTGGAATCGCTGCTGATTTACTATGGCTGATCAAAAATTCCATGATGCCAGCTGCTTTTTCTCCAAAAGAGCTGCCTTTGGACTCTTTACCTGAGGCGGAATCACCGATTCTCAATAGATTGAGGCCAAATTTATTCTGATTAGAAATTTTCTTTTCAAAAAGCAAAACTTCGATCTGGACCATTTTTTTAGGCACATCAAGCTTTTTCAAAAGTTCTTTAATTTTGCTCAACGCTCCTTCTTCAACAACCATAATGATCGATCCGGTTTTTGGGTCGACAATGAAATTATTTTGACCGTCGGCAGTTTTATGGCTCACGCGTTTTTCTGTTTTTTTGTGACTAATCTGAGGAGATTGAACAGTTAGAGCATTATTACCTTTCTCTTCATGGATGATTTTTTGTAATTTAGAATTTTCGAGGTTCGATATGGATCCTTCTTCACCTGTAAGAAGGTCATATACTTTAGCTAAAAGTGTGGCGAGTTCCTCTGCATCTGAATGTTTAGCCGTATACCAATAAAGTGTTTTTTCGCGAGGATCTTCAATTTGGCTTTCGACATCACGCATGAGTGAAATGGCTTTAGACACTTCTTCCTGGGAACCATATAGAAATAATGAACGTGAACAGGCTTCTAATGGCAATATGCGAAGGCCTTCTCCTTCGCGTTTCTCATGACAATAGAAAGCTGCATCTAAAATACTGATCATTGTTCCTGGATCTACTTTAGATAGAGTGACTAACTGATAATCAGCGCCTCTTTTGCCTGTTTTGAAAAAATCATACAGTTTTAAAAGCTCTTTTACAGTTTCTGCGCGTGCAACGATATAAATGTCACTACGGATCATTTCTACAATTGTTGACGTAGGATTGGAAAATTTCTGTAAAAAATGCAGCGCAACTGTAGGATCAGGAGAGTCAGGAGTAACAACGAAACAGATTCTTTCATCATCGGAAAGATAATTCAAATCAGCAGGGTCTGAGGTAATGTGATTTACATGAGAAAGATCAAAGCGAAACAGATATAATTCACGAACATAAGGGCTCAATTCTCGTGTTCCGACTCCATTTTGAGCTAAAATTAATTCAAGGCAAGAACTCCAGGCTTCTCGAGGAATAGGCAGATTAGAATTGATGCTCAGACGCATGCAGCCAATTTCTGGAGGAATGAGATAAAGATAATCGCTTGTCCCATAATCCATCACCAATTGACTAAGGGTAGATTCTGGTTGATGCCATAAAGAATAGCTTTCAGATTGCGCTACCAGGGCGTTACGATCGCGCCACATTTCTTCGATTTCAATGATCTCTTTTTTAGTCTTTTGTATTTCTTGGAGAAATTTTTTAGTCCGAATAGAATCTGAATCTGAAAAATAGAGCTCTTGAGCCTTTTCATAGAGAGTTTTTAAATAAAAACGCTTCTCAGTTAGCATTTCATTGATAGAAGAAAGTTCTTTCTTCGGTGTGCGCATCGATACCACTTTGAGATCTATGAAAGCTCTCTTTCTTCTCTTGGATAGTTTGAGCGGGAAGATTGCTTGCAATGCCTAATGAAAGAAATAAAATTAGACTTTTCATCATTCAAGCTCCGCTTTGAGGATGTTATCTTGATTGGCTAATTCAACATCGATAACCGTAGTGCGCAATGCACTGAAAAGGTGGCCAATCAATATGGTTCGATGATTTTTTTTCGTAATTTTGTCGAGAATGAAAAGAGGTCCATTGATTTTTTGATCTACATAATCATCAACTTCTTTTTCAGAACTGATTTTATGCCATCCATCAGAAGTGAGCACCATCCAATCGCCCTCTTTGAGTAAAAAACGTTTCCCTCGACATTCAACCACGCATTCTACCCAAGTTTTAGCACCGACCAACTTGAATTCTTGATTCAGGTCAATGGGAGGGTCGTAGTTTTTTGAGCGAGGAAGAGAAAGTGGTAATTTATTTTTACCTTCAATATCCCATAGCTCAATAGAGGTGGCTTTATCATCGAGTTTTTTGATAGCTAATAGAGGAAATTCTTCTGTTTTATCTTCAGCTGATGGCCTTTGCCATTTTTTATCTTTCCAGATTAAAAAATCGCCTTCTTTAATAAAGCAATAATAGGGATTGCCTCCAGCCAAAAAGTCTAATCTTTCACGGGTGATGACATCTTTGAAAAGCTCTCCACCATGCATTTCTAAAAAAAGATCTTTTCCCGTAAGGCGTGCTCCTTGGCGAATTAACAAGGAACCATCCACACGAGCACCCCCAATATCCCAAAGATTTCCTTGCGAGCCAATCGGTCCTTTTTTCTCTTCCATCTTTAAAGTAAAATTATGGTGAGCAGCGGGAATTGTGATTAAATGATGTTCTTCATCAGAAAGATATGCTTTTACCTCCAAATACTCAGCGCCCGTGGCATCTGCAGTCATAGGATGCATTTCTAGCCAAAGGGGAGTTTGGGTATTGCCATCGCTTGCTACACAAGAACCAGATTGTAAATATTTTAAATACAATTTTTCCCCGCTGATCGCGGAAACAGCTTCTTTTTTTTGCCCTACACAAATATAAAAACGTGACTTGCCCTCTGCGACATCAGGACGATGATTTTTTCCAAGATAGGATAATTCAAGATGTAAATCAGGTAGGGTTGCTTTTGGAGAAACCCATGTTAATGCAAGCGGTCCTTGTTCAAAGCTTATTTCGTTTTGAGGAAATGGGCTTTTAGGCAGAGGCATTTCGCTTGGCTTAACGCGCTTTTCTTCAGATAAGCTGCTTTTATTGCTCAAAGCTGTTGCAATTAAGACACCTGTTAAGCTGATTAAAGCAATAAGGACTAAGTTAGTATAAGCTATGATACGCATGTAATTCATCTTCAGACGTCAAAGAGAATATCTCAATTGATAAATAAACGCAAATTGATCGTTAGTTATTATTAAAGATAAAAAGTCTTCATTTTTTATAGCGAGATGTGGAGAACGAGGCGTATTTTTTTCGTAAAAAATTAATTTATGAAATTTACTTTGTAGCGAGCTGCTTTTTTAATCCCATTTTGAGATATAAGTCCTTTTTCTATCAAATCGGAAAGGTCTCTTTGCAAGGAGCGTCTATTGATTCCGGGACAAAGTAATTCGTAATCTTGAATTGAAAAATCTTCTTTCCTTTCAAGTAAAGAGTCTAACGCCTGTTTTTGCCTGTCTGAAAGCTTGTATTCCAATACTAAAACGTCTAATTTCATTGCATGGGATCCTTTAAGCTGAATTTCATGCATTTGTGTTTCTAAAGCTTTAGAGAAATATTCAAGCCAACAAGTCATATCCATGTTGTTATTTCTGACGGATTGAATGGCGTGATAATAGTCTTGTCGATTTCGGTCGTAATATTCACTAATAGTAAAAAGTTTCTTGAAGTCATAACCCGATCGATAGAGACATAACGTAGACAATAGCCGAGCTGTTCGGCCATTTCCATCTAAAAATGGATGTATATGAACGAGTTGAAATTGTGCAATCCCAGCTAAAAGCACAGGAGGAATGGTTCGTTCATTTTGTAACCAATCCAACAATTCTGCCATAAAAATGGGGACTTCATAAGCTGCAGGCGGTGTATAAATAATTTCTTTCGTTTTGGAGTTAGCTACATCATTTTGAATGACTCTATATTGCCCTGGCTGAGCGCTATTGCTTCTTACGTCTTCGACAAGACGTCTATGGATCTCTCTAATTAAACCTTCTGTTATAAGTCCTTGTGAAAAGACGTAATCTGCCACGAAATCGAAGGCTTTTCTATAGTTCAGCAGCTCTTTAACGTCTTCGGAGTCGACATCAGACATGTTTTCACCGGCGATCAGCCTTTTCAATTGATCAAGGCTTAAATGTGTGCCCTCTATATGAGTGGTGTGATGTGCTTCTAAAATCAGCGCACGCGCCTGCATCTTAGCTACCCAATCTTTCGAAAGTTGAGCCGCCTCTAAAAACCCTCTTGTTCGTTCAATCGCCGCAAGCGCAGATACAATAGGAATAGAAATAGTAAATTTTGGATGAAATGGCATTTTTATGACACTTTTTCCTTTATTGTGTCACAAAAAAGAGTGTTTTGCAACTATTTTTAGGTTTTATGACATTTTTACGACATTTTTTGCGACATATTTCAGAAAAATGCGACGTAAAAAACAGTTATTCCTTTTTTTGAAGCTTTGCCATTTTCTTTTTAACGGACCTTTCTACATCTTCTTGGAGATTAGTAGAAAACCCCTCAGAAAGAAGTTCGTGTAATTTTACAGCCTGATGCGTAGCAGACATGACACCTTCCCGAGCCAAAGGATAAGTCGCTCGGAGACTGTATTCGATGGGAACTATTATAAAAGCATTAGAAGTATTTTTAATTGTATGGAAAGATTTTAGAGTCCGCTTATAACCAGCTTTTGTCAAAATGCTGATTTCCTGTTCTCCTTCTTCCAAGATATTCAGAGGTAAAGTTAACGTAGTAGATACTGCTGTAACGCATTGTTTACCAAATTGAGCTGTTGATCGAGCTCCCGATCTTCCCAAGATTTTAAAGGCAGAAAAAATTTCTCTAAATATCGGCAACAGGAGCAGCGCGAGATTTCGTCCGTTGTGATAGACCGTCTTTGAGGTACGTATGGTTTGGCAAGTAAGTGATGAAAGGCCAATATAGGCCAAATGACAAACATTGCCAATGCATGCAATGATAGGTAAGCTAAACGCTGTGGTTGTTGCATAGAGCTGATGCACAAATTGGCTTGTAGCACGTATTACAGAAGATAAAAGAGCAAAAGCTGTGGAGCCTAAAGACGAAAGTAATCTACCAACTGGCTGGAGGAATTGACATAGTTGATCGACAAATGTATTGAATGCTCGATATACTTGAAAGCATCCAGAATGCATCAGATCAAAAAAGGGTTGAAGTATGTTCGCCAAAGCTACAGCGATCGGTTCAGAGAAATCTATGATTGTTTCCATCGTAGATTGTAATGCTTTAGCTATCTGACTGCATAAGCTTTGGCACATGGATACAATTTCTCTAAATAGATTTTGAAATAGATGCCCAATCGGGGTTAACAGCTCTTCAATTGTCTTTCCTGCTGAGCCAAAAAAACATCTAGCTTGGCGTAGTGCGGATAAGATCAAATCCTTACACGTAGTGATTAAGTGAATCATCAATTGTAATGGCAGAGCAAGCACTATGGCAACTGCAGGGGGCACAGAGTTTTTCAATTTCCGTAACTCTCGTTTCAGAGAAGAAAGGCCGCCTAATAATTCCCTGAAAATGACAGCTGTTTCTTTTAGGGGTTCGCTCGTTTGCGAAACGTGATTTTTAACCTGGTTTGGTGTTTTTAAAGCTTGGTGTGAGCCAGATTTTAACATGGCCGATGTTTCACGCAAAGTTTGCAAACATAGGGCAAATAATGGACGCGATCCTTCAAAAATTTGTGTTTGTAATGCTCAAACGTATTAAACGTTTGACGAACTCCAGAGGAGGCTACATTGCAAAAAGGATCAAGTAATGGGGATGAAGCGTGAGCTGCATCACCAATAAAATTGCAAGTGGTCAATATGCTGTTTTTCGTTTGAGAGGGTAGCGAACCTATTAATTGTTCAAATTCTTGAAAAGATGTTGATACTAAATCTTTTAATGGAGCACATGTTTCTGAGGCAAATGTAGGGACCGCAATAACCGAGCGAATCATTTGCTGTACGCCTGAAGATGTCAAATTCGTTCCTGTAGATCTTATTCCAACAGTTGCGTGAGAAAACATATCAGTTGAAACAGATGAAACTTGAAGTAATATGCAGACAAGTTTTGTTTGTCTGGCGATATCCTGAAAGAGGAGAGATTTCCTCCAAGCCTGACTGTATGTTTTCCAAGTTCTCCAATCATTGAAATGGCATCAGATGTGCCTTGAATGTTCGTTACAGCAACTTTTCGCAATTGTCTTGAGCCAGATTGGCCTAAGAGAACTTTGAGTCTTATAGATAGCGGTCGCAAGGTCTGCAGACATACGCATGCCATCAGAGGGCCCTTTTTTTATTTCTAAAAGACGTTTTTTCCCTTGTGAAGCTCCTGAAACAGTCAAATCTCGTCCAGTAACGCAAAGACCGA
Source organism: uncultured Actinomycetota bacterium (assembly GCA_963769445.1). GTDB lineage: Bacteria > Actinomycetota > Actinomycetes > Propionibacteriales > Nocardioidaceae > Aeromicrobium. Next base: position 362,152 of record CAVYLO010000003.1, on the reverse strand, counting down.
CGATGCCATGTTTTATGAGACGATAACCTTGTTTGCCTATCCACATAATACCAACCGCAATACCGGCAACACTACAATGCCACAATTTTGATCGTCATCATGGCTTCCTTGAGAAGATGGAGCTTGTAGTAATGGCGATGTGGACGTGCTTGTAGTCGCCGCCGTGGTACTCATGAATTATCCTTATTAAGATTGAGACAAAGCTGTTGAAGCGGTGGCTGAAGCAGTTGAAGAAGAGGTGTAGATGTAGCCTGGACAACACCTCCTTGATTTGTCTGAGACTCCTCTTTTTGTATTCCTTTGTACTTAGCTTGAGCAGCAGCCAACACGCGATCTTTATGATTCATATCATCTGTACGCTTAAAATAATAATCTCTTAAACGATCAAGAGAAATATTATCGTGTCCAAAAGTATTAATTAAGCCGACAACAGTAATGCCTACAGAAACAGCCAAATCAACCCACTCGTAAGAATACCTTTTAAAGTTTCTGCTACTAGGCTGTGCTTATCTGCGGTAGACATTTGGTTTCCATAAGTTGATTGTTGGTACGCAGCAATCATTAACGAAAAAATTAAAAATGCAGTACAAACAACCAAGCGTATCAAACGTGCAGTTATGCTAAAGGCCGCACCGATCTAGAAGCACTAAGAAATTTTTCATTACAACACCATCGCCGTCAGTTGGACTATTCGGTTGATTGCTAACTCTTCCATTATATTGAGCGATGACCGCTTGACGAACATTCAATGGGGTCGCAGGTCTCAAATTTGTCGTTTCCCCTTCTAAAATATTACTTATTAATTCTTTAGCATTATGGTAACACTTACGCACTTGCAGAGTTGGAACAACACTTGCAAAATGTCCCAATCCTGTTTGCGTACATTGCATAGTGTTTAAAGTGACAAAATGTTCGACGCGTTGTTTAGAGGTCAAAATATAGCAAAACAACTTGAAAAAATTACATTTTTTTTTAAAAATGGAGTGATGAGCTATTCTAACGATCTAAGAGAAAAGATAATTGCATTCATCGAAAATGGTAATGCTATTACAACGGCCGCAACAACGTTCGGCATTACACGCACAACCATTTATAAATGGCTGAAAATGAAAAGACTTAGCGGGAGCTTAGTTGATAAACCTCCCAAAAGATCTTGGAAGAAAGTAGATCCAATTCGTTTAATAGCATTCGTAAAAAGCAGTCCCGATGCTACTTTAGCAGAATACGCGAAACATTTTGGAACAAGCACAGTGGCTATTGGCCGCACTCTTAAAAAGTTAAAAATTACTCGAAAAAAAAGACTTGTTTTTACAGAGAGCGGGATGAAGCCAAACGTGCATTATTCTTGGAGCAAATAAAATTTTTCAAAAAAAGTTCCTTGGTTTACATAGATGAAAGTGGCATTGATTCTTGCCTTCATCGAACCCACGGTTGGGGAGCAAGTAACGAGAGAGTTTATGGAGGAATCTCCGGCAAGCGGTTTGCGAGAGAAAGTTTTATAGCGGCAAGGTGCGATTCCCAGATTTTAGCACCTCTTTCGAAGGAACATGCAATACTCTGCTTTTCAATAAATGGATTGAGCAGTGTTTGGTGCCCGAACTTAAGCCAGGGCAGATTGTTATTTTAGATAACGCTTCTTTTCATAAATCTCAGATTGCTAAGGAGATGGTTGAAAAAGCTGGATGCACTCTGTTGTTTCTTCCGCCTTACAGCCCAGACTTAAATCCAATTGAAAAATACTGGAATTGGTTAAAGTCAAAAGTCCGTTCCATAATTCATCGTTTTAAAACTCTAGCTGAAGCTATTGATTATGCATTCACAATGTAACTTCTTCAAGTTATTTTGCTATAGCACTCATTATTTGCTCCATTTTTTTGTAAAAATACTACACAATATAAAGATTTTGTAAAAGTAAATAAATTATTTAGTTTCATTAAGAGTTTCGTAAAAAAAGGTTCCTTTATTTCCTATTGAAAAGCCAAGAACAACGAAAAAAATAAGTATTACTAAAGAGATACTATAGCCGATGAGGATGAGAATACCTGCTTTTTTTAGCGTGCCTAAAGCAATTAAAAATATTGCCCAGGCAGCTACGAGATTACTCAAAGGTATCGGCAAGGGGAAATGCTCAAGAATAAGGCCAAGAAAAGCTATGATTAATCCATGAAACAGCGGCATAAAAGGATATATACACATCCACTCACAATGTGGATGGATCCATTTTCCCATCTTTTTGATCAATTTTAAGCCATTAAAGACTAAGCCACGAACTTTTAGTGAAGGAATTTTTTTAATCAAAATGCATTGAGGCAACCAAAAATTTTTACCGAAAGCCATTCGTATTCCAATAAAAATGATGGCGATACCGAAAGGCGTTGACATTCCTGGAATTTGCAAGGGCTGGCAAAAAGGTAAACTTAAAAAAAGCAGCGCAATGAGCCGTCCATTACCTGATAAAATTCTTAAAATTTCTTCTATGAAGAAATAATCTTGATCGGATTGGAGTAAATCTGAAAGGCTTTCTTCCAGGGTTTTGGATTCTATATTTTTCATGAATTGTTAGGTTAAATCGCGCATTTTCTGTAAAAGATGGCTCAACGATTTGATCCATGTCATGCTTTGATGTTCTAATTGCTGCAAAATTAACCACCAGCCTGCCCATAAAACGGCAATGCCAACGAAAGCTTTTAAAGACCATAATAGGAAGGAAATTTGCACCTGTGGTGCCATACGATTAGCAATTCCCAAAAATAAATCAGACATGAGAAGCGCAATGAGAGCAGGAGCTGCTAATTGCAAGGAAATCATGAGCATTGTCTGAAGTAATTTGATGAGATGTACCCATAAAGGATTGTGATTAGAGAAAAAGATGGGACTTAAAAAAGAATCTGCCGGAATCATCTCATAAGATGTAAAAATAGCATCGAAAAAAATAAATGGTCCTTGTAAACCAAAAAATAAGGCGATCATGATACTGTTCAAAAGTAAGCCGATAGGAGAAGTTTGTACTTGTGAAGAAGGATCTGTCACTTGCAAACTTTGCGAACCTCTTTGGTGGTCAATTAAAGAACCGGCATCTGTGCAAAAAGTAAATGGAATCGAGGCTAAAAATCCAATGATCGCGCCAATAAAAACTTCTTTGGCCAAAAGAAAAATAAAATGGACATTCCATTCTATCGTTCCATGAGAATGCATCATGATAAAGGGTAGAAAAATTGGAGTAAGCGCAATGCCAAAGCCAATTTTCATAGTATCAGATAAAATTTTACCTCCTAAAAAGGGAGTCAATGCGATTATTGGAACAAGTCTCGCCATGCCTAGAAGAAATAGTGTCCACACATTCGAAACAGGATATGAAAGAAAAAAAGAAAGGTAGCTATCAGTTGGATGTGCTGCTATTAGCGCCATAAGTAAAAATTAGTAAAGATCTTCATGGCAAATTGGTAAATTAATCCACCCAACCAACCGCCCATAAAGAGAATCGTTGCCATTACAGCTACAAGTTTTACAGCAAATGCCAATGTTTGTTCTTGAATTTGTGTCGCAGCTTGGAAAATGGCAACAAGAAGACCAACAATTGACGCAAAGATAATAGGAGGGCCTGAAAGAATTAAAATTAAAAGCAGCGCTTCATAAGAGTTTTGGTAAATAGCGGACCGAAATGATTCTGCGAGCAATATCATCATTTAAAACTCAGTACCAAACCTTCTAATAAAATAGTCCATCCATCTAGCATGACAAGTAAAAGCAATTTGAGAGGAAGTGCAATCGATAAAGGAGAGAGCATCATCATCTGCATTGCTAACAAAATATTAGATGTCACAAGGTCAATGACGAAAAATGGAAGATAAATCAAAACACCAATCTCAAATGCAGATTTCAGCTGTGAAGTAATATAGGCGGGCACCACAATAATAAAATCTTTTGGTGTCATTTCTGTTTTTACTTCATCAGGAAATGTTTTTTGGCTCAATTTGTAAAATTTATCAATGTGTTTTTGCTGGCAATTGCGAATAAGAAAGTCACGGAGAGGCTCTTTGGTTTCATCAATCAAGCGAAGAGTATATGCTGCTGAATTTGAAGAAAAAAGTTCTTTTGGTATCCCTTGGCCTCCCAAAATTGGCTCTGCTTTTTTATACATCGCTAAGCCGGTCGGAAACATGACGTACACGGTCAAAATCAGAGCGATCCCATTAATTACCATGTTGGGCGGAGTTTGTTGCACTCCAAGCGAACTTCGTAAAAGTGATAGAGTAATCACGATTTTCATAAACGAAGTGAGCAACATGATCAAAAACGGCAATAAAGCAAGAAATAATAATACAACTGCCTGAGTTGCAAAATCAGGATAGCTTGCACGGCCCGTTTCTGCTTGCACATTGGCATCTCCAGTTACTCCATTGCCTTGTTTGAGCAGCTGAGTAGTATTTGGCTTGTCCTCTTGTGCATGTACAGGATTAGCGCTAAAAGAAAACAAGAAAATTAGGCCAAAAAGAAAGATGCGTAAGAAGTTTAATTTCATGGTGCTTTCTCGGGCTGTAAAAAGGCTTTAAAGGCCTTTTCCAAGGCTGCTAATTGCTGATCGAGGCTAACATGTAAAATACCAGCTTCCGTTTCAATGATGCAACCATCTTGAGGTACATCATCTCTAATAGCTATAGAAAAAGATTGTAAATTTTCAAAAAGCTCTTTCAATCGAGGTTTTTGAAGTTCGACATTTTCCAAGTCCGTTTTATTTACGTAAATTTTTACTTTTTTGTGATGAGAAATGCCTTTCAATGAGGTTGCAATGATATCGACAACAGATGCATTTTTTGCAGTCATCTCTTTGCCGATGATTTTTTTGACTGCAGCCAAAGCCAGAGGCACAAGAGCACCTTCCATTTCTGAGCGAATTTTCATTCTCTCTTCTTCTAAGAAAGCAAGAGCACCATTGAATTTTTTGAGCCCTTCTTTGAGCCCTTTTTTTTCGCCGCGCTTAATAGCTTTTTCTTTGTAGATGACTTCATCTGCTTTCAATTTTTCAATTAGCATCTGAGCTTCGACAAGCTCAGTATAGTCTTTTGCCTTTAGGATTTTTTTCCCTTTGCCAAGAGCTATTTTTTTTTCATCTAATAATGCAAAAAAAGTCATCTTTCAAACCGGTTAATAATATCGAGCGTTTGTGCCCTGAAATATGGGATCATCTCATGATCAGATTTTCCTGCATAGAATTTCAACAAGACTTTGCCTCTTCCAATATCGAATTGATGACAAAGATACCATTGAAAGGTTTCTTCTTCGTTATATGTTGCCATAGCTAGTCGAAATAATCCCCTGTAATGCAAGAGATTCCTCAATTTTTTGGCATCTCCATCCCAGCCGACTAAATTCAATTTCGGAGGGGTCCATTTAATGGATTGTTTATTGGCAAATTGCAAAAAAGAATGCTGATCACGACTCAAAACACCATGGATTTTTTGTAGGAGTGTTTTATCGACTACCTGTCTCATTTCGAAAGCCAAATCATACATGCCGAGCAAATCAACAAGTAAAATAAGCTCTTTTTTAGACAATTTAAACAATCGGTCCAGATCTCGGTCACGAGGCGGACCTCGTCGCCGATGGTGACGCGCGCGGTGCCCTCGACCACGATCCAGTGCTCGGAGCGGTGGTGGTGGCTTTGCAGGCGACAGCGCGGCGCCGGGCTGCACGACGATGCGCTTGACCTGGAAGCGCGTCGCCGGTGGCGAGGCTCTCGAACCAGCCCCAGGGGCGGTGGTCGCGCGGGAAGGTCTCGGCCTGCGACGCGCCCTGGGCCTTGAGCGCGGCCACCGCCGCCTTGACCTCCTGGGCGCGCGCTCGCGATGGGCCACCAGCACGGCGTCGGGCATGGCGACCGCCATCATGTCGCGTGAGGCCGATGCCGACGACCCGCTGGCCGGGCGCCTCGGCGCGCAGGAGCGTGCCCTCGCAGTCGATGGCGGTGACCGGGCCCGAGAGGGCGTTGCCCGCCCTCGCCGTCCTCGCCGTCTCGCGCCAGACCGCGGCCCAGTCGCCGAGGTCCGACCAGTGTCCCGTCGTAGGGCATGACCGACAGGTTGGCGGCCTTCTCCATCACCGCGTAGTCGATCGAGATGGCGGGCGCCCGCGCCCAGGCGGCGGGATCGAGCCGGCAGAAGCCGAGGTCGCGCCTGGCGCCCGCCACCGCCGCCTCGACGGCGGCCAGGAGGGCCGGGGCGTGCGCGCGCGCGCGGCCTCGAGCATGCACGTCGGCGCGGAAGAGGAAGAGCCCGCGTTCCACAGGTGCCGCCCGTCCGCGACCATCGCCGCGGCGCGCGCTCGGCGTCGGGCTTCTCGACGAAGCGCGCGCAGGGGCCGGGGCTCCGGCGCCTCGCCGGCCCGGCCCGCGCGGCAGCTCCAGGTAGCCGTAGCCGGTCTCGGGCCGGTCGGGGCGGATGCCGAAGGTGACGATGCGGCCCGCCTCGGCCGCCGGCACGGCCGCGGCCACCGCGGCGCGGAAGCCGGGCGTCTCGGGGATGACGTGGTCGGAGGGGGCCACGAGGAGGAGCGCGTCCGGGTCCTCGCGCGCGCGACCATGCACGCGTCGCGGCCAGCACCGCCGGCGCCGGTGTCGCGCCCCTCGGGCTCCACCAGGAGCGCGCGCGGGCTCGATCCCCGCCGCGGCCAGCTGCTCGGCCACGATGAAGCGGAAGGCGTCGGCCGTGACCACGACGGGCGCGCGCGAACGCCGGCCCCGGTCAGCCGGCGCGCCGAGGCCTGGAACAGGCTCTCCTCGCCCAGGAGCGGCGCGAACTGCTTGGGGTAGCTCTTGCGCGACAGGGGCCAGAGCCGCGTGCCCGAGCCGCCGCAGAGCAGGACGGGCGTGATGGTCAAGGCGACACCCCTCTCGGCGCTCACGGACAACTGGCCCGCTTCTGCCAAGTTCGACGCCCCCGGGGAAGGGGCGCCCGGGGCACGGCGGCAGGAGGGGGTCCGAAGCGGGGGAGGGCGGCCACCGCGTCGGGACGGGACCCGAGCCCCTCGCTCCCTCGGCGCCGAGCGCGTCGAGTTGGCACGCCGGTCCCCGACAGATGGCCCGACACGGGTCGGCCCACCGGTCGGCCCTACCGCCGTCCGGGTCCGACAGGGCAGGGCCGGACCCGGCCGCCGTCGGTGCTTGACGGGCCAGCGGGCAGGCCCATGCTTCCGCCATGGCCTTGCGACACCTTATGCAGTGGGTCCGGCGATCCGGTCGGGCCCTGCGGGAGACGCCCGGCGGTCCTCCCTCGCCGGACCGGACGTTCGTGGCCATCGGCGACGTCCATGGCCGGGACGCCCCGAGGCTTAGGCTCCAGACTCGCTATCGCAGCCAGAAGAGGACGGTCGCGGCGAGGCAGATCGCGGACAGGAAGAGGTCTCCGCAGCGGGTGTAGCGGGTGGCGATGCCCCGCCAATCCTTCAGTCTGGCAAAGGCGTTCTCGATCCGGTGGCGCTTCTTGTAGAGGCGCTTGTTGTGGGACGCCGGACGGCGACGCCCTCGTCGGGCGGGGATGCAGATGCGCAGGCCGCGCGTCTTCAGCTCGTCGCGCAGCCAGTCCGCATCGTAGCCTTTGTCGCCCAGGATGCGCTTGGCGGCTGGCAGTTCGGCCAGTAGCACCAGGGCCCCTCGGGCGTCGCTCATCTGCCCAGGTGACAGGAAGAAGGTCAGTGGCCGGCCCCGGCCGTCGCTGACCATGTGCAGCTTTGAGTTCAGCCCGCCCTTCGTGCGGCCGATGGCCCGCGGCCGCGCCCCCCTTTTTGAGGCTCGCCGCCGTGCGGTGGGCCTTCAGGTGGGTGCTGTCGATCATGATCGTGTCGCCCTCGGCCCCGGGCGGGCCAAGTCTCTGAAGATGCGGGCGAACACCCCCAGCCGCGACCAGCGGACGAAGCGGTTGTAGAGGGTCTTGTGCGGCCCATAGACCGCCGGCGCATCCCGCCAGCGCAGGCCGTTGCGCTTCACGTGGATGATCCCGCTCAGGACCATGCGGCGACCAACCTGGCCTTGCCGCGCACCTTCGGAAAGTGCGGCCGCAGCCGCTCCACCTGCTCCTCCGTCAGCCAGAACTGATCGCCCATGCCGCCCTCCAAGCTCGGGCCGCATGAGTTCAGCTAAGCCGCTGCTCCACAAGAGGGTTTGCAGGTCCTGACCCTAGGGCGATCGCTGGCGCAAGAATGGAGATTTGCAGACGCTGTCAAGCTTCGACCTCGGCGGGCAGGGCGTTGGCGAGGATGCGGGCCGCGCGGCCGATCGCCTCGGGCGCCGCGCCGTAGCGGTCGTTGCCGAGCGCCAGCCGCGCGGTCGGACCCCGTCACCGTCGACTCAAGCCCTCGAGCCCCTTCGCGGGCGAACGCCGCATCGAGGGGGCCTGCCGCCGGGACCGAGGTGCCCGGCGCGGGCCGCTGCCCGATGGGCGGCGGCGCCGGCTCGGCGCCCCCGGGCACGGGATCCTGCGCCGCGTCGAACCGAAAGCTCAGCACCGCCCCCACCGCGGCCCCCTGCAGCGCGTAGGCCGTGAGGTCGAGCCCGGGGCGCACCCGCCACGTCAGGCCGCGTTGACCGGCGAGCGGGCCGCGAAGCCGATCTGCTCGCCCTCCCGGACGTAGCCGTCCGACGAGTACTCGACCGCCAGCCGCAGGCGGTCGGTCGACTGCCACGCCACGCCGCCGAACAGCGCTGCGTCGCCGTGGAAGAAGCGCCCGACGGCGACGTGACCCGTCCCCTCGACCCCGGCGAGTCGGGGCGGTCGGCGAACGAGTCGCCGAGCGACGCCAAGGGGTTGCGAAACCCGCCGCGGCTCGCGTAGCGGCCCCAGCCGATGCCCGCGGTGACGCCGACGCGGGGGGTGAGCGACTTCGACGCGACGAGGAACTCGCCGCCATAGATGCCGGTCCCTCCGAAATCCTGGAGCCCGACGACGACGGCGGGCGTACGCGCCCCACCTCGGCCATCGGCGAGGCGCAGGTCGAAGCTGCGGTCGTAGAGGTTCCCCTCCTCGAAGTAGTCCTCGAGCACCGAATACCGAAAGGCGCCGAGGATCCGCGGGGTGATCTGGAACGCGAGCGTGGAGCGCTGGACCTTGTCGAAGTAGGCCGTCGTGAGGGCGAACTCGCCATCCCCGAGCGAGCCCGCCGTGGGCATGTCCACGGTTCGGGGAGACCGTAGGTGGACAGCGCGTCCTGCGCCCCCACCGTGGACCCCATGGCCGCCAGGGCGAGCCCAAGCACCCCTCCGGTCAGCCCGCGGCCTCGCAGCATCTGCCCGCCATCGAGGGTCATCCCGGGACGACGCTCGCACGACGGGAGCCAATTCCCAGTGGAGTTACCGGCGAGCGGCCACAAGCTGGCCAGCGTCCAAGGTGGCAAGAGCGGCGATCTGACGTGCTCGGTGGTCGCCGCTAGCATGACGAAATGCCTCGGATTCTGGGCGGACGCTACCGGCTGGACACGCTCATCGGTGGAGGCGGCATGGGCGAGGTATGGAGCGCCCACGACGAGGTCTTGAACCGCACGGTGGCGATCAAGGTGATTCGTCCGCACCTTGCCGACGATGAAAATATCCGCGCCCGCCTGCAGGTCGAGGCGCAGCTCGCCGGGTCGCTGAGCCACCCGGGCATCGTGGACGTCTTTGACTATGGCGAGGACGAGGTCGAGGGACGCGTCGTTCCGTTCCTCGTGATGCGCCACGTCGACGGCGCGCCGCTGTCGCAGATTCTGCGCGAGCGCACGACCCTCACCCTGGGCGAGACCATGGCGATCGTGGCGGACGTGGCTGACGCACTACAGACCGCGCATGCCGCCGGCATCGTGCACCGAGACTTGAAGCTGGCCAACATCCTGCTGTCCACCACCGGCCAGGTGCTGCTCGTCGATTTCGGCATCGCACGATCTGTCGGTGGCGAATCACTGACTCAAACCGGGGCATTGATCGGCACCGCTGACTACCTGAGCCCTGAGCAGTCCAGTGGCCAGTCGGCCACTCCCCTGTCCGACCTCTACGCACTCGGCGTGGTGGCATACACCTGCCTGACCGGGACGCTGCCTTTCCGCCGCGACAGCGACATCGCCACCGCACTCGCTCACATCCAGTCACCGGTCCCGGAGCTGCCGGCTGACGCGTTGGCGCCGGGCGCAGGGCCGTTCGTCGAGGAGCTGTTGTCCAAGGACCCCGTCGATCGGCCGCAGTCGGCTGCTCAGGTCGCCATGACCGCACGCCAGTTCGCCACGGACGTTCCGCTGCCCTCGCACCCGGGCTCTGAGACTCCGAGCCCGCAGGTGGCCAACGCCTCGCCACTGCTCCAAGACACCCAACCCGGCGCAGCGGATGTCGCGACTGCGGCGTTGAACGCACCGACGACGCCCACCGCCCCAGGTACCTCACCCACCGAGCCCGCTGCCGCGATGTCTGGCACTGCGGTGAATCCACGTGTTCCGGCAGAGACGAGCACAAGCGAGGCTCCCGCATCGCATGCTGAGCGTCGTGGCCCTCGACGACTCATCATCCTGAGTTCAGCACTCGTGCTCCTCGCCCTCGTGGTCGCATTCCTCATGTTCAGCGGAGGCACGCAAGTCACCGTGCCCGACGTCCGCGGGATGACCGCAGCGGAGGCGACCGCCACGCTGCAGAGTGCGGGCCTCGAGATCGAGACCACGACGGTGGATGTCGCTGATCGCAAGGCCGACGAGGTGGTCGATCAGTCCCCCTCGCCCGGCGAGGACGTGGACGAAGGAGCCGTCGTCGAGGTCACCGTGGCCAGCGGCCTGATCGCCATCCCGTCCGACCTGGTCGGGATGACGTACGCCGAGGCGGCCGAAGAGCTTGAGAAGCTCGGGCTTCGTCCGCGACGGGTCAACACGGCGTCGACCAAGGCTGCCGGAACCGTCCTCGGCGTCGAGCCGCGAACCCCGGTGAAGGCCGGTGCCGCCGTCACCTTGGCCGTCGCGCAAGGACCCTCGAGTGACACCGACACCGGCGACACCTCGGACCAGGACAGCAACGACGACAAGAGCAAGCCGAAGAAGCCCACGTCGAGCGCGACTCCATCCCCCGAACCAACCACCCCAAGTCCGCCACCGACCTCCCCCAGTCCGTCACCAGCGGCCACGGCGTCCTGACCGACGCACCGCTCGACGACCAGTCTCATCGGTTGGCGGCGCAACCCCCAGCTGCACCACGCGAACTGCTCAACCTCCATGTCGAGCGCCTCCCCGCCGCATGTGACACAGTGAGGGACCAAGGTCCCGGACTCATCGGAGGGGTGGCATGTTGACCGAGCACGTGCTCGACGAACAAGTCGCGCAATACAACGCCTTGAACGAGGCCTCCGGCGGCGAGCTCCAAGCCTTGGTCGACCTCGTGGCACTCGTGTGTGACGCGCCTCGGGCCGCCATCAACATCTTGACGTCGGACGAACAGCACATGATCGCCACCGCAGGCATGGATGCCACGGTGTGCGCTCGCGAAGACTCGATGTGTGCGCAGGTCATCGGTGAAACTGCGACGGTCGTGGTGCAGGACGCCAGCGTCGATCCGCGCTTCCTCGACAACCCCTTCGTGACCGGAGGCCTTGGCGACGTCCGCTTCTACGCGTCCGTGCCACTTGTCACGCCCGCCGACACGACCATCGGCCGCGTCTGCGTGTTCGACGACGTGCCCCGCATCATGTCAGCGCGCCAGGAACAAGCGCTCGTCACGCTCACGCAGCAGATCATGGATGTTCTGGTGCTGCGGTATCGCACCAGGGAGCTGGAGCGCTCGCTCGGCGAGCTGCAGGCGACGCGAGACGAGCTCCGCCGCTCCAACCATGCACCTGAGCCTCTTTGCCGGCCAGGTGAGCCACGACCTCCGCAGCCCGCTCACCGCAGTTCTCGCCACCGCCGAGCTGCTCGCCACCGAGCCGGCCGTGGAGAATGACAGCGACCTGCACTCGATGGTTGACGGAGTCACCCAGGCCGGCCGACGTATGAACCGGATGATCGAGGAGATGCTCGGCTATGCCTTGGAGGGCGGCCACCTGCAGCTCAAGAAGACTCCCGTCGAGGAGATCGTCGGCGAGGTGCTGGACGACATCCGCCCCTCGATCGACCAATCGGGCGCCACCGTCTCGGTCCGGGGCCTCCCCATCGTCGTCGCAGACCCCGACATGCTCTACTCCGTCGTGCTGAACCTGCTGACCAACGCCCTCAAGTTCGTCCGACCCGGGGTCACCCCGGTCGTCGAGGTGGAGGCCAAGCGCATGGCGGACCGCTGGCGGTTCACCGTCAGTGACAACGGCACGGGAATCCCCGCAGACCGCAGAGAGACGATCTTCACGCTGTACGACCGCAAGCCCGGTGGACCTCGCTGGCCACGGCATCGGATTAGCCACGGCCCGACGCCTCGTCGAGGCACACGGCGGAAGCATGGGCGTCGAGGCTTCTGATTCCGGTGGCGCCGCCGTCTGGTTCGAGCTTCCAGACCTGGACTGAGCGTCTGCCCATGCCGGAGCACGGGGCCACCCTCCGCGACGTCGTCGTGCGAGCCGTCCGGCGCTACTGACGCGGCACCGGCGAACACCCAAACAAGCTGTTCCGAAGTGTGGATCCTGATGTGGCATTGATGTGGAACATCCGTGGATCGCGCCTCCGTAACGTCGGAGACACCACCCCACAGACACCCACACACCACCCAGGAGCACCACCGACATGAAGACCCAGAAGAAGATCCTCCTCCCCCTCGCCACTCTCCTCGCCGCTGGCGCCATCGCTGTCGGATCGGGCGCGACCTTCACGTCGACGACCGCCAACACGATCAGCTCGGTCACGTCCGGCACCCTGAGCCAGTCCAACTCCAAGGCTGACCAGGCGATCCTCAACCTCACCAACATCAAGCCCGGCGACACGATCAACGGCGCCCTGACCATCACCAACACGGGCTCGCTGCCGGCGGACTTCACGCTGACCGAGACCAGCTCGGCCAACGGCTTCGCGGACAAGTACCTGACGCTGACCATCACGAACACCACCACCAGCACGCAGGTGTTCGACGGCACGTTCGGCGCCCTCGAGGACGGCGCTCAAGACCCCGCTCGGCTCGGCCGCCGCCGGTGCCGCGAACAACTACACGTTCAGCGTGCACCTGGACACGGACGCCCCGAACACCCAGCAGGGCAAGACGGCCTCCGCCGCCTACCAGTGGGACTCGGTCCAGCAGGCCGCCACCACCACCAACCAGTAGTCACACCTGCTCGAGGAGCGCCCCGCAGCGGGCGCTCCTTGAGGCATTTTCGCGCGACACGACGAGAGGAGACGACCATGAGCGCCAGCACCACGGCAGCCATCGATCCGGCCACGTGCGCCGCCTCGGCGCCTTGCTGCTCAACATCGTTCTCGTCGCGGCCACCCTCGCCGGCCTGGCCTACCTCGCGCCCAGCCTGCTGGGGTACCAGCGCTACGTCATCACCGGCGGGTCGATGTCGGGCACCTTCGAGAAGGGGTCGATCGCCTTCGAGAAGCCGGTCCCGGTCGGACCAGCTCCGGGTCGGCGACGTCATCACCTACCAGCCGCCGGCTGACAGCGGCGTCGCCACCTTGGTGACGCACCGCATCGTCTCGTCGAGATGTCCTGGCGACCGGCGGGCTCCAGTTCCGCACGCAGGGAGACGCCAACGCGTCGCCCGACCCGTGGGAGTTCCAGCTCTCGCAGGCCGAGCAACCGGTCGTGAAGCACACCGTCCCGCAGCTGGGATTCGTCTTCGTGGCACTCGCCGACCGCGACGTTCGCATGCTCGCCATCGGCGTTCCCGCCGGCGCTCATCGCCCTGCTGAGCCTCGCCGAGCTCGGCGGAGCCGTGCGTGAGCGGTCATCGCCGACGCGCGCGCGGCTCACCGGCCGACCGCGCACTCGCCGAGCCCAAGACGTGGACGTCCTGTGGACTCCGCGTAGCCCGGCTGTCGAGCGGCCCTCCGTAGCGTGAAGACCATGCACCAGCAGCCACGCCACCGCCAGCAGACGCGGCGAAGCACTCGCCTCGCCGCGTGCCTTGGGCGTGGTGGCGCTGCTGGCCGCGATCGGCCTACTCGATGACCGGCTACTCCTCGGCGACCTTCACCTCCTCGAGCGTCGCCAGCACCGGAACGGTCACGGCCGCCGCCGACTGGACTCCACCCACCGTCGCGATCCAGAGCCCCGGCAGCTTCGGCCACCGGCACGGTCACGGTGAACGCCACCGCGACCGACGCCGAGTCCGGCATCAAGGACGTGACGATCCAGTACCAGGCCGCGGAGGGAGCGGGCTGGACGACGATCTGCACCGACGCCTCGGCGCCGTACTCGTGCTCGTGGAACACCACGGCCGTGGCCGACGGGGCGTACGACCTGCGCGCCATCGCCACCGACACAGCCGGGTACACCACCACCTCGACCACGGTCCGCACCACGGTCGCCAACAAGCTGACCGTCGTGCTCACCGATCCGGGCGACGTCGTCAAGGGCAACGTCGCCCTGACGTCGTACGTCTACAACGGCGGCCTCGTCCTCTACCCCACCCGCGTCGAGTACGCGGTGTCAGGCACCACCGCGCTGGAAGACGGCGTGCACCGTACGCCCTCCTCAGCAACACCTGCACGTGGGCCACGCACCGGTGTCGCCAGCGGCTCCTACGACCTGCGGGCCGTCGCCACCGGCATCGGCACGACCTTCTACTCGGCGGTCGAGGCCGACGTCCTGGTCGACAACACGGCGCCCGACTGTCACGATGATCAACCCCGGCACGCCCGCTGCAGCGGCACGCAGACGTTCGCCGCCACGCGCCACCGACGCCGACTCCGGCGTGGCCCAGGTCGTCATCGAGTACGTCATCTCGGGCAGCTCGACCTACAAGACGCTGTGCACCATCACCGATGCCCCCTACAGCTGCCGCTACGCCACCACCAACCTGGCCAACGGCACCTACTCGTTCCGCGCTGTCGCCACGGATGTCGCCGGCAACAGCACCACATCGACCGCCATCACCGGGCGCGTCATCGACAACACCGCCGCATCCATCTCGGTGGAGGATCCGGGCCAGTACCTCAACGGCACCGTCACCGTCTCGGCCACCGCCAGCTCGACCGTCGGCATCGCCTCGGTCCGCATCCAGCGCGCGCCCTCCGGCACGACGACCTGGACCGACCTCTGCGTCGACACCACCGCGCCCTACTCCTGCGCCTTCTCGACGACCACCGTCGCCGACGGCAGCTACGACCTGCGGGCTCTATTGCTCGACTCGGCCGGCACGACCACCACGTCGACCACCGTGTCCGCCCGCACTGGTCGACAACAGTGCCGTGAAGCGGTCGACATCCAGGCCACCAATGGCGGCGGCACCGGCTGGAAAGCTCGACACCGGCGACCAGCTGACCTACACCTACAGCGAGAGGATCAACCTGGCCACACTGCTGGCCGGATGGGACGGCACCGCCACGGCGGTCTCGCTGCGACTCCGCGACGGCAACCTCCTGGGTCTCGGAACTACGGGAGACAGCGTCGACGTCCTCAAGGGCACGACAGCGGTCAACCTCGGCTCGGTCGTCCTGAACCGCGACTTCATCAAGAAGAACAAGACCGCCACCTTCAACGCGACGATGACGGCCACCACCACGACCGTCGCCGGCGTCGCTCGCACCATCGTCACGATCCAGCTCGGCTCCCTCGCGAGCGGGAACGGCCTCAAGACCGCCGACGGCCGGCACCCTGCAGTGGACGCCCTCCGCCGCCGCGACCGATCTGACGGGCAACAAGTGCTCGGTGACACCGGCCACCGAGTCAGGAGCGACGGACCTTGATTTCTGATCTGAGCAGCGTCGTGGACGTCCCCTATGATCTGGACATGTCTTCGCATCTCCTCCTCGTCGAGGACGATGACCAGATTGCCGCGCCACTGATCCGGACGCTCGAGCGCGAGGAGTACGAGGTCGAGCGGGTCGCCGACGGGCTCACCGGAGTCGAGCGGGTCGCCGCCGGCGGCATCGACCTCGTGCTGCTCGACCTCGGGCTGCCCGACATCGACGGCCTGGAGGTCTGCCGGCGCCTTCGCGCTGCCCACTTCGAGGGCGGCATCATGATCCTGACCGCCCGAGGCGGCGAGCTGGACCGCGTCGTGGGGCTCGACGTCGGCGCCGACGACTATCTGGGCAAGCCGTTCTCGCTGGCCGAGCTGCTGGCCCGGGTCCGGGCGCTCCTGCGCCGTTCCGTCCCCGACTCCACCACCGACATTGCCTCGGACACCACGCCGACCGACGCACCGGACGACGTGGTGCGCCTCGACGTCCAAGCCCGCCGCATCTGGGTCGGACCGACCGAGATCACCTTGACCGCCAAGGAATTCGACGTCATCGCCCTGCTCGCTTCTGAGCCCGGTGCCGTCGTCACCCGCGAGCGTGTCATGGACGACCGTCTGGGACGAGAACTGGTTCGGCTCCACCAAGACGCTCGACGCCACGCTCGGTCGACTGCGTCAGAAGCTCGAGGACAGTGGAGCCCGTTCACAGGTCGTCACGGTCCGCGGCGTCGGCTTCCGCCTCGAGATCGACCCTCCCCGTGGGTAAGCGTGTCGCCGCGACGATCGTGCTCGTCGCCTTCATGTCCATGCTGATCGTGCGGATCGTCGTGGTCACCGACGGGCTCGCCGCTGCTGATCGGCGTGGCCATCGTCGTCGTGCTCACTGGTGCTGCCGTCACCGGGTTCATCATCGCGGCCCAGGTCTCGTCGGCCTACGAGGTGCTGATCCGACGCGATCGCGCCTTCACGGTCGCTGCATCCCACGAGCTGCGGACGCCCATCACGGCACTGCGCCTCTCGCTGGAGGACCTGACGTTGTGGCACACCACACCGCCCGAGGTCTCCGACGAGCTGTACCGCGCGATCAACGAGCTCGACCGGCTGTCCGCTGCGGTGACCCAGCTGCTCGAGGAGCACCGCGACGACCAGCGCGCCGGTGTGGAGCCCGTCGACCTCGCCGCCCTGACCCAGTCCGTCGTGTCCCGGTGGCGTGGATCGATCGAACCGGCACGCCAGGTCCGCTTCACCGGCACCGAGCACGCGCCGGTGCGCACCGATGCCGGTTCGGTCGGCCGGATCATCGCTGCCCAGCTCGCCCAGTTCGAGGAGCACGGCACCGGCAACGTCTCGATCGACGTGGCGCGGGTCCGGCAGACCATCAGGATCCGGATCTGCGACCAGAGCAGCCCCCGGTTCTCGCCCGGTGTCATCCACGGCCCGGCCACGGGCAAGAACACCGGCGACTCGCTGACCCTCGACGAAGCGGCGGGCGTCGCCGAGGCTCTGGGGGGCTATCTCGCCGTCGAGGACTCTCCCACCACGTGCCTCTCGTTGACCCTGCCTGACTCGTCGGTCGTCGCCACGCTCTGACGCACGGCTGCGCTACGGTCAGCGCATGCGAGCCGTGACGGTGCACCAAGGACAGCTGAACGTCGAGGAGGTCCCAGCCCCCGTGCCGGGACCCGGACAGGTGCTGGTGGATGTCACCCGGTGCGGCATCTGTGGGTCCGACCTGCACGCTCGTCAGCACGCCGACGTCACCGCTGACGCCGTGGCTGAGGTTGGCTACGAGCACTTCATGCGGTCCAACCACTCCGTCGTCATGGGCCACGAGTTCACCGGACGTGTGGCCTCCTACGGCCCCAAGACGCGCAAGAAGTGGCCCATCGGAACCTCTGTGGTCGCCCTCCCGATTCTTGGCACACCCGAGGGCATTCACCTCACCGGCCTGACCCGGCACGCGACCGGCGGCTACGCCGAGCAGGTCGTGGTCAACGAGTCGGTCACCTTCGAGGTGCCCGACGGCGTCTCGCCCGATCACGCCGCCATGACCGAGCCGCTCGCTGTGGCCCTGCACGCGGTGAATCGCGGCGAGGTCAAAGCCAAGGACACTGCGGTCGTGATCGGTTGTGGGCCCATCGGCCTGGCCGTCATCCTCATGCTGAAGGCATCCGGCGTTCGCACCGTGATCGCCAGCGACTTCTCGGCCGGCCGTCGGGCGCTCGCCGCCCGCTGCGGCGCCGACGTCGTGGTCAACCCAGCGGCCGAGTCCCCGTGGTCGTCCTTCGCCGACAGCAAGTACCTCCAGGGCCCGACCGAGCTCGGCCAGTTCGGCCTCGACACCATGAAGCAGCTGCGCCGCGTGCCGCTGCTGCCGTGGCGACGCGTGATGGAAACTGCCCAGAAGCTCGGCGCAGCCCCGCGCGGTCCAGTCATCTTCGAGTGCGTGGGGATGCCCGGCATCATCGAGGACATCGTCAGCCACGCTCCCCTGCTGTCCCGCGTCGTCGTGGTCGGCGTGTGCATGGAGCCGGACACGTTCCGACCTGTCATGGCGCTCAACAAGGAGCTGGAGCTGCGGTTCGTGTTCGCCTACGACCCGGCAGAGTTCCACCGCACCTTGATGATGATCGCCAGTGGGAAGGTCGACCCTTCCCCTTTGCTCACCGGGACCGTGGGCCTCGAGGGCGTGGCGACGGCCTTCGAGCAGCTGGCCGATCCGGAGCAGCACGCCAAGATCCTGATCGACCCGAGCAGCTCGGCCACCCGCGCCTGACCCTCGCCCGCTCCACCCCGCTCGCCAGCGACGAGCTCTGCGAGGAGCGTGAGGGAGCGCCAGCGACCGAGGCGAGACCACCGCAAGCCGGTCGGCTGAGCGTGAGGGAGCGCCAGCGACCGAGGCGAGACCACCGCAAGCCGGTCGGCTGAGGTTCGCCTCGCTCCGCTCACGGTCGCTCCGCTCCCTGGCGAACAGGCCCCGCTCGCCAGCGACGAGCTCTGCGAGGAGCGTGAGGGAGCGCCAGCGACCGAGGCGAGACCACCGCAAGCCGGTCGGCTGAGGTTCGCCTCGCTCCGCTCACGGTCGCTCCGCTCCCTGGCGAACGGGATGCTCGCCCAAGCCCGCCAGCTGTAGTCCGCCTCGGCCTCCGGCCTCACGGTCGCTCCGCTCCCTGGCGAACAGGATTCACCCATAGCCTGACCCGCCCCGACGTGCGGGCCACCGTAGGTGTGGTTGTCTCGACACGAGCCGTTCGTCGAGGAGGAGTCAGACATGCCGCAGACCGTCCGAGGAGTGATCGCCCGCAGCAAGGGCGCACCCGTCACCGTCGAGAACATCATCATTCCCGATGTCGGACCCGGTGAAGCCGTCGTCGCGATCCAGGCCTGCGGTGTCTGCCACACCGATCTGCACTACCGCGAGGGCGGCATCAACGACGAGTTCCCGTTCCTGCTCGGCCACGAGGCCGCCGGCATCGTGGAGTCGGTCGGCGAGGGCGTCAGTGACGTGGCACCCGGCGATTTCGTGGTGCTGAACTGGCGCGCCGTCTGCGGCACCTGCCGCGCCTGCCTGCGCGGCCGGCCCTGGTACTGCTTCAACACCCACAACGCCGAGCAGAAGATGACTCTCGAGGACGGCACCGAGCTGTCGCCGGCCCTGGGCATCGGCGCCTTCGCCGACAAGACGCTGGTCGCCGCCGGCCAGTGCACCAAGGTCGATCCGTCGGCCTCCCCTGCCGCGGTCGGCCTCCTCGGCTGCGGCGTCATGGCGGGCCTCGGCGCCGCCATCAACACCGGCAACGTGCAGCGCGGAGACTCGGTCGCCGTCATCGGCTGCGGCGGCGTCGGTGCAGCAGCGATCGCCGGGGCACGTCTGGCGAACGCGGCCACGATCATCGCCATCGACATCGACCCGAACAAGCTCCAGATGGCGACGACCATGGGCGCGACGCACACCATCGACGCGAGTGACAGCGATGTCGTCGAGGCCATCCAGGCCCTGACCGACGGCAACGGCGCTGATGTCGTCATCGATGCCGTCGGCCGACCCGAGACCTGGAAGCAGGCCTTCTACGGCCGAGACCTGGCTGGCACCGTCGTGCTGGTCGGCGTTCCCACCCCGGAGATGCAGCTGGAGATCCCGCTCATCGACGTGTTCGGGCGCGGCGGATCGCTGAAGTCCAGCTGGTACGGCGACTGCCTGCCCAGCCGCGACTTCCCGATGCTGGTCGACCTGTACCAGCAGGGCCGCCTGGACCTCGACGCCTTCGTCACCGAGAGGATCGGCATCGAGGACGTGGAGGCCGCGTTCGACAAGATGCACGACGGCAAAGTCTTGCGATCGGTGGTGGAGATCTGATGTCGGCACGTATCGAGAAGGTCATCACGTCCGGCACGTTCTGCCTCGATGGCGGCGAGTGGGACGTCGACAACAACGTCTGGATCGTCGGCGATGACTCCGAGGTCATCGTGATCGACGCACCGCACGACGCGCAGGCCATCAAGGCCGCGATCGGCGAACGCACCGTGATCGCGATCGTGCTGACCCACGGCCACAACGATCACATCAACGCCGCGGTCGAGCTGGCCCTGAGCACCGAAGCGTCGATCTGGTTCCCGTCGGCCGACCGCATGCTGTGGGACGTCGAGCACGACCAGGCACCCGATCACGAGCTCCTCAACGGGGAGACCTTCGCCGTGGCGGGCAGCGCGCTGCGGGCGATCGCGACGCCCGGCCACTCACCGGGCAGCACCTGCCTGTACTCCGAGGACCTCGGGGTGGTGTTCAGCGGCGACACGCTGTTCAACGGCGGACCGGGCGCAACCGGGCGTTCCTATTCCGACTACGACACCATCATCGAATCAATCAGCACGCAGCTGTTCACTCTGCCGGACAGCACCACGGTGCACACCGGCCACGGCGACGACACCAGCATCGGTGCGGAGAAGCCGTCGCTCGGCGAGTGGCTGAGCAAGGGGACCGACCGATGACCTGGTTCAGCTCCTCGCGCGAGTCCGAGGCCGTGCTCGCCGCAGACCGATCGGCGATCTGGGACATCCTGGTCGATCCCGAGGCGATCGTGCGCCTGACCCCGTTCCTCGAACGCATCGAGGCCACCGGCAACACCTGGGTGTGGCACCTGGGCGGCATCGATGTGCTGGGGCACGAGATCTCGCCGAGCTTCACCGAGCAGATGACCTTCGACGACGGCCACCAGATCGACTTCAACCATGCGCCGCCGAAGGGTGCCGACGAGAAGGCCGGAGCGGAGGGTCGCTACACGCTCACCGACACCGACGAGGGCACCCACCTGGCCATCAGCCTCGAGGTCTCCGTCGACCTGCCGCTGCCCAAGTTCTCCTCGCCCGCGGTCAGCACGACGATGAAGGCCGTGATCGCCAGCATGGGCAATGGCTTCGCGAAGCGGCTCGAGGCCGAGCTCGGACTGTAGCCCCGTCAGCCACGCTTGAGCAGGCGCAGCACCGAACGTTCCAGCGTGCGGCTCACGGGTGCGCCCGGCGCCACGCGTCGGTGGGTTCCCCCGACGACGATGTCGTCCTCGAACAGGTCGACGATGCGCGGGTCCACGTACGACGAGCGGGCGATGGCGGCGGTGTTGCCCAGGTGCTCGGAGACCTCGCGCATGGTCGCGGCGATCACCCGCTTGCGCGCCGTGGGGGTCGTCGCCTCGGCGACAGCCAGCGAGCGCGCAGCGACCACGTTGGCGCGCCACGTACGGAAGTTCTTCGCCGTGAAGTCGCCACCCAGCGCGTCCTTCACATACTCGTTCACGTCCTCAGCACCGAGGCCTCGCCAGCGCCCGCCCTCCTTGAACGCGATCAGGCGGTCGCCACCGGAACGGCGGCGCTTCAGCGCGGCCAGCACCTCGACCACCCGCTGGTCGCGCACCGTGACCTGCACGATCTGGCCCGACTTGGCCGGGTAGTCGAAGTCGATCCCGCGCGGCACCGTCGTCACGTGCGACCGCTCCAGCGTGGTGAGCCCGTGGCTGCCGTTCTCGTCGGCGTAGCGATCAGATCCCACCCGGAACATCCCGAGATCGAGCAGACCGAAGACGGCGGCGCAGACACGAGTGCGGTCGAGTGCATCACCGCCGAGATCGCGGCGCACCGTGGTGCGCCTGCGGATCAGGGCCCGCGCGAACTGCTCCATGTGCTCGTACTTCTCCAGATCGCGCTTGACCCGCCAATCCGGGTGATACAGGTACTGGCGCCGGCCGGCCACGTCGGTCCCGACGGCCTGCAGGTGACCGTTCGGCAGCGGGCAGATCCAGACGTCCGACCAGGCGGGCGGGATGACCAGATCCTTGACCCGCACGACGTCGAGCTCGGCCAATGGCTCGCCGGTGTCGTCCAGATAGCTGAACCCGCGTCCTCGTCGTAGCCGTCGCCATCCCGGCATCGCGGAGTTGACCCGCCGCAACCGCACCATGGCATGAAGGTAGTCCGCAGTCGCCCAGCCCGCAGGTTGCCGATCTACGATGAAGGCATGGCCGACGTCGAGGTGCTGTCCACTCGCGAAGTCCCGCTCGGAGGACTGCGCGCCATGACGGTCCGGCGCACGCTCCCCCAGCGCCATCGTTCCTTCGTCGGCGCGTGGTGCTTCGCGGACCACTACGGTCCCGACGATGTCGCCGGTTCGGGAGGCATGGATCTGCCACCGCACCCCCACACCGGTCTGCAGACCGTCAGCTGGCTGTTCGCCGGAGAGCTGGAGCACCGCGACAGCGCCGGGAACACCGCCACGGTGCGGCCCGGCGAGATGAATCTGATGACCGGCGGCTCAGGAATCTGCCACTCCGAGGTCTCCACCGACGCCACATCGGTGCTGCACGGCGTGCAGCTGTGGGTGGTGCTGCCCGACGAGCATCGCCACACGCCACGCGACTTCCAGCACCACGTGACCGAACCGGTCGCCCTGGACGGCGCCACCGTCCGGGTGTTTCTCGGCTCGCTGGCAGGTTCGACCTCGCCAGTTCGCACCTTCTCTCCCCTGCTGGGCGCGGAGATCATCGTGGAAGCCCGCACGTCGATCTCCCTGGACGTCGACCCCGCCTTCGAGCACGGCGTGCTGCTCGACACCGAGCGTCTCGAGGTCGAGGAAGCCAGCATCGGGCGCGGCGAGATGGCCTACCTGCCTTCTGGCGCGTCGAGCGTGACGATCACGAACCCGACCGACCAGCCGGCGCGCACGATCCTGCTGGGCGGACCGCCGTTCACCGAGCAGATCGTCATGTGGTGGAACTTCGTGGGCCGCACCCACGAGGAGATCGTCGAGTTCCGCGAGCAGTGGGAGGCCTCCGGCGACAGATTCGGTCACGTCGACGGATATGTCGGCGACGCCGACCGCATCCCCGCGCCACCGATGCCGCGCGTTCGGCTCACTGCGCGCAGCAATCCGCCGCGGCTGACCCGCTAGTACCGTGTGGCCATGAACTCTGCCATCAGGAGCCCGTGGCTGGCTGGATTCGCCGTCGTCGCGGTCGTCCACCTCGTGCTGAACGCGACCGATGCCACCCCGTGGGACTCGATCACCAAGTCCCTGCTGGCGCCGCTGCTGGTCGGGTGGGTGCTGGAACAACGTGGACCTCGCCTGCTGGCCGTGGCACTGGGATTCTGCTTCCTCGGCGACCTGTTCCTGGAGTTCGACGACCTGTTCGTCGTGGGCATGGCCGCCTTCGCCGGAGCGCACGTGTGCTTCATCTGGTTCTTCGTGCAGCGCGGGGCGGTCGACAAGCTGCGGGAACGTCCGTGGATCGTCCTCATCTACCTCGTGGCGGGCCTCGTCGTCGTGATGTGGTCGTGGGGTGGGCTCGAGCCCGGACTGCGCCCGATCATTCCGTTCTACGCAGCGCTGCTGATTGGCACTGCCTCCACGGCACTGGCTGTCGACGTCCGGGCCGGAGTGGGCGGCGCGCTGTTCCTGCTGTCCGACGGGATCATCGCCTTGTCCGAGGCGGGCCGATTCGATCCGGAGGCCGTGCTCACGGGGCTGGCCATCATGGCGCTCTACATCGGCGCCATCTTCCAGCTCACGGTCGGCATCCTGAACAAGGAGAAGGCGACGATCGCCGCCGGCACGGGCTTCGACCCCACCGTTCGCACGGACTGCTGGCCGCGGCTGCCCGACCGCCCCGGCACGCCGCGCTGACCCGTGAACCGCACCTACCGGTTCGTCGTGGCGACGTTCGGTCTGCTGTTCAGGCTGATGGGCTACCGCTTCGACGTGAGGGGTGCCGAACACCTGCCCCTGCGAGGGCCCCGGGGTCGTGGCTGGCAACCACATCGGCTTCCTCGACTTCACCTTCATCGGCTACGCGGCTCGCGAACGCGGCCGCCTGATCCGCTTCATGTCGAAGACGTCGGTGTTCGAGGCGCCGGTCGCCGGCAGGCTGATGCGGGCCATGCGCCACATTCCGGTCGATCGGAAGTCAGGCGCCCGCGCCTACCGCCAGGCCCTGCGCCTGGTCGACGAGGGCGAGCTGGTCGGCATCTTTCCGGAGGCCACGATCAGCCGGTCCTGGCTGCTCAAGCCCTTCAAGCGGGGCGCCGCCGGTGTCGCCGTGAGCCGACGCGTCCCCCTCATCCCGGTGGTGGTGTGGGGCGGACACCGCGTCTTCACCGTCGACGGCCGACGCTCCTTGCGGCGCCGGATCCCCATCACGATCGCCGTCGGCGAGCCCCTGCACGCTGCCGCGGGCGAGAGCATCGACGAGCTGTCAGCGCGGCTGCACGTCGCGATGGAAGCCCTGCTCGAGGAAGCCATCACGACCTACCCGGATCGCCCGCGCGACGACGAGGATCGCTGGTGGCTGCCCTACGACCATGGCGGCACCGCACCTGATGTCGAGACCGCTGCGCAGCTGGACCGGGAGGCTGTCGCCCGTCTCGGCGACTCCTTCGAATGATCACCCCGACGAGAGGAACCACATGACCTGGGGACAGGCGGCCACGGCCGACATCACGATCGGCACCCTCGACCTGCGCGTTGACGGACCGGAGGGCGGACCACCGGTGGTCCTGCTGCACGGCTTCCCGCAGACGTCCTTGAGCTGGGCGGGCGTGGTGCCCCGGCTGGTCGACGCGGGGTACCGCGTGATCGCTCCGGATCAGCGCGGGTACTCACCGGGAGCACGGCCTGTCGGCACTGAGCACTACGCGACCGGCACGCTGGCCGATGATGTCGTGGAGCTGGCTGACGCACTCGGTCTCGACACCTTCCACCTGGTGGGCCACGACTGGGGCGCCTCGGTGGCCTGGCTCGTCGCGGTCCGCCACCCCGACCGGCTTCGCAGCCTGACGGCCGTCTCGGTGCCCCATCTCGCTGCCTTCGGCCGAGCACTGCGCGACTCGAAGGACCAGCAGGAGATGTCGCGCTACATGGAGCTGTTTCGTCAGGAGGGTCGCCCCGAGGAGCTGCTGCTGGCCGATGGCGCGCGCCGCCTCATCGCCTTCTACGAAGGCCGTGTGCCCGAGGAGGCGGTCGCCGAGTACGTCCGAATCCTGTCCGAACCGGGCGCCCTCACCGCCGCCCTGAGCTACTACCGGTCCATGAAGCCAGGGTTGGGTGATCTGCCGGCCGTGACGGTCCCCACCACCTACGTGTGGAGCAGCAACGATCGCGCGCTCGGACGCGACGGAGCCGAGCTGTGTGGCGACTACGTGTCGGCGGAGTACCGATTCGTCGAGCTGGCCGGGGTGACCCACTGGATCCCGGACGAGGCGCCCGAGGCCCTCGCCGACGCGATCCTCGACCGCGTCGGTCGCTAGGCGGTGGCGGAGCGCTGGACCCGGGGCGTGGAGACCAGCGGCCACCCGGTGGGGTCGTCGAGGTCGCGGCCGACCGTGATGGCGTAGGCGTTCCAGTCCGCAGCGCGCTCGGCGTGCCACAGGTGCTGGCGCAGCATCAGCTCGACCAACGAGCAGGCACCGGCCTCGCTGTGCCGGGCACCCATCTGGACGGCGACCTCACGAGCAGCGCGCGCGTCGGCCGTGGCGTCGTGGGCGTTGTCGAGCACGACGCCGTAGTAGGCGGCGACGTCGGTGAGACGGCGCGAGCCGAGTCCGCCACGTTCCAGACCCCAGTCGATGACGTACGGGTCGATGACCATGAGCCGGTCCCACGCGGGCTGCCGGACGTCGTGGCGCGCAGCCTCGGCGCGCAGCATGGTGAGGTCGTAGGCCGCGTTGAACACCACGAGCCCGATGCCGCGGTCGATCAACGACTGCACCCAGTCGGCGATCATGGCGATGGCGATGCGAGCTGGCGGGGCGCCGACCAGCGCGGCCTGGCTGATGCCGTGCACCCGCGCCGAAGCCGCCGGGATGGGCACTCCGGCGTCGACGAGACCTGAGCGTTCGCCCTCGGTGTCGAGCAGCGCGAAGCTGAGCACCCGATCGTGGTGCGGGTCGACGCCCGTGGTCTCGAAGTCGAGCGACGCCAACGGTTGGTCGAACCAGCCACGGTGGGTTCCGCGCGACGGTGGCTGCGGCTCACACGTGAGGCACAACGCGCGCCACGAGCCCGGATGACCGACGAGGCGTCCGCTGCCGGAGATCAGGTGCGTGTAGCAGGTGTCGCATGACGCATCTAGCTGGTTGGTTCTCACGTGCTGCTCACTCCGTCGCTGGTCGTGAGGACCACGCTAGGTGGCGGCACCGACATTGCGCCCGACGACACACGGAAGTGACGTGTCACTCCGCACGCTCAGCCCTCGGAACGGGCCGCCTCGACCAGCGCTCGGAACAGCCCCGCGTCCGCACGGGTCTCCGGGTGCCACTGCACCGCCAGCCAGAACGGGAGATCGGGGCGTTCCATGGCCTCCAACGTCCCGTCTGCGGCATGGGCCGTCGCGACGAAACCGGGGTGCTCCCGCACGGACTGGTGGTGGTGACAGGCGACCTCGCCGCGATCGCCGATCGCCGCGGAGAGACGTGACCCCGGTGTCACGTCGACCTCCACCTCACCGAACTGCGGCCCACCTGGCGAGTGCTGTTCGTGGCCGACGACGTCGGGGACGTGCTGCTCCAGCGTCCCGCCGGCGTGCACCGCCATGACCTGCATGCCCCGGCAGATGCCGAGCGTGGGCAGACCGCGGTCCCACGCCGCATCGAGCAGGGCCAGCTCCCAGCCGTCGCGATCCTCGCGCCAACCTGCCGTGCGATCGTGCGGCGTGGCGGCGTAGCGGCCCGGATCGACGTCGGCACCGCCAGCGATCACCAGAGCGTCGAGCCTCGCCACCACCGACGGCGCGGTGTCGGGGCCGCCTGGCGGGAGCAGGACCGCGACCCCACCCGCCGCCTCGATCGAGCGTGCGTACACCGCGTGCAGCACGTCAGCCGGCTCGTCCCAGACACCCCACCGCGCCTGCTCGCGGTAGGTGGACACACCGATCAGCGGGGTCACTGCCGTCCTCCCTACAGCGGTGTCACGTAGGCGCCGGAGATGCCGCCGTCGACCAGGAAGGTCGAGGCGGTGATGAAGCTGGACTCGTCGGAGGCGAGGAACAGCACGGCGTTGGCCATCTCCTCGGGCTCCGCGAACCGGCCCACCGGCACGTGCACGAGACGACGCTCGGCGCGCTCGGGATCGCTGGCGAACAGATCCCTGAGCAGGGGCGTGTTCACCGGACCCGGGCACAGCGCGTTGACCCGCACGCCCTCGCGCGCGAACTGCACGCCCAGCTCACGCGACATGCTCAGCACGCCGCCCTTGGACGCCGAGTACGAGATCTGCGACGTCGCCGCGCCCATGACCGCGACGAACGAGGCCGTGTTGATGATCGAGCCGCGTCCCTGCTCGAGCATGTAGGGCAGCGCCGCCTTGCAGCACAGGTACACGCTGGTCAGGTTCACGTCCTGCACGCGCTTCCAGGCCTCGAGCTCGGTGTCAAGAATCGAGTCGTCCTCGGGCGGGCTGATGCCCGCGTTGTTGAACGCGATGTCGACCGAGCCATAGGTGTCCTTGGCGGCCCGGAACAGCGCGTCGACCTGTTCCTTGTCCGTCACGTCGACGTGCACGTAGGTGCCGCCCACCTCCTCGGCGATGCCGGGACCCTTGGCGTCGTCGAGATCGCCGATCACGACATGGGCTCCCTCCTCGGCGAAGCGGCGGACCGTGGCCAGCCCGATGCCCGAACATCCGCCGGTGACGACGGCGACCTTGCCCTCAATGCGACCTGCCATGGGTGTGCTGCTCCTCTGTTGGTGGCTGATGACTAGACGTGGGAGATGAAGACGTTCTTGACGTCGGTGAACGCGTGCGGCGCATCCGGCCCGAGCTCACGACCAATACCGGACTGCTTGAAACCGCCGAACGGGGTCCAGTAGCGCACGGCCGAGTGCGAGTTGACGCTCAAGGCGCCAGTCTCCACCCCGCGCGCGACCCGGAGGGCGCGCCCGACGTCGCGGGTGAAGATCGAGCCGGACAAGCCGAACTCGGTGTCATTGGCCAGCTCCACGGCATGCGCCTCGTCGTCGAATGGCATGACTGCGACCACGGGCCCGAAGATCTCCTCGCGCCAGATGCGCGCCTGCGGATCGTCGGCGAGGACGACGGTGGGTGGGAACCAGAAACCGGGCCCGCTGGGGGCCGATCCGGCGAAGGCGACCTCGACGTCATCCACGAATCCTTGCACCGTGTCGCGCTGTCCGGCCGAGATGAGCGGACCCATCTCCGCGCTGCGATCGGCAGGATCAAGCACCTTGACCCCCCGCACGGCGGGTTCCAGCAGCGACACGAACTGGTCGTAGGCACTGCGCTCGACCAGGATGCGCGACCGGGCACAGCAGTCCTGTCCGGCGTTGTCGAAGACGGCGTACGGAGCGCTGGCAGCGGCCTGGGCGAGGTCGGCGTCGGCGAACACGATGTTGGCGCTCTTGCCGCCGAGCTCGAGCGTCACGCGCTTCACCTGGTCGGCGCAGCCAGCCATGATCTTCTTGCCGACGTCGGTCGATCCGGTGAAGCAGACCTTGCGGACGGCCGGGTGGGTCACGAAGCGTTCACCGACCACCGAGCCCTTGCCCGGAATCACCGTGAACACGCCCTCGGGGATGCCGGCCTCCAGTGCCAGCTCACCCAACCGGATCGCCGTCAACGGCGTCAGCTCGGCCGGCTTGAGCACGACGGTGTTGCCCGCCGCGAGGGCCGGCGCGAAGCCCCAGCCCGCGATCGGCATCGGGAAGTTCCACGGCACGATGATGCCGACGACGCCCAGCGGTTCGTGGAACGTGACGTTGATGCCGCCGGCCACCGGGATCTGGTGGCCCGTCAGCCGTTCCGGCGCGGCCGAGTAGTAGTTCAGGACGTCGCGGACGTTGCCGGCTTCCCAGGTGGCATTGCCCCACGTGTGGCCGGCGTTGGCGACCTCCAGGGCTGCCAGCTCCTCCAGATGCTCGTCGACCACGGCAGCGAAGCGGCGCAGCAGGCGAGCCTTCTCCCCCGGCGCCGTGTCACGCCAGGCCGGAAAGGCCTCGGCGGCGCGTTCGATCGCGGCGTCGGCGGCGGCCAGGTCGGCCATCTGCGACCTCGACCACGTCCTGCTCAGTGGCCGGATTGACCACGGTGTACGTGCTACTCACATCAATTCTCCTTCATCGTCAGGTTCTAGTGGGCCACACGTCGTGACCACGGGCCGAGCGAAGCGAGGCAGGCGCCCACGCGAAGCGTGGCAGCGACGAAGTCGCTGAGCGGGCGCAGCCCGCGCGCCTCACATGCGCTCAAAGCTGCGTCGCAGCTCCCAGTCCGTGACCGCGGCGTCGAACGCCTTGAGCTCCACGTCGGCCATGTTCGTGTAGTGCCGGACGACGTCCTCGCCGAACACCGTACGTGCCACCTCCGAGCCGGCCCATGCCTCCCGCGCCTCGCGCAAGGTGCCCGGCACCTTCGGCTTGTCCGACGTGTACGCGTTGCCGGCCTGTTCTGGTTCCAGCTCGAGTCCCTGCTCGATGCCGTGCAGACCGCCAGCGAGCATCGCGGCCAGCGCGAGATACGGATTCACGTCGCCTCCGGGGACACGGTTCTCGAGGCGAGCACTCGGTCCATGGCCGACCAGTCGCACCGCACAGGTGCGGTTGTCCAGGCCCCACGCGACCGTGGTCGGCGCGAACGATCCGTCCGCGAAGCGCTTGTAGGAGTTGATGTTGGGTGCGTAGAGCAGGGTGAAGTCGCGCATCGTGGCCAAGATGCCAGCGATGAACTGGTCGTAGACCGGCGTGCGCCCGCTCTCGTCCCAGAAGGCGATCTCGCCGTCGGCGTCCCGCAGCGACAGGTGGATGTGACACGAGCTGCCCTCGCGCTCGTCGAACTTGGCCATGAAGGTCAGCGACTTGCCGTGCTTGGCCGCGATCTCCTTGGCGGCGGTCTTGTAGACCGAGTGATTGTCGGCCGTCACCATGACCTCGTCGTACAGGAAGCCGATCTCGTGCTGGCCGAGGTTGCACTCCCCCTTGGCCGCCTCGACGTGCATGCCCGCGGCGTACATCGTGTTGCGGATGTCGCGCAGCAGCGGCTCGACGCGGGTGCCGCCCATGATCGAGTAGTCGATGTTGTACTGGTTCGACGGCCGCAGATCTCGGTACCCCGATGACCATGCCTCCTCGTAGGTCGTGTCGAACACGATGAACTCCAGCTCGGTGCCGGCCCAGGCCGTGAACCCTGCATCGGCGGCCCGCTGGACCTGGGTGGCGAGGATCGTGCGCGGCGACTGCACCACCGGTGCGTGGTCGAGCCAGACCAGGTCGCACTGGATCATCGCGGTGGCCGGCAGGTGCTCCAGCACCCGGATGGTGCCGAAGTCCATCGCGAACTCCATGTCGCCGTACCCGGTCTCCCACGAGCTCATCTCGTAGCCGTCAACCGTGTTCATGTCGACGTCGACGCTCAGCAGGTAGTTGCAGCCCTCCGTCCCGTGCTCGAGCACGACATCGAGAAAGTAGCGCCCGTGCAGCCGCTTGCCCTGCAGCCGGCCCTGCATGTCGGTGAACGCGACGATGACGGTGTCGATCAGCTGCGGATCATCGTCGGCCGCCTCGATGCGACGGGTCAGATCGTCCAGACTCAGCAGTCGGGGATGCGGTTGGGTCATGGGCGTCCTTCCCTTCGCGTCGTGACCATCACGTCGCGATCTTCTCCCCGCTCGGATCATAGAGCGGCTTCAGGCTGATGCGCACCGGCGTGCGACGGCCACCCACATCGATCTCGTAGCGGCCAGCCCGCACGAATGCGGCGTCCGCCACGACGCCGGGCGGCGCATGCACCCAGGCGAGACCGACACCGGCGCCCACCGTGGCCGCCCACGTCGCCGACGTGACCTGGCCGACCGGCTCACCATCACGGATCAGCAGCTCGCCACCCCAGACCATGACGTCGGGATCGTCGAGCGCGAACGATGTCAGTCGTCGAGCCGGACCCGCCGCCTTGGCTCTCTCGACCGCGGACCGACCCACGAAGTCCACCGACGGTGGCGAGCTTGCAGGCGAAGGACAGCCCGGCCTCGACCGGGTTGACGTCCGGAGTGAGCTCGCGACCGAAGGCTCGATACCCCTTCTCGAGGCGCATGGCCTCGATCGAGTAGTACCCGGCGTCGACCAGGCCGAGATCGGCCCCGGCGGCGGAGAGCGCGTCGTAGGTGGAGAGGGCGTCCGCGACGGGCACGTACAGCTCCCACCCGAGCTCGCCGACATACGTGATGCGGGTCGCCCGAATCGGCACGCCGGCAAGATCGATCTCGCGGCTGGCGCCGAACGGGAACGAGTCATGGCCCAGGTTCTCCGTCGAGAGTCCGGTCAACAACTCACGCGAGCGCGGCCCCATCAGGCCG
The DNA here is from genome assembly GCA_963769445.1 of uncultured Actinomycetota bacterium. Classification (GTDB taxonomy): domain Bacteria; phylum Actinomycetota; class Actinomycetes; order Propionibacteriales; family Nocardioidaceae; genus Aeromicrobium. Next base: position 330,495 of record CAVYLO010000003.1, on the reverse strand, counting down.
AGCACGGCGAGTGAATCGGTCACGTCCTCGATGTTCACGCGCAGTCCAGCCGGTACGTGGCGTCCCAGCCAGTCGAGGTCGCGCACCGTGGTCGCCGAGCTCGCCACCAGCAGGTACTCCTCGGCACTCACCCGCGTCACCGTGAGGTCGGATTCATAGCAGCCGCGGGTGTTGAGCAGCGCCGTGTACACCGTGCGGCCCGGCGGCACCGCCACGTCATTGCTGCAGATCCACTGCAGGGCGGCTTCTGCATCTGCCCCACGGACGACGTACTTGGAGAACGAGGTCTGGTCGAAGACGGCAACGGCTTCCCGGCAGGCCCGTTGCTCGGCGGCAGACCACGGGAGCCAGCCGGGTTTGTCCCACGTGTACTCGATCGTCGCGTCGGTGCCGGCCGGGGCGAACACGTTGGCGCGTTCCCACCCCAGCTTGCTGCCGAACGAGGCGTTCGCCGCGGCGAGCCGGTCGTGCAGCGGCGACATGCGCAGCGGACGTGCCGACTCGAACTCCCGGTTGGGCCATGGCACGGCGTAGTGCAGGCCGAGCACCTCCGAGACGCGGTCGTGCAGATATCCGACGTCGTTCTGGAAGGCAGCGAATCGGCGGATGTCGACCGCCAGCAGGTCCACGGTCGGCTCACCCTCGACGATCCATTCCGCGAGCGCGCGGCCGGCGCCGCCAGCGGACGCGATGCCGACCGAGTTGAACCCCGCACCGACGAAGAACCCTCGCAACGACGGTGCCTCGCCGAGGATGAACTGGTTGTCCGGCGTGAAGCTCTCCGGCCCGTTGTAGAACTTGCGGATACCGGTCTCGTGCAGCGCCGGGATCCGCTCGAGCGCGTTGTCCATCAGCACCTGGAAGTGATCCCAGTCCTCGGTGAGCAGCTGGAACTCAAAGGGGTACGGCAGCTGGTCGGGCGACAACCACGGCTTGGCTTCTGGCTCGAAGCCCCCCACGACGAGCCCGCCGACCTCCTCCTTGAAGTAGGTGTAGCCATCAGGGTCGCGCAGGATCGGCAGGTCGGGTTGCACTCCCTCGATCTGGTCGGTCACGACGTAGAAGTGCTCAGCGGAGTGCAGCGGAACTGCCACGCCGACCGCAGCGGCCAAGGCGTGCGCCCACTGGCCCGCGCAGTTGACCACGATCTCGGCCTCGACGTCGCCGGCGTCCGTGCTGACGCCGGTGACGCGCCCGTCGTGGGTGAGGATGCTCGTGACGCGGACGTGCTCGACGATCGTCGCGCCCCCGCTCCGGGCACCTCGCGCCAGTGCCTGCGTCACGTCGGTCGGATTCGCGGTGCCGTCGCCGGGCAACCAGATGCCACCCACCAGGTCGTCGATGGCGAGCAGCGGATAGCGGTCGCCAGCCTGCTGCGGTGTCAGCAGCTCGCACTCCAGGTCGTACGCGGCCGCCGTGGCGACGGTGCGCCGCAGCTGTTCCATGCGCTTCTCGGTGCGCGCCACCGTGACTCCACCGACCCGCTTGAACCCGGTGGCGAGGCCCACCTCGGCTTCGAGCCGTTCATACAGATCGGCGCTGTACTGCACCAACGTCGTGCCGGCCTGCGTCGCCCGGAGCTGACCGACCAGTCCTGCTGCGTGCCAGGTGGTGCCACAGGACAGCTCGCCCTGTTCCAGCAGGAGCACGTCGGTCTCCCCGTTCTGGGTCAGGTGATACGCCACGCTGGTGCCGATGATCCCGCCACCGATGATGACGACTCGGGAACGCTGGGGCAGATTCATGGCCGCCCCGCACACTGGTCGAGCAACGTGGAGAAGTCGGTCCGGCTGAAGTCGGCTGCTGCCAGCTCGAACCGCTCGGAACCCCACCCGCGAAAGTCGAACGGGTCGTCGAGGGAGGCGTCCTGGATGTAGCCCCACAACGCCCACCCGTACCGCGACACCGTGGCGTTGAGCCGTGCCCGCGCGAGCAGTTGTGGGTCGTCACGACCCGCGTAGGCCCGCACCATCTCGGCCAGGTGATCGTCGTCAAGACCGCACTCGGTCCACGTGTTCCCGAGGTCGAAGTAGGGGTCCCCGTTGCCGGAGTACTCGTAGTCGATCAGCCACAGCCGGTCCCCGTCGTCGACCACGTTGGCGGCCAGCAGATCGTTGTGGCACGGCACGGTCTCCTCAGGTATCACCGCGAGCGCACGCCCGATGCGCGCGAATTCATGGCTCCATCGCTCGTAGTCGTCGGGGATCGCGAAGCCGCGCTCGCGGCAGGTCCGCAGGTAGTTCGCCTGGCGGCTGAACATGTCGAAGTCACCCACGAACCGGCGCCCGCCGTGCAGCGACTGCAGGGTGGCGATGAGCCGCGTCAGGGCGCCGGGGGCGCGCAGGTCGTCGTCCTGGTAGGTACGTCCCTCGAGGAACTTGATGACGAGTACACCGAGGTCCGGCCGGTAGTCGACGAACGGCGCCCCCACCCCGGCTGCCTCCGCGGCCATGGTGTTGTGGAACTCAGCGTCCCGGTCGATGCCAAGCAGGGTGCTGTCGCTGCGGTTGCACCGCGCGACGAACACCCCGTCCTCCGTGGTGACCTTGAAGTTCTCGTTGGTCAGTCCGCCCGGGAGCGGTTCGATGACTCGGTTGCGGCCCGCCAGCGCGGGGATGCGGTCGAGGACATGATCGATGTGGTCGATGGTCATGTGAGCCCCGTCCGCAGGGTGATGCGGGCACGGTCGGCGCGATAGCGATCGTGCGCGTACTCCACCGGAAGGCCGGTGTCGGTCATGGCCTGCCGGGTCACGAGCATGACGGCCTCGCCGGCATCGATGCCCAGCAGCGCCGCATGGTCGTCGGCGACGATCTCGGGCTCCAGCCACTCCTGCGCATGGTGCGGCGCGAGGCCGTAGTGCTCACGCATCATCGCGTAGAGCGACCCGGTCAATCGACGGTCCAGCAACCCCGGAAAGCGAGCCGCCGGCAGGTACGACTCCTCCAGCGCGAGTGGTTCGCGATCGGCCGAGCGGACCCGCACGACCTCGATCGCCACGGCGCCGCGCTGAAGCTCGAGCCCGCGAGCCACCTCGGCGGTGGGTTTCACCAGTCCGGCGCGCACGACCCGCGCTCCGGCGCGCACCTGCGAACGGCGCATCTGCGCGGTGAACCCGGACAAGCCGGTCAGGTCGACATCGAGCTTCGGCAGCGTCACGAAGCTGCCGCCAGCGCGTCCCCTCACGCGCTTGAGTCGCCCTCGCGCCTCGAGCGCGCCGAGCGCCTGGCGCAAGGTCATCCGACTGATGCCCAGCGCCGACGCCAGATCACTCTTCGGCTGGCAGCTTGTCGCCCTGCCGCACGGCGCCCCGGCGCATCCGCGACAGCAACCAGCCCTCGATCCGTGCATGGGCCGGCTCGTCGGTGGGCGACGCGAGGTCGGGCATCTCGCCCAGTGCCGCGTCGCTCACCTCGAGTACTCGCATCCGGTCGCCCGTCAGTCGTCGAACGCCTCGATGACCGCGGAGTCGATCGTGTGCTTGGGCCCGGTGAACCACTTCTTGGCCGACGAGTGCCACCAGATCGCCAGCAGGATCAAGGTTCCGCCGGTGAGGATCGGTGCGTAGTTCACGCTCTCCCACGTGAACGTGTCGTCGAGCGGGTTGCCGGCAGGCGTGAACGGCAAGATGAAGTAGACCGAGATGATCGAGATCTCTGCAATCGCGATGATGTTCATCCACTTGTACTTCTTGCCATTGGTCCATTCGCCCTCCTCGAAGGCGTCGCCCATCTTCCAGCGCAGGTAGATGGGGATGAGGAAGGCGAGGTACAACCCGATCACGGCCACCGACGTGATGGCGTAGAACGCGATCGGGATCCCGCCGATGCCCTTGAGCGCCGGCAGCGTGATGAGCGCCCCGATCACTGCGACGAAGACCACGGCGTTGGCCGGCACCTTCGACTTGGGATTGACCTTCGACAGCTTGCTCGACCCGGGGATCGCCCCGTCACGGCTGAACGCGAACGTCATGCGGGAGGCGCTGGTGAGGCAGGCGATGGTGCAGAAGAACTGTCCTGCCGTGGAGATCAGCAGCACCATGAAGTGCCACCCCTGGGGCAACGCTTGGCCGAAGATCACATCGACCGCACCCCCGCCCTCGGAGACACCGGCCGGGTCCTGCACCGCGAACAGGAACGCCAGCAGCAGCAGCCATCCGCCGATCGCGGAGTAGGCGATCGAGCGCCACAGCCCTTGGGCAGCCCCCTTCGCCGCGCCGTTGGTCTCCTCCGAGAGGTGAGCTGACGCGTCGAAGCCGGTGATCGTGTACTGCGTCAGCAGGAAGCCCAGCGGCAGCACCAGGAACCAGTACTTGCCGTCGGCGAACCCGGAATTGTTGATGCGCTCGGTGAAGACGAAGTCGAAGCTCTGATGCGTGTCGGGGATGAACACGAGGATCAAGATGACCGAGGCCGCACCGGCCACGTGCCACCACACCGAGATGTTGTTGAGGATCGCCAGCAGGTGTCCGCTGAAGATGTTGAGCGTCGCCGCCAGCGCCAGGATGATGATGAAGATCAGGTAGACCCGACCCAGGGAGTACCCGTCGGCCCACCCCGCGCTGATCGTGCTGAGCGTGAGGTCGAAGAACGTGGCACAGCCGTACGCGACCGACGCCGTCACCGCCAGCAGACCGATGAGGTTGAGCCAGCCGGTGAAGAATCCCGCCGCCGGGCCTCCCATCTTGGCGGCCCACCAGTAGATGCCTCCCGATGTCGGGTAGGCGGAGACCAGCTCGGACATCGTGAAGCCGATCAGCAGGATGAACAGCGCGATGATCGGCCAGCCCCACGACATCGCGACCGGACCGCCGTTGTTCCACGCCTGGCCGAAGGTCGTGAAGCAACCGGCCAGGATCGAGATGATCGAGAACGAGATCGCGAAGTTGGAGAAACCGGACCAGTTGCGGTTCAGCTCCTGCTTGTAGCCCAGCTTCGCCAGGAGCTTTTCATCGTCATTGAGTTGATCGGTCATCTGTGACGCCCATTCTCAGAGAAGTTGGCTGATGCTAGCCCCGCAGGGCCCGATGCATCTAGACCTTTGGGGTCATCAATTCTCAGATGAGCGAAAAAACATCCACCAGAATCGCTGCGCTACTCGCGATTCTTGCCCTCCTCGGGGCGTTGGCGCGCCTTCAGCTGGTCGCGCTCGTCCTTGAGCTGCTCGACCTGTTGCGTGCGGTGTCTCATCCGCATGCTGGTGGCGGTGATGCCGATGGCCAACAGCCCACCCAGCACGACGCCGATCAGGGTGGCAGCACGGAAGCTGGGGGCGTCGACGTCCATGATCCGCTCGCCGGCGTGGGCGGCGTTGCTCGTCCCCGCCACCACGGCCAAGGTCAGCCAGTTGGGTGCGGCCAGCACCACAGCGACGACGGCGACGATCCCGCGCCAGGTCCAGGAGAAGAACCGACGGCGGATCTGGAACAGCAGCAGCAGCGGCACGAAGGTGAACACGAATCCGTAGAACAGGCCCCAGAGGGTGCCGGCGATGAAGCGTCCCTGCACCTGGTCGGCGATGCGCTGCGCCCACCACCGGGGGAAGAAGGCAGCCGAGATGCGCCATCCGATGTAGGTCGCGATCAGCAGGACCAGAAGCAGCACGGCCCGACGGACCCAGCGGGCCGGTGTCACGCTCGGTTGGTCGGAGATCCTGCGGTCGATCGCGTCGTCCTCGTGCGGCGGGTTGTCCGCCGCCGATCCGCCGTCGCGGGAGACGTGTTCGTCGTCGTGGGCCATGCCCACATCATGGCACCAGACACGCCCGGTCAGCTGGCGTCAGCCCGCATCGCGTTCCATTCCGCGCTGCCCACGATGCCGTCCTGAGCAAGACCAAGGTCCTTCTGCATGGCCAGGACGGCTGCGTTCGTCACTGGCCCGAAATAGCCGTTTCTCTGCGCCGACGGCATGCCGAGAGCCGCTTGAAGAACCAGGACCCGAGTCGACACCTCCTGTGGGGAGATCAGGACTGACCGCAGCTTCTCCACCCCGTAGTCGATGGCACCCGATCTGCGTGAGGCTCGCCACGGCAGGCGACCTGGTGACGTTGGCTGGATCAAGGGCCCGCCACGTGGGCCCGTCGAGCGCGCCCGTGTAGACGATGTCGTTCTTCTTCTGGAACGCGCGCACCGCGCGCAGCGTCGCGACGTCGAATCGGCCGGTTCGAGCGATCTTCAGGAGCCCTTGACCGGCGCTGACCGAGCTGCCCGTCGTCCCATAGACGCGATCGGGTCGCGACGTCGCGAACAGCTCGTTGACGAGGGCTGGGCAGCTTCCGGTGCGCGCCACGGCGGTCAGGATGGGGAGGTTGTCGACGAATCTCGGGCACGGGCCGCGATCGATCGGGCTGACCTTCCCGGTCCAGAACGACGTCGTGGCGCGGGCGCCGTTCCAGCTCAACGAGATGTGGACGTGGTCGAGATGACCGGAATTGCTGCGCCATCCGTCCTTGGCTCGATAGACCGACCAGATCTTCTTGTTGTAGATGACGTACATGATCCCGAGCCGCCGAGCGTTGCGGCCCGAGTCCTTGGTCACCCACGACAAGAAGTCGGCGGCTGCGGCCTTCTCGCTCTTGCTCGCGGGGTTGATCATCCAGTCCCACGCCCGGCCCTCGGAGTGCTCAGAGACTCCTTCGGTGCAACCGCGACTGATGTTGCCCCGACCGCCGCGGCCGTACGTCGCGAGCACCAGATCGCGCAGCTTCTTGGCACCCGTCTTGTCGACAGGCCAACAACCGGCCTGCGGCAGGTAGGGCGACGGCGGGTCGACCGTGGAGGGCTGCGCGACAGGTGCCTCGAGGCCGCGCGGGCTGGACGGCAGGGGGATCGGCGCCGACCCGGCAGCGACGGCGGGCGCCGAAGCCAGCGCCGTGCCGACCGCCAGAACGCCCGCGAGGACCGCGGACGCGATAGATGTTGAAGCACGCACGAAAGGCTCCGACCACATGAAGAGAAACAGGACTAAAGTCCTATCATTCCTCGTATCGGTCGCTGCTGTCATCTCTTCACCCACATCGGTTCGCTGGCGGCATCGGCTAGGTTCGTCGCGTGCGTATCGCCACCTGGAACGTCAACTCCATCCGCAGTCGCATCGACCGGGTCACCGACTGGGTCAGTCGGCATGACGTCGACGTGCTGGCGATCCAGGAGACCAAGTGTCGCGAGGACCAGTTCCCGACCCTGGAGCTCAGTGCCATGGGCTACGAGGTGGCCCACTTCGGGGTCAACCAGTGGAATGGCGTCGCCCTGCTGTCCCGCGTCGGCCTCGAGGACGTCGCCACGTCGTTCGCTCCCGATCAGCCCACCTTCGGAGATCCGGCGATCCTGGAGCCTCGGGCGATCGGCGCCACCTGTGGAGGCGTGCGGATCTGGAGCCTGTACGTGCCCAACGGTCGGGAGCTGGGCGACCCGCACTACGACTACAAGCTGGCGTGGCTCGAGCGCCTGCGAGCTTCGGCCCGCCAGTGGCTGGCCGACGACCCGGACGCCCAGATCTCTCTGATGGGCGACTGGAATGTGGCGCCCCACGATGAGGACGTGTGGGACATCGGCTGTCTTCGACCACCACACCCACGTGTCCGAGCCGGAGCGCGCCGCATTCGCCGCCATCGTCGAGGAGGGGTACGCCGACGTCGTCCGCCCGCACACGCCGGGCCCCGGCATCTACACGTACTGGGACTACCAGCGCCTGCGCTTCCCGAAGAAGGAGGGCATGCGCATCGACTTCGCCCTCACGTCACCGGCCCTGGCCCGACGCGTCGATCATGCGTGGATCGACCGCGAGGAGCGCAAGGGCAAGGGCGCCAGCGACCACGTGCCCGTGGTGCTCGAGATCAGCTGAGCACCGGGGCGTACATTCCCATCACGAGAGCCAGGTCGGGCGCAACGGCCAGTTCGCCCCGCCGTGCGCGTCGGGCTTGACGGCGAGCACGTGGTGCAGCTCGATCTCGTTGCGCTCGAAGGCCAGCCGCGAGCCGGCCATGTACAGACCCCACACCTTGGCGCGTCCCTCGCTGACCTCGCCGAGGCACTCGTCCCAGTTCTCGGCCAGGTTCTCGCACCACCCCTTGAGGGTGAGCGCGTAGTGCTCGCGCAGGTTCTCGACGTGCCGGACCTCGAGCCCTGACTCCTGGGCCGCGACCGTGATGCGACCGACACCGGTCAGCTCTCCATCGGGGAACACGTAGCGGTCGATGAAGGCGCCGATCGGCTTGGCCTTGTTGTTGGGACGGGTGATGCAGTGGTTGAGCACCCGGCCGCCCGGCTTGACCACGTCGTGCATGAACTGGAAGTACGCCGGGTAGTTGCGCACCCCGATGTGCTCGGTGAGGCCGATCGAGCTGACCGCGTCGAATCCGGACTCGACGATGTCGCGGTAGTCGCCGAATCGCACCTCAGCAAGGTGATCGAGTCCCTGGCGCTTGATCGCGTCCTGGGCCCACGCGGATTGCTCGCGCGAGAGCGTGACGCCGATGACGTTGACGCCGTAGTGCTGCGCGGCGTGCCGCACCATGCCGCCCCAGCCGCAGCCGATGTCGAGCAGGCGCTGGCCGGGCTGCAGGTCGAGCTTGCGGCAGATCAGGTCGTACTTGGCGAACTGCGCCTCCTCCAGCGTCGAGTCGGCGGTCGGGTAGACGGCACAGGTGTAGGTCATCGACTCGCCGAGCACCAGCTCGTAGAAGCGATTCGAGACGTCGTAGTGGTGATGAATCGCTTCAGCGTCGCGCTTCTTGTTGTGGCGCATCCCCTCGAAGGCGCGACGCCACTTGGGGAGGTGCTCCTCGTCCGGGGGCGTCGGCGGCTTGAGGTTGCCGAAGCCCAGGCTGCGCACGATCTGCAGCATCTCGGCGGCCGACGGCACCTTGAAGCGCAGCTGGCTCATGATCAGCACCATGATGTCGTACGGATTGCCCGGGTGGATGCCGTCGACCTCGAGGTCGCCGGACACGTACGCGCGGGCGAACCCCAGATCCCCCGGCGCGGTCATCAAGTAGGCCAAGCCGCGCTCGTTGACGAGGCGAAGGGTCAGCGGCGCGCCCTCGGGACCTGCCGCGCTGCCGTCGAACGCCTCGAACCGGAACGGCAGACCGTCCTTCATCAGACGCTCCAGCGCCTCGGCAATGTTCAGCTTGGTGTCGACATCGGGGATCGTCATGAGTTCCTCACCGCTTTCTCGTACAGAGTGCTGAGTCTGTCCTCGGGGTCGTATCGCCGACGAACGGCGTCGAGCGCCTGGCCGCCGTACATCGTCTCAAAGGTTTCCTGGTCGTAGAAGGCCTCCGAGTACAGCGACTTGTGGCCGCCGAGCTCGTGCACCTTCTGCTCGATCCGGCGATTGACCATGCCGTCGGGCGAGCCGGCGGGCACCTCGACCGTGCCCCAGAAACCCACGTTCACGTAGGTGTCGCCCGGTGCGAGCGGATAGACCGGCCACGTCCGGGTGGTGCGCAGCGGGCACAGCCACACCGGACGCATGCCGACCTCGGCGTCGAACCACCGAAGGAACTCCGGCAGCGCGTGGACCGGCACCTCGACGTCCTGGATGACCCGCTCGCGGCCCGGCACCTTCTTGATGCGGTCGAGCAGCCGGCTGAGTCCGACCTTCTCGTCCAGTCCGACCAGTCGGTGGAAGACATCACTGCGGCGCCAGCGCCGCGGCCAGATGCGCCGTAGCCAGCGGTTCTGGGCGCCGAAGGCCCCCGAGCACCAGAACCAGTCGGTGTCCCAGCGCCACAGGTAGTCGTGCATCGTCAGCGCATCGGTCTCGCGCTCGGCGATGGATCGAAAGTAGATCTGCTGGCCCGTGTAGTCGCTGGTCTCCTGCTCCTCGTCCGTGAAGTGAGCGAGGGTCAGGTAGATCCCGGTTGGCGCGACCATACGTCCACACTACCCGCCGAAAAGTCGACCAGCGGCGGCCGCTGAGCGGCCACCGCTGGTCGAGTGGTGATGAGTGGGTCAGGACCGCAGCCTCAGTCGAGCTGGCTGTTCATCCAGACGTAGCGTGCGTTGATACCAGTCGCGCAGCCACCGAGGTCGCGCGCCAGGATCAGAGCCGGGACTGCTTCCGCGGACGCCCTCGCTCGGTCCGACTTGTCGGGCCACTTCGTCCTGTCGTTGGCCACCACCCGAAGGCCGACTGCCGCGTCTCCGCCGCCGATCGCCTGCACCCCTCTCGAGACCGTGTCGGTGCCGTTGCCCGCACCACCTCCGCCCCCACATCGCGCAGCGTAGAGACCCTTCGTCTCGGCCCACCGCGTCTTCAGAGCGCATCGTGAAGCGTGGATCCTCGATCAGCTGCGTGTACCAGTGGATCTGGCGGTGTTGTGGTACTTGCCTGCCCCTCCCGCGGATCCACCAGCCCTTGGGATCGTCGAGGTCGGCATGGTCGATGAGTTCCGGGCACCAGCACTGCGGTCGAAGTCCCACACCGGACCCATGAAGAGCTTGTCGGCCGACGTGTCGACGTTGTTGGTGTAGAAGAAGTTGCTCCGGTACATGTCCGAGTCGGTGTCCTTGGTGAACTCCTTGACCAGGTAGTAGTCGACCGCCGAGTCGAGATCGAGGTACGTCGTCCAGTCGTTGGATCGCCCGAGGTGTAGCTTGTACGTTCTCCAGTTCTTCCTCGTGCCCTTGCCGAGCCCGAGGTCACGTTCGTGCCGTAGAGCACGTCCTCGAACTTCCTGATCTTCTTCTTCATGGCCGAGACCTTCGCGCTGGTCAGACCCTCAGGATCCTGCGAACCATCGTCGAGCTTCTTGTACTCGTCGGGGTCCTTCCAGGAGTAGTCGAGGCGCGCGAAGACGCCAACACCTTCCATGCCCGGAACGCCGTCTTCGCGCCACCACGGGTCGAACTCGATGATCTGACCGGTCTCCTTGTTGATGTTGAGGCGGTCCTTGTCGATCTTGATCGTCTGGATCAGCTCGTAGCTGCCCCGGTATTCCCGTTGACGAACAGCTCGGTGAAGACACCCTTCGACGTCCACTTCAACTTGTCCATCTTCGAACCCAGATCGAAGCTCGCGAAGTTGCGAACATTTGAGCGGTCGTTGTAGTTGGCCTGCAACGCCCAGGTCTTGTCCTTCTTGAGACCGAACGGGGCTTGTTTGCTGTCGAACTTCAACTTGAACGACTTCTTCGACAGCAGCGCCGTGGTGTTGCCTCGTACAGCCAGCGTCTCCAGGTCGAATACGCTGCCCGCGGGTCCACGGTCGACGTCGCACCATCCGTCGGTCGACCACGCAGCGGCGCCGGGATGATCGACACCCTTCGTCTTGGGAAGAGTCGCGATCGTTGGTCACCACGTAGAGAACGTGCTTGCCGAGCGTCGCCGGGCCGCCCGCCTTGACCTCGTTGATCGGCGTCGGGGTGATGTCCTCGACGGGCGTGCGCACTCCCTCGTCGGTCAGACCGAAGATCGATTCGGGCCCGTTGAAGAGGTAGTCAATCAAGGTGGCATCGCCGGAGGAGTTGGCCTTCGCCGAACCGATGCTTTCCCAGGACTCCGGCGGGCCCGGAACCTTGTGGAAGAACGTGACCGTCTTTCCCTTGAAGGACTGTGGGCGAAGTTGGCAATCAGCCTGCCCTGCTCACCGACCCGAACGTCGCTCGGGCTGACGGTGACCAGCTGAACCCGGCTGCTCGGTGAAGCTTTCAGGCGCAATGACCCGTGGAGTGATCGTGAGGGGCTTGGTGCACTTGAGTGGGTCCGGCGAGGTCTCGGCTACTACCTCGATCTCCTCATCCACCTGGACGTCAAAGGTCGCATTGCCGTACTGGTCGGCGTCCTTGGCGCCCAGGGACTGTCGCAGGTCAAGCGCAATGATCTTGTAGAGCGTGATCGTCCTGCCGCTCTGATCGCTGGCGAAGTTGGCGAACACCGATGCTGTCGAGCCGGGGGTCACGATCGTCGGGGACGAGGTGAGGGCGCCAGCCACCGGGCAGGTGCCCGGCTCCGCGTCCGAATCGATCGTGAACCGCTGGGTCTTCTTGTTCTTGTTCGTGCGCGCGAACAGGACCTGGTCGCCCTCCAGCAGATAGTTCTTGAGGTAGGCGTTGCCATTCGTGTTCGCCGTGAGGGGGCCGCCGATCTCGCTGAACGTGTCGCCGTCGGGGTCACCCACCGACCTGTAGAAGGTCACCTTGGCGCCCTTTTGGTCGCTTGGGAAGTTGGCGTTGAGCGTCACGCGTTGACCGTCGGCGAAGTTGCTCGGCGAGATGGAGAAGACGCCTGTAGAGCTGCCCTCGGCATAGGTGGCCGCCGACGCACTGGTCGGGGACACGAGCGCCAGGAAGAGGCCGATGATGATGGCCGGGAAGAGGAGTGAACGTCGCATGGTGATCGCCTCGAGGCGGAGAGGAGTGGCGCGCCCCCCGACGCAGTGGATGCGTCACCATAGGCTCTTCCAAGACACCGTGTCAGGGATTCTTGAAAAATAGGTAAAAAAATAATTGGCTGACGCGAGAGGGCATTTCGGCGGCTAGCGCGAGGATTGCCCGATCACCGACCTTCGGGCGGGCCGTGGGAACCGGCCCGCCCGAAGCCTCGTCAGCCCAGTTCTCGTCGAACCAGTCGTACCGATCGTCGTACCAGTTGCGGAGCCAGGCGAGCTCGATCTTCGGCGCTGTACGGCTTCGCCCGTGGCTTGAGCCGGTCCTTCTTGCTGGCCCACATCGCGTTGTCGTTGGCGACCACTTGCAGGCCCACGGCGTAGTCGCCACCTCCGATGGCTTCGACACCTCTGGTGACGGCGTCCTCACCATTGCCGGCGCCGCCGCCTCCAGACATGTTCAGGAACTCGCCCTTCGCCTCGGCCCATCGCGCATCCAACGCGGCCAAGAAGCGGGGGTCCTTGATCAGCTGCGTGTACCAGTGGATCTTGGCGGTGTTGTGATACGCCTGCCCGGTCCCGCGCAGCCACCATCCCCGGGGATTGTCGAGATCGGGCATGGTCGATGAATCTCTGGCACCGGCGCTGCGGTCGAAGTCCCACACCGGCCCCATGAAGAACTTGTCCGGGCTGTCGGGGTCGACGTTGTCGGTGTAGAAGTAGTTGCTCCGGTACATGTCGGAGTCGGTGTCCTTCGTGAACTCCTTGAGCAGGTAGTAATCGACCGCGGCGTCCAGGTCGAGGTACGTCACCCAATCCTTCGAGGGACTCGACGGGCTGTACGATCCTCCAGTTTCTCTTCTTGGCCGAGCCCGTGGTCACGTTCTTGCCGTAGAGCACGTCCTCGAAGTTCCTGATCTTCTTCTTCATGTCCGAGATCTTCGTCTTGGTCAAGCCCTCGGGGTCGACGGAACCATCGTCCTCGTACTTGTACTCGTCGGGGTCCTTCCAGGAGTAGTCGAGGCGCCGCGTACACGCCCTTTCCTTCCATGCCCGGAACGCCGTCCTCCCGCCACCACGGGTCGAACTCGATGATCTGACCGGTCTCCTCGTTGATGTCCACGCGGTCTCCGTCGATCTTGATCGACTGGATCAGCTGATAGCTGCCGCGGTACGAGCCATTGACGACCACCTCGGTGAAGACGCCCTTCGAGGTCCAGTCCAACCCGTCGAGTCGGTCACCCAGATCGAGCCCGGCGAAGCTGCGGACGAACGAGCGGTCGTTGAAGTTCGCCAACAAGACCCAGGTCTTGTCCTTCTTCAGGCCGAAGGGCTTCTGCTTCTTGTCGAACTTCAGCTTGAACGGCTTCTTCGACTGCTTGGCCGTGGTGTTGCCGCGCACCGAGAGCGTCTCCAGATCGAACGTCTCGGACAGCTCTCCGTCGACGCTCGACCACGCATGCCGCGCGACCCGGATGCTGCACTCCCTTCGTGCTGGGAATCTTCCGGTCGTCCGTCACCACGTAGAGGACGTGATTGCCGAGCGTCTCCGGGCCGCCGTTGACCGTGTCGATCGTCGCGGGAGTGATGGTCTCGACCGGAGTGCGCACGCCGGTGTCGGTCAACCCGAAGAACGTCTCGGGCCGCTGCCGAACTCGAAACCAGGCAGATAGGCGTTGCCCGAGGAGTTGGTCACGTCAGAGCCGACCGATTCCCACGTGTCGGGCGACACCTCACGGAAGAACGTCACGTTGAGGTTCTTCAGGGATGACGCGAAGTTGGCCGCCAGCTCGGCCGTCTCACCTTCCCGGACGTCACCTGGACGGGTGTAGAACCGGCCCTGCTCGTCGGTGCCGCTGTCAGGATCGACGACCTCAGGCGTGATCGTGAGGGTCTTGGTGCACTTGCCCTGCAGAGGTCTGCGCGCGGACCTTGCATCTCGGCGTCGATCGTGCACGTCGGTGAGATAGGCGTTGCCGTATCGGTTCGACTCGTCGGTGCCGAGGATCTCTTCGGTGTCGCCGGTCACCCGGTAGAACGTGACGTTGAGATATCTCTGATCGCTGAGGAAGTTGCCCGCGATCGTCACCGAGCTGCCCGGTGTCACGACCTTCGGGGACGTGTAGATGGTCCCGGCTCGTGCGCACGTCCTCGGTCCCGATTCGCCAGAGACATCGAACAGCTGGGTCTGCTTGCCCTTGGTCGAGCGCGCGAACAGGGTCTGGTCGCCGTCCATCAGATAGTTCGTGAGGTAGGCGTTGCCGTTCTTGTTCGACTTGTCCACGCCGATCGACTCGAAGGTGTCGGTGTCCCCCACCCGCTTGTAGAAGGTCACGTTCAGATACTTCTGATTGCTGGGGAAGTTGGCGGCGAGCGTCACCCGGTCGCCGTCGGCGAAGTCACCTGGCTTGGCGTAGAACACCCCGTACGGACTGCCACCCCCGTAGGTGGTGCTTGCTGCACCCGCCGTGCTGGCTGTGCCCGTCAAGAGTGCGGCCACGATGGACAGAAAAAGGGCGAACGAAAGCAGCGATCGGCGCATACCCGGCTCCTGAGAAATAGGAAGTTTGGATGGTGCGTTTCCCCGATTGGCCGCCCACGTTAACGACCGTCATGGCGCTCCGCAGACGATTGGAAAATTCGATCCATTTTCATCTGGACGAGACAGGCTGAATGCGGTACAAGCGCACGGAAAATTCAGTCTGAAAGAAATTCAGGGCTGAATGCCGTGCCATCGACCGCATCGACACGCTGGCCTTCCCATTCCCCGGTCTGAGCGATGACCTCCATGGCAGCCGCCGCGGCCCGGGAATCTGCCATCCGGACATGGCGCAGGGTGACGAACCGTGGAACCCGCTCCAGCTTGATGCGGATCCGGACCGCGTAACCCAGGCTGCCGTAGGAGTTCGGGAAGGTGTCGAACAAATCCGCGTGGTCACCGTCAGGCGCCGCCGTGACGATCTCGCCGGACCCGGTCAAGATGTCCATCTCGAGCACGGACTCGTGCGGGAGCCCGTTGCGAAAGGACGTCGACTCGATGCCCAGACCCGTGACAGCACCGCCGAGGGTGATGGTGCGCAGCTGCGGGACCACGTACGGGATGAAACCGTGCGGCAGGGTCTCGTCGACGAGATTCTCATAGGTGCACATGCCCTGCACATCGGCGGTCTGCGCCACGGTGTCGATCGCGATGACGCCGTCGAGTCCCGACACGTCGAGCCCGGGTGCATCGTTGGCCGAGCGGGGACGAAAGAGGTTGGACGTCTTCTTCGCGAGCCGCACCCGCTGGCCGGGACCGATCGCGGCGTACGAGGTCAGCAGTGCCTCGACAGCGTTCTCGTGCTGCTCCCAACCCTTCATGGCTACTACTAGCTCCCGTGCGAGTCGCTCCCGAGGTGGCGGAGTGCGGCTGCGTACCCGTCCAGCCCCATCCCGACCACGACGGCCGCAGCGATGTCGCTGATGTAGGAGGTGTGCCGGAACGGCTCGCGCGCATGCACGTTCGACAGATGTACCTCGATGAGTGGTTCGGTGAGCTGGCTGGCGGCATCGCGCACTGCGACCGAGGTGTGTGTCCACGCGCCGGCGTTGAGCACGACCGGCGAGCGGGCATCGGCAGCCGCATGCAACCAGCCGATCATCTCGGCTTCGTCGTCGGTCTGTCGGACCTCGACGTCGAGGCCGACCTCGGCCGCGACCGCCTCGCAACGGGCGACGAGATCGGCGTAGGTGGCTGTGCCGTACACATCGGGTTCGCGCACGCCGAGCCGGCCGAGGTTCGGTCCGTTGAGGACGAGGACGGTCATCAGGAGGTCTCCAGCTGCCAGACGAGTGCTTCGCTGCCGGCACTGTCACCGGCAGCACTCAGATCGTACGGGCCCGCGCCGGTGAGCCGCGCCTCATCGCCCGTCAGCAGATCGGTGTCGCGCACGCGCACGGTGCCGCGGGTGACGTGGACAAGACTGCGAGGCGAGCCCGGAACCGTGACCCTCTGCCCTGCATCGAGGCGCACGACGAACAGCTCTGCGTCGGCGTGGACGCGGACCGCGGGACACATCTCACCGGACGCAGAGGGGACGTCCATCTGCTGGTACTCCGGCGCTCCCACGTGGTTGCTGTCGAGCATCATCTGCACGAACGTGAGCGGCTCGACAGCCGAGTCGTTCACCTCGGTGTGCTCGACGCCGGTGCCGGCGCTCAGCCGTTGCGCCGTGCCCGACCCGACGACACCTCCGCCTCCTGCCGTGTCGGCGTGCCGCAGGACTCCGGCGACGACCCACGTGACGATCTCGACGTCGGCATGCGCGTGCGACTCGTAGCCCGCGCCGGGTGCGAGGGATTCGGTGTTGAGCGCACGCAGCGGGCCGAAGCCGATCTGCTCGGGGTCGTAGTGGATCCCGTAGGAGAAGCTGTGGTGCGTCGTGATGTCACGCGTCGCCGTCACGAAGCGGTCGGCGTGGCGGCGGATCTCGATGTCAGGCATATCCCAGATCGTGCAGGCGGTCGTCGTCGATCCCGAAGTGATGAGCGATCTCGTGCACCACCGTGATGTTGACCTCCTCGACGACATCGGCCTCGGTGTCGCAGATGGCCAGGGTCGGATTGCGGAACACCACGATGCGGTCGGGCAAGGCACCGCCGTAGGACGAGTCGCGCTCGGTCAGCGGGATGCCGTCGTAGACGCCGAGCAGGTCAGGGTCGTCGGCAGGCGGGTCGTCCTCGACGAACAGCACGACGTTGTCGAGCAGCCTGGCCAGCTCGTCAGGAACCCCGGCCAATGCCTGCTCCGCGAGCGCGTGGAACCGCTCCTCGCTGACCTCGACCATGACTCCATCCTCCCTGAGTGTCGACGCCGACAGCACCCCGTATGCTGTTCGGGTCCCGGCCCCCATCGTCTAGCGGCCTAGGACGCCGCCCTTTCACGGCGGTAGCACGGGTTCGAATCCCGTTGGGGGTGCTTTGAAAGGCTTCGGATGTCCCAGCAGCACCAGATCGGCACGAGCACGAAGGCCTCAGCACTGAACCGTGTGCAACGACGGGTCGCCGCGATCGGCTTCTTCGCTGTCGCCGAGCACGCGATCTTGGGGTTGATCGTCGTGGCGTCGACGATCGTCGACGAGTCGGGACGACGCGGCGACGCCATCGGCCTGCTGATCATGGCCTCGGTCGTCTCGGGCATCACCTACGTGGTCACGCGCATGATCCTCGGCGGCCGCCTGCTGTCGCCGTGGATTCTGATCGCCGTCGCTGCGCCGGTGTTCGGGTTCATCTGGGTGCTCTGAGCGATGCCTGCTGGACGCTACGCCCCTTCTCCTTCCGGCGACCTGCACATCGGCAACCTGCGCACCGCCGTGCTCGCCTGGTTGTTTGCCCGCAGCACCGGGCGCGACTTCCTGATGCGCGTCGAGGACCTCGACCGGGTGCGACCCGGTTCGGAGGAGCGCCAGCTCGCCGATCTCGCAGCCCTCGGACTGGACTGGGACGGCCCGGTGGTGCGGCAGTCGGAGCGCACGCATCTGTACTCCGACGCCCTGGCCGACCTGCAGGCTCGCGATCTGGTCTACGAGTGCTTCTGCTCGCGCCGTGAGATCCGGGAGGCGACCTCGGCTCCTCACCACACGCCGGGCCTCTACCCGGGCACCTGCCGCCAGCTCAGCGAGGGCGAACGGACGCAGCGGCGGCGTGAGCGTCCGGCCGCACTGCGCCTGCGATCGCAGATGGAGCAGGCGACCGTCGTCGACCTGCTGCACGGTTCCTTCACTGGACCGGTCGACGACGTGGTGCTGGTACGGGGCGACGGTGTGCCCTCGTACAACCTGGCGGTCGTCGTGGACGACGCTGACCAGGGCATCGACCAGGTGGTGCGCGGCGATGACCTGCTCGACTCCTCGCCGCGGCAGGCTCATCTGGCCGGGCTGCTCGACCTGACGACCCCGATCTACGCGCACGTTCCGCTGGTGCTCAACACGTCGGGACAGCGTCTGGCCAAGCGCGATGGCGCCGTCACACTGCGCGACCTGATCAGCGCCGGCGTCGACCCGTTCGCGGCGATCGCCACCTCGCTCGGTCTCGACGGCCGCACCCCGGCCGACCTGCTCGAGGTCTGGGACCCGCAGTCCATTCCTCGGGACCCCTGGGTGTTCTCGCCGCCCACCCCTTGACAAGTTTGTGAGTCATCACTAACTTACTGTCATGGTCACGGGAAAGCGCATGAAAGCAGCCGATCGCAAGGTGCTGATCCTCGAGGCGGCGATGGAGGAGTACGGCCGCTCCGGCATGCACGCGACGTCGACCGAGGTCATCGCGGATCGGGCAGGGGTCTCGCAGCCGTACCTGTTCCGGCTCTTCGGCACGAAGGCCGATCTCATCGTCGCCGCGATCGAGCACCAGACCACTCACCTGCGGGAGACCTTCCGCGTGGCGGTCGAGTCCCGACCGGCCGACACCTCTCCCTTCGAGGCCATGGCGGCCGCCTATCTGCGCTGATGGCCGACGACGTCAACTCGCTGCGCTGCCAGCTGCACACCTGGGCTGCGGCGTCCGATCCCGCCGTCAAGGACGTCGCGCAGCGCACGTATCGCGAGATCTGGGCCGATGTCGCCGAGCTCAGCGGCGGCACCGCCGACGAGGTTCGCGACTTCATGGCCCAGGGGATGTTGCTGACGATCGTGTCGTCGCTGGACCTGATGGACCTGTTCGGGGACCCGCTCGCTGTCGTCAAGGAGAAGTTCTGATGTTCCCCGCACTCGCCCGCCTGGCCACCACTCGCCCGGGCCGCACCCTCGCCATCACCGTCGTGTTCTTCGTCCTGGCCGGCGTGGTGGGCGGACCGGTCGCCGGCCTGCTCAACAGCGACGACGACTCGTTCTCCGACACCTCGGCCGAGAGTGCCCTGGCCCTGGACCGCATCGAGCGGGCCAGCGGACTGGAAGCCGCGCCGGCTCTGCTCGCCCTGATCGACACCGACGACACCGCCGCCCTCGACGAGACGACGCGCATCCTCGCCGACGACCCCGGCGTCGGCCTCGTCGTCGGCGGCCCCGAGGGGGGTGAGCAGTTCCTGTCCGCAGACGGATCCCGCACCTACCTCGCGGTCATCTACCACGCCGAGGCCGACGCCGACGCCACCACCGAGCACCTGCGCGAAGAGCTGGGCGAGGTGGACGGCGTGACACTGGGCGGCGCAGGGGTGGCCTTCCAGGAAGTCAACGAGCAGGTCGAGAGCGATCTGGTGACCGCCGAGCTGATCGCCTTCCCGCTGCTGTTCGTCGCCTCGCTGCTGGTGTTCCGCTCGGCCGTGTCGGCCCTGCTGCCGCTGATCGTGGGCGGCCTCACGATCGTCGTGTCGCTGCTGGTGGTGCGCGGCATCAACGAGGTCATCGACGTCTCGATCTTCGCTCTCAACCTGATCACGGGCCTCGGGCTGGGTCTGGCCATCGACTACTCGCTGTTCATGGTCTCGCGGTTCCGCGAGGAGCTGGAGCGGGTCGGACCGGGCGCCGAGGCCGTGCGCCGGACCGTGGCCACCGCCGGCCGCACCGTGGTCTTCTCCGCCGTCACGGTCGCCGGTGCTGGCCTGGCGCTGCTGGTGTTCCCGCTGCGCTTCCTGTACTCGATGGGGATCGGCGTCACGGTGGTCGCCCTCGTGGCCGCGGCGGTCTCGATCATCGTCCTGCCCGCCCTGTTCGCCGTCCTGCAGCACCGCGTGAACGCGCTGGCCCCCCGCCGGTGGCGCCTCGCCCAGCAGGCGGACGCCCGCGCCGAGACGCGCGGGTTCTGGTACCGGCTGTCCAACTTCGTCATGAAGTACCGGGTCGGCACGGCCCTGGGCGGCGCGGCGGTGCTGGTGGCCCTCGGACTGCCGTTCCTCGGGGTCAAGTTCACGGGTGTCGACGCCACGGTGCTGCCGGACTCCGCCTCGGCCAAGACCGTCGACTCGGTCCTGCGTGCGGACTTCGCCGGCGCCGAGGTCTCCCCCCTCGCGGTGGCGGTGGAGGCCGGCCAGTCCGACGCCGGACGGGTGTCCGACTACGCCGAGCGGCTCTCCCGGGTCGAGAATGTCGCGGCGGTGGCCGAACCTCGCTACCTCGGCGGCGAGACCTGGCAGGTTGACGTCGTCCCCCAGTTCCCGACCCTCGACGAACGGACTCTCGAGCTGGTGGGCCAGGTTCGTGACGTCGAGCCACCCGGCACGGCGCTGGTCGGCGGTCAGAGTGCCCAGCAGGTCGACCAGGTCAGCTCGATCATCGCCAACATCCCGCTTGCAGTGGCGATCCTCGCCGTGCTCACCTTCATCGCGCTGTTCATGATGACCGGGTCGGTCGTGCTTCCCCTCAAGGCGCTGGTCATGAACGTGCTGACCATCGCCGCCACCTTCGGAATCCTGGTGCTGATCTTCCAGGACGGCCGGTTCGAGGGCGTGCTCGGCTACACCAGCCAAGGAGCGCTGGAGTCCACCCAGCCGGTGTTCCTCTTCGCCGTCGTGTTCGGCCTGTCCACCGACTACGCCGTCTTCCTGCTGACCCGCATCAAGGAGGCGCGCGATGCCGGCGTGGACGACCGCGAGGCCGTGGCGCTCGGGCTGCAGCGCACGGGACGCATCGTCACCGCAGCGGCCGTGCTGTTCGCGATCGCTCTCGGCGCGTTCGCGACGTCCGAGATCATCTTCATCAAGGAGCTGGGCGTTGGCACCGCTGTGGCCGTGCTGATCGACGCGACCATCGTGCGGGCCTTCCTCGTGCCGTCGCTGATGGCGATGCTGGGCCGCGCGAACTGGTGGGCCCCTGCACCGCTGCGCCGGTTCCACGACCGGTTCGGCCTCAGCGAGGCCGAACCGGCGCGGTGACCGTCTGCTAGATCAGGCCCTTGTCGGTGAGCCACTGCTTGGCGAGATCGGCCGGGGCGGCCTTGTCGTCGCCCTGATTCTGACCGTTGAGGTCGAGCAGGTCCTCGGTCGTCAGCTCGGCCGACACGGCGTTGAGCACGTCGGTGACCTTGGAGCTGGCTTTCTTGCTGTCGATCAACGGCACGACGTTCTGCGCCGCGAACATGTTCTCCGGGTCCTCCAGCGTCACCAGATCGTTGGCCGTGATCGACGGAGTCGTCGAGTAGATGTCGGCCACGTCGACCTTGCCGTCGAGCAGTGCCTTCAACGTGGCAGGGCCGCCACCGTCACTGATCGCGGTGAACTTGACGTCGGTGATGCCGTAGAGCTTTTCCATCCCGGGGAGGCCGAACGGGCGCTCGGCGAACTCGGGGTTGGCACCCAGCTTGAGCCCGCTGATCTTCTTGAGATCACCGATCGTCGCGACGTTGTTCTTCTGCGCGAACTCCGACGTCACGTTGAGCGAGTCCTTGTCCTCGGCCTCGGACACGTCGAGGATCTCGAGACCGTCGGGCAGTGCGTCCTTGAGCGCCGCCACAACTTCGTCGGGCGCGGCGGCGGTCGCGTTCTTGTCGACGTACTGCAACAGGTTGCCGGTGTACTCCGGCACCAAGTCGATCTCGCCGTTCTGCAAGGCCTTGACGTAGACCTCGCGAGCGCCGATGTTGAGCTTCTTCTCGACCTTGACGCCCTCGGCCTCCAGGGCCTGGGCATAGATCTCGGCCAGGATCTCGTTCTCGGGGAACGCGGCCGAGCCGACCGTGATCGTGTCACTGGAGGACTGGTCGCCCGAACCGGTGGTTTCGGTGGGGTCTCCGCTGCCGCACGCGGCGAGCGAGAGCCCCAGGGTCGTGGCCGCGGCGATCGCGGCGAGCTTCTTCAGGGTCATCTGTCTTCCTTCTCTCAGTGGTTCAATCGGGTTCTGGATCAAGCGGTGGAGGGTTGGGGAGCCGGACGTCGGCCCGTGGCGAGCGTCTGCAGACCAGCGAAGAACCCATCAAGGATCAGGGCGAGCACGATGACGAGCACCGACCCGCCCGCCATCTGGGCGTAGTCGCTGACGGCCTGACCGTCGATCAGATAGCGGCCCAAGCCGCCTAGACCGACGAAGGCGGCCACCGTGGCCGTGGCCACGACCTGCAGGACCGATGATCGGATGCCACCCACGATGATCGGCAGGGCGAGCGGAATCTCGACCTTGCGCAGGATCTGCATCTCGGACATCCCCATGGCGCGAGCCGCGTCGACGGTCTGCCGGTCGACCGACTCCAGACCGGAGTAGGCGCCGGCCAGCAGCGGTGGCACCGCCAGCACCACCAGGGCGATCAGCGGGCCAGTGATGCCAATGCCGACGATCAGGGCGATGGCGGTGAGCAGGCCGAGGGTGGGCAACGCCCGCAT
Source organism: uncultured Actinomycetota bacterium (assembly GCA_963769445.1). Lineage (GTDB taxonomy): Bacteria > Actinomycetota > Actinomycetes > Propionibacteriales > Nocardioidaceae > Aeromicrobium. The sequence continues at coordinate 307,881 of CAVYLO010000003.1, read as the reverse complement.
CGATCCGGTGATGGCGACGGCGACGCTGCGGAACCGGCCCGTGTGACCGATCCACAAGCCGATGGGGATGGCGATCAGGCCCGCGATGGCAATGGTCTCGGCGGTGTAGACGAGGTGCTCCACCATGCGGGTGGGCACTCCGTCCGAACCCGTGTAGTTGACCGAGTCGCCCAGCCAGTCGATCGTGTCGGAGACGACGCTCATGCCTCGACCGCCTCGGTCTCAAGCGCCTGACGGCGCAACGTTCGGGGCGACTGGTGAGACCACGGCATCAGCAGTCGGCCCGCGAGCACCAGCAGCAGATCCAGCACGACGGCCAGCACCACGATGGCCAGGATGCCGATCACGATCTCGGTCTGGAAGTCACGCCGGAAGCCGTCCGTGAACAGCGAACCGAGATTGCTGACGCCGACCAACGTCGCCACGCTCAGCATGCTGACGGTGCTGACCGACACGACCCGAAGACCCGCCAGCAGCACGGGCCCGGCGAGTGGCAGCTCGACACGGAACACGCGTTGGGTGCGGGAGTAGCCAGCCGCCGACGCGGCGTCGAGGACCGCCGGAGAGACCGAGCCGAAGGCGTCGGTGGTGGTGCGCACCATGACAGCGGCGGCGTAGGTGGACAACGCGATCAGCACGTTGATGACGCTGAGGAAGCCGGTGCCGAGGATTCCGGGCAACAGCACGAAGACGGCGAGTGAGGGAATCGTGTAGAGCACGCCGATCAGCGCGACCGAAGCGCCGCGAATGCGTGGGTGCTCGTTGGCGTACCACCCGACCGGCAGCGACACCACGAACCCGATGGCGGTGGACAGGACGCTGATCCACAGGTGCCGCACGAACAGCTCGCGCACCAGATCGAGGTTGTCGAGGAACCAGCTCATGCCGACGACTCCTGGTCGAGCACCCCGGTGGCCTTGCCGGTGCCGTCGACGACCACCTTGACGCCGTCCCGGTCCTCGACGTGCAGCGAGCGGGCGCCCTTGTCGAGCCCGACGAAGCTGCGCACGAAGTCATCGGCCGGGTCGGCGATGATCTCGGCCGGCGACCCGACCTGGGCCACGACGCCGCCCGTCTTGAGGATGACGACCTGGTCACCGAGCAGGAACGCCTCGTCCACGTCGTGGGTGACGAACACGATGGTCTTGTCGAGCTCACGCTGCAGCCGCAACAGCTCTTGCTGCAGCTCGTCGCGCACGATCGGGTCGACGGCGCCGAACGGCTCGTCCATCAGCAAGATGTTGGGATCGGTCACCAGCCCTCGCGCCACGCCCACGCGCTGCTGCTGGCCGCCGGACAGCTGGCTGGGATAGCGGTCGGCCTGCGACTCGCTGAGACCCACCGTGGGCAGGATCGCCATCGACTGCTCGCGGGCCTCGTCCTTGCCCATCCCGTTGAGCCGCAGCACCGTGCCGATGTTGTCGATCACCGTGCGGTGTGGCAAGAGTCCCGCGTGCTGCATGACGTAGCCGATGCTGCGTCGCAGCTCGACCTTGTTCTTGGTCGCGATGTCGATGTCGTCAATCAGCACCTGGCCGCGGGACGGGTCGACCATGCGGTTGACCATGCGCAGCAGCGTGGTCTTTCCGCAGCCGGACGAGCCGACGAAGACCGTGGTGCTGCGCGAAGGAAGGACGAGCGAGAAATCGCCCACCGCCTCGGTGCCGTCGGGGAACGTCTTTCCAATGGCGCGGTACTCGATCATGCGGTCCTCTTTTGAGGTAGGCAGTCAGTTCGGGTCGCCCGGCGAAAGGCTCTGGACAGTCTGGCGTCATCTTCGGCGATCGGCAACGCAACGATGCTTCGGGACGACTCCCGAGACCATTTTGGTGGGCCGGTCGGGCGTGCGTTACAGTTACGTTCGCGGTTCGCCGCAGCACACTAGGCCTCGTGGCGCAGTTGGTTAGCGCGCCGCCCTGTCACGGCGGAGGTCGCGGGTTCGAGTCCCGTCGAGGTCGCCAGTGTGAAGCCCACATGTTCACTCGAACATGTGGGCTTTTGCTGTCCCACGGGGCATGCTCGATGCATGGAACCCACGCCGATCAACGCTCTGCCCGAGGAATGGGGCCGTGCCCTGTGCGTCGTGGCCCACCCTGACGACCTGGAGTTCGGAGCCGCCGCCGCCGTGGCCCGCTGGACCGACCAAGGCAAGGCGGTGGGCTACGCCATGGTCACCAGCGGCGAGGCCGGCATCGACGGCATGCACCCCGACGAGTGCGGTCCGCTGCGCGAGTTCGAGGAGATCGCCTCGGCCCACGTGGTGGGCGTGGACCATGTCGAATTCCTCGGCCAGCCCGACGGCGTCCTCGAGTACGGCGTGCCGCTGCGCGCTGTCATCGCTCATGCGGTGCGTCGTTTCCGCCCTGACGTCGTGGTCACCGGCAACTTCCGCGACACGTGGGGCGGCAAGAACCTGAACCAGGCAGACCACATCGCCGTCGGTCGCGCCGTGCTCGACGCCGTGCGCGATGCCGGCAACCGCTGGGTCTTTGCCGATCAGCTGGTCGACGGACTGGAGCCCTGGGGCGGAGTGGGCGCGGTCTTCGCCTTCGGATCACCGGACGCCCAGCACGGCGTCGACGTCACGGACACCTTCGACCGTGGCGTCGCATCGCTGGAGGAGCACGGCGCGTACATCGCGGGGCTGGGCTGGGACGACTTCGACCCCCGCGAGTTCCTCGAGGGCGGCGCCCGCGCCACCGGCCAGCGCCTCGGCACCACCTACGGCGCGGCGTTCGAGCTGTTCGACATGGGCTGGGGCAGCTGAGATGCCGATGGCGATTCGGTCCCGCGCTGGAGCGTCCGGTAAAGTCTCCCCGCGTACGGCCAGGTAGCTCAGTTGGTACGAGCGACCGCCTGAAAAGCGGTAGGTCGCCGGTTCGATCCCGGCCCTGGCCACGTAGCGCAACCCGCTGACGAGTCACGTACGCCCGCTGACGAGTCACCGACGCCGCCCGGCGTGACTCCTCGCTTGGCGTGAGTGACTCCTCGCGGGGCGTGCGTGACTCCTCGGCGGGGCTCACACGATGTGGCGCTCTGGCCGCCCGTCGCTCGACTCGAACCGGGTCGCCGACAGCGTGCCGATGTCGACCCCGGGCGGGTGGCCCATCACGAGATCGCGCACCACCTCGCCGACGGCGGGTCCCATCAGGAAGCCATGGCCCGAGAACCCGGTGGCGTACACGAATCCCTCGACCTCGCCGGCACGGCCGATGAGCGCATTGTGGTCCGGCGTCACCTCGTAGAGGCCGGCCCACCCGATGCGCAGGCCCAGATCGTCGACGCCCACCAGCCGGTGCTGCATCATCGCCGCGAGGTGCTCGAGCCAGGCCGGGTCACGGGTGGTCTCGACCCCCCACACGTCCTTGACGTCCGGTACGCCCATCAGCAGTCCGGGGCCCTCGCGGTGGAAGTACAGCGACGTGGCGAAGTCGACCGTGAACGGCGTGGCGGGATCCAGATCGGGGATCGGGGACGTGATCGCCACGTGTCGGCGCAACGCGTCGACCGGCAGGTCCACGCCCGCCCACTCCCCGATCTGCCGAGACCACGCACCGGCGCAGCAGACCACCGTGCGGGTGCTGATCGAGCCCTCGCTCGTCTGCACGGCCGTGATCTTCCCGTCCGCCACCTCGATGCCCGTGACGGCGCAGCCGGTGACGATCCGCACCCCGAGTCGCCGCGCTGACCGGGCGTACCCGAGCACCACGGACTCCGGCGAGCAATGGCCGTCGTCCGGAGACCACATCGCGCCGACCAGACCGTCCGGATTCACCAAGGGCGACAGCTCGCTGACCTCGGCGACGTCGATCATGCGGCTGGTGATGCCCACCGAGCGTTGCAGGGCCGACGCGGCACCGAAGTCGGCCATCTGGGCCGCATCGCGCAGCAGGAACAGGTACCCGGACCGGCGCAGGTCGATGTCCTGATCGTGTTCGTCGCCGAACCGCTCGAATGCGGCCAGGCTGCGTTGGGACAGGTGGATGTTCACCTCGTCCGAGAACGCGGTGCGCACCCCGCCGGCCGCCTTCGAGGTCGATCCGCCGCCGAGGTCACCCTGCTCGAGCACCACGACGTCGGTGACTCCCGCTGCGGCCAGCTGGTACGCAGCACTCAATCCGATGACTCCGCCACCGATGATCACCACGTCGGCGGACGTCGGCACCTGCAGCGTCACCCGAGCCTCCTCACACACGTCTCGGCACATCCTAGGGTGGTCGTCATGGACCTCGGACTGCACGACCGCACGTACATCCTGACCGGAGCGACCGGCGGGCTCGGGCTCGCCACCGCGGAGGCCTTGGTCGCCGATGGGGCGCGCGTCGTGGTGTCCTCACGCACCCCCGCCTCGGTCGACGCGGCGGTGGCGGCTCTCGGCGATCAGGCCGTAGGCGTGGTGGCCGACAATGCGGATCCATCCGCCCCGGCCCGGCTGGTGGCGGCCGCACACGAGCGGTTCGGCCGTCTCGATGGAGCCCTGATCAGCGTCGGCGGACCACCCGCGGGCACGGTCCTCGACGCCACCGACGAGCAGTGGACCGAAGCCTTCGCGACCGTCTTCCTGGGAGCCCTGCGCCTCGCGCGCACCATCGCCGCCGAGCTGGGCGACGGCGGATCCATCGCGTTCGTCCTGTCCACCTCGGTCAAGATGCCGGTCGGCGGACTGGCGATCTCCAACGGCCTACGTCCGGGTCTGGCGATGGCGGCCAAGACCATGGCCGACGAGCTCGGTCCTCGCGGCATCCGGGTCAACGGACTGCTTCCCGGACGTCTGGAGACCGCACGCGTGCAATACCTGGACTCGCTCGGCCGACGATCCTGCCGCCGCACGCGCAGCCCACGAGGCCGCCATCCCGCTGCGCCGCTACGGGGCGCCTGACGAGTTCGGTCGGGTCGCCGCCTTCGTGCTGTCGCCAGCCGCATCGTTCATCACCGGGACCATGCTTCCGGTCGACGGCGGGCTGGTCCGCGGACTCTGAGGCACGTTGCAGTTGGGTGACAACGCCCCATCGCGGCGTCGTTCACCGTAAGGTCGAATTGCCCCGGCCTGCCTTCTGCACCCAGAACGTCCGGAGCGCGATGGTCGTCACGGGCGGGTTGCGGGCTCGACTGCAAGCGACCAAAGGACGGGTAGATGCGAAAGACCTTGAAGATTGCCGCCGCAACCGCGGCGTTGGCCATGGTCGTCACCGGCTGTGGAAGCGACAGCGGCGGTGGCGGCGGATCCTCGGACCGTCTCGACGGCGTGTCCGTGACCGTCGGATCGAAGGACTTCACCGAGAACATCCTGCTGGCCGAGATGTTCGCGCAGGCCCTGGAGAACGAGGGCGCCAGCGTCAACAACAAGGTCAACCTGGGTGGCACCTCGGTCAACCGCGACGCGCTGACCAGCGGCGACATCGACGTCTACCCCGAGTACAACGGCACCGGCTGGACGGTTCACCTCGGCAACGAGGATCCCGAGCCAGGATCCGCAGGAGCTGTACGACGTCACCGCCGAAGGCCGATCTGGAGAAGAACAACATCCAGTGGGTCGGCCTCTCGCCGTTCAACGACACCTATGGCTTCGCCGCCAACGGCGATCTCGCCAAGACCGAGGGCGGATTCGACTTCCAGAAGATGGCCGACTACCTGAAGGCCAACCCGGACGCCACCGTCTGCATGGAGACCGAGTTCCCGGACCGCCCCGACGGACTGGTCCTGTGGGAGAAGGCCACCGGCTACGAGCTGCCGAGCAGCCAGACGCAGATCCTCGACACCGGCCTCATCTACACCGAGACCGCTGACGGCAACTGCGACTTCGGCGAGGTCTTCACGACCGACGGCCGCATCACGGCGCTCAACCTCGAGCTCGTCGAGGATCCGGACGTCATGATCGTCTACAACGTCTCGTTCACCATGTCCGACGAGCTGTACCAGGCCAACGCCGACGTGTACGACGAGCTGACCGACACGATCCTCAAGGGTCTGGACAACGACAAGATGGCCGAGCTCAACGCTCTGGTCGACGTCGAGGGCACTCCGGCTGAGCGCGTGGCCGAGGACTACCTGAAGGAGATCGGCGTTCTCTAGCCGATCGCCCGCGGGCACGCACGAACACCGACGCCGTCGGGTCCACCCGGACCCGACGGCGTCGTCGTGCACGTGGCGGACGGGTCTCAGATGCCGCGTGGCTTGAGGTACCGCTCGGCGACGGCGCCGAGCCAGTCGAAGCTCAGCGCCACGAGCGCCACCAGCGCTCCGCCGACGATCAGCACCGGGTCCTGGTTCAGCTTCAGGCCCGAGCTGATCGTGATGCCCAGCCCGCCCCCGCCGATCAGGAAGGCCAGCGTCGCCATGCCGATGTTGATGATCATGGCGATCCGCACGCCGGCGACGATGATCGGCACCGCGAGCGGCAGCTCGATGCGCGTCAGCACGCCCAGCCGAGTCATGCCCATGCCACGCCCGGCCTCGATGACGTTGCGATCGACCGCGTCCAGGCCCACCATCGTGTTGCGCAGCACCGGCAGCAGCGCGTACAGCGTCAGCGCGTAGATGACCGTCAGCTGGCCCTGTCCGGCGATGACCAGACCCAGCACCAGCAGGCCGTAGGCCGGCAGCGCCTGTCCGGCGTTGGCGACGGTCAGGACCGGCGGGCCGATGCGACGCAGCGCGGGTCGCGTCAGCATGATGCCCAGCGGAACCGCGATCAGGATCACCGAGAGCCGTCGAGGCGGCAGCGATCTGGATGTGCTCGACCATCTGCGGGTAGAGCTTGCTCGACCAGCCGAGCGCCGAGCGCTGCTGACGAGTCGCGTTCTCCAGATCGAGGCTGTGGTGGTACCAGGCCAGCAGCGCCGCGAGACCGGCGATGAACAGCGGGTGCGATGAACAGTCCGAGACGCTCGATCCGTCCGGCCACCTGTCGACCCGCCCGGCTGCGGTCGCTGGCGTCTGGTCGTCACCGTGCCGGGATGGGCGTATCGAGCGGATCGGGGTCCACGCTCTGGGCCAGGCTCCAGCGACCTCGCTCATGCGTTCGCCTCCAGCTCCTCGTAGTGCAGACGCGCCTCGAGCTGAGCGCGCCGGATCGCCTGGTTGAGGTGTGTCATGTCCACCACGCCGGCGTACGCGCCCTTGCGCGTCGACCACGATCGTCTGGCCGGACGCCGACTCCACCATCAGCTCGAGTGCGTGGAACAGCGTGTCGTCGGTGCGCAGCTGCTCGCCGATCTCCTCGCCGATGTCGCCGGTGCGTGGCGTGGGGCCCGACGAGGTCGTCGCGGCGGATCCATCGCAGGGGGCTCTGCGTCGTCGTCGACCAGCACCAACCATTCCTGGTGCGCCTCGTCCAGACGAGCCACCCCGACCTCGGCTGGTTCTGTCAGCGTGATGGTGGGGTACTCGAGCTTCTTCAGCGAGCTGACCTCCAGGAAGTTCAGTCCCTTGATGGTCGAGCCGGCTCCGATGAAGTCGTCGACGAACTCGTCGACCGGGTACGCCAGGATGCGCTCCGGGGTGTCGATCTGACGGATCTTGCTGCCCTCGCCCAGGATGGCGATGCGATCGCCCATCTTGATGGCCTCGTCGATGTCGTGCGTGACGAACACGATCGTCTTGTGCAGCTCGCCCTGCACGCGGAGGAACTCGTTCTGCAGGCGGTCGCGCGTGATCGGGTCGATCGCTCCGAACGGCTCGTCCATCAACATGATGTCCGGATCTGCTCCCAGCGCTCGCGCCACGCCCACCCGCTGGGCCTGACCGCCCGACAGCTCCTTGGGGAACCGGTCTCGATACTGCTCGGGGTCGAGACCGACCGTGGTCATCAGGGTGTCGACCTGCTCGCGGATGCGCTCCTTGTCCCAGCCGAGCATGCCCGGCACCGTCGCGATGTTCTGCGCGATGGTCTGGTGCGGGAACAGACCGATCTGCTGGATGACGTAGCCGATCCGTCGGCGCAGCTTGTCCGGATTGACCTCCGTGACGTCCTCGCCGTCCAGCAGGATGCGGCCCGTGCTCGGCTCGATCATCCGGTTGATCAGGCGCAGACGTCGTGCTCTTGCCGCAGCCTGACGGCCCGACGAGCACGAGGATCTCGCCCTCGTGGACGTCCAGGGTCAGCTCGTCGACGGCAGGGATCTTGCTGCCGGGGTAGGTCTTGCTGACCCGGTCGAGGTGGATCTTCGGCACCTGGCTTCATGGTTTCCTCACGGTGGTTCGGTGGGCGGTGGGAGTGCTCATGCGCGGAGCCCCCGCGGAGTGGTCAGTCGTTGCACGACGGCGAAGATGATGTCGAGCACCAGGCCGAGCAGGACCGTGAAGACGACTCCGACCCAGACCGAGTTCGCCGCGTTGGGCAGGCCCAGCCGCGTCAGACCTGCCTGGATGAACGTGCCGAGTCCGTCGCCGCCGACCAGCACCGCGATGGCCGCGATCGACACGACCAGCAGGCTGGAGATGCGAATGCCGGTCATGACGACGGGCCAGGCCAGCGGCAGCTTGACGCGCACGCAGCTGCTGCGCCGAGCTCATGCCCATGCCCTTCGCGGACTCGACGACGGCTGGCGGAGACCGCGTCCAGTCCGGTGACGGTGTTCCGCAGGATCGGCAGGATCGCGTACAGGAACAGCGCGAGCATGGCGGGCGGATTGCCGATGCCGAGGATCGGGATGAACAGGGCGAACATCGCCAGCGACGGGATCGTCAGCAGGATGCCGGAGATCGTCAGCGCGATCACGCGAGCCACGGGCCGTCGTTGGACGTACACGCCCAGCAGCACCGAGAAGACGGTCGCGGCGGCGACGACGATCAGCGATGATCCGTCGCGTGGGCGAGCGTGGCCTCGAGGATGAATTCGAAATTGTCCTGGACGTACGTGAACCAGTCTGCGAGCGCTTCCACGTGTTCCTTCCGGGTGCGGGTGCCCACCTCACCCTACGCAGGTTGACCGATCGGTACCGATGAATCGGCGGCCGCTGAACGCCGCCATCAGCGTCGCGGCAGGACCGGATGCTCCTCGTGCTCGGCCTGTGGCTCCCAGCCGGGCGGTCCGAACACGTAGCCCATCTTGTTGCGCACGCCACGGGTCCCGCGCACGTCGCGCGCCATCTGCACGTAGTCGCCGTACTGCAGGCGCAGCAGGTTGTAGGTGTCGACCTGGCGGGTGAGACCGTACGTCGGACGGTGCTCCTCGCGGGTGAAGGTGCCGAACATGCGGTCCCAGATGATGAGGATGCCGCCGTAGTTCTTGTCCAGGTACTCCGGGTCGCTGCCGTGGTGCACCCGGTGATGCGATGGCGTGTTGAGGACGTACTCGATCGGCCGCCACATCCGGTCGACCAGCTCGGTGTGCACGTAGAACTGGTAGATCAGGTTGATACCGAAGGCCACGTAGATGGTCCAGGGCGCAAAGCCCAGCAGAGGCAGCGGAAGCCAGAAGAAGAACTCGAACCACGGGTTCCACTTCTGCCGCAGAGCGGTGCCGAAGTTCATGAACTCGCTGGAGTGGTGGGCCTGGTGACCGGCCCAGCCCACCCGGACACGGTGCGAGAAGCGGTGGTGCCAGTAGTAGCCCAGATCGAGGCCGACGATGACCAGCACCCAGTACCACCAGGTGTCGGTCGGCAGCTTCCACGGGGCCACGTAGGTGTAGATCGCGACGAAGGCGAAGAAGGTGATGACCTTGAACGCGGTCAGGAAGAACACCGAGCCGACCCCCATCGAGATCGAGGCGCGTGCGTCCTTGAAGGCGTAGCCGGTCGTGGTGTCATCGTGATCGAGCCAGCGCAGGGCACCCAGCTCGATCAGGATGGTCAACACGAAGAACGGTGCCGCGTACGTGACCGGATTCTTCAGCGGGTCCAGCACCTCGTCCATGTGGACACTCCTGACGTCTCCGCTATATGACCTGCGGGTAAGTTACCACATGGTCAATCCATCGGATAGGGTTCCAGACATGGCCCGATCGAACGCCGGAACCAAGGGTGTCCCCCGGCTCGACCGCGAGACCCAGATCCTCGACGTCGCCTCGGTCGCGTTCGGCGCCGACGGATACGCCGCCACCTCGGTCGCCGACATCGCCGATCGGTCTGGGATCTCCAAGCCGCTGGTCTACAACTACTTCGGCTCCAAGGACGGCCTGTTCCTCGCCTGCATCGAGCGGGCGGGCGCGGTGCTCGCCGAGGAGATCGAGCGGGTCGCCCGGCGCGATGCCGTCGGCATCCAGCGGGGCGTCAACACGCTCGCCGCGATGTTCGACCTGCTGGAGCAGCAACGCCATCTGTGGCGGATCGTGATCGATCCCACGGCGCCCACGTCCGGGCCCATCGCCGACGCCACGGCGTCCTACACCGCTCGCATCAGGAAGCTGGCCCACGAAGGCGTGAGCGAGATGCTCGCCGTCAGCGGGGTGAACGACGCACTCGACGTCGACGCGATGACCCAGGTGTGGCTCGGCATCGTCGACTCCTTGATGGCCTGGTGGGTCGAGCACCCGGACCAGACGGCCGAGCAGATGCTGCACCGGTGCGTGCGACTCATCACGGCGCTGTTCGACGTGGGAGCGCGACGATGAACCTGACCGGTCGCACTGTCGTCATCACTGGGTCCTCCAGCGGCATCGGCGCGCAGGCCGCTCGCCAGCTGGCCGCTCGCGGCGCGACGGTGTGCCTGCTGGCCCGTCGGGCCGACGAGCTGGAGCTGCTGCGCAGCGAGATCGTCGCGGCTGGCGGGTCGGCTCACGCCTATCCCGTCGACCTCACCGACCCGGACGACTGCGCCGCTGTTGCTGCGCAGATCCTGGCCGATCACCCGGTCATCGACGTGCTGGTGAACAACGCCGGCCGGTCGATCCGCCGCCCCATCCGCGACTCCCTGGACCGGCTCCACGACCACGAGCGGGTCATGGCGATCAACTACTTCGGCGCTGTTCGGCTCACCAGCCTGCTGCTGCCGCGGTTCCTCGAGCAGGGTCACGGGCACGTGACCTTCTCCTCGACCATGTCGACCCAGCTGCCCATCCCGCTGTTCTCGGCCTATCTGGCGAGCAAGAGTGCCTTGGAGTCGTACGCACGCTCCCTGATGGCCGAGCTGGGCCACTCCGGCATCACGACGACGATCGTCTACTTCCCGATGGTGCGCACCGAGATGTCCGGCGCCACCGCGATCTACTCAGCGATGCCGATGCTGACCGCCGAGGAGGGAGGCACCTGGATCGTCAAGGCCGTCACCGATCGACCGACCCGCGTCACGAGCCTGCAAGGGGCCGTCAGTCAGCTGGGCATGTCGGTGCTCCCGGGCGTCCTCTCCAAGGTCTCAGCGCCGATGTTTCGCCGCATGGACGCCACCTTGGCCCGTCGATCCCGGTCATGACCGGCGGGCCCGGCTACAGGGCGATGCCGAAGACCCAGACGGCCAACGTCATGGTGCCGAGGGTCGTGAGGATCAAGGCCGCGATGTTCAGCCAGATCCCACCCCGGATCATCTGGCCGATCGTCACATAGCCGGAGCCGTACGCGATCGCGTTCGGAGGCGTCGCCACGGGCAGCATGAACGCACAGCTGGCCGCCAGCGCGACCGGAATGGTCAGCAGCAACGGATCCAGACCGAGGCCCACCGCCACACCACCGGCCAGCGGCAGGAACGTGGCGGCGGTGGCGGTGTTGCTGGTCAGCTCGGTCAGCAGCAGCACACCGGCCGCCACCAGCGCGACCAGGACCACCAGCGGGATGCCGCCGAGACCGGCGGCCTGCTCTCCGATCCAGTCCGACAGGCCACTGTCAGTGAACTGGGCGCTCAGGGCCAGTCCGCCTCCGAACAGCAGCAGCACGCCCCACGGGAGCTGCTCGGCGGTGTGCCAGTCCAGCAGCCGCACGCCACGCTTCGTGCCGGCCGGCACGATGAACAGCAGCAGGCCCACCGTCATCGCGATGCCAGCGTCGGAGATGAAGGGTTCGTCCTGGATGAGCGGGATCGAGATCCAGCTGGCCGCCGCAGCGACGAAGATCGCCAACACGCGGCGCTCCGCGCTGGACATGGCGTCGAGCTTGGCGAGCTCGTCGTCCATCAGCTGGCGACCCCCGGGGATGTCGTCCATCTCGGGCGGGAAGATCCACTGGGTGAGCACCCACCAGCACACGACCAGCAGGACGATCGCCAGGGGCAGTCCCAGCAGCATCCACTGCCCGAAGCCGATCTCGATGTCCTGGTTCTCGGACAGATAGCCCACCAGCAGCGTGTTGGGCGGGGTCCCGATGATGGTGGCCAACGACCCGATCGACGCGGCGTAGGCGATGCCGAGCATCAACGCGGTGCCGAAGTTCGTGGCCAGCGCAGCGTCTCGATCAGCGTCGCTGTCGATCTGGTTGACCAGCAGCAGCACCGAGACGCCGATGGGCAGCATCATGACAGCCGTCGCGGTGTTGGACACCCACATGCTCATGAAGCCGGTGGCGATCATGAACCCGGCAATCACCATGGACGGTTTGGTGCCCATGGCGCGCACCGTCAGCAGGGCGATGCGGCGGTGCAGGTTCCACCGCTGCATGGCCAGCGCCAGCAGGAAGCCGCCCATGAACAAGAAGATGATGTTGTTGCCGTACGAGGCGCCGACGTCGTCGACCGCTGGCTTGCCGAGCACCGGGAACGCGACGAGCGGCAGCAGAGCCGTCGCCGGGATCGGGATGGCCTCGGTCATCCACCACACCGCCATCAGCACGGCGATGCCGGCCGTGAGTCGGGCGTCGTGGGCGAGATCGCCGGGCAGCAGCAGGTAGACCAGCACCCCGATCGCGGGGCCCACCGCCAAGGCGATCCAGCGTCGAATGGTGGTGGGCCGCGAGTCAGCTTCCGCGCTCAGCCCCGGAGCCACCGCCTGGGCGTCTCCCTCGGGACTCTGGTCGGATGTGTCCATCTGTTCAGTCATCGCTACCCCCCGGTAGGTGTGACCTGCACCATACGTGATCTGCCCGACGTCGAGTCGCGTACCATCGACGTGAGCCACATCACCCCGTGGCACACCCGTTGAAGCGGCCCATCATCGCCGGTTCGTCACCCGACCACAGAGAGCACCACCGTGACCCCTCAAACCCCGTCAGCCTTCGGCACCCATCACGAGCAAGTCGTCTTCTGCCACGACGAAGCCAGCGGACTCAAGGCGATCATCGCCATCTACTCCACGGCCCTCGGCCCGGCCCTCGGCGGAACGCGGTTCTTCCCGTACGCCTCGGAAGCAGATGCGCTGGCCGACGTCCTCAATCTCTCGCAGGGCATGGCGTACAAGAACGCCCTCGCCGGCCTCGACCTCGGCGGCGGCAAGGCCGTGATCATCGGCGACCCGAACCAGATCAAGACCGAGGCGCTGCTGCGGGCCTATGGCCGGTTCGTGCAGAGCCTCAACGGCCGCTACTACACCGCGTGCGACGTCGGCACCTTCAGCCCCGACATGGACCTGATCGGCCGTGAGTGCGACTACGTCACCGGACGCACGGTCGAGCACGGCGGCGCCGGCGACTCGTCGGTGCTCACGGCATTCGGCGTCTACCAGGGCATGCGCGCCTCGGCCCAGCACGTCTGGGGCGACTCCTCGCTCGGTGGGCGGACGATCGGTGTCGCCGGCGTCGGCAAGGTCGGCAAGCACCTGACCCGCCACCTGCTCGACGAGGGCGCACACGTCGTCATCACCGATCCATGGGCGCCAGCCGTCGAAGCAATGACCGCCGAGCACCCCGAGCTGCGCGTGGTCGACGACGTCGACGCCATGGTGCGTGAACCCCTCGACATCTACGCCCCCTGCGCTCTCGGTGGCGCCCTGGACGACGAGGTCGTCGAGGTGCTCCAGGCCAAGATCGTGTGCGGTGCGGCCAACAACCAGCTCGCCCACGACGGCATCGAGAAGCGGCTCGAGGAGCGCGGCATCGTCTACGCGCCTGACTACTGCGTCAACGCGGGCGGCGTCATGCAGGTGGCCGACGAGCTGGACCCGTCCGGGTTCGACTTCGACCGCGCCAAGTCGCAGGCCACCAAGATCTACGACACGACGCTCGAGGTGCTCACGCACGCCGCCGAGCAAGGCGTGCCGCCGTCGATCGCCGCCGACCGGGTGGCCGAGCAGCGCATGCGCGACGTGGGTCGCCTGCGTCAGGTGTTCCTGCCCTGACGCACCACATCACGGAGGATCCGACGCCTCAGAGGTCGCCTGAGCGGCCCGAAGGGTCGGATCTTCCGTGATGCGCGGCACGTTCAGCTGGCCGCTGGGCCCTCGCGCTCAAGATCGCGATACTGCTCCGGGATCGGGTCTCCCGATTCGCCATGGAGCTCGCGCTGCAGGGTGTTGAAGTCGGTGTCTGGTGTCCGATACTTCAAATCGCGCGCAACTTTGGTCTGTTTGGCTTTCGCACGGCCGCGACCCATAAGGTTCGACCCCCTCGCAGAACTAGTTAGTCAATTCGTGCCTTCAGCCTACCCAAAGGATGGGCGAATCTCGCATCGACCCCCCGGCAGCGTGTGGACAGACTGTGGTTGCAGCCGGTTCAGGGGTGATCGTTGACCATCGTGACGGTGCCGCCCGCTCCGTGGGCGCCCACAGCACCGACCTGACCCGCGATCCAGGCATCGACGCCGTGCTCAGCCAACAGCCGCACCGCGGCGTCGGCGAGCGTCAGCCGTGACCAGGGCGATCATGCCGACGCCCATGTTCAGCGCCTGCTCGAGCGCGGGTCGTTCCACCCCGCCCAGCTCGCCGACCATGGTGAAGATCGGCTGCGGCGACCACGTGGAGCGATCGACGACGACGGACACGTCATCAGGCACGACCCGCGCCAGGTTGGCCGCGAGCCCTCCGCCCGTGATGTGCGACATCGCGTGCACCTCAACGCCAGCGGCGAGCGCCAGGCACGGCAACGTGTACAGCCGGGTCGGGATCAGCAGCTGCTCGCCGAGCGTGCTGGAGAACTCAGGAACGTGGCGGTCCAGCGACCAGCCCGCCTGGCCGAAGAACACCTGTCGCACCAGCGAGTACCCGTTGGAGTGCAACCCGCTGGCGGCCATCGCGATGACGACATCCCCCGCACGCACCCGCTCGGGTCCGAGCAGCCGGTCTGCTTCGACGACACCGGTGGTGGAGCCGGCGATGTCGTACTCGTCGACACCCAGCAGGCCGGGGTGCTCGGCGGTCTCGCCACCGAGCAGCGCCGTTCCCGTCTCGGCACACGCCTGCGCGATGCCCTTGACGATGTCTGCGATGCGCTCGGGCACGACCTTGCCGCACGCGATGTAGTCGGTCATGAACAGCGGCTCGGCGCCGCAGACGACCAGATCGTCGACCAGCATGCCCACCAGGTCGAAGCCGATGGTGTCGTGGACATCCATCCGCTGGGCGATCTGCACCTTGGTGCCGACGCCATCAGCCGAGGTGGCCAGGAGCGGTCGGGTGTAGTCCTTCAGCGCGGAGGCGTCGAACAAGCCGGCGAAGCCGCCGATGCCACCCACGACCTCCGGGCGGCGGGCCTTGTCGACCCATTCCTTCATGAGCTCGACCGCGCGATCGCCCTCCGCGACCGAGACTCCCGCACTCGCGTAGTCGATGGTCGTCCTGCCGGACGAGGTGTCACCCCTGGGCGGATTCGTCACTGGACCACCTTGAACGTGGGGGCGCCGGCCGGCGCTTCGAGCAGATGCTGCCCGATCACGTCGTCCTCGGGCAGAGCCACGGGGTAGATGCCGTCGAAGCACGCCCGGCACAAGTCGTCCTTGGGCAGGTTGGTGGCCTCGATGAGCTGCTCCAGCGTGACGTAGGCCAAGGAGTCCGCGCCGATGGACCGGCAGATCTCGTCCACGGAGATGCCGTTCGCGATCAGCTCGGCCGGCGAGGCGAAGTCGATGCCGTAGAAACAGGGCCACTTGACCGGGGGTGATGCGATGCGGACATGCACCTCGGCGGCACCGAATTCATGCAGCATGCGGACCAGCGCGCGCTGGGTGTTGCCGCGCACGATCGAGTCATCGACCACGATGAGTCGCTTGCCGGCAATGACGTCGCGCAGCGGATTGAGCTTGAGACGAATACCGAGCTGCCGGATGGTCTGCGAGGGCTGGATGAAGGTGCGGCCGACGTAGGAGTTCTTGACCAGGCCGTGGCCGAACGGGATGCCGCTCTCCTCGGCGTAGCCGATGGCAGCGGGCGTGCCCGACTCCGGCACCGGGATGACCAGATCGGCCTCGACCGGGAACTCCCGCGCCAACCGGCGGCCGATCTCGGCTCGCACCGAGAAGACCTTCTGGCCCGAGATGGTGGTGTCGGGACGCGCGAGGTAGACGTACTCAAAGATGCAGCCCTTGGGCTCGGGCTTGGCGAAGCGCTCCGTCCGCAGCCCGGCTTCGTCGATCGCGACGAACTCCCCCGGTTCGATCTCCCTGACGAAGGACGCGCCGACGATGTCGAGTGCGGCGGTCTCGCTGGCGATGACCCAACCGCGCTCGAGGCGTCCGAGCACCAGAGGGCGGATGCCCTGGGGGTCGCGCGCCGCATAGAGCGTGGTCTCGTCCATGAAGACCAGCGAGAACGCGCCGCGCAGCTGCGGCAGCACCTCGAGCGCCGCCTCCTCGACCGACCGGTCCGGGTACGACGCCAGCAGCGAAGCCATGACCGAGGTGTCGGAGGTGGCGGTCTCGCCGCGGCCGGAATCCGAGGCCTGCGCCGTGAGCCGCTCGGCGAGCACGCCCGCCAACTCGTGGGTGTTGGTCAGATTGCCGTTGTGCCCCAGCGCGACCGAGCCGGACGAGGTGGGACGAAAGGTGGGCTGGGCGTTGTGCCACACGCTCGATCCGGTCGTGGAGTAGCGGGTGTGCCCGATGGCGATCTCGCCCTTGAGCGACTCAAGGGTCGACTCGTCGAAGACCTGGGACACCAGACCCATGTCCTTGTAGACCAAGATCTGGCGACTGTTGCTGACCGCGATGCCAGCCGATTCCTGGCCGCGATGCTGCAAGGCGTAGAGCCCGAAGTACGTGAGCTTGGCGACTTCTTCGCCCGGCGCCCAGACGCCGAACACGCCGCAGGCATCCTGCGGTCCGGCGTCCTGGGGATCCAGCTCGTGGGTCAGTTGACCGTCTCCGCGGGGCACCTCTCCAGTGTAGGGGTGCCATGACTGGCCCTGGACCAGATGGTCCTGTTCGCACGGGCCGACTGAACCGTTCAGCTTGCTCTCCGACCGCCGGACCGGTCGAATGGACCCATGGCCACTCACACAGTCACTGTCGAACGCACCATCGCCGCACCGCCGGAGGACATCTTCGCCTTCGTCGCAGACGCGTCCAAGCACCAGGAGATCGACGGGTCAGGAACGGTCCGAGACGTCAAGGGCGTCAGCGAACCGCTTCGGCTGGGATCGAAGTTCGGCATGTCGATGCACATGGGCATCGGGTACTCCACGGTCAACGAGGTCATCGAGTTCGAACAGGATCGTCGCATCGCCTGGCAGACCTCGGGTGTCGCCGGGCTCGTCGGTGGGCGCGTCTGGCGCTACGAGCTGGAGCCTGTTGACGGCGGCACGCTGGTGCGCGAGACGTGGGACCTGACCCGCGACAAGCAACGCTTCCTGCTCGCCCGCAGCTCGATGGTCGACGGCACCGGCAAGGCCATGACCAAGACCCTGGCCCGGATCGCCCAGCTGGTCGAGCGCCCCTGAGGGCATGGGTGCGGCCCCGATCATCCAGGGGTGGGACCGGGGCCGCTGGCCCAGCATACCGTCCGGATGGCGGCTTCGACGACTTCAGACACGCCGAATCTTCGTGTCGCGCGTGACGCGTGGGTCACATGGGATTCGTGGGACTGGCCCACACATCGGCCATTTCAGGGTTATCCTCAAGAATGCCTCTGGTGACTTCCCCCGCCCGACGGTGGTTCCCGACCATCCTCGTGGGCCTGCTGCTACCGCTGTTTTCGTTCACGCCCACCCATGCCGCGCCGTCTGCTCCCGGCAGCATCGAGGGCTACGGCTTCGACGCGTGCGTCGCTCCCGACCAAGCGACGATGGACGCCTGGAACCTGTACTCGCCGTACTCAGCGGTGGGCATCTACGTCTCGGGCAACTCGCGATACTGCCACGACGCCTACCAGCCGAATCTCAGCCGGGCGTGGGTCGCCAAGAACGCGTCGAACGGGTGGCGCTTCCTGCCCATCCACGTCGGCTACCAAGCACCGTGCTTCACGAACAACCCGAAGAGCCGGGTGCAGAAGAAGAAGATGTCGAGCTCGTCGACGAAGGCGCGCGCGCAGGCCCGCTCCGACGCGGCCGAGAACATCGCAGCCCTGAAGAAGTACGGATTCGGCGCCGGCAGCGTCGCCTACCTCGACATCGAGTGGTATCCCCGCAGCAACAAGGCGTGCAATGACGCCGTGCTGCGCTTCATCGACGAATGGACCATTCGTCTGCATCAAGCGGGTTATCAGTCCGGCCTGTACTCCAGCGCCTCCGCGGCCATCCAGTCCGTCGACGTCGCCCGTTCAGCCAGCTGGTTCCACGCGCCGGACCAGCTGTGGCTCGCCTGGGGCAACAAGAAGGCGGACACCGATGGTGGCCCGTACCTGCGCGACGACGGCTGGGCCAACCACCAACGCGTGCACCAGTACCACCTCGACGTCGCCGCCACCCACGGCGGCAAGCGGCTGGTGATCGACAAGAACTACCTCGACACGGGCAACGGATCTCGTGCCGGCAAGGACCCCCAGCCCTGCGGCGTCAAGATGTCCTTCACGGCGTACCCGGATCTGAAGGTCGGATCCCGAGGCCCTGAGGTGGCGGCGCTGGAGTGCCTGCTGCGCCAGCAGACCGGACAGAAGACGGTCAACACCTACTTCGGGACGCAGACCCGCGACAACCTCG
This sequence comes from uncultured Actinomycetota bacterium, assembly GCA_963769445.1. Taxonomy (GTDB): domain Bacteria; phylum Actinomycetota; class Actinomycetes; order Propionibacteriales; family Nocardioidaceae; genus Aeromicrobium. The sequence continues at coordinate 289,018 of CAVYLO010000003.1, read as the reverse complement.
ACGCCTTCCGCAAGCGACTGGGCTGGTCGCCGATCGGCCGCACGACGCCGAAGACCTGGACCGCACTTCTGTCGGCCGAGAAGAGCCCACGGGTCCTGAAGCGCGGGTCCGTCGGATCGCACGTGTGGCGACTGCAGCGATCACTGGTCGCGGCGGGCTACGGCTCCGCACTCACCGGCGTCTTCGACGCCCGCACCGAGTCGGCCGTGAAGACCTACCGCTCGGCCGTCAAGCAACCCGCGTATCCGACAGCGGAGTCGACACTGTGGGCCAAGCTGCGACGGGGATCGGCCGCGAAGTCTTAGCCTGATCCGAATGTCAGCAGTCGCGGATCAGCCGCAGGAAGTCGCCCCCGCGGATCCGCCCCGTGGCAAAGGCGCGAGCCAACACGAACGAACGGTCGCGATCAGCCAGCCGTGGCGTGGGTGGCTGAACGACGGCAGGCGGAGTGGGCGGCTCCTCGTGCACCACGACGACCACCCTGGGCGGGACCGTGGGTTCGTCGTCCTCGCCCAACGGGAGCAGCGGATCGAGCGGCGCCCGGCGATTGATCTCAGCCAGGGTCAGGGTGCTGTACTGCTCTGCGGTGATCTCGCCGCGCAGGAAGGCACTGGCATAGTGCTGCAACCGATCGCCGTCGCGCAGCAAGTGCTGTTCGGGGAGCCCCGGATCCGATGAGACATGATCGGCGATGCCCATGACGCCTCCTGCGTGAGTCTGCACTCCCAGCGTAGAGATCCACCAGCGCGGGACCGGGCCGACGCGCCGATTCACCTCGTGGCATCAGCGATCAGCGGCAGCAGCCCGGACAGATCAGACCGCGCCCCGGATGCCCGCAGCGTCGCGTCGGACCAAGCCAGCCGCCCACGCGCGAGGGCGATCCACGTCGGCGCGTCCATCTCCACGACGGCTGGCGGGGTTCCACGGGTGTGGCTCGCCCCGGCGATGCACTGCACGACCGCGAACGGGGGGACGCGCACCTCGACAGATGCACCGGGCGCGACCGTGGCCAACATGGTCAGCAGGTGCCACGTGGCGGCTTTCAGGTCGTCGCGGCCGGCAGTGCCGGAGTCGATCCGCTCGAGGATCTCGAACAACCGGTCCGGGTCGAGCAGACGATCACGCCTCACCATGGGCCGACCTGGTCAGGCGAGGGCGGCGGGGAGCGTCGCCTGCCACGCGGTGCGCAGCTCGGCGACATCGACGCTGAACTCGTCCCCGACCTCGAGCGTGCTGCCACCGGTGCGCCCGACGGACGCGAGCGGGACGCCGTGCTTCTGCGCGAGATCGACCAGCTCCTCGTGACGATGCGGGCTGACCACGACCATGGCGCGTGCCGACGACTCGCTGAACAGCTCGATGAACGGATTCTCCAGCACCACGGCCGCGCCGATGCCGTGGCGGAAGCTGGCCTCGGCCAGCGCCATGCCCAAGCCGCCATCGGACAGGTCGTGCGCTGACTCGAGCACGCCGGAGGCGGCCGCCTCCAGCATCAGCTCGGCCAGGGCGCGCTCGGCCTCCAGGTCAACCCGCGGCGGGAGGCCGCCGAGGTGCTGGTGGATGACGTCGGCCCACGTGGACCCCGACAGCTCCTCGCGGGTCTCGCCCAGCACCACGATGTGCGCGCCGCCGGTGGGGAATCCGTGGACGATGCGGCGCCGCACGTCCGTCATGACGCCGAGCACTCCCACGACCGGGGTCGGCAGGATGGGGGTCTCGCCGGTCTGGTTGTAGAACGAGACGTTGCCGCCGGTGACCGGGATGCCCAACACCGCACAGGCGTCCTTCAAGCCGTGCGTGGCCTGCTCGAACTGCCACATCACGTCCGGGTTCTCCGGTGACCCGAAATTGAGACAATCGGTGACGGCCAACGGCTGCGCCCCGGTGACGGCGACATTGCGATACGACTCGGCCAGCGCCAGCTGCGCGCCGGCGTACGGGTCGAGCTGGGCGAAGCGACCGTTGCAGTCGGTCGAGACCGCCACCCCGAGGTGGGTCTCGGCGTCGATGCGCACGACGCCGGCGTCCTCGGGCTGCGCCAGCACGGTGTTGCCCTGGACGTAGCGGTCGTACTGGTCGGTGACCCAGGACTTGTCCGCCATGTTGGGTGACGTCACGATCGCCACCAGCTGGTCGCGCAGCTCATCGCCGGTGCTCGGTCGGGGCAGCGCCTCGGCCGCGTCGGCCTGCAGGGCGTCCTGGCCGGCCGGCCGCGCGTAGGGGCGGTCGTAGGTCGGACCGTCGTGCGCCACCGATCGCGGCGGCACGTCGACCACGGTCTCGCCATGCCAGTCGATGACGAGGTGATCGCCGTCGGTGACCTCGCCGATCACGACCGCCTCGACCTCCCATGTCGCACAGATCGCCATGAACGCATCGAGGTCGGCCGGTTCGACGACCGCCATCATGCGCTCCTGACTCTCGCTCATCAAGATCTCCTCGGGCGAGAGCGTGGAGTCGCGCAGCGGCACGGTGTCGAGCTCGACGTGCATGCCGCCGTCGCCGGCCGATGCCAGCTCGCTGGTGGCGCACGACAGTCCCGCGCCGCCGAGGTCCTGGATGCCGTTGACGACGCCGGCACTGAACAGCTCCAGGGTGCACTCGATCAGCAGCTTCTCCATGAACGGATCGCCGACCTGCACGCTCGGCCGCTTGGCCGGCCCGGTCTCATCGAAGGTCTCCGAGGCAAGCACCGACACCCCACCGATGCCATCGCCGCCGGTGCGCGCACCGTAGAGGACGACCTTGTTGCCCGACCCCGGACGCGAACGCCAGGTGGAGGTCCTCGTGCCGCAGCACGCCGACGCACAAGGCGTTGACCAGCGGATTGCCGACATAGGTCGGATCGAACACGACCTCGCCGCCGATGTTGGGCAGGCCCAGGCAGTTGCCGTACCCGCCGACGCCGGCCACGATGCCGGGCATGACGCGGCGGGTGTCAGGCGCGTCGAGCGGACCGAAGCGCAGCGGGTCCATGATGGCGACCGGGCGGGCGCCCATCGCGAGGATGTCCCGGACGATGCCGCCGACGCCGGTGGCCGCACCTTGGTACGGCTCGACGTACGACGGGTGGTTGTGCGACTCCACCTTGAACGTCACGGCGTAGCCCTGGCCGATGTCGATGACTCCAGCGTTCTCGCCGATGCCGGCCAGAGTCTTGCCGAGCGGGGTCTCCTGCGGCAGGTCACCGAACTTCTTCAGGTGCACCTTGCTGGACTTGTACGAGCAGTGCTCGCTCCACATCACCGAGTACATCGCCAGTTCCGCTCCGGTGGGGCGGCGGCCGAGGATCTCGTGGATGCTCGCGTACTCGTCCTGCTTCATCCCCAGCTCGGCCCACGGCTGCACGTGGTCAGGGGTGGCGGCGGCGAGATGGACGGTGTCGAGCGGGCGGCCTGCGGTCACACGTGGAGCCTATCGTCGACGCCCATGGCCCTCGGTGTCAGGATTCGCTGGGCTCATCCACTGCCACCGGCGCGGCCACGACTCCCCGCCGCCAGGCGCCGGGCAAGCGGCCGGCGAGGGCACCCAGCGGCTCAACGGCTCCGGTGAGAACGGCGACGGCGGCATTCAGGTTGGGGATGGCTGCGTTGAGGTTCTCCAGCCGAGGCACCAGCGCATCGAAGGTCTCACCCAGCGCCAGCAGGCGATCGAGGGTTCCTCCCGGCGCCAGCATCGTCTCGAGGATGCCCTGGTCCGCGATGAGCTGATCGACCAAGCCGCCCTCGGCCAGCAGACGGTCGATGGCACCGTCCTCGGCGAGCAGCCGGTCCACCGTGCCACCGGGCTGGAGCATCCGGTCGAGCGGACCTCCGGCCTCCAGCAGTCGGATGAACGGCCCGTCCTCGTCGGCCATGCGGTCCAGCAGACCGTCGCGGGCCAACGCCCTGCCCAGCGGGCGGTCGGGGGACGTGAGATCAGCCAGGGTGTTGGCCAATCCGATCGGGCCGCGTTCGTCGGCCAGGATGCGATTGATCTGATCCAGCAGACCACCCTCGGCGATGATGCCACCGAGCCGTTGCCCGTAGCCACCTTCGCGCAGCAGCGGCCCCTGCGTCGAAGCGAGCTGGCCAAGACCCAACGTGGCCCGCGTGGCGGCGACGGACACGTGCAGGGGAAGCAGAACGACGGCGCGCAGATCCATGGCCCCACAGTAGAAGCATCCCCATGGAGCCGACACACGGCTCCATGGCCGGGAAATCCGCCGCGTTGGACACTACGCTGACACCGACAGGGGCGCGAGATCGGAGGGAAAACCGGTGAACGATGCTCAGACCGTTCTACGGCCATGGCCACCTGCCTTCTCCGACGACTTCATCGATGGGGCTCTGGCGCTCTTTCGCGAGACCGACCACCTGATGATCGTCGGTCCGCTGGGCAGCAACCGGGGCGCGCTTGCCTCCGCCGTCACGGGCGGTCCCACACTCACCGCGTGGGGTCGCGAGGCGCACGCCTACGGTGGGCCCATCCGCTCCTTCGCGGCGCTCAACCAGCTCCTCCCCGACCTGCGTGCGGACGCCGCGCAGTCGCGGGAGGAGGTCGAGAGTCGGGCCGAGACGATCCTGACCAGCTCCTTCGGGCGACCCAAGGTGTCGCTGCGTGAGGCCGATCTGTGTGACGACGACTCGATCGCCGTGCTGGCTCGTCTCGTGGAGAACCGGGTCATCCGCTTGGTGTCGACCGTGGGGCCCGAGGCTGCGGACACCCACGCCTTCGCAGGCTCTGCTGCCCGCATCGATCTCGACCCGCTGGACGACGCGACCATCGCCCAGCTGCTCGTTCAGCGATTCGGGGTCACGCCGCACCCGATGACGGTGTCGATGCTGGCGGCCCGATCCCAGGGCGCCTACGCGGTGCTCAAGGAGCTGGCGGACGCGGGCTTTCGCACCGGTCAGATCAAGGCGATCTCAGGACGCCTCGTCACCGACGACACCGTGCCCAGTCGCGCAGGTCGACGCGGACGTCATAGCGGCGACGAAGCCCTGGGGTCCCCGATTCGCGCAGGAACATCCCGCCCGAGACCTGCTCGACGTCGCTGCCCTGGCCATGGAGCTGGACCACGCCGAGGCCCGGGCGGTCTTCGGCGACGGTCCGGTGACGGACGCGCTGGCCGTCGGAGCGCTGCGCACGCACGGCACGGTCATCGTGTTCGCCTCGTCCGTCGAGGCCAAGACCGTCCGCCGAAACCTGTTGCTCGAGCGGCGCACGGCTCTGCACGAGCACTACTTCGGCCAGCTGACCCGGTCCGCGAGCCGTCCGACGGTCGCTCCCCGCTTCGCGGTGTGGGTGACCTCCATCGGGCGGGCGCTGCCGATCGAGCTCGCGGTACCAGCAGCCCGGCGGGCCAACCGCGAGGGGCGGTTCCACCTGGCCCTCCAGTTCGTCAACGCCGTGCCCGAGGCCGATCGCCCCTCCCGGCTGCTGATCGAGCACTGTCACGCCCTGAGCGAGAGCGGTGCGCGCGCCGACGTCCAGGCCCTGCTGCGATCGATCGATCTCACGACGTTGCGCGACGACGACCTGTTCGCCTTCATGCGGTGGGTCATGCGTTTCCTGCCGCGCGAGGAGGTGCAGGACGTGGTCCTGGCCATCCGCGGCGCGACCGACGTCTCCGACGACGCGCGGCACGCAGTCCTGACGCTGTGCGGGTTGATCGGCGCGGCGTTCCAGACCGGATCGGAGATCCCCCGACGATCCATGGCGGCGCTCGTCGCCTCGGGGCACCTGAGCCCGGTGGGTCAGACCATGGCCCAGATGGCCACGGCGTTGTCCCTGCACCAGGCCAGCCGTCTCGACGAGGCGGTCACGTTGATCGGCGCGGCCGTCGACAGCCTGCTGGAGATCGAGGACGTGGCGACCTCGGACCTCGAAGGGGCGCTCGAGACGCAGGTGCTGTGCCTCCTGTCCGCCGGCGACCTGGACGGCGCCCGCGACGCCCTGACCTCCTACAGCAGCCCGGGCCTCCCGTTCGGCAATCTCGGCCGCCTCGGCACCGCCATGTGGGGACTGCACGCCTTCTACACCGAGGACACCGGATCGGCGCTGGCCCACGCCCAGCTCTGCCTGATGCGCACCCCCGCCAGCGATCCGCACCACCTGCGCAGCTGGATGGAGGCGCTCGCCGCCCTGGTCCTGACCCGGGTGGGCGACATCGATCAGGTGCAGGAGCTGCTCGCCGCGTCCGCGAGCCACGGCCCGAATCCACGTCGCCAGTACGAGCTGCAGCGGCGGATCTCCCAGGCCTGCGTCCACGACGCCATCGGCGAGCCCGACGAGGCGCTGGACCTGCTGCAGGGCGTGGTCGACGAGGCACGCCAGCACGACATGACCCTGCTGGAGGTCGACGCCGCCGTCCTGTGCGTCCAGATCGGTGGCCCCGTCCACCTGAAGCAGCTGCTGCGGGCGGTCGAACCCATCGACGAGACGTGCGGTGCCTCCAGGATCTGGCAACGCTTCGCGTGGGCGGTACGCGACAACGACATGCGCGCCCTGGTGGCGCTCACCGAGGAGCTCGACGAGGCCGGCCGAGCCCTGTTCGCTGCCGAGGTCGCCCAGTTCACCCTGGACATCGCTCGTCGCGCGGCCGACATGACACCCGAGCAGCGGCAGCGGCTGGAGACCATCGCCGACTCGATGCAGCACCGCCACGTCACCCGATCCAGCTGACGCGTGTCGCAGCGGTTGTGTCCGAGGTCGGGCCTACCGTAGGACGCATGAACCCTGACAGTCTGGTGAACCTCGGCCTCGCCGTCGTCTGCGAGACCTGCGAGTCAGAGATCGATGTGCTCGACCATGCGGCCGACCACGGGGTCTGCCGCCACTGCGGCGTCGCGTTCCTGCTCGACTCCGGCGCCCGTCAGAGCCTCGGCCTGATCGTCAGATCGACCCCGCCAGGGCACCGATCGCCGACAGCGCAGTGACCACGATCGAGATCGGCACCAGCCACGCGGCTGCCACCGTCAAGGTCACCGTGGTGCCGATCTTCGGCGGAGCGAAGTAGCGGGCTCGGGGCAGCTCACCCACCTCCTGGACCCACTGGGCCGGCAGGTTGGCACCACGCCAGAGGCCCCGCAGTCGGCCGAGGACCCGCCAGCCATCGCCGCCGGTGATGTCGCGGAGCACGGCCCCGGTCTGCTGGGTCCGGCCGGTCAGGTTGACCATGACCCGCAGCTCTGCGGCGAGCGCCTCGGGGTCGGCGACGGCGTGCAGCACCCGTTTGCGGCGCACCGCGAAGGTGCCCGCCACGGCGGCCATCAGCAGGCCGAGGACCAGGATGACCCAGCCCATCGATCCATCGGCGGCCCATCCGATCAGGATCGTGGCCATGATGAACGGGCCCGACAGCCACAGCACCGCAGCAGTGGGCCAGCGCAGCAGCCGCACGGCGGACGCGATCACGGCTGCCGCTCGCTGGGTCGATTCGCCTGTCGTGTCGTCGACCCGCTGCGCTGCGTCGTGCGCGGCGCGGTTGGCCTGCGACGACCACCGCCCGGGACCTCTGTTGGGGGTGTCCATGTCTCCATCGTAGGCAGCCACACGCAGCCGACCCGGCTACGATGCAGCATGCCCAGCTGGAGACCCGTTCTGGCCCTCGTGGTCGTGTCAGGTATCGCGATCTGGTTGCTCGAGCCGAACTACCTCGACCTGCAAACCTCCTCGACCCCCGATGAGTTCCTCGGCGTCCTCGGCGGCGGACAGCGTCGAGCCATGGCAGCCGCGATCGCCGACATGGTGTTTGCCCTCGGCTACGCCCTCCTCGGAGTCATCGCGTTCCGGCAGGTTGCGTACGGCGTGGCCCGGGGCATCGGCACGGGCCTGATCATCGGTGCCGCCGTTGCCGATGAGGTCGAGAACGTCATGGTGCTGATGGCCGCCCGCGACGGGAGCTCCGTCAGCGTGTCGACCATCGATGTCATGGGCACGGCTGGATCGGTCAAGTGGGGCCTCCTCACCGCCGCGATCGTCCTGTTGATGGCCCTCGCCCTGCAACATCGCCTCGCCGATCGATCCTGAGGCGCCGACTACTAGGCTGCCTCAGTGGCCATCGTCCTGTCCCTCGTCTCGGCCCTCGCGTACGGCGTTGCGGACTTTCTGGGGGGCATCTTCGCCAAGCGGGCCACGCCATGGCAGATCGCGGTGGTGGGGCAGTCGTCCTCTGCCGTGTGCGCGCTCACGGCGGTCGCCGTCTTCGGCGGGCAACCCTCTGGTGCCGACCTCGGCTACGGCGCGATCGCCGGGCTGGGCGGCGGATTTGGGGTCGCGTTCCTGTACCGCGGTCTGTCGACCGCACGCATGAGCGTGGTCGCCCCGATCTCGGCGATCGGAGCCGCGCTGCTGCCGGTGGGAGTCGGCTTGGCCACGGGCGAGCGCCCTGCGGCGATCGCGGTGCTGGGCATCGCGCTCGCCTTCCCCGCCATCGCGCTCATCTCACGGGTGCCCGATGCCGACACCGCGCATCGTGGCGGGGTCGTCGACGGAGCCCTGGCTGGTCTCGGCTTCGGAGTGCTGTTCGTGTTCCTCGGGCAGGTCAACGATGGTGCGGGACTGGCGGCGCTCGCCACCTCGCAGGTGACCTCGGTCCTTGCGGTCATCGCGACCGCGACCGTGCTGCGGGCCGCCTGGGTGCCGCGCGACGCCGTGGCGTGGCGCGCCGTGGTCATGGGACCGCTCGGCTTCACCGCGCAGGGCGCGTTCCTGTTCGCGAGCCAGCAGGGACTGCTGTCGGTGGTGTCGGTCATCTCCTCGCTCTATCCGGCGACGACCGTGCTGCTGGCGGCGGTGCTGCTGCGCGAGCGGATCCTGCGCTGGCAGGGCGTGGGCCTGCTGCTGGCCGCCCTCGCCGTCACCTTCGTCGCCCTGGCATAGCCAAGGTCGCAACCATGGGCCGAGCCGAGCCCCTATTTGAGGAACTTGGAGGTGCTGCGGTCCTTGAGCACCTTGCCGCCGGTCTGACAGGTGGCGCAGTACTGCAACGAGGAACCGGAGTAGACGACCTCGCGGACCACGTCACCGCACTCCGGGCAAGGCTCGCCAGCCCGGCCGTGCACCCGCATCCGGGTGCGTTTGCTGTCCTTCAGCTCGGCTGCCGGCTTGCCCCGCGCCTGATCGACAGCATCGCGGAGCACCTGCTGCAGCGCCTGCCCGAGCCGATCGATCTCGTCATCGCCCAGGGTGTCAGCCAGAGCGAACGGCGACAGCTTGGCGACGTGCAGGATCTCGTCGCTGTAGGCGTTGCCGACGCCGGCGATGATCTTCTGGTCGCGGATCAGCCGTTTGATCTGCATGTGGCGTCCCAGCAGCGGTCGCAGCTCAAAGCCATCGACCAGCGGGTCGGGCCCCAGCGCAGCGATGCCCGGCACGTCCCTCGGGTCGCGCACGACGTACATGGCCAGCCCCTTGCGGGTGCCTGCTTCCGTGACGTCGAACCCCTCGTGCGGGCCGTCCCCACGATCGATGCGCAGTCGGGCGGCCAGTGGACCGTTGCCCATCTTGATTCGGGGGTCGGAGAACTTCGTCGACCAGCGCAGCCACCCCGCCTTGGCCAGGTGCACCACGACGTGGATCCCGTCGACATCGATGTCGATGAACTTGCCGTGTCGGGTCACTCCCGTGACGGTCAGCCCCGCCAGTGACTCGACCGGCGGATCGAACGTCTTGAGCACCGAGAAGGACCCGAGCTCGACACCGGCCACCACGGCACCGGCCATCTCGCGGTCGAGGAACTCCACCAGCGCGTTGACCTCGGGCAGCTCGGGCATGTCCTCATTCTGCCCACCTCATCTCCCCCACGCGACGGTTTGCGCCACCCGAGGTGGTCAGTCGGCCTCGGTGAAGAAGGTCTCCATGCCGGGCCAGGAGGCGGTGCGCGCGCCGCGGCCGGTCAGCACGCCGAGGTGACCACCCGGTGCCCGCACGATGTGGGTCCGCGGAGCACCTGTCACGAGGTCGAGCAGATGCACGACGGCGGGCTCGGGTGCCAGCGTGTCGTCCGTACCGGCCACGACCAGGACGGGCACCTCGATCGCGCCCAGGTGCACCCGCCGGCCGGCGATCTCCATGGCGCCGGTCGCGAACTCGTTCGAGCGCATCACGACGTGGTAGAGCTGCCCGAACGTGCGTCCGGGATAGGCGTACATCGAGTCCATGAAACGGTCGACGGCCTCGAGCTGAGCCAGGAAGTCACGGTCGTCGGCATGCATCAGCATCGCGAACGGCTTGGTCAGGAACTTGTCCAACGACGACAGCTGAAAGCCGGCGCGAGTCAACCACGCCGGCACCCCGCCCATGGCGCGGTAGGCCGGACCCACGAGGCGCCCGACCACCCGGTCCACGGGCCGGGCGAGAGCGAGCAGAGGTACCTCACGGAGGTCGAAGGGGCTGGCCACAGCGGTGGCCGAGGCGATCGGCAGCTCGGGGTGCGCCGCGGCGGAGAACATCGTGAAGATTCCGCCGAGGCTCCATCCGGCGACGTGCACGTCGACCCCGTCGGCATGGGTCGAGGTCGCCTCGATGGCCGCCGGAACCACCGAATCCACCCAGTGCTCGATCCCCTGGGTGCGATGCTTGAACTCGACGGCGCCATAGTCGGCGAGGTAGACCGGCCGACCCTGGTTGACGAAGTACTCCACGACACTGCACGAGCGGCGCAGGTCGAAGGCCAGCGCGGGTGCAGCCAACGGCGGAATGAACAGCACCGGCTTGCCGCGGGTCGTGACCCCCGGCACCGAGGAGTACCGATACAACGTGAAATTGCGTCGCTTCTCCACGATGTCGCGAGGCGTGCGAGTCAGGTCCGCTATCGGTCGTCGCCGCACCTTGTCGCCCACGTTCTCGACCACCGCACCGAGATCACGGGGTACGCGCAGACCGAGCAGTGCCATGCGGTGATCCTCCCAGAACGGCAACCGCCGGGCGATCTCAGCCGCTGAAGGTCAGCCACAGCAGCACCACGTTCAGTGCGATGACCACGCCGGCGACTCCCGAGGCGGCGATCGTGGTGGCCGCCCGGTTCACGTGCTCGCCCATCACGTCGCGACGCGCGGTCAGCACGACCAACGGCACCAAGGCGAACGGGATGCCGATCGACAGGACCACCTGGGAGATCACGAGGGCCCGCGTCGGGTCCGCGCCGGCCAGCAGCACGACCAGAGCCGGGATGAGGGTGACCGTGCGGCGCAGGAGCACCGGTACCTGCAGACTCAGCAGGCCGCTCATCACCTCGGCGCCGGCGGCACTACCCACCGAGGTGGAGGCCAGACCAGATCCGAGCAGCGCGACGGCGAACAGCAGCGCGACGCCCGCACCCAGCTCGGACGTGACGACGGCGTGCACGCCCTCCAGCGTGTCGGTACCGGGCAGTCCATCCAGGCTGGTCGCGGCCACGACGAGCAGTGACAGGTTCAGCACCCCGGCCAGCACCAGCGCCAGAACCACATCGGTTCGCGTCGCCGAGAGCAGCTCACGCACGCTCAAGCCATCCCCGCGCTGTCCGAGTCGTGTCGTGGTCAGGCTCGAGTGCAGGTAGATGACGTGGGGCATCACCGTCGCCCCGATGATGCCCGAGGCGAGCAGGAGGCTCTCGCTGCCCTCGAAACGCGGCACCAGACCGCCTGCCAGCGGCCCGACGGCCGGTGGGTCGACGACCAACCCGGCGAGGAATCCCAAGGCAATCAGCGCGAGGAAACCGATGATGACCCGCTCGAGCGCCGGCTGACCCCGCCGGTCACCGATCTGCAGGATCAGCATGGCCACCGCTGCTGTGATGACTGCGCCGAGCGGGAGCGGCAGATCGAACAGCAGGTACAGCGCGATCGCTCCGCCCACGACCTCGGCCAGATCAGTCGCGATGGCGATGGTCTCGGCCTGCGCCCAGTAGACGAGACGAGACCGTCTGGGCAGCCGTTGGCCCAGGTGCTCCGACAGCGACGTCCCCGTGACCATGCCCAGCTTGGCCGAGAGGTACTGCACCAGCACGGCCATGACGTTGGCCAGCACCACGACCCACACCAAGGTGTAGCCGAACTGCGATCCCGCCGTGACGTTCGTGGCGACGTTGCCCGGGTCGACGTAAGCGACCGCGGCGATGAACGCGGGGCCCAGCAGGCCGATGCGAGGCTTTCGGGAGCTGGTCAGCATGGGGTCCAGCATTCCGCATCGACCTTCCTCACGATGACTTGGCATTCACCTCGTAGGAGGTGTTGGTCGACTCGAAGAAGTTCACCAGCTGCAGGGTGTCGTTCGCGGTCGCCATCCACTTGGCGGGGTTGGCCGCGTCGTAGTGCGGCCCGAAGCCCAGCTCCTCGAGTCGGCGGTCGGCCAGGTAGCGCACGTACTGGTTGATGTAGTCGGCGTTCAGCCCCAGGATCCCGCCCGGCAGCAGGTCGCGGTTGTAGGCCTCCTCCATCTCGACGGCGTCGATGACCATCTGCTGGATCTCGTCGGCGAACTCCGGCGTCGCGACGTCGGGGTTCTCCTCGAGCACCGTCAGGATCAAGTTGATCCCGAACTTCAGGTGCAGGCTCTCGTCCCGCACGATCCAGTCGATCAGGGAGCCGAAGTTGCGCAGCAGATTTCGCTGGCGGAAGCTCAGCGCCACCATGAACCCGGAGTAGAACCAGATGCCCTCCAGGATCACGTTGTAGGCCACGAGGTTGCGCACGAAGTCCTGCTTGCCCTCGGTGGTCGTGATGTCCAGCGTCTGCTCGGTCATGCGCTTGATGTAGCGCACCTCGAACTCCTCCTTGGCCGCCATCGACGGCACCGTCACGTGCGACTCGTACGCGGCCTCCCGGTCGATCGGGAAGGTCTCGAGCACGTACTCGAAGCTCATGCAGTGATTGGCTTCCTCCCACATCTGCTTGGCCAGGTACAGGTGGCACTCGGCGGCGTTGACGTACGGGTACACGCCGAAGGCGAGCGCCTTGTTGACCAACAGCTCGTTCGGGTTGAAGTAGCTCATCAGGAACGTCAGGGCGTGCCGCTCCTCGTCGCTCATGCGCTCGAAGTCGCCGAGGTCCTCGCCCAGCTGGAATCTCGTTGGGGAACCAGGTGTTCGCCACGGCCTGGTCGTACAGCTCCATGGCCCACGGATACGTGACGGGCTTGAGCAGGAGCCCCTGCTCGATGCCGGTGCCGAGGATGCCTCGCGTGCGGGTGGGTGTCTCAGTCATGCGGGTGCTCACTTTCTCAGCGGGGACGGGGGTCATTGGTCACTGGCAGGAGTCGCACTCGAGGCGCTCCTGCGGGTCGATGGGGCAGGCGGCTCCATCGACGATCTCGAGCTCGGCCACCTCGTCGGGGACGACCGCGGTGGCAGCGGGAGTCGAGCGCGCAGCGCCGAAGCCCCGGCGCGCACCACCACCGCCCGCCGGTGCCGTGCTCTCGGCCTTGTTGACCTTGACCGTGCTCTGCTCGGCGGTGTGGCGCGGCATCATGTGCAGGTAGTAGGTCGTCTTGACGCCCATCCGCCACGCGGCTGCGTACAGCTCGACCATCTCGCCCACGTCGCGGCTCTGCAGGTAGATGTTGCGGCTGATGGCCTGATCGATCCACTTCTGGGCTCGGGCTGCCACGTGCAGGAAGGCGTACGGCGACAGCTGGAAGCTGGTCCGGTAGATCTCGGTCAGCTCGGCCGGAACCCCCTCGACCTTGGACAGATCGCCCTGATGACGCAGCAGGTCCTCGCGCACCGTCTCCCACAGGCCCAGGGCACGCAGGTCCTCGACCAGGTTGCGGTTGACCTCGAGGAACTTGCCGGAGCTGGTGGCGCGGCTGAAGATCTGGCTGAACTGCGGGTCCAGACCCGGTGTCGTCCCCGCGACCAGGCCGATCGACGCGGTCGGCGCGATGGCCATCAGCGTCGAGTTGCGGATGCCGACCTGCACCTTGCCGCGCAGCGCGTCCCAGTCCATCCGGCTGGAGCGGTCGACCTCGACCGGCACACCACGATCGGCCTCGAGCAGGTCGAACGAGTCGATCGGGACCATGCCCTCGCTCCAGCGCGATCCCGCGAAGTTCGGGTAGGCACCCCGCTCACGAGCCAGGTCGCAGCTGGCGTCGATGGCGTGCCAGCTGACGAACTCCATGATCTGGTCCATCAGGTCGTAGGACTGCTCGGACTCGTAGGAGTAGCCGAAGCGCTCGACGATGTCGGTGAATCCCATGACCCCGAGGCCGAGCGCCCGGTTCTCGTCATTGGAGTGCTCCGACTCCGGCACCGAGCTGATCGTGATGTCGATCAGGTTGTCCAGCTGACGAACGGCCAGGCGGGTGGATTCGGCCAGCCGCTCCCAGTCCACCCGCGCCTGCTGACGCCGGCCCGTGACGTGGCGGGACAGATTGATCGAGGCCAGGTTGCAGACCGAGACGTTGTCGCGATCCTGCGGCAGGGTGATCTCGGTGCACAGGTTGGACAGGTGGATCGTCCCGGTGTTGTGGTTCAGCGCACGCGTGTTGATGGTGTCCTTCCAGGTCAGCCACGGGTGCGAGGTCGACTGCAGCGACACCAGGATCGCGCGGAACTGCTCGCGCGCGCGCATCTTCTTGTGCCGCAGCTCGCCCGCTTCGGCCAGAGCCGCGTACTCGGCGTAGCGGCGGGAGAAGTCCTGCCCGTACAGCTCGACCAGATCGGGGGTGTCGAGCGGGTCGAACAGGTACCAGGGCTCGTCGTCCTGCACGCGCTTCATGAACTCGTCGGAGATCCAGACCGCGGTGTTGGCCGTGCGCGTGCGCCGGTAGGGATCGCCGGAGTTCTGCCGCAGGTCGAGGAACTGCGCGAAGTCGAGGTGCCAGTTCTCCATGTAGAAGCACAGAGCGCCGAACTTCTTGCCGCCGCGGCTGATCGCGCGCAGCGTCGAGTCGATCGTGTGCATGAACGGGATGGGGCCGGTCGACGTGGTGTTGTTGGACCGGATCGGTGAACCCTCCGAGCGCAGCTTGGTCACCGACAGTCCGATGCCGCCGGTGCCCTTCGTCAGCCACATCACGTCACGCACGCTCTTCGCGATGTGCTCGATGTCGTCCTCCATCTGCATCACGAAGCAGTTGGAGAGCTGGCTGTACGAGGTTCCGGCGTTGACCAGGGTGGACCCGGCCGCGAGGTACTCCAGCCGCGACATCTTGTCGTAGAAACCGATCGCCGCAGCGGTCGGATCGGCCTCGTTGAGGCAGAGCCCCATCGCGACGCGCATCCAGAAGAACTGCGGCACCTCCAGCGGGGTGCCGTCGGGCTCGCAGATCATGTAGCGGGTCCGCATCGTCTGGGCGCCGATGTATCGGATCAGGTCGTCGCGGTCAGGATCGAGAGCAGCACCCAGCACCTCGAGGTCGAACAGCTCGGCCAGTCGGGCGTCGAGCAGACCGAGCTCGACACCACGCAGGATCGACTGCACGAACGCTGGACCGTGGAAGGCGTACACCTCGTCGCGCGTGACGCCCTCGCCGAAGATCTTCTTGTAGAGCGTCTTGATCAGCAGCCGGGAGGCGATGGTGTCGAACGCCGGATCGTCCTTGACGTTCTGCAGCGCGACACCGACCACGGCCTCGTCCAGCTGCTCGCTGGTGATGCCGTCGAACAGGGTGATCTCCAGCTCGGACTGCAGCTGGGTGACCCGGGCGACCGTGTCGTCGAGGCCGGCACTGGCCTCCTCGATGGAACGGGCGATCTCGTAGCCGTCGTACGGTGCTCGACTGCCGTCGCGCTTGATGACGAAGATGGACATGCAACTCACCCCTCGTGAGCTCGGTCTGAAGCAGATCCACGAGCACGAGGGGTGGAGGAGACGGTGGCCCTCACGGAACGCGCGACGACCTGATCCCCTGACCGTCCCACGAGGTCGCGGACCCTCGTCGCCATTGGAGCGACAAGGCACTGGCAGGTCTTCGGACTCATGGGCCAGACGCAGGTGCGTCGCCTACTGGATGTCGCTTCCCAGACTTTCGCTCCAGTGCTGATGACATCGGTCGTTCCCACTTACCGCTGCGGGGCAGTCCCGGAATCTCACCGGGTTCCCTGTTGCCACGACTCCCCTGGCTGAGGAGGCGAACCAGCTGCGCCAGCCACTGTATATGACGAATCACACCGATGTAACCCCTACATCTTGTGTTCTCGGCCGCATCCAGCGAAAAGACCGCCGCCCCACCGAAAAGTCGGTGGGGCGGCGGTCAGCGGTGTTGCAGCCGGGGTCAGCGGCTGTTGCGGCTCCGGTTGCGATTGCGGTTGGGGTTGCTCGCGCCGCCGCGACCGTTGCCGCCACTGCGATTGCCTTGCGGACGTCCGCCACGGTTGCCGCCGGAGCGGCCTCCGCCGTTGCCGCCGCCGCCGCTTCGGCCAGCAGCCAGCGCCGGCGCCTCGGTGCCTGACGTGGTCAGCGAAGCGGCCGTCATGGGCGACGGGGCCGTGGCCGCGCGGTGATGGCGCGCCGTGACGCCGGCCTTGTTCTGCAGCATCATCACGTCGCGCAGCGCCTCGGGCGTGGTCATCGTGACGACCGAGCCGGACTCGCCGGCACGCGCCGTGCGGCCCGAGCGGTGCATGTACGCCTTGTGCTCGGCGGGGGCGTCGTAGTGGACGACCAGGCCGATGCCGTCGACGTGGATGCCGCGTGCGGCGACGTCGGTGGCCACGATGACGCTGGCCTCGCCCTTGCTGAAGCGGGCCAGGTTGCGCTCACGGTTGCGCTGGGACAGATCGCCATGCATGTCCACGGCGTCGATGCCGCCCTGCGTCAGCTGACGCGCCAGCCGGGTGGCTCCGCGACGGGTGCGCGTGAACACGATGCTGCGCGGGTTGGCGCTCAGCAGCGCGTGGGCCGCGCGGGTCTTCTCGGTGGCCTCGCTGACCAGCACGTGGTGCTCCATGGTGTCGATCTGGTCCTCGAGCTGATCGACCTCGAACAGGCTGTGCTGCGGCAGGTGTCGCTGGACCAGCTTGTTGACGTCGCCGTCGAGCGTGGCCGACAGCAGCAGACGCTGGCTGGACTGAGGAGTCTTGGACAGCAGGGCGTCGATCGGCTTGTAGAAGCCCAGATCGCACAGGTGGTCGGCCTCGTCGAGCACCGTGATCTCGATGTCCGCCAAGGTGATGCAGCGGCGGTCGATCAGGTCGGTCAGGCGGCCCGGCGTCGCGATGACGATGTCGACGCCGTTCTTCAACGCATTGATCTGCTTGTTGATCGGCACGCCGCCGTAGACCGTCGTGTGCTTGAGGTCCAGCTTCTGCGCGAGCGGCAGCAGGGCGGTGTGCACCTGGATGGCCAGCTCGCGGGTGGGCAGCAGGATCAGCGCGCGAGGCGCCTTGGGGCGGCTGGTGCGGCCCGCGAGGCGTGCGAGCACCGGCAGGCCGAAGGCCAGGGTCTTTCCCGATCCGGTGCGGGCGCGGCCGAGGACGTTGCGACCGTCGAGGGCGTCGGGGATGACGGCCATCTGGATGGGGCTGGGCGTGACGATCTGCTGCTGCGCGAGCTTGCGCACCAGGCCGTCAGGCAGGTTGAAGGAGGAGAAGGTGGGCAGCGTGGTGTCGTTGGACATGGGGCTGCCAGCAGGCTGGTTCACAAAAGGACTCTCAGACGATTCGGGACGGATGCCCGAAGATCCAGTCGGTGCGGAATCGCACGACGAGTCGGGCCGGAACAGCGCTGAACTGCGCGTTCACGTATGCACAAACATAGCAGTACGTTGTCCGGGGCAACGAATTTCGGGGCGCGGTAGGACTGTGCGTTGGGTCACGGCCGCGTGGTCGCGTCAGACGCTGGTGAAGGCCTGCACGGCCGAGGTGAAGAAGCCCAGGCCGTCGGTTCCCGGACCGCACAGGTCCTCGACCGCGTGCTCCGGGTGAGGCATCAGGCCGACCACGTTGCCCCGCTCGTTCGTGATGCCCGCGATGTCGCGCATCGATCCGTTGGGGTTGCCGTCGACGTAGCGGAAGACCACGTTGCCCTCGCCCTCGAGCCGGTCGAGCGTCCCCTCGTCAGCGACGAAGCCGCCCTCGCCGTTCTTGAGCGGGATGGTGATCTGCTGGTCGAGCTCGAACGCCGAGGTCCATGGCGTGGAGGTGTTCTCGACGATGAGCTCCTGGTCGCGGCACACGAACTGGCGGTGGTCGTTGCGGATCAGGGCACCGGGCAGCAGGTGCGACTCGCACAGGATCTGGAAGCCGTTGCAGATGCCGAGGACCGGCATGCCACCGTTGGCCGCTTCGACGACTTCGGTCATGACCGGGGAGAACCGGGCGATGGCGCCGCACCTCAGGTAGTCGCCGTACGAGAAGCCGCCGGGCAAGATGACGGCGTCGACGTGGTGCAGGTCGTGATCGCCGTGCCACAGCCGGACGGCCTCGCCGCCGGCCAGACGTACCGCCCGCTGTGCGTCAGTGTCGTCCAGTGATCCGGGAAACGTGACGACGCCGATCTTCACGCATCCACCCGCACCGTGTAGTCCTCGATGACCGGATTCGACAGCAACGTCTCGGCGATCTGGTGCACCTCGGCGAGCGTCGCCTCGTCCGTGTTCGAGACCTCGAGCTCGAACCGCTTGCCCTGACGGACGTCGACCACAGCATCGAAACCAAGACGCGGGAGGGCACCATGCACAGCCTTGCCCTGAGGGTCGAGAATCTCCGGCTTGGGCATGACATCGACGATGACGCGGGCCACGGGCGCTCCTCCTGGGGTGGTCGGTGCCACCAGTCTATCGGCCCTGCTCCTTGTGCCGGCCGACGCGTGGCCTGCCGAACACCCAGTCCACCGATAGCCTCAAGGTGACCGAAGTGAGGGAGGACCGCACGTGGCACGACGCTGGCTGGACCAGTCCTTCCTCGGGCGGTCCCTGTGGCACATCGTGCCCCGCGATCACCACCAGAGCACTGCGTCGCTGCGGAGGCGACAGATCACCACGGTGGTCGTCGTGGTGGTCGGCGCCGTGGTGCTCGGCATCTCGCTTCGCATCGAGCCGGGGAGCGCCTGGTTCTACCCCTCGTCCGTCGCGCTGGCGGCGGTGTGGGCCGCGGGCGCCTTCGCGTCCGGACCGCTGCACCTCGGGCGCATCGCGTCCATCACCGGCGACGACCACCGGCGCCCGGTGATCCAGCCGATCCTGCTGGGGCTGGCGATGTCCGCGGTGTTCGTCGTCGGCGCGTTGATCGTGCGACAGATCGATCCGCTCGCTGCGCAGGTCGGCAACGTCCTGAAGTTCGCCACCGAAGGATCCCTACCGATCCTCGTGGTGATCACGCTACTGAACGGCATCGCCGAGGAGCTGTTCTTCCGCGGCGCAGCGTATGCCGCCATCACCCGACACCCGGTGCTGTGGACGACCGTGGCCTACACGGTGGCGACAGCCGCCACCGGCAACATCATGCTGTCGTTCGCCGCCGCCCTGCTGGGCGTGGTGGTCGGGCTGCAGCGGCGGGCGTCGGGCGGCATCCTCGCCCCGATCCTCACGCACTGCACGTGGTCGATGGCGATGCTGCTGCTGCTTCCCGTGATCTTCGGCCTACGCTGACGACGCCGCTGCCGCGGCGTCATCGAGGGCGCGCCGCACCGACTGACGGTAGGTGAGGACGTCGCGCGACACCACGTCGTCGATGGCGTGGTCCTCCACGACGACCTCGGTCGACATCGAGTCGATCAGGTTCTTGGCCGTCGTGGTGTCGACGTCGGTCACCAAAGCGATCCAGCGCGAGGACAGGCCCGGCGTCAGCACGGGGACGGTCTTGATCGGCAGACGCCGCCCGTGCATCTCCTCCGCGGCCTGCTGCATCATCTCCAGGTAGGTGACTCGATCGGCTCCGCCGATCTCGAAGGTCCGCCCCAGCGCATCGTCGTTGCCGACCACGCCGGCGAGGTAGGCCACCGCGTCGTCGATGCCGATCGGCTGGGTGGGTGTCGCGGCCCAGCGCGGCACGACCATGACGGGCAGATTCTTGACCAGCTGGCGCGTCAGCTCCCAGGAGATCCCGCCGTGACCGACGACCACCGCCGCCCGCATGACGGTGACCGGGACCCCCGCCTCGCCGAGCAGGTGCTCGACCTCGCGTCGCGAGCGCAGGTGCGCCGACAGCTCCTGATCGTCCGAACCCAAGCCGCCGAGGTAGACGATCTGCTTCACACCGCATGCCGCAGCGGCCAGACCGAACGACCGCGCGGCCTCCGCGTCCTTGCTCTCGAAGTCGTTGTCGTCCAGCGAGTGAATCAGATAGACCGCCACGTCGACGCCCTCCATGGCAGGGGCGAGCGTGCCCGCCTCGTGCACGTCGCCGCCGACTGGCGTACCTGGCCCGTCGTAGTCGTCCGGGCGCCGCGTCATGGCGCGCACGTCGTGGCCCGCCTCCAGCAGAGCCGGCACCAGCCGCCCGCCGACGAATCCAGTCGCACCGGTCACCAGCACAGTCGTCATGCCGCCACCCTAGGCGTGTGGGAGCCGCAGCGCTCGCTGCGCGAGTCGCCCGCGACACGTCGCTCGCTCCGGCGAACGGCAGCTCTGCGAGGAGCGCGAGGCAGCGAGGAGCGTAGCGACCGAGGCGACTCAGCCACGGGCTCGCTCAAGCCCTCGCCTCGCTACGCCTCGCAAGAGGCGCCTTCGGCGCAGACGCTCACGCTTCGCTGGCGCGCCTCGACGCTCCTCGCTGCGCTCGTCGGTCTCGGCGGCCTCAGCTGAGCTCGCGCTTGAGGATCTTTCCGGTCGACGTCATCGGGAGCTCGTCGAGGAACTGCACCGTGCGCGGGTACTTGTAGGCAGCGAACTGCTCCTTGCCCCAGGCCACCAGATCGTCCTCGGAGACGTCGTCGTGGTCCTTGTTCTTGACCACGAATGCCTTGATCTCCTCGCCGTGCGACTCGTGCGGGACGCCGATGACCGCGACCAGCGAGACCGCCGGGTGCGACATCAGCACCTCCTCGAGCTCGCGCGGATAGACGTTGAAACCGCCGCGGATGATCATGTCCTTGGACCGGTCGACGATGTAGTAGAAGCCGTCCTCGTCCTTCTTGGCCAGATCGCCCGAGCGGAACCAGCCGTCGTGGATCGACTCGTCGGTCGCGTCGGGGCGGTTGTAGTAGCCCTTCATGATGTTGTGACCCTTGATCGCGATCTCGCCGACCTCGTCGGGGCCGTCGGGCACGTCAGTCCAGTCGTCGTTGATCAGCTTCATCTCGACGCCCGGGATCGGGATGCCGATCGATCCGACCCGCGGCTCCTCGCCGTAGGCCGAGAACGACGCGACGGGCGAGGTCTCCGAGAGGCCGTAGCCCTCCAGGATCGTGACGCCGAAGCGCTCCCTGAAGTTCTTGTGCACCTCACCGGGAAGGGCCGAACCGCCGGCCGCTGCCACGCGCAGGTGCTGCGCGATCGCCTTGACGTCGACGTCGCCCTCGTCGAGGGCGCCCAGCAGTCCCCAGTACATGGTGGGAACTCCGGCGAAGAAGGTCACCTCGTGCTTCAGCATCAGGTCCAGGGCCGGCTTGGCCTCGAAGCGCGGCAGCATCACGACGGTGCCGCCGAAGGCGAAGCCGCCGTTCTGGATCACGGTCTGGCCGAAGGAGTGGAACAACGGCAGCACGCACAGGTACGTGTCGGGGTTGCTCTCGTCGGCGCCGAACAGGTCCGTGCCGGCCAGCGCGTTGTCGCGCATGTTGCGGTGCCGCAGCTCGGCGCCCTTGGGCTGTCCCGTGGTGCCCGACGTGTAGAGGATGACGGCGGTGTCGTCGTCATCGGTCTCGACCATCTCGAACGTCGGGGGCTGCTCGGCGACCAGCGGCGCGTAGTACTCGGGGGGCTCCAGCGGGGCGGGCGCGGCTGAGTCGAGCTTGATCAGGAAGAACTCCGAGCACGTGTCGGTGGCCTTGAAGCCCTCGTATGCAGCGTCGCCGATGGGCAGGTCGGCCGAGCCCTCGAAGGCGAAGTAGGCCTTGGCCTCGGAGTCGGCCAGGTGGTACGCGACCTCACGGCCCTTGAGCAGCACGTTCAGCGGCACGACGGTGGCGCCAGCCTTGAGGATGCCGAAGTAGATGATCGAGAAGTACGGCAGGTTGGGGCAGCTGAGCGCGACCTTGTCGCCACGGCCGATGCCGCGGGAGACCAGCAGGTTGGCCACCTGGTTCGACGCCCCGTTGACCTGGGCGTAGCTCAGCTCGTGTCGCCGAACACGATCGCGGTGCGATCGCCGTGCTTCGCGGTCGTGTCCTCCAGCAGTGCGGCCAGGTTTCCCACGATGTCTCCTCAGGTCAGTGACGGGTCTTCACCTTATCCGCCACCTGTCAGTCGGCACGCTCAGCGCGACGACGAATGACCCGTCATCGACGCTTCTGGTCGTACCGACGGGTCACCACAGACTGCGCCCGCCACACGGCCCGCTCGGTGACGCCGAACGGTCGGCGTCCCGGCGCCGTCGGGGCGTTGGCCGCGAGCTCCTCGAACGCTGCCGTGATCGCTGCGGCCGACCAGGTCTGGCCGGGCACGCGCGCCGGTGCCATCTTGCCCGGATGCGGGACGATCACCGGGTTGGTGTTGATCTCCCACACCTGCAGGCGACCACCGCTGAACCCGTAGTCGATCCGGCCGTAGTCCAGCCCGGCCATCGAGAAGACCTGCCGCACCAGCGCCTCGTGGGGGAAGGTGTGGAGGAACTCGAGCTCCTCCTCCGCGAGCGCAGGGGTGATGATGGACTGCTGAACCTTGGTCACCCACTTCTCGCTGAAGAACAGATGACGCGGCACGACCTGGTCACCGATCTTGGTCGCGGAGTACTTGCGGAACAGACCATCCTCGCTCCGGACATCCATCTGCTCGACCACCAACAGGTCCGAGCTCCGCCGTTGCCGGCGCCCCTTGACCCGCTGGTCGACCCGCTGGTGCAGCTCGTCCATGGAATTGACCGGTGCGCCGAGGCTGCCGCGGTGCTCGTGGGCCCATCGCAGGAATGCCGGAAACCGGAGGTCGGGCTCGACGGCGTGGAACGGGAACGCTCGAAAATCGTTGATGCCGGCGGCAGACAGGTCGCGCAGCAACCCGAGGCGACCGGTCCATGCGGCGGGGTCGTTGATCGTGGCGTAGGAGTCGGGTTGATCGGCGAGCCTCTGGTGCAGCCGGGCGGCGAGTACTCGCTCGGCCGGCAGGAGCCGTTCGAAATCGGTGAACAGGTGCAAGCCGGGAGGAACGGGGGACGAGAGGTCGATGTCGCCGTAGGCAACCGGGTGGACGACCCCCTTCAGCTGAGGCGCCCACCGCTTGATGAAGCGTTCCATGGTCCACAGGAAGTTGCGAGCAGCATGAAAATGGATCACGCAGGTGTCCCCGGCACCATCGAGAAGTGGCTGTGCACAGCCCGCAGATCGCCGTCGACAGCCACCAGGCCGATCGTGGCGCGGCCGACACGGCGCCGCATCGTGCCATCCGGGTCGACGCCATCGGACGACCAGGTGGAGATGACGAGGGTCAGATCGTCAGCGGCCACGATGCGTGCTCCGTCGAGATCGAAATCGAAGTCTGTCGTGCGGCCCCACACCCCCTGCCACTGCTCGGCCTCCAGCTGATCGATGCCGTTCCAGCGGTTGGCGACGGTCCCGAATCCCTCGGCATCGGCCCAGAACAGCCCGCGGCCGCCGGAGAAGTTGCGGTCACGAACCGCCGCTGCAAAGGCCCGGAGCCACGCCGCGACGGAGGGGTGCGCACCGACACTCGTCGGTGCGACCCGGTGCGCTGCAGGTGCTTGGTGTTGGTTGGACATCAGGCAACAGTATGCCCGCACACGATGCCGGTGTGGGCGAGATTTCCCACGTCGCGGCGATGAAAAATCGCCTAGAAAACGAGGCCGGTCAGCTGCTCGTACGCCTGGACATAGCGGGTTCGGGTGCGTTCGACGATCTCGCTCGGCAGCTCGGGCGGGGGCGAGTCGCCGGTCCGGTCCCATCCGCTCGCAGGCGACGTGAGCCAGTTGCGGACGAACTGCTTGTCGAAGGACGGCTGCACCTGACCGGCGGCGTAGGAGTCGGCCGGCCAGAACCGAGAAGAATCAGGCGTGAGGACTTCGTCGCCGAGCACGATCTGTCCGGTGCTGTCCCGTCCGAACTCGAGCTTGGTGTCGGCCAGGATGATGCCACGGTCGCGGGCGATCTGCTCGGCGCGGCTGTAGACCTGCAGCGTGAGATCGCGCAGCGCAGTCGCATCGTCGAGGCCGATGGTCCCGACCACGTGGTCGAAGTCCACGTTCTCGTCGTGCTCGCCCAGGTCAGCCTTGGTGGCGGGGGTGAAGATCGGGGCGGCGAGGCGACTGGACTCGACCAGACCGGCTGGCAAGGCGACGCCACAGACCGCTCCGTTGGCCTGGTAGTCGATCAGACCGGAACCGGTGAGGTAGCCCCGCGCCACGCACTCCACCGGGAACATGTCCAGCTTCTCGACCACGACCGCCCGGCCGCTCACGACGTCAGGCACCTCAGTCGACACGATGTGGTTGGGCACCAGGTCGGCCAGCTGATCGAACCACCACAGCGACATCCGGGTGAGGATCTCGCCCTTGTCCGGGATCGCGGGCTCGAGCGAGAAGTCGTAGGCCGAGATGCGGTCCGACGCCACCATCAGCAGGTGATCGCCCGCGCTGAAGGCGCCCGAGTCCGGCGCGTACTCGTAGAGGTCGCGGACCTTGCCAGAGTGCAGGTGCGTCGCGCCGGGGATGTCGAGAGCCACGCGGTCAGCCTAGTGGGAGCGGGCAGCCCCGAGTGGACCCTGTTCGCTGCACGCTCAGCCGAAGGTGAGGACGGCCAGCACGGTGGCCAGCGCGAAGCCCACGGCGAGCGACAGCAGGATGCGGACCACGAGAGCGGCGGCTCGGTCAGCCTCCACGAGGCGAGCGCGGGTCGGATCGACGGGGTCGACCAGCACCTCGACGTCCTGGCCGACCACGTACGTCGGATCGAGCGTGCCGCGCAGCTCGACGCGACGCCCATCTGGTGTCAGGTACGCCACCAGCTGTGGTCGTTCGGCGTCGACCACGGTCCCGGTGGCCGGTCTGCCAGTGAGTCGGGCAGCTGGCTGACGGAGCGCCGCGCCGCGAGGCGCCGACCACGAAGGCGATGGTGATGCCGCCGAGCACCGCTGGGATCAGTGCAAGTCCCATGCTCAGCGCATCACAGGATCGAGCCCGGCGTGTAGGCCGCGGCGCTCGGGCTGCTCGGACGTGATCTTCTCGATCGCGGCGACCACCGTGCCGACCTGACTCACTGCAGCGCCGGTGAAGGTGATGGGTTCGGCGACCAGCGCGGTGAGATCGGCCTCGGTGAGCCCCAGTCGATCATCGGCGGCAAGCCGCGCGAACAGGTCGTTCTCGGCGGCGCCGTTCTCTCGCATCTCCAGGGCCACCGCGACCGCATGCTCCTTGACTGCCTCGTGGGCGGCCTCGCGGCCGACTCCCCTGCGCACCGCGGCCATGAGCACCTTGGTGGTCGCCAGGAACGGCAGGTAGCGATCGAGCTCGCGCTGCACGACGGCCGGGAAGACGCCGAACTCGTCGAGCACGGTCAGGAATGTCTCGAACAGTCCGTCGGCTGCGTAGAACGCGTCGGGCAGCGCCACACGGCGCACGACCGAGCAGGACACGTCGCCCTCGTTCCACTGATCGCCGGCCAGCTCGCCGAGCATCGCGGCATATCCGCGCAGGATCACCGCCAGCCCGTTGACCCGCTCACACGAGCGGGTGTTCATCTTGTGCGGCATGGCACTGGAGCCGACCTGACCGGGCTTGAATCCCTCGGTGACGATCTCGTTGCCGGCCATCAGCCGAATCGTGGTCGCGAGATTGGACGGGCCAGCCGCCAGCTGCACCAGCGACGTGACGACGTCGTAGTCCAGCGAGCGCGGGTAGACCTGGCCGACGCTGGTCAGCACGGTGTCGAAGCCGAGGTGGGCAGCAACCCGCTGCTCGAGGTCGGCCAGACGCGCCTCGTCGCTGTCGAGCAGATCGAGCTGGTCCTGGGCGGTGCCGACCGGACCCTTGATGCCACGCAGCGGGTACCGGGCGACGAGGTCGTCGAGCCGACCGAGCGAGAACATCAGCTCGTCGGCCACGGTGGCGAAACGCTTGCCCAGGGTCGTGGCCTGAGCGGCGACGTTGTGGCTGCGGCCAGCCATGACGAGCTCCGCGTGCTCGGCGGACAGACGCCCGAGGCGAGCCAGCGCGGCGACGGCGCGATCGCGAAGCACGTCGAGGGAGGCTCGGATCTGCAGCTGCTCGACGTTCTCGGTGAGATCACGCGAGGTCATGCCCTTGTGGATGTGCTCGGATCCTGCCAGCGCGGCGAACTCCTCGATACGCGCCTTGACGTCGTGCCGGGTGACCTTCTCCCGCTCCGCGATGGACGCCAGGTCGACCTGCTCGACGACAGCCTCATGGGCCTCGATGACACCGTCCGGTGTCTCGACCCCGAGATCCTTCTGGGCCTTCATGACGGCGATCCACAGTCGCCGTTCGAGGACGATCTTGTGCTCGGGTGACCAGATGCGCACCAGCTCGGGTGAGGCGTAGCGGGCGGCGAGGACGTTCGGAGTGGTCACGCGTCCATTGTCCCCTCTGCTGCTGCCTGCGCGATGTCCGACCTGTGCTGGGCACCGTCGAACCCGATCAAGGCGACGCCGGCGTAGGCGCGTTCGCGCGCCTCGACGAGATCGGCGCCCGTCGCCGTGACCGAGAGAACCCGGCCGCCCGCCGTGACGAGTCGGCCGTCGACGACGGCGGTGCCGGCGTGGATGACGTCCACGCCGTCGAGCGCGTTCGCGGCGTCGACACCCGTGATCTCGTCACCCTTGCGCGGAGTGCCGGGGTAGTTGGCGGCCGCCAGCACGACGGTCAGGGCCGACTCGGGCGCCCAGTGCGGTAGCCCCACGTCACCCAATGCACCCGTGGCAGCGCCGTGCAGCAGTGCCGACAGCGGAGTGCGCAGCAGGGCCAGCAGCGACTGCGTCTCCGGGTCGCCGAACCGAGCGTTGAACTCGATCACCTTGACGCCTCGCTGTGTGAGCGCGAGTCCGGCGTAGAGCAGTCCCTGGAACGGGGTGCCCCGGCGCGCCATCTCCTGGACGGTCGGCACCAGCACCCGACGCGACACCTCGGCGACAAGGTCGTCGGGAGCCCAGGCCAGCGGTGTGTACGCGCCCATCCCGCCGGTGTTGGGACCCGCGTCGCCGTCGAAGGCGCGCTTGAAGTCCTGGGCCGGTTGCAACGGCAGCACGGTCTCGCCGTCGGTGATCGCGAACAACGACACCTCGGGACCGTCGAGGAACTCCTCGATCACCACCGTGCCGCACTGCGCGGCGTGATCGATCGCCTCCTGACGATCCTCGGTGACGACGACACCCTTGCCGGCCGCGAGCGCATCGTCCTTGACGACATACGGCGGGCCGAAGGCATCGAGCGCGGCGATGACCTCGTCAGCCGTCTCGCACACGTGCGCCATGGCAGTGGGCACCTCGGCGGCCGCCATGACCTGCTTGGCGAACGCCTTCGAACCCTCCAGCTGGGCGGCTGCGGCGGTCGGCCCGAAGCACGCAATGCCCGCGGCGCGCACCGCATCGGCGACCCCCGCGACCAACGGGGCCTCGGGCCCGACGACCACGAGGTCGACACCCAGACGAGCCGCGAGATCGGCGACGGCCGAGCCGTCCATCGGGTCCACGTCATGGACGGAGGCGAACGCCGCGATCCCCGGGTTGCCGGGCGCAGCGTGCACCTCGTCGACCTGCGCATCACGCGAGAGGGCGAGGGCCAGGGCGTGTTCGCGCCCACCGGTTCCGATCACGAGGGTCTTCACGATCAACCAGCCTATAGCGACCCCTGCAGCGTCAGAGCAAGTCGTGCAGGACGATCGTCTGCTCGCGATCGGGGCCGACGCCGATGGTGGAGATCCTGGCGCCCGACATCTTCTCCAGTGCCGTGACGTACGCCTGGGCCGTCGCCGGCAGATCGGTGAATTCGCGGCACGCCGACAGATCTTCCTGCCAGCCGTCGAAGTACTCGTAGATCGGCTTGGCGTGGTGGAACCCGGTCTGCGTCATCGGCATCTCGTCAACCCGTTCACCGTCGACGTCGTACGCGACGCACACCGGGATCTTGTCCCAGCCGGTCAGCACGTCGAGCTTGGTGAGCACGAAGTCGGTGACGCCGTTGATGCGAGCCGCATACCGCGCGATGGGCGCGTCGTACCAGCCACAACGGCGCGGACGGCCGGTCGTGGTGCCGAACTCGGCACCGTTCTGACGCAGCTGCTCGCCATCGGCATCGAACAGCTCGGTCGGGAACGGTCCCTCGCCGACGCGGGTCGCGTAGGCCTTCACGATGCCGATGACCCGCGTGATCTCCTTGGGCGCGATGCCCGAGCCCGTGCAGGCGCCTCCCGTGGTGGCCGATGACGACGTGACGAACGGGTAGGTGCCGTGATCGACGTCGAGCAGGGTGGCCTGACCAGCCTCGAGCAGCACCGTCTTGTCAGCGGCGAGCGCCTCGTGCAGCAGCAGGGGGGTGTCCGCGATCATCGGGCGCAGCCGATCGACGTAGGAGAGCAGCTCCTCGACGACCTCGTCGACCTCGACCGCGCGGCGGTTGTAGATCTTGGTGAGGACCTGGTTCTTCAGGTCCAGAGCACCCTCGACCTTCTGCCGCAGGATCTTCTCATCGAACAGATCCTGGACGCGGATGCCGATGCGGTTCATCTTGTCGGCGTACGTGGGTCCGATGCCGCGGCCGGTGGTGCCGATCTTCCGGCTGCCCAGGAAGCGCTCGGCGACCTTGTCCATGGTGCGGTTGTAGTCGGCGATGACATGCGCGTTGGCGCTGATCACCAGCTTCGACGTGTCGATGCCGCGCGCCTCGAGACCATCGATCTCCTCGAACAGCACCGCAAGGTCCACCACGACACCGTTGCCGATGACCGGGACGCATCCGGGGCTGAGAATGCCGCTGGGGAGCAGGTGCAGGGCGTACTTCTGGTCGCCGATGACGACCGTGTGCCCGGCGTTGTTTCCGCCGTTGAACTTCACGACGTAATCGACCCGGCTACCGAGCAGATCGGTTGCCTTGCCCTTGCCCTCGTCACCCCACTGGGCTCCGACGATGACCACTGCCGGCATCTGTTGCACCACCTAGACGTGCGACAAGCCCCGATCGTGCGGGGCTCTTACGGAGGCACTCTACTTCAGCACCCCCTACTCTGGCGATCTCATGAGCACACTTCTCGCCATCGCCAATGCCGAAGCCGGCACCGCCGACGACACCTCGGTCGACGCCGCGCTCGACGTACTGCGCGCCGACGCCGACGTGACCCTGGTGCGCACCGCGTCACCGGAGGACCTCGACCAAGCACTCTCCGAGCACCCCGACGTGGACGGCGTCGTCGCGATGGGCGGCGACGGATCCGTGCACGCGGTGGTGGCCGCGATGCACGCCGCCGACCGGCTGGCGGACACCTTCGTCGCGATCATCCCGCTGGGCACCGGCAACGACTTCGCGCACACGATCGGGCTTCCCGACGACCCTGCAGACGCGGCGCGGCTGGTCAGCGACGGCGCCGTGCGCGAGTTCGACCTCATCATCGACCGGCAGGACCGGGTGGTCGTCAACGCGGCGCACATCGGCGTCGGCGCAGAGGCAGCTGCCGCCGCCGTCCCGTGGAAGAAGCGGCTCGGTCCGGTCGGTTACGTCATCGGCAGCCTGGTGGCGGGACTGCGCGCCCTCGTCAAGCCGGGCGCTCGCGTCGAGATCACGGTCGACGGCAAGCGCCTGCCGGGGCACCGGGTCGTCCAGGTGGCCGTGGGCAATGGCCGGTTCGTCGGTGGCGGGACGCTGCTGCTGCCGGGGGCCGACCCGGCCGACGGGCTGCTGGACGTGGCGGTCTCGTATCCCGCTTCGCCGATCCGGCGCATCGGCTACGCGCTCAGCCTGCGCAGTGGCCAGCACGTGCGTCGCGCCGACGTCCGATACCTGCGCGCCACCGAGGTGACGGTGAGCGGCGACGCCATGCCGAGCACGAGCGACGGCGAGCTGACCGATCCGCAGACCGACCACACGTGGCGCATCGTGCCCGGCGCATGGCGCCTGGTGGTTCCCCGCTAGGGACGTGTGCCCGACACCACGAGCATCTCGCAGGGCCCCACGAATCCCTGCTCGTCCTCGAACTGGGTGAGGGCTTGCTCGATTTCCTGCCAGGCCGCGGCGCGACCGGCCTCGTCGACGCCGGACAGCATCTGGTGCAACGCTCCGAACGACTCCTGCTCGAAGC
The DNA here is from genome assembly GCA_963769445.1 of uncultured Actinomycetota bacterium. Lineage (GTDB taxonomy): Bacteria > Actinomycetota > Actinomycetes > Propionibacteriales > Nocardioidaceae > Aeromicrobium. The sequence goes on along the minus strand of CAVYLO010000003.1, from coordinate 258,761 downwards.
GCACGCACTCCGCAGCGCTGTCCATCCGCACCGGTGACGGGATCGTCGTGACGGTCACGTCACGCAGACCCGCCTCGCGGTAGGCCGCCTCCGCGACGCCCGGCCCACCCAGGCTGAACGGCCCCGGCAACCCCGGACCCGGTGCCGGCAGACCGGCAACCCGGCGGATGATGCCCACGGGGATCGAGAAGAACTCGTTTCGGTCCGGGGTGGAGTAGACGACGGCCGAGATCCGCCCGCCGGATCGCACGGCCCGGCAGATCTGGGCGAGCGCCCGCTGCTGGTCGGGGAAGTAGATCAGCCCCACTCGAGAGATCGCGGCATCGAAGGTGCCCGCGGCCAGCTCGCTGAGATCCTCGCCGTCGGCCTCCAGCGTGTCCACGACGTCGGCAAGCCCGTCGTCAGCGGCCGCCGCAGCGGCATGGGCGAGGATCGCCGGCGAGATGTCGGTGGCCAGCACGTGACCGGTCGGCCCCACGCGGTGGCCGGCGGCCAGCGTCTGGCCCCCTGCGCCTGCGGCGACGTCAAGCACGCGCGAGCCCGGCTCCAGGCGCACGTCATCGAGCATCTGCTCGGTGGCGGCGCCCAACCAGTTCTCGATCGCTGGTCCCCAGCGGTGCCACGCCGATGCGGCGCTCTCCCACTGGGCTCGGGTGGTCGACTTGAAGGCGACGGGGTCGAAGGTGGCGGGTGTTGTACTCATGATGTCCTCCTGGAATCGGATGAACCCCCACCGTGCGCGTCATCCTCGCGCACGACTAGGGCGGAAACTGGACCCCGCCGGGACTGTTTCTGGACTTTCGCGCACACCGGGCAGACACTCAGAGGATGAAGGAGTATGGCCAGTACTGCCCGGTTGCGCTGGCGAGCGCCGTGATCGCCGAGCGCTGGACGCCCCTCATCATCCGCGAGCTGGTCATCGGTGGTCGTCGCTTCAACGAGATCGACCGGGGGCTGCCCGGCATCTCCCGCTCCTTGCTCAAGCAGCGACTCGACCACCTCGAGCGCAAGGGCATCGTCGACAAGGTGGCGATGCCGCACGGGCACGAGTACCGGCTGACTCCTGCCGGCAAGGACCTCGAGGGCGTCATCATGGCCGTCGGCGAGTGGGCCGTGCGGTGGATGTTCACCGAGCCCGAGCCGCGCGAGGTCGACCCGGTCACCTTGACGTGGTGGATGTCGCGACGAGTCGTCGTCGACGAGCTGCCGGACGATCGCACCGTCGTCGAGTTCGACTACGCCGGCGATGACCCGACCCGCATCTGGATGGTCATCGAACGACACGAGACGTCGGTGTGCACCGATCCGCCCGGCTTCGAGACCGATCTGTTCGTCGCGACCACCCCCGTGGACCTGATGCGCGTCTTCTCTGGCATCACGTCGTACCACGAGGCCGTCTCATCGGGCCAGATCACCCTGACCGGTCCGTCGCGACTCACACGATCGCTGCCAGGTTGGTTCGCCTGGAGCCCCTTCGCCCCCGCGGTGCGGGAGCACCTCGAGCTCGCTGAACCTCGTCCGTGACCCGACGCGCGCTGAGCTAGCGAACGAGCTCGGCGTACGCCTCAGGGCTCGACTCGTGCAGGAACTCGCGGCAGCGGTGCGCCTCGGCGTCGTCGCCCAGACGTGCCGACGACTCACCCAGAGCAGCCAGCGATCGCAGGAACGCGCGGTTCGGCTCGTGCGACCACGGCACCGGACCGTGACCCTTCCAGCCGCTGCGACGCAACAGGTCCAGTGACCGGTGGTAGCCAGTGCGCGCGAACGCGTAGCCCTCCAGGTCCAGCCCGTCGGTCAGCGCCAGCTCGGACAGCGTGATCCACGCCAGAGCCGAATCCGGATGCAGCGACGCCACGTTCTTGGGATCGCTGCCCTCGGCCAACGCCGCCGCACCGGGATCTTCAGGAAGCAAGGTCTCGGGCGGCTCGCCCAGCAGGTTCGTCATGCCCCCATCCTGACACCCGCCTCCTTGCTTCGGTTTACCAGCAGGCCACGGCAAGTTTTCACTCCTGCGGGTGAATTCACCTGTAGACGTGAACATCTGCCCGGTGGGTTACTGCGTCATTGGCGTCAGGCAGCAGCGAAGGTGCGGCTCGACCGCTCAAGATCACTCAGGATGCGCGCTGCAGTCGTTCCTCGACGCCTCGGATCGAGGTCGGCCCACGTCCATCGCGACACACCGAATCCCGCGTCGCGGATCCGATCCTCGCGACGCTTCTCGTCCACCAGCACCGACCCGACATCGTCACCGTCGTACGGATTCAAACGCCCGTACTTCACCAAGCCGTCGAATTCGCCCACGTGGCGGACCTTCCTCCAGGTGAAGTCTGTGCGAGCGATCTCAGTGCCGCGAGCGTCGATGATCTGCACCTGGGTCTCAGGGCGTGGCACACCTTCCTTCCAGAACATGAACATCGACCTCGATTCGCCCACCGACTCGCAGCCGGGATCGACGAGGCGCAGCGCCAAGCGAGCGTGCCGGCCGCCGGGCCAGCGTTCGAGCCGTTGGCCGATCTCCATCAGCTCCTCGAAGCAACCCGTCTGGCGCGCCACAGCGTTCATCGTGACCAGTGCGGACTCCGTGGTCGAGATCGTCGCCGCCTCGAAGGCGGCGCGCGCAGGCGACGTGACCCGCAGGCCGTCGACCTCGACAAGGTCGGCCTCCGTGAGGGCACCCACGTGGTAGAACACGCCAGCCTCCCTGCGGCCATGAGTCCCGTCCAACCGGGTCACATGGATGGCGTCCAGGTCGACGGCGAACGAGTGCGGTGCGTGTGCGAGAGCAGCCGAATAGTGGCTGAGCGCCACGCCCGGCCCCAGTCGTTCGAGGACCGATCGGGCCACCAGAAGATGCCGCTGCTCGGGGGTCGAGCGCCGGACCACTTCCCCGAGCGCGAACGTGCCGTGCCGCAGCCGGACCACCAAGCCGGAGCGCTTCGCGGCGCGCAGGTCGGCGTCGCTGCCACCTGCTTCGATCAGGTCAGCCCGGAAGAAGTAGCCCCCGCGTCGGGCACACAGCATGCGCATCACGTCGTCCATGCACCCACGGTGGCGGGGGATCCCCGAGTCGTCACGGCCAGCAGCCATCCTGTGGACTGCCCACCCAGTCGAGCCGCCTGTGCGCACACACTTCTATCGGCAAGCCTTCACTCCTACGGGCGAATTCACCCGTAGGAGAGACAACTTTCCGTGGCCTGCTGGTAAACCGTCAGAGCTTGGTGCCGGCGGAGCGGAGGTTGGCGCAGGCTTCGGCGACGCGGGCGGCCATGCCGGCCTCGGCGGCCTTGCCCCACGCACGGGGGTCGTACTGCTTCTTGTTGCCGACATCTCCGTCGATCTTCAGGACGCCTTGGTAGTTGGACAGCATGTGGCCGGCCGCTGGGCGCGTGAAGGCGTACTGGGTGTCGGTGTCGACGTTCATCTTGACGACGCCGTAGTCGACGGCGTCGGAGATCTCCTCAGGCAGCGAGCCGGATCCGCCGTGGAACACCAGATCGAACGGCGAGTCCTTGCCGTACTTCTCACCGACGACCTCCTGGGCCGTCTTGAGCACCTCGGGGCGCAGCTTGACGTTGCCGGGCTTGTAGACGCCGTGCACGTTGCCGAAGGTCAAAGCGGTGAGATAGCGACCCTTCTCGCCGATGCCGATCGCGGCCGCGGTCGCCAGGGCGTCCTCGGCGGTGGAGTACAGCTGCTCGCCGGCGCCACCCTCGACGCCGTCCTCCTCGCCACCCACCACACCGATCTCGACCTCGAGAATGATGTTCGCGGCGGCGCAGCGGGCCAGCAGCTCCTGGGCGATCTCCAGGTTCTCCTCCAGCGGAACCGCCGAACCGTCCCACATGTGCGACTGGAAGTACGGCAGGCCGCCGGCCTTGACCCGCTCCTCCGATGCCGCGAGCAGCGGGCGCACGAAGCCGTCGAGCTTGTCCTTGGGGCAGTGGTCGGTGTGCAGCGCGACGTTGACCGGGTACTTCTTCGCGACCTCGTTGGCGAAGGCGACAAACGCCAGCGAGCCGGTGACCATGTCCTTGACCGTGGGTCCGGACCAGTACTCCGCGCCACCGGTCGACACCTGGATGATGCCGTCGCTCTCGGCCTCCGCGAATCCGGCGAGTGCCGCGTTGAGCGTCTGGGAGCTGGAGACGTTGATGGCCGGATAGGCGAAGGACTCGCTCTTGGCCTTGTCCAGCATCGCGGCGTAGACCTCGGGTGTGGCGACGGGCATACGAACTCCTGTGACTGGGGATGGCGGCATCGCCAGTATTCCAGTAGCCCAGACCTACCCGCGAGTCACGAGTCCAAGGCGCGGACCAGAGACCTCGCAGCGACCTGCAACGGGCTCCACACCGAGCCGAAGGGCGGCGCGTACGCCAGATCGAGCATCACGATCTCGTCGACCGTGAGCCCGGCTGCCAAGGCCGTCCCGGCGACGTCGATGCGCAATGCCGCGTCCTCGGCGCCGACGATCTGGGCGCCCAGAAGTCGGCGAGTGGCGCGGTCGGCGATCATCAGCACGGTCATCTCGGCGGACCCGGGCATGTACCCGGCGATGTTGGTCGTGACGATCGAAGCCGACACGGGGTCGAACCCGGCGTCCACCGCCTGCTGCATGCCCAGACCGGTCCGCGAGATCTCCAGGGAACAGAACTTGGTGATGGCTGTCTGGACCACCCCGGGGAACGACAGCCGCGACGCATCGCCCAGCACATCGGCAACGATCGACGCGGCAGCCACCATGCCCTGCTTGTTGGCGTGGGTACCCAGGGCGATGTGCACCTTGTCGCCGGTGACGCGGTCCACCGAGGCGACGCAGTCGCCGGCGGCCCAGATGTCGTCGTGACCCTCGACCCGCTGGTGCTGGTCGACCAGGATCGCTCGTTTCGGACCCGTGGGAAGACCCGCGTCCTCTGCCAGTGCCGAGCGGGCCGTGACGCCGAGGCCGAGGATGACCAGATCGGCGGGAATCGACTCCCCGTCCACCTCGACCGCCGTGACCCTCCCGTCCTCGAGCGTGAATCCGGTGACCGACGTGTGGGCCCGCAGATTGATGCCCCGCGCGAGCATCGCCTCGGCGATCTGCTCACCCAGCTCGGCCTCGACGATCGGCATCGGAGTGGGTGCCCGTTCCACCACCGTCGTGTCGAACCCCCGGGCCACGCACGCCTCGGCCATCTCGAGTCCGATGTACCCGCTCCCGACCACGACGACCCGGCCCGGCTGCTGAGCCATGGCGTCCAGCACTGCCTGGCCGTCGGCGAGGGATTGCACGCCGAGAATGCCTTGGCCGTCGATGCCGGGCAGGTCTGGACGGAGTGGTTCAGCACCCGTGGCGATGACGAGTCGGTCGTAGTCGAGCGTGCTGCCGTCGGCCAGGTTCAGCCGCTTGGCAGAAGGATCGAGGGCTGTGACATCGACGCCGGTGCGCAGGTCGATGCCGTGGTCGCGGTGTTCTTGGGGAGTGCGCGCCACCAGATCATCGGCGGTGTCGACATCACCGGACACCCAGTACGGGATGCCGCATGCGGAGTACGACGTGCTGTCGGTGCGCTCGAGCAGGACCACCTCGTGCTCGTCGGGCAGCGTGCGCCGCAGGTTGGCCGCCGCTGTCGCCCCCGCGGCGTTGCCGCCGATCACCACTACTCGAGACATGCGAGCGACCCTACGTGCCGGGACCACCGTGCGCCCGGATCCAGGCGTGCATGGCGATCGCCGCCGCCGCACCGGCGTTGATCGACCGCGTCGATCCGTACTGGGCGATCGACAGCAGCGTCGTGCTCGCGGCACGGGCCTCGTCGCTGAGCCCGGGGCCCTCCTGGCCGAACAGCAGGACGCAAGCCTGACGGCAGGGTGGCCGTCTCGATCGGCACCGAGCCGGACGTGTTGTCGATGCCGAGCAGAGGTAGTTGCGCCGCCGCGGCCCACACGACGAGGTCCTCGACCGATGCGTGGTGCCGCACGTGCTGGTACCGGTCCGTCACCATGGCGCCGCGTCGATTCCAGCGACGCTTCCCCACGATGTGCACTTCGGCGGCGAGGAAGGCGTTGGCCGTGCGCACGATCGATCCGATGTTGAAGTCGTGCTGCCAGTTCTCGATCGCCACGTGGAACGGGTGGCGGCGGCGGTCGAGGTCGGCGACGATCGCCTCCACCGTCCAGTATCGGTACCGGTCGGCGACGTTGCGCGCGTCACCGTCTCGGAGCAGGTCGTGATCCCAATGATCGCCCTCAGGCGGGGGGCCGTCCCACGGGCCGACGCCGATCACGGGCCGGAGACGCCGAACTCGGCCCGATACGCCCCGATGGCGTCAAGATGCTCGGCATGACGACCGGTCTCCTGGATGAACTCGACGATTCGATCGAGGGTGATGATCGCCGTGACGGAGGTACCGAGGTCACGTTCAACCTGCTGAATGGCCGACAGGTCTCCGGTCCCCCGCTCCTGCCGATCGACCGCCACCACGATCCCCGCGATCGTGGCGCCTTCGGCCTCGACCACCTGGTGCACCTCGCGGATGGCTGTGCCCGCGGTGATCACGTCGTCGACCACCAACGCACGACCCGTGAGAGGCGAGCCCACGATCAGCCCGCCCTCACCGTGGTCCTTTGCTTCCTTGCGGTTGAAGCACCACGGCACATCTCGGTCGTGATGGTCCGCCAGCGCGATCGCGGTCGCCGCGGCGATCGGGATGCCCTTGTAGGCGGGGCCGAGCAGCACGTCGAACTCGACACCGCTCTGCACGATGGCTGACGCGTAGTACCGACCGAAAGCGGCCAGTCGGTCGCCGGTGTTGAACAGCCCCGCATTGAAGAAGTAAGGCGATGTGCGGCCCGACTTCAGCGTGAAGTCACCGAAGCGAAGCACCCCGTGGTGCAGTGCGAAGTCGATGAACTCGCGCTGGTGGTCGTGCACGTCAGGATGACTTCGCGACCGGGGAGGGCTCAGCAGCGCGGTCGGCAGGAGGCTCGGTGGTGGCCTTGTCGATGGTCTCGACCAGATCACCGACGACGATGTTGCGGTCATTGGTGTGGAAGAGCTCCGAGCAGGTCAGCATCGTGAGCTTGGAAACTTCCGGGGGCTCGCCACTGGAATCAGGGCTGGGCACCTTCCACAAGGGCCAGCTGACCGTGAAGTCGACCTTGATCTTGTCGCCGGCGTTCTCCAGCTGGTAGACGAAGACCTTGGTGCGAGTCTCCACCTCGACCTTGTCACCCTTGCGGAGCTTGAGGAAGTCGCGGAAGGGCTCGCCGTGCGTGACGCGGTGACCGGCAATGGCGAAGTTGCCGATCTCCCCGGGCTGGGCGGCCTTCTCGTACATGCCAACGCCCCTGGCCAGGGCGGCGTCATCGAACCCCTCGACGATCGGAACCTCGAAATCCTTGCCGAACCGGTCGACCCGCAGGAGCGCCACGGCGTCGCCGTCCAGGCCGTCCTTCCACTGCGCGACCGTCGATTCCTTGATCTCGGACTGCTTCTGCTTGGCAACGATGTTGGTGCCGAAGTACTGCCACGCGAACCAGCCGAGCAGGCCCAGGCCGCCGACGATCAGCAGGACGCCCAGCATGGTGGTGAAGCGTCGGCCCGCGGGCCGACTGCGGCTGGGCGGCTGCGGTGGGGCGGCCGTGAGAGTCATGGGGCCGATTCTTCCATCCCGCCCCCAGCCCGGCACCCTCGGTGGACGCGTGCACCGAAAATTTCTCGTAATACCGGGACTCCAGTGCGAAATGCGCTCTACGATGGTGTGCGTCGCCCCACCGTTTCACCCCCCGAGAACGGTGGGGTGACCTACGTCCGGCGTGGTGTCCGTCCGCCAGCGATGGTCTTCAGGCCATGAATCCGAGCGGAGCGTCAGTCAGCCCCGGGAAGACCTTCGACACGTCGACCGAGCTGAACCGCGAGCGCACGATCTCGGCGAGCACGCTGCGGTAGTCGGTGGTGACGGCGAGATCGCCATCGACCTGCCGGTCGTTCGCCAACCCGGGCCACCGGCCATAGAACTGCCCGCCCTTGACGCCTGCCCCCATCGCCAGCATGACGTTGCCGTAGCCATGATCGACACCTGCTGACCCATTCTCGGCAAGCCGTCGCCCGAACTCGCTGACCGTCACCACCGTGACCCGGCTGGCGTGCTCGCCCAGATCGCGGGCGAAAGCGGCCAGACAGGTGGCCAGCTCGTCGATGGAGTTGGTGACTCGCCCCTTGAGATCGACATGGTGGTCCCATCCGCCGGCGTCGACAGCGATCGCTCGGACGCCCACCTTCGACCGGATGAGCCCGGCCGTCGTGGCGAGCGCCTTCCCCAGATCAGAGTGCTTGGGGTAGGTGGCGCCGCCGGACGGCCCGGCCGACACCACCCCGTCGATGGCCGCCGCTCGGCTGGCGAGACTGAGTGCGTTCAGACCGATGGTCTCCATGGCGCCGCTGCTTGCGGCGTACTGGCCTCTGATGCCGGCCAGCACGCGACCCCGCAGCTCAGCGTTGTCAGCGATGGGCCCGACGAGGTCGCTGAAGTCAGACGTCGCCAGGGTCGGCGCCGGGCCGGCCAGCAAGGTGGGCAGGATCGACGTCCCCAGGTGCATGCCGTCGAAGACGTCGGGCTCAGACGCCAGCCCGGAGATCATCCGGTTGAGCCACCCCACGCGAGCGCTGCTACCCGGATCGGCGTCCTCGATCGCTTCCATGGCGTCGAAGTGGCTGCGATTGGGTGCGGGCATGCCCACCGCCTGGATGGCGGCGACTCGCCCCGCAGACCACTCCGGCACCAGCGGCAGAAATGCCGGGTGCAGGCCGAACGTGGCGTCGGGAACCAGCAGCCGCGACCGGGTGATCGCTGTCCCGGGACGCGCGGAGTAGTACGCCGGCTCTGCGTGCGGAACCACCATCGACAGACCGTCGGCACCGCCACGCAGCGAGACGACCACCAGCACATTCGCATCTGTCGAGCCGTAGACCGTGGAGGTGAGGACGTCTCCGAACATCGCCGTCGACAGGCCAGCGGCGCCGGTGAGCGCCGTGGCGCGCAGCAGCTGGCGTCTGCTGATCGTGTAGTCACGGCAACCGCACGGGTCGTGGGTCATCGCAACATCCCGTGGGGGTGATTGAGGACCGTCGCACGGATCACGATCCAGGCCCAGTCCGGCACGGACGAGGCCCGGGGGTAGGACTTGGAGGTCGAGATCTCCAGGACTCCGGCAGCCGCCTGACGCATCTGGGGTGTCGAGGGGCGGCCGAGCAGCATGCGTGACTGGTGCTCGACCAGATCGTCGAGCGAGCGCGGCCACGAGGTCGGCAGCTGGGTGTCGGCCTTCGGCCGGTACAGCTCGGTCGACTTCCACCAGTTGCCGGCGAGCGACCAGTTCAGGTCCCACGACCGCAGGACGCGCGCCGGCGAGCCCCAGGTCGCGCTGGTCTCGGGAAATCCATCGGGCCGAGGCCAGCTGAACGGCAGCTGGCCCATGTCGCCGGCCATCCACTGGACGTGTCGGACGAATGAGCTGTCCGAGGACGAACCCGTGGGCCGCATTCCCAGAGCCCGCGCCGCGGCGACCACATCCTCGACCGGGGTGCGCATCTTGGTTCTGCGGGCCGCCAGGAACTCGGGGTGCTTGACCAGCGTTCGCAGCGTCGTGCGGATGTCGGTGTCGCTGCGGCGGTAGGCCTTGCTGACCGCTGTGACGATCGACGGCGATGGCGTGTCCGAGACGAACCGGACGCAGAGCCGGCGAGCGATCCGCTCTGCCGTGGCCGGATGGCGGGCCAGGTAGTCCAGGTAGGCCATGACCGCGGCCTGCCCGTCGGGGTTGGTGTTGGGGTGCGAGAAGCCGAGCACCTTCACCGGCCCGGTCCAGTGCGCGCCGGGGTCATACGTGGCGGCGTAGCCGTCGAACTCCTTGACCCGGTACCCGGTCAGCAGTCTGGCCGAGTTCTTCACGTCCTCCTCGTCGTAACCGGCGGGCCTGCCCACCGTGAAGAGCTCGAGCAGCTCACGGCCGAGGTTCTCGTTGATGCCCTCCTTGGTGTTGGAGGAGTTGTTGAGCCAGCCCGACATGGCCGGATGCACCACCGCCGCGCGCAGCAGGGTGCGGAAGCTGTTCAGCGATCGCGCTCGGATCGCGCGGTCGTAGTCCATGCGCCACGGGAAGGATCGGTTCTCGCCGGCTGGGATGTACAGCAGGTTCGACCAGAAGTCGGCCATCACGTCGTGGACCTGGCGCCGGGTGAGCAGCTTGCGGGCCACGGTGTACGACGTGAAGTCGAATCCGTACTGCCACGCCGATGTCTCCTGCGCATTCACCTTGGCCCACGCCACGGACGGCGAGTCGCTCAGGCCCGGGAACCACGAGCGGACGGCGTCAGCCCGCGCATCGGAGAATCGGCTCGGCACGAGCTGCTTCTCGAACCAGTCCGCAGCGTTCCGCTTCGAGCCGATGTCTCGGATCAGCTCCTCGTTGACGCCATGACTGAATCGGGTCGCGATGTGGTGGTTCTGCGAGGAGAGGGTGGTGGGCTTGGTCGCCGCAGACATGCGAGCCACGATGTCGCCGCCTTCCTCAGCTCAACCGTCACGCCGGACGTTCTCCTGAACACGATCCCACGCGTGCGGAGCCTGCGAAACCTCGTGGCCGTGATCTAGTGTCGAAGGCCATGAGGACCTCTGCCGATCGGCTCGCCGGACTTGGGACGACCGTGTTTGCTGAGATGACGTCGCTGGCCGTGCGAACCGGGTCAGTGAACCTCGGTCAGGGCTTCCCCGACACCGACGGTCCCGCGGCGATCATCGACAAGGCCGTCGAGGCCCTGCGGACAGGTCGCAATCAGTACGCGCCGGGCGCTGGAGTCCCCGAGCTGCGCCGGGCGATCGCGGATCACCAGAAGCGGTTCTATGGCCTCAGCATCGACCCTGATGCGGAGGTCGCGGTCAGCACGGGCGCCACCGAGGCGATCGCTGCTGCCCTGCTCGGGCTGATCAACCCCGGCGACGAGGTCGTGGTGCTGGAGCCGTACTACGACTCGTACGTGGCCATGCTGCAGATGGCAGGGGCCGTGCGCCGTCCCGTCACGCTGCGCGCCCCGGACTTCCGGCTCCCGGTCGACGAGCTGCGCGCGGCCGTCACGCCGCAGACCACGGCCATCTTGCTCAACTCCCCCCACAACCCGACCGGCGCCGTGCTGACCCGCGCCGAGCTCACCGCTGTGGCCGAGCTGGCCATCGAGCACGATCTGATCGTCATCAGCGACGAGGTGTACGAACACCTCACCTTCGGCGTCGACCACGTTCCGATCTCCACGCTGCCGGGCATGGCGGAGCGAACCCTGACGATCAGCTCAGGAGGCAAGAGCTTCTCGTTCACCGGCTGGAAGATCGGCTGGGCGACCGGTCCGGCGCCGCTGGTGCAGGCCTTGATCGGCGCCAAGCAGTTCCTCACGTACACCTCAGGCGCTCCCCTGCAGCCGGCGATTGCCGCAGCGCTCGATGACGCCGAAGACATCACCGGCAGCCTCCGCGACGCGCTGCACTCCCGCCGCGACCAGCTGTGCGACGGGCTGAAGGACATTGGCTTCGACGTCTTCGTGCCCGACGGCACCTACTTCGTGACGACCGACATCCGGCCTCTGGGTTTCGACGACGGGTTGGATTTCTGCCTGGCGCTGCCCGAGCGGTGCGGCGTCGTCGCGATTCCGCACCAGGTCTTCTACGACAACAAGGACATCGGCCGCCCGCTGGTGCGCTGGGCGTTCTGCAAGCAAGAAGGCGTGATCGACGAGGCACTCCGTCGGCTGGGAACGCTCGCCCGCTGACCCACCGCAACGCGCCGAGCAGAGATATTTCGGCAAACCGCTCGACAAAATCGTTTGGGTCCAAATAGGTTTGTTACCTGCGTCACAGCAACCTGCCCCCGACCTGAGAGGTTGACCCATGACCACCCACCGAGACTCGGCCCCCAGCCACGGATCCCCTCCCGGCGAGAGCCTGAAGAGCAACCGGCTCGGCATCGCGGGCATCGTCTTCTTCGTCGTCGCCGCCGCAGCCCCCCTCGTCGGCATGACCGGTGCCGTACCGGTCGCGATCGTGCTCGGCAACGGCGCCGCCGCTCCGGGCGCGTACCTCGCGGTCGGCATCGTGCTGCTGGTCTTCAGCGTCGGCTACTCCGCGATGAGCCTGCGAGTCAGCAACACCGGCGCCTTCTTCGCGTACGTCGGTCGCGGACTTGGTGTGGTGCCCGGCGTCGGTTCGGCGTTCGTCTCTCTGCTGGCCTACATCGCCATCCAGCTGGCCATCTTCGGCTTCTTCGGCGCGGTCGCTGCCGGACAGTTCGACGCCCGACTCGGCATCGACATGTCGTGGTGGGTCTGGGCGCTGCTCGCGTGGGCCCTCGTGCTGGGCCTGTCGATCATGCAGGTCGACCTCGGCGCCAAGCTGCTCGGCGTGTTGATGCTGGCAGAGGTCGCGGCGCTGGGACTCGTGGCCGTCGTCGTGTTGTTCCAGGGCGGCGGGCCCGACGGGCTCTCGCCCGCTTCGTCGTTCTCGCCGGCCAAGATCTTCGAGGGCGGCTTCACCGGGTCGGCGGGCATCGCCCTGGCATTCGCCTTCGCGTCCTACATCGGCTTCGAGGCCACCGCCATCTACGCCGAGGAGACCAAGGACCCCAAGCGCGCGGTGCCGATTGCCACCTACACGGCCGTCACGCTCATCGCTGTGCTGTTCGCCCTCACGTCCTGGGCCGTCGTCAGCGGCATCGGCAGCTCGAACATCGTCGAGGAGGTCGCGAACCGCTCGGCCATCGACGGCGAGCCGCTGGCCGATCCGGCCGCAGTCCTGTTCTCCGTGGCCGACCAGTACGTGGGCAGCTGGCTCGGGACCGTCATGAGCTGGCTGGTGCTCACCAGCCTGTTCGCCGGCCTGCTGGCCTTCCAGAACAGCGCAGCGCGGTACTTCTTCTCGCTGGGCCGAGCTGGAGTGCTGCCGCGAGCCCTCGACCGGGTCAACAAGGGCGGCGCACCCGTGGCGGGCGCCCTCACCACCTCGGCGATCTCGCTGGTCGTGATCGTGCTGTTCGTGGTCACCGACAAGGACCCCGTCCTGAACATGTTCTTCTGGTTCAGCGCCATGGCGGTGCTCGCGATCGTGCTGGTCGAGATCCTCGTCTCGGCCGCGGTGATCGTGTACTTCCGCCGCACCGGCGAGGACACGCGTCCGTGGAACACCATGATCGCCCCGGCGATCTCGATCGTCGGGCTGGCGCTCGGCGCCTACCTGGTCGCGGCCCGATTCGGCCTGCTCGCCGGCACCGTCGCCGAGGGCGTCGACCCGACCGCGCAAACGTTTGGCCTCTCGACGCTGGGCTGGTTCCTGGTGCTCGCGCCGTTCATCGTGTTCGCGATCGGCCTGCTCGTCGGCCGGATCCGCCGCCGCTCGGAGAACGCTGACGCGATCGCCGATCTCGTCAGCTGACACCCACCTCACCCACGGAGGGCCCCACATCGCGAGATGTGGGGCCCTCTGTCGGCATTCGAGGGGCTAACGACCAGCCCCGGGCCGCCACCGACGGTGACCGTCGACCGCGCCATTCGCCCGGATGAGCTCCAGTCTCGGCCTGGCTTCGTCGGCGCGCCCGGTCTGGGGCTTGCGGCGGCCCGCACGCCACGGATCTGGCCACACCGCGCCGTCGCCGTCGTAGTCCTGCTCGACGGCCGCGTGCAAGGTCCAGTTCGGGTCGTACAGATGGACGCGCCCCAATGCGCACAGGTCGGCCCGTCCTGCGAGCACGATGGTGTTGACGTCATCGGCCGAGGAGATGACGCCGACGGCGATCGTCGAGATTCCCAGTGAGTTGCGGATCGAGTCAGCGAAAGGCGTCTGATAGGACCGGCCGAATGCTGGCTTCTCCCGCGCTGTGACCTGCCCGGTCGAGACATCGATCGCCGCCGCGCCGGCCTCCTCGAAGGCGCGCGACATGGCGAGGGTGTCGTCGAGCGAGATCCCACCCTCGACCCAGTCGGTGGCCGAGATGCGGACCGTCATCGGCTTGTGCGCGGCGAGCTCGGCGCGCATCGCCGCAAAGACCTCGAGCGGGAATCGCAGACGGCCGGCCAGGTCGCCGCCGTACTCGTCCGTGCGCTGGTTCGTCACTGGCGACAGGAAGGAGGACAACAGGTAGCCATGCGCGCAGTGCAGCTCGATCAGGTCGAAGCCGGCTTCATCAGCGCGCCGGGCAGCGGCGACGAAGTCGGCCACGATGGCGTCCATGTCGTGTCGGTCGAGCGCCCGTGGAGTCTGATTGACGCCCGGCTGGTAAGCCGTCTCGGATGCCGCGACCACAGGCCAGTTGCCAGACTCAAGGGGCTGGTCGATGCCTTCCCACATGAGCTTGGTGGAACCCTTCGGCCCCGAGTGACCGATCTGGGCACCGATCTTGGCCGCTGATGCCGCATGCACGAAGTCACAGATGCGCCGCCACCCATCGCCTTGCTCATCGGTCCACAATCCGGTGCACCCCGGCGTGATGCGACCTTCCGGCGAGACGCACACCATCTCGGTCATCACCAGACCGGCGCCGCCGAGCGCCTTGCCGCCGAGGTGGACCAGGTGGAAGTCCGCCGGCATGCCGTCGACCGCCACGTACTGGTCCATGGGCGAGACGACGACGCGGTTCACCACGTCGAGGTCGCCGATCTGGAACGGCTGGAACATCGGAGGTCGAACCTCGCCATCACCCCGGCCGGCGCGCAGCTCGTGCTCAGCGAACCATGCGTCGACACCAGCAATGAACTCCGGATCGCGCAGGCGCAGGTTGTCGTAGGTGATGCGGCGACTGCGGGTCAGGAGATTGAAGGCGAATTGTGCGGGTTCCTGATGCACGTACTGCTCGATGTTCTCGAACCACTCGAGGCTCGCTTGCGCGGCGCGCTGGGTCGACAGGACCACCGCCTTGCGTTCGACTTCATAGGCAGCGAGCGCTCCGGCGACGGTGTCGGTCTCGTGCAGGCAAGCGACCAAGGACAGCGCATCTTCCATGGCGAGCTTGGTGCCCGAACCGATCGAGAAGTGCGCGGTGTGGGCGGCGTCGCCGAGCAGCACGATGTTGTCGTGCACCCAGTGCTCGTTGCGCACCGTGGTGAAGCTGATCCACCGTGAATTGTTGGCGAGGACCTCGTGGCCGTCCAGCGCGTCGGCGAAGAGCTCACGGACGGTCTCGATCGACTGCTCATCGGACTCGCCGGGCGCGAAGGTCCCGTGGTCGTTGTCCTCGAAACCTGCCCGTCGCCACACCTCATCAGTCATCTCCACGATGAAGGTGCTGCCGTGCTCGTCGAACGGATATCCGTGCATCTGCATGACGCCATGCGGTGTCTCACGCACGTCGAAGGTGAACGCCTCGAACACCTTGTCGGTGCCGAGCCACATGTAGCGGCACTTCCGCGTGTCGAGGGTCGGCTCGAAATGATCGGCGTACGCGGTGCGAATCGCGGAGTTCAGCCCGTCAGCGGCGATGACGAGGTCGTAGTCGTCCTTGAGCTCGGTCGCGTCGGGAGCGTCAGTCGAGAACCGCACGTCGACGCCCAGGTCGTGGCAACGATTCTGCAAGATCTCCAGAAGCCGCTTGCGCCCCATGGCAGCGAACGCATGGCCACCGCTGGTGATGACGTCGCCCCGATAGTGCACGTCGATGTCGTCCCAGATCGCGAACTCCTTCTCCATGAGCCCGTGCACGACGGGGTCGGCGTGTTCGATCCCACCGAGCGTCTCGTCGGAGAAGACCACACCGAACCCGAAGGTGTCGTCGGCCGCATTGCGCTCCCACACCGTGATGTCGTGATCGGGGCCCAACTGCTTGGCAAGCGCCGCGAAGTACAAGCCGCCAGGCCCT
Organism: uncultured Actinomycetota bacterium; assembly: GCA_963769445.1. GTDB lineage: Bacteria > Actinomycetota > Actinomycetes > Propionibacteriales > Nocardioidaceae > Aeromicrobium. Next base: position 242,891 of record CAVYLO010000003.1, on the reverse strand, counting down.
CCACCCACCACAGCAATGCGCACAGTTCCTCCTCAGGGTTCAGTCCGCCTGAGTATACTGTTTGCTTGACGCTCGTTGTCAAGGCGATATACTCTGATTCTTCAGCAATCCACGAGGAGGATGCGATGTCCGGGTTCGCTCTGAGCGCCGACCAGCTCGCCTACACCACTCGCGTGCGCGAACTCGCCGTCGAGCACCTCGTCGAGGTGGCCGCAGCCGGCGTCGAAGGTCGGGTCAATCGGGAGCTGCTGCAGGCCATGGGCGACCTCGGGCTGCTCCGCGATCTGTTCGGCGGCCATGCCGGTGACCCACCGCGGGATGCTGCAGCCATGCAGCTGTGCCTCCTGCGGGAGACGATCGCCGCAGTGAGTCCCGAAGCCGAGACGACCTTGGCGCTCCAAGGCCTGGGCAGCTACCCCATCCTTCAGTCGGGTACGCCAGAAACGATTGATCGCTGGATTCCCGGCGTCGTCAAGGGCACGACCGTGGCGGCCTTCGCGCTCACCGAGCCCGACGCAGGCTCCGACGCTGCCGCGCTCTCACTGAACGCCGAAGCCGATGGCGACGGCTGGGTGCTCAGCGGCGAGAAGGTGTGGATCTCCAACGCACCCGAGGCGGATGTCTACACCGTGTTCGCTCGCACCACGATCGGCGCCGGCGCGCGCGGCGTCACCGCTTTCGCCGTGGCCGGCGATGCGCCTGGGCTCAGCGGAGAACACCTCGACATGCTCTCGCCGCACCCGATCGGTCGGCTCACCTTCGACGGCGTCCGCGTCGAACGGGCCGACGTCCTGGGTGAGGTCGACGCGGGCTTCCGGGTCGCGATGCGAACCCTCGACCTGTTCCGGCCCAGCGTGGGCGCGTTCGCGGTCGGCATGGCACGCGCAGCACTCGATGCGACCATCGATCACGTGACCACGCGCCAGGCCTACGGCGGTCCGCTGGTGGCGCAGCAGTCGGTGGCCCACTCCTTGGCCGACATGGCCACGCAGCTCGAGGCATCTCGACTCCTCGTCTACGCGGCGGCCGCCTCCTACGACGCAGGATCGGACCGCAGCACCATCGGCCGCACCGCCGCCATGGCCAAGCTCTTCGCCACCGAGGCGGCCCAGCGGATCGTCGATCAGTGCGTCCAGCTGCACGGCGCCCGGGCCCTGCAGCGCGGACATCTGCTCGAGCACCTCTACCGCGACGTGCGCGCACCCCGCATCTACGAGGGCGCATCCGAAGTCCAACGCACCATCATCGCCCGCGAGATCATCAAGGGAAGGAACGCTTCATGAGCCGCTTCCGCGCCTCCGCCGCACTGACCACCACGTGGGAACACTTCGACTTCGACGTGACCGACTCCGTCGCCACCGTGACGCTGAACCGGCCCGAGAAGCTGAATCCGCTGACGTTCGAGTCGTATGCGGATCTGCGTGACCTGCTGTTCGAGCTGCCCCATCACGAAGGCGTCAAGGTCCTCGTGATCCAGGGCGAGGGACGAGGCTTCTGCGGTGGAGGAGACGTCAACGAGATCATCGGCGAGCTGCTCACGATGCAGGCCGGCGATCTGATGACCTTCACCAAGATGACCGGCGACGTCATCCGGGCCATGCGCGAATGCCCCATCCCGATCATCGTCAAGGTGCAGGGCATCGCGGCTGGCGCCGGATCGGTGATCGCTCTGGCTGCCGACTTCCGCGTGGTCGGCACCTCGGGCCGTTTCGCCTTCCTGTTCAGCAAGGTCGGCCTCTCCGGCGGCGACATGGGCGCTGCCTACCTGCTGCCCCGTGTCGTCGGCCTCGGCCATGCCACCAAGCTCCTCATGCTGGGCGACACGATCGACTCAGCCACCGCCGACCGGTACGGCCTGGTGTCCGAGCTCGTCGCCGACGACGCGCTCGACGATGCCGTGATGGCCCTGGCCCACCGCCTCGCCAGCGGGCCCACGTTGGCCCATGCCCAGACCAAGTCGCTCCTGACCCGCGAGCTCGACATGCCCCTGGGGGCCGCGGTCGAGCTCGACGCCATGACGCAGGCCCTGCTGATGACCACCGAGGACCATGCTGAGTTCCATGCCGCATTCAATGCCGGACGACCGCCTGCCTGGAAGGGCCGCTAGATGAAGACACTCGATTTCCTCGCTGCCGACGACCAGCTGAGCGAGGAGGAGCGCGCCATCGGCCAGACCGTGCGCGACTACGCTCACAGCGAGCTCGCGCCGCGTGTCTCCGAGTGGTTCGAACAGGGAACGATCCCTTCAGACGTCGCGCGTGGACTCGGCAAGCTCGGCGTCCTCGGCATGCATCTGGATGGCTACGGCTGTGCTGGAACCAGTGCCACCGCGTACGGCGTGGCATGTCGCGAGCTCGAGGCTGTCGACTCGGGCCTGCGCAGTCTCGTCTCCGTGCAGGGCTCGCTCGCCATGTTTGCGATCCACCGGTGGGGCACCGAGGAACACCGCACCGAATGGCTGCCGAGGATGGCAGCGGGCGAGGCGATCGGCTGCTTCGGCCTCACCGAGTCCGATGCCGGCAGCGATCCCGGCTCCATGCGCACGACAGCACGCCGCGATGGCGGCGACTGGGTCATCAACGGCGCGAAGATGTGGATCACCAACGGCACCCTCGCCGACGTCGCGGTGATCTGGGCGCAGACCGATGAGGGCATCCGCGGCTTCGCCGTGCCCACGTCGACGCCCGGATTCTCGGCCCACGAGATCGGCCGCAAGCTCTCCTTGCGTGCGTCGATCACCGCAGAGCTCGTGCTCGACAACGTCCGCTTGCCCGAGTCGGCCGCCTTCCCCGACATCCGCGGCCTCAAGGGCCCACTCACCTGCCTCAACGAAGCGCGCTACGGGATCTTGTGGGGAGTGGTCGGCGCGGCCCGCAGCTGCCTGGAGGAGTCGCTCGCCTACACGCTGGAGCGCGAACAGTTCGGCAAGCCGCTGGCGGGATTCCAGCTCACGCAGCGCAAGCTGGCCGACATGACGATCGCGGTCAACAACGCCGCCCTTGTCGCCCTTCACCTCGGCCGCCTGAAGGATGCCGACGCGCTGACCCCCGTGCAGGTCAGCTACGGCAAGCTCGCCAACGTCCGAGCCGCCCTCGATGTCGCACGCACCGCCCGCGGCATGCTTGGCGCCGCTGGCATCACGCTGGATCATTCGGTCATGCGACACATGAACAATCTGGAGACTGTTGCCACCTACGAAGGCACCGAGGAGATGCACTCACTGAGCATCGGCCATGCGTTGACCGGGATCCCGGCCTTCCGATGAGCGGCAAGATCGCGGTGGTGACCGGCGCTGGTCAAGGCGTCGGCCGTGCCATCGCCGAGACGCTGTCCGCCGACGGTCACCGCGTCGTGCTGGTCGGCCGCACCCTCAGCAAGCTCCAGTCGGTTGCCGCCGAACTCCCCGGCGACGCACTCCCGCTGGCCACCGACCTCACCGATGCGCACGCGGTCCTCGACCTCTTCGACACGATCGAGGAGTCATGGGGTCACCCTGAGATCCTGGTGGCCAACGCAGGCGCTTCGCTGGCGGCACCCTTGGTCGACACGACCGACGACGAGTGGCAGCACATGCTCGAGGCCAACCTGACGTCACCCTTCCGGTGCATCCGGCGGGCACTCCCCTCGATGCTCGAGCAGCGCTGGGGTCGCATCGTGGTGATTGCCTCGGTGGTGGCCAAACGCGGCGAGCGGCAGGTCAGCGCCTACTCGGCGAGCAAGCACGGGGTGTTGGGCCTCGTGAGGGCAGCCGCCGACGAGGTCGCCCGTACCGGCGTGACGGTCAACGCCGTCTGCCCGGGCTACGTCAACACGCCGATGACCGACGCCACGATCGCTGCCATGAGCGAGCGACTCGACATCAGCACCGACGAAGCCGCCACCGTTCTGGCCCGGCGTCAACCGATCGGGCGCCTCGTCGAACCGGCCGAAGTCGCTGCCGCCGTCATGGCGTGCGTCGACAATGGTGCGATCAACGGACAGGGCATCAACGTCGACGGAGGAGCAGTCCAGTCATGAGCTTTGAACGCATCAATCCCGCCGATCTTGCCCGGGCGCGCGGGTTCAGCCACGCCGTCCGGACCGATCGACCGGTCACGGTCCACCTGGCCGGTCAGACCGCACTCGATCTCGACGGAAAGATCATCGACGGCGACATCGTCGAGCAGTTCGAGCAGGCCTTCTCCAGCATGTTGCGCTCCCTCGAAGCCGCCGGGGGCCAGCCGAGCGACCTCACCTCCGTCACGATCTACATCGTGGACATGGAGGACTACCGCGCTCGGGCCCGCGACATCGGTGCCGTGTGGCGCCGACTGGCTGGCACGGAATACCCCGCCATGGCGGGCATCGGAGTTTCCCGGCTCTGGGACATCGAGGCTCTCGTCGAGGTGCAGGGCGTGGCCATGATCGAGCATCCACCCGCCTGATCACCGGCAGCGGTCAGCCGTGGATGACGGACATCGCGTGCTCCCGGGCGGGCGTCCGCAAGAGGGCATCCAGATCCGAGAAGAGGTTGGCGGCCTTGCCACCGTTCCAGTCGGCCGGCAGGAGGCTCGCCGGCAGACCGGGGTCGAGGTAGGGAAGCCGGCGCCACTGCGTCAACAGGGGCACATAGATCTCGAATGCCGTTCGGGCTGCATCGGCGGACGCCTTCCACCGGTTTCGGGCGTCCTGGTGCAGCTCGATGAAGGCCGCGTATTCCTGGTCGATGGCCGGCAGGTCCCACCAGGTACCGACCTTGTCTCGCAGGTCGCCGAAGGCTTCATACCGCGCATGGAAGATGTCCACGTACGATTCCATCGCGAGTCGTGTGAGGGTGTGGACGACCTGGTCGTGCAGATGACCGGGTGCGATCCAGACGCCCGGAGCGGTCGTGCCGAAGCCCATCTGCGCGAGAGTCGTGCGCAGCTGGTGCCGCTTTTCGCGCTCGACCTCAGGGATCGAGTAGACCACCAGCACGAAACCGTCGGACTCGGCCGCGCGGAGTCGGCTGAAGATGCGGGTGTCACCCTCGCGCACCATCTCCAGCGTCTCGCTGGAGAGCGCGTAGCCAGCGGCCTGGCCGACGCGCATCGAACCGAGAACCCCGCGTCGCTTGAGCCGTGAGATCGATGACCGGACGCCAGCGGAATCGACGTCCAGATCGCCGAGCATCTTGACCACGGAGTTGACCGACAGCCAGTTGTGCTCGTCGCGGGCGTACAACCCGTACAGCGTCAAAATGAGCTGGCGCGGTGCGATCTCCGGCATGACTGGATCCTAGGGGTGGGTCAGGACGACACTGCGTCTGGACGCAGGCGGAAGCGCTGAAGCTTGCCCGTCTGGGTCCGGGGCAGCTCGGTGACGAAATGGATCTGCCGCGGATACTTGTAGGGCGCGATCCTCGCCTTCACGTGCTGCTTGATCGCCAGCGCCAGCTCGTCGTCCCCGACGACCCCGTCGTTGAGCACGATGAACGCCGTGACGAGGCTGCCGCGCGCTTCGTCCGGCCATCCGATGACCGCGCATTCCAGGACGTCGCCATGGGACAGCACCGCTTCCTCGACTTCGGGGCCAGCGATGTTGTAGCCCGACGAGATGATCATGTCGTCGCTGCGCGCCTGGTACCAGAAGTAGCCGTCCTGGTCGCGAATGAAGGTGTCACCCGTGACGTTCCAGCCGTTCTCGACGTAGACCTGCTGGCGTTCGTCGGCCAGATAGCGGCAACCGGTTGGCCCTTGCACGGCGAGGCGGCCGGGTGTTCCGTCCTCCACGGGGTGGCCGTCAAGGTCCACGATCCGTGCCCGGTAGCCCGGGACCGCCCGGCCCGTCGACCCCGGACGGATGTCGTCGTCAGCGGAGGAGATGAAGACGTGCAGCATCTCGGTCGCGCCAATGCCGTCGATGATCTTGACGCCCGTCGCCTCCAGAAAGGCCCGCCACGTCGCTTCGTCCAGATGTTCCCCGGCCGACACCGCTCGTCGCAACGAGCTGAGCCGGGTGGCGCAGCCAGCGGCGATCATGGCCCGATATGCCGTGGGCGCGGTGAAACAGATCGACACGCCGTTCTCGGCGATGTGACCTGCGAGCTCAACTGGCGTCGCCTTCTCGATCAGCAAGGTTCTCGCACCGATGCGGAGCGGGAAGATGACGGCGCCTCCGAGACCGAAGGTGAACGCCAACGGCGGCGTGCCGGCGAAGACGTCATCAGAGTTCGGCTTCAGGACGTGCCGGGAGAAGGTGTCCGCGATCGCCAGGACGTCACGGTGGAAGTGCATGGTCGCCTTGGGCCGGCCCGTGGTGCCGGAGGTGAAGGCCAGGAGAGCGACGTCATCAGCGGCTGTGTCCACGTCGGCATGGGTGGTCGGTTGCGAGCCGATCCGCACGGAGAGGTCGTCGTCCTCCGGTCCGCCGAAGGCGACGATCTCGACCTCGTCGAGAGCCGCTGTGTGCAGATCGTCCAGGAATCGATGATCACACAGGGCGAGGTCGATCTGGGCGACCTCATGGATGCTGCGGAGCTCCTCGGCGCGCAGCATCGGCATCGTGGCGACCACGACCGCTCCGGCCTTGAGCACACCGAACCAGCACGCCACCAACCACGGATTGTTGGGCCCGCGGAGCAGGACTCGGTTGCCCGGCACGACGCCCAGCTCGGTGCTCAGCAGACCGGCGATCCGATTGGCCGTGTCGAGGAGGTCTTGATAGGTCCAGCTCACGGCACCGGGAGCGAGCAGGCACTCGCGCTGCCCGCCATGCTCGTCGATGACATCGTCCAGCAGCGCCACTGCGCAGTTGAGCCGGTCGGGGTACTGCACGTCCGGACTGTCGAGCAGGAGCTCTGGCCACGCATCGGCGGGTGGAAGGTTGTCGCGGCAGAACGAATCGACGTGTGCAGAAGACGACAAAGTCATCGCAACCTCTCTTCCGGATCAGGGTCCGATGGTATGCACCATCCGTGACGGTAGTCAACGTGTCGATACACAATCGTTAGTGCGATCTCTTGACGATCGTCGAAAATACATTATAAAGTCGCAGCAGACATCGTGTCGTTCACTACCCTCGGAGGACCAGTCCCATGAAGCTCCCCTGGAAGATGCGCGCGGCTCTCGCGCTTGCAGCCTCGACCTCACTCGTGCTCGCCGGTTGCGGCGACGGCGCTCTCGGTGGCGATGACGCCGCCGCCGACGGACCGGTCAAGATCGGCCTTCTCGTGCCGCAGTCCGGCATCTACAAGACGCTCGGTGACGACATGAAGGCCGGCTTCGAGCTCTACCTCGAGCAGAATGACGGCAAGCTCGGTGGACGCGAGATCGACATCGCGGTGGCCGACGAAGGCGAGACAGCCGACTCGGGCAAGGCCGCCGCTGACAAGCTGGTCAAGCAGGACAAGGTCGCGGCCGTCACCGGCATCGTCAGCTCGGCCGTCCTCAACGGCAGCAAGGACCTGTTCGAGTCCAAGGGCATCCCGTTGGTGGGTTCCAACGCCTCCCCCACCAACATCACCGACGCCAAGTTCATCTGGCGCACCTCCTACGTCAACGACGAGCCCGGCAAGGCGCTGGGCGCCTATGTCGCCGACAAGGTCGACGGTCCCGTCTACCTGCTGGCCGCCGACTACCAGGCCGGCAAGGATGAGGTCGAGGGCTTCAAGGAGACGTTCGTGGAGGCCGGCGGCGAGATCGCCGACGAGGTCTACACACCGTTCCCCGGAACAAAGAACTTCCAGCCCTTCCTGGCGAACCTGCAAAAGTCCAAGGCCAAGGCCGTCTTCACGTTCTACGCCGGCGGCGCTGCCGTCGACTTCGTCAAGCAGTACAGCCAGTTCGGACTGCAGGGCAAGGTCGATCACTACTCGGCCGGATTCCTCACCGAGGGAGGCGTGCTCACGGCGCAAGCCGACGCAGCCGAAGGCACCTTCACGGCGATGAACTACTCCGCCGATCTGGACAATCCGACCAACGCCGCCTTCGTCAAGGCCTATGAGGCCAAGACCGGCAACGCTCCGACCACGTACGCGATGGCGTCCTTCGATGCCGCACAGGTGCTCGACAAGGCCATCAAGGCAGCCGGCGACGAGGTCACGTCGAAGACGATCAACGACGCCATCGCCAACGTCGGAGAGATCGACAGCCCCCGCGGCGCTTGGTCCTTCAACGACAACGGCACGCCGGTGCAGATGTGGTACCTGCGCGAGGTCAAGGCCGATGGCGGCACCTTCAACAACGCTGTGATCGCCGAACTCGGCAAGCTCGGCTGACGCGGCACGGGGAACGGATCGGAACGCGGTGCTCAGCTGGCTCGACGGCAATCTCGTCAGCATGGTCGACGGGATTGCCTACGGGCTGTTGCTCTTCACGCTGGCGGTCGGGCTGTCCTTGGTCTTTGGAATGATGGACGTCCTCAACCTGGCCCACGGCGCCCTGTACCTGCTGGGGGCCTACGTCGGCTACGCACTGTCTGACGGCAGCTGGCTGGGATTCGGACTGGCCATCGTCGTCGGCGTGCTGGTCGGCGTGGTCGGGGGGTTCGTGCTGTCGGCGGTCACCCTGCCGCTGGCATCGCGTGGTCACCTCGATCAGGCTGTCCTGACCCTGGGCATCGCGTTCATCGCCGCTGACCTGCTGTTCGCGGTCTTCGGCAGCGAGGTGCTGCGGACTCAGCCCCCACGCGGACTGGCCGGCACCGCATTGCTCTTCGGCCACAGCTATCCGATCTACCGGCTGGCCTTCATCGCCATCGCCGGCGTCCTGGCGGCTGGGGTGTACTACGTGTTCGAGCGGTCGTCGCTCGGCGCCCTCGTGCGCGCCACGGTCGCTGACCGGTCGATGGTGCAGGCGATGGGGGTCGACACCCGCAAGGTGCTCTTCGGCGTCTTCGCCGCCGGCGCGGCGCTGGCGACGGTCGGCGGTGTGCTCGGAGCCCCGATCATCGCACCCGGCCCCGGAGTCGCCGAGAACGTCCTGGTGCTCTCCCTCGTCGTGGTCGTGATCGGCGGGCTGGGATCGGTCCGGGGGGCGATGATCGGCGCGCTCCTCATCGGCCAGGTGCAGACCCTGGGCGTCGCCCTCCTGCCCGACTACGCACCCTTCCTGCTCTTCGGCGCCATGGTCGTGGTGCTCGCGTGGCGCCCCCAGGGGCTGGCCTCGATGGCGAGCCGCGCATGATGCGGCGCCTGGTCGGCGTCGGTGTGGTCGTCGCGCTCTGCGCCATGCCGTGGATCGTCGACGCCTACTCCATCTCCACCCTCTCGCGCATCCTGACCTTCGGGCTGTTGGCCATCAGCGTCAACCTGCTGACCGGCGTGACCGGACTGCCGACGCTCGGCCAATCGGCCTACTTCGGCGTTGGCGCCTACACCGGCGCCATCGTGGCGACCACCATGTCGGACCTCGGGCCGCTCCAGCTGGTTCTGTCGGCCGTCGCTGGGGCCGTGGCTGCTGCGATCACCGGCCCTGTGGCGGTCAGAGCACGTGGCGTGTCCTTCTTGATGATCACGCTGGCCATCGGCGAGATCGGGTACAGCGCGGCCGGCCGTCTGGACGGGATCACGCGCGGCACCGACGGATTCTCCGGGATTCCGCCTGTCGTTGCGGCGCCGGGCATGGCCCCCTTCGTCCAGGACGGCCTCGTCTACTACTACGTGTTGGTCATGTTCCTGCTGCTGTACGGCCTGGTGGCACTGCTGGTGCGTTCGCCGTTCGGGTTGACGTTGCGCGGCATCCGCGACAACGAGGACCGGCTCCGAGCAGTCGGATACAACACGACCGCGTACGCCCTGGCCGCCTACTGCATTGCTGGCGCCCTGGCTGGCGCGGCTGGGTCGCTGTGGACATCGACCCAGAACTTCGTCGCCCCCGGCGACATGGGCTTCCAGGTGGCTGCCCTGGCGCTGCTGGCGGTGGTGATCGGCGGCCTCGGTTCGATGTGGGGCAGCGTCGTCGGCGCGGCCATCGTCATCCTGACTCGTGACTACATCGGCGGCTACTTCCCCGGACATGGCACCTTGTTGCTCGGCATCGTGTTCGTGGTGGCGGTCTACACCTTGCCGCGGGGACTCGCGGGGCTGCGACGACCGAAAGCCGAGGTCCGGTCATGACGACACCCATGCTTGAGCTGCGCGGGGTCTCCCGACACTTCGGATCCCTCAAGGCGGTCGAGGACGTCTCGTTCTCCGTCGCGCCGGGGAGTCGCCATGCGGTGATCGGACCCAACGGGGCAGGCAAGTCCACGCTGTTCGCGCTGATTGCCGGAACCCACGCCGCGACCGCCGGATCGGTCCTCCTGAACGGCGACGACGTGACCGGAGTCGCCGAGCATCAACGGGTGGGTCGGGGACTCGCCCGCACCTTCCAGCATTCCTCGTTGTTCCTGACCGCGACCGTGGCCGAGAACATCATGCTCGCCGCGCAGCGTCGGGCTGGCCGTACGTCATGGTCGATGTTCCGTCCTGCCGCCAAGCAGACCAATCTCCTTGAGGATGGGCGTCAGCTCCTCGACCGGGTCGGACTTGCCGATCGGGCCTCGGATCGGGCCGGTGCGCTGTCGCACGGCGAGCGTCGCCAGCTCGAGGTGGCCGTGGCCCTTGCCTGCCGACCCCAGCTCCTCCTGCTTGACGAGCCGGCCGCTGGGATGTCCGGCTCAGAGACCGCCCGGCTGATGAGTCTGATCAAGGATCTTCCGTCCGAGGTCACCGTGATGATCGTCGAGCACGATCTGGATCTCGTGTTCGGCGTGGCGGACACCATGACGGTGCTGCATCTTGGCCAACATCTGGTGAGCGGCTCCCCCGCAGAGGTACGGGCGTCGCCCGAGGTCCAGAGCGCTTACCTGGGAGCCGAGAACACGAGCGAGCTGTTCCCCGACGATCCGAGCAAACCAGTGCCCGAGGCCCAGCCATGACCGATTTCTTGACCGTACGCGGCCTCCACGCAGGCTACGAAGGATCCACCGTCCTGCACGGCGTCGACCTCGATGTCGCCGAAGGCGGTGTCGTCGGGCTGCTGGGTCGCAATGGCGTGGGCAAGTCGACGCTGATCAACACCCTGATGGGTCTGGTCCCCAGTGACGGCGGTTCGGTGTTGATCGATGGCCACGAGCTCGCGGGCCGGCGCCCAGACGTCGTCGCGGCCAGGGGCGTTGCGCTCGTCCCTCAGGGCCGGCGGATCTTCGCCCCGCTGACGGTCGACGAGCACCTGGCGATCAGCGGCAGGCGGTCCAAGGGTGGCGCGTGGACCCGTGAACGAGTCCTCGAGCTGCTTCCGCGCCTCGGTGAGCGACTTCGCCATCGCGGCGATCAGCTGTCCGGCGGCGAACAGCAGATGTTGGCCATCGCTCGCGCCCTGTTGAGCAATCCGCGGCTCATGCTGCTGGACGAACCGTCTGATGGGTTGGCACCTGCCATCGTCACGCAGGTCGGCGACGTGGTGCGAGACATGTGCACGAGCGGCATGACCGTCTTGCTGGTCGAGCAGGATCTTCGGCTGGCGTTCTCGGTGGCCGACCGCATCGCCGTGATGGAGAAGGGACGCATCGTCCTCAACACGACCACGGCTGACTTTCGCTCCGATGCCGAGCGCGCCCGCTCGCTGCTGGGTGTCGGCTGAGCGACACGGCTGCTCCGCTGAGCTGCGTCAGAAGCCCTGGGGGAACGGTGTCGCCGACGGTCGTGCACGACGCACACAGTGGAGCCGCCTATCGGAATCGAACCGATGACCTTTTCATTACGAGTGAAACGCTCTACCGACTGAGCTAAGGCGGCCAATGGTCCAGCGGGGATCGCCCGCCGAACCGGAACGAGTCTACCCACTGCGCGGCTCGGCGCCGCATCGGGCCGTCACCGTAGACTCGGTGCCGTGAGCGACGACGTGCAGGCCGAGCTGGAAGAGATCCGGGCGAGCATCGACAACATCGATGCGGCGCTGATCCATGTGCTGGCCGAACGGTTCAAGTACACCAAGCGCGTCGGCCGACTCAAGGCCGATCACGACATGCCGCCTGCCGACACCGACCGCGAGGCCCGCCAGATCGCTCGTCTGCGCGACCTCGCCGACGCGGCCGATCTCGATCCGGCCTTCGCCGAGAAGTTCTTGACCTTCATCATCGACGAGGTCATCCGGCACCACGAGGCCATTCGCGGCTGACCCCTGCCGCTGGCGGTGCTGCACCGATATGGTCAGGCCATGGCTTTGACCGATGACATCCTCACGTCCCTGCAGTCCGGTCCGATGGACCAGATCGCCCAGCAGCTCAACCTGCAGCCCGATCAGGTGGAGGCTGTCATCAAGGACGCCTTGCCAGCCCTGCTCGGTGGCATGGAGCGCAACGTCGAGTCCGAGGGTGGAGCTGCCTCGCTGACGAACGCGCTCGGCGCCCACGCCGACGCCAATCCGCTGGGCGACATCGGATCACTGATCAGTGGCGGCATCGGCGGCAAGATCCTGGAGCACGTCCTCGGTGGGGCGTCACCCCAGGTGTCCGACGCGATCAGCGGGACAGCCGGTGTCTCCGGCGTCGACGTGCAGAAGATCATGAAGATCGCCGCACCGATCGTGATGGCCTATCTCGCCAAGCAGGTCTTCAGCGGCGGCGGCAACGACGCTGCCGACGTGAAGGAGAAGGTCAAGAAGGAAAGCGCCGCAGCCAAGCAGAGCTCCAACACGCCGGACCTCGGCTCGATCCTGGGCGCGATCCTCGGCAATCGCTGAGTCAACCTGCCGAAGTCACTCCGTGCAGATGGTGCCGTCCTTCGGCACCGTGCCCTTGACCAGGTAGGCATCGACGGCCTGGGTGATGCACTGATTGCCCGAGCTGTAGGCCGTGTGTCCATCACCCTCGCGGGTGAGCAGCACGCCGGACTCGAGCTGGTCGGCGAGCTCGACCGCTGACTCGTACGGCGTGGCTGGGTCACGGGTGGTGCCGATGACCACGATCGGCGCGGCACCCTTGGCCGGCACGGCACCTTGCGGGGTCGTGGGCTTGATCGGCCAGTCCGTGCAGCCGAGCGCACCCCACCCCAGCGCCCGCCCGAACACCGGCGACGCCTGGACGAAGTCCGGCAGAGCCGCGCGCACGGTCTCGAGGTCCGGGGCGTCGGCGGAGTCAAGACACGTGACCGCGTAGATGACCTGACCGATGTTGTCGGCGTACCGACCGTCGGACTGGCGACTGAAGTAGGCATCGGACAGCGCCAGCAGCACCGTGCCGTCGGCGTTCTTCAGCGCCTGCGTGAGGGCCTGGGTGAGGACCGGCCAGCTCTGCTCGTCATAGAGCGGAAGGGCGAGGCCGTAGAACGCCTGCCCCTCGGTGAGAACGCGATCGCCCGTGGTCTTCAACGGCTGGGAGTCGAGCTGCTCGAGCAGGTCAGTGGCAGCCTGACGGGCTTCGATGACCGAGGACCCCAGTGGGCAGTCACCCTGGGCGATGCAGGCCTCGGCGTACGCGTCGAACGCCCGCTGGAACCCGGTGGCCTGCCCCAGCGACGCCTCGATGCTGGACTCCAGCGGATCCACGGCACCGTCGAGCACCATGCGACCGACCCGCTCGGGGAACAGGTTGGCGTAGGTGGCTCCCAGCTGGGTGCCGTAGGAAGCGCCGAACCAGTCGAAGGTCGTGCGACCCAGCAACGCCCGCACGACGTCCATGTCGCGGGCCGCTTCCTCGGTCGACACATGGGCCGCCAGCGCGCCGGACTGCTGCTGGCACGCCTCGCCGAGGTCGTTGACGCTCTGCTGCAGGGCCGTCACCTCACCTGGATCGTCAGGATCCGGATCGGTCTCGGTGAACGTGTCGAACTGGCTGTCGGACAGGCATTCCAGCGGCGTGCTGTCGCCGACACCGCGCGGATCGACACCGACCACGTCGTACATGTCGGTGACCGTGCTGCCGAACTGACGTGACATGGAGGCGGCGTAGTCGATCGCGGAGCCGCCGGGGCCACCCGGGTTCACGAAGATCGAGCGCTCGGCGGCGCCCTTCTCTGCCGGGTAGAGCCGCACGGCGAGCGTGAGCGTCTCACCGGTGGGGTCGGCGTAGTCGATCGGCACCGTGACGTCGGTGCAGTGGGCCGGGCCGCAGTCCTGCCAGCTGAGGTCCTGCTCGTAGAACCTGGCCAGTGGCGCGTCGACGGGCTCGCCGGTGGGGCGGGGTGCCTCCCACTGCTGGCGATCCACCACCTGCCATGTGACGACGACCGCCAGGATGGCTGCCGCGACGAGGGCTGCTGCGACGATGGCGAGACGGGTGCGAGGGGTCATGGGCGAAGCTCCAGCATCATGCGTTCAAGGGCCAGGGAAGGGGCCGCGTTGGCGGCCAACGCCTCACGACAGTTCACGATCGCATCGATGGTGCGGATGGTCGACTCAGGGGTCCACAGTCGGGACAGGTCTGCGATCGTCTCGATGGCGTCGGCGTTGATGAAGTCGGTACGCGCACCGCACTGCGAAGCGGCGACATCGCGGCACAACGACAGCAGGTCGAGCAGCACGCCGTCGATCGAGTCGAGGGACAGCCGTTTGCGGCGGCGGGTCTGGTCCTTCTCGAGGGCCGAGAGCGCCCCCGCGTAGCCAGCGGGACGGCGGCCACGCTCCTCGACGCCCCAGGTCTGGCGCAGATCGCTGAGCTCGTCGGCCTCGGAGTCGTCGGCCCGTCCGGACGCATGCGCGGTGGCAGCTTCGACGACGGTCTGGGCGGCTGCGACGCAGTCGCCGACCGTGCGCAGCTCAAGCGGGAGCGCGAGGATGTCGCGTCGTCGCTGGCGGGCCTCGGGATCGCGGGCAAGCCCGCGGGCCCGACCGATGTGACCTTGCGAGGCGGCCGCCGTGGCCTCGGCCAGATCGGGATCGATGCCGTCGCGCTCGATCAGCAACCGAGCGATGTCGGCTTTGGGAGGAGTGCGCAGAAGCACCGGTCGGCAGCGCGACCGGATGGTGATGACGACGTCCTCGAGAGCTGGCGCACACAGCATCCAGATGGCGTGGGCCGACGGTTCCTCGACGGCCTTGAGCAGTGCGTTGGCCGCCTGGTCGGTGAGACGGTCAGCGTCCTCGACGATCATGATCTGCCAGCGACCGACGGCCGGACGGAGCGCGGCCCGGCGCACCTGATCGCGTGCGGTGTCGACACCGATGGACAGACCAGCGGTGTTGATCAAGCGTGATGTCCGGGTGGCTCCCGGCGCGCGCCGTGGTGCAGGACTGACAGTGTCCGCATCCCCCCAGGTCGCACTGCAGGGCAGCAGCGAAGGCCCGCGCCGCATTGGACCGTCCTGAGCCGGGTGGCCCGGTGAACAGCCACGCGTGCGTCATGGACCGGCCCTCGCCGGTCGACGACGCGACCGCCGCCTGCAGGATCTCGACCACGGGCTCCTGACCCACGAGGTCGGACCACACCGGGCCGGGCGGGTGAGTCATCGGGCCTGCCCCAGCCACGGCTCGACAGCCGGTCGGATGTCGGCGTGCACCGCATCGGGGGTGCCGCCCGCCGGCACCACCAGGTAGTGCTTGGGGTCGCGCGCGGCGAGGTCGATGAACCCCTGTCGGACCCGCTGGTGGAACTCCAACGGCTCGGCCTCGATGCGGTCGGCGCCGTCGAAGCGAGAGAGCCCCACCGCGGGGTCGACGTCGAGCACGACGGTCAGGTGAGGGCGCAGCGATCGGGTGGCCCAGCGTGCCACCTGCTCGACCTCGTCGACCGCCAGCGCGCGACCGGCACCCTGATAGGCCAGCGCAGAGTCGACGTACCGGTCGGTGATCACGATCTTTCCTGCCTCCAGCGCCGGCAGCACCACCTGATCGACGTGCTCGGCCTTGTCCGCGGCGTACAGCAGCGCCTCGGTGCGCGGCGACAGGTCGCCGGTCTCGTGCCCCAGCACGATCGACCGCAGGATCGACCCGATCTCGGTTCCGCCGGGCTCGCGGGTGAGCAGCACCGTGTGGCCGAGACTCTTGAGCCACCGCACCAGCAACTCGGCCTGGGTGGACTTGCCGCCGCCCTCGCCGCCCTCCAGAGCGATGAACACCCCTGAGTCGGTGAAGAACGGCTGCATGGGGCGAGCCTAGTCGGCGGGCACGACTGGCACGATCGCGGTGAGCCGCCACACCCACCGAGTGGCGCAAACCGTCCCGCGACTGGCGCAAACCGGTCGAGAATCAGGTCGATATCGCACCACATTGCGCCACTCGCGGAGCTGGCGTCAGGCCTTCTTCGCAGCAGCCTTCTTGGCAGCGGCCTTCTTGGCGGGCGCCTTCTTCTTCGCAGCGGACTTCTTGGCGGGCGCCTTCTTCTTGGCGGCCTTCTTGGTGGACTTCTTGCCACCCTTCTTGGCCGGACCCTTGGCGCGACGCTCGGCGAGCAGCTCGAAGGCGCGCTCGGAGGTCAGCGTCTCGAGGCTGTCGTCCTTGCGGAGGGTGGCGTTGTACTCGCCGTCGGTGACGTACATGCCGAACCGGCCGTCCTTGGCCACGACCGGCGATCCGCTGACCGGGTCCTCGCCCAGCTCCTTGAGCGGGGCGGCGGCGGCCTTGCGGCCGTAGGTCTTGGGCTGGCTGTAGATCTCGAGGGCCCGTTCGACCGTGATGGTGAACAGCTCCTCCTCCTTCTCCAGCGAGCGGGAGTCGGTGCCCTTCTTCAGATAGGGGCCGTAGCGACCGTTCTGCGCCGTGATCTCGACACCCTCGGCGTCGACGCCGACGACCCGCGGAAGCGTGAGCAGCTGCACGGCTTCGTCGAGGGTGATCAGGTCCAGCGACATGGTCTGGAACAGGCTCGCGGTGCGCGGCTTGTCGGCCTTCTTGGCGCCTTCGGGCAGCGCCTCGGTGACGAAGGGTCCGTACCGGCCGTTGCGCACCGAGACCAGCAGTCCCGTGTCGGGATGCAGGCCGAGCTCCTTCTCCATGCCGGCCGGCGTGGCGAGCAGCTCCTTGGCCTTCTCCAGCGTCAGCTCGTCCGGCGGCAGGTCTTCGGGCACGTTGCCACGCGTGGGCACGCGCTTGCCCTCATCGTCCTCGGAGAACGGCGGACCCTCGACGTACGGGCCGTAGCGACCCACGCGAACGTTGATGTCCTCGCCGAGCGGGAACGTGGCCAGTCCGCGGGCGTCGATGTCGGGCAGGTTCTCGACCAGGTACTTCAGACCGGTGTTGCCCTCGCCCTCGCCAGCCCAGAACTGCTGGAGCACGTTGACCCGGTCTTCGCGACCGCCCGCCACCTCGTCGAGCACGTCCTCGAGCTCGGCGGTGAACGAGTACTCGATCAGTCGGCCGAAGTGCTGCTCGAGCAGCCGGATGACGCTGAAGGCGATCCAGGCCGGCACCAGCGCGGTGCCCTTCTTGTACACGTAGCCGCGGTTCTGGATCGTGCCGATGATCGAGGCGTACGTGGACGGACGACCGATCTCGCGGTCCTCCAGCTCCTTGATCAGCGTGGCCTCGTTGAAGCGGGCGCGCGGCTTGGTCTGGTGACCGGCCTGGCCCAGATCGGCCGCGGTCACGGTGGCGCCCTCGACCAGGTTCGGCAGCTTGGTCTGCTTGTCGTCGCCCTCGGTGTCGTCATCGGTGCTCTCGACGTACGCCTTGAGGAAGCCGTCGAACGTGATGGTGCGGCCCGAGCTGGCGAACTCGACCTTCTCACCGGTCTGGGCCTCGGCACCGATCCTGATCGAGACGCTGTTGCCGCGCGCATCCTGCATCTGCGAGGCGATCGTGCGCTTCCAGATCAGGTCGTACAGACGCGCCTCGTCGCCGGACAGTCCAGCCTGCTGCGGTGTCTTGAACTTCTCGCCAGCGGGGCGGATGGCCTCGTGGGCCTCCTGCGCGTTCTTGACCTTGCCGGTGTAGACGCGGGGCTTCTCGGGCAGGTACTCCTTGCCGTACAGCTCGGCGACCTGCGAGCGCGCGGCCGTGATGGCGGTCTGCGACAGCGTGATCGAGTCGGTGCGCATGTAGGTGATCAGGCCGCTCTCGTACAGGCGCTGGGCGACCTGCATGGTGCGGGCGGCGCCGAAGCCGAACTTGCGCGACGCGTCCTGCTGCATCGTGGTGGTGCGGAACGGCGCGTACGGCTTGCGGGTGTACGGCTTGGACTCGACCGAGGCGACCGTGAACGGCTGGTCGCGCAGCCCGTCGGCCAGCGCGCCTGCGGCGATCTCGTCGAGGTGGACGACCTTGTCGTTGGTCAGGTTGCCTGCGTTGTCGAAGCTGCTGCCGTTGGCGACGCGCTTGCCGTCGACCGTCGAGAGCTTGGCCGGGAACTGACGCGGGTCGTGGCCGTCGCCAGCGTCGAAGGTCGCCTCGAGGTCCCAGTAGGACGCCATCGAGAACGCCATGCGGTCACGCTCACGCTCGACCACCAGGCGGGTGGCGACCGACTGCACGCGGCCGGCGGACAGGCCGCTCATGACCTTCTTCCACAGCACCGGGCTGACTTCGTAGCCATACAGACGATCCAGGATGCGGCGGGTCTCCTGCGCGTCGACGAGATTCATGTCGACATCACGCGGATGGGCCATCGCGTGCAGGATCGCTTCCTTCGTGATCTCGTTGAACACGATGCGTTTGACCGGGACCTTGGGCTTCAGCTCATCGAGCAGGTGCCACGCGATGGCTTCACCCTCACGGTCCTCATCCGTCGCCAGGATGAGCTCATCGGCATCCTTGAGCAGCCGCTTGAGCTTGGTCATCTGGCTCTTCTTCTCCGCGGACACCACGTAGACGGGTTCGAATCCGTCGTCGATGTTGACGCCGAGACGAGCCCAGGACTCGCCCTTGAAAGCAGCCGGGATCTCGTCTGCGCCCCGCGGGAGATCACGAATGTGCCCAACGGATGCGTCCACGACATAGCCGTCACCGAGGTAGCCCGCGATGCTGCGGACCTTGTTCGGTGACTCGACGATCACGAGGCTGGTCAACAGATGGCTCCAAGGGGGTGTCGTGCAGGGGCGGGACGGTGCATACGCTAACGCCTGCTGTCAAGGGGTCTGACCGCCCGGGGTGCGAACTGATCCGCAGCGCGCCCGCCGCGGTTCACCGATGTCGGGGCGCGGTGACAGAATCAGCAGGTGGATCTGTCGGGCTATCGGACGCTGTGGGGCGATGAGCGCATCCGTCGACTTTTCGTCGCGGCGTTCTTCGCCCGCATGCCTGCCATGGCAGCCCCTCTGGCCTTCACCTTGCACGTAGTGCAGGACCTTGGCGGCACCTACGTCCAGGCCGGCGCGGTCGCTGCGGCGTCCACGATCGGGGCCGGTATCGGGTCGCCGTGGCGCGGCCGGTTGATCGATCGGCTGGGTCTGCGTCGCGCCGTCGTGCCCTCGGTCATCGCCGTCGCGGTGCTGTATCCGTTGGCGGCGCTCGCCCCGTACTGGGCGCTGCTGCCGCTGGCGTTCTTGATGGGCTTGTTCCTCATCCCGATCTTCTCGATCATGCGTCAGGCGCTGAGCGTCATGGTTCCGGCCGACCGACGCCGCCTCGCCTTCTCGGCTGACAGCGTGGTGGCCGAGGCCAGCTTCATCATCGGTCCGGCCGCGGGAGTCCTGCTCGTGACCCAGGCGAATGCTGCCGTGGCACTCGCCGCCATCGGCGCAGCCGAGGCCCTCGCCGGCATCGCGTTGCTGCGCCTCGACCCGCCCACGCGGTCGTCCACCTCGTCCATGGCTCCCCAGGGAGCGGCCCGACCGCCGTGGCTGTCGATCCAGGTGGGTTTCCTCTTCCTCATCGCGGGCGGCACCGTCATCACGCTCATCGCCACCGATCTGGGCATCATCGCGGTGCTCGAGGACCTCGACAACACCGCCGCCATCGCGGGCGTCTACGCGTTGTGGGGCGCGGCCTCGTTGCTCGGCGGCGTCCTCTACGGCGCGTGGCACCGCTCGTACCGACCCACCCATCTGCTGCTGGCGCTCGGACTCACCACCATTCCGGTGGCCTTCGCCACCGACGTCTGGATGCTGGCGCTGTTGGTCATCCCCACGGGATTCCTGTGCGCCCCCACCCTGACCGCATCGGCTGAGTGGATCACGCAGCTCACGCCGGAGGAACGGCGCGGCGAGGCCATGGGCTGGCACGGCACCTCCTTCACCGCGGGCGCTGCGATCGGTGCACCCGTCATCGGGCTGTCGATCGACCAGGTCGGGCCCGGCGCTGGTTTCGCCCTCGGCGGTGTGATCGCCACAGCCATCGCCTTGTTCTGTCTGGCTGGCCAGCTCGTCCCAGGATTCGGGGCCGAGCCAGAGGTCCGCGACGCTCCTCCCTCTCCCACCACTCCCGATGCCGGAGCCTCCTCATGATCGTGCGCGACGCGACACCCCTCGACGCCGAAGCACTCACGGCGATCCACAACGACGCCATCCTCAACACCACGGCGATCTGGGACGAGTCCCCGGTGGATGTCGACGAGCGGACCCAGTGGCTCGCGGAGCGACAGGCGGCGGGATTCCCCGTGCTGGTCGCCGAGGTCGACGGCGCTGTGGGTGGCTACTCCACGTACGGACCGTGGCGGCCCAAGTCGGCCTACCGCCACACGGTCGAGGCGTCGGTCTACGTGCTGCCGAGCTTCCGCGGACTCGGCCTGGCGTCGACACTCGTCGACGAGTCGATCCACCATGCCCGAGAGCGCGGCCTCCACCGCATGGTCGCCATGATCGAATCGGGCAACCAGCTGTCGATCGACCTGCACGCCCGACGCGGTTTCCAGATCGTGGGCCAGCTGGATCAGGTGGGTCGCAAGTTCGACCGCTGGCTCGATCTCACGGTCATGCAGCTGCGGCTGGGCACAGCGCCCTGACCTAGGTCAGAGGTCGAGGAAGCCCTCGACAATGAGGTCGCGGACGGCAGGCAGGTGGGTGGTGCGCAGGTCGTCGCGCGCCAGCAGCGAACCGATGGCGTCCAGGATCTGACCCACGGACAGGTCTCCGTCGCAGGCGCCCACCAGGGCGGCCTCGACGGTGTCGACCTGGCGGGTCCGCCGCACCCCCTGCTGCAGCTGGAGGACCACCTGCTCGGGGTCCTCGGCGCCCACTGGACCACGGGTCTGCTGCACCTGCGCCGTCGTGGCGTACAGATGTCGGGCCAGCAGATCCTCGTCGCTCACGCCTCTCAGCTCGTCGACGACCCGTCCCCATCGGGCCACCGTGGGACCGACCGGCGGTGCGATCTCGCCGGCCCATTCCTCCAACCGCAGCGTCGGTGTCGCCTCGGTGCGGCGCAGAGACAGCCATCCGAAGCCGACACCCGTGATGCCCTCTGACTCGAACCAAGCGAGCCACTCGTCGTAGCGGCGGGTGTGCTCGGGGCCGGCTGCCACCCCGGCGTCCGAGAGCCACATCTCGACGTACTCAGCCGGGTCGACCTGCTCGCGCTGCAGCACCCAGGCGTCGAGGTCGTGACCCTCCAGCCAGCTCGCGATGTCGTCAGTCCAGTCCGAGCCTGACCGGTGAGCCCAGTTGGCCAGGATCTGGCACCACCCGCCCGGGTTGAGGTGGTCGGACGCGCGCTCGACCAGGTGGCGCACCACGGCGTCGCCCGGCATCCCGGAGTCGCGGTACACCAGCACCTCGCTGCCCGGCGGTGAGATCACGAAGGGCGGATTCGTCGCGATCAGGTCGAACCGCTCGCCAGCGACGGGATCGAACAGGCTGCCGTCGCGCACGTCGATCTCGACCTCGTTCGAGCGCCGCGGTGAGGCGTGCCATGTCCAGGGCTCGCGGGTTGACGTCAGTCGCCACGACCCGATGCGCGTGCTGGGCCAGATGCAGCGCCTGCACCCCACACCCCGTGCCGAGGTCGAGAGCCGATTCGACGTCATCTCGAATGACCAGCTGGGCCAGGCTCGACGATGCCTCGCTGATGCCGAGCACGTGCTGCGGGTCCATCGCGGACACCGCCCGACCCAGGCCGGGGGTGGCGTCGCAGACGATCCACCAGTCGTGGTCCTCGTCGCCGTAGGGACGCAGGTCGACCAGCGCCCGCACGTGCCCCCCGGACGCTGCCAGCAGTCCGCCCGCCACCAGAGGGTCGACCAGTCCCGGCAGCGCCCGAGCCGCGTCCTCGGCGGGCACGTCCACCTGGAGCGTGAACAGCCGCACGAGCGTGGACAGGGGCGATCGATCGCGGGTGGCCCGCAGCGCCGGCACCACCTGATTGCGGCCCAGCGCGCGGTGCGCCTGGTCTCCGAGCGCCGCGTACGTGGCGTCGGCGGTGAAATCAGCAGCCGCGAGGGCCGCCCGCAGCTTGTCGGTGGTCGTCGATGTCCAGCACTGCCCCACCTTCGCACGCCGCAACGCAAGAGCCCGCCCACCCCACAGGGTGGACGGGCTCGTGGTCTGAGCGTCAGCTCGCGGTGACCTCCACCGGAACTTCGGTGCCGTCAGTCTCCAGCGCGATCGGGCGACGCTTGGAGATGTAGACCGCGACCACGATGATCGCCACGGACACGCCAGCGATGATGTAGCGCGTGACCGCGCTCTCGTCGGCGCCGTACGCGTACTTGATGATCAACGGCGTGGCGAGCAGCGCCACCAGGTTCATCACCTTGAGCAGCGGGTTGATCGCCGGACCGGCGGTGTCCTTGAACGGATCGCCCACGGTGTCGCCGATGATCGTGGCCTCGTGCGCCAGCGATCCCTTGCCACCGTGGTTTCCGTCCTCGACCAGCTTCTTGGCGTTGTCCCACGCGCCGCCTGCGTTGGCGAGGAAGACCGCCATCAGCAGGCCGGTACCGATCGCACCGGCGAGGAACGCGCCGAGCGAGCCGATGCCGAGACCGAAGCCGACGGCGATCGGGGCGAAGATCGCCAAGATGCCCGGCGTCGCCAGCTCGCGCAGCGAATCGCGCGTGCAGATGTCGACGACCTTGCCGTACTCGGGACGGCCAGTGCCCTCCATGATGCCCGGGATCTCGCGGAACTGGCGACGGACTTCGTAGACCACGGCGCCAGCTGCTCGGCCGACTGCGCTGATCGCGAGGCCGGAGAACAAGAACACCACGGCTGCACCGAGGATCAGACCGACCAGGATGCTCGGATCGGCGACGTTGAAGATGCCCTGCAACGCGTAGACCTCGATGACCTTCAGGCTGCCGACGTCGGCCGACTCGATCAGACCCGAGTCCTCGACGGCCTGGGTGATCGAGCTGGTGAGCGAGCCGAACAGTGCGGTCGCCGCCAGCACGGCCGTGGCGATCGCGATGCCCTTGGTGATGGCCTTGGTGGTGTTGCCGACGGCGTCGAGCTCGGTGAGGATCTGTGCGCCCTCCTCGTCGACGTCGCCGGACATCTCCGCGATGCCCTGGGCGTTGTCGCTGACCGGGCCGAAGGTGTCCATCGCGACGATGACGCCGACCGTGGTGAGCAGACCGCAACCGGCCAGCGCCACCGCGAACAACGCCACGACCAGCGAGCCGCTGCCGAGCAGGAACGCGCCGAACACAGCGGCTGCGATCACGATCGCGGTGTAGACCGCCGACTCGAAGCCGACCGCGAGGCCGGACAAGATGACGGTGGCAGCACCGGTGAGCGACGTCTTGCCGACGTCCCTGACCGGACGGGTCTCGGTGCCGGTGAAGTAACCGGTCAGCGCCAGGATGACCGCTGCCAGCACGATGCCGATGAGCACCGCGAGGATCGCGATCAGACGCGGGTTGGCGTCGAGGCCGGGGGCCTCCTGGCCGCCCTGCTGCGCCAGGCTGACGATCAACGTGTTGACCTCGATGCCCGGCAGATCCGCGTCGCTGAACTTGGACGGGAGCAGCAGGAACGCCGCTCCGATCGACGCAGCGGCCGAGACGATCGCAGTGATGTAGAAGGAGCGGTTGATCGTGGTGAGTCCGCCCTCGCCAGCGCGGGGACGCGTGATGTAGACACCGAGGATCGCGGTCAGCGCACCGATGGCCGGGATGACCAGCGGGAACACGAGACCGACCTCGCCGAAGGCGACCGAGCCGAGGATCAGCGCGGCGACCAAGGTCACGGCGTAGGACTCGAACAGATCGGCTGCCATGCCGGCGCAGTCGCCGACGTTGTCGCCGACGTTGTCGGCGATCGTCGCGGCGTTGCGGGGATCGTCCTCGGGAATGTTCTGCTCGACCTTGCCGACGAGGTCGGCGCCGACGTCAGCAGCCTTGGTGAAGATGCCGCCGCCGACTCGCATGAACATGGCGAGCAGCGCAGCGCCGAAGCCGAAGCCCTCGAGCACCTCGGGGGCGTCACCGGTGTAGATGAGCACGATGGCGCCAGCGCCGAGGAGGCCGAGGCCCACCGTCAGCATGCCGACGGTGCCGCCGGTGCGGAACGCGATGCGCATGGCGACTTCGCGGCCCTCGTTCTGGGCGGCCGCGGCCACGCGGATGTTGGCGCGCGTCGCGAGCCACATGCCGAGATAACCGATCAACGCGGAGAATCCGGCGCCGAGCAGCAGGGCGACATATCGACCGGTCTTGATCTTCCAGTCGTTGTCCCAGCCGAGCACGGCGGCGTCGAGCGCGACCAGCATGAGCAGGGCCAGGACGGCGAAGACCGCGAGGGTCCTGAACTGCCGGCTCAGGTAGGCAGCTGCGCCTTCCTGAACGGCTTGGCCGATTTCCTGCATCTTCTCGGTTCCGTCAGGTGCCTTGAGCACCTGGGCGCGGAAGACGCCCGCCATGATGAGAGCCAGAGCGCCGACAGCCACGACCGCGTACAAGTAGTACGAGTTCTTGTCCGAGAAGTCGAGGTCTCCGCCCACTGCCGCAACGAATGTCGCGTGAGTCATTAATCCTCCAGAGGTAAGGCAAGACAGATCGCGCCCCTGACAGGCAGGGACGCCGTGACGCAGGTTACATGCTTCAACCGTGGCAGGACGAAACGGGGTCAGCCGTGTGCGGCGCGCGCTTCGTCGACCGTCGCGTGCAGACCGAAGACCTTGTCGAGTCCAGTGATCTCGAAGATCTTGAGGATGCGCTCCTGCGTGCACACGATGTCGAGGGAGCCACCGTCGCCCCGGACCCGCTTCAGTGCGCCGACCAGGACGCCGAGGCCGGTGGAATCGAGGAAGTCGACCTTCTGCACGTCGATGATCAATCGGTGCTGGCCGTCTTCGATCGCCGCGACGATCGATTCGCGCAGGCGCGGAGCGGTGTACACGTCGATCTCGCCGCCGATCTCGATGACGGTGAACGGATCGACAGTGCGTGAGGTGATCGTGAGTTCCATCCCCACCCTTTCTGGTCCGCCCTCGGTCTGCCCAGAAGTCAATCACACGGGGCGCAGCCCCGCTGATCAGTCTGGGAGACTCAGCACGTGGATCCTGCCGACCTGTTGCTGCGGTATCCCGAGCGAGTCACCCACGTCGAGCACGTGCCGGCTCGCGAGGCAGTGCTCGAGCCGTGGCCGGAGTGGATCGACCCGCAGGTGCGAGCTGTCTTCGAGGCGGAAGGCATCGCGACGGTGTGGGGCCATCAGGCCGAGGCCATGGGTCACCTGCGAGCTGGCCGGCATGTCGTGATCTCGACCGGCACGGCCTCGGGCAAGTCACTGGCGTTCCAGGCACCTGCGTTGACGTCGCTGGTGGCGGGACGGACCGGGAGCGGGCTGGACGGCCATCGGCGGCCCACGGTGCTCTACCTCGCACCGACCAAGGCTCTCGCCGCCGACCAGCTGCGCCGGCTGGCGCCAGCGGCACATCTGCTGCAGGCCATGACGGTCGATGGCGACAACTCCCGCGAGGAACGCGTGTGGGCCCGCGGTCATGCCAACTACCTGCTGACCAATCCGGACACGTTGCACCATTCGATCCTCCCGGGCCACGAACGATGGGGGCGCGTCCTCGGCGGGCTGACCCATGTCGTGGTGGACGAGTGCCACCACTATCGCGGCGTGTTCGGCGCGCACGTGGCCCACATCCTGCGCCGATTGCGGCGGCTGTGCGATCACCACGGGGCCGACCCATTGTTCGTGCTGTCGTCGGCGACCGTGGCCGACCCGGAGGTGTTCGCCGAACGGCTCACCGGCCTGGACATGGCAGCCGTCACCGACGACGCCTCACCGCACGCCGCGCGGACCATCGCGCTGTGGGAACCACCGGTGATCGGCGGCACCACCGCGCAGTCCGACGGGCCTGCCCTCGCCGGCATCCGGCGGTCGGCGACCTCGGAGGCGGCCGAGCTGATGACCGATCTGGTGATCGGTCGCGTGCGCACCCTGACCTTCGTCCGGTCGCGCCGCGGCGCCGAGACCGTCGCGGCAACAGCGCAACGCCGGCTCGCAGAAGTGGATCCAGAGCTCACGGCCCGGGTGGCCACCTACCGCGGCGGGTACCTGCCCGAGGAGCGGCGCGAGCTGGAGAATCGGTTGCGCTCCGGCGACCTGCTCGGACTGGCCAGCACCAACGCGCTGGAGCTGGGCATCGACGTCGCCGGACTCGACGCCGTGATCAGCGTCGGGTTCCCCGGCACCCGCGCCGCGCTGCACCAGCAGTTCGGGCGAGCCGGAAGGGCCGGCAAGGACTCCCTCGGCGTGCTCGTGGCGCGTGACGAGCCGATTGACACCTACCTGGTGCACCATCCCGAGGCCCTGTTCGGCGCCCCCGTCGAGGCGTCGGTGTTCGATCCGGACAATCCCTACGTCCTCGGCCCGCACCTGGCCGCCGCCGCGCAGGAGCTGCCGTTGACCGAGGGGGACTTCGCGACCTTTGGTCCGCGTGCGGCCGAGGGGGTCGCTGCGCTCGAGGCGGCCGGGTGGCTGCGCAAGCGCGACGCCGGGTGGTTCTGGACCAAGCGGGAGCGAGCCGGCGATCTGGCCGATCTGCGATCCAGCGGCGGCGCGCCCGTGCAGATCGTGGATGACCCGACCGGTCGGCTGATCGGCACGGTGGACGCGGGATCCGCCGACAGCCACGTGCACGCCGGCGCGGTCTACGTGCACCAGGGCGAGGTCTACCTCGTCGACGAGTACGACCTGGAGAACGGCGCCGCCATGGTGCACCGCGACAACCCGCCGTACTCGACGCAAGCCCGCTCGGTGACCGAGGTCCAGATCACCGAGACCTTGCGATCGGAGCAGTGGGGACCGGCAACGGTGTCCTTCGGGACCGTCGAGGTGCACAGCCAGGTCGTGTCCTTCCTCAAGCACAGCACCCAGACGCAGGGGGTCATCAGCGAAGAGCCGTTGGCCCTGCCCGAACGCACGCTGCCCACGCAAGCCGTGTGGTGGACGGTGGAGGCTGACGCCGTTGCTCAGGCGCTGGACAGCGCCGACGTGCCCGGCGCGGCCCATGCGGCCGAGCACGCCTCGATCGGACTGCTCCCGCTGCTGGCCACCTGCGACCGCTGGGACATCGGCGGCCTCTCGACCGCGCTGCACGCCGACACGGGACTGCTCACCGTGTTCGTCTACGACGGTCACCCTGGCGGGGCGGGCTTCGCCGAGCGGGGCCACGCACTTGCGGCGCGGTGGTTGCGGATGACCCGCGACGCGATCGCCGGATGTCCCTGCCACGACGGCTGTCCCGCCTGCATCGTGTCGCCCAAGTGCGGAAACGGCAACGAGCCGCTCGACAAGTCCGGAGCGATCCTGCTCCTGGACCTCGTGCTGGCCGAAGTTCCCCCGCAAAACTAGAACGTGTACTAGTTTGACGTCATGGACTGGTACCGCATCAAGACCGCAGCCACCGGCATCAAGCGACTGGCCACGCTGCCGGCGGAGGACAAGCAGGCCGCCATCAACGCGTTTCAGTTCTTCCAGCGCATGCAGGCCGGAGAGCCCACCGAGACCGCTGACGAGACGCAGGCGGTGGCGGACTACTACAAGGTCCTGAACAACATGCTGTCGGTCTTCGACCTGGAGAAGCTCTACATCCCGCCGATGCTCGACCCGACCAAGGGGTTGTACGACAACCAGATCCTGATCGAGAAGGCGATCCTCAAGGAGCTGGTCCTGCAGGATCCGGCCAGCTCCCACCTGTTGGACATGGGCTGCGGCCGCGGACGCATCGCGCACCACTTCGCCACCCTGACCGGTGGGCAGGTCTCGGGCTACAACATCGACCCGAACCAGCTGGAGAACGCCGACGACTGGGCCGCTGAGTGCGGCATGAGCGACCGGCTGCACTTCGCGTACGGCAATCACCACGATCCGCTCGACTACGAGTCCGAGTCCTTCGACGGCTGCTTCTCCTTCCAGGCCGTCTGGCCCTTCTTCAAGATCGAGGAGCTCGATGCCCACGCCGAAGAGATGTACCGCGTGCTCAAGCCCGGCGCTCGATACGCATGCTCGGAGTACCTGCTGACGCCGTACTTCGACTGGAAGGACGAAGAGCACGTCGCCCTGCACAAGAAGTTCCTGCCCACCCTCGCGGCAACCCAGTCGATGTACGCCTCGGACGTGTGCGCTGCCCTGGAGCGGGCCGGTTTCCACATCGTGCTGTCGGCTCCGTCCAAGAGCGAGGCGTGGCCGCTGTGTGACCAGAAGTCGAACCTGATCCGCCGTGGCCGCACGGTGGTGCGCGGACTGGAGAAGGTCCGCGTCGCACCGCCGTGGATCGAGGAGTCGCTCGAGCTGCTGCAGACCGGTGGCGAGGCATGGAACCAGGCCGAGCGAGCCAAGATCGCCGACCTCAACTGGCGAATCGTGGCCGAGAAGCGCTGAGGTAGAACTCGGGCGCCGCCCTTGCCCTGACCTGCGACGCCCAGCGGTGGCCCCACCACCGGCGACTGGTGGTGCGCGCCTCGACCGTGGCGACGTCGTGGTCCATGCGACACGACACGATCACGGCACCGTTGCGGCCGGCGATGTCGTGGGCTGCTGCGCAACCGTCGCGGCCCGCGACGCTGGCCTGGCTGGCGGCCAGTGCCGACAGGTCGGCCGCGGCGGTGGCCCGATGTCGGACCGCGACCAGGCCCGCCATCTCGGTGACGACCAGCGCGACCAGCACGACACAGGAAGCCGCGATCACCGCGTGGACCGTGGCCGACCCGCGCTCCCGTGACCGCCGGGACGTCACGGCGACTCCACGGCGGCCGACGCCTCGGCCTCGACCGTCTGGGCGCCGATTCCGGAGAAGAACGGCAATGGCATCGAAGACGTGGCTCGAACCGACACCGTGGCGACGCCCTCGGACAGGTCGACCTCGACGTGGGCGCCCTGCGGCGCGTGCCGGCGAGCGGCCGCCTGCGCAGTGTCGACCGATTCGCCGCGCGCGACCAGCCGAGCACCTTCGCGAGCGGCGTCCGTGAGTCGGACCTGGGTGAGACCGAGCGAGACGACCCACACCAGCAGCAACGTCAGCGCGAAGCCGAACGGCGCAAGGGTGGCGAGCTCAGCCGTGACCATGCCGCGCTCCGTACGAGGACTGGTGGTCATGGTGACCCTCCCTTCGGTGGTCGGACCGGGCCGGGGTGAGTGAATGCCACCCCGGCCCAGTCGGTTCAGAACGGCAGCAGGTCCGGGATCTTCTCGATCACTTCCTTGACCAGGTCGCCGAACCACTTGGACTGGCCGATCTTGACCAGCACGCCGCCGACGGTGCAGGCGCCGAGCGTGCCGACCGAGTACTCGACCGTGGACATGCCGCGCTCCGTGGCGCGACCGATGATGTTCCGCATGATGGGTGAACCTCTCGTTGGGGACTGACACCGAGAAGATGGGCTCCGGGACATCGTCTTCTGCGGAGCGATCGACCGGCTGGGGACGGCCAGCCCTCCCGCCACGCGATGTGGACAGTGCCGGATCTGGTTGGAGAATCACAGCTGGATGTTCGACGCGACCGCGATGATCGTCGGGACGATGCCGATCAGCAGGAAGGCCGGCATGAAGCACAGGCCGAGGGGTGCGGCGGTGCGCACCCCGACCCGGCGCGCCCGCTCCCGATGGGCGGCGTGGTGCTCACGCCGGATGTCCAGCGCCACGGCTGCGATGACGTCGGCCACCGGCACGCCTGACTGATCAGCCCTGCGCAGGGCTCTGGCCAGCGGGAGCAACGGACCGTTGACGTCGGCCACCGCCGCCTGCAGATCACCCGCCACGACCACCCGGTGAGCCACCGCCGACAAGTCGGTTCCCAGCGGGTCGGGGGTGACATCGGCGGCGAGCGCCAGCGCTGATCCCGGTGGTCGTCCCGCCTCGAGCGCGGCCGTGACCAGATCCAGCGCTCCGGGCAGCTGGCGCCGCGCCATGGACTCCCGTCGTCGCGTCGAGGCGCTCTCCAGTCGACCCTGCGGCGGAGTGGACCGCAGGCGCGGCCGAGGACGCCGATGACCAGGCCGACCGGCCAACCCAGCAGCAGCACCGCAGCCACCGGCGTGAGGGCGGCGGCGAGCAGCCTCGGATCTGGGGCGGACGAGGTTCGCGGCGGAGCCCACAGCGCCCGTGCCCGGCGGTGCGCGCCGGAAGGAACCAGACACCAGACGCTCAAGGCGACGAGCACGGCGGCACTCATTGATCCGCCCCCGAGGCGACCTTCTCGACCCACAGCACGCCGACGCTGGCGAAGCTGACACCCAGCACCAGGCAGACACCGCCGACCGTGGTGGCCAACAGCACGTGCACGGGATCGCCTCCCATGCCGGCGCCCAGAGCCAGCCCGAAGGCCGGCAGCACCGCCATGAGTCGCGCCGTCGCTCGGGCAGGTGCCAGCTCGGCGTTGACCTCGGCAGCCAGGTCGAGGTCGTCCCTGGCTCGGTCGGCGAGTCGGGTGAGCACCCCCGCCAAGGGAGCCCCGGAGCGATCGGCCACTGCCCACGCCGACGCGAAGTCCCCCAGCAGCTCGACACCGGGTTGGCGACTGTCGTGTCGCAACGCCGCGACGACGTCGGCACCGTGTGCAGCAGCGCGTGCGGCACCGGACAGCAGGTCGACCTCGGCGGCAGCCGACCGGAGGGCCGACTCAGCCAGAGCCCCTGCGCGCAGTTCAGCCGCCACGAGCGACAAGCCCTCGACGGCCGCACGCCGACGTGCTCCCGCACGGGTGCGCGCCCGGGTGCCGGCCACGACCCGGACTGCCGTCACCCCTCCGATGGCCGCTGCCACGGCGACGAACAGGTGCGAGCCGCCGAACCCGACCAGAACTGCGACTCCGATGACAGCGACCAGGGGAACCAGCGCCCGCTTCGACAGGGGTCGACGTCGACGTGGCAGGCCAAACCGGTGACGCATCTGGCGGGCTCCCGACGGCCAGCCCAGCTCGGTCGCGATCGCCACGGCCACCACCGCGAGG
Source organism: uncultured Actinomycetota bacterium (assembly GCA_963769445.1). Taxonomy (GTDB): domain Bacteria; phylum Actinomycetota; class Actinomycetes; order Propionibacteriales; family Nocardioidaceae; genus Aeromicrobium. The sequence goes on along the minus strand of CAVYLO010000003.1, from coordinate 211,737 downwards.
GCCGTCACGCGAGCAGCGCCCGGTACTGCTCGCCGGCCGGACCATCGCGCGCGACGCCGTCAGCGAACGTGACGGCGGGTACGGCCCGGACCCATGCGGAACCGTGATCGGACTCCAGCAACGCGATCTCGCGCACGCGGCGTGTGCCGCCGGCATCGCGGCCCAGGTGGATCACGAGGTCGACGCCGGCAGCCAGCTGGCTGTGGACCGCGTCGCGCGCCAAGCCCGGCAGCGACACCGAGCGCCTCGAAGCGGGCCGGCACGTCGGCAGCTGAGTTGGCGTGCAACGTGCCGCAGCCGCCCTCGTGCCCGGTGTTGAGCGCTGCCAGCAGGTCGACGACCTCAGGTCCGCGCACCTCGCCGACCACCAGCCGGTCCGGACGCATCCGCAGCGCTTGCCGCACCAGGTCGCGCACGCTGACGGCACCGGCACCCTCGACATTGGGAGGTCGGGCCTCGAGCCCCACGACATGGGGGTGGGAGGGTCGCAGCTCGGTGGAGTCCTCGACCACGACGATGCGGTCGCGCGGGTCGGTCAGGGCCAGCATCGCGGCCAGGACGGTGGTCTTGCCGCTCCCGGTTCCGCCAGTGACCACGAACGAGGCCCGGGACGCAACGATCCGGCGCAGATGGTCGTCGGCGCCCCCGGCGAACATCCCGAGCGCCGCCAAGTCGTCGAGGGAGTACACGGTCCGCGACGGCACCCGCAGCGAGATGACGGTGCCGGGTCTGGCGAGCGGGGCCAGCACCGCGTGCAGGCGCGTGCCGTCCGGGAGCCGCGCGTCGACCCAGGGCGACGCGTCGTCGAGCCGACGTCCGGCGATGGCCGCCATCCGCTGAGCGAGGCGGCGCACGATCTCCTCGCCCTCGAACCGCACGTCGACCGCGACGAGCCCGTCGCCGCAGTCGGCGAACACCTGGCGTGCACCGTTGACCAACACGTCCGTGACACCGGGCAGCGCCAGCACGGCGTCGAGCGGACCGGCGCCCAACATCTCGCTGCGCAGCCGGTCGACCAGAACCAGCACGTCGCTGCTGCCGACCACCTGGTGCTCAGCCCGCAAGGCGTCGGCCACGGTGGCCGCGGTGGGCGCTGTCGCCTCCATGACCAGGCGATGCCGCACCCGGTCGACCAGGGCTGGCGTCATGCCGCGCCACCGGGATCGAGCCCCAGCAGGTCGAGCACGTCGCCGGCCGCTCGCCGCAGCGATCGCGACCGCATGGGACCTCGACCGTGGTCGATGGCCAATCGGAGGCTGCGGTGGGGGCGGATGCGCGCGACCACCGGCAGGCCGATCGCCTCCTGGACCGCCGGCGGGCCGAGCCCGCCCCGCCGGGTGACGCTGACCGCCACGACCGACGAGCACGTCTCACGAACCCGCGACGCGACCCGCCGGGCGGCCCCGACCCCACCGATGTCCTCGCTGACGACGACCACCGTCAGCACGGAGCCAGCCAACAGCGACTCTGACCAACCAGGTGGTCCGACCGTGCGCGGCGCATCCGCGACGACGAGATCGAACGCCCGACTGGCAGCCGACCACACCGCTCCGGCCGCCGCCGGGACCTGCACCGCCATCTCTGCCGCGGGCCACGACACCGTGGCGAGGTCATGGTGACGGGGCAGGACGTCGGCGAGCGAATCGCCTGACACCCGACCGTCGACCGCGGCGAGGTCGGACCACCGCAGACCAGTGGCCCGTTCGCTGCCCAGCAGCAGCTCGACGCCGGCACCCCCCGGGTCGGCGTCGAGCAGGACCGCAGCCAGGCCGCGGCGGGCACCGACCAGCCCGAGCGCTGCCGCGAAGGTGCTGGCGCCGACCCCGCCGCTGCCACCCACGACCGAGACCGTGCACCCCTCGACCCGCCCGTCGAGCGCGACGCCCACCGCTCGCAGCCCGGCCGCGTCGTCGAGCGGATCGACCACATCGCTGGCTCCCAGATCCACCGCGTGCCGCCAGACCGCATCGGGATCACGGGCGATGACGACGACGTGGTCGCGCCGGGGTGCGCGCATCTGGGCGATCTCTCGCACCATGTCGTCGCCGACCAGCACGACCGCCGCTCGGCGCCACTCGCGCCGTGCGCCGTCGGCGGTGTCGACCCCTACCGGAGTAGCACCGGTCGCGGCGCACCAGCGCTGCGCGACGTCGAGCAGCTGGTGGTCAGAAGTGGCGATGGCCGCGATGTCCCCCATGCACCGATCGTCGGGCCGGGACCATGACCCGGCGACGGCGCGCTCGGATGCTGTGGACGCCGCGCCGCTGCTGGGCTGCCTGTGGAAGGACTGCCGCCTATCCTGAGGGCGTGACTCCCCCAGCCCCGAGATCGAAGTCGGCGGCGTTCTTCGATCTCGACAAGACGATCATCGCGCGCTCGAGCACCCTCGCCTTCAGCAAGCCGTTCTTCCACGGCGGGCTGCTGACGCGCCGCGCCGTCCTGCGCAGCGCCTACGCCAACTTCATGTTCGCGGTCAGCGGCGCCGATCACGATCAGCTCGAGAAGATGCGGGCCTACCTCACCGAGATGGTCGCGGGCTGGGACGTGGAGACGGTCCGGCAAGTCGTGTCCGAGACGCTGCACACCATCATCGATCCGTTGGTGTTCGACGAGGCCGTGCACCTGATCGAGGAGCACCAGGCCGCAGGACGTGACGTCGTGATCGTGTCCGCCTCCGGGACCGAGGTGGTCGAGCCGATCGGCGCGATGCTGGGCGTGGATCACGTGATCGCCACGACGCTGGTCGAGACCGAGGGCAAGTACACCGGCGAGGTCGACTTCTACGCCTACGGGCCCCACAAGGCGACCGCGATGCAGAAGATGGCCGAGGAGATGGGCTACGACCTGGCGGCCAGCTACGCCTACTCCGATTCCGAGACCGACGCCCCGATGCTCGAGGCCGTCGGCCACCCGTATGCCGTCAACCCCGACAAGACGCTGCGCGCCCTCGCCACCGCGAACGAGTGGCCGATCCTGGTGTTCGACCGGCCGGTCGCGCTGCGCAGTCGGATCGGGCTCGACACCCCCGCGGGCAAGGCGGCCGTCGCGGCCGTGGTGGCTGGCGCGGTGGGCGCCATCGCGGCCACGGTCGTCAGTCGTCGGCGCCGTACCGCGACCCCCTTCGTGCGCTTGTGAATCGGGCGCACAACGTTACGAGCCAGTAGGTCTGTACGCGCCGTCACGATCGGCGTAGACAAGGACCAAGAACTCCACAGCGGCACAGCACCTCGGTACCCACGCGGCGATCACCCGCCTCACTGGGACAGTTGCTCGACCGGATTCCCGCGCATTCAGCAACGGAGCCACGACGACTCAGATCCAGCACGCCTGGTAGCCGGGAAAGATGCTGGCCAGGCGGCGCCTTCCTTCGCGAAGGCGCCGTCGTTCTGTGTGTGGGGAAGGTTCGGTGGTAACCCCCTGGCGACTCGCGCGTTGTTCTCAGTGCGTGGTGCGGTCACGAAGTGTGTGACTCTAGGGGGCGGGACGCACGATGATCAGCAAGCACACACGATGAGGGATGGCACGCGCATGCAGTCTGGACGCGGAGTTCAACGGTTGGATGCCGCATGACGACCGTCGAGATGCACGACTTCTCCGGTCACCACTTCCCCGCACAACTGTGCCGCCACCTCGCTGCCACAGGTCACGAGGTCGAACATGTGTCGTCCGGCGAATGGGTCAGCGGCAAGGGGCATCTCGAGCGATCCACCGACGACCACGAGCACCTCAGGTTCGACACCATCGCGCTCAACCTGCCGTTCCAGAAGTACGCCCCGTGGGCACGGGTGCGGTGGGAGCTTGCCTACGGACGGGCCTGGGTGAACCGAGTGCGTGACAATCCGGCTGCCGTCGTGATCGCCTGCAACCTCCCGCTGATCTCGCTTGTGGGTCTTCGCCCGCTACGCGCGCAAGGCCGGCCAGCCGTGGATCCTGTGGCACCAGGACATCTACAGCTTCGCGCTCGCCGACGAGCTGCACCGACGTTTTCCCACGATGATCGCCGGCTGGGCGGTCGCATGCTGCGACGCATGGAGGCCGGTATTGCACGCTCCGCGACTCACGTGGTGGCGATCGGCGATGCCTTCACCGAGGTGTACCGGAGCTGGGACGTCGGGCATCAGCGCACGTCCGTCGTGCGCAACTGGGCGCCGCTCGACACGATCTATCCCGATCCCCGCGCGACAACCCCCACGCTCACGCTCCTCTTCGGCGACGACACGGATTTTCGGCTCGTCTATGCCGGGACTCTCGGCCGAAAGCACAACCCCACCTTGCTGCCTGCCAGCTGGCCGAGCAGACCTCCCAGTCGGTCGTCAACCTGCGCCTGGCCGTCGTCTCCGAGGGCGAGGGGGCTGACGAGATCGCCGGGCCGACTGCGCCCAGCCGGTCACGTGCGTGTCTTCCCCTTCCAGTCCGCCGACGACCTGCCCGACGTGCTCGGTTCGGCCGACGTCCTGGTGGCGCTCCTGGAACCGACTGCGGCGATGTTCTCCATCCCCAGCAAGGTCCTGTCCTACATGGCCGCCGGGCGCCCGATCCTCGGACTCATGCCGCGAGACAATCCGGCAGCCGCGGACATCTGTCGCCGCTGGTGGTTTCGTGGTCGAGCCGAACGCTGCGCGGCGTCGAGCAGGCCGTCGGGTGGCTGACCGAACTGGCCGCGATCCGGCTCGGCGCACCGAGCATCGGGATCCGGACCCGAGCGCTGGCCGAGCAGCAGTTCGACGTCGACGACGTGGCGGCCACGTTCGAACGGATCATCGCCAACGCCATCCACAGCCGACTCGTCGCAGCGTGGCCTTCAGCGCGCCAGCGGCGAGGCAGCAGCCCCGCGCGTGAAGGCATCGGCGGCGTAGAGCAGCCACTGGTGCACACCGGTCGGCTCACCGCTGTCGTAGGCCGCCAGCGCCGCCCGGTACGCGCCCACCTCGGCGACGTGCCCGGCTTCTGGAACCGTGGCGGACGCGGGGTCGACGCCGCGGGCCACCAGAACCAGTCGCTCGACCGCACGGGCGACCACGCCGTTGTGCGACCCAAACGCGTCGGCGGTCGCGATCTCGGCGTGCGTCAGCGCGGCCACCACCAGCGCCGGTGCCTCGGTCGGCCGGCCAGCAGCTGCGGCCAGCGCTGCCAGCCGGGTGGTTCCGTCGGCATTCACCGGCCGTCCCAGATCAGCGGAGTCGGCTGATCCGGCGGCCGCCAGCGCATGTATCCGTGCCATGGCCTGCACGGGTGACGCAGTCCACGTGTGCAGCAGACCGAGCAGCTCGGTCGACAATCGCACCGCCGCGCGCGCCGTCGCGTCACCGCCACCGGCAGCCATCTCGTCGACCGTGACCTCGCACCCTTCGAGGCTCGCCGTCGCCCAGGCACCGAGCAGCAGCGACCGCGCGGTGTCCTCCGGCGTGGACCTGCGCAGTCCGCGATCACGGAGCACGGCGTCGATCCCGTCACGGCTGGCGGCGAAGGCCGACGGCACTCCTTCGAGCTGGGCGGCTTCTGCGAACGGATCGGACACGCCCCGAAGCGTACCCATCGCCTGCTGATCCGGCGGGTAGCCTGCAAGAGTGACTGACTCCGCCGAGAACCGCACCGCGAAATGGCTGGTGGGCGACCGCCTGTCATGCGTGCTGCACCTCGGCGACGGTTCGCTGGCCTATCGGCTCGCTGAGCAGGGTCACGAGGTCGTCGTCGCCGGCGATGACGTCACCTCGCGACGCCATCCGGACATCCAGTACGTGCGCACCCAGGGTGAGCGCCTGCCGTTCCTGGCCCGCGCCTTCGACGTCGTCATCGTTCCCGAGGTGCGCGACGCCCCGCTGGCGATCGCCGAGTTCGCCCGCGTCCTGCGACCCGACGGACTGCTGTCCACCGTCGCCCACCGCCACGATGCCTCGATCCCGTGGCTGCGCAAGCTGCGCGAGATCATCGGCATCCGCGACGAGGTCCCCACCCCCACCGACACCTTCTCGGCGTCCGGGCTGTTCCACCCGCCCGAGACCGTCGAGTCGGGCACGTGGGAGCGCCTCGACCTGCAGGCGCTGATGCGATTCGCCGCCGAACGGCGCCACCCCAGCGTCCCCGAGTCCGCTCTGTCCCAGGTCCGCGACCTGTTCGACAGCTACGGCGCCCAGACCGGGTCGCTGCAGCTGCGCACCGAGACCACGAGCCTGCGGGCCCGGGTCGACAAGTCGAGCATGGCCCAGGTGGAGGACACCTCGGAGATCATGCTGCTGGACTTCCGTTAGGACCAACCGCGCGTGCGGGTCAGACCGAGCGCAGGCTGTCGAGGTGCTCGAGGTACCAGCGATACGTCGTGGCCAGCCCGTCTGCCAGCGTGATGGACGACTGCCAACCCGCGGCCGTCATCTGCGAGACGTCCAGCAACTTGCGGGGGGTGCCGTCGGGCTTGGAATCGTCCCACCGGGTCTGCCCGGCAAAGCCCGTGATGTCGCTGACCATCTCGGCCAGCTCCTTGATCGTGACGTCGGACCCCGTCCCGACGTTGAGGTGCTGTTCCTCGTCGTAGTGGTCGAGCAGGTGCAGGCAGGCGTCCGCCAGGTCGTCGACGTGCAGAAACTCGCGTCGAGGCGATCCGGAACCCCAGTTGACCACCTGGTCGAGACCGGCGACCTGCGCCTCGTGGTAGCGGCGCATCAATCCCGGCAGGACGTGGCTGTTCTCCGGCGAGAAGTTGTCACCCGGGCCGTACAGGTTCGTCGGCATGGCCGAGATCCATGCCAATCCACGCTGGCGTCGTGCCGACCGCACCGCCATGATGCCCGCGATCTTGGCGATGGCGTAGGCGTCGTTGGTGGGTTCCAGCGGCCCGGTCAGCAACGACGACTCGGCGATCGGCTGCGGGGCAAGCTTGGGGTAGATGCAGGACGAGCCGAGAAACAGAAGGCGCGGCACCCCCATCTCTGCGGCGGCATCCATCACGTTGGTCTGGATGCGCAAATTGTCCGAGAGAAACTCCATGGGATGGGTGTCGTTCGCCAGGATGCCACCGACCTTGGCCGCTGCCAGAACCACCGTCGAGGGCCGCGTCGTCGGCGAAGAAGTCGAACACGTCGGATCGTTCACGCAGGTCGAGCTCGGCCGAGGTGCGGCCGACCAGGTGCGAAAAGCCCTCAGTCTCCATTCGACGCCAGATGGCCGACCCGACCAGACCTCGGTGGCCCGCGACGTACGTGACGGCGTCGCGGTCGACGGGGGTGATCGCCAGGTTCACGACGTGCCGCTCACCGCAGGCCACCAGTCGAGCGGCACCCGGTCGATCCACGGCCTGCCCTCGTGGGCCAGAGCCTCGATGTCGGCATCGACCATGACTCGGGCGAGCTGCAGCGGACCGACGTCCGCTTTCCACTGCAGGGCTGCCTCGACCTTCGACGCGTCACCGATCAACGCATCGACCTCGCTCGGACGCTCGTAGCGATCGTCGTGCAGCACGTGCTTCTCCCAGTCGAGTCCGGCGTGCTCGAACGCGGTCGCGACAAACTCACGCACCGAACAACCGGTCCCCGTCGCGAGAACGAAGTCGTCGGGCTCGTCGGCCTGAAGCATGCGCCACATGCCCTCGACGTACTCCGGGGCATAGCCCCAGTCTCGCACCGCGTCAAGGTTGCCCATGTAGACGTGTTCGTCGAGCCCAGCCTTGATGCGAGCGACGGCCCGGGTGACCTTGCGCGTCACGAAAGTCTCGCCGCGGCGCGGCGATTCATGATTGAACAGGATGCCGTTGACGGCGAACAGTCCGTACGCCTCGCGGTAGTTGCGGGTGACCCAGTAGGCGTAGACCTTGGCCGCTCCGTACGGCGACCTGGGGTGAAACGGCGTCAGCTCGTCCTGTGGAGGCGGCGAGGCGCCGAACATCTCCGAGCTCGATGCCTGGTAGTACCGACACTGCACCCCACTGAGGCGCACCGCTTCCAGCAGGCGCATGGCGCCTAGCCCGGTCGAGTCGCCGGTATGTTCGGGTTCGTCGAAGCTGACCCGGACGTGCGACTGGGCCGCCAAGTTGTACACCTCGTCCGGTGCGATCTCACCCAGCAACGTCACGAGCCGGGTCCCGTCGGACATGTCCCCGTAGTGCAGCTTCAGGCGGAGGTTGGGGTCGTGCGGGTCTTGGTAGAGGTGGTCGATGCGCGACGTGTTGAACGTCGACGCCCGGCGGATCAGACCATGAACCTCGTACCCCTTGCTGAGCAACAGCTCCGCGAGGTACGAGCCGTCTTGTCCGGTGATGCCGGTAATCAGAGCCTTCTTGGTCACAACCGACCTTTCGTCATGGCGTTCCTGAACACCGCATCATGTCACCAGCGGGATTGGCCGACTCTCGGGCCCGCTACTCGACTCAGGCAAGCCCTCAACGCGGTGCGGCGCGGGCGCCCTCTGAGGTCTCCGCTGACCCCTCGGCGTCTTGCTCGATCTGCTTGATGCGCGCCCCAGCCTTGACAGGCGGCTCGTACGGCTCGCCGTAGCCGTAGCCATATCCGTAGGCGGCTGCCGAAGACCGGCGGATCCCGTTCAGGACCGTGCCGTAGAGCTTGCCGCCGAGTGCATCGATCCGTTCCGCGGCCAGCTTCAGCACCTCTCGCTTGGTCTCGCCGAAACGAACGAGCAGCAGAACGCCGTCGACGTGGCGCAAGAGCGCTGCGGTGTCGGCCACGGGAAGCAATGGAGCTGCGTCGATGATGATCGTGTCGTACTCGATTCGAAGTCTGGCGAACAGTCCCCCAACGGCGTCCGTCTCGAGCACCTCAGCCGGATTGGGCGGCCGAGGACCCGTGCACATGACGTTGAGACCCGATTCATGCACGTGAATGGCGTCGGACGTGCTGGCCCTGCCGAGCAGCACCGACATCATGCCAACCGCGTTCTCAAGTCCGAGATAGTTGGCCACATTCGGGTTCCGCATGTCGGCATCAACCAGAAGCACGGAACGACCCGAAGACATCACTGCCTGAGCCAGATTGACGGCTGTCACCGTCTTGCCCTCGCCTGGCAGCGCACTCGTCACGACGATCACCTGGCGACGCGAATCGAGGCTCGCAAGCGTCAGGTTCGTTCTCAGCACACGGAATGCCTCCGCCAACGGACTGCCCGGTACGACCACGCTCTGCGGATCCTTGCGCACGTCCCGATCCAGTGGCAGAGCAGCCATGACTGCTCCGCCAGTCAGGTTCTCCACGTCCTCGCGAGTCTTGACGGAGCGGTCCAGCTGGGCGCGCAGGACCGCTCCAGCGACGCCGATCAAGCCACTCAGCATCATGCCCACCAGCACGTTCAACAGCGCGTTCGGTCCCGACGGGTTGACGTTGTACGACGCGTCACCGGTCGAGCGTGCCACGACGGCGGGCGTGGCCGACCCCGCCGACGGTCGTTCAAGCTCTGCCACCAGAGAGATGCACTTCACGCACGTCGGCATTGGCGATGGCCTGCGCTTCCTGCGGAGTGGGTCCCGTTGCGGTGATCCGAATGATCAGGGTGTCCGGCACGACTTCGGCTGTGATCCGTCCTGCGAGCTCGGTACGCGTCATCGGAAGGCCGAGACGGTCCACCACCTTCTGCAGCAGGATCGGGTCCGTCGCAAGATCGGCGTACGAGGCCACCCGCTGGGCCGCGAAGAACGTGCCGTTGTAGTTGTCGATCGTCCCGGTGGCTGGTGTCGACACGAACACCCGACCTGTGGAGCTGTAGACGGGCGCCTGATTGAAGGCCACCGTCAAAGAGATCAACGACCCCACGACGAACGTCGACACGATGAAGAACCACCGCGTGCGCAGCACGGTCACGAACTGATGCAGGTCCACGAGATCCTCACGTGTCGACTATCGAGCTGAAGCCAAGCTCCCACAGGAGTGTATGCGAGCATGGCAGCGCGCGTCAAGTTCGGCGCGGCTCCGCGATGGGCGCAACCACGACGACGAGTGGCTACTCGGTCGCGATCCACTTGGCGTAGCGGGTCAGTCCATCGAGCAGCTGCACGGTCGGCTCCAGCCGAGGAGTTCGCGGGCCCGGGTGATGTCTGGCTTGCGTTGGGTCGGATCGTCGATCGGCAGGTCCATGTGCACCACTGTGGACTTCGTCGCGGTGACTTCCCGAACGGCTTCCACGAGCTCGAGGACCGAGAACTCTTCGGGCGTTCCCAGATTGACGGGAATCTGGACGTCGCTGTCCAGCAACCGCATCAATCCCTCGACCGTGTCGTCGACGTAGCCGAAGGAGCGCGTCTGGGTGCCGTCTCCGTACACCGTCATCTCCCGACCCTCCATCGCCTGGATCAGCAGGTTGGACACCACCCGACCGTCCTCGGGCCGAAGGCGCGGACCGTAGGTGTTGAAGAGCCGAGCGATCCGCACCGACACTCCATGAGCGCGTGCGTAGGCCATCGTCATCGCCTCAGCGAAGCGCTTGGCCTCGTCGTAGCAGGCGCGAGGGCCGACCGAGTTGACGTTCCCCCAGTAGGACTCGGGTTGCGGATGCACCTCAGGGTCGCCGTAGACCTCGCTGGTCGACGTCAGGAGGAACACCGCTCCGTGCGCGCGGGCCACCTCCAGCGCGTGACGAGTGCCCTCGGATCCGACCATCAGCGTCTCGACGGGCTGCGCGAGGTAGTCCGGCGGCGACGCGGGCGAGGCGAGGTGAAGCACGGCGTCGATGCGAGTCAGGCGCGCTGTCACCGAGCGTGTCCAGACCGAGGCCGAACGAGACGTCCGTCTCGATGCGTTGGATGCGATCGCCCAAGTGCGCAAGGTTCTCCCAGCTGCCGGTGACGACGTTGTCGACAACGACGACCGTGTCGCCTCGTTCCACCAGCCGATCGACCAGATGTGATCCGACGAAGCCGGCTCCCGCCGGTGACGATCACCGTGCGTGACGTTGCCACGTGTTCTGACACGTCAGCTCCTTCCGATCCCCGCGTACGACAATCCGGCAGCGCGCACGTCGTTGGGGTTGAGCAGGTTTCGGCCATCGACGATGGTGGTGCCAGTCATCGCCTTCGCGACCTCGCTGAGATCCACCCACCGAAACTGGTCCCACTCGGTCAAGACGGCCAGCACGTCGGCGCCGGCTGCTGCCTCGACCGGATCCGCCACCACGCGGATCTCCTTCGCTATCGACTTCGTCGGGTCATCCGGCGTCCACAGTCGGGTCGTAGGCCACGACCTTCGCACCGGCCGCCAGCAGCCGAGTCCGCGATCTCCAGCGCCGGCGAGTCGCGCAGGTCGTCGGTCCGCGCCTTGAAGGTCAGCCCCCAGATGCCGATGGTCGCGCCGTCGAGCGACCCGCCAGCGCCGTGGCGGATCTTGTCGACGACTCGATCGAACTGCTGGAGGTTCACCTCCACCACGCCCTTCGAAGCAGCCCGAAGTCGTAGCCAGCGTCGCTGGCGATCCGCACCATCGCCACGGTGTCCTTGGGGAAGCACGACCCGCCCCAGCCGGGCCCCGGCCGCAGGAACTCAGGACCGATCCGCGTGTCGTATCCCATCCCCGTGACCACATCAGCGATGTCGGCGCCGACTGCCTCGCACACGGCGGCCACCGCGTTGATGAAGCTCAGCTTGGTGGCCAGAAAGGCGTTCGAGGCGTACTTGATCGTCTCGGCGGAGGCCGGGTCGGTGATCATGACCGGCGCGTTGAGCTTCGCGTACAACTCGGCGGTGGCCTGGGCAGCAAGGCGGTCATCGGATCCAATGACGACCCGGTCGGGATGGAGGAAATCGGCGACTGCCGATCCTTCGCGAAGGAACTCCGGATTGGACACCACGGACACGTCGTCGCGCCGCAGTTCGCTGGCCACCACCCGCGCCGAGCCAACCGGCACGGTGGACTTGTTGACGACGACCGAGTCACTGGCGAGGTGCGGACCGAGAGTTCGAGCCGCCTCCTGGATGTAGGAAAGGTCAGCGGCGCCGTCCGCACCTTGTGGCGTGGGAACGCACAGGAACACGAACTCGCGGTCGCCCACCGATCCGACGCCATCGGATGTGAAGCGCAGATGACCGGACTCAAGACCCTCGGACGACCAGTTCATGCAGGCCGGACTCGACGATGGAGATCTCGCCGCGCTGCAGCCGCTCCACCTTGGCCTCGTCGATGTCGATGCCGACCACGTCGTGGCCCAGATGCGCCAGCGCCGCTGCGCTGGTCAGACCGACGTATCCCGTTCCCGACAACTGCTATCCGTGCTGGCACGGGACCATCATGGCAGGTGGCGAGGCCGGGGGGACACGCCGCGCTCGGGGTCAGGAGTTCTTGCGAACGAAGACCATCAGCGTGGGCGCCAACCGAGACGGCGTCAGCCGATCCAGGAAGGCGGCGAGCCGCCACGCGAACGCCGACGTGCCAGCGTACTGCTGCGAGCCGACGTGACCGTAGGTCACCAACGACCACTGCGGCTCGGGAAAGAGTCGCTGAAGATCACGGTGCGTATTCATGGCGTACCGAGTCGGAAACACGTCCTCGGCGAGTCGGCCGGGCTGAAGACGCCTGAGAACGGCGACGTGCAGGCGGTTGGGAACCAGACGCGCCGCGATCGCGATCAGTCCCCACTTGTTCGGAGTTCGAGCGGCGATCCATCCGCCCGGCCGCAGGACCCGTCCCAGCTCGGCGGCCACCGCGTGGCTGTCAGCCCGCTCCACGTGCTCGAGCACGTGATCGACCAGCACCAGGTCGAAGATCTCGTCCGCGAACGGAAGCGCCTGGCCCGGTTCGATGAGGAGCGCTTCGTCGAGCGAGTCGTTCTGGAGCACCTCCGGATCGACGTCGACGCCCACCACGCGTGCGACATCCCCCTTCAGGTCGCGCAGCTGCCGTTGCAGCGGCGCCAAGTCCCCGTCGGTCCACGCTCCACGCCCCGCTCCGAAGTCGAGGACCGACGCTCTCGGCGCTCGACCAGCGCCCGGACCCGCAGGAAAAAGTCAACGAAACCGTCGTGCCGCGAGTATCCGCCGGCAGCGATCTCCGGATACAGGCGTTCAGCGGTCTGCTGCCGGGGGTTCAGCGAACTTGGCCTCAGACACGGTGGCAACGACTCCTCTCGATTCTGCGGGACGCCCGAACTGTACGACATCGCAGCGGAGATTCAGCGTCGGATCATCGTGCAATGCGCATCGGCCGTGCCGGGCTCAGATCGCGTCACTGCGTCCGACCTCTGCCAGATGCTGCTCTCCGCGCACAACGCCAGCGGCCCAGGACCGCCCAGATGTAGCGACTTCCCAACGGCTGGATCCACCACGGAGATCATCGCGGCAGCCAGGGCTGGCAGAGCCAGCAGTCCGTACGGCGACGGAACGGCGACGAGCGGCCGCAGGATCGGCGCCAGCATCACCAGATAGAAGACGAGGCCGAACAGCCCGATGCCTGCGGCGATCTGCAGGTAGGCGTTGTGCACTCCCCAGACGGTGGCCCACCCATCCCCGAGGAATGGATGGCCGAGGAACTGGTCGAGTCCGTCGCGGAAGCCGGCCTCACGAGCATCGTTGGAGTCACCGGACCCGCCTCCGCCCAGCAGCCGGCCCAAGGCATTCGACGGATCCGGATTCTGCGACTCCCGGTCCAGCACGATGACGCGCGGCAGGCTCACGGCGGCGACGGCGAGTGCCGCCGAGATCGACCGCTTCAGCAGCGGGTACAGCACGCGACCAACGCGACCGCACACCGCCAGCGCGGCGCGACTTCCACTGATCCAGATCCCGTAGGCCGACACGACGGAACCAAGCCCGACCATCCACGCGTACCTCCGCGGCACCGTCTTCAGCAGGAACGGGGCCAACGCAAGGCTCAGGAGCGCACACAGACCCATGCACGTTGGGGTGGGTGGTCAGGCCGATGGAGCGCCCGTGCCCCGATCCCGCCGTCCGAGAGGCGAGTTGACCACATTGATGACGGTGCCAAGCATGTAGGCAGCGGCGGCCGCGACGGTGTTCACGACGTCCCGGCTGCCACCACACGACCAGGACCGGAAACGCCACCACACCGATAGCCAGCAGTCTGACGTAGTTGAAGTCACCTGCCTGGCTGGTCGCCGACCAAGGCCGACAGAGGCTCCGACTGTCAGAAGACCGCGCCACCGACCACGAACGATGGCCGGCATCTCGCAGCCTCTGGTCGGACGAGCCGCGGTACCAGAAGAGAAATCCGACCACGAAGAAGGCGTCCGAGAGCTCAAGCGATCCGACCACGGAGACGTCGTTCAGCGGAACGGTCGCGAAACCCAGCAACGAGGAAGCCGCTTCCCGTGCGCCCCCATCCGACAGCAGGCCAGAGCCGTAGTGGCCGACGAGCGCCACCGCGACCAGCGCGACCGGGATCGAAGCCATGGCGACTGCAGGAACGAGCACCGCCAAGACGACGACACCAGCACGCGTAGGACTCCTCAGTGGTGCCATCGCCGGTGCACGATCGGTCACGGAGCGCAGGCTGGTGCACCATCTGCCCTCGACCCTCGTCCCTTCCGTACGCCGTGATCGCCGACGTGAGCTGTCGCTGCGAGCCCGGAGGCGATTCGGACCCCTCGCCCGAGTGTATACGTCGATCCACCGGACAGCGGAGGCTTCGAGGTCGCACGTCATGTGGCAGGCTCGCCCCGTGAGGCTCGCGTACGCATGCTCGTGGTGGCGACCGGTGGAGACCACTTGGTCCGGGATCCTCGGCGAGCCTGATGACGGCGCTCGACGAACGTCCCGACGTCGACCTGACCCGGGTCGACGGGCAGCACGGCCTCATGACGGCCGCGGCTCTGGCCGGTCTGGGGCGCGCCCGCGGCTACGGCACGTGGAAGTACTCGACGCGCCAATCGGCGGCTGACCGACGCCCAGGTGCGCCGCGGGCTCCGTCGGCTCGACGTCGATGCAGTGATCGGCGTCGCCGACATCGAGACCATCGACGGACGTGCCGACCTTTCTGTTCCAGGACGCCAACTTCTCGGCGATTCGGGCGCACCGCGACGTCGTCGCCGAGCATGCACCAGCTGTTGGTCAAGTTCCCCGCTGGCCGACTCGACGAACTGATCGGCGAACAGCGAGCCGCCTACGCATCGGCCGCGGGCGTGCTGAGCTTCAGCCAGTGGTTCGCCGACTGGCTGGTCGACCACGACGGCGTGCCGCGCGAGCGGGTCCACGTGGTCGGCGGTGGCCTGCACGGTCTCCCTGCGAAACGCGATCTGGCGGCGCGCGGCGCAGGCGGCACCAACGTCCTGTTCATCGGTCGCGACTTCTTCCGCAAGGGCGGCGACCTCGTCGTGTCTGCGATCGAGCAACTGCGCGGGAGCGGATCCGGCGACTTCACGCTTGACCGTCGTCGGCCCAGCGAAGTGGCCGCTGGCGAACCCCGATCCCGGATTGGGTCGACTTCCGCGGCGAGGTCCCAGCCAGCGAGGTGCGACAGATGTGGGCAGATCACGACATCTTCGCACTGCCGACCTGGTACGAGCCGTATGGTCTCGTCTTCCTCGAGGCGCGCGCCGCCGGCGTTCCTTCACTCGGACGTGACGCCTACTGCATGCCTGAGCTGGTGCCAGCCTCGGCCGGTCGGCTCATCCCATCCGACTGGCGGAGCGTGGAGGCGGTGGCGAGCGAACTGCTCGCCATCAGCCAGGACCCGACCTGTTCGCCGTCCGTGGCGGCCGACAGCGACGCCGTGCGCGCCGACGGCACGCTGGGGCGGCGTCGCCGAGCGCGTCGTCAGCGCATCCGGGCTGCTCACATCCTGAGCGTGTCGCCGCCTTGAGCGCGAGAAGACGATGTCGATCTCGTGGGTTGGTCGGGTCGAGACCGTCTCCAGGACCGTCGCCACCGGCTCGAGCATGTAGCTGTGAACGTCGTAGAAGTTCGGCAGAACGTAGGGCGTGATAGCCCGCGCGCTCGAACGTCGCGATGAGCGTGTCGACGTCCTGCGGGCTCGCTGCGCGCTCCGGACCGACCTCGATCACGAACTCGCACGTCTCCGGGAAGCGACCGAGAGCGAGTCGGCGAGGCCGGCCACGACGTCGTACTCAGCGCCTTCGACGTCGATCTTGACGACGCGTGCCGTGGCGATCTCCTCGTCGGTCAGCAGCGCCGGGAGTGCGTCGCCACGCACCTGGACCGCGGCCGGCGAGTGCGGCCTTGGAGATCTGCGTCAGGCCGGTGTGCTCGTCGGGGCCGGGGACGATGTCGACCAGGCCGGGTCCGGCCATGGCGGCAGCCACGAGCACGCGCGTGTTGTCGAAGCCGTTGCGGTCGAGATTGGCCTGCAGACGCCGGGCGATCGTGGGGACGCCTCGATCCCGACGACCTTGCCGCGTCGGGCCGACCAGGTGCGCGCCCATCGCCGTGAACCACCCGCTGTTCGCGCCGACGTCGATGAAGGTGTCGCCCGGGGCGAGTCGACGCTGCAGGAACGTCGAGAGATTGGGTTCCCACACCCCGAACAGGTAGACCATGAGTCCCGAGCAGGTCCTTGGTGTTGCCGGCGTAGCGAAATCCCGGGGCCACCTCGCGCTCGTAGTCCTTCGCCGACGCTCCGACGGGTGGAACGACCAGTCGGCGCAGGACGGTTGCCTTGCGGGCGTCTGGGCGTGCCCGACAGGGCCCACCTGCGCGCCAGCGGCGCGACCGGCCCGAGGAGGACCCGCTTGGCGAGTCCGTGCCGCTGTTCGATGGCGTCGTGCGCGCTGACGTGCTGCGCCGGCGCTTCACGACCGGCCCCCGCTCTGGGCCGGTCGGGCCGAAGCCTCCACGGCGCGAGGAGGGCCATGGCGGGCCGGTGGGCAGGAGGATCGCGCCGGAGGGCCCGGCGGGCTCGGTGCGACGGAAGCACCTTGCGCAAGATCGTCACCGCGGTGCCGACGGCGCGGAGCACCTCACGCTCGAGGAACCGCTCCAGTCGCGGGTTGTGCGCGACGAGCGGTGGGTGCACGAGCGGGAAGTCGACGGCTCGCACCGGGATGTCCGCCATCGATCCGGCCCCGGTGGTCTGGGTGGCGTCGGCGCGGAACCCGAGGTTGGAGACCAGGTTGGTGGACGGGTAGACCGACAGCCCGTGCTGGCTCATGACGGTGTACTGCCACTGGTGGTCCCACGTGCCGTTCCCGGCATGGATGTGGTTCCACTCGCGACGCAGCTGGGCGCGGCGCTGCGGGCGGGCGTGCAGTCCGGCCGAGCATGCCGTTGTCGCGGAACGCCGGCCACGAGCCCATCTCGAAGTCGTAGTGCGTCCAGGCCCGTCGCCACGTCGCCCAGCCCCACACCAGCGGGAACGAGGCGAAGGAGTAGCTCGCGCCGGCGAAGGCGGCCGGTCGGGGCGTTCAGGTTCGAACCGGCGATCTGCATGACGCGCGAGTCGTCCTCGTAGCGCTCGAGCAGCTCGTCGCAGAACGGGAAGAAGCTCGGGTCCGGGATGCAGTCGTCCTCCAGGATGATGGCGCGATCGACGTGCTCGAAGACCCAGCTGATGCCCTGCGACATCGCCGGGCCGCAGCCCAGATTCTGCTCCCGCAGGTTCCAGTGCACGTCGCACGGCCAGTCGACGGCCTGCACGATCTCGCGCGTCTCGCGGCACAGCCGCTCGTCGTCCGGGCGGTCGGGTCGCGGCCCGTCGGCCGACACGAACAGCACCGGCGGCTGCGCCGCGCGGACCACCTCGAAGACGCGCGCGGTGAGGTCGGGCCGGTTGAAGACGAACAGCGCGACCGGCGCGATGGGTGAGGCCAACGTGGTGACCTTCCGATTTCGTGCTGTCGTGCCCGCAGCGTGGATCGAGGGCCAGCCAAGACTAACCGCCAGTTCACCGGGCACGGTGCACCGATCACGGGCGAGCGAGGCGGGATCCTGCGCTGGCGGGCTGGACTCGGCGGGAGCCTCGATTGCCCTGAACGAACTGCGGGCCAGCACCGCCGACCCCGGCAGCAGGATTCCCAGGCAGGCCACTGTGGCCCCGATGGCCGCGCCCGATGCGCCGAACGCTTGCGTCAAGAGGACCGACACGATCACCCCCGCCACCGCGGTGCACACCGAGAGCACTGCCGCACCTCGCATCCGCTCGACTGCCATCAGGACCACACCCACCTGCAACGTCACGGCCAAGACCACGGTCAGCGCTGCGGTCCAGACGAACAGCGTGACCGACGGCACCAGATCCGGCCCGACCCACACGCTGGAGAACCACGGCCCGATCGCCACGATGGCCACGCTGGCGGCGACGCTGATCGCCGTCACGTAGATCAGTCCCCGCCGATAGCTGCTTCGGGCCCAGCCGACATCGCCGCGCGCGATCGCCTCGGTCAACGGAGGCCACAGTTGGGATCCGGCGGCGGCGATGACGGTGATGATCGGGCTGAACAACCGCATGGCAACGCTGAAGACGGCCGCTTCGGCCAGGCCGAGCACCGACCCGACGATGACCGTGCTCGTGCCCATGCTGACCATGTTTCCGACGTTGTACAGGCCGTAGTAGCCGGATGCGCGCACCATGCTTCTGAACCGGACCGCCTCGAAGCGGCCGACCGGATCGTCGCTGCGCAGCACGCCGAACATGATCCACGCCGTAAACCCAAGGGACACCAGCCAGCGGCGCTCCGAGCACGGCCAGGACGAACACATCAGCCGGGGGTCTTGTCACAGCCACGACGGCGCTCGCGATCAAGGTCGACGAGCCACCGGCCGCCACGCTGGTCTGCGCCGTGGCGAACCGTTGCATCCCGGACATGCAGATGTGACCCACTGCTGCCGGCATCGCCGCGCCAGCCGCGACGAACGTGATGATCAGGCTCCGCAGTTAGGGTGTCCGGCCGTATGTCTCCGCTGATCCAGTCCTGCCACGGCAGGACGACAGCGCTGACACTACCCACGACAGCGATGAGCCCACCAATTCCCGCGAGCGTGACCAGCGCATGATTGACGTGCACCCGGATCTCCGCGACGTCGTCGCGGGCGTGGCTCACGGCCACGCGCGTGGCCAGCGCACCGCCTAGACCCATGTCAAACATGGTCAGGATCAACCACAGCGATATGACGACTGCGACCAAGCCAAATTCGTCGCTGGTCAGCACTCGCGCCGCGATGGCGTATGTTCCGAACGACGTCAAGGCTGTCGCCAGACGGACGAGTCCCGTGGCCACGGCTCCACGACGAAGAGCGCGGTCGCGGCGCTGCGCGCGAAAGGAAGCGTCATCTAGCGACCGCGACGCGGCGACGTTCCGTTGCGCGCGTCTCGGGCCCGACATCATCCGCATCGCCTCATGGTGGTTCGACCCCGGCTAGCCGACATCACCAGATCGCGCCTTGGCGGCCTCGTCTGCACCCCCAGAGTCTACCCAGATGAGACCGATAGTCGCCGACGGAACGCCCGGGATCGAACAGGAGGGAGGGCCAGGCCCTCTGGGTGTCTGTGATGCGCGATGGTTGTCAGTGCGATCCGCGTTCCGCGTTGAGCGGACGCGCGGCCCGAGTTCTGGCGCTCCGTCCCACGCCCGGCTTACCCTCAATGAGTCACATAGTGAGTAGTACGGATGACCGAGCTCGCCTGAGCGACCTCACAAATCACCGACCTCGACAGGTGGGAGAAGTCAAAAGGTGAGAGCGCGATGTCCACCCCGGACATCAAACTCAACCGGGTCCACGGCCCCGTCGGCATGTCGATGTTTGGCCGGTGGCTTCTCGCGGGCAGATGCTCGGTCACGATGACGTGACGGAAGGCTGACAGTCTCCCGACCACTGCCGCAATATCCGTATTCGACAGGTGCTGCAACACCTGTCTAACGAAGACCACATCACCGTCCGGCAGCGGGTCGGCCGCGATGTCGAGGGTCTGAAAGGTGACTCCCAATTCTGCGTATTGTTCTTGATTGTTCTTTTGGACCTCCGGAACAACGTCGCCAGGCAACGTACTCTCCGCAGTGAGGTCGCACGCGCGCCCCGACTGTGAAGTCGCCGCAACCAAGATCGACGACGTTTGGAGGCTGAGAAAAGGCATCCAGCAGGGTCGAGACGGCGGCGACATATTGATCAGCCACTTCCGCCACCGATGTTCCCTCGCCAGACGTGAACGGCAGGTCCTCTCGGTTGCCCCAGTATTCCGAGCCGGAGTAGATCTTCGAGAAGACCGCTCGGTTCGGCAACCCCACGAACGGAGCCGTGCTGCGCCGCATCCGCTGCCGATTGACCCATCGCCGCGCTGGAACCGGAAGCAGTCGTCTGGACCCACGCCCTGAGACTCGACGAACACCATACGCCTAGACCCTCCGCCGTCTCGGCCAACGACGCGTAGACGTTCGCCGTACCGCTCGGCGGTTCGCCGCCACGTGAACTGTCGCGCCCTCTCGACTCCCGCCCGCCGCAGCCGCTCGGCCTCTGCTGGGTCGGTCAGACTCGTTCGACCTGCGAGACAAGCGCCGACCGTCGTCGCGGTCGAAGACGAGCACGGCGTCACCACCCACCTCGGTCAACGCGCTGACGTCCGCGATCACAGCCGGGCAGCCCGACGCCATGGCTTCGACGACGGGAAGCCCGAACCCCTCCCACAAGCGAGGTGTGCATGAGGGCCGCGCGCCGCGGTAGATCCACGGCAGAACGCCGCATCGCTCACCCGAAGGCGAACCGTCCGGTCATCGATCCCCAGCTCGTGGAGCCGCGCTGTCTCAGACGACGGATAGGCACCAATGAGCACCAGTGCAGATCTGGGTGGCGCAGCGAGATCTCAGCGAATGCCCGAAGGAGCACGTCGGCATTCTTGTGCGCCATCCGATTGCTCACCGATAGGACGTACTGTTCGGGAAGAGCAGGCATCTTCACCGGAGGGGGGTCGAAGAATAGTTCACTGACTCCGAGGGGGATGGCGACGGCCGGACCGCGGTAGTCCGGATGGAAATGGTGGAAATCTTTCAGGGTCGTCTCGGAAACGCAGACAACTGCGTCAGCGCGTCGAATTACCTCGTCCAACCGGGCAGGATGGTCGTCATCCTTGTGAAGCAGACCCGGGAACCGCTCAAGCATGAAGTCGTGCACGGTCGTGACGTGCCTTCTTGCGGGCCAACGTTCGAAGGCCGAGGGTTCATACAGTGCGTGATGAACGATGTCGGCGGGCTCGCTCTGCCGCAGCCGTCTCGCATTCATCGCACGAAGTAGGGGAAGTCTCACCCTGCGCGGCAGCGGCACCTCGACGAATGCGGAGCTGTGCTCGGCGAGGTGCTTGCTGGCGACCCACCGGTAGGGCGTGACGGGGTCACTCCGAGCGACGGATCCGCCTCGAACTCACTGATCAGCTGGGTGACGTACCGCGGAATTCCGCCACGCGCGTGCCGCAGGAACGGTTCGCCGTCGTACAGGACTCGGATCGGCACCGGCGAGGATAGCAGCGGCATCCTTTCGAGCCCTACCGCGCTCGAGTCGATGCCCTGAGCATCGACTCCACTAGCCGCGACCGGGGTACAGGAAGCACCGGCTATGACCCCGCCAGTACCATCGTGCGAAGGGGTCCGGGCTTTGCCCCGCTCCGCGTGCTGACAGACACCCACGTGAGCATCCTCCCAAACCCGACGTTGGTGCCACCGACCGTCATGAACCGGAGGCTGGCTTGACCTCCAGACGACAGCTAGATGTCCCGCCTGTGGAGAAATCCCTGCGCCACACTCCTTGCTTGTCAAGGAAATGATGTATCGGCGAGGACGAGCAGTTCGAGTACGCCGAGTGCGGCTCGTGCGAGACGCTCTGGCTGGTGGAAGTTCCGCAGGATCTCAGCACGTACTACCCCACGGACTACTACTCGATCTCGGCCGACCCCGCCTGCGACCTTCGGGCGGACCGAGGTGTTCGCCGGTCGCTCGGACGGTGGCCGCTCCGCAGCTCTTCGGCCGTGGTCGGATCAAGAATGCCGCGCGTCGGACGGTCCTCGATCCGCGGTTCCGCAACTTTCTACGGTTGCTGGACTCCATCGCGATCGCCGAGCTTCGCCCGGGGCCGGGACACGCGTGTCCTCGATGTCGGCTGCGGGTCCGGCCA
This sequence comes from uncultured Actinomycetota bacterium, assembly GCA_963769445.1. GTDB lineage: Bacteria > Actinomycetota > Actinomycetes > Propionibacteriales > Nocardioidaceae > Aeromicrobium. The sequence goes on along the minus strand of CAVYLO010000003.1, from coordinate 189,752 downwards.
GCTGCTCTACATCCTGTCGTTGGCAGGCATCAGGACCGCAGTCGGCGTGGACCGTTCGCCCCGAGCGACCGCACCTTCGACACCGGACGCGGCCGTCCTTCGTCGCGAGCTGGCCGAGATCGAGGGCCAGTTCGACCTGATCATGTTCCACCACAGCTTCGAGCACGTGCTCGATCCCGGCGACAGCCTCGCCGACGCGCTGCCTGCTGGCCCCCAGCAGGCAGATCCTGATCAGGATGCCCACCCGAACCAGCGATGCCTTCGATCTGTACGGCGCCGACTGGGTGCAGCTCGATGCGCCCCGGCACCTGACGATCTTCTCGCGTGACGGGCGTGGACCTCCTGGCTCGACGACACGACCTCCAGCGTGAAGGCGGTCTCGACGACTCCAGCGGATTCCAGTTCTGGGCCAGCGAGCAGGCGCGGCGCGGCATCGCCCTCGCCGGCGAACGTTCGCTGCTCGTCGCGCCGAGAAGTCACCCTTCACGACCGAGCAGATCGACGACTGGGAAGCAGCGGGCCGTCGCTGCTCAACGGCCGGGGACCGAGGAGACCAGGCTGCCTGGTTGCTGAGCAGGTCGTGACTGGGCTGCAGGCGAACCAGCCGTCAGGTCCTGCCCCCCGGACCCCTGCAGAACGCATTAACCCTCGGATGCCGCTGGTCGAACCGTGCCGAGCCGCCCCTCGTACCGTCGACCCAGCCCCACAGCGATCGCCGTCAGCTTGCGCAGCTTCTCGCTCTCGAACCGGACCACGTGGTGCGCCTGACCCAGCGTCACCCGCACGGGGAGCATCGGGCCGTGTCGCCGTGGCCGATACATCCGCGTGGCATGCACCGTGTTGCGCACGCTGTAGTAGCGCCGCCACGCCACGTGGTTGGTGGTGAAGTACCGGCCGTGCTGGGTGATGTCGCCCGTCGATCTGCCTGAGCGTCGCGCGCGAGGTCATGTACACCGGGACGCCGCGGCTCCAGGCGCGCAGTCCGTACTCGATGTCGACGCACTCGATGAAGTAGTCCTCGCGGAAGGCCCCGAGAACGCGGTAGGCGTCCGCCGAGATCGCCGACCCCGACGAGATGATGGACTGCGTCGGACGAGCTCGTCGGTCGGGCCGAGCGACGGCGCGATCCCCGCCGGCGGCGAGACCGGCATGACCAGGCGTCCATGCCCTCCTCGTAGATGGTCGGGCCGACGAGGAAGGCGCCGGCACCGATCGCCTCGCAGGCCTCCATCATGTCGTCGAAGAACGACTCCCCGATGTCGGAGTCCTGGTCCAGCAGGAACATCACGTCGCGTCCGCGGGCCAGCAGGGCCTCGGCGCCGCGGTTGTACGCCCCGGCGAGACCGCCCTCGTTCCCGTTCACGATCACCTCGACGTCGGCCGCGCGCAGAGCTCTCGTGGAGCCGGACGTCGGGCTGACGGCGAGTTGTCCACCGCCACCACGTCCGGACACGCAGCGCGCGCGTGTCCAGATTGGTCACGAACTCAGGAGTCGGCGCGAAGAGCACGAAGATCAAGCCGAAGGTTTGCACACCGTTCCAGTCGATCGACGCATGGACAGGTCGACAGTACCGGCTCGACGCAGGCGGCGGTTGCGTCGATGGCATGCTGCGCTGGACACGATGACTTGAGTACGTCCCGTCTGCCCACGGGAGGATGGTCAGCGACCGTGCGCATTGCTTTGGTTCACAGCTACTACTCCTCCCGCGTTCCGAGCGGCGAGAACAACGTCGTCGACGCGCAGGCCGCTGTGCTGCGCGGCTGCCGGACACGACGTCCGCGTCCTCTCGCAGTCGACCGACGCACGGCTTGCAGCCGCCGCAGCTACCCGATCGAGGCGGCCGTGACGGCGGCGACGGGATGGGGGCCGAGCCCGCTCGACGAGCTGCGCGACTTCGACCCCGACGTCGTCCACGTCCACAATCTCTTCCCGAACTTCGGTCGACGCTGGCTGAACGCCGTGGCCGGGCCCGCTGGTCGCCACCCTTGCACAACTATCGGCCGCTCTGTCCGGCCGGGACGCTGTTTCGCGACGGACGCGTCTGCACCGACTGCCCCACCAGCGGATCGACGCGGCCGGCGGTGCGGCATCGGTGCTTCCACGACAGCACCATCGCCACCGCTGCCGCTGGCCCTCAGCACCAAGTTCGCCGACGACCCCGTCCTGCAGCGAGCCGACGTGCTGACGACGCTGAGCAGCGGCATGAGCCAGGTCTACGCCGAGCACGGCGTGCCCGCGGAGAAGCTCGTCGGTCCTGGACAACTTCGTCGACGAGGCGCCGGCCGGACCCGGAGGTGAGCGACTGGTTGTTCGCCGGTCGCATCGAGCGGGACAAGGGACTCCATGCCCTGATCGAGGCGTGGCCCCGGGGACACCTTGGTGGTGGCCGGAACGCCCGAACGAGTCCGACCCGTTGCCGACCCACCCGGACGTCGCAGCTGGTCGGGCCGCGTTCCGCACGACACGCTGATCGACCTCATGGGCCGGTCGCGGGGGCTGGTCTTCCCGTCCATCTGGCTGGAGGGCCTGGCGCTGGTCTGCCTGGAAGCCCTGTCGGTCGGCACGCCCGTGCTGACCTTCGATGACATTCCCGCCGGACGATCCGTGACCGAGCTGGGAGTTGGACTCGCCGGGCCGCGCGACCTCCAGACCTGTCTGGTCTCCTCAAAGGATGCGGCGCAGACCTTCCCCGGCCTGCGACAGCACTCCCAAAGCGTCCAGACGGTCTCAGTTCACGTCGGATGCCTGGTTGCGCAAGGTGCCTTGAGAATGTGTAACGCCCGAGCATTGGCGCTCGCCGACTGGGATCTCCTCGCTCGACACATTGGCTCGTCCAGCGGCCGGCTTCAATCGTCCCGGCAACGGTCTGACGGACGGCCGATCGGTTGATCTTTCGACGCATCGCGGGCACCTCGACGAAGCGGTAGGTGAGAGCGCTGAGCATAGGTCGGTGCGGCGACCCACAGCATGCTGATTGGCAAATTGCGGGAAGGAGTCGTACGTCACGGCGTCGACGTGCTCCCGCAGGAAAAGAATCACCGGCACGTGCCAGAGATAGACGCTGTAGCTGCATAGACCGGCGGCGCGCAGCAGGGTTACTCCAGAATCCGCACACCCATCCGCGTGACCCCGCCCTGTCCTGGGAGCAGCGAGCACCAGGAGCGCGCTCGCACACACGACAGCCATCAACGTGTACACGACACCGTTCTCGGATGAGCCGAAAGAACGAAGCCACAGAACGCCACAGACGATGCACGACCGACCAAGCCACGACGCGCATTCGGCGGACCCGATCTGCGTCCCGAGCCGCTGCGCGGCCACCGCAACCACGACGGCCGCAATCATGCCCAAGGCGAACAGATCGCCCTGGCCGACAATGCTCCGCTGGAGAACGTCAGCCCACGTCCGATCGCCGACGCCAGATGGACAGACCGACCGGATGGGCATCCCGCACCGCCAGCAACCGAGACGGCACGGCCGACGAGGCCGACGCACCAGCAGCACGAGCGCAGGCACAAGCGCTGCGGCGACACGAGGCACACGGCCGACGAGCCGCATCCCGAACGCGGCCATGACCGGCAGCAGGAGGTAGAAGCTGACTTCCGGAACCAGCGACCACGAGACGTTCAACCCGGTGAGGACGGTGCCGGGAAACCAGCCCTGGACCGAGAAAGACGTTGGTGATCAGCAGCACCGGATCAGTGAGGTACCCGACGCTTCCCTTGGCGCCGATGTCGAGGTCGGGCTGCAGCACTGCCGCGCCGAAGACGAAGCCCGACCAGACCCAGGATCACGAGGTAGGCCGGCCAGATGCGCAGCACCCGATTGCGCAGGAAGTCGCGAGTCCGCGGAGCCGCGCGACCGTTGATGATGGCCGACGCGAACGGGCGGTACAGCAGAAAACCAGACAGCACGAAGAACAGCGTCAGACCCTGGAGGAGCAGCCCGGTCAGCGGGTACAGGAAGCCGGGGACGACGAAACCGGCCGCGCCGAGCAGGATGATCGTGTGGCCGAGCATCACCGACCCGGCCGCGATGCCACGCAGGCCCTCGATCCCGGCCATCCGCCGCCCCCAGGACGGCTTGATCGCATCCCGTCAGCTCGCTCACACCACCGCCTCATCACTGACCATGCGTCATCGACCTCGATACGACCATGCGGATGCACATCCACGCTAGTCCTGACGTGGTCGCCGCCGCCGAACCGCGCGGATCGTCCGGGCGACCGCTCGCCGGCAACCCGTGCCGCGGCGCGTAGGATCTCGGGGTGAAGTTCCTGAACGACCTGCAGCCCTCGCACGACCTGACGTACAACGACGTCTTCATGGTGCCGGGCCGCTCCGACGTCACCAGTCGCTTCGACGTCGACCTGACCACGCCGGACGGCATCGGCACCACGCTGCCGCTCGTCGTGGCGAACATGACGGCCATCTCCGGCAAGCGGATGGCCGAGACGATCGCGCGCCGCGGCGGCATCGCGATCATCCCGCAGGACATTCCGCTCGACATCGTGCGAGGGACGGTCGAGCGGGTCAAGGCGGCCCACACCGTCTACGACACACCCGTCACGGTCGAGCCGTCCACCACGATCGGCGAGGCGATGAGCCTGCTGTCCAAGCGGGCCCACGGCGCGGTCGTCGTGCTGGACGGCGAGAAGCCGGTCGGCATCGTCACCGACCGCGACGGCGAGTCGATCGACCGGTTCGCGCAGGTTCACGAGGTCATGACCACCGACCTGCTGACCTTCGAGGCCGGCGTCGACCCGCGCCACGCCTTCGACGAGATGAGTGCACGCCACGTGTCGATCGCGCCCGTGCTCGACGGCGGCCGGCTGGCCGGCGTGCTCACGCGGACCGGGGCCCTCCGCTCCACCATCTACACCCCGGCCACCGATCCTCAGGGCCAGCTGGTGATCGGCGCGGCCGTGGGCATCAACGGAGACGTGAAGGGCAAGACCGAGACCTTGCTCGAGATGGGCATCGACGTGCTGGTCGTCGACACCGCGCACGGACACCAGGACAAGATGCTCGAGGCCCTGCCGATCGTGGTCGCCGCTCGCGATGCGCACGCGGTGACGACGGGTCGGCGCGTGCCCGTTGCGGCCGGAAACGTGGTCTCTGCCGCGGGCGTCCGCGATCTCGTCGCCGCCGGCGCGGACATCGTCAAGGTGGGCGTCGGTCCCGGCGCCATGTGCACCACCCGCATGATGACCGGCGTCGGTCGGCCGCAGTTCTCCGCCGTCCTCGAGACCGCCGCCGCGGCCCGCGAACTCGGCGCGCACGTCTGGGCCGACGGTGGCGTCCGCTACCCGCGCGACGTCGCGCTCGCGCTTGCCGCCGGCGCAGCCAGCGTCATGATCGGATCATGGTTCGCCGGCACTCTGGAGAGCCCCGGCGACCTCAAGGTCGGCTCGGACGGTCGCCCGTACAAGGAGTCCTTCGGCATGGCGTCGGCGCGCGCCGTCTCCAACCGCACCCGCGACACCGCCGGCTTCGAGAGGGCGCGGATGGCCCTGTTCGAGGAGGGCATCTCGTCGTCTCGGATGATCCTCGACCCTGACCGTCCCGGCGTCGAGGACCTCGTCGACCAGATCATCGCCGGCGTCCGTTCCAGCGCCACCTACGCCGGAGCGCGCAGCATCGCGGAGTTCTTCGACCGTGCGGTGGTGGGTCTGCAGAGCTCGGCCGGCTACGACGAGGGACGGCCCCTGCACGCCTCCTGGTGAGACGCGCGGCTCAGCGCAGCCCGCGCAGGACGATCTGCAGGCCGCGGTCGAAGGATGCGTCGAGGTCGGGGTCGGGCTCGATGGCGCCGACTCCGCTCGCGAGGCGGTGCATCTGGGTGGCCTGGGTGTGGCCGAACACGAACAGCAGCAGAGTGCGCGCGCCGTCGCGGTCGTCGAGCGCCTCGGCCAGGTCGGACTCGATCCGGGAGACGCCCAAGCGGAATGCCGACGCCGTCGCGACCACCTCGGCGCCGTCGCGCACCGCCAGCATCGCCGCGCGCAGGGCGTGGGCCAGCTCGGCGGCCCGCTTCTCGATCGGGCCGTCGGTCGGCACCTCGACCTCGGCGACCAGACGGTCGGCCATCAGCGCCAGCAACGTCTGCTTGTTCGGCACGTGGTGGTAGAGCGCGCTGGGTTGCACGCCGAGCGCCGATGCCACGCGTCGCATCGAGCAGAACTCGAGGCCGTGCGAGTCGAGCACCCCGAGCGCTCCGGTCACCACGTCGTCGAGGTTGTTGGCCATGCCCGCAGCCTATCGGCTAACCTGAACACCGTTCACCTGATCACTGTTCAGGTGCGTGACCAGGAGAAACCAGATGACGTCGACCTCGACCTCCCCCAGCACCGCCCGCCGCGGCATGAGCACCACGGACCTGGCGCTGATCGCCACCTTCGCGGCGCTCATCGCGGTCTGCGCCGTGTCGGCCGCCCTGCCGTTCGGCGTGAACGGCGTGCCGATCACGCTGCAGATGCTGGCGATCTTCCTGGCCGGCGCCGTGCTCGGAGCCGTGCGCGGCTTCCTCGCCGTGGCGCTCTACGTGGTGGTCGGCGCGGCCGGTCTGCCGATCTTCGCCGGCGGCCAGGCCGGGCTCGCGCCGTTCAGCGGTCCCACCTCCGGCTACCTGCTGGCCTTCCCGGTGGCAGCGCTGATCACCGGGTTCGTCGTCGAGCGATTCGCCGCCCGCGGCATCGCCGTGACCGCGCTCGTCGTGATCGTCGGCGGTGTGCTGGGCGAGGCCGTCGTCACGCTGGCCGGTGCAGCCAGCATCGCCATCACCGCCGACGTGTCCTACGCCAAGGGCATCGGCTTCGCGCTGCCGTACGTGCCGGCAGACCTCGCCAAGCTGGCCATCGCTGCGGTCATCGCCGCTGCAGTGCACCGCGCGTTCCCGCAGCTGCTGAAGCGTCGACCGTAGGCTGCGCGGGTGGCGCACATCGAGCTCGACCGGGTCGAGGTCACCGCTGCGACCACCGGTGCGGACGTCACCATCCTGCGCGACGTCACCGCGTCGCTCACCGAGCAGCGCATCGCGCTGATCGGCGCCAACGGGTCCGGCAAGTCGACGCTCGCGCGACTGCTCAACGGCCTGGTGACCGCGACGTCTGGTCAGGTGCGGATCGACGGCGTTGACGTCGCCGAGAACGGACCGGCCATCCGGCGCCGGGTGGGCTTCGTGTTCACCAACCCGACGTCGCAGCTGGTGATGCCGACCGCGGTCGAGGACGTCGCGTTGTCCCTGCGCCGCGACATCAAGAACGCCGACGACCGCGAGGCTCGGGCGCGAGCGGTGCTCGAGGAGTTCGGTCTCGGCCATCGCGCCGACACCAGCGTGCACGCACTCTCGGGCGGACAACAACAGCTGCTCGCCGTGGCCGGCGTGCTGGCCACCGGCCCCGACGTCGTCGTGGCCGACGAGCCCACCACTCTGCTCGATCTCGCCAACACCCGGCTGATCGGCGATCTGCTGCTCGGTCTCGACCAGCAGCTGGTGCTCGCGACGCACGACCTCGACCTCGCCGCCCGGTGCGACCGTGCCTTGGTGATCGCCGACGGCCGCATCGCCTTCGATGGCCCCGCCGCCGAGGCCGTGTCGCCCACTATCGCGACGTCGGTGCGGTCGTGAGAGCCGTCAGCCTGGGCGTCCACCACCCGGGCACGTCGCCGCTGCACCGCATCCCGGCTGGCCCCAAGCTGGCGCTGCTGTTCGGCTACGGCATCGTCGTCGTGGCGCTGAGCGGACCCTGGCCGCCCACCGCGGCGCTGGGATTCTCGCTGCTGCTGGCCGTGTCCGCCCGCGTGCCGCTGCGCGATCTCTGGCGCGGCCTGCGACCGATGCTGCTGATCGTGGGCGTGCTCGCCGGCTTCCAGGCGTGGCAGCGCGGCTGGCCGGCCGCCGTCGAGGTCGCGGCCACCGTGCTCGCGCTGGTGGTGGCTGCCACGACCTTCACCGCCACGACGCCGACCGATCGACTGCTCGACGCGATCACCCGCGGACTCGAGCCGTTCCGACGATTCGGCGTGCGCCCCGAGAAGGTGGCGCTGGCGTTCTCGCTGATGATCGCCGCCATACCCCGCATCGCCGACATCGCGGCCGAGACCCGCGACGCGGCCCGCGCCCGCGGACTCGAACGATCACCACGCGCCTACCTCACCCCGCTGGCCATCCGCACCGTCGCCCACGCCCACGCCACCGGCGAAGCCCTGCAGGCCCGCGGCCTCGGCGACGACTGATCGGTTTACCAGCAGGCCCCGGCAAGTCGTCACTCCTGTGGGTCGAATTCGCCCACAGGAGTGAACAAACTCCGTGGCCTGCTGGTAAACCGAAAGCGTCAGGACAGCAGGGCGAGGGCCTCGGCGAGGGTGGTCGAGGGGCGCATGATGGCGGTGGCCTTGTCGACATCGGGCTGGAAGTAGCCGCCGATGTCGGCGGGCTCGCCCTGCACCGCGAGCAGCTCGGCCACGATCGCGTCTTCGTCGCCGGCCAGCTTCTCGGCCAGCGCACCGAAGGTCGACGCCAGCTCGGCGTCGTCGCTCTGCTGCGCCAGCTCCTGCGCCCAGTACAGCGCGAGGTAGAAGTGGCTGCCGCGGTTGTCGATGGTGCCGAGCTTGCGACCCGGCGAGCGGTTCTCGTCGAGGAACGTGCCGGTGGCGCGGTCGAGCGTGTCGGCCAGCACCTGGGCCCGCGGGTTGTCCGTGGTCGTCGCCATGTGCTCGAAGCTGACCGCCAGCGCGAGGAACTCGCCCAGGCTGTCCCAGCGCAGGTAGTTCTCCTTGACCAGCTGCTGCACGTGCTTGGGCGCGGAACCGCCGGCGCCGGTCTCGAACAGGCCGCCGCCGTTGATCAGCGGGACGACCGACAGCATCTTGGCGCTGGTGCCGAGCTCGAGGATCGGGAACAGGTCCGTGTTGTAGTCGCGCAGCACGTTGCCGGTGACGCTGATGGTGTCCTCGCCGCGACGGATGCGCTCGACCGAGTAGGTCGTGGCATCGGCCGGGGTCATGATCTCGATGGTCAGGCCGTCGGTGTCGTGCTCGAGGCAGGTACTCGTTGATCTTGGCGATCAGGTTGGCGTCGTGCGCACGATCCGCGTCGAGCCAGAAGATCGCCGGGGTGCCAGAGGCGCGGGCGCGGGTGACGGCCAGCTCGACCCAGTTGCGGATCGGGACGTCCTTGGTCTGGCAGGCGCGCCAGATGTCGCCCTGCTCCACGGTGTGCTCGATCAGCACCGAGCCGTCCGAGGCGACGACCTCCACGGTGCCGGCCGTGGGGATCTCGAAGGTCTTGTCGTGGCTGCCGTACTCCTCGGCGGCCTGCGCCATGAGTCCGACGTTCGGCACCGAGCCCATCGTGGTGGGGTCGTACGCGCCGTGGGCGCGGCAGTCCTCGATGACGGCCTGGTAGATGCCGGCATAGCTGCTGTCGGGGATGACCGCGAGCGTGTCGGCCTCTTCGCCGTCCGGGCCCCACATGTGGCCGGAGGTGCGGATCATGGCGGGCATCGACGCGTCGACGATGACGTCGCTCGGCACGTGCAGGTTGGTGATGCCCTTGTCGGAGTCGACCATGGCCAGCTCGGGGCCAGCCGCCAGCTCGGCCTCGAACGACGCCTTGATCTCGTCGGCGTCATCGAGCACTCCGATGCCAGCCATGATGCCGCCGAGTCCGTCGTTGGGGCTCAGTCCGGCCGCGGCCAGGGCGGCGCCGTGGTCGGCGAAGGTCTTGGGGAAGAACGCGCGCACGACGTGACCGAAGATGATGGGGTCGGACACCTTCATCATGGTGGCCTTCAGGTGCACCGAGAACAGCACGCCCTCGTCCTTGGCGCGCTTGATCTGCGCGGCGAGGAACTCATCGAGCGCTGCCGCCCGCATGACGGTGCCGTCGACGACCTCGCCAGCCAGCACCGGCAGCGACTCCTTGAGCACCGTCACGGTGCCGTCGGCAGCCGTGTGCCGGATCCGCAGGGTGTCGTCGTTCTCGATGACGATCGACAACTCGTTGGAGAAGAAGTCGTCGGCGCCCATCGTGGCGACGTTGGTCTTGGAGTCCGGGCTCCACGCGCCCATCGAGTGCGGGTGCGCCTTGGCGTAGTTCTTGACCGAGGCCGGGGCGCGGCGATCGGAGTTGCCCTCGCGCAGCACCGGGTTGACGGCGCTGCCCTTGACCTTGTCGTAGCGGGCGCGGATGTCGCGGTCCTCGTCGGTCTTGGGGTCCTCGGGGTAGTTCGGCAGGTCGTAGCCCTGCTCCTGCAGCTCGGTGATGGCCGCCTTCAGCTGCGGCACCGATGCCGAGATGTTCGGCAGCTTGATGATGTTGGCCTCGGGCGTCTTCGCGAGGGCACCGAGCTCGGACAGCGCGTCGGGCACCTGCTGGTCCGCTGGAAGGCGGTCGGCGAACTGGCCGAGGATGCGGCCGGCCAGCGAGATGTCGCGGGTCTCGACCGTGACACCCGCCTGCGAGGCGTAGGCCTTGATGATCGGAAGGAACGAGTACGTCGCCAGTGCAGGCGCCTCGTCGGTGTGGGTGTAGATGATCGTCGACTCAGCCACGGGGACTCCGTTTCACGCACGTGTGTGGGACCAGAAAAGTTTCTTGACGTCAAGATATCTCATCGGGGTCGAGGCTGCTCCAGCCTGTCCCGACGGGATGTTCCACCGTGGCACCTGACCGCCACGGTGTCGAGTCGGCCACCATGGAGGGACACGACCTGGGGAGTTCCCATGAAGATCGCCGTCGCCGGAGCCACCGGAGTGCTGGGCCACTACGTCGCGAAGTCCGCCCGTGCCCGCGGACACGATGTCCTGCCGCTCGCTCGATCTGTGGGGATCGATCTCAGGACCGGGGTCGGCCTGGCGGAGGCGCTCGAGGGGGTCGACACGGTGATCGACACGACGAACGTCGCGACGCAGCGCGCGTCCGTGGCCGCCGACTTCTTCGGCTCCGTGACAGCGAACCTCCTCGCGGCCGAGCACGCCGCAGAAGTGCGTCACCATGTGGCGATCTCGATCGTGGGCGTCGACGCCGTCGCCCTCGGGTACTACCGCGCGAAGGTGCTGCAGGAACGCCTCATCGCCGACGGACCGGTCCCGTGGACAGTCCTGCGGGCCACGCAGTTCCACGAGTTCGCCGAGCAAGCACTCAGCTTCATGCGCGTGGGCCCGGTGAGTCTCGTGCCTCGCATGTCGACCCAGACCGTCGCCGCCAGCGAGGTGGCCGCTCACCTGGTGGACCTGTGCGAGGCAGTGCCAGCTGGACGAGCCCCGGACCTCGCCGGGCCCGAGAAGAACCAGATGGTCGATCTGGCACGTCACATGATCGAGTCGCGTCACGAGCGACGGCGCGTCGTCGGGGTCCGCCTGCCAGGTGCCGCCGGACGCGCCATGAGCGCCGGAGCCCTGCGGCCGGCGAGCGCCGGCCCGCGCGGCGCCATCACCTTCGACGCCTGGCTCGCTGCGCGCTGAGCTCGACGGGCATCAGCCCCGCATCCGCACTGCCCACCTCTGTGCTCCACCTCACATCTGGGGCTAAGGTCGAGATGAACGCGGACGGCCGGGGGGCCTCCTTGGGCTGACGCGAACACACATCGGGGGATGTATGCACCACCAGTCTGTCTTGGCGACTGCAGCAGCGATTGCCGCTCTGGGCCTGACCGCAGCAGGAATTTCGGCGGCGTCCGCGGCACCGTCCGGCGGCGACGTGACATCGACGCGCCAGCTGTCGACCAAGGGCTCGGTGGCCGACGCCGCCATCGCTGCCGCTCGCGACACGAAGGCGGCGCGAGTCGGCGCGCGGCAGGAACTCACCGCCACCCAGGCGCTGGAAGATTCCAATGACGCCACCCACGTGCGGCTGGAGCGCACCTACCGCGGCCTGCGGGTCGTCGGCGGCGACTCCGTGATCCATCGCAGCGCCACCGGCGAGGTCACCAGCGTCACGCAGACCCTCGACGAGGTGCTCACGCTGTCCACCGCGCCCAAGGTGTCGGCCGCCAAGGTCACCGGCCTGATCGGGACCACGGCCAAGAAGGCAGGCGCCCCTGAGCTGGTCGTCGACTCGATCGGCGACTCGCCTCGACTCGCTTGGCTGGTCACGAAACCCGGCACCCAGTCCGACGGCACGCCGAGCAAGATCGACACCTACGTCGATGCCATCACCGGCAAGACGCTCCACCAGGTCCAGCGCATCCAGACCGTGGACGGCAGCGGGCAGTCGCTGTACGGCGGAACCGTCCCGTTGAACCTGACGAAGTCGGGCAGCTCGTTCCAGATGAAGGACGCGTCCCGGGGTGGCACGTACACGACCGACATGAACAACAAGACGGACTCACCCGTCTGCTCGGTCTTCGGCATGGGGTGCGCCACCGGCACGATCTTCACCGGCCCGGACACCAGCTTCGGCAACGGCTCGACCAGCAGCCGCGAGTCGGCGGGAGTCGACGCCCAGTACGGCACCGACGCCACGTGGGACTACTACAAGCTCATCCACGGTCGCAACGGGATCTTCGGCAACGGTGCGGGGTCGTACAACCGGGTCCACTACGGCCAGAACTACGTCAACGCCTTCTGGGACGGCGAGAAGATGACGTACGGCGACGGGGACGGCAGCCGCTTTGGACCGCTCACGTCCCTGGACGTTGCCGGCCACGAGATGTCGCACGGCGTCACCGAGAACTCGGCCAATCTGACCTATTCGGGCGAGTCCGGCGGCTTGAACGAGGCCACCAGCGACATCTTCGGAACGATGGTGGAGTTCTACGCCAACAACGCCAACGACGCCGGCGACTACCTGATCGGCGAGGAGTTCGACGCATCCGGCAAGGGGCTGCGCCGGATGGACGATCCGGACTCGGACGGCAAGTCGGTGAACTGCTACTACAGCGGTGTCGGCAACGTCGACGTCCACTACTCCTCGGGCATCGGCAACCACTTCTACTACCTGCTGGCCGAGGGATCGGGCGCCAAGACCATCAACGGCGTCGCGCACAACTCCCCCACGTGCAACGGGTCCACGGTCACTGGCATCGGCCGGGACGCGGCCCAGAAGATCTGGTACCGCGCGCTGACCGTCTACATGACGTCGAGCACCACCTACGCAGGCGCACGCACCGCGACACTCAACGCCGCACGCGACCTGTACGGCAACGGCAGCGCTCAGTACACCGGCGTCGCTGCGGCGTGGAGCGCCGTCAACGTCGGCTGATCGCACCCACCCTGCTCACTCATCTGCACACGGGCGGCGCACCGCGCGCCGGCCGACAACCGAAAGAGGTGAATCTCCATGGTGGAGAGAATCAGCGCTGAGGCCGAAGCGGCCTACGAGCGCATCCATGCGTCCGAGGAGTTCGTGCACCTGAAACGAACCTTCTTGCGCTTCGTCGTCCCGGTCACCGTCGGCTTCATGGTCTGGTATCTGCTGTACGTCCTGATGTCGAACTACGCGTCCGGCTTCATGGGCCACGTCCTGTTCGGCAACATCAACGTCGCGCTGGTGTTCGGACTGCTGCAGTTCGTCACCACGTTCGGGATCGCGATCTGGTACGCCCGGTTCGCGGCCGAGCACCTCGACCCCATCGCGGACCGGCTCCGCGACGAGTACGAAGCGGAGATCGAGCGATGAGCGCCACCGTGTCCTCCTACGCGGGCGCGCTGCAGGCGGCCACCACCGACGACGGCAACCAGGCCCTGACCGGGTCGTTGTTCATCGTCATCGTGCTGATCACCGTCGGCATCACCTTCTGGGCCAGCCGCAACACCAAGACGGCTGCCGACTACTACGCGGGCGGACGCAGCTTCACCGGCGCACAGAACGGCTTCGCCGTCGCCGGCGACTACATGTCGGCCGCCTCCTTCCTCGGCATCTCCGGCGCCATCGCCCTCTCGGGCTACGACGGGTTCCTGTACTCGATCGGCTTCCTCGTGGCCTGGCTCGTCGCCCTGCTGCTGGTGGCCGAGCTGCTGCGCAACTCCGGCCGCTTCACGATGGCCGATCAGCTCGCCTTCCGGATGCGACAGCGCCCGGTGCGCACGGCGGCAGCGACCTCGACGGTCGTGGTGTCGATCTTCTACCTGCTGGCCCAGATGGTCGGCGCAGGTGCTCTGGTGGCGCTGCTGCTCGGCGTCGACAGCCAGACGGCCAAGAACCTCACCATCGCCGGCGTCGGCGTGCTGATGATCTTCTACGTCACGGTCGGCGGCATGAAGGGCACCACGTGGGTGCAGATCGTCAAGGCCGTCCTGCTGATGGTCGGCACCGTCCTCATCACGGTGCTGGTGCTCGCGAAGTTCAACTTCAACCTCAGCGACCTGCTCGGAACCGCCGCCGAGGAGAGCGGGGCCGGCAAGGCCTTCCTCGAGCCCGGACTGAAGTACGGCGTCTCCACCGCGAGCCGCATCGACTTCATCTCGCTCGGCCTGGCCCTGGTGCTCGGCACCGCGGGCCTGCCGCACATCCTGATCAGGTTCTACACCGTGCCGACGGCCCGCCAAGCACGCAAGTCGGTGCTGTGGGCCATCGGTCTGATCGGCTCGTTCTACCTGATGACACTGGTGCTCGGCTTCGGTGCCGCGGCGCTGGTCACCGGCGACAAGAAGCAGGACATCGCCGACTCCGGCGGCAACCTCGCGTCGCCGCTGCTCGCCGAGGCCGTGGGCGGTGGCGCCGGCTCGACCGGTGGTGCCGTGCTGCTGGCGTTCATCTCGGCGGTCGCGTTCGCCACGATCCTCGCGGTCGTGGCCGGGCTGACCCTCACCTCGGCATCATCGGTCGCACACGACCTGTACGCCAACGTGTGGAAGAAAGGCAACGTCACCGAGAAGCAGGAGGTCAAGGTCGCGCGCCTGTCGGCGTTCGTCATCGGCGGCGTGGCCATCGCGCTGTCGATCCCGGCGCAAAAGCTCAACATCGCCTTCCTGGTGGCGTTGGCCTTCGCGGTCGCGGCCTCGGCGAATCTGCCGGCGCTGCTGTACAACCTGTTCTGGCGCCGCTTCAACACCCGTGGCGCCACGTGGAGCATCTACGGCGGCTTGATCTCGTGCGTCGGTCTCGTGATCTTCTCCCCGGTCGTGTCCGGGTCGGAGACCGCCATGATCACCGGGGCAGACTTCAGCTGGTTCCCGCTGGCGAATCCGGGCATCATCTCGATCCCCCTCGGATTCTTCTTCGGCTGGCTGGGCACCGTCACGGCACGGGACGCCGACGCCGAGGCCCGCTACATGGAGCTGGACGTCCGGTCGATGACCGGGGCGGGCTCGGAAAAGTAAGCGCACGCTGGGCTCTCGCCCAGGAGCGCCTTGCCCCGCTTCACCCGGCCGCATGGCCGGGCTGAGTGCGGCGGGGCTCCGCCCACCTTCCGCCCACCGCCATGGCCACACCCTGGGTCCTGAGCAACAATGCAACTGAGTCGTCAACACGAGGAGCAGCACCGTGTCCGAGCAAGGCATCAGCAACCTGTCGAACGAGAACCGTCGCTTCGAGCCGCCTGCAGACCTGGCCGAGAACGCGAACCTGAAGGCCGACGCGTACGACCGCGCCGCGGCCGACCAGCTGGGCTTCTGGGCCGAGCAGGCCGAGCGCATCACGTGGGCCGAGCCCTTCACCGAGGTGCTCGACTGGTCGAACCCGCCGTTCGCCAAGTGGTTCGTCGGCGGCACCCTGAACGCGGCCTACAACTGCGTGGATCGGCACGTCGAGGCTGGCAACGGCGACCGTGTGGCCATCCACTTCGTCGGCGAGCCCGGCGACACCCGCGACCTCACCTACGCGAATCTCAAGGACGAGGTGAGCAAGGCTGCCAACGCGATGATCGATCTGGGCATCGAGACCGGTGACCGGGTCGCCATCTACATGCCGATGATCCCCGAGGCCGTCGTCGCCATGCTGGCCTGCGCCCGCCTGGGCGCCCCCCACACCGTGGTGTTCGGCGGGTTCAGCTCCGACGCGCTCGCCAGCCGAGTCGAGGACTGCGACGCCAAGCTGGTCATCACGGCCGACGGCGGCAATCGACGCGGTGCGCCGTCGGCCCTCAAACCGGCCGTGGACGAGGCCATGGCCACGTGCGAGGCCAACGGAAAGACGGTCGACCACGTGCTGGTGGTCAAGCGCACGGGTCAGGACGTCGAATGGACCGAAGGGCGCGATGTGTGGTGGCACGACGTCGTCGACTCCGCCTCCGCCGACCACACGCCCGAGGCCTTCGACGCCGAGCACCCGCTCTACGTGATGTACACGTCCGGCACCACCGGCAAGCCCAAGGGCATCCTGCACACCACGGGCGGCTACCTGGTGCAGAACGCCTACTCGTTCTGGGGCGTCTTCGACTACAAGCCGGACGACATCTTCTGGTGCACCGCCGACATCGGATGGGTCACCGGCCACTCGTACATGGTCTACGGACCGCTCGCCAACGGCGCCACGCAAGTCATGTACGAGGGCACGCCGGACACCCCGCACAAGGGCCGCTGGTGGGAGATCATCGAGCAGTACAAGGTCTCGATCTTCTACACGGCCCCCACCGCGATCCGCACCTGCATGAAGTGGGGCGAGCAGATTCCAGCCGAGCACGATCTGTCCAGCCTGCGCATCCTCGGCTCGGTCGGTGAGTCGATCAACCCCGAGGCCTACGTCTGGTACCGCGACAACATCGGTGGCGGCCACACCCCGATCGTCGACACCTGGTGGCAGACCGAGACCGGTGCCCACATGATGAGCCCCCTCCCCGGCGTCACGTCAGCCAAGCCCGGCTCGGCCATGCGGGCCATTCCCGGCATCAGCGCCGAGGTCGTCGACGACACCGGCAAGCCGGTCGGCAACGGCGAGGGCGGCTACCTGGTCATCACCGAACCGTGGCCGTCGATGCTCCGCACGATCTGGGGCGATGACGACCGGTACAAGGAGACCTACTGGTCCCGCTGGGAGGGCATGTACTTCGCCGGCGACGGCGCCAAGAAGGACTCCGATGGCGACATCTGGCTGATGGGTCGTGTCGACGACGTCATGAACGTGTCGGGGCACCGTCTGTCGACCACCGAGATCGAATCGGCCCTCGTGTCGCATCCCAAGGTCGCCGAGGCGGCGGTCGTCGGCGCCACCGACGACACCACCGGCCAGGCCGTGGTCGCGTTCGTCATCCTGCGTGAGTCCGCTGGAGACGGTGGAGCCGATGTCGTCAACGAGCTGCGCAACCACGTCGGCAAGGAGATCGGCGCGATCGCCAAGCCGAAACGGATCATGGTCGTCCCCGAGCTGCCCAAGACGCGATCGGGCAAGATCATGCGGCGACTGCTGCGCGACGTCGCGGAGAACCGCGAGGTCGGAGACTCCTCCACGCTGGCCGACACCGGATCATGGACAAGATCACGCCGGCATGCAGACGGCCAAGGACGAGGACTGACTCACCCGACGGACAGGTGCCGTTCAGCGTGGCTCACTTCGAGGCAGTCTCATGACATGCTTCCATCGAGTCACCCGCCCGAGACGCGATCGGCTCTCCGAGGCGTCGGGATCGATCTGTGGATCGGCGGCGGAATTCTGGTCGCTCCTCCCGCGCGCCTCGTGCCGGCCGTCCTCTGACGGCACGCGGCGAGCAAGGCTTGTAGGGTCGCAAGCATGAGCACGCCGCAGAAGCCTGCCGACGAACCCACCATCGGCCGATTGGTGGCCGACGCCAGTCGAGACATCTCGGCGCTGGTGCAGTCCGAGATCGCCCTGGCCAAGACCGAGCTCAAGGTCAGCGTCAAGTCCGGCGGCATCGGAGCCGGCCTGTTCGCCGTCGTCGCCTTCCTGGCCCTCCTGCTGATCATCCTGCTGTCGATCACGGTGGCCTACTTCCTCACCATGACGGGCCTCCACCCGGCTTGGGCCTTCCTCATCGTCAGCGGTTTCTACCTGCTGGTCATGGTCGTGCTGACGATCGTCGGCATCCGCCTGATCAAGAAGGTCAGCGCCCCCGAACAGACGATCACGACGGCGAAGGCGATCCCCTCGGCGCTCAAGGGCCGTTCGCAGGGCGTCTGATCAGCGCGAACCGCTGGTCGCCCGCGCCAGCAGGCCGAGCGCGACAGCGATGCCGCCGCCCACGACGGTGATGACCAGCCACTCGTCGAGCGACGCGAGTGCGGCATCCGCCAGCAGCTGCTGAGCCCGCGCCGCCAGTGCACTCGGAGCTGAGCTGCTGTCGAGCAGCGCCGACAGAACTTCCATCGACAGGACGCGAGCCAGACCGGCCGCAGCGACCGCCCCGACGCCCAGCCACGCGAGCATCGACGAGCTCCGGCGGGCCGCCAGCAGGCTCAGGGCCGCTGCGACGGCCGCAACGGCCAGCAACACGGTCGCCTGACGTGGCATGCGGTCGATGGCGTCGACGGCCTGCCGTTCGTCGCTGCCCCCCACGGCGACCATCAGCTGGTCCGGTGCCTCGATCGTGACCGGAAGGTCGGCGGTCGCCGCGTCGATGATGGTCTGGGCGACGGGCGCAAGGTCGATCACGACCCGGTCGTCGGCATCCATCCCCGCGGGCACGTCGGCGGGGTCGCCGAAGACGGCCCGGTGGGTCTCGCGCTGCGCCTCGCCGAAGGCGGTCCGGAAGTCCGGCGACTCGACCACATCGGCGGAAGCGCCCTTCAGGGCGGAACGAACCGCCGGCGCGACAGCCTCCGGCAGGCCAGCACGCTCCACGATGTCGTCGGTCACGGCCTGCACGATCTCGCCGCGGAACTCCGGATCGTCGACCAGCTCGGTGCTGAACGCCACGTACCCGTCCTCGTCCGCGACATGCTGGGCCACCCAGCCGACCGGCAGTGCCAGCGCAAGGGCCAGCGTCGCCACGAGGGCGGACAAACCGGCGAAGACCGAACGCATCAGGCACATCCGCCCGTGGAAACGGCTCTGGAGCCGGCGATGCCCTTGCGTGCCGAGGCCGCGACCTGCTCGGCGGTCAGCGCGTAGCCGGTGGACTTGTCGGAGATGGACGCCGCGAAGATCACACCCAGCACGTCGCCGTCGGCCGACACCAGCGGCCCTCCGGAGTTGCCCGACCGCACCAGGCCGCGGACCGAGAACGTGTCGCGCACGACCTGGCCGTTGTCGTAGATGTCGGGGCTGCGCAGGTCGATCCGGTCGCGGATGCGGGCAGCGCGGGCGTCGAATGGTCCGTTCTCGGGGAAGCCGAGGATCGCCGCCGAGTCACCCTTGGCGCCGCTCAGGTCGAAGTCCAACGCCGGCAGCTGCACGTTGTCGGCCGCCAGCACGGCGACGTCGAGATCCTTGTCGAACAGCACCACCCGGGTGGGGATGCGCTGGTCGTTGATGACGATGCTCGGTGAGCTCACGCCGGCCACGACGTGCGCGTTGGTCATGATGCGACCGGGGGCATAGGAGAACCCGGATCCTTCGATGCCGCGGTTGCAGCTGGCCTGGCCGAGGATCTTGACCACGCTGCCGCGCGCCGCCTGCACGCCTGGTTGCTGGAGCGTCTTCTCATCGGGAGGTCCGACGTCGGTGATCTGCTCAGTCTCGAACGGATCGATGTACCGCGGGAAGAGGTTGGTGTCGAGGACGTCGTTGAACGAGCGCAGCACCGATGTGGCGCGGGCCGGCATCACGCCGTCGACCTGCTGCAGGATGGCCGACGACCTCGAGGCCGACGCCAGGTACGGGATGGAGGTGCCGCTGACCGAGTAACCCAGCGCCCAGCCCGCGACCAGCACGGCCACGATGCTCAGGACGCTGCCGCCCGCCGCGTCGAGCCAGCGCAGCGGCTTCCATCGCAGGCCGGTCCGCAGCTCTGCCCCCACCACTGTTCCGATCGCCTGTCCGACCGCGGCGGCGGCGATCACCAGACCCAGCGCCAGCAACGAGGATCCGAGGTCCTGGGTCGCGTCGTCCATGACTCGAGGCACGACCGCGATCGCGACGAATCCGCCGAGCAGGAGGCCTGTGGTGGCGATGAGGTTCACGACGAAGCCTTGCGCATAGCCACTGACGGCGTACGCGAGGACGATCACGATCAGTGCGATGTCGAGTGAGTTCACCAGGCACCATCCGGCAGAGGTCGATGATCCCCCGTGTTCCACGGTTCGTCCCAGCCGACGACCTCGAACAGGCGGGCGACGATGCCGGCGGTGAAGCCCCACAGGGGGACGGTCGCGCCGACCTCGAACGCCGGACCGACCCAGCCGGACGGGTGGGTGACGCTGTACCGGTTGGCCGGGTCGACCAGCTCGCGGATGGGTTGGTGCAGGACCTCGACGACCTCGTGCTCGTTGGTCGACACCAAGGGCTCGGGTGTGTGCCAGTACCCCAGCACCGGCGTCACCGCGAAGTTGCTGGGCGGCAACCACAACGTGGGGAGGAGGCCGATGACCTCGACCGTCGTCGGGTCCAGGCCGACTTCCTCCTGCGCCTCGCGCAGGGCCGTGCCGACTGCATCGGTGTCGGTGGGATCGGACCCGCCACCGGGGAAGGAGATCTGACCGGCGTGATTGCGCATCGTGGTGCCACGTCGGGTCAGCAAGATCTCGGGGCCCTGCAGGCCGTCGGCGAACAAGATCAGCACCGCCGCCGGGCGGGCGTCAGCCGGGGGTTCGGGCGAATTCGGGGCAAGCCGCTTCGCGGTCACCGTCCCGAGCGATTCCTTGACGGGAAGCAACCAGTCGGGCAGGCCGGTGCCGATCATGGCCTGACCCCCGCTCGGATGACTCGCGCGCACGGGCGCGGACGGGACCGTGGCGCCGCGTCGAGATCCATTGTGACGGGTATGTCGTGACACTTCACGCTGGACCCTGCGTCGTGACCAGAGATGCCGCCACCTCAGGGTCAGTCGGACCGGCACCGAACGCGGGGCACCACTGCGCGACGGGGCAGGCCCCACACGCGGGCTTCTTGGCGTGACAGCACCGGCGGCCGTGCCAGATCAGCCGGTGGCACAGCATGGTCCAGTCGCGGCGCGGAAACAGCGCGCCCAGCGCGTGCTCGGCCTTGACCGGATCGCGAGACGTGGCGTCGTCGACCCACTCGAAACGACGGATCATCCGCGCCACGTGGGTGTCGACCGTGATGCCGGGGACGCCGAACGCGTTGCCGAGCACCACGTTGGCGGTCTTGCGTCCCACCCCCGGCAGGGTGACGAGCTGGTCGAGCCGTCCCGGAACCACACCGTCGAATCGTTCGACGAGGGCTGCGGACAGGCCCAGCAGGCTGGCGGTCTTGGCGCGGAAGAAGCCGGTCGGTCGGATGATCTCCTCGACCGCGGCTCGATCAGCCGCGGCCATCGCGTGGGCGGTCGGATACGCGCCGAACAACGTCGGGGTGATGCTGTTGACTCGGCGGTCCGTGGTTTGCGCCGAGAGCACCGTGGCCACCAACAGCTGGAAGGGGTTGGCGAAGTCCAATTCACAGTGCGCATCGGGGTAGGTCTGCGCCAGCACGCGGTCCATCTTGCGAGCCCGACGCACCAACGCGGTCTCGGGTCGCGGCGCGTGAGGGACAGGTGCGGGCATCGTCCCAGCCTACGTTCGTGACCGTGTCGAGGCGTGCCGGTCGCGTGGAATGCCGGACGTGTGGGAAACTTCGTGCGACTGTGAGGTTCGACACGACGTGAAGGAATGGCTGTGAGCGACGAGATTCTGAGGCAGGCCCCTCTGTTCGCCGGGTTGGACGACGACGCGGCAGGCACCTTGGCCGCCTCGATGTCCGACGGTGGGCTCCGTCGTGGCGAGATCTTGTTCCACGAGGGCGACGAAGGCGACCAGCTCTACATCGTGATCGACGGCAAGATCAAGCTCGGTCGCACCTCGCCCGATGGTCGCGAGAACCTGCTGGCCATCCTCGGTCCGGGCCAGATGTTCGGCGAGCTGTCCTTCTTCGACCCGGGTCCGCGTTCGGCCACCGCCACCGCGGTCACCGATGTCACGCTCAAGAGCCTCGGCCACGAAGCGCTCAGCCCCGTTCTGGTCACCCACCCCGACGTCGCCCAAGCCTTGCTGAACCAGCTCGCTGGCCGGCTGCGCCGCACCAACGAGGTCGTCGGCGATCTGGTGTTCTCCGACGTGCCCGGTCGCGTGGCCAAGGCACTGCTCGATCTCGCTTCGCGCTTTGGCCGCCGCGCCGACGACGGCGTGCACGTCAACCACGACCTCACCCAGGAAGAGCTCGCGCAGCTGGTCGGCGCGTCCCGCGAGACGGTCAACAAGGCGCTCGCCGACTTCGCCTCACGCGGGTGGCTGCGACTCGAACCCCGCTCCGTGGTCATCCTCGACCTGGAACGCCTCCAGCGCCGCTCCCGCTAGCCCCAGCCACGATGTCCCAACTGTTGTAGCGGAATGCGGGGATCCGAGCAGAGTTTTGCCTGCGCAACGCTACGGACGTCGGGGAACTTGCGTCACGCGTCTGGCAGGCGTGATGGGCAGGGCGTTCCACGCCGCGCCGAGCCGGGCGATGTCGATGGCTGCGTTCAGCGTCCAGATTCGAGTTCGGAGCCATCCAGCAGCAGGCGGAAGAACTCCAGGATGGTCATCGCCGCGCAGGACGGCGACCACGTGCCCGTGGACAGGAGCGTGCCGATTGAGGCGCGGCAACCTGCACGTACCGCTTGCCGGAGGCAGCCGGCACGCCATGCGAGCACGGTCGGTTCCTTCAGGATGTTCGCCCACGCCAAGAGTTCGGAGGGATTGTCGACGGTCACGCTGACGTCCCCGACGATGTCCATCGTGCGAGAGATGCGTAGCAGAACCGCCAGCTGCCGCGCGTCGGCTGAGGCATACATGGGAAAGACCTCCTTCCACGTCGGATGCGGGACTGATCGACAGGCGCGAGGGGCTGAGTGGGAGCAGGCGCCGTCCCATCGTGCGCAACGATCGGGACGGCACCTGCCCGATCCCACAGCCACCGGCAGGCTGGTGACCGTCAAGCGTTGATCGCCTCACGGTCGTCCCGCTCGGCCGATGCTGCGCGCGTTCGTCACTCGAATTCACCGCGATCTTGCGCGGCTTGGCCCGCTCGGCGATCGGCACCTTGATGTTCAGCACTCCACCGGCGTAGTCGGCTTCGATCTGCTCGACGTCGAGGTTGTCGCTCAGAATGAGCTGACGACTGAAGATGCCTCGCGGTCGCTCTTCCGCCGTGTACTCGTGCTCGTCGTGGGCTGGCCGCTCGGCGCGCACGGTCAGCACGTTGCGCTCGACGTCCAGGTCGATCGAGTCCGGCATGACGCCGGGCAGGTCGAACTCCATCACGAAATGATCGCCTTCGCGCCAAGCATCCATCGCCATCACCGACGGCCGGGTCGTGGTGCCCAGCATCTGGTGGGTCAAGCGGTCCAGATCACGGAACGGGTCGGTACGCATCAACATGGGATCCACCTCCAGATGGTCTGTGTTTCGATTGGTCGGCCAATTGCTGCCATCTATCCCTCTGTTTTCTCATAGTGGTGACCATAGATTCTTTGTAGCACTGGAGTTCTGATAGCTTCAAGTGGTGACGTTGACTCGAGAAGCCGTGGGAATCAGACGGAGACCAAGCGGTCTACGCCATCTCCGTCGCGGCCGAGCTGGTCGGCTCCGAGGCGCCGAATCTGCGGCTGTACGAGGTTCGCGGCCTGATCCAGCCGAACCGCACAGCCGGAGGCACCCGCCGTTACAGCCGCAATGACGTCGTGCGTCTACGTCGCATCACGGCGTTGCTGGATCAGGGCCTCAACCTTGCTGGTATAGCCTTGGTCCTCGAGTTGGAGACGGAGAACGCGCAGCTGCGCGACCAACTTTCGTAGCGGTAGGCAGGTATCCGGAGGGTTCTTGCCTGCGCACCGCTACGAAAGTTGGGGATCAGAGGCAGAGGTAGTCGAGCTGGGCCGCGACGCTCAGCTCCGCAGCGGGCCACAGGCTCTGGTCGACGTCGGCGTAGACCGTCTCGACGACCTCGCGCGGTGACGACGCCCCGGCCTCGACGGCCTGCCGCACCTGATCGAGCCGCTCGGCGCGATGCTCCAGATAGAAATCGACCACGACTGCTGGCTGGTCGATGACCGGACCGTGGCCCGGGAGGATGCGCTGGACCATGCCCTCCTCGACCAGCTCGCGGATGTGGGCCAACGAGTCGAGGTAGGAACCGAGCACCCCGTCGGGGTGGGCGATGATCGTGGTGCCCCGTCCCAAGATGGTGTCTCCGCTGAGCAGGCTGCCGTCGTGGGGCAGCAGCAGGCAGACCGAATCGGTCGTGTGTCCTGGCGTGGCGATGACGTCGATCGCCAGGCCGTCGACCTCGATCTGCTCGCCGTCGACCAGCACGTCGGCGTCCCGGCAGAACTCCGGATCGATCGCTCGCGCCGGAGCCCCGGTGAGCTCGGCGAAGCGGCCGAGGGCGTCGGTGTGATCGAAGTGACGGTGCGTGAACAGGATCAACGCCACCTCGCCGGCTGCTGCCAACACCGTCTGCAGATGCCGTTCATCGGCGGGACCCGGGTCCACCACGACGGACCGGCTGGCTCCGGGCTCGCGCAGGATCCAGGTGTTGGTGCCCTCGAGCGTCATGACGCCGGGATTCTCGGCAAGCACGTACGACGTGCGGTCGGACACGACGGTGGCAACGGTCACGGGGCTTCTCCCAGCTCGGTCTCCAGAAACAGTTCGCCGTCGATCTCGACGACACGCGGCACGATCGTCTCGAAGGTGCGGCCAGCAGACGCCTCCACGATGGACGTGGCCGCGTACTGCGCCACCTCCCGACACGTCGCCATGGTGGGCGGCATCATCGCGGCTTCACCGGCGTCGATGGCGGCCAGCACCTCGCGCAGTGGTGCCCACCGTGCATGGTCGGCCTCACGGCTCATGGTGCCGACCCGTTGACCCGCAGGCAGCGCGGCCACGAAGAACCGGGTGTCGTAGCGGCGGGGTTCGAACGCGGGGGTGATCCAGTGCGCCCACGCCCCGAGCAGGTCGGCGCGCAGCACCAGCCCGCGGGCGGTGAGGAAGTCGCCGAATCCGATGCGGCCCTCCTCCAGGTCGTCGCGGGCCTGCAGCAGATCGGGCGTGCTGGTGTCGGAGAGCACCGTGTCGGCGTCGGGCCCGGCCAGCAGCACGCCGGTCTCCTCGAACGTCTCGCGCACTGCGGCGACGACCAAGGCTCGCGCCAAGTGCGCGTCACATCGCCAGCGGGCAGCCCACTCATCGGCGGCGGGCCCCGACCACGGAATGTTGGCATCGTGGTCGTCCGCCTGCAGACCACCGCCGGGAAACACGTGGAACCCGGCGGCGAACTTCATGCTCGTCTGGCGGCGCATCAGATACGCCTCGATGCCGTCGTCGCCATCGCGCACCACCACGATGGTGGCCGCGTCCTTGGGAGGAACCGGATCACTCCCGCCCTGCTCGGCAGCCGTGCGCAACCGATCGGGCAGGGGGATCCGGGTCAGGTTCATGAGACCTCGACGACCAGCTCGACCTCGACCGGTGCGTCCAAGGGCAGGGCCGAGACGCCGACGGCACTGCGGGCGTGGACCCCGGCATCACCGAACGCCAGGCCCAACAACTCGCTCGCTCCGTTGGCGACGCCCGGCTGGCCGGTGAAGTCTGGCGTGCTGGCCACGAAGACCGTGGCCTTGACGACCCGCACGACCTGCTCGATGTCGACCTGCGACGCCACGGCGGCGATCGCGTTCAAGGCGCACTGGCGGGCGCAGTCGTACGCGGTCTCGGCGCTCACGTCGCCACCGACCTTGCCGGTGGCGATCAGCTCGCCAGCGACCATCGGCAGCTGGCCGGAGGTGAAGACGTGGTGGCCGGACCGCACGGCCGGCACGTACACCGCGACAGGCTTGGGGGCGTCAGGAACGGCGAGCCCTTCGGCCGCGAGGCGCTCCGCGACGGTCATGAGGTCACCGCCCGCTTGAAGTAGGCGACCAGGTTCTCGGTGTTCAACGGATTGGGAACGATCTGCACGAGTTCCCACCCGTCGGATCCGAAGTTGTCCAGGATCTGCTTGGTGTTGTGCACCAGCACGGGCGCTGTCAGGTACTCCCACTGAGTCATGACCCGACTGTATAGGTGGCGTGGCGCGGTGCGCTGCCCCCCAGCGACAGCCGTAGCCCTGCCGGACAGCCCGGGCATCGGTAGGGTCGGATCGTGGCCATCGCAACCGATCTGCACATCGTCACCGGCAAGGGTGGAACAGGCAAGACCACCGTGGCGGCAGCTCTGGCGATGTCGCTGGCGGGCACGGGGCGCCGGGTGCTGCTGTGCGAGGTCGAGGGACGGCAGGGCATCGCGCAGCTGTTCGACGTCGCGCCGCTGCCCTATGAGGAGCGCAAGATCGCCGTCGGTCCCACGGGCGGTGAGGTGTACGCGCTGGCCATCGACCCGGAATCGGCGCTGCTGGAGTACCTGCAGATGTTCTATCGCCTCGGCCGAGCAGGCCGTGCGCTCGACCGCTTCGGCATCATCGACTTCGCCACCACCATCGCGCCGGGCGTGCGCGACGTGCTGCTGACTGGCAAGGTCTACGAGGCCGCCAAGCGCAAGACCGGAGACCGCTTCGTCTACGACGCCGTCGTCATGGACGCGCCTCCGACCGGCCGGATCACCCGGTTCCTGAACGTCAACTCCGAGCTGGCCGGTCTGGCCAAGGTCGGACCGATCCGGCGTCAGGCCGATTCGATCATGCAGATGATGCGCGCCCCCTCGACCCACGTCCACCTGGTCACGGTGCTCGAGGAGATGCCAGTGACCGAGACGATCGACGCGATCGCCGAGCTCGGCGTCGCCCAGCTCCCGGTGGGCCACGTCGTGGTCAACCTGATCCAGCCGGACCTCGTCTCTGAACCGACACGAGCGGCCCTGGCCGCCGGTTCGCTCGACGCGGATGCCATCGGCTCGGTGCTGGACCGGGCCGGCCTGCCAGCGAGCGCCGCGGGCTCGCTGATCGACGGGGGTCTCGATGCGGCCCACCGATCCGAGCTGCAGGCCGATCAACGTGCCGAGCTCGAGCACTGCGGTCGCCCCGTCATCGAGCTGGATCGTCGCCCCGACGGCATCGATCTTGGCGCCCTGTACGAAATGTCAGACCAGCTGAAGGACCTCACGTGACCGGCAAACCACGCACCGAGGGGTCTGGCCGCCGATCGCGCTCAGTACCTCGCGTGCTGATCGACGACGCGAGCCGCGACGGCCGCCTGGACATCGACGGGCTGCTGGCCGACCGCGGCACCGAGATCATCGTCTGCTGCGGATCCGGCGGCGTCGGCAAGACCACGACTGCCGCCGCACTCGCGCTGCGCGCAGCCGAGCAGGGCCGCAAGGTCTGCGTCCTCACGATCGATCCGGCTCGCCGCCTCGCCCAGTCGATGGGCCTGACCGAGCTCGACAACTCCCCACGACCGGTCCCGGGCGTCAGCGGCGAGGGCTCGCTGCACGCCATGATGCTGGACATGAAGCGCACCTTTGACGAGGTCGTGGAGCAACATGCCACTCCCGAGAAGGCGGAGCAGATCCTGGCCAATCCGTTCTATGTGGCGCTGTCGAGCTCGTTCGCCGGCACGCAGGAGTACATGGCCATGGAGAAATTGGGTCAGCTGCACGCCGAGTCGGTGGCCGACGAACGACGGTGGGATCTGATCGTCGTCGACACTCCTCCCTCGCGCTCAGCGCTCGACTTCCTCGACGCCCCGGAGCGCCTGTCATCGCTGCTCGACGGACGATTCATCAAGCTGCTGTTGTTTCCGGCCAAGGGACCGGCACGATTGCTCACCGCCGGTCTCGGGATCGTCACCTCGGCACTGAACAAGGTGCTGGGCGCCCAGTTCTTGACCGATCTGCAGACCTTCATCGCCGCGTTCGACACCCTCTTCGGTGGCTTCCGGCAACGCGCCGAGACCACCTACGCCCTGCTGCAGGCCCCCGAGACGGCCTTCCTGGTGATCGCCGCACCCGAGCCAGCCGCCATGCGGGAGGCCGCCTACTTCGTCGAGCGTCTGGCTGGCGAGAAGATGCCGTTGTCCGGACTCGTGGTCAACCGGGTCCACGATGACGACGCCAGTGGCGTCACGGCACCAGCGGCCGAGAGCGCAGCAGCGCGGTTGCAGGGTGGTGACGCCACCGATCAGATGACGGCTGACCTGCTGACGGTTCGGGCCGAGCGATTGCGCGTCGGCGCACGCGAGGGTCGACAGCGTCGCACCTTCACGGCCGCCCACCCGTCGGTGGCAACGGTGTCCGTGGCTGCCCTGTCAGGCGACGTGCATGACCTTGACGCCCTGCGCGAGATCGGCCGGTTGCTCGCCGGTTGACCAGTTCAGCCCGCGAGACTCGGCGCCAGGACCGATCGCCAGGTGGTGACATTGGGACGTCGACGCAACAGCGCACGGCGCTCGCGCTCGGTCATTCCGCCCCAGACACCCCACTCGATGCGGTTGTCCAGCGCCTCGACCAGGCACTCGGCCTTGACGTCGCATCCGGCGCACACGGTCTTCGCCCGGTTCTGCTCAGCGCCCTGCACGAACAGCTGGTCAGACTTTCCCCTGCAGGCGGCTTGTGCCGCCCAATTGTCATTCCACATGATCCGAGACCTTCCCGAGACAGCCACGGTCGGCTGAAAGTTGATCGTTCCCCCATGCTGTGAAAGTCCTGAGAAGATGGCCAGACCCGAACAGAGTCATCTTGTCTGGTTCCAATGGACTATGGCCAAGTCGCCGCGGGTGATATTCCCACCAGCCCCACAGGTGCTCTCAGGGTTCTCCCGTAGGATTTCTTCATGGCTTCTTCGTTTGCAGACGCGGTACGTCGACTCGTGCAGTCGGAGCGCCAGCCGAAGTCCACGGCAGGCGTTCTCGGGTCGATGACCCGCCTGTCGGTCATCGCCGGAGTGGGCGTCGCGCTGATCGCCATTCCGGCCGCCTCGTTCGTGGCCGTGACCGCCAATCAGGTCAGCAACGACATCATCGAGCTTCCTCTGGAGCTGGAAGACCTGCCGAACCCCCAGACCACCGTGGTGCTGGCCAGCAACGGCGAACGCCTCGCCTACTTCTATCAAGAGAACCGCCAGGACATCCCGCTGGACAAGATCGCGCCGGTCACCCAGCAGGCCCTGCTGGCGATCGAGGATTCACGCTTCTACGATCACGGCCCGCTTGACCTGCAGGGAACACTTCGCGCCCTGGTCAACAATGCGTCGGCCGGTCAGACCCAGGGTGGCTCCACGATCACGCAGCAGCTGGTCAAGCTGACCCTCGTGTCGCAGGCCACCACCAAGGCCCAGCGCCAGGCCGCCGTCGAGAAGTCGACGGCCCGCAAGATCCGCGAGCTCAAGCTCGCCATCACGTACGAGGAGACGCACTCCAAGAAGGAGATCCTGGAGCGCTACCTGAATCTCGCCTACTTCGGCGACGGCGCATGGGGCATCAACTCCGCCGCCTTCCACTACTTCTCCAAGAGCCCCGACAAGCTCAACACCAGGCAGGCGGCGACGCTCGCCGGGCTGGTCAAGAATCCCGACGAGTTCAACCCCGTCGCCTTCCCCGAGAAGGCCCTCCAGCGGCGCAACACCGTGCTCGCCGTCATGGCGCGCGACGGGCTGATCACCCAGGAGAAGGCCGAGGAGATCCAGGCATCTCCCCTGGGACTCAAGGTGACCAAGTATCCCAACGGCTGCGTCGAGTCGGTCGCGTCATTCTCGTGCGACTACATCCGGCGGTACCTGCTGACGGACAAGGCGCTCGGCGCCACGGTGGAGGATCGCCGCCAGGCGATCGAGCGCGGCGGCCTCACGATCAAGGCCAACATCGACCTGTCGATGCAGAAGGCAGCCAACAAGGCGGTCAGCAGCACGGTGGCCCCCAAGGACAAGGCTCTCGGCATGATGGCGATGGTCGAGCCGGGCACCGGCAAGGTGCGCGGGGTCGCCCAGTCGCGACCCATGGGACGCAACGTGAAGAAGGGTGAGTCGTTCATCAACTTCACGGTGCCCCGCAAGTACGGCGACTCCGGCGGCTTCTCGGCAGGGTCGACGTTCAAGATGTTCACGGTCGCGGCAGCGCTCGACCGAGGCATCAGCGTCGGCCAGACCTTCAATGCGCCGCCGAGACTGACCATGCCGCCCGGGTCGTACACCGACTGCGAGGGAGGTGGCACCGCGAAGTGGGACGTCAAGAACTCCACCACGTCGGGCAACAAGAACATGTACACCGGCCTCAGCGAGTCGGTGAACACCTACTTCGCCCTGCTGGAGAAGAAGGCCGGTTTGTGCAACGTGGTCCGCATGGCCGAGGCCATGGGCATCACCGTGCCCTTCGACCCCGAGACCGGCGTCACCGATCAGGTGGGGCCGTTCACCCTGGGCGTCACCAGCGTCAGCCCTCTTGAGATGGCAGCGGCCTACGCCACCCCCGCGTCGGGCGGCCTGTACTGCAAGCCGCAGCCGGTCAACGAGATCATCGACCGCAACGGTGAGGTGCTCAAGAAGTACAAGCCCGAGTGCAAGCGGGTGCTGTCCAAGGGCGTCGCCGCTCAGATCAATGACATCTTGCGCATCGTGCAGGAGCGCGGCTACGGCTTCCAGAACGGCACCGGCCTGCGCATCCCGTCGGCGGCAAAGACCGGAACCGCCCAGGACAACCAAGCCGTCTCGTACGCCGGCTACACCCCGGAGCTGTCGACCTTCTCGATGATCGCCGGGGTCAAGAAGAATGGCGGACCCAAGACGTTGGCCGGTGTCACGATCAACGGGCGTCTTCTGAACTTTGCGTCCGTCGGCGGCAGCTCGCTGGCCGGACCGATGTGGAAGAAGGCCATGGGAACCATCCAGGACCAGCTCTCGCCGGTCAACTTCGGATCACCAGCTGAGGGTCGGCCGACGGCCAGGGCCAAGAAGCCCGCCGACTCCTCGAACGACGAAGACGAAGACGACGAAGGCTGACTCCGTCAGGCGCCGAGCTGCCGCTTGACCTCTGCGGCGACCACGCCTGAGTCGGCCTTGCCCTTGGTCTGCGGCGTGACGACGCCCATGACCTTGCCCATGGCGCGCATCCCCTCGCCAGCGGCTCCGGTGGTCTCGACGGCCGCCGAGACCAAGGCAGCGATCTGCTCGCCCGTCATCTGCTCGGGCAGGTACTCGGCCAGGATCGCCGCTTCCGCGGTCTCCTTCTCCGCCATCGCGGGGCGGTTGCCTGCGGTGAACGCCTCGGCCGCCTCACGCCGCTTCTTGACCTCACTGCCGAGAACAGCCATGACCTCGTCATCGCTGATCTCGCGGGCTTCCTTGCCAGCAACCTCCGCGGTCGTGATCGCCGTCAAGACCATGCGCAGCGTCGAGGACCGCATCGCGTCGCGAGCCTTGATCGAGGCGGTCAGGTCGGTACGCAACTGATCCTTCATGGCAGACATGAGGCAAGTGTCCCACCTGGCTGTGCGACGCTTGGGCCATGCATGTGCTGGCACTGACGGCGGGCGTCGCGACAGCGGGGCTGGCCTGGTCCACGTTCGTCGAGCCGCACGCGTTCGCGCTGCGCCGGGCCACGGTGCCGGTGCTGGCTGCTGGATCCGAACCGCTGCGCGTGCTGCACCTCAGCGACACCCACATGACGCCTCGTCAAGGGCACAAGCAGGCGTGGCTACGCGGCCTGGCCGACCTCGAACCGGATCTCGTGGTCAACACCGGTGACAATCTCTCCCATGTCGACGCACTGCCGTCGGTGATCCGGGCCTACGGCGATCTGCTCGACCTGCCGGGCGTCTTCGTGTTCGGCTCCAACGACTACTACTCCCCCCGGTTCAAGAATCCAGTGCGCTACCTGACTGGCGGGACCGGCGTGGCCAGCGACGGCGCGTGGATGCGCAAGAAGGATCTGCCGTTCGAGGCGATGCGCTCGGACTTCACTCGGCGGGGGTGGACCGACCTGTCGAACCAGCACGACGAGCTCGAGATCGCCGGACGCCGGTTGTCATTCGTGGGGGTGGACGACCCGCACCTGCAGTTCGACGAGCTCGACGACGAGCCAGCCGACGCCTCGGCTGACCTCGCGATCGGCGTGACCCACGCGCCATACCTGCGGGTGCTCGACCGGTGGAATTCGCAGGGCTACCCGCTGATTCTTGCCGGGCACACGCACGGCGGGCAGCTGCGGGTGCCGTTCTACGGCGCGCTCGTCACCAACTGCGATCTCGATCGCAAGAGGGCCCGCGGACTGCACCAGCACCAGGTCGAGGACAACCCCGCATCGTGGCTGCACGTGTCCGCCGGACTCGGCTCTTCGCCCGTGACACCGGTCCGATTCGCCTGCCGACCCGAGGCGACCCTGCTCACCCTGACTGCGGTAGACTCACCCGGGTTGCCCGGCTAAAGGCAACGGGGTGTGGCGCAGCTTGGTAGCGCGCGTCGTTCGGGACGACGAGGTCGCAGGTTCAAATCCTGTCACCCCGACCAGCCAGACCAGATTCACCATCTCGAAGCAGCGGCCAGACCATGACGGTCTGGCCGTTCGTCATGCCTGACCCGAGATGCGGTACGTCTCGAGCAGGGCGGCGCGCTGGTGCGCTGCGTCGTGGGTGCTCAAGTAGGTCGACCAGTCTCGACGGTTCTGCGCCACGGCCTCGGTGGACGACGCCAGCACCGCCACGACACTGGCCGCCTCGGCCGGCGAGTCCACCAACCAGTCGGCGGGGCCACCGGTCAGCGCGCTGATGCGGCGAGCCACGATCGGGAGATCGGCGGCGTGCGCCTCGAGCACGGCGATCGGGAAGCCCTCCCAGGCCGCCGTGTGCAGATACACGTGGTCACCGACCAGCGACCGGAGCACGTCGGACCGGGTCAACCAGCCGGTCACGTCGACCCCCGCTCCGATGAGGTCGGACTCGAGGTCGGACTGACCCCCGCCCAGCCAGCGGCCCTTCATCTCAGGCGCGGCCGAGGTCAGCTCGCGCATGGTCTCGGCGAAGAAGTCCGGCCCCTTCTGCGCCGAGATCCGCCCCGCACCCAGCACCGTGTCGACGCCAGCCGGTGAGGTGTGATCGATGGTCGGCACCACATTGGGCACATGGACTGCTCGGCGGCAGGTCACCCACGATCCGGCGGTGGCCGCTTCACCGGCCGAGCAGCCGGCGACGGTGTCGGTGTTGAGTGGCGAGCATCCACTCAGCGAATCGGAACAGCGCGCGCGGGAAGCCGACCCAGATCGCGACGCTCGAAGGCGAAGCAGTGGGGCGTGTAGACGATGCGACGACGAGACCGCGAGACCACGGAGAGCCGGGCGAAGACCCCGCCCATGCTGGAGTGCGCGTGCACGATGTCGGGCTGGATCGATCGCACGGCCCGGCGCACGGCGGACAGACATCCCGCCGTCGAGGCCGGCATCTCGTGCACCGAGGCGAAGCGGTCGTCCTCGCCGTCGGCCACGTGGTCACCGATGCGAACCCGCCGGACGACGTGGTGCTCGGCCTCGGGAACTGCCTCGACGTAGTGCGTCAGCGCAGCCAGCGTGCCGCTCGCAAAGCTCTCGACCACGTGCAGGATGCGCAACGGCGGCGGTGCGGGGGTCAATCTGCTCATCTCCGTACCAGGATCAGGCCACGCAGAGGCGCCAGTGGTCGACAGCAGCCACGATTTTACGTCACCGCACTCGGCCGAGGGGACGTCGAACGAACGTTGGGCGCGCCGTGTGGTGTGGAACACTTGCCCCATGGCTGACGAGCAGACACCGAAGAAGGTGGTGAAGCGCGTCGTCAAGCGACCGATCGCACCGACCACACCGGCAGCGAGCGGCCCGACGATGCGTTACGGCCGCCCGGCCGACGGCCCCGCGACGAAGGTCGCTGCCCGCGACGAGCCGGCGGCAGCACCGCCGACCTCGCCGAGTGGACCCACCACCACGGTCAAGCCCAAGGGCAAGGGCCTGCCGGCCATCAAGCGGCCGTCCATCTCCACGCCGAACATCAACGTCAAGCCTGCGCTCGACTCCATCCGGTCCCGCACCTCCAGTGTCGCCACGGCGGTCGGTTCCGGAGCAGGTCGCGCTGGCCGAGCCACGGGCGACTTCACGGCCCACCGGTGGGCTGCGCTCCGCGCGTGGCGCATCCCGCAGCTGGAGCCGACGCGCGCCACGGTGATCACCGGACTGCTGGTCGGAGTGATCTGCGTCGGTCTGGGCGTCGCGGCGTTGGCCCTGTTCACGGAAGTGCGCGGTGTCGCCAATGGCGGCCCGCTGTGGGGCACGCTCACGTTCTTCATCGTGTCGATCGTGGCGTTCGCGCTCGGCGAGCGACTGCTCGGCGCCTTTGGCACAGCCGCGCCACGAGTGACCAGCTTCCTGGCCGTCATGCTGACCCTCATCACGATTCTCGGCGTGTTCCTCGGCCCGGCCGACTCTCGCTTCGGCCTGGTTCTCGTCCCGGTCCTCACCGCCGCCGCCTTCTGGGTGGCTCACCGGCTGCTCGCCATGGCCGAGTCGAGCCCAGCCGACGCCGAGTGACTGAGATCCTGTGGGAACCCCCCGGCGACGGGCGGTCCCGTCTCGAGCAGTTCGGTCGATGGCTCGCTGACCAGGGCATCGTGGATGCAACCGACTACGCCGACATGTGGTCCTGGTCCGTCGAGCACCTCGACGAATTCTGGAGTGCGCTGTGGCGGTGGGCCGACCTGCCCGCCGACGGTGACGGAACGGTCGCTCTCGCGGAGGCCTCCATGCCAGGTGCTCGTTGGTTCCCCGACGTTCGGTTGAACTATGCCGAGGCGATGCTGGCGATGCCCGGTCGCGGCGACGACGACATCGTGATCGTGGCCGCCTCGCAGAGTCGCCCTGACGTCGAGCTGAGCGCCACCCAGCTCCGCGACCAGGTGGCCCGGGCGCGGGCCGGACTGTTGCGAGCCGGGGTGCAACCACGGGACCGGGTCGCCGCGTACTCGCCCAACATTCCCGAGACGCTGGTGCTGCTGCTGGCGGCCGCGAGCATCGGCGCCGCGTTCTCCTCGTGCGCACCGGAGTTCGGGACGCAGAGTGTCGTCGACCGGTGGCAGCAGATCGAGCCCACCGTGCTGCTGACCGTCGACGGGTACGGCTATGGCGCCAAGTCGATCGATCGGCGTGACGAGGTCGAGCAGATCCGTGCGGCGCTGCCGAGCGTGCACACCCACGTGTGGCTGCCCTACCTGGCAGACGACGCGCCCGCTCCTGCCGGTGCCATCACCTGGGCTGATTTCACGGCCGAGTCCGGACCTCTGGAGTTCGAGCGGCTGCCGTTCGACTGGCCGTTGTACGTGCTGTTCTCCTCGGGCACGACCGGGCTGCCCAAGCCGATCGTGCACGGGCATGGCGGCATCACGGTCGAACACGTGAAGTCGCTGGCGCTGCACCACGACCTCGGCCCCGCCGATCGCTTCTTCTGGTTCTCGACGACCGGCTGGATGATGTGGAATCTCCTGATCTCCGGCCTCTCGGTGGGCGCGACCGTCGTGATGTTCGACGGCAATCCGGCCCCACCCGACGACTCCGGCGCGCCAGATGTGTCCTTGTTGTGGCGCATGGCTGAGCGGCTCGGCGTCACGTACTTCGGCACCAGCGCGCCCTTCCTGCTGCAGTGTCGCAAGGCTGGCATCGTGCCGCGCGAGATCGCGGATCTGTCCGCTGTGCGTGGCGTCGGCTCGACCGGAGCACCCTTGCCGGCCGAGGGGTTTCGCTG
This sequence comes from uncultured Actinomycetota bacterium, assembly GCA_963769445.1. GTDB lineage: Bacteria > Actinomycetota > Actinomycetes > Propionibacteriales > Nocardioidaceae > Aeromicrobium. Next base: position 154,097 of record CAVYLO010000003.1, on the reverse strand, counting down.
GGTGTACGAAGCGGTCAGCGCCACGGCTCAGCTCAGCTCGGTCAGCGGCGGCACCGACACCTGCGCAGCCTTCGTGGGGGCAGCACCCACCGTGCCGGTGTACGCCGGCGAGATGTCGTGCCGCATGCTCGGCTGCGCCGTCGAGGCCTTCGATGACCAGCACCAGCCGGTCATCGGGTCGCTCGGCGAGCTCGTCATCACCCAACCGATGCCGTCGATGCCGGTGGGCTTCTGGGGCGACGACGACGGTTCCCGCTATCGGGCCGCCTACTTCGAGGACATCCCCGGCGTGTGGCGACATGGCGACTGGATCACCATCTCCGAAACCGGCACCTGCACCATCACGGGCCGCAGCGACGCCACCTTGAACCGCGGCGGCGTGCGTCTGGGCACCTCGGAGTTCTACACCGTCGTCGAGGCCCTGCCCGTCGTCACCGACAGCCTCGTGGTGCATCTGGAGGACGACGAGGGAGGAGCGGGCCAGCTGATGCTGTTCGTCACCTTGACCGAGGGCCACGACCTCGACGATGACCTGCGCCGAGAGATCGCCGGAGCGCTGCGCAGCAAGTTGTCGCCGCGCCACGTCCCCGACCAGATGCACCAGCTGCAGACGCTGCCTCGCACTCTCTCGGGCAAGAAGCTCGAAGTCCCGGTCAAGAAGATCCTGCAAGGCGTCCCGATCGACCAGGCCGCCGCCCCCGGTGCCCTCGCCGACCCCTCAGCCCTGGACCCGTTCGTCGACCTCCTGCGCTGACGGTTTACCAGCAGGCCACGGAAAGTCGTCACATCTCTGGGTGAATTCACCCGCAGGAGTGGATCGATGCCGGGGCCTGCTGGTAAACCGGTGAACGGTCAGCGGAGCAGGAGCTCGGCGATCTGCACCGTGTTGAGGGCTGCTCCCTTGCGCAGGTTGTCGCCGGACACGAACAGGACGAGGCCCTTCTTGCCGTCGACCGAACCGTCCTGGCGGATCCGACCGACCAGACTCGGGTCGGCCCCGGCGGCCTTCAGCGGCGTGGGGACGTCGGCCAGCTGCACGCCCGGGGCGGCAGCGAGCAGCGCCGTGGCCTGCTCGACCGTGATGTCCTCGGCGAACTCGGCGTTGATCGACAGCGAGTGTCCGGTGAACACCGGCACCCGCACGCAGGTGCCCGCGACCCGGAGATCAGGGATGCCGAGGATCTTGCGGGTCTCGTTGCGGAGCTTCTGCTCCTCATCGGTCTCGAAGGATCCATCGTCGACGATGGAGCCAGCCATCGGCAGCACGTTGAAGGCGATCGAGTCGACGTAGACCTGCGGAGCCGGGAAGTCGACAGCCGATCCGTCGTAGGCCAGCTCATCAGCCTTCTCGACGACGGCGAGCGCCTGGTCGTGCAGCTCACGCACACCGGCGATGCCCGATCCGGACACGGCCTGGTAGCTGCTGACCACGAGTCGAACCAGGCCAGCGGCGTCGTGCAACGGCTTGAGCACCGGCATGGCAGCCATGGTCGTGCAGTTCGGGTTCGCGATGATGCCGCGCCCGCCCGGTGCGTCACCCGCAGGGATGTCGCCGGGGTTGACCTCGCTGACGACCAGCGGGATGGCGGGGTCCTTGCGGAACGCCGAGGAGTTGTCGACCACGGTGACGCCAGCCTCCGCGAACCGAGGGGCGTGAACGCGCGAGGTGGCGGCGCCCGCCGAGAACAGGGCGATGTCCAGTCCGGCCGGATCGGCCGTCTCGGCGTCCTCGATGACGATCTGCTCGCCGCGGAACGGCAGGGTCTTGCCCGCCGAGCGTGACGAGGCGAAGAAGCGCACGCTGTCGGCCGGGAAGTCGCGTTCCTCCAGGATGCTGCGCATGGCGACGCCCACCTGTCCGGTAGCGCCAACAATGCCAATGCTCACCATGCGACGTTCTCCTCGTGACGGGGTCCCCGCGGAGTTGTGCGCGGGGGAGCGAAGCGGCGGAGCGAAGAACTCCGTGGGGTGTCTTGTCCGGTGGCGCCGACGATGCCGAGGCTCGTCATCGGCCGGTCCCGCCGTAGACGACCGCTTCGACCTCATCGTTGCCGAGCTCGAACTCGGCATGGGCGGCGTTGACCGCTGCGTCGACCAGGGCCTCGGCGACGACCACCGAGATGCGGATCTCCGAGGTGGAGATCATCTCGATGTTGACCCCGACGTCTGCCAACGCCTGGAAGAAACGAGCCGTGATGCCCGGCTCGGAGCGCATGCCGGCGCCGACGATCGACACCTTGCCCACGCTGTCGTCGTACTGCAGTCGTTCGTAGCCGACGGTGTCCTGCAGACGCGCCAGAGCGGTCATGGCGGTCTGGCCGTCCGCCCGCGGCAGGGTGAACGAGATGTCGGTCAGCGCGGTGGCTGCGGCCGACACGTTCTGGACGACCATGTCGATGTTGATCTGAGCCTCGGCCAACGCGTTGAAGATCGACGCCGCGAAACCGACCTTGTCGGGCACGCCGACCACGGTGATCTTGGCTTCGCTGCGATCGTGCGCGACGCCGCTGATGATGGCTTGTTCCATGGTGTCCACGTCCTCGGTTCGGACCACCCACGTGCCGGGCTTGTCGGAGAACGACGAGCGGACGTGGATGGGGATGTCGTTGCGGCGCGCGTACTCGACGCATCGCAGGTGCAGGATCTTGGCGCCGTTGGCGGCCATCTCGAGCGTCTCCTCGTAGGAGAGCTTCGGGATCTGGCGCGCCGTGGGCACGATGCGGGGATCGGCGGTGAAGATGCCGTCGACGTCGGTGTAGATCTCGCAGACCTCAGCGCCCAGGGCTGCGGCCAGAGCGACGGCCGTGGTGTCGGAGCCGCCGCGTCCCAGCGTGGTGATGTCCTTGGTGGTCTGCGAAACGCCCTGGAATCCAGCCACGATCGCGATGGCACCTTCGGCGAGCGCGGACTCGATGCGGCCGGGCGTGACGTCGATGATCTTGGCGCGGCCGTGAGCGGCGTCGGTGATGACTCCAGCCTGGGAACCGGTGAAGGACCGTGCCTCGTGACCGAGGCTGCCGATGGCCATGGCCAGCACCGCCATCGAGATGCGCTCGCCGGCCGTGAGCAGCATGTCCAGCTCACGGGCGGTCGGCAGCGGTGAGACCTCGTTGGCGAGCTCGATGAGGTCGTCAGTGGTGTCGCCCATGGCCGAGACCACGACGACGACGTCGTGACCGGCCTTCTTGGTCGCGACGATGCGCTGAGCGACCCTCTTGACGCTGGTGGCGTCGGCAACCGAGGAGCCGCCGTACTTCTGGACGACAATGCCCACGAGAAATCCTTGGATCAACCGGATACGGATGCGCGACGCTGCGCGGGCCCACTCTACCGGGCCGTATGACTAGCGGTACTCGGGATTGGCCCAGGTGTCCTGCGCGACATCACGGCGGTTGCCGTAGGTCGGGATGCCGCCGGCGTCCTTCCACATGCGTGCCGTGTGCAGCAGGTTGTACGTCATGAACGCCGTGTTGCGGTTCGTGAAGTCGTTCTCCGGGCCGCCTGATCCTTCGTCGAGGTAGGACGGGCCTGGGCCGGCCTCGCCGATCCAACCAGCGTCGGCCTGCGGCGGGATGGTGAAGCCCACGTGCTGCATCGAGTACAGGATGTTCATGGCGCAGTGCTTGATGCCGTCTTCGTTGCCGGTGATCAGGCAGCCGCCGACCTTGCCGTAGAAGACGGACTGGCCGTCGTCGTTGAGGATCCCCGACTCGGAGTACAGCCGCTCGATGACCTGCTTCATGATGCTGCTGTTGTCACCCAGCCAGATGGGGCCCGCCAGGATGAGGATCTCGGCGGCCATGATCTGCTCGCTGATGCCGGGCCACGCGTCCACGTCCCACCCGTGCTCGGTCATGTCGGGATACATGCCGGTGGCGATCGGATGGTCGATCGCGCGGATCTCGGTGACCGCGGCACCGTGCTCCCGCATGATGTCTGCGCTCATGGTGACGAGCCCGTCGGTGTGGCTCTTCTCCGGCGACTTCTTCAGGGTCGTGTTGATGAAGACGGCGGACAGGTCGCTGAAGTCGGGTGAGTCGCTCATCCATCGAGTGTGCCACCTCAGCGGAGCGCGACCAGTCGAGCCGAATCGTTCAGGCGGGCGCGGTGGCCGACGCGATCGAGGTCCGGCCCTCGAACGCACGGCCGAGAGTGAGCTCATCGGCGTACTCGAGATCGCCGCCGACCGGCAGGCCGCTGGCGAGCTTGCTGACCTTGATGCCGAGCGTGGAGAGCTGGCGGATCAGGTAGGTGGCCGTGGCCTCGCCCTCGAGGTTCGGGTCCGTGGCGATGATGACCTCGGTGATCCCGGCATCGTTGAGCCGCACGAACAGCTCCTTGATGCGCAGCTGGTCAGGGCCGATGCCCGCGATGGGCGAGATGGCGCCGCCCAGCACGTGGTAGCGACCGCGGTACTCGCGGGTCCGCTCGATGGCGATGACGTCCTTGCTCTCCTCGACCACGCACAGCACGGTGGCGTCACGTCGCGGATCGGCGCAGATGCGGCACTCCGTGTCGACCGTGACATTGCCGCAGGTGGCACAGAAGTGGACCTTGGCCTTGACCTCGGTCAGGGTGGCCGCGAATCGGTTGACGTCGGCGGGGTCGGCGTCCAGCAGGTGGAAGGCGATGCGCTGGGCGCTCTTCGGACCGATCCCGGGCAGCTGCCCGAGCTCGTCGATGAGGTCCTGAATCACGCCGTCGTACATGCCTGCAGCCTAGTGGGCGCCTCCCCACGCTGTTGACTGCCGCGCTGCGTCGAACCCGTCAGGAGCTCAGGAACGAGCGCAGCATCTCGTGACCGTGGGCGGTGAGGATCGACTCGGGGTGCATCTGCACACCCTCGACCCGATGGCTGCGGTGCCGCACGCCCATCAGCAGGCCCGACGCGGTGTGGGCCGTGGCGATCAGGTCGGCGGGCAGCGTGTCCTCGTCGATGACCAGCGAGTGGTACCGGGCGCAGACGACCGGGGTGGGAAGACCGGCGAAGACGCCGAGTCCGTCGTGGTGCACCAGCGATGGCTTGCCGTGCACGACCTCGGGTGCCCGCACGACGTCAGCGCCGTAGACCTCGCCGATCGCCTGATGTCCAAGACAGACGCCGAGAGTGGGCGTGGTGGGGCCGAGGCGGCGGATCGCCTCGACGCTGATTCCGGCATCGGTCGGGGTACCGGGCCCGGGCGAGACGACCAGATGGGTGAAGTCGCCCCGATCGCGCGCTGCCACCAGATCGTCGACCGAGATCGCATCGTTGCGGACGACCTCGCAGCCAGCGCCGAGCTCGGAGGCGTACTGCACCAGGTTGTAGACGAAGGAGTCGTAGTTGTCGATGAACACGACTTTCGGAGCAGCATGCAGGTTCCCGGTCAGCTTTTTCCTGCGTTCCGCTACAAAAGTGGGGGAATCGTCACGCCAGAAGCGCCAGAGCTCGGCTTGGATCCACTGGGTGGTCAGGCCGACCTTCCACTCTCGGTCGTCGACCTGAGTGACTGGGACGACGCCACGCAGCGAGTTGGTCACGAAGACCTCATTGGCGCGGTCGAGATCGGCAGCGGTGAGACGACGCTGGAAGACCGGCACCGACGACGCGCGCAACAGCTCGACCACGCGGGCGCGGGCCGTGCCGGGCAGGATCCGGCCGTCGGTGGGCGCGGTGTGCACACCGTCGTCCAGGACGAGGAACATCGAGGACCGGCCGCCCTCGAGGATCGAGCCGTCGACGTCGACGACCAGATGGTCGGCCGCCGGCCCGAGCGGCTCGCCGAGCGCCGTGCGGTCGGCCCACTTGTGCTCCCCCAACCCGCCGGCGATCGTGCGGGACCGCAGCGACCACGCGCCCTGGTCGTCGTCGATGGAACGGACAGCCATCGTGACCTGCACGTCCGAGCCAGACGGCACGGCGTCGATGCGCAGTCGCTGACGGCCTGACAGTCCGGACACGCGTCGCACGACGGCGTCGTCGAGGCCAGCACGGATGGTGGTGCCGTAGACCGCGCGCACCGAGGCGTCGAGCCGCGCGAGGTGGGAGTCGAGGTCGATCGCCACGCCATCCTCGACCAGCACCGTGTCGTAGAGACCGATTGCAAGATCGGCTGAGGCGGTGGGCAGGTCGCGGTCCCACCGTTGCGATCGACTGACGGCCATGTCGGCTCGCAGGTCGAGGCGTCCGCCGATCGCCTCGATCAGGGGACGCGCCTTGACCAGGCACTCGGCCAGCTCACCTTCCGGCGTGGAATCGGCCACCACGCCACCGCCGACGCCGAGCCACACCCGGTCGGCTGCTCCGTCGTTGAACGCGAACTCGAAGGTGCGGATGACGACGTTCAGCTCCAGGCCGGCGGTCGCGCTGACGTGGCCGATGGCACCGGTGTACGCCTCTCGCCCCGTGGTTTCCAGATCGTTGATGATCTCCATCGCCCTGACCTTCGGCGCCCCCGTGACCGACCCCGGTGGGAAGGTGGCGCGCAGCAGCTGGGCGTCAGTGACGTCGTGACCAAGATGCCCCACCACGTCGGAGACCAAGTGCCACACGGTGTGCCGCTCGGCCCTCGTGATGGCCGGGACCCGCACCGAGCCGGGCACGCTCACGCGGCCGAGGTCGTTGCGCATGAGGTCGACGATCATGATGTTCTCGGCGCGGTCCTTGGCTGATGCGACGAGCTCGGCCGGGTCCGAGTCGAGTGCCGCGGTGCCCTTGATGGGCGAGGTGAGCACCTCGTCACCGGTGCGGCGCAAGAACAGCTCGGGCGAGAAGCTGGCGAGCGCACCCTCGGGCGACGACACGAACGCGCCGTAGGCGGGCGCGAGTCGTTCAGCACCCGCGCAGAACGCATCGAGCGGATCGCCTGACCACGGAGCCTCAAGGCGAGTGCACAGATTGGCCTGGAAGATGTCACCCGCCTCGATGTGATCGATGACGCGAGCCAGCTTGGCGCGGTGGATGTCGGGGTCGGGTGTCATCTGGAAGGTGCCGACCTCGAACGGCCGCGGGGGTGCGGGCTCGCCGAGCAGGACCTCGAGAATCGCCGCATCACGGGCGTCGTCGCGGCGCAACGACTCCAACCACCAGCGCCCGTCAGCGCGGCGCAGCACGTGATCGTAGAACGCGATGCGGTGGTCTGGCTGCGGCGTCGGGCGGTGCGGTGCCGGCGGAAGCCGCTCGATCAAGGTGCCCAGCTGATAGCCCCACGCGCCGATCCACCCGCCGCCGAATCCGGCCGCCGAGCCGGGCTGTGACGGGGACCGGACGAGATCGATGTCGAACGGATCGCCGGTGAGCACGTGGGAGGGGTCGAACGCGATCAATGCCTCACCGTGGTGCCACGCCCCGACCAGCGCGACGAGACGGTCGCGGCCGCGGAAACGGCGCAGGACGTCAAGTGGCGCCAGGTCGAGATCCACACGAGTGCGAAAGACCTGACTGCCGAAGGTGTCAGCCGTGCGGGGTGTCGTCAATGATCTGGGCCCCCAGCTCGCGGGTGAGCAGCTCTTCGGGGTCGGTCAGGCCGTCGTCGACGACCTCGTCGTCGGCGCGCGCATCAGCGTCGGGGTCACCGGCTTCCTCGACGGGTTGGCTGAGCCGGTCGCGCACCGCCTGGGCTGCCGCTCCGGTGACCTCCGGGCGCACCGCAGGCGCCGCCGCCGCAGCGGGCTCGGACGGCGTGGGCGTGGCGGTGACGTCGATCATGGTGTCGATCGACCAGGAGCCACCGAGGACTTCGGTGAGTGCCTGCGCCAGCGGCTCGGCGACCTTGTTGGTCACGAAGGAGTCGCGGGCACCAGCGTTGCTCAGACCGATCGTGAGCATGGTGCCCTCGAGATCGACGACCTGGGCGTTCTGGCTGAGCATGACCCAGGCGAAGCGACGCATGGCCTGCACCTTGCCGAGCACCTCCGGCCACAGCCGACGGACGTCGGCGACCGTCAGGGTGCCGACCGGTGCGGCCGGCGCTTCCGGCTCGGGCTCAGGCTCGGGCGCGGGAGCCGCGACCACGGGCGCCGGTTCGGGTGTCGCCGCGAGCGGCTCCACCGGAGCGGTCGGCTCCACCGGGGCAGGAGGCTCAACCAGGGCTGGCGGGGGCGCCGCGGGTGGTGCAGCCGGTGCGGGCTGCGCAGCCCGCGTCGTGGGTTCGGGTGTCGAGGCGTCGAACGACAGCCGCTTCTCGATGCGATCGAGGCGAGCCTGCAAGCCGAGCGCAGAGTGGTCGGCACCCGGCACGAGAATGCGGGCGCACATCAGCTCGAGCAGCATGCGCGGCGCCGTGGCCCCGCGGAAGTCGACCAACGCGCTGTTGACGATGTCGGCCGTGCGAGCGAGCTCGGCGGGTCCGAAGCCAGATGCCTGTGCCGCCATGGGAGCGATGCGGTCGGCGGGGACGTCGATGAGTCCTTGAGCCGCGGCGTCGGGGACGACCGAGATGACGATGAGGTCGCGCAACCGCTGCAGCAGGTCCTCGGCGAACCGGCGCGGGTCCTGACCGGATTCGATGACCTTGTCGATGACACCGAACGCGGTGGCGCCATCACGAGCGGCCAAGGCATCGGCAGCCTCATCGAGCAGCGAGTCCGGGGTGTAGCCGAGCAGCTGGACCGCGAGATCGTAGGTGAGTCCCCCCGGTCCGGCGCCGCCGAGCAGCTGATCGAGCACGCTGAGCGTGTCGCGCACCGAGCCCTGGCCGGCCCGGACGAGCAGCGGCAGCGCGGTGGGCTCGACCGTGACCTGCTCGGCCGCGCTGAGCTGCTGCAGGTAGTCGGTGAGGACTGCCGGCGGCACGAGCCGGAAGGGATAGTGATGCGTGCGGGAGCGGATCGTGCCGATGACCTTGTCGGGCTCGGTCGTGGCGAAGATGAACTTCAGGTGCGGCGGCGGCTCCTCGACCAGCTTGAGCAGGGCGTTGAAGCCTTGCGTCGACACCATGTGGGCCTCATCGATGATGTAGACCTTGTAGCGGCTGCTGACCGGGGAGAAGAAGGCCCGTTCGCGGAGGTCGCGGGCGTCGTCGACGCCGCCGTGGCTGGCCGCGTCGATCTCGATGACGTCGATGCTGCCCGGCCCGCCACGGGCGAGATCCCGGCAGCTCTGGCACTCGCCGCAAGGGTCCGAGATGGGTGCCTGCTCGCAGTTGAGCGCCCGCGCCAGAATGCGCGCGCTGGTGGTCTTGCCGCAGCCGCGGGGGCCTGAGAACAGATACGCGTGGTGGGTGCGATTGGCCGCGAGGGCATGCCGCAGGGGCTCGGTGACGTGGTCCTGCCCGATGACCTCGGCAAAGGTCTCCGGCCGGTAGCGGCGGTAGAGAGCGAGGGGGGCGTCCACACGTGAACCCTATAGACGGGCCACGACAGAGACCAGAGCGGTCGGTCCGCCCCGTCAGCCGACGAGGGCGGAGTCGCGCAGCCAGGCGTCGATCGTGGCGTACGCGGCCTCGCGGGCGGGCTTGGGCGACAAGAAGACGTCGTGCTTGGCACCGGGGATCGGCCGCACCGTCACGGCGTTGCCGAGGCAGCCGGACCAGCGCGCAATCTGCTTGACGTCGAGCACGGCGTCGGATCCGACCACCTTCTCGCCGAAGACCCGCGAGAACCACGAACGTGTCGAGTGCAGCACCAGAGAGGGAACGCCGACGTCGTGGCCCTTGTGCAGCACTGACTGGCCGCGGCGCACCGCGTTGAGCCAGCCGTACGTGATCGGGAATCCGTGCATCGGCTTGAACTCGAGGTTGTACTCCCACTCGCCGTGAGCGCTGACGTGCAGACTCGCGCCATAGGAATCGGTGTGCGGCAGGCGCACCTCGTCCAGCGAACGGAACCGCGAGACGCCCCGGATGAGCTGGGTGCCGAGGCTGCGCATCCAGGCGGCGCCCTGCAGGTCGAACCACGGGCTGTTGAGCACCAGCCCTGCGATGCCCTGCCCCGTCGAACCGCCCGGGAGCCGTTGCAGACGAGTCAGCCACAGCGGCAGGATCAGACCCCCGGTCGAGTGTCCCGACAGCACCACCGGGGCGTCATCGGTCTCGGCTCGCACCGTGGCCAGCGCCACCTCGAGCTCGGCGTCGTACAGCGCAAGGTCGGACACGTAGTGCGGCGTCTGGCCGTCGCGACGCGACCGACCGCACTTGCGCAGGTCGAGGGCGTAGAACGCGAAGCCTCGATCGACCCAGTACTCGGCCAGCTCACGCTGGAAGAAGTAGTCAGTGAATCCGTGCACGTACAGGACTGCCCCACGCGGGTCGGTCGGGGTGGTGGTCGACCGCACCAGCGTCGCGACGATCTGGCCCTGACCGTCGGGATCGTCGCCCAGCTCGATGGTGAACGTCTCGTAGCCAGCACCAAGCTCCGCGTCCTCGACCCACTCGCCCATGTACCTCTCCCGATTCCTGTCGTGTCCGCGCAGAGCCTACCGCCGGGCTCGGCCTGCCGCCGGGGCCTAACATGCGGGTGAGCCCACCGAAGGAAATGACGATGACTCCCGACGACAGCGCGCAGCAGGAGGACGACTATGCCTTCGACCCCGCGCTGCTGATCGACGTCGCTGGCCAGTATCTGTTCGATGGTGGTCCCACGCTGACGCAGACCCAGGTCGCCGCGCAGGCCGGCATCACCCTCGACCACGCCAATGCGATGTGGCGGTACCTCGGCTTCCCCGCAGTCGGAGCCCACGAGGTGGTGTTCACGGAAGCAGATGTCGAGGCGCTCAAGGTCACGCAGCGGCTCACCGAGCTCGGCATCCTCGATCCCGAGCAGCTGCCACAGTTCGTCCGATCGGTGGGCCGGTCGTTCTCCCGCCTCGCCGACTGGCAGACGCGTCTCCTGCTCAACTCGATGTCCCGCGACGACAGCGCCGACCAGCCACCGCTGGACATGCTCAGCGAGGTCATTCCGATGGTCGAGGAGGTGCAGGGCTACATCTGGCGCCGGCACCTGCTCAGCACCGCGAGCCGGATGGCGCTCAGCGGCAGCGCGTCGGCGTCCGACACGACCGCCATCGTCGGATTCGTCGACATCGTCGGCTACACCTCGCGGAGTCGGCAGATGAGCGCGCGCGCTCTCGGCGAGATGGTCGAGTGGTTCGAGCGGGTCGTCACCGACCTGGTGGTCGAGCACGGCGGCCAAGTGGTCAAGACGATCGGCGACGAGGTGCTCTACCAGCTGACCGATCCGACCGAGGCGGCACTGCTGGCCCTCGAGCTCGTGGAACGCGCCGAGATCGACGACCTCTTCCCCGAGGTGCGCGTCGGCACCTCTCGTGGTCCGGTGCTGGCCCGCCTAGGCGACATCTTCGGCCCCACGGTCAACCTGGCCGCGCGCCTGACCTCGCTGGCGCGGCCGAGCCGCGCGCTGATCGACGCCGATCTCGCCGAAGCGCTGCGAGAGGACACCGACCAGTTCCGGCTGCGTCGCATGCGCCGCACCTCGGTGAAGGGCTACGAACACCTCGAACCCTGGTCGCTGAAACGCCCGCGCCCCTGATCGACCGGCGATTTCTGTCCACCCCTCTAGAGTCGAGGGCGTGACAGAGACGCGCGGGATCGACCTGGAGACTCCGGGGCGGACCTGGGTCCCGTGGGTGGGCCTGCTGGTCACTCTGGGCATCGTGGCTGCCGCTTTCATCACCCCCCAGATCTTCGACTGGAAGGTGTACCCGCGGGCCACGATCGGTCCCGACGACATCGCTCCCCTGCACGGGCTGTGGGAGCCGAAGCTGTTCGGGCCCGGCACCATCCCAGCGATCCTCATTGCCGCTGCTCGGCTGGCAGTACGGCCCACGGCTCGCCGCACAGCTGACGTGGCGCCGGCTGCAGCTGCTCGCCTTCGTGGCGGGATTCGCCTGGCTGATGGCACTGGCGTACGTCGACGGCGGCGAGGGCATCAGTCGGGTGCTCGGCAATCCGTACGAGTACCTGCGCTCGGCCCGCGAGGTGACCGACGTACCCGCCATGATCGACGACTACATCCGACGGATCCCGTACTCGGCTCCCGACAACTGGGTCACCCACCTCGCCGGCCACCCGCCCGGTGCCCTGCTCGTGTTCGTCGCGATGGTCAAGCTCGGACTCGGTGGTGACTACGCCGCCGGCCTGGTCGTCACGATCATCGCCGCGACCATCGCTCCTGCTGTCATGAGCACGCTGCGGACCCTCGACCGCGAGGACTTCGCCCGCCGCGTTGCACCGTTCCTGGTGCTGACGCCGTCGGCCGTGTTCCTGGCCGTCTCCGCCGACGCCATGTTCGCCGCTGTCGCCGCCTGGGGGCTGGCCTGCCTGGCCATGTCAGCCACGCGCACCCAGCATCGGCCCGATGATCGGCTGGTCGGTCGCGGCCGGTCTGCTGCTCGGCTACTGCGTCATGCTCTCCTACGGACTGCCGCTGCTGGGCATCATGGCGGTCGCGATCCTGCTCGCCGCCCGACGCTGGCAGCCGCTGCCCGGAGCGGTCGTCGCCGCCCTGGGCGTCGTGCTGGTGTTCGCCGCGTACGGCTTCCGCTGGTGGGAGGCGTACCCGGTGCTGCGCGAGCGCTACTACGACGGCGCCGCCAGCATGCGGTCGTTCTCGTACTGGGTCTGGGCCAATCTGGCCGCCCTGGCGATCAGCGCGGGCCCGGCGGTGGGGATGGGCCTGGCGCGCCTGCTGGCTCTGGGCTCGACGACTGGACCGCACCCTGCTGCTGCTGATCGGCGCAGGCTTCCTGATGATCGCGGCGGCCGATCTGTCCGGCATGAGCAAGGCCGAGGTCGAGCGGATCTGGCTGCCGTTCATCCCATGGATCACGCTGTCGCTCGGACTGCTGTCCACCCGGTGGATGCGGGCCGCGCTGGCGGTGCAGCTCGTGAGTGCGCTGCTGGTGCAGCACCTGCTCTACACCAGCTGGTGACGGATTTGGTCTGACGGCCTGCGCTCGACACCATGGGGTTCATGCCTGACGTCCACGTCTCCCGCACGCTCGACCTCGCACTGCGGGTCGGCGAGATGCTGCTGTCGAACGGTGCTGGCGCTGCCGACGTCACGGCCACGATGGGCTCGATCACCCACCACCTCGGAGTGCGGCAGGCGCAGGTCGATCTGACCTTCACCACGCTGACGATGAGCCACCAGGAACGGCCGGACGCTCCCGCCTCGACGGCCACCCGCCACGTCACGCATCGCGAGACGGATTTCGATGACCTGACCAGCGTCGACCTGCTGGTCGCCGACCTGCTCGACGACACGATCGACCTCGACGAGGCACGGTCGCGGCTGGCGCAGATCGCCTCCACGGGCCACCGTGCGCCTCGCTGGGCAGTGTCGCTGGCCTGGGCCGCTCTCGGTGCCGGCGTCGCCATCTTGATCGGCGGCGGCCTGATGGTCACCGCCATCGCCGCCGTGGCCGCCGCGGGCGCCGAGTTCATCCAGCGGTACCTCTCCCGCTTGCGCCTGCCGGCGTTCTACACCCAGATCGCCGGCGGCGCGTTCGCCTCGCTGCTCGCGGTGGCCACCGAGGCCACCGGTCTCGACGTCGATCCCTCGCTGGTGATCGTGACCGGCATCGTCACGCTGCTGGCGGGCCTTGGATTCATCGGTGCGTTCCAGGACGCGCTCTCCGGGTACTACGTCACGGCCAACGCCCGGATCCTCGAGGTGCTGCTCTCCACCGTCGGCATCATCGCCGGCGTCGGTGCCGGGCTGAGCATCGGCTCGATGCTGGGTGTCGACGTCTCGGTGCGGGTCAGCACGCTGGCGCTGGCGCCGGTCCCGATCGCGGCCGCTGGTGGTGCTCTGACGGCGGCCGCCTTCGCGCTCTCGGCCTACGCCCCCAACCGTTCGATCCTGCCCATCGGTCTGGTCGGCGGCGGTGCGACGGCGATCTATGCAGCCATCTCGACGCAGGACGTCAGCCCGGCGTGGCCGTCTGCCGTGGCGGCCGTCTCCATCGGTCTGGTCGGGTATCACGTGGCGCGCGGGGTGCGGGTCCCCCCGCTGGTCATCGTCGTTCCCGCGATCATCCCGCTGCTGCCGGGCCTCGTCGATCTACCGCGGGCTCACTCAGCTGGCCGATGACAACTTCGTCGGCATCCTGTCGTTGATCGCTGCCGTCGCCAGTGCCATCGCCCTGGCCTCCGGCGTCATCCTCGGCGAGTACATCGCCCAGCCCCTGCGCCGCGAGGCCCGCCGGCTCGAGCAGCGTCTCAGCGGGCCCCGGCTGGTCGGCCCGCTCCGCGCCCGAGCCCGCGTTCGGAGCAAGAAGCGCGGGCAGGATCCAGACAAGTAACTACACCTCTTGTGCAGGAACCGACCGTGTGGGCACACTGACTCCGGAGTAACCTTCGAATCGTCCCCACCTGTTCAGGAGTTCCGATGCATCTGCAGCTGTCCGCCGAAGACGTGGCTTTCCGCGAGGAGATGCGCACGTTCTTCACCACCGAGGTGTCCCAGGAGATCCGCGACACCGTGGCCGCACGTCGCGAGCTCTCCAAGGAGCAGATCGTCGAGGCGCAGCAGACCCTCAACGCCGCCGGCCTCGCCGTGCCGAACTGGCCGGTCGAGCACGGCGGCAAGGACTGGACGCCGCTGCAGCGCCACATCTGGCACGAGGAGATGCAGATGGCGCACGTGCCGATCCCGCTGGCGTTCAACGCCAGCATGGTCGGCCCCGTCATCGCGGCCTTCGGCTCCGACGAGATCAAGGAACGCTTCCTCGCCAAGACTGCCAATCTGGACATCTGGTGGTCCCAGGGCTTCAGCGAGCCGGACGCCGGCTCCGACCTGGCGTCGCTGCGCACCACCGCGGTCAGGGAGGGCGACGAGTACATCGTCAACGGCCAGAAGACGTGGACCACGCTCGGCCAGTACGGCGACTGGATCTTCATGCTCGTGCGCACCGATCCGGACGTGAAGAAGCAGGCCGGCATCTCCTTCCTGCTCATCGACATGCAGTCCGAGGGCCTGACCGTCCGACCGATCGAGCTGATCGACGGCAGCGTCGAGGTCAACGAGGTGTTCTTCGACAACGTGCGCGTTCCCGCCGAGAACCTGGTCGGCGAGGAGAACAAGGGGTGGGACTACGCCAAGTTCCTGCTCGGCAACGAACGCGTGGGCGTCGCTCCCGTCGGGTCGACCAAGCGCGTTCTCGCCAGCGCCAAGGACGTCGCCAAGACGGCCGGCCCGGGCGGCAGCTCGCTGCTGGACGATCCACTGTTCGCCACCCAGTTCGCGGATCTGGAGAACGAGCTGCTCGCGCTGGAGCTGACCGCGCTGCGCGTGGTGGCCAACTCCACGGACGGCAAGCCGCATCCCGCGTCGTCGGTGCTCAAGCTGCGCGGCACCGAGCTGCAGCAGGCGGTCACCGAGCTGATCGTCGACATCGCCGGACCCGCGGGACTGGCCGCCGGCCACCCGGAAGGATCCGACGTGCCGGACTGGGCGCAGGTCGCCGTGCCGAACTTCCTGAACTACCGCAAGGCATCCATCTACGGCGGATCCAACGAGGTGCAGCGCACCATCATCGCCGGCACGATCCTGGGACTGAGGGGCTGACATGGACTTTCTGTATGACGACGAGCAAGAAGCACTCAAGGACGCGGTCGGGGGTCTGCTGGGCAAGGCCTACGGATCGTCGGAGACCCGCCGCGAGGTGACCAAGACCGATCCGGGCTGGGACGAGAAGACCTGGCAGCGCCTCGCCGAGATGGGCGCCCTCGGGCTCCCGTTCGCCGAGGACGACGGCGGCATGGGCGCTGGCCCGGCCGAGGTCGCGATCGTGGCCGAGGAGATCGGACGCGTCATCGCACCCGAGCCCTACGTCGAGGTCGTGGTGCTGGCCGGTTCGCTGGTGCAGGCCGCCGGAACCGACGCGCAGCGCGCCGAGATCCTCGGCGGCGATCGCCGAGGGCACCCTGGTCCCTGCCGTGGCCCACACCGAGCCCGGCGCCCGCTACGCGCTCGCTGCCAGCGGCGTGACGGCCACCGGCTCGGGCGATGCGTGGACGCTGTCTGGCGTCAAGGAGCCAGTCATCACCGGTGCGCGTGCCGACGTGCTGATCGTCACCGCCGCGCTGCCCGAGGGCGGCACCGGCCTGTTCGTCGTGCAGGCGGACGCCTCGGGCCTCACCCGCTCCGGGTACCGCACCTTCGACGGTGGCCGCGCGGCCAAGGTCGAGCTGTCCGACACTCCGGCCACGCCGCTGGGCGAGGCGGGCGCCGACCAGACCGACGCCATCGCCCTGGCGGTCGCCAAGGCGCAGGTCGCCTACGCCCACGAGTCGCTGGGCGCCATGGAGACGGCGCTGCACATCACCACCGAGTACCTCAAGACGCGCAAGCAGTTCGGCGTCCCGCTGATGACCTTCCAGGAGCTGACCTTCCGCGCAGCCGACCTGTACGTGTCGCTGGAGCTGGCCCGCAGCACGGTCATGTGGGCCACGCTGGTGCTGATCGATTCCGATGACCCCGCCACGATCATCGAAGCGGCCACTCGGGCCAAGCTGCAGGTCAGCAAGGCTGGCCGGCACATCGGTCAGGACTCGATCCAGCTGCACGGCGGCATCGGCATGACGGCCGAGTACAGCGTGGGACACCACATGTCCCGCCTGACGGCCATCGACCACCTGCTCGGCGACGGCCGCACCCACCTGAGCACCCTCGCCGCCTCGGTCGGCGACCACGGCGTGGTCGAGCCCCTGCCGTAGAGCCCAAATTTTGCGGGCTCACGCACCGTTTCCCTCCAAGGATTCGGTGCGTGGGCCCGCACATTTTTGGTCTCTGGACATGAAGGACCCCTCGCGCACCCAACAGAGATCACTGACCCTTGCTGCCTTCCGGCCCTGGGGGAGTTGGGTGACATGTCGCCGCGCGAGGGGCTGGCACCAGCATACGGAACCATCCCGATTCGTCCCACCCCGGTCGTGCCCGGTAACCTCATCGACGGAGGATTCGCATAGTGGCCTAGTGCGCTCGCTTGGAAAGCGGGTTGAGTGAAAGCTCTCAGGGGTTCGAATCCCCTATCCTCCGCCAACGTGTCGTGGGCTCCAGCGCTTTTTGCTGGGGCCCACGGTGCGTTATCGAGCATTGCGGATTCGGGGAGGAGCGAGGGACGAGCGACGGAGTCCCCTATCCTCCGCTGCCACGCAAGGAGCCAGCTCGAATTGCCCACCAGGGCAACCGAGCTGGTTTCTTCGTTGGGTGACCACTGAGGAGGCGAAGCCTCCGCCGAAACGCGAGGAGCCTGACCATCGGGCTCGAGTCCGACAGCCACACGCTGTCCGAGCGTGGTGAGCGTAGAATGCGGGCCTGAACCGCGCGGAGGTGTGACACATGGTTGTTGTCGCCGATCCTGTGGCTGCATTCCGTCGCCTGCACTCGTCGGGCTGTTTCGTGATGCCGAACCCGTGGGACGTGGGGAGCGCACGAGCACTGGAAGGCCTTGGCTTCAAGGCGTTGGCCACGACGAGCGCCGGATTGGCCTGGACGTTGGGCCGAGCCGACAACCACGTCACCCTCACGGAGGTGCTCCAACACCTGACGGACGTGGCTGCAAGCGTCGATGCGCCAGTGAACGCCGATTTTGAGGGCGGCTTCGCTGTAGATCCCACCGGTGTTGCGGCGAATGTCGCCCTGGCCGTGCAGACCGGGATCGCGGGTCTCTCGATCGAGGACTCCTCCGGCGACCAGACCGATCCGCTCTTTGAGTTCGAGCTGGCCGTCGATCGAGTCCGGGCCGCACGCCAGGCGATCGACGACACCGGGACCGAAGTTCTTCTCACCGGTCGGTCAGAGGGCTTCGTCTGTGGGCGTCCCGACCTCGACGAGACGGTTCGCCGGCTGCGCGCCTACAGCGAGGCGGGAGCTGACTGCCTCTACGCGCCTCGGATCACGACGCACGAGCAGATCACGGCGATCGTGACCGCCGTGGCGCCGAAGCCGGTCAATCTCCTCATCAACGCGCCGTTCATCACCGTCGCCGAAGCCGCACATCTGGGAGTGCGGCGCATCAGTGTCGGCGGCACGTTGGGCCGCACTGCGTGGGACGGCTTCTTGAGGGCCGCCCGGGAGATCGCCGACATGGGCACCTTCACACGATTCCAGGATCTGCCCGACGTCGACGGGCTGCTCGGCCACTGACGGATGACGAACGAACCGCCCACCCTCGGAGGCCAGCCCGGCCGGGCCGCTGGAGTCAGTCAGGAGTCCACGTCAGGGAGCGGCCAGCTCCCCCGTGAGTCGTCCGTGGATCGAGGCGCTGGCCGAGTTCAGGCCGATGATCTCGACGGACTTGCCCTTGCGGTCGTACTTGGTCGTGATGCTGTCCAGAGCAGCGACGGTTGAGGCGTCCCACACGTGTGACCCCGTCAGGTCGATGACGACCCGGTCCGGGTCGTCGGCGTACTCGAACTGGGTGTACAGATCGTTGCTCGAGGCGAAGAACAGCTCGCCGAAGACGGTGTAGACCGCGCGGGCCCCGCCGTGCTCGTCCTCGACGATCTCGCGCTCCACCGAGGCGAGGTGCGCCACGCGGCGGGCGAACAGGGTCATGGCCACGAGCACACCGACGCCGACACCGATGGCGAGGTTCTCGGTGGCGACGACGACCAGCACGGTCGACGCCATCACGAAGGTCTCGCTCTTGGGCATGCGCCGCAGCGTGGCGGGCGCGATGCTGTGCCAGTCGAAGGTGCCCACGGCAACCATGATCATCACGGCGACCAGCGCCGCCATCGGGATGATGGCCACGACGTCGCCGAGGCCGACCACGAGGACCAGCAGGAAGACGCCGGCCATGAACGTGGAGATGCGCGTCCGCGCACCCGAGACCTTCACGTTGATCATCGTCTGACCGATCATGGCGCAACCGCCCATGCCGCCGAAGAATCCGGTGATGATGTTGGACGCACCCTGGCCCCAGGCCTCGCGGGTCTTCTCTGAGTGCGTGTCGGTGATGTCGTCCACGAACTTGGCGGTCATCAGCGACTCCAGCAGACCCACGACGGCAACGCCCAGGGCGTACGGCGCGATGATCTTCAGCGTCTCCATCGTGAACGGCACGTCGGGGATGAGCAGCGACGGGAGGCTGTCGGGCAGCTCGCCCTCGTCGCCGACGTCCGGCAGCGCGAGCGCCGCGAACAACGTGAATCCGGTCAGCAGCACGATCGCCACCAGCGGCGCCGGGATGGCGGTGAAGACGCGGGGCAGCAGCACCATGATCGCGATGCCCACGCCGACCATCGGGTACACGAGGAACGGCACGTCGATCAGGTAGGGCAGCTGCGCCAGGAAGATCAAGATGGCGAGCGCGTTGACGAAACCGACCATGACCGACCGCGGGATGAAGCGCATCAGCTTGGCGACGCCGAGCACCGCGAACACCACCTGGATGGCTCCGCCCAGCAGCACCGTGGCGATCAGGTAGTCGAGACCGTACTCGCGCATGACCGGGGCAATCACCAGCGCGATGGCTCCGGTGGCCGCCGAGATCATGGCCGGCCGGCCGCCGAGGAACGAGATCGAGACGGCCATCGTGAACGCGGCGAACAGCCCGACCCGCGGGTCGACGCCGGCGATGATCGAGAACGAGATCGCCTCGGGAATCAGGGCGAGTGCCACGACCAGCCCGGCCAGCACCTCGATGCGCAGGCGGCGCGGCGAACGCAGGGCGTTCATGACGGTGTGTTCTTCGCGGCGCAACGCAGCAGTGTCCGTTGACATGGTGACTCCGTACAGGGTGGGGGGTCGGCCGCCTCTAGGCGCGCCGGGGTGGTCGGGGTGTGGACGCGGGGTCAGGCCTCGCGAGCCGCGAGCGCGTCGGTCAGCAGCGTGACGAGGGCCTCGAGCTGGACGTCGACCGAGGAACCGATCTCCTCGTCCGAGCCGTCGAGCGCACGAGCGGCGAGGCCAGCCTTGCTGTCGATCAGCTCAGCGATGCGACCGTCGATGGTCTGCGCCGCGATGATGCGCCACGCAGTGACGGGCTTGTCCTGGCCGATGCGGTGCACGCGGTCGATGGCCTGGGTCTGCTCGGCGTCGGTCCAGGACAATTCGGCCAGCACGACATCGGACGCGACCTGCAGGTTGATGCCCACGCCAGCGGCAGTGACCGAGCAGACGATGACCTTGACGTCGGGGTCGTTCCAGAACCGGTCGATGGCCTGTTCCCGTGCCGTCTTGCTCTGGTCGCCACGGATCGAGGTGTAACCGATGCCGCGCTGCTTGAACGCCGCCTCGGCGGTGTCCATGACGTCGATGTGCTTGGCGAAGAACACGACCTTGCCGACGCTGCGCGCCAGCTGGGCGGTGTAGTCCGCGGCAAGACCGGCCTTCGCCTGACCGATGCGACGCATCATGGTGAAGACGTTCTCCTCGTCCTTGGAGCCCGCCGTGTCCTCGCGCTCCCACGTGGCCACTCGACGCACGAGTTCCGCGTCGATGCCCTCGGACGGACCCGACGAGCGGGCCTCGGCAGCCGATGCGTAGCGACGCAGCATCCGCGCGACGAGGTCGCGCTCGGCCTGCTGGATCGACCGCCCGATCTCGTCATCGAGATCGACCGGGAGGTCAGCGATGCGGCGGGCCGGGATGTCGGCAGCGACGTCGACCTTGCGACGACGCACGATGCCGCGGTCGATGACGCACTGGCGGGCCGCGGAGTAGAAGCCGTGATCGAGCGGCGTGAGGCCGGTCTGCTCCAGCGCGCCCATCAGCTCGGCGCGTGGCTTCTTGTCGTCGATCCAGCCGAGGAACTGCCAGATCGTGCGGAAGTCCTCGATGTCGTTGATCAGCGGGGTGCCAGTGAGGGCCATCAGCAGCGGGCGCCCGATGCGCGCACGCACCCGGTCGGCCAGCTGCAGCACCTGCTGTGAACGCTGCGACGACTTGTTCTTGATGAAGTGCGCCTCGTCGACCACCATGCCGCGAAAGCCCATGTCGCCGAGCCAGTCCACGTGACGGTCGAGCACTTCGTAGTTGATGATCACGATGTCGGCGAAGGCGTCGAGCGTGTGCCCGTCGCCGTGGATGACCGTGGCCTTGCGACCCGGAGTCCAGAGCTCGACCTCGTGGGCCCAGTTGGCCTTCACCACGTTCGGCGCCACGACCAGCAGCGGGTAGGCATCGGCCGCGTGCGCGGCGAGCAGTGCCTGGGCGGTTTTCCCCAGACCGGGCTCGTCGGCGAGCAGGAAGGTGCGATGGCCGTCGGCCGCCGCCTCGACCAGCTGCGCCTGGTGCTTCATCAGTTCGCGTCCGGACGGGGTCATCAGTCCGTTCGGATCGGGCAGCTTCATGCACGACGGGGCACCGTCGGAGGCCTTTTCGAACGACGAGAACAACGGTCCGAGCAGCTCCCACGTGGACAGGCGCCCGTACTGCGGCTCGCGGGGGGCTGCGCTGCTGAAGTCGGGGGCGAGGAACGGATTGGAGAGCTGACGCGAGATGACCGATTGCGGCACCGCGCGCTTCTCCACCGGAGCGGGGGCGTCCGAGAAGGTGTCGTCGGTGACGGCCTCCGTCGGGGCCGGCCCGAGACCGGCGGCGGCCAGCATCTCGCGACGCAGTGCCCGGGCCTCGTCGGACAGCACGACGTCTTCGCCCAGCAGGGTGAACAGGGAGGGGTCGCGGGTGGCGGTCTTGGCCAGGATGGTGGCCACGCCGTCGAGCCGCTTGAGCTGCTCGGCGCGGACTGCTTCGGTCATCTCGGTGTCGGCCTTGACCCGATTGCGCTCCTCGCGCACCATCAGGCCGATGACCTGGAACCGCATGCGCTGGTCGTGGTTCAAGGCTCCGCGCTGGGCCCGCGACTCGACATCGCGCACGGCGCGCGCCAGCACGGGCATGATGCCCTCGTTGTCTACGGGACGAGACCCGCGACGGTTGCCGCCCTGGCGGTTGCCCGATTGACGGGAGCCGGACGTGCGCGCGCCACCGGACTGGCGTCGGCCTTGTTGGGCCACTGATGTCCTCCACTGGTTCTCACGTGTACGGATGCCCGCGACGGTGACCGGAAAGGCACGACCTGTCGGGGACTCTGCGATGCGACCCGCAGGCCGCGTCGTGATGGGGAGTGCACCCGCCACGCTGCGGTGGATGCACGTCCGGTGACCGTGTCAGAACCCGCCCGAGGGGCGGCACGACGGCAACCGGTACTCCACCACGATACCGCGCCGGGCGGTCCGATGCGGAATCCGGGCAGATTCAGAGCGCCGCGGCGACGAATCCGTCTGGTCCGAGGACAGGCACCACGCCGGAGGTGTTGGATTCGGCGGCGATGGAGACGTCGGCCTCGAAGCCTTGCCGGACCAGCTCGACACCGCTGGCGCAGGCGGCCAGATGACCGCCGAGACGCCCCACGACGACCCGGTAGGCATCAGCGGCGACGGCTGCTTCTGGCGACAGGTCGAGGTCGAGGTCCTCCAGTGCGGCGAGCACGGCTCCGGCGCCCCACAGGTCCTCGATGCACGGGCGCAACGTGCCATCGGGCCACCGTTCGCCAGCCGCGACGACGGCGATGGTGAAGCCGTGGCGGGACGCCCATGACGCGGCCGCGCGGGCGTTCCGCAAGGACGCCGCCGCCACGGTGGTCGTCGCCTCGAGGGTCGTGGCGACCGTCGCCCCGTTGGGCGAGGGGAGCACGAGACGAGCCGGCGCCGGATCGGCTTCGCGCAGGCTCATGGGCGACAGGCTGAGGCCCAGACCTCGAGGTCCCGCCAGGCTGGCGCCGTGCTCGGCGGCCACGGTTTCGGCTGCCTCACCGAGGCTGGGGTACGGAATCACGGCCGTGCCGTGCTCGACCGCGACACCGACCGTCGTGGTGAAGGAAAGGATGTCGACCACGAGCACACAGTCCGCGTCAGCGGCGATCGCCGCTCCCCCGGTCGCGCCCCACTCGAACCGCACGGCGTACCCAGACTGCACTGACGTCATGGTCATGGATACCACCGTCCGGACTATCGTCGGCCCATGTCGACGATCGGGCTCGCTGCTGGCGGCCGGCGCAGGACGTCGGTACGGCGGGCCCAAGGCACTGGTGCCGGGGTGGCTCGAGCATGCCGTCGACGTCCTGGCCGAGGGCGGCTGCGATCGGGTCCGGGTGGTCCTTGGGGCCGAGGTCGACCGGGTCCGGCCCCTGGTGCCGGCAGGCGTCGACATCACGGTCGCCGATGACTGGCACGAGGGCATGGCAGCGTCGCTGCGCGCCGGCCTGCACGACCTTGGATCATCACCGGCTGCGATCACCGGCGTCGTCCTCCACCTGATCGACCTGCCAGACGTGACAGCCGCCGTCGTGCAGCGGGTGGTGGCAGCGGGTGACGACGCCGACGACGCCCTGCTCCGCGCTGTCTACGACTCGCACCCCGGGCACCCGGTGCTGATCGGGCGAACCCACTGGGCAGGCGTGGCGGCCACCGCGACCGGCGACGCGGGCGCCCGCTCCTACCTGCTCGACCACCCACACGGGACGGTCGAGTGTGGAGACCTGGCGACCGGCGCGGACGTCGACCGCCCGCCCTCCTGAGCCAACCCGTGACCAACCTCTGCGTGAGTACCGTGATGGCGTGAGCTCACCCGCCGACACCGCCGACGCGCTGGCCCGCACCGGATATCTTGCGGACGACGCGCTCGCGACCGTGGTCTTCCTTGCTGCCCAGATGCAACGTCCGTTGTTGCTCGAGGGCGAGCCCGGCACCGGCAAGACAGCTCTGGCCGAAGCGCTCGCCGAGACCGCGGGCATCCCGCTGATCCGCCTGCAGTGCTACGAGGGAATCGACGCGAGCCAAGCGCTGTACGACTGGGACTTCCCCCGCCAGATCCTGCATCTGCGGACCCTCGAGGCCGCTGCGTCCGACGCGGGCTTCGACGCCGAGGGCGCCGAGGCGTCGCTGTTCGACGAACGATTCCTGCTGTCCCGCCCCATTCTGCGAGCCCTGCGCGAGAGCCCAGCGGTGCTGCTGATCGACGAGATCGACCGGGCCGACGACGAGTTCGAGGCCTTCTTGCTGGAAGTCCTGTCGAGCTGGACGGTCAGCATCCCCGAGATCGGCACGGTGTCTGCCGCTGCCCCACCGACCGTCGTGCTGACCTCCAACCGGACTCGCGAGCTGCATGACGCCCTGAAGCGTCGCTGCCTCTATCACTGGATCGATCACCCGGGGCTCGAGCGCGAGGTCAGGATCGTCCGCAGCCGGATGCCCGAGGTGTCAGAGGCCCTCGCGCGCCAGGTCGCCGCCGCGGTGCAGACCCTGCGCGGCGAGCAGCTGTTGAAACCGCCCGGTGTGGCCGAGACTCTCGACTGGGTCCGCGCCCTCCAGCACCTCGGCGCCGACGAGCTCGACCTCGACACCGCGGCGCGGACGCTCGGCGCGATCGTCAAGTACCGCGAGGACTTCGATCGCGTGAAGCACGCCCTCGACCGGATGCTCTCCCCGTGAGGAGGGGCCGATGAAGCAGCCGGACGAGATCCTGCTCGGCTTTGCGCGGGCGCTGCGCAGCTCCGGCGTCGGGGTCACCCCAGATCGCGCCTCGTCGTTCCTCACGGCCACGTCGCTGGTGGGCGCGGGCAGCCTGGACGGCACGTACGTCGCTGGCCGGGCCACCTTGTGCGCCGGTCCGGACGACCTCGATCGCTACGACCAGGTCTTCCAGGCGTGGTTCGCTGGCCGCGACGACCTGCCGCGCACCGTCCCCCGTGGAACACCGCGCACCGTGCGGTCCACCCTCCCGCTGGGCGACCCCGGGGAGCCGGGCGGCGAGGCGGCGTCCGATCCGGTCGCCGCCGTGGCCAGCGACATCGAGGTGCTGCGCCACCGCGACGTCGCCAGCGCCACCGCCGACGAGAAGGCGCTGCTGGACCACCTGATCCGGATGCTGCATCCGCGACCCCCGCGACGCCGCGCGACCCGGAGCACGCCGTCGCGCCGGGGTGACCTCGACATGCGCCGGACCCTGCGACGCACGTTGCGAAATTTCGGTGAGCCGGCCCGCATCTCCTATCGTCGGCGCGGCCACCAGCCCCGCCGCGTCGTCCTCCTGGTCGACGTGTCGGCGAGCATGCGGCCGTACGCCGACGCCCTGCTGCGCCTCGCCCACCGCATCGGGTCGGCCCTCCCGGCCACCGAGGTGTTCACGCTCGGCACGCGACTCACCCGCGTCACGGCCGCGCTGCACACCCGCGACGCCGACCGCGCGCTGGTGCGCGCCGGCGAACAGGTGCCCGACTGGTCCGGTGGCACCCGCCTGGGTCAGACGCTCGGCGCGTTCCTCGACCGTTGGGGGGCGCGCGGCATGGCGCGTGGCGCCGTGGTCGTGATCTTCAGCGACGGCTGGGAACAGGGCGACACCGGCGAGCTCAGCACCCAGATGCAGCGGCTGTCCCGGCTCGCCCACCACGTCATCTGGGTCAACCCGCACCGCGGCAAGGCCGGATACGAGCCAGTGCAGCAGGGCATCGTCGCGGTCCTGCCGCACTGCGACGACTTCGTGGCCGGCCATTCGGTGCGGTCGTTCGAGCAGGTGCTGGGGGTGATCGCCGATGCGTGAGGTGCTCGACGAGCTGATGGGCTGGTACGACGCCGGCGAGACGATCGGCATGGGCACGGTCGTGGCCACCTTCCAGTCCGCTCCCCGTCCGGCCGGCGCATCGATGCTGGTCGGACCCGGCGGAGAGGCGGTCGGATCGGTGTCCGGCGGGTGCGTCGAGGGAGCCGTCTACGAGCTGGCCGGCGAGGTCGTCGAGTCCGGGACGCCGTCCTGCAGCGGTACGGCATCTCCGATGACGACGCGTTCGCGGTCGGCCTCACCTGCGGGGGCATCCTCGACGTGTACGTGGAGAAGGTCAGCCGCGAGACCTTCCCCGAGCTGGCCGAGGTCGTGGCCGACGTCCGCGAGGGACGTCCCATCGCGGTCGCCACCGTCGTCGAGCACCCCGATCCGGCGTGGGTGGGCCGCCGCCTGTTCCTGCGCCCGGGGGGCGACGTCGAGGTCAGCGGATCCCTCGGATCGAGCCGCGCCGATGACGCCGTCGCGGACGACTCGTTGGGGCTGCTCGCCCAGGGCCACAACGCGACCTTGACCTACGGCCCCGACGGTGAGCGCCGCGGCGAGGGGATGCGGGTCTTCGTGTGGGCGTTCGCCCCCGCGCCGCGCATGCTCGTGTTCGGAGCGATCGACTTCGCCGCCGCAGTCGCCGATGTCGGCAAGTTCCTCGGGTACCACGTCACGGTGTGCGACGCCCGGCCCGTCTTTGCCACGGCCTCCCGTTTCCCTGAGGCCGATGACGTGGTGGTCGACTGGCCGCACCGCTACCTCACCGCCGAGGTCGAGGCCGGGCGCATCGACGAGCGCACCGTGGTGTGCGTCCTGACCCACGACCCCAAGTTCGACGTCCCGCTGCTCGAGGTGGCCCTGCGCATGCCGCGCGTGGCCTACGTCGGGGCGATGGGATCGCGCCGCACGCACGACGACCGGATGCAGCGTCTCCGCGAGATCGGCCTCGATCCCCACGAGCTCGACCGCCTCTCCAGCCCGATCGGCCTCGACCTGGGAGCCCGCACGCCCCAGGAGACCGCGATCAGCATCGCCGCGGAGATCATCGCGGGTCGCTGGGGAGGATCCGGAGTGCGCCTGGCCGACCGGCCCGGGCGGATCCACCATGCGCTGATCGATCCGCCGTGAGAACGTGGTCCACGTCACAGGTGTGCAGGTACCGTGACGAGCAGGAGGGGCTATGACCAACCCGAGCGGGCTGTCACGGTCGGCTCCGCATGGGTCCGCGACTGACGCCGGCCTGAAGCAGCGCCGTAGCGAGGTCACGCGAGCCTGGACCACGTTCGTCGAGTCCGGATCCGACACCACGAGTCCAGATGGCGCGCACGTCGTCAGCCCCGAGATCCTCGACAGCTGGCAGCGTTCCTCTGACGCTGCCATCCTCGACGTCGCCGAGGCGCCGCTGGCCGACGAGGGCGAGACAGCGGCGTTCTGGAACGACTCGCCGTTGCAGGTGGCCGTCGATCGCGTCGACCACGATCTGCGGCAGACGGCGCACGACGGCGATCTCGTGCTGGCCGTGACCGACAACCACGCTCGCATCCTGTGGACCTGCGGTGGGCGGGTCATGCGCCGCAAGGCCGAGACCGTCAACTTCGTCGCCGGCGGCCGGTGGGACGACCTCAGCGTCGGCACCAATGCCCTGGACCTCGCCGCCCGCACAGACCAGACCTCGATGGTGTTCTCGGCCGAGCACTTCGCGCCGATGGTGCACAACTGGGTGTGTTGGGCGGCTCCCGTCCATGACCCCGCCACCGGCGAGCAGGTCGGCGTCATCGACCTGTCGACCACGTGGGACCGCAGCCACCCGATCGGGCTCGCGACCGCGCGCGTGATGGCCCGCCTGATCGAGACAGCGATGCCCAGCTCGCAGCACCATCCAGAGCTTGCCGCAGCGGCCCGGTGCCGTCATCCCTGGCCTGTCCGTCACGCTGCTGGGCCAGGCCTCGGCGGTGCTCGACGGGCAACGACTGCTGCTGAACCGCCGCCAGACCGAGATCTTGGCACTCCTCGCGATCCACCCCGAGGGGCTCTCCCTGCACCGGCTGCACGCGCTGCTGTACGGCGACGAGCCGGTGACCCTGTCGACCCTGAAGTCCGAGGTGTCCCACCTGCGGGCCGCTGTCGGCGGCGCCCTCTCGTCCCGTCCCTATCGGCTGCTGATGCCAGTCGAGCTGGACGTCGACCGCGTCATCCGCATGATCCGGGCTGGTCGGGTGCGCGAGGCCGTCGCGGCCTACGCCGGCGACCTGCTGCCCGGCACGAACTCGCCCGCTCTGACCGAGCTCGCCGAATACGTTGCGGTGGCCGTCCGTGAGGCGGTGCTGGCCGACCCCGACCCCGACGCCGTGGTCAGCTACGGCGCGATCGCTCCGTCGGACACCGAGGTCCTTGAGGTCTGTCTCGCGGCGCTGGGCACCCAGCCGCACCCGGCCAAGGCGCTGCTGCGCGCCCGCCTCACGGCCGCCCGCGGCTGAGGCTCTGATCGGCACCGCCACCAACCTTTCGCCAACCCTCCCCGACGTACTTTTGTGATCCAGCGCACACGGCTGCGGCCACATCGTCACACCTCAGGGAGACGCTCCATGACCAAGATCAACCTCACCGTCGACGGTGCCACCGTCTCGGACGACGTCGAACCTCGCACGCTGCTGGTGCAGTACCTGCGCGAGCCGTTGGGCAAGACCGGCACGGTGATCGGCTGCGACACCAGCAACTGCGGCGCCTGCACCGTCCACCTGAACGGTCGCAGCGTGAAGTCGTGCAACGTCCTGGCCGTCCAGGCCGACGGGGCCGACGTCACCACGATCGAGGGGCTCGCTCAGGACGGCGAGCTGCATCAGGTGCAGGAGTCCTTCCACCAGTGTCACGGCCTGCAGTGCGGCTTCTGCACCCCCGGCATGATCATGCAGTCCGTCGACCTGCTGGCCGAGAATCCGAACCCCACCGAGCAGGAGATCCGGCTCGGGCTCGAGGGCAATCTGTGCCGGTGCACCGGCTACCAGAACATCGTCAAAGCGGTACAGCATGCCGCCGGGTCCGCGGGACAGCATGCCGCCGGTGCGCGCGCCAGCGAAGGAGACGCCTCATGACCGTCGTCGAAGAACCCGCAGCAGTCCCCGAGATCGGACGCGATCGTCGCCGCAAGGAGGACCAGCGCCTCATCACCGGTCGCACCAAGTGGACCGACAACATCGTGCTGCCCGGCATGCTGCACATGGCCATGGTGCGCAGCCCGTTCGCGCACGCGACCATCACGCACATCGATCTGACCGAGGCGAAGGCCGCGCCCAACGTCGTCGCCGTCTACAGCGGGGCAGACCTCGACGAATCCGCTGGCGTGCTGATCAACGCCTGGCCCATCACCCCGACCAGGTCACCCCCGCGCATCCGCCGATTCCCGCCGACCGCGTGACGTTCGCAGGAGAGATCGTCGCAGTCGTCGTGGCCCGCAGCGCCGCCGAGGCGCGCGACGCCGCTGAGCTGGTCGACGTCGACTACGACGAGCTGCCCGCGGCCATCGACCTCAAGGAAGCTGCCGCCGACCAGGTGCTGGCCCATCCCGACCTCGGCACCAACAAGTCGGCCCTGTGGGTGTTCGACTCTGCCGCGGCCGGGACCGGCAGCGATGTCGAGGACGCCATCGCCACGGCCCGCACCGACGGCGTCGTCATCGAGCGCGAGTTCCGCCAGCAGCGCCTGATCCCCGCCTTCATGGAGCCCCGCTCGGTCGTCGTCGACCCATCGGGTGAACAGCTGACGATGTGGACGGCGTCCCAGGTGCCGCACATCGTGCGTTTCGCGCTGGCTGCCACCACGGGAGTCCCCGAGTCGAAGATCCGCGTCATCGCGCCCGACGTCGGCGGCGGATTCGGCGGCAAGCTGCAGGTCACCCCGGAGGAGTGGATCGCCTGGTGGGTCGCCCGTCAGGTGCACAAGCCGGTCAAGTACACCGAGACTCGCTCGGAGTCCTTGATGGCAGCCCACCACGGCCGTGACCAGTGGCAGAAGCTCACCCTCTCAGCCGAGAAGGATGGCACCGTCACGGGCTTCAAGGTCGAGCTGACCGCCGACCTCGGCTCGTACATCTCGCTCGTCGGAGGTGGCGTGCCGGTGCTCGGTGCGTTCATGTTCAACTCCATCTACAAGTTCCCGGCCTACCACTTCGCGTGCCAGACGGTGCTCACGAACAAGGCCTGGACCGACGCCTACCGTGGCGCGGGCAGGCCCGAGGCCACGTTCGCCATCGAGCGCATGATGGACGAGCTGGCGGTCGAGACCGGCATCGAGCCGATGGAGCTGCGGCAGAAGAACTGGATCACGCACGAGGAGTTCCCGTTCACCACCGTGGCCGGCCTGGAGTACGACTCCGGCAACTACGAGGCGGCGACCGAAGAGGCCATGGCCAACTTCGGGTACGCCGAGCTGCGGGCTGAGCAGAAGCAGCGTCGCGACTCCGGCGATCCGGTCCAGCTGGGCATCGGCATCTCGACCTTCACCGAGATGTGCGGCCTGGCTCCGTCGCGGGTGCTCGGGTCGCTCGACTACGGCGCTGGCGGCTGGGAGCACGCCAGCGTGCGGATGATGGCCACCGGCACGGTCGAGGTGATCACCGGCGCCACCGCGCACGGCCAGGGGCACGCCACGGCGTTCAGCCAGATCGTGGCCGACCGCCTGGGCGTCCCGTTCGAGGACGTGCAGGTGCTGGCCGGCGACACCGCGATCTCGTCGAAGGGCATGGACACGTACGGATCACGGTCGCTCGTGGTCGGCGGCGAGGCGCTGGTCAAGGCGGTCGACAAGGTCATCGAGAAGGCCAAGCCCGTCGCTGCGCACCTGCTCGAGGCGTCGATCGACGACATCTCGTTCAAGGACGGCCAGTTCTCGGTCGCTGGCACCGATCAGGGCCTGAGCATCCAGGAGATCGCGCTGGCGACGTTCGCCGCGCACAACCTGCCCGACGGCATGGAGCCGTCGCTGGACGCCGAGGCGACCTTCGACCCGGTCAACTTCAACTACCCGCACGGCACCCACCTGTGCGCCATGGAGGTCGACACCGAGACCGGCCAGGTCACGATGCGCAAGTACACCTGCGTCGACGACATCGGCGTCGTGATCAACCCGTTGATCGTCGAGGGACAGGTGCACGGCGGTCTGGCGCAGGGCATCGCCCAGGCCCTGTTCGAGGAGGCGGTCTACGACGACGCCGGCACGTTGGTGTCGGGCAGCTTCGTCGACTACCTCGTGCCGACCGCCGCCGACCTGATCAGCTTCGACGTCAGCCACCGCTCCACCCCGGCGCTGACGAACACGCTCGGCACCAAGGGCGTCGGTGAGGCCGGCACCATCGCCTCGACCCCCGCCGTCGTCAACGCCGTGATCGACGCGGTGCGCCACCTGGGCGTCGCCGACATCCAGATGCCCTGCACTCCTGAACGGGTGTGGAAGGCCATTCAGTCCGCAGGAGGAGGTGGCACCGAGCCCACCACGCCCGATGCCATGCCGCACTTCGATCCGGCAGAAGGAGACGAACGATGATCCCCGTCCAGTTCGAGTACGCGGCGCCGACCAGCGTCGAGGAGGCGCTCAGTCTGATGACCGAGCACGGCGACGAGGCCAAGGTCCTCGCCGGCGGGCAGTCCCTGCTCCCGGTGATGCGCATGCGCCTCAACGCCCCGGAGTGGGTCATCGACCTCGAGCCGCATCGATGCGCTGCGCGGTGTCAGCGACGGCGGCGACGCGATCGAGATCGGCGCCATGACCACGCACCACGACGTGCTGCACAACCCCCTGGTCGCGGAGCACGCCCTGCTGATCACCAAGGCCGTCGAGCACCTCGCCGACGCCCAGATCCGACACCGCGGCACCTTCGGCGGCGCACTGGCGCACGCCGATCCGGCCGGCGACCTCGGCGCGCCCGCCCTGGCGCTGCGGCGCCGAGTTCGTCATCCAGGGGCCTGGCGGCACCCGAACCGTCGCGCGCCGAACGAGTTCTTCGTCGACCTGTTCGAGACCGCGATCGGCGACGACGAGCTGCTCGTCGTCGGTCCGCGTTCCCAAGCACACCGGATGGGGTGCGCACTACGAGAAGTTCGTGCGCGTGGCCCACCAGTGGCCGATCGTGGCTGTCGCAGCCACCGTGCAGATGAACGGCGACACCATCAGCGAAGCGCGGATCGGGTCTGACCAACATGGGCTCGACGCCGGTGCGCGCCACCGCCGTGGAGGACGCGCTGCGCGGCGCCGGAGCCGACGCCGTGGCAGCAGCCGCCGCGCACGCCGCCGACGGCACGAACCCGCCGAGCGATCTCAACGGCGACGCCGACTACCGCAAGCACCTCGCGACCGTGCTGACCCGCCGCGCCGTTCAGGCCGCGATGGGGGGCCAGAGCCGATGGAGCTGACCCACACCTTCAGCGTGCCCGCGTCCATCGACGAGACCTGGGCCGCGTTCCAGGACATCGAGTCGGTCGCGGCCTGCTTCCCCGGGGCCCAGGTGACGTCGGTCGAGGGCGACACCTTCCAGGGGACCTGCAAGGTCAAGCTCGGTCCGATCGCCTTGGTCTACAACGGGACCGGACGCTTCGTCGAGAAGGACGAGGCTGCGTACCGGATGGTCCTGGAGGCCAAGGGCAAGGACAAGCGGGGCAACGGAACCGCCGGCGCGAACGTGGTCGCCCAGCTGACCGACGCCGGCGGCGCGCACCGAGGTGTCGGTCGTCACCGATCTCGCCGATCACCGGCAAGCCAG
The DNA here is from genome assembly GCA_963769445.1 of uncultured Actinomycetota bacterium. GTDB lineage: Bacteria > Actinomycetota > Actinomycetes > Propionibacteriales > Nocardioidaceae > Aeromicrobium. Next base: position 121,849 of record CAVYLO010000003.1, on the reverse strand, counting down.
CCCAGTTCGGACGGGGCGTCATGCAGGACGTCAGCGACAAGCTGCTCGGCCTGTTCGTCGAGTGCCTGCAGGACAAGGTCGGGCTGGCGCGCTCACCGGATGAGGCCGCTGCCACGCCGACCCCCAGTCGACTGCCGATGCCCGCGCAGGCAGCACCTGAGACGGCACCACCGAGCCGGCTCCCCCTGCTCCTCCGGCGCGCGAGGAACGCGAGGTCGAAGCTCTCGACCTCGGCGCCACGGTGCTGCCCGTGCTGGCCAAGGCCTACTGGAAACCGGCGCTCGCGGTGGTCGTGGTCATCATCGTCGTGTTGGTCGTCATCCTCTAGGCTCCCCAACTTTTGTAGCGAATAACAGGAAAACCAGGCAATTTTTCCTGCACACCGCTACACACGTCGGGGGGTGGGGGCTGGTCGCTCTTCGTGGGCCACCACCGGGCTGCGGCGTTCCCAGATGTTGACCAGCCCGAAAGCGACCAGCACGATCGCCCAGCCGGCGAACACATCGACCAGCCAGTGGTTGCCGGTGCCGACGATGTCGATGGTCATGACCAGGACGTACAGCAACCCGAGTCCCTGCACGACGCGCGGCAGACCGGCCCGGATGAACACCAGCGCGACCCACAGGGCCCAGCCTGCGTGCATCGACGGGAAGGCCGCCAACTCGTTGGTCAGTCCCCCGAGTCCCTGGGGCGCTGACGCATCGGCGCCCCACCAGCCGCTGGCCGAGTGCAGGCTCAGCACGTCGACGTATCCCCCGACCAGGCGTGGAGGTGCCGTGGGAGTCGACAGGTAGAAGAACAGGCCGACCAGCGTGGCGATCACCAGGGCGCGGCGAGCCGTGACGTACTGGCTGGCGCTGCGTCGGTACAACCAGATCAGCACGGCGATCGTGACGGCGTAGTGCGTGGTCGCGTACCAGTAGCTGCCGATCAACCCGAGCCAGTCGTGCTGCACGAACTGGACGTTCAGCCACCGTTCCAGGTCGATGCGCCAGACGGCTTCGAACGCACGCAGGTCGAGCGCGTGACCACGCGCGGGCGCGAAGTCGGCGGACGCGAGCAGCCGCGAGGCGCTGTAGCCCAGATAGAGGACGGCGAGGAAGGCCAGCTCGATGGCTCCGCGCCGCAGACGCGGAGAGAGTGCCAGCGACGACCGACCGGATCCCACGTCAACCGGCGGCTGAGGCATGGCTGCTCCTGGCGGTGTTGCCGCCGGGCCGTGCAACGGGCGGCGATCAGGGGGTGTTCAGAGCATGTTCCCCGATTTCACACCTTTAAACCGTGCGCTGCTACCGGCGGCCAAACACCCGCTTGACGATTTCGCGGGCGAAGGTGCGAGATGCCTCACCGACCGCCTTGTCGAGGGTCGACTGGCGGCGCGAGCTGGATCGTCGACTGGTGGTGGTCGAGCGGCCCCGCTGCTTCGCGATCCGGTCGGCTTCGCGGGCGACCCTCTCGCGCTCCTGCTGATCCCACTGCTTCTGGGTCTCGGCGGCGGTCTCGGCATCGGCCGCCGCTTCGACCGCGGCGAGCTTCTCGGCGGCAGACGCCGGGTCGACAGCCGTGCCGTACCTGGCATTGAGAGGCGAGGCTGCCACGGCCGCCGCCATCACGGCGGCCGGAGTGGGGTCCATCGATCCCTGCGGCGCGCGCACCCGCGTCCACGCCACCGGAGTGGGGGCGCCCCTGTCGTTCATGACCGTGACGATCGCCTCGCCGATCGCCAGCTGCTGCAGCACCTCCGCGAGGTCGTACGACGAGGTGGGATACGTCGACACGGTGGCCTTGAGCGCCTTGGCGGCATCGGGTGTGTGGGCCCGCAGCTGGTGCTGCACCCGCGACCCAAGCTGGGCCAGGACGTCCGATGGCACGTCCTTCGGTGTCTGGGTGACGAAGAAGACGCCCACGCCCTTGGAGCGAATCAGTCGCACCGTCTGCGTGATGGTCTCGAGGAAGTCCTTGGAGGCGTCGCGGAACAGCAGGTGTGCCTCGTCGAAGAAGAACACCAGCTTCGGCTTCTCGATGTCGCCGACCTCGGGAAGCGTCGTGAACAGCTGCTGCAGCAGGTACATGAGGAAGGTCGAGAACAGTGCCGGCTGGTCCTGCACGCCCGGGACCTCCAGCAGCGAGACGATGCCCCGCTCGCCGTCCGTGCGCAGGAAGTCGGCCACGTCGATCTCGGGCTGACCGAAGAACACGTCCGCGCCCTTGTCGCCGAAGGCGATCAGCTCACGCAAGATCACGCCGACGGTGGCGGTGGACAGACCGCCGAGCTCCTTGAGCTCGGCCTTGCCCTCGTCGCTCGTCAGGTGCTTGAGCACAGCGCGCAGGTCCTCGAGGTCGATGAGGTCCAGGTCGGCGTTTCGCGCATAGTGGAACACCAGCCCGAGCGAGGACTCCTGGGTGTCGTTGAGCCCGAGCACCTTGGACAGCAGGGTCGGCCCAAAGCTCGCGACCGAGGCTCGCAGCGGCACCCCTGTGCCCGTGCCGCCGAGGGTGAAGTACTCGGTGGGAGCAGCCTCAGGCGTCCAGGTCTGGCCGATGCTCTCGCACCGGGCCGCCAGCTTGTCGCTGGAGGTTCCAGGCGTGGCGATGCCTGACAGGTCGCCCTTGATGTCAGCGGCGAACACCGGGACACCATGCGCCGAGACCTGCTCGGCGAGCACCTGCAGGGTCTTGGTCTTTCCGGTGCCGGTGGCCCCGGCGATCAAGCCGTGCCGGTTGAGCATCGCCAACGGGATGCGCACCTGCGCCTCGGGGACGGCCTCGCCGTCGACCAACGCCCCGATCTGCAGGGCCAGCCCCTCGAAGGCGTAGCCGGCCGTCACGACGGCGACGAGGTCGTCGACCGAGTCGGCGTCCGGATCACCGGCGCCCGACGCTTGCGTCGCCCGCACCGCGGCATCGGCCTTGGTCGCGAGCTCGTCGGCCCGCTGCTGCGCGGCTGCCGCGGCAGCCTGGGCCTCGACAGCGGTCTGCGCCGCCGCTTCGGCCTCGGCCCTCGCCTGCTGGGCGTCGTCGTTGGTCGTCATGTCAGCAGGCTACCGGCGTCGCCGACGACGCCTGTCTACACTGAAGCCGTGATCTTCCGGCGGGTGAACGAGGGGCGTCCCTACCCCGATCACGGTCTCGCGCAGAGCGGGTGGGCCGAGATCTCGCCATCCCAGGTGCGGCTCGACGACCTCACCACCACCAAGACCCAGCTCGACCTCGCGCACCTGCTCGACGAGGACTCCACCTACTTCGGTGACCTGTTTGCGCACGTCGTCAGCTGGAACGGCGAGCTGTTCCTCGAGGACGGACTTCACCGTGCGTTGCGTGCGGCCCTGCAGCAGCGCAACATGCTGCACGCCCGCGTGCACTCGATCGGACGCACCGCATGAAGCCTTCCGGACTCATGCTGATGCTCGTGGCGGTGTTCGTCTTCATCACCGGAGGCGCCATCGGTTTCAACCTGCTCACGTCAAGCGCCGACACCGCCGTCGCAGCGCCCACCTGCGCCCCACGCACCATCGAGACCGGTGAGGACGTCACTCCGAACCTGGTCACGGTCAACGTCTACAACGCGTCACGCACCGCCGGGCTCGCCAACCGGGTGTCGGTCCTCCTGCAGCGTCGCGGATTCCTCACCGGGACCGTGGCGAACAACCCGACCGAGGTCGAGACCAACAACATCGTGATCCTGGCCTCCGACGAGTCCGACCCACGGGTCGCCGTGGTGGAGGCCCAGTTCAGCGGCAAGGTGACCATCCAGGATCCGCCACCCACCCTCGACCCCGACGGAGTCAGCGTGCTCGTCGGTAGCAACTACGCGACCAAGGGGTTGAGCAAGAAGGGCGAGACGGCCAAGGCCGTCTCGGATCGACGCATCGACGTGTGCCTGCCGATCCTCCCGATCAGTTGACCGGGTCCTCGCGTTGGCCCCAACCGGCCAACCGGCCGTAGCGGCCGACAGCCCGCAGTCGCATCTCCGTGGCCTCACGGACCTGACGTGCTGCCACGACCAGCAGCTCGTCGTGCACCGCGAGACGGGTCGTGCGGTGGGGCACGAAGGTGCTGCCGTCGCGGACGACCAGCGAGACCGATGCGCCCGGTGGCAGTCGCAGCTCGTCGATCTCGACCCCGATCAGCTTCGAGCCGCTGGGGATGCGGATCTGCAACAGGTCCGCAGAGATGCGTTCGAGTGGTGCCGCCTCGACGTCGACGTCGCGGATGTCGTCAGACAGCACCCCGCACCACGAGGCGAGCCGGGTCAGGGGGGCCGCCTGCACGAGGGTGTAGACCACCACGGCGACGAACACGATGTTGAACAGGTCGCGGGAGCCCTCGACGTCGGCCGCCAGCGGAATCGTCGACAGGACGATGGGGACGGCGCCGCGCAGTCCTGCCCATCCGATGAAGAGCTGCTCGCGCAGGCCGCGTCGAAACCACACGGCACTGATTCCCACCGACAACGGACGAGCGACGAAGGTGAGGATTCCGCCCACGGCGAGCCCTGTCCAGACGTGCCACCACTGCAGCTCGTCCGGGTTGGCGAGCAGACCCAGCATGACGAACACACCGATCTGCGCCAGCCAGCCGACCCCCTCGACGAAGGACCGCGTGGCCATGCGGTGGGGCAGCTCGGTGTTGCCGAGCACGAGCGCTGCGATGTAGACGGCGGCGAACCCACTGGCGTGCAGACTGGCGGCGGCGCCGTAGGCCAGCAGTGTGAACCCGAGCACCACGAGGGGATACAAGCCTGACGCGGACAATGCCACGCGGCGCAGCAGCTGGGCCGCGAGCCACCCGATCCCGAAGCCGATGATCGCGCCGGCGACCACCTCGAACACGATGAGCCCGGTGAACTTCCACAACCCGCCATCGGCAATCTCGCCGAGGCTGATCGCCGTCACCAGCACCACGATCGGGGCGTCGTTGAGTCCCGATTCGGCCTCCAACGCACCCGACACCCGGTGCTTGAGCGGCACGGCGCGCAGCACCGAGAAGACCGCCGCCGCGTCGGTGGGCGTCAGAACGGCCGCGATGAGGATGGCGAGCTGCCAGTCCAGATCCAGCAGGTAGTGCGCGCCCAGAGACACCACCAGCACGCTGACTGCTGAGCCGAGAGTGGCCAGCAGGAGACCCAGCCCGATGGAGGGGCGCACGTGCTCCCACTTCGTCGACAGGCCGCCCTCGGCGAGGATCAGCGCCAGCGCCCCGAATCCGAGAGCGAGTGCCAGGTCGGCGTCGCCGAATTCGATGCCCAGACCTGAGCTGCCGATCATCAGGCCGAGAGCGAGGTACATCATCAGTGACGGCATGCCGGCCGTGACCGAGATCCGCACCGCCAGGATGGCCAGAATCAGCACCGACGCACCGACCAGGAGATACAGATCAAGGTCGTAGGAATCCATGGAACAACCCCTCCCATGGACTCGTCGGACTCCGATTCTACCGAGAGCGACTCTGGTTCCGATGGCGGCGGGCGGCGCGGTGCGGTTGTGTGGTGCGGTGGACCACGTCGGTGAACCCCCAGATCATGTGATCGGGCGGCGCACCCTGATGGCGCTCGCCGCGGCCTTCGCTCTGGCAGCGTGTACCCCGACCGGTTCACCGAAAGGGAATGACGTGACCACAGTTTCGTACGGCGACGATCCCGCACAGTTCTTCGAGATCAGTCGCCCGTCCGGTCCCTCCAAGGGAGTCGTGGTCGTGATTCACGGCGGCTTCTGGCGGTCGCAGTTCGACCTGTCGTTGGGCCGGCCCCTCGCGTCTTCGCTGGCCGCCGCTGGGTGGACGGCGATCAACCTGGAGTACCGAACTGTCGGCAACGGCGGTGGCTGGCCCGTCACCTTCGACGACGTGGCCGCCGGTCTGGACGCGTTGGCCGACGTCGACGGCCTCGACACCTCGACGGTCATCACGCTCGGCCACTCAGCCGGAGGGCACCTCGCCGTGTGGGCGGCGGGTCGCGCCGGACTGTCGAATCCGGCGTGGAATCAACCGGTCGTGCCGGTCACCGCTGCGGTGTCGCAGGCTGGCGTGCTGGACTTTGCGCTGGCCATCGAGGACAACCTCGGCGGCGGAGCGGTGGCGTCGTTGATGGGTGGGCTGCCCGACACCGACGAGCTGAAGGATCGATATCGCGATGCCGATCCGCTGGCCAGCATCCCCCTGACCGTGCCGGTGCGATGCATCCACGGTCGCGACGACTCGAACGTCCCGCCCACCCAGTCCGACAGCTACGTCAGTGCCGCAACGGCGGCTGGTGCCGATGCCACGGTGACGGTGGTCGACGGCGACCACTTCGTCGTGATCGACCCGGCTTCACCGGCATGGGCCATGACGTTGACCGTGCTCGACCAGCTGTGAAGGAGGGGACCATGTCCTACCTGTTCATGATCACCATGTTCCGGCTGTTCAATCTGTTCGGCGGTCACCGGCCCACCCGGATCGGGTCGTCACGACTCCCCAGAACCGGTGGCGCGGTGCTCGCGGTCAACCACACCAGCTATGTCGACTTCGGCTACATCGGTCTGTCGGCGTACACCGTCGACAAGCGCCAGCTGCGCATCCTGGCCAAGGCCGAGCTCGCGAAGAATCCGATACTCCGCTTCCTGATGAAGGGGTGCGGCGTGATCCCCGTCGACCGAACGGCCGGGCGCGACGCCTACCTGGCCGCAGTCGAACAGCTGAGAGCCGGCGAGATCGTGGCGGTCTATCCCGAGGCCACGATCAGCCTGAGCCTGGAGATCAAGGAGCTCAAGAGTGGTGCCGCGCGCATGGCGCTGGAGGCTGGCGTGCCGATCATCCCGTCGATCGTCTGGGGATCGCAACGCATCGCACCCAAGGGCGCAGCCAGGCATCTGGGCCGCACCAAGACGCCGGTCATGGTGACGGTGGGCGACCCGATCCAGCCGGTCGGGACGGTGGACGAGATGACCGAGATCCTCGCGGACGCCATGACGAAGCTGTTGCACGAGGTGCAGGACGCGTACGGTCCGCACCCGCACGACGAACCGTGGGTCCCCGCCCGACTCGGCGGATCAGCCCCGACCCCCGAAGAGGCTGCCGGGTGACCGCACCGGTCAGCTGATCGCCCGTTCGGCCTTCTGGCGATACATGCGCTCGTCGGCGCGGTGCATCAGCGACTCCAGCGTGTCGTCGGCACGGGCCTGCGCCACGCCTGCGGACCACGCGACGGTCGCATCGACGCGTAGCCGGCGCTCGACGTCCGTGGCGTCGATGGCTCCCGACCCCGGCAGCACGATCACGAACTCGTCGCCGCCGAGCCGGCCGAGCACGTCACGTTCGCGCAAGTGGGTGCGCCAGTGCCGGCATGCCTCCGCGAGCACCGCGTCGCCCGCGAAATGTCCCTGCTGATTGTTGATGTCGCGCAGCCCGTCGAGATCCATCACGATGATCGAGAACGCCGTGCTCCGCTCGCGCAGCTGGATGAAGTGCCGCTCGCACACCTCGGAGATTGCGGTACGGTCCACCGCGCCGGTCAGGGAGTCTCGATGGGCGAGCCGGTGGTCGGTCGCCCGCGCCCGCGCCAACACCTCTGCCCCGAGGACCACCTGGGCGAGGACGATCACGGCCACCGCACTCAGGAGGGGGTCGCCGCGCAACGCGATGGCCACCCACCACGTCGCGCATCCGCCGTAGAGGACGACACGCCCGGACCAACCCGGCAGGAACCAGACGACGTAGAGCGCCATGATCGACAGCGTGGCGCCGTTGGCCAGCGTGGCGAGGTCGATCTGGGTGTTGTACGTCAACAGCGCCGTCATGACCATCGTGCCCACGACCATGGGGGTCACCTCGGCGACCGTCAGTCGATCACGGCGGACCAAGGCGTAGAGGCTCTGCAGCAGGCAAAGGGCCGCAAAAGTGATGAGCATCCACCGCGGACTCATGTCCGCGATGCGCAGGGCAGCCGCCGCGGCGAGCAACACGAAGGCGCCAGCGTAGATGGCCGCCGTGGCCTGTGCCATCGGCGACATCACCGCCTTGGTTCCTGCCCGATCGAGTTGAGTCATGTTCTCCCTGTCATGAGAGTAGAAAATTGCCCGCGCTGACGTGCTGAATACCGGATAAACCACTCCTTGGGACTACCTGGTCAACCCAGAGTGGCCATCCGATCCAGCGCCTCATCGAGGATCTCCGGAGTCGTGGCGTAGTTGAGTCGGGCGTGTCCTGCGCCGCCCACACCGAAGGGAAGGCCGGAGTTCAGCGCCACGGCCGACCGTTCGAGAATTGCTGCAGCCGGGTCGTCGCCGAGACCGAGCGCGGTGAGGTCCAGCCACGCCAGATAGGTTCCAGACTCCCGATTCCACAGGGCTCCTGAGATCTTTTGCACACCATCTGCAAGCTGCTGGCGATTCTCGGCGAGGTCAGCGTGCAGCCCGTCCAGCCACGGGCTGCCGTGACGGTAGGCGGCGACGTGAGCGATCATCGCGAGGTGGCTCGGCCCGTGGCTGACCATTTCGTGCAGGTGCGGCAACCGCGATCCCCGTCCGCCGAACATGACCGCTGCCTTGAGCCCAGCAAGATTGAATCCCTTGGAGGCCGACGTGACCACGATGGCGTCATCAGTTCCGTCGATGGTCAAGTACGGAACGAACCCGGACTCCACCAGTGGCGCATGGATCTCGTCGACCACCACGGTGATGCCGTGCTCGTGCGCCAGGGCAGCAACGCCAGCGAGCTCCTCGCGGGTGTGAACGACGGACGTGGGGTTGTGCGGGTTGCTGAGGAGGTGGACTGCTCCGCGGCCCGCCGCCCGGTAGGCATCCTCGATAGTTGTCAGATCGAGCCGGCCGTCCGCACCGAGCGGGGCCTGCAGCGCCAGTCGCCCGATGTGTTCGATGAATCCGAAGAACGGCGGGTAGACCGGCGGGTTCACGATCACGGTGTCGCCGGGCTCGCTGACCAGAGCGATGGCCTCGCTGACCCCCGTCATCACATCGGCCACCATGGCGGCTTGATCGACCGAGACCGACCACTCCCACCTGTCCGCAGCAAAGGAGGCGAATGCCTCGGCGTACTCGCGCACGTGGGTGGGGTAGCCCGAGTTGCCGGACCGCATCGCGTCGTCAACTGCCTTGACCACCGCCGGGATCGGGTGGGCGTCCATCTCGGCAACCCAGAGCGGCAGAACGTCCGGCCCGTACCCGCTCCACTTGAGACTGGTGCGCTCGCGGAGGTGCTCGACGGGCAGGTCACGGAGGGGATGGATTTCACTCACCCCCTCATTGGATCATCCCGGCATGGACCACGCTGCGTCAGCGAGCGCTTGCTGCTCGGCTGCCGACAGCTCGATGGCGGCGGCACCGAGGTTGTCCTCGAGGTGGGCGACGCTGGACGTGCCCGGGATCGGCAGCATGACCGGCGAGCGGTGCAACAACCAGGCGAGAGCGAGCTGCGACGGTGTGGCGTCGTGCTGCTCGGCGAGATCGCTCAGGGCGCTGCCTTCCTTCGAGAGCTCGCCGGTGGCGAGCGGGAACCACGGGATGAAGCCGATGCCCTCGGTCGTGCAGTGATCGAGCAAGGGCTCGGCATCCCGGCTCGCGAGGTTGAACATGTTCTGCACCGAGACGATCTCAGCGGTCTCCTGCGCCTGCTTCAGCTGATCGACACTGACCTCTGACAAGCCGATGTGACGCACCTTGCCTTCGTCCTGCAGCTCCTTGAACGCGCCGATCTGGTCGGCCACCGGGACCTCACGGTCGATGCGGTGCAGCTGGATCAGATCGATGCGGTCGGTACCCAGCTTGCGCAAGCTCATCTCGACCTGCTGCTTGAGATACGCCGGGCGTCCGACAGGAACCCACTTGCCGGGACCGGTGCGGGTCAGACCCGCCTTGGTCGCCACGACGATGCCGTGGCCGTACGGGTGCAGCGCCTCGCGGATGATTTCTTCGGACACGTTCGGCCCGTAGGAGTCGGCGGTGTCGATGAAGGTGACGCCGAGGTCGACGGCCCGACGGAGCACGGCGATCGCCTCGTCGCGGTCCTTGGGTTCTCCCCACACGCCGGGCCCGGTGATCTGCATGGCGCCGTAGCCGAGGCGGACGACGGGCAGGTCGCCGCCGAGGGTGAACGTGCCGGATGCTGTCGCGTTGACGGTCATATCCATGACAAGGCGCGGAGGCGCCCACCTATTCCGCCGCAGTCCGCAAAATCAGACCTGCTGGGCAGCGAGCTGGGCGGCGGCGCCGGCGAGCTCGTCCACGAACTCGTTCATGTCATGGCCCGCGTGACCCTTGACCCACTCGAAGGTGACGTCGCCGCGCTCCAGGACCAGCTCGATGAACGGCTCCCACAGGTCGCGGTTGGCCACCGGCTTCTTGGCGCTGTTGAGCCACCCCCGGGAGTGCCAACCGCGCCACCAGTTCTGGGTGAAGCAGTTGACGACGTACTGCGAGTCGCTGACGATGTGCAGCGGTCCGGGATGTGCCTTGACCGCCTCGAAGGCCGCCCGGATCTCCATACGCTGGTTGGTCGTCGACGGGTCGGGCCCGGAGTCATGGTGCTGGGTGTCGATGGCCCATGCCCATCCGCCCGGGCCGCCCGGGTTCACCAGACACGAGCCGTCGGTGAACACCACGGTGGCTGACGGCGGCGCCTTGCTGCCCGGCTTCGAGATCGGGACGGCGACGGGGGCCGCGTCCGGGGTCAAGGTGCCCTGGGTGCCGCAGGCCTGATGGATCCAGCGACTCGACTCGCCGACGCCGACGATGTCGTCGCCGGGCGCGATCGGCTTCGAGCACAATCCGCACGTGCCGGGGTACTGCGCGCGCATGACCATCCTGGGTGTCGAGGGGTGAGGTCGACATCGTAGCCGCGCGGCGACGGTCTCCAACCCGCGTAGGGTTCGACGATGGCCCTGTTCCGCGAGATCGACTTCCAGCCCACTCCGATGGGCGAGCTCATCTTGCGGGAGCGCTGGGACCCGATCGCTCGGCAGGATCTGCTCGAGATCAAGCTCAACGACGAGTTCCTCATGTCGAGCCTGTTCACGGTGTCGGAGACGGCACTCGGCACGCTGGCCATGAGCGATTCCACCTTCGACGAGCTGGACGTGGTCGTGGGCGGACTCGGGCTCGGCTACACGGCGCTCGCCGTGCTGGAGGACCCCCGCGTGCGATCTCTGGTCGTCATCGATGCACTTCCCGAGGTGATCGACTGGCACCAGCGGCACCTGATCCCCGCTGGGACCACCCTGGCGACCGACGAGCGTTGCCGGCTGGTGTGCGGTGATTTTTTTGCTGCCATGCGCCCCGACGGCGAGCTCGACCCCGATCAGCCCGGGCGGATCTGGCACGCGATCGTCCTGGACGTCGACCACACGCCCAGCCACCATCTGCACCCGAGCCATGCCGATCTCTACACCGCCGAGGGCCTGGCCCGCGTGGTCGAGCGGCTGCACCCCGGTGGCGTGTTCGCCCTGTGGTCCGACGACCCGCCGGACGAGGCGTTCCTGGCCGTGCTGACCCAGGCGTTCGCCGAAGCGCGGGCCGAGATCATCACCTTCCCGAACCCCCTGATCGGGAGCACGTCAACGGCCACGATCTATCTCGCCCGCACGCCGGCTGGCGCCTCCACTCAGCCCGCGTAGGTTGAGCAGGTGCCTGACCAACCTGCTGCCGATCTGCACGGGACGGCACTTCCCGAAGGATCGTCGGGTTGGATCCGGGTGCGAGGCGCGCGGGAACACAACCTCCGCGATCTCGCCGTCGACCTTCCGCGCGACTGCTTCGTCGTGTTCACCGGAGTCTCCGGCTCAGGCAAGTCATCCCTGGCCTTCGGGACGCTGTTCGCGGAGTCGCAGCGCCGCTACTTCGAATCGGTCGCGCCCTACGCCCGTCGCCTGTTGTCGCAGGTGGGTGCCCCTGAGGTCGACACGATTGACGGCCTGCCACCCGCCATCGCCCTGCAGCAGGCACGCGGCGCCTCCAGCTCGAGATCGACCCTTGGCACGCTGAGCTCACTTTCAGACGTCCTGCGGCTGCTCTACAGTCGCGCGGGCACGTACCCCGACGGCGCCGACCACCTCCCGGCGTCCGCCTTCTCCTCCAACACGGCGGACGGTGCGTGTCCGACGTGCCACGGCAGCGGCGTAGCCCGCAGCACCACTGAGGAGCTACTCGTCCCCGACCCGAGCCTGTCGATCGACGAGGGCGCCATCGGCGTCTGGGCCAATCGCGCCTGGGTCGGACAGAACGCTCGGCGCATGATCACCAAGCTCGGCATCGACATCCACGCGCCGTGGAACACCCTCGCCCAGGCCGATCGGGACTGGATCCTGTTCACCGACGAAGAGCCCCGCATGCTGTTGATGGGCAACAAGGGCGGCGAGGCGAGCCAGTACCACGGGCACTGGTCCTCGGCGGAGAAGTACCTGATGCGCAACCTGGCCCGCACACCATCCCCCGCTCAGCGCGAGAAGCTCGAGGCCTATCTCGCCGAGGGCCCCTGCCGCACATGTCACGGCAAACGCCTGCGTCCAGCCGCCTTGGCTGTCACGTTTGCCGGCGTCGACATCGCCGAGATGAGCGCCCTGCAGCTGTCGAAGGTCTGCGCGCTGCTCGACTCCGGCCTCGAGGAGCAGGCCCGCGGCACTGACCGGCACGGCGCGGCCGCGTCGTCGGCCGCTCGCTCGCTGGTCACCGACTTCGGCGCCCGCGTCGAAGCGATCATCGGACTCGGTCTGGGCTACCTGTCGATGGATCGATCGAGCACCGCCCTGTCCCCCGGCGAGCTGCAGCGCGTGCGGCTTGCCGGCCAGGTCCGAGCTGGACTCTACGGAGTCCTCTACGTGCTCGATGAGCCGTCGGCGGGCCTCCACCCGGCCGACTCCGAGGCGTTGTATGAGGCCCTGCGCGGGCTGGTCACGACTGGCAATTCCCTGTTCGTCGTGGAGCACGACCTCTCGATCGCTCGGAACGCGGACTGGGTCGTCGACGTGGGGCCGAGCGCCGGTGTCCTCGGCGGCGAGATCATCTACAGCGGGCCGCCGAAGGCGTTGGCGCTGGTCGACGGATCACTGACCGCCGACTTCATGTTCGATCGCGTCGACGCGACCGCCCTCTCGGCACGTGAGCCACGGGCGACGCGCACGTTTGAGCACCTGACGCTGAACAACCTGCAGGACGTCACCGTGGGGCTCCCCCTGGGAGTGATGACGGCCATCACGGGTGTCTCAGGCTCCGGCAAGTCCTCACTGCTGACCGCGATCGCCGCACGCTTGGAGACCGACGTCGACGACTCCGGGACCGCCCAGCGCATCATTGCGATCGACCAGCGGCCGATCGGACGGTCGCCCAGATCCAACCTCGCCACCTACACCGGGTTGTTCGACGCCGTACGACGGATCTTTGCGGCCACCGAGGAAGCCACAGCTCGCGGCTGGAACGCCGGTCGGTTCTCGTTCAACGTGGAGGCCGGACGGTGTCCGACCTGCGACGGTGAGGGATTCATCGCCGTCGAGCTCGTGTTCCTGCCCACCAGCTACTCGTCGTGTCCGACCTGCCACGGCTCCCGCTACAACCCCGAGACCCTCGAGGTTCGCTATCGGGGCCGCGACGTCGGTGAGGTGCTGGCCATGACGGTGCAGGAGGCGGCCGAGTTCTTCGGCGACGTCTCATCGATCAACCGGGCTCTCGGCACGCTGCTTGACGTGGGACTCGGCTACCTGACGCTCGGACAGCCGGCGACCGAGCTCTCCGGCGGAGAGGCGCAGCGCATCAAGCTCGCGACGGAGCTGCAGCGACCGCGGCGGGAGAACACCGTCTTCGTGCTGGACGAGCCCACCGGTGGACTGCACCCCGTCAATGTGCGCGACCTCGTGCGCGTACTCGGCCGCCTCGTCGACGCCGGCGACACCGTCGTCGTGGTCGAGCACGACATGCAGGTCATCGCGGCGGCCGATTGGGTCATCGAGCTCGGACCGGGAGGCGGCGACCGCGGCGGAACCGTCGTCGTCGAGGCGACCCCGTCAGACCTGCTCGACGTGGCTGACAGCGTGACCGCGCCCTATCTGCGCCGCGCGCTGAGCCGCTAGACCGGCCCGATCAAGCGCCGAGGCGCATCGAGGGGTCGTCGGCGATCCAGCCCTCGGCCACCCAGTGGGCGAAGGCAGCCCGCACCGATCGTCGAACTGCCGACTGGCGATCCGCGTGGTGCTCCCCCCATGTGCTGTCGAACCATTCGCCCAACGTCGTGGCGGACTGCGGACCGGCCAGCGTCTCCAGCCGCGTGCTGGAACCGAGGAACGTGGCGAGGCTGAGCATCGTGAGAGCGTCAGCCTCCGGGTCCGCACCCATGTACGCCTCGACGGCCTGGCGAACCGTAGGGTTTTTCTTCGCTGGTTCCTCAGGCAGAAGCTCGACCGGCTGGGCGGGCTGTCGCGGCGCGGTGGGTCGCGGGCGCGCACGCTGCACTTCGGAAGCGGTCGGTGCCGATTTATTCTGGCTTCGCTCGTTCTCGGCAGCGTCGAAGGCGAATGCCGAGACATGATTTTCCGGCACCCACTGACGGGCGGTCTGACACTGGGCGATCACATCGGCATCGCACACAGGGCACAGCACCGCGTCGCGGTGCCCCATGATCGAGAGCTGGGTCCCGCGCGTGGTCCGAGCGATCACCTGCGGAATCGTGACGGACTCGGCCCCACCGCACGAGCGGCAGGTCAGTGCGCCGCGGGTCCAGCGGTGCCCGCACGTCTGGCACGTGATCTCGATGCCCGCGCCGCCAGGTGCACCGCGAAGGGCCGCGGACTCCCCGCACGACGGACACACGTGCACCGATGTCATCGCCCCAGTCTCGCAGGATGTGTCAATCGACAGCGGTGTTGCCGCCGCACCAGTGGACGTTCAGCCCTGGGGCGCGTTCACGACCTTTGACGACCCCGACGGCACCTCCTGGACCATCCAGCAACTGCTGGCAGCCTGACCCCACAGATCCGGTCTCGTCACCATCGGGTTGCTCACGACCGTGATGAACTAGTCACGGTGAGGGGCATCGAATGGTCAGATCGAGCCATTCCGGTCCGCTGATCTTGTCACGATAATCCGACTCATCACCTCAGCCTGCGGGCCGGAGTCCGCGGAGAAGCGGAGCATGACAATGAAGACATACAAGTTCCTGGCGAACTCGATCGCCGTGCTGGTCGTCGTCCAGGCCGGAATGCTTGCTTGGGCCTTCTTCGGCCTCTCCAACTGGATCAACGACGAGGGCGGCGTCGTCAACAAGGCCTTGCTGGAGTGCTCGGATTGTGACATGCAGTTCACGGCTGAATGGGGCTTCGCGTTCCACATGTTCTTCATCGGCCTCCTGCTGATCCCGCTCGTCTCGCTGATCCTGCTCATCACCTCGTTCTTCGCCAAGGTGCCGGGAGGCACGAAGTACGCGGCGACTCATCGTCGTTCTGGTCGTGCTGCAGGTGCTGGTGTTCCCCGAGCTGTCCCGTCAGTTCGGGGCCGGATTCGGAGCCCTCCACGGAATCAACGCCCTGGTGATCCTCGGCACGGCGATCCAGGCGGGACGGATGGCGTCGACCGCGTCAGCGGCCGTCGAACCCACCAGGGTCTGACGAGCCTCCGTGCGAGGGCCTGCGACAGCATCGCCAGGCGGCCTCGGCAATTTCGTCAGTTGGCGACGGGTGGCCGCAGTCGTCGCGACTCTGGCCTTGGTGGTCCCGCTCGCCCTGATGTGGGAGCGCAGCCTGCTCCCGGACTCCTACGACATGGCGGCGATGGGCTATCACGACTACGGGGGCGGTCCGGCCGCACACGGTGAGCACCAGGGGGGCGTCCCCATCGCCGATCTGGTCGACGACCCGAGTCGAGCCGCCGACGTCGAGGAGACGTTGACCTTCACCCAGGACGGCGACACGTACGCGATCAACGGCACCTCACCCGGGCCCACGATCACCGCGACCGAGGGCGACATGGTCGAGGTGACGCTCGTCAACGACAACGTGTCCGACGGCGCGACGATCCACTGGCATGGCGTGGAGACCCCCAACGCGATGGACGGGGTGGCCGGGGTGACGCAGGACGCGGTCATGCCGGGCGAAAAATTCACCTACCGCTTCGTCGCCGACCACGCGGGCACGTTCTGGTATCACTCGCACCAGATCTCGCACGCGCAAGTCGTCGGCGGGCTGTTCGGGGCTCTCATCGTGGAGCCGACCACCCCGACACCGGACGTGCGCGACGAGGTGGCCCTCCTGCACCGCTTCAGCGGAGCGGCGACGCTCAACGGCGAGCGAGGGTCGACCACGCTCGACGCCGAGCCCGGCACGAAGGTCCGGGTGCGCGTGATCAACACCGACAACGGCATCGCCCCGGTCTGGGTGACGGGTGCGACCTTCCAGGTGCTCGCCGTCGACGGGTACGACGTCAACCAGCCCGGGCCGATCGACGGCCAGCGCTTCGACCTGCCGGCCGGCGGTCGGGTCGACCTGGGGCTGACCATCCCGGACAGCGGTGCGCGGGTCGACTTTGCCGGCACCACGGCGCTCGTCCTCGGCGCGGAGCCCACCTCTGCCCCCGAACCAAACGCACCAAACGTGGCGGTGGACCTGTTGTCCTACGGGGCGGCCGCCGACCCCGGGATCAACGCTGCGGCAGCTGATCGACGCTTCGACTACCGGATCGGACGACGTCCCGGCTTCCTCGACGGCCGGCCCGGGCTGTGGTGGACGATCAACGGCCACATGTATCCCGATGTCCCGATGTTCACCGTCGACGAGGGCGACGTCGTCGTGTTCAGGATCGAGAACACCAGCGGAGAACCCCACCCGATGCATCTGCACGGGCACCACGCGCTCGTCATCTCTCGCGATGGAGTCAAGGCATCTGGCAGTCCGTGGTGGACGGACTCGCTCGAGGTCCGCGGCGGCGAGTCGTACGAGGTCGCCTTCCTCGCCGACAACCCCGGCCTGTGGATGGATCACTGCCACAACCTCCCGCACGCCGCACAGGGGCTGGTGAGCCACCTGATGTACAGCGGCGTGAAGTCGCAGTACCGAGTCGGCGGCCAGCACGGCAATGAACCCGAATGACGAGAGGACATGAAGAACCCCGGTACGACTGACATTCCAGTCAGAACCGGGGGTTCTCATGTGGCGGTGGCGGTGGGATTTGAACCCACGGAAGGGATGAACCTTCACACGATTTCGAATCGTGCTCCTTAGGCCGCTCGGACACGCCACCGCGGGAAACCCTACCGGACGGGCCCGCTCGCTTCGAATCGTGGTGAGGTCAGTGGGAGCGGCCGGTCTGGTCCCATCGGCCCTCGATCGCTTCGGTGACCCGGTCGGCCTCGGTCTCGAGCAATCCCCGGTCGATGGGGTCGAGATCGGTGGCGTCGAGCAGGCGCCACAGGCGGTCCAGCTGGGTGGCGACAGCTGCGTCGGTGTGGCGGCCCTCGGTCCAGGCGACCTCGCGCAGCAGCATGAACAACCGCGCCATCACCAGCGGGTCGCTCGGCGCCGTAACGGGCCGGCTGCTCGACAGCCAACGCCAGCAGATCGTCGAAGACCTGACTCGACAACACCGCCCGCACGGCGCCGTCGGCGTCGCGCAGCAGCTGAGGTCCGAGCGAGACCTTGCTCAGCTGGCACAGCAATGCCGACAGATGACCCAGCGCGTGCACGGCTGTCGTCGGATCGTTGATGCCGGGTGACAGCGCCTTGACCGCCACGTCGGTCAGCTGGCGCAGGCCGAGGGAGAGGTCAGACGTCGTGGTGCGCTCGAATCCCAGTGACGATGCACGCCCCGACCGCGTCTTTCAGCGACTCGCACTTCTGGGTCTCCATTTCGGACCCCGCCGAGCTCCACACCCAGCCGATGGGGGTGCCCTCGATCACCGAGTCCCCGGGGTCGCGCTCGATGTAGACGACGGCGTCGTGCTCGGCTGCCGCCGCTACGAGGTCGCGTTCGACGACGTCGATCGAGAAAGCCCGACGATCCGGCGAGCAGGCGCGTCGCGTGGTCGGCGACCAGCTCGCGAGCCGCTTGCCGGGTGACCCGATCGTGGCCGTCGACGCGATTGGCCACGTCCGATGCGCCTTGGTGGACGCTCTGCAGCATGCTCTCGACGCGGATGGTCCGCGTCAGATGTGCCAGAAACAGCACGAGAGCGAGCACGCTGACGATGGCCAGCGCGAAGGCGACGGTCACCGAGATCCGAGGAACGAAGGTGGCGGCGCTCGCCGGACTCGGTGCGCACCGTCCGCAGCACCGTCAGCGAGAAGGTGAAGGTGGCCAGGAACAGGCCCAAGGTTCCTTGCACCACGAGGTCGCGCGTGAAGGTGCGCAGCAATCGCGGCGAGAACTGGCTGCTGGCCAGCTGCAGGGTGACGACGGTGAGCGAGAACGTCAGCGACGTGACCGTGATCAGCGAGCCCGAGATGGCGCTGAGCACCGTGCGCGCCGCGTCCGCGCCGCCGCCAAAGAGCAGGTCCGAGCTGCCCCGGCCGACGTGTGCGTCGAGCTGGGGCAGCAGCAGACCCAGGACCAGCGCCGCGAGGACGGCCAGCGCCGGGATGGGCCACAGCTTCGTGCGGAAACCGTCTCGCAGCCGGTCCGCCGTGATGTTCACGCCTTCAGACTAGGCCGCATCGGACGGCTCGTGGCCTGGCTTGTAGACCAACCGGCCCGCCTTGCGGTCCTCCCAGTACTCGTCCAGCTCCTGCTTGACCACCGGGAACAACAGGTACAGGCCCAGGATGTTGATGAACGCGCAGGTGAACAACATGGCGTCGGCCAGGTTGACGACGTCGCTCAGAGCAACGACCGAGCCGAACACGGTGAACAGGCAGAAGATCACCTGGAACAGACGCTCGGTGAACGGCGTGCGGCCGAACACCGAGGTGAACGCCTTCTGCGTGTAGTACGACCACGTGATCAGCGTCGAGAACGCGAAGAGGGCGACCGCGACGGCCAGCACGTACGGGAACCACGACACCACGCTCTCGAACGCGTCCGACGTGAGGACCACGCCGTCGGGGTTGGGCGTCTCGCCAGCAGTGGCCTGCGCCCGTGCGTCCAACCACGACTGCGGGCGTGGCGATGACGATGGTCAGGGCGGTCATGGTGCAGATGACGACGGTGTCGACGAACGGCTCGAGCATGGCCACGAAACCCTCGGTGACGGGGCGGCGGGTCTTGACCGCGGAGTGCGCGATGGGGGCCGAGCCGACGCCGGCCTCGTTGGAGAACGCGGCGCGCTGGAAGCCGATGATCAGGACACCGACCACGCCGCCGGTGACTCCGTCGGGCGAGAAGGCGCCGCTGATGATGTCGCCGAACGCGTTGTCGATCGAGGAGAAGTTGCCCAGGATGACGACCAGGCAGGCCACCACGTAGATGATCGCCATGGCCGGAACGAGGCTGGCGGTCACGCGGCCGATGGACTTCATGCCGCCGATGATCACCAGGCCGACGAGCACCGCGAGCACGATGCCGAAGCCGAGGGCGGCCCCGCTGCTGGCGAGCCAGCCGTCGTCGCCACCGGTGACGTTGCGGGCCTGGGCGTAGGTCTGGTTGGCCTGGAACATGTTGCCGCCGACCGCACCGAAGAAGAAGATCGCGACGGCGAAGACGCTCGTCAGCGCCGTGGCGACACCGCTGCCGAACCGCGCAAAGGCGATGGGCAGGTACTTGAACGGGCCGCCGCTGACCGTGCCGTCCTCGTGCTCCTCGCGGTACTTCACGCCGAGGGTGCACTCCACGAACTTGGTGCACATGCCGAGCAGACCGGCCAGGATCATCCAGAAGGTCGCGCCGGCACCACCGAGCGACAGCGCGACGGCCACGCCGGCGATGTTGCCGAGTCCGACCGTGCCGGACACCGCGGAGGTCAGGGCCTGGAAGTGCGACACCTCGCCGGGGTCGTCGTCGCTGCCGTACCGGCCGCGCACCAGAGCGATGGCGTGTCCGACTGCCCCACCCCTGGATGCCACGGAAGGCGAGGGTGAAGATGGCCGCCGCCAGCACCAACCAGCCGACGATGATCGGGAAGGTGGCACCGCCGATCGTCACCTGATAGAAGACCACCGACGACACCGCGTCGGAGATGGGGGCGAAGAAGCCGTCGACTGCTGACTGGATGCTCTCTGTGTCCACCGTCACACCCCACCGCACATTTGACGATTCGGCAAGTTACTGACGGGTCGTCTCATCGCGCGATCAACGATGCGCGGCGAAAAAGGCGCGCAGCAGGGTGGTCGACTCCTCGGCGAGCACGCCGGTGACGACCTCGGGGCGGTGGTTCAGCCGACGATCGCGCACCACGTCCCACAGCGACCCGACAGCGCCGGCCTTCTCATCGAAGGCACCGAACACCAGCCGCTCGATGCGCGAGGCGACGACTGCGCCGGCGCACATCGTGCAGGGCTCCAAGGTCACGACGAGCGTGCAGCCCTCCAGTCGCCACTCTCCCCGGGCCGCCGCGGCGGCGCGGATGGCAACGACCTCGGCGTGACCCGTCGGGTCGCCGTCGCGCTCGCGGGTGTTGCGCCCCCGACCGATGACGGTGCCATCCGGGTCCAGGACCACGGCGCCCACCGGCACATCATCGTCGGCCTGCGCCGCCGCCGCGAGGGTCAGAGCCTCGCGCATGGCTGGGTCCCAGTCACTCAATCGAGGATCCCCTCGAGATCGTCGGCGAAGCCCAGCAGCTCAGCCAGCTCGAGCAGCAGGTCCGCGGGCAGCGAGACGTCGTCGTCGCACACGTCGATCAGGACGGCCGCGCTGACACCCAGGTCGGACAGGATCTCCAGGTCGCCGCCGGGCTGCGGGTCCTCGTCGTCGTCGATCTCACGCAGGTTCATCGCATCAGCCACGTCGCCAGCCAAGTCGGACTCGCTGACGACGGTGACGTCGGACAGCATCCATCGAGTCCGTGTGCCCTCACGACGCAGGATCGCGAACCAGTCCTCGTCGACGGAGAGCAGGCCGAACACGCCGTCGTCGGACCTGAATCGAGCCAGCGCCTCGCCCAGCTCCTCGAGGTCGTAGCCCAGCGAGGTCTTGAGCTCAGCGACGTGCCACGCATCGTCTGCGCGATACGCAGCGACCACGAAGTCCACGTCGTCCTCGGCCATGAGTCGATCGTGACAGAACTCAGCGCGTCGCCGCTAGTAGTCTCGCGCCATGCACGTACACGTGGCCGATCATCCGCTCATCTCCCACAAGCTCACCCTGCTGCGGGACAAGACGACCGATTCACCGACATTCCGGCGACTCGCCGACGAGCTGGTCACGCTGCTGGCGTACGAGGCGACGCGCGACGTGCGCGTCATCCCCGTCGAGGTGACGACGCCCGTGGCGCAGGCTCACGGCGTCCGGCTGTCCGAGCCGCGGCCCCTCGTGGTGCCGATCCTGCGCGCGGGTCTCGGGATGCTCGAGGGCATGCAGCGGCTCATCCCCACCGCCGAGGTCGGGTTCCTGGGCATGGTGCGCAACGAGGAGACCCTCGACCCCGTCACCTACGCCGAGCGGCTGCCCGACGACCTGACCGGCCGCCAGTGCTACGTGCTCGACCCCATGCTCGCCACCGGCGGCTCGCTGTCGGCGGCGATTGACTTCTTGATCCGGCGCGGCGCCGACCACATCACCGCCATCACCCTGCTGGCCGCCCCCGAGGGGGTCGCGCGGCTGGAGGCCGACCTGGCTGCCGTCGACGTGCCGGTGACCCTGGTGACCGCAGGCCTCGACGAGAAGCTCAACGAGCTGGGCTACATCGTCCCGGGCCTGGGCGACGCCGGCGACCGCCTGTACGGCGTCGCTGACTGATCGCGACTGAACCGAGGCCGCCCGCGGCCGAGCGTGAAGGAGCGCCAGCGGAGCGTGAGCGTGACGCGCCGAAGGCGCCTGCTGCGAGGCGTGGTGAGGCATGGGGCTCAGCGAGCCGTCGTCCGCGAGGCCCGTCGGAACGCGAGTCGGTCACCTGAGGTTCGCCTCGCTGCGCTCACGGTCGCTTCGCTCCCTGGCGACCGGGGCTCGGCTAAGCTGGTACCTCGCCACGCCTCGCTCCTGGCGCCTTCGGCGCGGGACGCTCACGGTCGCTGCGCTCCCTGGCGCGCGCGCTGGCTCAGTCGCGGAGCGACTTCACAGCGCGCGAATGATGTCCTCGACGCGGTCCTTGGCGTCGCCGAACAGCATCTGGGTGTTCTCGCGGAAGAACAGCGGATTCTGCACGCCGGCGTAGCCGGCGGCCATCGACCGCTTGAACACGACGACGTCCGATGACTCCCAGACGTGCAGCACCGGCATGCCGGCGATCGGGCTGCTCGGGTCCTCGGCGGCGGACGGGTTGACGGTGTCGTTGGCGCCGATGACCAGCACGACCGACGTGTCGGTGAAGTCGTCGTTGATCTCGTCCATCTCGAGCACGATGTCGTACGGCACCTTGGCCTCGGCGAGCAGCACGTTCATGTGGCCGGGCAGACGTCCGGCGACCGGATGGATGCCGAAGCGCACGTCGATGCCGCGCTCACGCAGCTTGCGGACCAGTTCCGCCACGGGGTACTGAGCCTGCGCGACGGCCATGCCGTAGCCCGGTGTGATCACCACGGAGCTGGCATTGGTGAGCAGCTCGGCGGTGTCCTCCGCGGTGATCTCGCGGTGAGCGCCGTAGTCGGTGTCGTCGGCGGGCCCGGCCTCGATGCCGAAGCCACCCGCGATCACCGAGATGAACGAACGGTTCATCGCCTGGCACATGATGTACGACAGGTACGCACCAGACGAGCCGACGAGCGCACCGGTGACGATCAGCGCGTCGTTGTCGAGCAGGAAGCCCGAGGCCGCAGCCGCCCATCCCGAGTAGCTGTTGAGCATCGACACCACGACCGGCATGTCACCGCCGCCGATGGAGGCGACCAGGTGCCAGCCGAGCGCCAACGCCACGACCGTGACGGCGATCAGCAGACCGAGGCTGGGGGTGATGACGAACCAGACCGTGAGGCCGAAGAACAGGGCCAGCGCGCCCAGATTGATGGCGTTCTTGCCCGGCAACATCAACGGGCTGGACTTCATCCGAGCCGACAGCTTCAGGAACGCCACGATGGAGCCGGTGAACGTCACTGCGCCGATGAAGACGCCGACAAACACTTCGGCGTTGTGGATGTCCTCCAGCGACTGCCGGGCGAATTCGCCGTGCTCCAGGTACCCGTTCCAGCCGACCAGCACGGCGGCCAGACCGACGAACGAGTGCAGCAGGGCGATCAGCTCGGGCATGCCGGTCATCTCGACCACGCGGGCGCGCCACAAACCGATCGAGGCGCCGATGCCGACGGCCACCAGCAGCAGCACCACGCCGGTGGTGTCGGAGATGTCGGTGACGGCCACGAAGGTGGCCAGCAGCGCGATCGTCATGCCGGCGATACCGAAGACGATGCCGTTGCGTGATGTCTCGTGCTTGGACAATCCGGCCAGCGACAGGATGAACAGCAGGGCAGCAACGATGTACGCCGCCGTGGCGATGCTCTGGGCAGTCATGGCCTCAGCCCTTCGAGAACATGCTGAGCATGCGTCGGGTCACGGCGAATCCGCCGAAGACGTTGATGGAGGCCAGCAAGATCGCGACGAACGACAACGTGCGGATCGCGACGTCGTCACTGGCGATCTGCAGCATCGCTCCGACCACGATGATGCCGGAGATCGCGTTGGTCACCGACATCAGCGGCGTGTGCAGCGCGTGGTGCACCTTGCCGATCACGTAGTAGCCGATGACGATCGCGAGGACCAGCACGGTGAAGTGCTCCGGCAACGGAGGCGGTGCGAACGCGTTGATCAGGAACAGGGCGAGGACGCCGGCGCCGATCACGGCCCAGCGATGCCAGGCGGGTGCGGGTTCCTTGGGCGGTGCGGGCTCCTTCGGCGGTGCGGCGGGCGCGGCCGGCGCGGCCGAGACGTTGACCGGCGGCGGCGGCCACGAGGTCTCTCCGCGCTTGACCACGGTGACGGTGCGCTGCACGACGTCGTCGAAGTCGAGCTGCAGCTGGCCGTCCTTCTCCGGGGTCAGCAACTTCATCAGGTTGACCAGGTTGGTGCCGTACAGCTGGGAGGCCTGGGTGGGCAGTCGCCCGGCGAGGTCGGTGTAGCCGATGATCGTGACACCGTTGTCGGTGACGATTTTTTCGCCCGCCACCGATCCGGCGACGTTGCCGCCGCTGCCGGCGGCCATGTCGACCACCACGCTGCCGGGCTTCATCGAGGCGACGTCGGCCTCGGTGATCAGCACGGGCGCTGCACGGCCGGGGATCAGTGCCGTCGTGATGATGATGTCGACGTCCGCAGCCTGCTCGGAGTAGATCTCCGCAGCGCGTGCGTCGTACGCCTCCGACGTGGCCTTGGCGTACCCATCGGTCGACTGCTCGGTCTCGACCTCGACCTCGAGGTACTCACCGCCAAGCGACTTGACCTGGTCGGCGACCTCCGCCCGGGGGTCGGTGGCCAGCACGATGGCGCCGAGGCTGTTGGCGGTGCCGATGGCGGCAAGTCCAGCGACGCCCACCCCTGCGACCAGGACCTTGGCCGGGGGAACCTTGCCGGCTGCCGTGATCTGGCCGGTGAAGAAGCGACCGAATTCGTTGGCCGCCTCGATCACGGCGCGGTAACCAGCGATGTTGGCCATCGAGGAGAGCACGTCCATCGACTGGGCCCGTGAGATGCGCGGCACAGCATCCATCGCCAGCACCGTGAGGTTGCGCTGGGACAGCTCGGCCAGCAGGTCCTCGTTCTGCGCCGGACCGATGATGCTGATCAATGTGGCGCCGTCGAGCAACCGGTCGATCTCCTCGGTCGTGGGCGCATTGACCTTGAAGACCACGTCAGTGCGCCAAGCATCGTTGGCCGATCCAACGGTCGCACCAGCGCGGGCGAACGCCTCGTCGGTGAAGCTCGAACGCGCGCCAGCCCCTGACTCGACGACCACCTCATATCCGAGGTTGATCAGCTGCTCGACCGTGGCCGGCGTCGCCGCGACCCTGGTCTCTCCGGCCAGCGACTCGCGCACCACACCGATGTTCATCTGGCGAACGTTATCTGCTCGCGACGCACGACGACCACCCGGTGAGACTCGTGTCTCACTGGGTGGGCAGTCCGTGGATCAGGAGCCCGACCGGCGCAGATCGGCGCCTTCAGCGAGCCTGGCGGCGAAATCGGGATGGTCATCGGCGATCTTCTGCAAGGCCGCCGCGTCGAGTCGCAGCACGCTGATCGGCGACACCGCGACCACGGAGGCGCTGCGCAGCGAGTGCTCCAGCAGGGCGATCTCGCCGAAGATCTGTCCCGGGGGGAGGGTCGCGACCGGCTCGCGGTGCACGCGCACCTCGACCTCGCCGGCGAGCAGCACGTAGGCCATGTCGGCGGGGGTGCTCTCGGACATGACCGACCAGCGCTCGGGGATGTTGACCTTGGTACCCGCGAGGGCCATCGCGGAGATCACGTCGTGGCTGAAATCGGTGACCTGGGTCAGGGCGGCGACGATCTCAGGGTCGGGCTTGCGGGCCATGGGGGATCCTCTCGAGGGTGCAACGGGGAGTGACGCTGCGTCTACAGGGTCCCGGCACGAAGCGACCCCTGTCAATGAACGGTGAGCAAGCACACGGCGTGCGAGCATGTGGCGTGCGCGACACCGCGCAGGGAAGGAGTGCCGGGTGAACCGACGGATCCGCCGGCTGCAGGCCCGTGCCCTCGGCCCCGAGGGGCAGGACCTTTCGTCGCTGCGACCCCGCATCCAGGTGCTGCTCACCCTCCTGCTGGTGGTCACCAACGTCATCGGTGCGACCGTCGTGGCGGCGCTGAACCTGCTGATCATCCCCGGCGGTGGGCCCTCGGCCGACCTCGTCAGGGCACTCGTGATCGCCACCCCTGTCTACGTGCTCGCAGCCGTGGTGATCGGCGCCGTGTCGATCACCCGCATCACCCTGCGCGAGCTGGACTGGGCTCTGTCCGATCGCTCCCCCACACGGCAGCAACGCGTCAGCGCCATCAAGCTGCCCTGGCGCATCACCCTGGTCCAGTCCGGGCTGTGGGCGATCGCCGTGTTGGTGTTCACCACGATCGCCCTCGTGATTCAGCCGGGCGGCGCTCTGCCCACCTTCTTCTCCGTCACGATCGCCGGGATCGTCGTCAGCGCCATCGCCTACCTGTTCACCGAGTGGGTGCTGCGGCCCGTCGCGGCGCAGGCGCTGGCCGACGAACGCGACCCCGACTTCCACACCGCCGGGGTGCGACGCCGCATGGTGGTCTTCTGGTCCCTCGGAACAGCCGCACCCGTGCTCGGCCTGGTGGTGGCCGGGCTGGTCGCCCTCACGCGTCCCGAGGAGGTCCAGCTGGCGCGGTTCGCCTGGGCGATCCTCAGTCTCGCCGCCGTGCTGCTGGTGTTCGGGCTGATGGTCACGCTGCTGAACGCGCAGGCGGTCGTCACCCCGCTGAGCGCCCTGCGCGACGCCATGGCCGCCGTGCGCGACGGCGACTTCGAGAAGCGCATCGTCGTGAACGACGCCACCGAGCTCGGTCGGCTGCAGGTCGGGTTCAACGACATGGCCGAAGGGCTCGCCGAGCGCGAGCGCATCCGGGATCTGTTCGGTCGTCACGTGGGTGCGTCGGTGGCCGCCGCGGCGACCGACAAGGACGTGGAGCTGGGCGGGGAGACCCGAGTGGTGTCGGTGCTGATGATCGACCTGATCGGTTCCACCACGTTCGCGACCAACCGCCCGCCCGCCGAGGTGGTCGAGATGCTCAACCGGTTCTTCGGCATCGTCGTCGACGAGGTCGACCGCCACGACGGCCTCGTCAACAAGTTCATGGGCGATGCCGTGCTGGCGATCTTCGGATCCCCGGTGGCGCTGGACGACCACGCGGCAGCGGCGCTGGCAGCGGCGCGCGGCATCATCGGCCGGCTCGCCACCGAGGTCGCCGAGATCGGCGCCGGCATCGGCGTCTCGACCGGCGAAGCCGTGGCCGGCAACGTCGGCGCACAGTCCCGCTTCGAGTTCACGGTCATCGGCGACGCCGTCAACGCCGCCGCCCGGCTGACCGAGCTGGCCAAGGACGCCCCCGGACACGTGCTGGTCTCCCGCCGCAGCGTCTCCGAGGCGTCCGCCGACGAGCAGCAGCACTGGGTCGATCACGGCAGCGAGACCCTGCGCGGCCGGTCCGAGCCCACTGAGCTGTCCATCCTCGCCGCACCTCCCCAGGAGACCCCATGAAGATGAAGCTGGAACTGATCCCCCTGCCAGTGTCGGACGTGGACCGATCGATCGACTTCTACGCCGACATGCTCGGCTTCACCCAGGATCTCGACGTGCAACCTGCCGACGGAGTCCGGGTGGTCCAGCTGACGCCCGAGGGCTCGGGCTGCTCGATCGGATTCGGGGAGGGTCTGGACGTGTACGCGGGAGAACCGGGAAGCGCCCGGGGCCTGCACCTGGTCGTGGAAGACCTCGACGAGGCGCGTGATCACCTGCGTCAGCGCGGAGTCGACGTGAGCGAGATCCGCGACTACGGAGGCGGCGTCAGAGGGGCCGACTTCCGCGATCCTGACGGCAACTCCTTCGAGCTGCAGGAGATGACCTGGCGCACAGGGGACGCCTTCTAGGGGACCGGATGTGACGGCGCTCAGTAATACCAGGGGTATTCGCTGAAGTCCGGCGCCCGCTTCTCCAAGAAGGCGTCGCGGCCCTCGGCGGCCTCGTCGGTCATGTAGGCCAGCCGGGTGGTCTCGCCGAGCAGCACCTGCTGGCCGACCAAGCCGTCGTCGATCATGTTGAACGAGTACTTCAGCATGCGCTGCGCGGTCGGACTCTTGGCATTGATTTTTCGGCCCCACTCCAGCGCCTCGGCCTCCAGATCGGCGTGCGGGACGACCTTGTTCACCATGCCCATGCGGTGGGCGTCAGCGGCGGAGTACTCGTCACCGAGCAAGAAGATCTCGCGGGCGAACTTCTGTCCTACCTGGCGCGCCAGGTAGGCCGAACCGAAACCGCCATCGAACGACCCGACATCGGCATCGGTCTGCTTGAACTTGGCGTGCTCGGCCGAGGCGAGCGTCAGGTCAGCGACGACGTGCAGGCTGTGGCCGCCGCCAGCCGCCCAGCCCGGCACCACGGCGATGACGATCTTGGGCATGAACCGGATCAGGCGTTGGCACTCCAGGATGTGCAGGCGGCCGAGCTTTCCCTTGTCGACCGTCTGCGGAGCCTCGCCCTCGACCTCGTACTGATAGCCGGCCTTGCCGCGGATCCGCTGGTCGCCGCCGGAGCAGAACGCCCAGCCGGCGTCCTTCGGCGAGGGGCCGTTGCCGGTGAGCAGCACGCAGCCCACGTCCGAGGAGGTGCGCGCGTGCTCCAACACCGTGAGCAGCTCGTCGACGGTGCCGGGGCGGAACGCGTTGCGCACCTCGGGGCGGTCGAAGGCGATGCGGACGGTGCCGTGGTCGTTGGCGCGGTGATACGTGAGGTCCTGCAGACCCTCGAAACCGGGAACCGTGGTCCAGGCCGACGCGTCGAAGATCTCCGAAACCGACTCAAGTGAGCTCATGGCCGTGAGGCTACCGGGCTGTGATGTCCCCCATGTTCGGTGCCATCCACCAGATACCGTCGGTATCTTGGCGGCATGGCTCACACATCTCCCTCCACCTTCTCCGGCAAAGTCGTCCTCATCACCGGCGGTGCTCGCGGCATCGGTGCCGGCGTCGCCCGCGGCTACGCTGCCGCCGGCGGCCGGGTCGCTCTCGTCGGGCTGGAGCCCGATCTGCTGACCGAGCTCGTGGCCGAGCTGGGTGACAGCGCCGCGTTCTGGGAGGCCGACGTGCGCGACAGCGCCGCGCTGAAGACCGCCATCGATGCCGCGGCCGAACACTTCGGCCGCCTCGACCACGTGCTGGCGAACGCCGGCATCGCGTCGTACGGCACGGTCCGCCAGATCGATGATGCGGCGTTCGAGCGAGTGCTCGACATCAACGTCAACGGAGTCTTCCGGACCCTCAAGCACGCGACCCCGCACCTGGAGCGCAGCAAGGGCTACGCCCTCACGATCGCCTCGCTCGCCTCGTTCGGACCCATGGCAGGGCTCGCGTCCTACACCGCCAGCAAGGCCGGCGCCGAGACTCTCACGCTGGCGTACAAGCAGGAAGTGGCGCACCTCGGCATCGACGTCGGCGTGTGCCACCCGGGGTGGATCGACACCGACATCGTCCGCGGAGCCGAGGCGGACCTCCCCACCTTCCGAGCGATCCGAGAGAAGCTGCCGTACCCCGCGAACTCCACCACCACGGTCGAGGAGTGCGCCGAGCAGATCCTGCGTGGCTTCGCCAAGCGCAAGGCGCGGGTCTACGTTCCCAAGGGAGTCGGCCTGGCCAACTGGGGCAAGGCGCTGATCAACTCACCCCTCGGCTTCAAGGCCACGCAGAAGCAGGCCGCCGACCATGTCCCGCAGCTCGAGTCCGAGGTGGCGGCGCTGGGCGGCCGGTTCCACCACGCACACGTCCCCAACGCCGACCAGAACTAGCCCAGCTGCACCGACGCGGCCAACGAGACCATGTGGCCGAGCCGAGCAACCTCCGACGCGAGGAACTCGGGTCCCCCGTGCCGACCCACCACGACCACGAACGTGCGGTCGAACCGGTCGCGCCCGGGTGCGGCGGCGAGCACGGTCGAGTCCCACTCCGGTGCGGGGTCCAACGGCTGCGCCTTGACGATCTGCATCCACTGCTCGGCCGCCGACACGAGATCAGGTGACGAGGGGGTCATCGCCCGGATGACGACGCGACCCTCGATCGATTCCAGGGCCATGGCCCAGTCGGTGCGGAACGTCGCCGGCAGGACGTCGACCATCGCCTCCACCGCACGTGTCGCATCGTTGGTGAATTGCTCGACCGCCTCCAGATCCATGCTCAGGTTGGTGCCGGCGGTGTAGCGGGAGATCCACTGCACCTCGACCCCTGCAAGTTCGTGGCATGCCGTGACGAGCGCGTCCGGCATGACTCGTGGAGGGAGGTCCAGCAGCACGTCGTCGACGACGACGCCGTTGGCGCGGTGCTCGATGATCTCGATGGCCTCGATGTCGGCGCCCGCACCACCGAGCGCGGTCGCCAAGGCGCCCAGCGAGCCGGGAACATCAGGCAGCGCGACGCGCAGCAGAAAGGCCATATGAGCATTGTCACGGTTCGATGTTTCCTGCAGATGACGCAGGTAGCGTGAGGTCGTGAGCCTCCTCGTGAACGATCACCGCACCACCCGAACCGTCTTCCGCACCGTGGCTGTTGCCGAAGCTGTCTCCTGGGTTCTGCTGCTGTCCGCGATGTACGCCAAGTGGATCGCCGAGGCGGAGCCGTTCGGACTGCGCGAGGGTGGCGTGCCGGTCGCCGGCATGATCCACGGCATCGTCTTCATGCTCTTCGTGGTCATCACGCTCGTCGCCTGGCGCCGATTCGGCTGGAGCATGAAGGTGCTGCTGGTGGCCTTGGTTTCCGCCGTCGTGCCGTTTGCCACCTACGTGTTCGAGGTGCGCGCCGATCGTCGCGGACTGCTCGGGCAGCCTGCGAGCGTCACGTCCGCCTGACCCCGCCCAGTCGCAGGTAGAAGGCCGCCAACAGGCTCGCGACGACGAGCACGAGCGACCACCGCGATCGCCACGAAGCCAGCGCCATGCGCGTCGAAGTCGAGGAAGTCGTACGGAACACGAGCCGTCGCCGTGTCCGAGACCTGGAACTGCGGAGAGACCGTCACGGCACGCACCAGCGTGTAGGTGATCCACGCGACCGGCCAGGCGAGGAACCACCAGGCCGAGCGATCCAAGGGAGTGCGCGGTTGGATCAGCACGAAGCCGATCACGGCAGCCGCCGGAACCACGTAGTGAAAGATCGTGTCCAGGATCAGCGGCGCGCCGGTCATCTCGACCTGACCGGCCAACACCGTCGCGAACACCACTCCGGTCACCGTGATGCCCACCAAGCCGGCCAGTCGAACCGCCCCGAAGACGCGGCCCTGCCGCAATGGATCCAGAGCAACGCCGGTGGCGCCGACCATGACCAGCAGGTTCGACTGGATCGTGAAGTAGCTGAACAGATTCACGAGGCTCGCATCGGCGCGGATGACGAGGACGGCCTGCCAGATGACGGCGACGGCGATCAGGACGGCCAGAGTGGCATGCCAGACACGGGTGATCGTCGAGTTCATCTGGACATCGTGCCAGTCAGCGCTGCTGGGATCGCGACCGGTGAGCGTCGAAGCGGCGGTACTGGCGCCCGTTGTCGCGGTAGGAAACACTGGGCACATGCGATCCATCTGGAAGGGCGCCATCAGCTTCGGCCTGGTCAACGTCCCGGTCAAGGTCTACAGCGCCACGCAGAGCCACGACGTCTCGCTGCACCAGGTGCACGGCGAAGACGGCGGACGCATCCGCTACCAGCGCAAGTGCGAGATCTGTGGCGAGGTCGTCGCGTACGACGACATCCAGAAGGCCTACGACGACGGCGACCGCACCGTCATCCTGACCCCCGAGGAGCTCGAGTCGCTGCCGGCTGAGCGAAGCCACGAGATCGAGGTCATCGAGTTCGTCCCGGCCGATCAGGTCGACGTGCTCCGTCTGGACAAGTCGTACTTCCTGGAGCCCGAAGGCCGAGCGCTCAAGCCGTACACGCTGCTGCGCCAGGCGCTGGAGGACACCGATCGCACGGCGATCGTCCGGTTCGCGCTGCGCCAACGCACGCACCTCGCCGCCATGCGGGTGCGCGGTGACGTGATGATGCTGCAGACCTTGCTCTGGGACGACGAGGTGCGCACCCCGGACTTCGACGTCTTGAAGGAGAAGATCTCGGTCACCAAGAAGGAGGCCGACATGGCCGGCCAGCTGGTTGAGTCATTGTCCGGCGACTTCGACTCCTCGGACTTCACCGATGACTACCAGGTGCAGCTGCGCACCCTGGTGGAGGCCAAGCTCGACCAGGGCGACGCGCTGGACACCGAAGCCACCTTCGGCCGCGAGCCGGGCAGCAGCGACGACGCCGAGGTCATCGACCTGATGGAGGCCCTGCGCCGCAGCATCGACAAGCGCAAGGGTGGCGGGGATTCCGCCCCAGCGAAGAAGGCCAGCCAGAGCACCACGGGCAAGACGTCGACGCCCGCAAAGCAGAAGGCCAAGAAGAAGGCGCCCGCGAAGAAGGCACCCGCGAAGAAGACGCCGGCCAAGAAGACCGGCTGACGTGGCGGGCTCGACCGGTAGCCCGCCACCGCAGACGGTGGTGCTCGACGGCCATCGACTGCGGCTGACCCACCCTGGCAAGGTCCTGTACCCCGAGACCGGTACGACGAAGGCCGAGGTCATCCAGTACCTCGTCACGGTCGCCCCCACCCTGCTGCCGCACGTGGCTGGCCGGATCGTGACGCGCAAGCGCTGGGTCCACGGGGTGGGGACCGCTGGTCAGCCCGGTGAGGTGTTCTTCGAGAAGAACTTGCCCGACTCGGCGCCGCGATGGATCAAGCGGCAACGCATCGCTCACGACCGTCATGAGGCGAACTATCCGCTGCTCGAGCGGGCCGCCGACCTGGCCTGGCTCGGTCAGGTCAATGCGCTGGAGCTGCACGTGCCGCAGTGGCGCGTCGGCGCTGACGGCACGCCGGGCCATCCCGACCGGCTGGTTCTCGACCTCGATCCCGGACCGGGTGTCGGCCTTGCCGAGTGCGCGGCGGTGGCCCACGAGGCGCGAGCCCTGCTGGCCGACGTCGGGCTCACCGCCGTGCCGGTCACCAGCGGGTCGAAAGGCCTGCACCTGTACACCCAGCTCGACGGCACGCACGACTCCGACTACATCAACGCGTTCGCCAAGACGCTGGCCGAAGCCTTGCAGTCGCAGCTGCCCGAGCTGGTGGTCAGCTCGATGGCGCGCAAGATCCGACGCGGCAAGGTGCTGGTCGACTGGAGCCAGAACAACGGCAACAAGACCACCATCTCGCCCTACTCCTTGCGCGGCACGGCACTGCCGCAGGCAGCGGCACCCCGGCTCTGGGACGAGATCGACGACGACCTCGAACAGCTGCTGTTCACCGAGGTGCTGGAACGTCTGGAGTCGATCGGCGATCCGCTCGAAGGCTTTGGTCAGGAACCAGAGTCCGGCCCGGAGACCGGGCCCACTGGCGCCGACGCATCGGGTGTCATGCTCGCCTCACCGGGCCGCCAGGCCGCGGTCAGCTCCGCCGAGGCCTGGGCCTACGAGATGAAGTGGGACGGCATCCGCGCCGTGGCGACCATCAGCGGCGGTGACGTGCGACTGACCAGTCGCAACGCCAACGACCTGACGGTCTCGTATCCCGAGATCACCGCCGCCCTGGCAGATGCCGACCTGGGCGACGTCGTGCTCGACGGTGAGATCGTGGCGTTCGGTGCCGACGGCGCCCCCGACTTCGGGCTGCTCCAGCATCGGATGGGCGTCACCAAGCCTCGCGACGTGGCGGCAGCGGTCCGGCGGGCGCCTGCGCACTACCTGGTCTTCGACCTGCTGGAGCGCGGCGGCACGTCCCACCGGAGTCAGACGTACACCGAACGCCGCGCGGACCTGGAGTCGCTGGGCATCGGCGACGACGAGGACGCGGTCGTCCGGGTCCCCCCGGCTTTCGACGGAGATCTGAGTGACGCGGTCGCGCAGAGCCTCGACCGTGGCCTCGAGGGGATCATCGCGAAGCGACGGCGCAGCACCTATCGCACGACGCGATCGTCCTCGTGGATCAAGATCAAGCACCACCGCACCCACGATGTCGTGGTCTGCGGCTGGCGTCCGGGCGAGGGTGGCCGCGCCAACACGATCGGCTCGCTCCTGCTGGGCGTCCACCGCGATGGCGAGCTCACCTACGCCGGGCGGGTCGGCACTGGATTCTCCGACGCCGACCTGACGGCGCTGAAGCGACTCCTGACCCGGCTGGACGTGCAGGAGCCAGCTGTGTCCCACGTCCCTCGCGACGTGGCGCGCACGGCACGCTGGGTCGACCCCAGCCTGGTGGGCGAGGTGACCTTCACGGAGTGGACCTCGGCAGGGCAGCTGCGGCACCCGAGCTGGCGTGGATTGCGCCACGATGTGCCTGCTTCAGGTGTGCACGGCTGAATCCGCGTAGGGTCGACCCATGAAGCCGTTCAAGAGAGCGAAGAAGTCCGAAACGTTCGCCGACCGCCTCCAAGCCGTGGGGAACGACCTCGCCGATCAGCTGTCCGATCTCGGTCAAACCGTCGCCGACAAGGCACCGGGCGTCCGTGATCAGATCGCCGACCAAGTGGCGAGCCTGAGCCAGACCGTCGCCGACAAGGCACCCGGGATTCGGGACCAGATCGTCGAGCAGGCGCGTGACCTCCGCCAGGAGGCTGGCAAGCGCGTGCCCGACCTGGCCGACATCAACCCGCCGCAGGCGCTGGTGACCAAGAGCCAGAAGAAGGCCGCCAAGAAGCAGCGGCGCAAGAAGCGCACCCGTCGCGTGCTCTCGGTCGCCGCCATCAGCGCTGCTGGCGCAGCCGCCTTCTCGGCGTTGCGTCGCAGTCAGGCCGCGGGCCAGCCCGAGGCCAACCCGCCGCCGCCGGCACCCGCACCGCCGAAGGTGCCCACACCGCCAGCAGCCACGAAGGCACCCGCCGCACCAGCTGCTGCGAAGAAGGCACCCGCCAAGAAGGCGGCGCCCGCGGCCAAGGCGGCACCGGCCAAGAAGAAGGCACCGGCCAAGCCGGACGCTGCGAAGAAGGCACCTCCGGCGAAACCGTCCACCTGACCCACCCGCACCTTGATGCAGAACCCCGGTCCTCGTTCACCACGAGGACCGGGGGTTCTGTCGCTGCGCTTCAAAACTTCTTCACCATAGGTATTGCGCTCGGGCTTCGGTGATGCCATCGTGGTCATCGCGGTTATGCAGCAGCCGTTCACTTGAGTCAACAGCCTTTTGGGGGGCACTCCCGTGGACGTTGCATCAGATCAGATCACGCACTCACTGCTTGAGGCCTGTCGGACCGCCTCACCCGCCGAGCGAAGCCAGCTCGAGGACGAAGTCGTCCAGCGACATCTTCCGTTGGCACGCTCACTCGCCCGCCGCTACCTCGACCGCGGCGCCGAGTTCGACGACCTCGTGCAGGTCGCCAACTTCGCGCTCGTCAAGGCGATGCGCGGCTTCGACGAGACCAAAGGGGCCTTCGTCCCCTTCGCCACCGCCACGATCCTCGGCGAGCTGAAACGACACTTTCGCGATCACTGCTGGAGCGTCCGACCACCGCGTCGTCTGCAGGAGCTGCAGGTCGACATCAACCGCGCCAGCGCAGCGCACTGGCAGGACAAGGCCCGCGCTCCGAGTTCTGCCGAGCTCGCCGAGATCCTCGACGTCGACGTCGCCCACGTGCGCGAGGCCCGGGCGGCCAACGGGTGCTACCACGCAGCGTCGCTGGACGTCTCGGTGCGCGTCGATGATCAGACTGTCGGCGATCTGCTGGTCGATCCAGCCGACGACATCGGACACGTCGAGGATCTGGCCACCATCGCGCGGGCCATGGGAACCCTCGACGACACCCAGAGGGAGCTGATCGGGCTGCGGTTCTTCGACCACCTCACCCAGCAGGAGATCGCCGACCGAACCGGCATCAGCCAGATGCAGGTGTCGCGCCGCTTGGCGCGACTTGCTTGACGAACTGCGAACCGCACTCACCAGCGACGTCGCCTGACCGGCGGTCACAGCCGGTGATCGCCCACGATCTGATCAGCGATCCGATCGGCCAGATCGGTCTGCCCTGCCCGCATCATCACCAGATGATGTCGTTCACGACACCCCTCACACAGCCTTTCGGCGTCGGGGCTGGCCTGTTCTGCCATCACGACCACCACGTTGACTCGACTATCTGGCAGATCCGACAGGGCGCGCAGGGCCGACATGCCCGCCGTCGAGTCGAGAACCACGAGCGCGCACGACACCGAATCAACCCAGCCCACGTCCACGGAGACCGTGTGCGTCCTTGCACCGCGGTCACGAATCTTCGTGTCGATCTCACTGACCAGAGGTCCCTGATCGCCAAAGATCGTCACGACGGGGCTGTCATCGTGCGCCACGGTCATCGGCAACTCCTCTCTGTCCATCACGTACCCATGCCGCGTGAAGCGAAACTGCCGGGTCCCCTTTGTCCCGGCGAACCCCAAGTAGTGGTTACATGACCGACATGGAGAAGATCTCGAGGGTGCATGCGATCGGCGAGGTGGACACGCCGACGTTCTTTTCCCAGATGGCCCTGGAGCTCCACGAGGAGCCGGATGCCGAGGCCACGGTGCAACGCATTGCCGAGTACGCCCGCATCGCGGTGGGCTGCGACGACGCCGGCATCATGCTGGTGCACGCCCGCAAGCAGATCGAGACCGCGGCCGCGACGTCAGCGCGCGTCGTGGCCTCGCACGACCTGCAGATCGTGCACGACGAAGGGCCCTGCCTCGACGCGATCGAGGGTGACGGCGTCTACCTCGTGGCCGACACGGCAACAGATCCCCGCTGGCTGAAGTGGGGGCCGGCGGTGAACGAGATCGGCCTGCGGAGCGCCGCCAGCGTCCGAATGGAAACTCGCGACCGTCGATACGGCTCCCTGAATCTGTACTCCAACGAGGCCGGGGCGTTCGACGAGGACGACATCGCCGTCGCCACGATCTTCACCCGGCACGCGTCCGTGGCGTTGGCCGCCAAGCACAACGAGGACGGGCTGCAGATCGCGATCGACGCGCGCAAGCTGATCGGCCAGGCGCAGGGCATCTTGATGGAGCGGTTCGACATCGACGGCGACCGCGCCTTCAGATTCATGCGTCGGCAGTCACAGGACCGCAATGAGAAGCTGCGCGACATCGCTGCCTGGATCGTGGAGAATCGCGGAAACCCGGACGCTCGGTTCAGCCACGCCGGCGACTGACGGACCGCAGGGTCAAGCAGCGGTCACCGGGGATCGAGTGCCCGACGCGAGGTCGGACCGTTCACGCGGGTTGAGCCCACCCCAGACGCCATGCTCCTCGCGCACGCTCAGAGCATGCTCGAGGCACTGCTGGACCACCGGGCACCGTTCACAGAACGCTTTGGCGGCCGACTCGCGGCGCTCGCGAGCGAATCCGCGCTCGTGCTCGGGTGAGAAGAATCGATTGGTGTCTGTCTCTGCACAGGCACCGTCGTACTGCCACTGGTAGGACTCCCAGATGGGAGCGGGAAGCCGCTTGATGCTGACCACGACGACATCCTTTCTCACAGGTGCACCGCCCGCGCGGTGCCATCACACCGCTCCGTACCCCGCGTCGACGACGCCAAACATCTCGTCTGACCGACGCCTCAGTGGATCGCGAAGACCCGGGCCGGGAAGCCCGATCCGCCCTTGGGCTTGCCCCACGAGGCGACGATCAAGGCGCCAGCCTCCGGCACCTGATCGAGGTTCGCCATCAGCTCGATCTGCCACTTGTCGTGCTGCAGCAGCAACAGCTCAAGGCCGTAGTCACCCGCGGACGTGGCGGATCCCGGGTCAGTGTCTGTCGTCTCGTGGCCCAGAGCCGTGACGCCGACCCGTTCGACCAGATCGACGACCACCTCGCGCGACCAGCCCGGGACGTGGCTCACCCCTGCCTCGTCGTGATGGGCCATCGCCTGTTCATCGGGCCAGCGCTGATGCCAGTCCGTGCGCAGCGCGACGAAGCACCCCGTCGGCATGGGCCCATGGCGGTCCTCCCACGCGGCCACGTCGGCGAGGGTGGGCACCGCGTCGGGATCCTGACGTACCCGATCGGAGATGTCGAGCACGACCAGCGGCAGGATCATCTGCTGCACGGGAATGTCGTCGATGGTGCGCGCGCCGTCGACGAAGTGCGACGGCGGATCGCAGTGGGTGCCCCACTGGCCGACCAGCTCGTAACGGTGCACGGCGAACCCATCCGGGTCGACCTGGAAGGTCTGGGTGCGAACCTCATCGGGAAAGGCCGGGAAGTGCGGCATGCCCGGGAAGAAGGCGTGGGTCAGATCGGTGAAGGTGCGGGACTGCAACTGGTGATGCAGCTGCCACAGCGGACGGTCGTTCGGTGCGGTCACGTGGTGCTCCCCTCGGTTGATGCCCACCTTGGCACAACCGAGCAGCCGGTCAATGATCGCGCAGCTCCTCGATCAGCTGGTCCTTGGTGAGGTCCGAGTACCCCTCGAGGCCCAGCTCCTTCGCTCGACCGCGCAGGTCGTCCACGGTCCAGTCGTCGTAGGAACCGGCCCGGCCGCCCTGGGCGCCGACCGATTCCTCCGAGCGCCCCGGCTGCTGCGTCGCGTTCGAGATGCGGGCGGCCTTCTCCTTCGAGGCGCCGTCCTTGCGCAGCGACTCATACATGTCGGGATTCTTCAGGCTGGGATTGTCGTCTGCGCTGCGATCAGCGGGCATGACTCCTCCTCGGTGTCATCGCTCACGTACCCCCGCGGGGCATGACGAAACCTGTCAACGACCCAGGGACGTGAGGGCGTCGCCACTCATGCGGTACGTCGTCCACTCGTCCTGAGGCGTCGCGCCGAGCGAGTCGTAGAACTCGATGCTCGGGGTGTTCCAGTCCAGCACGCACCACTCCAGCCGCCGGAGGTCTCGCACGACGCATTCGTGCGCCAGCGCCGCGAGCAACGCCCGGCCCAGGCCCGTGCCACGTTGCGCGGGATCGACGAACAGGTCCTCCAACCAGATGCCGTTGGTGCCGGTCCACGTCGAGAACGTCAGGAACCACACCGCGATGCCGACGACCTCACCGTCGACGACGGCCACGTGCGCGTACACCGTGGGAGCTCCCTCGCGCGGAAACAGCACCCTCTCGAAGTCCGCCTGGGTGGCCTCGACCTGATCCGCTGCCTTCTCGTACGCCGCGAGCGCGTGGACGAGCTCGAGGATGCGAGGAAGGTCGGAGATGACGGCGGGGCGGACCATGGTGTTCATGGGTCCATCGTCACCTACGACCGTGACGTCCTGCGCATCTTCTCGTTCAACAATGTCAGCCGCGCTCTGCTGCACGAGCAGGGCGCATGATCGGGGGATCAGCACATGCAACGACGTACATCCATGTTCGGCGCCGCCGTGGCGTCCATCGCGCTGAGTGGACTGAGTGTCATTCCGGCCCAAGCCGAGTCCACTCATTCCGGGTCCGACGTGCCCAGATCCAGCCATTTCTGGCCGACCAGTTGTCGGCCTCGATGCCGCAGAGCCCACCGTGGCGCTGGTGCACGGCGCCACGCTGGCTGACGCGACCCGCGCGGTCACGTCTGCCGGCATGACCCGCTCCACCAGCTTCGACAAGATCGGCGTGGTCGTCGCGGTGGGGACCAAGCAGCAGATCGAGAAGGTCCGCGGGGCCGCGGGCATCACGTATGTCGAGGGCAACCAGCCCCTCACGTACTTCCAGGAGACGTCCAACCAAGCCACGCGTGGCGACGAGGCGTACCGCACCCTCACAGGCGCGAACGGCACCGCGCTGTCGGGCGAGGGCGTGAGCGTCGGCGTC
This sequence comes from uncultured Actinomycetota bacterium, assembly GCA_963769445.1. Taxonomy (GTDB): domain Bacteria; phylum Actinomycetota; class Actinomycetes; order Propionibacteriales; family Nocardioidaceae; genus Aeromicrobium. The sequence goes on along the minus strand of CAVYLO010000003.1, from coordinate 82,348 downwards.
ATCGACTCCGGGGTCGACCCCACCCACCCCTACCTCGAGAAGGCCGTCGCAGCCAGCTACAAGTCGCTGTGCGAACCGCTCACCGAGAGCCTGTGTCAGGTCGTCAAGGTGCCGAACGCGGTCGACACCGACACGCTCTCGGCAGGCGGACACGGCACGCACGTGGCCGGCATCGTCGCCGGAGCGCCCACCACCCTCTCCGACGGCGGGCGGCTGCACGGTGCAGCACCCGGCGCCAAGGTCATCTCGATCTCGACCGGTGCGGGCATCCTCATCGTGGGTGCCGATGCCTCGCTGAACTGGGTGCTGGAGAACCACGCCCAACCCTGCGGCGCCGGAGTCTCGGCCGCCGAGTGCCCGCCGATCAAGGTCACCAACAACTCCTACGGCCCCTCCGGCGGTGGCGAGTTCGATCCGCAGTCAGCCACCGTGAAGCTGCAACGGGCACTGGCGGCCGAAGGCGTCGTGACGGTCTGGGCCAACGGCAACGACGGAGGCGATGGCAGCGAGAGCCTGTCCAACCCTCCGGGCCAGGACCCGACGGGAGGCGTCATCTCGGTCGCGTCGTACGACGACCAGGACACCGGCACGCGGTCCGGAACCGTGTCGGACTTCTCGAGCCGCGGCAAGCAGGGCGCCCTCTCGACCTACCCCGACATCTCGGCTCCCGGTGAGGACATCACCTCCTCGTGCCGTCTGTACCTGGCGATCTGCTCGACCGGTCTCGATCCACGCAACGGCCCCGGACCGCTCGACATCGGCACGTTCAACACGATCAGCGGCACGTCGATGGCGGCGCCCCACATCGCCGGCATCGTGGCCCAGCTGTTCCAGGCCAATCCGGCGGCCAGCCCCGCCCAGGTCGAGGACGCGCTCAAGCGCACCGCCCACAAGTTCACCGACGGCGCTGCGTACGAATCAGGACCGCTCGGCACCACGTCGTACGACAAGGGCCACGGGCTGGTCGACGTGATGGCCGCCGCCGCTGCGATCGGCTAGATGGGTGCCCCCTGCCGCGTGAGAACCGCGGCAGGGGGTACGTCGGACCCATGACCCAGAAGATCGAACGCACCTTCACCGTCGCCCAGCCCGCCTCGCACGTCTGGAACTACCTCAGCGACTTTCGCAGCACCAACGACTGGGATCCCGGAACTGAGGAAACCACGCTCGCATCCGGCGACGGCGGCGTCGGCACGGTCTACGAGAACGTCTCGTCCTTCGCGGGCAAGAAGGTCGAGATCACCTACACCGTCCAGGCCATCGATCCCGGTCGACAGATCACGCTGCTCGGCGAATCCGAGCAGCTTCACGGCCACGGACACCATCACGGTCGAGGCGAGCGGCGCCGGCTCCACGGTGACCTACGAAGCGGAATTCGAGTTCCACGGCCTGGCGAAGCTGGCCGACCCGTTCATGAGTCTGCCGCTCAAGAAGCTGGGCGACGACGCCAAGAAGAGCCTGAAGGAGACGCTCGAGTCACTCTGACGCCGTCAAGCGAGAAGTTCTTGGGCCAGATCGGCCCCGACACCGGCTGGCGCCCGCGGGTCGGACCGGGCCGACGTCGTGACGGGCACGTCATTGACCCACACGGTCATCGCGCCTGCTCGCCGAAGTCGACTGACCAGATCCGCGTCCTCGTGGGCAGGCAGGGGGCGAAAGCCGCCGATGTCCCGGTAGGAGGTGGCGCGGACACCCAGGTTGGCGCCGTGCACGTGCGCACGCCCCGCGCGATACCGGCCCACCCACCGATGGTGCTGAGCCACGTCCTCCTCAGGGAGGCAGACCGTTCCGAGGAACAGGTCAAAGCCGAACGCCGCGCACCGGGCCTGCGCGTTCATCCAATTCAGGGGCACGCGGCTGTCGGCGTCGGTGCTGGCCAGCCACAGACCGTCCGGGCCATGACGCAGCGCCCACGCTGCCCCGAGGGCGCGAGCCGCGCCGACGTTCGGGACGTCGTCCACCAGGACCCGCGCACCGCGGTCCGCCGCGATCTCGGCGGTCCGGTCAGTGCAGCCATTGGCCACCACGATGAGCTCGACGTCGAGGTCGACCTCCGCAGCGGCCGCTCCGATGGCGTCGATCGCGTCGACCAGCAGCGCCTCCTCGTTGTTCGCTGGCACGATCACGGCGATCCGTTCGATGTCAGGCCTGACCACGCGCGAACACCTCCAGCCTGAAGTCCGTCTCGCGATGGCTGACGATCGTCTGCAGATCTGGGTGGGCGGCCACCTCGTCGTGGGCTTCGTCGCCTGTGCACGCGGCCACGTCGAACGGGTGCCGCCAGTGCACGAGGACCAGATGACCCGACGGCAGCAACGTCTCGAGGCACCGCGTCAGGACGTGGCGGCGATCCGCTTCGTCGAGGAAGTACAACAGTTCGGACAGCACGATCAGATCGAAGGCGTCGTCCGGCCATTCCTGCGGAACGCTGCCTCGCTCGAAGGTGACGTGGTGGTCGGGGACCCGCAGGCGGGCCTGATCGAGAGGCGAAGCAGGATCGGTGGAAAGGACCCGGTCGCACCGCGCAGCCAGCCGCTGTGTCAGGACACCGATCGAGCACCCGGGCTCGAAGGCGTTGGCGTAGCGCGCCGCGGGCAGGCTGGCGACCGTGATGTCGAACTTGCGCTGCTCGTAGCTGCGTTCGGCCAGCTGCCACGGGTCGTTCGACGCGGCGTAGAGATCGTGGAAGTGCAGCGGGTTGGTCATGTCAGGACGACCTCCACCGTGTGCAACGCGTGGTCCAGCAGTGCGGGGGTCAGCACTGCGGCATCGCCGGGGTCGTCGCTCAGCGGCCCGACCTGCGACGTGAAGGCGTGCACCGCCGCCCACTTGGCGGTGCGCGCCAGCGGCGTGTCCGGGAGTCGCTTGGCGTCGGTGAGCCAGGACTGATCAGCGGGGGTGGTCCACGTCCACGTCCAGATCGGAAACCTCCACACGGGAGTCCGTCCGCCGCAGGCCACCAGAGCGGCCGATCCCAGGGCTTCGTGGTCTGGATGTCCGTCATGCTCGAACGGCGCGAGGACCAGCGCCGCATCGTGGACCCAGGGCGTGATGGCGTCAACGAGGCCGATGGGGTCGTCGGCCAGGTGGCCGTCGGGGAGCTGGAGGCGTTCGATCTGCGGCTGCGACACACCCAGCGCCACCAACGCCGCGCGCAGCTCCGCGGGTCGACGGGTCCGCAGCTGGTCGCGCGTCGTGGTGCGGCTGTCGGGATGGGAGGCCTCACCGTCGGTCGCGGTCACGAAGACGGTGTCGCGATGGCACTGGGTCGCGAGCCACGCACCGATGGCCAGCACCTCGTCGTCTGGGTGCGCGGACAGCACCACCAACCGTCCGTCCGGTGCGGTCGGCGCTGGCGGCAGCTGCTCGATCCGGGACCGCCACGTGGTCATGACATTGCTCCGAGGGTCTCGAGGTCTCGCTCGGCATGATGCTGGCGGACGAAGACCGTCAGGTCGGCGACCCGGCGAGCATGAGCCTCGTCGAACGCCAGCGGTCCCGGCCCGCTGGCCCGTCCGACTCTTCCGACGACCTCGTCGGCGAGGTCGGCAGCCCGTGCTCGCAGGACCAGGGCCAGCCGCTGGGCCGACGGGACGTCAAGGCCCGCATCGACCTGGGCGGCGGCCGCGTCCAGGGCGAGCGCGAACGTCTCGGTGCCCGACCGCACCGCCCCGAGGTGCGCCAGACCGTGCGGTCCGAGGCGGCCCGATCCCGACTCGAGCAGGTCGGCGACTCCGAGGGCGCCCCCGAACCAACAGGCGGCGATGCCGATCGCCCCGAGCCAGAAGCCCACGCGATCGGTGTACTCGCCCACCCGGCCGACGGCCTGGGCGCTCACGTCGTGCAGGGCCAGAGTGACGGTCTGGGCGCGACTCATGCCCGGCGCCACCCACGTCGGCGCGTCGGCGTCGACGACCACACCGACGTCGTCGAGATCCACGGCGAACAGGCCCGGGCCCGCCGGCGTCTCCGCCGTCACGAGGGCGTGGGTCACCAGTGCGGCGCCGGAACAGAATGCCTTGCGGCCGGTCAGCCGCCAGCCGCCGTCCACCTCCGTCGCCCGCAGCATGGCGAACGGCGGCTCTGCCGCCCACACCGCCCAGATCTGGCCGTCCTGCACTGACGGGCCGTCGAGCTCACTGAGGATGGCGACGGCGTCGTGATGCGGCTCGACCAGCTTGGCGAGGGCCAGGTCTCGACGGGCGACCTCGATGAGCCGGTCCCATCGGACTCGGCTTCGTCCGTCTCCCGGCAGAGGCAGCCGATCGCACTCAGCGACGACGTCAGACCGGGTGATCGGTGCGATCGACGGTGCCTTCACTGGCACGACAGACCTCCTCGGCTCGCAGCACGGGCCGTCCCCACCAGACGACGAGCCTGCTGTACCCGCTTCGCAGAGGTTTCACACCTGCCGCGCATGGTTGATCCCGCCGATCGTGGGTACCCCGGAGGAAACCACCGCACCACGCCTCAGGAGGTCCTCGCCATGTCCGTCACCGGATCGACCATCGCCATCCTCACGGCCCAGACCGGTGTCGAGCGCGCCGAGCTGGAGGAGCCGATGGACGCGCTGCTCGACGCAGGAGCCACGGTGGTGCATCTGGCGCCCGAGCTCGAGCCGGTGCAGTCGATGGTGTCCGACACGCACCCGGACATGACTTTCGCCCCCGACGGGACTGTCGCCGACGCGTCGATCGAGGACTTCGACCTGCTGATCCTGCCGGGAGGCACGGTCAACGCCGACAAGGTGCGCGGCGATGCGGGCTCGATGGCCTTCGTGACCCAGTTCGTCGACGCGGGAAAGCCGATCGCTGCCGTGTGCCACGCCCCATGGGCCTTGGTCGAGGCAGGAGTGCTCCCGGGCAAGACCCTCACGTCCTTCCCCACTCTGCACACCGACATCACGAACGCCGGCGGCACCTGGGTCGACGAAGAGGTCTACGTCTGCGCGGCGAACGACTGGAACCTGATCACGTCGCGGAGCCCAGCTGACCTCGATGCCTTCATCGGCGCCATCTGCCAGCTGCTCGACGAACCGAGCTGACCACCACCAGGAGGACCACATGGACGAGCTGGGCCACTACCTGCGCCTGCACCTGACGGGCGCCGCGGCCGGGATCGAGCTGTTCTCGCGCGGCGAGCGCATGCTCGACCCCGCGGCACGCGACATCATCCAGACGATCCGTCAGGAGGTGCGCGAGGAGCGTCAGCAGCTGCTGGACATCGCGCGTGCCCTCGACAAGCGGCCGGCGCCGATCGCCGCCCTCTTTGCGAAGGTCAGCGAGAAGGCAACCCGGCTCAAGCCGAACGGCAACCCGCTGAGCCGAGGCCCGATGGACGACCTGGTGGATCTGGAGGCCATGCGGGTGGCGGTGGCCGGGAAGCTGGCCGGCTACGAGGCCATGCTCGCTGCGTCGGAGCAGGTCTCCGGGCTGCCCCGTGACCAGCTGGCAGCCCTGCGGAAACGGGCCGTGCGGCAGCACGACCAGCTGTCGACGCTGCACGGCGAGGCCGCGCGGCGCGCACTGGCTCTCTGACGACCTCGCGGCGATCGTCCGATCGATCAGCCGAGCACGTCCTTGGCCGACACGTCGCCGTTCTCGGCGTCGATGGCGGCGGCGAGGCGTGCGACGTCCTCGGACGGCACGTCGACGCCGGCCTCCTCGAACCCGTGGAGCAGTTCGGACTCGACCGTGCCCTGCGGCGCGCCGTCCTGGTAGGAGGACACGCGGTCCACGACGGCCTGCACTGCCTCGAGATGGTCCTTGTCGTATGTGGTCATGCTCATCACGTACCCCGGGATCGCCGAGTCATGCAGAACGGCCGACGAAGCAGTGTGCTTCGCCGGCCGTCCGTGATGATGCTCAGTGCTTGAAGGCGTCCTTGACCTTCTCGCCGGCGTCCTTGACGTCCGACTTGGCCTGATCGGTCTTGCCGTCACGCTCGAGGTCGTCGTTGCCGGTGACCTTGCCAGCGGCTTCCTTGGCCTTGCCGGTCAGGTCGTCGACCTTGTTCTCGATCTTGTCGTCATTTCCCATGATCAACCTCCTGTATGAGTGGTGGACGACCCCGACGTACCCCTCTCACCACGATCTATTCATGCTGCCTGCCGACAGCCTCCGCAACGATGGCCGCTGCGGCGGTCGTCACAGAGACGCCGGTCGCTGCGGCGTGGTCGAGGATCTTGAGGTGCGCGGCCTCCATGTCGCACCTGCCCCGCTCGGCGATCACGCCCTTGGCCTGCTCCAGCATCACCCGCTCGGACAGCACCCGCCGAATTCGCGCCGCAAGGTCCTCCGTCGAGAGATCGTGAGCCTGCAGCAGCATGGCGGTGGCGATGTCGGCGAAAGCGCCGAGCACCTTGTTCTCGTCAGCATCCGATTCGCTCGACTGGCGGGCGTACAGCACCAGCGCGCCCAACGCGGTGTCACGCCAGATCAACGGAGCGGCACGAACCGAGGAGAATCCGGTGTCGAGCATCGCGGGGGCGAAGTCGGGCCAGCGCTGCTGGAGCTCGTCGCGGCCGTCCGCCTGCACGATCTTGAGACCGGCCACGGCGTCCTCGCACGGCCCTTGGGCGAGGCGGGTCTGGTGCAGCTCCAGCTGGGTGGCGGCATGGCTCGACGCCACGAAGAGCTCAAGATCAGACTCCCGCCAGCACCAGGATCGCTGACGCGTCCGCCCCCAGGACGTCACGGCACTGGCTGAGCAAGCCGGTCGCCCGGCTCAGAGCATCGTCTGGTCCCACCAACGCCGCCGACAGTGACGTCAGTGCCTGGGTGACTCGCGTCTGATCCATGTCAGTCACCTTCGATCGTGAAGTCTCGGAAGTTGATAGTCCGCCGGACCACCTGGATGGCGACGTCCTCGAGCGTCGTGTTCTGGAAGAACGCCTGGGCCCGCAGCAACGCCACGGCATCGTCCTGGTGCACGCCCACCTGGGCCACGACCATCCCGGTGGCCTGATGGACGACGGCCATGGAGCTCCATGCCCGGGGAGACAGTGCCTCCGGGTGATCCAGCTGCGGGTCGAGCAGCATCGCGGTGCCGACGGTGTGTCCCAAGAATGCTGCGGTCAGACGATCGGTGGGCAGTTCGACGCCAGAGCGGTGGGAGCTCAGCACACCCACCAGAGCGTCACCGCACAACAGTGGTGCGCAGATGACCGTGCCAGCGAATCCGGCGATCGGCAGCTGGTCCAGCAGAAGCGGCCACCGATCGGCAGCCCCCGGCCCGAAGCGGGCGATGACGACGTCGCGGTCACGCGCGGCATCGAGGCTGGGGCCCTGCCCCGCGACGTCCTGAGCTCCCTCGAGGGTTCTCGCCATGTCGTCGGTGGCGATCAGCAGCTGCCGGGTGGCCCGCGTCGTCAGCGTGACCGCGGCGCCGTTGGCGTCCAGCAGCTCGGCACTGACCTCGCACAGGCGTGCCGTGAGCGGTCCCTGCCCGGTGCGGGCGGCGAGCGCGGCTGCGAAGCGGCCCACCAACCTGGACTCCGTCTCGGCCATGTCGGGTTCCCATCGTCGGTCTCAGCATGTCACATTCCGCATGGTCAGCCCGTGTTGCGCAGACCCGCCGCGATGCCGTTGATCGTCAGCAGCAGCGCTCGCTCCAGATCGGCCGAGGGTTCGGACTCACGCGCCTTGGCCAGCAGCGAGATCTGCAGCGCGTGCAGCGGAGCCAGGTACTGGTCGCGCAGCTCGAGGGTGTGCCGCAGCACCGGCGCGGACTCCAGCAGAGCGTCCTGACCGGTGACCTTGAGCACCTGCTCGACGGTGCGGGAGTGCTCGTCGCGGATCGCATCGAACAGAGGTCGCGCGGCCTCGGGCACCAACGCCTGCACGTAGGCGGCGGCGATGTCCAGATCGGTCTTGGCGAGGGTCATCTGCACGTTCGACAAGAAGGTGCGGAAGAAGGCCCAGGATCGGTACATCTCGCGCAGCGTCTCGGCGCGGCCGTCGTCGAAGGCAGCGGCCAGGCCGGTGCCGACCCCATACCAACCGGGCAGGATGATGCGCGACTGCGTCCAGCCAAACACCCACGGGATCGCCCGCAGGTCGTCGAGCCCGCCCAGCCCGCCGGGTCGCTTGGCTGGACGGGAGCCGATGTTCATCTTGCCGAGCTCGTCGACCGGGGTGGCAGCGACGAAGAACTCCACCAACGCGTCCTCACGCACCAGCGAGCGGTAACGCTGCTTGCCTTCCTCGGCGACGAGGTCCATCGTCGAGTTCCACCCGTCGAGCAGGTCTTGGGGCAGCAGCGAGGTGCGGTGCAGGGTGGAGGCCTCGATCACCGCCGACAGCGCCTCCTCGAGATTGCGGCGGCCGAGCCCGGGCAGCGCGTACTTGTCCGAGATGACCTCACCCTGCTCGGTGATCTTGATGGGGCCGTCCAGCGATCCGTTCGGCTGGGACATGATCGCCTCGGCCGTCGGTCCGCCGCCGCGCCCGACCGAGCCGCCGCGCCCGTGGAACAGCCGCAGCACGACGCCATGCTCGCGCGCGACATCGCGCAGGGCGCGCTGGGCGCGGTGGATCTGCCACTGCGAGGCCGCGATCCCGGCGTCCTTGGAGGAGTCGGAGTAGCCGAGCATGATCTCCTGCACGTCGCCCCGGGCGGCGACGATCTGGCGATACGACGGATCGCTGAGCAAGGCCTCCAGCAACGGTCCGGCGGCTTCGAGCTCGGCCACGGTCTCGAACAACGGCGCGAAGCCGATGCGCGAGGTGGCCTCCTCTGCGGTGAGGTCGACCAGTCCGACCTCGCGGGCCAGCACGACGACCGCGAACAGATCGTCGACGTCGTGCGTCATGGACACGATGTAGGTCTCGATGACGTCCGGACCGTAGGTGTCGAGGGCCGTGCGGATGGTCTCGAGCAGGTGCAGCGACTCGGTCGCCGCCTCGCCAAGGCCACCGGTCCCGACGCCGGTGAGTGGTCGACCCGACGTCATCTCTTCGCTGAGCCGCTCGATGCGAGCGGGTCGGTCGAGGTTGGCATAGGTGTCATCGCCGAGCCGCGCATACAGCTCGGCGAGCGCGGCGTGGTGCTTCTCGGAGTGCTCACGCACGTCCATCGTGGCCAGCCCGGCTCCGAACGTGACGGCGGTGCGGATCAGTCGCAGGATCGCCCCCTCGCCGGTCAGCAGGTCGCCATCCGCCAGCATCGAGTCACGCACCAGCGCCAGGTCGGCGACCAGCTCGTCGAACGAGAGATAGTCGCGGCCCGGCTCATGGGCGGTGTCGTTGACCAGGCGGTCGCGGGTCCGCAGGAGCCTCACGCGAACGAAGCTCAGCTTGAGCCGGTACGGCTCGTCGGCGTTGAGGCGGCGGATCGTGTTCCAGGTGATCGGCAGCGCCGCGGCGTCCTCGGCCAGGCTCGCGGTCAGCGCCGCAGACGCCGTGACGATGCGGGTCGAGGCGGTCATCTCGGTCAGGATCTCGTCGACGGCCTCGACCAGCTCGGACACGCCAGACACGTGCTGCAGGTGCAGGATCTGGAGGGTGACCTCGGGGGTCACGTTGGGGTTGCCGTCGCGGTCGCCTCCGGCCCAGGTTCCAAAACGCAGCGGACGCGCCGTGGCTGGCAGCTCGACGTCGATCCGGCCCAGCTGGGTGTCCAGCTCCTCCAACAGACCGGGCACCACCTCCGAGGCAATCGAGCGCAGGTAGTAGACGGCCGTGCGCGCTTCATCGGACGGCTCGGGTCGCACGACGCGCAGCTCGTCGGTCTGCCACAGCAGGTCGACCAGCTCGGCGAGACGGCGCTCAGCACCGGCCTGCTGCGAGGGAGGCAGTCGGGGGTCCTCGGCCTCGCGGACGGCCTCGGCCACCTTGCGCAGCAACCGCAGGACCGAGCGCCGGCTCGCCTCCGTGGGATGCGCCGTGAACACGGGGCGGTACTCGATGCGTTCGAGCACCGAGATCAACAGGTCACGGGTCAGGCTGCCGTCCTCCAGCGCGGCCGCGATGCGGTCGACCGTGCCGGCGAGCGGGCCTTCGCCCTCGCCGGTCAGCTCCTGCCAACGGTGCAGCTGCTCGGTGGTGTTGACCAGCTGGAAGTAGGCGGTGAACGCCCGGGCGAGCACCACGGCCGTGGCGGCATCCACCTCGTCGAGCAGCGCGTGCAGCTGGGCATCGTCGGGTTGGCGGGCCAACCCGCGCACCTGCTCGACCAGGTCGAGCAGGTCGTCGCCCTCGTGGCGAGCCAGGGCCTCGCCGAGCAGCGTCGTCAGCTGGCGAACCGAGCCCCGGAGGGCGGTGTGTTCTGCATCCGAGGACACCCCGCCGCCGAACGACCCTGCGTCGGGCTCGCGGCGGTCCGACTCGAGGATCTCTTCGGTGGCCCTGGATTGCGACGTCATGGGACCAGTCTGCCGGTCCGGTGTTTCAGACATGTCTCGTGCGCTCCTGACACACTGCCCGACATGAGCGATGGACCTCCGATGATCCCCGCGCCGCACCTCGGCGTCACCCCCGACGATGCCCGCGAGCGCGTCGCCACCTTCGCGGACGACCTGGAGCGCCGCCGCAGCGTGCGCCACTTCGCCGACACGCCCCTCCCGGACGGTGTGCTCGAGGCCGCCATCCGGGCGGCAGCCAGCGCGCCCAGCGGGGCGCACGTCCAGCCGTGGCGTTTCGTGGTCGTCACCGACCCGCAGGTGCGCCGCCGACTCCGCGACGCGGCCGAGGCCGAGGAGCGTGAGTTCTACGAACGGCGGGCCTCCGCTGAGTGGCTGGCTGCGCTGAGGGCCCTGGGTACCGATGCCGAAAAACCGTTCCTGACCGACGCGCCCGCCGTCATCGCGGTGTTCGAGGTGCACCGCGGACCCTCTTCGCCCAAGCCGTACTACGTCAAGGAATCGGTGGGGATCGCGGTGGGATTTCTGCTCGCCGCTCTGCACCAGGCTGGCCTCGCCACGCTGACCCACACCCCCAGTCCGATGAAGTTCCTCAACGAGATCCTCGATCGGCCGGCCGAGGAGCGCGGCTTCCTGCTGGTTCCCGTCGGATACCCCGCCGACGGCGCCGAGGTGCCGGCGTTGGAACGCAAGCCGCTGGACGAGGTGCTCGTGCGGCTCTGACGTGTCTCCTAGGCTCCCACCATGCCCGCACACGAACCACTGGGGCCGACGGCCCTCGGCGTGGGGCTGCTCGTCGCCTTGACGATCGCCGTGCTGTGGAGCGCTCGAACACCTCAACCGTTCGCGCCCTCGTGGGCGATCCTGCGCGGCGTGATTCAGCTGGCACTCATCAGTCTGGTCCTCAGCCAGGTGATCGGCAGCGGCTTCTACGTGTCCCTGGCGCTGCTGGTGATGTTCTCGATCGCCGCCGTGACCGCCACCCGACGGATCGGCTGGAGCGGTCGCCATGTGGCTCTGCTCGCAGGGTCGATGGCGGCGGGAATCGGCGTGACGCTGGCCATCGTGTTCCTCACCGGGGCGCTCGACACGTCGGCCCGCTACGCACTGGCGATCGGCGGAATCGTGATCGGCAACGCCATGTCGATCGCCACCCTGACCGGCCGCGGGCTCAACGCGTCGATCGACCAGAACTGGGACGAGGTCGAGGGCTGGCTCGCACTGGGCGCGACGCCCCGTCAGTCGACGCTCCGCCTGGTCCGGGCCGCGATCCACGCGGCCCTGATCCCTGCGACCGACCAGACCAAGACCACCGGTCTGGTCACCCTGCCGGGCGCGTTCGTCGGCGCGATCTTCGGCGGCGTCTCCCCGGTCGAGGCGGGCCGCTTCCAGATCGTGGTGCTCGCCTCGGTGATGGCGGCAGGCTCGATCACCGCGGTGCTGCTGGCGCGAGGGCTCGCGTCAGGACACGTCCGACCCGCGCGCTGAGGTGCGGTCGGGCATCTCGGATTCGGCCACGGCCGGGCCCCACACGCCGAGCGCGGTGAACGCCATGACCCCGGCGGTGAGGAGCGTGACCCCCGCCCCGAGGGCGACCGATCCGACCAGCGCCACCGTGATGTAGCCGAGAGTCGCCGAGAACACGGCGACGATCACGTACGGCAGCTGCGTGGTGACGTGGGTGATGACGTTGCACCCGGCCCCCGTCGCGCTGAGGATGGTGGTGTCCGAGATCGGCGAAGCGTGGTCACCGGCGACCGCTCCGGCGAGCACGGCGCCCATCGCCGGCAGCAGCAGCTCGGGGGCGTCCAAGGAGTTGATGATGCCGCCGGCCAGCGGGATCAGCAGGCCGAAGGAGCCCCAGGAGGTGCCGGTCGCGAAGGCCATGGCCCCGGCGAGCAGGAAGACGATCGGCACCAGCCACGACGGGGACAGCGATGAGTCCTCGATCAGCCCGCCGAGGTAGTCCCCGGTGCCGAGTCCCTCGATCAGCGCCCCCAGCATCCAGGCGAGGATCAAGATGCTGACGGCGGGCAGCATCGACTTGACGCCCTCGACCCACGCGCGGCCGAAGGTGCTCCTGCCGAACTTCGGGTTCTCGGAGGTGTCGCGGACGTAGTAGTAGATGGCCGCCAGCAGGCCGAGCGCTCCGCCGACGATCAGCGCGAAGGTCACGTCGGTCTCAGCGAGGATGTCGACCGCCGACCAGGACCCGGACGACCGCTGACCGGTCCAGATGATCCCGGCGAACACACCGACGACCAGCAGCACGAACGGCATGATCAGCGCGAGCTTCGCGCCGGGACGGTGCACCGGCAGGTCCTCGGCGAGCTGGCCGGGGATCTCTTCGCTGTCGTCGAAGGGTTCCCCCTCCAGGATCGCCCGCCGCTCCTCGGAGCGCATCGGGCCGAGATCCAGGGATGTCGTGGCGACGACGGCGACCAGGAGCAGCGCCGCGAAGGCGTAGTAGTTGGCGCCGGCGGCCTGCATGAACGCGCCGATGTCGCTGATCTCGAGGGATGATGCCGCGACCTCGGTACCGATCAGCCCGAGGATGAAGGCCCCCCAGCTGGAGAACGGCACCAGCACGGCCACCGGTGCCGACGTGGAGTCGACCATGTAGGCCAGCTTGGCCCGCGAGACGCGGTGGGTGTCGGTGACCGGGCGGCTGACCTGGCCGACCGCCAAGGCGTTGAAGTAGTCGTCGACGAAGATCGCCACGCCGAGGGCGGCCGGCAGCATGGTGGCGCCGCGACGGGTCTTGATCCGTTCCTGGGCCCAGTCGGCGAATGCCCGGGTGCCGCCGGACATCAGGACGAATGCCGTGATCACCCCGAGCATCAGGGTGAAGATCAGGATGTACACCTTGGTGGTGTTCAGTGATCCGTCCAGCCAGAACAGGTCGCCGAAGGCGCCCAGCACCTGCGTGAGGGAGCCCCACGGCGAGAAGCCCTCGATCAGCAGCGCGGCGGAGATCACCCCCAGACCCAGGCTGAGCAGCACCTTGCGCGTGGCGATGACCAGTCCGATCGCGACCAGCGGCGGGACGAGAGTCAAGATCGGATAGCTGTCGACCATCATGAGACCCCTTCGCAGAACGTGCCCACGATGCTAGTCCCACCCAGGGGCCGCCGCGGCCAAGCCGATCGAGGCGGCCGGGTCGACGTGGCCGACCCACGGCGACACGCGGATCCGCATCAGAGCCGTGCTCCCGGCCCGCGAGCGGCCAGATAGTGCCGTGCCAGCAGGTACGCCGCGGCCGCGTCGAGGACGTGCCACGCACCGTGCCCCTGCAGGACCGAGTACGGATCGCACAGCGGGGAGCCGTCCTTGGCCAGGTTCCAGATCGCGAAGGACACCAGCAGCGTCCCCACCGACGCCAACCCCCATCGCACCTCGGCCACCCCGCGGCGGACGAGCCCCACCTCCAGCACGATGGTGGTCGTCAGCAACGCCGCGAAGATCGCGTTCCCCGGATGCATCAGCACCGGCAGCGTGACGGGCAGCGCCCCGACGACCTCGCAGAGCACCACGAGCGCCCCGAACAGGACAGCGCCAGCGCGGAGCCCGAGCCAACCGCTGCGCACCACGGCGTAGGCGGCGGCGAAGGACGCGAGCAGGTACATGCTGAGCAGGTCGAGGTGACCGCCCACCGCCGTCTCGGTGGCGTGCATGGCGGCGCTGGCCGGGCCCAGCGACGCGACGACCAAGGCGAAGAACACCATGGGTGCCCGCACGTCGGCCCGCACCGAGGTCGTGTCGATGCGCCGAGCGATCGCGAGGGCGGCGACGGTGAAGCCGAGATTGCTCCACGTGTTCACCGGCTGCTTGATCCACCCCGAGCGAGTCGCCTCGCAGAACTCGCTGCCGCGGCCGGCCTCGGCGCCGAGCCAGCCCTGCCACACCGCGACGAGCAGCACGATCCATGCCACGACGCTGACGACGACGACAGCCACGACAGCGGACCGAGGCGAGGGTCGATTCATCGAGGCAGCGTCGCACATGACACGGCCCCCACCGCTGGGATGGGGGCTTCAGTCTGGCGCGCCTGTAGGGATTCGAACCCCAAACCTTCTGATCCGTAGTCAGATGCTCTATCCGTTGAGCTACAGGCGCCCGTCCCGCGAACGGAACCAGACGAGTCTAGCGTGACCCAGCCGGCAGCAAAAACCTGGTCCGCTCGAACTGCGCGGACCACGCGCATGATGTGACGATCTTCACCCACCTGCCTTTACCCTTCCCCGGCGACTCCGCGTAAAGTCATTGGATCGTCACCTTCGGTGACGTGCCCATCAACCATCAGCTGACCAAGCCCCGAACTGGCTTGGAAGTGCGGTCCTGTGCGCTTGGCCCGCGATGCGCGAGAAGGAAACGTTCATACATGCCTGCAGACACCATCAGCACCACGTACCGATCCACGTACGCCAAGCTCCAGGACTGGGTCGACGAGGTGGCCGCTCTCACGAAGCCGTCCGACGTCTACTGGTGCGAAGGCTCCCCCGAGGAGTGGGTGAACGTCACCGACACGCTCGTCGAGACCGGCACCTTCAACGCCTCAACGACGAGCTGAAGCCCAACTCGTTCTACTGCGCCTCCGATCCCACCGACGTGGCTCGCGTCGAGGACCGCACCTACATCTGCTCGGTGGATGAGAAGGACTGCGGCCCGACCAACAACTGGATGGCTCCGAACGAGATGAAGCAGGTCATGACCGACCTGTACGACGGGTGCATGCAGGGCCGCACCATGTACGTCATCCCCTTCGTGATGGGCCACCTGGAGTCCGACCACCCGATGTTCGGTGTCGAGATCACCGACTCGGCGTACGTGGTGGCCTCGATGACGGTCATGGCTCGCATCGGCCGGGACGTGCTGACCAAGATCGAGGAGACCGAGGCCGACTACGTGCCCGCGCTGCACTCCTTCGGCGCCCCGCTGGCCGACGGGCAGGCCGATGTGCCGTGGCCGTGCAATGACACCAAGTACATCGTGCAGTTCCCCGAGGAGCGCATGATCTGGTCGTACGGCTCGAGCTACGGCGGCAACGCCCTGCTGGGCAAGAAGTGCTACGCGCTGCGCATCGCCTCGGTGATGGGCCGCGACAACGGCTGGATGGCCGAGCACATGTTGATCCTCAAGCTCACCAACCCCGAAGGCGTCGTCAAGTACATCGCCGCCGGCTTCCCGAGCGCGTGCGGCAAGACCAACCTCGCGATGGTCGAGCCGACCGTTCCGGGCTGGAAGGTCGAGACCATCGGCGATGACATCGCCTGGATCCGTGTGGGAGAAGACGGTCGCCTGTACGCCGTCAACCCCGAGTTCGGCCTGTTCGGCGTCGCGCCGGGCACCGGCTGGGACACCAACGCCAACGCCATGCGCACCATCGAGCAGGGCAACTCGGTCTTCACCAACGTCGCGTTGACCGATGACGGCGACGTCTGGTGGGAGGGCATGACCGACGAGCCGCCGGCTCACCTGACGGACTGGAAGGGCAACGACTGGACGCCCGAGAGCGACCAGCTCTCCAGCCACGCCAACAGCCGCTTCTGCACGCCGATCAAGCAGTGCCCCATCCTGGCGCCGGAGTACGACGATCCGAACGGCGTCCCGCTCGACGCGATCTTGTTCGGCGGCCGTCGCAAGACGACGATCCCGCTGGTGACCGAGGCCCGCGACTGGACCCACGGCACCTTCATGGGCGCCACCCTGTCCTCGGAGACCACGGCTGCCGCCACCGGCGCCGTCGGCGTCGTGCGCCGCGATCCGATGGCCATGCTGCCGTTCATCGGCTACGACGCAGGTGACTACTTCGGTCACTGGATCAACATGGCCAAGAACAACGACGAGTCGAAGTTCCCGAAGGTCTTCTACGTCAACTGGTTCCGTCGCGATGACGACGGCGGCTTCCTGTGGCCCGGCTTCGGTGAGAACAGCCGCATCCTCAAGTACGTCATCGAGCGGGTCGAGGGCAAGGTCGAGGCGATCGAGACCCCGATCGGCATGGTGCCCCCGGCGTCATCGATCGACACCGACGGACTCGACGTCAGCACTGAGCAGCTGGAGAAGGCGCTGGCGGTCAATGTCGATGAGTGGGCCGCTGAGATCCCGCAGATCAACGAGTGGTTCGAGAAGTTCGGCGACACCCTGCCGGCCGTTCTCTGGACCGAGCTGGACGGTCTGAAGGCTCGCCTCGGACTCTGAGCACGTGACGTGACCGCCCCGGTCCCCGGCCATCGCCGGGGACCGGGGCGTTTCACGTGCCTGCTCGGCTGACCCGCAGCTCCTGCGCGCCGACCACCGCGAGGGCGACGAAGACCGGCCACAGCGCGATCCGCTCAGTGACGCCGACGGCGTGATCGATGCCGATGAACGCCCCCGCAGCAACGGCGCACAGCGCTCCCGTCGCGATGAGGACCGATCCGGTCCCGGGCCGCCGCGATCGCAGGAGCAGTCCCAGCACGATCAGGGCGATGGGCTGCGCGACGAACAGCGGGCCCGCTGCGAGGACATGGCCGTCGCGGTGCACGTCCAGAGGTGTCAGTCCGGTCGCGATCGAGCTCACGCCCGACACGACCAGGAGCGCCGTCAGCGTCAGGGCGAGCCAGCCGCGACCGAATCGGCCGTGGAGCAGCACTGCGCCGAGCGCCATGAGGGCGCCGAACACGATGAACGAGGCGTTGAGCAGATCGTGGGCCGGCGAGCACACCGGTACCGCATCGCCGAAGCGTCGGATGGACGTGCACTCGACAGCGCCCAGGTCACTGATCGTGTTGTCGACGAAGCTGTATCGCGCCGTGCTCCAGGCGGCGACCGCGATCTCCGCCGCGAAGTACGCGGGCCGCACGACCCACATCAGCGCGCCGACGCGTTGGCGTGTGGTCACGTCGTCAGGCACCCCGCGAGCGTGACACACGACGCCGCGGGCCGCCCACCTAGGATCAGGACATGCCACGCCCCACGCGCCCGCTGCTGATCGGGAGCGTCCTCTACCTCGTGGTCTTGGCGGTCATCGCGATGTGGCCCAGCCACGTCGACAGCGGCATCAACGTCGTCGATGGCACGTTCGTCGGCCGGTGGCTTCTCGCGCAGAACCTCTCCTACGCCCAGGCGTACGACCTGATCCAGTTCTCGGCCAACGTGCTGCTCTACCTGCCGCTCGGCGTCCTCGCGATGCTGGTCGCGCCACGCACCCGCTGGTGGCACGCGGTCGCCGTCGCGCTGGCCGTCTCGACGGTCTTCGAGCTGCTGCAGGCGATGCTGCGGCCCGGACGAACCGCCGACGCCAGCGACGTCATCGCGAACACCCTTGGTGCGGCTGTCGGGGCCGGCCTCGTCGTGCTGATGCGGGCCGCGCTGACGGAGCGGCGTAGCGCGCCGCGCTGAGGGCCGATCCCGTTCGCCAGGGAGGCCGCCTGCGGCAGCGAGGCGAACTTGAGCGTGACGGCTTGAGGCGAGTGGTCGCCTCGTGCTGGATGGCGTGGCAGCGGAGCAGGCTCCTCTGCGCGAACCTCACCAGAGACCAACGAGGGTGATCTCGTTGGCGCTCTGGCAAGGTTCCGCGCTGGCAGCGGAGATGGCGGGATTTGAACCCGCGAGAGGTTTAAACCTCAACCCGCTTAGCAGGCGGGCGCACTAGGCCACTATGCGACATCTCCTCGCTGCCCACCGAAGCAGGCAACCTGAGCAGGATACCGAGCCGAACACCGAGACGACGAATCGGGGACCACCGACCCTCTGTTCGCGGTCGGTCAGTCCAGCTCGAAGCGCTGATATCCGTGCGCGGTGTTGAGCCGGTCGTACACGTCGCGGAGCAGGTCCGGACCCCGCTCGCCGGCGTAGGCGAGCGGGAACGCCAGCACCGACTCTCCGCGGTCCAGGAACATCCGGTGGGCGTCGGAGGAGACGTTCTCGACATCGGTCCACGTGATCGCCACCGGCCGGATCGTCAGGGGGCCGCCGAGCGTGACGCCCTCGGTGTCCGTGCGTGCCACCACAGGCGGCCACACCCACAACATGACGGCGCGCACGAACAGCACCAGGGCGATCACTCCGCCAAGCAACCGCACCCACGGCACAGTCACGACCGTGGTCACGGACAAGGCGGCAGCGGCCACCAGCAAGTTGATGCCGATGCCCTGCAGCACGAAACGTCGGTCCAGTCGATAGCTCATCAAGCAGAGGGGGCGGGATTTGAACCCGCGACTGACATTTCTGCCAGTGACCGCTTTCAAGGCGGTTCCGTTCGGCCGCTCCGGCACCCCTCCTTGCCCCCGAGGGGACTGCGCCATTGTTCCACCCCCTACTTCAAGGGCGCGAACCTGCCCGGTTCCACTCGGCTCAGCGGCTCGATCTGGCGGGCGGCCCGCGAGGATCGCTGCGTCATGACCTGCGAGCGCACGACCAGCCCGATCAACAGTCCGAGCACGACGGAGTACAACGTCGAGAGACCGATGTACGACGGAAAGGCGCCGGGCGTGACCAGCGAGGTCGTCAGCACCGACGTGCCGACCACGGCGAACACCAGAATCCACCAGCCCTCACGTCGCTGCGAACGCACCGACACGCCCACCAGGAGCGCAGGGAAGCCCAACAGCACCTCCACCGGCCGCGGAACACCCCCGAACGTCTCGCGGGTCCAGATCACCGAGTCGGTGAACAGGTCGATCAGCAACTGGGAGCCGTGCGTGCGCACGAAGCTGCTGTAGGCGAGCAGGAGAACGAGGGCCAACGCGCCCCCCACGAGGATCGCGAAGTTCTGCCGCCCCATGCCGTGCAGCCCTGCGCCGAGCCCCCACACCAGCGCAATGGCCAGCGCCAGGGAGATGCCCACCACGGTCAGGTTGAAGCGCTGGTAGTCGACCGGCGGACTCCATGCGGCGACCGCGATGGTGCCGCTGAGCGCGACCACGATGGCTATCAGGTACTCCACGATGGCGCGCACCACGCCGCCTGCCGGACGCGTGACGAGCACCGCCCACACCGCAGCCGTCGCGCCGGTCAGCACCGCAGCCGAGGCGAGCAACGTGTTGTTCTCGACCGCCACGGTCAGGAGGGCAAGCAGAACGGTGGGGGGGACCCACAGCCTCATGTGACCGCCGCCGCGATGCACCAGCGCCACGGTGAAGACCACCATCAACAGAGCCGCCGACGGTCGCTGGATCCACTCGGGCGTTCCGACCGCCACCACGGCAGTTCCCGCGCCAGCGACGCCGACGAGCCACAGCACGACGAAGGACGACATCACGACGTACGCAATCCGCGGCGACGAGATCCGCGCCACGCGGGTCGGGACGTCGTAGTCCTGCGGCACCGAGGAGTCCAGGCGACGCCGGCCGCCCTGCTGGGTCGCCATCAGGTGGGCATCCTGCGATTGCTCAGCGAGGGGTTGACCTCGCGCACCGCTTCGATCTCGTGGCGATCGATCTCCACCACGACGGTCTCGTCGTCGGCACCAGCCTCGCCCAGGACGAGTCCCATCGGGTCCAGCGCCACCGAGTGACCCGTGTAGCGGTCACCACCTTGTGCCGGGGCCACCACGAAGACCGTGTTCTCGATCGCACGGGCGGCAAGCAACGTCTGCCAGTGGTGCAGCTTGTGCTGGCCGGCCACCCACGCGGCGGGAACGAGCAACACGTCCGCCCCGTCGTCGACGAGCGCGCGAGCCAGCTCGGGGAAGCGCAGGTCGTAGCACGTCATCAGACCGACGCGCATGCCAGAAACATCGATGACGACGGGCGTCACCTCACCTGGTGCAAGTCGATCCGACTCGCGATATCCGAACGAGTCGTACAGGTGCACCTTGCGGTACGTGTCGCGTAGCGCGCCGTCGGGGCCGACGACCACCAGCGTGTTGAACGGCAACGCGTCGGTCGACTCGAACATGCCGGCGACGATCGTGGCACCGAGGCGCCGCGCATGGCTGGCCAGCATCGTGACGAACTGACCGTCCAGCGGCTCGGCGACCGCGGACAGATCGTGACTCGGTTCGCCGAAGTCGTGCATCGCGCCCTCGGGCAGAACCACCAGATCGAGGTCGCCGGGCAGGGCCTCCAACCGCTCGGCGATCCGCGAACGGTTGGTCGCCGAATCCAGGGCTGAAACGAACTGAAGCACCGCGACACGCATATTTCCATCTTGGCAGGTGACCGGCTGACACAGCGAGAGGCCCGTTGCGGTCCGGCGCGGACACGCTACGGTGACCCCCATGCGTGCCGTCGTCGTTCAGAGTCCCGGCGGTGTCGAGGCCCTCGAGGTCGTCGACCGTCCTGTCCCTGAACCTGGGCCCGGCGAAGTCCTGATCAAGATCACGGCCGCCGGGGTCAACCGCGCCGATCTGTTGCAACGACGCGGATTCTACGATCCGCCATCCGGCGCCACCGATGTGCTCGGGCTCGAGTGCTCCGGCGAGATCGCGGCCATGGGCGAGGGAGTGACCGACTTTCCCGCCGGCACCCAGGTGTGCGCTCTGCTCAGCGGCGGAGGCTACGCCGAGTACGTCGTCGTTCCCGCCGGTCAGGTGGCCACGGTCCCCCGCGGCGTGACCCTCGTCGAGGCAGGTGCGCTGATGGAGGTTGCCTCCACGGTGTGGTCCAACGTCTTCATGATGGGCAAGCTGCAGCACGGCGAGACCGTCCTGCTGCACGGCGGTGCCAGCGGCATCGGCACGATGGGCATCCAGCTGTGCAAGGCCTTCGGCGCCACGGTCGTCACCACGGTCGGCTCGGACGAGAAGGCTGACTTCTGTCGCGGGCTGGGAGCCGATCTGGTCGTCAACTACCGCACCGAGGACTTCGCCGAACAGATGGCCGCGCACGACATGACCGCCGATGTCATCCTCGACATCATCGGCGCCAAGTACCTGCAGTCGAACATCGCGGTGCTCGCGACGGCTGGCCGCCTCGTGGTCATCGGCTTGCAGGGTGGCATCACGGCCGAGCTGGACATCGGCGCGCTGCTGGCCAAGCGGGCCGCCGTGATGGCCACGTCGCTGCGAGCCCGTCCTTCGGCCGAGAAGGCGGCGATCGTGTCGGCCATGGTGGCGCAGGTCTGGCCGCTGCTGGCCGAACAGACCGTGCGACCGATCGTGCACGCCACGTTCGGTCTGGAGCAGGTGCGCGAGGCCCATCAGGTGCTGGAGGACTCCAGTCACACGGGCAAGGTTCTGCTGACCCTCTGACGGCTCGTTAGGCTGGACGCATGACGACAGCCAGTGAGTCCCCGTCCGACGAGGCCGCGCCTCCGCCCCAGGTCATCGGTCCGGACGGACATCAGATCGTCGCCGCTGCGAGGGAGTCCGGCACCTCGCTGGGCGATCTGGTCGAGCAACCGGCCAAGGTCATGCGGATCGGCAGCATGGTGCGTCAGCTGCTCGACGAGGTGAAGGCCGCCCCGCTCGACGCGGCCGGGCGAACCCGTCTGCGCGACATCCACGTGCAGTCGATCAAGGAGCTGCAGGACGGACTGGCGCCCGAGCTGGTCGAGGAGCTGGAGCGACTGAGCCTGCCCTTCGAGGACGCATCGCCGTCGGAATCAGAGCTGCGCGTGGCCCAGGCCCAGCTGGTCGGTTGGCTGGAAGGACTGTTCCACGGCATCCAGGCGGCCCTGTACGCCCAGCAGGTGCAGGCACAACACCAGTTCCAGAACATGAGGCTGGCTCTACCGGGTCCAAACGACTCCAACGGTGACGATTCGGATACTTCATCGGATTCATCTGCGTCTGGAGGCATGTACCTCTAACATTGGTCATGATGTGACGGGAAGAGGGAGCCCATGACCATCGTGTCTGACACGATTCTGCCGCCGTGCGCCAACGCGCCGGAGGTGTACCAGCACGAAACGCTGCACCACCCGCCATCGCGGCGCGATCTGACCGCGATCGAGTGGGCGCAGTTCACCGCGCGCCGGGCCGACGTGCACCGACAATGTGCCGGTTGCCCGTTGCTGATCGACTGCCTGTACCGGGCGGTCGTCGAGGTCGATGTGTCCGGATTCGTCGCGTGCACCACCGAACGCGATCGCCGAAGCATCCGCCGCGAGCTGGGCATCGACGTCGAGATGACCCCGGCTGCGATGGGAATCCCCCACGTCGGCGGGGGACCGATCAGCCAGGAATCGGTGATCGCGATCCGGCAGGCCTACCCCAAGGACACGTGCCTGCAGCTGGCCGACCGTCTCGGCTGCTCCACCTCGACCATCAAGCGGCATCTGCGACGGGCCCGTGAGGCTGAAGCACTGTCCCGCCCTGTCGAGCCGACGAAGAGCACAGCACCCACCGTCGATGCCGTCCTCGACTGCTTCGACCGTCTCGAGTCCAGCAGCGCCGCCTGACTCCCCTTTTGTAGCGGAGGCATGCAAAATCATGATTTTCCTGCCGTTCGCTACAAAAGTTGGGGATCAGAGGTAGCGCTGCAGCTCGGTGGCGAGGCCGTCGTCATCGACACTTCCGGTGACCGCGTCGGCGGCGACCTTGAGCGACTCGGGGGCCTGGCCCATGGCCACGCCCCGGCCCGCCCAGAGCAGCATCTCGACGTCGTTGTTGCCGTCACCGACCGCGAGCACCTCGGATCGGTCGATGCCGCGCCGTTCGCACAGCCACTCCAGACCGGATGCCTTCGACACGCCTTCTGGCGCGATGTCGAGCCACGCGGTGTAGCCGACGTAGTAGTTGGTGTCGTGCAGACCGAGGTCGGCGACGAGGCGGTGGAAGTCGTCCGCGCTGCGCTCGGGCGCACGGATCACGACACGGGTGACGGGCTCGCTGACCAGCTCGTCGATGGTCTGCACGGTCATCGTGCCGTTGATCTCACCGGACGGGAACGGCTGGCTGACCCGGTACCCCACGCCCACCTCTTCGACGGCCACCAGGGCGTCGGGCATGTGCTCGATGATGCGATGCACCGCCTCTGACGCGTCGAACGTGACGGAGTGCAGGATCTCGACCGGTTGATGCGAGATGACCAGGGCACCGTTGCTGGCGATGGCGTAGCCGTCGAGGCCCAGCTTGGCGGCCGTGTTCAGCACGCCGGGCACGGCCCGACCGGTGGAGATGACGACCTCGACTCCCGACGTCGTGCATGGCCAGCACCGCGTCGCGGACGACTGGACTCATCTGGTTGTCGTGGTCGACCAGCGTGCCGTCGACATCGAGCGCGATCATGCGCGGGCGCCAGATGGTCACGCCTTCGGCCTCAGGACCTCGCCGAGCAGCGGGTGCAGGGCGGCCGGCATCCGGATCGATCCGTCGGCCTGCTGCCCGTTCTCCAGCAGCGCGATGATCGTGCGGGTCATGGCGCACAGCGTGCCGTTGAGCGTGGCGGCCGGCGTCATGCCGTCTGCCGTGCGCACGCGAGTGTCGAGGCGGCGAGCCTGGAACTCGGTGCAGTTCGACGCCGAGGAGACCTCGCGGTACTTGCCCTGACTCGGGATCCACGCCTCGCAGTCGAACTTGCGGATCGCCGACAGGCCGAGGTCACCCGCGGCCACGTCGATGACGCGATACGGCAGCTCGAGCGCATCGAGCCAGGCACGCTCCCACCCGAGGATCCGCTCGTGCTCGGCATAGGACTCCTCGATCGTCGTGTAGACGAACATCTCGACCTTGTCGAACCAGTGCACGCGGAAGATGCCGCGGGTGTCCTTGCCGTACGAACCGGCTTCGCGGCGGAAGCAGGGACTGAATGCGGCATAGCGCAGCGGCAGCGACGCGGCATCGAGGATCTCCTCGGAGTGGTACGCCGCGAGCGGCACCTCCGACGTGCCGACCAGGTACAGGTCGTCCCGCTCGAGGTAGTAGACGTCGTCGGCGGCCTGGCCGAGGAATCCGGTGCCCTCCATGGCGCTGGGCTTGACCAGCGCCGGCGGGATCATGGGGATGAACCCCCACTCGGCGGCCTTCGCCATGGCCAGCTGGGTCAACGCGAGTTCCAGCTGGGCGCCGACCCCGGTGAGGTAGTAGAAGCGGGCACCGCTGACCTTGGCACCACGCTCGGTGTCGATGGCGCCGAGCATCTCGCCGAGCTCGAGGTGATCGCGTGGCTCGAAGCCTTCTGCTGCGAAGTCGCGTGGGGTGCCGACGGTGTCGAGCACGACAAAATTGTCCTCGCCGCCCTCGGGCGCCTCGGGCGCCGCGAGGTTGGGCAGCTGCTTGAGGAGCTGGTCGAATTCAGCGGCTGCCGCGCCCTGCTCGGCCTCGGCCTGCTTGACCCGGGCGCTGAGCTCCTTGGTCTGCGCCAGCAGGGCCTGCTTCTCATCGCCCTGGGCCCGGGGGATCAGGGCGCCCAACTTCTTCTGCTCCGACCGCAGGGCCTCGAAGGCCACGATCGACGAGCGCCGCTGCTCGTCGCGACTCACCAGCTGGTCGACGATCTCCTCGGGTGCGCCGCGTCGCCGCTGGGCCGCGCGGATCAGGTCAGGGTCGTCACGCAGGAGCCGGGCGTCAATCACGGTTCCCACCCTATCGCCGGGTTCGCAGCCACAGGCACCCCGCGGGCTCGCTGTCCATTACCCTTGGTCGACCTGTCAGACCTGTGAGTGCCGGAGGGAGCCCCGTGTCGTTCGACCTGCGCCGAGCCACCCCTGCGCGGCCAGCCGTGCTGGTGTCCGTGCTGGGCGTCCTGGGTGCGATCTTCGTGCTCCTGGCGCTCTTCGCCCTGAACCAGTGGTGGCCGGTCGGTCCGATCGACCAGGAAGTGGCCCGACTGGGGTTCGACTTCGCCGTCGACCGCCCGCGCTTCGTCGACACGCTCAACACCGCTGCCATCGTCTTCAGCACGGCCGGCGTCCTCATCGGGCTGGCGGGCTTCCTCGCTCACGCGCTGTGGCAGCGCGAGCGCCGCATCGCCATCTGGATCGTGGCCAGCGGCACGACCGTCCTGATCGGCAATGCGCTGATCAAGCTGGTGTTCCGCCGCGACCGACCACTCACGGTCGGAACTCTCAACGAGATCGGCGGGTTCTCGTTCCCCAGCGGGCACGCTGCGGGCGCCGGGATGTTCGTCACCGTCGCGATCCTCATCACCATCGTGCTCACTGGCCGGGGTTGGCGCCGGCGCATCATCATCACCGCGCTCGTGGCAGTCGGCCTCTTCGTCGCGGCCAGTCGGGTGTGGCTCGGCGTGCACTGGACGTCGGACGTCTCGGCGGGCTTGGTGTTCGGCGTCGGCGTCACCCTCGGCCTGTGGGTGCTGATCGTCTCCGACACGGTCCGCTTCCCCACCGAGCTCGCCATGCTCACCGGCGCCGGTACCAAGCAGGTGGCTGTGGTGCTGAACCCCATCAAGGTCGGCGACATCGAGGACTTCAAGACCCGCACCACGGCCGTGGCCGCCGCGCGCGGATGGAGCGAACCGCTCTGGTTCGAGACCACGGTCGAGGACATCGGTCACGGGCAAGCCGCAGAGGCGCTGCGCGCTGGGGTCGACCTGATCGTGGCTGCTGGCGGCGACGGCACCGTCCGCGCCGTCTGCGAGGAGGCCGCCAAGACCGGCATCGCGGTCGGCATCCTGCCGCACGGCACGGGAAACCTGCTGGCCCGCAATCTCAGCATCCCGCTCAACACGCGCGACGCCCTCGACGTCGTCTTCGACGGCCAGGACAAGGCCATCGATCTCGGCGCCTTCCGCACCGACTCCGGGATCGACACGTCCTTCCTCGTGATGGCCGGTCTGGGGATGGACGCCGCGATCATGACCGGCGTCAATGACCAGCTCAAGGAGAAGGTCGGCTGGCTCGCCTACTTCGTCTCCGGGCGTCAAGGCGGCGCGATACCCAGCCATGAAGGTGCAGATCGCCGTCGACGATGGCGAGTTCAAGAAGTTCCGTGCCCGGACAGTCGTCGTCGGCAACGTGGGCTTCCTGCAGGGCGGCATTCCCTTGCTGCCCGACGCCCAGATCGACGACGGTCAGCTCGACGTGGTCGTCCTCGCGCCCAAGCGGTTCCTGGGCTGGCTCGCCATCATCGTGCGGGTGCTGGGGCGTCAGAAGCGCACCAACGACAAGCTCGATCGGCTCACGGGGCGCAAGGTCGTCATCAAAGCCGAGCGACCCGTGCCCATGCAGCTCGACGGCGACGCCGTGGGCGAGGGCAAGGAGATCCACGCCGAGGTGCAGCCAGGCGTCCTGCTGGTGCGAGTGCCGCTCTCCCCGGTCGCCCCCGTTCCCCAGCGCTGGTAGGCCCTAGGGTCGGACCATGAGCGTCCGCGAAGTCGTTGACCTGCACCGTTCGTCCGGGCGGTTCTTCACGGCGTCCGGGGTGCAGAGCTTCGTGCTCGACGACGGCGCCGGCGCGTCGGTCGTGTGCATGCACGGCGTCCCCGCGTCGTCCTACCTGTACCGCAAGGTCGTGCCCGAGATCGCGGCCCGCAGGATGCGGGGCATCGCCTTCGACCTGCCGGGCCTCGGGTTGGCCGAACGGCCCGCCGACTTCGACTACTCCTGGAGCGGACTCGGCGTCTGGGCTGCGTCTGCGGTCGACGCCCTGGACCTCGACCGCGTCCACCTGGTGGTGCACGACGTCGGGGGCCCGGTCGGCTTCGAGATGGCCGGCCTGCTGGGTGACCGCGTCGCGTCGATGACCGTGCTCAACACCTTGGTCGAGGTCGACACCTTCCGCCGTCCGTGGTCGATGCAGCCGTTCGCGGTCCGTGGTCTCGGCGAGGCGTGGCTGGCCGGCATGAGTCGGCCGCTGTTCCGCGCACTGATGCGGCTGCAGGGAATCGACGACATGTCCGCAGTCAGCAAGGACGAGCTCGGTGCGTATGTCGACCTGCTCAAGGGCGATGACCGTGGGCGCGGGTTCCTCAAGATCATGCGCGGCTTCGAGCTGACCCGGGCCAAGCGCGACCAGTACGTCGGGCTGCTCGGCTCGGGCCGGTTCCCGGTCCAGGTGGTGTGGGGCGAGCACGACCCCGCCTTGCGGATCGGCACCGCAGGAGAGGCAGCCCGACGTGCTGCCGGGGTCGACACGATCGTGCGGCTCCCCGGCAAGCACTTCCTGCAGGAGGACCAGGCCCCCGCCATCGCCGAGCAGGTCGGCCGCCTGGTCTCCAGCTGAGGACGACTGCCTCAGAGCGTCGCGAGGAGGTCGGGTGTTTGACCCGCCAACCCCCCGCGAACCGTCATGCAGGTCCGGCGTACGCGTCGATCTCGGCGAGGATCTGGGTCATCAGCGCACGATCGGCGAAGGAGGCACGCACGGCGGCGCGGGCCAGATCGGCCACCCCCGACTCGTCGAGCCCCAGCAGGTCGGCGGCGACCTGGTACTCGCGATTCAACGTGGTGCCGAACATCGGCGGGTCGTCGGAGTTGATCGTCACGGGCACTCCGGCGGCCACGAGAGTGGCCAGCGGGTGCTCCTCCAGCGACGGCACGGAGCGCGTGCAGACGTTGGACGTCGGCGAGATCTCCAGCACGATGTGCTCGTCGGCGAGCCGCTGCATCAACGCCGGGTCCTGCGCCGCGGTGATCCCGTGGCCGATGCGCTCGGCGCCCAGCAGATCGAGAGCATCGATGATCGTCTGCGGTCCGGTGGACTCCCCGGCGTGCGGCAGGCTGTGCAGACCGGCGGCGCGGGCGGCATCGAAGTGCGGCTTGAACTGCGGACGTGGAACCCCGACCTCGGGTCCGCCCAATCCGAATCCGATCAGACCATCGGGCTGCAGGCGGGTGGCCACGTCCAGCGTCACGTCCGCGGCCGGGATCCCCGACTCCCCCGGAATGTCGAAGATCCAGCGCATCGTGAGACCGAAGTCGGCCTCCGCCCGCCGGCGAGCATCCTCCAGCGCCTCCACGTAGGCCTCGGCACTGATGCCGACGGCCATCGACGTGTAGGGCGTGCAGGTCAGCTCGACGTACCGCACGTTCTGCGCGGCCAGGTCGCGCGCCACGTCGTGGGTCAGCGTCCACAGGTCCTCGGGCGTCCGCAGGAGATCGACGGTCGCCAGATAGATCTCGATGAAGTGCCCGAAGTCGGTGAAGGTGAAGAACTCGGCCAGCGCGACCGGGTCGGTGGGCACGTTCGTGCTGCCGGCATGACGCTCCGCGAGGGTGGCGACGGTGTCCATCGACGCCGAACCGACGTGATGGACGTGCAGCTCGGCCTTGGGCAGTCCGGCGATGAACGAGGTCAGATCAGTCACGGCGCCGAGTCTTCCACGAGCCGCCCGGAACGCGGTGACCATGCCCGCCTCATGCTCGCTGAGACGGTGAGCCGGTGGACAACCAGGATCGTCTGGGATGGACTGTCGGAGGGGTCCTCTAGGTTGGATACATGCAGCAATCGCAGGGAAATCACGAGCAGCGACTCACCGCTGCCGCGGCTTCCCGAGCCCGGGCTGAGCACGCCGAGTGGGCCGAGATGCTGGCCTACTCGGACCACCTGACGGCCGAGTACGCGCAGACGTCGGAGTACTTCACACGGCAAGCGCAGCTGCGGTCGATCGCACTGGAGATCGCTGTCGCGATGAACCTGTCCGAGGGCCAGGTGCACCGCCGACTGTCGTGCGCGGGCACGGTGCGGGACCAGGCACCAGCGGTGTGGGCGGCGTTCGCCGAAGGTGTGGTCGACGCGTACCGGGTGACGATGATCGCCGACACCATCGACAAGCTGGTCCGGCCGGCCTCTGTCGCGAAGCTCGACGCGAAGGTCGTCGCCTACGCGCGGACCCACACCAGTGTCGAGCTGCGGGGCTGGTTGCGGCGGTTCGTGGCCCGGGTCGAGGCCGACCTGTTCGTCGAGCGAGCCGAGGCAGAGCGCGCCGACCGGCGGGTCGAGGTCGCCCACGGCGAAGACGGCATGTCGTGGCTGAGCGCTTACCTGCCGTCGCACGTGGCCGCTGCGATCGGCAAGCGTCTGACCTTCGAGGCCAGGAAGATCACCGACGACGACCGCACCGTGGCCCAACGCCGTGCCGATCTGCTCGCCTCGTGGCTGACCACCAACGAGTCGGGCGAGCCGGCGGTCGGTGCCGACATCGCCGTATCCATCCCCGCCACCACCCTGGCCGGGATGACCCAGAATCCAGCCATCGCCGCCGACGGCACCTTCATCGTCCCCGCGCACTGGGTCACCGACCCGGACGGCCACCAGTTCTGGCACACCATCATCACCGGCCGCGACGGCAACGTCCTCGAACACTGGTACCACGGCCGATTTGCCCCCGAGACACTCAAGAAGGCACTGGTCTTCAAGCACGGTGTCTGTCAGGCACCCACCTGCACCACATCGGCCGATCAGTGCCAGTTCGACCACCGACAACCCT
Source organism: uncultured Actinomycetota bacterium (assembly GCA_963769445.1). Taxonomy (GTDB): domain Bacteria; phylum Actinomycetota; class Actinomycetes; order Propionibacteriales; family Nocardioidaceae; genus Aeromicrobium. Next base: position 52,732 of record CAVYLO010000003.1, on the reverse strand, counting down.
GGCCCCACGGTCAGACCGTCGGGGCGAACCTGTGGCCACTGTGCGAACGGCACCACCAGATGAAGTCACACGACGTCATCACCTGGACCCTGCCCTCAGGCCACACGCATCGCCGCCGAACCCGCCCAGCACGCCGCCTGAGGACCCAGTCGATCAGGACCCGGGGACGATGGCGGCGATGATGGTGCCGTCGGCGCGTCTGCGACCCGGCACCGGGGGCGGCTCGCCCTCGAGACGCGGGCCCTGGCCGTCGAGCACGACGCTCACTGGCTTCTCGGCCGTCACGGTCACGCTCTCTCCGCGCACGAGGAAGGTGGCATCGATGCCGTCCTCGACCTCGAGATCGAGGCTGTCGTGCCGGACGGTGACGCGCACCCGGGTGCCACGGATCGTCAGGCGGTACACCAGCGACTCCCACGACTCGGGCAGACGCGGGTCGATGGTGAACTCGCCGTCGTGATCGCGGAAGCCGCCGAAGCCACTCACCAGCGCGTTCCACACGCCGCCGGTCGAGGCCACGTGCACGCCGTCGGTGGTGTTGCCGTGCCGGTCGGCGAGATCCACGAACAAGGCGGCGTTGAAGTAGCGCAGCGCGAGATCGTGGTACCCGACCTCGGCGGCGATGATCGACTGCACGACCGCCGACAGCGTCGAGTCGCCCGTGGTGATCGGGTCGTAGTACTCGAAGTCGGACCGCTTCTGCTCGGCCGTGAAGTGATTGCCCTGCAGGAACAGCGCCAGCACCACGTCGGCCTGCTTGAGCACCTGGAACCGGTAGATGACCAGCGGGTGGTAGTGCAGCAGCAGGGGCCGCTTCTCCAGCGGGGTGTTCTCCAGGTCCCAGACCTCACGGTCCAGGAAGTGCTGGTCCTGCGGATGCACGCCCATGTGCTCGTCGAACGGGATGGCCATGTCGTCGGCGGCCTTCTCCCACGACTCGATCTCGTCGGTGTCCAGATCGAGCCGGGTGACCATCTGCTCGTACTGGATGCCGTCGCGCACGGCGAGCTCGCGCACCGCCTGGGCGGCGTGCCGCAGGTTGAACCGTGCCATCACGTTGGTGAACAGATTGTCGTTGACGACGGTCGTGTACTCGTCCGGGCCGGTGACGCCGTGGATGTGGAAGACCCCGTCCTCCTCGTTGCGCCAGAAGCCCAGATCCACCCACATCCGGGCCGTGCCGACCAGCACGTCGATGCCCTCGCGGGTCAGGAAGTCCAGGTCGTCGGTGGCGTTCACGTACTTGCTGATCGCGAACGCGATGTCGGCGTCGATGTGGTACTGCGCGGTGCCGGCGGCGTAGTAGGCCGACGCCTCCTCGCCGTTGATGGTGCGCCACGGGAACAGCGCCCCGTTCTGCGCGAGTTGCTCGGCTCGTAGCCGTGCGGCCTCGAGCAACGTGTACCTGAACCGCAAGGCGTTGCGTGCCGCTCGCGGCGTCGTGTAGGTCAGGAACGGCAGGACGTAGACCTCGGTGTCCCAGAAGTAGTGGCCTCCGTAGCCGGACCCGCTCACACCCTTGGCCGAGATCCCGGTGCCCTCGGCGCGGGCGGCGGCCTGGGCGATCTGGAAGAGATTCCAGCGCACCGCCTGCTGGACCTCGGGCTGCCCGGCGATCTCGACGTCCGAGCGCTCCCAGAATCCGTCGAGCCACGCGCGCTGGTCGGCGAACTGCCGCTCCAGACCTTCCTCGGGGACCCGGTCCAGGGTGCGGCAACACCGATCCAGCAACTCACGCGACGGCACGCCGCGAGACGTGTGATAGCTGACCAGCTTGGTCAGCCGGATCGGCTTGCCCGGCTCGGCGTTGATCCGGTACGTCATCTTCGCGAGGTCGTCCCCGGTCTGGACCCGTTGGGTGAAGTCGTTGTCGGTCTCCAACCGGTGGTCGGCCGCCACCGCGAGCGTCATCCCGCTCTCCGCGCACTGGTAGCCCAGCGTGACGCGTCCCTCCGCGCTGCTGCCGAAGTTGCTCTGCGGGATGAGCACCCGATGGCCCAATGCCTCAGCGCGCCGCGGGTCCGCTCCCTCGCCCATGGCCTTGGACGGCACGTGGTACTCGTCCTCGCCGTCCTGACGGTTGAGGATCTGCGAGGAGATGGCCACGGGCGCATAGTCGTCGAGCAGCGTGACCTCGAAGGTCATGATGGCCAGATGCCGCTGCGCGAACGACACCATGCGCTGGGAGCTGATCCGCACCCGCTTGCCGCTCGGCGTGCGCCACAGGATCTCCCGGCTCAACACCCCGCTGCGGAAGTCGAGGCGACGCTCGTACTCCAGCAGGTCGGCGATCGAGACCAGCAGCGGTTCATCGTCGACGTACAACCGGATCACCTTGGCGTCGGGCACGTTCACGATGGTCTGGCCCACGCGGGCGAAACCGAACGCCTCCTCCGCGTGCTGGATCGACCACGTCTCGTGAAAGCCGTTGATGAAGCTGCCGTGCGTGTGGGACTCGCGACCCTCTTCGACGTTGCCCCGCATGCCGAGGTAGCCGTTGCCGACCGCAAACAGCGTCTCGGTGAGACCCAGATTCTCCGAGTCGAGGTTCTTCTCGAGCAGCGACCATTCGTCGACCGGGAACCGGGAGCGGTCCAGCTGATCAGTGACGCGGGGCGGAACGTGCGAGGGGCCCTTGTGGCCGTCGGACGGGCTCACAGCAGCTCCTGCAGGTCCGAGACGACCATGTCCGCACCGTTCTCGGTCAGCGCAGCGACGCCAGCTCCTCGATCGACGCCGATGACGAGTCCGAAGCGTCCGGCTCGACCAGCCTGCACACCAGAGAGCGCGTCCTCGAACACGACGGCGCGCTCCTTGGGAACGTCGAGCTGAACGGCTGCGTCGAGGAAGGTGTCGGGGGCGGGCTTGCCGGCCAGGTGGCGGGTGATCGCGACGGCGCCGTCGACGATGACGGGGAAGTGCTGCAACATCCCGGCCGCCTCGAGCACCTTGGGGGCATTGCGCGAGCTGGACACGATGGCCATCTTGATGCCGCGCTCGATCAGTGCGTCGACCAGCGCCACCGATCCGGGGTAGGGCTCCACGCCCTCCTCGCCCAGGATGCGCTCGAAGTCGTCGTTCTTGCGGTTGCCCAACCCGCACACGGTTTCGGCCGCGGGATCGTCGGACGGATCGCCGTGGGGCAGATCGATGTCGCGGGAGTCCAGGAAGGACTGGACGCCCTCGTAGCGCGGCTTGCCGTCGACGTACTGGTGGTAGTCATCGAGGGTGTAGTCCTGTGCCAGGCCCCGGCTGTCGAGGAAGGCGTTGAACATCGCCGACCAGGCGCGCTGATGCACCACCGCTGTCGGGGTGATGACACCGTCGAGATCGAACAGGGCAGCGTCGTAGTCATTCCAGTCCACGACACGAGACTAGTAGGCAGCCGACTAACGTGGGGCCATGCCAGTGGGAGCTACCAGCGAAGTCGGCCGTCTACGCACCGTGATGTTGCACCGACCCGGGCCGGAGATCGCCCGGCTGACGCCACGCAACAACGACACCCTGCTGTTCGACGGCATCCCCTGGCTCGGCCGGGCCCAGGACGAGCACGACGCCTTCGCCCAGGCGCTGCGTGACCACGACGTCGAGGTGCTGTACCTGTCGGAGCTGCTCGTCGAGACTCTCGAGATCCCGGCGGCTCGCGAGCAGATCATCGCCAGCACGCTGACCGGACTGTACGTCGGACCCGTCCTGCAGGCCGCGATCGCGGGCCTGCTCGAGCAGGCCCACTCCGAGCAGCTGGCCAACGTGCTGATGGCGGGCCTTCGCAACGACGAGGTGCGCCACACCGGCAGCGTCGCGCACGCCCTGATGCAGCCCGAGGACTTCCTCATCAACCCGCTGCCCAACCTGCTGTTCACCCGCGACTCGTCGGTGTGGCTGCCCGGCCGGGTGGCCGTGACCAGCCTGGCCATGCCGGCTCGCGAGCGCGAGACGCAGCTCACCGGCCTCATCTACGAACACCACGCGCGATTCTCAGACGTCGAACGGGTGCACGGTCCCCACTTGGAGCACCTCGAGGGCGGCGACGTGCTGCTGCTCGCCCCCGGTGTCGTCGCCGTCGGCGTGGGCGAACGCACGACCCCCGCGGGCTTCGAGCGATTCGCCACCCAGGTGCTCGACGGCGGACTCGCCACGACGGTGCTCGCGGTGCCGATCGCGCAGGAGCGCGCCACGATGCACCTCGACACCATCGTCACGATGGTGGACGTCGACACCGTGGTGATGTACCCCAACATGGCCGACTCGCTGCGGTCGGTGCCGGTCACCTGGGACGCCACGGATCGGCGTCTGGTGATGGGTGACGAGGGTTCGTTCTTCGCCGTCGCGGCCGACGCGATGGGCATCGACACGCTGCATCAGATCGACACCGGGCTCGACCCCGTGACCGCCGAGCGCGAGCAGTGGGACGACGGCAACAACACGCTGGCGATCGACGCCCGACTCGCCGTCGCGTACGAGCGCAACGAGGAGACCAACGCCCGCCTGGTCGAGCACGGCATCGAGGTCATCGCGATCAGCGGGTCCGAGCTCGGCTCGGGCCGAGGCGGCCCCCGGTGCATGTCGTGCCCCATCGAGCGCGACTGAGCCGAGACCGCCCTGCGGCACCCGCTCGCCAAGGAGCGCCGCGCTGCGGCCGACCTGTGAGCGGAGCGCGGAGCGAGCGACCGAGGCGTCCTCACCTCGAGGGCTCGAGCAAGCACATCGACCTCACCACGCCTCGCTTCCGGCCGCCTACGGCGGGGCGCGCTCACGCTTCGCTGGCGCGCTTCGACGCTCGGGCGCAGAGCGCCCTCGGTCTCAGCGAATCGAGACCTGACGGCTGACGATGTTGCCGCGCGCCGAGCGCTGCTCGGGCGTGAGCGGTGTCGTGTCGGCGAGCGCCTCACCGAGGCGCTGCTCGAACGCGGCGGCAGGCTTCTCCAGCGCATCGGCGTCGACCTCGAACTCCCAGACCGGGACCAGCAGCCCGTGGGCGCGGAAGTGGCCGATCAGCTTGCTGTCGTCGGTCAGGGTGTCTCCGCGGGACGCCTGCAGCCGGGCCAGCGCGTCGAGCAGGTCCGAGTCATCGTGCGGCATGACCCAGCGCAGGTAGCGGTGTGAGCCCATCTCGGTCCAGTACGCGCCCTCGACCGAGGACAAGCGCACCGTGGGCGCTACGGACTCGTTGGCCTCCTCGAGCAGAGCGGCGGTGTCCTCACCCGCGTCGACGCCTTCGAGCCAGAAGTCGAAGCCGTCGTGCACCTCGACCTTGAACGGGGCTGACAGGTCGAGCAGGTCCTGCAGCCGCGGACCGACGCCGGGGTCACTCATCGAGATGGGGTTGCCCGGTTCCGTGGCCTGGGCCTGCTCGACCACGTGGGCGAGGTCGCGAGAGACGTCACCGAAGTTGTGCATGACCTGTAGGCCGACCCACACCTGACCATCGGGTCGCACCAGACCGGCGCCACCGCCGGGCAGCAGCGAGCACATGGTCACCTCGCCACCTGACTCGAGCGCAGCGGTCGCGGTGGCCGACGGCACGAACTCGCGCAGGGCGATCCAGTCCACTTCGTGCGGCAGGCCCTCGAAGGTCCGTGCGACGAACGGCATGCGCTCCTTCTTGGCAGCGCGGTTCTTGATTCTCGATTTCTTGCCCATGGTGGGCAGCCTAGTTGGGCATGGCCACGGTGCGATTCACCGAGGCGTCATGTGCAGCTCGGCATTGACCCGCGTGCCTTGCGACATGTCGACCCACCAGCGATCGGCGACCCGACTGATGATCGACAGGCCCCGACCACTCAGGGAGTCCTCGTCGAAGTCGATGGGAGTCAACGACCCCCCGGCGCCGTCGTCGAGGACGCTGAGCTCCAGGAGGTCGCCCTGGATGGCCCAGCTGATCTCGATGCCGCCGTCCGGGGTGGGGCCGCCGTGATTGACGGCGTTGGCGATCATCTCGCTGATGACCAGCAGGGCGTCGTCGATGACCTCCGACGCGACCAGATTCAGCGTGAGGAAGGAAGCCAGACGCGTGCGTGCCATGGCGGGAGTGGAGGTGGCGAAGGGAAGAACGATCACGTCATGAGCGTTCACTCTCGCACCTTTCGACAGGAGATTTGGAACGGTGCGTGCCCACTGCTTGACCACCACCACTGTCCAACGTAGCCATCTGGCGGTCAGGTTTCCAGTCCAGCAAGCGACAAACGGCGCCACCGACCACCCATTGCAGTGGTTCAGTGACGCCGTCAGGCGTGTGTCAACGTGTTACTTGGCGGCGGCCTTGAGGCGCGAGCCGACGCTCACCTTGACGCCGAAGCCGGCGGGGATGTTGATCGTCTCGCCGGTGGACGGGTTGCGACCCGTACGCGCGGCGCGGTTGACGCGCTCGACCGACAAGATGCCGGGGATCGAGACCTTGTCGCCCTTGGCGACCGACTCCAGCAGGATCTCGCTGAAGGATGACAGGACGGCGTCGGCATCGGACTTGGTGGTGCCAGCCTTTTCGGCGAGGGCGGCCACAAGGTCGTTGCGTGAGATAGCCACAAGAGCTCCTAGGGAAACGGTTCGGTTGAGTTCGCTGATCAGTCTATGGATGCCTCGGTCACGTTTGTGCACACCCCCCGGGGAAAATCCGGTTCGCGCGTCGCGCTAGTGGTCACCAGGCGTCGCGCGGCGGCTGGTGAACGAGTGTCTCGATCGTCGCCAGATACGCGGCGCGGTCCACCTCCGTGACACCGAGGGATGCCAGGTGCGGCGTTCTCCACTGCGTGTCGATCAGGCCATCACCCCACCGCCGCGAGAGCTCGACCAACGCGACCTTGGAGGCGTCGGTTTCGCGGTGGAACATGGACTCGCCAGCGAACAAGCCGCCGATCGCCAGACCGTAGAGGCCCCCGACCAGCCGGCCATCGGTGTCGCGGGTCTCCACCGAGTGCGCCCATCCGAGCCGGTGCAGCCGCACGTAGGCGTCGCGGATGCCGTCGTCGATCCACGCGCCGTCGCGGGCGGGGTCGGCGCAGGCATCGACAACCTCCTCGAACGACTTGTCGACCGTCGTGCCGAACCGGCGCACCGACCGCGCCAGGGACCGGCTGATCCGCAGGTGGCCCGGGAGCAGCACGCCGCGCCGCAGCGGCGACCACCACAGCACGAGGTCCTCGTGCGGCATGGGAAAGGCTCCGTGCCGGTAGGCGTCGACCACAGTCGCCGGGTCGAGGTCGGCGCCTCCAGCCACGCAGTCGTCCTCGGGCCAGGACTCCGCGTCGAACTCCCAGCGGGACGGCGGCAGAGCCATCGGCCTCACCCGTCGAGCACCCGCGAGAGATGGGTGACCGGGGCGTCACCCCATTCACCGGCCCACTCGTCTGCGGTCGCATCGGCCAGGCAGCCCCACCAGGTGATCGACCTGTTCACCGCGTGGGTGACCTGGACGGCCCACCAGTCTGCGGCGATCACGGAGACGTCGAGATCCCACGCCGCTGCGTACGACGCAAGGATCGGGTCCCACGCGATCTGGGTGAGCGAGGTGATCCAGCCGAACGGCACCACCAGCGACTCCAGCGCATGGGCCCACTGGCTGTCGCCGAAGTCGAACAAGCGCATGCCCGCGGCCTGGCCCCGAAAGGCGTTGCCCGGGTGCAGATCACCGTGCTGCCAGGTGACCGGCAAGGGCGAGGCGGTCAGCTGTGCCACCGCATCGACCAGCCGGGGACGCAGCCGACAGCAGCCGGGCGGCGAGGTCCAACGACACGTGGGCCGGGTGCTGCTCGGGAAGGTCGGTGTACATCGACAGCAGTCGGTCGAACCGATCGAGGACTGTGGACGGTCCGCAGTCCGGCAGCCCGGTCGCGAGCAGGTCGTCGCCGTGCACGGCAAGCACCCCCTGCAAGCGCGCGTTCTCCGCGGCCATGGCGTGCCAGTCCTGTGCTGTCGGCTCGCCGCTCTCCTGAAGGGTCGGTCCGAGATCTGCGGTCAGCAACCAGCCCCGCTCGCGATCGATGGCGCGCGGCCGGTCCACGGCGTCGGGCACCAGGTCGGACAACACCACGTGCAGACCCGGCTCGAAGGCGAGCGAACGGCAGTTGGCCTTGAACCACCACCGGCCGGCGTCGGTCGACACGACGAGCTGGGTCGACCACGGTCGGATCCGCGGCTGTTCGATGGCTCCGATCAGCTGATGGCCATGCGCGGTCACCTGTTCGGTGATCCATCCGGTGGCCTCCTCGAGCCACGTCGCCTCGGCGACGCTCTGTGAGAAGGGCATGCCGTCAGCGTAGGCCGCCAGCGGGGCATCGGGGTGCCTTCTATGCTGGAGCCATGGGAGTACGCCGCACGGCGGCCGTCACGGCCGGGACGAAGCTCGCACCGCGCTACGCCGGAGCCTTCGTGCGCGGCACCCTCGACCGGGCCATCGACGGCGTCGGGCCCCTGCGATCTGCCGCCGCCGCAGCAGATGCGCGGCTGGTCGACCGAGACGGTGACGTCGAGGCAGCCATCGCCGCGTGGGTGCGTCAGCACGCCACCTTGGCCGGCGCGCAGGGGTTCGTCACGAATCTGGGCGGCATCGCGACCTACGCGGTCGCTCTCCCGGCCAATGTCGTCGGGCGTCACGCTCGTGCAGTGCCATCTCGTCGCCGGCATTGCGCATCTGCGGGGCTACGACCTGGAGAATCCTCGCGTGCGGAACGCCATCCTCGCCTGCATGCTCGGCGAGGACTCCGTGACGTCGCTGGTCAAGAAGCACCGCCTGCCGTCCTCGCCCATGGCCTTGGCGACATCGCCGGTGCACGACCCGGTGCTCGACGACACGCTGAGCCGCGAGGTCACGACCGAGATCATCGCGCGGGCCGCCGGCAAGCGCGCGGTGACCTTGATCGGTCGCCGCGTTCCGCTGATCGGCGGAGCGGTCGGCGCCTCCAGCGACGCCCTCTCCACCTGGCAGATCGGCCAGTACGCCGCGGACGAGCTCCGCGACCGCCGCCTCCCGAGCTAGCTCGCTGCTCGAGGCCTAACCGAGGGCGCGGACGACGGCGCTGGCGGGTTCCTTGCCGAGCTGGCCGGCCATCCAGGTGCTGGTCGCCACGAGCGAAGCCAGATCGACGCCGTGCTGGATGCCGAGACCGTCGAGCATCCAGACCAAGTCCTCCGTGGCCAGGTTGCCCGTGGCGCTCTCGGCGTAGGGGCAGCCACCGAGGCCGCCGGCCGAGGCGTCGAACGTGGTGATGCCGTGCTGGAGCGACGCCAGCGTGTTGGCGAGCGCCTGACCGTACGTGTCGTGGAAGTGCATGGCGAGGCGGTCCACCGCCACGCCCGCAGAAGCGAAGGCGTCCAGCAGCGTTCCCACGTGTCCGGGAGTGCCGACACCGATCGTGTCGCCGAGGGAGAGCTGACTGGCGCCGAGGTCGAGCAGTCGTGACCCGGTCGCCACGACCTGGTCGATCGAGACGTCGCCCTCCCACGGATCGCCGAAGCACATCGAGACGTAGGCCCGCACGTCGAGACCGGCGGCCAGCGCGCGCTCGACCGTCGGCTCGAACAGGGCGAACTGGTCCTCGAGCGTGGTGTTGAGATTCTTCGTCGCGAAGGTCTCGGTGGCGCTGGCGAAGATCGCGATGTGCGAGCACCCGGCCTCGAGCGCCCGATCGAGGCCGCGTTCGTTGGGCACGAGCACGGGCAGCGGCACGGGTCCGGCGAGATCGAGTCGCGCGACGACCTCGGCGGCGTCGGCCAGCTGGGGAACCCAGCGGGGGTGCACGAAGCTGGTGGCCTCGACGATCGGAAGTCCGGCCGCGACGAGCCGCTCGATGAACTCGACCTTGACGTCGAGCGGCACGATGGCGGGCTCGTTCTGCAGGCCGTCGCGCGGGCCGACCTCGTAGATCGTGACGCGCTCCGGCAGTCCGGGCATCGGGTGACTCATGAGTCGGCGATCGTGAACAGGAGGTGGCCCATCGCCACCTGATCGCCGGCGGCGGAGCCGACGTGGGTGACGGTGCCGTCGAAGGGTGCGGTCAGCGCGTGTTCCATCTTCATGGCCTCCATCGTGCCCAACACGTCGCCGGTCACGACGGCAGATCCGGTCTCGACCCGGACATCGAGCACCGTGCCGGGCATCGGCGCGGTGAGGTCTCCGTCGCCCACGGCTTGCACACCCACGGCGCGGTCCGGGGTGGCGAAGACATGTCGTTGACCGCGGTACGAAACCTCGACCAGACCGGGCCGCGCGAGGACCGTGGCGGTGATCCGGCTGCCGTCGACCTCGGCGACGAGCGTGTGGTGCTCAGCACTGATCTGTCGCACCTCGTGCACAGCACCGTCGACCGAGACGGTGCCTGCAGCACGATCGACCAAGACCTCGATGTCCAGCGGCACCCGAGTGGGTGCGTGCGGGCCGCCGAGACGAAAGCCGTCCGAACCGAAGGCGTCGACGCGCTCCGTTGCTGCGAGCATCGCGACGATCCAGGCGGCCAGCACGCGGGGCAGCTCGTCGTCGGGCGCCGCGAGGTCGGCGTCGTCGAGCCAGCCGGTGTCGATGGTCTGGTCGCGGAACTCCTCAGAAGCCAGGAGGGTGCGCAGGAATCCGGCGTTGGTCGTGATGCCGAGAATGGCCGTGTCGTCGAGCGCCGTGATCAGGGCACGGCGGGCGCTCTCCCGATCGGGGCCGTGCGCGATCACCTTGCCGAGCATCGGGTCGTAGGAGGTGGAGACCACCTGGCCGGTCTCGAGTGCGTGGTCGACCCGCACGGTGGGGCTGGCGGACGGCCACCGCACCAGGGTCGCGGTGCCGGCCTGTGGCAGAAAACCGCCAAAGGAGTCCTCGGCGTAGACGCGCGCCTCGATGGCGTGGCCATCGATGAACAGATCGTCCTGCTCGATCCCGAGTGGCTCGCCCGCGGCGATGCGCAGCTGCTGCTCGACCAGATCGATGCCCCCACAGATCAGCTCGGTGACCGGGTGCTCGACCTGCAGGCGGGTGTTCATCTCCAGGAAGTAGTACTCCCCGGTCTCGGTGTCGAGCAGGAACTCGACCGTGCCGGCATTGGTGTAGCCCACGTGGCGGGCCAGCTCGACGGCGGCGGAGGTGAGCTGATGCCGCAGATCTGCATCGATCGTGGGGGCCGGGGCCTCCTCGAGCACCTTCTGGTGTCGGCGCTGCGTGGAGCAGTCGCGTTCGAAGAGGTGCACCACGTGGCCGTGGTGGTCGGCCAGCACCTGCACCTCGATGTGCCGGCCATGCTCGACGTACTTCTCCAGCAGCATGGTGTCGTCGCCGAAGGCAGCGGCAGCTTCACGTTTCGCGGCGGCAGTCGCCTCGGCCAGCTGACCCTCGGCGCGCACGATGCGCATCCCCTTGCCGCCGCCACCGGCGGCCGCCTTGACCAACATCGGGAAACCCGCGTCCTCGCCGCGAGGAACCACCGGCACGCCTGCTGCGACGGCGATCTCGCGCGCGGCATCCTTGCGTCCCATCTGCTCCATGACCTCGGCAGAAGGACCGATCAGCGTGAGGCCGGCCTCGGCAACGGCAGCCGCGAACTCGGCACGCTCGGACAAGAACCCGTACCCGGGGTGAATGGCCTGCGCCCCGGACGAGTGCGCCGCGGCCACGACGGCACCGATGTCGAGGTAGTCGGCGATCCGCACCGCATCGTCGGCCGCGAGCACGTGCGGAGCTGTCGTGTCGATGTCGGAGTGGATCGCGATGGTGCGGATGCCGAGTCGACGACAGGTGCCGATGATCCGTAGCGCGATCTCTCCGCGGTTGGCGATCAGAATGCTGGAGAACATGGGGCTCACATCCGGAAGACGCCGAAGGACTGCGGCGTCTGGGTCGGGGCGGGGGTGTTGACGATCTGCAGGGCCATGCCCAGGACGCGTCGCGTGTTGGCCGGCTCGATGATGCCGTCGTCCCAGAGCCGGGCGGTCGAGTAGTACGACACGCCCTGGTCGTCGAACTGCTCACGGATCGGCGCCTTGAACGCCTCCTCGTCATCGCTGGACCACGTCTCGCCGCGCCCCTCGATGCCGTCGCGGCGTACGGTCGCGAGCACCGAGGCAGCCTGCTCGCCGCCCATCACCGAGGTGCGGGCATTGGGCCAGATCCACAGGAACCGGGGGTCGTAGGCGCGGCCACACATGCCGTAGTTGCCGGCGCCGAAGGATCCGCCGATGACGACCGTGAGCTTGGGGACCACCGAGGTCGCGACAGCGGTGACCAGCTTCGCGCCGTCCTTCGCGATGCCCTTGTTCTCGTACTCGCGGCCGACCATGAAGCCGGAGATGTTCTGCAGGAACAGCAGCGGAATGCCGCGCTGGTTGGCCAGCTCGATGAAGTGGGCGCCCTTGAGTGCCGACTCGCTGAACAAGATGCCGTTGTTGGCGACGATCGCGACCTGGTGCCCGTGGATGTGCGCGAACCCGGTCACCAAGGTGTCGCCGTACAGCGGCTTGAACTCGTGCAGGCGCGAGCCATCGACGAGACGGCGGATCACGTCGCGCACGTCGTAGGGCGTGCGGCCGTCGATCGGGACGACGTCCCCGACACCGGCCGGGTCCTCCAGCGGCTCGACCGTCTCGCGGTCCGGCTGGACCTCGGCGCGCGGGAGCGTGTCGACGATCGAGCGCACGATGTCCAGAGCGTGCGCGTCGTCCTCGGCCAGATGATCGACCACGCCGGACAGGCGGGCGTGCACCTCACCGCCGCCCAGATCCTCGGCCGTGACCACCTCGCCGGTCGCGGCCTTCACCAAGGGCGGGCCGCCGAGGAAGATCGTTCCCTGATCGCGGACGATGACGGTTTCATCGCTCATCGCCGGCACGTACGCGCCGCCGGCGGTGCACGAACCCAGCACCGCCGCGATCTGCGGGATGCGCTGCGCTGACATCTGAGCCTGGTTGAAGAAGATCCGGCCGAAGTGCTCCCGGTCGGGGAACACCTCGTCCTGCATCGGCAGGAAGGCGCCGCCGGAGTCGACGAGGTACAGGCAGGGCAGGTGGTTCTGCAGAGCGACGGCCTGCGCCCGCAGGTGCTTCTTGACGGTGATCGGGTAGTAGGTGCCGCCCTTGACGGTCGCGTCGTTGGCGACCACGACGCAGAGCCGGCCCTGCACCCGGCCGATGCCGGTGACGATCCCCGCGCCCGGCACGGCGTCGTCGTACATGCCGTTGGCAGCCAGGGCTGAGAGCTCGAGAAAGGGTGAGCCCGGGTCGAGCAGGCGATCGACCCGGTCGCGCGGCAGCAGCTTGCCGCGGGACAGGTGGCGCTGCACGCGAGGACTCGCTGCCGCCCAACCGGACGGTCGCGAGGCGGGTCCGCAGGTCGTCGACCAGACCAGACATCGTCGGGGGTGGGATCACGTCGGGCATGCGAGGAGACTAGCACCGCTGGTTAACGATCGTTAACCTCTGCAGTAGTCTGGGGCCGTGAGCCGACGCACCCAGATCCTCGACACAGCCGCCGCGCTGTTCGCCGAGCGCGGGTTTCACGGGGTGTCGGTGCACGACATCGGAGCGGCGTGCGGCATCAGTGGGCCGGCCATCTACAAGCACTTCGCGGGCAAGGACGCCATCCTCACCGAGTCTTTGACGTCGATCAGCGAGCGTCACGTCGCCGAGGCCCGCGAGCGCCGCGCCGCGCACGTCGACCCCGGCGCTGCGCTCGATGCGCTGATCGCCTGGCACATCGACTTCGCGCTCGAGCACCCCGCGCTGATCGTGATCCAGGAACGCGAGTGGGCCAATCTGGACCCCGACGGCCGCGACACCGTGCGCCGACTGCAGCTGGTCTACATCGACATCTGGGTCGACGTGCTGCGCGGACTACGCGACGACCTCGACGCAGCGCAGGCACGTGCCGTCGTCCAAGCGACCTTCGGCCTGCTGAACTCCACCCCGCACAGCGCCAGGATCAGCCCCCAGGCGATGCGTGACCTGCTGGGACCGATGGCCCGCTCAGCGCTCCTGTCGCCCGCCAGCTAACGCTCGAACACCTCGGGATGGAACCCGGGCGGCCGGTTGGAGACACGATGCCCGAAGGTGTCGGGGTCGGCCAGCTCCCAGTCGCTGATCCAGGCCTCCGGAGGATCGTCCAGCAGCTGACGCGGTGACAACCACTCGTGCAGGTCGGCGTAGGTCTCGGTGATCTGGTGATCCTGCCGGCGGTTCAGCAGGCCCGGATGCAGCTCGGTGAACGACTCCAGCCCCATCGACGTGACGATCTGGTGGGCGCTGGCCACGGTCTGGGTCTGGAAGTTGCGTACCCGCTCCGACTTGATTCCGACGTCCAGAGCGCGAGCGCGCTTGGGGTCCTGGGTCGCCACGCCCACGGGGCACCGGTTGGTGTGGCAGGCCTGGGCCTGGATGCATCCGATGGCGAACATCATGGCGCGCGCCGACAGGGTGAAGTCCGCGCCCTGACAGATGCGTTTGACGATGTCCACGCCTGTCGCGACCTTGCCGCTGGCCCCGATCTTGACCTGGCCACGCAGACCCACCCCGGTCAGGGCGTTGTGAACGAAGATCAGGCCCTCGGTCAGCGGCATGCCCATGTGGTCCTCGAACTCCACCGGGCCAGCTCCGGTCCCGCCCTCCGAACCGTCGACGATGATGAAATCCGGGTACGACCCGAGCTCGACCATCGCCTTGCAGATCGCCAGAAACTCGTGCCGCGATCCGACACACAGCTTGATGCCGACCGGCTTGCCACCGCTGAGCTCGCGGAGCTGCTCGATGAACACGATCAGCTCGCGTGGCGTGTCGAAGGCCGGGTGGGCTGGCGGCGAGACGACCGTCTTGCCGATCTCGACCCCGCGGGTGTGTGCGATCTCCTCGCTCACCTTGGCGCCGGGCAGCACGCCACCGAGCCCTGGCTTGGCGCCCTGCGACAGCTTGATCGAGATGGTCTTGACCGTCTCGCCGCGTGCCTTCTGCTCGAACTGATCGGGGTCGAACTGACCGTCGCTGGTGCGGCAGCCGAAGTAGCCCGAGGCGATCTCCCAGTTCAGGTCGCCGCCGTGCTTGAGGTGGTACGGACTGATCGCACCCTCGCCGGTGTCGTGCAGGAATCCGCCCATCGCGGCGCCAGCGTTCAGCGCCTCGATCGCGTTGGCGGACAAGGAACCGAAGCTCATGGCTGACACGTTGAGCAGCGCCATCTCGTACGGCTGCGCGCACTGCTCTGCGCCGATCGTCACGCTGGGGATGGCACCTTCGGCGATCTTGGCCTTCATCGAGTGCGTGACGAACTCGTATCCGATCGCGTTGACCTCCCGCTCGGTGCCGAACGGGCGGGCGTCCTCCTCACCCTTGGCCCGGGCGTAGACGAGGCCACGGGTCTCGCGGTCGAACGGCGTGCCGGTCGTGTTGAGCTCGATGAAGTACTGCTGCAGCTCGGGCCGCACCGACTCCATCGCGTATCTGGCGTGACCGATCACCGGGTAGTTGCGCAGGATGCTGTGCTCGCGCTGCGCCAGGTCGCGCAGACCCAGCACGCCGACGGCGAGCAGCGGCACCGCCAGAAGCCACCACCACCACGAGAGGGCAACGCCCAGCACAGCCGCTCCAGCTCCGGTCATGAGGACACCGACGACTGCCAGCCACCTGATCATGGCCTCCACTGTGCCCGATCAGGCGTCGCGCAGCGTCCTGAACGAGACGATCGCAGCCGCGAGCGCCACCACGATGGCCACGGCGGACGTGGTCTGCACGCCCAGGTCGAACGCGGCGACGGCTGACGCGTGCATGGCCTCGCCGACCTCGTTCGGGTACCAGTCGGCAGCCGTCAGCGTGCTGCCGAGCGTCTCGAACGACCCGTCCTTCTCGCCATACGCGGCGACCGCCGGGATGGTCAGGTTCGCCCGGTAGACCGAGGTGAGCACGGTGCCGAGCACAGCAGTCCCGAGCACGGCACCGATCTCGTAGGCGGTCTCGGAGATCGCCGCGGCCGAGCCCGCGCGCGACGCAGGGACGCTGGAGAGCATGAGATCGTTGGTGATCGTCTCGGCCAGACCGATGCCGAGACCCATCAGCGAGAACGCGATGGCGACCGAGAGCACGCTGGGCGATCCGGTCAGCGCCATCACGGCGTAGCCGAGCGCCGAGGCGCCGAAGCTGCCGCTGACCAGGATCCGCGCCGGGAACCGGCGCAGCAGCCGCACGGCCCAGAAGCCGGACAGCACCGTGATGAGCAGGCCTGGCAGCAGCACCATGGCGGCGTCCAGGGCGCTGAGTCCCAGCACCAGCTGCAGCAGCTGTGCGCCGAGGAACAGGAAACCGGTCAGTGCCATCAGGCTCAACAAGTTGGCCATGATCGCGCCGTTGAAGACGCGGTTGGAGAACAGCGTGAGATCGATCATGGGGTGGGCGCTGCGTCGCAGTCGGCGCACCAGCATCCAGCCGGAGACGACGGCGACGGCGAACGCCGTCGAGGTCGGCGCCGTCGAGGCCGTCGTGGGCCACGGTCTTGATGCCGTAGACGAACGGCAGCATCGCGGTCAGCGACAAGCACGATCGCAGGAAGATCGAGCGGTCCCGGTGCGGGATCGCGCGACTCCGGCAGCAGCGCCAGCGCGACCGGGATCAGCAGCACGATCAGCGGCACGTTGATCAAGAAGACCGAGCCCCACCAGAAGTGCTCCAGCAGCCAGCCACCCACGACGGGGCCCAGCGCAGCACCGCCGGAGAACATGGCGGCCCAGGTGGCGATGGCGAGACGGCGGTCCCGGAGTGGGTGAAGACGTTGCGGATCAACGAGAGAGTCGACGGCATCAGCGTCGCCCCGAAGACGCCCAGCAGCATCCGGGCGATCAGCAGCATCTCGGCGCTCGTGCTGTAGGCGGCCAGCAGGGACGCGGCACCGAAGCCGACAGATCCGATCAGCAACAACCGCCGACGACCGACCCGGTCGCCCAGGCTGCCCATCGCGATGAGCAGACCGGCCAGCATGATCGCGTAGAGGTCGACGATCCACAGCAGCTGATTTCCGCTGGGGCGCAGGTCGACACTGATGGCCGGCAACGCGAAGCTCAGCACCGTGTTGTCGACGGACACCATCAGCACGGGGAGCATCAGCACCGCGAGGGCAGCCCACTCCCGCGCGCCGGCGCGGGGCTGCTCGGTCGCGGCGTCGAGGGCGACGGTGTGTGTGGTCGTGGTCATCCCTCCACTGTACCGTCCAGACGGTACAGTGCCAAGCGGCGAGGGAGTGACGTCGCTCTCGCTAGGGTGCAGGCATGGCCGAGGAGCGCAGCACCCGCGATCGCCTGCTCGACGCCTTCGAATCGATGCTGGTTTCCGCCGGTAGTCGTGCCGCGACGCTCGACGCCGTCGCCGCCGAGGCCCAGGTCTCCAAGGGCGGCCTGCTGTACCACTTCCACAGCAAGGACGAGCTCGTCGAGGGCATGCTGGACCGACTCCGTGAGCAGGGCGCAGTCGACGTGGAGTCGATGCGGGCCGCGCGGTCGGGTCCGGTCGAGTACTACCTGTCGACGTCAGTCAACTCCGGCAGCGACTTCGATCGAGCGCTCGTCGCCACGGCTCGCATCGCGCAGGAGAGCGACTCGCGCGCGTCGAAGGCGTTGGCCGATCTGCGCGAGGGCTGGTTCGTCGTGCTCAGCGAGCACCTGGGTGATGAGGCCCTGGCCCGCACCATCCAGCTGATCGGCGATGGCCTCTACTTCGACGACACCACTGGGTTGAGCGAACGCAACGCCCTGGCCCATGTGCGCAACGTGTTGCGCAGGCTCGACGTCCTGTAGGACTCAGACCTTGCGGAGCTCGAGGAACATGCTCGGCCCGAAGTTCTTCTTGGCCAAGGGACCCTGCAGGCGCTTCTCGATCGCCAGCATCGCGCCGGTGGGCAGCATCTTCTTGAGGCGCTGGCTCCGCAGGTTCGACACCGACAACTTCTGGTGCACCCGCAGACCGGCGGCGGCCAGCTGATCGGTGACGGTCCCGATGTTGTGGTTCACGAAAGCGATGGCATCAGGCTCGTCGGCCTTGACGGTGCGGATGCTGACCGGCTCGGCGGGCAGCGACTTGCCCTGCTTCTTGAAGGCCCGCCGATTCTTGAAATGGCCGTAGTTGGCGACCTCGATGATCGCGGTGCCACCCGGCGCGAGCACGCGCGAGATCTCTGCGAACTCCGGCAGCGGGCTCGGGCAGGTGGTGCATGACCCGCACCATCGTGATCAGGTCCAGCTCGCCGTCGGCGAAGTCGAGGGCGTCGGCCTGCATCTGCACCTGCGCGATGTCGGTGCCGGCCAACAACTTGGCCGCCGCATCGAGCTGGGTACGACTCGGCTCGGCCAGTGTCACGTGGTCAGCGAAGGTGCGCAGCAGCAGGCAGAGTCGGCCGTACCCACCGCCGATGTCGGCTGCCTTCGCGAAGCGACGGCCCGACAGGATGCGCTTGATCGCGATCTGCTCGGCCGCGTTCTCGTAGGCCCGCTCGTCGAAGTACGTCGTGTAGTCGTACCCCCGGTCGTACTGGTCGGCGACCTTCTTGGCGGGCTGGTCGGGCGTCTGCTCATTCACGTCCTCGACTCTAACAACGAGTCACGGGACCAGCGACAGCCCGATCAGCTGAAGGTTCGCGGACCGAAGGTCGCCAGCCGCTTGGCCGCCCCGGCCTCACGCGCCAGAGCGGTGTTGGGCGCCTTGAACATCGCCGCCTGCAACCGCCGCTCGCGGCGCAGTGCCGAGCGTCGGCTGCCCCGCTGGTTCGCGTACAGCAGCTTCTTCGTGGCCGCCACGGAATCGGGCGACCGCTGGACGATCTGCTCGACCAGGGCCATGGCCTCAGCCATGGGATCCTCCGTGGCCACCGATGCCAGACCCAGCTCGACGGCCTGGGCTCCGGTGATGACCTCGCCAGTCATCGCAAGCCGCTGCAGCGTGTCGATGGGCATGTTCTCGATGAACGGGACGGTGCCGCCCATGTCGGGCACCAGACCCCACTTCGCCTCGAGGATCGCCCACTGGGCATCGGGGGTCGTGAAGCGGAAGTCCGCCCCGGCCGCCAGCTGCGCTCCGGCGCCGTAGCAGTGGCCGTGCACGACGGCGATGACCGGGACCGGAAGCCCGCGCCAGATGGTCGAGAACTTCTGAAAACGATTCACCGTCCGCGCCCCCGCGAAGAAGTACCGCGCCACGCGCCGCTTGTTCTTGAAGGCCGCCGCGAAATCCAGACCCGCACAGAACGACCGCCCGCTGCCCTGCAGGATGATCGCGCGGATCGCGTGGTTCTTGCGCAACGTGCTCGCCGTCGCCAGCATGTCGTCGATCAGGTCGAGATCCACCCCGTTGAGCTGGTCGGGACGATTCAGCGTCACATGGGCGACGGGGCCGTCGATCGTGGTGAGCACGCGGGGTTCAGACATGGGCTCAGAGTAGGTGGTCGATCGCGGCGGTCATGTCCTGCGCCCGCACCGACCCCGGAATCACCAGATCGCCCCACCCGGGCCCACCCAGAACGAGGCGAGTCCCTGACGGCAGCGACCCGACGGCATCCAGCAACGTGCGGTCGGCGTGGCGATCGAGCGTGGCCCACACGAAGATGGCGTCTGGTGTGGTCCGTCGTGCCAGGTCGGCCAGGGAGGCCCACGGGACCCGGCCGCCCAGCACGAAGCAACCAGTACCTCGCTCGGCCAGCGCCGCCTCGAGCGCGAACACCGGAAGAGCGTGTTGTTCCTCCTCAGCGCTCGCCAGCACCACGCCACCGTGGCTCAGGGGAGCGGAGAGGGATCGGGAGTGCAGGCGAAGTTCCGCCAGCAGCCGTTCGCTGGCGATGTGTTCGCTGACCACGCTGATCGTCCCGTTGGACCACCCCTCCCCCACGAGGATCAGTGCGGGTGTCAGCACTGAATCCCAGGCCTCGACCACCCCGTGGCGGCGCAGGACGCCGCTGAACAGGCTGGACAGGCGGCTGGGGTCGATGTCCATGACAGCGGCCAGAATCGCGTCGACCGTCTGCTCCTTCGTCAGCAGGGCGTCGCCTGGCTGTTCGCCGAAGACCAGCTCCGCGACCTCGTCGGCATTGAGGTCGTGGGCCGCCTTCGCGGCCTCACGCGGAGTCACCCCGCGGTCAAGCAGACGGCGCATGAAGTCGACCCGCTCGATGTCGCCCGCGGTGTAGCGGCGATGACCGCCCCCGGTGCGCAGCGAGGGACCCAGCCGATAGCGGCGTTCCCAGGTTCGCAGCGTGCCTTGAGCGATGCCGAGCCGCTCGGACACCGCACCCACGGCCCACGTCAGCGAGCCGGGCGATGGCTCGTCACTCGACGCGTCCCCTGGTCCACCCATGTGACGACCTTAGAACCTTGTCAGAACCTGCGCACTTGTCCAGACCTGTGGATGAACCGGTGGATAACCCATTTCACGCCCGATGTCAGTGCATTTTCGCCCCGGCGAAGATCACATTCTGAAAACCTATTCAAAACCTATTCATTCGCGTAGGGTGGCGACATGCCCAACATCCACCAGTTGCCGATCCCCATCATCGAGTCGTACGAATGGCAGTGGGATGGAGCCTGCGCACAACTCGACTCAGACATGTTCTTCTCCCCCGATGCCGAGCGTGGCGCCAAGCGCACCGCACGCGAGGCGCGCGCCAAGGAGATCTGCCACACCTGCCCGGTGATCGATCGCTGCCTGCAGCACGCCATCGAGGCGCGTGAACCGTACGGCGTGTGGGGCGGACTCACGGCCGGCGAGCGCATGCGTCTGATCGACCGTCGTATCGCCAGCTGACACTCTGGTGCCATGCTCATCTCATGAGTGAGATGTCCCAGCCTGACCTGGCAGTGATTGGTGGGTCCGGTTTCTACACGTTCTTGGAAGATCCCCGCAGCATCGTCGTCGAGACCCCGTACGGCCCGCCCTCGGCGCCCATCGCCGTGGGTCACGTCGGTGACCGGGTGGTCGCCTTCCTGCCGCGCCACGGCAGCCACCACGAATTTCCCGCGCACCAGGTGCCGTACCGCGCCAACATGTGGGCCCTGCGCAGCCTGGGCGTGCGACAGATCCTGGCACCGTGCGCTGTGGGCGGACTGCAGGAGGCCCACGGGCCCGGGACGTTCGTGGTGCCCGACCAGCTGGTCGACCGCACCACAGGACGCACCCAGACCTACTTCGACCAAGGCGCCTGTCACATCTCGTTCGCCGACCCCTACTGCGAGCGCCTGCGTGGGCACCTCCTCGCGGGGCTTGCCGGACACGAGCCCGTGGATGGCGGCGCCATGGTCGTGATCGACGGTCCGCGCTTCTCCACCCGGGCCGAGTCACGCTGGTACGCCGCGCAGGACTGGGCGGTCGTCAACATGACGGGTCATCCCGAAGCGGTGCTCGCCCGCGAGCTGGCGCTGTGCTACTCCACCGTTGCCCTGGTCACCGACCACGACGCGGGCGTCGATGCCGGCAGCGCGGTGAGCATGGAGTCGGTCTTCGAGGTCTTCGCTTCGCACACCGACACCCTCAAGGACGTGCTGCGCAGCGTGGTCGCGGGCGTCGGTTCCGAGCGGGACTGTTCCTGCGGATCGGCCGTCGATGGCATGGATCTGCCGATCGAGCTGCCGTGAAGATCCTCCTGACCGGCGCGGCCGGGTTCATCGGCACCCACATCGGGCGGCTCGCCGTCGAGCGCGGGCATCAGGTCATCGCGCTGGACGCCTATCTCGCCGCAGGCACACGGCGACCATGCCACTCCCGTGCCGGGGGTGCACCGACTCGACCTGCGGCACGACTCGCTCGACGACGTGCTGTCCGGCATCGACGTCGTGTGTCACCAGGCCGCGATGGTCGGCAACGGTGTCGACGCGCAGGACCTGCCCGACTACGCCGACCACAACGATCACGGGCAGGCCCGACTGCTGGCCGCGATGGCCCGTGCTGGCGTCCGTCATCTGGTGCTGGCGTCGTCGATGGTGGTCTACGGCGACGGTCGCTACACCTGCGCCGAGCACGGGGACGTGCCGCCCGCGGCCCGCAGAGTCGATGCCCTCGACGCCGGGCGCTTCGACCCACGCTGCCCCCACTGTGACGGCGAGATCACCTGGCGGCTGATCGGCGAGGACACCCCCTTCCTGCCGCGCACCAGCTACGCCGCGTCGAAGGTCGCACAGGAGCACTACGCGTCGGCGTGGTGCACGCTGGAGCGTGGCCGGGCGATCGCCTTGCGCTACCACAACGTCTACGGTCCTGGCATGCCAGCAGACACCCCGTATGCCGGCGTCGCGGCCATCTTCAGGTCAGCCATCGCCCGCGAGGAGTCGCCGCAGGTCTTCGAGGACGGCGGTCAGATGCGCGACTTCGTGCACGTGCACGACGTCGCCCTGGCCAACGTGCTCGCGATCGAGCAGGTCGCCCAGCACGACGAGGGCCTGACGCCGTACAACGTCGCGTCCGGCCAGCCGTGCACCCTGTTGACGATGGCGGAGACCCTGGCCGGCGCAGCCGGAGGCGCGCCGCCGGTCGTGACGGGCGAGTACCGCCGCTTCGACGTGCGTCACGTCGTCGCGTCACCAGCCGCAGCGACCGCCGGGCTGGGATTCACCGCGCAGATTGCTCCCGTCGAGGGCCTCGCCGCACTCGCCAGCGATCCATTGCGATCTGCGCCCCATCCACGACAGCCCTAGTTTCGAACCATGACCGTGGATGCCTCTGGAATCATGTGCGACGTGGTGATCCCGTGTCGCGATGAAGCGGCCGCTCTTCCAGCCGTTCTCGCGGGCCTGCCCACCCGGTGGCGAGCGATCGTGGTCGACAACGGCTCCCACGACGGAACCGCCGAGGTGGCTGAACGCCTCGGCGCCACCGTGGTCCACGAAGATCGTGCTGGCTACGGCGCGGCCGTGCACACCGGGATCGAGGCCGCCACCGCCGACTACGTCGCCGTCATCGACGGCGATGGCACGATGCTGCTGGCCGACCTGGTGCCGATGCTCGACATCGTTCGCTCCGGCGGCGCGCGCATGGCCGTCGGTCGTCGTCGGCCGGTCGAGCGAGGAGTCTGGCCGTGGCACGCCCGCCTCGGCACCAAGCTTCTCGCCGCCGTCATCCGCCGCCGCAGTGGATTCGGCATCCACGACCTCGCACCGATGCGGGTCAGTCGGCGCGACGACCTGCTGGATCTCGGGGTGGAGGACCGCCGATTCGGCTACCCACTCGAGCTGATGCTGCGCGCCGCCGAAGCCGGCTGGACCGTCCACGAGATCGACGTCGCCTACGGCCACCGCGCGCCTGGCACCAAGAGCAAGGTGTCCGGTTCGGTCAAGGGAACCGCACGCGTCATCAAGGATTTTGCGAAGGTCATGCGATGACGACGCAGCGAGGGGGGCCCACGTTGTTGGTCGTGGCGAAAGCACCCGTTCCCGGACTGGCCAAGACGCGCATCGCTGCGACGACCGGCGAGACTGTCGCCGCCGAGCTGGCCGCCGCAGCACTGCTCGACACCCTCGACACCGTCGCCATGGTCAGCGCCGCCCGCGGCTGGCCGGTCGTGGTGGCCCTGACCGGCGACCTGTCTCGTGCCGCACGCAGCACCGAGATCGCCACAGCCCTGTCGACCACCACGGTCGTGGACCAGCGCGGCGAGGGTCTCGCCGAACGCCTCGCACATGCGCACGCGGACGCGGATCGCGGCCACGGTGTCGTGCAGGTCGGCATGGACACCCCTCAGCTGACGATCGACGACTACGAGACGGCCGGGGACGTCGTCCTGGGCGGCGAGCGCGCTCTCGGGCCGGCCGACGACGGGGGTTGGTGGCTGTTGGGCCTGCCCGACGGCGATGAGGCGTCAGCCTTGATCGACGTCCCGATGTCGACCGACCACACCGCCGATCTCACCCAGCGCGTCCTCGGAGAGGTCCGCTGGTTGCGCACCGTCCACGACATGGACACGTGGGAGGACGCGCAGCAGATCGCAGCCGCCCTCTCGCCGTCCCGCCGTACCCATTCTCGACTCGCCGACGTCGTCGCCGAGGCCCTTGCCGCAGGAGTGTCCCGATGACCGAGTCGCTCAACCCCACGCAGGCGTACGACGCCGCGTTCGCCACCGGCCGAGCCGATGTCGTGGACGCTGGCGGACGGACCATGCCGTTCGACGTGCACCAGTGGAACGGCTCTCCAGACATCGTCGACCGCGCCCTGTTCATCGAGCCGTGCGACGGACCCACCATCGATGTCGGATGTGGCCCGGGCCGCCTGGTCGGCGAGCTGGCCGGCCGCGGCATCCCTTCGCTGGGCATCGACGTGTCGTCCGAGGCCGTCCGGCAGGCTCGCGGTCGCGGTGCCTACGCCCTGTGCCAGGACGTGTTCAGCTACGTACCCGGCGAGGGCGAGTGGGCGTACGCGCTGCTCGCTGACGGCAATGTCGGCATCGGCGGGGACCCCGTCCGGCTGCTCGCGCGGATCCGCGAAGTGCTGTCGAGCACGGGCCACATCATCGTCGAGGTCGAGGGCCATGGCGTGGGGCTGGTGCATGAGCAGCGGCGCCTGCGGATCAACGGGCTCGACTCGGTGGGATTCGCGTGGGCCGTCGTCGGTCTGGACGCCATCGCCGACGTCGCCGAGGCGGCTGGACTACGGGTTCTCGAGACTCGCACGGTGGGATCGCGGCACGCAGTTACCCTGATGAGATGAGACTGCCCCGGGTCGAGGACATCGAGGCCAGGATCCCGAGGCCCGAGCACTTCGACGAGTCCCGGCGCGGCCTGCCCACCACCAGTCGAGTCGGCAGGGCCCTTGGCATCGCCTTCGGGATCTGCTTCCTGACCGGCATGTGGAGCCACTTCCAGTACACCGATCCGGCCTGGCTGCCCATCGGGCCAGATCCGGTGTGGCTCTACCGCTGGACGCAAGGACTGCACGTCATCTCCGGCACCGCCGCGGTGCCGTTGCTCCTGGTCAAGCTCTGGTCGGTCTACCCGCACCTGTTCACTCGGCCACCGGTTGCCAGGCGCGAGCTGGTCATCGACGCGCTCTCCCGGCTGTCGATTGCCGCGCTGGTCGCGTCATCGCTGTTCCTGCTGGCCACCGGCACCATCAACATCGCTGGCTGGTACCCGTGGGACTTCAGCTTCCGCCGCACCCACGAGGCGGTCGCGTGGATCGCGATCGGTTCACTGCGTGCTGCACATCGGCGTCAAGCTGCCCCTGATCCGCGAGGGCCTCGACGCGCCGCTGGAGGATGCACCCGACGACGACGACCACGACGAGGACCCGCCGTCCGGCGGAACCAGTCGCCGCGCTCTGCTGACCGCGACGGGTGCCGCATCGGGCCTGGCCGTGCTGCTGACGGCTGGCCAGACCGTGCCATTCCTGCGCAAGGTCTCGGTGTTCTCGGTGCGCACCGGCGAGGGTCCGCAAGACCTGCCGATCAACCGCACCGCCAAGGGTGCCGGGGCCGTCGCCGGTGCCACGTCGCCTGATTTCGTCCTCGAGATCGTGTCCGGTGGGAAGTCGATGTCACTCACGCTCGACGACCTGAACGAACTCCCGCAGACCACCCACACCCTGCCGATCGCCTGCGTCGAAGGCTGGAGCCGGTCGGCTGAATGGACCGGCATTCCGATCCGCAACCTGATCGCCATGGTCGACGCCGACCCGAAGTCGACGGTCCAGTTCCGCTCGATGCAGACCCGCGGCGCATTCGGGTCGTCCGAGCTGCCAGCACAGTTCGTGGCGGACCCTCGCACCTTGCTGGCGCTGAAGCTCAATGGCGAGACGCTCAGCCTCGACCACGGCTTCCCGTGCCGCCTCATCGCGCCCAACCGACCCGGAGTGCTGCAGACCAAGTGGGTCCAGAAGATCGAGGTCGTCGCATGACCGACTCCATCTCGACGACTCGCATCGCGCTCGGCGTCGCTCGGCATCGCCGGACTTCTGTGGGGCGTCTGGTCGCTGCTCGATGACGGTCTGGACGCATTGATCTCATTGGCCATCTGGCTGGGCGGCGCCATCATCGTGCACGACGGCATCCTGGCCCCCCTGACGATCGGCGTCACCCTGCTCGCCGCCAAGTTCCTGCCACCGGCCGCCCGGATGCCGGCCGTCGTCGCCTTCATCGTCTGGGCCACGTGCAGCATCGCGGCCGTTGCCGTCCTGACGGGCCACGCGGCCAAGACCGGCAACGAGACCATCGGCGGTCGCCCGTACACCCTCGCCTGGGTGATCTTCACCCTCGTGCTGGTCGCAGCGGCCACCGTGGCCTCGGTGCTGCGCGCCCGGCGTGCATCATGAGGGCATGAGTCACGAAGACCTGACCGACGAGCAGATCCAGGCCATGTTCGAGCGCCCCTCGTGGGAGGAGCGCTATGGCTCGCCCGATCGGGTGTGGAGCGGCAAGCCCAATCCGCAGCTGGTGACCGAGGCGCAGCACCTGACCCCCGGCACGGCGCTGGACATCGGATGTGGCGAAGGCGCCGACACGATCTGGTTGGCCGAGCGGGGCTGGCAGGTCACCGGACTCGACTTCTCCCAGGCCGGCCTCGACCGGGCAGCGGCCGCTGCAGACGCCGCTGGCATCGCCGACCGCACCACGTGGGAACGTGCCGACATCCGCACCTGGCAGCCCACCACCAGCTATGACCTGATCAGCTCGCAGTTCATGCACCTGCTCGACGGAGGCATGCCCGGGCTGGTCGCTCGCCTCGCGGATGCCCTGAATCCAGACGGCACCCTGCTGGTCGTCGGCCATCACCCTGACGACCTGCACACCGGCCTGCGCCACGCCACCAAGCCGGGTGTCATGTTCACGCCCGACGACCTCGTCCCGGCCCTGGACGCTGGACGCTTCGACATCACCGCCGAGGTCCGTCAGCGCCAGCAGGTCAAGGACGGCGAGTCGATGACCCTGCACGACTCGGTCGTCATCGCACGACGCCGATGAGCAGCTGGAACGAGCGGCGAGGTCGACGCCCTCTGGGGCCAGGCCGACCAGATCAGCGACGCCGAGCTGCTGGCCCAGATGCGCGCGCTAGCCTCCGAACGACCGAACGACCCGCTCGCTCTCGCCGAGCTGGGGGGAGCCCACGACTCGACGGGACACCCGGTCGAGGCGGCGAATCTGTATCAACGGGCCGTCGAGGCTGGGCTGTCCGACCCGAAGCTGTCCCAAGTCGTCATCCAGCACGCCAGCATCACTGCCCAACCGTCGGTCGCCACGACGAGTCGATCGCGATGCTGCCGCGATTCCCAGGCGCTACGACGCGCAACCCGACCACGAGGTGGCCGGCGTGGGCGCCCGCGAACCAGCGTCGCTGACGTGCAGGTGAGGTCGTCGACGGCCCTGGCGTCAGCCGAGCTGCTCGACGAGCGTGAGGCCGCCTCGTGCGAGCTGCTGCGCAACGCTCCGGTGATCCGAGCGCGCACGTCGTGTACGCGCGCTGCGTCGCCGGCGACGGGACCATCCAGAAGAGGAATCGACACCCCCGTTCCCCGACGGCGCTGGACACCGCTCGCTGCGAGCTCCGCGTGACGGACACGCCCTTGCCAGCAGATGAGGCGCGAGACGCGACAACGGGCCCCGACCACACGGCCGTCTCGATCGGAGGGCCCTGTCTCGTTCGTGCGCGAGGGGGGATTTGAACCCCCACGCCCTTGCGGACACTGGCACCTGAAGCCAGCGCGTCTACCGTTCCGCCACTCGCGCGTGGTCCCACCATGGGCAGGACCGAAGAGTCGAGTCTAACAGCAGGATTGAGGTCTCCAGAACGGTGGGATGCGCCCCCGTACCGGCTCTCCCGTTACGATCGATCTACTAGCCAACGGCGTCTGGAGGTGAGCGGCACATGGCAGGAGTCCTGCAACGTTTCGAACAGCGCCTCGAAGGCGCCGTGACGGGTGCCTTCGCGCGCGCCTTCCGCAGCGCCGTGCAGCCGGTCGAGATCGCCGCCGCCCTGCAGCGCGAGGTCGACAACTCCGCGCACATCCTGTCGCGCGATCGGCGTCTGGTGCCCAACGACTTCAGCGTCGAGCTGTCGCCGGCCGACCACGAACGCCTCAGCCCGTTCGGCACGACCCTCATCGACGAGCTCAGCACGTTGATCCACGATCACGTGACCGAGCAGCGCTACACGCTCGCCGGCCCCCTCACGATCGTCTTCGTCAACACGCCCGACCTCGGAACCGGACGATTCCGGGTCCGCAGCAAGACCAACGCGCCGGTGTCCGACGGCACCGGCAGCCCCGCCAAGCCCGAGGCTCGGCCGTCGAACGTGACCATCGAGGTCAACGGCATGACGCATCCCGTGCCCAGCGAAGGCACCGTGATCGGGCGGGGCAACGAGGCCGATCTCAAGATCGAGGATCCGGGCATCTCCCGCCGCCACGCGCAGGTGACCGTGCACCGCAACGGCGGCGACACCACCGTCTCGATCGTCGACCTCGAGTCCACCAACGGAATCATCCTCAATGGCCACCGCGTCACGACCGCAGTCGTCGCCGATGGATCGGAAATTCGCATGGGCAACACCGTCATGGTCATCCGCATCGCCGGGAACAGGTAGTGCGGTAGATGTCTGAACTCACCCTGACCCTGATCAAGCTGGGGTTTCTCGCCGTGCTGTGGCTGTTCGTCCTCTCCGCGGTGTCCGTCATCCGGTCGGACATCTTCGGCACCAAGGCGCCCGCACCCCCTCGTCAGCGCGGTGCCAAGCCCAAGACGCAGAAGCCCGCCGGCCGCTCGCGCAAGCCCGCCCGCGGCAATCCGTCCGCCCTGCACGTCATCTCGGGCGCCAATCAGGGGCAGAGCGTCCCGCTCGGCGAAGGTCCCATCCTGCTCGGCCGTGGCACTGACGCCGCGATCCGCCTCGACGACGACTACGTCTCCACCCGACATGCCCGGTTCGCGACCAACGGTGAGCAGTGGTTCGTCGAGGATCTCGGCTCGACCAACGGCACCTACATCGGCAGCCAGCGGGTGACCACCCCCGTGCCGGTCGGCCTGGGCATCCAGGTGCGGGTCGGCAAGACCGTCGTCGAGCTGCGGAAGTAATCCACCCATGACCGAACTGACCTTCCGCTATGTCGCGTACACCGACGTCGGCCTGCGACGGTCCAAGAACGAAGACTCCGGGTACGCCAGCCCACGCCTGCTGGCGATCGCCGACGGCATGGGTGGCGCGGCGGCTGGCGACCTCGCCTCCTCGTCGGCCATGGACGTGCTGCGCGGGGTCGACCGCGACCTGGACGGTGACGCGCTCACGGCCCTGAAGGACTCGGTCGAGCAGGCGAACGTCCGTCTCGGTGAGTTGATCAAGGCCGATCCGGCGGTCGAGGGCATGGGCACCACGCTCGAGGCGATGCTGTGGGACGGCGAGAAGCTGGCCGTGGCCCACCTCGGCGACTCACGCATGTACCGGCTGCGCGACAACTCGTTGACCCAGGTCAGCACCGACCACACCTTCGTCCAGAGCCTGGTCGAGGAAGGCAAGCTGACCCCCGCCGAGGCGCGGGTGCACCCGCACCGCTCGCTGCTGTTGCGGGCGATGCTCGGGCGCGATGACAACGAAGCCGACTTCAGCTGGATCCAGCCAGCCCTGGGCGACCGGTACCTGCTGTGCAGCGACGGCTTGTCGGACATGGTCGCGGACCAGCTGATCGAGCGGGCCATGCTGTCGGACAGCATTGATCTGGCCGCGACCGAGCTGGTCCGCCTGGCGATCGAGGGCGGTGGACACGACAACGTCACCGTCGTGATCGCCGAGTTCATCGACGCCGACGCCGATCCTGACGACACCCTGTCGTGCGCGGACGGCCAGCCGCAGCTGGTCGGTGCCGTGGCCGAGGAGCGACGCCCGCCCACCGGTCGGTCCGCCACCGGAAAGGACCGCCACCCGCCGGCCGACCTGGACGAGGAGGCGCTCCGCTACGCGCCCCGTCCTCCGGGCCGTCGACCGTGGCTGCGGTTCACTGCGGTCGTCCTGGTGCTCGCCGCGATCATCGCCGCCGCAGCGTACGGTGGCTACCGCTGGACCCAGACCCAGTACTTCGTCGCCGAGAGCGACGGCCGGGTGGCCATCTACCAAGGCGTGCCCTTCGACGTTCCCGGCATCGCGTTGAACCGCGTCGACGAGGTCAGCGAGATCGAGGTCGAGTCGCTGCCCGCCTACAGTCGCTCTCAGGTCGAGGGCGGCATCGAGGCCCAGAACCGCGCCGACGCCGAGGCGATCATCGCGAATCTCGACCAGTTCGTGACCCCCCAACCCACGCCGACACCCACCCCGACGACGACCACGACGGCCAACGGCGGCGAGCGCCTGATGGCGGCGGCCAGCACGCCCGTCTGGGTTCCGCGCAAACGGCGCGGCGCCGAGATGACCCTGACCGCCTTGGCGGTCCTGATCAGCGTGCTCGCCTACGCTGCCGTGGGGCTCGGCACGACCGGCTCGATCCCGGCCGACACCTTCAAGCTGGGCGGCGCCGTGGTGCTGGTGGCCATTGCCACCCATCTGATCGTCCGTCGTCTCGCGCCGTACGCCGACCCCGTGCTGCTGCCACTGGTCATCTGCCTCAACGGGCTCGGCCTCGCGATGATCTACCGCATCGACCAGGACTGCACCGACTTCTGCCTCGGCGGCAACTACGAACCGTTGGCAAACGCCCAGCTGCTCTGGACCGCGATCGGGATCGTCGCGTTCACCACCGTCCTGTTCGTCGTGCGCGACCACCGATCACTGCAGCGCCTCACCTACTCATTCGGCTTCGCCGCGATCGTCCTGCTGATCCTGCCGTTGCTGCCGGGCATCGGCCAGAACATCCGCGGCGCCCGCATCTGGATCAGTCTCGGCCCGTTCAGCTTCCAGCCAGGCGAGGCCGCCAAGATCTGCTTGGCGATCTTCTTCGCCGGATATCTCGTGGTGCACAAGGACGCACTGGCCCTCGCTGGCCGTCGGGTCCTCAACATCGACCTGCCGCGGGGCCGCGATCTGGGCCCGATCCTGGCCGGTTGGCTGATCAGCATCGGCATCCTGGTCTTCCAGAGAGACCTCGGCTCCTCGCTGCTGTTCTTCGGACTGTTCGTCGTCATGCTGTACATCGCCACGGAGCGACCCGGCTGGCTGGTCGTGGGCGGTGTGCTGTTCGCGGCAGGGTCCTACTTCGGCTACCTGGCCTTCGGTCACGTGCGCCGCCGATTCGACGTGTGGCTCGACCCGTTCGGAGATCCGGACCAGAACGGCCAGATCATCAACTCGTTGTTCGGCCTCGCGCACGGAGGGATCCTGGGGCAAGGTCTGGGCGAGGGCAGTCCCCAGCTGACGCCGTTCTCCTTCTCGGACTTCATCATCGGTGCCCTCGGAGAAGAGCTCGGTCTCACCGGCCTCATGGCGATCCTGCTGATGTACGGACTGATCGTCGAGCGCGGCTTGCGCATCGCGCTGACCTGCCGTGATGCCTTCGGCAAGCTGCTGGCCGCAGGTCTGGCCGTGTCCTTCGCGCTGCAGGTGTTCGTGGTCGTCGGCGGTGTCACACGGCTGATTCCGCTGACCGGGCTCACGACGCCGTTCCTGGCCCAAGGCGGTTCATCGATCGTCATGAACTGGGCGATCATCGCCCTGTTGCTGCGCATCAGTGACCAGACCCGACGCCCCGCCCCGGAGATCTCCTCGTTCGACAGCGACGAGGAGACACAGGTGGTGAAGCTGGCATGAACAAGCCGATCCGCTATCTGGCCATCGCGTGCCTGGTGATGTTCCTGGCGCTGGTCGCCAACGTGAACTACGTGCAGTTCGTGCAGGCCGACGACCTGAACGACACGTCCGGCAACCGGCGAGTCATCGACGAGGAGTACTCCCGCGACCGTGGACCGATCCTGGTCGCTGGCGACCCCGTGGCCCAGAGCGTGAAGAGCGACGACAAGTACACGTACCAGCGCACATATCCCGACGGTGGCCTCTACGCGCACCTGACCGGCTACTTCTCCTACGTCTACGGACAGGGTGCGATCGAGCGATCGCAGAACCGGGTGTTGTCCGGCAGCGACAACCGCTTGTTCGTCAACCGGGTGGTCGACCTGCTGTCCAACAAGCAGCCCAAGGGCGGCAGCGTCGAGCTGACGATCGACCCCCTCGCCCAGAAGACCGCGGCCGAGGGACTCGAAGCGCTGGGCAAGGGAACCAAGGGATCGGTCGCTGCGATCAACCCGCAGACCGGCGAGATCCTTGCCATGGTCAGCCAGCCGTCGTACGACCCGAACCGGTTGGCCAGCCACGACTTCGCCAAGGTCGCGAAGGCGTGGGACTCACTCACCACCGACGACGACCAGCCGATGCTCAACCGCGCCACCCAACAGATCCTGCCGCCGGGGTCCACGTTCAAGCTGGTCACGGCTGCCGCTGCGCTCGAGAACGGCGTCGTCGATGACATCGACGACGAGATCAAGGCCGGCCGCACGCTGTCCTTCCCCGGCATCGAGTACACGCTGCCCAATGAGAACGGCGGCAACTGCGGAGGCGACAAGATCACCTTCGAGCGGGCGCTCAACGTGTCGTGCAATGTGGCCTTCGGCGCTCTGGCGGGCAAGGTCGGCCAGGAGAAGCTCGCCGAGCAGGCAGCCAAGTTCGGCTTTGGTGCCGATCCGTTGGACGGAGTGCCGTTGAGCCCCAGCAGGTTCACCGCCGAGGGAACTGACCTCGAGGCACCGCAGCTCGCGCAGACCGGTATCGGACAGTTCGAGGTCGCGACCACCCCGCTGCAGATGGCGATGGTCGCCGGCGGCGTCGCCAACGACGGCGATGTCATGAAGCCGTACCTGGTCAAGTCCGTGCGCTCACCCAGCCTCAGCGTCCTCGATCAGGCCAAGCCGGAGAGGTTCGGTCAGGCCATGAGCTCCTCCAACGCGGGGAAGCTCAAGCAGATGATGATCAGCACGGTGCAGCGCGGCACCGCGACATCGGCCCAGATCGGCGGCGTCGACGTCGGCGCCAAGACCGGCACCGCACAGTCCACCGCCGACCGGCCGCCATACGCCTGGTTCGTGGCGTTCGCCCCGGCCGACGATCCGCAGGTGGCGGTCGCCGTGGTGGTCGAGTCCAGCAGCACCGCTCGCGACGAGATCGCCGGCGGCCGCCTGGCCGGGCCCATCGCCCGGTCCGTCATGGAGGCTGTGCTCGGCAGATGACCGCCTCCACTGTTCAATCACCGTCCACGCAACACACTCTGGGAGACTGACCACATGACCGAATCCGGCGACGAGACGATCCGCCTCGGCGATCGCTACGAGCTCGGCGGCCTCCTGGGTCGCGGCGGCATGGCCGACGTCCGCGTGGGGCGCGACCTGCGCCTCGGCCGCACCGTCGCGGTCAAGCAGCTGCGCACCGATCTGTCTGCTGACGACACCTTCCAGGCGCGATTCCGCAAGGAGGCGCAGTCGTCGGCTGCCTTGAACCACCCGTCGATCGTGGCCGTGTACGACACCGGCGAGTCGATCAACGCCCACGGCGCGCACGTCCCGTACATCGTGATGGAGTACGTCGAGGGCCAGACGCTGCGCGACATCCTGCGCGGCGCCGAAGACGGCCGCAAGATCCTGCCCGAACGTGCCCTCTCGATCAGCGCCGACGTGCTCAGCGCTCTGGACTACAGCCACCGCTCGGGCATCATCCACCGCGACATCAAGCCGGCCAACGTCATGGTCACGCCCGCTGGTCTGGTCAAGGTGATGGACTTTGGCATCGCCCGCGCCATCGCGGACACCTCGTCGGCCATGACCCAGACCGCCGCTGTCATCGGCACCGCGCAGTACCTGTCACCTGAACAGGCTCGCGGCGAGACGGTCGACGCGCGCAGCGACATCTACTCCGCTGGCTGCCTGCTGTTCGAGCTGCTGACCGGCCGGCCCCCCTTCGTCGGCGAGAGCCCCGTCTCCGTGGCGTACCAGCACGTGCGCGAGGCGCCCAAGGCCCCGTCACAGCTGAACCCCGACGTCAGTGAGTCCGTCGACCGCATCGTCGCCAAGTCGCTCGCCAAGCGCGTCGAGGATCGGTATCAAAGCGCCGCGGACATGCGCAAGGACATCGATCGTGTGCTCGCCGGAGGCGAGATCGAAGCCGCAGCAGCCACCACCACCGTCGGTGGCGCGGCCACGGCCGTCGTGCCCGCGGTCGCCGCTGCCGCCGCCACCCGCCCCGAGCCGGGTGCCCGCCGCGCGGTCGCCGACGAGGACGACGAGGCCCAGAACCGCTGGTGGATGGCCGTGGTCGGTTTGCTGCTCGTCGTGGCTGCCATCATCGCGATCCTGCTGCATCACGGGGGGCGGCGACGACGAGACGCCCACCACGGTGACCGTGCCGGCCGTCGCTGGCAAGGAGGAGCAGGTCGCGACCCGTCTCCTCACCGAGGCTGGCTTCACGGTCGAGACCGAGGAGCGCGCCGACGCCGACATCGCCGAGGGTCGGGTCATCGAATCCGACCCGGCCGAGGGCACCGACGCCGAATCAGGCAGCACCGTCACGCTGGTCCTCAGCACCGGCCCCGAGCAGGTCACCATCCCTGATCTGCAGGGGTTCAGCTATGACAGCGCCAAGCAACGCCTGGAAGATCTGGGACTGAAGGTCAAGAAGGACACCGCTGATGACCAGGCCGAGGCCAATCAGGTCATCAACACCAACCCGACGTCGGGTGAGTCGGTCGAGGTCGGGTCAACCGTCACGATCATCGTGTCGCGGGGACAGACGACGGTCCCCAACGTGGTCAACATGAAGCAGTCCGATGCCCAGAAGGCTCTGGAAGACGCCGGCCTCAAGGTCTCGGTCGAGGAGGATCCGGCCGCCACGCAGGACAAGGGCGTCGTGTCGGACCAGTCGCTGTCCAGCGGTCAGCGCGTGTCCCGGGGGACGTCGATCACGATCACGGTCTCGAGCAGACCCGATGAACCCGATGTCGAGGACGGGGTCGCCGAGCAGGACAACGGGCCAGGCGAGTAGTCCGGTCAGGACCGGCTGGCGGTCGACGTGGCGTACTGCAAGCTGACCTGGCCGTTGTAGGCGGGCACAGCCACGTCGTCATCACTGCGGATCTGCAGACCGAGCCCGTAGACGCGCGCGTAGTCCGAGTAGGTGACTGTCTCGGGCGTGGTGTCGATGGCGGCGAGCATGCCGTCGACGTCGCCCACGGCTTGGATGCGGTAGGGCGGAGAGTAGGGGACGCCGTCGAGCAGCACGGTGTTGCCGACGCACTTGATGCCGGTGGTCGAGATCAGCCGTTGCCCCTGCAGAGAGATGGCCTCAGCGCCACCGGCCCACAAGGCGTTGACGTACGCCTGGAGGTCCTGCTCGTGCACCACGAGAACGTTGGGGTCAAGGCCCTCGCGCCCGGCGGTCTTCGGGGCGTCGTCCAGCACCACTCCCACTCCCGGACCACGAACCGGCGTCAACCCGGTGACCGGCTCGAGCCGGGCCGTCTGACTCTTGAGCTGGTCGATCGTGGTGCCGCCGACGCTGCCGGTCATGCCCTCGATCGACCGCTGCAGGTCACGCGCGGCATCTCGGCGCTCGTCGACGCGTTGCGAGCGTTCACGCAGCAGGGAGTTCAGGTCGCCACCGGCCGGGCGCAGGTCGTCGCCGGACGCGCTGACGGCGGCCGTGACGAACAGCAGACCGGTGGCAGCGCACACCGCCATGACCGACAGCGGCCAGCGCTGTTCGGCATGCGAACCACGCTGCGGTCCCAACTTGCGCGCCATACGGCCTCCCCGGTCCATGACTCCCCCCACTAGGCTAGACGAGACCCTGTGAAACCGCGGCGCCTGCGCCGCCTCGTCTGGAGGACCACGTGGCACGAGACAAGACCCCCGACGGGCCGAGGCCTCAGCGAGTCGGCAACCGTTGGGCTGGCCCGGCGATGCTCATCTCGGCCGTGTTCGGCCTGCTGTGGATCGTGACGTTCTACGTGCTCAACGGTCAGGTCGCCAGCTATCCGTCGTTCCTGCAGTGGTACGACGACCTCGGCAACTGGAACATCTTCATCGGCATGGGCTTCATCGTGGCGTCCTTCGGCTTCGCCATGAAGTGGGAGTGACCGGCTCGGACCAGCCGGGTTGTCCCCACCTGTGCACGCACATGGGGATAACTACACGCGTGTAACTCTCCCCAGGTGTGGATGAACCTGTGGATAAGCTACCGCGTGACGAGGGCGTCGCTGCGCAACCACATCGCCACCACAGCAACGACCAGCAGCACCGCAAAGGCGCCGATCTGCGCCTGCTGGCGGTACTGCTTGGGCGAGTACGCGACGGCCGCACCCAGCAGCAGGCCGGCCAGGAAGCCGCCCAGGTGGCCCTGCCAGCTGATGTTCGCTCGCAGGCTCAGCACCGCGTTGATGGCCAGCAGCACCAGCAGGCTGCGCACGTCGACCTTCGCCTTGGTCTGCAGGACCAGGGTGAGCGCGAACAGTCCGAAGATCGCGCCCGACGCGCCCACGGTGGGGGTGCCCGCCGGTGAGAGGACGTAGACGACGACCGAGGAGAACACCGCCATGGTCAGATAGGCCACGACGAACCGCCAGGTGCCAAGCGCCTTCTCGACGTACGGCCCGAACAGGTAGAGCGCGTACATGTTGAAAGCCAGGTGGAGCAGCCCACCGTGCAGGAAGGCGGCTGTGAGCAAGCGCCACCATGCACCGTCGACGACGCCGGTCAGCTGGGTTCCGTCGCTCGCGAATCGGGTTTCGGCCAGCATGGCGCCTTGCCGGAAGATCCCGCCATCGAATCCGCCCGTGGCGAGCTGCATCAGATAGGCGAGGACATTGATCCCGATCAAGGCCATGGACACCGTGCCGACCGTGCTGCTGACTGCGCCGCCCGCCATGGTGCGGGCTGAGCGCACTGACTTCTTGCCCTCGGCGATGCACGACGGACACTGGAACCCGACCGAGGCGTCCCGCATGCAATCTGGGCAGATCAGGCGTTCACACCGTTGGCACGAGATGTATGCGTCACGGTCGGGGTGGCGGTAGCAGCGTTGCTCGGCTGCGGCCTCAGGCGTCACGCCTGCGGGCGCTCGATCCGCAACGACTCGATGATCACCGGGGTGTCAGGACGATCGAACCGTCCGGTGCTCAGAGCGCCGATGGTGTCGACCACGGTCCGGCTGGCGTCGTCGGCGACCTCACCGAAGATGGTGTGCTTGCGGTTCAGCCATTCGGTCGCCGCGAGGGTGATGAAGAACTGCGAGCCATTGGTGTTGGGTCCGGCATTCGCCATGGCCAGCAGGTACGGACGGTCGAACTGCAGATCGGGATGGAACTCGTCCTCGAACTCAAAGCCCGGGCCGCCGCGGCCGTCGCCCATGGGGTCGCCGCCCTGCAGCATGAAGTTCGCGATGATGCGGTGAAAGCCCAACCCGTCGTAGAAGGGCCGCGTGGTCAGCTGTCCGGTCGCCGGGTCGAGGAATTCCTTCGTGCCCTCGGCGAGACCCACGAAGTTCTCCACCGTCTTGGGCGCGTGGTCGGGGAACAGATCCACCACGATGGTGCCGTGCGTGGTCGTGAAATGAGCGGTCAACTTCGATGCCACGGTGGTGAACTTCCTTTTCGAGGGGGTGGAAGCCATTGTCCCACGCGACCCCTGAAACGGCTCCGTGCCGGGCCGTCGAGCCCCGCGTGAATGCCGCTACCGTGGCCGCATGAACGACTCTCCCAGCGTGACCGTCGACCGATCCGAGGTCGGCATCGCGGTGCTGACCTTCCAGGCGCCGCCCGTCAACCTGTACTCCGCCCAGATGCATGATGACTTCGACGCGGCCCTCGACGCCGTCGAGGCCGATCTTCCCCGCGCACTGCTCATCCGCGCCGAGGGCAAGCTGGTCTCAGGTGGTGTTGACGTGGCGGCCTTCCGTGCCCGCACGAGTCGGGCGGACACCCAGGACCTGTACGACCGGATGCTCCAGCTGCCTGAGCGCATTGACGCTCTCGACATCCCGACCTTCTTCGCCGCCCACGCGCTCACCCTCACGTGGGCGTTCGAGGTGGCGCTGGCGTGCGACATCATCATTGCTTCGGAGCGGGCGAAGTTCGGACTGGTCGAGCGGGTCATCGGACTGACCCCGACGATGGGCGGGACCCAGCGCCTCGCGGCCAGAGCCGGCCTCGGTCGAGCCAAGGAGCTCGTCTTCACCGGCAACCTGTACGACGCCACGACGCTGGCGGGCTGGAACGCGATCAACCACGTGCTGCCATCTGCGGGGTTCGATGACGCCGTCCTCGACCTCGTGCGTCATGTTGCGGTCGGACCCACGCGAGCCTTCGGCGCCGCAAAACACATCCTGCGTCACTTCGAGGCTGGCGGCATCCCCGAGGCGATCGCCCACACCACCACCATCGCCTCGTCGCTGTTCGACACCGACGACCTGCAGCACGGCATGGAGTCATTCCTCAGCGACGGCCCCGGCAACGCCACGTTCCACGGCCGCTGAGGCGCGGCGTTCGGCCCAGAAGCTGACGATGGGGATCGTCGCGAACAGCGCCGTCGTGATGGTGAAGGACGGGCTCCAGCGATGCCGGCGTGCAAGCACGGCGATCAGCACGAGCAGGCCCATGAAGAGGTAACCGTGCACCATGTCGACGACGGTGATGAAGCTGGCGTTGCGGTTCCACCACGACCCGTCGTCGGTGGTGAGCTGGCCGATCCACGCCGTGATGACGAAGATCAGGTTCAGCCCGACGATCCAGGCGAGGACACGGTAGGCGGTGGCGGTTCGACTCACGTCCGCAGGCTACGGGAGTCCACCTGGTCGCTGGCCATGCGCCACCACATGAACAGGGCGAACAGCCCGAAGACCCACCACTGCATCGTGTACGCGAGATTGCGCAGACCCACGGTCCAGGAGACATCACCATCTGGAATCGAGGCGAGGGCGAGACCTCCGGCCAGCTCGCGATCTGTGGTGACTGCGTAGCCCGAGTAGAGGTCGTACGGAAGCTCGTTGCTGAGCGCCGGGATGCGCATCGACCCGATCTCGCGCCGGTCCGGATCCCACTCGTCACCCACGCCCTGGCCCTGCTGCAGCACACCGGCGACGGTGACCTCGCCTGCCGGAAGGGCAGGCGCAACATCGGGCTCAGGCGCCCACCCCCGCACCACCAGCAACGCTCCTGGCGCATCCGTCAGCAGCGGCGCGACGAGCCAGGCTCCACTGGCACCGCCCTGGATGCGGTCGGTGACCCAGAACTGGTCGGCGTCCGGGGCGAACACCCCCGTCGCTGTGATGGGCCGCTGG
Source organism: uncultured Actinomycetota bacterium (assembly GCA_963769445.1). Lineage (GTDB taxonomy): Bacteria > Actinomycetota > Actinomycetes > Propionibacteriales > Nocardioidaceae > Aeromicrobium. The sequence goes on along the minus strand of CAVYLO010000003.1, from coordinate 13,544 downwards.
TTCAGGCGCGCCTCGAACGGCTCGTCCGGTCCCCACACCTCGCTCAGAGCGACCGTGGGCACCACCTGCTGGTCGGCTCGTTCATCAGCCTGACGCGAGTCGTAGATGCCCAGCTGCCACAGGCCCATGACGACACAGAAGACCACCGCCGCGACGGCGAACACGTGCAAGCCGAGCAAGCCCGGCCGGAACCAGGACCGCAGCCCTCCGGCCGGCTTCATGGTCACGCCGAGAAGGGCGCGACGTCCGGGTAGAGCGGGAAGCGCTCGGCCAGCACGGCAGTGCGCTTGCGCAGGCCGTCGATGTCGACGTCACCGGCCTTGAGGGCCTCGGCGATCACGTCGGCGACCTCGGTGAACTCCTCGGCGCCAAAGCCTCGGGTCGCCAGCGCCGGCGTGCCGATGCGCAGGCCGGAGGTGACCATGGGCGGACGCGGGTCGTTGGGCACCGCATTGCGGTTGACCGTGATGCCGACCTCGTGCAGCCGATCCTCGGCCTGCTTGCCGTCGAGCTCGCTGTCACGCAGATCGACCAGCACCAGGTGCACGTCCGTGCCGCCGCTGAGCACCTGGACACCCGCCGCCTTCGCATCGTCGGCCATCAGACGCGTGGCCAGGATGCGGGCTCCGTCGATGGTGCGCTGCTGGCGATCCTTGAAATCGGGGCCGAGCGCCATCTTGAAGGCGACCGCCTTGGCCGCGATGACGTGCTCCAGCGGCCCGCCCTGCTGACCTGGGAACACCGCGGACTGCAGCTTCTTGACCAGGTCGGGGTCATTGGACAAGATGGCGCCGCCGCGAGGGCCGCCCAGCGTCTTGTGCGTCGTGGTCGACACGACGTGGGCGTGCGGCATGGGGCTTGGGTGCAGACCCGCAGCGACCAGACCGGCGAAGTGGGCCATGTCGACCCACAAGATGGCGCCGACCTCGTCGGCGATCGCGCGGAACGCCGCGAAGTCGAGCTGGCGGGGGTACGCCGACCAGCCGGCGATGATGACCTTGGGCGAGTGCTCGATGGCCAGAGCCCGCACCTCCTCCATGTCGACCAAGCCCTGCTCGTCGACGTGGTACTGCACGACCTCGTACAACCGGCCGGAGAAATTGAGCTTCATCCCGTGCGTGAGGTGACCGCCGTTGGCGAGGTCGAGGCCCAAGATCGTGTCGCCGGCGCGCGCGATGGCATGCAGCACGGCGGCATTGGCCGAGGCGCCCGAGTGTGGCTGAACGTTGGCGTAGTCGGCGTCGAACAGCTCCTTGAGTCGATCGATCGCGATCTGTTCGACCTGATCGACCACCTCGCAGCCGCCGTAGTACCGCTTGCCGGGATATCCCTCGGCGTACTTGTTCGTGAGAACGCTGCCCTGCGCCTGCAGCGCGGCAACGGGGGCGAAGTTCTCCGAAGCGATCATCTCCAGCGTCGTCTGCTGGCGGCTCAGCTCAGCATCGAGCAACGCGGCGATCTCGGGATCGAACTCAGATAGCGGCTGGTTCAGGCTCATGCGGCCAGACTATCTGCTCGCTCTAGTGCTCGGGAAACAGCGATCCGCCGCGCTTGGTGACCAGCACCGCGGCCTGCGTGCGGCGCTGCAGTCCGAGCTTGGACAGCATCTGCGTGACGTAGTTCTTGATCGTCTTCTCGGCGAGGTACATCTCGTCGGCAATCTGCTTGTTGGTCAGTCCCTGCCCGATGTATTCCAGGATGCGACGCTCCTGGCGGGTGAGCTTGTCCAACGGATCCGTGGTGGGAGCTCCCTCGCGGATCCGCTCGAGCACCTTCTGCGTGACGGTGGGATCGAGCAGCGACTCACCGGCCGCAACACGGCGGATGGACTCGACGATCTCGTTGCCGCGCACCTGCTTGAGCACGTAGCCAGAAGCGCCAGCCATGACCGCCGAGAACAGTGCCTCGTCGTCGTCGTAGGAGGTCAAGATGAGGACGGCGGTCTTGGGATGGCGCGACCGCACTTCACGGCAGACCTCGATGCCGGTGCCATCGGGCAGCCGCCCGTCGAGCACCGCAACGTCGGGCTTGAGCTGTGGAATCTGCCGGAGGGCGTCCGCGGCGAGACCGGCTTCTCCGATGACCGTGAGGTCATCGTTCTGCTCGAGCAGGCTCTTGATGCCTTGGCGGACGATCTCGTGATCGTCGAGCAGGAACACCGTGATCTGGTCAGTCATGCACTACCCCTGGAACGGTCCATGTGATCGTCGAGCCGCCATCGGGCGAGCTCTGCACGTCGCAGTGACCACCGAGCAATTCGGCACGGCGATGCATGTTGCGCATTCCGTTGCCTCCATCTCGTCCCACACCTGGGTCGAATCCGCGTCCGTTGTCCACAACAGTAAGAGTGACCTCGTCGGCAACTGTGACGTCGAGTGAGACCGCAGTGGCTTCGGCGTGCTGCACGATGTTGGACAACATCTCGCCCGCCACCGCGACCACGTGCTCCCGCACCATACCGGACACCTGGGTCGTGACGGGCCCATAGAAGGTCAGCGTGGGCCGGAATCCCAGCAATTCGCCAGCCTCGTCGGCCATGCGACCGAGGACTGCCGGCACGTCCGGGCTGTCCGCGTCGTCGTGCTCGAGGCCCGAGATCGTGCGCCGCAGATCCGCGATGGTCTCGTCGATCCCGTCGATCGCCGTCGACAAGGTCCCTGCCAGGTCGGTGTCTTCGCTGGCGCGGGCCGCCTGGTCCAGGCTCATCCCGATCGCGAACAACCGTTGGATCACGACGTCATGCAGGTCCCGGCTGATGCGGCCGCGGTCCTCGAACACCGCGAGACGGCGACGGTCGCCCTGGGCGCGCGCCATCTGCAACACCTGCGCGGCCTGCTCGGCGAAGCGTTCGGGCAGCTCGGGGTCGAGCTCCCACGAATCGACCGGCCGCGAACCGGCCCACCCCACGACCAGCGTGCCGCGGCCCAGGCCGTGGGTGCCCGAGCCGTCCCGCAGCGGGAGCATCTGCACGGTGCGCAACGCCGGCCAGCCCGTGGTGACCTGCGGGTCGTAGCGACGGTCGAGCTCGGTGCGTGGCACGACCACGGCGTGCCCGGTGCGCGCCGGGCGGCCCACGAGGGTTCCGGCAATCGGAACGACCTCACCGAGGACACCGGTCGCCGGAATGCCCGAGACGGCGGCGACCACCAGGTCGCCGTCCTCGTCGTCGGGCAGCAGCAAGATCGCGCAGGTCGCGCTGGCCACGTCGCGAGCACGGTCGACCACCACCTGCCAAGCGGCCTCGTGCGAGACGGGTCCGAGCAGACTGGTGGCAATCTCGACCGAGGCGTCGAGCCACCGCCGGTCCCTCACCGACTTCTCGTGCAGCAGTGCGGTGCTGATCATCAGGCCTGCTGAGCTGGCGAACGCGTCGGCGACATCCTCATCGTCGGAGGCGAATCCCCGGCCCGAATCGTGGTCGAACAGGTACAGGTTGCCGAAGGTTCGCCCGTCGACGCGGATTGGCACCCCCAGATAGGCCAGTGAGCCTCTGGGCGACTTGGCCTGCTCGACCAGCTCGACCAGGGCCTCGCGGCCCGCCAACGAATCGGTCAGGGATTCAGGTAGCCCGAACGAGGCGAACCGTCCCAGGCGGCGATCGGCTCGGCCATCGACGACGTCAAGGATGCCGCACCGGGCGCCACAGAGCCGGCCCGCCTCGAGCACCAGGCGTTCGAGCATGCCGTCGACGGACAGGTCCCGGGACACGTCCGCGAGGCCGAACCATGCGTCTCGGCGTCGCTGCTGTGTCGTCACCTGCCTGGCCGTGCCCTCCATGCCTGACTCCTTAGGTGTGAGTGATTCTACTGAACCCACTCATGCGACGTGCCCGTTTTGGGACTTTTGCGGGACTGCTGATGGACTTTAGTCCCTAGTCTACGGGGTCTCAACGAGCGACGGGCCAAAAGGTAACCAAACTGCAATCACGCCCGGTCTCCCGCAGGTGTAGCGTGCCAAACGGCCTAGTTCGACTGAACTAGCCCGGCGGCCGGTGACGGCGCCGCGAAGCACTCAGGAGGACATGGATGAACAACTTCCGACGGGGCACCGCGGTTCTCGCGGTGACCGCCCTCTCCGGGCTCGCGCTCGCCGCGTGTGGCACCGGCAAGTCCGGTGACTCAAGCGAGGGCCTCATCGTGGGCACCACCGACAAGGTCGTCTCGATCGACCCGGCGGGCTCGTATGACAACGGCTCGCTCAACGTGCAGACCCAGGTGTTCCAGTACCTGCTCAACTTCCCGGCCGGCACCACCGACCTGACGCCGGATGCCGCCGAGAAGTGCGATTTCGACGCCGAGGACGGAACCAAGTACGTCTGCACCATGAAGGACGGCCTGAAGTTCGCCAACGGCAATGCGCTGACCGCCAGCGACGTCGCCTTCTCCTTCAAGCGCATCGTCGAGATCAACGACCCCAATGGCCCGGCCACGCTGCTGGGTGCCATGGAGTCGGTCGAGGCGACCGACGACTCGACGGTCACCTTCACTCTCGCGGCCCCCAACGACCAGACGTTCCCGCAGATCCTGGTGACGTCGGCCGGTCCGATCGTCGACGAGGACACGTACCCCGCCGACGAGGTCATGGACGACAACGCGGCCGTCGAGGCCAATGGCTTCTCCGGTCCGTACACGATCAGCAGCTATGAGAAGAACCAGCTCGCTGCGTTCAAGGCCAACCCGGACTACAACGGCACCTACGACGCTCCCAAGACCGACAGCGTCACGATGAAGTACTACGCGAAGGCCGAGAACCTCAAGCTGGACGTGCAGAACGGTGACATCGACGTCGCCTACCGCTCACTGACACCCACCGACATCGCCGATCTGGACAAGACAGACGGCGTCACGGTGCACACCGGTGCTGGCGGCGAGCTGCGGTACATGGTGTTCAACCTGGACAAGATGCCCGGCGAGACACCCGAAGAGAAGCTGGCGATCCGCAAGGCGGTCGCCTCGTCGGTCAACCGCGCCGAGCTCGCCGAGCAGGTCTACAAGGGCACCTACACCCCGGCCTTCTCCATGGTTCCTGACGGACAGGCCGGCGCCAACGAGGCGTTCAAGGACGCCTACGGCGACGCCCCGGACAAGGCGGCAGCACAGAAGTTCCTCGATGACGCCGGCGTCGAGGCTCCGGTCGACATCAAGCTGCAGTACAACCCGGACCACTACGGCTCCAGCTCGGACCAGGAGTACAACGCGGTCAAGCGCCAGCTCGAGGCCACCGGCCTGTTCAACGTCTCGCTGCAGTCCACGGAGTGGGTCACCTACTCCGAGGAGTACCCGGCAGACGCGTACCCGGTGTTCCAGCTCGGCTGGTTCCCGGACTTCCCGGACGCCGACAACTACCTGTCGCCGTTCCTGAGCCCGTACGACGACAAGAAGAGCGGCAACTTCACCAACTCGCACTACAACGAGCTGGGTACTGACTTCGCCGATCCGACGATGTCGAAGCTGCTGGACGCTGAGCGTGTCGATGACGACCAGGCCTCGCGCGAGGCCACGCTCGGTGAGATCCAGGACCGACTGGCCGATCAGGTTCCGTACCTGCCGCTGCTGACCGGTTCCCAGGTTGCTGTGGCTGGCGACGGCGTCAAGGGAGTGGAGGACACGCTCGACGCGTCCTTCAAGTTCCGGTTCACCCAGCTGTCGAAGTGACACACCCGTAGCACCATCGTGGGGGCAGGTCCGAGTGGACCTGCCCCCATGGTGTGTGTCCACCACCACCGTTGAGGGACCACCATGGCGACCACCGAAGCGCTCGCGCCGACCGCAGGACCGGACCACCCACCGCCGACCCGCACCCGCAGTGGCCTGAGCCCCCTGGCCCGATATCTGCTGGTGCGCCTCGGCCTCCTCGTGCCGATGATCTGGCTGCTGGTGACCATGGTCTTTGTGCTGATGCGCGTGATCGGCGACCCGATCCAAGCCGCTCTCGGCGGACGGCTCAGCCCCGCGCAGATTGCCGAACGCAAGGCCGAAGCGGGCCTGGACCGACCGATCCTGACGCAGTACTGGGAGTACCTGACCGGACTGCTGCGCGGCGACTTCGGCGTCACGCTCACCGACAACCGCAAGGTGTCGGACATCTTGGTGGTCAACGGCGCGGCCACCCTCGAGCTGGCGTTCTGGTCCCTGCTGGTCGCTTTCGCCGTGGGTATTCCGCTCGGCCGGATCGCCGCCCGGTACCGCGACCAGCTGCCCGACGTCCTGCTGCGTCTGTTCGCGATCCTGGTCTACGCCGCACCGGTGTTCTTCGTGGGTCTGCTGCTCAAGCTGGCCTTCACCCCCTTCGGCTGGCCGTCCTCGGGACGGGCCAGCATCAGCACCGAGCTGACCCTCCAACAGGTCGAGCCGCAGACCCACATCATGATCTTCGACGCCATCTTGTGGGGCGAGCCGGCGCTGATCTGGGACGTCCTGCAGCACGCCATGTTGCCGGCCATCGCGCTCGGGCTGCTGACCGGTGGCATCTTCTTGCGACTGGTCCGCGTCAACCTCCTGCAGACGCTGCGGATGGACTACGTCACCGCTGCCCGCGCCCGCGGCGTCAGTGAACGACGGGTGCTGAGCAAGCACGCCTTCCGCAACGCCCTGGTTCCCGTGGTCACCGTGATGGGTCTGCAGATCGCGTTGCTGCTGGGCGGCGCCATCTTGACCGAGACGACCTTTGAGTGGAAGGGCCTGGGCTACCAGTTGTCGGAGTACCTGATCCGCCGGGACTTCCTGGCCGTCCAGGGCATCGTCACCGTCATCGCCCTGATCGTCGGGGTGATGAGCTTCCTCATCGATGTCATCGTCGCGTTCGTTGATCCACGAGTGAGGTTCTGATGAGCCGTGTGTCCTTCGGCGTTCCCAGCGTCGTGCGTCAGTCCAATGGCCTGCAGCGATTCATGCTGTTGCTCGGCTTCGCACTGGTCGCGGTGTTCCTCATCCTCGCCATCTTCGCCCCGTTGATCGCGCCCTACGAATTCAATCAAGCGCGTGGCGACGACGGCGTGCTGTTCGGCACCCAGAACTCGCCCACCTGGGACCACCTGTTTGGCACCACGGTCGGGGGCACCGATGTCTTGTCTCGCGTGATCTGGGGCGCCCGCACCGCGGTGATCGTGATCATCCTGGCCGTCATCTTGTCCGGTCTGGTGGGCGTTCCACTCGGACTGCTGTCCGGGTTCATCGGTGGTTGGCTGGACCGCGCGCTGGTGTTCGTGATGGACGCGCTCTACGCGTTCCCCTCCTTGCTGCTGGCGATCGTCGTGTCGATCGTGCTCTCCGGCGGCAGCAGCGGTGCGGTGGGCGGGATCCTCGCCGCCGCCGTGTCGATCACGGTGGTGTTCGTGCCGCAGTACTACCGGGTCATTCGCAACGCGACCCTGTCGGTGAAGGCGGAGCCCTACGTCGACGCGGCCCGCGTGGTGGGAGTTCGCACGCCGCGGATCCTGCGCCGGCACATCTTCTCGAACGTGTCCCAGTCACTGCCGGTCATTGCCACCCTGAACGCCTCCGAAGCGATCCTCACCTTGGCCGGACTTGGCTTCCTCGGCTTCGGCATCGAGCCGTCCGCGGCGGCGGAATGGGGCTACGACCTGAACAAGGCCTTGCCCGACGCCTCGTCCGGCATCTGGTGGACGGGAGTGTTCCCGGGTTCGGCCATCGTGCTCATCGTGCTCGGCGCCACCTTGGTCGGCGAGAGCCTCAACGACATCCTCAATCCGCTGCTGCGTACCCGCAGTGGCGAGACCACGACCGCGGACGAGGCCGAGATCGAGGCCGAGTTCCACGAGATCACCGGCGACGCGGCTCCGTCAGTCGAGATCCGGTCCGACGCGGGCACGAAACGCGTGGCTGCACTGTCGCTGACCGACCTGAACGTCACGTTCCGTACCGACGCCGCACCCGTGCAAGCCGTCAACGGGGTCAGCTTTGACGTCGCACCGGGAGAGGTCGTGGCGGTCGTCGGCGAGTCGGGCTCAGGAAAGTCGGTCAGCTCGCGCGCCGTGCTCGGCCTGCTGCCGTCGACCTCCGCGGTGACCGGCTCGGCCCGACTGCGCTCCAAGGACGGCCAGGAGCACGATCTGATCGGCATGACCAGCCGCCAGCTCCAACCCATCCGCGGCGACCAGGTGTCGATGGTCTTCCAGGAGCCGTCCACGGCGCTCAATCCTGTGTACACGGTGGGGTGGCAGATCGTGGAGGGTCTGCGCGCCCATGGCACGAAATTCACGGGCAGGGGCTCCAAGAAGGCGGCGCGCGCCCGCGCCGTCGAGCTGCTCGAGCTGGTGGGCATGCCCGACCCCGCCGAGCGAGTCGACTACTACCCGCACCAGCTGTCCGGTGGTCAGAAGCAGCGGGTGGTCATCGCCATGGCGATCGCGTCCGATCCCGACGTCATCATCGCCGACGAACCCACCACAGCGCTCGACGTGACCGTGCAGGCCGCGATCCTCGAGCTGCTGCTGTCGCTGCGCGACCGGCTGGGCACCGCGATCGTCCTGATCACCCACAACATGGGCGTGGTCGCCGACATGGCCGATCGCGTCGTGGTCATGTACCGCGGCTCGGTGGTCGAGCAGGCCCCCGTCGACCAGCTGTTCGCCGAACCCGCCCACCCGTACACGCGCGCCCTGCTCGAGGCGGTCCCCCACCTGGGCCGGGCCAACGGACCCGAGCCGGTGGCCGCCGACTCCGAACCAGTCCTGGAGATCAACGACCTCGTCGTCGAGTTCCCCGGAGGGTTCGGCCAGCCCAGCTTCCGCGCCGTCGACCACGTGTCGTTGACGGTGCACCGCGGCGAGGTCCTCGGTCTGGTGGGTGAGTCCGGGTCAGGCAAGTCGACCGTCGGTCGCACGGCCGTCGGGCTCCAGCAGCCGACCGTCTGGAATCATCCGCGTCTCCGGCATCACGGTCTCCGGGTTGTCCGATCGTCAGCTGCGACCCCAGCGGTCCCGCTTCGGTTTCGTCTTCCAGGATCCCGCGGCATCGCTGAACCCACGGATGTCGATCGCCGACTGCATCGCCGAGCCGCTGCACGTCCAGACCGACCTGACCGACGATGCCGTGCACGCCAAGGTGCGCGAGCTGCTCGACAGCGTGGAACTGAGCGGCGCCTATGCCGAGCGTTTCCCGCACGAGCTGTCCGGAGGACAGCGTCAGCGGGTCAGCCTGGCTCGCGCCCTCGCACTCGATCCCGATCTGTTGATCGCCGACGAGCCGACATCGGCACTCGACGTGTCCGTGCAGGCGCGCGTGCTCGACCTGTTCACCGACCTGCAGCACCGGCTCAACTTTGCCTGCCTGTTCATCAGCCACGACCTCGCCGTGGTCGACGCGCTCGCCAACCGGGTCGCCGTGATGCAGAACGGCAAGCTGGTCGAGGTGGGCGATCGGGCCCAGGTCCTCGGATCACCGCAGGAGGAGTACACCCAACGCCTGATCGCCGCCGTTCCTGTGCCCGACCCGGTAGAGCAGCGGCGCCGACGGGCCGAGCGGGGCCATCTGCTGACCGACCTTTCCTGACCTCCGGTGCCACACTGGATGCATGGATCCGGTGACGATGGTGCGACAGCGCATCGGAGGTGCTCTGTTCGAGCGAGTCGCCGGCGACGAGGGACCAGCCCGGCGCGAGCGGATCTGGAACACCGTCGGCGAACGCCGATTCGGCCCCGACACGGCGATCCATCGGGTGCACTCGGACGCGTCGATGTTCGTGGGCGGCATCCGAGCGCTGCTCCTGCAGTCCTTGCATCCCCTCGCGATGGCCGCGGTCGACCAGCACTCGGGCTACCGGGGCGACCCGTGGGGGCGGCTGCAACGCACCAGCACCTTCCTCGCCGAGACCACGTTCGCGACGATCGAGCAGGCCGATCAAGCCATCGCGGTCGTTCGGTCCGTCCACGACCGCATCGACGGCGTCGCGCCGGACGGCCGGCCGTACCGCGCCTCCGATCCGCACCTCATCGGCTGGGTGCACGTTGCCGAGATCGACAGCTTCCTGCGGGCCCACGACCGATATGGCCGCAGGCCGCTGGATGCGTCCGGCCGCGACGCCTACGTGGCCGAGACCGCGCACGTCGCCCGGGGCCTCGGTGCCGTCCACGTGCCCGAAACGGTGGCCGAGCTGGACGAGGTCATCGCTGACTACCGCCCCGAGCTGCAGAGCACCGAAGCCGCTCGCCGGACGGCGCGTTTCATCCTGATCCGCCCACCTGTTCCGTGGGTGCAGCGCGCCCCGTACTCGCTGCTGTGCGCCGCTGGCGTGGGTCTGATGCCCCGATGGAGTCGGTGGCCCCTGCGACTTCCGTACCTGCCGCTGACCGAGGCCACCGCGGTGCGCGCGGCCGGTGCGGCGATGACCGGCACGATTCGTTGGGCCATGACCGCCGATCCCACGCACGACCGCCCGCGGTGATGTCCTGACCTGAAAGCGCGAGATGCGACAATCTCGGTGTGCCGACGACGGCGGAGAGGATCGGCTGATTCAAGTGCTGCCCTTCCCTCAACGACCCGTCACCGTGGACCCCGTGCTGTCCTTGCCCCAGTCCGAGGATCTTCCCGGGGGCACGGTCTACGAGCCGAAGTTCGACGGCCGACGGGCGCTGCTGTTCGTCGAACGTGGCATCTGTCGCATCCAGTCACGTCGAGGCGATGACATCACCGTTGCCTTCCCGGAGATCGCAGCCGCTGCCGTGCAGTGGCTGCCCGGCGGGGTGGTGCTCGACGGCGAGATCGTCATCTGGGGCAGGGGACGAGCCGACTTCGACGAGTTCCAGCGCCGGCTTTCTGGACAGACCGGAGTGCGCAGCCTGCACGCCAACACGGTCTCGTTCGTCGCTTTCGACGTGCTGGCTGGGGCCGGTCTCGACATGCGCGCGAGTCCGTTCCGGGTTCGCCGGCACGCCTTGGAGATCCTGCTCGAGGACGCTCTGCCGCCGCTGCACATCGTGCCGCAGACCCGAGCACGGGACCAGGCACATGCCTGGCTGGAGAGCTACGCCGAGACGCGCGTGGGCATCGAGGGCGTCGTCGCCAAGGGGACGGCGACGCGGTACGCACCCGGGGCCGCCGCGTGGCAGCGGGTTCGCATCCAGGAGTCGGCGGTGTTCGTGGTGTGGGCGGTGGCCGGCCAGCTGAGACGACCGACGCGTCTGATGCTGGCCACCCCCGACGGTGCGGGTGGGCTTCGGCACGCGGGGTGGTCGGCGAAGGTGTCCGCGCGCGAGGGTCAGCAGCTCGGGCAGGCACTCGTCCAGCCTCAGGGTGCTCACCCGTGGCCCGGGTTTCCGTCGACCGCCAATCTTCCCGGGTGGGAGGGTCCGGCCGAGTCACTCATGCTGGTGGATCCACAGCTCGTGGTCGAGGTGGCGAACGGTCCAGATGCCGCATCCGGCTTCGTGCGGCAGCGCCCAGATCTCCACCTGGCGGACCTCGATCAGCCGTAGATCACTCGTCCTCGTCGTCGCCCGGCTGCTCGGCGAGTGCGAGCAGGCGTCGGTTCTTGTCCTCCAACGAGATCCGACGGCGCGGATCGCCCGGATGGTGCGCCCATCGGGCCGTCGGAAGGAGGGCTCGCCGGGGCGCCGGTCGCGACCAGGACAGCGATGTCGTCGCGGGCCTCGCCGCCTTGGAACTGCATCACGTCCTGCAAGATCACGTCGGCCATGTCCAGAGGTGATTGCGTCGCCTCGACCAGGCGGCTGAGGCGGTCCTCGCCGTAGTGGTCACGCGATCCTTGGGCGTCAAGTACTCCATCGGTGAACAGCACGATCGAATCGCCCTCGCCCAGCACGAAGGCCGCATCGACGAGGTGGGGGATGTCCAGCACTCCGAGCAGCGAGCCGGGGACGCCCACCTCGGTGACCACGCCGTCAGAGCCCTTGAGCAGCGGCAGTGGGTGTCCGCCCACCGACAGCGCTCCCGACCAGTGGTCGCCCTGCCAGGACAACCGCACCGCCGCGACCGTGCAGAATCGATCGCGCCGGTCCAGAGCGAGCGCCATGTTGACGGCCCGCAGGATCTCCGCGGGGCTGTCGACCTGCATGGCGATGGCGCGGATCGAGTGCCGCACGAACGCGGTCACGGTCGCCGCATGCATCCCCTTGCCCTCGACGTCTCCGATGACCAGGACCCACTCGCCGGTTCGCACCTGGAAGACGTCGTAGAAGTCGCCTCCCACCTCGGTGCCGTCCCCCGCCGGACGGTACGCCCCATCGATGTGCAGCCCCGGGATCTGCGGCGGAGCCGCCGGCACGAAGGTCTTCTGCAGGGTCTCGGCCAGCTCTCGCGCCTTGCTCTCGGACGCGACGGCCTCCGCCCGAGCAACGAGCAGCTCCTTCTCGTACGTGCGGCGGTCCCGCGCCTCGAACACGATCGCCCGCACCGATCCGTCCTCGGCACGGACGTTGGCGCTCACCAGGACCGGGACGGACGATCCATCGGCGCGGACCACGTCGAAGGCGATCTCGTGCACCTCGCCGTGCATCTGCAGCATGGGGCGGAAGTGTGTCTCGTGATACATCCGATCGCCCACGCCCAGAAAGGTGGGAAAGGTCGCATGATCCACGACCTGCTCCGCCGGGCGGCCGACGAGATCGAGGAACTTCTGGTTCGCCGCAGTGATCACGCCGTCTGCGTCGAGGGCGAGATATCCGCAGGGCGCCAGGTCGAAGGAGTCTTCGATTCCGGCGGGCGTCATGCCGCTCGGACGTACGGACCGATGGCCGCGATCGTCGTGGCGGGAGCGCTGAGGTGCGGGCAGTGGCCTGTCGTGTCGAGCACGACGTACGTCGCGTCGGCGAGATGGTCCCGCACGTATTCTCCGGCGGACATCGGTGCGATGAGATCGTCGCTGCACTGCAGCACCAGCGTCGGGACGGAAACCTTGGCCAGGTCGTCCCGGTTGTCGGAGGTGAAGGTGACCTCGGCGAACTGGCGCGCGATCTGCGGATCCGTGCGGCAGAAGCTCTCCTCGAGCTCGCTGGCGAGCGCCGGTTCGTCCGGGTGCGCCATGATGACCGGCGCCATCGCCCTGGACCATCCCAGGTAGTTGCTGTCCATCGAGCCGAGCAGGTCGTCGATGTCGGCCTTCGTGAAGCCTCCCACGTAGGCGCCGTCGTTGATGTAGCGAGCTGAGGGCGCCACCATCACGAGACTGGCGAACAGATCCGGGCGCTTCGCCGCCGCCAGCGCGCCGATCATCGACGACACGGAGTGCCCCACGAAGATGACATCGGCTGCTCCGAGTGCCTCGCAGATGGCCACCACGTCGTCGGCGTATCCGTCGAGGGTCGAGTACTTCGACGAGTCGTACGCCGACACGTCGGACCCGCCGGCACCGATGTAGTCGAACAGGACTACCCGGAAGTCGGCCTGAAAGGCCGGGGCGACCTCGCGCCACATGTGTTGATCGCACCCGAAGCCGTGCGCGAACACCATGGTCTGGCCGTCCGGATTGCCACTGACCGTCACGGCGTGCCGCTCAAGTGTTCCCATGGTCCCCGACAGTATCCGATCTAGCCGCTCGAAGGACGGCCGGTGATGGTGGAGCCTAGG
>CAVYLO010000002.1:0-385808 GCA_963769445.1 uncultured Actinomycetota bacterium | reverse complement strand
GATCACGATCGTGTACTCCTCCTTGAGCTCGTGGATCAGATCCTCGATGACGCTCGTGGAGATCGGGTCCAGGGCCGAGCACGGCTCGTCCATCAACAGCACCTGGGGCTCGACCGAGATGGCGCGGGCGATGCACAGACGCTGCTGCTGCCCACCCGACAAGCTGGAGCCGGGGCGATCGAGGCGATCCTTGACCTCGCCCCACAGGCCAGCGCTGCGCAGGGACCGCTCGACGATGGCGTCGGAGTCGGCCTTCTTCATGCGCTTGCTGTTGAGCTTCTGGCCGGCCAGCACGTTGTCATAGATCGACATCGTGGGGAACGGGTTGGGGCGCTGGAAGACCATGCCGATCATGCGACGCACGTTGACCGGGTCCATGTCGGGGCCGTAGAGGTCCTCGCCGTCGATGAGCACCTTGCCCTCGACGCGGGCTCCGCGGATGACCTCGTGCATGCGGTTCAGCGATCGCAGGAAGGTTGACTTGCCGCAGCCGGACGGACCGATGAAGGCGGTGACGGAGCGTGCGGCGATCGGGATGGTCACACCTTCCACGGCGAGGAAGTCGCCGTAGTAGATGTCGAGGTCCGAGACATCGATGCTCTTGGCCATGATCTAGATCCTTGATCCGAGCGCCATGTCAGCGCTCACCTTTGGGGGAAAAGTAGTACGAAACGAGGCGGGCACCCAGGTTCAGCAGCATGACGAGCAGCAGCAGCACCAAGGCTGAGCCCCACGCTCGATCGATGCTGAACTCAGGCGGAACGCCGGGGTTGCGCTGCGAGGAGTACGCGAACACCGGCAGCGTTGCCATGCGTCCGCCGAAGAGGTTGAAGTTCACCGAGTCGGTCGCACCGGCGATGATCAGCAGCGGAGCAGTCTCACCGATGACGCGCGCTATCGACAGGGTCACCCCAGTCACGATGCCAGCCAGAGCGGTCGGAAGCACGACCTTGGCGACGGTTCGCCACTGGGGAACACCCAGGGCCAGCGATGCCTCGCGCAGCTCGTTGGGCACCAGCTTGAGCATCTCTTCGCTGGATCGCACGACGATGGGGATCATCAGCACCGACAAGGCGACCGATCCGCCGATGCCGAGCCGGACCCCTTCGCCGAAGAAGAGCACGAACAGGGCGTAGGCGAACAGGCCGGCGACGATCGAGGGGATGCCGGTCATGACGTCGACCAGGAAGCGCACCCAGCGGGAGAGCCGGTTGTTGTCGGCGTACTCGACCAGGTAGATGGCGGCGAACAGGCCGATCGGCACCGAGATGATCGTGGCAGCGCCCGTGATCAGCAACGTGCCGGCCATCGCGTGGTAGACGCCGCCACCCTCGCCGACCACGTTGCGCATGGAGAAGGTGAAGAACTCGATGCCGAGCACGCTGAACCCGTTGCTGAGCACCGTGAACAAGATGCTGACCAGCGGCACCATCGCGACCGCGAAGGCCGACCCCACCAGCAAGGTCACGAGGCGGTCGGTGGCCTTGCGGGTCCCTTCGACGGCCGCGGACCACGCCGGAACAGCGAACGACAGCGCCCACGCGGTGAGCGCACCGCGCAATGAGCTGCCGCTGGCGAGTCCCACGCCGACACCGGCGAGGATCGCGAAGGCCACGACGAGGCGGGGCCCCATCAGGGGCAGCTGCCGTCCGCGCAGAGCCGTGCCGACATCGGCCGGGGCGGTCGCGGGGCGCTTGGTCTGGGTCGACATCAGTTGGCTCCAGAGAATTCTTTGCGGCGGTCGACGATCGCTCGCGCCGCGAAGTTGACGACGAAGGTGATGATGAACAGCACCAGGCCGGTGGCGATGAGCACGTTGACCGACTTGCCGCTGGACTCAGCGAAGCTCAGCGCGATGTTGGAGGCGATCGTGCTGGGGTTGGTGCTGCCGATGAGGTTGGCCGTGACGACGCCGGCAGTGGCCGACAGCACCATGGCGACGGCCATGGTCTCGCCGAGCGCTCGGCCGAGGCCGAGCATGGCGGCCGAGACGATCCCGGACCGCGCGTAGGGGAAGACCGTCATGCGGATCATTTCCCATCGGGTGGCGCCGAGAGCGAGCGCGGCCTCCTGGTGCAGGCGCGGCGTCTGCAGGAAGATCTCGCGGCAGATGGCGGTCATGATCGGCAGGATCATGACCGCGAGCACGATGCACGCGGTCAGCAGGGTGCGGCCTGTGGTCGAGGCCGGTCCGGCGAAGATCGGGATGAAGCCGAGGTTCTTCTCCAGCCACATGTAGACCGGGGTCATCGCGCCAGCGAGGACGAAGATGCCCCACAGTCCGTAGACGACGCTGGGCACCGCCGCGAGCAGATCCACCAGGTAGCCGAGTGTCTGACCGAGGCGGCGCGGTGCGTAGTGCGAGATGAACAACGCCACGCCGACGGCGATCGGCATCGAGATGATCAGGGCGACGACGGAGGCGATCATCGTGCCGAGCAGCAGGGGACCGACGTACGGCAGGAAGCTCTGGCCGCTCTTGACCTCGTCGGGGGAGGCGGTCATGCCGGGAACGCCCTCGACGGTCAGGAAGACCGCGACACCGGCGAGAACCGCCAGGATCAGGATGCCGGCGCCGCTGGCCAGGCCGGAGAAGATGCGGTCGCCTCGCCGCATCGGGGCCTGTGGTGCGACGGGCCGTCGAGGTGCTGCTCACAGAAGGTGCCTTTCGCGGTGGTGTCACCGATGGTGTCCGGTCAGGGGGTCAGGGGTGTGCGGGCCGTCCGGTGATCACCGGGCGGCCCGCCGCCAGATCAGGCGCCCTTGATCGTTTCGATCGCGGCAGCGACCTTGCTGGCGAAGTCGCTGGTCAGCGGAGCTGAACCGGCGGCGTCAGCGGCGGCCGACTGGCCCTCGCTGCTCGTCACGTAGGTCAACCAGTTCTTGACGAGGTCGGCGGTGGCCGCATCGTCGTAGGTCTGGCAGGCGATCATGTACGAGGCCAGGACGATCGGGTAGACGCCCTCGGTCTTCGACTCGTGGTCGATGTCGACCGCGAGGTCGGTCGCGGAGCGACCGTCGACGGGGATCGGCCGTGTCGAGCGTCTTGGCAGCGGCATCCGGGGTGGGATCGGTGAACGAGTCGCCGACCTTGACCTTGACCTTGCCGAGATCGCCAGCCTGGCTCTCGTCGGCGTAGCCGATCGTGCCCGAGCCGCCCTTGACGGCCGCCACGACGCCCGAGGTGCCTTCAGCGGCCTCGCCGGACTTGATCGGCCAGGTCTCCACGACACCGCCGCTCCAGCCGCCGTTTGACGCCTGGTCGAGGTACTCGGTGAAGTTCTTGGTCGTGCCGGAATCGTCGGAGCGGTGGACCGCCGTGATCTTGCCCGACGGAAGCTTGGCGTCGGGGTTCGTCTTGACGATGGCCGGGTCGTTCCAGGTCTTGATCGTGCCCTCGAAGATCGAACCGATCGTCTCGGCGTCGAGGTTCAGCTCGTCGACGCCGTCGAGGTTGTAGACGACGGCGATGGGGCTGACGTACGTGGGGACTTCCACGACGTCGCTGCCGCAGCGTTCTGCGGCGGCCTTGAGCTCGTCGTCGGCCAGGTACGCGTCCGAACCGGCGAAGGCGACGCCTCCGGCGATGAACTGCTCACGACCGGCGCCGGATCCGGCGGGGTCGTAGTTGACGGTCAGGTCGGGGTTGCCGGACTGGATGCCGGCCTTCCATGCGCCGACGGCAGCTTCCTGGGCGCTGGAACCAGCGCCGTTCAGCGTGCCGGACAGCGACGTGCCCGAGTCGGTGCCGTGCTGGCGCCGGTGCCCTCGTTGGCAGGCGCCGCAGGCGCCGAGGGTCAGGGCGAGTGCGAGGGCTGTCACTGCAGGAGCGGTGATGCGCAAAGACGTGCGGTTCACGGGTGTCCCTCCATGGGAAACGGTTGTTCTGACACCGTGAATGTAGAAGTCGCAGGTGTATGCGCGATCGGTGCGAGGTGAACGGACGGTGAACGGGGCTGCAACGTTCACAGCTCAGGTTGTGACGCCGGTCTCTCGACGGACTCGGTCGCGAACACGCGGCCCTTGCGGTGGTGCACCACGACGCCCTCACCGGTGCCCAGATCGACCACGTCGGACCCGATGGCGTCAAAGATCCACGGCAGGGTCGGGCGGTGGGTCGCCAGCACCACCGGCTGCTTGAGATCCAGCAGTCCCTGCACCGATCGCTGCACCTGGCCGGCGCTGGTCCGCTCGCTGAGGCGGTCGTCGATCTGCAGGAAGGTTCCCACGCTGTCGGCGATGGGTTCGACCGTCTGCGTGCAGCGCAGCGCCGGGCTGCTGACCACCCGGCGGATGCCGTAGGCGGCGAGCAGCGGTTCCAACCGGCGTGCACGGGTCGCGCCCGAGCGCGTCAGGGGCCGGTCGTGATCTTGGCCGGAAAAGTCCTCGGGGGCCTCCGCCTTGCCGTGCCGCAGGACGATCAAGGTGCGCGTGCGGTGCGCCTTGCTCTCGCGCAGGGCGCGGAACTCCTCGAGGAGATCGCGGTCGTGCGAGTACGTGAGCAGCTCGCGCGCCTCCCGGGGACGCACCCACCGCACCTCGTCCACCTCGTCGTTCGGCCGGAACGTGGACTCCGCCTTGTCGGTCTGGCGGGCCAGCCAGTAGCTGACGCGCTTGACCCCGGCCGACGTCGGGTAGCTGACGGTCTGCAGCGGGTGGCCGAGGCGCACCCGAATGCCAGCTTCCTCCCAGATCTCGCGCACGGCGGTCTCTTGCAGCGTCTCGCCGGGATCGGTCTTGCCCTTGGGGAAGGTCCAGTCGTCGTACGAGGGCCGGTGAATCACCAACAGATCGACGGGGGTGCGGTTCGCCGCGTCGCGCTCGCGTCGTGAGACCGGACGTCGTCTCCAGACGATCCCTCCGGCGGCCGTCGTGATCCGGTCACTTGCCATGCCCCGTATTGTCCACACCGTGCATGGACGGAAGGTGACCGAGGGGTGAACACCGTGTCATCGCGCCTGCTGGCGGTACGATCTCGCCTGCTGTGGGTGCCCGTCTCGCTCGTTCTCGTGGCCGGAGCACTCGGCGCTGGCTGGGCAGTGTCCCAGGGCGCGCAGCAGCGCTCGTCGCTCGCAGCGGCGTTCGACGCGCTACCGGCCTCGACCTTCACCATCGACTACACGTCCTGGTCCGACATCGAGGGCTCGTTGGACGACGCGGGCCTGGCCGGTCTCACGACCCGATCGGTCATGGCGCCGTTGGACGCCGAGATGCAAGACGTGCTGGGTTGGGCCACCTCGGAGCTCGACTGGGAGGTCTACGGCCGTATCGACCTCGGTGCCATCAGCGCTCTCGGGCTCGGCGAGATCTCCGCAGAGCGCGTCAGGGACTCCTTTGCCGAGATGGGATCGGTCGTCGACGGCGATCCCAACGTCGTTCCAGCTCGACTCCGACGCCGGGGTCAGCCGCGACTTCGCCTCGACCTTCGGCTGGGTGCGGGTGGTGCCGGAACGCCATCTGGTGCTGGCTGCCGAGGACCAGCGCTCACTCGATGCCGCGACCGCTGTGGTCATCGGCGGCGATCGTTCGCTGTTGAACGTGCGAATGCTGGCGGCCCTTGCCGATCGATTCGACTCAGCCACCTCGGCGTTGCTGCTCACCCGCCAGCTCCTCTGCCGAGAGTCAGACATCGAGCCGGACTCGGCCGAGGGTCGACAGCTGGCCGCGGTCCTCGGCTCGTCAGGGAGCCTGGCCGATCCGGACTGGGGCGGTCGGGCGATCTTCGCCGGCGATCCGCAGCGCATCATCTTCGCCACGGCGTTCGGGTCCGACGCCGTGGCCCGTGAACAGATCCGGGTGCGCCAGCCACTGACGTCCGGCCCGTTCGTCGGCCGCAGCGGCCAGGTCGCCGACTCGCTGCGCGACCTGCGTGCGTGCCGAGTCCGATGGCGTCGTCAGCTTCGACTTCGCCCTGACCCCCTCGGCCGAACAGTTCATGACCGTCACCGGCCCCGTCCTCTTCGCCGGCTGCGCCACCTGACCGCTCGCCAAGGAGGCCGCCCGCGGCCGAGCTGTGAGGGAGCGGTCAGCGACCGAGGCGCTTCGCTCACGGTCGGCTTCGCTCGCCTCGGTTCGTCACGGTCGCTTCGCTCGCCAGCGACGAGCCTCTGCGAGGAGACTGTGAGGGAGCGAGGAACGAGCGACCGAGGCGAATCCACGTCGAGCTTCGTCAGCTTGTGGAAAGCCCACCGACCCTTCCGGCCCTGCTGCGATCACCATGGCCGACATGGCATTCATGTACATCCTGCTCGTGCGCTGACGGCACGTTCTACACCGGAAGCACCCGCGACGTGCTGCACCGATTCGGTCAGCACGAACGAGGTGACGGTTCGGAGTACACGAAGCGGCGCCGGCCGGTGACGTTGGTCTATTTCGAGGAGTTCGAACAGAATCGACCACGCCTTCCTGCGCGAGAAGCAGGTGCAGGGATGGACGCACGGTCGAAAGCGCATGCTCGTCCGCGACGGACGTGGTGTGCGGCCCAGTTGAGCGAGCCCGATCGCCAGTGTTGGTTTGCCCCGTCGAGCTCGTCGGCTGTGGTTCGCCTCGCTTCGCTCACGGTCGCTTCGCTCCCTGGCGAACAGGCCCTGCTCGCCAGCGACGAGCTCTGCGAGGAGCGTGAGGGAGCGCCAGCGACCGAGGCGTGCGAAAGCGAGCTCGTCGGCTGTGGTTCGCCTCGCTTCGCTCACGGTCGCTTCGCTCCCTGGCGAACAGACCTTGCTCGCCAGCGACGAGTTCTGCGAGCGAGCGTGAGGGAGCGCCAGCGACCGAGGCGTGCGAAAGCGAGCCTGTCGGCTGTGGCTTCGCCCCGCTTCGCTCCCTGGCGAACGTTCAGCGGGAGCGGCGGGCCTTGGCTCGCTCGATGAGCTGGGACTGGATGTTGAGGGTGCCGTCGCCGCGAATCCAGTCGCCGTCGGGGCCGAGCCGCCACGAGCTGGTGCCGTCGTCGGCCATCGTCTCCAGCAGATCGCCGATCTGGTCGATGTGATGCTGCTCGGGGATCCGCACCAGCACCTCGACGCGACGGTCCAGATTGCGGTGCATCAGGTCGGCCGATCCGATCCACGCCTGCGGCTCGCCGCCGCATGAGAACCAGTAGGCCCGGCTGTGCTCGAGGAACCGGCCGAGCACGCTCGAGACCCGGATGTTGTCACTCATCCCGGGAACTCCTGGGCGCAGCGTGCAGATGCCGCGCACGATCAGGTCGATCTGCACGCCGGCGGTCGACGCCTCGTAGAGCTTGTCGATGATCATCTCGTCGACGATGGAGTTCACCTTGATCCGGATGCCGGAGGGTCGTCCGGCGCGGTGGTGGGCGATCTCGGCGTCGATGTGGTCGACCAGCTGGCTGCGCAGCCCGGCTGGCGCCACCATCAGGCGGTCGTAGTCGAAGTCCTGCGCGAACCCGGACAGATTGTTGAACAGGTGCGTGAGGTCTGACGTGATGGTGGGGTCGGCGGTCAGCAGTCCGAAGTCCTCGTACAGACGCGCCGTCTTGGGGTTGTAGTTGCCGGTGCCGATGTGGGCGTACCGGCGCAACCCGTCCGGCTCCTCGCGCACCACGAGGGCGAGCTTGCAATGGGTCTTGAGACCGACGAGTCCGTAGACCACGTGGCAGCCGGCGCGCTCCAGCTTGCGCGCCCAGCGGATGTTGGCCTGCTCGTCGAAGCGCGCCTTGATCTCGACCAGCACCAGCACCTGCTTGCCGCTGCGAGCCGCGTCGACCAGCGAGTCGATGATGGGGGAGTCGCCAGAGGTGCGGTACAGCGTCTGCTTGATCGCCAACACGTTCGGATCCGCGGCCGCCTGCTCGATGAAGCGCTGCACGCTGGTGGCGAACGAGTCATACGGGTGGTGCACCAGAACATCGCGCTTGCTGAGCGCGCTGAACAGATCGGCGGGCGACGCGGTCTCGACCTCGGCCAGGTGCTGGTGGGTGCCTGGAACGAAGGGATCGAAGCGCAGCTCGGGGCGGTCGATGTCGGCGATCTCGTTGAGGCTGCGCAGATCGAGTGGACCACGCAGGCGGACGACCTCATCGGGCTTGACGCCAAGCTCGGAGGCCAGGGTGTCGAGCACGTCGGGGTCGATCGACTCCTCCACCTCCAGACGAACCGGTGGGCCGAACTTGCGCCGCAGCAGCTCCTTCTCAAGAGCCTTGAGCAGGTTCTCCGCGTCGTCCTCCTCGACCTCGAGGTCCTCGTTGCGGGTGACGCGGAACGCGTGGTGGGCGACCGCCTCCATGCCGGGGAACAGCAGGTCCAGGTGGGCCGCGATGACCTCTTCGAGCGGCACGAAGCGGCCCTCGTCGGCCGGCATCCACCGGTTGATGATGGGCGGAACCTTGACCCGGGCGAAGTGCTCCTTGCCCGTGGCGGGATTGCGCATGACGAGCGCGAGGTTGAGCGAGAGCCCCGAGATGTACGGGAAGGGGTGGGCCGGATCGACCGCCAGCGGCGTGAGGACCGGGAAGACGCGGTCGCGGTAGGTCTGGCTGATCCGCGTCTTCTCGTCATCGCGCAGGTCGTCCCAGTGCAGCATCGCGATTCCCTCGGCGCTCAGCGCCGGCGCGATGGACTCGTGGAACGTGCTGGCGTGCTGCTGCATCAGATCGCGGCTGGCGGCGAGGCTGCGCGACAGCACCTCGCGAGGGCTCAGGCCGCTGGCCGATGGCACGGCGACACCCGCAGCGATCCGGCGCTTGAGACCGGCAACTCGCACCATGAAGAACTCATCGAGGTTGCTGGCGAAGATCGCCATGAAGCGCACGCGCTCCAGCAGCGGGACCGATTCGTCGCAGGCCAGCTCGAGCACGCGGGCGTTGAACGCGGTCCACGACAGCTCGCGATCAAGGAAGCGATCGGCCGGCAGCGTCCCGGATCCAGAGTCGTACGGAGGGTCGACGTCGAACTCGTCGGGTGAGGCAGGAGCCTCGACCTGCACGTCGTCGGACACCGCACTGGTGGCGAGATCCGAGGTATCCATGGGCCCATTTTGGCAGGTCCACATGAACAGCATCTGAACGAGCCGTTCACGAGGGGTCGCTACCGTGTGCGCATGTCAATCGTGAGCACAGCGTCCACCGCTGCTCGCGGCGTGGTGATGCGCCGCCTGTTCGGTCTTCCAGCCCGTGTCGTGGAGCGCCTCGCCGGATCGCCGGTCGTCATCGACGACCGCCGCCTGCACCCCGAGATGCAGCTGTTGCTCAAGCTGCAGAAGCTCGAGGGACCGCCGGCCGAGACGGTGGCGATCAGCCGTGGCCGCCGGATCATCAAGGCCCAGTCACAGCTGGCGGGTGGCAGTCAGCCGATCGGCGCCGTCACCGATCGCACCATCGACGGACCGGGCGGCCAGCTTCCGCTGCGCTTCTACACGCCGCGCGGGTTGACCGGCACGTCACCAGCGCTGGTGTTCTTCCACGGCGGTGGCTGGATCTACGGAGACCTGGAGAGCCACGACGCGTTGTGCCGGGTGCTCGCCGAGCAGGCGCAGGTTCGCGTCATTGCCGTCGACTACCGACTCGCGCCCGAGGCCCCGTTCCCGGCAGCCGTCGACGACGCGATGGCTGCATGGACCTGGGTCACCGACCATGCCGATGCGCTGGGCATCGACCCCGATCGCATCGCCGTCGGCGGTGACAGCGCCGGTGGCAACCTGGCGGCGATCGTCGCGCAACAGACGGTGCAGGCCGGACTCGCCTCTCCGGCGTTCCAGCTGCTCATCTACCCAGCCACGGACTTCGCCGAGCGGGCCCCGAGCCGCACCACGTACCGCGAGGGATTCTTCCTGACCGAGGACTTCATGGACCTCGCCGAGGAGAACTACCTCATCGGCAGCGAGGACCGCGCCGACCCTCGACTCTCCCCGCTGCACGGCGACGTCTCTGGCGTGGCTCCGGCCTACGTCGTCACCGCAGGATTCGACCCGCTGCTCGATGAGGGGAATGCCTACGCCGCCGCCCTGAAGTCCGCCGGCGTCGAGGTCGAGCACCTGTGCGAGGACGGCATGATCCACGGCTTCGCCAACATGGTCGGCGTCGGCCGCGTGGCCCCCCAGGCCGTCCGCCGTCTGTCCGCCGCCCTCCAGCGCGGCCTCGCCTAGTAGTCGTCGAGCAGGGACGCCAGGTAGTCGCCGTAGGAGTACGGCGGGCGAGGCAATGCGTGCGCTCGCGCAGGCCTAGGGTGAAAGCATGCGCACGCTGCTCGTCACTGGTGGCGCCGGTTTCGTCGGCTCCAACTTCGTTCGACACCTGATCGAGCAGACGGACCTGTCCGTGACCGTCCTCGACAAGCTGACCTACGCCGCGAGCCGTGACAGCATCGCCGACCTGCCGGTGGATCGCTGCCGGCTGGTGATCGGCGACATCTGCGACCCCACCCTGGTGGACGAGCTGGTGTCGGGTCACGACGCCGTCGTGCACTTCGCTGCCGAGTCGCACAACGACAACTCGTTGAACGACCCGACGCCGTTCGTGCAGACCAACGTCATGGGCACGTTCACGCTGCTTGAGGCGGCCCGCCGCCACGAGGTGCGCTTTCACCACATCTCCACCGACGAGGTCTACGGCGACCTCGCCCTCGACGACCCTCAACGATTCACCGAGTTCAGCCCGTACCGACCGTCGAGCCCGTACTCCTCGACGAAGGCAGGTGCGGATCACCTGGTCGCCGCTTGGGTCCGCTCGTTCGGCGTCCAAGCCACGATCAGCAACTGCTCCAACAACTACGGTCCGTGGCAGCACGTGGAGAAGTTCATCCCTCGCCAGATCACCCAGCTCATCGACGGCCTGCGGCCCAAGGTCTACGGCGAGGGCCTGAACGTGCGGGACTGGATCCACGTCGACGACCACAGCAGCGCGGTGCTGCGCATCCTGATGGACGGCGCGATCGGCCAGACGTACTTGATCGGCGCCGACGGTGAACGCAGCAACCGACACATGGTTGCGGCCCTGTTGGAGATCTTCGGCCGCGACCCCGACGACTTCGAGCACGTCACGGATCGCGTGGGACACGATCTGCGATACGCCATCGATCCCACCAAGCTGCGGACCGAGCTCGGCTGGCGGCCGACCCACGGCGATGTCGAAGCCGGCCTCGCCGACACGGTGGAGTGGTACCGGAACAACGAGCAGTGGTGGCGGTCCGCCAAGGTCGCCACGGAACAGATCTACGCAAGGCAAGACCAGTAGGGTCCTGTTCGCCAGGGAGCGGAGCGACCGTGAGGGCGGAGCCCGAGGCGGACGCAAGCTGGCAGTGTTGGCGAGCGGAGGCGGATTAGCAGCCGGCGGGGGCGTAGGCGGCGTAGAGGGTGTCGCGGGCGTGGTCGACGAAGCCGAGGCGGCGATACACGGCGAGGGCGGGGGCGTTGTCGCCCTCGACGTAGAGGTCGATCGCGGAGACCCCGGCGGCGACCAGGTGCTGCAGACCGCGGGCGGTCAGTGCCGTGCCCAGTCCAGTGCCCTGTTCTGACGGGTCGACGCCGACGACGTAGACCTCGCCGAGTCCGTCCTCGATCTTGGTCCAGTGGAACCCGACGATCTCGCCGTCACGCTCGGCCACGAACAGGCCGTCCCAGCTGAACCAGTCCGATGAGGCTCGTCGCTCGAAGTTGGCGCGGTCCATCGCGCCCTGCTCCGGATGGGACGCGAAGGCTCGGCCGTTGACGGCCACCACGCCATCGACGTCATCGGGCGTGGCCGTCCGCAGTGCCACTCCAGCTGGCGCAGAGGCGTCATCGACCGGGTCGGCGGGTCGACGCATCACCAGCAGCGTCCGCTCAGCCCGCAGGTCGATGGCTGCTGCCAATGCTTGAGCGCCCGGCAGATCGCCGTGGGCCCAGAAGTGGGTCTCGCCTGCGTCGAGCAGATCCTGGACCAGTCGGCGGCCATGTCCCTGACGCCGAGCGGCTGGCTCCACGGCCAGCTCCACAGGTGCGTCGCCGTAGCCGACCGCCATGCCGACCTCGGACCGCACCAGGACGCGAGGCTCGTCCCCGGCAGCATCGGCCGTCAGTGTGGCCTCGTTGAACGGAGCGACGCCGTCGGACGCCTCGACCAGCGCACCGAGCCCGGCCAGGTCGGTCATCGGTTCCGCAGTGCCACGAGCTGCGCGGCGACCGTGGCCGCCATCGCCGTGGCGAAGGTCTCGGGGGTGTCGTCGTCGAGCTCGGGCACCACGTGGTGCACGGTGCCGGACTCCAGCAGGTCGATGGCGCCGACCCGCTGCGACCGGGCCAGCTCATCGGCGTGCTCCAGATCGCCGTAGACGATCGCGCTGGCGCCCTCGGGCGGCAGCGGCGACAGCCAGGCGTTCTCGGCGGCGACCACCACGTCGGCGGGCAGCAGCGCCAGCGCTCCGCCACCGCAGCCCTGGCCCAGCAGCACCGACACGGTGGGCACCCGCATCGTCGACATCCAGCTGATGCACCGGGCGATCTCGCCAGCGATGGCGCCCTCTTCGGCCTCGGGCGACAGCTCGGCACCCGGGGTGTCGATGAACGAGACCAGTGGCAGTCGCAGCTCGTTGGCCAGCCGCATGCCGCGGCGCGCCTCACGCAGCGCGGCTGGCCCCATCGGGGTCAGCGGGGTCTGCTTGGTGCGGTCCTGCCCGATGACCACGCACGGCTGGCCGTCCAGCCGGGCGAACGCCACGAGCATGGCGCTGTCGCGCTCACCCTTCTCGGTGCCCTGCAGCCGGACCGTCGCGTCGCTGCCGTAGCGCAGCACCTCGCGCACCCCGGGCCGGTGCGCTGTCCGAGTGATCTGGATGGACTCCCACGCGGTGCGCACCCGGTCGGTGGTGCCGGCGCGCGGCGGACGTGTCTGGGCGGTCGGCGGATCGACGAGGATGCTCAGCGCGCGGTCGACCAGCATCGGCAGCTCGTCGGGGATCGCGACGGCGTCGATGATGCCGCGGTTCGCGAGGTTCTCCGAGGTCTGCACGTTCGGCGGGAACGGCTTGCCCTGCAGCAGCTCGTAGACCTTGGGACCGAGGAAACCGATCAGCGCGCCCGGTTCGCCCAACGTGATGTGGCCCAGCGATCCCCACGACGCGAAGACGCCGCCGGTGGTGGGGTGGCGCAGGTAGATCAGGTACGGCAGTCCGGCCGCGCGGTGCGCCATCAGCGCGCGCGAGATGTCGATCATGTGCACGAAGGCTGGCGTGCCCTCCTGCATGCGGGTGCCACCGGACGCTGTGGTGGCCAGCACCGGGATGCCCTCGGCGGTGGCGCGCTGCACGGCCGACACGATGCGGCGAGCCGCGTCCTGCCCGATGGACCCGGCGAGGAATCGGAACTCGCTCGCGATGACGGCAACCGGCCGTCCGCGCATCAAACCGCGGCCCGTGACCACCGACTCGTCGGTGCCCGCCCGCTCAGCGGCGGCGATCAGTTCAGCGCGGTACTTCGGATCGTGCCGAGAGATGTCGACCGGTTCGTCCCACGACGTGAAGGACCCCTGGTCGAGCACCAAGTCCAGGAGTGCCTGGACGGTGAGCGTGGCCATGGGTCAGGACGATACTGCGGCCTCGCGCGCCGGCTCGGTCTTGGTGGCGACGAAGCGGTAGCCGACGTTGCGCACGGTGCCGATGAGCGTCTCGTTGTCGGTGCCCAGCTTGGCGCGCAGTCGGCGCACGTGGACGTCGACCGTGCGGGTGCCGCCGAAGTAGTCGTAGCCCCACACCTCCTGCAGCAGCTGCTGGCGGGTGAAGACCCGGCCGGGGTGCTGCGCGAGGAACTTGATCAGCTCGAACTCCTTGAACGTGAGGTCGAGCGTGCGCTTCTCCAGCTTGGCGGTGTACGTGGTCTCGTCGATGACCAGGCCGCTGGAGGCGATGACGTGGTTGTCGTTGTCGCCCGCGAGGCCGGCGGCGAGGCGGCCGATGCCCAGGCGCAGGCGGGCCTCGAGCTCGGCGGGGCCGGCGGTGGTGAGGATGACGTCGTCCATGCCCCAGTCCGACGCTGCGACGGCGAGGCCGCCCTCCGTCAGGACGAGGATGAGCGGGCAGTCGATCCCGGTGCTGCGGATGACGCGCGTGAGGCTGCGCACCTGCGCGAGATCGAGGCGGCCATCGACCAGGACGGCATCGCACGGCGGAGCGTCGATCAGGGCGCTGGCCTCGGCGGGCAGGATCCTGACGTGGTGCGGCAGGAGGGCGAGTGCGGGCAGCACTTCGACCGAGGACTGCGAGCTCGTGGTCAACAGCAACAAGTGGGACACGACGATTCCTCCCGGAACGGGGTCATGGCCCACAATACGTCATGTGTCTGATCAGCCTCCAGAAGATGTCGGGAATGAGAACGACGTCACAGTCCGCTACTGGGCCGCGGCGCGGGCTGCTGCCGGCATCGAGAGCGAGCAGGTGAGCGCCTCCACGCTGGCCGAGGTGCTGACCGAGATTTCTCGTCGGCACCGTGACCGCGACCGGTTCGACGCCGTCATCGGCTCCTGCTCGATCTTGCACGGCGAGATCCCGGTCGGCGCCCGTGACCCGCAGGAGGTCGCCCTGGCCCCCGGCGACTCGATCGAGTTCCTGCCTCCCTTCGCGGGCGGCTGAGTCCTGACATCATGCAGACCATGTCGCGACTGAGATCCACCCTGCTGTCGGCCGTGCTCGCCGGAGTGCTCGTGCTGGCCGCGTACGCCAACGTGTACCTGGTCGCCGCGGCGATCGTGGTGGTGCAGGTGCTCATCGCCTCGGCGCCGAGCCTCGCCGACGTGCGCGGTCGCAGCGTGCCCACGCCGCGGTTCGCGCCGGCGCTGCTCGGCGGCCTGGTCGCGACCACGCTGGCTCTCTTCCCCCGCGCCATCCCGGCCGCCGACGGCACGCGGGACGTGCTGGGCGTCGCCGACAGCGGGCTGCTCGCCGGCATCATCCCGGCGGTGGCGGTGACCCTGTTCGCCGCGCTGATCACCCAGATGCTGCGCAAGGACGGTCGGCGCGAGCTCACCGCGTCCACCTCCTACGCGGTGTCTCTCGGTGTCACGGCGGCCATCGCCTCGGGCTGGATCGGTGCAGCCAAGTCGTTCGGCGGCGCGCCGGTCGTCGCGATCGCTGCCGCCGGTGTCGTGGTCGGTCTGCTGGTCTGGCTCATGCCGTACGACCGCGTCCTCATGGTGTCCGCCTCGGTCGTGGCTGGGGCAGGCGCCGGCGCCGGCGTCGCCTACGTCGTCGACTCGTTCGTCACGGTGCTGTTCGGTGTGGCAGTCGGCTCGTCCGCGGCTCTGTTCGCCGTGCTGGGTCAGGTCTTCGGTCGAGCCTGGGTCAGCGGCCGGTTGCACGCGTCGGTCGGGTGGGGCTTCCCCGGAGCGATGTCGATCGCCCTGGTCGCCCCGGTCGTCTACGTCGGCGGTCAGCTGGTGGCTGCGTAGCAGCAGCACCGGTGCCGCTGGCATGCCGGCAGTACGCTCGACACCATGGTCGGCCTCATCGTTCTCGTTGCCGCGCTGGTGTTCAGCGCGGTCGCTGCGCTCGTGATGAAGTGGCGCAACGGCCGGTTCAGCTCTGCGGCTGCACCCGGGCCGGATGACACGGTGCTCTCGGCCCAGATCATCGGCGCCCCACTCGGCCGCGACGCCACGCTGGTGCAGTTCTCCAGCGCGTTCTGCGCCCCGTGTCGAGCGACGCGGGTGCTGCTCGACTGACATCGCGACGAAGACCGACGGTGTCGTGACGGTCGAGATCGACGCCGAGGACAACCTCGAGCTGGTGCGCGACCTGGGCATCATGCGGACCCCGACGGTGCTGGTGCTGGACCACCGAGGCGTCGTGCGCACCAGGGCATCGGGGCTGCCTCGACGTGAGCAGGTCATGGCCGCGCTGGCTGCCACCCACGCTGAATAGTCCACGATACGAGACGCCATCTCGACAGGTGAGACATCTGCCCACGATTCGGTTGGAGTACGTACTGTGGTGCTCATGTTCCAGACGACATATCTCACGAGGCGCCGCGCGGTGGACAACTGCCGCACTGGCTCGGCCTTGTGTCGTCTTCGCTGATCTGACCTCATCCCTCAGTTCGCCCACCCCGCATCAGTGGGGTGTCTCTCAGCGCAGGAGCATGCATGTCCACCCTCACAGCCACGTCCACCGCCCCGACAGGTCGATCCCCGCGGTCTGCGAGTCTCCGCAGCCATCACGGCCGCGGTCCTCGCCCTGATCCTCGTTCTCCCCGCGACGATCGGCGTGCCGCTGCTGGCCGCTCAGGTCGTCGTCTTCGCCCTGTCGGCGCTGGTCGGTCTGCAGTACTCGCCGTACTCACAGTTCTTTGCCCGCGTGGTGCGCCCCCGCATCGGCGCTCCACTGGAGACAGAGGACGCGCGTCCGCCGCGGTTCGCGCAGGTCGTCGGCCTGGCCTTCACCGCCAGCGGGCTCCTCGCGCTGCTCGCCGGGGCGACCGCCGCCGGCTTGGTGCTCGTCGCGTTCGCGTTGGTCGCCGCGCTGCTCAATGCCACCACGGGCTTCTGCCTCGGCTGCGAGATGTACCTGACGTTCAAGCGCTTCGCGCCGCTGCGCACCGCCTGACCATCTCGCTCAGCCACTCATCCCGCACCACTCATTCACTCGCCCGCTCAGGGCAGCACCTTTGGAGATCACCATGAGCCGCAACTCCGCACTCGTCACCGCAGACTGGGTCCAGGACAACCTCGCCGATCCGAGCATCGTTCTCATCGAGGTCGACGAGGACACCGAGGCCTACGACAAGGGCCACATCCCCGGCGCCATCAAGCTGGACTGGAAGACCGACCTGCAGGACGGTGTCCGCCACGACTTCATCAGCAAGGACCGCCTCGAGGCGCTGCTGTCCGCCAAGGGCGTCGGCAACGACGACACCATCGTCTTCTACGGCGGCAACAACAACTGGTTCGCGGCGTACGCCTACTGGTACCTGGCGTACTACGGCCACACCAACCTGCGCCTGCTCGACGGCGGCCGCAAGAAGTGGGAGCTGGACTCCCGCGAGCTGACCGACGAGGTGCCCACTCGTCCGGCCACCACCTACACGGCGCAGGCTCCGAACGACCAGATCCGCGCGTTCCGCGACGAGGTCATCAGTGCGATCGGCGTCAAGAACCTGATCGACGTGCGCAGCCCCGATGAGTACGCCGGCCGTCTGCTGGCCCCGGCGCACCTGCCGCAGGAGGCCGCCCAGATCGGCGGTCACATCCCCACGGCCGGCAACGTGCCGTGGAGCAAGGCCGCCAACGACGACGGCACCTTCAAGTCCGATGACGAGCTGACCGCCCTGTACGCCGCGGTGGGCTTCGACGCCGACAAGGAGTCGATCGCGTACTGCCGCATCGGCGAGCGCAGCTCGCACACGTGGTTCGTGCTGCACGAGATCCTCGGCTACTCCAACGTCAAGAACTACGACGGCTCGTGGAGCGAGTACGGCTCGCTGCGCGGCGTTCCCGTCGCCCTGGGCGACGAGCCGGGTGCTGCCTGATGTGCGGCGCGGTCAAGGGCGGTCCGTCGCTGGACGGTGTGGACGTCGCCAACCAGGCGGTCATCCAGGGCATCGTGACGCGTGACGGCCAGCCGGTCGGCAATGCGTACGTGCGTCTGCTCGACCGCACCGGCGAGTTCACCGCCGAGGTCCCCACCTCTGCGACCGGACAGTTCCGATTCTTCGCCGGCCCCGGCGAGTGGACGCTGCGCACCCTCGCGCCGCGGACGGACTCGGTCGACAACGCCGTGACCGCCGCCAAGGGCGTCGTCGCAGAAGTAGCAGTGGCAGTGTGACCTGCGGGGTGGCGTTGCGGACAGGCTGGTCCGATTCCAGCCTCGTCCGACGCCATCCGGCTTTTCATGTACGATTTGGGACTAACGGTCTTTAGCCGTGCTCGTTGAGCATGGAGAAGACCTTTTCACTGACGTTTTTCAACACCAGATTTCGACGGATGGTTCCATGAGCAAAGCCCGCATAGCTCTCGCCGGAGTTCTTGCTGCCCTGTTCACGGTCGTCGGCGGCACCGCCGCGCAGGCCTACCCCGACCCGACCATCAAGATCACCGTCGGCGACGCCCGCTTCGTCGGCGGACTGCCGCTGGAGTACGAGGCCACCTCGGGCGGCGTCGAGTGTGCGTGGACCGTGACGTTCAACGGCAAGACGCAGACCGGTGCAGGAACGAGTCTGGAGGGCACGTTCAGCACCCCGAAGGTCGACGAGATCACCAAGAAGACCATCACCGCCACGTGCGCGTACGGCGGCCGGGCAGGCCGCTGCGGCATCCTCGTCGCGAGTGACAGCGCCACCGTGACGCTGCTTCCTGAGGGCGACGACGACGGTGACGGCACGACCGACGCCAACGGCGCGCTGCCCGACACGGGCGGATCCAATCTGTGGATCCTCATCGTCGGAGGCGTCCTCATCGTCGTCGGTGGCGGAGCCGTCGTGGCTTCGCGTCGTCAGTCCTAGTCGCCATTCCGTTGATTGAGCGCCGCCGGGCGGTGCTGATTGCCGCGGCCGTGCTCGTGGTGCTCGTGGGTGGCTTCTTCGCCGTCCAGGTGTTCCAGACCCGCGCCGCGTTGTCCACGGCCGCGCAGCAGGCCGAGATCCTCCAGCAGCAGCTGGTCACGGCCGACAGCGACAGCGCCATGGTGACGCTCGCAGCACTGCAGGAGTCCACCGAGCGTGCGCGCTCCACGTCGGACAACGTCATGTGGACGGTTGCGTCCAAGGTCCCGTGGTGGGGCCGCAACGTCAGCGCCATCCGCACCGTCTCCATCGAGATCGACCGCGTGGCCGACCAGGCAGCACCTCCGGTGGTCGAACTGGCAGGACAGGTCAGCTCCAAGACCTTCAGCCCGCGCGACGGCAAGGTGAAGATCTCGGCCATCACCAAGGCCGGTCCAGCCATTGCCGAGGCATCGGCCGCGCTGGACATCTCCCGCGACAACCTGGCCGGCGTCGATCCCGGCGGCCTTGCCGCGCCGCTGCGTGGACCGATCGGCACCCTGAAGGACAAGGTGGGCTCGCTCGCCGCGGTCTCCCACAACGCCGACCTGGCCGCCCAGCTGTTGCCCGACATGCTCGGCGCCAACGGCACCCGGCGCTACTTCCTGATGAACCAGAACAATGCCGAGACCCGCCCCACCGGCGGCATCGTCGGCTCGTACGCGGTCATCACGGCCAAGAAGGGCAAGTTGTCGATCGGCACGCAGGGGTCCATCCAGGACATGCTGCCGTTCGAGAAGGCCGGTCAAGAAGCTGACGGACGACGAGCAGGCCGTCTTCCCCTCCACGCTCGCCACCGACATTCGCGACGTGACGATCACCCCTGACTTCCCGCGCTCCGGCGCGATCGCCCGCGCCATGGTGCTGCAGAACTTCGGCATCAAGGTCGACGGCGTCGTGTCGGTCGACCCGGTCGCCCTGGGCTACCTGCTGGGCGGCACCGGTCCGGTGGAACTCAAGAAGGACGTGGTGCTGGACCAGAACAACGTGGTCGGCACCCTGCTCAACCTGGTCTACGCCAACATCAAGGACCCGGAGCTTCAGGACGACTTCTTCGCGCTGGCCAACCGCCGCATCTTCAACACCTTCAAGAAGGGCGAGGGCGACGCGTCAGCGGTCCTGTCGGCCATCGTGCGCGGCGTGGACGAGAACCGCATCATGTTCTGGGCGTCGCGCAAGGCCGAGCAGAAGCAGCTGGAGCCCACACCGCTCTCCGGCGCCTTCACCACCGACGACGGCAAGACCCCGCACGTGGGCGTCTACCTGAGCGACGCGGCCTCCACCAAGATGGAGTACTACCTCGACTTCGACACCTCGATCGCAGTCGGTCAACTGCCTGAGCGGCGGGCGCCAGGTCATCTCCACCACCACCGACCTGACGTCGAACGCGCCGGGCGGAGCGTCGAAGCTGCCCAAGACCATCACCGGCATCGGCGACTTCGTCAAGCGAGGTTCGATGCGCCTCAACGTCCGGCTCGTCTCCCCGTTCGACGGCACGCTTCACCAGCGTCCGTCTCAACGGCGAGCCGCAGACCGTCAGCGCCGGCCGCCTCGGCGGCCGCAACGTCACCCGCCTCGAGGTCGTGCTGAAGCCCGGCGAGACCGCCACCATCACCGCCAACACCACCAGCGGCCCCAACCAGACCGCCGACCCCGTCTTCTCCACCACCCCCGGCATCCAGTCGCTGCGCAACGACTACACCGTTCCGTCGGCCTGCTCGGGCTGACTCCGGACGATCCACTGTCGTGTCAGTCGACCTTGTTGGCTGCGCCGAGCAGGAGCTCGGGGTACTGCTCGATGAACTGGCCGACCGTGTCATCGGCCATGGCGGCGAACAGCTGATCGCTGAGTGCCCTGGTCGACGTTCACGATGCTGCCCGCCACCGGGTCGGTGCCGGTTCCCGTTGGTCGGAATGGTCATGAAGGTGACGTCGGCCGGGCGGATCCCGCGCATGGAGAACGGCCAACGATCGGATCGAGCCATTGGACCAGTCTTCGTCGACCGCCATGTTCTTGGAGATCGACGAGACGGTGCTGCGCAGCTTGAGCGGGTTGGTCAAGGTGCCCTTGTCCAGCATCTCCACCATCATCGAACGCATCAAGTTCTGCTGCCGCTTGACGCGGTCGAAGTCGCCGTCCGAGCGAGTATTGCGCACGCCGACGTAGTCCAGCGCTTGCTTGCCGTTGAGCCGGTGCGCGTCGCCCTCGCTCGGTGATGATGTCGACGCCGCCCAGCGAGTTGGTGATGTCCTCGAAGCCATCCCAGTCGACCATCGCCAGGTGGTCGATGCGCAGATCGGTGAGGTTCTCCACCGTCGAGATGGCGCCCGACGGGCCGTACAACGACAACGCTGCGTTGATCTTGCTGCTCTGCTTCTTGGCGCCCTTCGCGTCGTACAGGGGCACGTAGCTGTCGCGGGGGATCGAGGCGATGTAGGCCGACTTCCGGTCCGCGTCGATGTGCACCAGCATCGTGGCGTCGCTGCGGTACTTGCCCTTGGGCCATGTGCCCGAGGCCGCGTCCTCGAGGATCGAGTTGCCACCGGGGTCGCGCTTGCTGCCTGCGTCGGCGCCGAGCAGCAAGATGTTGAGCGACTCGGTCTGCACGACGGGCGGCCGGTTGGACTCCTCGAGCGTCACAGGCACGCGTTCGATGTTGCCCAGCGAGCTGTTCAGCATGAACGCGAAGACTGCGGCCGCGCCGACGAGTGCCACGACGAGCACCAGGACCGAGCCAAGCAGGCCGCGATGGCGGCGCACGAAGCTGGGGCGCGCCGACTCCGTGGGAGCTGGCTGGTCGGAGTGTCGGCCCATCGAAGGTGCCTCCTGGTCTCGGAGCGGGAGTGAGGTGGTCGGCGACCGGAACGGCAGCCAAAACCATGGGGAAGACTACGTCATCTCAGGTGAACACCAGACCGTTGAGCCGGTCGCTCAACGCCAGGACAGCTGCGCTGATCTGCTCAGCAGCGTGGCGGTGCGCCTCAGGACCACGCCGAAAAGGATCGGCGATGTCAGCGTCCTTGGGTCCATGGCTGCGTCGCCGGGCGGCTTGAGCGATCAGGTCGGCTGGGTCGGAGGCCACGATCGTGCTGGCCAGCGCCGTGAACTCCTGCAGCGTGAAGGTCCGGTGCAGGGCCCTCGGGTTGAGGCTGAGGATCTCTGAACGCTGCGATCGGGTTGCCGTGAGCACCAGGTCAGCCGAGTCCACCAATTGCGAGGTGACAGCTCGGGACCGGAAGGTCTTCGACACGTGTCCCATCCGGCGCACTTCCACCGCGGCCGACGGGTCCATCGGATGGTCGTCCCACCCACGCACTCCTGCGCTGGCGACATCGAAGCGTTCGCTGTCCAGATGGGCCGTCAAGAGGATCTGCGCCAGCGGAGACCGACAGATGTTGGCGGTGCAGATCGTGAGGATGCTCAGTCGAGGCGCGCGTGCCATGGTGCTCCGGGTCGTGGGGAAGGGGACAACTCGCCCATTCTGCCGGGTCGATGCTCACGCTGCCATGTCAACCGGTGATGGCCTGCAGCTCCAGCAGCACGGTGACGGGTCCGTCGTTGACCGATGCGACCCGCATGTCGGCACCGAAGACGCCTTGCGCCACGGTCGCCCCAGCCCCGCGCAGCGTGGCGCAGACGTGGTCGTACAGCGGTTCGGCGACCGGGCCCGGGGGCGGCAGCGGTCCACGATGGACGTCGACCTTTGCGGGTGTCGCCGTAGAGCGTGAACTGGCTGACCACGAGCACGGGTGCGTCGACGTCCGAGGCCGAGGCTTCATCGCGCAGGATCCGCAGGTTCCAGATCTTCAGGGCCATCCGCGCGGCCACGTCAGGGGTGTCGTCGTGGGTGACGCCGAGCAGCACCATGAGGCCGGCCCCGATCTCGCCGACGGTCTTCCCGTCGACCTCGACCGAGGCTTCGCTGACCCGCTGGACGACCGCCTTCATGCCGCCACGGTAGGTGAACAGTCGCTCGATAGGATCGGGGCATGCCTTTCGTGATTCCTGAGGACCTGCACCCCGACCTGATGCCGGTGGTGTGGCTGCTGGGCACCTGGCACGGTGCGGGTCGCGGCGAGTACCCCACGATCGACCCGTTCACGTACGACCAGGAAGTCATCTTCGCCCACGACGGTCGCCCGTTCCTGCACTACTTCAGCCGTGCCTGGATCACCGACGAGGCCGGTGAGCGGATTCGCCCCGGAGCCCTCGAGACCGGTTTCCTGCGACCAACCGGCGAGGGGAAGCAGCTCGAGCTCGTGCTGGCGCACGCCACCGGTTTCGCCGAGGTCTGGTACGGCGAGGCCGACGGCGCCCGCGTCACGCTGTCCACCGACATCGTGGCCCGCACCTCCACCGCCAAGGAGTACACCGCGGGTCAGCGGATGTACGGCCTGGTCGACGGCTCCCTGATGTACGCCTACGACATGGCGGCCGAGGGCCAGGAGATGCAGTCTCACCTGTGGGGGCAGCTCGAGCGTGACTGAAACCCGCCGCAGCCCCCTGCTCGACCTCATCCACGGTGCGGTCGAGGCAGACGCGCCCGATTCCGGGGTCGCGGCGCACTACGGAGCCATCTCCGCCGAGCAGCGTTCGCTGCTCGCCGGTGAGGGCTTTGTCGATCTGTCCCATCGCGACGTCTTCACGATCACCGGCCCCGACCGGCTCACGTGGCTGCACTCCCTCACGACCCAGCACCTGGAGTCGCTGCCCGCCGGCGAGCACACCGATGCCCTGCTCCTGTCGCCCATGGGCCGCATCGAGCACGGCTTCAGCGGCGTCGACGACGGCGAGACGTTCTGGGGTCACACCGAGCCGGGTGCTGCGGCACCCATGCTGGCGTTCCTCGAGCGGATGAAGTTCATGATGCGCGTCGAGCTGGCCGACGTGTCGCAGACCCACGCCGTCATCGGCCGAGTCAGCGACGGCCGCCTGGAGTGGGAGCTGCGGGAGCGCGCGAGCCTCGCGGACCTGCCCGACGAGCTCGGCGCACCCGTCGGCACCTGGGCCTGGGAGGCGCTGCGCATCGAGGCGGGCCAGCCGCGCATCGGCATCGACACCGACGAGCGAGCGATTCCCAACGAGATGGGCCTGCTGGGCCTGGCCGTGCACCCCGACAAGGGTTGCTACCGCGGCCAGGAGACGGTCGCCCGGGTGCAGACGCTGGGCCGTCCTCCGCGCCGACTGGTGCGGCTGCTGCTCGACGGATCGGTCGACCACCTCCCGCCGGTCGGCAGCGACGTGCTGCTCGACGACGCCGTGGTGGGCACGATCGGATCGTCGGCGCGGCATCACGAGCTCGGACCGATCGCCCTGGCGATCGTCAAGCGCAAGGTGGCGGTCGACGCCGAGCTGGTCGTCGACGGCGTGGCCGCTGCGCAGGAGGTCGTCGTGGACCCGGACATCGGGTTGCACGTCCGCCCGGTCCTGCGCCGATGAAGCAGGCCAGATTCGCCGTGCTGGCGATCTGCACCGCCAACATCTGCCGCTCGCCGATGATGGAGATCCTGCTGCGCGACCAGCTGGACCGCGCACGTTTCGAGATCGCCAGCGCAGGCGTCAACGGGATGCTCGGGCAACCCATGGACGCGATGTCCGAGATGGAGCTGATGCGTCACGGACTGTCGGCCGACACCTTCCGCTCGCATCCGATCGACAAGTACCTCGTGGGTGCGGCCAATCTGATCCTCACCGCCACCGCGAGCCATCGGCAGCGCATCCTGGAGGACGAGCCGCGGGCCATGCGCAGGTCGTTCACCCTGCGTGAGTTCGCCGTCCTCTGCGATCGTGTCGACGACGCCACGCTCACGCCGCCGCAGCTGGTGGCAGAGGCTGCGGCGCAACGCCAGGGCCTCAAGGGGTCGATGGACGTGAAGGACCCCTACCGGCGTCCGCCGCGGGTGCACCGCGAGACCGCCGATCAGATCGTCGAGGCCGTGGACGTCATCGCTGCCCGCCTCAACCGCTGCCCGGCCTGACCCGTCGTCACCGCAGTGCGCGACGCCCTTCGTCGGAGCGGACGACGCGCTTGGGCGCATCCTCGTAGCCGTAGCCGTATCCATAGCGCGCAATGCCGCGCGCCGGCACCATGGTGAGCACCGGTGCCCAGCAGGTCGGCGCCCACGGACTCGAGCCGACCGGCCGCCGCCCGCACCTGCTCGGCGGTGGTGCGACCGTGGCGGACGAGCAGCACGGCGCCGTCGGACAGGGTCGCCAACAGCGCCGCGTCCGTGACGGGCAGCAGCGGCGGCGCGTCGAACAGCACGATGTCGTAGCGCCGCTGCAGGGTGAGGACGAGGTCAGCCATCGCATTGGTCTGCAGCAGCTCGGAGGGATTGGGCGGCAGCGCACCGGTGGTCAGCACGTCGAGTCCGGGCACCGAGGTTTCCTGGACCGCATCGGCGAGGTCGACGGTGCCGACGAGCGCGGTGGTCAGCCCGGGCGCGCGGTCGAGTCCGAACAGCTCGTCGAGGCGGGGTCGGCGCAGGTCGGCGTCGACCAGCACGACGCTCTCGCCGCCGTGCGCGAGCGCGATGGCCAGATTCGCGACGGTGGTGGACTTGCCTTCGCCCGGCAGGCAGCTGGTGACGGTCAGCACCGTCTCGGTGCTGTCGACGTCGAGGAACTGCAGATTGGTGCGCAGCAGGCGGGTCGCCTCGAAGCGGGGGTCGCCCGGGTCGAGGTCCGTGACGAGGGGGTTGCGGTTGGCGGCTCGGTCGTAGCCGATGGCGGCCAGCACGGGAGCTCCCGTGGCCTCCGTGAGGTCATCGGGTGTCCGGATGAGCTGGTGGGTGAGCTGCCGCGCGGCCGACACGACCAGCCCGAGCAGCAGACCGATCAGCGCGCCGATCGACATCCACCACGGGATCGACGGTGACGACGGTCGCGAGGCGATGCCGGACTCGTCAACGACCGAGGCCACGACCGTTGCGGACGCAGCCTTGCCCTCCTCCTCGTCGCTCGTCGCGGGCGACTCGCGGGCGATGCCGCGGTCCACCAGCAGAGCGACCAGCGACTGGGCCGCCGACCGGCTCAGGGTCGCCGCCGTGCGTGCGTCGCCGTGGCGGGCGGTGACCCGCAGCATCGATGAGCCGGCGACGACCTCGCCGGTCAGGTCGGCGTCGATCGAGCTGACCGTCTGCGTCGACGTGGTGTCGTCGCGCACCGCCGTGGCGATCGAGCGGCCGCCGAGCAGTGCTGCGTACGACTCCAGCAGTCGGTCGTCGACGGCGTCGGCCGTGCGAACTCCGGCAGCCGGGGTGAGCAGCACATCGGCCGTGCTGGTGTACGTGCTCGGGGCCACCAGTGCTGCGCCGAGACCCACGAGCCCGCCGACGATCGCGACGGTGATGCCGCTGCGCCACGCCCGGGTGAAGGCTTGGGTGGATCGCTTCGTCGTCACGTCGGAACCTTATCGCCCGGATGCAGAGCGGCGCGAAACCGCCGTAACTTGCGCGCGAACAGGCTCGTTATCCATGCTGAAGTCCGGGACCAACGTCCCGAGGACGAGTCGGGGCAAGGTCAGCGGGAGGCAGCGTGGTGAAGCAAGGGCCCGCCACCATGTGGCGCGTCGTGCTCGCTTTCGTCGTCACGGCCGTGGTCGCGCTCGCGCCCATGACCGTGCTGCTCGCGATGCAGGGGTCGATACCGTCCGCCCGGGCCGTCGCAGATTCAAGATACGGTGAGCCTGCGCTGACGGCAGTGTTGATCGTGGCGATTCTGGGCACCGTCGCGGTCGCGACGGTCGTGCTGGTCACCACGCGACTGCTCCGCCCGACACGCGGCTAGTAGCAGGGAGTTCCACCACCTCCGGACGGAGAACCGTGTCCACGACCAAGGGCGCCGACTGGCGCAACGTCTTCGCGCGCCGACTGGTCCTGTCCGACATGGTCGTGCTGCTGTGGGTCTTCGCCACGGCGCACGTGGCGTGGGCCGTCACCAACGCCGAACAGATCGACGCCGCCGCCTTCGATCCGTACGGCACGTGGCCGATCGTGGTGTCCGGGTTCCTGCTGCTGCTGTGGCTGAACATCCTGACGATCACCGGCTCGCGTGAGCCGGTCGTCTTCGGCGCTGGTGCCGAGGAGTACAAGCGGATCGTCACCAGCACGCTGATCTGGTTCTCCATCGTCGCGTTCGTCGGGTACATGGTGAGATTCCAGATTCCGCGCAGCTATGTGGTGGTGTCGGTCGTGTTCGGCCTCGTGCTGCTGCTGCTGAACCGATGGGCCTGGCGCAACTGGCTGCTGGTGCACCGGCGCAACGGCTTGATGACCAGCCGCACCAT
Organism: uncultured Actinomycetota bacterium; assembly: GCA_963769445.1. GTDB lineage: Bacteria > Actinomycetota > Actinomycetes > Propionibacteriales > Nocardioidaceae > Aeromicrobium. Next base: position 359,064 of record CAVYLO010000002.1, on the reverse strand, counting down.
CGTCGTCGGCACCGTCGCCGGCGTGAAGCACCTGATCGAGGTGATGGGCATCAACTCCGAGTTCGGCTATCGCCTGGTGGGCGTGTGCGTGCCGGCCGAGGAGACCGCCAGCATGATCGCGGGCGTGCCGGTGCTGGGCGATCTCGACGACGTCATGTCCGTCGCGATGCGCGAGGACGTGGACGCCATCATCGTCACGGCGTCGGACACGACCCACCCGGACATGGTCCGACGTCTCGGATGGGACCTGGAAGAGCATGACGTCCAGATCATCGTGGCGCCTTCCTTGGCCAACATCGCCGGTCCGCGGGTCCACGTCCGACCGGTCGCGGGGCTTCCGCTGCTGCACGTCGAGCAGCCGGCGTACCGCGGGGCGGCCCGCTGGATCAAGATCGCCTTCGACCTGGTGGGCAGCGCCGTCCTGCTGGTGGCTCTTCTCGCCGGTCTTCCTCGTGGCGGCCGTGTGGATCAAGCTCACCAGTCGCGGTCCGGTGTTCTACCGGCAGGAGCGGGTCGGCCACGAGGGCCGCACCTTCGCCATGATCAAGTTCCGGTCGATGGTCGTCGGCGCCGACGACCATGCTCGGAGCAGCTGGAGGCCGACACCGGCAACGAGGTGTTGTTCAAGATGCGCGACGACCCGCGCGTCACCCGCGTGGGGCGGCTGCTGCGTCGCACCTCGATCGACGAGCTGCCGCAGCTGATCAACGTGATCAAGGGAGACATGAGTCTCGTTGGCCCGCGTCCTCCGCTGGCCTCCGAGGTGTCCGGCTACGCCACCGAGGTGCACCGGCGGCTGCTCGTTCGGCCCGGGATGACCGGCCCGTGGCAGGTTTCGGGTCGATCCGACCTGGGGTGGGAGGAGTCGGTGCGGCTCGACCTGTACTACGTGGAAAACTGGTCGATCGTCGGGGACCTGTTGATCTTGTGGAAGACTTTGCGGGCCGTGGTGTCTTCAGAGGGAGCGTACTAGTGACCGATGAAACACCCGTCTCCGTTTCCAACGGCTTCGCCGATCTGGGACTGTCCGACGAGATCGTGACGACGCTGGCGCGGCTGGGGTACGAGACCCCCACGCCGATCCAGACCCAGGCCATTCCCACGCTGCTGTCCGGCCGTGACGTCGTCGGCCTGGCCGAGACCGGAACCGGCAAGACCGCCGCCTTCACGCTGCCCATGCTGCAGCGGATCGATCCGCACGCGGCGCACGTCCAGGCCCTCGTCCTGGCTCCCACGCGTGAGCTCGCCCTGCAGGTGTCCGAAGCCGTGCGCTCCTACGCGCAGAGCATGCCCGGCGTCCGCGTGCTGCCGGTGTACGGCGGCCAGGGCTACAACGTGCAGCTGGCGGGCCTTCGCCGCGGCGCGCACATCGTGGTCGGCACGCCGGGTCGCGTCATCGACCACCTCGATCGCGGCAGTCTCGACCTCACCTCGCTCGAGGTCCTGGTGCTCGACGAGGCCGACGAGATGCTCAACATGGGCTTCGCCGAGGACGTCGAGCGGATCCTGAGCGGCACTCCGGAGTACAAGCAGGTGGCGTTGTTCTCGGCCACCATGCCCAAGCAGATCCGGGCCATCGCGAAGAAGCACCTGCACGACCCGGCCGACATCTCCACGCCCAAGGCCACCACCTCGACCACCTCGGTCCGCCAGCGCTGGATCCAGGTCTCGCAGCACCACAAGGTCGATGCCCTGACGCGACTGCTCGAGGTCGAGACCGGCGACGCCATGCTGGTGTTCGTTCGCACCAAGTCGGCCACCGAGGAGCTCGCCCAGCGACTGCGGGCCCGTGGTCACAACGCTGCGCCGCTCAACGGCGATCTGGTGCAGGCCCAGCGCGAGCGCACCGTCAGCCAGCTCAAGGCCGGCGCGCTCGACATCATCGTGGCCACCGACGTCGCCGCTCGCGGTCTGGACGTCGAACGCATCACGCACGTGGTCAACTACGACATCCCGCACGACACCGAGGCCTACGTGCACCGCATCGGTCGCACCGGCCGCGCTGGTCGCACCGGCGACGCCATCTTGTTCGTCACGCCGCGCGAGCGCCGCATGCTGCAGGCCATCGAGAAGGTGTCGGGCCGACCTGTCGAGCAGATGTCGGTGCCCACCGCCGAGGAGGTCAACGAGAGCCGCACGTCGCGCTTCTCCCAGACCATCACCGACAGCCTGGGTTCGCCGCAGTTCCACGCCTTCCGCGGCCTCGTCGAGCAGTACGCCAACTCCAACGAGGTCAGCATGGCCGATGTCGCCGCTGCGCTGGCCGTCATGAGCCAGGACGACAAGGACTTCTTCCTGAGCCCCGACCCGCCCAAGGCGGAGCGTCGTGAACGTCCCGATCGGCCCGAACGCACCGAGTGGTCCGAGCGTCCGCCCCGCAGCCGGTCCGAGCACTCCGAACCGCGCGATGGCCGGGTCGCCTACCGGTTGAACGTGGGCAAGCGTCACAAGATCGGCCCGTCATCGGTCGTCGGCGCGCTGGCCAACGAGGGCGGCCTGAAGCGCTCCGACTTCGGACGCATCACGATCGGTCAGGATCACACGCTGGTCGAGCTGCCGGCCGACCTGCCGCCGGCCGTGTTCGAGGCACTCGAGCGCACGCGCATCTCCGGACGCCTGATCGACATGCGCCTCGATGACGGCCCGCCGATCCGTCGCACCCGTGAGGACCGCAAGCCCTACCAGGGCAAGAACAAGGGCGAGGACGGGCCGCCGCACCGCAAGCCGCGGCACGGGAAGAGCTGATCGATGTACCGCCTGAAGAATCCGAGGCGGCGGTACGACTGGGGGTCCGAGACCGACATCCCCGCGTTCGCCGGCGAGCCCGGCGACGGCATGCCGGTGGCCGAGGAGTGGATGGGCACACACCCGCTCGGGGAGTCGCTGGCCATCGAGCGTGACGGCGTCCTGGTTCCGTTGTCGACGGTCAGCGGCGGGCTGCCGTTCATGTTCAAGATCCTGGCCGCCGCGCGTCCGCTGTCGGTCCAGGTGCACCCGTCGGCGGAGATCGCCCGGGCCGGCTTCGAGGCTGAACAATCCGCCGGGGTACTGCTCGACGATCCCGCACGTACCTTCAAGGACCCCAACCACAAGCCGGAGATGGCGTACGCCCTGACCACCTTCGACTCACTGGTCGGATTTCGTCCGACCGCCGAGATCCTGCGCATCCTGCACGGGCTCGACGTGCCGCTGGCGCAGCGCCTGGCCGACGAGCTCACGGCCGATCCGGGATTCGCGGGCATCGTCCGACTCGTCGAGGACGTCCTGTCCGGTGGGGCGACCCGCGAAGACATCGACGCGATCGTGGCTGGCTGCGCCGACCTGGTGAGTCGTCGCGTCGACATCAAGCGCGCGTACGCCACCGTGGTCGAGGTCGCCCACGACCACCCCGGGGATCCCGGCATCGTCATCGCCCTGCTGCTCAACCGATTGACCCTGCAGCCCGGCGAGGCCGCGTTCCTCGGAGACGGCATCATCCACGCGCACCTGCGTGGCATGTGCCTGGAGATCATGGCCACCTCCGACAACGTGCTGCGCGCGGGCCTGACCTCCAAGCCGCTGGACCCCGTCGGGCTGGTCGAGTGCCTCGACGCCGGCATGTCTCGCCTGGCGCGGGTCACGCCGGTGTTGTTCGGCGCCTCCATCGATGTCTTCGCCCCCGACGTCCGCGAGTTCGCGTTGGCCGTCGGACAGTGCTCGAACGGCGAACCCGGTGGCATCGAGCTGCCGGCGTCAGAGCAACGCATCCTCATGTGCACCGGGGGAGACGTCCAGGTCGTCAACGCCGCTGGCGAGCAGCTGTCACTGCGCCGCGGCCAGTCGATGTACGCGGGGCCGGACGACGGCACGCTGCGAGTCGTGGGAGTCGGCGAGGTCGCGCAGGCCTACCTGCCGCCCCCGGACGACCGGGCCGACGCAGCAGCACTGCTCGTCGATCTCGTCTGAGCTGTGGACATCTCGGCGGTACCAAAAGCGCTTGTCAGACCCCTCCTCTAGGTTTGATATATGCAGCAATCGCAGCGAAATCCCGAGGTTCGGCTCACCGCCGCGGCTCGGACCTGCGCGGCTGCGGAGCATGCGGTCTGGGCTGAGATGCTGGGCTACTCCGACCGGCTGGTCGCCGAGTACGCGGTCACGCCGGAGTACTTCAAGCGCCAGGCTCAGCTGCGGTCGATCGCGTTGGAGATCGCGGTCGCGATGCACCTGTCCGAAGGGCAGGTCCACCGCCGGCTGTCGTGCGCGCAGACGGTCCGTGACCAGGCGCCCACGGTGTGGTCGGCGTTCGCTGCCGGCCGCGGTTGATGCGTATCGGGTCACGATGATCGCCGACACCATCGCCAAGCTGCACCGCCCGGCCTCGATCGCGAAGCTCGACGCCAAGGTCATCGGTTACGCCACCACCCACACCAGCATCGAGCTGCGCGGCTGGCTGCGACGGTTCGTGGCGCGGGTCGAGGCCGACCTGTTCAACGAACGAGCCGAAGCCGAACGCGCCGACCGGCACGTCAGCGTCGCCCACGGCGACGACGGCATGTCCTGGCTCAACGCCTACCTGCCCTCACACATGGCCGCCGCCATCGACAAGCGCCTGACCTTCGAGGCCAAGAAGATCACCGACGACGACCCGCACCGTGGCCCAACGCCGAGCCGACCTGCTCGCCGCCTGGACCACCACCAACGAGAACGGTGAAGCCGCCGTCGGCACCGACATCGCCGTGGTCATCGACGCCAAGACCCTGGTCGGCCTGTCCGACGAACCAGCCGTCAGCCGCCGACGGCACGCTTCATCGTCCCCGCCCGATGGGTCACCGACCCCGACCGAGCAACCCGTTCTGGCACACCATCATCACCGGCACGCACGGCAACGTCCTCGAGCACTGGTACCACGGCCGATTCGCCCCCGACACCCTCAAGAAGGCACTGGTCTTCACACACGGCACCTGTCAGGCACCCACCTGCACCAAACCGGCCGACCAGTGCCAGTTCGACCACCGACAACCCTGGCCCCACGGTCAGACCGTCGGGGCGAACATGTGGCCACTGTGCGAACGGCACCACCAGATGAAGTCACACGACGTCATCACCTGGAGCTTGCCCTCAGGCCACACCGCCGCCGCGGAACCCGCCCAGCACGCCGCCTGACTCCTTCTAGATCAGGTCGTCGCGTCCGGAGGTCCGCAGAGCTGCCGGGACTTCCTTGACCCGCTGCGCGTGCTCGCGGGTGGTCACCAGCACGGCGTCGGCCGTGCGAACCACCACGACGTCGTGCAGGCCGACCACGGCAATCGTGCTGCCGTCGGTGGCGGTGGCGAATCCGTCCGCATCGACCCACACGGTCGAAGCGTCCGAGTCGCGCAGCGCGGCCAGAGCAACGAAGTCGCCGATGTCGTCCCATCCGAACGTGCCGGGCACCACGGCCATGCCGCCCTCGCGGGAGACGGGTTCGGCGATCGCGTGGTCGATCGAGATGGGGGTCAGCGTCGGCCACCGATCGGTCAGCACGTCCGGGTCAGCCACGACGGCAGCGAGGCCTTCGTGCAACGCGGGCTGCAGCCGAGCGAGGTGATCCAGCAGGACCTGGGTGCGGGTCACGAACATGCCGGCGTTCCAGCTGAAGCGTCCTGAGTCGACGTAGTCGCGAGCTGTGGCGGCGTCGGGCTTCTCGACGAAGGTGCGGATGGCGCGGCCGGTGGGTGCTCCGGAGACGTCGGATGCGTCGCCCGCCTCGATGTACCCGAACGCGGTCGACGGCTCGGTGGGAGCGATGCCGATCGTCGCGACCAGCCCGGTGTTGGCCAGCGCCACGGCCTGCTGAACGGCGTCGCTGAACGCGGCATCGTCAGTGATCACGTGATCGGCGGCGAAGGATCCGACCACGGCGTCAGGGTCCAGTGCGGCAATGGTGGCGGCGGCCCATCCGATGGCGGGCATCGAGTCGCGGGGGGACGGCTCGACCAGCAGGTGCTGCAGGTCAGGGAGCTGTTCGCTGATCGAATCGGCGTGCGCGGCGCCCGTGACCACCCAGATGCGCTCGGGTGGGATGAGCTGACTCAACCGGTCCCATGTCTGCTGCACCAGGGTGCGGCCCGAGCCGTCGACGTCGAGCAGGAACTTGGGGTGGGTGCGCCGCGACAGCGGCCACAGCCGGGTGCCAGCTCCACCCGCAGGGATGATCGCGTGGAAGGAGTCAAGAGAAGCCGATGTCACGACGTCACTGTAGGCGACGGTCATGCCACAGTGGGTCCCGTGGACGTGGTCGCAGAGGTTGTCAGGTCAGGTTTCGTCGAGAGTCGGCATCGCGGGGTCGCGGTCCGGGTCGGGCCCGATGCGCGCGTGTTGTGGTCGCTCGGCGACCCGAGCACGGTGGTCTTTCCGCGCTCTGCCAACAAGCCGATCCAGGCGCTGGGCATGCTGCGGGCCGGGTTGCCGCTCGACGGCGAGCTTCTGGCGCTCGCGGCCGGCAGCCACGCGGGGGAGGGCTTCCACCTGGCGGGGGTTCGCGCGATCCTTGCCCAGGCTGGCCTGGACGAATCCGCCCTGCAAACACCTGCGGCGTACCCCATCGATCCCCACGAACACGCCGATCTGCTGCGGTCTGGTGGCACCCGAGCCCCGATCCTGATGGATTGCTCGGGCAAGCATGCCGCGATGCTGCTCACCTGCGCTGTCAACGGCTGGCCACTGGACACCTATCTGCACGCCGACCATCCTCTTCAGGTCCTCATCACGGAAACCTTCACTGAGGTCACGGGAAGCTCGCCGGCCGTGGTGGGCACCGACGGATGTGGAGCGCCTCTTCTGGGGTGCAGCCTGGTGAGCTTGGCCAGTGCTGTCGGCGCGATGCGGCGCGGCGAGGCAGGAGCAGAGGGCGATCGGCTCATCGAGGCATGGCTGAACCATCCCGAATACGTGAGTGGCACGCGTCGACCTGAACGAGCGTTGATGGGGGCAGTGCCCGGGCTGGTCGCCAAGTGGGGGGCCGAGAGCGTCTACGTCGTCGGCCTGCCTGATGGGACGGCGATCACCCTCAAGATCGAGGACGGTTCGGAGCGTCCGGTCTACGCAGTGATGAATCGGATCATCGAGCTGGCCGGAGTGCAGGCCGACTTCCTCACTGAGCGCCCCGTCGTGCTGGGTGGCGGGCAGCCGATCGGTGAGATCCGCACGGTCTTCTGACGCGGTCGACGCCCGCTTTTCGCCGGTGTGACGTACCTCGCAAACAGTTCTGCTTGCATTTGCTAACTTTTGCAAGCACACTGGGGGTATGGCCAAGTTGAGCATGCAACGCACCGTCGAAGGACTCGGCGAGTACCTGCGTGAGCAGCGCGGTCAGGCTCAGATGTCCTTGCGACAGCTGGCCGAGCTCACGGATGTGTCCAATCCGTATCTCAGCCAGATCGAACGAGGGCTTCGCCGTCCATCGGCAGAGGTGCTGCAGCAGATCGCGAAAGCACTGCGCATCTCGGCTGAGTCGCTCTACGTACGAGCCGGCATCCTCGATGCCGACGAGTCGGGAGCACGGATGGTCGAAGACGCCATCGCGTTGGACCCTCGTCTGACCGAGCGACAGAAGACCGCCCTGCTCGACATCTATCAATCCTTCGTCGGAGTCGACGAAGCGACTGACAGCGAGTTGGCCGCCACCGTCACCGAAGCAAACATCTCGCCCCGCGGGGCAGACAACCAGGAGGAAAAATGACCATCACCACCACGATCAACGCACAGTTCAAGTCCATCGTCGAGGACGTCAAGGGTCTGCCCGAGACGCTCAAGAAGATCGACATCGCTGATCTGCAGAAGCAGGCCGAGGGCCTCGTGCAGACCGCCGTCGGCACCGCGACCGCGACGTACACCGATCTGCAGAAGCAGGCCGAGGGCGTCTACGCCAAGGCCAAGGGCCTGAAGGTCGACGACATCCGCAAGACCGTCGACAACAGCGTGGACGACGTCACGAAGACCGCCAAGGGCTTCGCCGACGACGCGCAGAAGCGTGCCGAGCAGCTCGTGACGGACGCCAAGACGCAGGTCACCAAGGTGACCTCGAAGGCTCCGACCACGGTCCGCAAGGCTGCTGAGAAGGTCGACACGACCGTCAAGAAGACGCCTGAGCCGGCCAAGAAGACGGCCGCCAAGAAGGCCCCGGCTGCGAAGACCGCTGCCAAGAAGCCTGCTGCCAAGAAGGCCACGGCCACCAAGCCCGCCGCCAAGAAGGCGCCGGCCAAGAAGGCCTGACACGCACCAGCACCATCACAGGAGGCGGGTCCCCTCGGGGGCCCGCCTCCTGTGCTGTCCGGATCGCTAGGGTGAGTGCGTGCTCGATTTCGCTGGTGTGCAAGGTGGCATCTCCCTCGTCCTGACCGTGGTCCTGCTGGTCGTCAAGGGATTCGCCTTGGTCGACTGTCTTGGTCGGCCGCCCAGCTCGTTCCTCGCGAACGACACGTTGCCCAAGCGCAGCTGGACCATCATCTTGGTCCTGGCGCTGCTGGCCCACATCGTCTTCCCGGGGCCGCTCAGTGTGTTCAACCTGATCGGCACCGTCGCGGCGCTGGTGTATCTCGCCCAGCTGCGCGGCTCCAACCTGTAGGGCTCAGGCGTCGCGGCGAGCAGGGTGCAGCCAGCGCGTGATGAGCACGCGCATCAGGGCGAGCTCCTCGTCGGCGTCGACGTCGGGATGGCTGAGCCGAATGGCGCGGTGCCCGTGCACCATGGCGATCAGCCAGCGCACGATGTCGGTCAGGTGCAGCTCGCGGTCGATGCTGTGGTCGGCGATCGCTTCGATGACGATCTGCTCGAGCGTGCGCTCCGTGTCCGGATTGACGGGCAGGACGGGGTCGGAGGCGAGTCGGTCGACCAGGTCGAGGAGTCGCTCGTACGGCGCCTCGGGCACGGACTCGGTGACGGACATGGGGCAAGCCTAGAGGCGCGCCCCATAGAACATCTGTTCGATTCGTCGTAGGCTTCCCGCATGTACTTCCAGGCGTCCCTGCTCGACACGGCCGACGTCGCCCAGGTGGCACCCTTGGCCGGGTCGGTGCAGCGTCACGAGCTGTCCCACGGCGCGTGGGTCGACGTGCGGCCGGGGTGGATGACGGGTGCCGACGCCCTGTTCACCCGGCTGCAGACCGAGGTGCAGTGGCGAGCCGAGAAGCGCGAGATGTACGACTCGGTCGTCCAGGTGCCGCGGTTGCTGCGCTCCTACGGAGCCCGCGACGAGCTGCCCGATCCGGCCCTGCTCGAGGCTCGCGACACGCTCAGTGGGCACTACGCCGACGAGCTTGGCGAGCCCTTCGTGACCGCGGGGCTGTGCTACTACCGCGACGGTCGCGACAGCGTCGCGTGGCACGGCGATCGCATCGGCCGCGGCCGCACCGCCGACACCATGGTCGCGATCCTGTCGCTCGGCGCTCCCCGCCGGTTGTCGCTGCGTCCCCGCGAAGGCGGCCCGTCGATCGGCTTCTCGGTGGGCCACGGCGACCTGCTCGTCATGGGCGGATCCTGCCAGCGCACCTGGGACCACGCCGTCCTCAAGACCACCCGCCCCGCCGGACCCCGCATCAGCGTCCAGTACCGCCCCGCCAACGTCCTCTGACGCTACTCGTCGGACCGGCCGCGCAGGCCGGCCTGTTCGGCGGCGCCATCGGCCAGCGCGGTGCCAGCGCCGTCATACAGCCCGAAGACCGAGTCCACGTGATCGCGCATCTCGGTGGCCTCGTCATCGTGCTGGGCCACTGCTGCGACCGTGCCGGCGAAGTCCTGCTCCTCCAGCAACCGCATGGCCGTCAGGTTGGCGCCGTGGAAGGGCATGGCCAAGATCGCGAGGTCCAGCTCGCCGGTTCGGGTCAGCTGGTGCCACAGGTCGGGGTCCATGGCATCGCCCTCGATGACGTCGAAGCCTTCACGCCTCAACGCTGCGGCCCGGTCCTCGCGGTTCTCGATGCCGATGACCCGCAGACCGTACTCGTCGACGAGCTGGCGGTAGGCCGCCTGGCCGACGCGACCCATGCCCAGCACGACGGCGTCCGCGTGCGCGATGTCGATCGGCCGGTCGCCTGGATGGACCTGCTCGGGCTTCTGGGCGGGGAGTCGGCGCTCCGCGAGCGCGACGAGGGGCTCGAGCCTGCGGTTCGCGATGGTGGACACGAGGAACCCTGCCGCGACCGTCGTGGCCATGATCACCAGCCAGTCCTCGTCGAGCAGGCCGGTCGACGCCCCCACCGCCGTGACGATCAGGCCGAACTCGGAGTAGTTGCCGAGCACGGCCCCGGCCTTGACCGAGGTGCGGTGGCGCATGCCCTGCCACCACAGCAGCGCGACGTAGCCCAGCGACTTGAGCGGGATCAGCACGAGGAGCAGCGCGGCGAGCGCCAGGTCGCTGGCCGACGGGAGCCCGGTGAAGCCGATGGACAGGAAGAACCCGACCAGCAGCAGCTCCTTGACCGAGAACAGCGCCTTGGACAGCTCGGCGGAGCGTGGTTCGGATGCGAGCAGGAGCCCGATCGTCAGCGCCCCGAGGTCCCCCTTCAGCCCGACCTGCTCGAAGAGGGCGTAGCCGGGGCCGAGCGCCAGCGCGACGCCGAACAACGGCACGAGCTCGCCGTGGCCCAGTGACCGCAGCACCCAGCGTGCGGGCCAGGCCGCCGGGATCAGCAGCACCAGGAGGGCTGCCCACGGGCTCGGCGCCTCGCCCTGGGCGAGGGTGAGGAAGCCGACCGCGACCAGGTCCTGGATCACCAGGATGCCCACCGCGGTGCGGCCGAAGCCGGACTGCGTCGAGTTCTGGTCGTCCAGGGTCTTGACGACGAGGACGGTGCTCGAGAAGGAGAGAGCGAAACCGATCACCAGCAGCGAACGGGCGTCGCGGTCGGCCAGCAGGCCAGCACCGATGACACCGATCACGGCTAGGTAGGCCCACGCCAGCAGCGAGGTCGCCCCCATGTGGATGACGCTGGTCAGCCACACCTGCCGCCGTACGAGCACGCGCACGTCGAGCCGCAGCCCGATGCCGAACAGCAGCAGCGCGACGCCGAGATCGGCAATCGTGTCGAGTCCGTCGATCTCGGGCACACCGGCGGCGTTCAGGGCGAACCCGGCGACCAGGAAGCCCACGAGCGGCGGCAGTCGGATCACCGACGCCGCCAGCCCAGCCGCCAGCGCTGCCAGAAGGACGACGCTGAGGTCACTCATGCCGTGACGGGTCTACTTCTTCGAACGGTTGGCGCGGTTGCGGGTCGAGGCGTCCAGGATCACCTTGCGGATGCGGACGTTGCCCGGTGTGACCTCGACGCACTCGTCCTCGCGGCAGAACTCCAGGCACTGCTCGAGCGACAGCTTCTTGGGAGGAATGACCTTCTCGAAGTTGTCCGACGTCGCCGACCGGATGTTGGTCTGCTTCTTCTCCTTGGTGATGTTGACGTCCATGTCGTCATCACGGGAGTTCTCGCCGATGATCATGCCCTCGTAGACCTCGGTGGCGGGATCGACGAACAGCACGCCGCGCTCCTGCAGGTTGGTCATCGCGAACGACGTGACCGCTCCGGCGCGGTCGGCCACCAGCGAACCGGACGGGCGGGTCGAGATCTCGCCGAACCAGGGCTCGTAGCCTTCGGAGATGTGGTGGGCGATGCCGGTGCCGCGGGTGTCGGTCAGGAACTCGGTGCGGAAGCCGATCAGTCCGCGCGCGGGCACGAGGAACTCCATGCGGACCCAGCCGGTGCCGTGGTTGATCATCTGCTCCATGCGGCCCTTGCGGACGGCCAGCAGCTGCGTGATGGTGCCGAGGTACTCCTCGGGCGCGTCGATGGTGAGGCGCTCGATCGGCTCGTGCAGCTTGCCGTCGATGTGGCGGGTGACGACCTGCGGCTTGCCGACGGTCAGCTCGAAGCCTTCGCGGCGCATCTGCTCCACGAGGATGGCCAGCGCGAGCTCGCCGCGGCCCTGAACCTCCCACGCATCGGGGCGGTCGGTGGGCAGGACCTTGATGGACACATTGCCGATCAGCTCGGAGTCGAGCCGGTCCTTGACCAGTCGCGCCGTGACCTTGGTCTTCTTCTCGCGTCCGGCCAGCGGCGACGTGTTGGTGCCGATGGTCATGGAGATGGCTGGTTCGTCGACGTGGATCAGCGGCAGCGGAACCGGGTTGTCCGGATCGGCCAGCGTCTCGCCGATGTTGATGGTGGAGAATCCCGCCACGGCCACGATGTCGCCGGGGCCGGCCATCTCGCCGGGCTTGCGCTCCAGCTCCTCGGTGACCAGCAGCTCGGTGATCTTGACGCGTTCAATCGAACCGTCGCGCTTGCACCACGCCACCTGCTGGCCCTTGCGCAGCTCGCCCTCCTTGACGCGCACCAGGGCCAGTCGGCCGAGGAACGGGGAGGAGTCGAGGTTGGTGACGTGCGCCTGCAACGGGGCGCCCTCGGTGTACTCGGGGGCGGGGACGGTGTCCATGATCGTCTGGAACAGCGGGATCAACGTGTCGCTGTCGGGCATGCCGCCGTCGGCGGGCTGCTCGAGGGACGCGCGACCGGCGCGGGCCGAGGCGTAGACCACCGGGAAGTCCAGCGCGTCGTCGCCGGCGTCATCAGGCAACAGGTCGAGGAACAGCTCGTAGGTCTCGTCGACGACCTCGGAGATGCGCGAGTCGGGGCGGTCGACCTTGTTGACGACCAGGATGACCGGCATCTTCGCGGCCAACGCCTTGCGCAGCACGAAGCGGGTCTGGGGCAGCGGGCCCTCGGAGGCATCGACCAGCAGCACGACCGCGTCGACCATCGACAGTCCGCGCTCGACCTCGCCACCGAAGTCGGCGTGGCCGGGGGTGTCGATGATGTTGATCGTGACGCCGCCGTCGGGCGAACCGGGTCCGTTGTACCGGACGGCCGTGTTCTTCGCGAGGATCGTGATGCCCTTCTCGCGTTCCAGGTCGCCAGAGTCCATCGCACGCTCGGTCAGCTGGTGGTGCTCGTCGAAGTGTCCCTGCTGCTGCAGCATGGCGTCGACCAGAGTCGTCTTGCCGTGGTCGACGTGGGCGACGATGGCGACATTGCGCAGATCGGAGCGAATGGGCATGAGGGGTGGGCCTACCAAAGGTGTCGGGGCGATCGAGATGGTTCGCGAGTGCGAGAGCCTCGTCGATTCTAGTGGTTCGGGCCGCAATCACCCGCATCGGCTGGGAGAAGGTCGTGTTGTCGCAATAGTTGCGTGTGCATTAGCATTTTCGGGTGACTCACCACGATGACCTGTTCGACGCGCTGAACGGCTTCTTTCACCAGTGCACGTCCACCGGTGATGCCGACGCCGTCGACCACTACGTCGAGCTGGAGCTGTCGTTGAGCCAGGTGCGGGCCATCTATGCCCTCTCCCAGGCCATCGAACCGCTGCCGATCAATGCCCTCGCGGAGCGCATCGGACTGTCCGTCGCGGCGGCCGGGCGCATCGTCGATCTGTTGGTGACCGCTGGAATGGTCGCTCGCGACGAGAGCCCGGCCGACCGGCGGGTCAAGCTCGTCACGGTCACCGCGTCCGGCCGTGCGGCGGTCGCGGCGCACATCGACGCCCGAGACACCGCCATGCGTGCACAGATCGCCCGGCTGTCGGACTCCCAGGTGCAGCACCTGACCGAAGCGCTGCAGCCCTTGCTGAACGCTCACCCCTCTGAACAGGAGAACCCTGCATGAGCACCACCCCCTCCGCCTCGTCCGAGGTCGAGTACCCCGACGAGATCGACGGCGCCGTCCTGAAGATCGCGGGCGTGGTCGTCCTCGGTTCGATCATGTCGATCCTGGACATCACGGTCGTCAACGTCGCGCTGCCCACCTTCCAGCGGGTCTTCGCAGACGGAGGGGGCGATCTGGACTACTCGCTCGTGGCGTGGACCGTCACGGCCTACACGCTGGCACTGGCCACGGTCATCCCCGCCACCGGCTGGGCGGCCAACCGGTTCGGCACCAAGCGGTTGTACATGACGGCCATCGCGCTGTTCACCCTCGGATCCGCCTTGTGCGCCCTCGCGTGGGACATCAACTCGTTGATCGCGTTCCGGGTCGTGCAGGGCCTCGGCGGCGGCATGCTGATGCCGCTGGGCATGACGATCATGACCCAGGCGGCCGGACCCAAGCGCATGGGTCGCCTGATGGCGATCCTCGGCATCCCGATGATGCTCGGCCCCATCGGTGGCCCCATCCTCGGCGGTTGGCTCATCGACGTCGCTTCGTGGCACTGGATCTTCCTGATCAACGTGCCGCTCGGCGTTGCTGCGCTCGTCTACGCGTTCCGGGCGCTGCCGCGCGACACCGCCACCGCGGCCGAGTCGTTCGACTTCTTCGGCATGCTGCTCCTCTCGCCGGGCCTCGCGCTGTTCCTGTTCGGCATCTCGTCGATCCCGGGCGAGGGCACGTTCATGTCGGCCAAGGTGCTGATCACGAGCTTCGCGGGCATCGCGCTCGTCGTGGCGTTCGTGTTCCACTCCTTCAAGCCGGAGCACCCATTGCTGGACCTGCGGTTGTTCCGCGACCGCAACCTGACCCTCTCGATCATCACGATGTTCTTGTTCGCGGCGGCATTCTTTGGCGCTCTGCTGCTGGTCCCCACGTACTTCCAGCAGGTGCGGGGCGAGACGACGACGATGGCCGGAGTGCTGATGATCGCCCAGGGGCTGGGCGCCATCGTCACGATGCCGATCGCCGGGTCGTTGGTCGACCGCATCCCGATCGGGCGCATCATTCCGGTGGGCCTGACGCTGATCATCGCGGGCATGTTCCCGTTCACGATGCTCACCGACACCACGTCCTACTGGGTCATCCTGCCGGCGCTGTTCGTGATGGGCATGGGCATGGGATCGACGATGATGCCGCTGTTCACGTCGGCGCTGCGCACCCTGCGCAGCGTGGAGGTCGCCCGCGGCTCGACCCTGCTGAACATCTCCCAGCAGATCGCCAGCTCGGTCGGCGTCGCCATCATGTCGGTCATCCTGACCAACCAGCTCAAGAACTCCGGGCCGGTCGAGGCGGCCAGCGTGCAGGCCGACTCCGCCGACGCGTTCGCCCTGACGTTCCTGGTCGCGTGGATCCTGGTCATCGTCACCGCCGTGCCCGCTGCCTTCCTTCCGCGCAAGTCCGAGGTCGTCCACCTCACGGACGACGACGCCGGCGCCCCGCCCGTGATGATCCACTGATCGGGCGGTGACAGTCAGCTGGAAGGTGACTGCTGATCGTTGTCGCGCATCGCGGTCTCGATGCGATCATCGACCGGATCGGCGAAGTGCTGGTCGAAGTTCTCGACGAGCCCGCCGGTGATGTTCTCCGACATCTCCTTCTCCAGCTCGCGCATCCGAGCCCGTCGAGCCAGGCGCGTGATCTCCAGGTGCTCGGCCTTGAGCGCCTTGTAGGTCGCGAACGCCATCGCGATCATGACCACGCTGAACGGTGCCGCGGTCAAGATGGCGCCGGTCTGCAACGCCCCCAGGCCGCCGGCGAGCAGCAGGCTGATCGCGACTCCACCCTCGAGCACGGCCCACATCACCCGGCTCCAGACCGGCGGGTCCTGATCGCCGCCGGAGGCCAGCATGTCGACCACCAGCGAACCGGAGTCCGATGAGGTGATGAAGAAGATCGTGACCAGCACGATCGCGATGCCCGAGAGCAGGCCGCTGGCGGGCAGCGTGTCGAGCAGGTTGAACAGCACGGCCTCGCTGCTGGTCACGCCGTCCTCGCCGACCAGGTCGCCCTCGGTGATCTGACGCATGATCGCGGTGCCGCCGAGCGCGGTGAACCACAGGGCGGACACGAGGGTCGGCACCAGCAGCACGCCGGCCACGAACTCACGGATCGTGCGGCCGCGTGAGATGCGGGCGATGAAGACGCCGACGAAGGGTGCCCAGCTCATCCACCAGCCCCAGTAGAACGTGGTCCACGCTCCCTGCCAGGCCAGTCCTTCCTCGCCAGTGAGGGCGCTGGTGTTGAAGCTCATCGGCACGATGCCGGCCAGGTAGTTGCCGAGGTTCTGCACCGTGTCGCGGAAGATGAACAGCGTCGGGCCCAGCGCGATGATGAGGACGAGGAAGACGCCGGCGAGCATCAGGTTGGCGTTCGACAGCCACTTGATTCCTCGACCGACACCACTGACGACCGAGACGATGGCCACGGCGGTGATGGCGACGATCACGACGACGCGGATGGTGTCGGTCGGTTCGTCGATGATGCCCAGGCTGGCCATGCCGGCCGTGATCTGCTGGACACCGAGGCCCAGCGAGGTGGCGACACCGGCCACGGTGCCCACGACGGCGATGACGTCGACGACGTCGCCGAGACGGCCCTTGACCCGGTCCCCGAAGATCGGCTCGAGCGTCCAGCGCAGCGAGACCGAGCGGCCCTTGCGGTGGATCGCGTACGCCATCGCGAGGCCGACGACCACGTAGATCGCCCACGCGTGCAGGCCCCAGTGCAGGAAGACCTGGGACATGGCGGCGTTGGCCAGATCGGCCTGGTCGCCCTCGGTCCCGGGCTTGGGGCTGGTGAAGAAGGTCAGCGGCTCCGCGGCGCCCCAGAAGACCAGGCCGATGCCCATGCCGGCGGCGAACAGCATCGCGAACCAGGCCTTGAGGCTGAACTCGGGCTCGTCGTCGTCCTGGCCGAGGGTGATGTCGCCGAAGCGGCTGACGCCCACGGAGACGGCGAAGATGACGAACGCGCTCACGGTCAGCGTGTAGTACCAGCCGATGCCGCTGATGACGTTGGTCTGCAGCGAGCTGAGCGCGTCGCCGGTCCCCGTCGGGAAGATGATCGCGATCAGCACGACGGTCGCGAGGATGGCGACCGATGGGTAGAAGACGCCGGGGTGGACCGACGAGAGGAACGAGAGCCGGCGGGGTCCTGAGGACGTCGGCGGCTTGGCCTCGGTGGTGGACATGGGAGGTCCTTCCGGTGGGGGGAGCGAAGGGCGATTCGACCATTCCAGTCCGGAAGGATTCCGTCAATTCGAGCGATCGACCTTGTGCTGCGCAGCCTGCGCGATCGGCTTGACCACCATGAGGTCCACATTGACGTGCTGTGGCCTCGAGACGACCCACGCGACCGTCTCGGCGATGTCTTCGGCGGTCAGGGGGTGGCGCACCCCGGCGTAGACGGCATCGGCCTTGGCCTGGTCGCCGTCGAACCGGTTGAGGGCGAACTCGTCGGTGCGCACCATGCCCGGGGCGATCTCGGTGACGCGCACGGGCTGACCCACCAGCTCCAGGCGCAGCGTCTCGGTCATGACGGCCACGCCGTGCTTGGCGGCGGTGTACCCGCCGCCACCCTCGTAGGCGATCCGCCCTGCGGTGGAGCCGAGGTTGATCAAGGTGCCAGCGCCGCTGGCCACCAGGGCGGGCAGCAGCGCTCGGGTGACGTTCAGCGTGCCGATGACATTGACCTCGTACATCTGACGCCACGCATCGGGATCGCCGTCGGCCACCGGATCGCTGCCGATCGCGCCGCCAGCGTTGTTGACCAGCACGTCGAGCCGTTGACCGACCTGCGCGGCCAGATCCGCGACCTGGTCGACGTCCGTCACGTCGCACGCCACCGCGGTGCCGCCGATCTCGGCAGCGAGCGCCTCGATGCGGTCGACGCGGCGCGCGGCGCACACCACATGGAATCCGTCGGCGGCGAGGGCGCGGGCTGTGGCGGCGCCGATGCCGCTGCTGGCCCCGGTGACGACGGCGGTACGGACTGTGGGTGTGGGCGATGACGTCATGCGGCCATCTTGGCGCACGTGCGGGGATGCTGCGGATGCGCGTTGGGAGCGTTGGGAGAAGATGGGGGGGTGGACATGCAGAGGTCGGACATTCGACGCGTGGCGATGCTCTCGGCCCACACCTCCCCGCTGGAGCAGCCGGGCGGCGGCGACGCCGGTGGCATGAACGTCTACGTCCTCGAGCTGTCGCGCCAGCTGGCACGCCGTGGGATCGAGGTCGAGATCTTCACGCGCGCCACCAGTCGGCACCAACCGGCCGTGCACCAGGCCGAACCGGGCATCCTCGTGCACCACGTGACCGCTGGGCCCTACGAAGGCCTGCAGAAGAACGACCTCCCCTCCCAGCTGTGCTCGTTCGTGCGCGATGTCCTGCGCGTCGAGGTCGAGAAGGACCCCGGTCACTTCGACCTGGTGCACTCGCACTACTGGCTGTCAGGGTCGGTGGGCACCGTGGCCAGCGAGCGCTGGGACGTGCCGCTGGTGCACACCATGCACACCATGGCCAAGGTCAAGAACGCGCTCCTGGCGGAGGGCGACTCCGCCGAGCCGATCGGTCGCGAGTTCGGCGAGGACGAGATCGTCCGGCTGGCCGACCGCCTGATCGCCAACACCGACGAGGAACGCCGCGAGCTGATCGAGCTGTACGACGCCGATCCTGATCGGGTCTGCGTCGTGCACCCGGGAGTCGATCTCGAGGTCTTCCGGTCCGGCCGACGCGCCGAGGCCCGTGCAGCTCTCGGCATCGATCCCGACGCGCACGTGGTGCTCTTCGTGGGCCGGATCCAGCCGCTGAAGGCGCCCGACGTCGTCATTGCCGCCGCCGCCACGATGCTCGAGCGCGATCCCGCGATGCGTGACCGGCTCGACGTCGTGATCGTGGGCGGAGCGTCCGGCACCGGGCTGGACCATCCGACCGCACTGACGGACCAGACCTCGGCTCTGGGGCTCGAGGACGTCGTGCGGTTCGTCAGTCCGGTCAATCAGGCGACGCTCGCCGACTGGTACGCCGCTGCGTCCGTGGTCTGCGTCCCGTCGTACAACGAGTCGTTCGGTCTGGTGGCCATCGAGGCCCAGGCCTGCGGCACGCCAGTGGTTGCCGCCCGAGTGGGCGGTCTGAGCACGGCGGTCGCCGATGGCGTCAGCGGCATCCTCGTCGATGGCCACGACCCGGCTGACTACGCCACTGAGCTGCACCGACTGCTGGTCGACGACACCTTGCGAGACGGCATGGGACACAAGGCCGTCCGGCACGCCGAGTCGTTCGGGTGGGACGTCACCGCCGACCGCACTCTCGACGTCTACACGTCCGCGGTCTCCGAGCCGGCAAGGAGTCGTCCGTGAACGAGCCATCCACTGCGGCCCGAGACGTGATCCTCGAAGCTCTCACGGCCCATGAGCTCGAACACACCGAGCACCGCCCCGGTGTGTTCGACGTGACGCTGCCGGGCGAGCGCAAGCTGCAGACCGCGTGCCGCCTCGAGGTCGGCAAGCACGCACTGGGCATTCACGCCTTCGTGGCCAGACAGCCCGACGAGAACCACGAAGGGGTCTATCGCTGGTTGCTGGAGCGCAACCTCAAGATGATCGGTGTGGCGTTCGCGGTCGACTCGTCCGGTGACATCTACCTCGACGGCCGGATGCCCCTGCATGCGGTCACCCCGGACGAGGTCGACCGGATCCTCGGTGCGGTGCTGACCTACGCCGACGAGTCGTTCAACACCATCCTCGAGCTCGGCTTCGCCTCCTCGATCCGCAAGGAGTGGGCCTGGCGCGAGTCGCGGGGGGAATCAACGCGCAACCTCGAGGCGTTCAAGCATCTGAAGCCCGAAGACTAGCTAGCCCCGAGGAGGCACCCATGAAGGCCGTGATGTTCTGCGACGTGACCGACGTGTGGTCCTACCTGGGTGCCACCCGGTTCGAGCGGGCCGCCGCCGCGTTCACGATCCTGACCGGCGAACCGGTCGAGATCGCCTACCGGGCAGCCGATGCAGTGGCCAGCCCCGAGGCGGAGCAGGCCATCGCCGCGGCACGCATCAGCGGCATCGACCTGAATCTCGACGAGCGCGTGCCAGCCGAGACCGGCGACGCCTGGCGGGTGCTGACCTGGGCGGCCGAGACCGGTGACGCCACGCAGCGCGACCTGTTGCACCAGCTGTGGCGCGCCCATTTCCTCGAGGGTGCCGATGTCGGCGACCACCTCGCGCTCGCCAGCCGTGCCGCGCTGGTGGGCCTGGACCTCCAGACGGCTGAGGCGCTGCTGGCCAGCACCGAGTACGGCGCCGAGGTGCAGCGTCAGCTCGACGTCGCGACAGAGCTGGCGATCGGCGATCTGCCGTTCATCGTGATCGACGGCGACCGCACCCTGTCTGGGTTGATGTCGCAGAACGACTACGTGCAGGCGCTGGGCAGCATCCGCTCGTAGCCTGGCCGATCGGTAGGCTCGGCGCATGAGCACCTTGATCCTGCTGCGCCACGGCCACAGCGAGTGGAATGCCAAGAACCTGTTCACCGGATGGGTCGACGTCGACCTCAACGAGCAGGGCGTCACCGAAGCCCACCGCGGCGCCGAGCTGCTGGCGGCGGCCGGACTCACACCCGACGTCTCCCACACGTCGTTGCTCCGTCGCGCCATCCGTACCTCCGAGATCGTGCTCAACGGCATCGACCGGCACTGGATTCCGGTCAAGCGGTCCTGGCGCCTCAACGAGCGCCACTACGGCGCCCTGCAGGGCAAGGACAAGAAAGCGACGCTCGAGGAGTTCGGCGAGGAGCAGTTCATGCAGTGGCGCCGGTCGTTCACGACCCCGCCGCCCCCGCTGGATGACTCCTCGGAGTTCAGTCAGGCCTCCGATCCGCGCTACGCCGACCTGCCCGATGAGCTCCTGCCGCGCACCGAGGCGCTCTCCACCGTGATCGATCGGATGCTGCCGTACTGGTACGACGCGATCGTGCCGGATCTGATCGCCGACAAGACGGTTCTGGTCACGGCGCACGGCAACTCGCTGCGCGGGCTGGTCATGCATCTGGACGGCATGGATGAAGAGTCGATCGTCAGCCTGAACATCCCCACCGGCATCCCGCTGGTCTACGAGCTCGACGCCGACATGCGCCCCACCGTCAAGGGCGGCACCTACCTGGATCCCGACGCAGCGGCCGATGCCATCGCCGCCGTCGCCAGCCAAGGCCGCTGATCTCTGGGGGTCAGGTGTCGTACTTGTAGCCGAGCCCGCGGACCGTGGTGAGGGTGACCGGCTGGGCGGGATCGGGTTCGATCTTGGCGCGCAGGCGCTTGACGTGGACATCCAGCGTCTTGGTGTCACCCACGTAGTCCGCACCCCAGACCCGATCGATCAGCTGCCCGCGCGTGAGCACGCGGCCCGGGTTGCGCAGGAAGAACTCGAGCAGCTCGAACTCCTTGAGCGGGAACTTGATCGCCTCGCCATCGATCGTCACCAGGTGCCGGTCCACGTCCATGCGCACCCGGCCGACCTCCAGCGAGGCACCCTCGTCAACGTCCTCGGCCGCGCCGCGGCGCAGCACGGCGCGGATCCGGGCGACCAGCTCACGGGGGGAGTACGGCTTGGTGACGTAGTCGTCGGCACCCAGCTCGAGCCCCACCACCTTGTCGACCTCACCGTCCTTGGCGCTGACCATGATGATCGGGACGGACGAGATCTGACGCAGGGCCCGGCACACCTCGGTTCCGGACAGACCGGGGAGCATCAGATCGAGCAGCACGATGTCTGCGCCGCTCCGGTCGAACTCGGTGAGGGCGTCGGGGCCGGTCTCGGCCACCGCGACGTCGAAGCCTTCCTTGCGCAAGACGTACGCCAGGGCTTCGCTGTAGCTGGGTTCGTCCTCGACGACCAACACCTTGGTCATGCGGTCTCCTCGATCTCGGGATGGTGGGCTGGCAGCAGCAGGGTGAAGGACGAGCCGAGGCCGGGCTCGCTCCACACGTCGACGGCGCCGCCATTGCTGGCCACGACGTGCTTGACGATGGACAGCCCCAGACCGGTGCCGCCGGTGGAGCGGGCTCGGGCCGGGTCGACGCGGTAGAACCGTTCGAAGATCCGCCCGATCTCCTCGCCCGGGATGCCGATGCCGTTGTCAGCGACGGTGATCTTGACGTCCTCGCCGACCAGCTCGGCGTTGACCAGCACCCGGGAGCTCTGGGGGCTGTAGGTCACGGCGTTCTCGACCAGATTGCTGACGGCGGCGTGCAGCTGGGCGCGGTCGCCGCGGACGAAGAGGTCGGGTTGGACGGTCTGGATCACGTCGATCCGCTTGTCGTCCGCCTCGGTGGCGGAGTGTTCGCAGGCCTCGGCGACCAGCTCGCCCACCTCGATCGCGGCCACCGCGTCGCTCGGCAGGTCGCTTTGCAGACGCGACAGGTCGATGATCTGCTGCACGAGCTTGGTGAGCCGCTCGGCCTCGAGGTGCATGCGGCTGGAGAAGCGCACGACTGCCTCAGGATCGTCCTTCGCCTCGCCGACTGCCTCGGCCAGCAGGTTGAGTGCGCCGATGGGCGTCTTGAGCTCGTGGCTGACGTTGGCGACGAAATCGCGCCGGATGGACTCGATGCGCTCCTCGCGGGTGCGGTCGTCGGCCAGCACGAGAATCAGGCGTGAGGACAACGGCGCGACGCGAGCGTGGATGTACTGGGCGGCGCCGCGGGTCGGCCTCATCACGAGATCGGCTTCCCGCACCTCGCCATCGCGGCGCACCTGACGCACCAGCGCCATCAGCTCGTCGGAGGCAAGTCGGTCGTCGGCAATGAGGCCGAGCGCGAAGGCAGGTGCGGATGCCTTGACGACGGTGTCTGCGGAGTCGACCAGCACGGCCGACGACGACAGCACCGACAGCACCGACTCCGCGCCCGGCGGCACCACCGGGGCGGTGTCGTCCGGCATCTCGTGTTGCCGCCGCTCGCTGAATCGCCACACGTAGGTGATGAGCGCGCCGCCGACGGCGCCGATCGCTCCGGCGATCAGCAGTCCGCCGCTCATACTGTCCACACAGGCATCGTAGGGCGCTGGCGTCGAAGAACACCCACGGCAGGAGCCCGGCGGGAGGGGTTTCGTCCCGCGTTCACGACGCGTTCACCGCAGGTCCCCGTCCGTTCACCGCTGCGCCCTACTCTGGGGTCATGCGCGATCAGTACTACGAAGAGCTCGACCACATCGTCGATGAGCTGGTTCAGCTCACCGGCACCGTCCGACGAGCCGTGTCCGATGCGACCATTGCGTTGCTCGAAGCCGATGGACCCGTGGCCGAAAAGGTCATTCAGGGTGACAAGGCTGTCGAAGAGAAGGCCGAGGCCATCGAGGAGCGGGCTCTGCTGATCTTGGCGACCCAACAGCCCGTCGCCACCGACCTGCGACAGCTCATCGCGACCCTGCGCATGCTGGCCGACCTGCAGCGCATGGGCGCGCTGTCGGTGCACGTCGCGAAGATCGCGCGTCGCCGGATGCCGGAGATCGCGGTTCCCCCTTCGCTGCACCCGACCATCGTCGCGATGGCCAAGGTCGCTGACTCCATGATCGATTCCGCCTCGAGCATCGTGGCCAGCCGCGATGTGGCAGCCGCCATGCGGCTGGAGGAGGAGGACGACGAGATGGACAGCCTGCGCAAGGATCTGTTCCGCAGCCTGCTCGGCGATGAGTGGGAGCACGGTGTGGAGTCGGCCGTCGACATCGCCCTGCTGGGCCGGTACTACGAGCGCATCGGCGATCACGCCGTCTCGATGGCGCGTCGCGTCGTCTACCTGGTGACAGGTCAGCTGACCTGACATTCGTCAGCCGGTGGCGACCTCTTCGTAGGACTCGCCGCGGGTGACGACGGGTGCCTCGATGGTCGCGGTGGCTGCCGAGGAGAACGTCACGGTGAGGCGGACGTACTTGCCGATCGGAGCCTTCTCCACGACGTACACGCCAGCGCCGCCGGACTTGCCGAGCGGAACGATCTTCTTGGTCGGCAGGGCCATGTCGGTGGCTGGCGCCTCGATCGTCAGGGTCGTGCCGTCGAGGGTGGTGGCGGTGACCCCGGTGATGGCGTCGTCGGTGTCGGTCTGGTTGACGACGCCGGCTGACACCGTGGCAGTGCCGTCGGGGTTCGCGACCAGCAGGGCGTTGAGCACGTCGATGTCGCCGCGAAGGTTGGCTCCGACCCCGGCCTGGTAAGGCTGGCTGGTCTGGGCGCCGAAGTTGGTGTCGCTGCACCCGCTGAGCGTGAGGGCAGCAGCCGCGACTGCGGCGGCGAGGGAGATCGGTCGTCGGAGAGTGCGCACAGCTCCTGCTTTCGCAGTCGGAGGGGTGGCTGGAAGGCCGGGCAGAACGGGTCACTTGATCGTATCCGAGCCGCCCTGCTGGCAAAGCATTGACCACTGTCGCAGTCGTCTGCTATGGCGTCGACAGCCAGAATGGCCCGTAATCGCAGACGTCAACGCATGTTAGAATGGGTGATCTACGAAAGGGTGTTCTCTCTATGACTTTCTCGGTCGGCGAAACCGTTGTTTATCCCAATCACGGCGCTGCAGTCATCGAAGACATCGAGAAGCGGACGATCAAGGGCGAGGAGCGCGACTACCTCGTGCTTCGCATCATCTCCCAGAACGATCTCGTCGTCCGCGTTCCCGCATGCAACCTCGATCTGGTCGGGGTGCGCGATGTTGTCGACGAGGCCGGACTCGAGCGAGTGTTCGGAGTCCTGCGTGCTGAGCACGTCGAGGAGCCGACCAACTGGTCGCGTCGCTACAAGGCGAATCTCGAGAAGCTGCACTCAGGTGACGTGCTGAAGGTGTCCGAGGTCGTCCGCGACCTGTGGCGCCGCGACCACGAGCGGGGACTGTCCGCCGGCGAGAAGCGCATGCTGGCCAAGGCCCGCCAGATCCTGGTCTCCGAGCTCGCGCTCGCGGAGAAGACCAACGAGGACAAGGCCGAGATTCGCCTCGACGAGGTCCTCGCTTCCTGATCCTCCCTACGCGGAGGCCATGAACACCAGAGCCGTGGCGATGGCAGCAATGCCTTCGCCACGGCCTGTCAGTCCCAGGCCGTCGGTCGTGGTGGCTGTCACCGACACCGGTGCGCCGATCGCCTGACCCAGCACCTGCTGCGCCTGCTCGCGCCGGGTGGCGAGCTTGGGCCGGTTGCCGATCATCTGGACCGACACGTTGCCGATGACCCACCCGGCGTTGTGGGTCCGGCGCGCGGTCTCGACGAGGAAGTCGACCCCCGACGCTCCTGCCCACTGCGGTTCGCTCGTCCCGAAGTGGCTGCCGATGTCGCCCAGTCCAGCGGCCGACAGCACGGCGTCCACGATGGCGTGGGCCACGCAGTCGCCATCGGAGTGACCGACGAGCCCGGCCTCCTCATCGGGCCACTCGAGCCCGGCCACCCACAGAGGGCGTCCAGGCTCCAGGCGGTGGACGTCAGTTCCGATGCCGATGCGGGGCGAGGTCACGAGTCCGATCATGCCGCATGGGCCCCTCGAGGGCTGCGCTACATCGCGCGGGATGAGGAGGCCCACGGCACCATGGAGCAGTGAACCTTTCCCGTCCCGTCGTCGCCGGCGTGCTCTCGGCGGCGGCTGGACTTGCCGTCGGTGAGGCGCTCGCTGCGGCCCTCGACCTGCGGGAGTCGCCGTTGCTGGCGGTGGGTCAGGGTGTCATCTCCCTGACGCCCGGACCGATCGCCGAGGCGATCATCGGGGTGGTCGGCACCGCCGACAAGCCGCTCGCGGTGACGTCGGTCGTGCTTGCGGTGCTGGCGCTCGGTGGGCTTGCGGGCCGGTGGTGGGATGCCCATCGCGTCCGATCGATGATCCTGGTGGCCCTCCTGGTCACCGGTGCGTCGCTCGCGGTGCTGGTCCGCCCGTACTCGTCAGCGCCCGGCGTGTTCGCCGCCGTGGCAGGCGGCGCGGCCATGATCGTCGTGCTCCAGCTGTTCGCGATCGCGAGTCGAAAGACCGCTGACGATCCCACCGGCGATCGTCGGGGATTCTTGCGGATGGTCGCCTTC
The DNA here is from genome assembly GCA_963769445.1 of uncultured Actinomycetota bacterium. Taxonomy (GTDB): domain Bacteria; phylum Actinomycetota; class Actinomycetes; order Propionibacteriales; family Nocardioidaceae; genus Aeromicrobium. The sequence continues at coordinate 333,319 of CAVYLO010000002.1, read as the reverse complement.
GTCGCCATCGGCATCGCGGTGGCCGGCGGGGGCAGCCAGCTGCTCGCGGCCCGCCATCGTCGTCGACGCGACGTCGAGCGCGCCCGCGCCGCGATCGATCTGCCCGCGCGCACCGTCACGATTCCCGCTGGTGCCGATCTCGGCGTCGAGGGGATAGCGCCGTGGAACACCTCGAATCGCGACTTCTACCGCATCGACACCGCACTGAGTCCGCCGCTGATCGATCCGGCCGAGTGGACCCTGCGCATCCACGGCATGGTCGACACCGAGCTGACGCTGACGTACCAGGACGTGATCGACCGCGGCCTCACCGATGCGTGGGTCACGCTGTGCTGTGTCTCCAATCCGATCGGCGGCGACCTGATCGGCAACACCGTGTGGGGTGGCGCGTCGATCAAGGACCTCTTGGAGGAAGTCGGTGTCCAGCCCGGAGCCGATGCGCTGCTGTCCACCTCCGACGACGGCTGGACCTGCGGCACTCCGCTGGCCGCGCTGACCGACGGCCGCGATGCGCTGCTGGCCGTGACGATGAACGGCGAGCCGTTGCCGATCGCGCACGGCTTCCCCGTGCGACAAGTGGTGCCGGGGCTCTACGGCTACGTGTCGGCCACCAAGTGGGTCATCGACTGGGAGATCACCCGGTTCTCGGACTTCGAGGCCTACTGGACCCAGCGTGGTTGGGGTGAGCGAGGGCCGATCAAGACTGGATCCCGCATCGACCTGCCGCGCGCGGGCGCCGAGCTGACGCCCGGACCCACGACGATCGGTGGCGTGGCATGGCGTCAGCACGTCGGCATCGCCGGCGTCGAGGTGCGCATCGACGACGGCCCGTGGGAGTCGGCGGAGATCTCGAGCGTCCCGACCGCTGACACGTGGGTGCAGTGGAAGCTGGACTGGACGGCCACGCCGGGTCAGCACGCCGTCGTGGTGCGCGCCACCGATGGCGAGGGGGTCGTGCAGACCGCTGACATCGCCGACGTGCTGCCAGACGGTGCGACCGGGCACCACGTCATCAGCGTCGGCGTGGCCTGAACGGCGTCACCAGCGCGGGGTGTCGCTCGGCAGCTTGATCGACAGCGGGCGGATGACGTACACGACCCCGCCGCTGCCGCGCTGCCAAGCCCGCTCGAACTGCGAGCGGGAGTAGGTACGTCGGACGGCCTTGTCAGAGCTGCCGGCGGGGTCGTTGACGATGACCGCTCCGTCGGATCGAAAACCGCGGATGACCAGCAGGTGGCCGGGCGTCGACGAGATCGGCGCGCCGGTCAGCTGGCCCTTGGAGTAGGCCAGTGAGGCCACCAAGGGAATGCCTGCCTTGATGAAAGCCTCGGCCTCGCGCAGCGAGTCCAGCCGGGTGACGAACGCGTCGAGTCCGTAGCCGGCCGCGTAGGCCGTGTTGAACGACCAGTTCCCGGTGCCTTCGTAGGCGCTGTCGTAGGTGTACCGCGCAGCGTGGTCGACGTAGCCGTTGCGCTCCTTGGTCCACGCGTAGGTCGAGGCGGACGGACCTTTGCCGAAGTAGCGCATGATCATCGACGTCGAGGTGGGCGAGCACCACGCCTCCCCGCCGTTGCCCCACTGCGGGTAGTGACCGCGGTGCGTCATCTGCGACGAGGAGGGGACGGCGAGCTCCACGGTTCGGGTCATGCCCGTCGTGCTGGTGGTGGGGGTGCGGGTCAGGTAGCTGGCGGCCACGCCGTTGACGGCGCGCAACGCGGGGCTGACGCCTTTCGCGGAGGTGCGGCGCAAGGTGATGCGCACCTGCCAGGCGTCGAAGGTCGAGGCGGCCACGACGGTGTCGGTGTCCAGCCGGGCGAGGTCATCGCGCTGCGAGGAGCCAGATGACCGCCGGGTTCCCGTCCAGGTGGCGACGGTGTCCCACGAGCCGATCTTGCTGCCCTGCCGCACGCGTGCCTCGACCACGGCGGACGTGCCACCAGGTGTCGTCACGGCCCACGACGGCACCAGGCTCTTGGCCGAGAAGCCCACCGACTTCCACGGTGAGGTCCACGCCGCGGATGTGCCCGACGTCATCGTGACCCTGCCCTTTGCAGCGGCGGCGCGCGTGAAGGAGCCTTGCGCGAAGTCAGCGGTGTAGGTCCAGCGAGCGAAGGTCGCGCCGCTGCTGGCGGCCTGCGCCGGCGGGGTCACCATCGCGGCGACGGTGGCCGTCGAGACCAGGGCGGTGCCCAGGAGGGGAAGGAGGCGCATCGGCACAGAATACGTGACGAAAGTGACCTGTGGGGTCAGAGTGGCAATGGATCTTTCAGGCGCAGAGGGAGTCGGTGGCCTTGCTGGTGGTGGCCTTCACCGGCTTGGGCGTCACGGGATCGGTGCCGGCCTCGATCCGGTCGGATCCGAGCACCAGCCACACGCCGGTGACGCCGGGCTCGTTCTCGACGATCTCGGCGTCGAAGCCGAAGTCCTTGTTCAGCGACTCAGCCGTGGCCAGTGCCTCGGGGCTGGAGTCGACGAGGATCTGGGTCTTGACCGCGGGGCTGTCGGCGGTGCGGAGGCCGCTCACGGTGTAGCCAAGATCGACGAGCGATCCCTGCGCCGCCGTGGCCAGTCCCTCGGTCTGCGCCGCGTTGAGCACCGTGACCGGGGCCGTGCGGTCCTTGGAGCTGGGGGCCTGGGTCTCGTCGTTGCTGACGACCGACAGCGCCTGGTCCTTGGCCACCGCGGCGAAGAGGGTGTCAGCATCCTCGGTCTTGACCACCCGGTTGGGGTCAGTCGGAGCGGCAGCGTTGGGCATGGTGACGAACGTGATGGCCTTGTCCGGCACGGTGCGGGCGCGCTTGGCCAGTCCCGTCAGGTCGGGGATCGAGGAGATGCCCTCGTCGACGGTGATGGCCTTGGTCAAGGCGTTGAGGAACTTGAACAACCGGTCCGGTCGGGTCAGGACGCTCGTGCTGCGGGCCTCCGCGATGATCGACGACATCACCACCTGCTGGTGGCCGAGGCGCCCGATGTCGCTGCCGTCTCCGACCGCCTTGCGGGTGCGGGCCAGGGCCAGGGCGTCCTTGCCGTCCAGCTTCTGCTCGCCGGCCGGGAGGTCCAGCTTGGCATCGCTGTCGACCAGGGCCTGGTCGAGGCACACGTTGACACCTCCCAGAGCGTTGACCATGGAGGCAAAGCCCTCGAAGTCGAGCTGGACGAAATGGTCGATCTTCACGTTGCTGACCTGTTCAACGGCACGGACCGAGCACGCGGGCCCGCCGTCGAGCGCGGAGTTGATCATGCCGAGCCCGCCGGGGAAGGTCCCGCTCCCGGTGTCGTCACATGAGGGAAGGTCGGTGAGGGTGTCTCGAGGGATCTGGATCGCGTCGATACGTGAGTTGTCGCTGGCGAAGTGCACCAGCAGCAGGGCGTCGCTGCGCTGGGACCCGGTGCTCTTGCCGTACTCGTTCGTGCCAAGGTCGCGAGAGTCCGACCCGATGAACAAGATGTTCAGGGCGCCCTCGGGGGTCTCGTCCTTGACGATCGAGTCACCCAGCACCGCGGTGTCGATGTTGCCCTGGAGCTTCCAGACGGCTGCCGCCGCGCCGACACCCAGGACCACCGTGAACACGCCCGCGATGATCGCGGTGCGACGCGCGAGCTTGCGCCGTCGTGAAACCGGGCCTCGTCGCTTGGGCGCAGGCTTGGTCGGCACAGTGGTCTCCTGGGGAAACGGGCTGGGAAGATCAAAGAATACGGGCACATCCTGAGCCGTAGATGTGAACTCAGCGGTCAGTATCGCCGATGTCGGGAGCACCCACGTGGAGCCGATACCCTTGCAGCGTGGCATTCAGGCTCTACGACACCGCAACTCGGCTGGTGCAGACCCTCGAACCGGTCGTCCCGGGCAAGGTCTCCATCTACCACTGCGGGCTCACCGTCCAGGGACCGCCGCACATCGGACACATCCGCAAGGAAGTGGTGTTCGACGTGCTGCGGCGCTGGCTCATGCGCGCGGACCTCGAGGTCACGATCGTCGCCAACGTCACCGACATCGACGACAAGATCTTGAGCAAGGGCGCCGAGCAGGGCCGGCCGTGGTTCGCGGTGGCCTATGAGAACGAGCGCGCGCTGCACGCCGCGTACGAGGTGCTGGGCTGCATTCCGCCCACCTACGAACCCCGCGCCACGGGCCATGTGCCCGAGATGATCGAGATGATGCAGACGCTGATCGAGCGCGGGCACGCCTACGCTGCCGACGACGACTCTGGTGACGTCTACTTCGACGTGCGCTCGTGGCCCGACTACGGCGTCTTGTCGAACCAGAAGATCGACGACATGCTCCCGGCCGAGGACGCTCCGCCCGAGGGCAAGCGCGATCCGCGCGACTTCGCCCTGTGGAAGGGCCACAAGTCCGGCGATCCGGAGTCCGCATCGTGGTCCACCCCGTGGGGACGCGGCCGACCCGGCTGGCACCTGGAGTGCTCCGCGATGGCCGCCAAGTACCTCGGCGGCTCCTTCGACATCCACGGGGGCGGGCTCGACCTGCGCTTCCCGCACCACGAGAACGAGCTGGCCCAGTCGTCCGCAGCCGGCCAGCAGTTCGCCACGTACTGGATGCACAACGCGATGCTCAACCTGTCGGGCTCGAAGATGAGCAAGTCCGTCGGCAACACGCTGATGGTCAGCGAGGTCGTCAAGCGCGTGCGTCCCATCGAGCTGCGCTACTACCTCGCCTCGGCGCACTACCGCTCGATCGTGGAGTTCAGCGAGGAAGCACTCGTCGAGGCAGCCACCGCGTTCACCCGCATCGAGGGCTTCGTGATCCGTGCCGCCGAGCTGGCGGGACCCGGCGAGCTCGGCATCCCGTGCGCCGACTTCGTCGCCGCGATGGACGACGATCTCGGCGTCCCGGCCGCGCTGGCCGCGCTGCAGGCCACGATCTCCGAGGGCAACGGACTCATGGCCGGCGGCGATTCCCCCGCGTTGCGAGGTGTGCTCGGTTCGGTCCGCTCCATGCTCGACGTGCTCGGACTCGATCCACTGTCGCCCACCTGGGCCACCTCCGGGGCCGGCGCCGGGGAGCATGAAGCGATCGACGCCCTGGTCGCCGGACTCGTCGAGCAGCGCCAGCAGGCGCGCGCCGACCAAGACTTTGCCACCGCCGACCGCGTGCGCGACCAGCTCACCGCGGCCGGCATCGAGGTGGAGGACACACCGCAGGGGCCTCGTTGGTCCCTGCGCACGAAGGGAGCCCGCTGACATGGCAGGCAACAGCCAGCGAAAAGGCGCGATCAAGAAGAGCGGCAAGGGAAACCCCACCGCAGGGTCAGGCGGTCGCCGACGCAAGGGTCTGGAGGGCAAGGGCCCGACGCCCAAGGCCAGCGAACGACCCAACCACAAGACGTACAAGATGGACCGCGCCGCGGACAAGCGCGAGGTGTCGCGGCCCAAGCGCAAGCCCGGCACGCAGGCCGAGTGGGTCTCGGGGCGCAATCCGGTGGTCGAGCTGCTGCGCGAGCGAGTGCCGGTCAAGGCGCTCTACGTCGCCGAGGGCACCGAGCGCGACGAACGCATGCGCGAGATCTTCAAGCTCGCCGCCGACCAGCACGTCAATCTGCTCGAGATCGGCCGCCACGAGCTCGACAAGCTGACCCTCGGTGCCTCGCACCAAGGCATCGCGGTCAAGCTCAATGCCTTCGAGTACGTCAAGCCGGCCGACCTGCTGGAGCTGGCCGCCGAGCGCAAGGAACCCGCGCTGATCGTGATGCTCGACGGCATCACCGATCCCCGCAACCTCGGTGCCGTGATCCGCTCGGCCTCCGGCTTCGGGGCGCACGGTGTGGTGATTCCCGAACGGCGGGCCGCCCAGATCACCGCGGCCGCGTGGAAGACCTCGGCCGGTGCCGCTGCCCGGGTCCCCGTCGCCCGCGTCACCAACCTGACGCGCACGCTCAAGGAGCTGCAGGAGGAGGGCCTGATGGTCATCGGGCTGGCCGCCGACGGCGAGGTCGAGCTGCCGGACTCCAACCTGATCGACGGACCCGTCGTGCTGGTCATCGGCAGCGAGGGCAAGGGACTGTCCCGACTGGTCGGTGAGACCTGCGACCAGATCGCCTCGATCCCGATGTCCACCGGTCTGGAGAGCCTGAACGCTGGCGTCGCCGCCGGTATCGCCCTCTACGCCGTGTCCCGCACCCGCCTCTAGGAGAGAACGCGGTCCAGGTAGTCGTTGGTGAAGCGGCGGTCGGGGTCGACCTCGTCGCGGATGGCGACGAAGTCGTCGAAGCGTGGGTAGGCGGCGCTGAAGTACGGCGCGTCGAGGGTGTGCAGCTTGCCCCAGTGCGGGCGGCCCTCGTGGGCCGTGAAGATGTCCTGCGTCGCGGCGAAGTACGCCTGGTAGTCGGTGCGCCAGTACTGGTGCACCGCCACGTAGCAGTTGGCGCGGTCGTGCCCGGTGGACAGCCATGCGTCATCAGGGGCGGTGAAGCGCACCTCGATGGGGAACGAGATCTGCTCGTGGCCGGCGTCGAACCACGCCCGGAGCGCGGCGAGCACGTCGGGCAGTGCCTCGCGCGGCATCGCGAACTCGGACTCGCGGAACCGCACGGTGCGTTCGGAGACGAAGACGTTGAAGGAATCGTCGGTGTACTCGCGGGCGCCGATCACCGATCCGCTGATCTGGTTGACGCGGGGGATCAGGGCTGGTCGGTGGGCAACGGCCCGGTTGATGCCCTCGAAGAGGGTGTTGCTGAGGAACCGGTCGTCCAGCCAGCCGCGGAATCGACCCACCGGATCGCGCTCGGTGCCAGCCGGCACGCGGTTGTTGCGCTTGATCGAGGTCTTCTCGGTGTGCGGGAACCAGTAGAACTCGAAGTGGTCGTTGTCCTCGACCATCTCGTCGATGCGCGACAACACCTCGGGCAGCGCCATCGGCTCCTCGCGGGCGTGCAGCAGGAACGCGGGCACGCACTGCAGGGTGACCTCGGTGATGATGCCCAACGCGCCGAGCGAGACTCGTGCGGCCTGGAACCACGGGTGCTGCTCGTCGATCTCGACGACCGCGCCGTCGGCCAGCACCAGCTGGACGCCCACGACCGCGGCGGCGATCCCCTGCAGTCGACCACCCGTGCCGTGCGTCCCGGTGCTGATCGCTCCGGCCACGGACTGCGGATCGACGTCGCCCAGGTTCGGCAGGGCCAGGCCGAGCGCCTTGAGGCGGGGGTTCAGCTGGTGCAGCGAGATGCCGGCCTGCACGCGCACCCGTCCGGTGGCGACGTCGTGGGACAGGATCGAGCTGAGGTGGTCCAGGTGCAGCAGCACCCCGTCGGTCGCGCCGATGGCGGTGAACGAGTGGCCGGCGCCAATGGCCTTGACGTGGAGGCCCTCGGTGGCCGCCTGCTGCACGACCTGTGCGACGTCGGCGGTCGAACGTGGGCGTGCGACCCGGGTCGGGTGGGCCGTGACGCTCCGGCCCCAGTTGGTCCACTCGCTCATCCGAAGTTCTTCCCCTCGCCGCGGTACGTGGGCAGATGCTCGGTGCTGCCGTCGGCGGCGACCAGGACCACGTCGTTGAAGCGTTCGCACATCTCGCCAGCCTTGGCGTGGCGCATCAGCACCCGGTCGCCGACGGCCAGGTCGCGCGCAGCCGCACCCTTGAGCGGCGTCTGCACCTCCCCGGCACCTTCGGCGTCGATCAGAGCCAGCCCCTCGGGCCAGACCGGGGTCGGTCGGCGATTCTTGTGGGTCGCGCCCGAGGCGATGTAGCCGCCGGAGAACACGGTGGCGATGTCCGCCGCGGGTCGCCGCACGACCGACAGGGCGAAGAACGCGGCCGGTCGGGCCTCGAAGGCGTCATACCCGTCGAACAAGGTGGGAGCGAACAGCCCGGAGCCGGCGGTCAGCTCCGTGATGGCGGGGTCGGCGCCAGTCACCTCGAGGCTGCCGGTGCCGCCTGCGTTGACGATCTCGAGGGCGGCGACGTGCCGCACGGCGCTCACGATCTGGCCCCGTCGCTCGGTCAGCTCGGCGGCGGACCGCTTCTTGACCAGACGAACGGCGGCCGAGGTGTCGGGCAGGCCGGCGATCTGGGCGTCGTAGAACATCAGACCGACGAGGCGGAATCCGGCTCGTCCGCTGATCATCTGGGCGATGCGGGTGGCTTCGTCCACGGTGTGCACGGGGGAGCGGCGCACACCGAGGTGCACCGGTCCGATGCGCAGCGACGCGTCGACGTCGAGACACACCCGGATCTCGGGACGGGCGATGTCGAGCATCGAGTCGATGACGTCGAGTGCCTCGATGCTGTCGATCATCAGCGTGATCGCTGCGGTGCGTCGCTCGTTGGCGACCAGATCGCGCAGGGCGTCGGCGTCAACGGTGGGGTAGGCGAGCAGCACGTCGGTGGCGCCATGGTCGACCAGCCAGTTCGACTCGGCCAGCGAGTACGACATGACGCCGGCGAAGGCATCGCGGGCCACGGCGCGTTCGATGACCGAGCGCACGCGCACCGACTTGCTGGCGACGCGAATCGGCACACCGTTGGCGCGCCGGGCGAGGTCGTCAGCGTTGGCCCACAGGGCGTCAGCGTCGACGACCGCAAGCGGTGTCCCCAGATTCGCGGTCGCCTCGAGCAGGTGCTGGTAGTGAGGAGCCACGCCGCCAGTATGGCGCAGTCGCGAACCGCCTACGATGGTCCCGCGGGTTCGCCCGCACGCCTCTGTAGCTCAGTCCGGTAGAGCGCCTTACTTGTAATAAGGATGTCGCGGGTTCAAATCCTGTCGGAGGCTCAGGGAGACATCGACGCCATGGGGAGCAAGACCTGGAGGCGAGCTCCGCCTGAGGGCGACTCACCGATCAGCAGCTCGCCGCCGTGGAGGTTGACGATCTCGTGCACGATCGCGAGGCCGAGCCCCGCTCCTCCGGTACCGCGATCGCGTGAATCGTCGATGCGGACGAATCGTCTGACCACGTCATCGCGGCGATCCTCCGGAATACCGGCGCCGTCGTCGTCGATGGTCAGAACGGCGCGGCCCTCGTGCGTTCGCAAGGACACCTCGATCGATTCCTCGGCGTACCGCTCCGCGTTCTCCAGCAGGTTCCGGACGACGTGCTCGAGCAGGGTCGACTGGCCCTCGACCTGAACCGGCTGCACGTCGTCGAGCGTGATCGGGACGATCGATTCGATCGCAGCCACGGTCTCCAGCACGACCTCCTCCAGATCGACCGGGCCGTGGGCGGTGGTGATCGTGCCGGCATCACTCCTGGCCAGCAGGAGAAGGTGGTCGACGAGTCGTCCCATGCGGACGGTCTCTCGCAGCAGATCCCGGGTGTCCCGATCGTCCGGCGGGCTCCCAGGCGCCAGCAACATGGTCTGCAGCCGGGCCTGCAGGCTGGCGATCGGGCTGCGCAGCTCGTGCGCGGCATCGGCGACGAACGACTCCTGTCGTCGAGCGCTGGCCTCGAGGCGGGCCAGCATGTCGTTGATCGTTCGGGCGAGATCGGAGATCTCGTCGCGCCCTTCCGGCTCGGGCACGCGCTGATGCAGCTCGCTGGCCGTGATGGCCTCGGTGCGGGCGCGGATCGCCACCACCGGAGCGAGGGTCCGACCGATGACCACCCAGAGGACGCCACACAGCACGAGGACCAGACCGAGCAGACCGAACCCGCCGACCTGCTTGGCGATCCTCGTCGCCTCCGCGAAGTCCTCGACGTCAACGGCCACGTAGACGGTCGCGGGCCCCTCAGGTGTCTGCGTGCCGAGGGCGGCGACCCTGAACGGGCCGCTCTCGTCGATCGGAAGGCGATCGCGATCGAAGAATCGCGTGACGCCGGGTGGAACCGGCTCGCTCACGAAGACGCGGCGAAGCCCGAGCTCGTCGGGGGTCTGGCTGATCACCTCGCCGGCGCGCACGACCTGGATGGCTGGTGGCTCCGACCCGATGCGCGGCAGGACCGGGGGCAGCTCGCCGGTGCGTGCCAGTGCGGCGATGTCCTGCGCGGTGTCCTCGCCGAGATCCGTGGCAGTTTCCAGCAGCTCACCGTTCAACCGCGAGATCAGAAGAATGCCGCCGACCGCCATGACGACGGCGACGGCCGTCGCCGAGATGACGAGCATGCGGGTCCGCAGCGAGAGAAGTCGCCACCACCGGCGGACAGGGGGTCCCCTCACGTCGCCTCGAGACGATAGCCCTGACCTCGCACCGTCTGGAACATCTGCGTGTCAAAGGGTGCGTCGAGCTTCTTGCGCAGGTACCCGACGTACACCTCGACCAGGTTCGTCTCCATGGCGGCATCACCCCAGACGTTGCGCAGGATCTCCGCCTTGGAGCGGGTCTGACCCGGGTTCCGCATGAAGTACTCGAGGAGTGCGGCCTCGCGACGACTCAGATCCACCTGGCGCTGGCCCCGGCGAGCCGATCGACGTCGCGGGTCGAGCGCCAGATCGCCCACGACGAGCTCTGACCACCCTTCGGCCACGCTGCCGCGCCGCAGCAATGCGTCGCAGCGAGCCAGCAGCACGGCGAAGGCGAAGGGTTTGCGCAGATAGTCGTCGGCGCCCGTCGCGAGGGCGTCGGTCTCGTCAGTGGTTCCGTCCTTGGCGGTGAGAATCAAGATCGGCACGGAGACGTCCTCAGAGCGGAGCCGCTGGCACACCTCGACGCCCGACATCTCGGGCAGCATCCAGTCCAGAACGACCAGATCGACGCCGGGTTCCTTCGCGAGCCGGTAGCCGGAGAAACCGTCGTGCGTGGTCTGCACCGAGAAGCCATGGTTCTGCAAACCATCCTGCAACGACCGGGCGAGCCCGATCTCGTCCTCGACCACCAGCACGCTGACCATGAAGGGAATGGTGCCAGAAATACCGATCGCCGATACTATGCAACTTGTTGCACACCATATCTGCACACCGTCGAGAGGTCGTCCGTGAGCTTGCCCGAGATCCTGCGCCGTCCATTGGCGCTGCCCGTCGTCGCGTCGCCCATGTTCATCCTGTCCGGGCCGGAGCTGGTGATCGCGCAGTGCACCGCCGGCGTGATCGGTTCGTTCCCAGCGCTCAACGCGCGGCCCGCCGCGCTGCTGGATGACTGGTTGCACCGCATCGTCGAGGACACCGCGACGTTCGCGCTGCAGCATCCCGAGCAGCCGGTCGCGCCGTTCGCGGTCAATCAGATCGTGCACAAGTCGAACGACCGGCTCGAGGCCGATGTGCAGATGTGCATCGACCACCAGGTGCCGATCGTCATCACCTCGCTGGGCGCCCGCCCCGAGATCAACGATGCGATCCACTCCTACGGCGGCATCGTGCTGCACGACGTGATCAACGACCGTTTCGCGCACAAGGCCATCGAGAAGGGGGCCGACGGTCTCATCGCCGTGGCGGCAGGCGCTGGCGGTCATGCCGGCACCACGTCGCCGTTCGCGCTCCTGCGGGAGATTCGCCAGTGGTTCGACGGGCCACTGCTGCTCTCGGGATCGATCGCCCACGGCGCCTCGATCCTCGCGGCGCAGGTCGCCGGAGCGGATCTGGCCTATGTGGGATCGGCCTTCATGTCGACCCACGAGGCCAACAACGACGACGACTACAAGCAGATGGTCGTCGACAGCAAGGCCGACGACATCGTCTACAGCAATCTGTTCACCGGCATCCACGGCAACTACCTCCGTGGCAGCATCGAGGCCGCGGGGCTGGACCCGGCGGACCTCCCCGAGTCCGATCCGTCGGCCATGGATTTCGGGTCAGGGGGCGGCAGCGACGCCAAGGCCTGGCGCGACATCTGGGGCTCGGGCCAGGGCATCGGAACGGTGAGCAAGCGCCAGAGCGTGGCCGAGCTGGTCCAGCAGCTGCGCACCGAGTACGACGCGGCACTGAGCGCGCCCATCTTCGACGGACGAGAGACCGTCTCGCTGCGCTAATCTCCGTCTGTGGCCAGCCAGCGCACTGTCTTCGAGCGACAAGCACCGCCTGACGCCCTCGTCACGGCGACGCTGGCGGCGACCGAGCATCGGGTGTTCTGGCTCGACGATGCCCGTGGCGTCGACCATGCAGCGCTCGACGGCCAGCTCGAGGCTGACCTCACGGTCGTCGGGGGCGGGTACTGCGGATTGTGGACGGCGGTGCTCGCCAAGCGGCGCGATCCGTCGGCCCGCGTCGTCCTGTTGGAGGCCGAGACGCTCGGGTGGGCCGCCTCGGGCCGCAACGGCGGTTTCGCCGAAGCGAGTCTGACCCACGGCGCCGAGAACGGACTCAGTCGTTGGCCCGATGAGTACGAGACCCTCGAACGACTCGGCGCCGAGAACCTGGACGCCATCGAGCGCGATGTCGCCGATCTGGGGATGGACTGTCAGTTCGAGCGCAACGGCACGCTGTCGGTGGCCTACGACCCGCACCAGGTGCAGTGGCTGAAGGACGAGACCCACGGCGAGTACCTCGACGAAGCGGCCGTCCGGGCTGAGATCGACAGCCCGATCTACCGGGCCGGTCGCTGGTCGAAGGACGACACTGCACTCGTGCACCCCGCCCGGCTCGTGCACGAGCTCGCTCGGGTCGCGGTCGACCTCGGTGTGCAGATCCATGAGCACTCCGCCGTGACGGCACTGGACTCCGGCAGGTCCGGACCCGTCGTGGTGCGCACAGCGCGCGGATCGGTGCGCAGTGCGAAGGTGGCGCTGGCCACCAACGTCTTTCGGCCGCTGTTGCGGCGCACCAGGCTCTCCACCATCCCGGTGTACGACTACGTGCTGATGACCGAGCCGCTCGACGCGACCCAGCGCGCAGCCATCGGGTGGAAGAACCGGCAAGGGGTCGCCGATCTCGCCAACCAGTTCCACTACTCGCGGCCGACCCAGGACCAGCGCATCCTCTACGGCGGCTACGACGCGATCTACCACCCGGGGCGCAAGGTGCTCCCGGAGTACGAGGATCGGGATTCCTCCTACCGCCGGCTCGCGGCGCACTTCCTGACCACCTACCCCCAGCTGGAGGGGCTCACCTTCAGTCACCGCTGGGCTGGCCCGATCGACACGTCGACTCAGTTCTGCGCGTTCCACGGGCTGGCGCGTCGCGGTCGCGTGGCCTACGCGGCTGGCTTCACCGGTCTGGGTGTGGCCGCCACCCGGTTCGCGGCCGAGGTCATGCTCGACCGCCTCGACGGACTCGACACCGAACGCACCCGGCTGGAGATGGTGCGCAGGAAGCCGCTGCCGTTCCCGCCCGAGCCGATCGCCACGGTGGGCATCAAGGCCACCACGTGGTCGTTGGACCGCGCCGACCACCACGAGGGCCGCCGCAACCTGCTGCTGCGCACCCTGGACCGGCTGGGGCTCGGCTTCGACTCCTGAACCTCAGGCAGGCCCTCCCTCAGTCGGAGATGTAGAACATCCGCTTGTTGACGAACTCCTCCATGCCCAGGGGGCCGAGCTCGCGGCCGAACCCGGACCGCTTGACTCCGCCGAAGGGGAACTCGGCACCCTCGCCGGCGGTGGAGTTGACGTTGGACATGCCGACCTCGAGGCGCTGCGCCAGCGACTGCGCGCGGTCCAGGTCCTCGCTGAAGACGGCGCCGCCCAGCCCGTAGGTCGAGTCGTTGGCCAGGGTGAGGGCCTCTTCGTCGCTGTCGACCCGGTAGACCACCGCCACGGGTCCGAACAGCTCCTCGGCGTAGGCCCGCATCTCGGGCGTGACGCCGGTGAGCACGGCCGGTGAGTAGTGCGCGTCCGGGCCGTCGGACAGCACGCCGCCCGCGTGCAGCGTGGCCCCCTTGTCGACGGCGTCCTGCACCTGCTCGGCGACGGCCTCCGCGGCGGCCCGCGAGGACATGGGCGCGAAGGTGTCCAGGGAGGACGCCTTCTGCGTCAGCTCGGCGACGAACTCGTCGAACACGTCGTTCATGACGATCATCCGCTTGTTGGAGTTGCAGACCTGGCCGGCGTTGTAGATGCGGAAGTCCCACGCCTTGGTGGCCACATCGGCCACGTCGGTGCTGTCGAGCACCACCATGGGATCTGACCCGCCGAGCTCGAGCACACACTTCTTGAGGTGCTGTCCGGCCTGGGCGGCCACCGTGGCACCGGCGCGTTCCGAGCCGGTGAGCGAGACGCCTTGGACGCGAGGATCGGCGATGATCGTCGAGACCTGGTCGAAGGTGGCGAACACGTTGCGGTACGCGCCCTCGGGCACGCCCGCGTCGTGCAGCAGCTGCTCGACGGCCAGGGCGCAGCCCGGCACTGATTCGGCGTGCTTGAGCAGCACGGTGTTGCCGAGCACCAGATTGGGGGCCGCGAAGCGTGCGATCTGGTAGAACGGAAAGTTCCAGGGCATGATCCCCAGCAGTGGCCCCACAGGCAGGCGCTGGACCACGGCCTTGCCGCCGGTGATGCCCTTGATCGGCTGGTCGGCGGCGAGATCGGGACCCTCGGTGGCGAAGTAGTCGAAGATCGCCTGGCAGAACTCGGCCTCCTCCACGCCCTCCGAGACAGGCTTGCCCATCTCCTGGCGGGCCGTCTCGGCCAACGCGTCGGCCCGCTCGCCGAACAGCACGCCAACCTGCTTGACGATGGCGGCGCGCTCGCCGATGGGCAGGTCACGCCAGGCGATGTACGCCTCCTGCGAGGCGCTGAGCGTCGCCTCGATCTCCGCGTCGGTGGCGTGCTCGAAGCTCTGGAGGACCTCGCCGGTCGACGGGTCGGTGACGCGGTACGTGGGGTTGGTCATCGGATCTCCTCAGGTGGTGCAGCCACCGTACTGAAGAACCGGAGAACTGCAGAGGATTACACCCTGTCCGATGAGCGTGCGAGGTGCCATGATCTGTCCATGGCGCACCCCCTTGATCCCCTCACCAGCGACGAGTTCCGGGCCACCACCGCGCTGCTGCATCGCGAGCACGGCATCGGCGTGGGGTGGCGCTACTGCTCGATCGAGGGGCTGGAGCCGGCGAAGGCGGACCTCGACGCCTTTGCGGCCTCCGGCGAGGTGCCGGACCGGATCGTCGAGGCCCTCTGCCTGGAGCGGGGAACCAATCGCACGTACCGCGCCCGGGTGAACCTGTCGGCCGACGCCGTCGCGTTGTTCGAGCACGTGCCCGGCGTGCAGGCCAACTTCACCGTCGATGAGTGGGAGGAGGCCGATGCGGCCCTGCGATCGCATCCGGACGTGATCGCTGCGCTGCAGCGGCGCGGCATCACCGACATGGACCTGGTGTTCATGGACACCTGGACCTACGGGGACGCGGTGATGCCCGAGCAGTGGAAGGACCGCCGGATCGGCTGGTCCGACACGTGGGTCCGCGCCGCCGCCGGTGCCAACCCGTACGCCGGACCGGTCAACGGATTCCACTGCGTCATCGACGTCAACACGATGGAGCTGCTGGACATCGAGGACACCCACACGGTCTCGCGCCCCGAGGTGATGGGCGAGTACGTGCCTCGGCACGTCCCGGACCGGCTGAAGGGTCACCGTCCTGCCCGCAAGCCGCTGCAGGTCACCCAGCCCGAGGGCGTCGGCTTCGAGGTCGACGGCCACGAGATCAGCTGGCAGAACTGGTCCATGCGCGTCGGCTTCAACCACCGCGAGGGCATGACGATCCAGGCCGTCACCTACACCGACGCCGGGCGGGTGCGGCCGATCGCGCACAAGCTCAGCTTCGCCGAGATGATCGTGCCGTACCGCGACCCGAGCGTCGACCACTTCCGCCGCACCGCCTTCGACATCGGCGAGTGGGGCCTGGGCTTCATGACCCAGTCGCTGGAGCTGGGCTGCGACTGCCTCGGCGAGATCCGCTACCTCGACGCCGTGATGCACGACAGCGCCGGCGAGCCGTACACGATCACGAACGCGATCTGCCTGCACGAGGAGGACAGCGCGGTCGGCTGGAAGCACGTGGACCACGGCGACGACGGGTCCGGCCACGAGGTCGGCGCCGAGGTGCGCCGGCAGCGCCGCTTCGTGGTCTCGTTCCACGTCACCGTCGCCAACTACGAGTACCTCGTCTACTGGCGGTTCTACGAGGACGGCAACATCGAGTGCGAGGTGCGGGCCACCGGCATCATGGTCGTCACGCACGTCGAGGAGGGCCAGGCCCACCCGCACGGCACGCTGGTCGACCAGCGCACCTACGCGCCGTACCACCAGCACTTCCTGGTCGCCCGGCTCGACCTGGAGCCCGACGGTCGCAGCAACACCGTCTATCGCAGCGAGACGGTGATCGACCCGATCAGTGCCGAGAACCCGCACGGGCTCGGGCTGCGGCAGGTGAGCACGCCGCATCGAGACCGAGGGTCACGACGACTTCCGCTGGGAGAGCCAGCGCGCCTGGAAGGTGGTCAACGACGGCTCGCTGAACGGCCTGGGCACGCCGGTCGGCGTACAAGCTGGTGCCCGGCGGGGCCATCCCGTCGTTCTTCGATCCCGACGTCGCCGGTCTTCCAGCGCGCCCAGGTCATCGGTCACACCGTCTGGGTCACGCCCCACGACGCCGAGGAGCGGTGGCCGTCCGGCGAGTTCGTCAACCAGAGCAAGGACGACCACGGCCTGCCCGAGTGGATCCAGCAGAGTCGTTCGACCGCCGACACCGACGTGGTGCTCTGGTACGTCTTCGGCATCCACCACATCACCCGGCCCGAGGACTGGCCGGTCATGCCCGCCGACATCGTGTCGTTCTGGCTCAAGCCGGTCGGCTTCTTCGATCGCAACCCCTCGCTCGACGTGGAGCCCTCGCCCCGATCGTCGTCGGCATCGTGCTGCGGCACCGACGCCTGCACCTGCCAGCACTGATCCCACCCACCTCACGAAAGCGGCACGCCGATGTCGATCGACAGGGCAGTCCAACAAGGGTCTGAACACCGGCTCGCTCGGTCTTCTGGCCAGCGTCGCGCTCGGCGTCTCGGTCATCGCACCGGCCTACACGCTCACCGCCTCGGTGGCCTACGTGGCGCAGGAGGTCGGGCCGCAGATGCCGGCGATCTTCCTGGTCGGGTTCGTCCCGATGCTGCTGGTCGCGTTCGGCTACCGCGAGCTGAACGCCAAGACGCCGGACAGCGGCACCTCGTTCACGTGGGCCACCAAGGCCTTCGGCCCGTACGTCGGCTTCATGGGCGGATGGGGCCTGATCGCCGCCACCGTCATCGTCTTGTCGAACCTGGCGGCGATCGCGGTCGACTTCTTCTATCTCGCGATCGCGCAGATCACCGGCAACGACGGCATCGCCGACCTGACCGACAACGTGCTGATCAACATCGCCACCTGCACCGCGTTCGTCGCCCTCGCGGTGTACATCTGCTACCGCGGCATCGAGACGACCCGCCCGATCCAGTACTTCCTGGTGACCTTCCAGCTGCTGGTGCTGGTCATCTTCATCATCGCGGCGTTCGTGCAGTCCGGCGGCGCCGAGGCCAGCAGCACGCTGTCGTTCAGCTGGTCCTGGTTCAACCCGTTCGAGATCGACTCGTTCGCCGCCTTCGCGGCCGGGGTCTCCCTGTCGATCTTCGTGTACTGGGGCTGGGACACCTGCCTGACGCTGAACGAGGAGACCGCCGGATCGGACTCCACTCCGGGCAAGGCCGCCGTGCTGACCATCACCGTCGTCGTGCTGCTGTACCTGTTCATCGCCGTCGCGGTGCTGCTGTTCGCCGGCCTCGGCGACACCGGTCTCGGCCTGAACAACGGCGAGATCGCCGACAACGTCTTCGTGGCGCTCGCCTCGCCGGTGCTCGGACCGCTGGCCGTGCTGATGTCGCTGGCGGTGCTGACCAGCTCGGCGGCGTCGCTGCAGTCGACGTTCCTGTCGCCGACGCGCACCATGCTGGCGATGGGCCACTACAAGGCGCTGCCCGATGCGTACGGCACGGTGCATCCCACCCACAAGTCGCCGGTGCACGCCACCATCGTGGCCGGCGTCGTGGCGACGGTGTTCTACGCCGTGATGCGCGTCATCAGCACCAGCGTGCTGCAGGACACGATCCTCACGCTCGGGTTGATGATCTGCTTCTACTACGGCATCACCGCCTTCTCGTGCGTCTGGTACTTCCGCGACAGCGCGTTCACCAGCGCGCGGCACTTCTTCCTGCGCTTCCTGTCGCCGTTGGTCGGCGGCATCGCGCTGGTCGCAGTGCTGATCCAGACCCTGTTCGACTCCTCGGACCCGGCCTACGGCAGCGGGTCCTCAGTGTTCGGGGTGGGCACCGTTTTCGTCATTGGCGTGGGAATCATCGGCCTCGGCGTCGTGGTGATGCTCTACATGCGGGTCACGCGTCCGGCGTTCTTCGCCGGCGAGACCCTGGACGAGAACACCCAGATCTTCAGCGATCCATCCGGACTCGCCTGAGACAGGTCCGCGAGTAGGGTCGACACGTGGCCAGCGTCAGCATCTCGAACTCGATCGTCGTCCGTCTCGTGCTACCAGCGGGCGGGCTGGTGGTCAGCGACCTCACCGCGGCAGTGGAGCAGGCTGGCGGTCAGATCACGGCGCTGGACGTCTCGTCGTCCACGCCCGAGACGCTGCAGGTCGACCTCACGGTCTCGTCATCTGGTCCAGAGCACGCTGACCAGCTGGTGGCAGCCCTGCGAGCGATCGAGGACGTGGAGGTCGTCAAGGTCTCGGACCGCACCTTCCTGATGCACCTCGGCGGCGTCATCGAGACGGCCTCCAAGCATCCGCTGCGCAACCGCGACGACCTCTCGATGATCTACACGCCCGGGGTCGCGCGCATCTGCCAGGCGATCGTCGACGATCCAGAAGATGCCCGGCGGCTCACCATCAAGCGCAACAGCGTCGCCGTGGTGACCGACGGCTCGGCCGTGCTCGGCATGGGCAACATCGGGCCCAAGGCTGCGCTGCCGGTCATGGAGGGCAAGTCCGCGCTGTTCAAGGCGTTCGCCGGCATCGACGCGTGGCCGCTGTGTCTCGACACCCAGGATGTCGAGCAGATCATCGACACCGTGGCCGCCATCGCGCCGGGTTTCGCCGGCATCAATCTCGAGGACATCTCGGCGCCCCGATGCTTCGAGATCGAGCAGCGCCTGCGCGACCGCCTCGACATCCCGGTCTTCCACGACGACCAGCACGGCACCGCCGTCGTGGTCCTTGCCGCGTTGCGCAATGCGCTGCGGGTCGTGGGCAAGACCCTGCCGGACGCCCGCATCGTGCTGGTCGGTGCCGGTGCCGCGGGGACGGCCGTGCTCAAGGTGCTGCTGCACGCCGGCGCCTCGGACGTGCTGGTGTGCGACGTCGAGGGTGTCGTGCACGCGGATCGGCCCGGTCTGCACGAGTCGCTGGAGTGGACCGCCGCGCACACCAACCGATCAGGTGTCACCGGTGCGCTGCGCGACGCCCTGCCGGGTGCTGACGTCTTCATCGGCGTGTCGGCGCCGAATCTCATCACGGCAGATGACGTGATGTCGATGGCCGATGACTCCATCGTGTTCGCCCTGGCCAATCCCGATCCGGAGATCGAGCCGTCGATCGCGCGACGGCACGCGGCTGTCGTCGCCACCGGCCGCTCGGACCATCCGAATCAGATCAACAACGTGCTCGCCTTCCCGGGCATCTTCCGGGGGTTGCTGGACGCGCGCAGCCGGGGCATCGGCATGGACGTGCTCACGGCCGCCGCCGACGCCATCGCCGACTCGGTCAGCGCCGACGAGCTGGGCCCGAACTACATCATCCCCAGCGTGTTCCACGCCGAGGTGCACCAGAAGGTCGCTGTAGCCGTGCAGGAAGCGTGCGCACCGTCACGCGTGAGCCCGTGACAGTCTTTGAAGAGCTGGCCACGGATGTCGGGTTGCCCACGGTCGTGATCCGCATGCTGATCGCGCTGCTGTTGGTGGTGCTCGGAGTGGCGCTGTCGCGCATCGTCGGTTGGGCTCTGCGCCGCTTGTTCACCGGCCGCCGGACGCCCAGCTTCACTCGAGTGATGAGCCGACTCGCTGGCTGGTTGGTTGCCACGGTCTTCGTCTTCGCAGCGGTGGTCGTCGTGTTCCCGTCGGTGCGACCCGTCGACGCGCTGGCGGGACTGGGGTTCTTCTCGGTGGCTGCGGCCTTCGCCTTCCGCGACATCTTGGAGAACCTGCTGGCGGGAGTGCTCCTGTTGCTGCGACAGCCCTTTCAGTCCGGCGATCAGATCACTGTCGGCGATCAGTCCGGAACGGTCGAGGCGATCACGATCCGCGAGACGAGGCTCAAGACCTTCAACGGCCAGCTTGTGCTCATCCCCAACCGTGATGTCTACAAGAGCGTGATCGTGGTGCGCACGGCCTACCCGAGCAGACGGCTCGACTTCGTGGTCGGCGTGGCCTACGAGAACGATGTCGAGGAAGCGTGCCGGGTCGTCGAGCAGGCGCTGGCCGGACTCCCGCGCCTGCCCGACGATCCGCAGCCCGAGGCGTTGGTGACGGCGCTCGGAGTTTCGACCGTCGACATCGAGGTGCGATTCTGGGCGGGTCCTGATCAGCATGACTCGAGGGTCGCGCTGTCGGCCGCGATCATCGCCACCAAGCTGGCCCTGGATGACGCAGGTATCGAGATGCCGGCCGACATCATCGCGTTGCAGGCGACACCCAGCTTTCGCGCAGCGGTCCAAGGTGATGGAGACGTCACGCCGGGCGGCAGCGTGAGGGCCTGACCTGCTCAGTCCCGGGCGAGATGGCGGGCGATGACCAGACGCTGGATCTGGTTGGTGCCTTCGAAGATCTGCATGACCTTGACCTCGCGCATGAACCGCTCGACCGGGAAGTCCTTGGTGTAGCCCGCGCCGCCGAGCACCTGCACGGCGTCGGTCGCCACGCGCATGGCGTTGTCGGTGCAGACCAGCTTGGCGATGGAGGCCTCGCGGCCGAACGGTCGCCCGGCGTCCTTGAGCCGCGCAGCCGACAGGTAGGTGGCGCGGGCTGACTCGACAGCGGCGGCCATGTCAGCGAGCAGGAACCCGAGGCCCTGGTGGTCGATGATCGCTCGACCGAAGGTCTCCCGTTCCCGGGCGTAGGTGATCGCGGCGTCGAGTGCGGCCTGCGCGACCCCCGTGGCGACGGCGGCGATGCCGAGACGTCCTGCGTCGAGACCGGCCAGCGCGATCGACAGGCCCTGCCCCTCGGCGCCGAGCAGTCGGTCGGCCGGTATCCGGACGTCGTCGAACAGCATCGTGGCGGTCGTGGACCCGGTCAGGCCCATCTTGCGCTCAGGGGTGTCGGCGGTGAGGCCGGGAGTGTCGGCCGGCACCAGGAAGCACGAGATGCCGCGCGCGCCGTCGTCGGACGTGCGCGCCATGACCTTGTAGAAGTCCGCCTCGCCACCGTGCGTGGTCCACGCCTTGGCGCCGTTGATGACGTACTCGTCCCCTTCGCGCACCGCGCGGGTCCGCATGGCCGCCGGGTCCGAACCGGCATGTGCCTCCGACAGGCAGTAGGCGCCAAGCAGGTCACCGGCCAGCATGGCGGGAAGCCAGCGCTGCTTCTGCTCGTCGCTGCCAGCGGTGAAGAGCCCGAAGCACGACAAGGCGTGCACGCTCGTGCCGACGCCGACCGACGCCCACGCGGTGCCGATCTCCTCCAGCACCTGCAGGTACACCTCATAGGGTTGTTCGCCACCACCGAACTCCTCCGGGTAGGGCAGCGACAACAGACCAGCGGCGCCCAGGGTGCGAAACGCTGCGCGGGGGAAGGTGGAGGTCGCCTCGGCTTCGTCGACCAGCGGCGCGAGCTCCTTGCTGAGGATCTGACGCGTCAGAGCGATCAGGTCGTCGGTTTCTGGCGACGGCATCAAGCGGTGGGCAGGCATGGGCAGGTCCTCCGTCAGTCGGTCGGCGGATTCGGCCGCCACGAGGTGATCAGCAGGCCGGCGGCGCCGAGGGCGCCCAGAACGAAGGCGCCGGCCCCCCACTGCCAGCCAGAACGGTCGAGGCCGAACGCGTGGTCCAGCGACCACTGTCCGGGTCCCACCATGGCCAGCACCGTCAAGGCAGTCGCCACGAGCATCACGTACTCGTAGCCCTCCTTGGTGATGAAGAAGCCGTTGGCGCGGTGGACCGTGATGAACGCGGTGGCCATGATGCCGACGCCGACCGCTGCCGCGGCGGGGGTGAACAGACCCACGAGCAACGCGACCCCGGCAGCGATCTCCAGGTAGGTCGACACGGCTGCGTGGACCCGCGCCGGTTGCAGACCGAGGCCCGCGAACCACGTCGTCGTGCCGGTCAGGCCGTTGGGCCCGAAGCCGTGCTTGTAGCCGTGCATCACGAAGATGACACCGAGCGCGAGACGAAGCAGGAGTGCGGCGATGTCGGCGGTCATGACGATTCGAGTCGATCGGCGGCGTGGGAGTCCTGCGCGGGGGCGTCAGGATCAACCGCGTCGTCGATGCGTTCGTTGATGTAGCGCAGCACCTCGGCCGCGGTCGCGACGACCGGGACGGCCAGGAACGCACCCGTGATGCCGAACAGCGTGCCGCCAGCGGTGACGCCCAGCAGCACGATGGCGGGGTGCAGGTTGAGGTTCTTGCCCTGCAGCAGCGGGGAGAGCACATTGCCCTCGAGCTGCTGAACCGCCACCACGATGATGAGAGCGATCAACGCGTCCTTCGGATCGTTGGTGACCAGCGTGACCAGCACCGCGACAGCACCGCTGATGAACGCACCCACGATCGGGATGTAGCCACCGAAGAACGTCAGGACAGCCAACGGAATGGCGAGCTCCACGCCGAGGATCGCCAGACCGATGCCGATGATGACGGCGTCGATGAAGGCAACCAGGGTCTGCGTGCGGATGAAGCCGCCGAGGGTTCCCCACGAGCGTTCCAGCACCTCGCCGGCGTGCTCGCCGGCGCGCTGGCCACCCACAGAGCGTGCCCACGGAAGGAATCGGTGGCCATCCTTGATGAAGTAGAACGTCAGCAGCAAGATGACCACGAAGTTGACCACGGCAGACGTGGCGGCGCCGATCGTGGAGAAGACACCCGAGCTGATCGCGGCGGCACTCTCCTGCACCTTGTCCTGCACGGCTTGGATGGCTCGCGTGATCTGTCCGTCAGACAGGTTCAGCGGCTCGCCGGTCAGCCAGTCACGCACCTTCTGCAGGCCACCGGTCGCGCCGCTGGCAATCTCATCGGCCTGGCCAGCCACCTGAGGCGTGAGGATCGCGACGAGTCCGATCACCGCCGTGATGAACGCGAGCATGACGGCGGCCGCGGCGACCGCCGAGGGCCAGCCCTTGCTCCGCAACCAGGCGACCGGCGGCTGCAGCAGGCTGGTGACGATGAGCGCGATCGTGACCGGGAAGAGGATGACCCACATCTGGCCGATGATCCAGCCGACGACGAGGGCAGCTGCTGCGATGACGATGATGCGAAGCCCCCAGCGCTGCATCCCTGCGAAGCCGTCATCAATCACCACGGCGCGATCGCGCACTTTCTTCTCGCTCACTCGATCAGCCTAGTGCTGTTGCAAACGTAGTACCTTTGCGGCACACTCGGTCGACAGTGACCCATCTCACGTCAGGACATCATCGTGGATCCCATGGAACCCGTCTACGGAACGTCGACGCTGCTGCTGATCGCCGCCGCTGCCGTCGCCGTACTGCTCTTCCTCATCATCAAGGTTCGACTGCACGCCTTCATCGCCCTCGTGCTGGTCAGCCTGCTGACAGCGGTGGCAGCAGGCATCCCACTCGTCGACGTGCCGATCGCGCTCACCTCCGGATTCGGCAGCACGCTGGCTTCGGTCGCCCTGCTGGTGGGCTTCGGTGTCATGCTCGGCCGACTGCTGGAGGTCAGCGGGGGTGCGCAGGTGCTGGCCGACACGCTGATCGGCCGCTTCGGTGAACGACGGGCCCCGCTTGCCCTGGGCATCGCGGCACTGATCTTCGGCTTCCCGATCTTCTTCGACGCCGGGCTGGTCGTCTTTCTGCCGATCATCCTGACCGTCGCGCGCCGCTTCGGGGGTTCGGTCCTCTACTACGCCCTGCCCGCCGCGGGCGCCTTCGCCGCGATGCATGCCCTGGTCCCGCCGCACCCCGGCCCCGTCGCAGCCGGCACCGTGCTGGGCGGCGACATCGGTGTGATCCTGCTGGTCAACCTGCCCATTGCCCTGGCCGCTTGGTACGTGGGTGTCTACCTGGTCTCCCGCCAGCTCGGCGCCCGCATTGACGTGGCGCTGCCGACGTTGCTGTTCGGCGAGATCAACGACGGCAGCACGGGTGGCGGCGGCACCATGACCACGACCAAGCCGGCGCCGCCGGCCTTCGCGACCGTGCTCGGTCTGCTCGCCGTCCCGCTGGTGCTCATCAGCTTCAACACCGTCTTGTCGACGCTGCTGTCCAGCGGCTCGATCGACTCGAACCCTGTCGTCGACGGACTCATCCTGCTCGGCAACACACCGGTGGCTTTGCTGGTCACCCTGCTGGCGGCCATCGGTCTGCTCGGGACCCGCGACCGGACGCTGAGCGAAACCACGGACCTGCTGGACGAGTCGCTCGGACCGATCTGCTCGATCATCCTGATCACCGGCGCGGGCGGCATGTTTGGCGGGGTGCTGCGCGCCAGCGGCATCGGCGGTGCGCTGACGTCGTCATTGTCCGACCTGGGCATCCCGTTGCTGCTCCAGGCGTTCTTGATCGCTACGGCCCTGCGCGTCGCCCAGGGATCGGCCACCGTCGCGCTGACCACGGCGGCGGGCCTCATCGCCAGTCAGGCTGGTGGATTGAGCGACCTGCGGATCGCCCTGCTCGTGACCGCCATCGCGGCCGGAGCCACCGTCCTGTCCCACGTCAACGACTCGGGGTTCTGGCTGGTGAGTCGTTTCTTCGGCATGGATGAGAAGACCACCCTGAAGACCTGGACGGTCATGGAGACCACCCTCGGCTTGTCGGCGTTCGCCATCGCGGTCGTCCTGTGGCCGCTCGCCGGCGCGGTCTGACGGTGCTCGGGCTACGGCCGGGGCAGGCGTCCCTGCATCTGCGAGACGACCTCGACGCAGATGGCGTGCATCGCGGAACGGGCAACCTCGACGTCGCCGTCGGCGACGGCGTGGGCAACCATCAGGTGCAGGCGACGGGCCTCGGGCTTGGGCTCGCGCGGCATCAGGTCGTGGTCGGTCCGCCCGCGCAGGACCTCCTCGACGACATCTCCCAAGGCACCGAACATGACGTTGCCGGAGGCCTCCAGCAGCATCCGGTGAAAGGCGATGTCCAGGTTGAGGAAGGTGGCGAGGTCGCCTGCGGCGCCCGCGATCTCCATGGCTTCGGCCAGCTGAACGATCTCGCTGCGCACCCGGGGATTGGCGTGCACGGCGGACAGCGCGGCCGACGGCGGCTCCACCGCGGCGCGCAGCTGCGAGAGGTCGTGCAGGTGTGCCTCGCGGCCGTCGCCGTCCAGACGCCAGCGGGTGACCGCAGGATCGAAGTGGTTCCAGTCGGCCGGTGGTCGCACCCGAATCCCGGTACGCCGCCGACTCTCGACCAGACCCATGGAGGCGAGCACCTGCACGACCTCGCGGGCAATGGTGCGCGAGACGCCGAACTCGGTCTGCAGCCACTCCAGCGTCAGGCTCGACTCGGGTGCCAGCCGTCCCGCGACGATGCGCGGCCCGAGCTCCTCCAGGACCCCGGAATACACGTGCGACATGTCGCTCAGCGTAGCCAGCCGCAGCCCGGGACCGGTGCGTCGTCGTGACCGACACATGTCAGATCGTCGTCATGGGGGTGTCCGGCACCGGGAAGAGCGAGGTCGGAACCCGTCTCGCCGCACGCCTCGAGATGGCTTACATCGAGGGCGACTCCTTCCACCCAGCGGCGAACATCGACAAGATGTCGGCCGGCACGGCTCTCACCGACGACGATCGCCGGCCGTGGTTGCAGACGCTGGCGCAGATGTTGCAGGACAACCACGCGGCCGGGGTCTCCAGCGTGCTGGCGTGTTCCGCGCTGCGCCGGGACTACCGCGAGATCCTGCGCGGCCCCGGCCCGACGGTGTCGCAGGTCATGTTCGTGCACCTCGCCGCACCGTTCGAGGTGCTGCGTGCGCGGATGGAGAGCCGTGAGCACTTCATGCCGGCTTCGCTGCTGCAGTCACAGTTCGACACCCTCGAACCACTCGGGCCCGACGAAGTCGGGTTCATGATCGATGTCGACGCGCCGCTGGCCGACGTCGTCGAGTCGGTCGTGGCGGCCGTCCGATCAGAGCTCGGCGGCCCCAGAGCCGAGTAACCAGTCGATCGGATCGGCGCCCTGCGCCTGCAGCAACGCGTTGGCCCGGCTGAACGGGCGCGAGCCGAAGAAGCCGCGCGACGCCGACAGCGGACTCGGATGTGGTGACGCGATGACCGGGACGTCGCCCAGCACGGGCTCCAGGTTCTGCGCGTCGCGACCCCACAGGATCGCCACGCACGGGCCGCCGCGATGGACCAGGACTTCGATGGCGTGTTGGGTGATGTCTTCCCACCCCCGGCGACGATGGCTGGCAGCCTCGCCTGGTCGCACCGTGAGCACGCGGTTGAGCAGCATGACCCCGTGCCGGGCCCACGGCGAGAGATCGCCGGTGGCTGCTGGCGGGATGCCGAGATCGCTCTCGAGCTCGCGATAGATGTTGATCAAGCTGCGGGGGAGCGGTCGGACCTCGGGTCGCACGGAGAACGACAGGCCCATGGCGTGCCCGGGAGTCGGGTAGGGGTCCTGTCCAACGATCAGGACCCGCACGTCCGACAACGGCTCGTCGAACGCGCGCAGCACGTCTTCGCGCGCTGGCAGGAAGTCACGTCCGGCGGCGACCTCGGCCGTCAGGAACTCGTCCATCGCCGCGAGTCGATCGCGGACCGGCGCGAGTGCCTCGGCCCAGTCCGGCGCCATCATGCGGGAGCCAGCGCACGTCGAGCGAGGGCCCCAGCCAGCACGCAGCCGACGATCGGCAGCAGGAAGGTCGTCGGCAACGACACCCAGCGGGTCAGGATGCCGATGAGGGCCGGTCCCGCCAGCAGCCCCAGGTAGCCCAGGCTCGTCACGCGCGCCATGTACAGCCCGGCGTTGTCCGGATCGATCCGCCCCGCGGCGCTGAAGAACTGCGGGACGCACCCGGCCAGACCGATGCCGAACACGGCCCAGCCCACGATCGCGATCCACGCGGTGGGGGCCAGCGCAGCGGCCGACAGCCCGGCCGCCCCGACCAGCGCCGCACGCTGCACGTAGGCAGCCGAACCGATCCGTGCCACGACGCGGTCCGCCACCAGGCGAACCGTCGTCATCGACAACGAGAAGGCTCCGAACGCCCAGGCAGCCACCGCCTTGTTCGACCCCAGGCTGTCGTGCAGGTGCACCGTGCTCCAGTCGTAGGCCACGCCCTCGCTGAGGAACAGGGCGAACGCCAGCAGGGCGATCAGCACCACCCGCGGCGTCCAGGCGGCGGCTCCGCGCGGCGCCGGACTGCCCGCCGCCGGTGGGCGGGGGGATCGGGCCAGCACGCGACGGCGAGTCATCAGGCAGAGCACGACGCCTGCGACGGCTCCCAGCGACAGGGTCCACCGCAGGTCGACGCCGAGTCCGATCATGGCTCCGCCGATCAGCGACGGCGACCAGGCCGCCGAGCGAGAAGAAGGCGTGGAAGGCGCTCATGATCGGTCGGCGGTACTCCGTCTCGACCTCGACGGCGTGAGAGTTCTGCGCCACGTCGACGGCACCGTTGGCCGCGCCGACGGCGGCCAACGCCACGGCGAGTCCGGCGACACTGGTCGCGAAGGCCGGACCGGCCAGCGAGAGGCTGAGCACGACGCCCGACGTGACCATGACCGGACCGCTGCCGCAGCGGTCGACCAGGCGCCCTGAGACCTGCATGCCCGCCAGAGCGGTCAGGCCGAGGAGGAGGATCAGGTAGCCGAGCTGTTCGGTGCTCGCTCCGGTGCGGTCCCGGATCTCGGGGATGTTGACCACCCACATGCCGAGCACGAAGCCGTTGAGCGCGAAGAAGACGAAGGTGGCAGCTCGGGCGCGCAGCAGCCTGGGCTCCACCGTGGTCATGGCACGACTCTAATCACCGCTAGAGTGTGCCCCTCAGTGTCAGCTGTTGCCGCTTACCGCGCGTTGTTGCGGATCGTCGGGCCCGCCTACATCTTCGTAGCCTTCCTCGGGCGAATTCCGCTTGCCATGAGCCAGCTGGGCGTGCTCGTCCTGGTCAGCTCGACGACGGGTCAGTACGGCGTGGGTGGAGCCGCAGCCGGCATCCTGGCCGTCGCGAACGCGATCGGATCGCCGCTGGCCGGAGCGCTCGCCGATCGGGTCGGCCAACGGCCCGTCGTGCTGGTGCAGTCGCTCGTGGGCGCCGCCGGCCTCGTGGCCATCGTCGTCGTGACGCAGCCGGGTGCGTCCCAGGCGGCCATCTTCGTCGCGGCAGGCGTCACCGGCCTCGCCATCCCGCAGGTCGGTCCGCTCGCGCGGGTGCGGTGGCGTCCGATCACCCGCGACGAGGGTGACCAGCGCCGACTGGTCGACGCGGCGTTCTCCTACGAGGGTGCAGCTGACGAGGCGTCGTTCGTCCTCGGCCCTGCGCTGATCGGCGTGCTGGCCATCGCTGCCGAGCCCGCGGGTGCGCTGGTCACCGCTGCGGCACTGCTCGCGGTCTTCGGGTCGTGGTTCGCGATCCACCCCACCTCGGCGCTGGTCGCGCGCAACACGATGCGCGGCAGTCAGGGCACCGATCCGCTGTGGACGGGGCCGTTCGTGGTGCTCGTGGCAGCCCAGCTGTGCATCGGGACGATCTTCGGCAGCGTGCAGACCGGCACCACGGTGCTGGCCACCGCCGACGGTCAGGCTGGCATCGCCGGACTGATCCACGCCGTGCTCGGCATCGGCAGCGTCACGGCGGGGCTGGCGATCGCCGCCCTGCCCGAGCGGATCCTGTACGCGACGCGTCAGCTCGTCGCTGCGCTCGCACTGCTCGTCCTGACGGCTCCGCTGCTGCTGGTCGACTCGATCGGCTCGCTCATCGTGGTGATTGGCTTCCTCGGCTTCGCCGTCGCTCCCTACATGATCAGCAACTTCGCGCTCGCCGGGATCCTCGTGCCGCTGCACCGGGTTGGTACGGCCATGACCCTGCTCGCCGGCGCCACGGGCATCGGCTACGCACTGGGTGCCTCGCTCGCCGGCCGGCTGGCCGACGAGTCGGGCCACCGCCCCGCCTTCGCCGTCACCGTCGCTGCCGGCGGATGCGCGTTGCTCCTGGCCGGTGTCGCGAACAAGTCGTTGCGCAACGCCGTCCCCGTCGCCCAGCACTAGCCGCGGACGGGTCAGCGCTGGCGGCGCTTCCAGATCGCGACCCAGATCGCGACGACGGTGCGCAGTCCGGCGAGTATCGCTCCCAGGTACAACAAGAAGGTCGTGGCCAGCGCGATGGGTGCCGTCGACGCGGACGTGACCTGGGCGAGCACCACGGCGACCACGGCGAAGGCAGCCGAACGAGCGGCGATGTCGAATTCTGGGTCGCCCGGGCGCCTGTCGTCGTCTGCGCGATCCATGTGGCCATTGAACCGTGGCCAGCGGCGATCAGCAGCCCGACGCGTCAGTTCGCGACGTCAATACCCAGTGCGTCGCCGACGGCGGTGTTCAACAGAGCGCCCGCGTGGGTGCTGAGCCCCGCAGCGAGGGCGGCGTCGTCATCGGTGGCCTGCTTCCAGCCCTTGTCGGCGAGAGCCACCGCGTACGGCAGCGTCACGTTGGTGAGCGCGTAGGTCGACGTGCGCGGGACGGCGCCCGGCATGTTCGCGACGCAGTAGAAGATCGAGTCGTGGACCATGAAGGTCGGGTCGTCGTGCGTCGTCGCTCGTGAGCTCTCGAAGCAGCCGCCCTGGTCGATGGCGATGTCGACCAGCACCGAGCCCGGGCGCATCTGCGCGACGAGGTCGTCACTGATCAGGGTGGGCGCCTTGGCACCCGGCACCAGCACGGCTCCGATGACGAGGTCGGCCTGGGTCACGGCCTTCTCGATGGCGAACGAGTTCGACGCGACGGTGGTGATCATGCCGGCGAACCGGGCGTCGACCTGGCGCAGCTTGCGGACGTCCAGATCGAGGATCTCCACCCTGGCTCCCATGCCTCGGGCCACCTCGGCGGCATTGACGCCGGAGACGCCGGCGCCGATGACCACCACGTCGGCGGGGTACACGCCGGGCACACCGCCGGGCAGGACTCCGCGTCCACCGTTGCTGGCCATCAGATGTTGGAAGCCCACCTGGGGTGCCAGTCGGCCGGCGACCTCGGACATCGGGGCCAGCAGGGGCAGCGAGCCGTCGCTCAGCTGCACGGTCTCGTAGGCGATCGACGTGGTGCCGGACTCCATCAGCGCGTCGGTGCACGGCCGGCTGGCGGCCAGGTGCAGGTAGGTGAACAGCGTCTGGCCGGACCGCATGCGGCCGTACTCCTCGGCGATGGGTTCCTTGACCTTGAGCACCAGCTCGGCGGCGGCCCACACCTCGTCTGCGGTGTCGAGCATCTTGGCGCCAGCCGACACGAACTCCTCGTCCGGGATCGAGGAGCCGATGCCGGCGTCCTTCTCGATGATGACGTCGTGGCCGCGGCGGGTCAGCTCGTGGACGCCGGCCGGGGTGATGGCGACGCGGTACTCGTGATTCTTGATCTCGCGGGGGACTCCGACGATCATGATGGGCAGGCTCCTTCGGGACGGTGTGTCCCACACTGAACGAAGTGCGGTGTGCTGTCGAGTCTGGTGAACAAGATTCTGTAAAGTGCGAACTCACGGGTGCTTGTCGTAGATCCTGCCGAGAGGAAACCGCATGGCGAATGATGTTCTGGACGAGATCGACCGCCGCATCGTCGACGTGCTGCGACGCACGGGCCGGCTGCCCAACAACGCCTTGGCCGAGCGCGTCGGGGTCGCGCCGTCCACGTGCCTGACCCGGCTGCGGTCGCTCGTCGACCGCGGTGTCATCTCCGGATTCCACGCAGAGGTCGAACCGGTGTGGATCGGCCGGCCGATCGAGGCGATGATCGCGGTGCGTCTGCGGGCTGAGGCGCGAGCGTCGATGGCGGGCTTCTTCGATCGGGTGGCTGCCATGGAGCAGGTGCTCAACGTCTACTACCTGGCCGGCGCCGATGACTTCCATCTGCACGTCGCCGTCGAGGGGACCGACGAGCTGCGATCCTTCGTGACCGACGGGCTCAGCACGCAGCCTGAGGTGGCGCGCACCGAGACCAACTTGATCTTCGCGCACCGACGCGGTGGCGCGGCCTGAACCGCTAGCTGGAGGTGACCTCAGCGATGTGGATGACGGCGTCGCCGCTGTTGACCAACGGGGCTTCGGTGTGGCCGATGACGATGCCGGAGCGGTCGGCGTGCACGAGTCGCACGCGCTTGCCGAAGGAGTCGAACAGCCCGCCCAGCCGCTCGCCCTTCTCGACCTGCTGGCCCAGGCGTGCCTCCAGGTGCAGCATGCCGGTGCCCCGGGCGCGCACCCAGGCGCTGCGCCAGCTCTCCTGACTGGCGGCCGGGGGTTCCTCGTCGACAGGGTCGACCATGCCGAGGTGCGCCAGAACCCGCCGCACCCCGATCACGCCGGCGTCGATCGCCCAGGGGTCCATGCGCCAGGCCTCGCCCGCCTCGTACAGCAGCACCTTGGCGCCACGCTCGCGCGCGGCATGGCGCAGCGACCCGTCTCGCAGCCGCGCGTGCAGCATCACGGGCGCCGCGAAGGCCTCGGCCAGCTCACGGGTCTCGGGATCCTCCAGGTCGGTGCGGATCTGCGGCAGGTTCGTGCGGCGGTCCGATCCGGTGTGCAGGTCGATGCCGACCGTGCACTTGGCCACGACCTCGTTCATCATCAGGTGAGCGATGCGACCGGCCAGCGAGCCGCGAGCCGAGCCGGGGAACGACCGGTTGAGGTCGCGACGGTCGGGCAGATACCGGTCGCCGGTCATGAAGCCGAGCACGTTGACGATCGGCACCGCGATCAGCGTGCCGCGCAGCGTCTTGGGATCGATGCCGGCCAGCACCTGACGCACGACCTCGACGCCCACGGCCTCGTCGCCATGGATGGCCGCGTTGATCCAGACGGTGGGGCCGTCCTCGCGCCCGTGCACGACGCGCACCGGAAGGTCGACGTCCGCGCCGGTGACCAGTCGGGTGATGGGCAACGACACCGAACGCTGCAGGCCCGGCCGAACCCGGATGGTGCCGATCTCGAACGAGGAACGCACCATCAACGACCCCGGTTCCGGCGTCGCACGGCAACCTTCGGCCGCCCCGCCACATAGGACCGGGCCGGATCCACGGCAAAGCCTTGGCGGAGGGCCTCGCGGCCCAGCAGCAGGCGAAAGCCCATCTCGTCGCGCCGGCTCAAGGTCATCTCCACCGTGATCGTCTGCTGGGCGAGGGTGATCTGCATCGGCACCACCAGCCGTTCCTCGCTGTGCCCCGAGGAGCTGCGCACCTCACGCCGGTCGATGACGCGACTCTCGACCTTCAGCGGGTCCTCCAGCGAGCCCTGCCAAGGCTGCACGGTGTACCGGACCCACAGATCGTCGTCCTGAGTGAACTCCTCGGCGTCGAAGGCGTGGATGGCTGAGGTGCGGGCGCCGGTGTCGAGCTTGGCCTTGATCCACGGCACCCCCAGTTCGGGGAGGCTGACCCATTCGCGCCAACCGACGAGGGTGTAGGAAGGATCAGCCGACATCCCTGCCCCTTCCGTTGACTGAGGATTCATGAAGCTCGCGATCTTGTCCCGTGCCCCCCGCTCGTACAGTACGCAGCGCCTGCGGACCGCCGCGCTGGACCGGGGTCACGACGTCAAGGTACTGAACACCTTGCGCTTCGGCATCGACCTGTCCGGCGACGAGCCCGACCTGCAGTTCCGCGGCAAGCGGCTGTCCCACTACGACGCCGTCCTGCCGCGGATCGGCAACTCGGTCACCTACTTCGGCACGGCGGTCGTGCGGCAGTTCGAGCAGATGGACGTCTACACCCCCAACACGTCGTGGGGCATCAACAACTCCCGCGACAAGCTGCGAGCGACGCAGATCCTGTCCCGGCACCAGATCGGCATGCCGGCCACCACCTTCGTCCGCGACCGCGGCGACGTGATCTCCGCCATCGAGAAGGTCGGCGGCGCTCCCGTCGTCATCAAGCTGCTGGAGGGCACCCAGGGCATCGGCGTCATCCTGGCGCCGGACATCAAGGTGGCCGAGGCGATCATCGAGACGCTGCAGAGCACCAAGCAGAACGTGCTGATCCAGCGCTTCATCGCCGAGAGCAAGGGCCGCGACATCCGCGCCCTCGTCGTCGGCGATCGGGTGGTCGCGGCGATGCGACGCGTGGCCAAGGGCGATGAGTTCCGCTCCAACGTGCACCGTGGCGGTTCGGTGGAGAAGGTCGATCTCGATCCCGAGTACGAGAAGGTCGCGGTGCGTTCGGCGCAGATCATGGGCCTGCGCGTGGCCGGCGTCGACCTGCTGGAGGGCAAGGACGGCCCCCTCGTGATGGAGGTCAACTCCTCGCCCGGCCTGGAGGGGATCGAGCGGGCCACCGACCTCGACGTCGCGGGATCGATCATCGACTTCATCGACAACCAGGTCGCGTTTCCCGAGATCGACGTCCGGCAGCGCCTCACGGTGTCGACCGGCTACGGCGTGGCCGAGATCCTCGTGCAGTCCGCGTCCGACATCGTCGGCAAGCCGCTGGGTGAGTCGGGCCTGCTGGAACGCGACATCAGCGCGCTCACGCTGCAACGCGGCACCAGTGTCATCCCCAACCCGCGGAGCCACCACGTGCTCGAGGCCGGCGACCGGCTGCTGTGCTTCGGCAAGCTCGAGGAGATGCGCTCCATGATTCCGAGCCGCCGCAAGCGCACCCGCAAGGTCAAGAAGCTTCCGGCTGAGCCCATCCACGACGTCTCGTAGGCATCAGGTCAGGTCGATGTCCTTGAACCAGGAGTCGGTGGCGTAGTCCGTCGTCCAGCCCAGCGCCAGATACAGCTGATCGGCCTTGGTGGGGGAGTCGTCGTCGACCTCGAGCCCGACGCGGTCACGACCGCGCTCGGCGGCGTCGGCGATCACGGTCGCGAGCAGCGACTTGGCGACTCCTCGACCGCGAGCGGCCCGGTTGACCCCGATGTACTCGACGTACGAGCCTTCGGCACCACCGGGCTTGGCGGTCAACAGTGAGCAGACGACGGTGCCGGCCGGCACCGGCTCGCCCTCCCCGTCCTCGGGGTCGACGTAGGCGAGCCACCAGTAGTCCCAGCTGTGCCGCGGATCCTCGCGCAACCGCTGCACGAACTCCGGAAAGCTCTCGCGATAGGAGTTGAAGTGATCCTCGAAGGACTCCTCGAGCATCTGGTGCACGATCTGCAGGTCCGAGGCGAGGGGGAAGCCATTCTCGTGGCGCTCGACGGGACGGACCGTGACGCCCGCCCGCGGCCGCAGGTCAGCCTCGTCGGGGGCGACGGGTCGGTTCATGTGCACCCACGTGCGGCGCTTGGTGTAGCCGGCGCGTGCCAGCCAGCCGGCCTGCCGCCTGTCCGTGGCGAACGGGCTCTCGTCGAGGCGGGTGGCGTCGATGCCGCGCCGACGGGCCATGTCGATGGCGGCCTCCTCGGCCCATGCGTAGAACACGGCGGCGATGTCGTCGACTTCGGCCACGTCGCGGTCGAAGTAGCCCCAGATGAGGGCCCGACCCGCGGCCCGGTCGTGCACCGTGATCCAACCGCGCGGCACGTCATCGGGGCCGACAGCGACCAGCTGGCGGCGCGTCCACGACGCCGGTCCGGCCACCTCGGACTCGATGCCGGCGGGATCGATGTGCGCTTCACCAGTGCCCTGCAGCTCGTCGAGATGCCGCAGTGCGACGAGGGCCTCGATGTCGCCGTAGACCGGGATTCTGGCGGTCCAGTCCCCCGGCAGATCGGGGATCTCGGAGGTCGGGTCG
The DNA here is from genome assembly GCA_963769445.1 of uncultured Actinomycetota bacterium. Classification (GTDB taxonomy): domain Bacteria; phylum Actinomycetota; class Actinomycetes; order Propionibacteriales; family Nocardioidaceae; genus Aeromicrobium. Next base: position 298,481 of record CAVYLO010000002.1, on the reverse strand, counting down.
GTGCTCGTCGTGTCCGTCATCGCCCCCATTGTCTCCTGAGAGCGCTCAGCGTGGGTACAGCACCCGGAATCGTTCCAGCACGACGGGCAACGTCGAGGAGAAGCCGCGGTCATGTGTCGCGAAGGAGGTGAAGAACGCCTCGTGCACCTCGCGCCAGTACTCCAGCGAGAGGTCACCCTCGCCCTCGAGCTCCGCGTGCTCGGCGTCGACCTCCCCAAACGGCACGGTGTCGACCTGCATGATCTCGATCAGCGCCCGAGGGTGTTCGGCGCCGTCGAGGATGATGTGCAGGTCACCCACCCTTGGGAGCGGTTCGTTCTCGTGCTCGTAGTCCCACAACGAGCCGGCGGTCGCGGTCTTGACCCCGTCCAGCACCAGCCTGAGCAGCTCGTCGGCCTGCTCAGGTGTGCCGCCGAAGGACCACGCCGGGGGCGCGAGTGCCTCGGCCGCATAGGTGCCGAGGTAGCCGGGAACCGGGTTGGTGCGCGTCTGGTGGCGTGCAGTGGCCCAGAAGTCGTCGAGCTCGGTGGGGTCGATCATCAGCGGGTCAACCGATCCAGGAAGGTGTCAGACATGGGCGGGTCAGGGATCGGACGGGCGCAGCGTCATCGCGTGGTCTCCGGGACCCTCGTTCAGCTCGCGCAGGAAGTTCCCGGCCCACCGCTCGATGTCGTTCTCCATGACCTGCTTGCGCATGGCCTTCATGCGCTTCGCGTTGTTGCGGGGACCGGCCTGCACGGCCTCGAGCAGCCGGGCCTTCAATCCGTTGATGTCGTGCGGATTCACCTGATAGGCCGACTTGAGCTCTGACGCCGCGCCGGCGAACTCGCTGAGCACCAGGGAGCCCCGGTTGTCGTACCGGCAGGCCACGTACTCCTTGGCCACCAGATTCATGCCGTCGCGCAGTGGCGTGACGACCATGACGTCGGCGGCTCGGTAGAGCGCTGCCATCTCCTCGCGGGGGTAGGAGGCGTGCAGGTACTGGATGGGCTGGTGGCCGATGCGGCCGACGTCGCCGTTGATGCGGCCGACGAGCCGGTTGATGTCGTCGCGCAGGATCTTGTACTGCTGCACGCGCTCGCGCGAGGGCGTGGCGACCTGGACGAACACGGCGTCATCGACGTGGAGGGAGCCCTCGGCGATCAGCTCGCCGAACGCTCGCAACCGTTGACGCAGGCCCTTGGTGTAGTCGAGCCGGTCGATGCCCAGGATGACGGTGGTGGGGTTGCCCAGGCTCTCGCGAATCTCGGCGGCGCGGGCGAGCACGTTGGGGGTGCGAGCCAGCTCCTCGAAGCCGGCCGCGTCGATCGAGATGGGGTACGCGCGGGCCATCACGGTGCGTCCATCGGGCAGATAGACCAGATCGCGGTGCGTCTTGTGGCCGACGCGCTGACGCACCAGACGTACGAAGTTCTGGGCTGCGCCAGGCATCTGGAAGCCGACCAGGTCGGCTCCGAGCAGTCCCTCGAGGATCTCCTTGCGCCACGGCAGCTGCTGGAACAGCTCGGTGGGGGGGAACGGGATGTGCAGGAAGAAGCCGATCCGCAGATCGGGGCGCAGCTCGCGCAGCATCCTCGGCACCAGCTGCAGCTGATAGTCCTGCACCCACACGACCGCGTTCTTGCGTGCCACCTTGGCGGCCTTCTCAGCGAAGCGGCGATTGACCTTGACGTAGGAGTCCCACCACTCGCGGTGGAACTCCGGCGCGACCACGACGTCGTGGTACAGCGGCCACAAGGTGGCGTTGGAGAATCCCTCGTAGTACTCGGCGACCTCCTGCTCGGTGAGGTGCACGGGAACCAGCTGGAGGCCGTCGTGGTCGAACGGCTTGAGCTTCTCGTCGGACGCGCCGTGCCACCCGATCCAGGCGCCACCATTGCTGCGCATCACCGGCTCGAGGGCGGTGACCAGACCGCCGGGGGACTTGCGCCAGAGCGTCTCGCCGTCCGGGGCGGTGACGCGATCAACGGGCAGGCGGTTGGCGATCACCACGAAGTCTGCGGTGCCAGTGGCCATGGGCTCACCCTATAGCGCTAGCGGCCGGCGACACCGATCTGCGCGAGGATCTCGTCGAGCTGGCCCATGATCGCAACCGACTCGTCAAGAGGGAGGAGCTCGGACTCGGTCATCCCCTCCTGCAGGCAGAATCCGACCTCCTCGATCTCGTGGACGTATCCCCGTCCGGTGCGCGGTGCCGACACGGTCCGGACGGACTCGCCATAGGCATACGTGAACTCATCGGGGTGGTGGAATCGGGCGGGCACGTCGATGCGGCCGGCGTCGCCGGCCACCGATGCGCGGTCGGCGGTCCACGCGACCTGGCTCCAGCCGATCGTGGCGACGGCCCCGGAGGCGTAGGTGAGGGTGGCGCCGCCCGCGACGTCGATGCCGTGGTCGGACAACGTGCCGGCCGCCGAGATCGCGGTGGGTTCCCCGAGCATCACGTGGGCGAACGTGAGCGGATAGATGCCGATGTCGAGCAGGGCGCTCGCGCCGAGCGCGGGATCCCAGAGTCGTTCCTTGTCCGTCGGCGCCACGAAGCCCAGATCGGCGTGCAGCATCCCGATCGTCCCGCAGGCTCCCGATCGCACCATCTCCCGCGCCTGGCGGATGGCGGGATTGGTGCGCATCCACATCGCCTCGGCGAAGAACAGCCCGCGGCGCCGGGCCTCGGCCACGAGCATGGCCGCGTCATCGGCATTCATCGTCAGCGCCTTCTCGCACAGCACGGCCTTGCCGGCCTCGAAGCAGGTCATGACGTCCTGCACGTGGCGCCCGTGCGGCGTGGCGACGTAGACGACATCGACATCCGGGTCGTGCGCCAGTTCCTCGTAGGAGCCGTGCGCGCGGGGGTCCTCGTGGTCGTCGGCGAAGGCCTGCGCGGAGGCCAGGCTGCGCGAACCCACCGCAGTCAGCGAGTGGCCCGGCACGAGGCGAAGGTCGTCGGCGAAGGACTCGGCGATGTGGCCGGTGGCAAGGATCCCCCAGCGGACGGGCGGCGCGACACGCGTGTTCACGAATACATCATGGCAAATGACACGGGTGTAGTTCATGTCGTAGACTCCGGGCCATGAGCGCTGCGGAGATGTCGGGTCGGCCCGGCGTCGGGCTGTCCCCCACGCTGACGGAGCGAGATCGCGAGATCCTGGCGCTCGAGCGGGTCTGGTGGCAGTACACCGGCACCAAGGAACAGGCCATCCGCGAGAAGTTCGACATGTCGACGACACGCTACTACCAGGTGCTCAACGCGCTGATCGACCGCGAGGACTCGCTGGCCTTCGATCCGCTGCTGGTCAAGCGACTGCGCCGACTACGCGCCGAACGCCAGCGCAGCCGCTCGGCACGCCGCCTCGGTTTCGACGTCTGACCCCTCGTGGTCACGCACCGCAGGACCCCCAAGGACAAGGTGGCCGTGCCGGCAGCATGGTTCATCGTCCTCAGCGTCGTGGCCTGCGTGGGAGCCGCCGGGTGGCTGGGCGTCATGCTCATGGATCCCGCCCCAGCCTCGGCTGGCGACACGCAGGCATCCAGCACTCCACGTCCGTCCGCCCCGGCCACGCCGGTCGAGACGACGCCCACCCCCACCCCTTCCGCGTCGGCCACCACGCCCACGCCCACCACGCCCGCCGTCAAGCGTGAGGCTTCGGTGGGGGTGCTGAACAACACCAGCATCAAGAATCTGGCCAAGTCGTTCTCGGCCAAGGTCGCGGCTGCCGGTTGGACCGTGTCGGGGACGGGCAACTGGCGCGGCCAGATCGAGGCCAACACGGTCTACTACCCGGGCGGGCTGCAGGACCAGGCCGAGCTGCTGGCGACCGACGTCGGCATCTCACGGGTCCTGCCGAGCATCGTCCCGATGCGCATGGACCGGTTGACCATCATCTTGTCGGGACCGCAACAATAGGGCCCATGCCCGGCACCCTTGCTGCTCCGCCGGTCGACGATCCAGCCGGCACCCTTCTGGCGCTCGACTTCGACGGCACCCTCGCCCACATCGTCGACGACCCGACGCAAGCCTTCGCGCATCCCGATGCCGTGTTGGCCCTCGGTCGTCTGGGCCGCGTTCTCGGGACCGTGGCGATCATCACCGGACGGCCAGTGACGCAAGCCCTCGAGCTCGGCGGTTTCGCCTCGGTCGACGGCCTCGACGGGCTGGTCATCTTCGGTCAGTACGGCGCCGAACGCTGGGACGCAGCCTCGGGTGAGGCCGTCGGGTCCGAGCGGGTCGAGACGATCGATCGCTTGGCCGAACGTCTCCCCGACATCCTGGCTCAGCACGGAGCCGAGAGTGCACTCATCGAGGACAAGGGTCTGGCCCTCGCGGTGCACACCCGCGGCATGGCCGACGACCTCGTCGGCCGGCTCCGCGCCCCGCTGGCAGCGGTGGCCAGCGACATGGGTCTGATCCTCGAGCCCGGCAAGCAGGTGCTCGAGATGCGGTTCGCCGGCGCTGACAAGGGTCATGCGCTGCGCACTCTCGTGGCCGAGACCGGCGCCCGCACGGTCGTGTTCGGCGGCGATGACCTGGGTGACATCCCAGCGTTCGAGGCAGTCGACGACCTGCGCGCCGGTGGCATGCGCGGATTGCTGGTCTGCTCGGCGTCGACCGAGCAGGACGCCTTGGTGTCCAGAGCCGATGTCGTGCTCGACGGACCCGACGCCGTGGCGATCTGGCTGGCTGCCTGGGCCGAGGCCCTCGGGGCATGACCGAGCCGCACACGCCGTGGACTCGTGTCCGGACCGTGGTGAACTGGATCAACCTGAGCACCGTGCTGGGCCTGTTGGTCGCCCGGATCGGCGGCGCCACGATCACCCCGCGGGGGAGGGGCACCTATCTCGCGACGGGATATCGGTACGGCTTCCCCGTCGCGAGCGCGTTCACGATCGGCAGTGTCATCCTCAGCAAGCACGACCTCGCGCACCTGCAAGCCCGTCCGGTACTGCTCCAGCACGAGGACCGGCACTGCACGCAGTACGCCATCGTCCTCGGTCCGGTGATGCTGGCGTTCTACGTCCTGTGCGCCGGCATCTCCTATGTCTTGGCTGGCGACCACGCGTCGTACAACCCGTTCGAGCGGCTGGCGGGGCTCGACGACGGCGGCTATCGCGCACCGCGGCTCCGCTTCTCGTCTCGCAATGTGGACTGACTGGACACATCGTGAGACGGGTGCCTATTCTGGAGGCACCTCATCATGAGGGGCAGAGGGACGCGGCCCGTTGAAGCCCCAGCAACCAGTCGCCAGACGACCAGGTGCTAACTCCGCCCCGGAGAACGTCGTCCGGGACAGATGACAGGAGCATCATGACCCTCATTGCCGAAACCCAGTCCGGGCCGATTTTACGCGAGGGCGCCTTCGGGCCCGCCAGGAACTTGGTCTGTCGCGAATGCGGCTCCACCCGCGATCTCGGTCCGCACTACGTCTGTCACGAGTGTTTCGGTCCCTTGGAGATCGCCTACGACTTCGGCACCGTCACCCGCGAGCAGATCGAAGCGGGGCCAGCCAACATCTGGCGGTACAAGGCCTTGCTGCCGGTGCCTGACGACATCGCCGAGAGCCCCAATCTCGAGCCCGGGTTCACCCGGCTGCTGGAGGCCAAGAACCTGGCCGCGGAGCTGGGGTTGAGCCGGCTGTGGGTCAAGGACGACAGCACCAACCCCACCAACTCCTTCAAGGATCGCGTCGTCGCGATCGCGCTGTCGGCCGCTCGCGAGTTCGACGCCAAGGTCTTCGCGTGTCCGTCGACCGGCAACCTCGCCAATGCGGTGGCCGCCGCTGGTGCGCGGGCGGGTATCCGCACCGTGGTGTTCATTCCGAGCGACCTCGAGGCAGCCAAGCAGGTGAACTCGGCGATCTACACCGAGAACCTGGTGGCGGTCGAGGGCAACTACGACGACGTCAACAAGCTGGCCAGCGAGATCGCCGGCGAGCAGGACGGATGGGCGTTCGTCAACGTCAACGTCCGTCCCTTCTACGCCGAGGGCTCCAAGACGCTCGGCTATGAGATCGCCGAGCAGCTGGGCTGGCGCCTGCCGGACCAGATCGTCATCCCGGTGGCCTCAGGATCGCAGCTGACCAAGGTGCACAAGGCGTTCCGCGAGCTGGTCGCCCTGGGCCTGGTCGAGGACAAGCCGTGCCGGATCTTCGGAGCGCAAGCCGAGGGCTGCTCGCCGGTCTCCACCGCCCACAAGGCCGGTATCGACGCGATTCGGCCGGTCAAGCCCGACACGATCGCCAAGAGCCTGGCGATCGGCAATCCCGCTGACGGCATCTACGTGCTCGACATCGCCCGGGAGACCGGCGGTGCGGTCGAGGACGTCACCGACGAGGAGATCCGCGAGGCCATCGTGCTGCTGGCGCGTACCGAGGGCATCTTCACCGAGACTGCCGGAGGCACCACGGTGGGCGTGCTGCGCAAGCTGGTCGAGACCGGTCAGCTCGATCCCGACCTCGAGACCGTCGTCATCAACACCGGTCACGGGCTCAAGACGCTGGACGCCGTGTCTGACCGCGTGGGCCCCCGCGCCACCATCGCCGCCACCTACGACGCCTTCGTCGCCGCCGACATCGTCTGACCCGAGAGGACTCTTGTGAGCATCAACGTCCGGATCCCCACCATCTTGCGCACCTACACCCAGGACCAGTCGCAGGTCGCCGCCGAGGGCGCGACCCTGACCCACGTCCTGGACTCGCTGGAGTCCTCGTACCCCGGCATCAAGGCCCGCGTCGTCGACGAGAAGGGCGCGCTGCGCCGCTTCGTCAACATCTACGTCGCGGAGGAGGACGTCCGGTTCGCCGACGGCCTGGACACCCCCACGCCGGACGGCAGCCAGGTCTCCATCATTCCAGCGGTCGCCGGAGGTTGAGAAATGTCCTCCCGATGAGGACTGGGAGACCTGAAAGTGTCCCTGTAGGGTCTTCCATGTCGCGTCTCGACACGTAGCGCGCCGCCGGTTCAAGGAGCTCGTCGATGGTGAACGGCACGGTCAAGTGGTTCAACGCAGACAAGGGCTACGGCTTCATCGAGGTCGAGGGGCAGGACGACGTCTTCGTCCACTGGTCCAAGATCGCCTCCGAGGGGTACAAGACGCTTGAGGACGGCCAGGTCGTCAGCTTCGAGGTCGTCGACGGCCCCAAGGGTCGCGAGGCGCACGAGGTTCTCAGCAGCTGAGGTAGGGCATGGCCACTGTCTTCTACACCGCCGCCAGTCTCGACGGCTTCCTCGCCACGAGCGACCACAGCCTCGACTGGCTGTTCGATGTTCCGGGCTCGGAAGACACCGAGTCCACGATTCCCGACTTCACGGCGACGGTGGGCGCCCTGGCGATGGGCTCGTCGACGTTCGAGTGGGTGGTTCGGCAGGAGGGTCTGCTGGACGCGCCCGAGAAGTGGCGCGAGTGGTACGGCGACCGTCCCGCCTGGGTGTTCAGCACTCGCGATCTTGCGCTGCCGGAGGGTGCCGACATCCGGCTCACCCGCGCCCCGGTCGTCGAGGTCCACGCCGAGATGGTCGAGGCGGCCGGCGACCGAGACGTCTGGTTGATGGGCGGCGGAGATCTCGTCGGTCAGTTCGCCGACGCCGGCCTGCTCGACCGCATCATCGTCACGATCGCGCCGGTCACCCTCGGCGCGGGCGCGCCGTTCCTTCCCCGCGACATCCGCTCCGACCGGCTCACGCTGACCGGGGTCGAACGGCTGGGCCAGTTCGCGCAGCTCACGTACGACGTCAGCTGAGACCGCCCTGATTGCCCGGCCCTGATTGCATCGCGTTGATTAGCACTCGTATAGTGAGAGTGCTAGTTCGTCGACCATCCACAGTCGGAGTTATTCACCCATGTCAAAGACCATTGCCTTCAACGAAGAGGCCCGTCGCGGCCTTGAGCGCGGCATGAACCAGCTCGCCGACGCCGTCAAGGTGACGCTTGGCCCCAAGGGCCGCAACGTCGTGCTGGAGAAGAAGTGGGGAGCCCCCACGATCACCAACGACGGCGTCTCCATCGCCAAGGAGATCGAGCTCGAGGATCCCTACGAGAAGATCGGCGCCGAGCTGGTCAAGGAAGTCGCCAAGAAGACTGACGACGTCGCCGGTGACGGAACCACCACGGCCACCGTGCTGGCCCAGGCGCTCGTGCGCGAGGGACTGCGCAACGTGGCCGCCGGCGCCAACCCGATGAGCCTGAAGAAGGGCATCGAGGCTGCCGTCGAGGCCATCAGCGCCCAGCTGCTGGGCATGGCCAAGGACGTCGAGACCAAGGAGCAGATCGCCTCCACCGCCTCCATCTCCGCCGCTGACACCACGGTCGGCGACATCATCGCCGAGGCGATGGACAAGGTCGGCAAGGAAGGCGTCATCACGGTCGAGGAGTCCAACACCTTCGGCCTGGACCTCGAGCTCACCGAGGGCATGCGCTTCGACAAGGGTCACCTGTCGGGCTACTTCGTCACCGATCCGGCCTCCATGGAGACCGTGCTCGAGGATCCGTACATCCTGATCGTCAACAGCAAGATCAGCTCGATCAAGGACCTGGTCCCCGTGCTGGAGAAGGTCATGGCGTCCGGCAAGCCGCTGGTCATCATCGCCGAGGACATCGATGGCGAGGCCCTGGCCACGCTGATCGTCAACAAGCTCAAGGGCGTCTTCAAGTCGGTCGCCGTCAAGGCTCCCGGCTTCGGCGACCGCCGCAAGGCCATGCTGGCCGACATCGCCATCCTCACCGGTGGCGAGGTCATCAGCGAAGAGGTCGGACTCAAGCTCGAGAACGCCGACCTGACGCTGCTCGGCACGGCCCGCAAGGTCGTCACGACCAAGGACGAGACCACGATCGTCGAAGGCGGCGGTTCCGCCGAGCAGATCGCCGGCCGGGTCAGCCAGATCAAGAACGAGATCGAGAACAGCGACTCGGACTACGACAGCGAGAAGCTGCAGGAGCGTCTGGCCAAGCTGGCCGGCGGAGTCGCGGTCATCAAGGTCGGCGCAGCCACCGAGGTCGAGCTCAAGGAGCGCAAGCACCGCATCGAGGATGCGGTGCGCAACGCCAAGGCCGCTGTCGAAGAGGGCATCGTCGCCGGTGGCGGCGTCGCTCTCGTCCAGGCTGCTGCCGCGGTCTTCGAGAAGCTGACGCTCGAGGGTGACGAGGCCACGGGTGCCAACATCGTGCGCGTTGCCGCCTCGGCTCCGCTGAAGCAGATCGCCATCAACGCCGGTCTCGAGGGTGGTGTCGTGGCCGAGAAGGTCGCCAACCTGCCCGACGGCCACGGCCTGAACGCAGCGACGGGCGAGTACATCGACCTGATCGCCGCGGGCATCATCGACCCGGCCAAGGTCACGCGTTCGGCTCTGCAGAACGCGGCATCCATCGCGGCGCTGTTCCTCACCACCGAGGCCGTCGTGGCCGACAAGCCCGAGCCGGCCGGTGCCGGTGGCGCCCCCGACATGGGTGGCATGGGCGACATGGGCGGCATGGGCTTCTAGGAAGCCTCAGCTCGCCAAGACGTGAACGACCCCCGACCTCGGTCGGGGGTCGTTGCGCATCACAGGTGGGTGCGGACGTCGCGCAGCTCGGGGAAGAAGGTGAGCTCGAGGGCGCGCTGCAGGAAGTGCACCCCGCTGGAGCCGCCGGTGCCGCGCTTGAAGCCGATGATCCGCTCGACGGTCTTGAGGTGGCGGAACCGCCACAGCTGGAAGCTCTCCTCGACGTCGACGAGCTCTTCGCACATTTCGTAGGCGTCCCAGTGATCGTGGGGGTCGGCGTAGATGCGCCGGACCACTTCGACCACTTCGGGGTGGGCCTCGTACGGGATGCTGACGTCGCGGTCCAGGATCTGCGTCGGTACGTCATGGCCGCGTCGGGCGAGCAGGTGCAGGAAGGCGTCGTACAACGAGGGCGAGTTCAGATCGGCCAGCAGCGCGTCATGCAGGGCAGGATCGTGGTCGAAGACCTTGATCATCTGCGGGTTCTTGTTGCCCAGCAGGAACTCCACCGTGCGGTACTGCGGCGACTGGAATCCCGACGCCTTGCCCAGGGAGTCGCGGAACTGCACGTACTCGACGGGGGTGAGGGTCTCCAGCACCGACCACTGCTCGAACATCTGCCGCTGGATGGCCTTGATCCGCGCCAGCCGTTTCAACGCCGGCGAGAGGTCGTCGGACTCGATCAGGGCGATCGCCGACCTCAGCTCGTGGATCAGCTGCTTGAGCCACAGCTCGGTCACCTGGTGCTGGATGATGAACAGCATCTCGTCGTGGTGACCTGACACCGGTTGCTGGGCTGACAGCAGAGCGGGCAGCTGCAGGTAGCTCGCGTAGGTCATCTCATCGCGGAGGTCGGTGGAGACGCCGTCCTCGATGGGTCTGAAGGATTCAGTCATGTCTGCAACCTATGGCAGGGTTCTGGCGTGGCATCACGACCGGACCTTCCTGCGGCGTGGATCCAGCGTGTCGACGCAGCTCTGGCCGGGTGCCCGGAGTGTCGTTCCGAGCCCGCCTGGACAGGTGTCCGCTGGCGTGTCGGCGGTGCCACCGTTGCCCATCTCTTCGGCGGCGAGGACCAGCTGTTCCGCATCACGCTGCGCGCCGAGCTCGACGAGGTGATGGCCTTCGAACGGCAGGGGCATCCGTACTTCCGCACCGGATGGGGCACCAACGTCGTCGGGTTGGTGCTCGACGACGACACGTCGTGGGACGAAGTTGCCGAGCTGGTGGTCGAGTCGTACTGCGTGCAGGCGCCGGCGCGCCTGGTGGCTCAGGTCGACCGTCCCGAGTGACGGGTGGCAGGATGCGGGGGTGGATCAGCGACATCGTGAGCGACTGCGGACGGCGGGTGTCGAGGCCGAGTCGCTCGACTCCCTCACGTGGCATCTCGAGGTCGACGCACTGCCGCAGTGGTGGCACGACCTCGGCAATGCGCTCTACTTCGCCGACGGAGCCTGGTTGCCGCCGCACGTCCTGGCCGACCTGGTCCTGTTCCCGGTCCACGACGTGCTGCTCGTCGTGGGCTCACCCATGGAGTGGATCAGCTCGTTGCTGGTCGGTGGCGACCGCGCCACGGTCTTTCTGGATCAGCAGTGCGTTCTCACCGCTGGCGACATCTACTGCGGAGCTGATTCGCAGATCGTGCTGCACGGCCCGGTCGTCGCGACGCGCGAAGCCGTCGTCGACGCCCGCAACGGCGGCAGCATCGTGGCACTCGGTGATCAGCTCTGGGCAGCCCATGTCTACGTCGCGACCGACGACATGCACCGACTGGCCGACCGTGAGACCGGGAGCGCGACTCAATCCGTTCGGGGCCCACATCCGGCTCGGCCGGCACGTCTGGCTGTGTCGTGACGCCGTGGTCACCGGCCACGTCGACGTCGGCGACGGTGCCGTGGTGGCGATGCGTGCCGTGGTTCGCGGGCAGAAGGTGCCGGCTCACGCCGTGGCGGCGGGGGTCCCTGCCCGCATCCTGCGCACCGATGTGGAATGGAGTCACGACGACGTCCCGTAGTCGTGAGGTCTCGGCTGGCAGAGTGTGCGCATGGCGGTGATCGAAGCGGTGGGACTGGGCAAGTCATTCGGCGCACGCCGAGCCGTCGACGACCTGTCCTTCACGGTGCATCCAGGCAGCGTGACCGGATTCCTGGGGCCGAACGGCGCCGGCAAGTCCACCACGATGCGCTTGATGCTCGAGCTCGACCGCGGGGACGGCCGCACGACCTTCGACGGCGTCACGTTCAGCGCGCTCGACCACCCGATGCGACGCGTGGGCGCCCTGCTGGAGGCCAAGCCGTTCCACCCCACGCGCACGGCACGCAACCACCTGCGCATGATCGCGTCCCCCAACCGCATCACGGATCAGCGCGTCGACGCGGTGCTCGACATGGTGGGCCTGTCCAGCGTCGCCCGCCACAAGCCGCGCACCTTCAGTCTCGGCATGGGCCAGCGACTCGGCCTGGCGGCGGCGCTGCTCGGCGATCCGGACGTGCTGATCCTCGACGAACCGAGCAACGGTCTCGACCCGGCAGGCATCACCTGGTTGCGGCAGCTGCTGAAGCATCAGGCGGGCGAGGGTCGTGCGGTTCTCGTGTCGAGCCATCTGCTGCAGGAGATGGCCGTCCTGGCCGATGAGCTGGTCGTGATCGGCAAGGGGGTCATGCTGGCCAACGGACCGGTCGACGACTTCATCGACGCCAGCCACCTCGGCACGGTCCGCGTGAGCACCCCCGACGCGAGCCTGCTCGTTCCGGCTCTGCAGGCTCTGTGGCGGCGGGGTGCAGGTGGATGGTGTCGACCTGGTCGTCACGCAGCTGACCGCCGAGCAGATCGGCGACGCAGCGCTCGCAGCAGGGGCGCGGCTGCACCAGCTGGTCACGGTGCGGGCCACGCTGGAGGAGGCGTTCTTGGACGTCACGGGGCTGACGGAAGAATTTCGCGCGGGCGGCGCCACATGATCGACGCCCTGCGGTACGAGTGGGTCCGGCTGCGGACCCTGCGGTCGACCTACTGGTTGATCGGCCTGGCGCTGGCCTTCCAGATCGTCATGACCAGCCTCATCGCCTGGCGGGTCAGCGCGGCCCCGAACTCGGTGGGCGACCAGAACAACTTCGACCTGATCGCCACGATCGGTGCGTCCTCGGGCGTCGCGCCCCTGTTCATCGGCTACATCCTCGGCCTGCTGGGTGTCTTCTCGATGGGGCATGAATATCGCCACGGCATGATCCGGGCCACGCTCACGGCGATCCCCAGCCGGGTGCACGTCCTGACCGCCAAGCTGCTCACCACGGTGGCTGTGGTCGCCCTCGCAGCCGTGGCGTGCGTGGCTGTCGCGGCCGCATCGATGCTGGTGTTCGGACTGGGGCTGCCCGGCATCGACAGCATGCTCGGCATCGCCGCTGGCACGGCAATCTTCTCTGCCCTGTTCGCCCTGTCCGGTCTCGCGTTCTCGGCCTTGGTCCGCAACCAGACGGCCGCCGTGGCCATGCTGATGCTGATTCCCACGGTGCTGGAGCAGATCATCAAGGCGATCGTGCTGGCCATCAAGGCTGTGTCAGATGATCCGTCCTCGCGCTCCGGCATCGTCACGATCATCAAGTACCTGCCGTACGACGCCGGCGGTCAGATGTACACGAGGCTGTCCATCACCGACATGCTGCAGTTCTTCGGCATCGTCCCGTTCGGGCCGGTCGGCGGCGGTCTCGTGATGGGCACGTACGTGGCGGGCCTGCTGGCCCTGAGCTACTGGGCCTTCGTGCGTCGCGACGCCTGAGCGCGACCCGTGGTGTCGATCGCGGGCGAGAAGTCACGTCATGGCTCGGGTTCTCGTGCCTCTCACCCATGAAGGACTGTCTCCACCCACCTGAGGACCTCATGTACCGCATCTCTGGCGCGCCCACTCCGATCGCCGGGCGACGAGCCGCTGTCTTGGCGTTCATGACTGCCCTGATGGCGCCCCTCGTGGCCGCGATCCCCGCGGCAGCAGCCGATCCTGCTCCGGTCCGCGACGGGGCCAGCCAGACCACGGCCGCTGCCTCCTGCTGGGAGATCAAGCAGAACAAGCCGGCTGCCACCGACGGAACCTACTGGTTGCAGACCCCTCAGCTGATCGACCCGCGCAAGTTCCACTGCGACATGACCACCGATGGCGGTGGATGGGTCCTGATCGGTCGCGGTCGCGAGAACTGGTCCTATGACTACAACGGCGCGGGCACGTCCGACGCCGTCGCCGAGGTCACGACCGGCAAGGACGCTTTCCCGGTCAAACAGCTTGACGGCAAGGTCATCAACGCACTGATGGGTGGTCGCCGGATCGACTCGATGAGCGATGGCGTCCGGCTGCGTCGCGCCCGCAACGCCGCTGGGACGCAGTTCCAGGAGACGAGCTTCACCTTCAAGAGTCGCGATCGCTGGTCGTGGGCCTTCAGCGCCGGCTTCCCGATGGCAAGCGCCAAGATCGATGGCGCCTCGACCAGCGGGACCACGCGCGACTTCGGTACCGACAACGGGTGGCGCCGACTGTGGACGTACGAGACCAGTGCGAACAACTACGTCCGCGGCTTCCAGTACGGATACGACGCGACGGGCAGCACCGATCCCAACAGCTATCTGTACTCCTCCGCGAGCGGAGGTCGTTACCCCTCGCCGTTCACGCAGATGTACCTGCGTCCGAAGCTGTTGACGTCCGACCTCACCTATGACGCGATCCCGGCTGCTGGTCTGCCGAAGAGCGAGCAGGCGCCCATCCCGAACAGCGGTTCCATCCCGAACGAGTGGGGCGTGACCGGCCTCGGCAACGGCGGCACCAGCGAGAACGCCAATGAGGTCCAGGCGTTCGCCCAGATCGGCAACGTCATGTACGTCGGCGGAAACTTCACCACGGTGCTGAAGGGTCAGAACGCCACGGGGTCCGATCGGATCTCCCAGCGGTACCTGGCTGCCTTCGACGCCACCACCGGCAACGTACCTGTCCCGCTTCCAGCCGCCCGTCCTGAACAACCAGGTCAAGGCGTTGACTGCCCTGCCCGGTGGCAAGCTGGCGGTCGGCGGCGAGTTCACCACCGTCAACGGCAGCTGCGCGGGCTGGTCTCGTGGTCGTGAACGGATCGACCGGAGCGGTCGACACCGCGTGGGACGCCAGCATCCTCAACAAGATGAGCGGCGGCGACGGTCTCGATCCGCGGTCTGGACGTCGGCGGCGACTATCTGTACGTCGGCGGGGCCATGACGCCACTTCCGGGTCGGCACCAAGGAGACCTACGCCAAGGGTGCAGGACGCATCAAGATCTCCGACCGCGTCCCGGACTGGGACTGGAATCCGGAGTTCAACGGCACCGTCACCGCGCTCGACGTCAGCGACGACGGCACCCGCACCTACTTCGCGGGCTACTTCACGAAGGCCGGGACCACCGATGCTCTGCGCGGTGCCGCCTTCAGCACGGCGAAGGGTGCCCCGCGCATCACGCCGGGATGGAACCCCGTGGCCAGCACCTCAGGTTCGGCCCGGTACCAGCAGGCCGTCAAGGAGGTCGGTTCACGGGTGTGGTTGGGCGGCGCCCAGCACAACATGTTCGGCTACGACCGCAACACCTTCGCGCTGAACAAGGGTCACATCACCAAGTGGGGTGGCGACATCCAGGCGATCGAGGGCGGCAATGGCCTGGTCTTCACCGGCTGCCACTGCGAGAACTGGAACTTCTCGGACATGACGGAGTACGACGACTCGTCACCGGGTCGCACCACGGTGAAGTGGTCGCAGGCCGACAAGATCTACTACATCGGTGCGTATGACGCCGCCAGCGGCGACTACGTGCCCGACTTCAGCCCCGAGATGCGCGCGCGGCGCGGTAGCGGTGTGTGGGCGATCAAGGTCGCCACGGACGGCACGGTCTGGGCTGGCGGTTCCCTGGAGTCCGGAGTCTCCAGCTCTGGCAGCAACCAGTGGTTGGGCGGTTTCGCTCGATTCGCGAAACGCCCGCACACGGCTCCAGGCAAGCCGTCGGGCGCAGCGGCCAGTCTGTCCGGGACCGACGCGACCGTCTCGTGGACGGCCTCATCGACTTCGGACGTCACGTATGAGGTCCTGCGCAACGACCGTGTGGTCGCCACGACCAGCTCACGCGTGATCGAGGTGCCCGGCTCGAAGGAGACCGACTCGTTCTTCGTTCGCGCGACCGATGGTGCTGGCAACCGTTCGGCCACCACGGCGAAGTTCACGGCCACGGCTGGCGCCGGCTATGTGTTGCTGCCGTCGAAGTCGACCTGGTCCTATCTGTTCGATGACACCGTGTCGGTGCCATCGAACTGGCAGCAGCCCGGCTACACCCCGACTGGCTGGAAGACCGGCGCCGCCCCACTTGGATTCGGTGGCAACGGCGTGACCACGGACATCGACGTGCCCAGCGGCACCCGGCGCGCGGTGGTCTCGTACTACCGCTCGACCTTCACCATCGATCCCGGCGCGACCTATGGAACCGTCACGCTCACGACGCGTGCCGATGACGCTGTCGCGGCGTACGTCAACGGCGTCGAGGTGGGCCGGTCGAACCTCGATCCGGGCGAGCTGTCGGGGTCGAGCTACGCCAAGTCGGCGCCGCGCACCTCCGCAGCAGTCGAGGCGCCGGTCACGTTCGACGTTCCGGTGTCGGCGCTGAGGGAGGGAACCAACACGGTCGCCGTGTCGGTGCACTCGATGTATCGGTCGACGCCGGACTCGAGCATGGAGGCCACGATCACCTCGACCCCCGGGTCGAATGAGCCGCCCGCGCCCCGGGCAGCGCTGCTGGCTTCCAAGTCCTCGTGGTCGTACCTGTTCGACGACACCGTGGCAGTCCCGTCGAACTGGCAGCAGCCCGGCTACACGCCAACCGGCTGGAAGACCGGCGATGCACCGCTCGGCTTCGGCGACAACGGAGTGACGACGGACATCGACGTGCCCAGCGGCACTCGTCGCGCGGTGGTCTCGTACTACCGCACGAACTTCTCGATCGCACCGGGCTCGACGTATGGGACGGTCACGTTGGAGACGCGAGCCGACGATGCCGTCGCGGCCTACGTCAACGGCGTCGAAGTGGGTCGGGCGAATCTGGATCCGGGGGAGCTGTCCGGGTCCAGCTATGCCACGTCGGCCCCCAGGACCTCAGCCGCAGTGGGAGATCCGGTGACCTTCGAGGTCCCGATCTCCGCCCTGCGACCAGGTACCAACACGGTCGCCATCTCGGTGCACTCGATGTGGCGCGCCACGCCGGACTCGAGCATGGACGCGTCGATCAAGGCGACCGAGGGCTCGAACGCCGTGGTGGCGGCGTCGCCGACCTCGGCCACGCTGGTGGCCGAGAAGTCAGCCTGGTCATGGTTGTTCAGCGCCACGACGCCTCCGCCTGCCACGTGGACGACCGCAGCGGCTGGCACCGAGTCGTGGTCCTCCGGCGCAGCGCCGTTGGGATGGGGCTCTGGACCGATCACCACCAACATCGACGTGCCGGCAGGTCAGACACGGGGCCTGACCTCGTACTTCCGTCGCACCTTCACCGTCGCTGATCCGACGGCGTTCAGCTCGCTGACGCTCAAGACGCGGGCGGACGATGGCATCGCGATCTACATCAACGGGGTCGAAGTCGTCCGGTCCAACCTGCCGTCGGGAACCTTGACGTCGGGCACGTACGCCCTGTCGGCCATCAGCACCTCCAATGCTCTGGCGGATCCGGTCACGGTTCAGGTTCCGACGTCGCTCCTGACGGCGGGCGTCAACACGATCGCGGTCGAGGTGCATTCCAACTACAAGGCGACCCCGAGCGCGAGCATGGACCTGTCGTTGGTCGGGACGGCATGACGCGTCCGCGCCCCGCGCAGGCGTGGTCGCAGCTGGCGCGTGCCCAGAAGAGCGGCGCTGGCGTTCCTTGGTACATGCGAGTCGTCAACCGGCGACTTGGTCGGGGTCTCGCGGCGCTGGCCTCGCCCACGCCGTTGACGCCCAACCACCTGACCCTCGCGAGCTTCGTGGCGTTCCTCGCGGGCGCGAGCCTGCTGGCCACCGTGACGCCGGGCGTCGCGATGGCCGTCGGGGCGATGCTGCTGCTGCAGCTCGGCTTCGCGTTGGACTCCGCTGACGGACAGCTGTCTCGCCTGCGCGGAACGGGGTCGCCGGCAGGGGAGTGGCTCGACCACGTGGTCGACTCGGTGCGCCACCCGATGTTCCACCTCGCCATCATGATCGGACTGTTTCGGTTCACCGACCTGCCCGACGTGGCACTGCTGCTGCCCTTGGGATTCGCGCTGGTCAGCGGCGTCCGATTCTTCGCACAGATCCTGGCCGAGCAGCTGGCTCGGCGTGATCCGATGGCAGGTCCGGATGCGGTCCCGCGTCTTGGCACCTGGATCCAGGCTCCAGCCGACACCGGGATCAACAACCTCGTCATTGTCCTCTGGCCCTGGCCGGTGGCGTTCATGGCCGTCTACTCGGTCCTTGCCGCGCTGAACACGCTGTTGCTCGTCGCCACGGTGATCCGCCGATACCGTGAGCTCGAACGGTTGGCCCGACAGAAGGCGGACGCGTGAGCGCCACGACTCCTACGACCCGCGATCAGGGTATTTCCCAGTACGCCGGAGAGATCGGGCTGCCCGCGTGGCCCGTCCTGATGCTGCTGTGGGGATTCCCCCTCTGGTGGATCACGGGCACCACGGTGATCCTGGCCGGCATCCTGACGGTGGTGATGATCTCCTACCTCGTCATCGGCCGGACCCTCCCGGTGCTTCCCGGCATGGCCGCGCTCGCCGCGTTCCTGTTGTGGGTGTTCGCCTGCATCAGCATGATCGACTCCGGCGAACGGCTGCTCGGGTACTTCTATCGGGTCACGATCCTCATCTTCGTCGTCACCGCGTTCGTGTACACGCTCCGATCGGCCGGACAGCTGACTCGCCGGCGCGTCATCAGTGCGCTGACCTTCATCTGGTTCTTCACCATCGTGTGCGGCCTCGCGGCGCTGGTCATTCCCGAGGTGCGTCTCACCACGCCTGTCGGATTGATGCTGCCCGACGGCCTGCGCGACAACTCCTACGTGCAGGACCTGTTCTTCCCGCCGATGGCGGAGATCCAACGACCCTTCGGATCGCCCGAGACGTTCATCCGGCCAGCCGCGCCGTTCCCGTACGCCAACAGCTGGGGCGTCGCGATCGTGCTGCTCTCGCCGGTCGCGGTGGCCTGCTTCCTGCAGGCCCGCTACGTGCTGTTGCGGGTCGCCATCCTGGTTGGCTTCGTCGCGATGATCCCGCCGTCGATCGCCACCGGCAATCGCGGCATGTTCGGGGCACTCGCGATCTCCGGGACGTACGTCGTGCTCCGGATGGCCCTGCGCAACCGGGCTGCGCCGGTGCTGAGCCTGGGCATCCTGGGCCTCGCCGGCGTCGGCGTGTTGATCGCCAGCGGACTGCTGGAACGCATCTCGACCCGCCAGCAGTACGGTGACTCGCTCGGAACTCGGGCATCGCTGTACGTCGAGACGATCCAACGCACCATGGACTCTCCCCTGCTCGGATACGGCGCGCCGCGACCATCCCAGCTGCAGGACATCTCGCTGGGTACCCAGGGCTACGTCTGGATGCTGATGTTCAGCTACGGCTTCGTGGGACTGGCGCTCTTCCTGACGTTCTTGTGGGGCACGACCCTGCGCACCTGGCGGGTTCCCGGCGACGTCGATCTGGTCCTGCACAGCATGTTGGTCGCCGCGAGCGCCGTGATCGTCGTCTACGGTCTGGACATCATGCAGCTGCTGACCATCATGCTCGTCGCAGCCGTGCTCGTCCGTCGTCGCCACGGTCTGGAATCCAACGACCCGGACGACCCCGACGAGCTCGTCGATCTCGGCCTCACCGCCGCGCGTGGCTGAAACTGGTCGACGCCACCCACCCGGACGGCGAGGTGGCCTCGCCGGTGCCGGGGTCATCAACCTGGTCGGTGGTGCCTGCGGGTCCCTGATCGGGCTGCTGCTCGCTGCGCTGGTGGGCCGAACCCTCGGAACCGGCGGCGCCGGCTCGTACTTCATCGCCATCGCGGCGTTCATGATCGTCTCCAACGTCGCCGAGCTCGGAGCCGACACGGGCCTCGTGCGATTCGTCTCAGCTGCGGCGGCGACCGGCCGCACCGCCACCGTCGGCGCGCTCGTCAAGACAGCCCTGCGTCCGGTGCTCACCGTCGGGGTCGGGTTCGTGCTGGTGGTCGCCGTCGTGGCGCTGGCCGGTGCCACGCCGGCCGCGGTTCCCGTTCCACTGCTCATCGCAGGCGCAGCGACGGCCGTCGTCTCCTCGCTGCTGGCGATCGCACTCTCGCTGACCCGTGGATTCGGTGACGCCACCACGTATCCGTTGCTGCAGAACGTGCTGCTGCCGGTGTTGCGCCTCGTCGCGGTGTCCTCGGTCCTGCTCGCGGGTGCCGCTGCCACCGGCGTCATCACGGCCTGGATGGCCCCGACCCTCGTGGTGGCATTGATCGCGGCGCTGATCGCGCGCCGGCAGCTGCGCCGCAACCTCGCGGAGGTGACGCCCGAGCCGGCAGATGCGCGCGCCTTCTGGAGCTTCAGCGCCTCGCGGGGCATCGCCGCTGCCGTCGAGATCGGGTTGGAGTGGATCGACGTCCTGCTGGTCGGTGCGCTCACGTCGGCGGAAGCCGCTGGCATCTACGCCGTGGTGACCCGCAGCGCCCGCGCTGGAGAAGTGGTGCAACAGGCGGCCCGTGTCGCCGTCGGACCTCAGATCAGTGCCGCCCTGGCCCGTGGCGACCTGCCGCGAGCCCAGGAGATCTACGGAGTCGTCACGGCCGCCATGATCTGGCTCGCGTGGCCCTTCTACCTCGTGGTTGCGGTGTTCGCCGACAGCCTGCTGAGCCTGTTTGGCCCTGGTTTCTCCTCCGGTGCGACGTCGCTGGTCATCCTGGTCGGGGCGATGGGCATCGCGACGGCCGCCGGCACGGTGCAGACGATCGTGCTGATGGGTGGGCGCAGTCGTTGGCAGCTGGCTGACAAGACCGGTGCGCTGGTCCTGAACATCGTGCTCAACCTGCTGTTGATCCCGATCTGGGGGATCGAAGGCGCGGCGGTCGCCTGGGCCGCCACGATTCTCGCCGACACCGCCGTCGTGGTCTTCCAGGTGCAGCGCCTGATGGGCGTCCGGCCGCGCGGTTCGTACCCCTGGGTCGCGGCCCTGCTGTCGGTCGTCGTCGTGGGCGGAATCTGCGTGGCCAGCCGGCTGACCTTCGGTTCGTCGGTCAGCGTCATGCTTGGCACCGCGGCGGTAGCCGGTGTCGCCTACCTCGCCCTCAGCAGCCCGTTGAGGGGCCGGCTGGGACTGACTCGCCTCAGCGGTTGATCGACATCATCTCGGGGCGGGGCGGGAACAGCGCCGTCAGGCCGATGTCCACGTTCTTGGATCGCAGCAAGCCTGCGAGGCGGCGCAGGGCGGCCGCATCGTCGGTCGTGCTGCGGGCGAGAACCACCGAGTCGGACCGCGTCGCGAGGGCGACCTTGTTGGCGTCGGAGCTCAAGCTCGTGGTGTCGAGGATGATGACGCCACCGGCCCATGAGGTGCGCTTCTTGTCGGTGGGCCAACCGCGGCTGATCTTGCCCTCGTTGATGCCGCCGGCATCGACGAAGTGGGCCGGGCGTCCGCGGCGGGCGAGGGCGTCCACCAGTTCCTGACCCGGTGAGACGAAGCTCTCCGGATCGTCCTGGGCGTCGACCATGATGATGAATGCGTCGGACTGCAGATCCTTGGGGATCTTGAGCATGAATGCGGCGATGTCCCACGTGTCGGCGCGGTTGGTGTCCTTGGTGCCGTCCAGCACGATCTGGTCGCCGATCGACGCGAGGCCCTCGATTCCGCCGATGTTGGTGTCCTCCTCCTTGCGCGACAGCGCGAAGGGGATGCCGAGCAACAGACCGAGGAATCCGCCAGCGGTGCCGAGCGCGATGGGTCCGGGGCTGGAACGGTTGGCGGGCGTCTCGGCCTTGCCGATGATCTGACCGGGGTTGAGGTCGACGTTGCCGAGCTGGGCCAGCTGGTTGGCCAATGCCTCGACCTGGATCTGGATGGACCGCTGCTGGATCGTCGAGGAGTTCTGCGACTGCTTCGACTTCTTCTGCAGCTCGGAGATCTGGCTGGTCGCCGTCTTGGCCAGGCGATCCAGCTCGGCGGATGCGTCGGTGCGACGCGTCATGAGGTACGCCTCGCTGACGGCGTCGGCGCCAGCGGCAGCCTGCTTGGGGGTGTCTCCGGTGAAACCGATGTTCAAGATGAGGGAGTCGTCGGGGATCGTCACGGAGGTGGCGTCCTGGATCTCCTCGGCCGTGAACGCGTACCGGGGTGCGAGCAGCTTGGCAGTGGCATCGGCGACCTTGCGCGACGTGACCACCTGCTGCTCGGTGGGCATGCTGACGGCCTGGTTCGAGTCCGACCCCGACAGGATCGGGTTGGAGTTCATCGGGTTGACCGACACGGTCGACTGCGACGTGTAGGTCGCCGGGATCACGATGGAGGCGAGCACGCCGAGCACGAGCCCGACGAGTGCAGTCATGGCGACGGCGGGCCAGTGACGGCGCAGCTTGCTGACGATGTCGCTGAGCTGTGCGGGCGGTGGCGGTGTGGCCATGCGAAAAGGTCCAATCGGAAACAGTCGAGACGGGCGTACACCCAGTGAGAGGGGGTAGCCCTCCCATCATGACGTGATCGAGCCAGATCGACACTCGTGACCAAGGTCATGTGACGGCGGTCACGATCCCGTGCCCAAGGTCATGTGACGGCGATCACGGGCACGGGACCAAGGCCCTGACCCCCTGGGACCAGAGCCAAATAGTCCTTGTTGATGATCTTCTTCTGTCCCCCTGCGGAATATTGCACAGGGGGTGTGTATTTGTGGAATTGGAGTGGACGGGCTTTGGTCCTTGTGTCAGGATCGTGACGCGGAGTAACTCCCGTTTGCAGTCATTCAGGGGAATGAACGATCCAGGGACTCAGAGGACATCAGATGCGTCACCACGCAGTCAGAAATGTCGCCGAGGCACCACGTCCGGTGGCCACGGCGGAGGCCGTCGTAGATCTCGACACCATCGAGATCGCCGACCGCCCCCAGATCGACGAGCTCGACGATGGTCAGCTCATCACCATGGCGCGAGCCGGCCATCAGGACGCTTTCGGCGTGCTGTTCACCCGCTACGCCTATGCCGGACGTCGCCTGGCCCGGCACCTCGGCCAGGGTGAGGACTCCGATGACGTCGTCTCGGAGGCGTTCGCGCAGATCCTTGACCTGCTGCGTCGTGGCAAGGGCCCCGATCGCGCCTTTCGTGCGTACCTGTTCACCTCGGTCCGTCACGAGGCTGGTCGCCGGGCCAAGGCCCGCCAGCGCGTCATGCCCACCGACGACAACACCCAGATCGACACCGCCGTGCCCTTTGGCAACGGACAGCTCGACCAGTTCGAGAAGACAGCGGTGCGCGCCGCCTACGAGTCGCTCCCCGATCGGTGGCGCACCGTGCTGTGGCACCTCGACGTCGAGGGTCGCAAGCCGCACGAGCTCGGACCGTTGATGGATCTGACGCCCAACAGCGTGTCCGCCCTGGTCTACCGCGCCCGTGCCGGACTGCGCGAGGCCTACCTGGCCCAGCACGTCAGCCCCCAGGTGCCCGGAGACGACTCACAGTGCGTGACCGTTCGCGACAAGCTGGCCCCGTATGTGCGCGGTACGTCGGCAGCGCGCGAGAAGGCCAGTGTCGCGACCCACCTGGAGAGCTGCAGCGATTGCACCCAGGCGCATCTCGATCTGGTGCACATCAACCTCGCAGTTGGCTGATTTCGACCGCACTGCGTCACGAATCCCTCGTTGGGAACTCTCCCTAGGCAGCACCCCAACGAAGAGGACTGCAGGCTGTGAACGAGTCACGACCCATGTACGACGTCGGCTACACCAGTGGTGTCTTCGACATGTTTCACGTCGGGCACCTCAACCTCCTGCGCCGGGCGCGCAACTACTGCCACCACCTCGTGGTGGGCGTCGGGAGCGACGAGTACACCGAACGGCTCAAGGGTCGGCCGGCTGTCGTCCCGTGCGATGAGCGGATCGAGATCATCTCGGCGCTCGGCATCGTCGACGAGGTCGTCATCGATCGCTCGGAGGACAAGGCCCTGATGTGGCAGCAGCGCCACTTCGACGCCATCTTCAAGGGCAACGACTGGCAGGGCACGCCCAAGGGTTTCCGTCTCGAACGGGCCATGGGTGAGCTCGGGGTCGACGTCGTCTACTTCCCGTACACGCGGCACACCTCCAGCACCATGTTGCGTGAGTTCCTGAACGGCGGAAGTGACCGATGACGGCCAGTCATCCTGCCGTGTCGGCCGTCGTGCCCACGCACCGTCGACCGGAGCTGATGAAGCTCGCGGTGGCGAGCATCGTCGGTCAGGACTACCCGGGCGACATCGAGGTCATCGTGGTCTTCGACGGCTGCGACATTGATATGCCCGACGTGCCGCAGCGGGACGGCCGCACGATCCGTGGTGTGCTCAACGAGCGCACGCGAGGTCTGGCGGGGGCCCGCAACACCGGCATCGTCGAGGCAGGGCACGAGTTCGTGGCCTTCCTCGACGACGACGACGCCTGGCTGCCGGGCAAGCTCACGGCCCAGATGCCCGCCTTCGACGCCGAGCCGGACGTCGCGCTGGTCGGGTCGGGCATGCGAGTGGTCCACGACGGCAGGTCCAGCCACACGCGTCTGACGCCGAGCTCGACCGTCACGTTCGACGACCTGATCGAGGACCGCCTCGCGGGCCTGCACTCCAGCAGCTTCGTGTTCCGGCGCACGCGCCTGATCGACGAGATCGGGATGATCGACGAGAGCCTCCCCGGCAGCTACGGGGAGGACTACGACGTCTTGCTGCGCACGGCGCAGATCTCGCCCATCCACGTCGTGAACGAACCTCTTGTCGCGGTGCGGTGGACGGGACAGTCCTATTTCTACGGTCGGTGGAAGATGTACGCCGACGCCCTCACGTACTTGCTGGCCCAGCACCCGGAGTTCGCCGACCAGCCCCGCGCGCTGGCGCGGGTGAAGTCCCAGATCGCCTTCGCTCTCGCCGCCGACGGTCAACGTGCCGAAGCCCGCATCTGGGCACGTCAGTCGCTGAGCGGTCATCGCGGCAACGTGCGGGCCTGGCTGGCGCTGGCGGTGTCGTATCGACTCGCGCACGCCGGACTGATCGCTCGTGCGGCCAACTCCGTGGGCAAGGGGCTCTAGGAGTGCCATGGCCGTCCTCGATGCGCACACCGATCTTCCGCAGGCGGAACCCGACGCGCGAGTACGGCAACCACTGGTGCGGCAGGGAGTGCTCGGCGACCTCGTGATCGCCGCCACTGCGGCGTCCACAGTTCTGCTGACCTCGATGGCCGTGCGCCCTGCGCTCCTGGTGTTGGCGGTCGTGGTCATCTGGCGGGCCTACACCTTTGCCGCGTTGCCCGCCTTCGACCGCGCTCGATCCTTCACGCCGGTGCTCCGGTTCGCGCAGGCGCTGAGCGCGGCAGCAGTAGCCGTCGTGGTCGCCGGCGTCGCCGACGTCCGCGCCGTGCGCCACGCATCGATCGTCCTCGCCGTGGTCACCGTGGTCGCTGCCGTCTCGACCGCCGCGCATCGCGTGGCGCTGCGCCGCACGCCGGCTGTGCTGATCGGCCCGGCGAGCCAGGTGACCGCACTCGAACAGCGCTGGGCCAACCGGCGCGACGTGGCCGTGGTTGACACCTATCGATGGGCGGGCGCGCTGGACCTGTCCGATCATCGACCCGGGATCGTCGACGACGTCCTCGCGGCGGTGTCCCGGGCCGGCGCCACCTCGGTCGTGGTGGCGGGTGGTTCGGCGCTCTCGTCGCCTGCGGTCAGTCACTTGGTCTGGGCCCTGCAACGGGCGCAGGTCGAATGCCTCGTGGTGGCCGACATGGGCCGACACGCCGAGATCGTCCGTCCGCGCCGGATCGGCGATCAGATGACGCTTGCGCTGCGCGCGCCCACCACGTCCCCTGCGACGGCGCTGACGAAGTCGGTCATCGACCGACTCGGGGCCGCCGCAGCGCTGGTCGTCTTGTCGCCGCTGCTGTTGGCGATCGGCCTCACTGTGCGCTGGGACTCTCACGGTCCGGCCGTCTTCAGCCAGATCCGTTCCGGTCGAGACGGTCGTCCCTTCCGCATGTACAAGTTCCGCAGCATGGTCGTGGACGCCGAGAACCGCTTGGGCGACCTGCTCGATCGCAACGAGGCTGCTGGCCCGTTGTTCAAGATCGCCGAGGATCCCCGCATCACCACCTTCGGGCGTTTCCTGCGCCGCAGCTCGCTGGATGAGCTGATGCAGCTGGTCAACGTCGTCAAGGGCGAGATGTCGCTGGTCGGACCGCGTCCGGCCCTGCCGTGCGAGACGGCGTCCTACGATCCGTGGACGTGGCGCCGTCTGCACGTGAAGCCCGGTCTGACCGGGCTGTGGCAGGTCAGCGGTCGATCGACCCTGACCTGGGAGGAGTCGGTCCGCAAGGACCTGGAGTACGTCAACAACCAGAGCCTTCGCCTCGACTTCTCCATCCTGCTGCGCACCGCGCGTGCGGTGTTCACCGGTGAGGGCGCTCACTGAGAGTTCGGCTGTAACCGGCGGTTACCCGTGGCTAGAGTGTGTCCATGAGTGATCTTGCGTACACCCTGAAGGTCTTTCGGCGCATCGGTCTGATCGCCCCGATCCTGCCGCACCGCATCATCGGCGCCGGCGTCCAGCTGGCCAAGTGGGGCCCCGGCTTTCCGTCGGGCGTGCACGCCTGCGCGGCCCGCTACCCCAACCAGGTCGCGATCATCGACGACGCTGGCAGCCTCACGTGGCGCGAGATGGCCCAGCAGATCAACCAGCTGACCGACGTCCTGCGCGAACGCGGTGTCGGTGCCGGCGACTCGGTCGCCCTGCTGGCCCGCAATCACCGCTACATCGTCATGGCCATGGTTGCTGTCATGCAGCGCGGCGGTCGGGTGCTGCTGCTCAACACGATGGCCAGCAAGTCTCAGCTCGGTGAGCTGGCCAAGCGCGAATCGGCCGCGCTCGTCCTGCTCGACGAGGAGTTCTTGCCGGTCGCTGCGGATCTGCCGCGTGAAGAGCTGCTGCTCACCTGGGCCGACAGCGACACCACGGAGGTGCCGTCGGTGGCCGAGCTCATCGTGGGCCGCCCGACCGCTGGTCACAAGCCGCCCGAGAAGCACGGCAGCGTCGTCATCTTCACCTCCGGCACCACGGGACTGCCCAAGGGTGCGCGCCGCGAGGAGCCCAAGGACCTCAAGCCGCTGGTCACCTACTTCGGGGCCATCCCGTTCACCGGGAACTCCACCATCGTGGTCGCAGCCCCCCTGTTCCACTCCTGGGGTCTGATCAACTTCGGCTTTGCCCTGTCGACGGCACCCACCTACGTGCTGCGGCGCCGATTCGATCCGACAGCAGGTGCTGGCCGACATCGAGAAGCACCGCGCCGAGGTGCTCGTCGTGGTCCCGCTGATGATGCAGCGGCTGGTCGGAGTCGACCCCGACGTCATCGCGGCGACCGACGTGTCGTCGCTGAAGATCACGGCCAGCAGCGGGTCGGCCCTGGCGGGGGACCTTGCCAATCACTTCATGGACACCTTCACCGACTCGGTCTACAACTTCTACGGTGCGACGGAGACGGGCTGGGTCACGATCGCCAGTCCGCGCGACCTGCGTGAAGCACCTGGCACGGCTGGCGTGCCGCCGCACCGCACGACCGTCAAGATCCTCGACGCCGACGGACATCAGGTTCCCGCGGGCGAGACCGGTGTCATCCACGTGGGCAATGACATGCCGTTCGGTGGCTACACCGACGGCAAGACCAAGACCTTCGCGGACGGGCTGATGAGCACCGGAGATCTCGGCCACTTCGACGAGAACGGACGCCTGTTCGTGTCGGGGCGCGACGATGACATGGTCATCTCCGGCGGCGAGAACGTGTTCCCCCGTGAGCTGGAGGATGCCCTGATCGAGCATCCGGCCATCAGCGACGTGGTCGTCACCGGCATCCCCGACGAGGCCTGGGGCCAGTGTCTCGCGGCGTACGTCGTGGTGCGCGAGGGCGAGAAGTTGACCGAGGAGGACGTCGTGGCCCACGCCAAGGAGCACGTCGCCCGGTTCGCGGTGCCGCGTCGCACCATGTTCCTCGACGAGCTGCCGCGCAACCCCACGGGCAAGGTCATGAAGCGCGAGCT
The DNA here is from genome assembly GCA_963769445.1 of uncultured Actinomycetota bacterium. GTDB lineage: Bacteria > Actinomycetota > Actinomycetes > Propionibacteriales > Nocardioidaceae > Aeromicrobium. Next base: position 270,741 of record CAVYLO010000002.1, on the reverse strand, counting down.
GCCTGACTTCGAGTAGTAGGGCGGGCGGCCACGGGAGCCGCGACCCCCAGCCCGACCACCGCGCCAGCCAGCATCAGCATGGCGATGTTCGGACCGCTGGGTGCGGTCGGCATCCGCGCCGGGTCCACGACGCGACCGGTGGGCCGCGCGGCGGAGATCTCCGCATCGGCTGCATCGACCGCGCGGGCGGCGAGATAGGCCTGAGCCAGCGCGTCGGCGCCTTGGGCGGCGGTACGCGGCGTGGCAGCGGAGAACGTCACGCGCAGGACGCGCGAGTTGCCGACCACGCGTGCCGTGGCGGCTGCCTCCAGTCCTTCGATCGTCAGCGATGTGTCGTCCAGGGCGTCGAGTGCCTCGGCCGTGACCCGACGCGAGGTCGCGACGGCCTCCTCGGCAGCCATGTCGACCAGATCGGGATCGGCCGACTCGACCTGGACGATCGTGACCGCCTCGAAGGAATCAGGTGGGACGAGGTTCCCCGCCGCCCCGAGGGCCGCACCAACCACCAGTCCAGCCGCCAGCGTGCGCCACCGTCGATGCCAGGCTCGGAACAGGTCGGTGAGGGTGAGCGACTGTCCCGCACTGGCTGCTGCGTCCATGGCCCGAGTCTGGTGGGGCCCACGGCTACGGCCCGCTCGTTCTCCACAGGTGGCGACCGGAGTCGGCCCGCTGTGGCAGGCTTGCCGCGTGAGGCGACCCCTGTCATGACGGCGACGATTGGTCCCGTTGACGGTTTCCAGCGACGCCACCGAGTTCTTGGGTTCCCGATCGCCGTGGTCTACAAGTACTTCGACGACCAGGGTGCCTATCTGTCGGCGATCATGACGTACTACGCGTTCATCGCCATCTTCCCGATCCTGCTGCTCAGCACGTCGATCCTTGGCTTCGTGCTGCAGGGGAATCCTGATCTGCAGGAGCGGCTGCTCAACTCCGCGTTGAGCCAGTTCCCGATCATCGGCGACCAGCTCGGACGACCCGAGGGTCTGCAGGGCTCGACCTCGGCGATCGTCGTCGGATCGCTGGCGGCGTTGTACGGCTCGATGGGTCTCGGCCAGGCGGTCCAGAATGCGGCGAACATCGCGTGGTCGGTGCCGCGCAACAGCCGCGCCAACCCCTTTCTGCTGAGGTTTCGCAGTCTGGTGCTCCTGTCGATCGGGGGCATCGGGATCCTGTCGCTGGCCATCGCGACCGCGGTGCTCGCGAACCCCGACGCCATGGGCGCGGAGATGGAGGCCACCGTCGGTACGGTCTCGCGGGTCGTCGGTTTCGTCCTGACGCTGGGCATCTTCGTGGCGATCTTCCGCATGATCAGCCTCCGCCGAGCCAAGACACGATCGGTGCTGCCGGGCGCATTCTTCACAGCCGTGCTGTGGCAGGCGCTGCAGGTGGTGGGCAACACCTACGTGACCGAGGTCATCGGCAAGGCCAACCAGGTCAATCAGACCTTCGCGCTGGTCCTCGGTCTGATCGCCTTCATCTACGTCGCCGCGATCATGGTGATGCTCGGGCTCGAGGTCAACGTGGTGCTGCGGCGCCGGTTGTACCCGCGGGCGCTGTTGACGCCCTTCACCGACAACGTGGTGCTCACCGAGGCCGATCAGAAGGCCTATGTCGCCTACGCCAAGTCGCAGCGTCACAAGGGCTTTCAGAACGTCGTCGTCACCTTCCGGGAGGGCGACGAGGCGCTGCCCACTAGGGTGGGGACCGACGATCCAGCTCCAAAGACGCAAAGGTGACGACATGCCCACGGGCAAGGTGAAGTGGTACGACGCAGAGAAGGGCTTCGGCTTCCTCAGTCGCGAGGACGGCGAGGACGTCTACGTCCGCGCTGACGCGCTGCCCGAGGGCACGACCGCCCTCAAGGCCGGCACCCGCGTCGAGTTCGGCATCGTCTCCGGCGGTCGCGGCGACCAGGCCCTGCAGGTTCGTCTGCTCGACCCCGCCACGTCGGTGTCGCGGGCGCAGTCGCAGGCACGTCGCAAGGATCCCGAGGCGCTCGCCGTCATCGTCGAGGACCTGATCCGCATGCTCGACGATGTCGGCGAGGGCTACCGCCATGGTCGCCACCCCGACCGCGCTCATGCCAAGCCGATCGCCCAAGTGCTCCGCGCCGTCGCGACCGAGCTCGAGCTCTAGCTCTAGCCAGCCGGGCGGGGAGCCTTCTGGTCCGAGGCCCGGGTCAGGACGAAGACCAGCCAGGCGATCAGCAGCGCGGCGACGACGAGCAGGCCGACGCGAGGGCTGGCGCCGACGGTGAACAGGCCGATGCCGATCAGGCCGCCGATGACCCAGGACAGCTGCAGCAGGGTCTCAGAGCGCGCGAACATCGAGGTGCGCACGTTCTCGCGCACGTCGCGCTGGATCAAGGCGTCGAGACTGAGCTTGCCCAGCGACTGGCACAGACCGACGGTGAGGCCCAGGATCACGGCGGTCCACCAGGTGAACAGCACCCCGATGGTCGCCATGACGGTGACGTCCAGCACCAGCACCGCGATGACGACCCGCTCAGGCAGTCGCGACTTGAGGATGTTGCCGAGCAGGATGCCCAGGAGGTTGCCGACGCCGGCACCGCCGATCACCAGACCGAGCAGGAGGGTCGGGCTCCCGTCCCAGCCGAGCGATGCCGGTGGTTCGCGCAGGCGGAACGCCATGAAGATGGTGAGGAATCCGGACAGCAGGCGCAGTCCGGAGTTGCTGCGCAGCCCGTTGACGACCGCGTGGGTGATGATGATGCCCCGCCGCTGGTTGTCGCGGTCCTGGGACGGATCGGCGATGGCCGACAGGTCGACCTGCTCCTCGCCCTCGCTGGAGTCGACCCGTGCTGGCAGCAAGATGGCCAGCACCGTGCCGATCACGAACAGCAGGGCGGCGTAGCGCAATGACCACGGTGCCCCGATCACAGCGGCCAGGCCCGCCAGCGGCGCTGAGATGACGGCGGCTGCCGTGCCGGTCAGCGAGATGCGGGAGTTGGCCTTCACCAAGGTGAAGTCTGAGGGAAGGATGCGTGGCAGAGCGGCGGCGCGAGTGACGCCGTACGCCTTCGACGAGACCAGGCAGCCGAGCGCCGCGATGAAGAACACCGCCGAGGTCTGGTCGCCCGAGACGGCTCCGGCCAGCACCCAGCACAGGAAGGCGCGCATGGCCAGCGTGGCGCCGATGGCCCAGCGGCGACCGCGGCGGAAGCGGTCGAGGAAGGGCCCGATCAGGGGTGCGACGAAGGCGAAGGGCAGCATCGTGATGACCAGGAACAGCGCCACCTGGCCCGTGGCCTCGTCGGTGGGGACGGTGAAGAACAAGGTGCCGGCCAACGAGATGGCGACGGCGGCGTCGCCGGCGGTGTTGAACGCGTGCAGCTCCAGCAGGCGGGCCAGGCCGCTCTCGCCCGCGCCCCCGGAGTGGGTGAAGCGGCGCGCGCCGCGAAATGCCGCGGTGCCGCCCCGCCCCACGGCCCGGCCGAGGTCAGCAGACGCCTGACCGACGCGCTGAACCGGCGTGACGCCTCGATCCGCGGCGGGGTCGTCCTCGACGGGATCGAAACGGCGGGTGCCGTCCATGTCCTCGTCCTGCATGTGCTCCATCCTGCCTCACCCCACGGCGGGCGCGACCCGTGACGTGGGTGACAATGGGACCATGCCCGAATCGATCGACGTGCCCGACGCGCCGCTGGCCGCCGCCATCGACATCGCCCGCGCCGCCGCGGCCGTGACGGCCGATCCAGATCCCGTGGGCGACCACCTCGGCGTCGTGGCCGACGGCGAGCGCCTGGCGTCGCACCACTTCGGCTGCACCGCCACCGGGTACCTCGGCTGGTACTGGTCGGTCAGCGTCTCGCGGGCGCCTGAGGCCGATGCCACGGTCACGGTCAACGATGTCGTGCTGTTGCCGGGCGACGGATCCATCACGGCACCGGCGTGGACGCCGTACAAGGAGCGCATCCGCCCCGGCGACCTGAGCCCCGGTGACGTCCTGCCGCCCGAAGATGACGATCTGCGCCTGGTCCCCGCCTGGAGTGCAGGCGATGGCGAGGAGCAGACGGCCGACCGGTTCTTTGCCCAGGAGGTCGGCCTCGGCCGCGAGTGGGTGCTGTCGATCGAGGGTCGCGAGATGGCGGCCGACCGTTGGCACGACGGCGATCACGGACCCGACACCCAGATGGCCAAGGAGTCCAAGGGTGTGTGCGGCGACTGCGGATTCCTCGTCAGTCTTGCTGGTCCGCTGTCCGATCGCTTCGGCGTCTGCGGCAACGGCATGGCGAACTCCGACGGGCAGGTGGTGTCGCTCGAGCACGGCTGCGGCGCCCACTCCGGCGCGCGGCTCAAGCGCTCCGCCTCGGCTCCGGCGCTTCCGCCGCCCGTGCACGACACCGTCACCGACGACGCCGTCGACCTGTCGTGACCTGATTCACCCTGCGCTGATGGTGCGGTCTGCCGTTCCGCGGCCTATAGTTGCGTAGTGCAACAGACTGATCTCGAGGAGCGCTCCGCCCCCACGCCGGAGCTGACGCACCGCGAGATCCTCGAGATCCTGTTCGGCCTGCTGGCGGCGCTGTTCACCGCCATCTTGAGCTCGACGATCGTGTCGAACGCGCTGCCCACCATCATCGCCGACCTCAACGGCTCGCAGATCCAGTACACGTGGGTCGTCACGTCGTCCCTGCTGGCCATGACGGTCTCGACCCCGATCTGGGGCAAGCTGTCGGATCTGGTCAACAAGAAGACGCTGGTGCAGATCTCGATCGTCATGTTCGTGGTCGCCTCCATGGCAGCGGGCCTGTCGCAGTCGGTGCCTCAGCTGATCTCGATGCGGGTCGTGCAGGGTGTGGCGATGGGTGGGCTGACCGCCAACGCGCAGTCGATCATCGGCTCGGTCATCCCGCCGCGTGAGCGCGGCCGGTACAGCGGCTACATGGGCGCCACGATGGCCGCCGCGACGGTGAGCGGGCCGCTGCTCGGCGGCATCATCGTGGACACCCCTGGACTCGGCTGGCGCTGGACGTTCTTCGTCTGCGTGCCGTTGGCCGTCATCAGCCTGTTCGTCCTGCAGAAGTACCTGCACATCGCCACCGTGCGCCGGAAGGTCTCCTTCGACTACGCCGGCGCCGTGCTGATCGCGATCGCCGCGAGCCTCCCGTTGCTGTGGGTCACGTTCGCCGGCGACTCCTTTGCCTGGCTGTCGTGGCAGACGGCGGCCTTCCTCGGTGGCGCGGCGCTGGCGGCCGTCCTGGCCGTCCGAGTCGAGCTGAGGCACCCCGAGCCGCTGGTCTCGATCAGCGTCGTGCTCGAGCGCACCACCGCGCTGGCGATCATCGGCAGCATCTCGGTGGGCATCGCGATGTTCGGTGGCTCGGTCTTCATCGGCCAGTACTTCCAGGTCGCGGGGGGACACAGCCCGACCGAGGCCGGCCTGCTGACCATCCCGCTGATGATCGGCTCGCTCGTGGGCACCATCACCTCCGGCCTGCTCATCACCCGTTTTGGGCGGTGGAGGCGATTCCTCGTCATCGGCTCGGTCTCGCTGATCGTGGGGATGGGTCTGCTGGGCACCCTCGACCACAACACACCCGAGTGGCACGCCATGGTGTTCCTCGCCTTCGTCGGCGTCGGCATGGGCATGCTGCTGCAGAACTACGTCCTGGCCGTCCAGAACACCGTCGACGTCAGCGAGGTCGGCTCGGCCAGCGCCACGGTGGCGTTCTTCCGCTCGTTGGGGGGTGCCGTGGGCGTCTCGGTCCTCGGCGCGATCCTGGCCGCGGAGGTCAAGGCCGACGTGTCGACCAGGCTCGCCGCACTGGGCGCGCAGGGCCGCACCGGGGGTGGGTCGCTGCTGGACGTCGAGAACCTGCCGGCTCCGGTCGCCGAGATCGTGCGATCGGCCTATGGTGACGCGACCGGCACGATCTTCCTGGTCGGCGCCTTCGTCGCGGTGTTCAGCCTCGTCGCGGCGCTGCTGATCCGCGAGGTACCGCTGCGCACCACGATCGACAAGCGGGACTAGGAGCCAGTGGTCAGGTGCGCCTGATGCGGCGACCCGGCTGCAGGTGCAACGCATTGCGTCGCCGACGGCAGTACTCGATGCCGATCAGGCCCAGGCCGAATCCGGCCAGCGCGGTCCACAACCACCACGTGCGACCGTCCTGCTCCAGCGTCCCGAGGAAGGGCAGCATGGCCACCGCGGTGACGCCCCACACGATGGTGCCGACGGTCATGGTGCGGACGCCGTCGACATCCATGGGCTCGACCTCGGCCACGCGGTGCGTCGTGTTGCCGATCTCGAGCTCGGTGATCTCCGGGCGTCCGAACTCGTGACGACGTGCGGCGCGGTCCAGACGAGCGATCTCGCGCGAGCCCATCTTGCGCTCGACCGTCTCGGGGCCGTCGCCCTCGTGGATGATCCAGTCGTCGGTCACGCTGTCAGCGTACCTGTCATGCTTGAGAGGCCATGAATCCGCGCCACCGACGCCTCCTGATCCCGGGACTGCTCGTCGCACTGCTGGTCGTGGTCGTGATCGCATCGCTGGCGGGGCGCTCCGAGGCCGCTGCCGAGGCAGATCCGACGCAGGTCAGCGTCATCGATGACCCGCGGATCGTCGAGGCCAGCGGCATGGCGGTCAGCGAGCAGTTCGACGACCTCGTCTACGTCATGAACGACTCGGGTGAGTCGCAGATGGTCTACGCCGTGCGGATCTCGACCGGCGCCGTGGTGGGGGCGACCACCGTCACCAACGGACTGTGGAAGGACAGCGAGGCGCTGTCGATCGACGGTGACGGCACCCTGTGGGTGGCCGACACCGGCGACAATCTGGTGCAACGCGAAGACGCCGCCCTGTACTCCTTTGCCGAACCCGGTGAGGGCGACCAGACGGTCACGGCGAAGCGATATCCCCTGACCTACGAGGGCGGCCCCCAGAACGTCGAGGCGCTGCTGATCGAGCCGAGGACCGGGGCCAAGTACCTCATCAGCAAGGGCTTCGTCGCCGCCGGCGTCTTCGAGGTGCCCGACCCGCTGAGCCCCGGGAGCAATGTGGCCAAGCAGGTGGCCGATGCTCCGGCTGCCGTCACGGACGGAGCCTTCACCCCCGATGGATCGCGCGTCCTGCTGCGCACCTACGCCGACGTCCGCGAGCTCGACCCCACCGACTGGGACGAGGTGCGATCGATCGCGACGCCGCCGGTGCAACAGGGCGAGACGCTCGCTGCCGAGAAGGGCGACCGCACCTTCTTGATCGGCAGCGAGGGTGCGTCGTCGCCGTTGATCCGGGTCGCCATTCCCCGAGGAACCGACCCCACGCCGACGGCCACGGCAAGCCCGACCGCCTCACCCGTGCCGGTCGACGCCAACGGCGATCCGCGCGCTTCGCAGGGCTTCGCGGGGCGCGCCTGGTTCGGCGCCGGGTTCGGCCTGCTGGGTCTGCTGGCCATCAGTTGGTGGGTCGCCCGCGGGCGCTGACACGGGTCTGGGAGGGTTTCTCCAGCGATGTCGACGCAGGAGGAACACATGAGCACCAGGTTGGACGAGTACTTCCGGATCAGTGAGCGCAACTCGACGATGGCTCGTGAGGTCCGCGGTGGCGTCGTCACCTTCCTCACGATGGCGTACATCATCGTGCTCAATCCGATCATCCTGGCCGGCGTCGCCGACGCCGACGGCCGCTACCTCGGCGGTGGCACCGAGCCCGGCTCGGGCTTCGCCACGATCGCCGCTGTCACGGCGCTGGTGGCCGGAATCCTCACCCTGGCGATGGGCCTGGTCGCCAACTTCCCGCTCGCCCTCGCCACCGGTCTGGGCCTCAATGCCTTCGTCGCGTACTCCGTCGCGACGCAGATGACCTGGGCCGACGCGATGGGTCTGGTCGTGCTCGAGGGCCTGATCATCTTGCTCCTCGTGCTGACCGGATTCCGCAAGGCGGTCTTCGATGCCGTGCCGCGCGAGCTCAAGACCGCGATCGCCGTCGGCATCGGCTTGTTCATCACGTTCATCGCGCTGGTCGACGCTGGCTTCGTGCGCACCACCGGGATTCCGGCGCCCCCGGTCCAGATGGGCATCGGCAACCAGCTGTCCGGCTGGCCCGTGCTGGTCTTCATCGTGGGTCTGCTGATCATGATCGTCCTGCACGCCAGGAACGTGCCGGGCGCCATCTTGATCGGCATCCTGAGCGCCACGGTCATCGCCGGCATCGTCAACGCCATCGTCGACGTGCCCGCAGGCGCCGGTGATCCGAACTCGAAGGGCTGGAACCTCAACGTCCCGTCGTGGCCGGACTCGCTGTTCCAGAAGCCGGATTTCTCGCTGATCGGCGAGTTCTCGCTGTTCGGCTCCTTTGAGCGTGTCGGATTCGTGACAGCCGCGTTGCTGGTCTTCACGCTCCTGCTGGCTGACTTCTTCGACACCATGGGCACCATGACCGCGATCGGCGCCGAGGCCGGTCTGAACGACGAGGACGGCACGCCACAGAACGCGCAGCGCATCCTGGTGGTCGACTCCATCGCGGCGGCGGCCGGCGGCGCCGCGGGCGTCTCCAGCAACACGTCGTACATCGAGTCCGCGTCCGGCGTCGGTGACGGCGCACGGACCGGTCTCGCATCGGTCGTGACCGGCCTGCTGTTCCTGCTCGCGACGCTGGCCGCCCCGCTGGTGCAGCACATCCCGAGCGAGGCTGCGGTCCCGGCACTGGTGCTGGTCGGCTTCTTGATGATGAGCCAGATCTCGCACATCACGTGGAGTGACGACGAGATCGCCATCCCGGCGTTCCTGACGATCGTGCTCATGCCGTTCACCTACTCGATCACGGCGGGCATCGGGGCAGGCTTCGTGACGTACGTGGTGCTGAAGGTGGTCAAGGGCAAGTCGGCCAGCCTGCATCCCTTGATGTGGATCGTGGCGGCCCTGTTCATCGTGTACTTCGCGATCGATCCGATCTCACGCTGGGTGACCTGAGTCCTCGTAAGGTTGAGGCCATGCTGATCTCCTTGGGTGACAAGATTCCGCACGTCGACGCGACCGCGTGGGTCGCGCCGAACGCCACCGTGGTCGGTTCTGTCCGCCTCGGTGCCGGCGTCAGCGTCTGGTACGGCGCAGTGCTGCGGGCCGACAACGAGCCGATCACGATCGGGGCGCGCTCCAACGTGCAGGACAACTGCTCCTTCCACGTCGACCAGGGCAAGCCGGTCACGCTCGGCGAGGGTGTCTCGGTCGGCCACAACGCCGTCGTGCACGGCGCCACGATCGGCGACCACGTGCTGGTCGGCATGGGCGCGGTGATCATGAACGGGGCCGACATCGGCGCGGAGTCCATGGTGGCCGCCGGGTGCCTGGTCACCGAGGGCACCGTCGTGCCGCCCCGGTCCCTGATCGCCGGTGTGCCCGGCAAGGTCCGTCGCGAGCTCACCGGCGACGAGATCGCCAAGCTGCACCACAACGCCGAGATCTACGAGGGCCACCGCGATCTGCACGCAGGGCCGAGGAGCTCTAGCGACGAGCGCCCCGGCGAAGCCGCCGCCGCGAGGCGTGGTGACGGGCGGGGCTTGAGCGAGCCGATCGGCTGTGGCCGCCTCGCTACGCTCACGGCGCTCGTTCCTCGCGCCTGGCGACCGGGTAAGCCGCTCGACGACCCAGTCGATGCAGCGCGTCAGCGCCGTGACGTCGTCGGGTTCGACGGCGGGGAACATGCCGACGCGCAGCTGGTTGCGGCCGAGGCCCCGGTAGCTGTCGACATCGACGATGCCGTTCTCGCGCAGTGCGCTCGTGACGGCGTCCTGATCGACGCCGTCGGCGAGGTCGACGGTGCCGACCACGTGGGACCGCTCCGCCGGCGCAGTGACGAACGGGCTCGCGAACGATGACTGCTCGGCCCACGTGTACAGCCGCGACGCGGAGTCGGCGGTGCGGGTGGCGGCCCAGTCCAGGCCGCCCTGGTCGAGCATCCACCGGACCTGCTGCTCCATCAGGAACAGCGTGGCGATGGCGGGTGTGTTGTAGGTCTGGTCCTGACGCGAGTTGGCGATCGCGGTGGGCAGATCGAGGAATCCGGGGATGTAGCGTCCGCTCGCCTTGATCTGCTCGGCTCGTTCGATCGCGGCGGGGGACATCAACGCGATCCACAGACCACCGTCGGAGGCGAAGCTCTTCTGCGGGGCGAAGAAGTAGGTGTCGGTCTGGCTGACGTCGACCGACAGGCCGCCGGCCGCGGACGTGGCGTCGACGATCATCAGTGCGTCGTGCGGCGGCGTGATCGACCCGGGCGACCGGCACCATGACGCCGGTGGATGTCTCGTTGTGCGCCCACGTGTACACGTCGACGTCCGGTGTGGCGTGGGGGAGCGGATGGGTCGACGGGTCGGTCTCGATCACCTCCGGATCGGCCAGCCATGGCGCGCGCGCCACAGCGGTCGCGAACTTGCGGCTGAACTCGCCGTGCACCAGGTGTTGGCTGCGTTGGCGCACCAGACCGAAGGCGGCGGCGTCGAAGAAGGCGTGCGAGCCACCCACGCCGAGCACGACCTCATGGCCGTCGGGCAGCGCGAACAGGTCCGACAGGCCGGACCGCAGGGACCCGACCAGACTCTTGACCGGAGGCTGGCGGTGCGAGGTGCCCATGACGTCAGATCCGCTGAGCGCGGTCAGCGCATCGACCCGCACCTTGGACGGGCCCGACCCGAATCGGCCGTCGGAGGGCAGCAGATCCGGGCTGGGGATCTTCACCGCCCGACCCATGTCCCACAGGTTCCACGGGTCGCATTGCTCACATTCGGTGGCGGCCATCACACGGGGTTTCGTACGATGCCCCTTATGCCTTCTGAACCGGTGTCCGACCCGGGCTTCGTCGCCGTCCCGCTCGCCCACGGTCTCGACCCCTCGCTCGAGGAGTGGGAGAAGGCGACCGCCGTCGTGCTGCGCAAGTCGCGCCGACTGGCCGAGGACGCCCCGGACAGCGACGTGTGGTCGGTGCTGTCGACCACGACGCTCGACGGCATCAGCATCACCCCACTCGGCACCGCCTCGCTCGTGAGTCCTGAGCCGGGCCTGCCGGGCCAGGCCCCGTTCACCCGGGGATCGGCTGCGACCCACGAGTTCGACGGGTGGGACAACCGCGCCTGGTTCGCCGATCCTGATGCGGAGCGCACGGCTGCTGACGTCAGCACCGACCTGGAGAACGGCATCAACTCGCTGTGGCTCTCGCTCGGTACCGGCGGCACGCCGATCGAGGCTCTCGCCACGATCCTGGAACCGGTCCTCGTCGATCTCGCTGCCGTGTGCCTCGACGCTCCCCACGAGCCGATCGCGGCAGCCGAGGCATTTGCCGCCGTGCTCCGCGCCAAGGACGTCAAGCCCGCGCCGGGCACCACCCTCGGCATCGATCCGATCGGCGCATCGCTGCGGGGTGTCGGGAGCACCGACCTCGACATCGTCGGGCAGGCCGCCTCGATCGCGCAGGAGATCGGCACCCGTGCCGTCACCGTCGATGCCACGGCAGCCCATGACGCGGGCGCCTCCGACGCGCAGGAGCTGGCGTACTCGCTGGCCGCAGGCGTCACCTATCTGCGGCTGCTGGTCGACGCCGGCATCGCGGTCGACGCCGCTGCCGAGCTGATCGACTTCCGCTACGCCGCCACCGACCAGCAGTTCCCGACCATCGCCAAGTTCCGCGCGGCCCGCCGCCTGTGGAACCGGGTGCTCGAGCTCAGTGGCGTGACGACACCGGTCGGTCAGCTGCAGCACGCCGTCACGTCCCGTCCGATGATGTCCCGGTACGACCCGTACGTGAACATGCTGCGGACCACGGTCGCGGCGTTCGCGGCCGGAGTCGGTGGCGCCTCAGCCGTCACGGTGCTGCCCTTCGACGAGCCGCTCGGCCTCCCCGAGGCCTTCGGTCGTCGGATCGCGCGCAACACCTCCAGCCTGTTGATCGGTGAGTCGCACGTCGGCACCGTCACGGACGCTGCCGGCGGTGCGTACGCGGTCGAGAAGCTGACCGACGACCTCGCGCGCGCTGCGTGGGCGCTGTTCGGCGAGATCGACGCCGCCGCCGATGCGGCGTCCGCCGTGGACCTGGTCCGCGCCGGCATCGCTGAGTCGGTGGCCGCCCGCGGACTGCTGATCGCCCGCCGGAAGATGCCCCTGACGGGCGTGTCGGAGTTCCCGAACCTGCACGAGGAGGTGCCGGAACGGCGGCCCTACGCCGAGGGCCGGCCCGAGGTCTTCCGCTACGGCCACGAGTTCGAACAGATGCGGGACGCCCGCTCCGCCACGCCGGTGTTCCTCGCCACGATGGGCAGTGTCGCGCAGTACACGGCCCGCGCCACGTTCGCCGCCAACCTGTTGGCCGCTGGCGGCGTCGACACCGTCACGGCCGGGCCGACCGACGACGTCGCTGCCGTGCTGGCGGCCTATGACAACTCGCCGGTGGTGTGTCTGTGTGGGCCGGACACGTTGTACGACCTGTGGGGAGCCGACCTGGTGGCTGCACTGCGTGAGGCCGGCGCCCGGCACGTGGTGCTGGCAGGCAAGACTGACGTCGGAGCCGATGCCACGGCCGCTGCGGGGCTCGATGCCCTGGCCTTCCTTCGCCAGATCAGAGAGGAGCTGACGGCATGAGCATTCCCGACAGCTTCGCCGGCCTGCCGCTCGATGCCGAGCAGCCCACCACTGCGGACGCCGCCCATGAACGCGGCGAGCCCTGGGCCTCGCCTGAGGGCATCGACGTCCAGAGGCTCTACACCGCTGAGGACCTCGACGGCCTCGACGCGCTGGACACCTATCCCGGGCAGGCACCGTTCCTGCGGGGTCCGTATCCGGCGATGTACACGACCCAGCCGTGGACCGTGCGTCAGTACGCCGGGTTCTCCACCGCCGAGGAGTCCAATGCGTTCTACCGCCGCAACCTGGCGGCGGGGCAGAAGGGGTTGTCGGTGGCCTTCGACCTGGCCACCCACCGCGGCTACGACTCCGACAATCCGCGGGTGGTCGGAGATGTCGGCATGGCCGGCGTCGCGATCGACTCGATCTATGACACCCGCAAGCTCTTCGAGGGCATCCCGCTCGACGAGATGAGCGTGTCGATGACCATGAACGGCGCCGTGCTGCCGATTCTGGCGCTGTTCATCGTGGCGGCCGAGGAGCAGGGCGTGGCGCCAGAGCAGCTCTCCGGGACCATCCAGAACGACATCCTCAAGGAGTTCATGGTCCGGAACACCTACATCTACCCGCCGGCGCCGTCGATGCGGATCATCTCGGACATCTTCGCGTACACCGCCGCCAAGATGCCGCGCTTCAACTCCATCTCGATCTCCGGGTATCACATCCAGGAGGCGGGAGCCACGAACGATCTCGAGCTCGCCTACACGCTGGCCGATGGCATCGAGTACATCCGGGCCGGCCTCGACGTGGGCCTCGACATCGATGCGTTCGCCCCGCGGCTGAGCTTCTTCTGGGCCACCGGCATGAACTTCTACATGGAGATCGCCAAGATGCGGGCCGCCCGCGCGTTGTGGGCGCGACTGGTCAAGGGCTTCGATCCGAAGAACCCGAAGTCGTTGAGCCTGCGCACCCACAGCCAGACCTCCGGCTGGTCGCTCACGGCCCAGGACGTCTACAACAACGTGCAGCGCACTGCGATCGAGGCCATGGCGTCCACGCAGGGCCACACCCAGAGCCTGCACACCAACGCCCTGGACGAAGCGATCGCGCTGCCCACCGACTTCAGCGCTCGCATCGCCCGCAACACCCAGCTGCTGCTGCAGCAGGAGTCCGGCACCACGGACATCATCGATCCGTGGGGCGGCTCGTACTACGTCGAGAAGCTGACCCACGACCTCGCGAACCGTGCCTGGGCGCACATCGAGGAGGTCGAGGCGGCCGGTGGCATGTCCAAGGCCATCGAGGAGGGCATCCCCAAGATGCGCATCGAGGAGGCCGCCGCCCGGACCCAGGCCCGCATCGATTCCGGTCAGCAGGCCGTCATCGGTGTCAACACCTACCGGTTGGCGGACGAAGACCCGCTCGACGTGCTCAAGGTCGACAACAAGGCGGTCTACGCCTCGCAGGTCGAGAAGCTGAAGCGCCTGCGCGCCGAGCGTTCCCAGGACGACGTGGACGCAGCGTTGGCCGCGTTGACCAGGAGCGCCGAGCGTGGCGCCAGCCGCGACGGCTCGCTCGACGGCAACCTGCTCGCGCTGGCCGTTGACGCGGCCCGTGCCAAGGCCACCGTCGGCGAGATCTCCGACGCGCTGGAGAAGGTCTACGGGCGTCACCAAGCCGTGATCCGTACGATCTCAGGTGTGTACCGCACCGAAGCTGGCCAGGCCGGCAACGTGGCCAAGGTTCTGGAGGCCACCGAGGAGTTCGAGAAGGCCGAGGGCCGTCGCCCCCGCATCCTGGTCGCGAAGATGGGCCAGGACGGACACGACCGCGGTCAGAAGGTCATCGTCACGGCGTTCGCCGACATGGGCTTCGACGTCGACGTCGGACCGCTGTTCTCCACGCCAGAAGAGGTCGCGCAGCAAGCCGTCGACGCTGACGTGCACATCGTCGGGGTGTCGTCGCTGGCGGCCGGCCACCTGACGCTCCTGCCGGCGCTGAAGGAGTCGCTGGCCGAGATGGGGCGGTCCGACATCATGATCGTCATCGGCGGCGTCATCCCGCCCGACGACGTGCCGACGCTCAAGGAGATGGGCGCGGCCGCGGTGTTCCTGCCGGGCACCGTCATCGCCGATTCGGCCCTCGACCTGCTGGGCAAGCTGCATGCTCAACATCAATGACCTCGCGGACGACCTGAGGATCGGTCAGCGGTCCGCGATCTCGCGGGCCATCACGCTGGTGGAGTCCAGTCGTGCCGATCATCGGGCCGAGGCGCGTGAGCTGCTCGGCCTGCTGACGCCCGACGCGGGGGGTGCCATCCGGGTCGGCGTCTCGGGCGTTCCGGGCGTGGGCAAGTCCACCTTCATCGAGGCGCTGGGCAATCACCTGATCGACGAGGGCCACCGCGTCGGCGTGCTCACGGTCGACCCGTCCAGCGTCCGCACCGGTGGCTCGGTCCTGGGCGACAAGACCCGGATGCCCACGCTCGCGGTCAGCCCCGACGCGTACATCCGACCCTCTCCGAGCGCCGGCACCCTGGGTGGTGTCGCGCGCGCGACCAGTCAGGCCATCACGGTGCTCGAGGCGGCCGGCTTCGACGTCGTGCTGATCGAGACGGTGGGTGTCGGCCAGTCCGAGATCACGGTCGCCGGCATGGTCGACACCTTCGTGTTCCTGACGTTGTCCCGCACCGGTGACCAGCTGCAGGGCATCAAGAAGGGCATCCTGGAGATCGCCGACGTCATCTCCGTCAACAAGGCCGACGGTGAGCGGGTGCGCGAGGCGGAAGCCACCTCGAAGGATCTGGCCGGTGCGTTGCGGCTCGTCTACGCCGGCACGAAGGACCAATGGGTGCCGCCGGTGCTGACCTGCTCGGCTCTCGAGGGCACCGGTATCGACACCGTGTGGAGCCGGGTCATCAGGCACCGCGAATTCATGGGTGCCAAGGGTCTGCGTACGAAGCGGGCGCAGCAGCAGCTCGACTTCACCTGGGCGCTGGTGCGCGACGAGCTGGAGCAGCGTCTGCGTACTGACGCCCGGGTCGCCGCGATGCGTGCCGAGATCCGCGAGGCGGTCCTGTCCGGGGAGATGCCGGCCGCCACGGCGGCTGACCAGATCCTCGCGGCCTACGACGCCTGACCCGTCGTCGGTCGTCGCGGCCGATCCGTGACACGATCGCACGATGGAACGCTCGGTCTCAGCCCACCTGCAGCTGTACGCGTACGGACAGGCCGACATGATCTTGTCGCTGGCCGTGGCTGAGGGGCAGTCCACCGACGAGACGATGTCGATCGAGTCCAACGGAGAGCCCCTGGACTCTCACGTGGTGGTGGGCCGACACGGCACCCGCCTGCACCGGTTCTCGGCGCCCGCCGGCCCGCTCCTGATCAACTACCGGGCCACCTGCACCGGCCGCGCCGACGAGCCGCCGGTCGAGGAGCTGGACGTCATCGAGTACCGCCGACCGTCGCGGTACTGCGAGTCCGACACCCTCTATGCCATGGCCCAGTCGGAGTTCGCCGGCCTGTTCGGCGTGCCGTTGCTCGACGCGATCGGCACGTGGGTCAACGATCACCTCACCTACGTGCCGGGCGTCAGCCAGCACACCGACGGCGCCGTCAAGGCATTCCTCGCGAGGCGGGGCATCTGCCGCGACTACGCCCACCTCGTGGTGACGCTGCTGCGCTCGCTCGACACCCCGGCCCGGGTGGCCTCGGTGTACGCGCCGGGCCTGTCCCCGATGGATTTCCACGCCGTGGCCGAGGCCTATGTCGACGGTGGGTGGCACGTGGTGGATGCCACGGGCCTCGCGCCTCGCCAGTCACTGCTGAGGATCGCGACGGGTCAGGACGCCTCCGAGACCGCCTTCTTGTCCCAGCACGGCGCTGCGGTCGATCTGCGGTGGATGGAGGTGCTCGCCGTGGTGGATGAGCTCCCCGTGGACGACCACACGGGCCTGGTCACGCTGCGGTGACACGACTTGTCACAAATAACTAGCAAAGACTAGTCATAAAGGACTAGATGTGGGTTATAGTGACGTGGACGGTTCGCCGCTCGCACCCGAGTCCATCGGGGGGTGGCTCGGTGACAGCGATGATCCGTCCGATCGAAGGGTCGGTCGCCTCAGGGGGAGGCGACCGACCCTTCGGCGTTCCCCTCTGGCGGTCAGAGAACAGCGAGTGGATCCAGGCTCGAACGACCACCGTCGATCGTCCAGCCGCCGATCACCCACCGATCCATCTCGTGCCTGAGCAAGAAGGTGGCCGTCGTGGGAATCGTCAGCATGTCGTCACGGCCGGCATCGGTGGCGAAGACCGGGACCGAGGCCTGGGCGGTGAGTCGCGCGCTCAGCCGTGGGGTGGTCTTGGAGCGGTCGACGCTGACGTCGACGGTTGACCACCGCGGGTTGATCCACACCGCTCGGTCGTCGTAGCCATCAGTCGAGTTCTTGGGGCCGTAGAACTCGTGGTCCTTCCCAGCCGACCGCAGCAGCACCAGACCGAGGCGCTTCGCCCCGGTGTCGCTGGGCGACGACACGAAATCGGCGATGCGGGACCGGTAGTAGGTGTCAGCGGTGGTG
Organism: uncultured Actinomycetota bacterium; assembly: GCA_963769445.1. Classification (GTDB taxonomy): domain Bacteria; phylum Actinomycetota; class Actinomycetes; order Propionibacteriales; family Nocardioidaceae; genus Aeromicrobium. The sequence goes on along the minus strand of CAVYLO010000002.1, from coordinate 253,589 downwards.
CGCGACAGCGTGGGCAGCACCTCGGCGAAATCGTCGCGTTCGTAGCTGCTGCGGGGAAGGGACAGTCGGGAGTAGCGGTGGTCGAACACGAACGAGACAGCGGCGCAGGCGGCGGACTCGACCTGCGATCGACCGAACTGTCGCACCGCTTCGGCGGACGCCTTGGCGGTGACTGCAGGGCACCAGTCGACAGCAGATCCGTCGACGGTCACGGCCGCGGGTCGACCCGGCCAGATGCCGGAGACCGAGGCTGGGGCCACGTCTGACGTGGCGGCTGGCTCAGGCGCTTCGGGGATGGCCGACGGGCGCTGGGTGGGCACGGCCTGCGCGCCATCGCCGATCTTGCCGTCGGGCGCGGTGAGTCCGATGATCACGCTGAGGCCCACGGCGGCCAACACCAGCACCGCGACGACCGCGACACTCCTCGTCAGCATGGGGCCAGCATAGGTCCCCTCAGCTGGTCGCGCGCGCTTGGTCGACAGCGCCGACGACTTCGGCCGGATCAAGCAAGGCGATGTGTTGGTGACTCGCATGACGTCGCCGTACTTCAATGTGGTGCTCCCGCTGCTCGGCGCGATTGTCACCGACCGTGGTGGCCAGCTGTGTCACGCCGCGATCGTGGCGCGCGAGTACGGCATCCCTGGAATCGTCGGGACGCGGGACGCCACGCGGGCCATCCCGGACGGAGCACGTGTTCGGGTCGATGGTGCGACCGGTGAGGTCCGGCTGCTGGGGTGAGTCCCAGCCTGCTGACCCCACTCGTCGATGCCCGGGATCCGGCCGTCTTCGGGGGCAAGTCTGCCCAGCTGGCGGCGGCTCTCCTCGGGGGTCTGCCGGTACCTGGCGGCTATTCCGTCGCGTGGGACCGGGTCGACGCGGTCGTGGCGGCGCGACTCACGGTCTTCAACGACGAACCCGGACCCTGGGCCGTGCGATCGAGCGCCATCGGGGAGGACTCGGCGGCAGCCTCGTTCGCTGGCGCACACCTCAGCGTGCTCGGCGTGGTCGGTGCGGACGCGGTGGCCGAGGCGATCAGACAGGTGCAGGCGTCCGCGCTTGACCCGTCAGCCCTGACCTACCGCGAGCAGCACGGGCTGGAAGACACGCCCCGGATGGGCGTGGTGATCCAGCGCATGGTGGGCGCCGAGGTCGCCGGTGTGCTGTTCACGCGCAATCCCGTGACCGGCGAGAGTGAGCGAGTGATCGAAGCAAGCTGGGGCCTGGGCGAGACGGTCGTGGCAGGACTGGTGACCCCTGACCAGTACCGCCTCGGTGCTGACGGGCGGGTGCTTCAGCGGTCGAGTGGCGAGAAGGACGTGGCTCTCGTGCTGGGGGCTGACGGTCGCACGAGGGAAGAGCCAGTGTTCGGCGATCGGGTCGAAGCGCTCTGCCTGGACGACGCCAACTTGCGCGCGCTGCATGAGCTGGCGCTGGCCTGCGACCGAGTCTTCGGCGCCCCGGATCACGACATCGAGTTCGCCTTCGTGGGTGGCATGGTCCACCTGCTGCAACGACGACCGATCACGCATGGCTGAACCCAGCCGTACCCGGGGGCTCGTGGCAGCGTTGCTCGCCGCCAGCCTGATGCCGCTGAACTCCACCATGATCGCCGTGGCGATCCCTGACATCGCGCGCGATGTCGGTCAAGATGCGGCCACGGTGACCCAAGCGCTGGTCGCGACCTACCTCATCGCCGCGATCGCTCTGCAGAGTCCGGGCGGCAAGCTGGGCGATCGGTTGGGACACTGGCGCATCTTCACAGCTGGACAGCTGGTGATCGCTGTCGGCGCCGTGGTTGGATTCGTCGCCCCATCGCTGACGCTCCTGGCCCTCTCGCGCGTACTGATCGCGGTGGGCGGTGCGGTGATCGTCCCGGCCACGGTTGCGCTGCTGCGCAACGAGCTCCCGGTCGAGCGTCGGGGGCGCGCCTTTGGCACCTTCGGGGCAGTCATGGCCCTCGCGGCGGCGGTAGGCCCCATCGTGGGCGGAGGTCTGGTTGATGCCTTCGGGTGGGAGTCGCTGTTCCTGGCGAACCTCCCGGTGCTCGCCGTGTCCGCCGTGCTGGCCGCTGGAGTCACGCACCCGGTCGCCGAGTCACGGGCCGCATCGTTCGATGGGGTGGGCTCGGTGCTGCTCACGGCGGCACTCATCTTCCTGGTCGTCGGCGTCCAGCGCTCCGATGCCCCGGCCGCTACCGTCTTCGTGGCGGCGGGCCTCGCCGTGCTGGTGCCGTTCGTGTGGTGGGAGCGTCGGGCCCCTGACCCGGTAGTTGCCTTCTCGCTCTTCGCGTCAAGGCCGTTCCTGGCTGGGACGCTGCTGATCGGACTGAACAACGTGGTGATGTATGCGTTGATCTTCGAGCTTCCACTCGTCCTGGAGAGTCGTTTCGATCAGGGCGCCCGAGCAACTGGGCAGCTGCTGCTCTCCTTGCTGCTCGCGATGGTGGTCACGTCGCTGCTCGCAGGTCGACTCGCTGATCGTATGGGCGCCCGAGTGCTAGCCGTCACGGGTTCGGGCCTGAGCATCGTCGCCATCGCGATGATGCTGACATCAGACTTCACGTCGCCCGGCGACGTCCGGGTGCCGCTGGCGGTGCTGGGTGTCGGCCTCGGGATGGCTGGTCCGGCCGCGCAGACCGCTTCGCTCTCGGCGATCGGCGCGGCCCAGAGCGGGATGGCAGCGGGGCTCGGCTCGACGGTGCGCTACCTCGGCGGCGTCATCGGGATCGCAATACTGGGGCGGGTGCTCGACCTGGCCGACGGCCGCGAGGCCATCTTGGCCGAGCACCGTTCGGCGCTTGTGATCTTCCTCGCGACCTTGATGGCAGGTCTGGCCTGTGCCGCCGTCCTCCCGGGACGGCCGGCGCTCAGGCGACCGTCAGGCTGACCAGTCAGGATTCCAGCCGTCGACCTCGTCGGCGCGCCTCGTGGGCGGACCGGTGTAGACCGCGGAGGGGCGAATCAGGCGACCCGTGCGCTTCTGCTCCAGGATGTGTGCGCTCCAGCCCGCGGTACGAGCCGACGTGAACATCGCGGTGAACATGTTGGGCGGCACCTCGGCGTAGTCCAGGACGATGGCAGCCCAGAACTCGACGTTGGTCTCCAGAACGCGGTCGGGACGACGCTCGCGCAGCTCCTTGAGCGCGGCCTCCTCCAGCGCGATGGCCACCTCGGCACGCGGGGCGTTGAGCTCCTTGGCCGTGCGGCGCAGGGTTCGAGCGCGCGGGTCCTCGGCGCGGTACACGCGGTGGCCGAAGCCCATCAGCCGCTCGCCGGAGTCGAGCAGGTCCTTGACGTACTTCGTGGCGTCGCCAGACTTCTCGACCCCTTCGATCATGGTCAGCACGCGGGCGGGCGCTCCGCCGTGCAGCGGACCCGACATGGCGCCCACTGCGCCGGAGAGGGCAGCTGCCACGTCGGCGCCCGTCGAGGCGATGACACGCGCCGTGAAGGTCGACGCATTCATGCCGTGCTCGGCGGCCGAGACCAAGTAGGCGTCGATGGCCTTGGCGTGGTCGGGATTCACCTCTCCGCGCCAGCGGGTCAGCATGCGGCCGATGATCGTGTCGTTCTTGTCGATCTCGGCCTGGGGCACCATCGGCTTGCTGACGCCGCGGGCAGCCTGGGCGACGTAGGACAGCACCATGACGGCGGTGCGGGCGAGGTCGTCGCGGACCTGCGTGTCGTCGATGTCATACGTCTGCTTGAGACCCCAGGCCGGAGCCGTGAGGGCGATGGCGCTCTGGACGTCGGCGCGGATGTCGCCGGAGTGCACCGGGATGGGGAACGGCTCGGCCGGCGGTAGGCCCGGCTCGTAGCTGCCGTCGACCAGGAGGCCCCAGATCTTCTCGAACGGCACGCGGCCGACCAAGTCGTCGATGTCGACGCCGCGATAGCGCAGCGCTGACCCCTCCTTGTCGGGCTCGGCAATCTCACTCTCGAACGCAACGACGCCCTCGAGCCCGTGGTGTACCTCTACGCCTTCAGTCATGTCGTGCATTCTGCCTTGCTCTGGTCCAGCGGGCATCTGCGGTCCCTCACCGGACGGATGTCTGCCTGCCAGAATGCTGACATGGACGCTTCGCCATCCCCCGACCTGCAACGCATGCGGCACGAGTACGCAGAGGCGGGCCTCACCGAGGACGAAGCGGGGGACGACCCCGTGCTGTTGTTCGAGCGCTGGCTCGGCCAAGCGATCGACGCTGGCGTGTCGGAGCCGAACGCGATGGCGCTGGCCACCGCGTCCGAGGACGGGCGTCCGTCCTCCCGCATCGTGCTGCTGAAGGGCTTCGACGCCGACGGGCTGGTGTTCTTCACCGGCTACGACTCGCGCAAGGGCCGCGAGCTCGAGGTCAACCCGCGCGCCGCCGCCACCATGTTGTGGCATCCATTGCAGCGGCAGGTGCGCGTTGAGGGGAGAGTCACCCGCGTCGATCCGGCCGAGTCCGATGCCTATTTCGCCTCGCGGCCGCGAGGCGCACAGATCAGCGCAGCAGCCTCGCCGCAGAGCCGGACGGTCGATGACCGTGCGGCGCTGGAGGCCCGCCGGGCCGAGGTGGAGCGGATGTTTGACGGGCGTGACGTCGTCCGCCCGGAGACCTGGGGCGGCTATCGCATCGCGCTGGACCTCGTCGAGTTCTGGCAAGGTCGCAGCAGTCGATTCCACGACCGCATCCACTACGTCCGGCGAGGCGACACGTGGGAACGCTCCCGTTTGGCCCCCTGATCGTCGGGGAATCAGGCGGGGCGGGTGACGCGGTAGCGCACGAAGGACGGCACCAGGACCGCGGCCGCGACCACGCCGATCACGACGAGGACTCCGCCTCCGGCAGCCGCGGTGGCGGCGCCGACACCAGCGGCTGCCACCCCGTGGGCGGTGTCCGCGATCCGAGGGCCGCCAGCGACCACCACGATGAAGACGCCCTGCAGCCGCCCGCGCATCGCGTCATCGGCCGCTTCCTGCAACATGCTCGTGCGGAATGCTGCCGACGCCATGTCCGCGGCACCGCCGATCACGAGCATCGACAGGGCGATCACGAGCATCGTCGTGGTCCAGCGATCGGCCAGGGCCACCGCGAGGCCGAATCCGGCCATCGACGTGCCCCACACCAGGATGCACACGACGACGGCGAGGCCGTGGCGCTCGATGCGCGACACCCAGCCGCTGAAGACGCCGCCGATCACGGCGCCGGTCGGGAATCGCGGCGAACAGCAACGCGAACACCAGGCCGCCGGCTGAGGGTCCACCGAAGTTCAGGTTCGCCATCTCCGGGAACAGGGCGCGTGGCATGCCGAACACCATGGCGATCAGATCGACGACGAAGGACATCAGCAGGACCGGTTGGGTGCGCAGATACGCGAAGCCGTCAAGGACAGCCCGCACGCCCGGCACGGCGGTCACCTCGAGCACCGGCAACGGCGGCAACCGCACCACGGCGCCGAGCGTGGCGAACAAGGTGAGGGTGTCGATCAGGTACAGCCACGAGAAGCCGATGAACGGGATCAGCACACCGGCCACCATCGGCCCCGCGATGGCCCCCGCCATGCTGACCGTCATGTTCAACGAGTTGGCCGCCGGCAGCAGCTCTGGTTCGACCAGCTTCGGGATGATCGCGTACCGCGTGGGCTGGTTGACGGCGAAGAACGCCTGCTGCACCGCGAACAGACACAGCAGGAGCCACACGTTGATGCCGCCGGCAGCCGCCTGCGCCCAGAACAGGCCGCTCGTCACGATGAGTCCGACGGTCGTGACGATCAACAGCGTGCGTCGATCGAAGACGTCGGCCAGCGCCCCGCCATACAGGCCGAACACGACCAACGGCACCAGCCCGAACACGCCGGTCAGTCCGACGAAGGCCGATGACCCGGTCTCGAAGTAGATCTGGGCGGGTACCGCGACCACCGTGAGCTGAGCGCCGACGACCGTGATGATGTTGGCGGTCCAGAGCCGGCGAAAGTGCGGGTTGCGCAGGGGCCGGGTGTCGGCCAGCAGGCGCGGTCGGGCCATCAGAAGGTGGCGGGGTCGATCTCGATCCAGATCTGTTCGGAGTGCGCGAGCAGATCGGTGCCGGAGTGGAGGGCGGTGCTGGTCACGAACTTGCGTCCGCTGCGCTCGTCGAGCTGGCCGACGACGGTGCAGGGCTCGCCGATCTCGGGCATGCGGAGGATCTCGGCCGTCATGCGGCCGAGCACCATGGGCTGAATCGTGAAGTCGGCGCTCCACCCGCCGGCGCAGTCGATGGCCGCCCACACGATCTGGGTGGCCAGGACGCCGTCCGCATCGAGCAGGCCGGAGTGGGGCGACCACGTGGCCGCGACGGTGCTGCTGCCCGGTTCGATCGGGCCGGAGAACACGCGCAGGCCGTCCCCCTCGGACCGATCTGGTCCACACGTGAAGCAGGTGCTGAACGGGTGCCCGACGTGGCCGGGATACGCGGCCTCGCCGGCCGCCGCCTGCTCGGGCGTCGGAGCCGTGGGGGTGTCGCGGGTGAAGCTGCCGGGGGAGGCCTCGCCGACCAGCGCGCCGCCTGCGGTCAGCAGGCGCACGGTCTCCTGGTCGTGCTCCCAGCTCAGGGCGACGTCGAGGGGCGGCGGCAGCCGCAGCGTCGAGGTGACCGGCCCTGATGGGTCCACCTGACCGGCCATCAGACCGCACACGTAGCCGCCGTTGCCGGAGTGCGCTGGGCCGTTGAACCGTGCCTCGATCGTGACCATGACCGCACGCTACCGGGGCGGGCTCAGTTCTTCAGAAGCTGGTAGCGACGCAGCGACTCGGCGCGCTCCTCGGCGTGGTCGACGAGGGGGGCGGGGTAGTCAGCGGGAGGCTCGGCGAGCTCCCACGGGGTGTGCACGTGCTGGTCGGGGACGTCGCGCAGCTCAGGCACCCAGCGACGCACGTAGGTGCCGTCGGCATCGAACTTCTTGCCCTGCGTCATGGGGTTGAAGACGCGGAAGTACGGCGACGCGTCGGTGCCGGAACCGGCGACCCACTGCCAACCGTGCTGGTTGGACGCGAGATCGGCGTCGACCAGACGGTCCAGGAAGTGGGCGGCACCGTGCTGCCACTCCAGGTGCAGGTCCTTGACCAGAAAGCTGGCCACGATCATGCGCACCCGGTTGTGCATCCATCCCTCGGCGAGCAGCTGACGCATGCCGGCGTCGACGATCGGGATGCCGGTGCGGCCCTGCTTCCAGGCCTCGAGATCATCGCCGGGTTCGTCGTACTCCATCTGCTCGAACGTGGCGTCGTAGTAGCCGAAGGCCGAGTCTGGGCGGTGGTGGAGCACGTCGGCGTAGAACTCGCGGAAGGCCAGCTCGCGGACGTAGGCGTCCGGTCCCGGTGAGCCGGCCCGCTCCGCGAGGTCGGCCAGCATCGTGCGCGGATGGATCGTCCCCCACTGTCAGGTGCACCGACATGCGCGACGTGCGGTCGACGCCGGGAAGGTCGCGGGTGTCGGCGTAATCGGCGACGTCGGCCTCGAGGAATTCGCGCCAGCGCTGGCGGGCAGCGGCCTCGCCGATCTCGGGCAGCGTCACGCCGTCCGGGACCGCAGCGTCGGGAATCTGGTGGGTTCGCCCGTCGGGCCGGATCCACGAGACCTCGCGGACCGCCGGAGCCGGCTCGCGCCAGCCGTGGTCTGCCCAGACCCGGAAGAACGGCGTGAAGACGCGGTACGGGGTGCCGTCGGTCTTCACGACCCGGCCCGGCGTCACGGCGTAGGCCGATCCGGTGCGCACCAGATCGATGCCGTGCTCGGCGAGCGCCTGTTCGACGTCGTCATCGCGCTGGGATCCGTCAGGGGTGAAGTCGGCCGTGACATGCACGGTGTCGGCACCTGCGGCGCGGGCGACGCGCACCACCTCGTCGGCCGGGACGTCCGTGCACCACGTGCAGCCCGCCGATGCGATCGGAGAACTCCTGCATCAGCCGCACCAGACAGCTCTGCCGGACGCTGGCGCCCGGCCCCCAGAAGTGGTCGTCGAGCACCAGCAGGGGAACGACCTGGTCGGCGGCGTCGACGGCCGCCCGAAGGGCGGGGTGGTCGGCCAACCGCAGATCGGTGCGGAACCACATGATGGAGGTGCTCATGTGCGCCATTGTGCAGACTCTCGGGCGGGGTCGCAGGTCGGCCGGTGCCTCGCACGTGCTGTTTACTGGGACCCGTGAGCGAGCTGATCGACACCACCGAGATGTACCTCCGCACGGTCTACGAGCTGGAGGAGGAGGGCATCGTGCCCTTGCGCGCTCGGATTGCTGAGCGCCTGCATCAGAGCGGTCCGACGGTCAGCCAGACCGTGGCCCGGATGGAACGCGACGGGCTCATCACGGTCGAGGGCGACCGCCATCTGGAGCTGTCCGACAAGGGACGCCAGCTGGCCACGCGGGTCATGCGCAAGCACCGTCTCGCCGAACGCCTGCTCACCGACATCATCGGTCTCGAGATCGAGTTCGTGCACGAAGAAGCCTGCCGCTGGGAGCACGTGATGTCCGAGCAGGTCGAGCGCCGTCTCGTCGTGCTGCTGGGCAACCCCACCGAGTCGCCGTACGGCAATCCGATCCCGGGACTCGCCGAGCTGGGCGGTGCTCCCGAACCGGTCGACTTCCTCGATGGCGTCGAGCCGCTGACGGCCGCCGTCGACGGACTGGCCGATCCCGTCCGGGTCGTGGTTCGTCGCATCAGTGAGCCCCTGCAGACCGACACCCAGGTCATGTCCGTGCTGCGCCGGGTCGGCGTGCTGCCGGGCAACGATGTCCTCGCCTCACACGGCACCGCCGGCGTCGTGGTCGCTCGCCAGGGCGAGACGGCCGAGATCGACGCCGAAGCTGCCTCTCACATCTTTGTGACGCGCTGACGGCTACCGCTTCCGAGGCGGCAGCGGGATGAACCCGCTGGTGCGGCGGACGTAGTCCTCGTAGCCGGGCTTGGTCTTCTTCATGCCCTTCTCGTTCAGCGATGCTCCGGTGACCTTGGTCAGGAAGATCGTCATGGCGATCGGGCTGATGACCGTGATCAAGCCGGGCAGGGAGCCGGCCACGACCAGCCAGATGCCGGTCCAGACACAGGCGTCGCCGAAGTAGTTCGGGTGGCGGGTGTAGCGCCACAGGCCTTGGTCCATGATCTTGCCCTGGTTGTCGGGGTCCTTCTTGAACTGCGACAGCTGGGCGTCGCCCACCGCCTCGAAGAACACGCCGGTGGCCCAGACGAGCAGGCCAAGGACCAGCAGCGGTGTGCTGATGCGTGCGTTCTGCGCGCCGATCATCAATGGCGTCGAGACCAAGAACATCGCGACACCCTGCGGGATGAACACGCGGGCCACGGCCACCTGGGCGAACGACCGGCCGTCGGCCTCGGCCAGCTCGGCGTAGCGCGGATCCTCGTCCTTGCCGCGGTTGCGCAGGTGCAGATAGATGGCCAGTCGGAGGCCCCAGACGGCAGTCATCGCCAGCAGGATCCACGGCAGGACCGAATCGCCGTCGCCGCCCAGTGACACCAGGGCCGACGTCAGCGCCAGCAGCACGAAACCGATGCCCCAGGCGGTGTCGACGACGGTGAGCTGCTGCTTGCGCACGGACCACGCCAGGCATGCGGTCATGAAGGCCACGACCACGACCAGACCCACGAGAAGTGCGAGGAGAGCCTGGCCGAAGTCGTTGTCGATCACCCAAGCCACGCTATCGGTTCAGCCGGCATGCCGCTGGTGCCTGTGACGCCGGGCTTGACCGCGAGGATCTGGTCGACTCCCATGCGGTTCTCCTCGAAGGCCAGCGAACCGCCGACGAGATACAGCCGCCAGACGCGGGCCATCTCCTCGCCGACGAGGTTGACGGCAGTTCCCCAGTTGGACTCCAGGTTCTCGGCCCAGGCGGTCACGGTCTGCGGGTAGTGCTCGCGCATGGCTTGGACGTCGCGGATCTCCAGCCCGGGCTCGGCGATCAGGCCGATCGTCTTGGCCAGGGGCTTCATGTGCATGTCCGGGGCGATGTAGGTCTCGATGAACGGACCGCCGCCGGGGCGGTCGCCGGGGGCGTCATTGCTGCGGGACATCTGTTGGATCACGACTCGGCCGCCGGGACGCAGGTAGCGGTGGATGGCCTCGGTGAACACCTTGTACTCGTCGTCGCCGACGTGTTCGCCCATCTCGACCGAGGCGATGGCATCGATCTGACCATCGCGCACCCCCGACTCGGACAGATCGCGAAAGTGCCGCAGGCTGACATCGACCTGGTCGGACAATCCGCGCTCGGCGGCCCGCTTCAGCACGAAGTCCCGTTGTTCTGACGACAGCGTCACGCCGGTGACGTGCACTCCGTAGTGCTCGGCGGCGAACAGGGTCAGCGAACCCCAGCCCGATCCGATGTCGACCATCCGCATCCCTGGCTCGAGACCGAGCTTGCGACAGATCAGGTGCAGCTTGGCCGTCTGCGCCTCCTCCAGGGTCATCTCCGGGGTGCGGTGGAACCCCGAGGAGTACGCCATGTTCGGGTCGAGGATGAGCTCGTAGAAGTCGTTCGACAGGTCGTAGTGGTGCGAGATCGCTGCGCGATCGCGCTCCTTGCTGTGCAGATCGCCGGTCAGGTTGGACTCCGAGGCGGGCGGGGCGGGTCGGCGTCCGATGGCGCCGACGCGGATGGCGAGCCCGATCCCGCGCAGCACGAGTCGGGGTCGGATCTTCGGGCGACCGGCGTCGCCGTCGACGCTGCGGGCGTCACGAACGGCGGACCAGAGGGTGCGCAGGCCGTCGCCGAGATCGCCGTCGACGTCGAGGTCGCCCTGCACGTAGGCGCGAGCCACGCCCAGCTCCCCGGGCTGCCACATGATGTGGCGCAGGGCGCGCTTGCGACGGATGACCAGCACCGGCGCACCCTGGGGGCCGGCCTCGCTTCCGTCCCAAGCGCGCAGGCGGACGGGGAGGGCCATGCCGAGGGTGTCCTCGGCCAGATCGAGCAGGGCAGCGGCAATGTTCACTCGCCCATTGTCCTGCGCGCAGACGTGTCCTGCACGCCCAACGTGTCGCGGCCCCGCGACCCCACTGGCATCATGGGACCCATGCAGGTGGTGGCCGGGCTGAGCAGGTGGATGGGCCGTTTCGGGACCGAGGCGCTCGGCTGGCTGCTGATCCCGGTCGGCATCGTGCTGATGCCGGCGCCGGGTCCTGGACTGCTGATCATCGTCGCTGGCGTCGCCCTGCTGTCGCGTCGCCACACATGGGCACGGCGCCTGCTCGATCCACTCCAGCGCAAAGCCGTCGAGGCTGCCACGTACGGGGTCGCGACGTGGCCGCGGATCGCCCTGAGTCTCCTCGGCGTGGCGTGGTTGGTCGGTGTCGGCGTCATCTGGTGGAGCGACCCGGAGATTCCGGAGTTCTCCGTGCTGGGGGTGGGCTTCGGTCCGAGCCTTCCGGCTGCGGGCTGGGTGTCAGCACGTCGGACTGTGGGTCTCGGCGGCAGCAGCGCTCGGTCTGCTGATCTACAGCATCATTCGGTGGCGAAATCCCGCCGAACCAAACGCCTGATGAGCGGCCGCTCTGCTCCGGTACCGTCAGTAGATCATGATCACGTCACGCTCCTTCTGGACCACGGTGGCAGCGTGCTTCGTGCTGTCCGTCGGGGCAACCCCCGCCGTGGCCGACGACCCGCTGGGCGACATCCCTCCGGCGGTGCTCGCCGAGGCCGAAGAGGTGCTCGACACCGCTCCTGCCCGTCAGGGGTTGGAGGTCGTGGTCACGACCCAGACCACGCCCACCTCTCGGCCGGAGTTCGCGACCATTGCTGTCGACAACCGGATCGATGCGTTGGAGACGATCTCCGAGGCGTTGGAAGAGCCCGCCACGGCCGGTGTGGACATGGTCCAGCCGGCTGTCATCGCCGGGCGTGCCATTGATCCGTTGCGCAAGAAGCAGTGGGGTCTGGACATGATCCGCTGGGAGGCTGACGCCTTGCGCTACAGCACGGGGGCCGGGGTCAAGGTCGCCGTCATCGACACCGGCGTGATGATCGACCACGTCGATCTCAAGGGTCGTGTGCTGAAGGGACGAGATTTCGTCGCCCCTGGCACCGCGGCGACCGATCAAAACGGTCACGGCACCCACGTGGCCGGCGCGATAGCGGCGGCAGCCGGCAACGGAAAGTACGTGACCGGCGTTGCTCCGTCGGCGACGATTCTTCCGGTCCGCGTGCTCGACAGTCGGGGATCGGGATCCACCGACGACGTGGCCGCCGGCATCATGTGGGCGGCCGACCAGCGGGTGAACGTCATCAACCTGTCCTTGACCGCACCCCCCACGGCCGACGTCGAAGCCGCCGTGGCGTGGGCAATGAGCAAGAACATCGTGGTGGTCGCCGCCGCTGGGAACGTGGAATGTCCTCTCGTGGGCAGCAACCGCCCCACCTATCCGGCGGCGTATCCCGGCGTGATCGGTGTCGGCGCGGTCGATCGAGACGGCTCCCCGGCCTCGTTCTCGTCCTGCGGCGACTGGGTCGACGTCATGGCGCCGGGCGTGTCGGTCACGTCCCTGACGGTGAAGTATCCGAAGATCGCGGGATGCGCGTCGAAGCGCTACTGGTGCTCGCTGACGGGAACATCGATGGCTGCGCCGATGGTCTCGGCCGCCGCTGCTCTGCGGATCGCGCGAACCGGGCGAACCCGCTATGACGCTTGGCTGATCTCGGATCAGATCATGACCGCGGCGCAGGACATGGGGACCCCCGGCCGAGACAATCAGTCAGGCTTCGGCCTCATCGCGATGAAGCCGCTGCTGCGCGCGAAGTGACGCGTCAGTGCCCCCGACAGGAATCGAACCTGTGACCTACCGCTTAGGAGGCGGTCGCTCTATCCGACTGAGCTACGGGGGCCTCGACTCAGCGTAACGGGGTCATTCTGAGTGCCTTAGGATTGCCTCCATGCCTGCTGCCGCCTTTGCGTTCGGGGCGGTTCGCCCGAAGCGTTGGGCTGTCGCGCTCGCACTGATCCTTGGTGCCGCTGGTGTCGTCCACGCAGGTGATCCTTCCGGTGCGGTCAAGGCCGATCCGGCCACGTGCACGGACGCCCGCACGTTGCCGGCCGGCACCACGGCGCACACGATGCAGCACGACGGGCAGGTGCGCAGCTACCTGCTGCACGTTCCTCCCGGGTACGACGCCACGAGACGCGCGCCTGTCGTCGTCATGTTCCACGGGCTCGGCGGCACTCCCGCGAAGATCCTGGCCGCCAGCGGCATGAGTTCGTTGGCCGACCGCGACGCCTTCATCGTCGTGGCACCACTGGCGCGCGGTGCCGTCTCGCAGTGGGACTTTCGCTCCCCACCCGACGACGCCGTGTCCGACGCCCACTTCACGCGCGCGCTCGTCGGCGAGGTGCGTTCGCGCGGGTGCATCGACGACTCGGGCGTCTACGCGGCCGGTTTCTCCAACGGGTCGGCGCTCGTGCTGGCCTTGGCCTGCGACGAACAGAGTCCCTTTGCTGCCTACGGTGCTGTGTCCGGCCCGTACATCGCACCGGACTGTTCGCGGGCCAAGCCGGCCTCGATCGCCTACTTCCACGGCATGCGCGACGAGCGGGTGCCGTACGCCGGCGCCGAGACAGTGATCGGCCCGATGCCCTCAGTGGATGACACGGTCGCTGAGTGGGTGGCGCACGACCGCTGCCCCGCCGTGGGCGCCACCACCACGGCGATCGGCGCGCTGCGACACTTCTCGTGGCGTGGCTGCGCCGACGGATCGGCCATCTCGGTCCATGTCCTTGAGGATGAGGGCCACCGCTGGCCCGGCTCGCAGATCGACGCCAGCAGCGTGATGTGGGAGTTCTTCCAGAGCGTCGAAAGCTGACTGACGTGACGTCAACGACCCACCACCTCGGCCGGCTGTTCCCGGCGGCCGACCTGCCGCACGTGGCGTTGGGCCAGGGACTCACGCCGGTCCATCGTGCCGATCTTCCCGATCTCGACCTCGACCTGTGGGTCAAGGACGAGAGTGCGTTCGGTGATGGCGCGTGGGGCGGCAACAAGGTGCGCAAGCTCGAGTGGATCATCCCCGAGGCCCATCGCCGAGGTGCCGACACCCTGTTCACGGTGGGTGGCATCGGCACCCACTGGGGACTGGCGGCGGCCCTGTACGGGCGCGAACATGGTCTGCGCACGGTGCTCGGGTTGGTGGATCAGCCGGTCGACGACCACGTTCGCGACCAGCTGGCCCGACTGCACGACTCCGGCGCCCACCTGCACCGGCACCGCACCGTGACCGGACTCAAGCTGGCCGCGCCGGCGATCATCGCGCGGTGCCTGCTCCGCTCTCGCGGAACGCTGCCGTACTACCTGCCCGCCGGAGGATCATCGCCGGTCGGCACGCTCGGGTACGTCGAGGTCGGCCTCGAGATCGCGGCCCAGGTGGACGCTGGCGTGCTGCCAGCGCCCGACACGGTCGTCACAGCGGTCGGATCAGGCGGCACAGCAGCCGGTCTGGCCCTCGGTCTGCGACTGGGCGGCCTCGACGCGCGGGTGCTCGGCGTCGTGGTGAACGACGCCTTTCGCCTCGATGCCACCACGATCGCGCGTCTCGCCCAGCAGACCGCGACGCTGCTGCGCGACCGCGGCGCGGCGGTCGACGTGCAGATCACGCCCGCGGATCTGACAGCTGATCCGTCGTGGCTCGGTGCGACATACGGGGCCACGACGCCCGAGGCCGAGGCCGCCGCGGCGTGGGCGGTCGGTTTGGGCGTTCCGCTCGAGCCGGTCTACACGTCCAAGGCGCTGGCCGCGATCCGCGCCCTGGACCCCTCGCAGGCCGGTCGCGTGCTGTTCATCGCCACGCACGGGCCCCGCGGGATAGCCTGACGAGCGTGCAGGTCTTCGTCACAGGCGGCAACGGTGTCATGGGACGCTCGTCGATCAGTGCCCTGCGCGAAGCCGGTCACGACGTCGTGGCGCTGGTCCGTTCGCATGCATCGGCCGACGTGGTGACCGACCTGGGCGCCCGCGCCGTGTTCGGCAACGTGCACGACCAGGCTTCACTCGTCATGGGCATGCAGGGCTGTGATGCGGTGGCCAACCTGGCGACGCGTATCCCGGTCGGGTGGGGCGCGCTCCGTCCCGGGTCGCTGAAGTCCGTCGACCGCATCCGGCTGAGTGGCGCGCGCACCGTCGCCGCAGCGGCCCAGCAGGCCGGCGTCGGCCGCATGGTGCAGCAGAGCCTCAGCTTCATCTACGCCGACGCCGCAGAGAACTGGATCGACGAGAAGTCGGCGATCGACGTCACCCGGGCCACGGAACCGCTGATCGTGGCCGAAGAGCACGCTGACGCCTTCGGAGCTGCCGGCGGCGTGGCGGTCAGCCTGCGCTTCGGCTTGGTGACCGGCGCGGATCGCAACACCGCGTGGCTGTTGCGGCGGGCGTCCCGCGGCCGGTCGATCGGGTTGGGCTCGCGCGACTCATGGATGCACGTGGTGCACACCGACGACGTCGGCACAGCGATCGTCGCGGCGCTCGCGGCTCCCGGGGGTGCCTACAACGTGGGAGCCGAACCGGTACGACGCGGCGAGTATGCCGACGCCATCGCCGTGGCGGGTGGCCGCCGGGAGGCGCACTTCCTGCCCAGCTGGGTGCTCCGCGCCGGTGGCGAAAAGCTGGAGCTGTTGGTGCGGTCACAGCGCGTCAGTTCTCAGCGGTTCACCGATCTCGCAGGCTGGGTGCCGACGCACCCGACCCTCACCCCGGAGTGGCTCGATGGCCTCGTCAGACACACCTGAGGAGCGGGAGCGCCGCCGCCGTCGTCGAGCAGCAGAGCTGATCGGCGACCTGGAGCCGCAGACGTCGCGGGACGAAACAGCCGAGGGGTGGAATGAAGACGGCGACACATCGCGCGAGGATGAACTCCTGCGCGACGTGCCGCCGCATCACGGTTGACCGGTGCTACGGGCGACGGGCCAGCGCGTCGCGGATCTCGCGCAGCAGGGCGGTGTCCTCGGGGACGGCCTCCGGCTCGTCGACACCCGGCGTGGGACTGCGCAGTGCCTGCATCTTCTGCACCGGCACGACGATCGCGAAGTAGATGACGGCCATCGTCACGACGAACACGACGATGGCGTTGATCAGCAGGCCGATGTTGACGAAGGAAGCCGCGCTGTCGGTGATGCTGAAGCCGAATCCCATGTCGTTGCCGCCGCCGACGGATGCGACGAGCGGGTTGATGATCGAGGTGCCGAACGCCCCGACCAAGGTGGTGAACGCGACGCCGATCGCGATGCCGACGGCGAGGTCGACGACGTTGCCGCGCATCAGGAAGTCCTTGAATCCTTTGAGCATGATCTGTCCTTCAACTGGTTCTCGGTGATGAGGTGGACGATCTGACGTTACCGCTGAGCCCTCGGCAAGGTCAGGACGTGACCAGGACGGCCAGCCGCGCGTCGAGCGCTGCAGCCGCCAGATCGAGGCCCTCGGCGCGCCGCGTGATGATTCCGACCACCGCTGCGTCGTCGGCGCGGTCGTCGATCTGGGGGAGCAGGGCGATGACAGCGTTCTCGGCCACGACGTGCGCCTCGGTGGCATCGACCGCGGTGGCCACCACCGCGACCTGATCGCCGACGCGCAGGCCGGCCAACGCGGCGGGATCGTCCAGGCGCACCATCGTCAGGACGGCATCAGCGCCATGGCCCGACAGGTCGCGCGGCTCGATCACCTGGCGATCAGTGATGGGCTCGCCGGCCCGGATCGGCCCTGCGACGCGTCGCCCGAGGGCCTCGGATCGGCGCAAGCGCGTGCGACGGCTCGGCGACCTTGTGGCACCGAAACGACCCGCATGTCGTCAGCGGCGAGCACCTGGCCGGAGTCGAGGTCGCGGGCCGCCACGACGACGGAGCACCCCCGGGTCATCGGCCTGCACCGCCTGCAGGCCGGCGAGCACCGCCAGAGCGGCGAAGGCTGCCGCCAGCGGACGGCGGTGGTCGAACAGTGCGGCACGGATCCGATCCATGCGCGGACTGTAGGAATCATCGAGGCGTCATGGGGACGCCCGTCCACAGGTCAGCTGTCGGACGACGAGGACGACGTGGTTGCCGCCGTGGTGCTGGCCGCGGGAGTGCTGGCTGCGGGAGTGCTGGCTGGCTTCTTCGTGCTGTCGGTCGAGGACGTCGGACGGCTGTCGTTGCGATAGAAGCCGGACCCCTTGAAGACGACGCCGACGGCATTGAACACCTTGCGAAGGGTGCCGCGACAGGAAGGACACTGGGTCAATGCGTCGTCGCTGAAGCTCTGGTGGATCTCCAGCGCCTCACCGCAGTCGGTGCACTGGTACTGGTACGTGGGCACAAGGGCTCCTGATCGAAAACGGGCTCGATCGTCAAGGGTACAGTTGTCCTCACTGTGACCGATCCACCTGCCTGCTGCCCGGGCTCCCGAGGTACTGATCGATGACCGAATGGCTTCTTCTGGCCGTCGCCTTCGCCCTGATGCTCACGTGTGGTGTGTTCGTGGCCGCCGAGTTCTCGTTCGTCACGGTCGATCGCGCGACGATCGAGCGCGACGCCGCCGCGGGTGACCGCGCTGCCGTGGGCACGCTGTTGGCGCTGCGATCGCTGTCCACCCAGCTCAGCGGAGCCCAGCTCGGCATCACCATCACCAACCTGGCCATCGGCTTTCTCGCCGAGCCCGCACTCGGAACGTTGCTGCGGGGCCCGCTGGAGGGGCTCGGTCTGGAGGGCGGCGCTCTGCGCGGTATCTCGTACGGCATCGCGATCGCGTTGAGCACGATCGTCACGATGCTGGTGGGCGAGCTGATCCCCAAGAACTTCGCCCTGGCCCTGCCGCAGCGCACCGCGGCCATCACCCAGCTGCCGCAGCGCGGGTTCACCCGCGCGATGGCCTGGCCGATCCGCGCGCTCAACGGCGTGGCCAACTCGATCCTGCGAGCCATGGGTGTCGAACCCACCGAGGAGCTGCGATCGGCCAGATCCCCGGTCGAGCTGCGCTCCTTGGTGCTGCGTTCGGCCTCCCAAGGCGCGATCAGCGACCAGACGGCCGATCTCGTGGCCCGCAGCATCGCTTTCGGTGGCCGGACCGCCGCCGACGTGCGCACGCCACGCGTCCGGGTGCGCTTCATGGAGGCCCGGGACACCGCCGCCGACGTGATCGACGCCGCCCGCGAGACGGGCCACTCGCGCTTCCCGGTCATCGGGCGCACACCCGACGACGTCGTGGGCATCGTCCACGTCAAGCAGGCAGTGGGCGTCGACCCGTCGCGCCGTCGGTCGGTGCGGGTGTCGGAGATCGCTGATCCCGCCACGACGGTCCCTGACAGCATCGAGCTGGATCCGCTGCTCACGTTGCTGCGGGACCAAGGCATGCAGATGGCCGTCGTGGTCGACGAGTACGGCGGCAATGACGGAGTCGTCACGTTGGAGGACCTGGTCGAGGAGATCGTCGGCGACATCGCCGACGAGCACGACCGGATCTCCGAGCGCAGTCGCCACCGCCGTGATGGCACGTGGTCGCTGTCGGGTCTGCTGCGACCGGACGAGGTGCTGGAACAGACCGGCATCTCGCTGCCGGAGCACGAGGACTACGAGACCATCGGCGGCCTGTTCCACGCCCGCCTGGGCCGCATCGGCGTGCGGGGCGACGTCGTCGCGTTGCAGGTGGTGCCGACGGGCGGCAACGAACGACGACGAGCCTGAGCCGATCGAGGTGACCCTCACGGTCGAACGGATGGAGAACCGTCGGGTGGAGCGGGTCTCGATGACCGTGGGGGGTGGCACGGATGGGTGACTGGTACGGAGTGATCCTCACGGTCGTGCTGCTGGCCTTCAACGCCCTGTTCGTGGCGGCAGAGTTCGCCCTGATCTCGGCACGCCGCACCCAGCTGGAACCGAGTGCCGCGGCCGGATCGCGCACCGCGAAGCTGGCGCTGCGCTCCATGGAGAACGTCACCCAGGTCATGGCCGCTGCCCAGCTGGGCATCACGATCTGCTCCCTGGGCCTCGGTGCCGTCGGCGAGCCAGCGATCGCCCACCTGATGGAACCCGGCGTTCGAGGCGGTCGGGGTTCCGGACGGCTTCCTGCATCCGCTCTCGTTCGTGATCGCCATGAGCATCGTGGTGTTCGCCCACGTGGTGCTCGGCGAGATGGTCCCCAAGAACCTGGCCCTGGTCGGACCCGATCGCGCCGCTCTGGTGCTCGGTCCGTTCATGCTGGCCGTCGTGGCGGTGCTCAAGCCGTTCGTGCTGGCCCTCAACGGAATCGCCAACTGGTTCGTGCGGCTGTGCGGGGTCGAGCCCAAGGACGAGGTGGCCAGCACCTACACGCACGACGAGGTGGCCGGACTGGTCGAGGAGTCGCGCCGCGAGGGCCTGCTCGACGAGGAGGAGTACGGGTTGGTCTCCGGAGCGCTCGACTTCGGCGGCGGAACCATCGATCAGGTGCTGCTGCCCCTCGACAGTCTGGTCACGATCGCTCCCTCGGCCACACCGGTCGACGTCGAGGTGGCGTGCGCCGAGACGGGCTTCTCCCGCTTCCCGGTCGCTGATGCCTCGGGCGACCTCGCCGGCTACCTGCACATCAAGGACGTGCTCGAGACCGACGATGCCCGGCGTGAGGTCATCGCCGACAAGTGGCTGCGTCCGCTGGCCACGGTCAAGCGCGGGTCCGGTCTGTATGACGCGCTGCGCACCATGCAGGTGCGCGGATCGCACATGGCCCGCGTTGCCGATGACGAGGGCAACGTGCTCGGCGTCATCATGCTCGAGGATGTGCTGGAGGAGCTGGTCGGCGAGATCCGCGAGGTTCCGCGCCGCTGAGCGATGCGCAGTATGCGGCACGATGCGCGCCACGCTCGGGAATGACACGCATGTGACTCCTGTTAATTGACGGTCAGGTGTTTTCAATGGGGCTCATGTGACCTAGGTTGGAGGGATGTCCGCCGCCTTCTGCACCCCGCGCATCGTGGCGGCGACGGTCGCAGCGCTGCTGATTTCCACCGTGTTCACGGTGAGCGGCGCGCAGGCGGACCACCCGTCAGCGGGTCAGATCCAGGTGCGACTGGTGCAGATGCGGCACGATCTCAATGCGTTGTACGCGCAGATCGGCCGCGGCCGCCGAGCAGCTCAACGGGGCGACCTATCGACTCGAGCAGGCGCGGGTCGACCTTGCCCGACGCCAGGCCGCTCAGGAACAGGCCCAGGCGTCGGTCGACGACTACCGCGATGACGTCGCGACGATGACGGTCGAACGGCTCCAGACCCACGTGGCCGGCAGATCGCTGGTGTCGATCCTCGATGGGCAGCAGCCCACCGACATGCTGCAACAGGCGTCGGCTCGGTCAGCCCTCGACGAGGCCATGGCGGCAGAGCTGGACGCGCTCGACGGACGCCAGGTGGCGCTCGATGCCGTGACCCGCGCCGTCGCGGCCGCCGTGGCCGACCAGGCGCGGGCCCGCGCCGAGCAGGTGTCGGCACAACGCACCATCGATGAATCGATCGCTCGGGCCGAACAGATGAAGACGTCGGCGGAGGCCGAACGGGGCACCCTGTTGCGCCAGCTGGCGGTGGCCCAGGACCGACCCGTGGCCGAGGTGACGCAGGCGCAGGACCAGCTTGACGCGCGGGTCGACGAGGCTGGTCCCGATCCGACGACATCCACACCAGCCTCGACGCCGACGGCCACACCGAAGGCCACACCGGAGCCCGCCCCGAAGCCCGCCCCCAAGCCGGAGCCCGCCGACCCGCCGCCTGCGTCCGGCAACAAGGTGGAGCAGGCGATCGCGTTCGCGAGAGCCCAGCTGGGCGAGAAGTACCGCTGGGGTGGGGCTGGCCCCTCGTCGTGGGACTGCTCGGGGCTGACGATGCGCGCGTGGCAGTCCGCCGGGGTGGGAATGTCGCACTACGCAGGGTCGCAGTACACCGGGTTCACGAAGGTGCCCGTCAGCAAGATCAAGCGTGGCGATCTGTTGTTCTGGAGCGACGGTTCGGCCCGGTCGATCTACCACGTCGCGATGTACCTCGGCGGTGGTCAGATGATTCACTCGCCGCGTCCAGGTCGCACCGTGGAGATCGTCCCGTTGACCTACTGGATCAAGCCGGATCTCGCGTCCCGTCCGGGCTGAGTCACAGCACTCGGAAGAGCCCTTGGGGAGTCAGAGCCATCTGCATCGGCACGTCGTGGTCCTCGTGGGGCACCTCGGGCAGCAGTTCATGGGCGAACACCAGCGCGCACCGCGGAACGTCGACGCCAGCGAGAGCCCTGTCGTAGTAGCCGGCCCCGCGCCCCAGGCGGTGACCATCGTGGGCGACCGCCAGGGCCGGCAGCACGATCAGGTCGCAGGTCGACGGTGTGTCCCGTCCGAGTCGCGGTCCGGTGGGCTCATCCATGCCGATCGGGGCGGTGGTGGTCGCGAGCTCCCGGCTCGACGACGGCCCAGTCCAGGGTGTGGTCGGGCAGCGAGATGGGCGCCACGACCTCGGTGCCGCGCGCGAACAGCTCCTCGATCAGCGGTCCGGTCCCTGGCTCGGACGCCATCGACAGATAGACGGCCACCCGGCGCGCCCGCACGAAGGCCGGGGTGGCCGCAGCGTGCTGCGCGATGGCGAGGGACGCGGCGAGACGATCTGCGTCGCTCATCGCACGGCGCCGCGCCAGCAGCTCGGCGCGCAGGTCTGACTTGGAGGTCATGACCCGACCCTAGGGCGAGAAGCCTCCTACGCTGGGTCCATGGGTGCCGACGAGGATCTGGAGCGACGCATTCTCGCGATGCTCGACTCTCGTGAACGCACGTCGACGATCTGCCCGTCGGAGGTCGCCCGCGCGGTGTCGCCCGCCGACTGGCGTCCGTTGATGGAGTCGGTCCGCCAAGCCGCTGCCCGGCTGGTCGACCGCGGCGAGGTCGAGATCACCCAGCAGGGAGCCGTCGTCGATCTCGCCACCGCCACGGGCCCCATCCGCATCCGCCGAACCTAGCCATCAGCAGCATCGGCGTCCAGAGCCACGGTGGCGTCCACCTCGAGCCGGAAGTCGGGGTTGACGAGGCCCGCGACCTGCACGAGCGAGCTTGCGGGAAGATGATCGGGGTCCACGTAGCGATCCCGCACCGCCCGAACGTGCTCGAGATCAGCCATGTCACGCAGGTAGAAGTTCATCTTCACGACCTGACTCCACGACGCGCCGACCGCCTTGAGCGCAGCGCTCAGATTCTGGAAAACCTGCTCACCTTGTGCAGATGCTGATCCGAGGACAGGAGTGCCGTCGGGGCGCACAGGCACCTGCCCAGAGATGTGGACGAGCACACCCGAGGCGACCGTGACGTGGCTGTAGCCCGTGGTCGGAGGCATCCCGGCCGGACATGGGTGGTGCGTGATCAACGAGATCTCCTCGCCTCGATGGCGCCGGTCGTCCGCGCGTCCTCGCTCGAGGCTAGTCGTGCGCAGGTGTTCGCACCAGAACCTGTGTCGTCGCTCGCCACGAAGGAGGAGCCAGGCCGCGTCGGCCGGGCGACCCTTACGCTGATCGGCATGTCAGGTCTGGAGATGGCGCAGGAGCGGATGCGGTCCGCAGGAGTGGCCGAGCGAGCGATCGACGTGTTCACGGCGTTCTACCGTCAGCTGGGCGAGGGAGCCTCCGGGCTGATCCGCGAGGACGACGTCTCGCCGCTGGAGGACATCGACCACGCCAGCGCGTTGCAGGTCTCCGAGGCGGACTGTCGCGCGGCTGCCGACGTCACTGCGGTCATCAAGCTGAACGGCGGCCTGGGCACCTCGATGGGTCTTGACCGCGCCAAGACCCTCCTGCCGGTGCGCACGGGCCAGAACTTCCTCGATGTCATTGCCGGACAAGTCATGCACGTCCGCGCCGAGTGGGGCGTGCGGATGCCGGTCATCTTCATGAACAGCTTCCGCACGCGCGAGGACTCGCTGGCGTCCCTGGCGAAGCACGACGGACTCGCGGTGGAGGGACTGCCGCTGGACTTCCTGCAGAACCAGGAACCCAAGCTGCGCGCCGATGACCTCACACCGGTCGACTGGCGAGCCGATCCCACCCTCGAGTGGTGTCCGCCGGGCCATGGCGACCTCTACACCGCCCTTGAGGTCTCGGGCGTGCTCGCGACCCTGATCGACCAGGGCTACCGGTACGCCACGGTGTCCAACGCCGACAATCTCGGAGCCGCACCAGACCCCGCGATGATGGGCTGGTTCGCCGCCACTGGCGCGCCCTATGCCGCCGAGGTGTGTCGCCGCACCCCCGCCGACGTCAAGGGCGGCCACCTGGTGGTGCGGC
This sequence comes from uncultured Actinomycetota bacterium, assembly GCA_963769445.1. Taxonomy (GTDB): domain Bacteria; phylum Actinomycetota; class Actinomycetes; order Propionibacteriales; family Nocardioidaceae; genus Aeromicrobium. The sequence continues at coordinate 230,340 of CAVYLO010000002.1, read as the reverse complement.
GCAGCGACGGCCGGCTGGTGCTGCGCGAGACGGCGCAGACCGCACCTGAGGACGCAGCCGCGGCCAGCGACCTGACCCGTCACCGCTACTTCCACACCAACAACCTCTGGTTCGATCTCCATGCTCTGCACGATCTGTTGCGCGAGCGCGACGGCGTCCTCGGTCTTCCCCTGATTCGCAACGCCAAGACCGTGGATCCGTCCGACCCGTCATCGACCAAGGTCGTGCAGATCGAGTCGGCCATGGGGGCGGCCGTCGAGGTCTTCGACGGCGCCACTGCCATCGAGGTCGACCGATCGCGGTTCCTCCCGGTCAAGACGACCAACGATCTGCTGCTGCTGCGGTCAGACGTCTACGGCGTCGGGGACGACCACCGGGTGCGAGCGCAGATCGCCGCGCCTCCACTGATCGACCTCGACCGGCGCTTCTTCACCACCATCGCCGACTTCGATGCCCGCATCCCGACGCCGCCGTCGTTGGTCGACGCGACCGCCCTCACGGTGCGCGGCGACTGGCGGTTTGGACGCGATGTGTCGGTGCGCGGCGAGGTGACGCTCGACGACAGTGGCACGCCGCAGAGCGTTGCTCCGGGCGCCCGACTGGGTGACGGCTAGGCTGACCGGCATGGGAACGGATGACGCGACACCCCCCGAGGGCTCGCCCCATCGTCCCGATGCCGCTTCCGGATGGGACGAGCCACCTGAACCGCCCCCCGAGGCCGAGAGTGAGTCGCCCGAGGCGGACCCGGAACCCGAACCTGATCCGGAACCCGAACCCGAGCCCGAACCGTCGGGTCCGCGACAGCGACCTCGCCCGGCCAGCATCGCCGAGGGCCGTCTGACCGTCGAGGATCATCTCGAGAACATCCTGCGCGGCATCGGCCCGCTCACTGCCTACGACCAGCCGCTGGTCGAGTCGTTGGGACTGCCGCTGCACGAAGGCTTCGTCAGCGAGATCGACCTGCCGCGCTTCGACAACGCCTCGATGGACGGGTACGCCGTCCGTGCGGAGGACGTCGCGGGTGCGACCAAGGACTCGCCGGTCGTGCTGCCGGTCGTGGGCGAGATCGCGGCGGGCTCGGCCAAGCCGTTCGCGATCAGCGGGGGCACTGCCGTCAAGATCATGACCGGCGCGCCGATCCCGCGTGGCGCTGACGCTGTCGTGCCGTACGAGGCGACCGATCGCGGCAACAACCGGGTCAGCATCACCGAATCGGCCGACGTCGGCGCGTGCATCCGACGTCAGGGCACCGACGTCAAGACCGGCGACGAGGTGCTCGCCGGCGGCACCGTGCTGGGGCCTCGCGAGATCGGGCTGCTCGCCTCCTTGGGCGCCCCGCGCGTCCGGGCCCGCCCTCGCCCTCGCGTCGTCGTGCTCTCCACCGGATCGGAGCTGCGTGAACCGGGCACCCACCTGGACTATGACTCGATCTTCGACGGCAACAGCTACATGCTCGCTGCGGCGATCCGCAGCGCGGGTGCGATCTGTTACCGCGTCGGTGCGGTCGACGACAATCCCAAGACCTTCCGTCGGGTCCTGTCCGACCAGCTGGTGCGCGCCGATCTGGTCGTCACCAGCGGTGGCATCAGCAAGGGCGATCACGACGTCGTCAAGGAGACCCTCTCGGCGCTCGGCACGGTCGACTTCGTCGAGGTCGCGATGCAGCCCGGCAAGCCGCAAGGCTTTGGCAAGGTCTTCGACGAGCAGACGCCGATCATCACCCTGCCCGGCAACTCGGTGTCGGCCTATGTCTCGTTCGAGGTCTTCGTGCTGCCGGCCATCCGCCGCATGATGGGCCGCACGCCGTATCGCCGTCCCATGGTGCACGCGGTGCTGGCGCAGGACGTCGAGTCCCGCCCCGGCGTCCGGCAGTATCTGCGGGGCATCTTCGAGGTCACCCACCGCGGCGCCAAGGTCACCCCGCTCGAGGGCACGGGCTCCCACCTGGTGGGCGCACTGGCCCAGGCCAACGCGCTGATCATCGTGGGTGAGGACCAGACGGCGCTCAACATGGGCGACACGGTGCGCACCCTCGTGCTCGACCGACCGTTCTGATGCTGGGGTTGCCATGACCGACGGATTCACTCACCTCGACGAGTCGGGTGCTGCGCGGATGGTCGACGTCACGGACAAGGCCGTCACGGCTCGCACCGCCACAGCCCGCGGACGCGTCGAGGTCAGCGCCCACGTCATCGAGCTGCTGCGTGGTGACGGTGTACCCAAGGGCGATGCCATCGCGACCGCGCGCATCGCCGGCATCATGGCGGCCAAGCGCACGCCTGATCTGGTGCCCCTGTGTCACCCCCTCGCGATCAGCGGAGTCGAGGTCGACCTGACGGTCGAGGACGAGGCAGTCGCGATCACCGCCACGGTCCGCACGGCGGATCGCACGGGAGTTGAGATGGAGGCGCTCACGGCCGTCACCGTCGCGGCACTCACCGTCATTGACATGGTCAAGGCGGTCGACAAGGCCGCACGCATCACTGACGTCGAGGTCGTGGCCAAGTCAGGCGGCAAGAGCGGCGACTGGACGCGCGCATGACGTACACGGCTGCTGTCGTGGTCGCGTCCAACCGCGCGGCCGCGGGAGTCTACGAGGACACCACGGGACCGCTGCTCGTCGCCGCCCTGCGTGAGTGGGGCTTTGACACCCCGGACCCGGTGGTCGTCCCCGACGGTGCGCCGGTCGGTCAAGCGGTGGCCGACGCCATCAGGTCCGAGGTCGCCGTCGTGCTCACCACGGGCGGCACCGGCATCAATCCCACCGACCGCACGCCCGACGAGGTTGCCCCGCTGCTCGACCGCACCTTGCCGGGAGTGTCCGAAGCCATCCGCGCCCACGGCATCGCCCAGGGCGTCCCGACGGCTGCGTTGTCGCGCGGGGTCGCTGGCGTGGCCGGCCGCACTCTGGTCGTCACCCTGCCGGGATCCAGCGGGGGAGTGCGCGACGGCATCGCCGTGCTGGCCCACCTCGTCCCCCATGCCGTCGACCAGCTGGCGGGCGGCGACCACCCCGGACCTGTGACGTGAGCCCCGGCTGGCCGGTCGAGCTTCAGCACGGCTCGGTCGGGCTGCGGCCGCTGCGCCGTCGTGACGCGTCGACGTGGTCACGCCTGCGGCGCGCGAATGCCCAGTGGCTCGGACCGTGGGATGCCAGCCTGCCAGCCGAGGCAGGTCCGCCGGCGACCTCGTTCGTCGCGATGACTGTCGTGATGCGACGCCGGGCGCGCCAGGGTCTGTCCATGCCGTTCGTGATCACGTGGGACGGCGAGATGGTCGGCATGGTGACGGTCAGCAACATCACCTGGGGATCGGCCCGGATGGGAACCATCGGCTACTGGGTCGCGCAGAGCCACGCGGGTCGCGGGATCACGCCGATCGGCGTCGCGCTGGTGTGCGACCACCTGTTCACCACGGTCGGCCTGCATCGGGTCGAGATCGCGATCCGGCCGGAGAACGCCGCAAGCCTGCGGATCGTCGCGAAGCTGGGCTTCACCGAGATCGGGCTCGCGCCGGGATATCTGCACATCGCCGGCAACTGGCGTGACCACCGCGTGTTTCAGCTGCTGGCCGAGGACGCGCCTCGTGGCGTCCTCCGCCGCGCGACAAGAACCACTTGAGTCACATCCGTCACACATTGGAGAGCGACACACGCCCGTTGCTCCCCGAGAACTGGTCGGTCAGGATCTACCGTTTGGCACGTGGGAGCGAGTAGCGGATTGATCATCGCGTTCGTCGTCGCGGTATGGGCGGCGTACTTCGTTCCGCTCGTCCTGCGCCGGTACGACGAGGCTGGCAAGAACGCCTCGGTGGACGACGCAGGCACCACGGGTCGCGTCATCGCGCCAGCCGCTCCGGCAGCGACAGCGCACCCGTCTTCACCCCCGACGATCGACCGCCCCGCGGCCCGTCTGGCGGCCCGCCGCAGGCGCCGCACCCTGCTCACGCTCATCGCCCTGTTCAGCGTCACCACTGTCCTGGCCGTCGCGTCGGTCGTCCCGTGGCTCGGCGTCACGGCGCCGGTCGTGCTGATCCTGGCGTGGCTGGTCGCCTGCCGTGTGCAGGTGCGTGGCGAGCGCGGACTGTCCAAGCCCCGCGTCCACTCCACCGAGGCATCGTCCGGCACCGCAGCCGACGAGGAGGACACGATCATCGTGTCCGGCCAGTACGAAGAGGTCGATCCCGCCCGCCCGCACGTCATGGAGGAAACCTCCCTGGCGGTCGACGCCCTCGACGATCAGATCGTCATCGCGGTCCCGAGCGTCTCCACCGCTGGTGTCGCCCTGTGGGACCCGCTGCCGGTCACCGTGCCCACCTACGTGACCAAGCCGCGCGCTGGCCGCACCGTCCGCACCATCGACTTCACCAAGCCCGGCGCCTGGACCTCGGGCCACATCGAGGGCGAGAACCAGACGCTCCCGCAGCGCGACGAGGCCGCCGCCTCCGCCGAAGAACGCCGCGCCGTCAACGGCTGACCTGCCTGATAAAGTTCCGGCCGAGGGGCATTGGCGCAGTTGGTAGCGCGCTTCGTTCGCATCGAAGAGGTCAGGAGTTCGAATCTCCTATGCTCCACCCGCTGATCGTCCAATGATTGGGTTCGCCCCCGATCGGGTACAACGTGAGCATGACCACACACGACGACACCCCTGACGACAGCCCGCGTGACCCCGCCCGGCCCGAGCACCGCGGCGAGGCCGTCGTGGAGGACACGGTGGCCCGCGAGAAGTTCGGTGGCCTCAACGTGGGTGCTGCCTTCTTCGGATGGATCGTCGCCATCGGCGTGGCCATCCTCCTGGCGGGCATCGTCGGCGCGGTCCTGGCGGCCGTGGGTTCCTCGGTCGAGATCACCCAGTCCGACGCAGCGCGTGAGGCCGGCACGATCGGCCTGTCCACGGCCATCGTTCTCCTGGTGATCCTCGCGCTGGCCTACTACGCGGGCGGATACGTCGCCGGTCGCATGTCACGATTCGACGGTGCTCGCCAAGGTGTCGGGGTGTGGGTGCTCGGTCTGCTCGTGACGGTCATCGCCATCGCGCTCGGCGCGATCTTCGGCGATCAGTACAACGTGCTCGATCGCGTCGACCTGCCGCGCATCCCGTTGTCGACTGAGCAGCTCGGCTGGAGTGCCGTGATCGCCGGCGTCGCCGTTGTTCTCGTCACCCTGATGTCTGCCGTTCTCGGTGGCGCACTCGGTCACCGCTATCACAATCGGGTCGACCGGGCCGTACGTCGCTGACGCGCGATCCTGCGCCCACCTGCCACGGCGGCATAGCCCAGCAGGGCGACTGCCGCCCACGGCAGCACGGTGCCAGTGCCCTCGACCACGCCGTTGAGCGTGGCGATCAGGGAGTTCCAGCCACGGGTCAGGCCGCCGAAGAAACCGTCAGGATCGACGTCGTCGATCTGCTCGTCCTGCACCAGCTCGATGTCGAGCCGGGCCAGGTCGACGTCCTCACCGATCGCGTCCCGCTGGCTGGTCATCGCCTCCAGCTCTGACTGGCGTTGGGTCAAGGCGTTCTCGGCCGCCACGACGTCGGCGCTCTTGTCCGCCTCGGAGAGGATCTTCTCCAGCCGGTCGATGGAGATCTTGAGCGCGCGGATGCGGGCGTCGAGGTCGACCACCGTGCTGGTCACGTCCTCGTTCTGCAACGAGACCGAGACGACGTCGCCGCTCTCGGACAGCTGGTCCACGGCTTGGCTGAGTCGGGCGCTCGGCACGCGAACCGTGAGGTAGGCCGATGCTGTCTTGCCGCTGCCGGACTCGTTGCGGGAGTCAACGCGTCCACCGAGCGCTTCGATGCGACCCGACGATGCGGCTGATCTCGCGACGCGGGTCGTCGACCACGACGGTGGCCGATCCCGTGCGGACGACCTGGCGGACGTCGGTGTCGACGGCCTCGGGCGCCACCGCCTTGTCACCGCCCGGTGCGAATTCCTCGGTCGTCGCAGCGCCGCTGTCCGACGCGGAGGTCACGACGCTGCCGCCCTGCAGGAGGGAGGCGCCGACGCCGGCAATCACGACGATCGTGGCGGCCGCCACGATGCTGGCCCCAGCGCGTCGGACGCGACGCCCGCGAGCGCGGACCTTGGCGTCGACTGCGGCCATGACCGAGGCGCGCATGGCATCGACGCGGTCGTCATCCAGCGAGGTGGGTGTGTTCATGATGTCTCCCTCAGGGCCCGCAGATCCGCGCGCAGCTGGGCGCGGACCCGGGACAGTCGATTGCGAACGCTTCCGTGGCTCACGCCGAGCTCTCGGGCGGCCGACTCATACGAGTGGTCTCCGTCGATGCAGAGCTCGTAGAGCTGTCGGTCCAGATCGGATGAGCCGGCTGACGGCGCCATCGATCCGGTCCTGAACCTCGGCCGCGACGGCGGCCCGCTCGACGTCGGAGGTCGGGTCCGCCACGTCGTGGTCGAGCTCTGCGGACCGGTCGGCATCGCGGCGCTGCCTGCGGTGGGTGTTGAGCGCGATGAACCGGGCCGTGACCATGAGCCACGGGAGGACCGACTCGTCCACGATCCGCACCGATCGCGACTTCTCCCACAACGTGACGAACGCGTCCTGGCTGACCTCCTCGGCCAGCGCAGCATCTCGCACCACACGGTGGGCCTGCCAGTACACCGCCCGCACGTGCCGGTCGTAGATCTGCTCGAACGCAGCCCGATCACCAGAGCTGCTGCGGTGGAGCAGCACCTCGTCGGGGATGTCGATGAGCGGCACGGGGTACTCCCTCGTCGTGGACCTGGCGTCTCCTACAACCAGATCATGTCGTCAGATCCGCGATCGTCTCACCTGAACGTCGGTTCAGCGATCTTCCCGATGCACTGTGCTGGAGCCTGCTGAGAACATTCTTACGTCCTGACTGGGATCGCAGGGTCAATAGTTCTTTAGAACTAGGACAAAGGTCCTTGAATCGGTTCGTAATGACTATGGTCCCGGGACCTTATGCCCTCCTAGATTCCTCGGTGGGAGACGTACTCACATCCGAGTGCGTGCAACATCAACGAGGGAGATCACCATGAACGGATTCATCAAGCTGTACACGGTCCTGGCATCGTTCGAGGCCACCGTCACCGAGCGTCGCGACGCCAAGGGCGTCACCGCCATCGAGTACGCGCTGATGGCCGCAGCCATCGCCACCATGATCGGCGTCGCCATGGTGGCGCTGTCCACCAAGATCACGGGCCTCTTCAACGGACTCTGACAGTCAACTGACAACGCCGCGGGTCCCGAGGGATCCGCGGCGTCGTCAATTGGTCAGGTCTTTGTCATGACGACACGTCCCCGAAGCGATCGCGGACTCGCAGCACTGGAATTCGCGTTGATCGCTCCCCTGCTTCTCGCCCTGGTCCTGGGCGCCGTCGAGTTCGGCGAGCGGTACCGGACCAAGGCGATGTACGGCAACGCAGCCCAGGTGGCTGCGCGCTCGTACTCGCTGACCAACAACTCGGGCTCGGCCACGGCCGCCGCCCGGAGCGCGGGTCTGCCGACCTCCGTGTCCCCCAGCTACTCATTCGCATTCGACAGCGGCGCGGCCGCTGCCAGCTGCCTGCCGGCTGCTGACGGCACCTACCCCAATGTGACGGTCATCGTCACCCGCACGGGCATCCCTGCCGTCACCACGATGTCGACCGTCATCGGTGCCGGTTCGACCTACTCGATCACTGGAAAGGCGGTGGCACGATGCCAAGCCTGAACCGGAACACCCCACGCCGCGACGACCGCGGCGTCTCGGCGCTCGTCTTCGCCATCTTGATCCCCGTGATCATCGGTGCTGTCGGCCTGAGTGTCGACGGCGGACGGATGGCCATCGAACGAGCCAATCTGCAGAACGCCTCCGACAGCGCTGCTCGATCCGTCGGTCAGGACTGTGCGTGGGCCTCGCGCGTGCCACCCAAGAATCCGTCCCGCTGCACGAACTCGGGAGCTGGTTCCGCCATCGCCCTGGCCGTGAACGGCAACGCCCCGGGAGCGGCCGGATCCGTCGGCGGAACGTTGTCCGCGGCGTCCGGCTCCGCCAGGATCAACGTGACGAAGACCGTGCCGATGACGCTCGGGGCCGTGATCGGCATCCAGCCCAAGGCGCTGACCGCCACGACCACCGTGACGTGGAACCAGACCCCCATCGCGGCCACGACCCTGCCGCTCAGCATGGACATCTGCGACTACAACGCGTGGAAGGCACAGCCCAGCTCCACGCCGCGTCTCTACCGGTACGACGAGGACGGGAACGATCGCGGCACGGAACACACATCGGCGACGGCGTGTGGCGGTCCGAGATCAGCATCGGCGGTTCCCTGTGGCTCGCGCCGAAGGGTGCTGAACATCCGGCGTTCGACGAGGACGAGTGCACGCTGCCGACCGACCTGGCCTTCACGGCCGACTACAAGATCCAGCCGCACAACTGGAACTTCCCGGACGGTTGCGCGCGGAACGGCCTGCTCACCGCCGGCAAGACCTATCTCGTCATCGTCGGCGAGTCATCGGGCTGGAACGGCTGGGGCAACGGGCGCGTGCCCACGATTCGTGGCTACGCACCCTTCGTCGTCACCGGGTGGCGATTCGGACCCAAGCAGCGCGTCGAGTACTCCGGGTGGAGTCATGTCGTCGTCGTGCACGAGCGACAAGGACTGCCGTGGGATCCAGGGCTACTTCACCGGCGCTGTTGCTGAGCTGGAAGGTGCCACGTACGGCACAAGTGCTGGCACCGACTTCGGTGCCGTCCGCGTCAAGATCACGAGCTGAGAGGCCACCATCATGAACAAGAAGCTGCTCGCCCTGCTGCTGGCGGGAGTCCTCGCCCTCGGCGGCGTGGCCTCGACGGTCGTGTACGCCCGCGGCGCTGACGCCCGAGCCTACGGCGACGCCGAGCTCGTGCCCGTCCTGGTCGTGAGCCAGCCCGTGCCGGCCGGATCCCCGGCCGACCGCCTGGCCGGAAGCGTCGAGACCAAACGACTGCCCAGGGCTGTCGTGCCGGACGGGTCTGTCGCGGACCTCGCCTCACTCGGCGAGGAAGCCACCAACACGGCCCTCGTTCCGGGGGAGACGGTGTTGAAGGCGCGTTTCGGCGACAAGCTCAAGAAGGTCAGCACGACTGACCTGCCCGAGGGCATGCAGCGGCTTGACCTCCTGCTGGCGGCGCCTCGGGTGCCCAGCGGACTGAAGGCCGGCGACATCGTCGGCGTTCTGGCCAGTCACACCGTGACGACCAAGGGCGGCACGACCAAGAACGTCACCAAGCTGGCGCTGTCCAAGGTTCGCGTCATCGCCCTCGATGCCGGAGTCGCTGGCGATCTGGGCGCCGAGCAGCTCGCGGAGGGGGTCCAGATCACGCTCGCCGTCACCAGTTCACAAGCAGAGAAGATCGCCAACGTCGCGGAGTTCGGCAAGATCTGGCTCACCGCCCAGAACGACAAGACGATCACCAAGTCGACGAAGGGAGCATCGTCATGAACGGGAACGTGTTGATCGGTGGAGACGGCGGGCTGGAGTACCGGCTCGGTCAGCTGGGCGGAGACAACCTGCATCAGGTTCCGCTCGACGACACCTTCCATCCGGGCTTTGACATCAGCGGCATCATCGACGTCACAGCGCCACCGAGCGCTCTCCTGCTCGGCCCTGAGCTCGACCAGGAGACCATGCTGTGGATTGCGGAGGCCGTCGACGGCCTCGGCGTCAGCACGACGGTGGTCGCCGTGACCGAGCCGACGCCCAAGCTGATGGCTGCCGCGATGCGCGCCGGCGTGCGCGACGTCATCGACCCGGACGCACCCGACGAAGACTTCGAGCGTGTCCTCACCTTCGCCCGCACCAACGCTGCTCGTCGAGCACTCGTCTCCGACGTCGGGGGCGGCCCCGACGTCGAGGGGCGCATCATCGTCGTCGCCTCGCCCAAGGGTGGTGTCGGCAAGTCGACCGTCGCGGTGAACATGGCCGTCGAGCTGGCCCGGACCGCGCCGTCGCAGGTGGTGGTCGTTGATCTGGACCTTCGGTTCGGCGATGTGGCGACGATGCTCGACCTCATGCCCGATCATTCGATCGCCGACGTCTTCTCCACGGGCGGTGGGCTCGACACCCTGATGCTCAAGACGTATCTCGCGGCGCACACGAGTGGGCTGTGGGTCGTCGCCGCTCCAGACTCGCCCGCTGCAGCCGATTCCATCGAGCCTTCACACATCCAGGATCTGCTCCGGGTGCTGGCGCGTGCCTTCCGGTACGTCGTCGTCGACACCGGATCGGGCCTCGACGAGCCGACCTTGGCCGCGATGGAGGTCGCCTCCGACGCCGTCTTCGTCTGCGGCCTGGACATCGCCGGGGTGCGCAACATGCGCAAGGAGATCGAGATCCTCGGCACGGTCGGCGTGCTGCCGAAGCGGCACCAGCTCGTGGTCAACATGGCGGACCGACGATCGGGCATGAAGCCCGAGGACGTCGCCACGGTGGTCGGGCTGCCCGTGAGCGCCGTGGTGCCGCGGTCGTTCGACGTGCTGCTCGGTGGAAACAAGGGCGTCCCGTTGCTGACCAAGAAGAAGCAGGGCGGTGCTGCCGCCAAGACGTTGCGGAGCGTCGTCACTGCCCTCACCGCCGCGGAGGTGTCCTCATGAGTCTCACCGAGCGGCTCGAGGCGACCCGTCAGCCGATCCAGAACAAGGTTCACCTCCGTCGCCCCGTCGAGGAGCCGGAGTCCACGCAGTCTGCCGCGATGACCCAGCTGAAGACCGCCGCCATCGCACGATTGCTGGAGAGCGTGGGCTCGCGGCTGACGGACTCCTCGATCACCGACGACCAGCTGCGGCAAGATCGTCCGCGACGAGCTGTCGGAGATCATCGCCGCCGAACAGGTGCTGCTGACCGGCGATGAACGCCGCAACCTGATTCGTGACATCGAGGACGACGCTCTTGGCCTCGGCCCGCTGCAGCGACTGCTCGATGACCCCACGGTCAGCGAGATCATGGTCAACGGTCACGAACGCATCTACGTGGAGCGCGGCGGCCGGCTGATGGACTCCGGACTGCGGTTCGTGTCCGAGGACCAGCTGCGCCGGGTGATCGAGCGCATCGTGTCCAAGGTCGGACGCCGCATCGACGACTCCTCGCCGATGGTGGACGCCCGACTGGCCGACGGTTCACGCGTCAACGCCGTGGTCCCGCCGCTGGCGGTCCAGGGATCGTCGCTGACGATCCGCAAATTCTCCGAAACTCCTCTGGTGGTCAACGACCTGGTGCGCATGGGCACCATGAGCGAGCCGCTGGCCGACTTCCTGAACGCCTGCGTCGAGGCCCGTCTGAACATCCTCGTCTCAGGCGGTACGGGAACGGGCAAGACGACCCTGCTGAACGTGCTTTCCTCCTTCATCCCGTCCTCGGAGCGGATCGTCACGATCGAGGACGCGATGGAGCTCAAGCTCATGCAGGACCACGTGGTCACGCTCGAGGCCCGCCCGCCCAACATCGAGGGCAAGGGCGAGATCACGATCCGCGATCTGGTCCGCAACTCCCTGCGCATGCGGCCCGACCGCATCGTCGTGGGCGAGGTGCGCGGCGGCGAGTCGCTGGACATGCTGCAGGCCATGAACACCGGCCACGACGGCTCGTTGTCGACCCTGCACGCCAACTCGCCGCGCGACACCATCTCGCGTCTGGAGACCTTGATCCTGATGGCGGGCATGGACCTGCCCCTGCGAGCCGTGCGGGAGCAGATCTCCTCGGCCGTCGACATGATCGTGCAGCTGACCCGCATGCGCGATGGCAGCCGGCGGATCAGCTACGTGACCGAGGTGCTCGGCATGGAGAACGAGAACGTGGTCCTCCAGGACATCTTCTTGTTCGACTACGCGGCGGGGCTCGACTCCAGTGGTCGACTCAAGGGGAAGTCCGTGTTCACGGGCGTCAGGCCGCGATTCATCGACAAGTTCGAGGAGCTGGGCATCCAGTTCGATCTGACCAAGTTCATGGCTCGGGTCAGTGAGAAGTGATGACCACGTTGACGCTCTCACTGGCCGTCGGGTGTGCGCTCGGCACGCTCGGCGCGCTCGCCTACGTGCTGTTGTCCGGGAACTTGGCCCGGGTCGAGCCACATCGCCTGGGCGGCACCACCGCGACCGGAGAATCCGGTGTGTCGATGATCGGTCGACGTCTCGCCGACGTGATCGACAGGTCGCTGCGCTCCGGGTCCTGGGCCCCGGTCAGCGCCCTTGAGCTGGAGCTCGCCGGCATCACGTCCACCGTCGGCACCTACATCGTGACGGTCGCCGCCTTCACGCTGGCGGCGGTCATCTTCGTGTCGTCCCTGTCCAGCAGCCTGTTGCTGGGCCTGGTCGCGTCCTTGGTGGTCCCGCTGGTGGCCAAGGTGACGCTGAGCAGTCGAGCAACCAAGCGACGCGCGGCATTCGAGGAACAGCTCGAGCCGACCTTGCAGCTCGTGGCCTCGGCCCTGCGTGCCGGGCACAGCCTGACCCGCGCCATCGACACGACCTCGCGCGACTCGTTGTCGCCCACTGCTGAGGAGTTCGGTCGCATCCTCAACGAGAACCGCATCGGCCGAGATCTGGTCGAGGCGATGCACACCACGGCCGAGCGGATGGAGAGCGAGGACTTCCACTGGGTGGCCGAAGCGGTGTCCGTGCAGCGCGAGACAGGCGGCAACCTGAACGAGGTGCTCGATCGGGTCGGCGACACGATCCGTGAACGCAGCGCCCTCAAGCGCGAGATCCGGACCCTGTCGTCGGAAGGTCGCGCCTCAGCACGCGTGCTGATGCTCCTCCCCGTGTTCGTCGGCGCTGGACAGTTCGCGATCAACCAGGAGGCCCAAGCGCCGCTGTACACGACCACCACTGGTCACATCGCCCTGGGAGTCTCGCTGCTGCTGTACGTGGTCGGCGGACTGTGGATGCGGGCCATCACGAATGTGAAGATCTGATGTCCACGGCGTTGTACCTGGCTCTCGCGGTGCTCGTGCTGGCCGCAGCGTGCACCTCGTTGGGCTACGCCCTCGACCTGATCCCCACGGGACGGGCGGACGTTCGTGACCGCGTCACGCCGGGTGGCCGGCAAGCTTCCTCGAGGAAGGGTGCCGAGGCCCCCGCCGTCAGCACCCTGCACGCGCTACGACCAGATCTTGGGTTCCGGCGCTTGCTGATCACCCCCTCGGGCCTGACCAAGATGGAGCGCAACCTGTCACTCGCAGGGAAGTCTCCGGGGCTCCTGCCCATGCTGCTGCTGCTCAAGGTGATCGCTCCGGCCGTGTGGATCTTCGTCGGGTGGACCCTCGCCAGCAGCATCGGCGGCATGCCGATCTGGATCGGCTTCTGGATCGGCCTGATCGCGGCCTACATGTATCCCGACATCTACATCAACGGACGAGCCGTCGAGCGGCAGGCCCAGATGGTGCACGCGTTGCCGGACGTGCTCGACCAGGTGACCGTCGCCCTCGACGCCGGCATGAGCTTCGAGGCCGCATTCGCGCGAGTCGGTGCCTCGCACCGCGGACCACTGGGACCAGAGATCTCCCGCACGGTGCAGGACATGGCCGTGGGCGTGCCGCGGCGAGAGGCCTACACGACGTTGGCCGAACGCAATGACATCCCTGACCTGAATCGCTTCGTGAAGAGCCTGATCCAGGCCGAGGAGTTCGGTGTGCCGATCTCGCAGGTCGTCCGACTGCTCGCCGACGAGATGCGCGACAAGCGTCGTCAGCGGGCTGCCGCCATGGCCCAGACCGTGCCACTGAAGCTGCTGTTCCCCATGATGACGACGTTGCTGCCCGTGCTGTTCATCATCTTGCTGACGCCGTCCATCATTGGCCTCGGCAAGGTGATGTGAGCCCAAACCCTTGACACGCCGCTTTACATTCTCTACCTTTCTGTAAAGGAAGGGTGGTTCTCATGGCGATTCAAGCAATGGTTGACGGACAACAGGTCAGCTGGCGGGACTCGAAGCGGTACCTGTGGCTGATCGGGGCGATCATCCCCATCCTCCCGCTGGCGACGTGGGGTCTGTACGCCTGGACGGGCTCCGCACTCTCGTGGTGGTTCGGACCGTTCTTCGTGTTCGTGATCGTCCCGCTCGCCGACCTGATCGCCGGTCTTGACCCCAACAACCCCCCGGACGAGCTGATCGAGGCGCTGGAGGAGGACCGCTACTACCGCCGGATCACCTATGCGTTCATCCCGCTGCAGATCTCGGGTCTGATCTGGGCCTCCTACCTGTTCGGCGGTGGCACGCTGCCCGGTATCGATGGATCCCTCGCGCTGGTCGACAAGCTCGGGCTGGCCGTCTCCGTCGGCATGGTGGCCGGTATCGGCATCAACACCGCGCACGAGCTCGGCCACAAGAAGAAGGAGCACGAGCGCTGGTTCGCCCGTGTCGCCCTCTCGCAGACCTTCTACGGTCACTTCTACATCGAGCACAACCGCGGCCATCACGCTCGAGTGGCCACCCCGGAGGATCCGGCGAGTGCTCGCCTCGGCGAGACGCTGTGGGAGTTCTTGCCGCGCACCATGAGCGGCAGCCTCCGCAGCGCCTGGCGCCTGGAGAAGAAGCGTTTCGACCGTCAGGGCAAGTCGCACTGGTCGATCAAGAACGACCTGTTCAACGCCTGGGCGTTCTCCGTCGTGCTGTGGGGCGGCCTGATGATCGCCTTCGGCTGGCAGATCCTGCCCTTCCTCATCATTCAGGCGCTCGCGGGCATCTGGCTGCTTGAATCGGTCAACTACCTTGAGCACTACGGCATGAAGCGACGGGTGCTGGAGACCGGACGACCCGAGCGGGTCAACCCCAGTCACAGCTGGAACTCCAACAACATCGGGACCAATGTGCTGCTGTACCACCTGCAGCGACACAGCGACCACCACGCGAACCCGACCCGGCGGTACCAGGCGCTGCGCGACTCGAAGGACGCTCCCGTGCTGCCGACGGGCTACGCCGGCATGATCGTTCTCGCCTGTGTCCCGCAGGTGTGGCGCCGCGTCATGGATCGTCGAGTCATGGACCATCTCGACGGCGACCTGCCCAGCGCCAACCTGCACCCGCGCGTCGCCTCCCGGTACGAACGGCGGTACGGGAAGGTGGCGGCATGAGCCAGTTCATCTGTCCCAACTGCGAGTACGTGTACGACGAGGAAAAGGGCAATCCGCGCGAGGGCTGGCCGGCTGGCACGGCATTCGCCGACATCGATCCGGACTGGACCTGCCCCGACTGCGGCGTGCGCGACCAGATCGACTTCCTGCCGATCGAGCAGTTCGAGCGCAATGACCAGGACGGCAACATCATCTCCGCGGAGACCAGGGATTCACCGCCGTCATGAGCGTGCGTGATCGGCTCTTGATCTCGGCGCATGCGCTGATCGAGACCGAGGGCTGGGCCGCGGTGCGGATGGCGCGGATCGCGGAGTCGGCCGGTGTCAGTCGCCAGACGGTCTACAACGAGTTCGGCACCAAGCACGGACTGGCCGAGCAGCTGGCCATGGGCGAGCTGGCGCGGTTCCTCACTCTCGTCCGGGACCGCATGGCCGATGCTGACGACATCATCGCGGGCATCCGGTCGGCGTGCGAGGCTGCGCTCCTGCTCGGTGAGGAGAGCGTTCTGGTGCGCAGTGTCACCGCTTCGGGAGGCGACGATGACTTCTTGGCGATCCTGACCACCGAGTCGGGGGAGATCGTCGAGACGGCCACGGCTGCCGTGCAGCAGGCGGTGGAGGAGTTCTACCCACCGACAGGACTGACGTCCGAGCAGCTCGCCGTCTGCGTCGAGGCTGTCGTCCGGTGGGTGCTGTCGGCCATGACCCGACCGTCGAAGCGCCCGGAGGAGACCGCCGCGGACATCGGATGGCTGCTGGGCCTGGCCCTGCGCGGCGCGTCAGTTTGACCGGGTCGACGGCGCATCCGACGATGGGCGCATGACGCTCCACTCCGGCTCCGACGAGACGTCGGTCCACGAGGCGGCCGAAAGGCTGGGCGTCAGCGATCGTCAGGTCCGACACCTGGTGGCCCGGGGTGATCTGTTCGCGCCGCGCCGCGGTCAGGTCAGCACGATCTCGTTGCGCGACTACGCCGCACGCCGCGGCGAGGTGCAGACCCGGGTGTGGTCGCCGCGGACGGCCTGGGCCGCCCTCGAACTGATGTCCGGGGGCGCGGCCGCCTGGATGGGTTCATCGCAGCGCTCGCGGCTCAAGCGTGAGATGGCCAGCCTGGATGCCCAGCGGGTCGTGTCGAAGCTGCGCAACCGCGCGGAGGTCCGCAGCTATCGGGTCAATCCGGGCCGGATTCACCTGGTCGAGCAGGACATCGCCGTGGTGCGGTCGGGCGAGGGGAAACTGGACGGCTACCTCGACGAGAGCGTGCTCTACCGACTGATCAGCGAGCAGCAGATGGTGCGCGTCGTGCCCGGCAATCTCACCTTGCGAGTCCTGCCCGAGGACGTCGGTCAGGACTTCGCCGCGATGGTCATCTCTGAGGGTGAGGCGGTCGCTGGCGTCGACCTGATGACGTCGGACGACCCGGTCGAGCGCCGCATGGGCGAACGACTCGTGGCCGAAGCCCTCTCCTGGGTTCGCTAGCGGGTTGTCGGTCCCCCTCCTAGATCCACCGGGGCGACCACATCCGGCTGTACCAGGTGTCGTAGGGCACGAGCTGGTCGGTGAGGATCGGGTGGAAATAGCAGAACAGCCCGATCGCGGTCGCCACCAGTGCTCCGGCGAGCACCATGACGACGTAGCGACCGCGCACCGAGGTCGCAGACCGGTAGGACAGGTCGGCCAGCATGGCGGTCGCGAGGATCATGAACGGCAGCACCGTGACGGCGTAGAAGGAGAAGATCGGCCGGTCGTCATTCAGGAACCAGGGCAACCAGCCGGACAGCACACCGACCACCGGCACGGCCCAGCGTCCCTGCCGCGTCACGATCCACGCCACGATCGATCCGAGGGTTGCTACGGCGCCGGCCCACCAGACCGCTGGATTGCCGAGGATCGTCACGACCCTGATGCAGCTGGAGTCGGCCGCAGCGCCACACGAGGCTGCCGGCAGGTCGTTCTGCGCGTCGACGCCGACTGGGCGGTCCAGCACGAGCCAGCCGAGCGGATTGGACTGGTACGGGTGGGTGGCGGCGTCGAGTCCGCGGGTGTGGAACTCGTAGGTCA
Organism: uncultured Actinomycetota bacterium; assembly: GCA_963769445.1. Taxonomy (GTDB): domain Bacteria; phylum Actinomycetota; class Actinomycetes; order Propionibacteriales; family Nocardioidaceae; genus Aeromicrobium. Next base: position 213,199 of record CAVYLO010000002.1, on the reverse strand, counting down.
TGACGTGGAAGTGCCACAACGACCGCAGGGCGTCGCGCGTCTCGCCGAGGAAGCCAGATGGCGAACGATCGAGGTAGGTGCCCCACGGGTCGGAGTAGGTGCCGTAGCCAAAGCCGAAGCGGGCCTCGTACGCCTCGTGGTGGACGAGCCAGCCGGTCCAGGTGAGGAGGTAGACCGCGCCAGCGACGACCACGATGGAAGCGAAAGCGGGCGCGCCGGTGCGCAGCAGAGCGGTCCAGTGGTCCCTGCGTGCCACGACCTCCCAGACGACGACCAGCAGTCCGAACGCGGCCAGCGAGTACACCCCGCTCCACTTCGTCGCGCAGGCCATGCCGAAGAACACCCCAGCGGCCAGCTGCCACGGACGGAACCAGCCGCGGATGTGGTCGCGCGCCACCGCCTGGTCGTGATCGGCCACCAGACACGCCACCGCGGCGAGGATCCAGAAGGCGAGGAACACGTCGAGCAGGGCCAGCCGTGACAGCACGAAGTGGGCCCCGTCGAAGGCCAGCAACACGGCGGCGAAGCAGCCGAAGACGGTCGACCCGGTGAGCCGGCGCACGAGTCGGGCCAGCAGGAGCACCGTCAGGGAACCCACGACGACGGCCGAGATGCGCCACCCGAATGGGTCGAGTCCGAACAGCTGCTCGCCCATCGCGATCAGCAGGCGCCCACCCTCGGGGTGCACGACCCACGACGGCTCACCGGTCATCAGGTTCGTCAGGTCCCCGCGAGCGATCTGGTCGTTGGCCTGGTCGGCGAAGTCCTGCACGTACCCGTGTTGCAGCAGCGACCAAGCGTCCTTGGCGTAGTACGTCTCGTCGAACATGAGGATGCGTGGCTGAGCCACGTCCCACACCCGCAGCGCGAACGCGAGCAGCGCGACCCCGATCGGCCCGATCCAGCCCCACGCGCGGGGGGAGATCCGATCGGTCGCACGCACCCCCCCAACCTAGTGCGACGATGAGCGCGTGTTGATTCTGGCGGCCACTCCGATCGGACGAGCCGACGACGCGAGCCCACGGTTGCGCGAGCTGCTCGGCAGCGCCGACGTCGTGGCGGCGGAGGACACGCGTCGTCTGCACCGGCTCGCGGGCGATCTGGGGGTCACGGTCACGGGCCGGGTCACGTCGTACTTCGAGGGCAACGAGGAGCGGCGCACGCCGGACCTGCTGGAGCACCTGCGGGCCGGATCGACGGTGCTGCTGGTCACTGACGCCGGGATGCCGAGCGTCTCTGATCCCGGCTACCGGCTGGTTGCGGCGGCGGTGGAAGCCGGCGTGGACGTCACGGCCGTGCCCGGACCGTCCGCCGTGCTGACGGCGTTGGCCGTCTCAGGACTGCCGGTCGACCGGTTCTGCTTCGAGGGCTTCCCGCCCCGCAAGGCTGGTGAGCGAGCGCGGATGTTTGGCGCGCTCGCGTCCGAGCCGCGCACCATGGTGTTCTTCGAGTCACCGCATCGCACCGAGGCGAGCCTGGTCGCGCTGGCCCAGGCTCTGGGTGGCGATCGGCGCGCGGCCCTGTGCCGCGAGCTGACCAAGACCCACGAGGAGGTCGTGCGGGGCACGCTCGACGACCTGGTGGCGTGGGTGCCCGAGCAGGAGCACGGCGTCCGGGGCGAGGTGACGCTGGTGGTCGAGGGAGCGTCGACCGCGCAGCGCGAGTGGACGACCGATGAGCTGCGCGTCCTGGTCGACGAGGTGCAGGCCACGACTGGTCTGAGCCGCAAGGACGCGGTGGCCGAGGTCGCTGCGCGCACCGGGGCACGCCGCAAGATCGTCTTCGACGCCGCTCACTAGGATGGTCCCCGTGCCCGAGCAGCCTGCCGATCCGGTCTTCTACCTGACGACGCCGATCTACTACGTCAACGACGCCCCCCACATCGGACACGGCTACACGACCGTGATGGGCGACATCCTTGCTCGCTGGCACCGGCAGCGTGGCGAGCGGGTCTGGTACCTCACCGGCACCGACGAGCACGGCCAGAAGGTCCTGCGCAAGGCCGAGCAGAACGACACCAGCCCGCAGGACTGGGTCGACCGACTGGTCGAGACCGAGTGGAAGCCGATGCTCCAGACGCTCGACATCGCCAACGACGACTTCATCCGCACCACCGAGCAGCGCCACCTCGACGGATCGCAGGCCTTCTGGAAGGACCTGTACGAGCGCGACGCGGTCTACAAGGGCGGGTTCTCCGGCTGGTACTCCGTCGGCGCCGAGGAGTTCGTCGGCGATGACGACGTCCGCGACGGCGAGGGCGATGACGACGGCTTCAAGGTGTCGGTCCTCGACGGGAGCCGGGTCGAACAGGTGACGGAGGAGAATTACTTCTTCCGACTCTCCGACTACCAGCAGCGACTCCTCGACCTGTACGAGGAGCACCCCGAATTCATCCAGCCGGAGTCCGCGCGCAACGAGATCGTCTCCTTCGTGTCGCGGGGTCTGCGCGACCTGTCGATCTCGCGATCGACCTTCGACTGGGGCATCGAGGTGCCGTGGGACCCCGAACACGTCATGTACGTGTGGATCGAGGCGCTGCTGAACTACGTCACAGCGATCGGCTACGGCACTGACGCCGAGCGGTTCGAGGACACCTGGCCGGCCGTGCACCTGGTCGGCAAGGACATCGCCCGCTTCCACGCCGTCATCTGGCCCGCGATGCTGATGGCGGCCGGCCAGCCGGTGCCGCATCGAGTGTTCGCCCACGGCTGGCTGCTGGTCGGCGGACAGAAGATGTCCAAGAGCAAGGCGAACGGCATCCGGCCCGACGAGCTGGTCTCGGAGTTCGGGTCCGACGCCTACCGCTACTACTTCGCGCGGGCCCTGACCTTCGGCAGCGACGGGTCGATCTCGTACGAGGACATGCACGCGCGCTATCACGCCGATCTGGCCAACGGGCTGGGCAATCTGGCTTCCCGGGTGGCGGCGATGATCGGCAAGTACGCGGGGGCCAGCTGCCCGCAGTCGAGCGTCGTGACCCCGGCGGAACAGGCGATCATCGATCTGGCGGCCACCGCCGTCGCCGATGCTGACGCCGCGATCGACGCGCTCGCGCCGCACGAGGCGCTGGCGTCGTTGTGGCGGATCGTCGATGCGCTCAACGGTTACCTCGCCGAACAGGCGCCGTGGCAGGTCGCCAAGGAGGACATGGAGCGAACCGGCACCATCCTCGCGACCGCTGCCGAGGGTCTGCGCGTGCTCGCCATCGTGCTGGCGCCGATCATGCCGAAGGCAACCGAGGTTCTGTGGCACTCCCTCGGGGCCGACATCGCCCTGGGCCCGTTGGCCGACCAGCGCATCGCCGACGCTGCGACGTGGAACCAGCTGCCAGTGGGCGCCACCGTGACCAAGCCAGCGTCGCTGTTCCCGCGCATCGAAGCGTGATCCACACACCGGGTTGGCCCGAAGCGCCTGAACCGCTGCCCTCGCCCGTGGTGGACAACCACTGCCACCTCGACCACCCGCCGCTGATCGGGGTCGACGAGGCGCTGGACCGCGCAGCCGCTGTCGGCGTCACCCGGATCGTCCAGGTGGGCTGCGATGTCGAGAGCTCGCAATGGGCCGTCGACACCGCTCGCGCGTTTCCTTCGGTCGTCGCGGCCGTGGCGCTGCACCCCAACGAGGCACCCCGGCTCGCCGCAGGCCGGGACGCTCGACGATGCGCTGGCCGAGATCGACCGGCTCGCCGCCGATCAGCACGTGCGGGCCGTGGGGGAGACCGGCCTGGACTACTTCCGCACCGGTGAGGACGGCCGCGGCCCACAGCACGCGTCCTTCCGCGCCCACATCCAGATGGCCAGGCGGCACGACCGCACGCTTGGTGATCCATGATCGTGACTCCCACGCGGACGTTCTGGCCGTGCTGGACGACGAGGGGGTGCCCGAGCGCACCGTCATGCACTGCTTCTCCGGCGACGCGGACTTCGCCCGCGAGTGTGTCGAGCGGGGTGCGTACCTGTCGTTCGCCGGAACCGTCACGTTCAAGAACGCCGAGAACCTGCGGGAGGCGCTGCGCGTCACGCCGATCGACCGGATTCTGGTGGAGACGGATGCGCCGTTCCTCACACCCGCACCGCACCGCGGACGCCCGAACGCGTCGTTCCTGATCCCGCTCACGGTGCGCTTCATGAGCGAGATTCTGGGACTGGAGGTGCCTCTGATGTGCCGCGCGATCGACGCCAACACCGACCGCGCCTTCGGGGGTGCGTGGCCGCAACGGGTTTGACGTGCCGAAAAGCACCGGTATCGTGGAACGCTGCTGTGTTCTCGACCGGTCAGGATGTATGTGAGCCACGCAAGAACCCGCAGGACCCTTCCCATCATCGCGTTGAACATCGCCATTGTTCTGCTGCTCGGGGGCGGCACCGCCGCCTACGGCGCCATGAGCAATTCGGTGACCCTGACCGTGGACGGCTCCAGCCACACGATCCGGACCTTCGGCAGCTCGGTCGCAGAGGTGCTGACCGCTCGCGACGTCGATGTCCGGCCCGCTGACAAGGTCAGCCTGGATGCCGGCCACCAGCTGTCCGACGGCGATGACATCGAGGTCAGCTTCGCCAAGCCCGTGACCCTGTCGGTCGACGGCACCGTCACCGAGCACACGGTGTACGAGCAGACGGTCAGCGACGCGCTCGACGATCTCGCGGTCGACGTTCCCGAGGATGCCTTCGTGTCGGAGGACCCCGACGCCGCACTGAACCGGACCGACAACACCCTCGTCGTCAGCACGACCAAGGATCTCGTCGTCAAGGCCGACGGCGAGAAGCACGAGCTCTCCACCACGGCTCCCACGGTCGGCATGGCGCTCCAGGAGGCCGGTGTGGCTCTGGGCAGCGATGACGAGGTCGAGCCGAGCATCTTCTCCTTCGTCGAGCCCGATCAGAAGATCACGGTCGTGCGGATCAAGAAGGTCGAGAAGACCGAGACGGTTCCGGTCGACTTCAAGGTCGACGCCCAGAAGGATCCCGAGGCCTCGCAGGGTGAGGTTGACGTCGTCACCCGCGGCGTCAAGGGCGAGAATCGCGAGAAGGTCGAGCTGGTCTATGCCGATGGCAAGCTCCGTGAGCGCAACGTGCTGGACCGCGAGGTGCTGTCCAAGCCGGTGACGCAGGTCGAGAAGCGCGGCACCAAGGTCGAACCGGTCAGCGGCGTCTGGGCGGCGCTGGCGAAGTGTGAGTCAGGCGGCAACCCGCGGGCCAACAACGGCAACAAGTACTTCGGGCTGTACCAGTTCAGCATCCGCACCTGGCAGAGCGTGGGCGGCTCGGGCAACCCGGCCGACGCCAGCCCGTCGGAGCAGACCAAGCGCGCCAAGATCCTGCAGGCCAAGGCCGGCTGGGGTCAGTGGCCGTCGTGCAGCAAGAAGATCGGCGTCCGCTGACGCCAGTTCGGCTGCTCGGGCCCACGGAGGTCCGAGAGCTGGCGGCGCGGTGCGGCATCCGTCCCACGAAGCAGCGTGGACAGAACTTCGTCATCGATGCCAACACGGTGCGACGCATCGTGCGCACCTCCGGGGTCGGACCTGACGACGTCGTCGTCGAGATCGGCCCCGGCCTCGGGTCGCTGACCCTCGGTCTGCTCGAGGTCGCGGCCCAGGTGACCGCGGTCGAGATCGACGAGGTGCTCGCGGCACAGCTGCCGGCCACGATCGACACCTACGCACCCGACCGCTCCTTCGATCTGGTGGTCGCCGATGCCATGAAGGTGACGTCCCTCCCGGGGCCGGCGCCGACCGCGCTGGTCGCGAATCTGCCGTACAACGTCTCGGTGCCGGTGCTGCTGCACTTCTTCGAACACTTCGCGACGATCGAGTCCGGGCTGGTGATGGTGCAGTCCGAGGTCGCGCACCGGCTGGCCGCTGGTCCCGGATCCCGCACCTACGGCGTGCCGAGCGTCAAAGCCGCTTGGTACGGCGACCTGAGGTTGGCAGGAAACATTGGTCGCACCGTCTTCTGGCCCGCACCGAACGTCGACTCCGCTCTCGTGGCCTGGACGCGTCACGCGCCGCCGGGCGATGAGGATCTGCGGCGCCGCACCTTCGCCGTCGTCGATGCCGCGTTCGCGCAGCGCCGCAAGACGCTGCGCGCAGCCCTCGGTTCGTTCGCCGGCTCGCCGTCGGCCGCCGAGGAGGCTCTGGTCGCTGCCGGCATCTCCCCGCAGGCTCGCGGTGAGCAGCTGGCGCTCGCCGACTTCGTCCGACTCGCCGGAGAGTTTCGGGGCCTCTCCCACTAGGTTGAGCGGGTGACGTCTGCGACCGTGCGGGTCCCCGCCAAGATCAACCTGTGCCTGGGGGTGGGTCCGGTGCGAACCGATGGGTTCCACCCGTTGGCCACCGTCTACCAGGCAGTCGATCTGCATGACGAGGTGCGCGCCACGTTTCGCGACGACGGGCAGATCACCGTGTCGGTGCACGCCGAGATGGATGCGTACGCCGAATCGGTCATCGTCCCGGAGAACGAGGACAACCTCGCCGTTCGCGCGGCGCGTGCCGTGCAGGAGGCCACGGGAGTCACCGACGGCATCGATCTGGCGATCCGCAAGGTCATCCCCGTGGCTGGCGGCATGGCGGGCGGCTCGGCCGACGCCGCAGCGGCTCTGGTGGCCTGCAACGAGGTGTGGGGGACGGGTCTGTCCAAGGCCGACCTCGATCAGATCGCGGCGACGATCGGGAGCGACGTTCCCTTCCTGCTGCACGGCGGAACGGCCGTGGGTGGCGGGAGAGGCGAGATGGTCAGTCCCGTCCTGGCCCGCGGCGGGTACCACTGGGTCTTCGCCACGGCCGTTCACGGACTCTCGACGGCCGCGGTCTTCGCCGAGTTCGACCGGCTGACCAAGGGCCAGCAGGTCCGCGACCCCGAGGTGCCAGACGCCCTGATGGCGGCTCTGCGGGCGGGCGATGCCGACGCGCTGGGCGACCATCTGTCCAATGACCTCACCGAGGCGGCGCTCTCCTTGCGACCGGAGCTGACCGACACTCTCGAGATTGGTCTGGAGGCCGGAGCGCTCGGCGCCATCTTGTCCGGATCGGGCCCCACCGCCATGTTCTTGGCCGAGGACGAGCAGCACAGCCTCGACATCTCGATCGCCCTCAGCAGCGCCGCGTCGTGCGCCGATGTGATCCAGTCACGGGGACCCGTCCCGGGCGCTCGCCTCGTCGGCTGACGTCTCAGGCCAACAGCTCGGACAGCTCGAGCCACTGCTCCTCGATCGAGGCCTGCTTCGACTCAGCCTCGGCGACCTGCTTGCCGAGCTTGGCCAGACCGGCGTAGTCGGCGGGATCGTGGGTCGCCATCTCCGCCTCCAGCGCGGCAATCCGCTTCAGCACCGTCGCAAGCTTGCGCTCAGCCGAGCCGAGATCCTTGCGAGCCGCGTGCCGCTCGGCTCCGCTGAGCTCGTGTGCGGGCTTCTGGGCGGGTGCCGGCGTGCCAGCCGAGGCCCGCTGACGGTCCTGCTCGCGGCGCAGCCCCAGGTACTGGTCGACGCCTCCGGGAAGATGACGCAGGTGACCGTCGAGGATGGCGTACTGCTGATCGGTGATGCGCTCCAGCAGGTAGCGGTCGTGCGAGACGACCAGCAGGGTTCCGGGCCACGAGTCCAGCAGATCCTCCATCGCGGCCAGCATGTCGGTGTCGAGGTCGTTGGTGGGCTCATCGAGCACCAGCACATTGGGTTCGTCGAGCAGGATCAGCAGCAGCTGGAGGCGCCGCTTCTGGCCGCCGGACAGATCCCTGACCGGCGTGGCCATCTGGGCGTTGGAGAAGCCGAGCCGCTCCAGCAGCTGTGAGGGGGTCATCTCCTTGCCGCCGGACACATAGGCGGTGCGCTGGCGGCCGACCACGTCGCTGACCCGGTCCGAGCCGACGTCCTTCAGCTCGTCGAGCTCCTGGGTCAGCGTCACGACCTTGACGGTCTTGCCCTTCTTGACCCGCCCCGACGACGGTTCGACAGCCCCCGTGACCAGTCCGAGCAGGGTCGACTTGCCCGACCCGTTGGCGCCGAGGATTCCGGTGCGCTCGCCCGGACCGATCCGCCATTCGACGTGCTTGAGCACGGGCTCGTCGTACGACACGGACACGTCGAGGATGTCGACGACGTCCTTGCCGAGCCGCGCGGTCGCCATCTGCTGCAGCTTGATGGGGTCGCGGACTGGCGGTTCGTTCTCGATCAGGGCGTTGGCCGCGTCGATGCGGAACTTGGGCTTGGAGGTGCGGGCCGGAGCTCCTCGCCGCAGCCACGCGAGCTCCTTGCGCATCAGATTCTGACGCTTGGACTCCGTGGCGGCGCTGTGCCGGTCGCGCTCGACGCGCTGCAGGATGTAGGCCGCGTAGCCGCCCTCGAAGGGCTCGACGATTCCGTCGTGCACCTCCCACGTGGCATTGCAGACCTCGTCGAGGAACCACCGGTCGTGCGTGACGACCAGCAGGCCGCCAGCGTTGTTCGCCCAGCGGGTCTTCAGGTGCCCGGCCAGCCAGGTGATGCCTTCGACGTCGAGGTGGTTGGTGGGCTCGTCGAGGAACAGCACGTCATGGTCCTCGACCAGCAGTGCGGCCAGGGCGACTCGTCGTCGTTGCCCGCCGGACAGGGTCCCGATGATCGCATCCCAGCTGATGTCGGAGACCAGCCCGGCGATCACGTCGCGGATCCGCGCATCACCAGCCCACTCGTGCTCGTCGCGATCGCCGACCACGGTCAGCCCGACGGTCCGCGTCTGGTCGAGGGTGTCGGTCTGGTCGAGCATGGCGATGTCGACGCCGCCGCGGGTCGTGACGCGCCCGGAGTCGGGCTCGAGGAGGCCGGCGAAGATGCGCAGGAGCGTCGACTTGCCGTCGCCGTTGCGACCGACGATGCCGATGCGATCGCCTTCGTCGATGCCGATCGTCACCGATCCGAAGACGGTTTTGGTCGGGAAGTCCAGCGCGATCTGTTCAACGCCGAGAAGATGGGCCACTGGGTGAGTCTAGGAACCGTCGAAAGGCAGCGAGAGGGTGCGTAGGGCATCGACCACCTGTGCCGTCGCGGTCGGGTCGAGATCGGCGAGCAGATCCTGCTCGCGGGCCAGCAGCGCGGTGAACGCGCCATCGACGCTCGAGCGGCCCGTCGCGGTCAGGCGAACCAGGACGCCGCGGCGGTCCGAGGGGTCCGGGAGTCGGTCGACGAGGCCCTTGCCGACCAGTCGATCGACCCGATGCGTCATGGTGCCGCTGGTGACGAGCGTCTGCTGCACCAGCTGACCGGGGGAGAGCTGGTAGGGCTCACCGGAGCGGCGCAGGGCCGACAGGACGTCGAAGTCCGAAGTCTCGAGCCCGTGGTCGGCGAAGGCCTCGCGGCGGGCGCGGTCCAGGTGCAGCGCCAGCCGCGTGATGCGACTGAGCACCTGCATGGGTGCCACGTCGAGGTCGGGACGCTCGCGCTTCCACGCCGTGACCAGTCGATCGACCTCGTCTTCCATGATCACGAGGCTAGCCCGATCGGCCGTATCCATCAAGATTCTTGATGTCGAGATTCTTGACTGCGCAGGCCGACGTGAGTCGATCCGATACGGTCCTGCCATGACCGACCTCACCGCCCTGGGCGCAGCCCGCCAGTCCGAAGACCTCGCCGCCGGCACGACCACGTCGCGCCAGCTGACCGAGGCCACGCTCGCTGCCATCGAGATCGAGCAGCCTCGCCTGAACGCCACCGTGGCGGTCTTCCGGGACGAGGCGCTGGCCGCCGCCGACGAGGCCGACCGCCGCCGCGCCGCCGGTGAGACGGGCCCGTTGCTCGGGGTGCCGATCGTGGTCAAGGACGATCTCGACATGGCCGGAAAGGTCACCGGGCTGGGCAGCCGCGCCCAGACGAGGCCGGCCTCCGCCGACTCCGACCTGGTCGCTGCGATCCGGGCGGCCGGCATGGTCATCGTGGCCAAGACGACGTTGCCGGAGCTGGCGATCGTGGGATTCACCGAGACCGAGGCCCACGGCATCACCCGCAATCCGCATCACACCGACCACACGCCCGGCGGCTCGTCGGGCGGCTCTGCGGCACTCGTCGGTGCGGGCGCGGTCGGTATCGCGACGGCGTCAGACGGCGCCGGATCGATCCGCATCCCGGCCGCCTGCTGCGGCCTGGTCGGATTCAAGCCGTCGCACGGCCTCGTGCCCAGCAGCGGCGGATGGCACGGCCTCTCGACGCAGGGGTGCGTCGCTCCCCACGTGGCGGACAGCGCCATGTTCCTCGACACGTTCGGCAGCTTCCCCGACGTCCTGTCCGACGCCGCGATCCGCGACCCCGAGCCGCTGCGGATCGGCTGGTCGCTCAGCGCCTCAGCCGCGACGCGCCCCGACGCGCTGGACCCAGACGTCCGCGCAGCGCTCGACCGCACCGTCGCGCTGCTGGCAGCCGCCGGTCACGACGTGCGCGAGGTGAAGATCCCGTACCGGCTCGGCGCCAAGGCGCTGACCGCCCGCTACCTCGGTGGGATCCGCGTCGGTACCGAATCGGTGGACGACCCGAGCCGGCTGGAGAAGCGCACCCGAGCCATCGCTCGTCTGGGCGCCCCCTTCGGAGCGCGCGCCATCCGGTGGGCGAATCGCAAGGGCGAGGAGTTCGGCGCCTCGATCCACGACGAGCTCGACGTGGACATCCTGCTGACTCCCGTGATGTCCGGGCCCGCCATTCCCGTTGGCCACTGGGCCAAGCTCGGTGCTGTGCGGCTGGTGCTCGTGATGAACAGCTTCTACGCGTACACGGCGCAGTGGAACCATGCCGGCACCCCGGCGGTCTCGATGCCCGCCGGAACCACGACGAAGGGTCTGCCGTTGGCCGTTCAGCTCATCGCGCGGCCGGGCGACGACGCGCGGCTCATGTCGCTGGCGGGCCAGATCGAGCGGTCGACTCCAGCCAGTCGCTGATCGCCGTACGCCCGAGCGGTCGCCGCCACGTCCTTCGGCGGGAAGATCGTGTCCAGCTCGCCCCCCAGCACCAGCATGGACGTGGACACCCGCTTCGGCTTGGGCCGGTTGAGCACCAACATGTCCAGGAAGGCGAGGTACGCCTCGTCCTGAACGCGGCTGGCGTACGCCAGGGCCGAGCGATCTGCGGATCCCGCGTGGGGGGACCGAAGCCACCAGGACGCCGCCGGGCGCTGCGTGCTTCTCCAGCTCTGTGCCACCTCGGCCACGTCGTCGACGTAGTCCGAGATGCGAGTGGTCTTGAGCCGGCCCCGTGCCGGACGCCGAACAGATCGGACATGGCCGAGAGCCTTGCACACCCGTCCGTGGCGCGGGCCTAGACTGGAACGACCGATCCCCGGTTGGTCTGCCGGCAGGGCCCGCCTGACTTTGAATCAGGACTAGCGACGCAGGTTCGACTCCTGCCCGGGGAGCCAGTTCAGGAGCAGCAGACGGCGCCTTCAGTGGCCTCGCCGCTGAAGGTCTCGCTGTCGGCGAGCACGGTGTAGATCTCCCACTGCTCGCCGTTCGGGGTGTTCTCGACCCAGAACTTGTCCTGTCGCGCGTAGCAACACGTCGTGTCCCGCTCGTCCTTGGACGCGACGCCTTCACCGGTGAGGCGGGCCTGCACGTCATCGACGGCGTCGGTGCTGTCGACCTCGACGCCGAGGTGGTTGATCGAGCCGCCCGTGCCGGGGTTCTCCATCAGGACCAGCTTGAGCGGCGGTTCAGCGATGGCGAAGTTGGCGTAGCCGGGGCGGATCTTGGCGGGCTCGGTGGCGAACAATCGTGAGTAGAACGCGATGGACTCGTCGAGGTTCTCGACGTTCAGGGCGAGCTGCAGGCGGGACATGATGATCTCCTATATTGATGGATGTCGATATCCCTAGGTTGCGCCACATATAGACAGATGTCAATATGTTGTGCATGACCATCTCGTGCTGTGCGCCGCTGACTCGCGAACCGCTGACCACCGAGCTCGCCGAGCAGGCGGCCGTCATGCTCAAGGCGATCGCCGACCCCGTCCGGCTGCGACTGCTGTCCCTGGTGGCGTGCCATCAGGACCGCGAGGCGTGCGTGTGCGATCTCAACGACGCCTTCGACCTGTCGCAGCCGACGATCAGTCACCACCTCAAGGTCCTGTGCGAGGCAGGGCTGCTCGACCGCGACAAGCGAGGGGTCTGGGTCTACTACCGGGTGAACGCCGAGGCGCTGGACTCGCTGGGCGCGCTCATCGGCGGCGCCTGACACACAGAACGGGCACGACCTCGGTCTGAGGTCGTGCCCGTTGTCGTGCTGGCTGCTAGGTGATCAGCTGGCGGGGGTGGTGTTGACGGTGATCTTCGCGATGCCGACCAGGAGCTGGTCGGTCACGGCGTCGGTGCCGAAGGTGCCGTTGAGCAGTTCAGCGGCGACCGGGGAGATGAAGACCTTGGTGCCTTCGAGGATGGCGGTGTCGCCCTCGGTCTGCAGCGGCTTGAGGGTCGCGCCGCGCAGCTGGAAGATGAACGCGCTGGTGGCGGCGGTCTTGCCGTTGACGGCGACGTCGCCGTAGACGCGGCTGGCGCCCGGGTCGACGTTCAGGTTGGTGATCTCAACCTTGGTGTCGCCGGCCTCGAGCGAGAAGCCCGAGCCCTCGTGCTGGACCTGTCCGATGACGTAGGGCTTGGCCTCGGTCTTGTCGAAGACCGTGACGTTGCCGCCGGTGATCGGGAAGACGAGCGAGCCGTCGACCAGGTCGCCTTCGCCCACGACGCCGGGCGTCAGGCCCAGCGAGGTCAGCGCGTCGGTGAAGCCAGCGTCCAGCAGGACGGCCGTGCTGTCACCGGACAGGGCGTTGATGCGAGCGATCGGCTTGGCGATCTTCACATCGGAGCTGGACGAGGACGAGGAGGAAGCCGAGTCCGTGGAGGAGCAGGCGGCCAGGGGCAGAGCGGCAACAGCGGCGAGCGCGATACCGGCGAAGTACTTGCGTGAGCGGTTCATGTGAAAGACATCCTTGATTGAGTGGTGCGTGGGTGGTGCGTTGGCTTGTACCGGTCATTCGCCACCCACCCCGTGAGGTATTGGTATGACTCGTGAGGCCTGCGTCACACCGGCCGCCGGGCGAGATGCACGCGCTAGGCTCGCCGGGTGAGTGAACAGGTGACCGTCATCGTCCTGGCGGCAGGCGCAGGAACCCGCATGAAGTCCACCCGGGCCAAGGTGCTCCACGAGGTCGCGGGGCGCTCGATGATCGAGCACGCCTTGGTCGCGGTCCGCGGACTGGGCGCCACCGTGGCCGTCGTCGGCCACGACCGCGAGCAGGTGTCCGCCGCGATCGCCGCGATCGACACCTCCGTCGTGCAGGCCGTGCAGTCCGAGCAGCGCGGTACCGGTCATGCGGTGCGAGTGGCGCTCGAGGCGCTGACCGAACCACCCACCGGCACCGTGCTCATCACCTACGGCGACGTCCCGCTGCTGAACGCACAGACGGTGTCCTCCTTGGTCGCAGAGCACCGCGACGCTGGCCGCGCCGTCACGATCTTGTCGTCCGACGTGCCCGACCCCACCGGATACGGACGCATCGTGCGTGACGCCGCCGGTGGCGTCACCGCGATCCGCGAGCATGCGGACGCGGACGACGCGGAGCGCGCCATCACTGAGATCAACAGCGGGATTCTTGCCGTCGACGCCGAATTCCTCGTGCGAGCCGTGCAGGCGCTCGAACCCAGCAACGCGCAAGGCGAGCTGTACCTCACCGACATCGTGGCGCGGGCTGTCGAGGACGCACTCCCTGTCGGGGCGCACGTGCTGGAGGACGTCTGGCAGACCGAGGGCGTCAACGATCGAGCGCAGCTGGCACGGATGGGCCGCGAGCTCAACCGGCGGCTCACGACGCACTGGATGGCCGAGGGCGTCACGATCGTGGATCCCGAGACCACCTGGATCGACTCGGCCGTCACCCTCGCTCGTGACGTGACGGTGCTCCCGGGCACGCAGCTGTTGGGCGCCACGGTGGTCGGTGAGGACGCGACGATCGGACCCGACACCACGCTGCGCAACGTCGAGATCGGCGCCGGCGCCACCGTGATCCGCACGCACGGCTCCGACTCGGTGATCGGCGAGGGCGCGTCCATCGGCCCGTTCGCCTACCTGCGGCCCGGCACCGAGATCGGTGCCAGCGCCAAGGTCGGCACGTTCGTCGAGGTCAAGAATTCGGTGATCGGCGACGGCGCCAAGGTGCCACACCTCAGCTATGTCGGCGATGCCGACATCGGCGAGGGCGCCAACATCGGCGCTGGCACGATCTTCGCCAACTACGACGGCGTCAAGAAGCACCGCACGCGCGTCGGCCGGCACGCCAAGACCTCGTCGAACAACACCTTCGTCGCCCCGGTGGAGATCGGCGACGGCGCGTTCACCGGCGCGGGCGCCACGATCCGCGAGGACGTCCCCCCGGGGGCGCTGGCGGTCAGCGCTGGTCCGCAGAGGACGATCGACGGGTGGGTCGAGGCCAAGCGCCCCGGCACTGCATCGGCCGACGCCGCGCGTGACGCACAGCCAGATCCCAACTCGGAGGTACCTCGGTGAGCAGCCTGTCCAAGCGGACCCCGATACGCAACATGCTCCTGTTCTCGGGCAGGGCGCATCCGACCCTGGCGCAGGAGGTGGCCGATCTCCTCGAGATCGACCTCGTGCCCACCACGGCCTACGACTTCGCCAATGGCGAGATCTACGTGCGTTTCGACGAGTCCGTGCGCGGTTGCGATGCCTTCGTGATCCAGAGCCACGCGGCGCCGATCAACGACGCGATCATGGAGCAGCTGATCATGGTCGACGCGCTCAAGCGCGCCTCGGCCAAGCGCATCACGGTGCTCCTGCCGTTCTACGGATACGCCCGCCAGGACAAGAAGCATCTCGGTCGTGAGCCCATCTCTGCCCGGTTGATGGCCGATCTGTTCCTCACCGCCGGCGCCGACCGGTTGATGACCGTCGACCTGCACACGGCGCAGATCCAGGGCTTCTTCGACGGGCCGGTCGACCATCTGCTGGCGATGCCGATCCTGACGCGCCACGTGAAGAAGAAGTACGGCAAGAAGCCACTGGCCGTCGTGTCGCCGGACGCCGGCCGCATCAAGGTCGCCGAATCGTGGGCCGCGGCCCTCGGCGGAGTGCCGTTGGCGTTCATCCACAAGACGCGCGATCCGCGCAAGCCCAATGAGTCCAAGGCCAACCGCGTCGTCGGTGAGGTCGAGGGCCGGGTCTGCATCCTGGTGGACGACCTCATCGACACCGGCGGAACCATCGTGCAGGCGGCCGAGGCCCTGATGGCCGATGGCGCCGAGGCTGTCGTCATCGCCGCGACCCACGCGGTGTTCTCCGGCGAGGCCTCGCAGAAGCTGAGCGAGTCGATCGCCGTCGAGGTCATCGTCACCAACACCTTGCCGATTCCCGAGGACAAGCGCTTCGAGAAGCTGACCGTGCTGTCGATCGCTCCGCTGCTGGCCCAGGCCACCGCTGCGGTCTTCGAAGAGGGATCTGTCACCAGCCTGTTCAAGAACTGAAGGAAAGAAAGTTCAACTGGCGTGTCGAAAACGCGGTCGCTCGATCGACGTGAGGGTGAAAGTATCTTCACCACTCATCGAGAGGAATGAACGACATGACGCGCTACATGGGACTGGTCCGGATGGAAGAGGGCATCGCTCCTCCGCCGCAGGCACTGATGGATGCGATGGGGGAGTTCATTGGGAAGTCAGCTGCTGCCGGAGTGTTCATCGACGGCGGAGGACTGTTCGGCACCGAGGACGCCGTCAACTTCGTGATCGCCGACGGCGGAGTCACCGAGGTGGACGGCCCGTACGCCGAGGCCAAGGAGATCGTCGGCGGCTGGTCGCTCCTGGAGTTCGAGACGCAGGAGGCCGCCGTCGAGAATGCACGCGAGATGGCGCAGCTGCACGCCGACCACTGGCCGGACCAGAAGGTGGTCATCACCCTGCGACAGATCGCCGACGGGCCCGATCGTCGCAGTAGCCGCTCTTCTAGGCTGGCGTCATGACGCCAGCCAGCACCAGCGACGTCGTCACGACCGTCTGGCGTCAGGAGGCGCCGCAGATCGTCGCGGCGCTGACCCGGATGACACGTGATCTGGCTCTGGCTGAGGACGCCGCGCAGGACGCGCTCGTCGCCGCGCTCGAGCAGTGGCCGAGCGGCGGGATTCCCGACCATCCCGCCGCTTGGCTGATGACCACCGCCAAGCGGCGTGCTGTCGACGCCGTCCGGCGCGCCGAAGCGCTGCGTCGCAAGACCGCGGAGCTGTCTGCCCGAGAGGAGGAGACCGTGCCGGATCTGGACGATCAGGTCGACCACATCGCCGACGACGTGCTGCGACTGATGTTCCTGTGCTGCCATCCGGCGCTGACGCCGCCGTCACGTGCGGCGTTGACTCTCCGGATGGTCGGTGGCCTCACCACCCCCGAGATCGCCCGCGGCTTCATGGTGTCGGAGTCCACCATGGGGCAGCGGATCTCCAGGTCCAAGAAGTCGCTCGTCGCGGCACAGGCCGAGTTCGAGCTGCCGGCCGGCCGCGACCGCGCCGAGCGACTGGTCGACGTGATGGCAGTGATCTACCTGATCTTCAACGAGGGGTACTCAGCGACCAGCGGACCTGACTGGAGTCGCCCCGATCTCGTCGCCGAGGCGATTCGGTTGGCCGGGATGTTGGCTGCGCTGGCCCCGGACGAGCCGGAGGTGCACGGGTTGAGGGCACTGCTGGAGCTGCAGGGATCTCGGTTGGCTGCCCGTCTGGATGCCGCCGGCGAGCCGGTGCTGCTGGAGGACCAGGACCGACAGCGGTGGGATCAGCTGAGGATTCGCCGGGGCCTTGCCGCTCTCTCGCAGGCGGAGCGGCTCGGCGCGCAAGGTCTTCCCATTGGTTCGTACTGCCTGCAGGCAGCCATCGCAGCCCAGCACGCCCGAGCGGAGAGTGCCGCGGCCACGGACTGGCCACGGATCGCCGGCCTGTACGACCTGCTGGCACGGGCCGCGCCCGGCCCGGTCGTCGAGGTCAATCGGGCGGTCGCCCACGGACGTGCCCACGGACCGCAGGCTGGTCTCGAGATCCTCGACGCCATCGCCGCCGACGCTCTTGGCGACTCGCCCCTGATGGCGAGCGTGCGGGGAGACCTGCTGGAACGGGACGGACGGCACGAGGCAGCGGCCCGGGCGTTCGACCTGGCCGCCGGTCGCACCCGCAACGCCCAGGAGCGCGCCCTGCTCACGAGGCGCGCTGATTTTTGCTGGTCGGCACGCCTGCGATAGACTCAGGCGGTTGCCTCGGCGAGGGTCCAGAAGGACCGTGATCGACAGGGCGCTCCACAGGAGTGCTGTGTTGAGCGCCCGACGGGGCGGCACCCCACTTCTACGTCCTTCACATTCCTGCACTGCAGCACGCTTCAAGGAGATTTCCCGTGGCCGAGATCAAGATTCCCGCCGAGACCCGCACCGAGTTCGGCAAGGGAGCGGCTCGCCGCATCCGTCGTGACGACAAGGTTCCCGCCGTGCTCTACGGCGGCGGCTCCGACCCCGTCCACGTGACCCTGCCGGGCCACGCCCTGATGATGGCGCTGAAGAACTCCAACGCGCTGCTCACCATCGACCTCGGCGACGACCACCACCTCGCCATCCCCAAGCAGGTGCAGCGCGACCCGATCCGCGGCTTCATCGAGCACGCCGATCTGCTGATCGTCAAGAAGGGCCAGAAGGTCACCGTCGACATCACCGTCGACGCTGGTCGGCGAGGCGTTCCCCGGCACCATGGTCGTGCACGAGAACACCACGATCTCGATCGAGGCCGAGGCCACTCACATCCCGTCCGGACTCGAGCTGTCGATCGAGGGCCTCCACGCCGGCACGCAGCTGCACGCCAGCGACATCGAGCTGCCCAAGGGCACCGAGCTCGCGGTCGACCCGGAGATCCTGGTCGTCAACATCACCAACGCGCCCACCGAGGCCGAGCTCGAGGCCGAGCTCGAAGAGGCTGAGGCCGAGGCGGGCATCGAGCGCGACGAGTCCGACGACGAGGCCGAGTCCGCAGAAGGCGAGCCGCCGAGGGCGAGACTGCCGCGGAGAGCTCCGACGACGAGTGACGCTCTCGACCTGGCTGGTGGTCGGGCTCGGCAATCCCGGACCGGGATATGCCGCGACCCGGCACAACGTCGGGTACCTGGTGGCCGATGCCCTGGCCGCTCGCGTCGGTGGCAGCTGGAAGAAGCACAAGTCCGGCCAGGCCGACGCGATCGAGGGTCGGCTTGCCGGTGAGCGCGTCGTTCTTGGACGTTCGCGTTCCTACATGAACGACAGCGGGGGACCGGTGTCGGCGTTGGTGAAGTTCTACGACGTCGAACCGGACCACCTGATCGTCGTCCATGACGAGCTCGACATCGATTTCGGCATGCTGCGGATCAAGTTCGGTGGCGGCGACAACGGGCACAACGGCCTGAAGTCGATCCGCCAGTCGATCGGCACGGGCGACTTCCATCGGGTGCGGGTCGGCATCGGCCGACCGGCCGGACGTCAGTCGGTGCATGACTTCGTGCTCAAGCCGTACAACACGATCGAGCGCAAGGACCTCCCCACCTACGTCGAGGAGGCGGGCGACGCGATCGAGTCGCTCATGACCCACGGCCTCGAGACCACCCAAGGTGCGTTCAACCGCTGATGGCCCACCGTTCATGAATCTGCCTGATCTGGCCAGCGTCGTGCTGGCCGAGCCGACGATCACTGCTGTCGTGGCTGACCGTGCTGATGGCGTGCAGACCATCGATGTCCGCGCGCCGGAACCGTTGCGCCCCTTCCTCACCCAGGCGCTGGCCACGGGCGGCACCGTGCTGGCTGTGACGGCCACGGCCCGCGAGGCCGAGGACCTGGAGGCCGAGGTGGCCGAGCTGATCGGCTCGGCGTCGGTCGTGCACTATCCCGCGTGGGAGACGCTTCCGCACGAGCGGCTCTCGCCGCGATCGGACACGGTCGGCCGTCGTCTGGCCGTGCTGCGACGGTTGGTGCACCCGGGGCAGACCGACGAGACCGGACCGGTGCGCGTCATCACGGCGCCGGTGCGGTCGTTGCTGCAGCCGCAGGTCAAGGGGCTGGCCGATCTGGTGCCGGTCGAGCTGCGCCAAGGCGAAGACGTCGTGCTGGACGACGTGGTGCGTGATCTGGCCGCCGCCGCCTACGCACGGGTCGACCTGGTCGAGCGCCGCGGCGAGTTCGCGGTGCGGGGCGGCATCGTCGACGTGTTTCCGCCCACGGAAGAGCATCCGTTGCGCATCGAGTTCTGGGGCGACACGATCGAGGAGATCCGCCAGTTCGCCGTCGCCGATCAACGCACCCTCGCCTCGATCGACCGACTCTGGGCACCGCCGTGTCGTGAGCTGCTGCTCACCGACGACGTCCGCGAGCGCGCGCGGGTGCTCGCCGAGCATCATCCGGCGCTGCGCGAGCTGCTCGGCAAGCTCGCCGAGGGACACGTCGTCGAGGGCATGGAGTCCCTGAGTCCAGTCCTCGTGGACCACATGGAGATGCTGGTCGACCTCTTGCCGGCCGGGTCGACCATCCTGCTGTGCGATCCGGAGCGGGTCCGAGCGCGGGCCGCTGATCTGGTCGCCACCAGCGCTGAGTTCCTCGAGGCCTCCTGGGCCACGGCCGGCGGTGGCGGGCAGTCACCCATCGACCTCGGCTCCGCCTCGTTCCACACGATCGACGAGGTCCATGACGGCGTCGTGGCTCGCGGTCTGGGCTGGGTCGGCCTGTCGCCGTTCGGCCTGGACGACGCGGACACGCGCACCGTCGACATGGAGGCCGCGCCCACGTATCGCGGCGACACCGCGCGGGCTCTCACCGACGTGCGCGAGTGGCTCGCCGCGGGTCGCCAGGTGGTCATCGTGGTGCCCGGACACGGTCAGGCGCAGCGGACCGTCGAGTGGTTGGGCGAGCACGACATCGCGGCCTCCAGTGAGGGCGGCGGAACGTCCGGCGTCGTGCAGGTCGGCCTCGGCGAGCTGGCGCACGGCTTCGTCTCGCCGCCGCTGAACCTCGTCGTCATCACCTACGACGATCTGGTGGGCCAGCGCCCCGCTGACCGCACCGATCGCAAGATGCCGTCGCGACGGCGCAAGCAGATCGATCCGCTCGAGCTGGCGCCGGGCGACCACGTGGTGCACGAGCAGCACGGCGTCGGCCGGTACGTCGAGATGATGCAGCGCGTCGTGCAGGGCGCGGCCCGCGAATACCTGGTCGTCGAGTACGGCGCGAGCAAGCGCGGTCACCCGCCTGACCGGCTGTTCGTGCCGATGGACCAGCTCGACCAGATCACCCGCTACGTCGGCGGCGAGCAGCCGAGCCTGGACCGTCTCGGCGGCAGTGACTGGACCAATCGCAAGAACAAGGCGCGCCGCGCCGTGCGCCAGATCGCGGGCGAGCTGATCAAGCTCTACGCGGCCCGTCAGTCGACCAAGGGCCACGCCTTCGGTCCGGACACCCCGTGGCAGGCCGAGCTGGAGGACGCGTTCGCACACGTCGAGACGCCGGACCAGCTGATCACGATCGACGAGGTCAAGCGCGACATGGAGCGCACCGTGCCGATGGACCGCCTGGTGTGCGGCGACGTCGGCTACGGCAAGACCGAGATCGCGGTACGGGCTGCCTTCAAGGCCATCCAGGACGGCAAGCAGGTCATCTTGCTGGTGCCGACGACGCTGCTGGTGCAGCAGCACTTCGCGACCTTCGCCGAGCGGTTCGGCCAGTTCCCGGTCACGATGCGGCCGCTGTCGCGCTTCCAGTCCGATGCGGAGTCCAAGGCGACCCTCGCCGGTCTGGCCGACGGTTCGGTCGACCTGGTGATCGGCACGCACCGGCTGCTGCAACCGGGCGTGCGGATCAAGGATCTCGGGCTCGTCATCGTCGATGAGGAGCAGCGCTTCGGCGTCGAGCACAAGGAGGCGCTCAAGATGCTGCGCGCCGCCGTCGACGTCCTGGCGATGTCGGCCACCCCGATCCCGCGCACCCTCGAGATGGCGGTCACCGGCATCCGGGAGATGTCGACCATCGCGACCCCGCCCGAGGAGCGTCACCCCGTGCTGTCGTTCGTGGGTGGCTACGACAACGCCCAGGTCACGGCGGCCATCCGTCGCGAGCTGCTGCGCGAGGGACAGGTCTTCTTCATCCACAACCGGGTGCAGAGCATCGACAAGGCCGTCGCCCGGCTCAAGGAGCTGGTGCCGGAGGCTCGCATCGCCGCCGCGCACGGCCAGATGGGTGAGCACCGGCTCGAGGAGGTCATGGTCGACTTCTGGGAGAAGCGCTTCGACGTCCTGGTCTGCACCACGATCGTCGAGTCCGGGCTGGACGTCTCCAACGCCAACACCATGATCATCGAGCGGTCCGACTCGCTGGGCTTGTCGCAGCTGCACCAGCTGCGCGGCCGGGTGGGCCGAGGCCGTGAGCGCGCGTACGCGTACTTCCTGTACCCGCCGGACAAGCCGCTCACCGAGACGGCCCACGACCGGTTGGCCACCATCGCTCAGCACTCCGAGCTGGGCGGCGGCATGGCGGTCGCGATGAAGGATCTGGAGATTCGCGGCGCGGGCAATCTGCTCGGCGGCGAGCAGTCCGGCCACATCGCCGATGTCGGTTTCGACCTCTACGTGCGTCTGGTCGGCGAGGCAGTGGCCGAGTTCCGCGGCGAGACCGAGGACGATCGGTTCGGATCCCGCGAGGTCAAGATCGAGCTGCCCATCGAGGCGCATCTGCCCGAGGAGTACGTGCCGAGCGAGCGGCTGCGCCTGGAGATGTACAAGCGTCTGGCCGATGTTCGGGCGCTGCCCGACGTCGACGATCTGCGCGCCGAGCTGGTCGATCGCTACGGCGAACCGCCCGAGGTGGTCCAGACCCTGCTCGACGTCGCGCGACTGCGGGTCAAGGTCCGCGAGGCCGGGCTCAGCGAGATCTCCGCGGCTGGCCCGAACGTGCGTTTCGCGTCGATCGTGCTGCCTGACTCGGCCCAGATGCGCATGCAGCGGGTCTTTCCCCGCAGCACCTACAAGGCGGCGGCAGAGGTCATGCTGGTGCCGCGGCCGCGCGTCGAGTCCATCGGCGGCGGACCCATCGTGGGACGTCAGCTGCTGGACTGGACCGCCCTGGTGATCGACACCCTGGTGGCCTAGGGGGAGGTCTCCTCGCGCAGGCGGGGAGGTGTTGCGTTCTTGGGGCGGATGCCGAGCTTGTCGGCGAAGAACTCACGCACGATGTCCATGTCGGCGCTGACGTCGTCGGAGGCGTGGAACGTGGGGCCGAACCCCATCGTCTTCGTCGGCGGGTCGAAGAACGCGAGGGTGATCGGCAGTCCGGTCTGCTTCGACAGCCGCAGGAAGCCGGACTTCCAGTACTCGCCCTTGGACCGGGTGCCCTCGGCGGCCAGGATCAGCCGCAGCGGCTCGCCGGCGGCCGCCTCCTCGATCAGCTCGCGCACCACTGCGCCGGGGTTGTCGCGATCCAGCGGCACGCCCCCGAGCGAGCGCAGGAGCCAACCGAGCGGACCCTTGAACAGCTGCTTCTTCACCAGCACGCGCGGGTGACAGCCGTCGTGCCACATGACCAGCAGCATCGTGACGAAATCCCAGTTGGAGGTGTGGGGCGCGCCGACCAAGAGCCCGGTGGGCGGCACCTCGCCGACCATGCGGTACCCCATGACCCGGATGGTTGTGCGGGCCAGCCGCTGTCGCATCATGGCGTAAGACTGCCATGCGAAGTCCACCATCTACGATGGAGCCGTGAGTCTCCTTCGCGTCTGCGCCCTTGCCCTCACCGCTGTGGCGTTGTCGGCCTGCGGAACGGCGGGCCCCGGCGCCGCCGCCACCGTGGACGGTGAGTCCATCTCGATGTCCACGCTGGACGACACCGCCCGCGTGTACTGCGAGGTCACGGTGCGCCAGGCCGAGCAGCAGCAGGGCGTCACGGCGATCGACAACGCCGACATGCGCCGTCAGGCCGTCATCGATCTGGTGCTGGCCCGGGTGGCGAAGGACATCGCCGAGGAGCGCGACCTGACGATCCCCACGCCGGTCGATCTGGACCCCGACCAGTTCGTCGAGACCTTCGGCGCGAAGCGGGCACCGGCGGTGGCAGAGACGTTGGCCAACGCGCAGGACCTGTTCAAGCTGTTCGTGGTCATCGGAGGCGACGAGACCGCCGTGACGGCCACTGCTGCCAACTCCGCTGATCTCGCCGAGGCGGGCCGCGACCTCGTGGTGGCCGCCTTCCCCGAGCACGACGTCACCTTCGCTCCGCGCCTGGGCCTGTCGGACTCCGGCGAGATGAATGGCGACATCGGTTCGCTCTCGGTGGCTCCGGCCGACCTCGAGGCTCCGACGCCCAATGAGCTCCCCGGCCCGCTGGCCTGCCGGGCGTGATCCCATGACGGACGGTCAGTCGCTGGTCGAGCTGGTCGACGTCATGGACCGCCTCCGTCGGGAGTGTCCGTGGACCGCGCAGCAGACGCACGCCTCGATCGCGCGATACGTGCTGGAGGAGGCGCACGAGACGGTGGAGGCGCTGGAGTCAGGCGATCTTGACCACCTGTGCGAAGAATTGGGTGATCTGCTGCTGCAGGTCGTGTTCCATGCCCGGATCGCCGCCGAGGAAGCCGGCGGATTCGACATGGACGCCGTCGTCGCGGGCCTCACGGCCAAGCTGATCCGCCGCAACCCCCACGTCTTCGCCGACGGGGACGCATCGACGCCCGAAGAGATCGACGCAGCGTGGCAACGGATCAAGGCCGCCGAGAAGTAGGCTGGACCCTGCACACCACCTCACACTTCACACATCTGGAGCAGCAGTGGCACGCATCGAAGCCGTCGGAGCACGCGAGATTCTCGACTCCCGTGGAAACCCGACCGTCGAGGTCGAAGTCGCCCTCAGCGACGGCACGATCGGTCGTGCCGCAGTCCCGTCCGGTGCCTCCACCGGCGCCTTCGAGGCCGTGGAGCTGCGCGATGGCGGCAAGCGGTACCTGGGCAAAGGTGTCCTCAAGGCCATCGGCGGCGTCAACAAGACCATCGGTCCGGCCCTCGCGGGTGTCGACGCCGATGAGCAGCGGCTGGTCGACCAGATCATGTTGGACCTCGACGGCACGGCCAACAAGGCCAAGCTCGGCGCCAACGCCATCCTCGGTGTCTCGCTGGCAGTCGCGAAGGCCGCGGCCGATTCGGCCCGACTGCCGTTGTTCCGGTACGTCGGCGGACCCAACGCCCACGTGCTGCCCGTGCCGATGATGAACATCCTCAACGGCGGCTCGCACGCTGACTCCAACGTCGACATCCAGGAGTTCATGATCGCGCCGATCGGTGCGCCCACCTTCTCGGAGGCATTGCGTCAGGGCACCGAGGTCTACCACGCGCTCAAGGCCGTGCTGAACAAGCAGGGGCTGTCCACCGGTCTCGGCGACGAGGGCGGATTCGCCCCCAACCTGGACTCCAACCGCGCTGCGCTCGAGCTGATCTCGATCGCCGTCGAGAAGGCCGGGTTGAAGGTCGGCACCGACATCGCGATGGCACTGGACGTCGCCGCGTCAGAGTTCTTCACCGATGGCACGTACGCCTTCGAGGGCAAGAAGAAGTCAGCCGAGGAGATGTCGGCCTACTACGCCGAGCTGGCAGCGGACTTCCCGATCGTGTCGATCGAGGATCCGCTCGACGAGGACGACTGGGCCGGTTGGACCGCACTCACCGAAGCGATCGGCGATGACGTGCAGATCGTCGGCGACGACCTGTTCGTCACCAATGTCGAGCGACTCACCCGTGGCATCTCCGAAGGCTCCGCGAACGCTCTGCTGGTCAAGGTGAACCAGATCGGCTCGCTCACCGAGACGTTGGACTCGGTCGACCTCGCTCACCGCCACGGCTTCAGCTGCATGATGAGCCACCGCTCCGGTGAGACCGAGGACGTCACGATCGCCGACCTCGCGGTCGCCACCAACTGTGGCCAGATCAAGACCGGCGCTCCGGCCCGCTCCGACCGTGTCGCCAAGTACAACCAGCTGCTCCGAATCGAAGAGCTGCTCGGATCAGCCGCGTCGTACGCCGGCGCGTCGGCGTTCCCGCGGTTGTCGATCTGAGCGATGGCTTCACGTTCGCCTCGCGGCAGGGAGAGGAACCAGAAGCGTCCCTCGGGACGCCCCGGTTCGCCGCGCGCTCCCCGCACCGGCGCCCCCCGGGGTGCGTCGGGTGCGAGGAGCGCGGCTGGCGCCAGCGGATCCGGTCCGCAGATCACGACGCGCGCCGTGCTGCTGCTCAGCGTCGTCGTCTTGCTGATCGGGTCGTACACCGCCACGTTCCGTGCCTGGTGGTCCGCCCGTCAGGACATCGCGGCAAGCCAGGCCGAGCGCACACAGCTCAAGGGCCAGATCGCCAACCTGGAGGACCAGAAGAAGCGGTTCAACGACCCGGCCTACATCCAGCAGCAGGCGCGAGAACGATTCGGCTGGGTCATGCCCGGCGAGGTGGGCTACCGGGTCATCGGGAGCGATGGCGAGGTGCGTGGCGAGGTGCCCACGCTCGACGCGCCCACCGAGGTCACGACTGACGAGTGGTACGACAAGCTCTGGGGAAGTGTGAAGACGGCAGGCACGCCGGAGGCCGACGGCGCGCCCCGGGACACCACGGGCGACGTCCTGGAGGGCGAGTGACGGTCGACGCTGCGGATCTCGAACAGCTCGCCGAGCAGCTCGGCCGGCCCGCCCGAGGTGTCATCGAGGTGGTCTCGCGCTGCCCGAGCGGACATCCCAACGTGGTCAAGACCGAGCCGCGCCTGCCGGACGGCACCCCGTTCCCGACCATGTTCTACCTCACCTGCCCCCGCCTCGCGGGTGAGATCGGCACTCTCGAGGCGTCCGGCCTGATGAAGGAGATGAGCGACCGACTCGTCGAGGACATCGACCTGGCCGCCGCGTACGCGCGAGCGCACGAGTCGTACCTGGCCGAGCGGGAAGCGATCCTCCACGTCCCCGAGATCGACCACATCACGGCGGGCGGCATGCCCACCCGGGTCAAGTGCCTCCACGTGCTGGTGGCTCACTCCTTGGCCAAGGGTCCCGGGGTGAACCCGCTCGGCGACGAGACCATCGCCCTGCTCGGCGCCGGGTGTCGATAGGGTCAGAACATGCCTGACGCGCGGACCCGGGTGGCGGCGATCGACTGTGGCACCAACTCGATCCGACTGCTCATCAGTGACGTCGAGGGCGAGGGCAAGACCGATCTGCTGCGTGAGATGCGGATCGTCAGGTTGGGTCAGGACGTCGATCGCACCCACCATCTGGCCGAACCGGCCATCGAACGCACGCTGGCGGTCTGCCGCGAATACGCCGCGTTGATCGAGATGTTCGAGGTCTCGACCGTGCGATTCTGCGGCACATCAGCAATCCGCGACGCCGACAATGCCGACGACTTCGGCGATGCCGTCGAGCGCATCCTGGGTGTCCGTCCTGAAGTACTGGCCGGCCGGGAGGAGGCCGAGGCCTCCTTTGCCGGTGCCACCCGCGACCTCGGTGCCGGGCGCACTCTGGTCGTCGACATCGGCGGTGGCTCCACCGAGATCGTGGTCGGGACGCACACCGAGAGTGGCGTGTCGGTGGAGTCAGGCGTCTCGCTGGACATCGGATCGGTTCGGATGACGGAGCGTTTCCTGGCCGGTGACCCGCCATCGGTCGCCGAGGTCACGGCCTGCATGTCACACCTGGACTCGGTCCTCGCGCCGGTCGTGCGCGATATCGCCCCGGTCGAGACGTTCGTCGGAGTCGCCGGCACCGTGACCACGGTCGCCGCACACGCGCTCGCGTTGCCGTCCTACGACGCTGAGGCCTTGCACCTGGCGAAGCTGTCGCTCGACGAGGTCCGCGGTGCGTGTCTGTCCCTGGCGCAGATGTCGCTGGGGGACCGGCGCAACCTGCCCTACCTCCACCCTGGCCGCGCCGACGTGATCGGCGGGGGAGCGCTGATCCTGGACCGACTCATCGAGCTGGTACCGCTGGCCACCGATCAGATGATCGTGAGCGAGCACGACATCCTCGACGGCATCGTCTGGGGAGCAGCCGGTCATGACTGACATGGCCCTTCGCATCAGCGTTCCCGACGACTCGTGGGTCGACACGCTCTCTGACCTGGCCGACCGTGTCGAGGTCGTCGTCTGGGACACCGAAACGGTGCAGCCCGATGGTCACCTCGACCTGGTGCTGCGTCCGTACGTCCTGTCCAACGGTGTGCTGGCGGGGTTCGACACGTCCCGGATCGGGCTCGTGCAGTCGCAGGCGCTCGGCTTCGACGGCGTCGCGGAGACGCTTCCGGCCGGCGGGGTGTACGCCAACGCGGTGGGGGTGCACGAGGCGTCAACGGCTGAGCTGGCCATCACGTTGGCCCTGGCGTCATTGCGCCACGTCGACGACTTCGCCCGCGCGATGCCAGCCGGAACGTGGGAGCAGCCGTGGACCTCGAGCCTGATCGACCGGCGGATCATGCTGCTGGGTGTCGGCGGCATTGGCGGTGAGCTGGTCAAGCGGTTGGAGGGCTTCGACGCCGACATCGTGCGGGT
Organism: uncultured Actinomycetota bacterium; assembly: GCA_963769445.1. Lineage (GTDB taxonomy): Bacteria > Actinomycetota > Actinomycetes > Propionibacteriales > Nocardioidaceae > Aeromicrobium. The sequence goes on along the minus strand of CAVYLO010000002.1, from coordinate 185,651 downwards.
CGGGAGCGCTGCGCGTGACGACGAGCGCGGCCGGGTGCATGGCACCGAAGAGCTGCCCGATCTGCTGCCCACCGTGGACGTCGTCATCGTGGCCGTGCCACTGAACGACGCGACCGCCGGCTTGGTCGACGACGAGTTCCTGGGCGCCCTGCCCGATGGCGCGCTCGTGGTCAACGTGGCCCGCGGCAAGGTCGTCGACACCGACGCGGTGGTGCGCGCCGCCGGCCGCATCCGCTTCGCCGCAGACGTGCTCGACCCAGAGCCCCTGCCATCGGACCACCCGCTGTGGCACACGCCCGGCGTGCTGATCTCACCGCACGTCGGCGGCAAGTCCAGCGCGATGCGCCCACGCGTCGAACGTGTCGTCCGCGGTCAGATCGACCGGCTCCTTGCCGGCGACGAGCCCGATGCCGTCGTGGTCCGAACCTGACGCGCGTCAGGTCGGCAACAGGGCTAGCGTGGCGATCATGAGCATCTCACGTCGTCGCCAGTCATCACCGCCAAGCCCGGATCCGAGGACGCAGTCCGTGAGGCCATGCAGGGGCTCGTCGCGCCGACGCGTGCCGAGGAGGGCAACATCGCCTACGACCTGTCCGAGTCGCTGGCCGAGCCGGGACGTTCGTGACGGTCGAGGAGTGGACGACCCGTCGGACCTCGACACCCACATGGAGACCGAGCACATCCAGACAGCGCTCGCGAGTCCTGGGCTCGGCGCTCGCCGCCGCGCCGGCCATCCACCCGCTCAGGCCCCTGATCGTCGGGCTGACGCCGGCACTAGGCTGAAGCCTGCTCCCGTAGCCCAATCGGTAGAGGCAGGCGACTTAAAATCGTCCCAGTGTGGGTTCGAACCCCACCGGGAGCACTCAGCGTCAGGCTGCGCGTCGGGCGGGTTCTGCGGGGGCGGTGTGGCCTGAGGGCAGGGTCCAGGTGATGACGTCGTGTGACTTCATCTGGTGGTGCCGTTCGCACAGTGGCCACAGGTTCGCCCCGACGGTCTGACCGTGGGGCCAGGGTTGTCGGTGGTCGATCTGGCAGCTGGTCGGCTGGTTTGGTGCAGGTGGGTGCTTGGCAGGTGCCGTGCGCGGAAGATCAGCGCCTTCTTGAGTGTCTCGGGGGCGAATCTGCCGGCGTAGTGGTGCTCGAGGACGTTGCCGTGCGTGCCGGTGATGATGGTGTGCCAGAACTGGTTTCCCGTGGGGTCGGTGACCCATGCCGGCGGGGACGATCAGCGTGCCGTCAGCGGCTGACGGCCGGTTCGTCCGACAGACCCATCAGCGTCTTGGCGTCGATCACGACCGCGATGTCCGTGCCGACGGCCGCCTCACCGTTCTCGTTGGTGGTGGTCCAGGCGGCGAGCAGATCGGCGCGGCGTTGGGCGACGGTGCGGGTGTCGTTGGTGATCTTCTTGGCCTCGAAGGTCAGACGCTTGTCGATCGCGGCGGCCATGTGCGAGGGCAGGTAGGCGTTGAGCCAGGACATGCCGTCCTCGCCGTGCGTGATGTCGACTCGGCGGTCGGCGCGTTCGGCTTCGGCGCGTTCGTTGAACAGGTCGGCCTCGACCCGCGCCACGAAACGTCGCAGCCAACCGCGCAGCTCGATGCTGGTGTGGGTGGTGGCATAGCCGATCACCTTGGTGTCCAGCTTCGCGATCGACGCCGGGCGGTGCAGCTTGGTGATGGTGTCGGCGATCATCGTGACCCGGTACGCATCAACCGCGCCGGCAGCAAAGGCCGACCACACCGTGGGCGCCTGGTCCCGGATGGTCTGCGCACACGAGAGCCGGCGGTGGACCTGCCCTTCGGACAGGTGCATCGCGACCGCGATCTCCAGGGCGATGGACCGCAGCTGGGCCTGCCGCTTGAAGTACGCCGAGCGTGACTGCGTACTCGGCGGCGAGCCGGTCGGAGTAGGCCAACATCTCGGCCCACTCGACGTGTTCAGCACATGCGCGGGCCCGGGCGGCATCGGTGAGCCGAACCTCCGGATCTGCCTGCGATTGCTGCATATATCCAACCTAGAACACCCCACTGACAGTCGGTTTTCACCGAGCCAAGATGTCCACAACCTAGGATGGGCAGCAATGATCTTCTCCTCGCCGGATCCGGCTGCGGACCACTATGTGGCGCTGGCGCTGCTGGAGCTGCAGCGCGCGTCCTACGCGGTCGAGGCCGAACTGATCGGGGACGACCGGATCCCGCCGTTGCGCCAGAACGAGGTCGATCTCACCGCGTTCCGCGGGCACTGGTTGCTGGCCTGGAACGGCGTTGACCTCGTGGGTGCTGCAGCGTGGGTCGAGCGCGAGAGCGTGGTCGAGATCGACAAGGTGATGGTGCGCCCGACCGCACACCGGCAGGGGGTCGGCAGCCAGCTGCTTGCCCTGGTGATCGAGGCTGCCGCTGATCGTCAGATCGCCGTCTCCACGGGTCGTGACAACGCGCCGGCACGCGCGCTGTACGGCAAGTTCGGCTTCGCCGACGTGGGTGACGAAAAGGTGCCTCCGGGCATCTGGATCACCCGTCTGCAGCGCGTCAGTCCTGCTTGAGCCTGACCGCTGACCATGCATCGCCCAGGTCGACGCGTTCGGCTGCGGACCAGCCGTACTCGCGGGCCATCTGCTCGATCTGATCGGCGTCGGCGCTCGTGATCTCAGCCGGCAGCACGATCCAGACCAGTGGAACCGAACCCACGCGCGGGAGGGTGTCGTCGAGCAGTTCCGGCGTCGTGCTCATCGCATCGACCACGATGACGGCGGCCGCCATGGGTTCGGAACCGACGTGTGAGACGTCGTCGTCCTCATCGACCATCACGTCGCGGTCGACCACGATCTCGACACCCGCGGGCAGCGGGTCAAGAAGCGCCCGCTCCTCGTCGGTGGTGCCGAGGAGCCACACCGGTCCTTGGGTGATGTGCAGCAGTTCGGCGCGGCTCATGGGGCCACCCTAGTGGCGCAGAAGTCGTGGATGACCCGGTCCTTGGCCAGTCCCTTGGTCTCGAACCGGGTCACGGGCCGACCCTCGAACCGCTCGCATGCGCCGCCCTCGAAGTCAGGGGAGTCCGCGAGCACCTGCGCGATCTGCTCGCCATAGTGCTCCCAGTCGGTCGCTGCGCGCCAGACGCCCCCGACGGGCAGCACGCGAGCGGCCAGCTTCGCGAACTCGTCCGTGATGAGGCGGCGCTTCTGGTGGCGGGTCTTGTGCCACGGGTCGGGGAACCAGATCCGCAGCTCGGACAGCGACTCCGGGGCCAGTGCCGTGGTGAGCATCTCGGGTGCGTTCGCGACGACCAGCCGGATGTTCGTCAGGTTCTCGCGCCGGATGTGCAGCAGCGACTGCGCCACCGCCGGGATGTAGACCTCGAAGGCGAGGAAGTCGATCTCCGGATGCGTCTGCGCGGCATGGGCCAGCGTCTCGCCGTACCCGCTGCCGATCTCGAGGATCGCTGGCGCCGAACGACCGAACGTCGCAGCCAGGTCGAGGCGGTAGTCCGGATCGACCGAGGTGCTCGGGCCAGCGCGGGGGACGTCGATGACGTAGTCGTCGGCCAGCTGGTCCCAGACCTTCTGCTGACGCTCGCCGAGCCGGCCGCCCCGTCGCGAGAAGGAGACGGGGGACGATCGATAAGGCGGTTCCACCGCGCTAGCGTATGCGGATGGAGATCGAACCCGACAGCAAGGACTGGACCTGGGTGCTCGAGGAGCCCTGCGTCGAGTGTGGATTCGACGCCAGCCAGATCGACCCGAGGTCGGTCGCGGCTGCCGTCCGAGCGTCGATCCCGGCGTGGATCGCGGTGCTCAACCGCCCCGATGCGCGTCGCCGGCCCGACGAGACCACGTGGTCGCCAGCGGAGTACGCCTGCCACGTGCGCGACGTCTTCGACGTGTTCGGGGCCCGGCTCGACCAGATGCTGACCCAGGACGACCCGACCTTCCCGGACTGGGACCAGGACGAGACCGCTCGCCTCGACGACTACGCCGCCCAGCTGCCGGCCCGCATCGGGCCCACCCTGCGGGTTCGCGGCCTGCACATGGCTCAGCGCATCGAGGGCATTCCGGGCGACGCGTGGCGACGCACGGGACGCCGGAGCAACGGCTCGGTCTTCACCGTCGAGTCCTTGCTCCTGTACTTCTGGCACGACGTGGCGCACCACCTCGCCGACATCGGCGCGCCGTAGAACTACGTCGTGCGGGGTACTACGCAATCCGTGGTACTGTCCACCGCATGGATGCAACCCAGCTGCTCAAGGGAGTGCTCGACGTGGCGGTCCTCGCCGTCGTCGAGGACGAGGACGGGTACGGCTACGACGTCGTGCGCAGGCTCCGTGCCGCCGGACTCGAAGAAGTCGGGGACGCGTCGGTCTACGGGACGCTGCGTCGTCTCTACACCGCCGGAGCGCTCACGTCGTACGTCGTGCCCTCCGAGGAGGGTCCGCATCGCAAGTACTACGGCATCAATGCGCAGGGGCGTGCCGTGCTCGACCTCCAGCGCAAGGTGTGGTCGGACTTCGCCACCACCATGAACACACTGCTCACCAGCTCGAATCGACCGGGGGAAGCCGCATGACCACGACCATCATCACGCCAGAGATCGCCTCCTTCGCCGAGGCGGTGCGCGACGCCCTGCACGACCTGCCGCACGAGGAGCGCGACGAGCTCACCGAAGGCCTGGAGGCGGACCTCGCAGAGGCCTACGCCGAGGACCTGCTGCGGGAGCTTCCGGACCCGGACGAGTACGCGACCGAGCTGCGCAACGCCGCGGGACTGCCGAAGGACGAAGCGCCCAGCCAAGGCATGGCGGCGACCGTGAGACTCGCCCTTCGACGCATGCGCAGCGATCTGGCCGAGGGCATGCGTCGCAACCCGGCGCTCGCGTCGGTCGCGGAGTTCCTCATCGCCATTCGGCCTGTGTGGTGGATGGTGCGCGCGTGGGTCGCCGCGTGGCTGTTCGCCGGCTTCTTGGGACTGGACGCGGGGTTCCTCCCCACTTCGGGTCTGACCTGGGTCGTCCTGCTCGGGTTCCTCCTCGTGAGCATCCAGTGGGGCCGCGGCCGATGGAGCGCCAGTCGCCTGACGCCGCTCATCGCGCTCGGCAACATCGCAGCGGTGCTGCTGGTCCTTCCCGTGGCGACCATGGCTGGGGACTGGAGCACCCAAGTGAACTACTCCTACGTGGATGGCGGACCCGGTGACCTGACGGGGGTGTACCTCGACGGTGAGCAGGTGACCAACATCTTCCCGTACGGAGCCGACGGCAAGCCGCTCAAGGATGTGCAGCTGTTCACCGACTCAGGGCAGCCGCTGCGTGCCACGGTCGACGGCGCCGACGGGTGCATCGACCCGGCCTGCACGCAGATCGGACTGTGGGTGCCGCGGACGCTGGTCGGCGGCGACGTGGCGCGCAACGTGTACCCGATGGGCATGGTTCCGGAGGCCACCGTCGGTGGCTACGACCCCTTCACGGTCGACCCTGACGCCAGCGTTTTGCCCCGAACGCTGCCCTTCCCGACCGCACAGAAGGTGGCTGCAACAAAGAAGTGAGATCGGGATAGAAACATGCTGTTCAGGCGTTGTATAGAGTAGAAGACAACGACTCCACACCCGGAGCCATCCCACGGAGGGAAACATGAAGAGCAGCAACCCCGTCTTCGCCCGCAGCGCCGAGTTCAACGGACGCGGCGGCGCGATGGCCAAGACCACGAGCCCGTCCCAGTGGCAGGTCGACCTGACGCAGGACGGCAACCCCACCCACACCGGCACAGGCACCGGCCAGATGACGATCGAGACGGTCGTTGAGAAGACGGCCATCTCGCTTGGTCTGCTGGTCACCACAGCCGCCGTCGCGTGGTTCATGATCGGCGATCTCGGCGATGTCGCCACCGGCGATGCGGCCTACGGCCGCGCCATGATGTTCGCCATGGGCGGTGCCTTCATCGGCCTCGGACTGGCGTTGGTCAACTCGTTCAAGAAGGTCATCAGCCCTGCTCTCGTGCTCGCCTACGCGGCAGTCGAGGGTGTGTTCGTCGGTGCCTTCTCGAAGGTCATTGCCTCGTACGTCGGCGATCCCACGATCGTCTTCCAGGCGGTGCTCGCCACCATGGTCGCCTTCGGTGGCACGTTGGCGGCGTACAAGTTCTTCAACATCCAGGTCACGGACAAGTTCCGCAAGGTCATGACGATCGCGATCTTCAGCTTCGTCGGCGTCATGCTCATCAACATGGTGCTGAGCCTCACCGGTGTGCTCGAGTCGGGCGGCCTGCGTGGCTTCAACGCACTCGGTCTGGTCGTCTCGGCGATCGCCGTCGTGCTGGCGGTGTTCATGCTGATCATGGACTTCGACATGGTCGAGAAGGGCGTCGCGGCCGGTATCCCCGAGCGCGAGTCCTGGCGTGCGGCGTTCGGCCTGACCGTCACCTTGGTCTGGCTGTACATCGAGATCCTGCGCATCCTCGCCATCCTGCGTGGCGACTGATCACCCAGAACGAACACGAACGGCCGGTCCCCTCGGGGGCCGGCCGTTCTGCGTGGTGGGAAGGTCAGCCGCGGCGGCGACGCAGGACGGTCGCCCAACGGCGGCCCTGGCCTTCTTCGTGGACGACCTGCGTGCCGTCGTGCCGCACGGCTTCAGCCGCGGCGTCGTCCAGCGACATGACGTCGCGCGGAAGGCCGGCGTAGACGGCGGTGCGCTCGCGCTCTCGTTCGCGCATCGAGGCGGCGACGGCCGGAATCAGGACCGACACCATGTTGGCGTACCCGGTCTCCGAGGGATGGAAGCTGTCGACACCAAACATGACGTCACGCTTCTCCATGAACAGCACCCCGAGGAGGCTGCCCAGCGAGACGGCGCGCCCGCCCGCCTCGACCGTCGCGACCGTCTGCTTGCGGGCCAAGACCCGGCTGAGGCTTCGCGCGATGGTGCGCAGCGGCTGCTTGATCGGCTGGATCGTGCCGAGGTCAGGACAGGTGCCCACCACGACCTCGCTGTCGAGGGCCACCAAGCGGCGCACTGCAGCACCCAACATGCGCGCCGACACGTGCGGCGCCACCTGGTGCGTCACATCGTTGACGCCGATGACGATGACGGTCACGTCGGGGGCGAAGTCGTCGAGCTGGTCGATCTGCCCTTCCAGGTCGGCGGTTCGGGCGCCGACCACTGCCAGCGACCGGATCTCCACCTGGACGCCGAGCACGTGTGACAGGCCGATGCCGATCATGGCCGGGGGTGTCGCGTCGGCTCGTTCCATGCCGTAGCCGACGGCCGCGCTGTCACCGAGCACGAGGCAGCGCATGGCGCGGCCGGGCAGGTCGTCACCGTAGATGCCGTCGGCCGAGGGTGGACGGGAGTCAGCGGGGCCGATGGTGCGGCGAGCGAGCACCGCCTCACCCACCAGGACGCCGTAGAGCGCCGAGAGCGCGAGGCCGCTGCCCACCGCCGCCGACGCGGCGACAGAACGGGGGCGTGGCACGGCCCCAGTCTAGGGCGTGGCACATTGACCGAATGCCCCAGACGACGCCCAACCTGCGTGACATTGGTCGTACTCCCACCGAGGACGGTGGGCAGCTCCGGACTGAGCGCGTGCTGCGCAGCGGACTGCCCTTCGACGATGACGTCGTCGACCACGTCGTCTGGCCGCCGGCACTGGTTCTGGACCTGAGATCGGACGACGAGATCGTCCAGCGACCGACCTTGAGCACGGTCCCGTCCAGAAACCTGCCCCTGCTGTCCTCGCTGCGACCTGCCGCCCATCACGATGGCACGCTGGTGACGCTGTACGCAGCGCTGCTGGAGTCGGCGGGCCCGATGCTGGCCGACGTCGTGCGTGCCGTGGTCGACACCGAGGGTCCCGTGCTGATCCACTGCGCCGCGGGCAAGGACAGGACGGGCATCTCGGTCGCACTGCTGATGCGCCTGGCCGGCGTGGACCGGGCCACCGTGATGGCCGACTACGTGCGAACCAACGACGCGATCGACGCCATCGATGCGCGCTTGCGCGCGCTGCCGGGCAACGAGCGTCGCTCTGAGCTTCCGCGGGAGTACTTCCACGTCGTGCCCGAGGCGATCGACGCCGTGATGGACGTCTGGGACGGCCATCGCGGCGGCACGCACGGGTGGTTGCGTCATGTCGGCGGCGAGCTGAGTCTCGCCGATCGACTGCGCTCGACCCTGTTGGCGTAACGGCGTTATCTGCTACTGTCGGTTTCGGATACCCCCAGTATCTGAACTTCCTTGGTACACCGAGAGGAACCCCACATGACCAGCATCCCCGGCAAGGTCGCCGTCGTCACCGGTGCAGGATCTGGCATCGGCCGTGCGCTGTCGATCGAGCTGGCCCGGCGCGGTGCTCGCGTCGCGATCAGCGACGTGGATCCTCAGGGACTGGCCGAGACCGAGGTGCTCGTCAAGGGCGTGGGGGGAGAGGTCAAGTCCGACATCCTCGACGTCTCGCAGCGCGAGCTCGTGCTGGGGTACGCCGACGAGGTCGTGGCTCACTTCGGCACCGTGAACCTGGTGTTCAACAACGCCGGCATCGCCTTCACCGGCGACGTCGAGCAGATGTCGTTCAAGGAGATCGACCGGGTCATGGACGTCGACTTCGGCGGCGTGGTCAACGGCACCAAGGCCTTCCTGCCGCACGTCATCGCCTCCGGCGAGGGTCACATCATCAACATCTCCAGCGTCTTCGGCCTGTTCGCCGTGCCGACCCAGAGCGCCTACAACGCGGCCAAGTTCGCGGTGCGCGGATTCACCGAGGCGCTGCGCCAGGAGATGAAGCTGCGCGACCGGTCGGTCCAGGTCACCTGCGTTCACCCCGGCGGCATCAAGACCAACATCGTCAACAACTCCACGGGCGTCGACGGCTTCGACCACGCCAAGATGGCGAGCGACTTCAACGCCAAGCTGGCCCGCACGAGCCCGGAGAAGGCCGCCGAGGTCATCCTCAAGGGCGTCGAGAAGAACAAGGCCAAGGTGCTGATCGGGTCCGACGCCGTGATCATGGACGCGGTGGTCCGGGTCCTGGGATCGAAGTACCAGCCGCTCGTCACCATGTTCAGCCGGCGCAACGGCGTGTGACCCGATGCTGAACGACTGGTCCGGACAGATCTTTCCCCGGCCGACCGGCCGGAAGCCGATCGTGGGCGACGTTGGGAAGATCCGTCCCGGATCGCCGCTGCAGAGCGTCATGGAGAACTGCGGCGACCTCGGTCCCATCTTCGAGCTGAAGGTGTTCGACCAGAAGTTCGTGTTCGTCTCCAGCGCCGAGCTGGCCGCCGAGCTCAGCGACGAGAAGCGCTTCGAGAAGGCCCTGTCGCCAGCCTTGGTCGCTTTGCGGGACTTCGCCGGCGCCGGCCTGTTCACCGCCTACAACGACGAGACCGACTGGGAGCTGGCGCACACGCTGCTGATGCCGGCGTTCACCAAGGCTGCGATGCAGCGGTACCACCCGATCATGTTGGAAGCCGCTCGCGAGCTGTTCAGCGCGTGGGACGGTGTGGGGCGTCCGGTCGACGTCTCCGCGGACATGACCCGGCTGACGCTCGAGACGATCAGCCGGACGGCGTTCAGCACCGACTTCGGCTCGTTCAGCCGCGCGGAGCCGCATCCCTTCATCCCGGCGATGATCGAGGCGCTGCGGTTCGGGCAGCGCAAAGGCTCGCTGGCGACCATGCCCGGAGCCCCGATGCTGATGCGTCGCATCGAGAAGCGCAACGCCCACCACCAGGCCTACGTCGACGACCTGCTCGACGGCATCATCGCCGAACGGCGGGCCGAGCCGCCCGGCAGCGGCGAGCCCGATCGGGATCTGCTCGGCATCATGCTCAACACGCCGCATCCCGAGACGGGTGCCCGCCTGGACGACCTCAACATCCGGCACCAGATCCTGACCTTCCTCGTGGCGGGACACGAGACGACCTCGGGTGCGCTGTCCTTCGCGCTGTACTACCTGTCGCGCCACCCCGAGGCGTTGGCTGCCGCTCAGGCCGAGGTCGACGAGATCCTCGGGCCGGACCGCACGGTCGAGCCGACCTTCGAGCAGGTTCCCAAGTTCCGCTACGTGCGGCGGGTGCTGGACGAGGGCCTGCGGCTGTGGCCGACGGCCCCTGCCTACACGCGTACCCCGCGCGAGGAGATCACGCTGAGCACCGGTCACGTCATGCGGCCGGGAGACTGGGCCATCATCGTGCTGCCCATGACGCACCGGGACCCCGCGGTGTGGGGCGAGACTGCAGATCAGTTCGATCCTGACCGCTTCACGGTCGACCGCTCGCGTGGCCGCATGACCCAGACCTACAAGCCGTTCGGTACGGGGGAACGCTCCTGCATCGGCCGTCAGTTCGCCCTGCACGAGGCCGTGCTGGTGCTCGCGATGATGCTGCACCGCCACGACATCGCCGGGGACCCGGACTACGTCCTGCAGATCGCCGAACGGCTCACCCTGATGCCGCAGGGCTTCGAGCTGACGCTCACGCCTCGCGGCTAGACGTACTCCACGCCGGTCGCGTGCAGCGGGCAGTAGCCGTAAGGGTTCCGTGCGAGGTACTGCTGGTGCACGGCCTCGGCGTAGTAGTACTCGCCCAGCGGCAGGATCGAGGTGGTGATCTCGCCGTAGCCGGCCTTGGTCATCTGCTGCTGGTACGCGACGCGCGAGGCCTCGGCCTGGGTCTGCTGCTCATCGTTCGTCGTCAGGATGATCGAGCGGTACTGCGATCCGCGGTCGTTGCCCTGACGCATGCCCTGGGTGGGGTCGTGGTTCTCCCAGAACACCTGCAGCAGCTGCTGGTACGTGACCTGGGAGGGGTCGTAGACCACCCGGACGACCTCGGCGTGGCCCGTGCGTCCGCTGCAGACCTCGTCGTAGGTGGGGTGGGGCGTGATGCCGCCGGCGTAGCCGACGGTGGTGGACCAGACGCCCGGGATCTCCCAGTAGGTCCTCTCCTCGCCCCAGAAGCAGCCCAGACCGAAGACGGCGATCTCATGGCCGGCAGGTCCATCCGAGATGAGCGCGTTGCCGGTCACGGCGTGGGTGTCGCCGACGGAGTAGGGGCGCTCGGCGCGGCCCGTCAAGGCGCTGTCGGACGTGGGGAGCTCGCTCTTGCGGCCAAACATGATGGTCATCACCTCTCGTCAGGCGAAACCGGCTTCGCCCACATCGTCACAACGTCTGGGTCGCGCCGCCTGTTCCCTGCACCAATCGCGAGTAGCGTTCGTCACGTGAGCGAGAGATACGAGGTTCCGCCCGGCGTCGAAGCAGCGACTCAGTGGGCCTGGCGGCTGATCGTTCTTGCCGTGGCCGGACTGGGCCTTCTGTGGCTGTTGCGGTTCTTCAGTGAGATCACCGTCCCGATTGCCATCGCGATGCTGGGCACCGCGCTCACCATCAACGCGGTCGACTGGCTCCAGGCCAAGGGCATTCCGCGTCTGGCGGCCACGTTCATCGTCGTGTTCTCGCTGCTGGCGCTCTTCTTCGGCATGCTCACCCTGGTCGGACAGCAGTTCTCGACGCAGTTCACGGACCTGCGCGCCAACGTGGTCGAGGGCATCACCCAGGTGCAGGACTGGGCCAAGGATCCGCCGTTGAACCTGTCGGACAACCAGATCCAGTCCTACATCGACAGCGCGAAGGAGACCATCTCCTCCAGCGACACCGCGCTGCTGAGCACGGCGGGCGCGGTCGGCACGACCCTGACGCACGTCCTCGCGGGATTCTTCATCGCGCTGTTCGCCGTCGTTCTTCTTCCTCTACGAGGGTCAGCGGATCTGGAGCTGGATCGTCGCGATCTTCCCGCGCAGCGCTCGCTCCAAGATCGACAGCTCTGGCCACAACGCCTGGAACACCCTGACCCAGTTCGTCCGTGCCACCGTGCTCGTCGCGTTGGTCGATGCCCTGGGCATCGCCATCGCCGCGTGGGTGCTCGGAGTCCCGTTGTCCTTCGCGATCGGTGTGCTCGTCTTCCTCGGTGCATTCGTGCCGATCATTGGTGCTCTCCTCTCCGGCATGGTCGCCGTGCTCGTCGCACTCGTGGCGCAGGGCCCTGTCGTCGCGCTGTTCATGCTGATCGCCGTGGTGGTGGTCCAGCAGATCGAGTCGCACGTCTTGCAGCCCTTCCTGATGGGCCGGTTCGTGTCGGTGCACCCGTTGGCGATCATCCTGGCCATTGCTGGAGGCATCGCTGTCGCCGGCGTGATCGGCGCCCTGATCGCGGTGCCGCTCGCCGCCACCCTCAATGGTGTGGTCCGCCACCTCGTGGACACGGCGCAGGACTATCCAGGACGAACCCGAGGACGACGTCGACGTCGAGACGGAACCAGCGTGACCTACTACTAGGTTGGACACATGGACCTGAACGACGTACGAGCCGCGCGCGAGCTGCTGGCTGACGTCATCGACGTGACGCCGGTGTCGCACTCGCGCTGGCTCAGCGAACGCACCGGCGTGCCGGTGTACCTGAAGGCCGAGAACCTGCAGCGCACCGGGTCGTTCAAGATCCGCGGCGCCTACGTGCGCATCGCCCGGCTGTCAGAGGCCGAACGGGCCAATGGCGTCGTGGCGGCGAGCGCGGGCAATCACGCCCAGGGCGTTGCTCTGGCGGCTCGGATGCTGGGCACGAAGGCCACGATCTTCATGCCTGAGGGTGCGGCGCTGCCCAAGGTCGCCGCGACCGAGGGCTACGGCGCCGACATCCGATTCCACGGCGACGGCGTCACCGCCGCACTCGTGCCAGCGATGGCCTTCGCCGAGGAGACCGGTGCGGTGCTGATCCACCCGTTCGACCACGAGGACATCGTGGTGGGCCAAGGAACGCTCGGGCTGGAAATTCTCGAGCAGGTGCCCGACGTCCGCACCATCGTGGTGCCGCTCGGCGGCGGCGGCCTCACCGCGGGCGTCGCCCTGCTGAAGACCGAGCGACCCGACATCCGCGTCGTCGGCGTGCAGGCCGAAGAGGTCGCCGCCTACCCGGCGTCGCTGGCAGGCGGCGCGCCGGTTGCGGCCTCGATGGGCGCCACGATGGCCGACGGCATCGCCGTCACGCAGCCCGGTTCCATCCCGTTTGCGATCGTTCAGGACCTGGTCGACGACGTCATCACGGTCAGCGAAGAGGCCATGAGCCGCGCGCTGATCGGCATGCTCGAGCGGTCCAAGCTGCTGGTCGAACCCGCCGGGATCGCGGCTGTGGCAGCACTGCTGGACCGGCCCGGTGAGTTCGAGGGCCCCGTGGTGCCGGTCCTCTCCGGCGGCAACGTCGACCCGCTGGTGCTGCTCGACGTCATCCGGCACGGACTGGTGGCTGGCGGCCGATTCATGCAGCTCGCTGTCCGGATCCCCGACCGGCCGGGCGCCCTGATGGGCCTGTTGGCCGATCTGGCCAAGCTGCAGGTCAACGTCATCAACGTGAACCATGACCGGGCCGCCGAGTCGCTGGTCATCAACCAGGTCGACGTGGCGATCCAGGTCGCGACCCGCGGACCCAAGCACCGCACCGAGGTGTCCCAGCGGCTCAGCGCGCTGGGCTATCAGATCCTGTAGGGATCAGAACGGCTTGGCGGCGATGACCTCGACGGTCAGCGTCTGACCGTTGGGGGCTTCGTAGGAGACGCTCTCGCCGACCTTCTTGCCGTGCAGCGCGCTGCCGAGCGGTGACGTGGGGGAGTAGACGTCGATGTCGACGCTGGAGTCCATGCTCAGCAGCTCACGAGATCCGAGCAGGAACTGCTCGGTGTCCTTGTCGCCCTTGAAGCGGATCGTGACGATCATGCCGGTTTCGACCAGACCGTCGTCGGCCGGCTTCTCGCCGACCTCGGCCTTGCGCAGCATGTCCTCGAGCTGATCGATGCGGGCCTTGGTCTTGCCCTGCTCCTCACGGGCGGCGTGATAGCCGCCGTTCTCCTTGAGGTCGCCCTCGTCGCGAGCCGCAGCGATCTTGGACGTGATGTCGTGCATGACCTCGCCCTTGAGGTGCTCGAGCTCGACCTGCAGCCGGTCGTACGCATCCTGGGTGACCCAGATGGTCGTGGACTCGATGGGCTGAGTCATGAGGTTCCTCCTAAGACGTGAACAACCCCGGGATTCTGCCCGGGGTGAACTACCGAGGCTACCACTCAATCGCGCGCGACACACGTCCTGAGGACACCTGTGACAGCCCGTCGTTCTGTACGGACGTCGATCGCGACACGCTGCTCCTGCACCGTCGACGCGGGGAGGTCCAGTGACTTCTCGCCCACGATCGAGTGATCCTCGGCTTGGGCGTAGACGGTGCACCGGACGGCCAGCGGGTCTGGCCGGACCACGTCGAGCGTCACGGTGACGAGATTGTCGTCCTTCACGTCGTAGGCCCAGACCCGCGCTGTGACGGGTCGATCCTGGAATCCGACCCACGCTGCAAAGGCGACACCGATGCTGATGCCGATGACGGCGATGGTCGGCCAGAACCAGCGCGGACGTTCGGTGCGTCCGTAGCGCTCGTGCAGGTCGGTCGGTTGGCTCACCCACCCAGTGTCTCAAACGGGAACACCCGCTCCCCGGGCGCTGTTGTCAGCAGGAGAAGATGACATGACCCCGAAGGAGCACCCGTGGCCGAGAAGCTTCGCCTCATGCACGTGCACGCCCACCCCGACGACGAGTCGAGCAAGGGTGCCGCGTCGACCGCCAAGTACGTGGCCGAGGGCGTCGACGTGCACGTGGCCACCTGCACCGGCGGTGAGCGTGGCAGCATCCTGAACCCGCAGTTCGAACACCCCGGCATCACGGACAACCCCGAGCTGATCACCGAGATCCGGCGTGCGGAGATGGATCGTGCCCGCGAAATCCTGGGCATCACCCAGGACTGGCTCGGCTTCGTCGACTCCGGCTGGCCAGATGGCGATCCCAAGCCGCCGCTGCCCGAGGGCTGCTTCGGGCTGGTTCCACTGGAGGAAGCCGCCGAACCGCTCGTTCGGCTGATCCGGTCGTTCAAGCCGCACGTGCTCACGACGTACGACGAGAAGGGCGGCTACCCGCACCCCGATCACATCAAGTGCCACGAGATCAGCGTCTACGCGTTCGACGCGGCCGCTGACCCCACCAAGTACCCCGATGCCGGTGAACCGTGGCAGGTCTCCAAGCTCTACTACCACCTGGGGTGGAGCTGGAAGCGCATGGACGCGATCTCCCGGGCCATGGCCGACCACGGTCTGGAGAACCCGTACGAGGAACGCCTCAAGACGTGGGAGCGCAAGCCCGAGGACGAGGCCCGGTTGACCACGCAGGTCGAGTGCGCTGAGTACTTCCCCATCCGTGACGCGGCTCTGCTCGCGCACGGCACCCAGATCGATCCTGATGGCTGGTTCTTCGCCGTGCCGCACGAGGTGCAGGCCCAGGCATGGCCGACCGAGGACTACCAGCTGGTCACGTCCCACGTCGACACGCAGGTGCCGGAGACCGATCTGTTCGCGGGCCTTCGCTGACGCTGGTCCTTACTGGTCGATGTGGCGTGACCAGGCGAAGCAGTACACGCCGAAGGCGGCAAGCCCCAAGGCGACCGCGCTCAACAGGTACGGACCGAACGGCTGTTCCCGCAGGGTCTTCAGCGCGTCGTCGAGGCCGCCGGCCTTGTCCGGGTCATAGGTGACCGCTGCCCACACGAACAGGGCTCCGACGATGGCCAGGGCCACGCCCTTGGCGATGTAGCCGACCGTGCCGACTCGCACGATGCCCGTGCCCGCTGCGCCGGAGGTGGCACCGGATGCGAGGTCGTGGGTGAAGGTGCCGCGGATCCCCCGCCGCACCTGGAGCGCCGCGATGACGATCGCCACGACGCCGATCGCCGCGACCAACCAGCGCCCCGAGGGGACGCCCATCAGACGTGCCGTGACCGTCTCCTCGCTCGAGCCGCTGCCCGAGCCGCCTGACCCCATCGCGATCTTCGCTGCGGTGAAGGCGATGGTCGAGTACACGAGGGCCCGGCCGACCGACCGGGCGCGCTTCCACCACAGCTTCGCGCCGACGGCGTCCCGGTGGCCCCACACGCCCTCGGCCAGCTGCCAGATGGCGAGGGCGACCATGCCGATCGCGCTGACCCACATCATCACGCCGCCGAGGGGCTTCTGGGCCAAGGACTGCAGGGCGCCGCCGGCGCTGGCGTTGTCGCCAGAACTGGACCAGGCCACCTGGATCGCGATGGCGGCGATCACCAGATGAACCACGCCGTAAGCCACGAGTCCGATGCGCGCTCCGACCTCCAACGGCGTGCTCTTGGCCGCTCTCCCCGCCTTGCCTCGCGTGCTCCCCATGCCCGCAGCCTGCCACGGCTCTAGAGTCTCGGCATGGAGACAAATCCCGAACGGCCGGAGCCGGAGATCGAGGAGGCCTTCGACCGCTTGGTCGAGGAGGGCACGGAACGGCTCGAACGACCGATCTCGGCGCTGATCTCGACAGGCATCCTCGGCGGCATCGATGTCGGATTCGGCGTGCTTGCGTACCTGATCGTCAAGGAGCACACGGGGGACACGCTGCTGGCGGGCATCGCGTTCTCGATCGGATTCGTCGCCCTGCTGCTGGGCCGCGCCGAGCTGTTCACCGAGAACTTCCTGGTCCCGGTGACGGCGGTCGTCGCGCGCAGCGGTACGTGGCAGGCGCTGGCCCGGCTGTGGAGCGTCACCTTCGCGATGAATCTGGTCGGCGGTCTGCTGATCATGTTCATCGTCGTGACGGCGCGGCCGGATCTGGAGACCACCGTCGTCGAGGTCGGCACCCACTACGCAGAGCTGGGCGTCAACGGGCGCAGCTTCGCACTGGCAGTGCTGGCCGGTGCGGTGATCACCCTGATGACCCGCATGCAGCACGCGACCGATCACCTGGGCGTGCAGATCGTCCCGGCGATCCTGTTCGGCTCGCTGCTGGCCGGCGGCGAGCTGTTCCACTGCGTCCTCGACTCGTTGTTCATGATGGGTGCTCTGCTCGCCGGCGCGGACTTCGGCCTGGGGGAGATGGCGGTCGCTGTCGGCTGGTCGATGCTCGGCAACGTCGTCGGCGGTGTCGGGCTGGTCTCCGGGCTGCGCCTGCTTCGCGTTCCCAAGCGCGTCGAGGAGGAACGCGCCGGTACTGTGGAGGCATGAACACGTACGCCGCTCTGATGTCGGCCGCGGCCCTCGTGACCGCCGACATCCCGATCACTCGCGACAACGTCAAGCCCGGTTGGGTCGCCCTGGGCATCGTCGCCGCACTCGGCGTCGGACTGTTCTTCCTGATGCGCTCGTTCATCAAGCACACCAAGCGGGCCAATCAGCCATGGGAGGGCGAAGACTCCTAGCAGTCGAGTTGCCAGATCCCGAATGTACGAACATTATGGGTGGAGGCATCGGAGGACTTCGTGAACCAGGGACGACGTACGACGGCAGGACCGCGGACGCTCGACCGTTCGAGCAAGACGCCGCTGTGGAGCCAGTTGCGCGACGACGTGGCCCGTCGGATCGATGACGACGACTTCAGCACGGCCTTTCCCGGCGAGCACGCACTCTGCGAGCAGTACGGCGTCAGTCGGCAGACGGTCCGGATGGCCCTGCGCTCCCTGCGCGAGTCGGGGGTGGTCTCGGCGGCACGAGGTCAGGAGTCGCGCCTCGTCGCGGCGCAGATCGAGCAGCCGGTCGGCACGCTCTACAGCCTGTTCGCGTCGGTCGAGGAGGCTGGCATGACGCAGGACAGCGTGGTGCTCGCTCTGGACGAGCGGCGCGACGCCCGGGCGGCAGCCGAGCTGGGACTGGAGGAGGAGGCGCCGCTGATCTTCCTGCACCGCGTCCGGCTGGCCGACGGCGTGCCACTGGCGCTTGACCGAGTCTGGCTGCCAGCCGACGTCGCGCGACCTCTCCTCGACGCCGACTTCCGACACACCGCGTTGTACACCGAGCTGGCGGAGCGCTGCGGCGTCCGACCGGCCGGGGGGACCGAGGAGATCGACGCGGTGACCTTGCTCGCGCCCCAGGCGGAGACGCTGGCCTCGGCACCCGGTGCCCCGGCATTCAGCATCGAGCGCCTCGGCTGCCACCGAGGTGTTCCCGTGGAGTGGCGCACCACGGTGGTTCGCGCCGACCGCTTCCGCATCCGCACCGACTTCTCTGCGTCCACCGGTCTGAGGCTGACGGCCTCCGGCCAGAACCATCCATCGCACTGACCCCTACCAGGAGGACCCATGCCCGACCCCGTCGACGAGATCGACCCGACCGCCGCGCACGACCTGCACGAGTCCGGTGCCGTGGTTCTGCTCGACGTGCGCGAACCCGACGAGTGGCAGTCCGGGCACGCGCCCGGTGCCCTGCACATCCCGCTGGGTGAGCTCGACCCCGATCGGGTCGCAGGATCGGAGATCGTGGTGGTCTGCCGGTCCGGCAACCGGTCAGGACAGGCCGTCCAGAGGCTGTCCGCGTCCGGAGTCTCGGCGCGCAACCTGGTCGGCGGGATGAAGGCCTGGGCGGCGGACGGCCTTCCGGTCGTGACGCCGCAGGGCGGCACCGGAACCATCGCGTGACGCTGGCGCTGGCGATCGCCTGCGGGCTGGTCATCGGGGCGGTGCTCGGAGCGCTGGGCGGCGGCGGGTCCATCCTCGCCGTCCCGGCGCTGGTGTACGTGCTGGGCCAGTCGGCTCAGGACGCCACCACCGCGAGCCTGGTCGTCATCGGGATCAGTGCAGCCATCGGTGCCGTCAGCTACCTGCGCGACGGCTTGGTCCGCTGGAAGGTCGGGCTGGTCTTCGGCGTGCTCGGCATCGCCGCATCGTTCGGCGGCACCGCGTTGAACCGCAGCGTCGACGAAAACGTGCTGCTCGGGTCGTTCGCCGCGATCATGGTGGTCTCGGCCATCGCGATGATCGTCACGAATCGGCCGGGAGGCGCCGGTGCGACCCCCGGAGTCTCGCCTCTCGTGGTGGCACAGGTCGTCATCACCGCCCTCGTGGTCGGATTCTTGACCGGATTCCTCGGCGTCGGCGGAGGCTTCGTCGTGGTGCCAGCGCTCGTGATCATCCTGCGGTACCCGATGCCGGTCGCCACGGCCACGTCCCTGCTGGTGATCGCACTCAATGCCGCGGTGTCGCTGAGCATCCATGCGACCCGGTCGCCACAGTTCGACTGGGACGTGATCGTGCCGTTCACGGCCGCCACGATCGTGGCCTCGCTGCTCGGCAAGCGCGTCGCCTCGCGGTTCTCCAGCGACGGTCTGTCCAAGGCGTTTGCCGGCATCCTGCTGCTGGTCGCCGCTGGCATCATCGCCCAGGTTGTCCTTTTCTGAAATGTGCGTACATTGAAGTTGAGCAGCCATTTTCGCGACGTTCCACTGTGCCCAGGAGGCCCGAGATGACGACGACCGACGACTTCAGCATCATCGCGATCGAGACCCCCACCCTGGGAGATCGCAGCTACGTGGTCCACGACGGCGAGGTCGCCTTCGTGGTCGATCCGCAGCGAGACATCGACCGAGTGCTGTCCATCCTCGAGGAGCACTCGGTGCGGCTCACCGACATCTTCGAGACGCACATCCACAACGACTACCTCACCGGTGGTCTGGCTCTGGCCGAGCAGACCGGTGCGGCGTACCACGTCAATGCCGAGGACGACGTGTCGTTCGAGCGCACGGACATCCGCGACGGCGACGTCGTGTCCGTCGGTGAGCGCATGCAGGTGCGCGCGATCTCGACTCCCGGACACACCTTCACCCACCTGTCCTACGCGCTGGCCGACGCCGCGTCCGAGGACTCGGTGGGGCTCTTTTCCGGTGGCTCGCTGCTGTTTGGTGCCACCGGTCGTCCCGACCTGCTGGGCGACGACAACACCGACACCCTGGCGCGCCACCAGCACGCCTCGGCGCACCGGCTGGCCGAGATGGTGCCGGACGAGACCGATCTGTTTCCCACGCACGGCTTCGGCTCGTTCTGCGCGGCCTCGCAGTCCGATGCGACTGAGTCCACGGTCGGTCACGAGAAGAAGGCCAATCCTGTCTTGACGCAGGACGAGGAGACGTACGTCCGCGAGCTTCTGGAGGGCCTGGGCGACTGGCCGGCGTACTACGTGCACATGGCACCGGCGAACGCCGAAGGCCCCTCGGAGCCCGATCTCAGCCCGCCCGAGCTGGCCGACGCCGATGCGCTGCGCCAGCGCATCGAGGCTGGCGAGTGGGTCGTCGACCTGCGCAACCGCAAAGCGTTCGCGGCGGGCCACGCCCCCGGCACGCTCAACTTCGGGCTCGACGGCGGCTTCGCCACCTACCTCGGCTGGTTGATCACCTGGGGCACTCCGGTGACCCTGCTCGGTGAGTCGGCCGACGACGTCGCCGAGGCGCAGCGCGAGCTGATCCGCATCGGCATCGATCCGGCGGCTCACGCCACCGGCGAGCCGAGCCAGTGGACGACCGAGAAGCTGGCGAGCTTCAACACCGCGACATTCGGTGATCTGGAACAGGTCCGGCACCACCGCAATGTCGTCATTCTCGACGTCCGACGCACCGAGGAGGCCCAGGAAAGCTGCATCGCTGACGCCATCAACATCCCGCTGCACGAGCTTCCCGCTCGGCTCGCTGACGTGCCGGACGGTGAGGTCTGGGTGCACTGCGCCTCGGGCTACCGCGCCTCGGTGGCCGCCTCCCTCATCGACGCGTCGGGGCGGACCCCGGTCGCGATCGACGACGAGTTCGACAACGCCAGTGCCGCTGGACTGCCGATGGCCGAATCGGCCTCGTGAACTGATGAATCTGCTCACGTGGCCCGTCCGTCGATGGCTGGTCGCTGCGGGCGCTGCGGTCGGCACCGCGCTCTTCATCGGGATCCCGACTGATCTGATGGACACGCCGCTGTTCTCCCGCGAGATCCCGCCCACCTGGTGGGCTTGGCCGTCGTTGCTGGTCTCCTCGGTGCTGGCTGGTCTGCTGGCGGCTACCTACGTTGCTGTTCCGGGCGTGCAGCAGGACCGGGCGGAAGCGGGTGGCCGCCGCGGGTGGGCAGGCGGGCTGCTGACCTTCTTCGCGGTGGGCTGCCCCGTGTGCAACAAGATCGTGCTTCTGGCTCTGGGCAGCGCGGGCGCCCTGACGTGGTTCGAACCGGTCCAACCCTTGCTGCAGGTCGCGGCCGTCGCACTCCTCGTCTGGGCGTTGCGATCGCGGCTACGCGGCGAGATCGCGTGCCCGGTCTCCTCGCCGGCGACGTAGCCGATTCGCGACGAGCGCGGCCACGCCGAGCGTCGTCGCCCCCACCAGCAGGGCCGCATCGGAGATCCGTTCGCCGACCCGGCCGGCCCACTGCTCGATCGAGAACTGATCGGTGACTCCGACGATGCCGCCCAAGTTGGCCGTCCCGCCGGAGGCGAGCAGGAGCACCCCCACCGCGATCAGGATGGTGCCCGCAACGACCGACGTCGATGAGGTGTGTATCGGACCGATGGTGATCTGGCGGGGGACGAACCACCGACGTCGGTTCACGTCGAGCTTCTCCCACAGCACGGCCAGCACCACCAGCGGCACACACATCCCGAGCGCGTACACCGCCAACAGCAATCCGCCGTAGGTTGGGCTGCCGCCGAGGCTGGCCACGGCCAGAACGGAGCCGAGAATGGGGCCCGAACAGACCCCCGCCACTCCGTACACCGTCCCCAGCACGAAGATCTGGACGACGCCGGTGCCGTCCGACGTCGGGGCGCCGGTCGAACGCCGTTTCAGGAGGCCGAAGGACACTCCCAGTACCTGCAGCACGCCGAACACGATGACCACGCTCGACAGCAGCAGCACCATGCCGTCGCGGTGCGTGTTGAAGAACGCGCCGATGGTCGACGCGGCGACACCCAGCGGGACCAGCGTCACGACAAGGCCGAGGTAGAACACCGCGGTGCGAGCGATGACGGTGGTACGTCCGCCGAAGGCATACGCAAAGAACGACGGCAACAGCACCGCCGAGCATGGGCTCAGCAACGTGAGCACCCCACCGAGGAACGCTCCGGCAAGTCCGATCGTCGTCATGGCGTCGAGGCGAGCCGCTCGATCTTCTCGATGAAGACCGCGGCAGGCTGCGCGCCGAGGATGGGTTCGTCGTTGACCAGGAAGAGGGGAGTGCTGGAGGCTCCGATGCCGTAGGCCTCCTGGGCGTCGTCCTGGATGGCCGCGGCGGTCGCATCAGAGTTCATGTCGGTCTTGAACTGGCCCAAGTCCTGCACGCCGATCTGTTTGGCGTAGTCGATCAGCGTGGAATCGGGAAGGTCGGCGTGGCCTCGATCCGGGGCGTCGGCGTAGACAGCGTCGTGGAACTCCCAGAACTTGCCTTGCGCTGCGGCGGCTCTGCTGGCTGCTGCAGCCCGGGTCGACTGCTTTCCGAAGATCGCAAGATCGCGGAACTCGATGCGTAGCGTGCCGTCGTCGACGTACTTCTGCAGCTCTGGCTGGGTGTCTCGCGCGTGGACGCCGCAGAACGGACAGCGAAAGTCCTCGTACTCGACCAGCACCACGGGTGCGTCCACGTCGCCCTTCGCGCGGGGGTCGTCCGCGTCGCGGCGCGCGAGGTCGACCCCGATTCCTTGCTGTTGGGACTGGGCAGCGGTGGCATCGGACGACTCGCTCCTCGGCGGTCCGGTCGTTGCGGCGAGCCACACGAGCCCGCCTCCGATGATGACCACGGCCGCCATCAGTGCTGCGTAGGGCATGCGTTTCGTCACGAAGTTCCTCCCGAGAAGTGACCGAATGTACGTACATCTAACGCTACAGGCGCGTTCAAGGTTCCGAATTCTGCGGGTGGACACCTGATGGCAAGGTGGGGACGTGGTCAACCATCTGGCAAACTCGACGTCGCCGTATCTGCTGCAGCACGCGGACAACCCGGTCGACTGGTGGGAGTGGGGCCCCGAGGCGCTCGCGCTGGCGCAGTCGTTGGATCGCCCGATCCTGCTGAGCGTCGGGTACGCCGCCTGCCACTGGTGTCACGTCATGGCGCACGAGTCGTTCGAGGACCCCGCGACCGCGGCCTTCATGAACGACCACTTCGTCAACATCAAGGTTGATCGCGAGGAACGTCCCGACGTCGATGCCGTCTACATGCGCGCCACGACCGCGATGACGGGTCAGGGCGGCTGGCCCATGACGTGCGTGCTGACGCCGACCGGCGAGCCGTTCTTCGCTGGAACGTACTTTCCGCCCGAGCCGCGGCAGGGCCAGCCGGCGTTCTCCCAGATCCTGCAGGCTCTCGCGGATGCGTGGGAGAACAAGCGCGAGGACGTCGAGAAGGTGGGACAGGACGTGCTGGCGCACCTCGGCGAGGCGATCGACGTCGGGGGAGCGGCTCTCGGACCGAGTGATCTCGATGCCGCAGCGGCGAAGCTCGCGACGTCCTACGACGCCGATGCCGGCGGCTTCGGGGGCAGTCCCAAGTTCCCGCCGTCGATGGTGTTGGAGTTCCTGCTGCGCCAGGCCGACCGGACCGGCGGGTCGCTCGACCATGTGGCCGGCACCTGTGAGGCGATGGCCCGCGGCGGGCTGTACGACCAGCTCGCGGGCGGATTCGCCCGATACTCGGTCGACCGGTTCTGGCGGGTTCCGCACTTCGAGAAGATGCTGTACGACAACGCTCAGCTGCTGCGGGTCTACCTGCACTGGTGGCGCCAGAGCGGGTCGCCACTAGCCGAGCGGGTGGCGCGGGAGACGGCCCACTTCATGCTCGACGAGCTGCGCACGCCCGAGGGTGGATTTGCCTCCGCGCTCGACGCCGACAGCGACGGCCACGAGGGAACGTTCTACGTCTGGAACCCCAACCAGCTGATGCAGACGCTCGGGGTCGCAGACGGCGCGTGGGCCACGCAGCTGCTCGGTGTCACCGGGCCCGGCACGTTCGAACGAGGGTTCTCGACGCTGCAGCTGCGCGAGGATCCCGACGACGCAGACCGTTGGAACGACGTCCGGTCACGCCTGTTGACCACGCGCGCGGATCGCACCCGGCCCGACCGTGACGACAAGGTGGTGGCGTCCTGGAACGGCTTGGCGATCACCGCGCTCGCAGAAGCGGGCGTCCTGCTCGAGGAGCCGAGCTTCGTCAGCGCCGCCATCGACGCCGCCGAGCTGTTGGTGCGGGTGCACGGCACCGAGGGTGCCGGTTTCGCGCGGACCTCGCGCGCTGGGGCGGCCGGGCAGAACACCGCTGTTCTGGAGGACCACGGTGCGGTGGCCGAGTCCTTCGTCGCGGTGCTGGGTGTCACGGGCGATGCGGTGTGGTTGCACCGTGCGCGCGTCCTGCTGGACCGTGCGCTGGATCAGTTCGGAACCGGTGATGGTCGATTCTTCGACACCGCCGCCGACGCCGAGGCGCTGATCGTGCGGCCACGGGACGAGTCCGACAACGCCTACCCGTCCGGAACGTCCGCGGTGGTGCATGCCCTGCTCGCCTTCGCTGCGGTCACCGGTGAGCATCAGTATCGCGCCGCCGCCGAGGCAGCCGTGACCGCAACAGCCCACCTCGCCACCGAGGTGCCGAGATTCGCCGGCTGGACGCTGGCGGCCGCCGAGGCGATGGTGGCAGGTCCCCTGCAGGTGGCGGTGGTGGGCACGCCCGATCAGCGGTCCGCCCTGCATCGAGCCGCGCTCTCCCTCACGTCGCCCGGTGCTGTGGTCGTGGCCGGAGAGGCCGGTCTGGACGTGCCGCTGTTCGCGGACCGGACCCTGGTCGACGGTTCGGCTGCCGCCTACGTCTGCCAGGACTTCGTGTGCCGGCTGCCGGTCACGCAACCAGCCGACCTCATCGCTGCTGGTAGGCCAGCAGACTGACACCGATGTAGTGCACGATGAACGCCGCGATCGTGAAGGAGTGGAAGACCTCGTGGAAGCCGAACCACTTCGGCGACGGGTTCGGCCACTTGAATCCGTACACCGCGGCCCCGAGGGAGTACAGAACACCGCCGGTGACCAGCAGGACGATCACGGCGGTCGACGAGTTGTCGACGAACTCGGGGAAGTACAGGACGGCAGCCCACCCCAGCAGCAGATACAGCGGGACGTACAACCAGCGCGGGGCTCCGATCCAGAAGATCTTGAACGCCACCCCTGCCAGCGCACCGCCCCACACCAACGACAGCATGATGATGGCGTGCTCGGTGCTCAGCAGGAGCACGGTGAACGGCGTGTAGGAGCCGGCGATCAGCAGGAAGATGTTGGCGTGGTCGAAGCGTCTCCAGAACGCGCGCATGCGGATCGACCAGGAACCGGTGTGGTACGTGGCCGACACGCCGAACAGCAGCATCGCGCTGACCATGAACACGGCGACGGCGAACCGGACGAGCACGTCGTCGGCGATCACCATCATCACCAAGAAGGCGAAGAACGCCAGCGGCAACGTGGCGGCATGCAGCCACCCGCGGAGCTTCGGCTTGATCTCGTCGACGGTCTCGCGAACGCGGGCCCCGACCTCATCGACGAGGGTTTCGGTCCCGGGATCTGGCATGCGTTTACATTAGCCCCATGGCACTGACCGACGTCCTGTACGGCGCGTACGAGCGCAGACTGGCGCGGTCACTCGACCCGTCGCGCCTGCCGAAGCACGTCGGGGCGATCGTCGACGGAAACCGGCGGTGGGCCAAGGACGCTCGCCGCGACCTCGAGTCCGGCTATCAGGCCGGGGCGGCGAAGGTCGACGAGTTCCTCGAGTGGTGCGATGAGCTGGGGGTCACGACGGTCACCTTGTGGGTGCTGTCGACTGACAACTTGCAGCGCGACGCCGCAGAGGTCGCCAGCATCATGGCCGCTGTCGAGGACATGGTCGACCGGCTTGCTGCCGACGGCCGGTGGCACATCAATCTGCTGGGCAGTCTGGACCTGCTGCCGCCGGAGGGCGCCGGACGGCTCAAGGCCGCGGCGGATCGATCGGTTCAGCACGGTGCGGACATGAAGGTCAACATCTGTGCTGGCTATGGCGGGCGCCAGGAGCTGACCGATGCGATGCGTTCGTTGCTGCGGGAGCAGGCTTCCCTCGGCCGGTCGCTGGAGGACGTCGCGTCGACGCTCGAGGTCGATCACATCGCCGAACACCTCTACACCAAGGGCCAGCCGGATCCCGATCTGGTGATTCGCACCTCAGGCGAGCAGCGGTTGTCCGGATTCCTGCTGTGGCAGAGCGTGCACTCGGAGTTCTACTTCTGCGACGCCCTGTGGCCCGCGTTTCGCCGGGTCGACCTGTTGCGCGCCATGCGGTCCTATGCTGCGCGCGACCGGCGGTTTGGTACCTAGGACGCCGGAGAGCTCGGCGGGACATCCGCCGGTCTCGCCGCCCTCGCTCATCGACATCGGCGCGGTGTCGTAGGTGGCCCACGGTCCGAACTCGTTCTCGATGCACAAGGTGAACTCGGTGGCGTCGGTGTCGTAGAGGTATCCCGCGACCGAGTTTCCGGCGCCCAGCTTGATTCCCGCCTCGTCGAGCGTCGCCGTGGCCTCGGCGAGATCGGCCGGGTAGCTCGTGCCGCGATAGAACTTCTCCAGCGCGGGGGCGGCCGTCTGGATGTCGTCCTGCACCGAGCTCAGGGCTGCGGTGCGGGAGGCGGCGTCCACCGCGTCCCCGTTTCTGGAGCAACTCGCAAGGCCACCGCCGACCAGCGTGACGGCAAGGACGAGGGCGGCGAGAGGCTTCATGGGCCGAGACTAGTAGGCGGAGCCCATGGGTCGGGCGTGTCGCCGTCGATCCGCCCGAGGGGAGGCATACGTTTCGAGTGTGTTGATGCTCGCCCCTGACATCACGCGCCGGGTCCACATCATCGATTAGATGCGACCGGCGCAGGGAGCGCGTGGGGTCGCTGAGGAGGCAGCCGTGGCTGCACAGAAGCGCGTGAGCACGAGCCCCGTCAGTTCTGGCCGTCGGACGTATGTTCTGGACACCAGCGTCTTGTTGGCTGATCCCAACGCCATCCTCAAGTTCCACGAGCACGAGGTGGTCATCCCGGTCGTGGTGATCACCGAGCTCGAGGGCAAACGCCACGATCCCGAGCTCGGGTACTTCGCCCGCAGCGCGCTGCGCTTCCTGGATGACCTGCGGGTGCAGCACGGAACGCTTGACGTTCCCCTCCCGATTGGTGCGGAGGGCGGCACGGTCCGCGTCGAGCTCAACCACACGGACTCCTCCTCCCTGCCGTCGGGCTTCCGACTCGGCGACAACGACACCCGCATCTTGTCGGTGGCCCGCAATCTGGCCAATGAGGGATTCGACGTCCAGATCGTGTCCAAGGACCTGCCGATGCGGGTCAAGGCGTCGGCGGTCGGTCTGGTCGCCGAGGAGTATCGCGCCGAGCTGGCCCAGGAGTCGGGCTGGACCGGGATGCGCGAGCTCGAGATCAGCGGCGTCGACCTGGACTCGCTGTATGAGTCCGGTGAGATCGATCTGGCCACGCTCGACACCGCGGAGGCTCGCGACCTGCCCTGTCACACCGGCTTGGTGCTGGTGTCGGAGAAGGGCAGCGGTCTGGGTCGCGTCACCCCCGACAAGACCATCCAGCTGATCCGCGGCGACCGTGAGGCGTTCGGCATCCACGGCCGTTCTGCCGAGCAGCGGGTGGCACTGGATCTGCTGCTCGATCCGGAGATCGGCATCGTGTCGCTCGGCGGCCGCGCCGGTACCGGCAAGTCGGCGCTGGCGCTGTGCGCGGGCCTCGAAGCCACGATGGAGCGCGGCCAGCACAAGAAGGTGGTCATCTTCCGACCGCTCTATGCCGTCGGCGGCCAGGAGCTCGGCTACCTGCCGGGCAGCGAGTCCGAGAAGATGGGCCCTTGGGGCCAGGCAGTGTTCGACACCCTCGGTGCCGTGGCTGCGCCGGCGGTCATCGAGGAGATCCTCGACCGGGGCATGCTCGAGGTGCTGCCGCTCACCCACATCCGTGGCCGCTCGCTGCACGACTCGTTCGTGATCGTCGACGAGGCGCAGTCACTGGAGCGCAACGTGCTGCTCACGGTCCTGTCCCGCATCGGCGCCAACTCCAAGGTGGTCCTGACGCATGACGTCGCCCAACGCGACAACCTGCGGGTCGGTCGCCACGACGGTGTCGTCGCGGTGGTCGAGAAGCTCAAGGGTCACCCGTTGTTCGCCCATGTCACGTTGACCCGCTCGGAACGCTCACCCGTGGCCGCGCTCGTGACCGAAATGCTGGAGGATGTGACGCTCTGACGCCGCGAAATGGCCCTGTCGCTGTGGCATGGTTTGCTCGTGAGCGTCATCGGCAGGGCCATCGCGCACGGCGCGGCTGCGTGCCTCGCGGTGGCGGGCCTTGCTGCGTGCGGCGCCGATGAGGCCACTGACGAAGCGGTCGTTGACTGGTTCGTGGTGCCCGGTCGTGGTGACCAGGCCGCTCTCGCTGACACCTGTGCCGACGCGTCAGGCGGCGCCTACACGGTCCAGCTGCACCAGCTGCCGGCAGATCAGGACGACCGTCACACCGAGCTGGTGCGCCGGTTGTCTGGTGCAAACTCCTCGGTCGACGTGCTGAGCCTCGACACCCAGCTGATTTCGGAGATGGCTGGCGGCGGATTCTTGGCGCCGGTGTCGTCGTCTCAGCAACAGACGTGGAGCGAGGGCGTGGCTCCCGGAGCGTTGGCCGCCTCGACCCGTGAGGGGGCGCTGGTCGCCGCTCCGTGGTGGTTCGACCCGCAGCTGTTGTGGTTCCGCGGCGTGACAGCAGAACGAGCCGGCCTGGACATCACCAAACCCATCACGTGGGACGACCTGATCGCTGGGGCCAGTCGGCTGGGCGTCTCGATCCAGGTCGACGACGTGGACGGCACGGGCATGTCTGAATGGGTGGCTGCACTGGTCGCGGCACAGGAGGGAGCGCTCGTCACGGGTACTGACGGCTCGACTGCCGTGGCGCTGGACTCCGATGCCGGCCGTGGGGCCGCCTCGGTCATCGAGTTCTATCGCGACTCCTCGGTGGGGCCGGGTCCGCAACCTGACGCCACCACGCGGTTCGCGGGCTCGGGGGGTGGATTCCTGCTGGCGCCCAGCTCGGCCTTGGCGGACACCGCGATGCAGGTGATCGCTCCTGAGCTGGGCGTCACCGCGTACCCCGTGGTCGCCGACACCGCCGCACCGCCGGCCGCCGGCATCTCGCTGGCCGTCGCGCGTGACTCCGACGACGCCCGAGCCTCGGCCGACTTGATCTCCTGCCTGATCGCACCGGAGCAGCAGCGGACCCTCGTGATCGAGTCGGGCCACGGTGCCGCCCGAGCCGCGACGTACGACGACAAGATCGTGAAGCGGGATTCACCCACTGCGGCCACCGTCCAGACGTCGCTGCTGACCGCCCAGCCGGTTCCGCCCACGCCTCACTGGACGGCGATCCGACGTGCCATCGACCGCACGTGGCGACCGATCACTGACGTCAGCGTCAGCGCCACCCCCGAGGAGTCGCAGCGTGAGGCTGCCTCGGCCATCAGCGGTGAGCTGCCGTGAGGGGCTGGAAGTTGGTCGGCCCAGCGGTCGCCGTCCTCGTGCTCGTGACGATCGTGCCGTTGGGTCGCGCCATCTGGACCTCGCTGCACCGGTCCACCCTCACCGCGCCGGATGACGCCACGTGGGTCGGCATCGACAACTACGTGAACGTGCTGACCAACCGGGTGTGGTGGCTCGCGGTGGCCACGACGCTGTTGGTCGTCGTGCTGGTGGTGATCACCCAGGTGCTGCTGGGTTGTGTCTTCGGTGCCGCGCTCAACCGGTGGTCACTCGCGTGGGCGCCAGCGCGTGCGCTGGTGCTGCTGCCGCTCGCTGTGCTCTCAGTCGTCGGAGTCGTGATGTGGCGCGACGCAGCCACGACCGGTTTCGTGGCCGAGTGGTTCGGTGGCGCCGACACGTCGACCCGCTCGTGGTTCGCGGTCGGCGTGGCCGAGGTGTGGCGCGGTACCGGCCTGGTCGTCGTGGTGGTGGCGGTCGCGCTGTCGCGCGTGCCCGCGTCGCTGCTCGCCTCAGCCACGGCCGACGGCGCCACCGCGCGGCAGAGGTGGTCCAGGGTGATCATGCCGTCCATCGGACCGGCGCTGGCGGCCATTGCCACGTTCCGGGTGTTCGACACCTTCCGCGTGCTGGACGGGCCCCTGCTGGTCGATCGCGCCAACCCCGCCCGCCCCGTGAGCGTGCTGATGTGGAACACCCAGTTCACCGACTTCGAGCTCGGGCTCGGCGCTGCGATGTCGATCGTGCTGGTGCTCATGGCGGTGGTCCTCGCGGCGATCGTCGTGCCACTGTTCCGGGTCAGGAGCGCTCTGTGACTGCCCTGATCGCGCCGCGGGTTCCATCGATCCGATCGCGCTTTGCTGGCTCCGTGGTGGCGTTCCTGCTCGGCTTCGGTGCCGCCAACTACGGTGTCTTCAGCGTTCCGAGTCCAGATCTGTGGATCTGGGTGGCGGTGTCCTTCGTGCTGATGGGCACCGGGGTCTTCGGCGTCGTCACGGCCGACTCGCGTCGTGACTTCTCGATCTGGGCGATCATCGGCACCGAACTGTTCGCCGTCTTCACGCTGATTCCGATCCTGTGGCTCGTCAGCGTGGCCACCACGCCGGCTGGCGCGACCCGCGCGACGCTGTGGCCGTCCGAGGTGTCCTGGTCGGCCTTCGGCGACGTGCGACGATCGGACGCGCTCTTGGGCGCTGCCGGCACCTCATTGGTGGTCGCCAGCATCGCCACCGTGCTGGCGCTGGCGGTGGCAGTGCCGGCCGCCATCGGACTCGTGCACCGACCCCTGGCGGGTCGCCGCCTCGTCTATGCGGCGTTCGCCGCGGCCCTGTTGATGCCGATCGTGGTGCTGGCCGCCCCGGCGAGTGCCCAGCTGCTGGCATGGGACCTCACGCAGTCACGTCTGGCCATGGCGGTGCCCACCCTTGCGGTGTCGTTCCCTCTCGCCGTGTGGTTGCTGGTCAGGCTGGTCAGCAATGCGCCGTGGACGCTGCACACCGCCATGCGGGCTGACGGTGCCGATCGGCGCCAGCGGCTGCGGCACTTCGCTCTGCGGTACCTGGGTCTGGATCTGTTGATCGTGGCTGTTGTCGTCTTCTACTGGACCGCAGGCGACGTCGCTCTCGGCCTGGGGATGGCCTCGAGCGACGAGACGCGTCCGTTGCCGGCCACGCTGCTGGTGCTGACCGGCCGCGGCGAAGTCTCCAGCCAGGCTGTCGCTGCCGCGGGCGTGTGGTGGCTGCTGCCGGCGGCGCTGGTTCTCATCGTGTTCTCGCGACGTATCGTCGCTCTTCTGGGGAGGCCCTGACATGGCGTCGATCGAACTGCGTGACATCTCGTTCCGGCACGGTTCTCGTGCCGTGCTCGACCACGTCAGCCTGCACGTCCCCGACGGTCAGACGCTTGCCATCGTCGGTCCGCCCGGCGCCGGCAAGTCGCTGCTCCTGGCGGTGCTGGTCGGACTCCAGGAGCCGACGTCGGGTGACGTCCTGATCGACGACGTGGTCGTGACGAACGAGTCGCCTCGCGCTCGTGACCTCTCGATGCTGTTCGACGACTACGCACTGCACCCCCACCTGGACGTGTACGACAACCTCGCCTTCTCCTCCACGCTGCGCCGGGGCCACGACAAGACCGAGCTGGACGAGCGCATCGAGGACGTCGCGGGCTTCCTCGCTCTCGACGGCGTGCTGGATGAGCGGCCGGACAACCTGGAGGATGCCCTGAAGCAGCGCGTCGCCACGGGTCGTGCGCTGGTGCGCGAGGCGCAGGCGTACCTCCTCGACGAGCCCTTCGCGGCTCAGTCGGACCGCCTGCGCACTCACGTGCGGTCGGTCGTGCTGCAGTGGCAGACCGACCACGGCCGGACCACGATCCTCACCACGTCCAGCGTCGACGAGGCGCTGTCGTCGGCCGATCAGGTCGTCGTGCTGCACCAGGGCTTCGTGCACCAGGTCGGCACCCCACGTGAGCTGTACGAGAAGCCAGCCGACATGTTCGTTGCTGGGTATCTCGGCACCCCGCCGATGAATCTGATCCCCGGATTCCCCGGTCCCACCGGCATCGAGACGCCGGTCGGAACGCTCCCGATCGACGCCGCTCTGCGAGGGCGTCTGACCGGACGCGACGTCGTCGTGATCGGCGTCCGCCCAGAGCACCTCGTCGAGTCCGCAACAGTGCCCGAGGGCGGGTTCGGGATCACCGCGGCGGTGGACGACGTCGAGTGGCGGGGTCGTAGCCAGTTCGCGTACCTGGGCTACGACATCGATCCGGGTGTCGAATCGGTCTTGAGTGAAGTCGAGGATCTCGTCGAGTTCGACCTGTTCCAGAGCTTCGTCGCAGCGGAGATGCCCTCGGAGAGCAAGATCGCCATGGGTTCGACGCTGTCGATCGCGGCGGCGCGGGAGCACGTGCACGTGTTCGACCCGGTCAGCGGCGAGAACCTCACCTGACCGTGCGGACACCCCTCACGATCGTGGTCAGCCTGCTGGCCGCAGCCGGCTACGCCACCGTGTCGCTGGTGCGATTCGCCACCTTCGTGCCCGTGTCGTACGACAACGCGATCTTCGAGCAGGCGGTCAAGAGCTATGCGCGCCCCGGCGCTCCGATCGTGGACATCAAGGGGCCCGGCTACAACATCCTCGGCGATCACTTCTCGCCCATCGATGCCCTGATCGCCCCGGTCTACCGGGTGCTGCCCTCGGCCCAGACGGTGCTGCTGGCCCAGGTGCTGCTCATCGCGGTATCGGTGGCGGTCGTGACACACCTCGCCCTCCGGGTGCTCGGCACGGGCTGGGGTGTGACGGTCGGGGTCATGTATGCGGTGTCGTTCGGCCTGCAGTCGGCCGTCGCAGCCACCTTCCACGAGGTGGCCTTCGCGGCCCCGTTGCTGGCGCTTGCCGGAGCCGCGTACGTGGATCGACGCTGGCGGGCCGTCGTGGGGTGGTCGTTGCCCCTGTTGTTGGTCAAGGAGGACCTCGGGCTGACGGTGGCGGCGATCGGTGTCGTGTTGTGGTTGTCGGGCCGCAGCCGGCTCGGACCGGCGGTGTTTGCCGGCGGGCTGGTCGCGACGGCGCTGACCGTCCTGGTCGTCATTCCGGCCTTTGCCACGGACGGCTACGCCTATGCGTCGACGCTCGGGGGCGACCGCGGGCTGCTGGCGACGCTGACCGACGACCCCAGTCGCAAGGTGGCCACGGCGGTGCTCACGGTCGCGATCACGGGGTTCGCGGCGATGTTCTCGCCGTGGGCGCTGTTGGCGCTGCCGACGTTCGCGTGGCGCTTTGCCGGCGACAACGCCAGCTACTGGGGCACCGAGTACCACTACTCCCTGGTGCTGATGCCGATCGTCTTCGTCGCCGCGATCGACGGGGTGCAGCGGCATCAACCCCTGCGGTGGCTGCTGCCCGTGGGTGCCGTCGTCAGCGCTGTCACGCTGGTCGGTTCACCGTTGGCGGGTCTGCTCGACCCGGACACCTATCAGGCACCTGACCGCGTGGCGACCGCGCGAACCATCGTCGAGGCCATTCCCGCCGGCGCCTCGGTGGAGTCCGACATCGGCCTGTTGACCCACCTGGTCACCGACCACACCGTGTACTGGCTCGGGTCGACCACCCCGGCTCTCAAACCACCTGACTACATCGCGTTCGACGTCGCGAGCGGATTCGGCTCCCCAGGCGACGTCCCCGGCTACGCCTTCGACAAGTACGGCGTCGTCTACACCACCGTCATCGATCGCGACGGATACGTGCTGGTGCAGCTCGGCGACTAAGGGTGCGTCATGCTCATGACGTCCAGAGCGCTGTCGAGGTCGGCTTCGGAGATGTCGCCGCGTTCGACGTAGCCCTCGTCGATGACGACCTGACGGATGGTCTTGCGCTCCTTGACCGCGATCTTCGCGATCTTCGCGGCGTTCTCGTAGCCGATGTGGCGGTTGAGTGGCGTGACCACCGACGGGCTCGATTCGGCCAGCTCGAGGCAGCGCTCTTCGTTCGCGGTGATGCCGTCGATGCACCGGTCGGCCAGCACGGTTGACGAGGTGGCCAGCAGGCGCATCGACTCCAGGATGTTGCGGCCGATGACCGGCAGCATCACGTTGAGCTCGAAGACTCCGGACGCTCCAGCGATGGCGATCGTGGCGTCGTTGCCCATGACCTGGGCTGCGACCATCAGCGTCGCCTCGGGCAGCACGGGGTTGACCTTGCCGGGCATGATGCTCGAACCGGGCTGCAGGTCGGGCAGGTTGATCTCGCCGAGGCCCGTGCGCGGACCCGATCCCATCCAGCGCAGGTCGTTGCAGATCTTGGTCATGCTGACCGCGATGGTGCGCAGCTGGCCGGACATCTCGACCAGGCCGTCGCGCGCACTCTGTGCCTCGAAGTGGTCGACCGCCTCGGTGATCGGCAGGCCCGTGCCCTCGGCCAGCAGCTCGATGACGCGCTGCGGAAAGCCGATGGGAGTGTTGATGCCGGTTCCGACCGCCGTCCCGCCGAGCGGGACCTCGGCCGTGCGGGGCAGGGAGGACTCGATCCGCTCGATGCCGCGTCGGATCTGGGTGGCGTAGCCGCCGAACTCCTGGCCGAGGGTCACCGGGGTGGCGTCCATCAGGTGGGTGCGGCCGGACTTCACCACGGTCGCGTACTCGGCCGACTTGGCCTCCAGCGACTTCGCCAGGTGGTCCAGCGCTGGGATGAGCTCGTGGGTCGCCGACGCAGTGGCCGCGACGTGGATCGAGGTCGGGAACACGTCATTGGACGACTGGCTGGCGTTGACGTGGTCGTTCGGGTGCACCGGCTGGCCGAGCTTCTGGGTGGCCAGGTTGGCGATCACTTCATTCGTGTTCATGTTGCTCGAGGTGCCCGAGCCCGTCTGGAACACGTCGATGGGGAACTGCGAGTCGTGCTGACCGGTCGCGACCTCGTCGGCGGCAGCGACGATGGCGTCGGCCATGTCCTGCTCGAGGATCCCGAGCTCTGCGTTGGCCTTGGCGCAGGCCGCCTTGATCTGCGCGAGTGCGCGGATCTGTGCGGACTCGATCGGGGTGCCGGAGATCGGGAAGTTCTCGATGGCGCGCTGGGTCTGGGCACTCCACAAGGCGTCGACAGGCACCTTGACCTCGCCCATGGTGTCGTGCTCGATGCGCCACTTCGTGTTGTTGTCGGTCATGAGCCGACTGTATCGGCGCGCATCGGGGACCCTAAGTGGGGTAGACAGCAACCTCGGAGGCCTTGACGGCGAAGTGCACGGGGGTGCCGGGCGCGAGGTCGAGGGCAGCAACGGCGGTGGCCGTGACGTCGGCGTTGAGTCCGTCGGCGCGAACGCGCACCTGGGACCCGCGGGGTTCGAGCGAGTCGATCGTCGTCGCGAAGACGTTGCGGGGACTGCCCTCGGGGGCGTGGAGGAACACTGCGACGGCGCTGGGGTCGAAGACCGCCACGGCCTCGTGCCCTTCGCGGACGGCGTCATCGGCCACTCCCATGACGTCGATCCCGCCGGGCCCGCGCACCGCGCCGCCCTCGAACAGGCCGCGCACCAAGTTCAGTCCGGCGATCTGGGCACCGAACGCACTGCGGGGGCGGGCGAAGACTTCGGCGGTCGGACCTTCCTCGGCAACTCGGCCTGCTTCCATCACCACGACACGATCGGCCAGCAGCAGGGCATCCAGCGGGTCGTGCGTGACGATGACTGCGGTGCGGCCGGTCAGCACCCGGCGCAACATCTGCCGCATCGCCGGGACCACGGTGACGTCGAGCGCCGCCATCGGCTCATCGAGCAGCAACAGGTGTGGCTCCGCCGCCAGGGCGCGGGCGACGGCCACGCGTTGCGCCTGCCCGCCGGACAGCTGTGCGGGGCGGCGGTCGGCCAGATCGGTCGCCTCGACCTCGGCCAGCCAGCGATGGGCGACATCTCGAGACTGGCGGCGTGACGCTCCGGTGCTGCGCGGCCCGAAGGCGACGTTGTCGAGCACGCTCAGATGGGGGAACAGCAGCGGTTCCTGGGCGAGCAGTGCCGTACCGCGTCGGTGCGCCGGCTGCCAGTGCTGGTCGTCGTACAAGCTGGCTCCACCGAGGACAGCCCGCCCAGCATCGGGGCGTGCGATGCCAGCGATCGCGGCCAGCAGGGTGGATTTTCCAGCACCGTTCGGCCCGATGATGGCGACCGTCTCGTCATCGGCGACGTCAAGGGTCACGTCGACATCGCGGGCGTCGAATCGGGCCGTGGCCTGCAGGCTCATGCAGACACCCGCCCGGGTCGACGGACCAGTCCGATCACCAGCACGGCCACGACCACGAGCACCAGTGACAGGGCCACGGCGGCGTCGGGGTCGGTCTCGCGCTGCAGGTAGATCTCCAGAGGAAGGGTGCGGGTGGTCCCTTGGAGGCTGCCGGCGAAGGTGATGGTG
Organism: uncultured Actinomycetota bacterium; assembly: GCA_963769445.1. Taxonomy (GTDB): domain Bacteria; phylum Actinomycetota; class Actinomycetes; order Propionibacteriales; family Nocardioidaceae; genus Aeromicrobium. The sequence goes on along the minus strand of CAVYLO010000002.1, from coordinate 149,352 downwards.
GCCCCGAACTCGCCCAGCGCACGGGCGAACGACAAGATCGCGCCGGACAGCAGACCCGGGAGCACGAGGGGGAGCGTCACCCGGCGCAGCACCGTGGTGGGTTTGGCGCCCAGGGTCGCGGCCACGACGTCGTACCGCTGCCCGGCCGTGCGCAACGACCCTTCGACGCTCACGACGAGGAAGGGCAAGGCCACGAACGTCTGGGCGATCACGACCGCTGTGGTCGAGAACGCGATCTCCAGGCCGAGCACGTCCAGGGTCTCGCCGAGCAGACCCCGCCGGCCGAAGGTGTAGAGCAGTGCGATGCCGCCGACGACGGGCGGCAGCACGAGCGGCAGCAGCACCAGTGATCGCAGCACGTTCTGGCCGCGGAAGGAGCTGCGGGCCAGCACCACGGCCATCGGCACGCCGAGGAGCACGCACAGCACGGTCGACGCAGCCGACGTCCGCAGACTGAGCAGCAGCGCCGCCCGCGAGGAGTCGGAGGTGATCAGCGTCAGGAAATCAGCCCAGTTGACCTGGCTGGCGATGGCCACCAGCGGAAGCAGGATGAAGGCTGCACCCAGCGCCGCCGGGACGTAGATCCAGCGAGGCAGGCTCATGGAGGACCGAACCCACGTGCCCGCAGCACGGCCTGTCCGCTGGTGCCGCTGACGAAGGCGACGAAGGCCGCGGCGAGGTCTGGCCTGGTCGAGCCAGACAGCGCCGCGATCGGGTAGGTGTTCACCGTCTGAGCGCCCTCTGGGAGACCAATGCCCGTGACCGCGTCGCCGGCTGCGCGGACGTCAGTGACATAGACCAGGCCAGCGTCGGCCTCGCCGGTCCTGACCTTGTTGAGCACGTCGGTGACCGACTGCTCCTCGCTCACGGGCGTGATGTCGATGCCTGCGGTCTTCTCGACGGCGAGAGCCGCGCTGCCGCACGGCACCTGTGGCGCGCACAGCACGACCTTGACGGCGGGGTCGTCGAGATCGTCGATCGACGTGATCGCTGCGGGGTTGTCCGGGGGAGTGACGATCTGCAGCACGTTGGTCGCGAAAGCGGCTGGTTCGCCCTCGATGAGGTCGTCGGTGGTCGCCCTGGTCATGTTCTTGACGTCGGCAGCAGCGAACACGTCTGCTGGCGCTCCCTGGTGCAGCTGCGCGACCAGATTGGCCGATCCGTCGAAGTTGAACGTGACGGTGACGCCCGGGTTCGCGGCCTCGAACTCGCTGCCGATCTCGGTGAAGGAATCCTGCAACGACGCAGCCGCGTAGACCGTCAGCGTCTTGGGCACCGATCCGCACGCGGCCAGAGCAGCGACCAGCAGTCCTGCACCGGCGGTGGCGAGCATCCTGCTGGCGACCATCACGGGCGCGACTCGATGATGACGTTGGTGGACTTGATGACCGCCGTGGCGATCGAACCAGGTTCCAGACCGAGTTCACGCACGGCTTCGCTGCTCATGAGCGAGACCACCCGGAACGGCCCGCACTGCATCTCGACCTGCGCCATGACCGTGTCGGCCGTGACTGAGGTGACCAGGCCGACGAACCGGTTGCGAGCCGAGGACGACGTCCCCGGCTGCTCGGAGCCTCCGGCCTGCGCCTTGGCGAACTGAGCCAGCTCTCGACCGTCGATGACCATGCGTCCGGCTTCGTCGGTGGTTGACGTGAGGGCACCGGCATGGACCCAGCGCCGCACCGTGTCATCGCTGACACCCAGGAAACGCGCGGCATCAGCGATTCGCACATGAGACATGAATCTGAGGATAACGGATCATCTGCGGTGAGGCTGGGCAGATTTCGCCGTAAGTGCGTCAGTCCCGTCATTGCGTGACACGTCACCGATCGCCCACCTATGCTCAGGTCATGCAGCTGGGCGTCCTGGGCTCTGCCCAAGCCTCATCCGACGGTGCACCGGTCGACCTCGGCCCGCGCAAGCAGCGGGCCCTGCTGTCCGCGCTGGCCCTGCACCGCGGTCGGACGGTGTCGGTCGACTCGATCGTCGACCTGCTGTGGCCCGACGGGCCGCCCCCGGGCGTCGGCGGCACCCTCCAGACCTACGTCGCGGGGCTCCGTCGCGTCCTCGAGCCAGATCGTCCGGCGCGTTCGGCGGCTTCGGTGCTCGTCACGGCAGGCGGCGGCTACGCGTTGATCGTTCCTGACGAGGATCTCGACGCGGCGCGATTCCACTCAGCCGTGATCCACTCTCACGAGGCGATCGCCCCGGTCCAGGTGCTCGGCGAGCGCCGCGCCGTGGCCACCGATCGGCTCGAGTCCATCCTCGACTCGATCGATGAGGCTCTCCGATGGTGGCGCGGCACCCCGTACCTCGAGCTGGTTGATGCACCCGCCGCAGTCGCCGAGAGGGTGCGGCTCGAGCGGTTGCGGCTGCTCGCGCAGGAAGATCGCGCCGTCGTCGGCCTCACCCTTGGTCGGCACGCTGCCGTGGCGGCCGATCTCGACGTCCTCACGGCTGAGTACCCTCTCCACGAGCGGCTGTGGGCGCTGCAGGCGGTCGCGCTGGCCAGATCCGGTCGTCAGGCGGACGCCCTCGACACCCTGCGACGCGTGCGCACGCTGCTGGCCGATGAGCTGGGGATCGAGCCCGGGTCAGAGCTCCGGTCGGTTCAGACTGCGGTGCTGCAGCAGGACCCCGCGGTCGACCCCCGTCCGCCCCCGCCCCGCACCCGGGCATCGCCCGCACCGGCGCGGAGGACGGCCCCATGGCCCATGGTGGGTCGCGAGCAACCTCTGGCCGCGCTGTCAGCGCTGCTCGATGAGGCAGCCGACAGCACCCCGCGCTTCGCGACCGTCGTCGGCGAACCCGGCATCGGCAAGAGCCGGCTCGTTCGCGAGCTGGCCGATGTCGCGCTCGCCGCCGGCGCCCAGGTGCTCGTCGGGCGCTGCTCGCAGGACGAAGGCGCTCCGCCGCTGTGGCCGTGGACTGACGTCCTCGGCGCGCTGGACCTCGACCTGCCGATCGAGGCAGGGGAGGCAGACGGGGGCACACGGTTCCGGATCTGGGACAGCATCGTGCGCGCGATCCTGCTCCGCGCGTCGGACCGGACACTCGTTGTCGTCCTCGACGACCTGCACTGGGCTGATGCCTCGTCGCTTCGCGTTCTTCGACTCCTCGTCGAGGGCGCCCACGCCGGTCGTCTCCTCGTGATCGCGACGTGGCGGGACAAGCCCGCACCCACCGCCCTCCTGGGCTCGGTTGCCGAATCGTTCGCGCGCCGGCACGCCCTGCGTCTTGAGCTCTCGGGCCTGACGCGCGACGACGCCGCGCAGCTCGTGCTGTCCATCACGAGGTCCAGTCCGTCGTCCTCCGACGTCGAGGCACTGCGTGCCAGAAGTGACGGCAACCCGTTCTTCCTGGTCGAGTACTCCAGGCTCGCCGCCGAGCACGGCGACCTCGCGGCGTTGCTCGCCGAATCCAGTCCGCCTGCCGCCGTCAGTGACGTGGTGACCCGGCGCGTGACGGCTCTCCCCGACTCGGCGGTCGAGGTCCTGCGGACCGCGTCCGTGATCGGTCGTGCGTTCGACGTGTCCGCCGTCGCCGCGGCCGCGATGACCACTGCCGAGGAGCTGCTCGGCTCGCTCGAACAGGCAAGGGCCGCCGGGCTGGTGGAGGACGACGGTGTCGAACGGTTCCGATTCACCCACGCCCTCGTGCGGGACACCGTGTACGCCTCGATCCCTGCCATGCGTCGCGCCGCTGTGCATGCGCGCGTCGCCGCCGACCTGGACGGTGCGCCTGGGCGGGAGTCGGAGTCGGCGCGCCACTGGCTGGCGGCCGGGCCGCGCCAAGCCGCGCGGGGTTGGCGCGCCGCGCTCACTGCGGCCGCCGCGACCTACGCCATCCATGCGTACGAGGAGGCAGTCGATCTGTCGAGAGCTGCCTACGACGCTCAGCCGGCCGACCCAGGGGCCACCGCCCACGACAGACACGAGGTCCTGATGGCCCTCGCCGAGGCGTTGCGCCGGTCCGGCGACTGGCACGAGTCACGCGCCGTCGTCCACGAGGCCATCGCGGTGGGGCGGGAAAGCGGCGATGTCGCGCTCGTGGCCCGAGCCGCCGCATCGACCACCACCGACGCCCTGTGGCAAGCGGTCGCGCACGGCACGGTCGATCCGATCGTGGTGGCCGCACTGCGGCAGGCCCTCGACGAACTGCCCGCCGGGGATGGCGACCTCCGCTGCCGGGTCATGTTGGCGCTCGCCTTCGAGATCTACTACGGCGCCACCACCCACGAGCGCGAGGCGCTCGCGGCCGAGGGAGTAGCGATGGCGCGCCGGCTCGGCGATCCCGGGCTGCTCCTGACCGCGGTCCGGATGGCCTTCGTCGCCATCAGTCGGTCCGCCACCGCCGACAGTCGGTTGCTGCTGATCGAGGAGGCACTCGAGCTCGCCGACCGCATCCGTGATCATCGGGCGCTGACGCTGGCCCTCACCTTGCGAGCCGGCCTCGCGTACGAGATCGGCGACATCGAGACGGGTGCGACAGTGGCTCGGCGGGCCCGCCTTCTGGCTGAGGAGCAGCGCCACTTCTATGCGCAGATGGTGCTCGACACCCTGGAGGTTCCATGGCTCGCGATGGCCGGGCGGCACACCGAGGCCGAGGGCCTGGCCGAGCACCTGCAGTCGCTCGGTGAGCGGTTGACGCTTGCGCAGTACGAGGACGCGCTGGGCGGTGCTCAGATGTTCCTCTTGCTCTGGCAGGGCCGGGCCCGCGAGGTCGTGCCCGGCATCGTCGCCATGGCGGAGAGGTCGGCACTGCCGCTGTCCTCGATCGTCGCGATGTTCATGATCCGTGCGGGCCAGGTGTCGCAGGCACGCGCGTACCTCGTCGATCACCCGATCGACCTCTCCAGCGACACCTGGTTCTCGCTGTTCACGTGGGGCGCCTCGGCCGAGGTGGCCGTCGCGCTGGACGACGCGGACCTCGGTGCCGAGGCGTACGCCCGACTTGCCCCGTTCGCGGGCCGGGCGTGCTGCGCCAACTCAGCCGCGGCCATGGGGCCCGTGGATGCCTTCCTTGCGCTGGCCGCCGCCGCGAGCGGAGCCGCCGAGGTCGCGGGCGCCCACGCCGACGACGCGCTCACGCTCTGCAGGGAGTGGGACGTCCCCATGGTCGCCGCGTGGCTGCGGGACCATCGGGACGCCCACTGCTTCTAGGGCAGATACCGGAACGCCTGGCGCTCGCGTCGCGCGAATCGGCCACGGGTCATCCACCAGATGACCTCGAACGGCTTGCCGGTCACCGCGAACACCGTCGCGCGCTGTTGCGGTGGGACACCCTTCACGGCCCACGGGATCTCGAACGCGAGCTTGCGCAGCGTCATGTCCTCGGAGAACGACTTCTCGATTGGCGCCCATTCGTCGGGCGTCAGCACCGACTGGATCATCTCGATCGCCTCGGTCTCCTCGTGGGCCAGATGCTGTCCCAGCCGTTCGTGGGTGGCCATCAGGCGAACGACAAGGGCAGAGCAGGCGTCCTCGTCGTCATGCCGCGCGAGCCGCCTGAAGCCTTCTGCGCACGAGGTGAGCAACGGGTCGATCTCGTCGTGCTCGTCCTCCATGGCCTTCAGCGTGTGCCGCCCGGCCTCATCGGCCCGCTGCATCAGCGCAGGCCACACCATCGCGTCCTCACCACTGTGGTGGTGGTGCAGGATGTCGGAGAAGCGCTCCCATCGGTCCGCCAGGGCGGTCCAGGTGTCGCGGTCGGAGGTAGGCGTCGCCCGGCCAGCAGCCACGAAGTCAGCGAGGTCGCGGCGAAAGCCGTGATGCATGAGATACATCATCATCATGTCGATCGGTCCCTCAGGAGCGGCAGCCTGACCCGGCAGCCACATCTGCTGCGGCCAGATCGTGGTGGGTGTGGTGGTCATGTGATTCCTCCTCGTTCGGTCGTGGAATCACCATGAACGCGGTCGCTCCAGCCGCACTTGGAGTCGACTGGGGGTCCGCTTCCGTTCGGGCGTGAACCGTGCACCGCCTGCCGCGCGAATGTCGCAGCGACCCGTCAAGATCCGGCCGGGGTCTCAGTCCTCTTTCGGCGGCATGCCAACGCCTTCGCGGCGTGCCCGTTCCATGTCCGAGGCCAGCGCGGGGTGCTCGTACGGGCCGGGACGACGCAGTGCGTCGACGACGTTCTGCACGGATGTCTCGTCCTTGTCCTGGCTCATCTTGACCTTGAGCGTGAACCGGTCGATCGGGATGCGCAGACCCACGGTGCCGCGCGCGGCCTGTTCGCCCCACGTCTGGTCGAGCCACAGCGGGTCATCGACGTGCTGCTCGAAGTGCGCGACCAGCGAGGTGAGCACCCGCAGGTTCTCCTCGGCGTCGAGCACCTGGGGCACGCCGTGCAGGTGTGCGGCGGTGAAGTTCCACGTCGGCGCTCCGCTCGCTCCCGGGACGTACCAGCTGGGAGAGACGTAGCCGTGATGCCCTTGCAGCACCACGAGGACCTCGGCACCCTGCCCGAAGCCGTGCAGCGTCTCGTCGGGGCGTCCCACGTGGGTGAGCAGCGCCAACGGGTGATCGGGATCGAGCAGCACCGGATAGTGCGACGCAACCAGGTCGCCGTCGTGCTGGCTGACGATCGTCGCCCACGGATGCTCGGCGACGAGTCGGCGCACGAGGGCGGGGTCGTCGCTGACGTGTCGAGGGTTGTGTCTCATCGCCGCGATGCGGCGCGGGCTGCGGTGTCCACGATCGCGTCGACATAGGTGGCGTACAGCTGGGCGGGCAGGTCGTGTCCCTTGCCGTCGATCTCGATCAGCTCGGCGTCGGGGATGGCATCGGCGGTGGCCTGGCCCCCGGACCTGTGCACGAGGGGGTCGGCGCTGCCGTGGATGACGGTGACCGGCAGGTCGAGTGCGCCGAGCGCCTCGGTCCGATCGGTCTGGGTCAGCACGGCCAACATGTGGCGGGCCACGCCGCTGGCGATCCAGCCGCGATCGTAGGTCTCCTGGGCCCGCAGGCGCTGGTTCTCCTGATCGGACGGGAACGCTGGCGAGCCGATGACCTTCTGGGTGCGCAGAGAACGCGCGATGTAGGAGTCCCGCGTGCGACCTGCCGAGGCGAGCATCGCCGGGAGGACTTTGGGGCTCTGCCAGCCCACGGTGCGCCTGCCGGTCGTGGACATGATCGACGTCATCGACAGCACACGCTCGGGGTGGGCGATCGCCATCGTCTGGGCGATCATCCCTCCCATCGACACGCCGGTGAGGTTGGCCTGCTCGATGCCGAGATGGTCCAGAAGGCCGAAGGCGTCCTCGGCGAGATCGGACAGGCCGTACGGCGCCGATCCGAGCCCGACGAACGCGCGAGCGATGTCGATCTTGCCGACCTTGTGGTGGCGCAGCTTGGTGGAGCGCCCGGTGTCTCGGTTGTCATAGCGGACGACGAACAGTCCGCGGCTGGCGAGCAGCTCGCAGAAGTCCTCGGTCCACCACCCCATCGGGCCGCCGAGTCCCATGACCAGCAGAACCGCCGGGTCCTTGGGGTCGCCGAAGGTCTCGAAACAGATGTCGATGCCCGAGGGCAGCGACGCGAACTTCTCACCCGATCCAGCCATGGGGTGATCCTACCGGCGAGTAGTTCAGATGCTCGCGTCCAGCACCTCAGGTCCTGCGCCAGGGTCAGTGCTCGTAGTCGACCGAGGAGTACGCCTTCAGCTTGGCCAGCTGATGCTCGCTCGTGATCTTGCGGATGGTGCCGCTGCGCGAGCGCATGACGATCGACTCGGTGATGGCTCGGCCGCCGCTGTAGCGGACGCCGTGCATCAGCTCGCCGTCCGTGATGCCGGTGGCGACGAAGAAGCAGTCGTCAGCGTTGACGAGGTCGTCGGTCCCGAGAACGCGGTCGAGGTCGTGACCGGCGTCGATCGCGCGCTGCCGCTCGTCGTCGTCGATGGGCCACAGCTTGCCCTGGATCACGCCGCCGATCGCCTTGATGGCGCACGCCGTGATGATGCCCTCGGGGGTGCCGCCAATGCCCACCAGCAGGTCGACGCCAGTGTCGGGGCGGGCCGCGGTGATGCCGCCGGCGACGTCGCCGTCGATGATGAACTTGATGCGCGCGCCGGCCTCGCGAATCTCGTCGACCAGCTGCTGGTGACGGGGCCGGTCGAGCACACAGACCGTGATGTCGCTGTTGCGTCGGCCCTTGGCCTTGGCCACGCGGGCGATGTTCTCGGCGATCGGCAGCCGGATGTCGACGGCGTCGGCCGCCTCGGGGCCAGCGATCAGCTTCTCCATGTAGAACACGGCGGACGGGTCGTACATCGACCCGCGGGGGGCAACGGCCATGACCGAGACCGCGTTGGGCAGGCTCTTGGCGGTCAGCGTGGTGCCGTCGATCGGGTCGACCGCGACGTCGCAGGCAGGGCCTGTGCCGTCGCCGACCTGCTCGCCGTTGTAGAGCATGGGCGCTTCGTCCTTCTCGCCCTCGCCGATCACCACGACGCCGTTCATCTGCACCGTGTTGATCAGGGTGCGCATCGCGTTGACCGCGACGCCGTCAGCGCCGTTCTTGTCGCCGCGGCCCACCCACCGGCCAGCGGCCATGGCGCCTGCCTCGGTGACGCGCACCAGGTCGAGGGCGAGGTTGCGGTCGGGCGCCTGCTCGGCGGGCTGGAGGTGATCCACGAGCGACACTCTACCGACGTCGATAGACTGGGCTCGTGGCATCTTCGAGGGGCAACCCCGACATCGGCGACATTCTGCGCTCCATGTTCGTGATCGGCTTGATCATCCTTGGTCTCTTCGCCTTCGGGAAGCTGTTCACCACCACGCCGGAGGAGACGGTCTCGACCGTCGACTACGAGCAGGTCCTGGTCCAGGCGCAAGCGGGCACCTCGTTGCCGTTGCTGGCCCCGACGACCCTGCCGGACGGGTGGCGGGCCACGTCGGCCCGGTTCGACCCGGGCGTCGACGGGTCGGGCGGCACCTGGCACCTCGGAGTGCTGACCGACGACGAGGAGTACGTGGGGATCGAGCAGACCCCGCTGTCGATCGAACGCGCCCTCGACCGCTGGGCCGAAGGCAGCGAGGAGGCCGGGTCGGCGCAGGTCGCGGGAGAGGTGTGGTCGGTCTGGGCCGGCCCCGGGGACGAGATCGCCTACGTGATGCGCGAGGGCGAACGGACCACGCTGGTCAACGGCACCGTGACGCAGGACGTCCTGGAGGACTACATCGCGTCGCTGTCACCGGCTGGCTGAGTCTCGCCACTGGCGGCGGCCAGCCTGGCGCGCGCGCCGTCGAGCCAACGCTGGCAGAGCGCGGCCAGCTCCTCGCCGCGTTCCCACAGGGCCAGTGATTCCTCCAGGGTGCTCCCGCCGGTCTCCAGCTTCTGCACGACGGCGATGAGTTCATCACGCGCTTGCTCGTAGGGCAGGTCAGGTGCGTCAGTCATGGGGTGTCTCCTCGATCGAGAGGGTGCGGACGACGACGATGCCGTCGACGATGCGAACAGTCAGCTCGCCATCGGGGTTCAGCTGGGCGGTGCGGGTGACGACGGTTCCGTCGGGCAGCTGGGCGACGGCATAACCGCGCTCCAGCGTGGCGAGCGGCGACAGCCCGCGGACCCGAGCCAGGTGGTGACCGACCTCGTCGCCAGCCCGATCGAGCCGGTTCACGATCGAGCGGCGGGCGCGGTCCCGTTGATCGCGGAGCAACCGCTCGGCGGTGTCGACCATCGACGTGGGTGTCGCCAGCACCGGTCGGGACCGGGCGGCGGCCAGCCCTCGTTGCTCGCGGTCGATCAGGGCCAGCACGGCCAGTCGGCCCCGTTCTCGCATGTCCGCCAGTGCCGCCAGCTCCTCGATGACAGCAGGCACGAGGTGCTTGGCGGCATCGGTGGGCGTGGAGGCGCGGAGGTCGGCGACGAGGTCAAGAATCGGGATGTCCGGCTCATGACCGATCGCGCTGACCACCGGCGTGCGCGCCGCGAACACGGCACGGATCAGGCCCTCGTCGGAGAACGGCAGCAGGTCCTGCATGGATCCGCCGCCACGCGCGATGACGATGACGTCGACCGTGGGATCAGCGTCGAGCTGGGCCAGCGCGGCCATGATGCCGCGCGCGGAACCCTCTCCCTGCATCAGCGCGTGCTGGACGACGAAACGGACGTCGGGCCATCGGCGGCGGGCGTTCTCCAGCACGTCGCGTTCGGCGGCCGAGTCGCGTCCCGTGATCAGCCCGATTCCGTGCGGCAACAGGGGCAGCGGCCGCTTGTGGTGTGACGCGAAGAGGCCCTCGGCGGCCAGCAGCTGTCGACGTCGCTCGAGCTGGGCGAGCAGCTCACCCTCGCCCTGCAGCCGGATCTCGCGCAGCTCGAGGCTCAGGGCGCCGCGAGGCGCGTAGAAGGTCGGCCGCGCCTGCACGACCACGCGGGCGCCCTCGGTGATGGGGGCCGGGGAGGCGTCCAGGATGCTCAGGTGGCAGGTCGCGTCGATGGAGATGGTGGCCCGCAGGTCACGCAGGGTCAGGAAGCAGATTCCTTGACGGCGGGTCAGCTGGGCGACCTCGGCCTCGACCCAGACAGCGCCGAGGCGGTCGATCCAGCTGCCGAGCAGCGTGGAGATCTGCCGCAGCGGGGCGGGGGAGTCCGCCGACGTCTGCAGAGCCATGCCGACAGCCTATGGCGTACCGCCCGTTACGATGGGGCCATGTCTTCTGAGGTCGCACTTGGCATGCCCGCCGTCGGCGGCAGTGTCCTGCTCGCCGACCCCCGTGGCTACTGCGCCGGGGTCGATCGCGCGGTCATCACTGTCGAGAAGGCGCTGGATCTGTATGGCGCCCCCGTCTACGTGCGCAAGCAGATCGTGCACAACAAGCACGTGGTGAACAACCTTGCTGCCCGTGGCGCCATCTTCGTCGAGGAGCTGGACGAGGTGCCGATGGGCGCCACTGTCGTGTTCTCGGCCCACGGCGTCTCGCCGATGGTGCACATCGAGGCCGCCGAGCGCGACCTCAAGACCATCGACGCCACCTGCCCGTTGGTCACCAAGGTGCACCACGAGGCCCGGCGCTTCGCCAGCGAGGGCAAGCACATCCTGCTGATCGGCCACGCCGGTCACGAGGAGGTCGAGGGAACCGCCGGTGAGGCGCCCGAGAGCATCACCCTGGTCGAGCACCCGGACGACGTCGACAGCCTGGAGTTCCCGGCCGATGCCAAGCTCTCATGGCTTTCGCAGACCACGCTCAGCGTCGACGAGACGATGGAGACGGTGCGCCGGCTGCGCGAGAAGTTCCCGCAGCTTCAGGATCCGCCCAGCGACGACATCTGCTACGCCACCCAGAACCGCCAGGTCGCGGTCAAGGAGATCGCCAAGGGTGCGGACCTCGTGATCGTCGTCGGCTCGGCCAACTCCTCGAACTCCGTGCGGCTGGTCGAGGTCGCCCTCGAGGCCGGCGCCAAGGCGTCGTATCGCATCGACGACATCTCCGAGATCGACGACGCATGGCTCGACGGTGTCGAGAAGATCGGCGTCACCTCGGGCGCTTCGGTGCCCGACAATCTGGTGCAGGACGTGCTCGGCTACCTGAGCGACCACGGCCACCCGGACGCCGATGCTGTGCGCACCGCAGACGAGAGCCTCATCTTCGCGCTGCCGCCCGAGCTGCGCCGGGACATGAAGCGCGCCGGCACCACCTGACGTGGACATCGCGCTGACGATCCTCATCCTGGCGGTGATCGCGGTCGCCTTCAGCGCCGTGGCCGGCCGCTTCGGCTTGTCAGCGCCTCTGGTGCTGATCGTCGTGGGCATCGCGGTGTCGTACCTGCCCTTCCTGCCGGAGATCGAGCTGACACCTGAGCTGGTGCTGGTCGGGTTCCTGCCGCCGTTGCTGTACTCCGCGGCCATCCGCACGTCCTTGATCGACTTCAGCAGCAACAAGCGCCCCATCGCCCTGCTGAGCATCGGGCTGGTCATCTTCACCACGGTGGGCATCGGCCTGCTGGTGTGGGCCATGCTCGGCGTGCCGCTGGCCGTCGGATTCGCGCTCGGCGCCGTCGTCGCGCCCCCGGATGCGGTCGCGGCCACCACGATCGCCCGACGTATCGGCCTTCCGCGGCGGGTCGTCACGATCCTGGAGGGCGAGAGCCTGGTCAACGACGCCACCGCCATCGTCACGCTCCGCACCGCGATCGCCGCGATCGCTGGCACGGTCTCGATCTGGGAGGTCGGGGCGTCCTTCGCGGTGTCGGCCGTCGGCGGCGTGGCGGTCGGGTTGCTGGTCGCCGTGGTGATCGGCAAGGTGCGCAAGCACATCGAGGACGACATCACCGACGTCGCGGTTTCCCTGCTGACTCCGTGGCTGGCCTACCTGCCGGCCGAGGAGATCCGCATCCCGGGCGTGGAGGGACATCCGTCCGGGGTTCTCGCCGTGGTCGTCGCTGGTCTGATCCTCGGCCACAAGTCGCCGCTCATCCAGTCGGGGACGTCGCGGTTGTTCGAGCGCACCAACTGGTCGACGATCTCCTTCGTGCTCGAGAACGCCGTGTTCTTGCTGATCGGCATGCAGATCCGTTCGATCCTGCTCGACGTGGGGGACAGTGATTTGTCCGTGCCGCTCATCGCCGCCACCTGCGCGGCCACGCTGGTCGGCGTCATCGTCCTGCGGTTCGTCTGGATCTTCCCGGCGACGTACCTGCCGCGACTGATCCCGTCGGTGCAGAGGGCAGATCCGGCGCCGTCGTGGCGGGTCGTGGTCATCATCGGATGGGCCGGGATGCGCGGCGTGGTGACGTTGGCGGCGGTCTTCCTGCTGCCCCGCGACACCCCGCAGAGAGAGGTGCTGGTGCTGATCGCCTTCGTGGTCACGGTCGGCACCCTGTTGCTCCAGGGACTGACCCTTCCGTGGCTGGTGCGCACGCTGCAGGTGCCCGGTCCCGACCGGCACGAGGACCATCTGCAGGAGGCGGGGGTCTACCAATCCGTCACCGACGCCGGGATCAAGTACCTGGACGAGCACGAGGACCGCGCCGTCTCCGACAGCGTGCGGCAACGACTGCGCGATCGAGCGCTCGACCGCACCAACAGCCTGTGGGAGCGGCTGGGCAGGAGTGAGACGCCGACGGCGCAGTACACGCGCACCCGTGCCGAGATGCTCAAGGCCGAGCGTCAGGAGCTGCTGCGCATCCGGGATGCCGGGGGTGTCGATCACACGGTGCTGACCCGCATCATGAACGCCCTCGACCTCGAGGAGTCGATCCTCGATCGCGCTGCCGAGGACGAGACGACCTCCGAACGCGAGACCGATCTGCGCCCCACTCTGCTGGCACAGGGTGGATGCGAGCACCTGCGAGACGGGCGGCCCGTGCCCGATCCGATCACGCCGGACGGATGCGAGGAGTGTCTCCGCGACGGCACCGAGTGGGTGCACCTGAGGATCTGCATGTCGTGCGGGCACGTCGGGTGCTGCGACTCCTCGCCCGGCCAACACGCTGCGGCGCACTTCGACGAGACCGCACACCCCGTGATGCGATCGTTCGAGCCGGGCGAGGCCTGGCGTTGGTGCTTCGTCGATCAGCTCACTGGTTGAGATGCTGCTCGGCGAGCGCGGTCGGGGCTCGCGCCAGCCAGGCGTCGAGCACGATCTCGCGCAGTCGAGCCACGGTCACCGCGTCGAGCCGCACCAGCACCGATGGGTGGCCGTCGAAGTGGGAGACCGTGAAGAACACCGCGGGGTCCGAGGCCAGGAGTGACTCCTTCTCGCCGAGGTCCTCGACCCCCGCTCCGGCCACCGGCCCAGGGGGGACGTCATCGCCGAGCTCAGCCTGCTCCTTGGCGCGCAGGGGCCGCTCCCACACGAACATCTTGCCCGCCACGCGGTAGGTGGGATTGCCCCACGCAGACTTCTCGGTGGTGTCGGGCAGCTCCAGGGCAAGCGTGCGCAGATCGTCGAACGTGGACATCAGGCGTCGGCGAGGATGCGCCACACGATGACCGCGATGGCCAGAGCATGTCCGATGGCCAGGGTCAGCCCGTGGTCGACCACGGAGGCGAGATAGCGGGTGAACAGCCCGGCATCGGCAGCCAGTCCGTCGACCGAGATGGCCTCGGGTCGGACGATGCACACCACCAGCAGGGTGCCGAGCAGCAGCAGCGGGGGCAGGACGCCGGCCGGGAACAGCTCGCGGACATCGATGGCCAGCGGCAGGGTGACCACGATGAGCACGAAGCCGAGCGAGAACGGGAAACCGAGCTGGCCGTTGACCAGATCCAGGCTGGTGACGACGGCCATGGCGACGCAGCCGACGGCGATCGTCCCGCGGACCGTGAGGTCGTGGGAGGCCAGCTGATGTCCGGGCCGTAGCGCCGTGCGCTCCATGCTCACGACGTTAGCCGCTCGGTGACTCGACCCACTGCAATGACAGGCATGATCCCATCGTGTCGCCCGGGTCCGACACTTTCGACCGGTCAGCCGGGGGAGCCGCCCGCGATCTCGTAGTTCCAGACCTCGCTGTGGGTCGACACCGGCTTCGGCGGCGTCTCCTCCGGCGCGCTCGACCGCGGAACGATGGCCCTCGGCGAACGACGGGGAGTCGACCCAGGCCTGGAAGGTCTCCTCGCTGGCCCAGCGGGTGATGACGAGCCACTGGTCGCGGTCGTCGGTGGGCTTGAGCAGCTCGAAGCCCTCGAACCCCTCGGCACCGTCGACGGCGCCGGCGCGAGCGGCGAAGCGGTGGGCGAGCTCGTCACCCGAGCCAGCGGGAACGGTGATGGCATTGATCTTGATGACGGTCATGACCCGAGTCTGTCAGGGTTCTCCCATGGACTCGATTCGCACCGAGCGACTCCTGCTGCGACCATTCACCCCCGATGACGCGGACGACGTGTATGCCATCTTCAGTCTTCCGGAGGTCGCGAGGTGGAGCGGTCGAAACGGCGAGCCGATGGCGCATCGTGATGAAGCTGTCGCCCGGATCGCGAGCTTTCCGCAGCGGGCCGGACCGCACCCTGCCAGCGGGGTGTTCGCGATGGTGCCCACGGGCGAGCAGCGTGTGGTCGGCATGGCGTTGCTGGTGCCGATCCCGCTGAGCTCGGGAGACGAACCGCAGGACTTCGAGATCGGCTGGCACCTGCACCCTGATGGGTGGGGCCGCGGGCTCGCGACGGAGGCTGGCTCTGCCCTCGTCGATCGGGCTTGGGCGGCCGAGGTGCCCCGGCTGCTGGCCGTGACTGACCCGGCCAACGTCCGCTCCCAGGCGGTCTGCGCACGGCTCGGCATGACGGACCTGGGCATGCGCGTCGACTGGCACGACCGCAACCTGCGGGCGTTTGGCCTCACCCGTCCCTGAACACGTAGGATCGTCGCTCGTGGCTCTCAGCATCGGCATCGTCGGACTCCCCAACGCGGGCAAGTCGACCCTCTTCAACGCCCTGACCAAGAACGACGTCCTCGCGGCGAACTACCCGTTCGCGACGATCGAGCCCAACATCGGCGTGGTCGGCGTCCCCGACTGCGCGGCTCGCCCAGCTGGCCGAGATCTTCGGCTCGGAGAAGCAGTCCTGCCTGCGACAGTGCAGTTCGTCGACATCGCCGGCATCGTCCGCGGCGCGTCCGAGGGTGAGGGCATGGGCAACAAGTTCCTGTCCCACATCCGCGAGTCCGACGCCATCTGCCAGGTCACCCGGGTGTTCCGCGACGAGGACGTGACCCACGTCGACGGCGACGTGAACCCGGCCAACGACATCGAGACCATCTCGATCGAGATGGCCCTGGCCGACCTGCAGACGATCGACAACGCCATGCCCCGGCTCGACAAGGACTCGCGCAAGGACAAGTCGCTCGTCCCGCTGTTCGAGGAGGCCAAGAAGGCCAAGGACGCGCTGGAGGCCGGCACCGGCGTGCTGAAGGCCGGGCTCGACCTCGAGCTGCTGCGAGAGCTGCACCTGATGACCTCCAAGCGCTTCATCTACGTCTTCAACTGCGACGCCGACGAGCTGGGCGACGAGTCGCTCAAGCAGCAGATGCGCGACCTGGTCGCGCCGTCGGAGGCGATCTTCCTCGATGCCAAGGGCGAGGCCGAGCTGGTCGAGCTGGGCGACGACGAGGAGGCCGAGCAGATGCGTGCGGAGATGCTCGCCGACATGGGTGTCACCGAGCCCGGCCTCGACGCGCTGGCGCGAGTCGGCTTCGACACACTCGGTCTGCAGACGTATCTGACTGCTGGTCCCAAGGAGTCGCGCGCCTGGACCATCCCCAAGGGCGCCACCGCCCCGCAGGCCGCCGGCGTCATCCACACCGACTTCGAGCGCGGCTTCATCAAGGCCGAGATCGTCTCCTTCGACGATCTCGTTGCCGCCGGCTCCATGGCGACCGCCAAGTCGGCCGGCAAGGTGCGCATGGAGGGCAAGGACTACGTCATGGCCGACGGCGACGTGGTCGAGTTCCGCTTCAACGTCTGACGAATAGGGCGGTCTCAAGGCGGCGCCCGGACGTAGGGGCGATCACGCCGGTGACTCGGTCCCGGACGCGAACTCACTGATCAGCATGGTGGATTCGGGATACGATGCGTTTCGGGCTGCCTCCCGCGGCCTCAGAGACACAGGTGTCTGATGGCCGTTCACGATTCCATGCTGCGCACGCTTGGGAACACGCCGGTGGTGCGGCTGTCGAGCGTCGTTCCCGACCATGCGGCGGACGTCCTGGTGAAGTTGGAGTGGTTCAGCCCCACCGGGTCGTACAAGGACCGGATGGCGCTCGCGATGATCGAAGCGGCCGAACGCCGGGGCGACCTCCGTCCGGGCATGACGGTCGTCGAATACACCGGTGGCAGCACGGGCGGGTCGCTCGCCTACGTCTGCGCGGTGAAGGGATACCGGTTTCGTGTGGTCAGTTCCGACGCGGTGGCCGAGGAGAAGCTGCGCACGATGGTCGCGTTCGGCGCGGAGCTGACCATCGTGGAGAGCGTCGGAGGCAAGATCACGCCCGACCTCGTGCCGAGGATGATCGCGAAAGCAGCGGAGTACGCCGCGGAGCCCAACACGTATTGGACCGACCAGCTGAACAACCGCGACTCGCTCGACGGCTACCGACAGGTCGGCGAGGAACTCCTCGCGCAGGTCGACGTGCCGATCGACGCATTTTGCGCAACGGTCGGGACGGCCGGGCTGACGATGGGTGTCTCGAACGCTTTGCGTGACGGTGGCAGCGAGGCGCGGCTGGTGCTGCTCGAGTTGTCGCAGTCGCCCGTGATCACGGGCGGCGAGCCAGGCTCGCACGACGTCGAGGGCATCGGCATCGGCTTCATCCCGCCGCTGCTTGAAGCAGACGGCTATGACGAGGTGCGTCAGGTCGACGAGGCCGACGGTGTAGAAATGACTCGCCGCCTGGCCCGGGAGGAGGGGTTGCTGGCGGGCGTGTCGAGCGGGTGCAACATCGCTGGAGCAATCTCGTTGGCCCAAGAGCTCGGGCCGGGAAAGACCGTGTGCACTGTCGCGGTCGACACGGGACTCAAGTACCTCGCAGGAAACGTCTTCAGGCGATGACGCTCGTGACGGCGGCCTAGTCGACCTCCGCTTCGGATCGGCGTCCACGTCGTCGTGGAGGAGATGAGCCCCGTCGGGGAATGTCGTCGTCGCGTCTCACCCGTTGCAGCGGGAGCGGCTGATCATCTCATCGACGATCGCGCCGGCGACGTCGCGCGGCAGACCTCGGGTCGGGCAGTGATGGACGTCGACGTTCGCGCCGGCGTTGAGCTCTAGGACGACGGCTCCCTTGACGGTGCCCAGGTTCCGCGCCATCAGGTCCACCCCAGCCACGTGCAGGCCCGGAACCGCACGGGTGGCGGCCACGGCCACGTCGAGCAAGTCCGGGTGCACGAGGTCGGTGACGTCGACGTTCTCCCCGCCGACGCTGATGTTGGCGAGACTGGTGAGCACGACAATTTCGCCGTCGGCCGGGATGCCGTCGAGAGTGCGGCCCGACCGTTCGAGCAGTGCTGTCTCGACGATGGGTGGGTGCGCGGCCAGATAGGGCACGGTCAGCCGCTGTTCGCGCTTGGCCTCGATCAGGTCGCTGATGCTGAGTCGACCGTCGCCCACGACGTGGAACGGAACGCGGGTGGTCGCTGCGACGGCGCGCGTCCCGACGACGAAGACGCGGATGTCGATGCCACTGATCTGCTCCTCCAGCAAGAAGGTGGTGTCTCGACGCGGTTGCAGGGCCTGGGTCGCCGTCTCCCACGCGGTCTCGAGGTCGGCCCTGGACGTGATTGCGCAGGTGATCCCGCGGCCACGCATCCCGTATGAAGGTTTCAGGACCGCCGTCCGCATGGCCCGTAGCTGGACGAGCCCTTCATCGAGCTGATCGGGTGTCAGGGCAAACCCCACCGGTACCGGCACACCCGCGGCCTGAAGCATCTGTTTGGTCTGGACTTTGGAATCGCACACGAGAATGGCGTTCTTGGCGACGAGGCTGGTCATCCGATGCTTGTGCACGCTGCCCACGGCGATGCGGCCGTCGTAGAAGTAGGTGGTGTCTGCGATCTTCTGGATGGTGAGCCCGCGCTCTTCGGCTGCGCCGCGCATCAGCTCCATGTGATTGGTCAGGTGCGCTCGCGCCGGCGTGCGCGGCACGTTCGGCAGCACGTCCTCGATGAACCGTTCGACGGGCGCGGCACCGTCGCGCCGCGTGCGCCGGCCGAGCCTCAACGGGAGTCCTGACCGTAGGCCGGCGAGGGGTGGAGCGGCGGCCGAAGGGTTGGCGACATGGACGGACCTCGCGGGTGGCAGACGATGCCCAATTCATACCACGTCGGTGCCGCTGCGACCTGCGAAGATGGGCCGGTGACCTCATGGCTGGTGATCAGACAAACCGCCGTCGACAACTGACACGGGACGGACGAAGGATGGCCGGGACGAGATCGAGTCAGCCCTGCCGCGTGAACGTCTCGGTCATGTACAGCGCGCGCTGGAACACTTCGTCCGGGATCCCTTCATAGGGAGGCATGGTCCCCTTCACGAACTCAAGGCTCAGTGTGTCGCCGTCGACCGTCCAGCGGTGGGTGTTCGAGCCGTCAGAGTGGTGGAAGGTGACGGTGTCGCCGTCGATCTCGTACTCCGCGTCATAGTCGATCGGCACCCGTCCCGCGTCGGATTCGCCGTACAGATTCCACTGGCCCCCCTCGATGCTGAGGTCAAGCACGGTGACTTGCGAGATCGGGGGACTCTTGCGGAACTTCTCGATCCACTCCTCGAAACCCTGCTGACGCAGGGTGGCCTCGACGTCCCGCAGTGACATGGGCTCGGTGCGCCAGGTGCCTTCCAACGGGGAGGAGGCGGCCGGTGCCTCGGACGTAGCGGGGGCCTCCGTCGCGGGCGTGGAATCGTGTGAGCCGCAGCCAACGAGCAGCGTCGAGGCGGCAACCGCGGCGATCGCAGCGGACCGCCATCTGAGGTGGGTGGCCCAGGCGTCTGACCACCGCTTGATCAAGGTGTTCAACATGACAATCTCCTTCTCGAGTGGTGTCGCCACGCGTCTCCTGGTCATCGCGCGACCGTTGCTGGTGGTGCCAGTCGCTGGGAGCGAAGCAGGGCGATGCCCAGGATCAGCGCTCCAGGCACGATCACGATCGGCACCACCGGGTCTTCACATCCAGCGGCGACGAGGGCTACCAGGCTGAGCGCTCCGAGAAGGATGCAGACGACCGTGGCGACCCGGGCCGGCCGGCGGGCGACGTCGGCTCCGCGCACCGCCTCACTGGCGAACACCAGCGAACCGAGCGCAAGCAGCGACAAGGCGGACACCAGCGGGACCGTCAGCGGGCCAAAGTCCCGCACGAGCGGCGGGAGATTCTCCGGGGCGGCAAACAAGCCCAGCCCCAGCCCCACGTAGGCCCACCACATCAGCAGCGTCACCAGGGCCGACCACCATGTGAGCTGGGCGAGTCGTCCTCCGGCCCCGGTGCGGATCTTGTCGGCAGCCCGGAGCAGGAATGCCGGGGGTAGCAACAGGAACAGTCCGGTGATCAATGCGTAGAGCGCGTGGTCCTGAGTGATCTGGGCCTGCGTGGAGGTTGCCACCGCGTTGACCGCCACGCCCTGATGCTCGGCGGCCGCCGCCAGGTCCTGCTCGAAGCCAGCTCCGAGGGTCACCGCGACGACGACGTACCCCACCAGTGCGAGGGCGGCGCCATTCAGCGCCCACCCGGCCGTCCCGGCCCACGGTGGCGACGAGCGCTGTGGCGTACGAGGCTGGGCGCGGCGGGCAGGGCTCCTTGCGCTCATGGCTGCCGCGCTCGCCGTGTGTCCATGCCCCGGACGTCCTGGTCTGCGGTGGCGGGAGGCCTCGCTGTCACTGTCGCGTCCCGAACTTCGCGCCAGCCGGGATTCGTGAGCCACCGGCCTGCGATGAAGACCGTCGGCGAAATTTCGTTGCCGTCGTTCACGCCGCGGACCCGGGCGGCGCCGTCCTCATCATCACGAAACCGCACGGAGCGATGGGGCACCCGGTGCAGGGTCAACCCAGTCCTGAGCCTGATGCCAAACGGACATCCCGGCTTGAAGTACACAACCGGCTCATCCATTGCGCCTCCATGATGAGAATTCGTCATACCACACCTATGACGAACATAGTGCTACTGTGTCGTGTGGCTGTCAAGAGATCCGCCGGACACCGGCAACGCCAGGCGGAGGCCACCAAGCGGGAGGTGGCACGCGTCGCCCGGGTGCTCTTCGCGGAGCACGGTTACGTCGCCACCACGATCACCACCATCTCCGAAGCGGCGGACATCCCGGTCCAGACGATCTACTCCGCCTTCGGAACCAAGGCGAAGATCCTCGACAAGATCACCGAACTTTGGATGCGCGACGCTCAGACGACCTCACGTGCCGCCGAGTACCTTCACGAGCCCGACCCCGCCCGGCAGCTGAGAATGCTCGCCGAGCTCAACCGGCGCCAGCTGCAGGTCGGCTCCGACGTCGTCGTGATGTACCAGGAAGCGGCGGCTTCGGACCCGCAGATGGCGGAGACCTTGCGAGAAGTCCTGGCCACACGCGAGCGCGAGATTCGCAGGCTCATCGATGCCCTCGCACCGCGGCTCCGCTCGGAGCTCACCGTCGACTCGGCCCTCGACCTCACTCTGGCGCTCACCCTGCCCGAGCTCTTCCACCTGCTCGTCGTCGAGCGGGGATGGGGCCCCGTCCCTTACGAGACGTGGCTGGGCAACACCCTGGTCAGCCAACTCCTCCGAGCCTGACCCGGTGCCGCGCGCCTTGGAAGTCCTAGCCTGCGGCGGGTGGTGCCGGGTTGCCGCGCATCGGCAGACCGGCCTCCGATCGACGCTCGTTGTCGCGGAATCGCGGCGAGTAGTGGGCGAAGAAGGCCTGGGCGACCAGCTCACGTCGACTGCGTACCCCCAGCTTCTCGAACACCGACTTCAGATGTTCCTGGACGGTGTGCCCGGAGACCGACAGCGTCGAGGAGATCCCCGCGGTGGGGTGACCCTCCAGGACGAGCTGAACCACCTCACGCTCGCGCCGGGTGAGCCCGTGCGCAGACATCACCAGGTCGAAGATCCGCGGCGGTCTGGCCGGCTCGATCAGGACTGCCACCCGCTGCTCTCCCGCGAGCTGCGCAGCGGAGAGTGCGAGCCAAGGACCGTCCGGCACGCGGACCCTCGCTTCTGCTGGTCGTCCGGACGCCGCTGAGCGAGCCACGGCCAGGACACTCATCGGGATCGTCCGTTCGAGGTTGCCCTCGCCCAGCGCGGTCAACCATGTCGTGCCAGCGGCGGTCATCGACTCCACGGTGCCGTCAGTCCCGACCAAGACCAGCCCGGGACCGTCCGGCCAGTCCGGGTCGGAGGCCTCGCCGAACACCAGGGCGCGGCGCGCCCCTTCAGCCAGCGGGGTGCTCACGGCCGAGAGGAACTGCTTCTCGGCAGCACTGAACATCGGCCGGTCCAGTTCCCGGTAGAGGCCGAGAGCGCCCCACACCTCGCCCGATCGGGTCCTGAGTCGCAGGAGCAGCTCCTGGTCGCCACCGAGCTCGATGTTCGCCTGCCAGCGCGCTGTGCCGCTCGGATCTCCACCGGTGAGCTCGTGAAGGGTCGAGATCCCGGAGTCGGACCGGACCACGTCGAGGATCTGGTTGACGTCGTCGTCGAGGTACTCGGCTTCCAGCCAGGCATCCGGGTATTCCGCCAGGCCCTCGTGGAAGTGGCTGGTGATGAGGTGTGACGCGGGATCCAACGTGTACCAGCACGGCACCCAGTAGTGCGGCACGACCTCGCGGATCACCGAGGACGACTCCTGCCAGAACGTGGCAAGGTCGAACTGGCGGGTGGCCAGCTCCCGGATCCTGTCCTCTGCTCGGATCGTCTTCGACGACACAACGTGCACTGTAGCGATCTGGCTGCACGGAACGACCCCCACAAACCTGGTATTCCGCGACGGCGGTTCTGCATCTAGCGTCCCGAGCATGAACCAGACACCCGCACCGACCCAGCCGTACCGCCTCCTCGGCCCGAGCGACGGCCGCGTCGAACCGGGCCCCGGTCAGGTGACCGACCGTTTCATGATCGACGGTCCGGACTCGGACCAGCGCTTCGCGCTCGTCCAGCACCTGCTGGCACCGCGGGCGCTCGCAGCCCCCGTTCACCGTCACCACCTCGAGGACGAGTTCACCTACGTGCTCACCGGCAGGGTCGGTGTCCTGCTCGGCGAGGACGAGGTCGTCATCGAACCGGGCGACCTCCTGTTCAAGCCGCGCAACCAGTGGCACACCTTCTGGAACGCTGGCGACGAGCCGGCAACTGTCCTCGAGCTGATCTCGCCCGCCGGGTTGGAGACCTTCTTCCGATGGCTCGCGGAGCTCGACGAGTTCCCGGCTCCGGACGTACTCGCGGTCAAGGCCGCGCCGTACCAGTGCGATGTCGATCAGGGTGCGACCGAGGCGCTCATGCTCAGACTGGGGATCGCCGAGTAGCCACGGCCAGGACATGATGCTCGCCGTATTCTCGGCGCACCTCCTACGCCCGCTGGATGTCGGCGTCGTCCGACGTGTCCTCCTCGCCCTTGCCGAGCACAGCGCGTCCGGCCTCGAGCCGGGCGATCGGGACGCGGAACGGCGAGCAGGAGACGTAGTCCAGTCCGACTCGGTGGAAGAAGTGGATCGACTCGGGATCGCCGCCGTGCTCGCCGCAGACCCCGGCCTTGAGGCCGGGGCGGGTGCTGCGGCCCTCGCGGGTAGCGATGTCGACGAGCCTGCCGACACCATCGACGTCCAAACTCTCAAATGGCGACACCGTGAAGACGCCCTTCTCGAGATAGGCAGCGAAGAAGGCCGCCTCGACGTCGTCGCGGCTGAACCCCCACGTGGTTTGGGTGAGGTCGTTGGTGCCGAAGGAGATGAAATCAGCCTCCTCGGCGATCCGGAACGTCGTGAGCGCCGCGCGGGGAAGCTCGATCATCGTGCCGACGGGGATGTCCAGGCTGACTCCCTCGGCCTCGGCGACCTCGGCGAGGATCCGGCTGGCCTCCTCCCGGACGAGGTGCAGCTCCATCAGCGATCCCACCAACGGAACCATGATCTCCGGCTTCGGGTCGTGGCCTCCCTTGATGCGGAGTGCGGTCGCCTCGGCGATCGCCCGGATCTGGCCCGCGAACAGCCCGGGCACGGTCAGTCCGAGTCGGACGCCCCGCAGGCCGAGCATCGGATTGGACTCGTGGAGCCGGTTCACTGCAGCAAGCAGCGTGACGTCACCGTCATCGACGACGCCCTGCTCCTCAGCCCGGGCAACCTTCACCATCAGCTCGGACCGGTCGGGCAGGAACTCGTGGAGCGGTGGGTCGAGCAGGCGGATCGTGGTCGGTAGCCCGTCCATCGCGGCCAGGAGCTCGTCGAAGTCATCGCGTTGGGGAGGCAGGAGAGCAGCGAGCGCTTCGTCGCGCTCTGCGGGAGAGTCGGCCAAGATCACGCGCTCGATCAGGACGCGTCGATCGCCAAGGAACATGTGCTCGGTGCGGCACAGGCCGATTCCCTCGGCGCCCATCCGCCGGGCCCGCAACGCATCCGGTCCGGTGTCGGCGTTCGCCCGCACCTGCATGGTGCGCACCGAGTCTGCATGCGCGAGCATGCGGTCCACTGCGCGGATCAGGTCGGCGGTCTCCTCGTCCGCCTGCTCAAGAGCTGGCTCCAGACCCTCCTCGAGGTACTTCACGACCGGAGACGGGACGACCGGCAGCTCGCCGACGAAGACCTCGCCGGTGGATCCATCGATGGAGAGGACGTCGCCCTCGCGCACCTCGACGCCGCCGGCTTCGGCGACCTGTCGCTCCTCGTCGACGTGCAGCGACTCGGCGCCGCACACGGCGGTCTTGCCCATGCCTCGTGCCACGACGGCCGCGTGGGAGGTCTTGCCACCGCGGCTGGTCAGGATTCCCTTGGCAGCGATCATCCCCTCGAGGTCCTCGGGGTTGGTCTCCTGACGCAACAGCACGACCGACTCGCCCTGCGGCTGCCCACGCGACGGCCGTCGCGGAGTCGAAGACCACTTTGCCCACTGCGGCGCCCGGCGAGGCCGCCATGCCTCGGGTGAACGACGTGCGTTCGGCCCCGGCGTCGAACTGCGGAAACATGAGCTGGGCCAGCTGTGGTCCGCCGACCCGCTCCAGCGCTTCGTCCATCGTGATCAGCTGTTCGTCGACCAGCTGGGTGGCGATGCGGAACGCTGCCGCAGCGGTGCGCTTGCCCACGCGGGTCTGGAGCATCCAGAGCTTCCCGCGCTCCACGGTGAACTCGATGTCGCACAGGTCGCGGTAGTGGGTCTCCAGGCGCCGCATGATCTTGCGGAGGGAATCGTGGGAGGCGGGGTCGACCTGCTCGAAGTCGTCGAGGGACAGCGTGTTGCGGATGCCGGAGACGACGTCCTCACCCTGCGCGTTGACGAGGTAGTCGCCGTACCCGCCGGGCTTGCCCGTGGAGGGATCCCGCGTGAAGCAGACGCCGGTTCCGGAGGTCTCGCCCAGGTTGCCGAAGACCATCGTGCAGACGTTCACCGCCGTCCCCGCGTCGTCGGGGATGCGCTCGCGCCGCCGGTAGATGCGAGCGCGGTCGGTGTTCCAGGACTCGAAGACGGCTCGGATGGCCAGGTCGAGCTGTTCGCGCGGATCCTGCGGGAACGATCGCCCGCTGCCGGCCTCCACCACGGCCTTGAACTCCTCGACCAGCTGACGGAGGTCGTCAGCGTCCAGCCCGAGGTCGTCCTCGACGCCCTTGGCCTGCTTTGCCGCATCGAGCACCCGGGCGAACTCGTCGCCCTCCATGCCAAGGACGGTCTTGCCGAACATCTGGATCAGGCGCCGGTACGAGTCCCAGACGAACCGCTCGTCTCCGGATGCCTCGATCAGGCCCTGGACCGAGAAGTCGTTGAGGCCGACGTTGAGCACCGTCTCCATCATGCCGGGCATCGAGTACTTGGCTCCGGACCTCACGCTCACCAGGAGCGGATCGACGGAGTCGCCGAGTCGGCGTCCGACCTCGTCCTCGAGTCGGCGCAGGGCCATGGTGACCTGCACCTTCAGATCGTCCGGCAGACGATCGTGCTTCAGGTAGTGCCGGCAGGCCTCGGTCGTGACGATGAAGCCAGGGGGCACCGGCAGGCCCAGCCGAGTCATCTCCGCAAGGTTGGCACCCTTGCCGCCCAGCAGGTCCTTCTGGTCCTTGTCGCCCTCGCTGAAGTGGTAGACGAGCTTGTCCATGGGGAGATCACTGCCTTTCGTTGGCCGTGTGGGTCACGTTACGACTGATCCTGCACGTGGCGAAGCATCTTGGTGAGTGCGTGGTCGCTGCTGACCTCACGCACCGTGCCACTTTGCGACCGCATCACGAGCGACCGAGTGCGGGCGCCGCCACTGGAGTAGCGGACACCGGCGAGGAGGTCGCCGTCGGTGATGCCCGTCCCCACGAAGAAGGTGTTCTCGCATGACACCAGATCGTCGAGCAACAGGACCCGGTCGAGGTCATGGCCTGCCGCGATGGCTCGGCGCCGCTGCTCGTCGTCGGCGGCGTGGAGTCGCGCCTGGATCTCCCCGCCCATCGCCTTCATGGCGCAGGCCGTGATGACGCCCTCCGGGGTGCCGCCGATGCCCATGAGCACGTCGATCCCCGAGTCGGGCCGCGCCACGGCGATCGCCACCGCGACGTCGCCGTCGGGGAACAGCTTGATCCGAGCGCCGGCGGCACGCACCCGTGCGATCAGCTCAGCGTGTCGGGGCCGGTCCAGCACGGCGACGGTCACGTCCGAGATGGAGCCGCCCTTCGTGTTGGCCACGATCTGCAGCGTCTCCTCGGTGGGAGCGTTGATGTCGACCAACCCGGCGGCGGCGGGACCGACGACGAGCTTGTCCATGTAGTAGACGTCCTTGGGGTCGAACATGGTGCCGCGATCAGCTGCCGCGATCACGGCGATCGCGTTGGGCATGCCCGTTGCGAGCAACGTCGTGCCGTCGACTGGGTCCACCGCGATGTCCATCTCGGGGCCGGTGCCGTCGCCGACCTCCTCGCCGTTGTGGAGCATCGGAGCCTCGTCCTTCTCGCCCTCACCGATGACCACGACCCCGCGCATCTGCACGCCTGCGAGCACCAGCCGCATGGCGTCGACCGCGGCGCCGTCGCCAGCCTCCTTGTCGCCGAGGCCAGCCCACCGCCCGGCGGCCATCGCGGCGGCCTCGGTGGCCCGCATCAGGTCGAGCCCGAGGTTGCGGTCGGGCAGCTGGTAGGGACCGGAGTGGGACGTGGATCGACGTCATGCGCATCTGCCTTCAGGTCGGCTCGACCGGTTGCTCGCCGCCGGCCACGTGTGATCTGCGTCTCAGATCGATAGTTCCTTTCTATCTGCCTCATCATGTGGTTACAAGACCGTTTGGCAAATAAAACGGGCATAAACCAACATTTTGGGCCCACGAGCCACTCACAGGTCGTGCACAAGGTCAGCCGGGGGTCGCCACAGCCGGTGCCCCGAGGCTGTCGTGGTGTCGCCTTCCTCACGAGCCAAGCATCTGCTCTCCCGACTTCCGCATCCACCCTCACGCCGCATTGCGCTGATCGGTGCGGCTGCCGTCCTCGCGATCGGAGGCAGTGGCATCTGGATGCTGTCGCGCCCCGGCGAGGCATCGGCCCAGACCACGACCGCCGAGGCCACGGTCGGCACGTTCGAGACGACCGTCACGGCCAGCGGCACCATCGCGCCGAGCAAGCAGGCCGACCTGGACTTCGACGTGTCCGGGCGGGTCACCAAGGTCGCGGTCGAACCCGGCGACACGGTCGCCGCGGACGACGTGCTCGCAACGCTCGACACGGCGTCGCTCGATGCCTCCCTGGCGTCGGCCCAGGCGCAGCTGGACGCCGCTGAGACCGCGGCCGCCGACGACGGCAGCGAGTCCAGCGTGCAGCGAGCGTCGAACGACGCCGCGGTCGCCAGCGCCGAAGCGGGGCTGGCCGAAGCCGAGGAGAACCTGGACGCGGCGACGCTCCGGGCCACCTTCGGCGGGACGGTTGCGGCCGTCTCGATCGAGGTCGGCGACCAGACCGGCAGCGGAACGTCGTCGTCCGGCGGGGGCCAGGCCGCGACCGGCGAGACCACCACGACGAGCGCCGCAGTCAGCGTCATCACGCCGACCTCGTTCGTCGTGGAGGCCGAGGTGGCCGCCGACGACATCGCGCAGGTGAAGGACGGGCTCCAGGTGACCGTGACCCCCAGCGGCGCCGACGCCGAGATCTTCGGCACCGTCGCTGAGGTCGGACGTGTTGCCACGGCGAGCACGTCGGGCGCCGCGACGTTCCCGGTCACGGTGAAGATCACCGGCGAGCAGGAGGGCCTGTACGCCGGGACCTCGGCTGACATCGCCATCGTGGTCAAGCAGGTCCAGGACGTGCTGACCGTGCCGACCCAGGCCGTCGACCAGCGAGGACGGGGTGACCTACGTCGACACGATTGACGGCTCCGCCGCCACCCGCACGAAGGTGACCGTGGGGCAGACCTACGGTGCCTTCACCGAGATCACGGCAGGTCTCGTCGAAGGCGACCAGGTGCAGGTCACGGTCGCCGCCGTGGGCCGCACCGGAACCGGAACCGGAACCGGCGCCGGCGCGACAGGCACCGGCGATCGGCCGCAGCGTCCCGAGGGCGCACCCGGCGGCAACCAGTGAGCGGCCTGCTCGAGCTCACTGGCGTCCGCAAGGTCTACGACACCGGAGTGGTCCAGGTCGAGGCTCTGCGGGGGATCGACGCCAGCATCGGCGAAGGCGAGTACGTGGCCGTCATCGGCCCGTCGGGGTCAGGCAAGTCGACCCTGATGCACATCCTCGGGTGCCTCGACGTGCCCACGTCAGGCACCTACCACCTGGCCGGCGAGGACGTCTCCACGATGACCGAGACCCAGCTCGCCGAGGTGCGCAACCGTCGCATCGGATTCGTCTTCCAGCAGTTCAACCTGCTGCGCAGCATGTCCGCGTGGCGCAACGTCGAGCTGCCGCTGGTCTACGCCGGTGTGCCACCGGCCGACCGACGCACCCGCGCGCTCGACGCGCTCGCGCAGGTGGGCCTGGCCGAACGCGCCGAGCACAAGCCTGGCGAGCTGTCCGGCGGACAGCAGCAGCGCGTCGCGGTGGCCCGCGCGCTGGTCACTGATCCGACCCTGCTGCTGGCCGACGAGCCCACCGGAAATCTCGACTCGCAGTCGACGGCGGACATCCTGGACCTGTTCGACGGCCTCGCCGCCCGGGGGCGCACCATCGTGCTGATCACCCACGAGCGCGACGTCGCCGCCCGAGCAGCCCGCACCATCGAGGTGCACGACGGCGAAGTGCGTGTCACGGAGCCGGCCGCATGAGCGCGCCCGTGATCGGCATGTCGTGGGGCGAGACGGTGCGCACCGGCCTGGAGGCCGTGCAGGCGCACCGCATGCGATCGGTGCTGACGATGCTCGGCATCATCATCGGCGTCTCCTCGGTCATCTTGACCGTCGGACTCGGTCAGGGCGCCCAGGACGAGGTCCGCAAGCAGATCGACTCGTTGGGCTCGAACCTGCTGGTCGTCTCTCCGGGCAGCTCGACGTCGAGCACTGGTGTCCGCGGTGGCTTCGGCTCCGCGTCGACGCTCACGCTCGCCGACGCCCAGGCCATCGCCGACACCGACGTCGTGCCCGACGCGGCGGCGGTCGCACCTGCGACCTCCGCGTCGACCGCTCTGGTCAATGACGGCACCAACTGGACCACCTCCTTGGTCGGCACCACCACGTCGTGGCTCGACGTGCGGTCGCGCACCCTGTCGACGGGCCGTTTCTTCACCGATGCCGAGGTCGCCGCCGGCGCCCGGGTCGTGGTGCTCGGCCCGGACACCGTCGACGAGCTGGGTCTGGTGTCAGCGGTGGGTCAGACCGTCACCGTCAACGGGTCGGCATTGACCGTCATCGGCGTCCTCGAGGCAGCCGGGGGCTCGTCGGACGACTCCTCGCTCGACGACACCGCCGTGACGCCGCTGGCCACCGCGTCCGCCGTCACCGGCACGACCGGCACTGCCGTCTCGTCGATCTACGTCGAGGGCAAGGACCAGAACACCCTCGGAGCGACTCACGCCGAGATCACGACGCTGCTGAACAATCTGCACGACGTCACGACGGCCGATGCCGACTTCACGATCACCAGCCAGGAAGCGCTGCTGGACACCGCCAACGCCACCAACCGCACCCTGACGGTGCTGCTGGGCGGGGTCGCCGGGATCTCGCTGCTGGTCGGCGGCATCGGCGTCATGAACATCATGCTCGTGTCGGTGACCGAACGAATCCGCGAGATCGGTCTGCGCAAGGCGCTCGGCGCGACACCGCGGGTCATCCGACGTCAGTTCCTCGTCGAGGCATCCATCCTGGGACTCGCCGGCGGTCTCGCCGGGGTGGCACTGGGGATCATCGGCTGGCAGGTGCTGCCGCCACTCATCGGTCAACCGGTGTCGTTGTCGGCCACGGCCACCGTCGGCGCCCTGCTGACCGCGCTGGCCCTCGGCATCGGCTTCGGCGTCTATCCGGCGGACCGGGCGGCCCGCCTCACTCCCATCGACGCTCTGCGCAGCGAATGACCTCACCGACCATCAGGAGAACCATGAAGACACTGCTGACCCTCACCATGCTCGCGCTGGCCCTCGTGCTCGTCGGATGTGCCGCGAGCGAACCGACCAACGCCGCGGCCGAGACCGCCTCGGGGCAGGAAGCCGGAGCCGATCGCGCTGGGCGCGGCGGTTCCGGGGAGGTCGTCGAGCTCGCCGGATCAACGGCGCAGGTCCAGAACCAGCAGAGCCAGGTCGCGGTCACCTGGACCGTCTCCACCACCTTCACCCAGCAGGTCGACGCCGATCTGGCAGCCGTCACGGTGGGAGCGTGCGTCGTGGTGCGCAGCGAGGACGACGCCGACGGCGACGACGTCGCTGCCACCACCGTGCAGGTCACGGAGGCGACCGACGGCTCGTGCGCGCGGGGTGCCGGCACCCAGGCGCGAGAACGACCCGAGGGCGGCGACCGCACACCGCCGGCCGACGCGCCCGACCAGGCCGCTGACGGTGCCGGTCGCGGCGGCGCGGGTGTCATCGGTGAGGTCACCGCCGTCTCGGCCACCGGGTTCACGGTCGCGGCGCAGCAACCGGGGTCCGAGGACGTGTCTGACGTGACCGTCACGGTCTCCGCCACCACCACGATGAGCGCCACAGCGGACGCCACCGCCTCCGACGTCGCGGTCGGACGCTGCATCACCAGCGACGGCGAGGCCGACGAGACCGGTGCGATCACCGCGACCTCCATCGCGATCAGCGATTCGGTCGACGGCGAGTGCGCCGCCGGTGCCGGCGGTCAGCGTCCGCGGGCCGCGGCATGAGGCGCCGACCGGTGGCGGCCGCGGTCGTCGCGGGCGCGGTGCTGCTCGGCGGTGGTGGCATCGCGTGGGCGAGCACCGGAACGGCCGGAAGCTATCGGCTCGCCACGGCAGTCGTCGCCGATGTCGAGAGCACCCTGAGCCTGTCCGGCACCGTGGCGTCGTCCGCGCGGCGTGATCTGTCCTTCGGGGCCGAGGGGACGATCAAGAAGGTCAGCGTCGCCGTGGGTGACGACGTCACCTCCGGCCAGACGCTGGCCACGCTCGATCCCGAGGACCTCGACGCCGCAGTGACCCGCGCGAAGGCCGACCTCGCGAAGGCCACCGCCCAGCTCGAGACCACCCAGGCCGCGCAGACCGCGACGGTCACGGCAGCAGTCGCGGTGACTGCGTCGACCGGATCGACGAAGAGCTCGGCCGGCGGATCTACCTCGTCGGCACCGTCACCCGCGCTCACCAAGGCCCTCGCCACCCTCGCGAAGCAGCAGAAAGCCGTCTCCACGGCTCAGTCCGCAGCGAGCGATGCGATCGCCACCGCGAAGACCGCTCTGCAGGTTCAGGCCGATGCCTGCGAGGTCAGCGAGTCCGACGACGAGCCGGTCGAGCCGGCACCGGAAGACAGCGAGTCCGCCGAGGCCGTCCCGGCGGAGCCAGTGGTCGGCACGGAGTGCACCGAGGCGCTCGCCGCCGTCCAGGCTGCGCAGGACGAGGTGGCCACCCGTCAGGACACGCTGCAGACGTCGCTGACCGAGCTGGCCGGCACCGTGTCCGAGGCGGTCAAGACGCTGTCGAAGTCGACGTCGTCGGCGCCCTCCGCGCCGAGTGAATCCGACGAGCCGGCAGCCACCGGTCCTCGGGCGGTTCGTCGAGCGGTCAGACCGAGTCGCAGTCCAGTCCCGGGGACTCGTCCGCGGGCAGCGTCGCCAGCGGCCAGGCCGCCATCGACATGGCTGCGGCAGCGCTGACCGAGGCCGAGCTGGCGCGCGACTCGGCCACGATGACGGCGCCGTTCGCTGGCACCGTGCTCGACGTGCAGGGCGCGTCCGGTGACGATGTGGCGTCCACCGACGTCGTCCTCATCTTGGCGGGCGACGGCGGGTCGACAGTGACCACGACCGTGACGGTGGACCAGGTCGCGCAGGTTGCCAAGGGGCAGATCGCCCACGTGACGCCGGCCGGGGTCGACGAGCCGGTCGACGGCACCGTCACCGAGATCGGCATGCTGCCGACGGACGGTGACACGGTCACCTACCCCGTGACCGTCGACCTGGCGGATGACGTATCTGCGCCCGAGGGTGCCGGGGCGACCATCGAGCTGGTGACGAGCACCGTCGTCGATGCGGTGACCGTGCCGTCGTCGGCGGTGTCGAACGCCGGTCGGACGACGGTCACGGTGCTGCAGGACGGCGCCGTCACCCGGACGCCTGTGACGGTGGGGGTGGTCGGCTCGACCCGCACCTCGATCACCGAGGGCCTGACAGCCGGCCAGGACGTGGTCCTCGCCAACCTGGACGCGGAGCTGCCCAGCGCGGACACGGCGACCGGAACCGCTGGGTTCGGCGACGGAGGTGGACGGCCGCCCGGTGCAGGCGGAGGAGGCCAAGGACGCGGCGCAGCAGGTGGCGATCGCGGCTAGCGCGCACGAGTTCAACGAGCTGTGCCTTCTCACCGCTTCGGGTTCGTGTCGTCGACTCAGAATCCTGTCGCCAGAGGCGGAGAGGCGTAGGTTCCATTTCATGAGCACTGACGGCACGAAGGGCAGTTCAGATTCATCCGGCCTGAACCGAGTCCTGGGACGGTGGGACGTTCTCGCGGTCGCCTTCGGAGCCATGATCGGCTTCGGTTGGATCGTCCTGACCGGAGGATTCCTGCGCGACGCAGGAACGCTCGGGGCTGTGCTCGCCTTCGCCATCGGCGGAGTGATCATGGCCCTGGTGGGCCTGACCTACGCCGAGCTGGTCTCGGCCATGCCGCACGCAGGAGGAGAGCACAACTACGTGCTGCGGGGCCTCGGTTCGCGTGCCGCGTTCGTCACCTCCTGGAGTCTGGTCTTCGGCTACATCTCGGTGGTGGCGTTCGAGGCGGTGGCGCTTCCTCAGACGGTGCTCTTCCTGGCCCCCGACATGTTGGTGGGTCAGCTCTGGACCGTCGCCGGGTACGACGTCTACCTGTCCTGGGTCGCTGTGGGCGTGGTGGGGGCCGTCGCGGTGACCGGACTCAACTACATCGGGGTGCGACCTGCAGCAGTGTTTCAGTCGGTGGCGGTGCTGTTCCTGCTGGCGGTCGGGGCGCTCCTGCTCGTCGGTTCCTTCGTCGGTGGCAGCACGGAGAACATGCAACCGCTGTTCGTCGGAGGCTTCGGTGGAGTCGTGGCAGTCCTCGTCGCTGTGCCGTTCCTGTTCGTGGGGTTCGACGTGATTCCGCAGTCGGCCGGCGAGATCAATCTGCCGTTTCGCCAGATCGGGAAGCTCGTCGTGGTCTCCGTGCTGGCCGCGGCTGCGTTCTACATGCTCGTCATGGTGACGGTCGGTTCTTCCTTGCCCCGGGATGTCCTTGCTGACGCCACGCTGCCCGCGGCGTCCGGGATGTCCGAGCTGTGGGGGAGCAAGACCTTCGGCAACATCCTCGTCCTCGGTGGAATCGCCGGGATCCTGACCAGCTGGAACGGCTTCCTGCTGGGTGCGAGCAGGCTGATGTACGCGATGGCTTCTTCGGGGATGCTGCCGTCCTGGTTCGCCAAGGTGCACCCGACCTACCGCACGCCGAGCAACGCGGTGCTCTTCATCGGTGGGCTGTCAGTGCTGGCCCCGTTGTTCGGCCGCCAGATGCTGGTGTGGCTGGTCGACGCCGGCGGCATCTCGATCGTCGTCGCATTCTTCCTGGTGGCGGTGACGTTCCTCGTGCTGCGCCGCGACGATCCCGACATGGAACGCCCGTTCCGTGTCTCCCAGGGCAGGTTCGTGGGGGTCACCGCTGCGCTGCTGACCCTCGGCCTCGGAATCCTGTACCTGCCGGGCATGCCGGCCGCGCTGATCTGGCCCTACGAGTGGCTGATCCTCGGAGTCTGGTGGTTGGCCGGCATCGTGCTCGTGCTCCGGCTACCTCGTGTCCCGGCCGGCGTGCATGCGGAGGAACAGCTCGTGGCGGCGACGTCCGGGCGCCGGCGCGGCTGATCGAGCTGGGCCGCCCATGGCGAAGTTCACGTCCGTCGAACGAGTCGTGCGCCGGCTGCTCGACGTGCGCTGACCTGCTGGTGCGTGCTTCACCGTTGCGGTGATCGGTGGCGGACGTCCGCCGCCCGTATCCTCGGGCGCACCATGAGCCTTCGCATCGACTCCGCCCACGTCAAGCGCTACCGACAGATCGCCATGCTGCTGGTGCGACACGGGAGGGGTGATCTGGTGCGGTCCAGTGGCATCGACGCCGTGCTCGACGACGAGTTCGCCGAGGGTGATCCGGATGCGGCTGCGGGTCTGGCCGACGACCTGGAGGCGATGGGCCCCACGTTCGTCAAGCTCGGTCAGCTGATGTCGTCGCGGGTCGATCTGTTCACCCCGGCCTACATCGAGGCCCTGTCGCGGTTGCAGGACGACGTCGAACCGTTTGCGTTCGATGAGGTCGAGCAGATCATCTCCGACGAGCTGCAGGTGCGGCTGTCGACGGTCTTCCCGACCTTCGACCGCACGCCGCTGGCGGCAGCCTCGCTGGGTCAGGTGCACCGCGCCACCCTGCGCGACGGCCGCGAGGTGGTCGTCAAGATCCAGCGCCCCGGGATCCGAGCCCAGGTGCAAGAAGACATGGAGGTGCTGTCAGACCTGGCCGAGTTCCTCGACAAGCACAGCGAGATCGGCCAGCGGTTCGGGCTCGCGCAGCTGTTCGAGGAGTTCCGCAAGGCGCTGGTCGACGAGCTGGACTACCGCCGCGAGGCCGACAACCTCTCCACCATGAGGGAGATGGTCGCCGAGCACGATCGCATCATCGTGCCCAAGCCCTACCCGGACTTCACGACCGGTCGCGTCCTCACGATGGAGTTCGTCGCGGGCAAGAAGGTCACGGACCTGGGTCCGATGGGCCGGCTCGAGCTGGATGGCGCACCACTGGCCGACCAGCTCTTCAAGAGCTATCTCGACCAGGTGCTGGTGCACGGGGTGTTCCACGCCGACCCGCACCCCGGCAACGTCCTGGTCACTCCCGACGGCCAGCTGGTCCTGCTCGACATCGGCATGATCGCGCGTCTTGCTCCGGCGGTGCGGGACAAGCTCTCCAAGCTCTTCCTGGCTCTGGCCGACGCGCGGCCCGAGGAGGTCACCCGGGTGGCCATCACCATGGGGGAGGAGCTGCCGGACTTCGACCAGGCCGCCTTCGCTCGCGCCGTGGCCGACCTCGTCGGCCGCGCCGCGGACGCCTCTCTGGCCGATCTGGAGATCGGGGCACTGGTCCTGCAACTGACCCGCAAGGCTGCCGAGGCGGGTCTGCGGATGGACCCCGAGCTGGTGATGCTGGGCAAGGCCCTGCTCAACCTCGATCAGGTGGCGTCGACGCTCGATCCGGAGTTCGCGCCGCGTGAAGCCCTGCAGCGGCACATGTCCGAGCTGATGAAGACATCGATGAAGACCACGCCCGCGGCGATGATGGCGTCGTTGCTCGAGGCGAAGGAGTTCGCCGAGGAGCTCCCCGGCCGGATGAACCGGGCCTTCGACGCGATCGGCGATGGGAACTTCGAGATCCGGATCAAGGCATTCGACGAGGACGAGTTCCTGCAGGGGCTGCACAAGCTGGCCAACGTGCTGGCCGCGGCCGTCGTCCTGGCGGCGATGATCCTCGCCTCGGCGCTGCTGGCCCGACCGACCGGCGATGGGACGTCGACCGAGAACCACATCGCGATCGTGGTGTTCGTCGTCGCCGTCGTGATCTCGTTGGCGATGCTGGCGCGGATCGCGCTGCGGAGCCGAAAGGTGCGAACGCACCGACGGTGACCCTCAGAGCTGGACGAAGACGTCGTCGCCCTCGACGGTGACGTCATAGGTGGTCAGCGATGAGGGCTTGCGGCCGAGCGCGATGAGCTTCCGCGACCACCGGGGCATGTCCTTGCCCGCAAAGCCCGGGGTCCAGTCGAGGTTGTCGCCGGAATCGAGGTCGAAGCGGGAGTTGTGCCACGGGCACACCACCTCGCCGTCGGCGAACTTCGTGCCGCCGGGCCCCTTCGTGAGCGAGAAGCCCATGTGCGGGCACCGGTTCCGGGCCGCGCACAACGACGTGCCGACGAGTCCCACCACGACTGACGTGCCCCCTGCGTCCACTGCGTGCAGCTCGCCGTCGGCGAAGTCTGCGACACTTCCGATCCTGACTCGATCTGACATGGAACGCCTCCGCTTCTCGACGCCTGGCGTCGCTCGATCTGTTCATCATGGCAGGACTGGATGATCTGGCCGTCGGTTCGCCTGCGAATGCAGGGATAACTCGTGGTTACCTGCGCGTAACGTGAGCCACGTCACGCTCGTTGGGGTGGCATGCGCACGACTCGGTCATTCCTCGCCATGTTCGCTCTCCTCCTGGCCGCTGTCGTCGGCAGCACCTTGGTCGTCTCCCCGGCCAGTGCTCACGAGGAACGGGAGGCCGGATTCCCGGACGGGAAGGGCACGGTCCCGAAGTACCTCGGTCTGAGCAACTCCCGCTACAAGGTCGTGTGCACGTCGTCGAGCAAGAAGCTCATCGCCAAGATGCCCAAGGGCTCGCTCCGTACCCGCAACCAGAAGCTGCTCAAGTCGTGCCGATACAGGTCGATCCAGGATGCGATCAACGCGATCACGAAGACCAAGACGTCGGTCTACATCCTCCCCGGCACCTACACCGAGTCCAAGTACGCCAACAGCGAGCCGACCGGATACTGCGGCTCGATCAAGACGGAGTCCAAGGACCCGCTGGATGTCGGCCAGTACATCGGCAGCCTGACCGGTGAGCAGTCACCCGAGTACGGCGACGGGCCGGTCGCGCTGTCGTACCCGGACCAGGTCCGCTGCCCGCACAACCTCAACCTGATCGCCCTGCTCGGGGACAAGACCCCCCAGGACTCCTCGATCCGGTGCGACAACGCCCTGTGCGGCACCCAGCTCATCGGCACCGGCCGCCGACCGAGCGACGTCCTGATCGACAACAGGTTCAGCAAGCTCAACGCCATTCGTGCCGATCGCGCGGGCGGCGTCTACATGCGCAACTTCACGATCCAGCAGGCCGAGTTCAACGCGATCTACGTCCTGGAGACGGACGGATTCACGATCGACACGGTCGTGGCCCGCGCCAACGACGAGTACGGCATCCTGGCCTTCGCCAGTGATCACGGGCTGATCAAGAACGTCGACGCGTACTACAACGGTGACTCGGGCATCTACCCCGGTTCAGCCTCGGACCTCAACGCGGACAGCACCACGACCGAGGTCAAGCGCTACGCGGTCGAGATCCGCGACAGCAAGAGCCACGACAACACGCTGGGCTACTCCGGCACCGCCGGAAACTCCGTCTACGCCCACGGCAACAAGTTCTACAACAACGCCACCGGCATCGCGACGGACTCGTTGTTCCCCGGGCACCCGGGTCTTCCGCAGGACCATGCGCGGTGGTCGCGCAACGAGATCTTCAGCAACAACGAGAACTACTACACCAAGTACGTCGACACCGGGATCTGCGCCAAGCCGATGAAGGACCGCGGCTACATGAACGGCACGGTCTGTCCGGTCGTGCCGACTCCGGTGGGCACCGGTGTGCTCATCGCCGGCGGCAACTTCAACCTGACCGACAACAACCACATCTACGACAACTGGCGCTTCGGCACCATGCAGATCTGGGTGCCTGCCCCGCTGCGCGACGAGTACGACCCGGAGAAGCTGTTCGACACGTCCCACGGCAACCAGGTCTTCGGCAACAAGATGGGCATCACGCCCAGCGGCAAGATCGCGCACAACGGTCTCGACCACTGGTGGGACGACCAGGGCATCGGCAACTGCTGGGAGAACAACACGTCCTCCCGCGGCACGGCGACCAACAACTTCGTGATCGACCCGGGCCCGTGCGCTGGTGGCGGGTCGAAGCTCCTGCCCGGCCTCGCGGTCAAGGACGCCGGCTTCCTGACCTGCAGCCAGTACGACCGGTCCGATCCGGTGTGGAAGCACCCGCCGCAGTGCCAGTGGTTCGACAGCCCGAGCAAGCCCACGTCCACTGCGGCGAACGGGCCGTTCGCGGGTCTGTTCCGTCTGGGCAGCTGACGAGTGCGCAGGCTCGCCATCGCGGTGGCGGTGACGCTCGTCCTGGTCGGCGCAGCGGTGCCGGCGTACGCGATGATGTCCTCGCCGCTGTCGACGGCTGGGCCGACCTCGGTCACCGGCACGCAGGCGTCGGCCGTCTTCCAGGTCGGAGACAGGTCAGTGCGGCAGGTGCGCTACGTCGACCGCGGCACGCTGGTCTACACCTTCACGCTCACCAATGATGGCGCCCTTCCGCTCACGGTCACCGGTCTCGAACCGATGCCGCGCAAGGCCACGCTGTTCACGTACCAAGAGCTGGCCGACAGCGGCGGGAAGTCGGAGTTCACGATCGGCGCGCGGCAGAGCAAGACGGTGCGGCTGTCGATGTTGATGTCGGCGTGCGAGCGTCTCTCCGCCCGCGCAGGAAGCTTCGCCTCCGAGGTGCGCCTCGGCATCTCCCGGCTGGGTGGAGTCGACAAGGTTCTCACCGTCTCGCTGCCCGAACAGGTGCACACCGGCTCGGCCCGCGAGGCCTTCTGCCCCCGCTCGACCGCGTCCTCGCGACCCCCCGGCTAGCAGCGGGCCAGAGGTCAGGTCAGCGGCCCCCGTGACGGCCTAGGGTGGCACCATGCCTGGACGCCAGAACTATCCGCAGGAGTACGTCGACTACTGCCAGCAGCAGATCGAGTCACAGCTCTCCGAGATGCGGGACATGCCGCCGGTCCCGACCCCCTTCGCCCAGCGGCTCGCCGCCCATCTGGTCATCGTCATGGACGCATGCTTCGCCCAGCGCGTGCGCGGCGTGGATGCCAGCCCGCTGACCGAGGTGCGGGTCCTGGCTCACTCGCTGATGCAGGGCTCCACCGTCATGGAGGACTCCACCATCGAGTGGGCGCCAGACGAGCTGGTGCTGGGGCTGGAGATCGACGATGACATCGCCCTGTCGGTCAACGACGTCGATCGGCTGCAGCAAGCCTTCTTCGCCGAGATGAACGACAAGCACGCCGTCTGAGGCCGATCTGACTACTGCTGGACCGGTGCCGAACGTCGACCCACGTAGGACTCTTCGCCCCGCGGCACCATCCAGACCGCGATGGCCGTCGTGACCGGAACGGCCAGCACCAGTCCGATGGCGCCGACCAGGGTGCGGACGACCTCCTGGCCGATCTGTTCGGTGGTGACGACCGTGACCAGGTTCTGCTGGTAGGCCGACACCAGCAGCAGGATCGTCATCGCCGATCCGGCGTACGCGAACACCAGGGTGTAGACGCTGGAGGCGATGTGATCGCGGCCGATGCGCATGGCTGACGCGAACACGCTGGCGCGGCTGGCCGTGGGCTGGAAGGCGCGCATCTCCCACACCGCGCTCGCCTGCGTGACCGTGACGTCGTTGAGCACACCGAGTCCGGCGATGACCATGGTCGCGGCCGCCACCTGCGACAGGTTGAGCGTGGAGACGGTGGCGAGCAGCAACCGGTCGTCCTCCGACCCCAGCCCCGTGATGCTGCTCAGGTCGGTGCTCAGCACGCCGAGTCCGGCCGTCATCGCGATGCCGAACAGGGTGCCGAACAGTGCGGATGTGGTGCGCACGGAGATGCCGTGCGCGAGGTAGAGCACGACGATCATGATGACCGTCGAGCCGATGATGGCGGTCAGGATGGGTGAACGTCCGGCGAGGATCGACGGCAGGACGTACTGGGTCAGCGCCATCAGGGTGACGCCGATGCCGATCAGGGCGAACAGGCCGCGCCATCGAGCGATCGCGATGACCACGACGGCGAACACCGCAGTGAGAGCCGCCAACGGCACACCGCGCTGGAAGTCCAGGAACTCGTACGAGGGGCTCTGCCCGGCGGGCTGCACCCGCAACAGGGTGATCTTGTCGCCGACGGAGATGCCGGACTGGAATCGGGTGGGATCGAGCGTGACCCCGGCGGCCTCTCCGTCATCTGTCGCTGCCGTGATCTGACCGCAGGCTCCGGCCACGCTGGGCGTGTTGTCTGGTCCCTCGGCACTGCCGTTGCAGTCAAGCGACTCGACCGACTTGACCACCGCGCCGACCCGGCTGACACCCTCGCCGCCATAGGGATCGAGACCCTTCGGCACGTCGCTGGCCGACGGCCACGTCAGGACCATCGCGGTGAGCGCGCCCGCGGTGATGGCGAGGACGACCAGGACGAGGGCCGTGATCATCGGAGCTCCGCTGCGACCGACGGGGACGCTTGCACCCGAGTGCGTGTGTGTCACGATGAAATCGTGCCAGACGACGACATCGAGCACCTCCCCGGCGGGGTGGGCGGCGCGACGCGGGTGGGGCGCACGGTCCGCCGCCCGACCGGGCCCTGGACCCCGGCGGTCCACGAGCTGCTGGAGCACCTGCGGGTTCACGATCTCCCCGGTGTGCCGGAGGTGCACGGCATCGGCGATGACGGGCGCGAGATCTTGTCCTACGTCGAGGGCCGCGGCGTGCCGGTCGACGACGAAGTGGTGCTCGACTCCGTGCTGGTCGAGGCGGGGCAGTGGCTGCGTCGCTTCCACGACACGGTCGAGGCGTTCCGGCCCGAGGGGGTCCGCCACTGGCGCGGCACCGGCGAGGTCGAGCTGGCCGACGACCAGATCATCTGCCACCACGACCCCGGCGCCTACAACTGGATCATCCAGAGCGGCCACTTCGTCGCCATGATCGACTGGGACATGGCTGGCCCCGGGGACCCGATGGAGGACTTGGCCTTCCTCGCCTGGACCGGCATCCCGTTGTATCGCGAGACCCCGATCGAGGACGTCGCCCGTCGTGTCGGTCTGCTGGCCGATGCCTATGGCGAGTGGGGCCCGTTCACCCTGCTCAACGCGGTGGTCGATCGCATGACCGCTGCCTCGGACCGCATCGAGGCAGGCATCGCGCGCGGCGACGAGGGCATCGCCAATCTGCAGAAGGTCGGCGAGCCGCAGCGCACCCGCGACCGGGTCGAAGCGTTCAGGGCGCGCATCGCGGCCATCGACGCTGCCCTCTGACGGCCGCAGGCGTCAGGGTGCGACGCGCTGGGGGAGTCCGAAGATGGTTCGAATACCGTCCGAATGCACCACCGAGTCAGGCGGTCCGTGCACGATGCCGGGCAGCCCAGCTGCTGCGACGAGGGTGTCGTCGAGTCTGTCGATCTCAGCGGAACGCAAGGGCCACGGCTCGTGGTGGTTCGGGATCCACAGCGTGCGGCCCAGCCAGCGAGTGTGCAGGCCGAATCGTGCGGTGACGAACTGGTCAACCGGTGACGGTACGACCGTGTCACCGACGCGGACCTGCATGGTCCCGCCGGCGCCGCGCGGTCTCGGCCAGCGGCGACGCGTCGTGTACGTGAGACGGTCGCCGTCGTGGCGGACCCGCATCCGCGCCCAGGTGTACGGCAGGCCGAAGGAGAGCCGGGCGCTCAGCGAGACCAGCAGCCGCGATGCCTCCAGCGACCGAAAGACAACTCCGTGGCGTCCCTGCGGATCGACCGAGTACAGCCGTACGTTGGTCTCGGCGAAGGTCCCGAAGTACGGCACGGCAGGCCCCCGTCCGAAGCCCGCGCCGTGCATCTGGAACGGGATGAGTCCGACGTAGGTGGCGCCGTCGAGGACGTCCGGCCTGGTCCCGAGCGGCAGCAGCGGGGCCACCCGTTCAGGATCGACGGCCCAGTGCACGAAAGTGATCCGATTCCAGTCCTGCACCATCAACCGCGGCCCTCGCAGGTCGGGCGCCACTGGGTTGAAGTTCACGCTTCATTGTCCCGCAGGCTGGCGCGCCACGCCCGACTGTGACCTGTGCCACCCCTAGGGTGACGCCATGGATTCAGCCCTGACGACTGTCGCCCTCCCCCTGGCACTCGGCATCATCATGTTCGGTCTGGGCCTGTCGCTCACGCTCGAGGACTTCCGCCGCGTCCGGCAGCACCCTCGCGCCGTGCTGGTGGCGCTGGGCTGCCAGATCGTCTTGCTCCCGGTGGTCTGCTTCGGAATCGTGGAGCTGCTCGACCTGTCGCCGTTGCTGGCGATCGGCATGCTGCTGCTCGCGGCCTCGCCCGGCGGCACCAGTGCCAACCTGTTCAGCCACCTGTTCCGCGGCGACGTCGCGCTGAATGTCACGCTGACCGCCATCAACTCGATCATCTCGATCGCGACGTTGCCGATCATCACCAACTGGGCGATCAGCTACTACGGCCGCGACGACACGGTCTCGCTGCAGTTCAGCAAGGTCCTCGAGGTCTTCGCGATCGTGCTGGTTCCGGTGCTGCTGGGGATGCTCGTCCGGGCGAAGAAGCCCGCCATCGCCGCGCGCAGCGACAAGGGCGTGCGGATCGGTTCGGCCGTGATTCTGGCGGTCCTGGTCGTCGGCATCCTGCTCGACCAGCGCGACAACGCGGTGGACTACTTCGCCGACGTCGGACTCGCCACGGCGCTGTTCTGCGCCATCAGCCTGATGGTCGGGTACTTCGTGCCCAAGGCATTCGGGGTCATCGAGAAGCAGGCCATCGCCAGCTCGATGGAGATCGGGGTCCACAACGGGACGCTCGCCATCTACGTGGCCGTCGAGGTCCTGGACTCCACCGCCATCTCGGTGCCGGCGGCCGTCTACTCGATCATCATGTTCATCTTCGCCGGGCTGTGGGGCTCGCTGCTGTCGCGCCGGGCGTCGGTGGCCGCTTCCACCAGCTAGGGGTTGTTGCGTCCCAGCCACTCGTCGACGAGGCCGTTGCCGAACGCCCCGGAGGGATCGGTCCGCTCGACCAGTCGACCGAACTCGGCCAGCCGTGGATAGGCGGCGTGGTGTCGTTCGGGCGTGGTCGTGAACAGCTTGCCCCAGTGGGGGCGGGCCGCGAACGGAGCGAGGGCGTCGTCGAGCGCCGGCAGGCAGGCCATCACCCCCGGCACGTCCGGACGCCAGGTGAAGTGCAGGGCCGCGCAGTCGGTGTCGTGGCTGGGACTGAGCCACAGCGGGTCGGCGGCCACGGTGCGGATCTCGGAGATCAGCAGCACGGGCCGGATGATGTCGGCCAGCGACCGCACCGCGTCGATGGCCGCCAGCGCGTGGTCGCGGGGGACGAGGTACTCAGTCTGCAGCTCGTCGCCGTTGCTGGGCGTGAACCCGAGCCGGAAGTGGGGCAGGCGGTCCCACCAGGGTCCGGGTCGGCCCAGCTGGTACGTCGTCGACTCCGGATCGATCCCAGGGAGCGGGTGCAGCCCGCTGGCAGCCGGGAGGGCGCCGAACAGATCGGGTCGCGACGTGGTGCGGGACTTGAGCCAGACCGAGGTGGGCCCGACCTCGTTCCAGTCGGTGAACAGACTCACGCTGTAGGCGGCTGAGGTGATCTCGTCGAAGTGCTCGACGAGATCGCTCCACGGGAGGTGCTCGAACACGTCCTGACGGATCTGGAAGGTGGGCCGGATGTCCAAGGACACCGCGGTGACGACGCCCAGCGCGCCGAGCGACACCACCATGCCCTCGAAGTCCTGGTCGCCGCGGCAGACCTCGCGCAGCTCGCCGTCGGCGCCGACCAGCCACAGGGCGGAGACGGCGCTGGCCAGGCTGCCGTTGCGGTCGCCCGAGCCGTGCGTGCCCGTGGCGATGCCGCCGGCCACCGAGATGTGGGGCAACGAGGCCAGGTTGTGCAGCGCCCAGCCCGGCCGCGTCCAGCTGCTGCACCAGCTCGCCGTAGCGGAGCCCCGCCGACACCGTGACCTCGCGCTGCGCCTCGTCGATCTCGACGCGCGCCGGCAGTCCGGCCACCGACACCTGGGCGTGGTCGGTGTCCGCGATCTGGTTGAACGAGTGCCGTGAGCCCACCGCACG
This sequence comes from uncultured Actinomycetota bacterium, assembly GCA_963769445.1. Classification (GTDB taxonomy): domain Bacteria; phylum Actinomycetota; class Actinomycetes; order Propionibacteriales; family Nocardioidaceae; genus Aeromicrobium. The sequence goes on along the minus strand of CAVYLO010000002.1, from coordinate 105,428 downwards.
CACCCGCGACGCCCCGGCGACGACCTCCTGCAGCTCCTCGACCGATGTCGGTTCGTGCAGCACGCTGGCGCCGTACGTCACGTTGCCGGCCCAGTTGGTGTCCGTGCGCTGCGTCCTCACCGGTCCAGTGTGCGCTAAGACAGGTGCCGCTTCAGGAAGTCGACCTGCAGCAGCTTGAGGTTCTCGGCGACGATCTCCTGCGGCGTCATGTGAGTGACCCCGGACAGCGGCAGCACGGTGTGCGGACGACCTGCGGCGAGCAGCGCCGACGACAGTCGCAGCGTGTGGGCCGCAACCACGTTGTCGTCGGCGAGTCCGTGGATGAGCATCAGCGGACGCTCCAGCAGTGGCGCCAGGGGCAGCAGCGAGTTGGCGTCGTAGACCTCGGGCTGGGTGTTCGGGTCGCCGAGGTAGCGCTCGGTGTAGCAGGTGTCGTACAGGCGCCACTCGGTCACGGGCGCGCCGGCCACGGCTGCATGGAACACATCGGGACGCTTCAGCACGGCCAGCGCCGAGAGATAGCCGCCGTACGACCAGCCGGTGATGCCGACCCGGTCCGTGTCGACGTCGTCGGGGAACTCGGCGGCCACCACCTGGAGGGCCTCGACCTGGTCGTCGAGCGTCACTCCGACAAAATCGTTGCGCACGGCCTTCTCCCAGTCGCTGCCGCGCCCGGGAGTGCCACGTCCGTCGGCGACGACGACGCAGAAACCCTGATCGGCCAGCCACTGCGCCTCGAGGAAGGCGCGGGCCGATGACAGCACCCGCTGCGCGTGCGGCCCGCCATAGGGGTCCATCAGGATGGGCAACCGGTGGGTGCCGCGACGATGCCCGCGGGGAAACAGCACCGCGATGCTGAGGTCGTGCTCGCCGCCGCGCAGCATGGTGACCTCAGGCTCGAACGGGGGCGGTTCAGCCACGACCGAGACGGTGCCGGCTTCCTCGCCGTCGCGATGCACCGTGATCGTGGTGCCGACCGCGTCGAGGCCCGAGCGGCTGATGACGGTGGTGGGCCCGCCGATGACAGCCCCATGAAGGGCCGCTCCCGACGTCAGCTCGGTGACGGTGCCGTCGAAGCCGAACCGGACGACCTGCACCTGGGTAGGTTCGCTGGAGGCTGTGGCCACGACGCAGTCGTCGAAGGTCTCGACGATCGACCGGACCTGCCACTCATCGGAGGACACTGCAGTGCCGTCGAGCATGACCCTGCGACGTCCGCCGTCGTCCTCGACCGACACCAGCCGATCGCCGTTGATCAGGCGCGGTGCCGAAGACAGCTCGACCCAGGCCGCATCGGTCAGCTCGCGCAGAACCCGAGCGGAGCCGGTGGAGGGATCGATCGAGAAGATCAGTGACGTCCGCTGATCACGGCTGAGCACCTGGACGACGGGAGGGCCGAAGCGGTTCCAGGTGACCCGGCCCAGGTACTCGAAGGCCGAGGCGTCCCACTCCACCGGCGTGCGCACGCCCTCGAGGTCGACCAGCCAGAGGGTGACCTCGGCGTTGGGCGTGCCGGCGGCCGGGTAGCGCTGGGCCACCGGGGGGCGTTCGGGGTGCTCGGGATCGGCGACGTGCCAGGTCTGCACGGGGGACTCGTCGGTGCGCTGGACCACGAGCGACGTGCCATCCGGCGCCCACCAGAACCCGCGGAACCGCTCCATCTCCTCGGCGGCGATGAAGTCGGCCTGGCCCCACGTGACGTTCTCGCCGTCGGACTCGACCAGCGCTCGGTCGTTCGTCCCGTCGACATCGATGACTCGCAGCGCGCCGCCGGCCGCGTACGCGATGCGCTGACCGGTGGGGTCCAGGCGGGGGTCGATCACGCCCTCGGCCGATGGGAGCGCCGTGACCGACCGGGACGCGAGATCGACGGTCCACAAGCGGCCGGACAGGGCGAAGCAGGCCCACCTGCCGGCCGAGTCGACGTCGTACGACACGATTCCTGCCGCGGATTCGCGGGACCGTTCGCGGCGAGACCGTTCCTCCGCCGACAGCTGCTCGTCGCCGTCCAGCACGGTCATCGGGTCGACCAGCAGGGTCTCGGCCCCGGTCGCCACGTCGTGCTCCCACAGCTGGCCCGTGCGCGTGACGCCGTCGGGCGTGCGCACGAACCGGACAGTCGACCCGTCCGGCGAGACCGTGATGTTGCGGGGCACGCCGAGGGTGAAGCGCAGGGTGCGGGCGGCCAGTCGGGGATACGAGACGGTCATGCCTCGATCAAATCATCCGGGCTCGGTCGTCAGCGGGCCGGGAGCCGCGGGCGCCGATGCCTGTTTTCCCCTCAGTACGCTGGGGGCATGACGACTCCCGATCGCCGGATCCTCTTCGTGCACGCGCACCCCGACGACGAGACCATCGGCAACGGCACCACGATGGCCAAGTACATCGCCGAAGGTGCCCAGGTCACCCTGGTCACGTGTACCGCTGGTGAAGAGGGCGAGGTGCTGGTCCCCGAGCTCGAGCACCTGGCCGTGCACCACGACGACGCGCTGGGCCCCCACCGGGTCAAGGAGCTGACCGACGCCATGGCCGTGCTCGGAGTCACCGACTTCCGCTTCCTCGGTGGCGAGGGTCACTTCCGCGACTCCGGAATGAAGTGGGCCGAGAACGGCACGGCCACCGCAGCGGACGAGACCCGGCACGACACCTTCTGGTCGGCCGATCTCACCGTCGCCTCAGACCTGTTGGTCGAGATCATCCGCGAGGTCCGCCCCCAGGTGATGGTCACGTACGACCAGTTCGGGAACTACGGACACCCCGACCACGTGCAGGCCCACCGGGTCGCCACCTATGCGGCTGCGCTGGCCGCCGTGCGGTCCTACCGTCCCGATCTGGGCGAGCCGTGGCAGGTCGCCAAGTTCTACTGGACTGCCATGGCCAAGTCGCAGATGGCCGAGGGCATTCGGCACCTGCGCGCCGTCGGTGACACCACCACCTTCGAGGGCTGGGATCCTGACAACATTCCGTGGGGGAGCGACGACCACGAGCTGGACGCCGTCATCGACGGCAACGAGTACGTCGACGCCAAGATGGACGCCATGCGCGCGCACGCCACGCAGATCGCACTCGACGGTCCGTTCTTCGCGCTGTCCAACAATCTCGGCAACGAGGTCTGGGGTGCCGAGCACTACCGCCTCGCCCAGGGTCAGCGTGGTCCGGTCGGTCCAGATGGACTCGAGACCGATCTGTTCGCCGGACTGTGAGCGCGATCCATGACTGATGCCGTCGACGACGCGGCCTTTCGCGCAGCCCTGAGCCGGTTCGGCAGCGGGGTCACCGTCGTGTCGACCGTGCTCGACGGCGTCGACCACCTGATGACCGCCAGCGCGTTCACGTCGGTCTCGTTGGACCCGCCCATGGTGCTGGTGTGCTCGCATCGCACGAGTCGATTTCACGACGCCGTGCTGGAGGCCGGCACATGGGGTGTCTCGATCCTGGCCGAGGGAGGCATGAAGACCTCGGCCTGGTTCGCCCACCGGGGTCGTCCGCTGGAGGATCAGCTCTCCGGCATCGCGCACCACCGCGGAACCTCGGGTGTCGCGCTGCTCGATGAAGCGCTGGGCTGGCTGGAATGCCGCACGCACGCTGTGCACGACGGGGGCGACCATGCGATCATCGTCGGCGAGGTCGTTGCCGCGGGAGTCATGGAGAACGCGGACGATCCTCTGATGTACTACCGGTCGCACTACGGAACGATGGTGCGTCTGGATGAGTCGGAGAAGACCGTTTTCAGCGACATTCCCGGGAGATTGACGTGAACGACCGACCCGATGCGTCGGACGGACGGCCGTCGGACGATCCAACGCTGGACGGCGAAGAGGACGAGCTGTTTGCTGCTGTCACTGCGGCGATCTCTCGACCGCCGCGCCGTGACAGCGCAACATTCCAGACTCCTTCCGAGCCCGAGCCCGAGCCCGAGCCCGAGCCCGAGCCCGAGCCCGAGCCCGAGCCGGAGCCGGAGCCCGAGCCGGAGCCTGAACCCGAGCACGAGCCCGAGCCGGTTCGCGACACGACGTATGACCACCTCTTCGCGCCCCAGGCGTTCGACGAGTCCACCACCTCCGACGACGGCGGTGCCGGGTCCGGCGAGGGGACTGATGACGGTTCCGGTGACGGTGGTTTCTGGGACGACGAGACCCGCAAGAGCCACGGACTGCGCAACGGTGCGATCGGCGTGTTGCTCCTGATCGGCGCGGTCTACCTGGCGGGGTACTTCCTCACCGGCGCCCGCATGCCGGTCAACGCCACGGTGGCCGGTGTCGATGTCTCGAGCTCGACACCGCAGGAGGCTCGCGACACGATCACCCGCGAGCTCACGCCGCAGACCAAGAAGCCCATCACGCTCACGTACAAGGACACCGACTTCACCATCAAGCCGATCGACGCCGGGCTGGCGCTCGACGTGCCCGCATCGGTGGAGGCCGCAGGAGGCACGTCCAGCTGGGACCCTCGTGACATGGTCGCCCTCGTGTTCGGCGATCACCCCAGCGACGCCGTGGTCACCACGGAGTCGTCGAAGTTCAACGGGTTCCTCGGCACGATCGGCGAGACCGTCGACACGGAGGTCGTCGAGGCCCAGATCACCTTCCCCAAGGCCAAGCCCAAGGCCCGCAAGCCCAAGGCCGGCGAAGTCATCGACCGGGTCGTCATGACCGAGCTCATCAAGGACGCCTACGTCGGCATCGGCGTCGCGGATGGCGAGCCGGTCGAGGTCGTGCTCAAGACGGTGCAGCCAGCGGTCGACCAAGACGGTCTGGACGAAGCGATGAAGGGCATAGCCGCCACGGCGGTCAGCGGACCGGTCACCATCGAAGTTGGCGACAAGGTCGTCAAGCTGCCGGTCACCGCCTACGCCCCGGCCCTGGTCATCCGGGTCGAGGACGGCACGCTCACCCCCTACATCGACCCCAAGAAGCTGGCCAAGCCGCTCACCGATTCCACCACCGGCATCGGCAAGAAGGCCGTCGATGCCACGGTCGTCATCAAGGATGGCAAGCCGGTCGTGAAGAAGGGCAAGGCGGGCGTCGGCCTCCAACCCGAGGAGATGTCAGTCAAGCTGTTGCCGGCCGTGGCGGCCGAGGGAGACGACCGTTCGGTGAGCATCGAGGCCAAGGTGGTCGAGCCGAACTTCACCACCGCGGATGCCAAGGCGCTCAAGATCACCGAGAAGGTCAGCGAGTTCGAGACCAAGTTCCAGAACGCTGCGTATCGCAACATCAACCAGGGACGAGCCGCTGAGATCCTCAACGGCACGATCATCAAGCCCGGTGAGACGTTCAGCTTCAACGACACGGTCGGCGAACGCACCGAGGCCAACGGATTCACCACCGGCACCGTCATCAACGGTGGCGTGTTCCGCGAGGAGCTCGGCGGTGGCGTGTCCCAGGTGGTCACGACCACGTACAACGCGGCCTTCTTCGCCGGCATGGACGACGTCGAGCACCATCCGCACGCCTTCTACATCAACCGGTACCCGGTGGGGCGCGAAGCGACGGTCTACTTCGGCAGTCTGGACCTGCGGTTCAAGAACTCGACCGACTACGGAGTGCTGATTCGTTCCTACGTCGTGCCCAGCACCTCCAGTCGCGAAGGCGTCATGCACGTGGAGATGTGGAGCACCAAGGTCTGGGACGTCAAGGCGGGCAAGTCGGATCGTCGGAACCTCCGCAAGCCCGGCAAGCAGTACGACGACTCCGACAAGTGCGTGGCGCAGTCACCGATCGAGGGTTTCGACATCGACATCTACCGGACCTTCTACAAGGGCGGCAAGAAGGTCAAGTCCGAGACCGACACGGCCGTCTACCAGGCCGCGGACACGGTCATCTGCGGCAAGAAGCCCAAGGACGACTGAACCGAGCGCGCTCTGCGCGCGAGCGTTCACTAGCGCCAGCGGAGCGTGCGCGTGCCCCGCCGAAGGCGGCTGTTGCGAGGCGTGGCGAGGTCGTGTGCTCGCGCGAGCCCTCGAGTTGTGGGACGCCTCGGCCTCGTTCCTCGGCCTCACGGTCGCCTCGCGCTCCCTGGCGAGCGTCAGCAGCGACCGGTGGCGAGCGGGTCTGCTGTGGGTGACTGGAGGTAGAGGTAGTCGTGGTGGTCGACGAAGCCGAACGGTTCGTACAGGGCCAGCGCCGCCGTGTTCTCGCGCATCGTCTGCAGATACGCCTTGTCGGCTCCGTGCTCGACCGCCCAGGCCAGACAGGTCGACACCAGGCGGGTCGCGAGGCCAACCTTTCGGCGATGGGGAAGCACCTCGACGGCGGCGATCCCGGCCCACTCGCCCGTGACCACCACGCGTGCGATCGCCTCGACGGGATCGCCGAGCTGGGCGAAGCCCACCGTCGTCGGTCCCGAGATGACGGCGCGGGCGGCCGACATGTCCTCATCAGCGCGTCCGTAGAGGGCCAGCCACTGCTCGCTGAGCGCCGTGCGCACCTCGACATCGGGGTCAATCGCGTAGGTGGGGTCCAGATCAGCCACCTGCACCAGGGCGCCGGCCCGCAGGCCGTTCCCCGGAGCCCACCCCGCGTCGACGAAGTCGCGCTCGGCGGCCGACCCGACGATCACCTGGGCCATCGGGGGTGCGGATCGGGCGAGGTACCAAGCCTCGACGGCGGCCAAGGCGTCGGCGGTGTCGATGCCGGGCGAGCCGACTGCCGCGACGGAGTTCGCTCGGCCGGTGAAGCCACCGGCAGCCCGCAGCTCCCAGTCGCCGAGCATCTCGGACTCCAGGGGCGGCCACCCGCGTGAGGTGATCTGGGTCAGCGTGGTGGTGTCGACGTCGATCGCCCGGCGACGACGCAAGGGGCGGTCGGGAACCCGCTTCCAGGTCACGACATCAGCCACCGCGACGCGCTGGACGCTGCCGTCGCGCCGCTCCACGACCAGCGACTCAGCGTCGGCCGTCAAGGACGCGACCGACGATGTCGGTCATGGCCGGTCCGCCGGTCGGGCCGGTGCCGCCGACCAGCGATCGAACCACGATCCGGGTTCCAATCTGGGGGGCATCGCTCACAGGTCAAGACTGTCACGTCGTGGAATCGGACCTGACCTCCGGCGGCGTGGTGGTGGGCGGGATACTGGTGGGGAGCAACGAAGGAGAAACGCCCGTGACGTACGTGATCGCCCAGCCGTGTGTCGACCTCAAGGACCTCGCCTGTGTGGACGAGTGCCCGGTCGACTGCATCTACGAGGGCAAGCGCATGCTCTACATCCAGCCCGATGAGTGTGTGGACTGCGGAGCCTGCGAGCCGGTCTGCCCGGTCGAGGCGATCTTCTACGAGGACGACACACCGCCGGAGTGGGCGGAGTACTACGAGGCGAACGTGAACTTCTTCGACGAGATGGGGTCTCCCGGCGGCGCTGCGAAGCTGGGCGTCATCGATCGCGACCACCCGATCGTCGCTGCCCTTCCTCCACAGATCCACGACGAGCACTGACAGTGAGCGCCGTGGGTCGTCGCCGGATCTCGGCCCGGTTCCCGGACTTCCCGTGGGACACGATCGCCGACGCGAAGGCGCGGGCGGCATCCCACGTCGATGGGATCGTCGACCTCTCGATCGGCAGCCCAGTCGACGACTCGCCCGCCCTGGCCCAGCACGCCCTCACGCGGGCCGCCAACGCGCCGGGCTACCCCACGGTCTTCGGCCCGGAGTCGCTGCGCCAAGCCGCAGCCGACTACCTGTCCCGCCGGTTCGGTGTGCAGGGTCTCGACGCGTCCGCGGTGCTGCCGACGATCGGCTCGAAGGAGCTCATCGCCAACCTGCCCGCCCAGCTCGGTCTTGGCAACGATGATCTGATCGTCGTGCCGGAGCTGGCCTACCCCACCTACGAGGTGGGTGCGCGATACGCCGGGTGCGAGGTCGTCGCCGCGGACTCGACGGTGGCCCTGGGGCCACGGGTGCCGGCGCTCATCTACCTGAACTCGCCCGCCAACCCGCACGGACGGGTGCTGGGTGTCGACCACCTGCGCAAGGTGGTGGACTGGGCGCGCGACCGCGGCACCTTGGTGGTCTCCGATGAGTGCTACCTCGAGTTCGGATGGGATGCCGAGCCGATCTCGGTGCTGCACCCCGACGTGTGCGGCGACTCGCACGACGGGATCATCGCCTTGCACTCCGCATCCAAGCGGTCCAGCCTGGCCGGATATCGAGACGCCATGGTGGTGGGGGATCGATCGGTCGTGCACGAGCTGCTCGAGGTGCGCAAGCATCTGGGCTTCATGCAACCGTCGCCCGTGGCGGCAGCCATGGAGGCGGTGCTCAGCGACGACGCGCACGTCGACGCCCAGCGCGAGCTGTACCGGGCCCGGCGCGCCACGCTGCGCGCCGCGCTGGAAGCCGCTGGATTCCGCATCGAGCACTCCGAGGGTTCGTTGTACCTGTGGGCCAGCCGGATGGTTGATGGGCGCGGGGAGAACGGCCGTGCGACCCTCGAATGGCTCGCCGACCGCGGCATCCTGGTCGCCCCGGGCGACTTCTACGGTACCTGGCGGGACCGACTTCGTGCGCATCGCCTTCATGGCCACCGACGAACGCATCGCCGCCGCAGCATCCCGACTCGCCTGATCGGGCGAACGGCTCTCAGTTCGTGCTGAAGATGACGGTGTCGTCGCGCCGGGTGGGGGAGGTCTGCCACCCGTCGTCAGAATCGTCGGCCGTCCACGTCCGATCGTCGAACGTGACACGGCTGATGCCCAGATCGGCGGCGTGTCCGACCAGGTAGTGCGCGACGCCCCAGCCGCGGGCTTCGATGTCGGCTGATGGGCCGGTGAGGCGATAGCTGGCATCGTCGCCGAGCACCTGCACGTTGATGTCCCCGAACGCCGCCAGAACGTCGTCGGCTGCGCTCTGGATGCTGCGGACGTTGCCGGGGTTGACCTGGCAGGTGAACGCGGCAGGGCTGTAGCCGCGCAGCGACGAGGCGAGAGCGCGGGCGTTTTCCTCGTGCTGGGCGTATGCGCGGGGGAAGCCCGACCGCTGCACCTGCTGGGCCGCGTCGGTGATCTCGAGCGTCTCGTAGTCCTTGACCTTCACCAGCCCGTCGTAGAACGCCCCGATCGAGTGGTAGGGATCCTGCACCTGTTCGGCCGTGCCCCACCCCTGCGACGGTCGTTGCTGGAACAGTCCGAGCGAGTCGCGGTCGCCGAAATCGATGTTGCGCAGCTTCGACTCCTGGAAGGCGGTGGCGATCGCGATGGTGGTGGCGCGCGGCGGCAGTCCACGCTGTTGAGCGATCGCAGCCATCAGCGAGGCCCACTGCGCCTGTTCGAGATCAACCTGGACCCGCACCGTGCCCACCTGCGCGACGCAGAATTCGCTGCGCATGGGCGTGCGGTCCCGCACGGCGACGCTCACCAGGATTCCGGCAGCGACCAGCCCGAGGATCACGAACCATCGCAGCCGCATCGGATCAGTTGGCGTGCAGGGCCGAGTTGAGGTCGATGCCGGTGCGCTCACCGCGCGGGCGCGCCTCGAGGGCGCCGGTCTGGCTGTTGGTGAGGAACAGCAGGCCGTTCTGGCCGGACAGCTCCTGTGCCTTGACGACCTGACCGTCCGGGAGCGTCACCTTGCTGCCGGCCGTGACGTAGGTGCCGGCCGCCACGACGCAGTCGTCACCCAACGAGATGCCGATGCCGGCGTTGGCGCCGATCAGACTGCGTTCGCCCACGCTGATGATCTGGGTTCCGCCGCCCGACAAGGTGCCCATGATCGAGGCGCCGCCGCCGACATCGGAGCCGTCGCCGACCACGACGCCGGCCGAGATGCGGCCCTCGACCATCGCGTGGCCGAGCGTGCCGGCGTTGAAGTTCACGAAACCCTCGTGCATGACCGTGGTGCCCTCGGCCAGGTGAGCACCGAGGCGGACGCGGTCGGCGTCGCCGATGCGGACGCCTGACGGGATGACGTAGTCGGTCATGCGCGGGAACTTGTCGATGCTGGTGACCGCGACGTGCAGACCAGCAGCCTGCGCGCGGGCGCGGGTGGCCTCGAATCCCGCGACGGCGCACGGGCCGATCGAGGTCCAGACCACGTTGGTGAGCAGCCCGAACTGACCGTCGAGATTGATGTCGTGGGGGCGCACCAAGCGGTGCGACAGCAGATGCAGGCGCAGCCAGACGTCGTACGCGTCAGCGGGCGCATGCTGAAGGTCGTCGATGACGGTCAGCACCACGACCCGCTGCACGTCACGCACATCATCGGTGCCCGTCAGCGCCGCAAGTTCGGGGGGCTCGACCGTTCCCTCAAGCGGCGCACCCAGACCCGGTGCGGGAAACCAGACGTCGAGCACGGTGCCGTCGGGCGTCAAGGTCGCGATGCCGTGGCCGAACGCTCCGGGGTGTTCTTCAGTCATGGGCCCAACCTATCGACCGGGACTACGACGTGGGCAGTCCGTCCTTGGTGCACAGGTCGCCGAGCTGTGCTGTTCGGTCGGTCTTGATCAGCTCGAAGAACTGCAGGGCGCGCTCGCGGTCCCAGCGGACGCTGAAGTCGGCGAGCGGCACGGTGCAGTTCAGGCCGTTGCCGCCCATCACGGACGACAGCGACAGGGCGAATCGCGCCAACGAGATCGGGCCCACGTTCTCCCCGATCGTCAACGACTCGGAGCCGCCCTTGCCGACCGAGAAGTAGCGGACGGGGTTGATGACGGTCCACGGCGACCGCAACGCCGCGCCGGTGGCGCCGATGACCTCACGCTGGTTCTGCACGCGTTCGATGTCCTGGGTGGTGAATGAGTGCCGGTTGCGCGAGTAGGCCAGGGCCGTCTTGCCGTCTGCCTCCTGGCACCCCTCCTTGACGTCGAGCCCAGAATCCTTGTCCTTGATGTCTTCCTTCGGGCAGATCTCGATGCCGCCGACCGAGTCGACCAGGTTGACCAGGCCACCGAATCCGATCTCGACGTAGTCGTCGATGCGCACGCCGGTGGTCTGTTCCAGGGTCTCGACAAGCAGCTTCGGGCCGCCGACTGCGTAGGCCGCATTGATCTTGGTCGTTCCGACGTCGCGGATCGGGACGATCGAGTCTCGAGGGACCGACACGAGTGTTGAGGGCCCTGCCCCGATGTGCAGGAGCAGGATGGTGTCGGTCCGCGCACCCTCAGGATTGCCGGTCGACAGGTCGGCGCGCTGCTCGGCCGTCAGCCCCTTGCGGCTGTCGGACCCGACCAGCAGGTAGGTGATGCCGGGTTGGTCGCCGGGCCGTTCTCCGGCGGGCTCCGCGTCCACCCGGTCGATCCTGCTCCAGGCCCAGACGGGCACCGCGGCGAGGAAGACGATCCAGACCAGCAGCACGAGCCGGATCGTGCGCCACGACGACCTGCGGGATCGTGATGAACGCGGGGGGCGGTCACCGCCGCTCGGTCGACGCCGCCCGGGGGGCGGGAGGTTCGGCGGCGGCAGGTCGGATCCGCCGCTGCGCGGCGCCGACGCCTGCTGCGAGGTGGGCGCGTCGGACTGCTGGGGTTTCCCGTACATCCAGTCGTACTGGTCGTTCGAGGGGGGGTCCGCCATGGGATCGAAGGTACCGGAGGCACCCGCGAATCACTCGCCACTCGTCGGCGCGCCCTGAACCTCAACTCGAGAGTTTGCGTGAATACTGAGAATCGCCACAGCGGCATCCCCACTGTCTCTTCCCCACTGTGAGGGCACCATGACCGACGTTCGAGCGAGTGTGCTGGGCGGTTCCTACGAGCGGCCTGCTGACGCCTCGGCCCGCATCCAGTTCCGCCGCGGCCTCACCCTGACCCTGATGACGGTCTTCATGCCCGGTTCCGCCCAGCTCGTGACGGGCAATCGCACCGTCGGCCGGATCGCCGTGCGGATCTGGCTCGGGATCCTCGCCCTCGGGGGCCTGCTGCTGCTGATCTCGATGACGTCGCGTCGGGGCATGTTCGCGCTGGCCACCAACACCACCCTGCTGCACCTCGGTGCCTGGCTGCTGATCGCTGGTGCTGCGGCCTGGGTCGCGCTGCTGGTCGACGCCTGGCGGCTCGCGCAGCCGCGTCGCATGGAGCGCAACCATCGGCTCTGGATGACTGGACTGAACTCCGCGCTGTGCTTCGCCACCGCCGGCAGCATGCTGTTCGCGGCTCATCTGGTCAACACCAGCAGCTCGGTCATCGGCACCGTGTTCGCCTCGGACAGCGTCTCGGGACCGTCCGATGGCCGGTACAACGTGTTGTTGCTCGGCGGCGACTCAGGAGTCGGACGCAATGGTGTGCGACCTGACTCCCTGACGGTCGCGAGCATCGACCACAAGACCGGTCGCACCGTGCTGATCGGCCTGCCCCGCAACCTCGAGGACGTTCCGTTCCCCCAGGGCACCGTGATGGACGCCGAGTTCCCCGATGGCTTCGCCTGTGCCGATGCCTGCTATCTGAACGCCATCAACACCTGGGCCAACGACCACGCCGACAAGTTCCCCGCCGACTACGGGGACCAGCCCGGCATCCGCGTCACGATGGAGGCGATCGAGCAGATCACCGGGCTGAAGATCAACTACTACGCCTTGGTCAACATGAACGGCTTCAGCAAGCTGATCAACGCCGTCGGCGGCGTCACGATGAATGTGCGGCAGCGGACCGCGATCGGCGGGATCGGCTCACCGATCCGCGGCTACATCGAGCCGGGCGAACAGAAGCTGACGGGCAGCCAGGCGCTCTGGTACGCCCGGTCCCGCGTCGAGAACAACGACTTCTCCCGCATGGGCCGACAGAAGTGCGTCATGACCGCGATGCTGCAGCAGCTCAATCCCAAGTCGGTGCTGTTGAACGCGGAGAAGATCGCCGACTCCAGCAAGGCGCTGCTCACCACGGACATCCCGCAACAGGATCTCGGAATCTTCATGGACCTGGCGCTCAAGGCAAAGAACGAGAAGATCTCGTCGGTGTCCTTGGTGCCGCCGGTGATCTACACCGGCAACCCGGACTACAAGAAGGTCCGCCGTCTGGTGTCGAAGGCGATCGACAAGGCCGAAGGCGCGTCGCCCAACAAGCCGAAGACCGGCCTGCTGGCCGCCACCTTGTCCGTCCCCAAGATCGATGCCGACAAGGACCCGATGAAGGCGAACCAGAGCGCGGACCTCTCCGCCGCCTGCTGACATCCGAAGCGGTTTCGGTTGTTCGAGTAGGCCGGGGACGAATTGTCAGTGATAATGGTCTGTCCCCTGATCGCCTGAACCCCAGGACGTCATGTCTCACCGCTCCAGTGTGTTGGCACGCGGCTACGAGGACCGTCACCTCGATTCGCCACGCGTGCGCTTTCGGCGCGCCCTGGTGCTGGGCCTCATGACTCTGTTCCTCCCCGGCTCGGCGCAGGTGGCCGTGGGCAAGAAATCGGTGGGATACGTCGCCCTGCTGGTCTGGTTGAGCGTTCTCGGCGGCATCGGCTACCTCGCGTGGCGGTCCCGCAGTGACAGGGCGGGGGTCATCGACGTGTTGACCAACCCCGACACCCTGTTGTTCCTGCGGGTGGGCTTGATCGTGCTGGCCGTCGGATGGCTGGCGTTGTTCGTCGATGCATGGCGCATCGCCCGGCCTCGCGGCCTGACCTGGCCGCGCGCCGTGTTGGTCGCGGTGGTGAACGTCGCGATCATCGGAGGCGTCGCGGGGTCGGCAGCGTATGCCTCGCAGCTGCTGGATGTGTCGCGCACCAGCATCCAACAAGTGTTCTCGGAGAATTTCCCCACCTCGGTGCCGCTGGAGGGCCGCTACAACATCTTGCTGGTCGGGTCCGACTCCGGGCCCGAGCGCACCGGAATTCGCCCAGATTCGCTGACCGTCGCCAGCATTGACACGAGCACGGGTCGCACCGTGCTGGTCTCGATGCCCCGTAATCTGCAGAACGTGCCGTTTCCAGAAGACTCGCCGATGCGCGCGTTGTACCCCTACGGCTACAACTGCGGCACCGAGTGCCTGCTGAACGCGGTGCACACGGCCGCGCTGAACCGCACCGACCTGTACCCGGACAGCGAGGACCCCGGTCTCGACGCCACGATCGACGCGGTCGAGGGCGTCACCGACCTCAAGATCAACTACTACATGATGGTCAACCTCAAGGGCTTTCGAACCCTGATCAACGAGCTCGGCGGGGTGGAGATCGACGTCAAGACCCGGATCGCGATGTTCGGGAAGGACGATGCCTACAAGCAGACCTACATCGAGCCCGGCGTGCAGAAGCTGGATGGCCAGCAGGCGCTCTGGTACGCGCGCAGCAGGGTCCAGTCCGACGACTACACCCGCATGGGTCGGCAGAAGTGCCTGATGGCGGCGATGCTCGAACAGCTCGACCCCGCGTCGGCCGTGACCAACGCGATCGGCATCGCCAAGTCGGGCAGCGAGCTGTTCAGCGGCAACATGCCGCGTGCCGAGCTGGGCAAGTTCGCGGACCTGGCGTTGCGCTCGCGCAACGAGAAGATCATCACGGTGTCCATCGTCCCCCCTGAGGTCGACGTGACCAATCCGGACTTCCCCGCGATCCATGGCGCAATCCAGAAAGCCATCGAGCGGTCCGAGCAGGCATCGAGCGACACGGCTACTCCGACTCCGACCCCGACGGCGACGACGACGCCGGACTTCGACGAGATCACCCAGCGGTCGGCCAACAACGCCGACGATCTTCGCTCGGCCTGCTAGGAGCACAAGCGGCCGACCGCTCCTACTTCTTGGTCTTCTGGGCTTCCTCGTAGGCCGCGACGACTGTGTCAGCGGGGCCATCCATCATCACGATGCCCTGGTCGATCCAGATGGCACGCGAGCAGGTGTCGAGGATCGAGCGCATCGAGTGGCTGACCAGGAAGACGGTGCCCGCGTTGTCGCGGATCTCGCGGATGCGGGCTTCGCTGCGATCGCGGAAGTTGCGGTCGCCGACCGCCAGCGCCTCGTCGACGATGAGAATCTCGTGGGCGCGGGCCGTGGCGATCGCGAACTTCAGACGAGCCGTCATGCCCGAGGAGTAGGTGCGCATCGGGAGCTCGATGAAGTCGCGAATGCCGGAGAAGTCGACGATCTCGTCATAGCGATCGTCGACCTCGTCACGACTCAGCCCGAGGGCCAGACCACCGAGGATCACGTTGCGCTCTCCGGAGAGATCCTTGATGAGCGCTGCGCCGACCCCCAGCATGCTGGGTCGTGCGGTGGCATAGATCGAACCCTGAGACGTGGGCGTGAGGCCCACGATGGCACGCATCAGGGTGGACTTTCCCGACCCGTTCGTGCCGATGACGCCGATGCTGTCGTTCTCGTAGGCCGTGAACGACACGCCCTTGAGAGCGTGCACGGTGCGTGTCTTGCGGGTGCGCTGCAGCAGGCGACGTCCCGCGTCGGCCCCGGTGGCGCGCTTTCCGGTGGCGAGCACCTTGTACTCGACGTGGACGTCGTCGACGATGACGACAGGCTTGCGGGCGTCAGTCAGTTCGGCCATACCGCTCCTCGGCAGCCCAGAAGTACAAGACGCCCACGATCAGCGTCGCGACGGACCAGATCGAGGCGTACACCCAGTACTCGCCGGGGATGGTGTAGTCGGGGCCATCGAGCAAGATGGCGCGGCCGAGGGTCAGGAATTCGTGGATCGGCTGCACGTCGGCGATCTTGCGCACGATCGAATCGGCGCCGAATCGCTGTTGCACGCTGAAGAAGATGCCCGAGGTGTAGAAGAAGAATCGCGCCACGAAGGGCAACAGCTGGGTCAGGTCGCGGAAGTGGACGGTGAGGCGGGCCGTGATCATCGTGAGTCCGGTGTTGAACACGGTGAACAGCAGCGTGAGGGGGATCAGCAGCAGCCATTGGACCGACGGGTAGTGGCCGTAGGCGATCACCGTGATCAGCATGATCAGCAGCATCGGCATGAACTGGATCAGGCGCTGGCCCACGAGTGCCAAGGGCAGCGACATGCGCGGAAAGCTGAGGCTCTGCACCAGCGCTGCATTGGACGTGATCGATTTCGCCCCCGTGGTGAAGCACGAGGAGAAGTACTCGAACAGCATCACGCCGATGACCAGGAACGGGATGAAGTCGTCGATGCCGCGGCGGGTCTGCAGCAGAAATCCGAACACCAACCCGTACACGCCGGCGTTCATCAACGGTTTGAGGACGACCCATCCCATGCCGAGCCGGTTGCGCCCGTTCTCGGCCTCGAGGCGGAACTTGGCCAGCGCGAAGATGAACTCTCGGCGGTGCCACACCTGGGCCAGATAGGCCATCAGCGGCGGTCGGCCACCCACGCGGTGGAGGCCCGCGCGCGCCGCCTCGTCGGCGATGGTCATTCGTGTCCCTACTGTTCGCCTGACATGTCACCCTGGCCCGACTCGGGGTCGTCGTCCGACGGGCAGCACGAGTGTAGTCGATCGATCAGGCCGTGACCGCGCCCTCCTGCGCCGCGACGCGAGCGAGCTCGTCGATGCCAGCCGAGGCGACCACCACGAGCGAACCTCCCCCCGACATCGCGGACACGATCAACCGGGCGTCGCGGCTCATGGGGCCGGGCTCGACCAGCAGGCGACTCGGCTCGGGTGCGGCCTCCCGGGCGAGGTCGGCATGGGTCAACCGTGTGCCGGCGAGGTCCAGCGCCAGGCCATCGGCGGTGGGCGGGTCGAAGGCCTCGAAGTGGTCGCCGTGGCCCGGCACCTCGAGCGCAAGATCGAGGAATCCGGCCGGCGGCGTCTCGAACGGCCCGCCCAACGGGCGAAGGGACGCGGCCAGCTTCACCGGTTCGTGAGCCACCAGGTCGGGGCCGCTCACGCCGATCTCGGCGTCGTGGTCGGTCACGATGGCTCCGACATTCCACGCCGCCAACAACCACACGAAAGACAACCAGTGGGTTGGCAGACCGATGCGGATGCGGGTGCCCGGACCCGCGTCGAGATCGTCGACCAGCAGGTTCGAGGTCTTGGCCACCCAGTTGGCGGTCGTGGTCCCACTCAGCTCGATCCGCTCACCGGTGTGCTGGTCGTAGTAGGTGAGGAGGGGGGCAGCGGGATTGGAGATCGCTGGCAACAGGCGGTCGAGGGGGGTCATGCGGCCACCCTAGGGGGGAGCCGACACGCCGTCGTTTTGACCAATCCGTCCATTTCGCTTGACTTGTGCGTCCGACAGGCGTGTAATTCCAGACATGTCATTCGATTTGGGTCTGCCGCTGGAGTCCGACGAGGAACTCATGTGGCAAGAGCGTGCGTTGTGTGCACAAACGGACCCCGAGGCGTTCTTCCCTGAAAAGGGCGGATCAACGCGCGAGGCCAAGCGGGTCTGCACGACCTGCGACGTCCGCGGAGAATGTCTCGAGTATGCGCTGGCTCACGATGAGCGGTTCGGCATCTGGGGCGGCCTGTCCGAGCGTGAGCGTCGCAAGCTGAAGAAGCGCGCCTGACGGCGTCTGTGTGGTCTCGGTCAATCGACTTGTAGGCTCCACAGGTGAATGAGTCTGCGCCGGTGAGCCTCTGGCTCGACGATCCGCCGACCGTCGGCGCAGTGCTGGTCACGCACAACGGCGCCACCTGGCTGCCCAAGGTCCTGGCCTCGTTTTCTGAGATGTTCCACGCCCCAGATGTGTGGCGGGCCGTCGACGTCGCGTCGGCCGACGGCAGCGCTGAACTGGTCCGTGACTCCTTCGGCGCCGAACGCGTGGTGCGCGCTCCCAAGGGGACTGGCTTCGGCGACGCTGTCCGCCTCGGGCTCGAGGCGATGCCGCGCACCGACTGGATCTGGTTGCTGCACGACGACAGCTCGGTGCTTCCGGGCACGTTGTCCGGACTGCTCGACACCGCGACGTCCGCACCCGACATCGCGATCGTCGGTCCCAAGATTCGCGAATGGCCGTCCTTGCGCCGCCTGCTCGAGGTGGGTCTGACCATCACCGGGACCGGTGGACGCGAGACCGGCCTCGAGGCTGGTGAGCCCGACGCCGGACAGCACGATCGGCCGCGCACCGTGCTGGCCGTCAACACCGCCGGCATGCTGATCCGCCGTGACGTCTGGGATGAGCTCGACGGCCTCGATCGCCAGCTGCCGCTGTACTTCGACGACATCGACATCGGCTGGCGAGCGGCCCGCGCGGGGTACCGCACCATGACAGCGCCGTCGGCGGTCATCTTCCATGCGGAGGCGTCCACGCATGGCGTGCGCCGCGCGATGTCCGGCGACCGTCCCCAGTGGGAGCGACGCCGTGCCGGACTGTTCGTCCAGCTGGCCAACACCGGTCGTGCCATGTTCGTGTGGCAGTACGTGCGGTTGCTGTTTGGTTCGGTGATCCGGGTTCTCGGCCTGCTGATCGCCAAGGACCCGGAGGCCGCCGGCGACGAGCTGCTGGCTGTGCGTTCGGTCTATGCCCACCCGTTGCGCCTGCTGCGTGCGCGCAAGGCCAGGATGCGCACCGCCCGTCGCAGCAACCGGGCCATCGGCGGACTGTTCGCGCCCGCGTGGCTGCCGTACCAGCACGGATTCGATGCGGCGCGCGAGGCATTCGCCGCCATCGTCAACCCCGAGACCATCGAGACGGTGGGCCGCCGCTCGTCGCTGGAGCAGACGCCCGAGGACGTCGAGGATCTCGACGAAGGCCCTCCGCTGCTGCAGCGTCGCCCGTGGCTCGTCACGGTCATCGTGCTGTCGGTCCTGTCCTTGGTGGCCTCACGCACGTTGCTGGGCGGCATCTTCGGCGGAGGCCTGTCCGGGGGCGCTCTGCTGCGGGCACCCGACACGGCTGGCGGGTGGTGGTCCTTGCTGCTCGGCGGCGACCGCAGCGTCGGCTTCACGACCGACGCCTGGGGGCCGCTGTTCGCCCTGCCCCTCGCGGTGGTGGCGACACCGGTCTGGTTCCGCCCCGACCTGGTCGTCACTGCGGTGTTGCTCTTCGCCGTCCCTCTCGCGGGTTTGGCAGCCCACCGCCTTGGCCGGCGGCTCAGCCCGCATCGCGGGCACCGCATCGTGTGGGCGCTCACCTACGCAGCAGCCGTCGCCGCAGTGGGCGCCGTCCCCCAGGGCCGCTTCGGCACCGTGGTCGCGTTGATCCTGGCGCCGATCGTCGTCAACCTTGGCCTGCAGCTGGCCGAGCTGCCGCGGTGGCAGACGGCGCTGCGCCTGGGCATCTGGATCGCGCTCGGTGCGGCCTTCGCGCCGGTCCTGCTGCCCATGTCGCTGCTCGGCCTCGCGCTGCTGTGGTTCCTCGAGGGCCGCTGGGTCAGCCGCCAGCTGGTGCTGGCGATCGTCACGCCGCTGGTGCTGCTTGGACCGTGGTTGATCGATCGTGCCGCGGTGCCGTGGCGCTGGTGGTGGGAGGCCGGACGCCCGCTGCCGGGTACCGAGTCCCTGCTCGACATCGTCGCCGGCCGCGCTGGTGGACTGCAGGCTCCGTGGTGGCTCAGCGTGCCCGTCCTCGTGCTGGCTGTCGTGGCGCTCGTGCCACGTCACACCCGAGCCTCGGTCTCCGTGGTGTGGGGTTTCGGCCTGATCGCGCTGGCTGTGGCCCTGGTTGGTCACGTCGTGTCGTTCGAGGCGTCAGCCGGTCGGGTCGACCTGTCGCCGTGGGTGGCGGTGCCCAGCGTGATCTGGCTGGCCGCTCTGGCTACGGCGGCGCTGATCGCCGCACCGGCGCTGCAGGATCTTGACCGGCGCGTCGCCATCGCGGCACTGGCTGCGGCCGTCGTGATGCCACTCGGGGTCGGTGGCTGGTGGCTGGCAGGTGGCGTCGATGGATCCGTTGACCCCAGCTCGGACCTGGCGGTGCCGGCCTTCCTCGCCGATCGGCCCGGCCTGACCTTGGTCATCACCGGCAGCACTGCCGGCGGTGTCTCCTATCGCACGGTCGCCGGCCCCGGCCCCTTCTTGGGCCAGGAAGCCTTCGAGCCCAGCGCGTCCGCGTCGAAGGATGTCACCGAGGCCGTGCAGCACCTGCTCGGTCGGGGTACCGACGCCGACATCACGACCTTGGCCGCCGCCGGCATCGACGCCATCTACGCACCCGGGGTGGAGGCCGAACTGGCGCGCCGCATCGATTCCGTGCCGCGGCTCGAGCAGTCCGGCAGCGACGATCCAGGATCCCGGGTGTGGACGCTGAGCTCCGAACCCACGCTTCAGGACGGACGGGTGCCCGCATGGCGGCGCGTCGTCGCGGGTGGTCTGGTGATCGTGTGGGTCATGGCGGTGCTGCTCACCACGCCGGTGCGTCGCCGCCGCGCGGATACGGTCGATGCGAAGGAGATGGCCTCGTGAGTCGACGTCGCTCGAATCGGTGGTGGGGGGCCGCGATGCTCCCACTGGCCGCTGCCGGCGCCGTGGCAGCGGTGTCCTGGGTGCCGGTCGACCCTGCCGCGTCGACCCCGCCTGGTCTGGTCGATGTGGTCGAGACCTCGTATGCGTGCCCGGCCGCCAAGTCGATCACCAACGCTGTCGGGCAGGTCCGGGCAGGTGAGGAGCGATCGGTCCTGCTGTCGCCCGACGGCACCCCGAGCACCACGCTGGCGGACCCGCAGGCCTGGTCCACCGCAGCGATCGATGCCGCTGCCCTCATCGTCACCGAGACGGGGCGAAACGTCGGAGCGAGCGGGTTCTTCGCGAGCATCTCGTCGGCGAAGGGCGGCGGCGGACTGGTGGTCGGTCAGTGCCCCGGCGTGGTCGACGACGCATGGTTCCTGGGTGCGGGCTCCGGCAAGCGGCACTTCTCCACGCTCCTGCTGACCAACCTCTCCTCGACCCCGGCGGTGGCTGACATCAAGCTGTGGGGTCCCGACGGTCCCGTCGATGCCGTCGACGCCACCGGAATCACGGTCGATCCGTACGCGGTCCGCCGGGTGCCCCTGGCTGACCTGGCCGCCGGTGAGTCGGCGCTGGCCATCGAGGTCGTGCGCACCCGAGGATCGATGTCGGCGGCGCTCAAGGACAGCTTCACGTCCACCTTCGCCGGCACCGAGCCGATTGGCGCCACCCAGGCACCGAGCCGCGACCAGTACGTCGGGGGGATCGTCGGGGGTGCCCGCGGCAAGACCCTGCTGCTGCTCAATCCCGGCGAGAGCACGGCGCGCGTCGACGTCGAGGTCGTCGCCGAAAGTGGCACCTTCGCGGGGCAGGATCTGCAGGGCATCAAGGTCGATCCGGGGCAATACCGCGAAGTTCGTGTTCCCACCGCAGTCGGCGCGGGACCGCAGGCCTTCCACGTCGTGAGCGATCAGCCGATGGCGGCGTCGGTGCGCATCAGTCCCACGACCAAGGACTTCTCAGTGGCCGAGGGCAGCGAGCCTCTCGACGGGGAGGCGATCGTGCCGGTGGCCATCGGAAGGGGCATCGCCGCGCCCCAGCTGGTCTTGTCGGCGCCGGGCAAGGCGGCGTCGGTCGACGTCGAGGTCTTCGACGCCTCGATGTCCTCGCTGGGGTCGTCCTCGATCGGCATCAAGGGCGGTACCACGGTGCAGGTCAAGACGGTCAGCGCGAAGGAGTCGTATGCCGACGACGCAGCCTATGTGGTGGTCCGAGCCAGCGGCGACGTGATCGCCGCAGCGCAGTACGTCAAGGGCGATGGCGTGAGCTCGCTGGCCCTACGCGCCGCACCCGTCAAGGTGTCTGCCCCGGCGGTACGTCGAGCCGACGGCTAACGGGGGTCGAGGTCGTCCGGGTTGACCTGCCACACGGACGCGAGCTGCTCCAGCAGCACGGCCCAGGTCATCTCCTCCAGATCGCGTCGTGATCCGCATCGCTGCACGATCGGCAGGCGGAACACCACGACCCGGGTCGTGCCATCGACGTGAGTCACGACGCTGGCTGGAACTTCGTCGGTCCACTCCGGCGGAAGCTTGGGCGCCTCCTCGACCACGACCTCGACAGGATCGGGCTCGGCATGAAACGCCGGTCCGAGCGCTGTGACGACGGCCCTGACCACGGCATCGAACTGCTCGCGCGGAGTGTGCTGGGACCGGATGCCGTGCGGCGACAGGGGCCCGGGCAGGGCAATCGGGCCCCGTCGACCGCGACCGCGGCGATCACGCATCCGACCGGTGCGCGGGCCGGTGACCACCCCGTTCCAGCGCCCCGTGTCCCCATCCATGCGGTGAGCCTACTGCCGCGGGGACACGTCCTGGTCTACCCTCACCACGTGGGTGAGGCGAGACGGTGCACGCGATCGGGGTGCTCCCAGCGAGCAGTGGCGACGTTGACGTATGTCTACGCCGACCAGACCGCCGTGCTCGGTCCGCTGGCCACCTACGCCGAGCCACACACCTACGACCTCTGCGGCGATCACGCGCAGCGCATGTCGGCCCCCCAGGGGTGGAACGTGCTGCGCCTGGCGCCCGATCCCGCGGCAGCCGAACCCACTCACGACGACCTGCTGGCCTTGGCTGACGCGGTGCGAGAAGCTGGTCGCCAGCCGCCGCCACCCCTGCCGACGGGTGAACGACCCGTCCTGCGTGTGGTCCGGGGAGAAGGATGATCGATCCGCGTCTGGCGGAGATCGTCAAGGCCTACGACGTACGCGGACTGTCGCCCGAGCAGCTCGATCCCCAGCTCGCGCGCGCCCTCGGTGAGGCGTTCGCCGACGAGGTCGAGGTCAGCGGCACCGGCTCGGTCGTCATCGGCCACGACATGCGATCCACGTCGCCCGGGCTCGTGGCGGCGTTCTCCGACGGTGTGCGCTCTCGCGGCGCCGACGTCATCGAGATCGGTCTGGCGTCCACCGACCTGCTCTACTTCATGTCCGGCGATCTGGACGTGCCGGGCGTCATGATCACGGCCAGTCACAATCCTGCCGAGTACAACGGCATCAAGCTGTGCCGGGCCGGCGCCAAGCCGATCGGTTTCGACACCGGGTTGTCGGCCATCGCGGTCGCCGCCTCGAAGCTGCTGGAGCGAGTCGACCCCGACCCTCCCGTGCTGGGCTCCATCGAGTCACGCGACGGGCTCTCCCGCTATGCGGAGTACCTGCACCAGATCGTGCCGATCCGGGCCGGTCGGCGGCTGTCGGTCGTGGCGGATGCCGGCAACGGCATGGCGGGCCACACCGTGCCCTCGGTGTTCGCGAGCCTCGACGTCGATCTGGACCCGATGTACTTCGAGCTCGACGGCACCTTTCCGAACCACGACGCGAATCCGCTCGACCACTCCACCTTGGTCGACCTGCAAGCCCGCGTCCTCTCCACCGGGGCCGACCTCGGACTGGCCTTCGACGGTGACGCGGACCGGTGCTTCGTGGTGGACGAGCTCGGCCAGGTGGTGTCGCCCTCGGCGATCACCGGCCTGATCGCCGCGCGCGCCCTCGCCGACCACCCGGGCGCCACCATCTTGCACAACGTCATCTGTTCTCGCGCCGTCCCCGAGATCGTGACAGAGCACGGCGGCACTGCGGTGCGCACGCCGGTGGGCCACTCCCTGATCAAGGCCGAGATGGCGCGCACCGGTGCAGTGTTCGGCGGCGAGCACTCCGGGCACTTCTACTTCAAGGACTTCTTCCTCGCCGACTCCGGCATGATCGCCGCGCTGCACGTCATGGCTGCCCTGTGCGAGACCGACGGGACCGTCAGCGAGCTGATGGCCGCGTACGACCGATATCCGGCGTCGGGCGAGATCAACAGCACGGTGCACGACGCGGTCGGCACCATGGCGAGGCTGGCCGACCACTATCGCGAGTGGCCGATCGACCGCCTCGACGGGCTCACCGTCACGGCCGACACGTGGTGGTTCAACGTCCGATCGTCCAACACCGAACCCTTGCTGCGCCTCAACGTCGAGGCCGACGACCAGTCCACGATGGAACGCATCCGCGACGAGGTCCTCGGCCTCATCCGCGGCGACGTGCGGTGACTAGGATGAGCGGCATGAACCTCGACCCGGCCCTCCTGGAGATCCTCGTCTGTCCGCAGTGCCGGGCCACCCTTGCGGTTGACGACGACGCGTCTGAGCTGGTGTGCAGCGCCTGTGCCCTGGCGTACCCCGTGCGCGGCGACATTCCCGTGATGCTGGTCGACGAGGCCCGCACCCTCGGCTGACATCACACCCGTTCGATTCGCACCGGCATGAAGCCCCCCGGTACAGTGGATTCCATGGATTACAACGTCGCTGACCTCTCCCTCGCCGAGTACGGACGCAAGGAAATCGAGCTCGCTGAGCATGAGATGCCCGGACTCGTGGCCATGCGCGAGCGGTACGGCAAGAGCAAGCCGCTCGCCGGTGCCCGCATCGCAGGCTCGCTGCACATGACGATCCAGACCGCGGTGCTGATCGAGACCCTGGTGGATCTCGGCGCCGACGTGCGCTGGGCGACGTGCAACATCTTCTCCACCCAGGATCACGCCGCTGCCGCGGTCGTGGTGGGCCGCGACGGTACGCAGGACGACCCCAAGGGCACGCCCGTCTTCGCCTGGAAGGGCGAGTCGCTGGGCGAGTACTGGGACGAGGCGGAAAAGGTCTTCGACTTTGCCGAGGGCGGACCCAACGTGCTGCTGGACGACGGCGGCGACATCACGATGCTGCTGCACCTCGGTGTGGAGTACGAGAAGACCGGCACCGTCCCGCCGCAGGACAGCACCGACAACGAGGAGTTCAAGGAGGTGCTGCGTGTCCTGGCCCGTTCGGTCGCCAACAAGCCGCAGCACTGGACGAACATCGCCCAGGACATCAAGGGAGTCTCCGAGGAGACCACCACCGGTGTGCTGCGTCTGTACGACCGTTTCCGTGAGGGCACGCTGCTGTTCCCGGCGATCAACGTCAACGACTCGGTCACCAAGAGCAAGTTCGACAACAAGTACGGCTGCCGCCACTCGCTGATCGACGGCCTCAACCGCGCGACCGACGTCATGATCGGCGGCAAGGTGGCCGTGGTCTGCGGCTACGGCGATGTCGGCAAGGGCTCCGCGGAGTCGCTGCGTGGCCAGGGCGCTCGCGTCATCGTCACCGAGATCGATCCGATCTGTGCACTTCAGGCAGCCATGGACGGCTACGAGGTCAAGCGCCTCGAGTCGGTCATCGAGACCGCGGACATCTTCATCACCACGACCGGCAACTTCGACATCATCACGGTCGAGCACTTCCAGAAGATGAAGCACCAGGCCATCGTCGGCAACATCGGTCACTTCGACAACGAGATCAACATGGCCGGTCTGGCCAAGATCCCCGGCATCGTCAAGGACGAGATCAAGCCGCAGGTCCACCAGTGGATCTTCGAGGATGGCAAGAAGGTCATCGTGCTGTCCGAGGGTCGTCTGCTCAACCTCGGCAACGCCACGGGCCACCCGTCGTTCGTGATGTCCAACTCGTTCACGAACCAGGTCCTTGCGCAGATCGAGCTCTACACCAAGGCCGATGAGTACGAGCTGGGCGTTCACGTGCTGCCCAAGCACCTCGACGAAGAGGTCGCCCGACTCCACCTCGATGCGCTGGGTGTCGAGCTGACCGAGCTCACCAAGGAGCAGGCCGAGTACCTCGGCGTCGACGTGGCCGGTCCGTACAAGTCGGATCTCTACCGCTACTGAGCCGACCATGAGCTATCGCAGCAAGCGCGACCGCGTCCTCGTCGTCGATGACGACGCCTCGCTGGCCGAGATGATGACCATCGTCCTGGCCGGCGAGGGGCTGACCACCTCGGTGTGCCGATCGGGTGACCAGGTCATGGCCGAGTTCACCGCGTTCCGACCCGATGTCGTGCTGCTGGACCTGATGTTGCCCGGACTCGACGGCATGAGCGTGTGTCGTCAGATCCGGGCGACCTCGGCGGTCCCGATCATCATGCTCACGGCCAAGGCCGACACACCTGATGTCGTGGCTGGCCTCGAGGCCGGGGCCGACGACTACATCACCAAGCCCTTCAAGAACACCGAGCTGGTCGCTCGCATCCGGGCTCGCCTGCGGCGTGCCGACACGCTCGCCGAGACGCTCGAGTTCGGCGAGATCGTGCTGGATCCAGCGGGCCACACCGTCACGCGCAACGGCGAGTCCCTCGATCTGACGCCGCTGGAGTTCGACCTGCTGGCATGCCTGCTGAGCGACCCCAGTCAGGTGTTCACCCGTGAGGTGCTGCTGCGGAAGGTGTGGGGCTACCACCACCCGGGCGACACCAAGCTGGTCAACGTGCACATGACCCGTCTGCGCTCCAAGATCGAGGACGATGCTGACGACCCACAAATCATCCGCACCGTGCGCGGCGTCGGGTATCAGGCCATAGCGCCCTCATCGTGAGCCTCGGGACATGAGGGGCCTGTGGCGCCGGTCCCTGCAGACCCGGGTCGTCACCAGCACGATCGTCCTGAGCGCCCTGGCCATCGGATTCACCGGCTGGGCGCTGCTGCGCGACGTGGCGTCGGAGTTGGCCGAGAGTCGCCGCGACGTCGCCGTCGCCGAGGCGAGGTCGGGCTTCCAGTACGCGCAGGACCAGCTCGACTCGGCGGTCGACACCGAGGCGGCACCGCAGTCCGAAGCGCTGACCCAGATGGTCGACTCCCTCACCGCCGCCAGGGGCACCACCCGCACCTACGAGCTGCTGCTGAAGGGCCCGTTGTCCAACGACGACGCGCTCGGGCCGGTGCGCTCGTCGTCGGCTGTCTCGGCCACCACCTTGCCGACCGCGCTGGTCGATCGGGTGCAGACCCGAGACGGCACCTTTTGGCAGTTCTCCGACCTGTCACTGAGCGACACCTCTGACCGCGAGCCCGTCGTGGTCGTGGGACGTCAGCTCCGAGCGTCCGGCACCGGCGACACCTACGCGCTGTTCTACCTGTTCTCCATGCAGGACCAGCAGTCGACGCTCACCCTGATGCGCAACGCCCTGCTGCTCGGTGGGCTGTCGATGGTGCTGATGGTGGGCGGCGTGGCATGGCTGGTGTCCCGTCAGGTGCTCGACCCGGTCCGGCTGGCCCGTCGGATCGCCGAGCGCTTCGCCAGCGGCAACCTGGAGCAGCGGATGCACGTGCGCGGTGAGGATGACATCGCCCGACTGAGCACGTCCTTCAACCAGATGGCCACCAATCTGCAGAGCCAGATCCGTCGGCTCGAGAACCTGTCGCGGCTGCAGCAACGATTCGTGTCTGATGTGTCCCACGAGCTGCGCACCCCGCTGACCACGGTGCAGATGGCCAGTGAGGTGTTGTTCGACGCCCGTACGGCCTTCGACCCGCAGACCGCCAGATCTGCCGAGCTGCTCAAGGGAGAGCTCGACCGCTTCGAGTCGCTGCTGTCTGATCTGCTCGACCTCAGCCGATTTGATGCCGGCGCAGCGCAGCTCGAGCTCGAGACCGTGGACCTGGCCGAGGTGGCCCGCAGCTGCGCCGACGACCCGATGCTGCAGCGCGCCGGTATCGAGGTGACGGTCGAGGACGGCGGCGTCCCGGCACCAGTGCTGGCTGATCCCCGCCGCATCGACCGGATCGTGCGCAACCTGCTGGCCAATGCCGCGAAGTACAGCAAGTCGGCCACGGTGTCGGTGACGGTCGCGCAGAACGACAGCGGCGCGTCGCTGTCGGTGCGCGATTTCGGCGTCGGGCTCGAGAGCGATGAGAGTCAGCGCGTCTTCGACCGCTTCTGGCGGGCCGATCCTGCTCGTGTGCAGGGCGGCACTGGCCTCGGTCTGCCGATCGCCCGCGAGGACGCCTCCCTGCACGGCGGCACCCTGCAGGTGTGGGGGCGGCCCGGACAGGGCACCGAATTCATCTTGACGATCCCCAAGCACATCGGCGAGACCCCCGTGCCCGCCCTGGTCTCGGAGCTGGCCACATGACCGCCCGAGGCGCTGTGAGAGGCCTTGCGGTTGCGGTCGCCGGCCTGGTGGTGGTGGCCGGGTGTGCCGCCATTCCCACCTCAGGGCCGGTCACCGAAGTGGTCGAGGACTCCGGCTTCGGTCAGAGCACGGTGCGGTACTCGCCAGCGCTGCCCACGGACGGGGCGTCTCCCGGTGAGGTGGTGCGCGGATACCTCGACGCGATGCTGGCGTACCCGTCGTCGACCCGGACAGCGGCCGCCTTCCTGACGCCGGCCGCAGCCGATTCCTGGAAGCGCCAGAGCGGCGTGACGATCTATGCGGACGCGCAGTTCGCCACGCCACCCCAAGACGGCCGTACCCGGGCTGACGTCGGCGAGACGGCCAAGGTGGCGGTCGACGCGGCGGAGAAGGGACGCCTGGACACCCAAGGTCGCTATCAAGCGGCCAGTGGCCGAAAGAGTGTCGACTACCGCCTCGAACAGGTCGACGGTCAGTGGCGCATCACCAACCCACAGCCGGGGCTGATGGTCACGGCGAGATTCTTCGAGGACTACTTCCGACCGTTCAACCTGTACTTCTTCGACCGACCGGCCCGGCGCCTCGTCCCCCAGCCGGTCCACGTGCTGGTCGAGGACGGGCTCGCTGCCGCGCTGATCACGGCGCTGGCGCGGGACGACGAGTCACAGCAGGTGCGTTCCTTCGTGCCGTCTCTGGACGACCTACGCGCCACCGTGCCGGTGGACGGGGGAATCGCGGACGTGGGCTTCACGGCTGGATCGCGCAAGTCAACGGATGTCGAGCACCTCTCGGCGCAGGTCGTGTGGACGCTGCGCCAGGTCCCCGGTGTCAACCGGGTCCGCATCTCGGTGGGGTCGAGCCCGGTCCGCCCCCGCAGCGTCGCCGAGCAGCCGGTCTCCAGCTGGGACGAATTCGGTGTGGGGCAGGGCGAGGGGACCGTTCGCGCACTGATCGACAACAGCGTCGTCGAGGTGGACGGCGCCGACATCGCGCCGATCGCCCGCCGGTGGGGCACGGATGCCGACGGAGCCACCGCGGTGGCCATGACGGACCAGCGGATCGCCCTGGTCGCCGGCAATCGCGCATCGGTTCGCATCAACGCACTCGATGGCGGCAACGAGCGAACCGTCGACGGCACGAAGTTCATCGATCCTGTTTCCGACGTGGACGGGCAGATCTGGCTGGTCGACCGACCCGGCTCGGGGACGCGGGTCCGGGTCGTGGGCTCGGGAACGACGACCCTCGACGCTTCGTCTCTCACAGGATTGGACGTCCGCAGCCTCGACATCTCGCCGGAGGCGGCCCGCTACGTCATCACGGTGGGAACAGGTGACGACGCCTCGGTGCGCGTCGGCCGGGTCGTCCGGGATGCCAAGGGGGTGCCCACGGGCCTGTCGACCCCGCGTCGGATCGGCGTCAACGCCGTCGGACCCAGCTCAGCGGTGTGGTCCGACGACGTGCGGGTCAGCTTCCTGGCGGGAACCGACACCGGCATCCAGATGCACACCGCACTGATCGACGGGTCCAGCGGATCGGCCACCAGCGGTGCGTTGCTTCCCGCGGCTGACATCTCGGGGCTGGTCGTCGGATCCGGGCCGGGTGCCTCGACGTACGCCACGGACCCGCGCGGCCGGTTGTGGTACTTGCGTCCGAGCGGCAACTGGCAGCTGGTCGACGCCGACCCCGTCCGCAGCCTGGGCAACAGCCGCTGATCGTCCACAGGCCGCGCTGACAGCCACCGCGGCTGGGGACGCACGTCCCACGATGGTGTGGTGCGCACTCTCGTGGCAGCAGCCGATCTGCTGGTGGGCGCCGCGTGTCCCGGCTGCGGGCGGCCCGCCCTTGCGGTGTGTGCACGGTGCGCCCGGACCATCCGCCCCCATCCCTGCGCGGTCACCACGGCCGGGGCGGCCCACCACCTGCCGATCATGGCGGCAGGTCACCACAGCGGGGTCCTGCGCCGGGTCCTGCTCGACTGGAAGGAGCGGGGGAGATTCCCGCTCACCGAGGTTCTGGCCCATCATCTGGCCGCTGCCGTCGCGGCGGCAGCGGACGACCACGACGAGATCGCGCTGGTACCAGTACCTACCTCGTGGGTGGCGCGGTGGCGTCGCGGCGACGACCTCGTCCTCTCCTTGGCACGGGCGACGGCCGTGCGTCTCGACGCCGTCGGGCATCGAGCCACGGTGCATCCGGTGCTCCGGCGGACGCGTCGCACGGCCGATCAGGCTGGCCTGGGGGCCGATGACCGGGTGCGCAATCTGCGTGGCGCCTTCGCGCTGGATCGGCGGCGCCTGCCGGCGCACGCGCCCCTGGTGGTGGTCGATGACATCGTCACCACTGGGTCGACACTGGCCGAGGCCGCGCGTGCCCTCGCGGTCCGAGGATGGGGTGTTCACGGTGCGGCCACCGTCGCCGCCACACCGTAGCTGCGTACCACTGGCTAATCCCACGCTTCGGGGCTACGGTCGGCTCATGGCATGAGGCGCGTGTGAAAACGCGGACACCGACCCGAGGGAGTTCCCATGGAAATTGTCGTCAACGGTCGCAACAGTGAGATTTCAGAGCGTTTTCGGGAGCACGTCCAAGAGAAGCTTCACCGGATCGACAAGTACGACGCCCGCCAGAAGATCCACCGCGTCGAGGTCGAGGTCACGCATGAGAAGAACCCCCGCCAACACGAGACCGCCGCCCGCGTCGAGATGACGCTGCGCTCCGGCGGCCCGGCCGTGCGAGCTGAGGCTGCGTCCACCGATCAGCACTCCGCACTTGACGCTGCGATCGACAAGCTGGAGTCCCGGCTGCGGCGGACCAACGACCGCCTGCGCACGCACCGCAAGCACAGCCCGCAGTCGCTGGCTGCGGCGACGGCAGATCTACCGGTCGCCTTTCTCGGCCAGGGCGACGAGACTCCGGCCGAGCCCGAACCGGCCACCGGCGGCATTGAGTCCGAAGGCGACTGCCCCGTGGTGGTGCGGGAAAAGACCCACCAGGCGCAGGCCATGACACTGGATCAGGCGTTGTACGAGATGGAGCTCGTTGGCCACGATTTCTTCCTGTTCGTGGAGAAGGACTCGATGCGTCCCAGCGTGGTCTACCTGCGCAAGGGATACGACTACGGCGTGATCCATCTCGACGTGACAGAGTGACACGCCGTGGCGGAGCGACCGGTGCGCGAGGCTGAGAACCCCAGCCTCTGGCATGATCGCAGTGTGTCCGCAGTCTCTGGAAGCATCCGAGTCCTCCTGGTTGATGACCAAGAACTCTTCCGACGTGGCGTCAAGATGGTCCTGGGGGCCGATGACGACCTCGAGCTGGAGGAGTGCGACGACGGCGACACCGCCCTCGAGCTCGTCGCCGACAACCCGTTCGACATCGTGCTGCTCGACGTGCGCATGCCCGGGCGCAGTGGCGTCGAGACCTGCGCGGCGATCAAGGAGATCGCGCCCACGACCGGGATCATCATGCTCACCGCCAGCGACGAGGAGTCCGACCTCTACGAGTCCATTCGCAGCGGAGCGTCGGGGTACTTGCTCAAGGACGGTTCGACGTACGACCAAGTGGCCGAGGCCGTCCGGCTGGTGGCGTCCGGCCAGTCACTGATCAGCCCGAGCATGGCCACCAAGCTGCTCGATGAGTTCGTCACGATGTCCAAGAGCCCTGCTCCGGCCACCAACCTCACGCCCCGCGAGCTCGGGGTCCTGCGGCACGTGGCCCGGGGCATGAGCAACCGCGAGATCGCCGAGGAGCTGTTCATCAGCGAGAACACGGTCAAGAACCACATCCGCAACATCTTGGAGAAGCTGCAGATGAAGTCACGCATGGAGGCGGCCATGTTCGCCGTCCGCAGCAAGCTGGTCGACGACATGCCGTGACGCTCACCGTCACCCAGGCCCGCAGGATCGCGTTGGCCGCGCAGGGATTCACCCGCCCGCGCCCCGGCGCCCAGGGTCGCACCGTCACCGCCGCCCATCTGAACCGAACGATCAGCCGTCTGGGCTTCTTCCAGATCGATTCGGTCAACGTGCTGGCTCGGGCCCACTACATGCCGCTGTTCTCGCGGATGGGTGCGTACGACCGCGACCTGCTGCACCGCGCCGCCGGCCGCGCGCCGCGGCGACTGTTCGAGTACTGGGCGCACGTCGCGGCTCTGGTCGACGTGCAGCTCTGGCCGGCGATGCAGCACCGCATGGCCTCCGGACACGGCATGTGGGGCGGCATGCAACGGATCGGGCGCGACCATCCCGAGCTGGTCGAACGGGTGTACCGCGACGTGGTGGAGCACGGGCCCGTGACGGCTCGGCAGATCGAGATCGACACTGAGCGTGATCGCAGCAGCTGGGGCTGGAACTGGTCCGAGGCCAAGGTCGCCCTGGAGCACCTGTTCTACGTCGGTCGCATCACCTCGGCGCGCCGCAACAGTCAGTTCGAGCGCGAGTACGACCTGCCCGAGCGGGTCATCCCCGCCGACGTCCTGGCCCGCCCGGCGCTCGACCATGACGCCGCGCACCTGGTGCTGGTCGAGCACGCGGCCCGTGCCCTTGGGGTGGGAACCGCGCAGTGCTTCAACGACTACTTCCGCATGGCGCCCGAGCCGGGTCGGCATGCGCTCGAGGCGCTGGTCGCCGACGGGACGCTCGAGCCCGTGAGCATCGCCGGGTGGAAGCGCCCGGCGTATCGGCACCGTGATGCCGTGCTGCCGCGTCGGGTGCAGGCCCGCGCTCTGCTCAGCCCCTTCGACCCGCTCGTCTTCGAACGCACGCGCACCGAGAAGCTCTTCGACTTCCACTACCGCATCGAGATCTACGTGCCCGAGGCGAAGCGCGTGCACGGGTACTACGTGCTGCCGTTCCTCCTCGGCGATCGCCTCGTGGCCCGCGTGGACCTGAAGGCGGATCGGGCCGGGCGCCGGCTGATCGTGCACGCAGCCTGGGCCGAGTCCCACGCACCCGACGACACCGCCGAACAGCTCGCCGACGAGCTTCACCTGATGGCCGACTGGCTCGGGCTGGACACCGTCTCGGCGCCGACGACGGGCGACCTGGCTGCTGAACTCACGTCCGTTCTGGCGCGTCGCTAGACTGGCGAGGCTCCACCCCCACATCTTCAGGAAGTCATCGAGTGCCCAAAGTCATCGACAAGCTCCTCCGCATGGGCGAAGGCAAGATTCTGCGCCAGCTGGAGGCCGTCGCCCACCAGGTCAACACCCTCGAGGAGGACTACCGCGCGATCTCGGACGACGAGCTGCGCGGCATGACCGGGGAGTTTCGCGAGCGGCTGGCCGCCGGCGAGAGCGTCGACGACCTGATGCCGGAGGCCTTCGCCACGGTGCGGGAGGCGGCCTGGCGGGTGCTCGGCCAGCGCCACTTCGACGTGCAGATCATGGGCGGAGCTGCGCTGCATCTGGGCAACATCGCCGAGATGAAGACCGGCGAGGGCAAGACGTTGGTCTCGACGCTCCCGGCCTACCTGAACGCGCTCAGCGGCAAGGGTGTCCACATCGTCACGGTCAACGACTACCTGGCGAAGTACCACGCGGAGTGGATGGGTCGCGTGCACCAGTACCTCGGCCTCACCGTCGGCATCATCCTGCCCACCATGAGCCCGGCGCAGCGACGCGAGGCCTACCGGGCTGACATCACCTATGCCACCAACAACGAGCTGGGCTTTGACTACCTGCGCGACAACATGGCCGACGACATCGAAGAATGTGTTCAGCGTGGCCATCACTACGCCGTCGTCGACGAGGTCGACTCGATCCTCATCGATGAGGCGCGCACACCGTTGATCATCTCCGGACCCACTGAGGAGGAGGTCAAGTGGTACGGCGAATTCGCCCGCATCATCGGACGCATGTCGTCAGAGGTCCACTACGACGTCGACGAGAAGAAGCGCACCATCGCCGTGACTGAGGAGGGCATCTCGCTCGTCGAGGACCAGCTCGGCATCGACAATCTCTACGACACGGTCAACACGCCCCTGATCAGCTTCCTCAACAACGCCATCAAGGCCAAGGAGCTGTTCAAGAACGACAAGGACTACGTCGTCATCGACGGCGACGTGTTGATCGTCGACGAGCACACCGGACGCATGCTCGAGGGTCGCCGCTACAACGAAGGCCTGCACCAGGCGATCGAGGCCAAGGAGGGCGTGCGCATCCGCGAGGAGTACCAGACCCTCGCCACGATCACGCTGCAGAACTACTTCCGGCTCTACGACAAGCTCGGTGGCATGACCGGTACCGCGCTGACCGAGGCGTCGGAGTTCGACAAGATCTACAAGCTGGGCGTCGTTCCGATCCCGACCAACCGGCCCATCGCGCGCGCCGACGAACCGGATCTGGTGTACCGCACCGAGGAAGCCAAGTTCAACGCCGTCGTCGACGACATCGCCGACCGCCACGCCAACGGCCAGCCCATCTTGGTCGGCACCACGAGCGTCGCGAAGAGCGAGCGGCTCTCGAAGCTGCTCACCAAGCGCGGCGTGCCCCACGAGGTGCTCAACGCCAAGCAGCACGACCGCGAGGCGGCCATCGTCGCGATGGCGGGCCACAAGGGCGCTGTCACGGTGGCTACCAACATGGCCGGTCGTGGCACGGACATCATGCTGGGCGGCAGCGTGGACTTCCTCGCCGACGCCGAGCTGCGCGGCCGGGGACTCGACCCGCTGGAGGATTCCGAGGCCTACGAGGCGGCGTGGAACGGCACGCAGAAGAAGATGAGCGACCAGGTCGCCGCCGAGCACGACGAGGTCACCGCCGCTGGCGGGCTGGCCGTCATCGGCACCGAGCGTCACGAGTCGCGTCGCATCGACAACCAGCTGCGCGGTCGCTCCGGCCGCCAGGGAGATCCCGGCGTCTCGCGCTTCTACCTGTCGCTCGAGGACGACCTGATGCGGCTGTTCAAGGCGGACTGGGTCGACTGGGTGCTGCAGACCATGAAGATTCCGGACGACGTGCCGATCGAGAACAAGCGGGTCACCGGTGCCATCGCCTCGGCGCAGTCGCAGGTCGAGGCGCAGAACTTCGACGCCCGCAAGAACATCTTGAAGTACGACGACGTCATGAGCCGTCAGCGTGAGGTCATCTACACCGAACGCCGAGAGGTGCTCGAGGGTCGCAACCTGCGGGTGTGGGTCGAGGAGATGATCGGCGAGGTCATCCGCGCCTACGTCACGGGAGCGACGGACGGCTTCCCCGAGTCGTGGGAGCTCGACAACCTGTGGACCGCCCTGCGCACGCTGTACCCGGTCGAGCTGACCGTCGAGGCCGCCGAGTCCGAGGCCGGAGGTCGTGCGGGAATGTCGCGCGATGGCCTGATCGCGGCGTTGACCGCTGACGCGACCGCGAGCTACGACCGACGCGAAGAAGAGCTCGGTTCCACCGTGATGCGCGAGCTGGAACGCAAGGTCGTGCTGAGTGTCCTGGACCGCAAGTGGCGCGAGCACCTGTACGAGATGGACTACCTGCGGGAGGGCATCGGCCTGCGCGCCTACAGCCAGCGTGACCCGTTGATCGAGTACCAGCGCGAGGGCTTCGAGCTCTTCAACGCCATGATGGAGGGCATTGCCGAGGAGTCCGTGGGCTTCTTGTTCAACCTCGACGTCCAGGTGCAGGTCACGCCGACCGACCCGAACGTCGTCGAGGGTGTCGGCGCCGAGCCCCAGCTGCTCGCCAAGGGTCTGGGAGGCGAGAAGAAGAAGCAGCAGCTCTCGTACTCGGCGCCCAGCGAGGATGGCGAGCCCGAGGTGCACGCCGGACACGACGAAGACGGGGGAGACCCCGCCGAGATCGAGGCCCGACGCCAGGCCAACGCCAAGAACAAGGCGCGCCAGAAGGCCAAGCAGCAGCGCAAGTCACGCAAGAACAACCGCTGAGACCGAGGGCGCTCTGCGCCCGAGCGTCGAAGCGCGCCAGCGGAGCGTGAGCGCGAAGCGGCGAAGCCGCCCGGAAGCGAGGCGTGGTGAGGTCGAGTGCTTCAGCGAGCCCTCGAGGTGAGGGACGCCTCGGCCTCGTTCCTCGGCCTCACGGTCGCTTCGCTCCCTGGCGAGCAGGCGTCTACGCCCATTCCAGGGCGGTACTTTCTACGCCCATTCCAGGGCGGTACTTTCTACGCCCATTCCAGGGCGGTGCACCTCCACACCATCTCGCCACGGTGGGTGGGCTGCGGTTCGAGGCGCACCGCGATCGCACGTGAGCGATTGCGGTGCACCATGCGGGCCGCGACCTCGGCGATCTGGTCGTCGACCATCGACACATGGACGCTGACCAGCCGCGCGGTGTTGCGTCCGCCGGGGCGAGCCACGGTGGCTTGCGCGCTGAGGTGCAGGCGGCGCTGCAGGTCGGTGTAGACGTCGGGCGACATCCAGGCCGCCATCTGTCGAGCCGGTCGCTCGCCGGACAGCACCTCGACCAGCGCCTGCATGAACCGGGCACATCGATGGCGTAGCGCCCCGACGTCGCCCCGTTCGATCGGCACGGGAAGCACCGGCGCGATCCCGGGGAACGGCAGCGGGATCTGGGTGTCGACGACCTCGATGGTGGATCCCCAGGAAGGGGCGGGACGAGCGGCGGCGAGTGCGTGGGCGGTCTTCATGGTGCGTCCTGATCGTTGGTGGCCTGGTCGGTAGCGGTCGGGGGAGCGAGGACTTGTCCGGGGACGATGAGATCGGGGTCGGGCCCGATGACGTGGCGGTTGGCGGCGTACCAGCGAGCGCAGGAGCTGGCGATGTCGGCGGCCGAGCTGCGGTCGGGGAGGTGATCGGCGGCGATGTCCCACAGCGTGTCGCCCGGGGTCACGGTGACCGTTGTCGTGGCGCGGACGATCATGGGCCGATCGGGCAGGGTGAGGCCCTCGAGGTCGCGTGCTGACTCTGCCTGGGCGGGGCTGGACACGCCCGCGACGATCACGGTCGTGAACAGCATGGCGACCACCCGCGCCGGAACTCCGGGGACCTGCAGGTGGGCCACGCCGGCAAGGATCACGAGCAAGGCCCAGCACGCCACAGCCAGCGAGCCCAGGTGGACGACGCCCAGCGCGGCTGCCGGAAAGTCATCGCCGCTGACCTGTTGGGCCGCGGTCCCCGCGCCGGGCGCCGTGGCGACGACCATGAGCACGGCAGCGATGCCAGCGAGCCGTCCGGCGGTGGTGAGCCTCATGCATCCCCCGATGCTTTTCGTCACGTTTGATGACGTTTGACACCATTTCAGGACGTTGTGAACGTGTCAACCATGCAGGTCGGCCGCTGTGGGATACCGTGCGTCGCATGCGCTGGGACCGGCTGTTCGCCGACCTCGAGGCCGAGGTGAGCGAGATCGAGAAGGCCGAGACGGAGGGTCTGGCGGCCGACCTGCGCGACGAGATCTGGGCCGCCACGTCGTGGCGCGATCTGGTGGGCGGTCAGGTGCTGCTCGAGGTCAGGGGTGCCGGTCAGATCGCGGGCGAGATGGCTGCGGTCAACGAACACCTCGTCCGGGTGCGCGGCACGCTGGTCGACCACCTGGTCGCTGGCCGAGCGGTCACGTCGGTGCTGAGGACCGAGCGGCGCGCCGATCCACCGAGCCGCATCGATGCGGCACTGGGGTGGTCGCGAGCGTTGCGCCGTCTGCGCGACGGGGGAGAATCGGTACGAGTGGTGCTGGAGGACGGTCGTGCCATCGACGGCATGATCGAGGTCGTCGGTGCCGACTTCGTGCGACTGGTCGCCGGAGATGCGGCACCTCGCCTCGTGACGCTGTCCGCGATCTCCGTGGTCACCTCAGGACGGTGAGTCCTGCTCCTCGGTGAGAGCTGGCGTTGGCGCGGGCGTACTGGCGCTCGATGTAACACTCGAGCTCGCTGTTCTCGATGCGCCACTGGCCTCGACCGCCGACCTGGATGCCGCGCAGGTCGCCCGATCGCACCAACGCATATGCCTGGCGCACTGTCACGTTGAGCACCTCGGCGACGTCGGGAAGCGTGAGAAATCGGGGTGTCGCTGGCATGTCAGCAGTCTGGCACGAGCCGGTGTCACCACGGTCGAGCCATTCGGTTGCCCTGTGGACAGCGGGCGATGGGTACTGGACGACAGGCCGCCGGCGCGGTAGAACCGTGGCATGAAGAACTGGCGGGGGGCCGGGGAGTCGGGCGTGCGAGCAGACCGACTACACGTGAGGCCGTGGACGGATCCGCGACTGCTGCTCGGGGTGCTGCTGGTGCTGGGCGCCACCGCGCTCGGGGCCCGACTGGTCGCGCTGAACGACAACACCACCACGTACTGGAGCGTCGCGCGCGACGTCAGGGCCGGCGAGACCCTGAGCTCCGATCACCTGGTCTCCAGCCCGGTTCGTCTCGACGGTGCCGCGGCTGACCGCTACCTGCGCGTCGACGAGGACCTGCCGGCGGCGATGGCCGATCTGCAGTGGGATCGTGATGTCTCGGCCGGATCGCTGCTCGATGCCAGCGCATTGACGCGTCGCGACAGCCAGGCGGTGCGCCAGCTGCCGATCACGGTGATCGAGGGGGCGTCGCCTGATGACCTGAGCCGCGGCGACCAGGTCGAGGTCTGGGTCGGGCCCGGCGCCCAGGACGAGGCTCAGCGGCCGTCGGTCAGGGTGCTGGGGCCCGTGCGAGTCCTGCGCTCGGGTGCTGACGCAGACGAGTCGGTCGGCGGCTCGTTGGCTCGCACCCTGCTGGTCGAGGTGCCGGTCGCGTCATTGACCGGAAAGGTCGTCACCACGGTGGCGTCGGGTCGAGTCACGATCGTCCGGGTGTCGTAGTGGACGTGGTTCTCGCCGCGGGCGGGGCGCCGTGGGAGGCGCAGGTGCTGGCCCATCTCGAGCGGTCCCGGGCCTTGCGGCTGAGTCGACGCTGTGTCGACCTGGCTGACCTGCTCGCCGTGATCGGCACGGATCTTGCGCAGGTGGCGTTGGTGTCGGCCCAGCTGCCGGGGCTCGACCTCGACGTCGTCGACCGACTCGCGCGATCCGGTGTCCGGGTCGTCGCCGTGGAAGCCACGACCGAGCAGACGGCGCGGCTCGGTCTGGGACGATCCTTCGGGGTCGAGGACCTCGATCAGGTGGTGGATCTCGACCCGGCCGTGCGTGCGGACCCGGTGGCGATGGCACCCATCATCGCGGTGTGGGGCCCGACCGGGGCCCCGGGTCGCAGCTCGGTCGCGCTCGCCGTGGCGTCAGCGCTGGCCGCCCGGGGAACCGACACCGTGCTGGTCGACGCCGACGTCGACGGGGGAGCGCAGGCGCAGATGTTGGGCGTCCTCGGTGACGTCTCGGGCCTGGTCGCGGCCTGTCGCGACGCCAATCAGGGTCGTGTCGAGGACGCCGCCCGGCACGCCGAGATCGTCGAGCCCTGCCTCCGGCTGCTCAGCGGTCTTCCGCGAGCCGACATGTGGTCACAGATCCGTTCCAGCGCCTTCGAGCTCGTGCTCGCCCGACTGGCCGAGACGTCCGACGCCGTGGTCGTCGACTGCGGTCATGGCATCGAGACCGGGTCGACCGCCATGACCGGTCGACACCAGACCACGATCTCGGTGCTGGAGCGCGCTGACGAGATCGTCGTGGTCGGCCGAGCCGAACCGCTGGGCCTCACTCGGCTGGTGCGAGCGCTGCATGACCTGTCCGGAGTGGCTGCCGGACGATCTCCGCGCGTGCTGGTCAACATGACGCGTCGCACGCTCGGCTGGTCCGACCGCGAGGTCGACGCCACGCTCGCGCGGCTCACCGGGGTCACGCCCCAGGCGCACCTGCCGTTCGACCAGGCCATGTGGGATGCCGCGGCCCTCGCTGGCAGGACGCCACGCGCTGCGGCGCCGTCCTCGCCCTTCGTCGCGCGGGTGGAGGCCTTCGCCTCAAGCCTGCTCGCCGCCCAGTCAACGCGCGTGTGACCGGGTGGTAACTTCGTCGCACAGACCAAGGAGTGCGATGCAACGGTTGAGTCCTCTGGACGCGATGTTCCTGCACCAGGACAGCCCCACGGTGCCGCGGCAGGTGGCATCCTTGGCGATCCTCGAGCCGGGCGCCAAGCTCGACCACGACCGACTGGTCCACGTGATCAACGAGCGCATCGATCTGGTGCCGCGATATCGCCAGATCCCACGGTTCGTGCCGGGCGGTCTCGGCACGCCGGTGTGGCTCGATGACGAGAACTTTGACATCTCGCTGCACGTTCGACGTTCGGCGCTGCCGCGTCCTGGCGGACAGGACGCGCTGCACGAGCTGGTTGGCCGCCTGATCGCCCGCCGACTCGACCTGGACCGAGCGCTGTGGGAGCTGTACCTGATCGAGGGCTACCAGGGCAATCAGCTCGCCCTGCTGTTCAAGGCACACCAAGCCCTGGTCGACGGCTCGCACACCATCGACCTTGCGCAGGTGCTGCTGGAGGAATCGGCCAGCGAGCGGGACATCCCGCACGAGGAGTGGCGGCCGCGCCCGGCACCCCACACGGCCGGACTCGTGGGCGGCACGCTGCGGCACAACCTGAAGCACCCCGCTGAAGCGCTTCGGGTGGCTGAGCACAGTGTCGGCCGGCTCGCCCGCAGGCTGCCACTGGTCGGTACCGACGCCTCCGTCCCGCGCACCGTGCTCTCGACCGAGCTCTCCCGACACCGCCGCTTCGCCACCTTGGCCGCCGACCTCGACGCGTTCCGATCGGTCCGCGAGGAGCACGGCGGCACCGTCAACGACGTCATCCTGGCCTCGATCGCGGGCGGTATCCGGGGCTGGATGCTCACGCGCGCCGAACCTGTCACGGCCAAGACCAGCTTCCGCGCCATGGTGCCGATGTCCGTGGCCTCGGACGAAGGCCATCCCACGTCGCTCGGGTCCACCGTGCGCGGCCACCTCCTGTCGTTGCCGGTGGGGGAGACCAACCCGGTGGTCCGGTTGCACCAGGTGTCCTATGCGCTGAAGGACCACCGCGAGACCGGCTCGGCCGTGGCGGCCAACACGCTGGCCAACCTGCCAGGGTTCGCGACCTCCACGTTCCACGCCGTGGGCGCTCGCGTCGCGGATGCTGAGGCAGGGCGCGGACACCAGATCGTCATCACCAACGTGCCCGGTCCGCAGGACCCGGTCTACATGGCCGGCGAGGCAGTGTCCGAGGTGTACCCGTGTGTGCCGCTGAGCGGCCACCGAGCGCTGTCGATCGGCGTCACGTCGTATCGCAGCAAGGTCTTCTTCGGCATCGTCGCGGACCGTGATGCAGTACCCGACGTCGACGTCCTCGCCCAGTGCATCGAGGATGCCCTGGCCGAGCTGGTCGATTCCGCCTCGTCCCGCACCACGCGCGCCCCCCGGGGCCGCCAGCGGCCGCCCAAGTCCTGAGGAGTCAGACGTGAGGGTCTACCTGCCTGCCGGATCGGCTGAGCTGCAACGGCTCGTCGCCGGCGAAACCATCCAGATCGAGGGCTTTCTCGCGGTGTCCACCGACGAGGAGGACGAGCTCGGTGCCTTGGAGGCCGCGGGCGAGGAAGCCGGGTGCGTCGTCGTCGCCGAGGTGTCGGACCCCGATGGTCCTGTCGGTCTCGATGACGTCGAGGCGCTGCACGTCGACATCGACGACAGCGGCGACCTCGCGTGGTTCGGCACGC
The DNA here is from genome assembly GCA_963769445.1 of uncultured Actinomycetota bacterium. GTDB lineage: Bacteria > Actinomycetota > Actinomycetes > Propionibacteriales > Nocardioidaceae > Aeromicrobium. The sequence continues at coordinate 64,174 of CAVYLO010000002.1, read as the reverse complement.
AGGAGATCGCCGCTGTCATGGAGCTGGTGCGCGCCCGTGAGGCGCGCTGACTAGAGCTTCGTCATCCCGTACTCGACCTCTTCGTCGAGTGAGGCGATGATCGCCTTGGCGACCTCGGGCTCGATCTTCTTGCCGAGGAACGGGATCGAGACCTTGACGTCGCCGACGAGGTCGAACGCGGTGCCCTCGGCGCCGGGGGTCAACGTGGCGGTGCCGTTCATCTCGGCCGGCTGACCGATGATGCTGACCTTGACGTCGGCGGTGCGCGAGCCGTCGGCGGCTGGGCCGCTCCACTTCTCGGTCTGCTTGACCTTGACGGTGTCCCCGGTGAGCTTCTTGACGAAGTCCGGCATCGCGGCATCCTGCTTGCGCACGACGGTGACGGTGTCGCCGTCACCTGACTTCTCGACGGTCACCTCGATGTCGGAGGAGCCCTGCTGCTCACACGACTCGGTGCGGAACGCCTGGTTGGCGATGAGGCCGTAGACCGCTTCGACGTCGGCGCCGGGGTAGGACAGGGAGTGGTTGATCTTGGCCATGGGTCTCTCCTACTCGGATGCTTCGACGGCAGGTGTGGCAGCACCCTTGAGCTCGGACAGGCGGGCTTCGATCTCGGCAGCGTCGCTGTCGGCCTCGAGCTCGTCGAACTGCGAATCGAGGCTGGAGGCGGCGAGCTCGGTCTGGCCGGCCACCTGCGCCTCGACGCGTCGAACCTTGTCCTCGAAGCGCGAGACCTCGCTGGTCGGGTCGAGGACGTCGATCGACTTGACCGCCTGCTGGACCTGGGCCTGGGCGTCGGCGGTCTTCTGCCGCGCCACGAGCTGATCGCGCTTGGACTGCAGCTCGCCGAGCTTGCCCTTCATCTGCACCAGGCCGACCTTGAGCTTCTCGACGACCTCGTTCTGGGAGGCGATCTGAGGGGCTGCGGACTTGGCCTCGTTCTCGTAGCCGATCTGCTTGCTCAGGGCGACCTTGGCGAGAGTGTCGAACTTGTCGGCCTCGGTGGTCTGGCCCGACGTGCGCAGCGAGTCGGCCTTCTGGGAGGCGGCGAGCGCCTTGGTGCCCCACTCCTTGGCGGCCCGCACGTCCTCGACGTGGTCGGCCTCGGCCATCCGCAGGTTGCCGATCGTCTGGGCGACAGCCTCCTCTGCGTCAGCGATGGAGTTGGTGTAGTCGCGCACCAGCTGGTCGAGCATCTTCTCCGGGTCCTCGGCCTTGTCGAGGAGCGAGTTGATGTTGGCCTTGGTCAGCTGGGCGATACGTCCGAGGATCGACTGCTTCTGGGTCATCGGGTCTGCTTTCTGTATGAACTGCCTGGGTGTGACTGTATGACGTTCGGTGTACGGGGACCACCACCACGGCCGGTCAGAATCGACCGCCCCCTCCGCGGCGACCCCGGGAGCCGCCGCTGGAGGTGCGGCGCGAAGAGCTGCGACGGGTGCTGCTGGACCTGTTGCTGCGGCTGCTGCTGGAGCTGCGTCGTCGGGGGGAAGACCCCGATCCGATGCCGCCGAGGATGGCTCCGCTGGACGAGCCGGACGACCGGCCGCGCTGGCTGGACTCCCACTGCTGGACGTCGGACTGTGCCCGTCGCTCGGCGTCGTCGATCTGGTGCTCGGCCTGCGTCAGGGCGTTCAACGCTGCGGCGGGATCGGTCAGCACCAGCTGTTGGGCGCTGCTCAGATGCCGCGCGGCCTCGGACAGTCGGGTCCGCGCGTCGGCCCCCACCGCTCCGCGGCGGGTGTCGATGTAGTCGCTGACGGCCCGGACACGAGACGTGACCCGACCGAGCGACTCGTTCAGGGCGACGCGGGCCTTCTCTGCCTCGGCCGCGGCCGCGCGCAGGGGAGCCAACAGCTCGTCGAGATCTGCCTCGGCGGTCTGAAGTCGGCGGACGGCCTCGAGCGGGTCGTGGCCAGCCTCGCCTGCGTGGGTCACGGCGTCGCGTGCCGTGCCGGCCGCTGCCGTGACGGCAGGGTCGGTTCCGGCGAGTCGAGCCGCATCGTCGAGGTCCTGCCCGATCGCGGCGATCCGCTCGGCGATCTGCTGGGGTGCGGCTGCGATGTCGGCGTCAGCGCGGTCGAGCGCGTCGAGCAACGTGGTGGCCTGACCGAGGCCCTCCTCGGCGGCCATGGCGTGCACCACCGCCGTGGCGCGATCGTCGGCGGCGACGGCGGCAGTGCCGAGTTGGGCCTGCTGCACCGATTCGGTCGCCAGCCGTTCGGCCTGGTCGACGTTGCCCTCGACGGAGGCCAGAGCCGCGCGCGGGTGATCGGCACGCAGCCGCTCCAGCACGGCTCGTGAGGTCGTGAGGCGCTGCGTGATCTCGGCGGCGCGGGCCGGGACGGCAGCCAGCAGGTCGGGCGCGTTGGACTGCAGGTCACGCAACGCGTCGAAGCCGGCAACCTGTTCAGCGATGGTCGTCTCGACCGCGTCGCACAGGGTGAGGATCTCGGTTGCGATGCGCTGGTGCTCTGCGGCGCTTTCGGGCTGGCCGTCATCGAGCTGCTGGCGCAGGGCGAAGGCGGACTGCGTGGTCTGGCGGGCCTCTGCGAGTACCTGACGGAACGGCGCAGTGGCCTCGATGCCGAACTGAGCTTCGGCGAACGCCAGCTCCTGTTCGGAGGTGGTCAAGGTGTTGTCGACGTTCACCAGAGCAGCAGCGCACTGGCGGTCCAGGTCGCCGGTCGATTCGTCGCCGCGTCGTCTGCGCCGCACCAGCAGCGCGCCCGCCCCGACCACGGCCGCCCCGCCGAGCCCGACCGGCACCCACGGGAACCCGCCGCCCTCGGCCGCGTCGGCATACCCCTGCGCTGCGGCGATCGCTGCGCCGGCCCAGTCCTCCTGCCGCAGACGCGGCAGGATGGCGTCGCGTTCGACCCGTTGCAGGTCGCTGTCGGACAGGTGCTGCTCGTCGTCGACGGAATAGCCGTATGCGCGGTCCTCGGTCGCCACGGCGAGCAGGATGTCCTGGGTGGACAGGTCGGAGCGGGCGGCCGATGCGGTGGCCCAGTCCTGGCCGGCCAGGCCGTCGAAGGTCGGGACGAACACGACGAACAGCTGCTGCCCGGTGGCGTCGAAGTAGTCGTCGAGCGCAGCGCGCACCTCGCCGGTGCGGTTGCCGAGCACGCCACTGGGGTCGGTGATCGGTCCGTCCACGCTGACGGGGGACTCGGCGGACAGGTGGGCGGAGGCGTTTCCGGTTCCCAGCAGGACCATCGTGGCGGCCGCCAGCCCGATGGCGGCGCGGCGTGCTCGGTGCGAGATCACCTCATGATCTTGGTACAGCCGCAGATCCCGAGCAACCGATTCGAAAAACGGACGAGAAAGTGTTGTCTTCGAACAGGTGTTCGAGTACACTAGATGCATGATCCGGGGGCAGGTGGTGGAGGCGTTGCGAGAAGCAGCGCGTCTGGTGGGGATGGGTCCCGACACCGACGCTCTGCGGGCCATCCAGACCGCGCAGGATGCTCTCGATGGTGCGAAGGTCGCCCACCTTGCTGGGTTGGCGCAGTCGCGTGAGTTCGAGGTCGAGGGTGCGTCCTCGGTGTCGGCCTGGGTGCGGCTGCAGCTGCGGGTCTCGGCGCGCGACGCGTCGGCATTGACCCGCTCGGCCGAGACGTTGACCCGGTTGCCGCAGGTGGCAGAGGCGGCGATGGCCGGTCAGATCCGCGCGGCCCATGTGAACGTGTTCGGCTACGGCCTCAAGCACGTGGGTGAGCAGCACGTGCTTCCGATGATGGAACCGTTGCTGCAGGTCGCCCGCACGTGTGAGCCTGGTGAGCTTTTTCGGGTGATGCGGTCACTGCGTGAAGCGGTGTACCCCGATGAGCTCGATGACGCCTGGGCCAAGGGGATGGACAAGGCCGATCTGCAGGTCAACGCCGTCCCCGAAGGGTTCCACGTCAACGGATTCCTGCCCATCCACGTCGGAACCAAGTTCCGCACCGTGCTGGACTCGCTGTCGGCGCCGGTCGATGCCGACGACCAACGCACCGGACCTGAGCGTCGGGTCGATGCCATCGACCAGCTGTGCCAACAGATCCTGGATGCCGGGTTGCCCTCGGACAAGGGGGTTCGTCCGCATGTGTCGGTCACCGCCGACGCCGAGACCGTCCATGCTGCGGCCACCCACACCCGCGGCACGACCTCAGATCCCATGGTCCCGGCCGATCTGGCCGGATTCGGCCCGATCGGCCCCGAGCTGCTCTCGATGATCGGCTGCACCGCTGACGTCACGCCGATCCTGACCCACCAGATGCCCGACTTCTGCCAGAACCGCGATCCTCAACGTCGGACGCACCCACCGCCTCGCCACCCTCAAGCAACGCCGCGCAGTTCTGGCCCGTCAAGAGGGCCGATGCGCCGCCCCGGGTTGCCGCAACACCCACCTGGAGATGCATCACGTGGTCTGGTGGTCACGCGGCGGGCCCGACCGATCTGGACAACTTGATCGGCCTGTGTTCCAGGTGCCATCACCTGGTGCACCGCGAGCAGCTGTCGATCCGGGACGACGGTCACGGCGAATTCACCTTCACCGACAGCCGCAGCCGAGTCCTGGCATCAGATCTACGACACCGTAGAGCCGTTCACCGAGAAGCGATCCGCATCCATCACCTGGACATCGCCATCCGCCGACGACGAGCCGAACGCGTCAGATCGGCCTAGAACCGTCCGTCAGCGGGGCAGCGTCACCGTGAACCGAGTGTCACCCGGTTCACTGGTGACTGCCACGCTGCCGCCGTGCGCCTGCGCGATGGCCCGGATCAACGAGGTCCCCAGACCTGCACCGCCGGAGGCGCGGGTCCGCGATGAATCGCCGCGGGTGAATCGGTCGAACAGTGTGGGCACCAGGCTGGCGTCGATGCCGGGTCCATCATCGGAGACAGTCAACGTCACCGTGGCCTCGTCCGCAGTCAGCAGGGTCCGCACGGTGGTCCCCGCAGGAGTGTGGCCCGTGCCGTTGCGCAGCAGATTCATGATCAGCTGGTGCAACCGCTGCTCGTCGCCGGCGATAGTCAGCGCCGCGTCGGGCAGGTCGCTGGTCCAGGTCCGATCGGGGTCGACCACAGAGGCGTCCTGCACGGCGTCGGCCACCACGCGGGCGAGATCGACGGGCGACCGCTGCAGGTCGCGGCCGGCGTCGAGTCGGGCCAGCACGAACATGTCCTCGACCAGGCGTGTCATGCGGCCCGCTTCGGACTCGACCTTGCCGAGCACGCGGCTGAGCTCGTCGGCATCGGTCATCTGCACCCGACGCACCAGCTCGGAGTATCCCTTGATGGTCGACAGCGGTGTCCGCAGCTCGTGCGAGGCGTCGGCGAGGAACTGCCGCGCCTGCTGCTCGCTCTCGTGACGGGCACCGAGTGCCTGCTCCACGTGGCCGAGCAGCTGGTTGAGCGCCTCCCCGACCTGCCCGACCTCGGTGGACGGATCGGTGAGGGTGTCGGGCACACGCGAGGTCTCGCCGACCTCGCCGGAGGTCAGGTCCAACGACGTGACTTCGTGCGCCGTGGCGGCGACCTGGCGCAGCGGCTCCAGCTGGCGGCGCACCAGCGCCCGGCCGGCCACGGCGGCCAGGGCGACACCGAGCCCGGCCAGCACCATCTCCCACACGAGCAAGGTGGCGATGGTGTCGTCCACGTCGGAGGTGGGGAGGCCCTGCACGACCACCGCGCCGGTGCGGGTCGTCGCGGCAGCGACACGGAACGATCCGTAGCCGGGCACGTCGATCGTGCGGGGAGCCTCGTTCGACTCGACTTCCTGCAGGGCCGCCAAGGCGGCGGGATCGAGTGCTCTCAGGCCGCCCGACCGCGTGACAGTGGTTCCGCGGGTGCCGTTCGCGTTGATCAGTGCACTGATGCTTCCTTCGCTGTTGCCGCGTGGAGTCGGAGGAACAGCCTCGGGCCGGTCGGCGCTGTCTCGGTCGCCACGGATCGCGGTCTGCACCCGGCCGAGGGAGCGGTCGACCTCGTCGTCGAGGCGGTTCATCAGGTACGAGCGCAGCACCACGGTGGTGGTGACAGCGATGAGCACGCTCACGATCGCGACGAACGCCACGACGGTCACGATGAGGCGCCCGGTCAGTGAGGTGGGAAGCAGTCGTCCGGCGGTGGGAGGCACAGTGGCAACCCTGTCAGTCCGCTGGCTTGAGGACGTAGCCCGCGCCGCGCTTGGTGTGGATCATCGGGGCGTCGTCGCCAGCTTCGATCTTCTTGCGAAGATAGGAGATGTACAGCTCGACCACGTTGGCCTGGCCGCCGAAGTCGTACTCCCAGACCCGGTCGAGAATCTGTGCCTTCGACAACACCCGCCGGGGATTGCGCATCAGGTACCGCAGCAGCTCGAACTCGGTTGCCGTCAGATCGATCTCGCGGTCATCGCGGCTCACGTCGCGGCTGTCCTCGTCCAGGGTCAGGTCGCCGACCCGCAGCACCGAGCTGGACCGCTCCGCCATGGCGCCGCTGCGCCGCATCAGCCCGCGCAGGCGAGCCACGACCTCTTCGAGGCTGAACGGCTTGGTCACGTAGTCGTCCCCACCAGCGGTCAGGCCAGCCACGCGATCCTCGACCGCATCGCGGGCGGTGAGGAACAGCACCGGGACGTCTGGATTGTGGGCTCGCACCTTGCGGAGGACTTCCATCCCGTCGAAGTCCGGGAGCATCATGTCGAGCACGATGGCGTCGGGGGACGTTTCCTTGGCGCTGGTGACGGCGGTGCGACCGGTGTGGGCCATCGTGATGTCCCACCCTTCGTAGCGCAGGGCCATCTGCAGCAGTTCGGCGATGTTGACCTCGTCGTCGACGACAAGGACGCGCAGGGGGCTGCCGTCGGGCCGGGTGAGCGTGTCGTCCATGTTCTCCAGTGTGGCGCGGGAACCCTGTGAGTGGCTGGACGAGCGCTGTGAGTTTGCTGTGAGTCGAAGCGCACTAGGGTAGGTCGCATGGTGCGCCTGACCCGTTCTGAGGTGCAGGACCGCAATCGACGCGTGCTGCTCGACGTCGCCCGCGCGGCGTTCCTGCGTGAGGGCTACGTCGCGACGTCCGTGGCGTCGATCGCGCACGCCGCCGGCTTCACCACCGGCATCGTGTACTCGGCGTTCGGGAGCAAGGCCGATCTGGCGATGCAGGTGGCGACCGAGCTGCAGGAGGAGCAGATCGCCACGCTCGGTGAACACCTGACCGCCTCCGAGCGGCACCTGCTGGTCCAGCAGGCCAGGACGTGGGCCCGTTCGGCCGCCGAGTCCGGATGGATCCGGTTCGAGCTCGAGCTGCTGCTGGACTCGATCGGCGACAGCAGGCTCGCCGCCGCCCAGGTGACTCGCCAACAGCACGCTGTGGCACAGATCGCCCAGATCATCGGCAGGCTCGTGCCGTCCGGGACGCTGACCGATGACGCCATCGAGGTCATCGCCGAGACCACGGTCGACTACTCGATCGGGGTCGGCATCCGCCAGACCACCAACCCGGCAGCCACCCCGGAACGGTTCGTCGCGATGATCGAGCCGATGCTCGTGTCTGTTTTCGAGGGCCCAGACGTCACGGCATGATGAGCGCATGGCTCGATGGCGGCTCGCGGTGCTGGTGCTCCTGGCTGGCTCACTCACGGCCTGCAGCGAGGACGTCCTCGTGCAGCCTGCGCCAGATGGCGTCGTGGTGGACATCGATCAGTCGCGGGTGCTGCGCAAGACGCGCACGGTCTTTCTGCGTGTGCACAACGACACCGACCGAAACCTCACGGTCACGTCCTTTCGCCTGACGTCGCCGCGCTTCGAGCCGGTCACCTGGACCGGTCGCCGAGGGCGTCGGCGCGGGGTACGAGGCGGACCTGGAGTTCCAGATGCCTCGCGGCGGCTGCGGCGAGGGGATCGACGCCCAGGTCACGATCGACTACTCGATCGGTGACCAGCGACTGCGCTCGACCCTGCGTCCCGACGACGTCTACGGCGCGGCCACCCTGTTCCTGGACCGCGACTGTGCCGAACAGACCTTGGCGGCGGCAGCAGACCTCACGATCGGCGACGTGACGGTGAGCGGGGCGGGCCGTGACTCGGTGCTGAGTTTGCCGATCCGGGTCACGCCGACCGGCGATCGCGATGACGTGGTGCTGCGTGGCTTCGGCTCGACAGTGCTGTTCGCGCAGGCGGACGGCTCCGACGACCAGCTCGACCTTCCCGTGATGGGAGACCCGATCGATCTGGTCATGAAGATCATCCCGGCGCGGTGCGATCCGCACGCGCTGGGAGAGGACAAGGTCGGCACGCTCATCCCCGTGCAGGTCGAGGCGCCGGGTCTGCCCGACAACTCCTCGTTCTACCTGCAGATCGGTGCTGAGCGCCGATCTGCGATGTTTGCGTTCTTCCGGCGGTACTGCGGTCTCTGAGCACGTACCTCAGAAGATGGTGTCCATCAGGTCCTGAACGGGGTTCGACCCGTTGCTCGGTGAGGGCGTCGGCGCGGGGGATGTGCTTGACGCACCCCGAGGAGCTCGTCCGGCCAGGGGTGCGCGAGGTCGGCGAGGCAGCGGCGGACTGCCTCGCGGCGCGCTGCTCGGCCGCGGTCGGTGAAACCGTCGGCGTGGGGCTCGGGGACGGGGTCGATTCATCGGGTCCGACCGACGGCGTCGGTGCAGCGCCACTGGGCAGGCTGACGACGTTGAGGGCCGACGGCGGGTCATCGGGCGCGGTGAAGGCAAGCAGGGTCGCGGCGACGACCGTCGGTACGACGGTTGCTGTCACGATCTTGCCGAGGCGGGTGATCCGCACGGGAGAACTCCTCGTGGGTGGGGTCGCCGACGTGGAAGCGTCGACATCTCGCCCACGATTCTAGACCGAGGTGGCACAGTGGTCCCGACTCGCGGTCACGGTGACCGCTCGGACAAGTGGGGTTCAGGCATGCGGCAGGCGATCGACGACCACTTCGTCGCGCAGGTTGGCCAGTGGCGCACGGCTCCGGAGGGGGCGTCGCGGCGAGCTGATCCGATGGGGGCCCAGATCACCCCGGGGCGACTGATGTCCCTGTTCGAAGCGCAGCTGCAGAGCCGTCACCTCGACTTCGCAGCGCGCTGGCTGCACGCACAGGGCGAAGGTTTCTACACCATCGGATCGGCAGGACACGAGAGCAATGCGATCGTCGCGGCGGCGCTGCGCCCGACCGATCCGGCGCTGCTGCATTACCGGTCGGGTGGCTTCTACGCCGCCCGCGCCCAACAGGTACCGGGCTCGACACCCATCACAGACGTGTTGCACACCCTGGCGGGCTCGGTGCTCGATCCCATCTCCGGCGGCCGGCACAAGGTGTTCGGGCACCCAGATCTCGCGGTGATCCCCCAGACATCGACGATCGGCTCGCACCTGCCGAGAGCCATGGGGCTGGCCTTCTCCCTGCCCCGCGCCCACCAGCTCGGCGCCACGGTTCCGTGGCCGGCCGACTCCGTGGTCGTGACCAGCTTCGGTGACGCCTCGGCCAATCACTCGACCACGATCGGTGCGATCAACGCGGCGTCGTTCATCACGCGTCAGGGTCTGCCGATTCCGCTGCTGCTGGTGTGCGAGGACAACGGCCTGGGCATCAGCACCGCGACCCCCCACGGGTGGATCGCGGCCGCGTTGTCGCGATTCCCGGGAATTTCGTATCACGCTGCTGACGGCACGGCGCCGGCCGAGGCCATGCTGACGGCCGACCGCGTGGCGCGGAAGGTGCGGATCTCCCGGCGTCCCGCGATCCTGCACCTGCGAACCGTGCGCTTCATGGGGCACGCCGGTTCCGATGCCGAGCTGGCCTACCGCACGCCGGCCGCGATTGCGGCCGATCACGACCTCGATCCGTTGTTGGCCACCGCGGCCACGCTGGTCGCGCAGGGGCACGTGAGTCCGGCTGAGGTGCTGGCGCTCTACGAGGCCCACCGTGAGCAGGTCATGGGCGCGGCAGAGCAGGTACGCGGCACGGAACGCCTGGCGAATGCCGATGCGGTGATGGCGCCCCTCACGATGCGGCAGCCGCGCGCTGTGCGACTTGCCGCGGCCAACGGATCTCCCACCGCGGCCGGTCTCACGATGGCGGGCGCGATCAATGCCACGCTCGCGGACGTCATGACGTCCCGGCCGCACAGTGTGCTGTTCGGCGAGGACGTCGCGGTCAAGGGTGGGGTCTACGGCGTGACGCGCGGGCTCCGCAAGCGCTTCGGACCAGCGCGGGTGTTCGACTCGATCCTCGATGAGCAGACCGTCCTCGGCACGGCACTGGGCGCCTCGCTCGCTGGGTTGCTGCCGATTCCGGAGATCCAGTACCTCGCGTACCTGCACAACGCCGAGGACCAGCTGCGGGGTGAGGCGGCATCACTGCGGTTCTTCTCCGCGGGCCAGCTGAGCAACGGCATGGTGGTGCGCATCGCCGGACTGGCATACCAGAAAGGCTTCGGCGGCCATTTCCACAACGACAACTCCGTGGCCGTGCTGCGCGACATTCCCGGTCTGGTGCTGGCCGTGCCGGCACACCCGTCGGAGGCGCCTGAGCTGCTGCGCACGTGTGTCGCGCTGGCCGAGGAGGAGGGGCGAGTGTGTGTGTTCCTCGAACCGATTGCGCTGTACCACGAGCGTGACCTGGCGCCCGGCGACGGAGCCTGGCTCACGTCGCACGAGCCAGCGGGGGACCGGAACCGCGAGGTCTTCGGGGCCACCACGACCCACGGCGACGGCACCGACCTCCTGATGGTGACCTTCGGCAACGGCGTGCGCATGAGTTGTCTCGCAGCCCGTGAGCTGGAGGAAGCGGGAGTCCGGTGCACCGTGCTCGACCTGCGCTGGCTTGCGCCGCTGCCCGAGGAGGACCTGGTCGCGCACGCAGCGCGCTTCGACCACGTGCTGGTCGTGGATGAGACCCGGCGCAGCGGCGGCGTCGCCGAGGCTGTCATCGCCGCGTTGATCGATCACCGCCACCCCGGCTCGATCAGCCGTGTCACCAGCCACGATTCGTACATCCCGCTGGGACCTGCAGCGAACCACGTGCTGCTGCAGGTCGGCGACATCGTGCGTGCGGGGGCCCGCCTGCTCTACCGTGACCACCCCTCGCATTAGGGTGAACGTGACGTCGGTCACCCCCGGTGTCGTTTTCGTCGTGCGGCGTGTGATCCACGCCGGTACCAGGAGGTTTTCGTGTCGCGCATCATCAACCAGGTCGCTGTGGTCGGACTCGGCAAGGTCGGTGAGCTGGTCGCCGTGCTGCTGCAGGAATCGGGCTTCAAGGTCGTCGGTCACGACGCTGCCCCGCGCGAGGGTCTCGGCTTCGAGACCAAGCCGTTGGACGTCAAGGACGTCGACGCGCTCCGAGAGTCGCTGCGCGGATTCGACGCCGTCGTCTCGTGCCTGCCGTTCCACCTCAACATCGACGTCGCCGAGGCTGCGCATGCCGCCGGTACCCACTACTTCGACCTGACCGAGGATGTCCCGACGACCAACCGTGTCCTCGAGCTGTCCGAATCCCTGCCGGACGATGCTCCGGGCATGGTGTTCGCGCCGCAGTGCGGGCTGGCGCCCGGCCTGATCGGCATCATCGGTGCCTCGCTGGCGGCAGGTTTTGAGGAGATCCGCTCCATCGAGCTCAAGGTGGGCGCGTTGCCGCAGAACCCCACCGGGCTGCTCGGATACTCGGTCAACTGGTCGGCCGAGGGAGTGGTCAACGAGTACCTCAATGACTGCGAGGTGCTCCGGTCCGGACACCGCCAGATGGTGCCCGCCATGACCGAGAAGGAGCGCGTGTTCATCGGCGGCATGGAGCTGGAGGCGGCGTTGACCTCCGGCGGGCTCGGCACCATGTGTCAGACCTACGAAGGCCGCGCCACCCGCCTCGACTACAAGACGCTGCGATACCCCGGCCACTTCCGGCAGATGCACTTCCTCTTCGACGAGCTGAACCTGCGCGAGGAGCGCGAGCTGGTGGGCCGCCTCATCGTCGACGCCAAGCCCCCGGTGAACGACGACATCGTGTACCTGCACGCTGCCGTCGAGGGCGTCAAGCATGGTCAGCCGTTCCGCGAGAACTACGTGCGCGGCTACCGGCCGATCGAGATCGCGGGCCGCACGTGGCGCGCGATCTCCTGGACCACCGCCGCGTCGATCGTCGCCGTCGTCGAGCTCGTCGCCGACGGTCGTCTGCCGCAGCGCGGCTTCATCAAGCAGGAGGACATCGCGTTGGCCGATCTGTTCGCCACCATCGCCGGTGCCCGCTTCGAGACCTTGGGAACGGTATGACCATGACGCAGAGCTCCACCACTGACATCGGCGCGCGCGCCCGAGACATTCTGCAGGCCGTCGGCGCCGGCGATCCCTTCGTCGAGGGCGGCGACCTCGCGTGCGTGTCGCCCATCGACGGTGCCGTCATGGGCACGTTGCAGTCCCACACACCAGATCAGGTCACCGAGCAGATCGGGCGGGCTCACGCCGCCTTCGAGCAGTGGCGCTCGGTCCCCGCACCGGTGCGCGGCCGCATGGCTCGCGAGCTGGGCGAGCTGTTGCGTGAGCACAAGGACGACCTCGGGGCCTTGGTCTCGATCGAGGCCGGCAAGATCGTCTCCGAGGGCCTCGGCGAGGTGCAGGAGATGATCGACATCTGCGATCTGGCCGTGGGCCTGTCGCGTCAGCTGCACGGTCTGACCATCGCCACTGAACGTCCCGGCCACCGGATGATGGAGCAGTGGCACCCCATGGGCGTCATCGGAGTCATCTCGGCCTTCAACTTCCCGGTCGCCGTCTGGTCGTGGAACGCAGCCTTGGCCTTCGTCTGCGGCGACGCGGTGATCTGGAAGCCGTCAGAGAAGACGGTGCTGACCGCACTGGCCTGCCAGGCGATCGCGGTCGAAGCCGCGCGCCGTGCTGGAGCGCCGGAGCACCTGTCATCGGTCATCGTCGGTGACCGCGCGATCGGTGAGGTCATGGTCGACGACCCGCGGGTCCCGCTGGTGTCGGCCACCGGCTCGACCCGCATGGGCAAGGAGGTCGCCCCCCGGGTGGCGGCCCGACTCGGGCGGACGTTGCTGGAGCTGGGCGGCAACAACGCGGCGATCGTCGCACCCTCGGCCGATCTGGACCTGGCCGTACGAGGCATCGTCTTCTCGGCCGTCGGCACGGCCGGTCAACGCTGCACGTCGCTGCGGCGCATCATCTGTCACGAGTCGATCAAGGACGAGCTCGTGGCGGGCCTCAAGGCTGCCTACGAGACGCTGCCGATCGGATCGCCGCTGGATCCGTCGACGCTGGTCGGACCGCTGGTCGACGAGACCGCCTTCCGTGCTTTCGGTCGTGCGATCGAGCAGGCCCAGGCCGATGGCGGTGTCCTGGTCACCGGCGGTGCCCAGGCTGAGGTGGGCGACGGCGGCCACTATGTCCATCCGGCCATCGTCGACATGCCGGCGCAGACCGACATCGTGAAGGCGGAGACGTTCGCCCCGTTGCTCTACGTGCTCACGTACCGCGATCTCGATGAGGCGATGGCGCTGCACAACGAGGTCACCCAGGGGCTCTCGTCGTCGATCTTCACGCTCGACGTGCGCGAGGCAGAGACCTTCGTGTCAGCCGTCGGCTCGGACTGCGGGATCGCCAACGTCAACATCGGCCCGTCAGGCGCCGAGATCGGTGGGGCGTTCGGCGGCGAGAAGGAGACCGGTGGCGGTCGCGAGTCCGGCTCCGACGCCTGGCGCAACTACATGCGCCGTGCCACGAACACGATCAACTACTCGACCGAGCTCCCGCTCGCCCAAGGCGTCGAATTCGGCTGAACCGAGGCCGCGTGCGGCCGAGCGTTCAGCCGCGCCAGCGCAGCGTGAGCGTGTCGCGCCGAAGGCGCCCGCTGCGAGGCGTGGTGAGGCGGACGTCTGACGTTTGCCTCGCGCTCCCCTCACGGTCGCTCGGGCGACCTCCGTGCGCTGGGGACCGCGTGCCTACGGCCCGTCGGGCTCAGGCGCGGTTTCCGGGTCGTCTGGGATCTCGCTGGGCCCCGGCTCGTCACTACCGGGCAGCACCTCGGGAAAGGCCGGATCGGGCAGGTCCGGGATGTCGGGTCCCTCGGCCGGTCCAACCTCGTCGGGTCCGACCTCGTCGGGTTCAGGTGGGGCGATCGTCATGACAGCTCCTCGCTTCGGTGTTGTCCCCTGTGTACCCGTTCGGCGGTCGATCAATCCCAGCCGCGCGCGGCGGCCCTGTTTGGTCTGCGAACGCTTCTTCTTGGCGTCCAGGCGGCGCTCGACCGAGCCACGGGTCGGCCGCGTGGTGCGGCGCTTCTTGGGCGGGACGATGGCGCTGGCCACCAGCTGTTCGAGCCGCGCCTTCGCTGTCTCCCGATTGCGGTGCTGCGACCGGTACTGCGAGGACACCACCGTGATCGACTCCGTCCACCAGTCGGTGCTTGAGCCGCACCGTCGCGAGCGACTTCTGCTCCGGCGACAGGGCGGTGGTGCCGGCGAGGACCAGATCAGCTCCACCCGCGTGTCGCTGGTGTTGACGTGCTGCCCGCCCGCGCCGGAGCTGCGGCTGAACTTCCAGCTCAGCTCGCGCTCGGGGATCGGGTGCTTCAGACTCAGACGTCATCACCAGCAAGGATGCTTGGTCCCGCACATTCGTGGGGAATCAGCCGCCGGCGACGTAGTTGTTGAGCTGGTCGCGCTCGAACTCCAGCTGGTCCATGCGGTACTTGACGGCGTCGCCGATGCTCAGCACGCCGACGACGCGGTCGTCCTCGAGCACGGGGACGTGGCGGATGCGGTGCTCGGTCATCAGCGACATCAGGACGCCGAACGAGTCAGCCGGGTTGCACACGTGCAGATCGTCCGCTGAGGTCATGATCTGCGAGACCGGCAGGCTCCGGGCGTTCTCGACGGTGCGGAGCTTGCGCACGATGTCGCGCTCGCTGACGATGCCGGCGATGGTCGAGCCGTCGGTGCTCACCACCAACGCGCCGACGTTCAGCTCGGCGAGGGTGTCCAGCAGGTCAGCGACCGTCGCGTCGGGCGAGATCGTGAACACCTCGTTGCTGCCCTTCGATGCCAGTACGTCGCTGACGCGCATGTGACCACACTCCTTGAACCTCGGTTCCCGGAACTGTAACCTGCGCCACATCCGTGGACCAACGATTGGCCCCTCTACGGCAGGTCGTCGGTACGCCGGGTGAAGCCGAATGGCCGTACGTTGTCGTCCGGGTCTCGTACGGTCTCTGGCTCGTCGTCCCAGCCCTCGGGGGTCGAGCCGCCATCGGGGAAGTGGCCGACGTACGCCATGGCCTCGTCGTGCAGCAGTCCGTTGGTGGCCAGGGCGTTGTCGCCCCACGGCCCGGGCTCGCCGGCCAGACTGGTGAAACGGCCGCCAGCCTCGCGCACCACGATGTCGAGGGCGGCCATGTCCCACACCTTGAGCTCGGGCTCGGCCGCGATGTCGACTGCGCCCTCGGCCAGCAACATGTACGACCAGAAGTCGCCGTAGGCGCGGGTGCGCCAGCACCGACGCAGCAGGGCTGCGAAGGCGTCGCGCTTGTCGATGGCCTCCCAGCCTCCCAGCGACGCGTACGACATCGAAGCGGACTCGAGGCTTGAGATCTTGGAGACCGAGATCGATCGTGACGACATCAGAGACTTGCCCGTGAAGGCGCCGGTGCCCTTCGACGCCCACCAGCGGCGGCCGAGGGCGGGAGCCGAGACGCAGCCGGCGACGACCTCGCCGTCCTCCTCGAGCGCGATCAGGGTGGCCCACACCGGTACACCTCGGACGAAGTTCGAGGTGCCGTCGATGGGATCAATGATCCAGCGTCGGCCGCCGTCCTCGCGGCTCGCGTCGGAGACGTCCTGCCCCTGCTCCTCGCCGAGCACCACGTCGCGGGTCCTGGCGGACTTCAGATTGCGCCGGATGGTGGCCTCGACTGCCTGATCGGACTCGGTCACGTAGGTCATGTCGGGTTTGGTGTCGATCTGCAGGTCCAGGGCTCCGAACCGGTCCATCGAGAGACTGTCGGCGTTGTCGGCCAAGACGTGAGCCAAGCGCAGGTCGTCGTTGTACGCGTGAGCCATGTCAATCAGGATAAGGCCCGGGATCGCGCGGATCCGGGACGTCGCCGCAGTGCGGCTCAGTCGCGTTGGTGGCGGCTGGCCAGCAGGCGTCGAAAGCCGACCACCCGTGCCGCCGGAAGCCGACCGTCGGTCACCGCCACGTCGAGGGCGCATTCGGGCTCATCGGTCGTGTGCGGGCAGGCGCGCGGGCAGCCGCGAGCGATCTCGCCCAGATCGGGAAAGGCGCGGATCACGTGATCGGGCTCGACGTGATTGAGTCCGAAGGATCGAATGCCGGGTGTGTCGATGATGCGGCCACCGGCCAGGTGGCCCTCGGCCGGCAGCGACAGGCTGATGGCCGACGTGGAGGTGTGGCGCCCGCGGCCCGTCACGGCATTGACGTGGCTGGTTGAGCGGTCGGCGTCGGGCACCAGTGCGTTGACCAGCGTGGACTTGCCGACTCCGCTGTGACCGACCAGCACCGTGACGTGTCCGTCAAGAGCCTCCCGCACCTCCTGCGTGTCGCCCCCGCGCTGCGTGACCAGCACGCGGACGTCCAACGGCCGCAGCTGCTCAAGGATCTCGTCGGCCGACGCGAGGTCTGCTTTGGTCAGGCAGACCAGTGGGGTCATGCCGGCGTCGAAGGCGGCCACCAGGCAACGGTCGATGAGTCCGGGCCGTGGCGGGGGGTCAGCCAGCGCGGCCACGACCATCAATTGGTCAGCGTTCGCCACGATGATGCGCTCGATCGGGTCGTCGTCGTCGGCGCTTCGGCGCAGCACGGTGGACCGCTCCTGGACCTCCACGATGCGGGCGAGAGTGCCGTCGTCGCCCGTGACGTCGCCGACCACCCGAGCGATGTCGCCCACCACGACGCCCTTGCGACCGAGCCCGCGAGACTTGACCGCCGTGACCGTCTCGCCGGTGCTGTCCAGCACGACGGTGTAGCGGCCACGGTCGATCGTGACGACGTGGGCCAAGTCGGCGTCGCTGTAGTCCGGCCGCACCTTGGTGCGGGGCTGGGTGCGACGCCGGGGGCGTTCGAAGGCGGCGTGCTCGTCGTCGACGTGAGCCATGACTACTGCTGTCCTGCGTCGTGCTCGGTCATGGCGTGTTCCCAGACCGGAGCGAAGTCGGGGTAGGTCTTGGCCGTGGTCTCGACGTTCTCGATGAACAGGTCGGGCACGCGTAGACCCAGCACCACGCCGGCGTGGGCCATGCGATGGTCGTGGTACGTGCCGAAGGCGCCACCTCGCAGGGGGCGGGGCGCGATCGCCAGACCGTCCTCGAGCTCGGTGACATGGCCGCCGAGCGCGTTGATCTCGGCGGCGAGTGCCGCGAGCCGGTCAGTCTCATGACCGCGCAGGTGCGCGATGCCGGTGAGGCGTGAGGGAGAGTCGGCCAGCGCGGCGATGGCGGCCACGACGGGGGTCAGCTCGCCCACATCGTGCAGGTCGAGGTCGACTCCGCTCAGGACGGACGGACCGGAGAAGACCAGGTCATCGCCATCGCGCTGCACCGTGCCGCCGAACGCCTCGGCGATCAGGGTCCACTGGTCACCCGGCTGGTCGGTGGAGGTCGGCCAGTGCTGGATCCGGGCACGTCCGGCGGTCACCAGCGCGGCGGCGATGAACGGACCGGCGTTGGACAGGTCCGGTTCGACGCCGACGTCGAGGCCGTTGACCGGACCTGGTCGCACCGACCACCGGTCACCGTCCACGTCGACCTGCACGCCGCGGCGGCGTAGTTCGGCGACCGTCATGTCGATGTGCGGCTGCGAGGGGAGTCGTGCGCCGGTGTGCACCAGATCCAAGCCCAGGTCGAAGCGAGGTGCCGCGAGCAGGAGTGCCGACACGAACTGGCTGCTGGCGGCGGCGTCGATCTCCAGATGGCCTCCGGCGACAGCACCGGTGCCGATCACCGTGAAGGGCAGCGATCCGCGATCGCCGTCGTCGACCGTGACGCCGAGTCCACGCAGGCCCGCGATGGTGGTGCCCATGGGTCGATGCCGCGCCTGCTCGTCGCCATCGAACGTGACCGGCACGCTGCCGAGTGCGGCCAGAGCGGGGACGAACCGCATGACGGTTCCGGCCAGCCCGCAGTCGATGGCGATGGGTGATGAGTCAGGGCTGCCAGCGGGGATCGGTGTGACCTTCCACGCCGCTGCGCCCTCCTCGACGCTGGCGCCCAGGGCGGTCAGGGCGGCGACCATCAGTCGAGTGTCACGCGAGTCGAGCGGCCGATCGATCGTGGAGGGCTGATCAGCCACCGCCGCAAGAACCAGCGCTCGGTTCGTCAGCGACTTCGAGCCCGGAACCAGGATCGAACCGTCGAAGGGCGTGACGCGGTGCGGTGCGAGCCACGGCAGGGGATCGGTCATCCCGTGCAGTCTAGGGCCCCGCTCGTGCGGAGCCGCCGGTCAGCGCTGCAGGGCCGACTGCACGGTGTCCGACGCCTGGACGACCTTGTCCTTGGCGCGGCGGCCGATGAACTTCTTGTGCGGGTCCGGGTCGAGCGTCGACATCAACAGGCCGCCGGTGATCGTGACGTTCTTGAGGAAGTGCACGGTCTGGTTGGTGCGCGCCGCCGGGTCGGTCTCCTCCCAGAAGCGGTGTCCGGTCATGGTCGTCGCCGGCATGGTGGCCGCGAGGACCGCAGCCGACAGGCGAGGCATGCGACCGGTGGCGAGGGCGAGCCCGGCACCCACGTGGACCGCGCCGTTGAGGCGGACCAGCATCACGGCGTCGAGTGGGGTGTCCGGCACCATCTTCTTGACCAGATCGGCGACCGGCTGGGCCTTCTTCGCCCGCAGGCCGGGGTTCTTGATCGCAGAAGCGCCGCCCACGACGAACATCGAAGCGATCATCGGACGGGCCACCACGCGAAGAAGGGTCATGCTCCATTCATACCCGACATGGCGGCTGGGGCAACCCGGTGGTCACCAGACCGGCGCGAGGAACGCCTGTCGGTCATTCGCTGGCTGGGGGTCGCCGCTGGAGGACACCGTGACGGTGCCGTGCGGGGTGGTGCCGGCGACGCTGATGGAAACCGTCCCACCTCTCAGTGCCGCGAGAGTGCGTCGGCAGATCACGACGGAGACCTGCTCGCCCTTGGCTGCGTTGCCGCAGGACCAACCACCCGTCACGCCGCCACGGAACTCCACCGCACGGGCGAAGGCAAACGTGACGCTGACCGGTTGCGCCTGCGCGAAGCCGGGATTGGATGCCGAGATGGAGGCGGAGATGGATCGCTGAAGCTCAGCTGACTCGTTCTTGACGCTGACCCGCGCGACGGCGTAGTCGGTCGGCTGTGCGGTCGGAGGCGAGGAGGTAGCTGGCGCTGGTGCCGGTCGCGGCCGCACCGTCGTCGCCGGTTCAGCGGGCGGCACCGTTGGGTCGGCCAGGGCAGGGGAGGGCGCGGGGGTGGGGGTCGGGGCAGCAGTCGTGGGTGTGATGACCGTCGGGGCTGGGGCATCGGCTGTGGGCGGCGCAACGGTGGGCGACGGACGTGTCGAGGTGATCGTCGCGACCTCCACGGGCCGGCCCGGGCCGGCGAACCCACCGGTCGCCGCCACGGCCCCGGTGGCGACGGCCGCCACGGTGACCGCCGCGACGATGGCACCCTGGGGGCCGGACGCGAGCGCCGCGGCGCTCGCTGACTTGAACGGGGCGAACACCGCTTCTGCGCCGCCGGCGACCAGCGACTTGGCGGCTGCGATGGCACCGCCGACCCCGGCGACCACCCCAGTACCGGCGGCCAGATAGCCAGATGCGGCTGCACCCAGCAGGGCGGGGCCGAGCAGGCCTGACAGGTGCTGGTTGACTTCGTCGAGCTCCAGGGACAGACCCATGCAGCGTGCACAGGTGTCGAGATGGGCCTCGACCTTGCCGGTGTCGCGCGAGGACAGCCCGCCCCGCACGTGGGCGCCGAGCATCGACGTGGTGGCACGGCACTCCGCGCTCTGTTCTGGCGACAGGTGACCCTGCAGATACGCCTGACGCAGACCTTCGCGTGCTCGGTACGCCAGGGCCGAGACGCTGTTCGCGCTCATCGCGAGCAGTGGCGCGATGTCGCCGGGCTTCTGTCCCTCGACGTCGAGGTGCCACAACACCATCTGCCAGCGTTCAGGGAGGCTGCCGAAGGCTTGGGCCGCAGCGGTCTGCTCGAAGCGCATCTCTGACGGATCGATCCATTCGACGTGGCGATCGAGCTCGGACTCGTCGTCGGTGACGCGTACCCGCTGCGCCGCCTTGACTCGATCGACGTGCATGCGGCGCATGGCGGTCAGCAGGTAGGCGCGGAACGACTCATCGGGACCCTTGCCGTTCTGCAGCGTCGCGAGCACGCGCGTGAAGGACTCAGCCACGAGGTCATCGGAGTCGGTGCTGCGCACCAACTGGCGGGCCAATCGATGGGCTGCCTGGCTGTGGCGCTCGAACAGGGCGCCGTAGGCCTCGAGATCGCCAGCGCGCACCGCCGTGATGAGTTCGGCGTCGCTGAATCCCATGTCTGCGGAGTCCTCGCGTGTCGAGGTCGTCATGCGCGCCTCCCTCAGCGTGTGTGACGGTCTATCGGATGGGTCCCGGGACTTTATACCCTATCGACCGTGTCGGCATCCGCACATGGTCCGAACGGGCCATGGAGAAAAACAAAAGAACTAGTTCCGATTGGCATCACGAAACGCCCCGCAGCCTGTCTCATCTACAACCGCGACATCACCGAGCACGGCAGGGGGCGAGCACCATGGACCACCTGGGGGTGAGCTTTGTGTCGCTCGATGATGCTGTTCGCCGGTCGGCTGATGATGTGGTCGAGGTTGCACGCGAGGTGGGAGCGAGTGCAGCCGGTCGTGGGGTCCCGCTCCGAACGGTCCTGGACCGGGTGGAACGGGCGCACGACGCCGTCGACGCCGAACCGCCTTTCGCCGTCGTGCGCGCGGTGGCTGAGGCGTGGGCCGACGGAGCTGCCTTCGCCCACGTCGACATGTCGTGCGAGAACGCCGTGACATCACTGGCCGGGGTGCCGCACCTGCACAGCCGACTGTTCGACGTCTACCGACGGGCCGAGCGCGATGGCGGCCGCGGCAGTGACCAGCACGTCCTCGTCGTCGTGGAGCTGGCCACCGCACCGGCTGGCCACGAGCTGGAGTCCGCGCTGCGGGCCCTGGACGTGGCTGAGCTGATGCGGCAGGTGTTCACGGGCGACGAGACGATCGCACAGCTGACTCCGCGCAGGTTCGTGGTGCTCGCCGAACGGGCGCACGCTGACCCCTTGACCATCCACACGGCGGCCACCTTGCTGCGCCGCGATCTGCCGCACGACGACGGCATGCCACCTCGGCTGTGGGTCGAGGAGCTTCCGCCCGACACCGACCAGGTGCTCGCCGTGCTGGCTGTCTTGATGGCCTGAACCGGCGCTACGCTCGCGTCATGTGCGGCCGGTATGCCACCTCTCACACGTCGGTGGACCTCACGAGTCAGTTCGAGGTGGGTCTGGTGAGCCTGGACGCCGAGCTCGAAGCCGACTACAACGTGGCGCCGACCAAGATGGCTCCGCTGGTGGTCGGACGTCGCGCCGACGGGTCGGCCGACCATGCGCCCGCCGAGCGTGAGCTGATGCAGGCCCGCTGGGGACTCGTTCCCAGCTGGGCCAAGGACACGTCCATCGGCAATCGCATGATCAACGCACGCGCCGAGACGCTGGCTGAGAAGCCGTCGTTTCGTCGGGCCTTCGCCAAGCGCCGATCCCTGGTGCCCGCTGACGGGTACTACGAGTGGTACACCGCCGACGAGCCTCCCGCCGCGGGGGGCAAGCCACTGAAGCAGCCCTTCTTCATCCGACCCAAGGACGGAGCGGCACTGGCCATGGCGGGGCTGCACGAGTTCTGGAAGGACGCCTCGACCGACTCCTGGCTGGTCAGCTTCACGATCATCACGACGAGCGCCGAGGACTCCTTGGGGCACATCCACGACCGCATGCCCTTGTTCGTCGAGCCGGACGGCTGGGACGCCTGGCTTGATCCGGCACCCCGCCCGACCGAGGAGCTCCTTGAGCTGCTCACTCCCGCCGCACCAGGGTTGCTGGATGCCTATGCGGTGTCCACGGCGGTCAACAACGTGCGCAACAACGGACCCGACCTGGTGGCGCCTCTTGCCACCTCGCCGGAATAGCGTCCCGGCTCGCGGCGTTGACATGGGTCGAGGAGGCTACATGTCTGCACGAACCGCATGCCTGGAACGACCCATCACGTCAGAAGGTGAGCGTCCGACGTCGGGAGTACGCTGGGTGACGATGACCGACACCCCGAAGACCCCTGACGCAGCCGACGACGCGGTGAGCCTCGAGGACGAGACCCTCGAACAGCGACACGCCCGCTTCGAGGCTGATGCCCTGCCCTTCCTCGACCAGCTCTACTCGGCCGGCCTGCGCATGACCCGCAGCCCGCAGGACGCTGAGGATCTGGTGCAGGAGACCTACGCCAAGGCGTTCAGCGCCTTCCACCAGTTCAAGCCCGGCACCAACTTGAAGGCGTGGCTGTACCGCATCCTCACCAACACCTACATCAACTCCTACCGCAAGAAGCAGCGCCAGCCGCAGCAGATCACCGACGAGATCGACGACTGGCAGATCGCCGCAGCCGAGTCGCACACCTCGTCGGGACTGAAGTCCGCCGAGATGGTGGCGTTGGAGCACCTGCCAGACAGCGACGTCAAGGATGCGCTGCAGTCGCTGCCCGAAGACTTCCGCTACGCGGTCTACCTGGCCGACGTCGAGGGATTTCCCTACAAGGAGATTGCCGAGATCATGGACACCCCGATCGGCACCGTCATGTCGCGGTTGCACCGAGGTCGACGGCTGCTGCGCGAGCAGCTCTCCGAATACGCCCGTGGGCGCGGCATGGCCGTCGCCGGTGGGGAGAAGTAGTCATGGGAGCGTGCGACGGACCCGACTGCGAGAAGGCTCTGCAGAACCTCTACCTGTTCATCGACCAGGAGATCGACACCGCGACCTGCGCAGAGATCCAGCACCACATCGACGAATGCACCAACTGCCTCGATGAGTTCGACCTTGAACGCATCGTGAAGCAGCTGGTCTCCCGCTCGTGCCACGAGGTGGCGCCTCAGCCGCTGCGCGACAAGGTGCTGTTCTCCATTCGCACGGTGCAGGTGCAGATCACCACCCAGCAGGGCCCCGGCTGAACCCTGGCAGCATGCAAGAACCCCCGTCGTGATCGACGGGGGTTCTGCTGTGTCTCAGGCTTACGCGTTGGGGCGCTTGCCGTGGTTCGCGCCCTTCTTGCGACGCGCGCGGCGCTTGCGGCCAGTCTTGCCCATAGTGGGTCCTCCTGAAAGTAGACGATCCAGTCTCCCACACGTCACAGACGCGACAGGAACCGCTCGCGGTCGACGATGGCTCGTTCCACGATCCCGCGGGCCAGCACGGTGCCGGCGGCGTCGATCGCGCTGACGTCGAAACGGGCCCGACGGTCGTCGAGGTGCTCGATTTCGGCGGTGGCGGTGACCTCGGTGCCGACCGGACTTGCTGCGAGGTGGGCCACCTCGACCCGGGTGCCCACACTCGTCTGTTCGGGGGCGAGATCCAGTGCCTGGCAGGTGGCCGCCTCGCACCAGGCCAGCAGCACCGGGGTCCCCAACACCTCGAGGTCACCGCTGCCGACGGCTCTCGCGGTGTCGGCGGCCGTCACGGTGCGGGTGATGGAGGCGGACGCGGGATCGGGATCGGTCACCCCCCGACCCTAGCGAGCCGGCCAACCCTTCCGTGACTCGTCGGCGGGCGTACGTGACTCGTCGGCGGGCGTGCGTGACTCGTCAGCGGATCTCGGGGCGCTCGAGGGGCATGGAGAAGCCCCAGAGGGTGATGCCGGCGAACGGGCTCCAGTCCAGATCGGGCCGGCGGGCGAAGCCGAAGGACGCATACAGGCGGTGTGCCGGCACCATCTCGGGCAGCGAGCACATGACGACCTCAGTCAGGCCGAGGTCGCGCGCGCGATCGACACAAGCGGCAACGAGGGCTTGGCCGATGCCGCGTCCTCGCGCTCCGGGTGCCACCGACAGGGTCCGGAACTCGCCCTGATGCTCGCCCGTGGCCACCTCGCGAAACGGTGAGCCGGGTGGACACCAGGTGACGGTGCCGAGCAGCCCCGAGTGGTCGGCCGCCACCAGCAGCCCGCCGCCCGCGCCGCGTGGAGTGGCATCGCGCAGCCACCCGGCGTAGTACGTGTCAGGCTCACCGTCGCTGCGGGTCAGATAGCCGTCCGCGTCGTAGGCCGCGACCGTGAGGTCGCCGACGGCCTGGTACTCCTCGGGCGTGGCCGGCCGGATCTTGATGGCGTCAGATGCCGGTGGTGGCACGGGGGTACATCGCGTTGACGTCAGTCATGACATTGACCAGGTAGGGCACGCCCGACGCGAACGCACGATCGAGTGCCGGGCCGATCTGGTTGGGATCGGTCACCATCTCACCACCGCCGCCGAGAGCCGTCACGACCTGGTCGTAGCGGGTGTTCGGGGCGAGGTCGGCCGCGACGTCGTAGCCGTAGAGGAACTGCATGGGCCCCTTCTCCAGGCCCCAGGCCGAGTTGTTGCCCACGACCATGACGACCGGCAGGTTGTGCCGCACGAGGGTGTCGACGTCCATCAGCGACATGCCGGCGGCGCCGTCTCCGTACAGCAGAACGACCTGGCTGGACGGTCGCGTGATGCGTGCGGCCATGGCGGCACCCATGCCGGCGCCGAGGCAGCCGTACGGCCCGGGGTCGAGCCAGCCGCCCGGACGCTTGGGCTCGACGAACTTGCCGGCGAAGGAGACGAAGTCGCCGCCGTCGCCGATCACGACGGCGTCGTCGGCGAGGCGGGGCAACAGCTCCCCGTAGATGCGAGCCGGGTGGATGGGGTCTGCGTCGGCGCCGAGCAGCGCATGGTCGCGATCGGTGGCCGCAGCAACCTCGGCCTGCAGCCCGCTGAGCCAGGTGCTCCAGTCCGGACGGGCACCCGACGTGCTCTGTAGCGCCTTCAGCAGACCGGTGAACACGGCCGTGAGGTCGCCGGACGCCGAGGCGGCCATCTCGGCATGGGTCGAGACCTGGCCGGGGGAGTCCGCGAGGTGGACGGTCTTGGCGGGAGTGGTGCCGTCCTTGCCGCCGAAGATGCCGTACCCGAGACGGAAGTCCAGAGGGCGTGCCCACGACGATGACCAGATCGGCGGTGTTGAACGAGGCCGATCGGGCCTTGGTCACCAGCTGTGGGTGCCCGCCTGGCACGATGCCGCGGCCCATGCCGTTGGCGATGACCGGGATGCCGGTCTCGGTGACGAATGCCAGAGCGGCCTCCTCAGCGCGATCGGCCCACACGTCGGTGCCGAGCACCAGCACGGGCTGCGCTCGACGCGGCGAGCAGCGCGGCGATGGCGCCCAACGACTCGGCATCGGGCTCGATCGCCGCCGTGGTGTTGCCCGCCGACGATGTCGTGACCGTCGTGGAGTTGAAGAACTGGTCCATCGGCACGTCGACGAACGTCGGACCGCGGTGCGACGAGCCGGCGAGGGTGAACGCCTCGTCCACCGTGGGCGCGATGTCGTCGACCAGATGTGCGGTGACCGATGACTTCGAGATGGACTCGAAGATCGGCGGATGATCGAGCTCCTGCAGACTTCCTGAGCCCCAGCGACCGGCGGGTGCTCGTCCGCCCACCACGACGAGCGGCGATCCGGAGAAGCTGGCCTGGGCGATGGGACTGACGCCGTTGGTCACGCCAGGCCCTGCCGTCAGCACGGCCAGACCCGGAGTGCGGGTCAGCTTGCCGACCGCTTCGGCTGCGAAGACCGCCGTGGGCTCGTGCCGCACGTCGATGATCGGCATGGCCGGTTCGGCTTTGACTGCCGCGTCGTACATGGGGAAGACGTGGGCGCCGGACAAGGTGAACATCGCCTCGACGCCGTGGGCGCGGGCCACGTCGACGGCGTGGATGCCGCCATGGCCTTCTCGTTCAGTCATGCGTCGCACGCTACTGGACAGGGGTTCCACCCGCCGGTGGCCCAATCAGGAGAAGGGCTTGGCGCGTGTCGTGGAGCGGTAGAGCCACGGTTGCTCGGCGCGGATCTGGTCGAGAACGGCCAGCAGCAGATCGGCCCGATGGGCTGGTTGTTCGGCGAAGAGCTCGGCGTCGGCGCGCAGGTCGTCGCGACCCTGCACCCCCAGCGCGAGCTGCAGGTGAAGTGCGCGCAGGAAGGACGACGTGTTCCTTACCGCCGGCGGCGGCCATTCGGCCTCGAGATGGCCGCGGGTCCGGGGCGGCTTGATGCCGTCGCCGAGACGAGCCAGCCATGGCTCGACGATGATCGGATCGAGGGCGTTGCGGTGCAGCAGCGTCATGACCGCGTACGCGAGGCGGTCCTCCTCGCCGTGCCGCCAGATGTAGGAGGTGGGGGTGAGCACTCGGTCGGCGATCACGTCGAGCAGGACGGTGAGCTCGAGACGACCGAAGTGGCGCGACCGGGCGAGAGCTGCCAGCAGATCGGCGCCGTGCGCGACGGCGTTGGCCCAGCCCTGCTCGGGGATCCAGCCGCGATGGTCCTGCTCGCGGGTGTACCAGGCGGTGGCGTGGTCGCCCCAGTCCAGCACGGAATTGGCCGACATCAGATGCTCGTTGTTGTCGCGGCCGATGATCTCGGCGAGCATCAGGGCGCTGTAGGAGCGTCGGAGGACGGACATGTCGCCGTCGTGGCCCAGTCCGTAGCGCAGCCCGGGAACGATGCCATCCCCGAGGCCGGACAGCACTGCGTCGAAGGTCCCGTTGTTGATCCATGTGGTCAACAGCGGGTACGCGAGGTCCTCACGCATGCGGGGGTTGGGGTGCCCGAGCATCTCGACCAATTCGACGGTCGACTCGTTGAGAGGGCGATCCTTCGGCACGTCCATGCCCTGCTGCATGACCGACTGCCAGTACGCCTCAGACACAGCATCATCGTAGACGGTGGCGGCATACTGGCCACGTGCCCTCTCTCGGTGACATCGCTCGCTTCCAGACATCCTTGGACGACGCCGACATCGCGTGGCTGCACGCCCTGGTGGCCGACTGGCAGATCATCGCCGACCTGTCGTTCTCCGACCTGGTGCTGTGGGTTCCGGACGCTGAGTCGCGAGGCATGTGGGCCGCCGCCCAGATCCGGCCCACCACTGGCCCCACCACCTTGTTGGAGGACGTGGCGGGCACCTTTCTTCCCGCCGGTCGGACCGACCTGCTCGACCGGTCGATGTCGTCGGGGGAGGTCCTGACCGAGGACGTCGATGATCTCGTGGACGGCCCGGTGGTGCGAGTTGAAGCCGTACCGGTGTGCCGCGGCGGGCGTCCGTTCGCAGCGATGGTTCGACGAGGCGCGGTGACGGCGGCCCGTACCTCCAGTGCGCTCGAAGGCGCCTATCAGGACGCGGCAGGGACCTTGATCGCGATGATCGGGCGTGGCGAATTCCCCATGCCTGGGCGACGATCGGAGCTGGCCGACTCGCTACGGGTGGGCGACGGCTTCGTGCGGACCGACGTCACCGGTCTGGTCCGATACGCCAGTCCCAACGCGTTGTCAGCGTTCCGGCGGCTCGGCCTGACGGGCGATCTCATCGGCACGCACCTGGGCGGGGTCGCCACAGCGCTGGTGGACCGACGTCCGACCGATCGGGGACCCCTGGGTCTGTTCGCTGACGATGACGGCGGCGAGACGGACCTGGAGAACGCGGCAGCGTCGCTGATGGCACGGGTGATTCCCCTGCGATCGGAGACAGGTCGCGACGGCAGCCTGATCCTGTTGCGCGACGTCACCGAGCTGCGGTTGCGCGAACGCGAGCTCGTCTCCAAGGAGGCGACGATCCGCGAGATCCACCACCGGGTCAAGAACAATCTGCAGACGGTCGCGGCGCTGTTGCGGCTCCAGGCGCGTCGGTCCGACCTGCCGGAGGCGCGGACCGCGCTGCAGGAAGCTGAGCGCCGGGTCGCCTCGATCGCGCTGGTGCACGAGACCCTGAGCCGCTCGTTCGACGACGTCGTCAACTTCGACGAGATCGCCGATGGATTGTTGCGCAGCGTGCTCGATCTCAGTGACCTCGGCGACGGGCGCCTGGTGGCCGACCGCATCGGGTCCTTCGGCGCGCTGCCGGGCGCCGTGGCCACGTCACTGGCCATGGTGATCACCGAGCTGGTGCAGAACGCTGTCACGCACGGGTTCGACCCGTCGAGCACCACCCCCGGCACCGTCACGCTGGCTGTCAACCGCATTCGTGACCGGCTCCGGCTGCGGGTCACCGACGATGGCAGCGGCCTGCCACCGGGATTCGACGACACCGGCAGCCTGGGCCTGTCGATCGTCTCGACGTTGGTCGAGGATGAGCTCGGCGGCTCGCTGCAGTTCGAGTCCAACCGCCAGGGCGGCACGACGGTGGCCGTCTCACTGGTCGTCTAGACATCGCCCCCGGACGCGCCGAACCCCGCGTCCGTCTCAAGTGAGACGACCCACGGGGTTCTCCGATACGTTGCGTTGCTCTAGAACTCGGTCCGACCGTTATGCGGTGCGGATGCGGGCCCTGGCGTTGCGGCGCTTCAGCGTACGACGTTCGTCCTCGCTCAAGCCTCCCCAGACACCGTGGTCCTGTCCCGATTCCAAGGCCCATTGCAGGCACTGGTCGCGGACATCACAGCGGCGGCACACCACCTTCGCCTCTTCGATCTGCAAGATGGCGGGGCCGGTGTTGCCGATGGGGAAGAAGAGCTCGGGATCCTCATCGAGGCAGGCGGATTTGTGACGCCAGTCCATGTGAGACTCCTTCCCGTTCGGTTGCGTGCCAATGACAGGCCCGGGCGGGCCAGTGGCATGGCGGTAGATTCATCGTCCCAGCCTTTCGGCGAGTGGACAAGGGGACGTGCCTGTCACAGTGCTGTCAGTTGGGTCACACAGGTGTCTGGCTAGGCTCCGCGGTGTGACCGCTGATCAGGCCCCCGCAGGCCGCTCCGCACCGACCGGCACTGCCCGGCGACTGATTCTCCTCGCCGCAGCCGTGGTGTCGTGCGAGGCGTTGTTGTTCGTCGTCCTGGCCGTGCTCAACCTGCGCGACATCGACAGCGGCCGGCTCGCCAGCGGTCTGGGAGTCGCGGTGGTGCTGGCCGGGTACGCCGCCGCCCACCTCGTGGCCATCCGCTTGCTGCTGCGGGGCCACGCCGCGGCGCGCAGCCCCGTGGTCGTCACCCAGATCCTTCAGGGGTTGGTGGCGACGAACCTGACCGATGCCCCCGCCCTGGCGCTCGCGGTCGGACTGCCAGCCGTGGTGGTGCTGGTCTGCCTGCTCGCGCCTCCCGTGTCGCGCGCTCTGGCCTCAGACCCCCGGTGAGCCCCCGTGTGAGAGACTGATCGACGGGCGTGATCCGCCCCTCAACGCTGCGGCCCGGTCACGATCGAGGGTGCCGCACCGACGATCCAGACCGGCCCGTCGAGACACAGAATTCTGTCCAGATTCCTCATTCCTGACGAAGCCACCATGGTTGCCACTGACATCGACATGACTCTCGACTCGCCTGATCCCAACGATCCGATCTTCGCGCTGCACCGCGGCGGCAAGATGCAGATCGCCGCCACCGTGCCCTTGCGCGACGCCGACGACCTGTCGATGTCCTACACCCCCGGTGTCGCACGGGTGTGCGAAGCCATCGCTGCCGATCCAGAGGTCGCGCACGAGTACACGTGGGTCTCCAACACGGTCGCGGTCGTCACCGACGGCAGTGCGGTGCTCGGCCTCGGCGACATCGGCCCGGCCGCCTCGATGCCGGTGATGGAAGGCAAGGCGGTGCTGTTCAAGCAGTTTGGCGGCGTCGATGCGATCCCGATCGCGCTCAACACGCAGGATGTCGACGAGATCGTCGAGACCGTCGTGCGGCTCGCGCCGTCGTTCGGTGGCATCAATCTGGAGGACATCTCCAGCCCACGCTGTTTCGAGATCGAGCGTCAGCTGATCGAGCGCCTCGACATTCCGGTCTTCCACGATGACCAGCACGGCACCGCAGTCGTCACGCTCGCCGCACTCATCAACGCTGCCCGACTCACTGACCGGGATCTGTCCGAGCTCAAGGTCGTCATCTCCGGCGCCGGCGCGGCCGGGGTGGCGATCACCAAGATGCTGCGTTCCGCCGGAGTTCTGCGGATCGCCGTCATCGATCGCACCGGCGTGATCCACCCGGGCCGCACGGATCTCAACTCCGTCAAGCAGTGGCTGGCGGCCGACACCGCTCCGTGGGCCAAGCCCGGCAGCGTCGAGGACGCGCTGGACTGTGCTGACGTGTTCATCGGCGTGTCCGGTGGCACCGTTCCCGAGAGCGCGGTGGCGCGCATGGCGCCGGACGCCATCGTGTTCGCGATGGCCAATCCGCACCCCGAGGTGCACCCCGACGTAGCTGCTCGGCACGCTCGAGTGGTGGCCACCGGCCGGTCGGACTTCCCGAACCAGATCAACAACGTGCTGGTGTTCCCGGGCATCTTCCGCGGGGCGCTCGAGGTGCGAGCCACCGTGATCTCCGAGGGCATGAAGCTGGCCGCAGCCAACGCGATCGCCGATCTGGTCGGCGACGACCTGTCGGAGACGTACGTCATCCCGTCGCCATTCGACGCGCGAGTGTGCGCCGCTGTCGCCAAGGCCGTCACCGACACCGCGCGGCGCGAAGGCGTCGCCCGCCGGCCGTACTGACCCGTGAGCATCTGAGTCGTGTTCGCCGTCTACGTCGAGCGCACTGACAGCGCCGACCCGCTCGGGGCCCTGGTCATCGGCGAGCGCCCGGCGCCCGTAGTGCCGGAGGGCTGGACCACCGTCCGGGTCACCGCGGCCTCGATCAACCACCACGACGTGTGGAGCCTGCGTGGCGTGGGGTTGAAGGATCAGTTCCTCCCCATGATCCTCGGGTGCGACGCGGCCGGACTCGACGAGGACGGCAACGAGGTCATCGTGCACGGCGTCATCAGCACGCCGACCTGGACTGGCGATGAGACCCTCGATCCCGACCGGTCGTTGCTCTCGGAGAGATACCAGGGCACGTTCGCCGAGCAGGTCGCGGTCCCGCGTCGAAATGTCGTGCCCAAGCCGGCCGGACTGTCGTTCGAGGAGGCCGCCTGTCTGCCGACGGCGTGGCTGACCGCCTATCGCATGCTCTTCACGCAGGCCGACCTGTCACCCGGCGACACCGTGCTGGTGCAGGGCGCTGGCGGTGGCATGTCCACGTCGTTGATCATGTTGGCCCGTGCCGCCGGGTATCGCGTGCTGGTGACCAGTCGCGACGGCGCGAGCCGTGAACGCGCGCTCGAGATCGGTGCGCACGAGACCTTCGAGGCGGGGGAGCGGCTGCCCCACCGGGTCGACGCGGTCATGGAGACGGTCGGCCGCGCGACCTGGTCGCACTCGGTCAAGTCCGTGCGGTCCGGCGGCACCATCGTCATCTCGGGCGCCACCTCCGGCGATGCGACTGCCGCAGAACTGCAGCACATCTTCTTTCGGCAGATCAAGGTGCACGGCTCGACCATGGGCACGCGCGACGAGCTCGACGCCCTGGCCCGCTTCATGGCTGAGACCGGCACCCGCCCGCTGGTCGAGCGGGTGCTCGCGATGGATCAGGCCGCAGACGGCATCCGCGCCGTCAAGGACGGCGACGTCTTCGGGAAGGTTGTCCTGACCGTAGGGCGCTAGCGCCCGAGCGTCAGGACAACGCCAGCGCAGCGTGAACGCGCTGCGGCGTAGCCGCCACCTGTGAGGCGTGGTGAGGTTCTCGGCTCGAGCGAGCCCCCGAAGTCACCACGCCTCGCAGCGCCGCCTTCGGCGGGAGACGCGCACGCTTCGCTGGCGTTCCTGAGCGCTCGCTCGCTGCGCTCGCTCGGCTCAGGAAAACGCCAGCTCCATCAGCTGGCCGTGCTCGGTGAGGTGGCGA
The DNA here is from genome assembly GCA_963769445.1 of uncultured Actinomycetota bacterium. Lineage (GTDB taxonomy): Bacteria > Actinomycetota > Actinomycetes > Propionibacteriales > Nocardioidaceae > Aeromicrobium. The sequence goes on along the minus strand of CAVYLO010000002.1, from coordinate 32,182 downwards.
GCGTGGGACCCGACGGATGTCGTGGATGACGACGGACGCGACACCCGAGTCAGGGGCAGACCGCCGAACTCGCCGCTGAGGTTCAGCGCGATGTGCGGCCACGGGCCCTGGTTGGCCGGTTCGTCCTGCACCCAGCGCACCTCGGTGGCGTTGCCGTAGCGAGCCACCTCGGCATTGAGCTCGGCGACGGGTCGTGGATACAGCTGCTCGAGGCGCACGATCGCGGTGGTGGTGTTACCGTGCTCGGTGAGGTGGCGAGCGTGGGACCCGACCGATGTCGTGGATGACGACGGACGCGACACCCGGGTCAGGGGCAGGCCGCCGAACTCGCCGCTGAGGTTCAGCGCGATGTGCGGCCACGGGCCCTGGTTGGCCGGTTCGTCCTGCACCCAGCGCACCTCGGCGGCGTTGCCGTAGCGAGCCACCTCGGCATTGAGCTCGGCGACGGGTCGTGGGTACAGCTGCTCGAGACGCACGATCGCGGTGGTGGTGTTCTCGCGCTTCTTGCGTTCAGCGACCAGCTCCCAGTAGATCTTGCCCGAGCAGACCAGCACGGTCTTGACCGCATCGGCGTCAGCAGTGTCATCACCGATCACCGGACGGAAGCTGCCGCTGGTGAAGTCCTCGGGTGCCGACACCGCAGCCTTGTTGCGCAGCATGGACTTCGGGGTGGCCACGATCAGCGGGCGGTGCTCGTCCTCGAAGGCCTGGCGACGCAGCAGGTGGAAGTAGGACGCTGGAGTCGAGGGCTGCGCGACGGTCATGGAGCCATCAGCACACAGCTCGAGGAACCGTTCCAGGCGGGCCGACGAGTGATCGGGGCCCTGGCCCTCGTAGCCGTGCGGCAGAAGCAGGACGACGCCTGATTTCTGGCCCCACTTGGTCTCGCCGGCCGAGATGTACTCATCGATGACCGACTGGGCGCCGTTGACGAAGTCGCCGAACTGCGCCTCCCACATCGTCAGGGCCTCAGGACGCGCCACCGAGTAGCCGTACTCGAAGCCGAGCGCGGCGTACTCGCTGAGCAGCGAGTCGTAGATGTAGAACGTCTCCTGGTCATCGCTGACGTGCGACAGCGGAGTCCACTCCTCGGCGTTCTCCCGATCGATGATCGTGGCGAAGCGTGTGGTGAACGTGCCGCGCCGACTGTCCTGGCCGGCCAGTCGAACCGGACGACCCTCGGCCAGCAACGAGCCCATCGCGATGATCTCGCCGGTGCCCCAGTCGATGGGACCTGCGGTGATCGATGCGGCCCGACGCTGCAGCTGTGGCAGCACCTTGGGGTGAACCGTGAAGCCTTCGGGCACGTTGGTGTACGAGTCGCTGATCGCCTTGAGCATCTCCGGGGTGACCGAGGTGACGAGCTCGCCGGCGTGCTCGGGCTTCTCGGGGTAGTCGGGGGTGCGCATGTACGCCGGGTCGGCGTTGGCTTCCTTGACCTCGATGAAGTTGCGCTCGAGCTGGGCCTGGTAGTCCGTGAGCGCCTTCTCGGCTTCTTCCAGGGTGATGTCGCCACGGCCGACCAGAGCCTCGGTGTACAGCTTGCGCACCGACTTCTTGGCGTTGATCGTGTCGTACATCAGCGGCTGGGTGAAGCTGGGGTCGTCGCCTTCGTTGTGGCCGCGGCGGCGGTAGCAGACCAGGTCGATGACGACGTCCTTGTGGAACGTGCGGCGGTACTCGTAGGCGAGCTGCGCCACCCGGATGCATGCCTCGGGGTCGTCTCCGTTGACGTGGAACACCGGCGCCTGGATCATGCGGGCGACGTCCGTGCAGTACGTGGACGAGCGTGACGACGACGGAGCGGTGGTGAAGCCGACCTGGTTGTTGACGATGACGTGGATCGTGCCGCCCGTGCGGTACCCGCGCAGCTTCGACAGGTTCATGGTCTCGGCCACGACACCCTGACCGGCGAAGGCCGCGTCGCCGTGCACCAGCACGGGCAGCACGGGGAACTCCTCGCCGCGGTTCAGGCGGTCCTGCTTGGCTCGGGTGATGCCTTCGAGCACCGGGTCGACGACCTCGAGGTGCGACGGATTGGCCGCAATGGAGACCTTGATCGTGTCGCCGTTCTCGGCCGTGAACTTGCCCTCGACGCCGAGGTGGTACTTGACGTCGCCGGATCCCTGCACCGTGCGGGGGTCGATGTTGCCCTCGAACTCGCGGAACACACGGCTGGGTCGCTTGCCGGCGATGTTGACCAGCGCGTTGAGACGACCACGGTGAGCCATGCCGATGCAGACCTCGGAGAGGTTGTCGGCGGCAGCTCCCTCGCAGATCTCGTCGAGCAGCGGGATGGTGGTCTCGCCACCCTCGAGGCTGAATCGCTTCTGGCCCACGAACTTGGTCTGCAGGAACGTCTCGAAGGCTTCGGCCTGGTTGAGCTTCTTCAAGATGCGGAGCTGCTCTTCGCGGGGCGGCTTGGTGTGTGGCCGCTCGATGCGCTCCTGGAACCAGACGCGCTCCTCCGGCTCCTGGATGTACATGTACTCGACGCTCATGGTGCGGGCGTAGGAGTCGCGCAGGATGCCGAGGATCTCGCGCAGCTTCATGAAGCGCTTGCCGTTGCCGAACGATCCGGTGGCGAACTCACGATCGAGATCCCACAGCGTGAGTCCGTGCGAGGCGGTGTCGAGATCGGGGTGGATGCGCGGCGTGTGGTCGAGCGGGTTGGTGTCGGCCATCAGGTGGCCGCGCACGCGGAAGGCGTTGATCAGCTCGAGGACGCGGGCCTGCTTGTGCACCTCGTCGTCGTGGCTGACCGCGATGTCCTGGGCCCAGCGGATGGGCTCGTAAGGGATCTTGAGGGCGCTGAAGATCTCGTCGTAGAAGCCCTCCTCGCCCAGCAGCATGTGGTGGATGCGCTTGAGGAACTCACCGGACTGCGCGCCCTGGATGACGCGGTGGTCGTACGTCGACGTGAGGGTGACCATCTTGGAGATCGCCATCTGCGCGATGGTGTGCTCGGATGCACCCTGGAACTCCGGCGGGTACTCCATCGAGCCGACGCCGACGATGACGCCCTGACCAGCCATGAGGCGGGGCACCGAGTGATTGGTGCCGATGCCTCCCGGGTTGGTGAGCGTGAGCGTGGTGCCCTGGAAGTCGCTGACCTCCAGCTTGTTGTCGCGCGCCTTCTTGACCATGGTCTCGTAGGCCGACCAGAACTGGACGAAGTTCATCGTCTCGGCTGCCTTGACCGACGGCACCATCAGCTGGCGTGAGCCATCGGGCTTCTGCAGATCGATGGCCAGACCGAAGTTGACGTGCTCGGGCTTGAGCTGGACGGGCTTGCCCTTGTCGTTGGTCTCGTAGCCGGTGTTCATCTCCGGCATCGCGGCGGCGGCCTTGACGACGGCGTAGCCGATCAAGTGGGTGAACGAGACCTTGCCGCCTCGGGCCCGCGTGAGGTGGTTGTTGATGACGGTGCGGTTGTCGAACAGAAGCTTGACGGGCACGGACCGCACGCTGGTGGCGGTGGGCACCTGAAGGCTGGCATCCATGTTCTGCGCGGTGCGGGCAGCGGCTCCGCGCAGGACGACCTTCTCGACCTCGCCCGGGCCGGTGGCGGGTTCGGCAGCAGCGGACTTGCCGGCCGCTACCTTGGCTGGCGCCTTGGGGGAGTCATCCTTGGACTCCGTCGCCTTGACGGCAGGGGCGTTGGGGGCCGGGGTCGGATCGGGAGACCCGTCCTTCTGCGGAGGAGTGACGGGACCATCCTCGGCAGCCGGTGGCGGCGTGGCCGACTCGGCGAAGTCCGGACCAGCGGCCTGGGCCTGGGGTGCGTGCTTCTCGGGCGCAGGGGTGCTGCCCTGGCCCGACGGCGCGTCCTCGGAGGAGTCTGATCCGCCAGGCGTGCCGCCCTTGGCGAAGAAATCAGCCCAACTGGCGTCGACCGATTTCGGGTCCTCGGTGTAGCGGTCGTACATCTCCTCGACCAGCCACTGGTTGGTTCCGAAGTCTGGGCTGGGGGTGTCCTGCGAGGTCTCGGCCACGGCCTCGATCGCCTCTTTCAATCCGTTGCTGGTGCGTTGCAAATCTGGGCCCCACACTAGCGCGACGGCCCACGGGTTGCGTGGCAGGTCTGGCACGCAGTTCGGCCTGAATTTTCAGTGAGAGACGACGAGTCGGACTTGCCCTCTCTGGTCGACCGCGTTGTCTCCACTTCGAGAGCTGAAACTCACCGACGGCGATGCCGGTGGGCTGGAGCAGCATGGAGGTGCCGCCGACCTTGACCAGGCTTCGTCTGAAGGATCATGATGACGTGTGGAATCCCTGCAATCGCGAGGAATAGCCTCGTTCGTTGCCGCCGTCGCCCTCGGTGTCTCGACTGGGGCCTGCGGCGGCACCGATGCGCCGGGTAGTAGCCCGGAGACGCCGGCCACCATCGCCCCCGTTCCAGCGCGCACCACCACCACGATCGTCGATGAAGATTTTGCCGACAACGAGTTCAAGTGGCTCAACGATCCCGGTTCATCGTTGAAGGATGAGCGCTTGTCGCTCACCGTGCCGCCGGGACAATCCTTCAAAGCCGTCAACGGTGATGGCGTGATCGCCCAACATCCGAACGCTGCGCGGCTGTCCCAGAGCGCAGTCTTTTATCCGGAGGACTTCACCGCCACCGGATTCAACTGTCACTTCACCGAGCAGAACCTCACCGATCTGGATCAGCCCGGGATCATCTGGTATCGCCTCGGCATCGAACCCGAGGGTGCCACGATCCTGAAGAAGGAGAACACGGTCGAGGGTGCCGTGAAGACCCTCGCTTCGGACCCCAAGGTCAAACTTGGGGCGAAGCCGGTTCAGATGCAGGCTTGGTGTTGGACCGAGGATGACGGATCGGTGACTCTGGACCTGCTCGTCGACGGGAAGCACGTCCTGCACGCAGTCGATGAGAAGAACCCGTTGCCAGCCGGGGGATTCGGGTTCAGCGGGCAGGCGAAATCGATCAACGAGGCCGACTCGTCGGACAAGGTCCTTTCGGTCGACGACTACACGGTGGACGTTGACGAGAAGTCGTCCTGAAGCATTCGGTCGGACAGGTACGGCAACCGGGCTCAGGTCAGTGCGTGCGGGTGCTCCGCCGCTCTGCCCTGGAAGGTCAGGATCGCCGGATTCATCACGCGGCCGTCGCGGATCTCGGTGGCGCGACGCAGCGTCTCGTCCGCCTCGATCTGGGCCGGACCGGAGAGCACGGTGCGTAGGAACGGGGTGAGTGCCGAGCTGTTGTCCCAGGTCGCCGAGGCCCACAGGTACGACGGGCTGTGGTCGACGGCGTAGTAGAGGACGTGGTCGCCGACCTCGAACGCAGGATCATCGAAACCGGTGGGCCGGGCCCAGCTGAAGCCCATGCCCTCGTCGCACGACACGTCCACGATGACGCTCCCTCGCCGGAACGCACGGAGGTCGTCCTCGACCAGGTAGGTGATCGGGTCCAGGGGGTCTTGCAAGGTGCAGTTGACGATGATGTCGTTCTCGGCGAGATAGGCCGCCAGCGGTTCGCGGCCGCGCTCCGTGATCACGCTGAGCGCCCCTTCGGGTTCGACGTCGATCTGCCGGATCCGCACCGAGTGGATCGGCGAGCCGACCGCGGCAACCTGACGATTGGTCAGGACGGCCACCTCGTGCACCCCGTGCGCGTTCAGGGCGGTGACGGCTCCCCGGGCCGTGGCGCCGAAGCCGATGACGATGGCCGAGAGTCGGCGCCCGTAGTCGCCGGTGATGCCGGCCAGCTGCATCGCGTGGATGACCGAGCAGTACCCGGCCAGCTCGTTGTTCTTGTGGAAGACGTGCAGGCCCACGCCGCCATCGCGCGTCCAGTGGTTCATGGCCTCGAAGGCGATCAACGTCAGGTCCCGGTCGATGGCGACCTGGGTGAGCTCTGGATCCTGCACGCAGTGCGGCCAGCCCCACAGCGTCGAGCCGACGCGCATCGCCTCGACGTCGGCCAGCTGCGGCTTGGGCAGCAGCACGACGTCGGATTCGGCCAGCAGTTCGTCGCGAGATGCCATGCCCGCGACATGCCCGGCCAGCTCGGCGTCGGAGTAGCCGAACGCCTCGCCGTAGCCGTGCTCGAGGCGGATGCAGGCGCGCAGATCCGCGGTGAGCGCCGGCAGGTGGGCCGGGTGGATGGGAAGTCGCTGCTCGTTCTCCTTGGCAGACGATCCGATCACACCCAGCGTGCGCAGCGGGGACAGCAGGAGGGCTGGATCGGCCGGCGCGGATGTTCCCGGACGTGGCGACGTGTCGCTCATGAAGTTCCCTTGGCTGTAACGCCTGAACGGCGCTCTGCCCGGAGGCTACGCCAAGGGCGGGCAGGCCCTGCGGAGACGGCGATGTCAGGTCGCCGCCGCTACGCTGTGGTCCATGACCCAAGGGCTCCGGCTCGCCCTGAACGCGCTCCTCATCGTGGGCGTCTTCGCGATGCACCACCTGCTGCTCAGCGCCAGCGACGGGGTGCAGCCCCACCATGACGTGGCGCCCCTGTCCCAGGCGGCGGTAGGAACGGTCCACGCCGGCGCGTCCGTGGTCGCAGAGGCCTCGGCCGCCGTCGTGGACGGTGGCATGGAGGGTGCGTTGGCGGCTTGTGGTGACCTGTCCGTGCTGTGCCTGGCGATCGTGCTGGGCGCGACCGCCTTCCTGATGCTGCGTCGCCGGCCGGTCAGCCGGGTCCTGTGGCAGCTGCCCCGCGCCGTGCCGGCCGGGCCGCTCCGGGTCGTCGCTCCCTTCAACACCATGAGCCCCTTGCAGCGGACCTCCATCCAGAGGTGCTGATCGGGCGGAGCTGTCTTCGTTCCGCCCGTCAGTCATGCACCACACCTCAAGGAGAACCATGCGTATCACCAGAATTCTGGCGACCCTGATCGCCATCACGTCCCTCGCTGCCGTCTCGGCATGCTCAGGGTCGAGCAGCACGTCTGCGTCGTTCAACGACGCCGATGTCACGTTCGCGCAGGACATGATCCCGCACCACCGCCAGGCGACCGAGATGGCGACGCTGGCGGACGGACGCTCCGAGACGCCCGAGGTCCTGGATCTGGCGAACCAGATCATCGCGGCCCAGCAGCCGGAGATCGACACCATGACGGGATGGCTGACGTCGTGGGACGAGAAGGTCCCCAGCGACATGGGCACCGGCGACATGGAGGGCATGGACTCCGACATGCCCGGCATGATGAGCGGGGACGAGATGGCGTCGCTCGAGACGTCGACCGGCGCTGACTTTGACCGACAGTTCCTCACGATGATGGTGGAGCATCACCGCGGCGCGATCGAGATGGCACAGGTCGAGGAGGCCGACGGAGCCTATGTGCACGCCGTTGACCTGGCCAAGAAGATCCAGGAGGACCAGGCCGCGGAGATCGCCACCATGGAGCGACTGCTCCAGTCCTGATCGCTCACGGTGCCGTGGCGTCCTCTGCAGCGGCGGTGGTGGTGGGTCTGCCCATCAGCACGCCGCGCATGGCGCGCACGGACTCGTGCAGCTCGGCCACCACTGCGGCCACGCCGGGCCGTCGCGACGCCTCCGGTCGCGTGACCATCCAGTAGTCCAGCTGGATGTCGACCGCCGCAGGCAGCAGGCGCACCAGGTCGTCGTGCCGGTCGGCCATGAAGCAGGGGAGCAGCCCGAGGCCTGCGCCGGCGCGCGTCGCCTCAACGTGGACGAACACGTTGGTCGACGTCACGGCGTCGCGCATCGAGGGCACGAAGCTGCGGGCGACGTCCAGATCGTCGACCTGCAACATCGAGTCGATGAAGTAGACCAGGCCGTGCTCGGCCACTTCGTCCAGCGACGTGGGTGGATCGTGCAGGTCGAGGTAGGCCCGCGAGGCGTAGAGGCCGAGCACGTACGGCGCCAGGTGGTTCGCCTCGGCGCGATGCACCTGGGGCTCTCCGACGACGATCTCGATGTCGAGTCCGGTGCGCTGCTGCAAGGCGCGACGTGTCGCCGTGACGATCTCCACCGCCAGATCGCGGTGGCGTCTTCGCAGACGTGCCGCGGCGGGACCCGCCACGTAGGCGCTGAAGCCGTCGGTGGCCGACATGCGCACCACGTCGTCGAGCACCAGGCTGCTGCCGGGTTCGCGCGTCAGCTCGCGCATCACGGCCTCGAGTCGCTCGGCGGCCTGCAACGCCTCACGCCCGAGGGGTGTGAGCTCCCACCCGCCGGACGACCGCGCCAGCAGCCGCCCGCCGAGGTCGCGCTCGAGTGCTGCGATGCGTCGCGAGACCGTGGTGTGGTTCAGACCGAGCGCCGTGGCCGCCGACGTGAATCGGCCAGTGCGCCCAACGGCGAGCAGGACGAGAAGATCGTCGGCGCTGGGCGGGTGCGGAGAGACCATCTCTGCATTTTTGCAGATCTGTTCCGCGAAATTGGGCATTGTCAGGTCGCGCAAGTGCGCGAATACTCATGCGGAGGCCCGACTGTGGGCTGAGTCACGTATCGAGGGGACCTACATGAGCGCCACTGCCCGCACCGCTGACCATCCGCCCGAGGAGACCAGCGGACTGAAGCGCGTCGTCGCCGCGTCCATGGCCGGCACGGTCGTGGAGTGGTACGAATTCTTCCTCTACGGCACCGCCGCGACCTTGGTCTTCAGCAAGATCTTCTTCCCGGCCGGCGGCAACGAGCTCGACGCGATCATCGCCGCCTTCGTGACCTACGCGGTCGGCTTCGCGGCCCGTCCGATCGGTGGCATCGTGTTCGGCCACTTCGGCGACCGGCACGGACGCAAGAAGCTGCTGCAGGCCAGCCTGGTGCTGGTCGGGATCGCCACCTTCGGCATGGGCTGCATCCCGAGCTTCGACAGCATCGGCTACTGGGCCCCCGCGATCCTGGTCGCCCTGCGGTTCCTGCAGGGCTTCGCGATCGGTGGCGAGTGGGGCGGCGCCGTGCTGCTGGTCGCCGAGCACGCACCGGACCGCAGCCGCGGGTTCTGGGCCAGCTGGCCGCAGGCCGGTGTGCCCGGCGGCAACATGCTCGCCACCATCGTGCTGCTGGTGCTGACCTCGACCCTGTCCGACGAGGCCTTCTTGAGCTGGGGCTGGCGAATCGCGTTCTGGCTGTCGGCCGTCATCGTGCTGGTCGGGTACTACATCCGCACCCAGGTGACCGACGCCCCGATCTTCCTGGAGACCCAGGCCGAGGTCGAGCGCACCGAGGCCGTCTCCTATGGCGTGTTCGAGGTGCTGCGTCGCTACCCGCGCGGCGTCCTCACCGCGATGGGCCTGCGCTTTGCCGAGAACGTCATGTACTACCTGGTCGTGACCTTCTCGATCACGTATCTGTCCGTGGTGGTCGACACCGACACCGACGACATCTTGAAGCTGATGCTGATCGCGCACGCCGTGCACTTCCTGGTGATCCCGCAGGTGGGCCGGCTGTCCGATCGCATCGGCCGCCGACCGACCTACGCCATCGGCGCCCTGCTCGCCGGCACCTGGGGCTTCTACGCCTTCCCGATGATGGACACCGCGCGCGACTCCATGATCCTGCTGTCGATCGTGCTCGGCCTCCTGGTGCATGCCTTCATGTACGCAGGCCAGCCAGCGATCATGGCCGAGATGTTCCCGACCCGCATGCGGTACTCGGGGGTGTCGCTGGGCTACCAGGTGACGTCGATCGTGGCCGGTTCGCTGGCCCCGATCATCGCGACCGCGCTGCTGCGTCAGTACGACTCGTCGGTCCCGGTCGCGCTGTACCTGTTGGGTGCTTCGCTGATCACGATCGTCGCGGTCTGGTTCACGCGCGAGACCAAGGGCACGTCGCTGCACGACATCGACCGGGCCGACGCCGAGGCGTTCGTGTCGAAGACCGCGTGAACGATCTGACCGGCAGGCGCGCCCTCGTCACGGGGGGCGCGCGGGGGATCGGCGCCGCCATCGTCCGGGGGCTCGCTTCCCGCGGTGCCCACGTGACGGTGGCGGATCGGGACGAGAGCGGCGCGAAGGAGCTGGCCCACGAGGTCGGCGGCGAGTCCTGGGTCGTCGACCTCACCGATCTCGAGTCGCTGCAGGCGCTGACCCTGCAGACCGACGTGCTGGTCAACAACGCTGGCTTCCAGCACGTGGCAGCGATCGAGCGGTTCGACCCGCAGGTGTTCCGCACCATCCAGGACTTGATGGTGGTGGCGCCGTTCCTGCTGGTGCGGGCAGCGTTGCCGCACATGTACGCGCAGGGCTTCGGTCGGGTCATCAACATCTCGTCGGTGCACGGTCGCCGGGCCTCGCCGCACAAGGTCGCCTACGTGACGGCCAAGCACGGACTGGAGGGCATGTCCAAGGTGATCGCTCTGGAGGGCGCCGCCCACGGCGTCACGAGCAACTGCGTCAGCCCGGGCTTCGTGCGCACGCCGCTGGTCGACGAGCAGATCGCCGCCCAGTCGCGCGAGACCGGCGTCGCCGAGTCCGAGGTCGTCGCCGACGTGCTGCTGGCCGGCACCGCGATCAAGCGGCTTGTCGAGCCGTCCGAGGTCGCCGCCGTCGTCAGCTTCCTGGCTTCCGACGACGCCGCCATGGTGACGGGTTCGTCGTACACGATCGATGGTGGCTGGAGCGCCCGCTGAGCTTGCGCTCCATCCCTAGGGCTGGTGCGGCCGGAGCCGTCGGGTGTTGATGACGATGGCCAGGCCGATCAGCAGCGCGATCAGGCCCAGGATGAGGTTCGCCAGGCCGGGTCCCCCACTGTCCGGCAGTCCCTCATCGGTCTGATCGGCCAGTGCTGTCGGCGCGTCCGCGCCCTCCTGGTCCGCCCCGTCGTCGTCGCCGGGATCTGTGCCCGGACCCGAGCCCGGGTCAGGGTCCGTCTCGTCGTCGTCGATCCCGGTGGACACCTGCTCGACCTCGGAGGCGCCGTCGAAGGTGATCACCATGGTGGCGTCCTGATCGCCGTCAAGCGCGCAGTAGCGATAGGTGCTGCCGCGGCGCAGGTGCGGCTGACCGAATCCGGCCAGCACCTCGTCGGACGTGGTGCCTGCCGTGATGGCGGCGAACTCGCTGGCCTGGCGCCGCAGCTCGGGCTGGCGACAGGCGTCGTTCGTGATGCCGTTGGCGCGCTCCCACATGGCCAGGTAGGCCTCGGGTCCGCGCTGCAGGTCCGCGATGATGTCGCGACCGGCGATCAGCCGCAGGTCCTCGATCCAGTCGGGGTAGAGGCCGTACTGGGCCACGCCGTCGGTGTTGATGTCGAAGACCCGCTCGCCAGCCACCTGCTGGTCGATCGTGACGCCGCCCATGCCCGTGAAGGGGTACGTGACGGGGTTCTCGGCGTTGTTCTCGCGCGCATCGCCCTGGGCGCCGAGGCCGTTCATGTCGGCGCCGAAGCCGAAGCCCCAGTAGAACTTGCCGTCCATCTTGTCCTGCAGGACCTCCCACTTTCCGGCGTACCCCGTGCTTCCTCCGGCGTACGGGTTCACCATGCCGCCGAGGGCGTACACCCGCGACTCGGCGCTCGGGTCGGTCCAGGTGTGGCTGGAGATGACGCCCGAGTACGCGAGGTCCTCCAGCTCGTCGAGCGCGTCCGAGGCGCTCTTCACGCTGAGGTGGTCGACGTCGTAGATGATGTTGCGCGCGACCATCTGCTCCAGCATGTACCGACCGGTGTCGGTCAGTCCGCGCTGGTTGCAGTGCGGGCCCTTGTCGTACAGCGGCAGCTTGGTGGGCAGCGCGTTGAGGTCCGAGGCCGTGCCGAAGAGGTCGGTCAGGATGCCGGTCACGTCCTCCTCGGGGATCTCGGTGGGGTTGAGCTGGGTGTTGTCCGTGGGCGCCCCGTCCTCGCACGTCTTCATGTCGAAGAAGCTGCCGTTCTGGATGAACGTGCCAGCGTTGGTGGCCAGCCCGTTGAACCCGCTGTCGCCCTTCGCGCCAGCGAAGGCGTTGTCGAACTTGTGCGTCGGCACCATCTGGCGGATGCCGAGCTCGTGCAGCTCGTCGAGGCCGGCATCGATCTGCGCCTCGGTGCACTGCGGCTGGTCGAACAGGTTGGTGCAGCCGAACAGGTTGCTGCTCTCGGTGCCCAGGACGACGGCCATCTTGCCGGCGTTGATCACCCGGCGGGCCTCCGCGGGGCTGTCGACGACGCGATACCAGCCCTTGCCGGGTCCGCCCCACTGCGCGTCCACGTAGTTCTCGAACTCGCGGGACTCCCGGGCCTGCGCGCGGATCGAGTCCATGTCATTGCACTTGGTCTTCTGCTCGGGCGGCCCGGGGTAGATCTGGCACAGGACGCTGTTCTCCACGAGGAGATTGACGAACAGGCGCTGACCGCCGCGCCAAGCCCGCTCGACCCACCGGTAGTAGGTGCCCTCGTGGGTCAGTGAGTCGGGGGCCGGCCAGTCCTTGAACGTCGGCCAGCCGGTGGGGTCGTGAGAGTTGTTGCCGCTCAGGACGATCTCTGGAAGTGCCGCCTGCCCGTCGGCGGTCTCGTGGTCGGCGCAGTCCTTGAGCGCGTACTCCACGCCGTACTTGTCCCATGGCTTGCCGCAGTGGATGCCGCCGCCGAGGAAGCCGGGGGTCATGTGGTGGATGTGGTCGTCGAGGTAGCCCCGCACCTCCTGGATCGGCGAGGTCCCGGCGAAAGTCTGTCCCGTGACGTTGACCTCGGCCTCGGGCCACGCCGCGCAGCCGTCGGTCTGGCGCAGGCGGAGGTCCGAGGGGGATCCCGTGCCGATCGAGCCGTCGGGCTGCACCGCCATGTCGCCGATCTGGAAGGCGTCACCGTCGTCGGTGACGATCCACTCCGCGCCCTCGCTCGGCGCGTCGGCGGGGGAGACGCCCCCGCCGCTGCGCGCGATGAACTGCCGGTCCGCGTCGAACAGGAGGTAGGCACCCAGCTCGGTGGCTTGGAAGTGGATCGGTGCGGCGGTCGCGAGGTCGTCGCCGGTCGCGGCGTATCCGCCCCCGCTCGTGACGACCCACCGGTCGTCGGGCGCCTGCAGGGCGTAGCAGCCACCCGCCATGGCGTAGCGGTCCTGCGGAACGGACGCGCGCGGCGGCGGATCGGGGAGCTTGACCAGCGTGGGCGAGGACTCGACCCGCTGCTCCGCGGCGCCCCGCGACCCGAAGGCCTCCAGATCGGTGTCGACCTCGGCCCCCTGGGACCCGCTGCTGAGGGTGGTGACGAGCAGCGCGGCAAGCGCCAGGGTCGTGATGGCGCGACAACGTCGGCCTGCATGCTGGGAGAAAGGCACGAATCGCACAGTAGTGCACCGATGTCGCCATCGGGCCGCTTCGCTGTGGTGGCCTGTGGTGGTGCCCCCGGCAGGATTCGAACCTGCGCCCCCGCCTCCGGAGGGCGGTGCTCTATCCCCTGAGCTACGGGGGCCCTAGTGGCACGAAAACACGCCGCGCCAATCTGACCAACTGCCGTGTGAGCCTACCGCACGACCACTACGGTGAGGCCCATGCCCAGAGTCCTCGTGGTCGATGACACGGCGTCGATCCGTTTGCTGATCAAGACCAATCTGGAGCTGGCTGGATTCACCGTTGAAGAGGCTGTCGACGGTGTGGCCTGCCTCGAGCAGCTGGCTGCCGATGGCACCTTGCCAGATGCCATCACGATCGACGTGATGATGCCGCGCATGGACGGCATCTCGACCGTCACGTCGATCCGTCACGACCCGCGCACGGCGAACATCGCCGTCGTCATGGTCACGACGCAGAATCACCCGGCCGACATCCAACGGGCCACCGATGCAGGCGTCGACTGCTTCCTGGTCAAGCCCTTCGACCCCGACGAGCTGGTCGCCGAGCTGCACCGGGCGATCGACGCCAGAACCGCCAACGAAACCTCTTGAGCCGGCCCCCTGGGCGACGTACCGTTGCAGGACACGGAGAGGAGGTGGTCCCAAGAATGAGTAGCTCTTGGACATGTGAGGTGGCTGTCCGCTAGCCGGACGTCCGATGCCGGACTGGCTGGTGAATATCAGCAGCCACCCGACCCACAGGGGTGCCGAGTGTCCGCTCGGCCCGCGCCCCTCGGCTCGCCGAGTCGACTTGAGGTTGGCGCGACCCTGTGGGTCGTTCCACGTCCCGCCGCACCGATACGCTGGTCAGGTGACCCCCGAACAGCTCTCCGCAGCGATCGTCGACGCCCTCACCGCGCTCGTCGACGCGGGATCGGTCACGCTCCCTGACGGCGTGCCGTCGACCGTCGTGGTCGAGCGGCCCAAGGTCAAGGAGCACGGCGACTACGCCACCAACATCGCGCTCCAGCTGGGCAAGAAGGCGGGCATGAATCCGCGCGAGTTCGCTCAGCTGCTCGCCGATCGACTCGCTTCGGCCGAGGGTGTCGCCAGCGCGGAGATCGCGGGTCCGGGATTCCTGAACATCCGCGTGTCCGCGGGAGCGCAGGGCGCCTTGGCCGGTCAGGTCGTCGCGGCCGGTGACGGCTACGGCACCAGCGACGTCTACGCAGGTCAGCGGGTCAACCTGGAGTTCGTCAGCGCCAACCCCACCGGTCCCATCCACATCGGTGGCGTGCGGTGGGCCGCCGTGGGTGACTCGCTGGGCCGCATCCTCAGCGCGGTCGGCGCCGATGTCACCCGCGAGTACTACTTCAACGATCACGGCGTGCAGATCGACCGCTTCGCCCGATCGCTGCTCGCCGCTGCGCGCGGCGAGGACGCACCTGAGGACGGCTACGGCGGCCAGTACATCCACGACGTCGCCGCTGACATCGTCGCCCAGGTTCCCGATGCTGCCGAGCTGCCCGACGACGAGGCCCTCGAGACCTTCCGCGAGCGCGGCACCGATCTGATGTTCGCCGAGATCAAGCAGAGCCTGCACGACTTCGGCGTCGACTTCGACGTCTACTTCCACGAGAACGACCTGCACGAGTCTGGTGCCGTCGGTCGCGCAATCGCTCGTCTCGACGAGCTCGGCATGATGTACGAGCGCGACGGCGCCCGGTGGCTGCGCACGTCGGACTTCGGTGACGACAAGGATCGCGTCGTCATCAAGACCGATGGTCAGCCGGCCTACATCTCCGGCGACCTCGCCTACTACCTGGACAAGCGCGAGCGCGGTTTCGACCGCTGTCTGATCATGCTCGGCGCCGATCACCACGGCTACGTCTCGCGCATGATGGCGATGTGCGCCGCCTTCGGCGACACCCCCAAGGTCAACCTCGAGCTGCTGATCGGTCAGCTGGTCAACCTGGTGCGCGACGGCGAGCCGCTGCGCATGAGCAAGCGGGCGGGCACCGTCATCACGCTGGAGGATCTCGTCGAGGCGATCGGTGTCGACGCGGCCCGCTATGCCTTGGCCCGCTACTCCACCGACACGTCGATCGATCTTGACCTCGATCTCTGGTCGAAGCAGACCAGCGACAACCCGGTGTTCTACGTGCAGTACGCCCACGCCCGACTGTCGTCGATCCTGCGCAATGCTGTCGACCTGGGCATCGCTGTCGACGCGGACGAATACGACCCCGCCGAGCTGTCGGCCGCGCAGGAGGGCGACCTGCTGCGTGCACTGGCGGAGTTCCCGCGGGTCGTCTCGCGAGCCGCGGAGCTGCGCGAACCGCACCGCGTCGCGCGATACCTCGAGGACACCGCGTCGGCGTTCCACAAGTTCTACGACGTCTGCCACGTGCTGCCGAAGGGCGACGAGGATCCGACCGACCTGCACCGCGCCCGCCTCGTGCTCGTGGCGGCCACCCGGCAGGTCATCGCCAACGGACTCGCGCTGCTGGGCGTCTCTGCACCAGAACGGATGTGACATGAGGTCCCACGAAGCAGGAGCCCTGCACGGCCAGGCCGGTGACCGCGGTCCCGCCTGGCTCAAGACGCCAGAGGACTCCAACCAGCTGGTCGATCACCTGTGGTCGCAGAACGTGTCCAAGGTCGATGGTGTGCTGACCGTGGCGGGGGAGTCGGTCACCGACCTCGCCGCTGAGTTCGGCACGCCCACCTACGTCGTGGACGAAGACGACTTCCGCGCCCGGGCTCGCGCGTTCCGTGATGCCTTCCCTGACGCCGACGTCTACTACGCCGGCAAGGCGTTTCTCTGTGTCGCCACGGCGCGCTGGGTCGCCGAGGAGGGTCTGCGGCTCGATGTCTGCACCGGCGGCGAGCTCGCTGTCGCGCTGCGCGCCCAGTTCCCGCCCGAGCACATCGGTCTGCACGGCAACAACAAGTCCGTCGACGAGCTGCGCCGAGCCGTCGAGGCCGGGGTGGGCCGCATCATCATCGACTCGGTCGAGGAGATCGATCGCCTGTCCGCCATCACCGCCGAGCTCGGTGCCACGGCCAAGGTGATGGTCCGAGTCACCGCAGGCGTCGAGGCGCACACCCACGAGTACATCTCCACCTCGCACGAGGATCAGAAGTTCGGCTTCTCGATCGCCGACGGCGCTGCCCTCGACGCGGTGCGCCGGGTGCTCGACGCTCCGGGGCTGGAGCTGCTGGGGCTGCACTCACACATCGGCTCGCAGATCTTCGTCACGGACGGCTTCGAGGTCGCGGCCCGCCGAGTCCTGCGCCTGCACGCCCAGATCGTGGCCGAGCTCGGCGTCACCCCACCGGAGTTCGATCTCGGCGGCGGGTTCGGCATCGCCTACACCACGCAGGACGATCCCTCCACGCCCGCCGACCTGGCCCGCGGCATGCTCAAGATCGTCGACGACGAGTGTGCGGCCATGGGCATCGAGGTGCCCCAGCTGTCGATCGAGCCGGGCCGTGCCATCGCTGGTCCCTCCACCTTCACGCTGTACGAGGTGGGCACCACGAAGTCCGTCGGTCTGGATGGTGGCGCATCGCGTCGGTACGTCTCGGTCGACGGCGGCATGAGCGACAACATCCGTCCCGCGCTGTACGGGGCCGACTACTCCTGCACCCTGGCCTCGCGACCGTCGGACGCCCAGCCCGTGCTGAGTCGCGTGGTGGGCAAGCACTGCGAATCCGGCGACATCGTCGTCAAGGACGAGTTCCTGCCCAACGACGTGCAGTCCGGCGATCTGCTGGCCGTACCGGGCACCGGTGCGTACTGCAGATCGCTGGCCAGCAACTACAACCACGTGCCCCGTGCCGCTGTCATTGCCGTGCGCAACGGCGAGGCCCGCGTCATCGTGCGTCGCGAGACCGAGGACGACCTCCTCGCCCTCGACCTCGGCTAGCTGTCTGGGGCGCGGGTCGTCAGGTAGTCGGTGATCTGCGCAGGGGTCCAGTCGCGCGACTCGTGGAGCCCGGAGGCCATCGCGGCCAGATAGGCGTCTGACGGCACGGTGTGCTCGGCGTCGTGGGCCGAGTGCGGAGCGGTGAAGGTCAGCAACGGCCGGCCGTCGAGCGAGCCCACGTCCACCAAGGTCTCGTAGACGCCCGGCCCGGCCCGGTGCCGCCCGTCCGGAAGGGGAGAGAGCACCACGTCGGCCAACGGGTCACCGTCGACCGGCTCGCGGCGCATCTCCTGGGCGGCGACGTCGGCGAACTGCTGCGCGGTCACCAGATAGGCCCGCGCAGCAGTGAAGCCCGGCTCCAGGTGGTCGTAGAACGCCACACCGCCACCCCACTGTGCTGACTTCCCGGCGAAGTACAGCGTGCCGGGCAGGTCGATGGCGGTGGATCTTGCGGGTGGTGTCCGGTCGCGCGCTCCAGGATTGACCCGGTCGCCGCCCGGGGGAGTGCCGCCCTCCAGATAGCAAGCCAGCCGTGTCGACCACATGTTGGAGCCGTAGGAGACGTACCAGACGTGATCGGCCCAGTCGTCGATCGCCAGTGTGGTCATCGATCCGCCCGCAACCGGTGGGCGCCCGGTCCCTGATCGGCGAGCGTGTCGCCAGGGTTGTACAGCGTGCAGTTCTTGAGCGAGAGGCACCCGCAGCCAATGCACCCGTCGAGATCGTTGCGCAATCGCTCCAGCTGGGCGATTCGCCCGTCGAGGTCGGACCGCCACCGGCGCGACAGCCGGGTCCAGTCCGCCTTGTTCGGCACCCGGTCGTCCGGAAGGGTCGCGAGTGCCTCGCGGATGTCCTTGAGCGAGATCCCGACGCGCTGCGACACCCGGATGAACGCCACCCGGCGCAGCACTTCGCGTCGGTAGCGGCGCTGATTGCCGGCCGTCCGCGTGCTCTCGATCAACCCCTCGCGCTCGTAGAAGTGGAGCGCCGAGATCCGAGCACCAGAGCGTGCTGCTGCCTCGCCGGGGGTCAGCAGGTCGGTGGATTGAGGCATCTATTCAACCCTAACAACGATTCGTGGTTGACCTCAACTTCGGTTGAGGTTGTTGGGTCGTGCTGGTGACCACGACACGCGAATCCATCTGGACCGGCCGACTCGGCACGACGACCGTCGGAATCTTCGCTCTGGCGTTCCTGTTCG
Organism: uncultured Actinomycetota bacterium; assembly: GCA_963769445.1. GTDB lineage: Bacteria > Actinomycetota > Actinomycetes > Propionibacteriales > Nocardioidaceae > Aeromicrobium. The sequence continues at coordinate 13,868 of CAVYLO010000002.1, read as the reverse complement.
CCTTTGAGTCGTTGGCGGTGCTGACCGCGATGCCGGTGGTCGTGAGGGACCTCGACGGACTGTCTTGGTACGCCGTCTCGTTCGCCGCACCGATGGCTGTGTCGGTCGTCAGCCTGACTTTCGCAGGGGCATGGTGTGACGCGGCCGGACCGCTGCGCCCCATGGTCGTCGGAGTCGTCGTCTTCAGCGCCGGCCTGCTGGTGGCTGGTGTGGCTCCCTCCATGCCCGCCTTTCTGCTCGGCCGCGGCATCCAAGGTGCTGGTCAAGGACTGGCGGGTGTCGCGCTGTACGTCGTGATCGGGCAGGTGTTCCCTGATCACCTGCGACCTCGGGCGTTCGCGGTGCTCACCAGCGCGTGGACGCTGCCTGCACTCGTGGGACCCGTGGTCGCCGGCTCGGTCGCCGAGCATCTCGGGTGGCGGTGGGTCTTCTTGTCGGTCCCCGGGCTCGCCCTCGTCTGCCTCGTCGCGCTGGTGCCGTCGTTGCGGACGGCCGGTTCTGGCAGCGGTGGTCGGGTCCGGGCCGCCACCGGCACGGCGACGGTTCTCGCCCTCGGCGTGCTGGCGCTGACCGTGGCAGGCCAGCGTGGTGGTGCCTGGTGGCCCGCGCTGCTGATCGTCGCCGTGGGTGCCATCGGGATGTCCGCTCGACGGCTCCTGCCAGCACGGACGTGGAGCGGAGGGCGTGGCCTTCCGAGCGTCTTGGCCACCCGCGGTCTGCTTGCAGCAGGTTTCACCGGAGCGGAGGCATATCTCCCGCTGTCGCTGGTCGAACACCGCGGTCTGGGGGTCGCTGCCGCGGGTGCCTGCATCACCGGGGCTGCATTCACGTGGTTCGCGGGTGCGTGGAGCGCTGCCAACGTCGAAGCGTTCGCGGATCGCGGTACCCGAGTGTCTGTGGGGAGCGCATGCATCGTCGTGGGGACGTTGGCCTCGGCTGGATCCTTGGTGGATGGCGTTCCGCTGGTGCTGGTCGTCGTCGGCTGGGCCGTGGGTGGTTTCGGGATGGGCATGGCGCTGTCGACACTGTCGGTGCTGGTCATCGAACTGTCAGAACCTCACGAGCAAGGTGTCAACAGCGCTGCGATGCAACTGAACGACCAGACTGCCGAGTCCACGATGCTCGCGATCGGCAGCGTGGTCTTCGCGGGACTGCTGGTGACCGCCCCGCTGCTGGGCTACGTGCTGGTGCTGACGGGAGCCACGGCGGTGACCTTGGCGGCATTTGTACCGCTGCGCCGCATGGGTGTCAGCTCACAGCGCGGAGGAGGGCTGTGACGGTCGCGGCGACGAGCACGGCGAGCAGCACCGATCCCTTGCGCCACGACACGATTGCCGCAGCGCCGACGCCCACGGTCGAGGCGCCGACTGCCAGCTGGTCACCATCGGCGAACACCGCCGTCGCCACGAGCGCGGCGAGGACAGCGGGTGCCGTCAGGATGATCACGCCGGCGAATCGGGGCGGGAGTGGACGACCGCCGAGCACGACTGGTCCGAATGCCTTGATGGCGGCCGTCGTGATCGCGACGCCGATGATGGTCCACCAGATGGTCGCGCTCACGGAACTCGGCCTCCGTCGCAGGCCCCACAACGCGGCCACGCTGGCCACGAGCACCGGGACGCCCGCCGGAGTGAACGAGACGAGGGCCAAGGCGATGGCAGCGCCGGCAAGTGCCACACCGATCCGGTCGCGACTGCGAAGCTCGGGAATCAAGATGGCGACGAAGAACGCGGGGTAGACGGCATCGAGCCCGAAGCGATCTAGATCGCCGATCAGGTCACCGCCGAAAGCGCCGGCGATCGTTCCGAGCTGCCACGTGAGGAACTGCGGCACGGTGGTGCCGAACAGCTTCCACCGGTCGAACGAACCATCAGGTCGGATCGAGATCGCCCATGACGAGTCGACGACGGTTTGCCCTTGGAGGGCGCGCTTCCATCGCCCACCGGGCAGCGACGGGGCCAGAGCTGCCCCCATGGGCAGGAAGCGCGAGTTCATCAGCGAGGCAGCGGCGATCGCCGCTGCCGGGTTGCCGCCCGCCGCGAGGATCGCGACGGAGGCGAACTGGGCTGACCCCGCGAACACGATCAGCGACATCGTGATGGCCGCGAGGGCGCTGAACCCGGTGTCGCGGGCAATCACCCCGAAGGAGAAGGAGAGCAGCCCTCCGGCGGCGGCGAAGGGAAGCCCGATGAGCAACCCAGCACGGAACGACGCCCGAGGATCGGGGGAGTCGAGGCTGGCCACATCTCAGGATCGCAGACGGGCGTCGGCCCGGGCCGGGAGGCCGATACCCTTGCCACGTGTCTGCCTCGTCGTGGGAATCCGGTCGTCCCCTCCGCATCGCCCTCCTGGGCTGCGGGGTCGTCGGCACGCAAGTGGCGCGACTGCTCACCCGCGACGCCGATGAGCTGAGCCAGCGTGTGGGCGCGCCGATCGAGCTGGCTGGCATCGCTGTTCGCCGACTCGGCCGCGAGCGCGATCTGGACGTGCCGTCCGAGCTGTTCACCACCGATGCCGCAGGTCTGGTGGCGCGCGGAGACATCGACGTCGTCATCGAGGTCATCGGCGGCATCGACCCGGCCCGCGCGCTGATCCTCTCGGCGCTCGAGCACGGCGCCTCCGTCGTGACCGCCAACAAGGCGCTGCTCGCCGAGGATGGCGCCACCTTGTACGAGGCCGCCGAGAAGGCCGAGCGCGATCTGTACTTCGAGGCTGCCGTCGCGGGAGCCATCCCGATCGTGCGTCCGTTGCGCGAGTCACTGGCCGGCGACTCGGTGCAACGCGTGTTGGGCATCGTCAACGGCACCACCAACTTCATCCTCGACGCCATGACCACCACGGGTCAGGGGTTCAGCGAGGCGCTCGACGAGGCTCAGCGACTCGGCTTCGCCGAGGCCGACCCGACCGCCGACATCGAGGGCTTCGACGCCGCGGCCAAGGCCGCGATTCTCGCCGAGCTGGCCTTCCACACCCGTGTCACCATCGCCGACGTGCACCGCGAGGGCATCAGTGACGTCACCGCCGCAGACGTGCGCTCGGCCGCCGACATGAACTGTGTCGTCAAGCTGCTGGCGATCTGCGAGAAGCGCGAAACCCCGAACGGCCCCGCGGTCTCGGCGCGGGTGCACCCGGCCATGATCAGCCGCGACCACCCGCTGGCGAGCGTGCGCGGTGCCTACAACGCGGTGTTCGTCGAGAGCGAGTCCGCCGGCGAGCTGATGTTCTACGGTCCCGGTGCAGGCGGTGCTCCCACCGCCAGCGCGGTGCTGGGCGACGTCGTGTCGGTGGCGCGCAACCGGCGCAGTGGCGTCTACGGACCGGGCGAATCGACTCATGCGCGGCTCGAGGTGCTCGACATGGGCCGAGCCCGGACGAGGTACCACGTCTCGATCGATGTCGACGACCGCGCCGGAGTGCTGGCGCAGGTGGCCAATCAGTTCGCTGAGTTCGACGTCTCGATCCGCACGGTGCGCCAGGAGGGCAGCGGATCCGATGCGCAGCTGGTCATCGTGACGCACGAGGCCGACGACGCTGCGCTGGCCGCGACGGTCGCCTCGCTGCGCAATCTGGAGATGGTGCGCGACGTCAGCTCAGTCATGCGCGTCGAAGGAGGCGTCTGATGCCCACGACGGAGGTCGTTGATCATGGCTAGCCCCTGGCGCGGCGTGATCCTGGAGTACCGCGACCGCCTCCCGGACATCCAGAACGTCATCACCCTCGGCGAGGGCGGCACTCCACTGATCCACTCGCCGTGGCTGTCGAACGTGGTGCACGGCGACGTCTGGCTGAAGGTCGAGGGGGACAACCCCACGGGTTCATTCAAGGACCGCGGCATGACGGCCGCGATCTCCGCGGCGGTCGACGAGGGCGCCAAGGCCGTCGTCTGCGCGTCCACCGGCAACACCTCTGCATCCATGACTGCGTACGCCGCCCGTGCCGGGCTCACGCCGATCGTGCTGGTTCCGCACGGCCGCATCGCCGCCGGCAAGATGGCTCAGGCCGTCATGCACGGTGCCGAGGTCATCCAGGTGCGCGGCAACTTCGACGACTGCCTGAACATCTCGCGGGCGCTCGCCAAGGAGTTCCCGGTCGCCCTGGTCAACTCGGTCAACCCGATGCGACTGCAGGGCCAGAAGACTGCGGCGTTCGAGATCGTCGACCAGATCGGCGACGCGCCGGACCTGCACGTGCTTCCTGTCGGCAACGCCGGCAACATCTCGGCCTACTGGATGGGCTTCACCGAGTACCACCAGGACGGCCCCGCCACCCGCACGCCCGCCATGTGGGGCTTCCAGGCTGAGGGCGCTGCGCCGCTGGTCCACGGATCGCCGGTCGAGAACCCCGAGACTGTCGCCACTGCCATCCGCATCGGCAACCCCGCGTCGTGGACGCTGGCCGAGCAGGCCCGCGACGACTCCGGCGGTCGTATCGGGGCCGTCAGCGATGCCCAGATCCTCTCGGCACAGCGGGAGATCGCCAGTCGTGAGGGCACCTTCGTCGAGCCCGCTTCGGCCGCCGGTGTCGCCGGACTCCTGGCCGCAGCCGCAGCCGGCGAGGTGCAGAAGGGCCTGCGCATCACCGTGACGGTCACGGGCCACGGCCTCAAGGACACCGAGACCGCGTTGAGCGGGGTCGAGTCGCTGGTCGACTCGGTCATCGACGTCGATGTGCACGCCGCGGCTTCGGCTGCCGGCCTCGCATGAGCTTCACCGCCGGACCGGTCACGGTTCGAGTGCCCGCGTCTGGCGCCAACCTTGGCCCCGGCTTCGACGCGCTCGGACTGGCGCTCACCCTGTACGACGAGATCACCGCCGAGGTCACCGACGACGGCGTGTCGATCGACGTCTTCGGTCAGGGCTCAGATTCCGTGCCGCTCGACGACACCCACCTCGTGGTGCAGGCGATGCGCGCCGTGTTCGCCCTGCTGGGCGAGGAGCCGGCCGGGCTGCGGCTGACCTGCCACAACGCCATTCCGCACGGTCGTGGGCTCGGCTCATCGTCCGCGGCCATCGTGGGCGGCATCACGGCAGCCCGCGCGCTGGTCGACGGCGGTGCGGACCGGCTCGACGACGCGGCGGCCTTCCAGCTTGCCGTGGATCTCGAGGGACATCCCGACAATGTCGCGGCGGCGCAGTTCGGCGGCCTCACGATCGCCTGGATCGACGGCACCGCGGCTGCCGCTGAACGGCTCGACGTGGCGATCGAGGTCACCGTGTTCGTCCCCTCCGTCGCCGTCGCCACCCAGCACGCCCGTGGACTTCTTCCCGCGTCGGTGCCGCACGGCGATGCTGCGGTGAACGCTGGCCGGGCAGCATTGCTGATCGTTGCGCTGACCACGGCACCGCATCGGCTGATGGCCGCCACCGAGGATCGACTGCATCAGCACTACCGGACCGAGGCCATGCCCGAGTCCGCCGAGCTGGTGCGTCAGCTGCGGGCCGATGGCATCGCTGCCGTGATCTCCGGGGCCGGCCCGACCGTGCTGGCCTTCGCTCGAGGAGTCGCCGATCGCGTGCCGGCGGGATGGGTCGCGCACGAGCTCGAGGTGGAGCCGCGCGGCGTAGCCGTGATCTGAGAGTCGGCGGGTGTTACAGTGGCGATGCCGGAGTTGAGAATCGTCTCCCCGGCAAGTGCCATGAAATCCCGCTCGTCTTCGACGAGCAAGCCCACCTCATCGTGACCGGATCATCCGGCACAGGCTCATGGCCATACGCGAAGGAACGTCTGTGACTGAAACCACCACGACCGATACCGCTGCAGCAGCCCCGAAGAAGTCATCCGGCGGCCTCGGCGGCAAGGTGCTCGCCGAACTGCAGGAGATTGCCAAGGATCTCGGCATCGACGGCACGTCGATGCGCAAGGGCGCCCTGATCGACGCCATCAAGCAGGCACGCGGCGACGCACCCGCGGCGCCCAAGGCCGAGAAGGCTGACAAGACCGAGAAGACCGAGAAGACCGAGAAGGCCGACAAGGCCGACAACGAGGTCGTCGCCGACGCCGCGCCGGTGAAGGCTGAGAAGCAGGACAAGTCCACCAAGCAGCAGGACAAGCCCGCCAAGGCCGACAAGTCTGCCGACGACGCGTCGAACGCTGAGGCGAAGAGCGACGACACCAAGGGCGGCAACAAGGGTGGCGGCAACAACCGCCAGCAGAACAACGAGGGCGGTGGCCGGAACAACAACCGGAACAACAACCGTCAGCAGAACAACGAGGGCGGTGGCCGCAACAGCGGCAACCAGTCCAACCAGGACCAGCCCAAGCAGAACCAGGGCAACCAGGACCGTCAGCAGAACAACAACGATGACGACGATCTGGACGGCAACGGCCGCCGCCGCAACCGCCGCGGCCGCAACCGCAACAACCGCGGCATGGAGTCCGAGCCGACGTACAGCGAGGACGACGTGCTGGTGCCCGCCGCCGGCATCCTGGACATCCTGGACAACTACGCGTTCGTGCGCACCACGGGCTACCTGCCCAGCGAGAACGACGTGTACGTCTCGCTTGTCGATGGTTCGCAAGTGGAACCTGCGTCGCGGCGACGCCGTCACCGGCCAGGTGCGCCAGCCCCGCGAGGGCGAGCGCAAGGAGAAGTTCAACCCGATGGTCAAGATCGAGACCGTCAACGGCATGTCGCTGGAGGAGTCGGCCAAGCGCGTCGAGTTCTCCAAGCTGACGCCGCTGTACCCGTCGGAGCGTCTGCGCCTCGAAGGTGCCGCGGGTGGTCTCACCGGTCGCGTCATCGATCTTGGTGTCGCCGATCGGCAAGGGCCAGCGCGGCCTCATCGTGTCGCCCCCGAAGGCGGGCAAGACGATGGTGATGCAGCAGGTCGCCAACGCGATCACCGAGAACAACCCCGAGTGCCACCTGATGATCGTGCTGGTCGACGAACGTCCCGAAGAGGTCACTGACTTCCAGCGCACCGTCAAGGGCGAGGTCATCGCATCGACCTTCGATCGTCCGGCCACCGACCACACCACGGTCGCCGAGCTGGCCATCGAGCGGGCCAAGCGCCTGGTCGAGCTGGGTCACGATGTCGTGGTGCTGCTCGACGGCATCACCCGCCTCGGCCGCGCCTACAACCTCGCGGCGCCCGGCTCGGGTCGCGTCATGTCCGGTGGCGTCGATTCCTCGGCGCTGTACCCGCCCAAGAAGTTCTTCGGTGCTGCTCGCAACATCGAAGACGGTGGATCGCTCACGATCTTGGCCACAGCGCTGGTCGAGACGGGCTCGCGCATGGACGAGGTCATCTTCGAGGAGTTCAAGGATGCTGGCAACTGGGAGCTCCGCCTGAGCCGCGAGCTCGCGGAGAAGCGCATCTTCCCGGCCATCGATGTCGCAGCCTCGAGCACACGCCGCGAGGAGACGCTGATGGGCGCTGCAGAACTGGCCGCCGTGTGGAAGCTGCGTCGCGAGCTCAACGACGGTGCCGGAACCAAGGGCCTGGAGTCGGTGCTCGATCGGCTGAAGGGATTCTCGACCAACGCTGAGTTCCTGCAGCAGTCCAAGTAGACGTAGCAGATCCCGCCATGACAGCAGGATGGATCGTGGCGACGGCCGAGGCCGTCGCGATCCTCCTGCTGTTCATCGTTGTGGCAGGTCTCGGCCGGCCGCCGTCGCTCATTGCAAGCGGCGGGTCGAGGAGCTGGAGCGGGGTCGGCGCAGACGCCGATCCGTCCTCTCGCCCGAGGGCGCAGTCAAGGCCGTGTGGGAGACCGCATCGCTCGTGCGTGACAAGGGCGTCAGCGGCGCTTTCCGTTCGTCGATCAGCGAGATCGCCAACTGGGCCCAGGTCGAGCGGCCCGATCTCATCCGCCTTGCCGGCGACGACGGCTGTGTCGCGATCCTCTTCTCCGACATCGAGGGATCCACGTCGCTGAACGACCGGATCGGTGACAAGGGCTTCATGCGGGTGCTCGCTCAGCACAACGCGGTGGTCACCAAGGAGGTCGGACGACACCACGGCCACGTGATCAAGACTCAGGGCGACGGATTCATGATCGCCTTCGGCGAGGCCGCCGAGGCGGTCCGTTGCGCGGTCGACATCGAACGCGCGCTGGCCCGGCGTCGGTCCAAGCCCCCCATCTTGGTGCGCATCGGCGTCCACTACGGGTCGGCGGTGCACCGTGACAACGACATCTTCGGCCGCAACGTCGCGCTCGCGGCGCGGGTCGCCGGTCTTGCGGAGGGCGGCGAGATCCTGGTCAGCGGAGACGTGGTCGAGCAGATCGCCCAGGACGACGAGCTCGACCTCATGCTCACCAACCCGCGTCTGGTGCAGCTGCGCGGGCTCGCCGGCGAGCAGGCCGTCGCCTCGGTCGACTGGGCCGCGTAGCTCGAGCTCGAAAGTGGAATGGCCGGTCCTTCGGGCCGCCTCTACGATTGAGGTCATGACGACTGCACACGACTTCTCCGCCACTGCCATCGACGGTGCCGAGCGCCAGCTGGCCGACTACCAGGGCAAGGTTCTCCTGGTGGTCAACACCGCCACCGCGTGCGGCTTCACGCCCCAGCTGGAGGGCCTCGAGAAGGTCTACAGCACCTACGTGGACCGCGGCCTCGTGGTGCTGGGCTTCCCCTGCGACCAGTTCGGCAACCAGAACCCCGAGGATGACGAGGGCACTGCCGCGTTCTGCGTGAAGAACTACGGCGTCACCTTCCCGATGTTCGCCGAGGTCGAGGTCAACGGCGACAACGCACACCCGCTGTACCAGTGGCTCAAGGACCGAGAAGGGCGGCCTCGGCCCCAGCAAGATCAAGTGGAACTTCACCAAGTTCTTGATCAACACCGACGGCGAGGTCGTCAAGCGTTACGGCTCGACCACCAAGCCCGAGAGCATCGCCAAGGACATCGAGCGTCTGCTCCCGGCGTAGCCGGCTGGACACGGGGAATAACCGAGCCCCGATTTTGCTCTAGTACCCGACAACTGGCACCATTCATCCTTGGTTCTGGTTCACGGCCGCAACCGCGCGGATCCGACCCAGCACCGTCGAGAGGACATCATGCAGAAGAACATTCACCCGAACTACGTGGAGACCCAGGTGAGCTGCACCTGCGGCAACACCTTCACGACCCGCAGCACGTCCGAAGAGGGCACCCTCCGCGCCGACGTGTGCTCGGCCTGCCACCCCTTCTACACCGGCAAGCAGAAGATCCTTGACACCGGTGGACGCGTGGCACGCTTCGAGAAGCGGTACGCCAAGAAGTCCTAGCGACCTTCCAGCGCCGGCCCGATCCCACTGCAGTGGGGATGGGCCGGCGTTGTCGTCTTTCACCACCATCCAGCCGGGAGCTCACATGTTCGAAGCGGTCGAGACGCTCGTCACCGAGCACGCCGAGCTCGAGCAGCGCATGGCCGATCCCGCCGTGCACTCCGACCCGGCGGTGGCCAAGAAGGTCGGTCAGCGGTACGCCGAGCTGACCGCCGTGGTCAAGACGTACCGCGAGTGGCAGCAGTCGCTGGAGGACGTCGAGGCCGCCCGTGAGCTGGAGATGGCCGACGAGGTCGCCACCTTGGAGACAGCGCATCCCCGAGCTGGAGGAACGGTTGCAGCACCTGTTGGTGCCGCGCGACCCGGCCGACGGCAAGGACATCTTGATGGAGATCAAGGGCGGTGAGGGCGGCGAGGAGTCGGCTCTGTTCGCCGGCGACCTGCAGCGGATGTACGCCCGATTCGCCGAACAGCGTGGCTGGAAGACCGAGATCCTCGACTCCAACGAGTCGGCGCTCGGAGGCTTCAAGTCCGTGACGATGGCCGTCAAGGCCAAGGGCACCCCTCAACCGGGCGAGGCCCCGTACGCGATGTTGAAGTTCGAGGGCGGGGTGCACCGGGTCCAGCGCGTCCCGGTCACCGAGTCGCAGGGCCGTATCCACACCTCGGCCGCCGGTGTCCTCGTGATGCCTGAGGTCGAGGACATCGACGTGGAGATCCACGACAACGACCTGCGCATCGACGTCTACCGGTCGTCCGGACCCGGAGGTCAGAGCGTCAACACCACCGACTCGGCGGTGCGCATCACCCACGTGCCCACCGGAATCGTGGCCAGCTGCCAGAACGAGAAGAGCCAGCTGCAGAACCGCGAGCAGGCCATGCGCATCCTGCGGGCGCGCCTGTACGAGGCAGCTCAGGCCGAGGCCGACGCCGAAGCGGCGGACGCCCGCAAGTCGCAGGTCCGCACGGTGGACCGCTCGGAGCGGGTGCGTACCTACAACTTCCCCGAGAACCGGCTGTCTGACCACCGCACCGGTTTCAAGGCCTACAACCTCGACCAGGTGATGAACGGCGCCCTTGACGACGTCATCACCTCGCTGGTCGAGGCAGACCTCACCGAGCGGCTCGACCGGATCGAGCGGCCCGAGGAATGACCCGGATCAGGAGCCAGGCTGAGCGCCTTCTCGAGGACGCGGTCGCGTCCCTCGAACAGGCTGGGGTCGGCTCGCCGGTCGCCGACGCTGAGTGGCTGCTGAGCCACGTGCTCGGGGTCCCGAGGGGTCTGCTGCGTCGCGCGCCCATCGACAGTGCGCAGAAGTCCGCCTATCTCGACCTGATCGACGCGCGGTCCCGCCGCTTTCCTCTGCAGCACCTCACGGGGAGTGCCGCCTTCCGGTACGTCGACGTCGAGGTCGGTCCCGGGGTCTTCGTGCCGCGGCCGGAGACCGAGCTGCTCGCTGGATGGGTGATCGACCAGGTCGCGGCGATCACCGACCCGGTGGTCGTCGAGCTGTGTGCTGGATCGGGCGCCATCTCGCTGTCGATCGTCGACGAGGCCCCGCACGCGCGCGTGCATGCTGTCGAGCTCGACCCGCCCGCCTTCGAATGGGCCCAGCGCAATCTGGTCGGCACTGGTGTCGACCTGCGCCTCGGCGACATGGCCGATGCCTTCGCCGATCTCGACGGGACCGTCGACGTCGTGGTGGCCAATCCGCCCTACATCCCACCGGATGCCTGGGAATCGGTCGTGCCGGAGGCGCGCGATCACGATCCGTCGCTGGCGCTGTGGTCAGGCGAGGACGGACTCGATGCCATGCGCATCGTCGAGCAGGTCGCGTGGAGGTTGCTGAAGCCGGGGGGAGTCGTCGGAGCCGAGCACGCCGACGCGCAGGGCGAGTCCGCCCCCGCGATCTTCGCCTCACGCTGGTCCGACGTCCGCGACCACCGGGATCTGGCCGACCGACCCCGATTCACGACGGCTGCTCGCCCCGACCACTAGAGTCACGCGAATGGGTGGCGAACTGGCGTTGATCGGTACCGCCATAGCCGTCGGGCTCGGTGCCGCGTTCCTGCCGGTCTTCGTCAACGCCGAGGTGTACGTCGTCGCGATCGGTGCGACGGTGGACAGCAAATTCTTCCTCGTCATCCTCATCGTGGTGCACGTCATCGCGACCACGATCGGCAAGGCCATCGTGTTCCAGCTGGCGCGCAAAGGCACTCGCAAGATCCGCTCGGTCGAGCGTCGTCCGCCACGCAACCGGTTCGTGGCGTGGATCCGGCGCGTGGGTGACCGACTGCTCGGGCTGCTCGATCGCCCCTATGCCGGTGGGCTCACGGCGTTCGCGTCGTCCCTGACCGGCGTGCCCCCGCTGGCGATCGTGACGCTGCTGGCGGGCGCGTCCAAGCAGCCGCAGTGGCTGTTCCTGACCATGGTGTTCATCGGCCGACTGATCCAGTTCCTCGCCATCGCGTTCCTGTTCCACCAGCTCAGCTGGTTCTGAGTGGTCCGGGCATACGATGACCGGGTGCTCTTCGACTGCCGCGACGACGCCTCCTTTGACGAGGGGCTGCTGAAAGCCCAGAGCGCGCTCGAGGAGGGCGAGCTGGTCGTGCTGCCGACCGACACCGTGTATGGCGTCGCCGCCGATGCGTTCTCGCCCCAAGCCGTCCAGCGACTGCTCGACGCCAAGGGCCGCAGCCGTCAGATGCCGCCCCCCGTCCTCGTCGGAGCGCCCACCACCCTCGGCGCGCTCGCGGTCGACATCCCCGGCTGGTTGCGGTCAGCCGTCGAGCAGCTGTGGCCGGGTCCGCTGACGGTCATCTGCCACCAGCAGCCCTCGCTGACCTGGGACCTCGGCGAGACGCACAACACCGTTGCCGTGCGCATGCCCAACGACCCCGTGGCGCTCGCCCTCCTCAAGCAGACCGGCCCCTTGGCGGTCAGCAGCGCCAACACGACCGGTGATCCAGCCGCCACCACGGCCCAGGCCGCGCAAGACATGCTGGGCGATGCCGTCGCGGTCTACCTCGATGGCGGACCGACCACCTCGGACGTTCCGTCGACCATCCTCGACGCGACCGGCAGCACGCCGCGCATCCTGCGAGCCGGGGCAATCGGTCTGGACGTGCTGCACGAGTTCAACAACACCATCGAAGACGTGCTGGCATGAGGGAGTACCTCGTCGTCGTCGGCATCGCGCTGGGTGTCACCTATCTGCTCGCCTCGATCGCCCGCACCTCGGCGCACCATCTCGGTGCGGTGGCGCGCGTGCGCGACCGCGACGTGCACGCCGTGCCGACGCCCTACTTCGGTGGGCCAGCGATGCTCGGCGGTCTGCTCGCCGCCTATCTGGCCGCCACCCACCTGCCATTCCTGTCGCTCGCCGACGAGACGGTTTTCGGCCCGGTGCGCGGCGTGCTGCTGGGCGGCACGGTCATCTGCATCGTCGGCGTCATCGACGACCTGTACGAGCTCGACGCGCTGAGCAAGTTCGCCGGACAGGTGCTGGCCAGCATCCTGGTCGTCACCCAGGGTGTCCAGTTCGTGTATCTGCCGCTGTACGGCAACTACCTGGGGCTGGATCAGGCTCAGGCCACGATCTTCACCGTGCTGCTGATCGTCGGCACCGCGAACGCGGTCAATTTCGTCGACGGCCTGGACGGACTGGCAGCCGGCATGGTGGGCATCGGCGCGGTGGCATTCTTCGCCTACGCGTTCATCCTCGCGGTCGAGAATGGTGAGACCCGTGCCATCGCGGCGGCGTTGCTCACGGCGTCGCTGGCCGGCGCGTGCCTGGGCATCTTGCCGCACAACTTCTTCCCGGCCCGGATGTTCATCGGCGACTCCGGCTCGATGCTGATCGGCTTCGTGCTGGCCTGCTCGTCGATCAGCCTCACGGGGCAGTTCCCGGCCACCAGCCTCACCGAAGGCATCGGTGGCGCCGAGGTGACCTTCCTGCCCGCGCTGCTGCCGCTGATCCTGCCGTTCACGATCCTGCTCGTGCCGTTCGCCGACCTGGCCCTCGCCGTCGTCCGCCGCACCCGGGCCGGACGCTCGCCCTTCAGCCCCGACAAGATGCACATCCACCACCGTCTGCTGGAGATCGGCCACTCGCACCGTCGTGCCGTGCTGCTGATGTACGCCGCAGCCGGGCTCGTGGCGTTCGGCAGCGTGGTCATCAGCCTGTTCAGTGGCTGGCAGTCCATCGTGGGCTTCGGCGTGCTGGCGCTGCTGACGGCGGCCGCGGTGTTCGTGCTGCCCAAGCTGGATGACAAGATCTGGTCCTCATGAAGACTCTCGCCCCCATCGTCCTGCCGATCACGGTGCTGACGGCCGTCTGCGCCGGCGTCGCGGCCTTCATCGCCGGCGGCCCAGGTGCTCTCGGAGCCGCACTGGGCGGGCTCGTCGTGGTGCTGTTCCTCGGCTCCACCCCCGTCGTGCTCGAGCCCATCGTGAAGGCCAATCCCCAGCTCTCGTTGGGCGTCGCGGTGGCCTTCTTCGGCACCAAGGCCGCAGCGGCCGTCATCGCTCTGCTGCTGCTGTTCGACGTGGGAGGGATCGCCCGACACATCGACTCCGCGTCCTTTGGCATCAGCGCCGCGATCGTCTCGATGGCCTGGACGCTTCTGCAGGTGCAGGCGTTTCGCACCCGGCGAG
>CAVYLO010000001.1:0-386868 GCA_963769445.1 uncultured Actinomycetota bacterium | reverse complement strand
CGGCGAGTGTGGGAGGAGTAGCCCGTGCACGCGCGGCAGCGTCAGTTCCACTCGATAGCATCGGCGCTCCCGCATGCATGCGCGAAACAGGGAGTCTCTTCAGGCTCGCCGGCGGTCGTCTCGATCACCGCGGTGCACGGAGTCACCGTCGCCCGCTCCGCCTTCGAGTCCCCCCTGGCCCATCGAAGCGCCACATCGTCGGATCGTTCGAGTAGCTGACCGGTACCGAGAAGGAGGATGCACTCGACGCCGTCACCGAGCGGCTCATTCTCGGAAGGCTCGACGAGGTTCGAACGTCAACGCCAACCCAAGGTCGGGGCTCCAGTGTCTTGTGCGAGGTGCGCTTCCCCTGCGACGCTGACGAGCATGACGGGCGACGACCGCGCAGACCGCGTCGCCGCGTTCCTTGCACTGCACCGACGCGGCGCTGGCTTCGTACTTCCCAACGCCTGGGACCCCGGCTCGGCCCGAATGCTCGAACACGTCGGATTCAGTGCCGTCGCGACAACCAGCGCGGGCATCGCCTTCAGCCGAGGACTCCCAGACGCCGCCATGGACCGTGACGTGATGCTCGACTGCATCGCGCAGATCGTCGAAGCAGTCGGCTGTGCAGTGAGCGCCGATCTCGAGTCGGGGTACGGCGACACGGCCGACCAGGTGGCCGACACGGTGTCCGAAGCCGTGCGGGTCGGTGTCGTGGGTGGCAATCTCGAGGACGCACAGGTACCTGGCGAGCTGCTGCCGGTGGGAGAAGGCCGCGAGCGGATCGAAGCAGCCCGCGATGCTGCTCCGGCTGGAACGTTCGTGCTCAACGCCCGCACGGACACCTACATGGCCGGCCACCCGGACGCCTTCGCGGAGACGATCAGGCGTGCTGAGCAGTACGTGGCCGCCGGCGCGGACTGCATCTTCGTTCCCGGCGTCAGCGCTGCCGATGAGATCGGACGGCTGACCGCCGAGATCGACGCACCCGTGAACGTGGTCGCCGGGTTGGTCGAGCCGGTGCTGAATGCAGCCACCCTGCGCGACTTGGGGGTCGCCAGGATCAGTATCGGAGGCACGCTCACACGCGCTGCCCTCAGCCTCGTGGACCGAGCAGGGCGCGAGATGCTCGAACACGGCACCTTCAGCTTTGCCGACGGCGCCATCTCCTACGGCGACTTCCAGCAGAAGCTACGCCGCGACAACTAGGCGCACTCGCGGGCGCCGTCGCAGTACCGTGACCCCATGACCAAGACGCAGGTGGCAGGTGGCGTGGTGCACGATCTGCCCGCCGATCTCCAGGAAGCCCTCGCCGGGAACGCGACCGCTCTCGCCGCCTGGCAGGACATCACCCCGCTGGCCCGCAACGAGTTCATCTGCTGGGTCGAGGACGCCAAGCAGGCCAAGACCCGTGAGCGTCGGATTCGTCGTACCCAGGAAGAGCTCGAGGAGGGCATGCGGCGCCCCTGCTGCTGGCCCGGCTGCTCGCACCGCGAGCGCACCGGCAAGGCATAGCGACGATCCGCGGGCGGTAGCCCTCGGCTACTGGCTGGACGCCTTGAGGCCCAGCGCGATGTCGATCAGCTGGTCCTCCTGGCCGCCGATCAGCTTGCGCCGGCCGGCCTCCAGCAGGATCTGCGCGCCGGACACGTCGTAGCGTT
The DNA here is from genome assembly GCA_963769445.1 of uncultured Actinomycetota bacterium. Classification (GTDB taxonomy): domain Bacteria; phylum Actinomycetota; class Actinomycetes; order Propionibacteriales; family Nocardioidaceae; genus Aeromicrobium. The sequence continues at coordinate 385,225 of CAVYLO010000001.1, read as the reverse complement.
CGGCGGCATTGCCGGCGTGCTTGAGGAACGAGGAGTAGACACCGGCGTAGCCCATCATCAGCGTCATCCGGTTGAGCGTGCACTCCTCCGGCATGGCCGGGCGGACGACGTCCTCGGCCGCATCGACGATCTGCAGAAAGTCGACGCCAGTGTTCCAGCCGAGCTTGTCGGCCACACCGATGAACGCCTCCAGCGGCGTGTTGCCTGCGCCGGCGCCGAAGCGGCGGACCGAGCCGTCGATCTGGGTGGCACCCGCACGAGCGGCGATGACGGTGTTCGCGACGCCGAGGCCGAGATTCTCGTGGCCGTGGAATCCGACGGTGGCTTCGTTGCCGATCTCGGCGACGACCGCCGACACCCGGTCGGCGACGCCTTCCATGATCAGCGCTCCGGCCGAATCGACGACGTAGACGCACTGGTTTCCGGCGTCGACCATGATGCGGGCCTGCTTGGCCAGCGTCTCGGGCGACTGCGTGTGGCTCATCATCAGGAAGCCGACGGTCTCCAGGCCCAGTTCGCGGGCCAGACCGAAGTGCTGCACCGAGGTGTCGGCCTCGGTGCAGTGCGTGGCGATGCGGCAGATCTGTCCGCCGTTGTCCTGCGCGGCGCGAATGTCGTCCTTGGTCCCGACGCCGGGCAGCATCAGGAACGCGATGCGGGCGTTCTTGGCCGTCTCGGCGGCCAGCTTGATCAGTTCTTGCTCCGGCGTCTTGGAGAAGCCGTAGTTGAACGACGAGCCACCCAGCCCGTCGCCGTGGGTGACCTCGATGACCGGGATGCCAGCCTCGTCGAGCGCGCCGACGATGTCGCGCACCTCCTGCGGCACGAACTGGTGACGCTTGTGGTGCGAACCATCACGCAGACAGGTGTCGGTCAGGCGCAGGTCGAGGGTGCTGGTCGGATCGGTCTGCGACCACGTGCGAGCGAGCTGGTCGACCGAGGCGTCAACGCCGGAAACGGGGGCGGTCATCGAACCAGCTCCTTCGCGATCGATTCGCCGACTCTCGTGGCGGCGGCGGTCATGATGTCGAGGTTGCCGGCGTACGGCGGCAGGTAGTCGCCCGCGCCTTCGACCTCGACGAAGATGCTGACCTTGGTCATGCCCTGCGTCGCCTCGGACGCGTCATCGAACTGCGGGTCCTGCAGCAAGCGATAGCCGGGCACGTACTCCTGCACCGCCTTGACCATCTGGAACACCGACTCGGAGATGGCGTCGCGGTCGGCATCAGCGCTGACGCCGCAGAAGATCGTGTCGCGCATGATCATCGGCGGATCGGCGGGATTCAGGATGATGATGGCCTTGCCGCGCTCGGCGCCGCCGATCGTCATCACGCCGTTGCTGGTGGTGCGGGTGAACTCGTCGATGTTGGCCCGGGTGCCGGGTCCTGCGGAGGCGCTGGACACCGACGCGACGATCTCGGCGTACGGCACCGGAGTCACGCGAGACACCGCCGCCACCATCGGGATGGTGGCCTGTCCGCCGCAGGTGATCATGTTGACGTTGTCGGCCTTGACGTGTTCTTCGCCGTTGACCGGAGGGATCACCGCGGGGCCGACGGCGGCGGGGGTCAGGTCGATCGCCTTGATGCCGGCCTCGGCGTAGCGCGGGGCGTACTCGCGGTGCACGTAGGCCGAGGTGGCCTCGAAGATCAGCTCGGGCAGGACGTCCTGCTTGAGCAGCCAGTCGACGCCCTCGTGGGACGCCTCGACGCCGAGATCGCTGGCCAGCTTCAGACCCTCCGACGACGGGTCGACGCCGATCATCCAGCGCGGCTCGATCACATCGCTGCGCAGCAGCTTGTACAACAGATCGGTGCCGATGTTGCCCGGGCCGACGATGGCTGCAGTGACTTTCTTGCTCATGTTCTCTTCACTCCTTGAAGGAGACGGTCAGGGGCGCGAACCCACTGATGGAAGCCGTCACGCGGTCACCCGCGACGAACGGCACGAAGGGGCCCAACGCCCCGGACAGGATCAGGTGCCCCGCACGCAGTGGATCGCCGAAACGTGCGGCCTGGATGGCGAGCCACCTCAGCGCTTCCAGCGGGTCGCCCAGGCAGGCTGCGCCGGTGCCAGACGAGCGCTCCTCACCATTGATGGTCAAGCTCATCACGACATCGCGCGGCTCGATCTCGGTCAGCGGGAGGCCGACATCGCCAATGACGTACAGGCCGCTCGACGCGTTGTCGGCGACCGTGTCGGTGAACTCGATGTCCCAGTTCTCGATGCGCGAATCGACGATCTCCAGCGCTGGCAGCGCCACCTCGACGGCGTCACGGACCAGCTCGAGGGTGATCTGCTCCTCTGGAACGTCGATGTCACGGCTCAACCGAAAGGCGACCTCCGCCTCGACCCGCGGCTGCACGAGCGTGCGCATCGAGATCGGGTCGCCGCCGGTGCCGTGGCTGACGTCCATGTCGCTGAGCAGATAGCCGAAGTCAGGTTGATCCACGCCGAGCTGCTGCTGCACTGCCTCAGACGTGGCGCCGATCTTGCGGCCGACGACGGTCACTCCTGCGGCCAGCCGCTTCTGCACGAGCCCCTGCTGCACGGCGTACGCCGCTGGCAAGTCATCGGTCCCGATCAGATCGCGCACCGCTGCACATGGCACCCGTGTCTGCAGGGCCTGCGCCAGCCGCTCGGTTGCCGCAGCGATGGAGGCAGGATCAGCCTTGATGGAGGTCACAACCGCCATACTAGAACCTGTTACAGTTTTGCGGTAGTCAGCCCCGACCGGAGGTCTCATGGAACAGACGTGTGATGTCGTAGTGGTGGGTGCCGGCGGCGCCGGCATGACCGCCGCGCTGGCGGCCGCTCACCGGGGCCTCGACACCGTCCTGATCGAGAAGAGCGCCTACTTCGGCGGCTCCACGGCTCGCTCAGGCGGCGGCGTGTGGATCCCGGGCAACCGGACGCTGCGCGAAGCCGGCCAGGTGGCCGATGACGACGCCGCGCAGGCTCGCCTGTATCTGGACTCGATCGTGGGCGACGTGGTCCCGAAGGTCCGCCGCGACACCTTCATCGATCGCGGACCTGAGGTCATCGACTTCCTGCTCGACCACACACCGGTCCGCCTCAGCTGGGTTCCGGAGTACGCGGACTACCTGCCCGAGCAACCGGGCGGCCGGGCTCGCGGCCGGACGGTCGAACCCCGTCCGATGGATGGCCGCATCATCGGCGAGGAGCTCCAGCGGTTGCACCCCCCGTACGCCAAGGCGCCCGCGAACCTGATCGTCACCCAGGCCGACTTCCGCAAGATCAGCCTCGGCCTGCGCACCATCCGCGGCCCCCTCACGATGATGCGCGTGCTGCTCAAGCGGGTCATCGACTCCATGCGCGGTCGCAAGATGTACGCGATGGGCAACGCGCTCACCATCAGCCTGCGCAAGGGCCTGCTCGACGCCGGCGTCCCGATCCACTACGAGACGGCGCTGACCGAGCTGATCGTCGAGGACGGTCGCGTCGTCGGCGTCCGCGCCACCCACGACGGCGTCGAGACGGTCATCCGCGCACGTCGCGGCGTCATCCTCGGGTCGGGAGGCTTCGAGCAGAACGATGCGCTGCGCGAGAAGCACCTCCCCTCCCCCACGCAGGCGGCGTGGAGCACTGGCGCGGCCAGCAACACCGGGGCCGGCATCGAGGCCGGCGCGGCCGTGGGCGCCTCGACCGCTCTGATGGACGACGCGTGGTGGGGCCCGACCATCCCGCTGCCCTCCGGTCCGTGGTTCTGCCTCGCGGAACGCAATCTGCCCGGGTCGATCATCGTGAACTCCGCCGGCCAGCGCTTCATGAACGAGGCGCTGCCGTACGTCGAGGCCACTCACGAGATCTACAAGGGCGAGGCCACGGGTGTCTCGCACGTGCCCGCGTGGCTGGTCATGGATCAGCGCTACCGCAATCGCTACCTGTTCGCCGGCCTCTCGCCTCGCCAGCCCTTCCCCGGACGCTGGATGAAGATGGGCTCGGTCCACAAAGCGGCATCACTGGACGATCTCGCCGCCGCGATCGAGGTGCCGGCAGAAGCCCTGACCGAGACGATTCGCCGGTTCAACGGATTTGCCGAGGCGGGGGTCGACGAGGACTTCCACCGCGGCGAGAGCGCCTACGACCGGTACTACGCCGACCCCAAGGTCCAACCGAACCCGTCATTGCACCGCATCGATCAGGGCCCGTTCTACGCGGTCAAGATCGTTCCGGGCGACTTGGGCACCAAGGGCGGCATCGTGACCGACGAGCGCGCCCGCGCGCTACGCCCCGACGGATCGGTGATCGACGGCCTGTACGCCGCCGGCAACTGCTCGTCGGCGGTCATGGGCTACACCTACGCCGGCCCCGGCGCCACGATCGGCCCCGCCATGACCTTTGGCTACCTGGCCGCCGAGGACATCGCCGAGGGTGCGGTCTGATGCCCATCGACCCGAACATCGCCATCGGCTCGGAGGTCGGCGTCGTCGATTTCGAGTGGACCAGCAGCGACGTGCTGCTCTACCACCTCGCCGTGGGGGCGGGGTCCCGTCCGGGCGACAACCTCTCGGCCGACGCGCTGCGCTGGACGCTCGACAACGATCAGCTGCAGGTGCTGCCCAGCTTCGCCGTCGTGGCGCCTTCGTTCCACGAGACGAACCCGCCCGGGCTCGACCTGCCGGGTTGCGACATCAACCTCGCCCACGTGGTCCATGGCGCGCAGGAAGTGCACCTCGACGGGCCCATCCCGACGTCCGGGTCAGCACGCCTGACCACCCACATCACCGACGTCTGGGACAAGGGCAAGGCGGCCGTCATCTGGCAGGAAGGGGTGGCCACCGATCCGGCCGGCGCCGAGCTGTGGCGCGTCCGTTCGTCCATCTTCGTCAAGGGCGAGGGTGGCTGGGGTGGCGACCGCGGCACGAGCACCGCCGTCGCTGTGCCCGAGCGCGCCCCCGATGCAAGCACCACGTACTCCGTCACGCCGCAGCAAGCGATGCTCTACCGACTCTGTGGCGATCGCAACCCGCTGCACGCCGATCCGGCCTTCGCCGAGATGGCCGGATTCCCGGCGCCGATCCTGCACGGCCTGGCCACCTACGGCATCGTGCTGCGCGAGGTCACCGATCTTCTGCTCGACGGGGACGCGTCAGCGGTGGGCGGCTTCGCGGCCCGATTCGCCGGCGTCGTGTTCCCGGGCGAGACGCTCACCGTGAACGCGTGGGACGAGCCCGCCGGCATCGTGGTGACCGCCACGGTCGGTGACGACGCACGTCCCGCTCTGGCCGACTGTCTCGTGACCCGCTCCTGACGGTGGCAACCCATAGGCTCGAATCGTGGAGCCGACCAACAATGCCCGCACGGTCGAGTCGTACGAGCTGATCGCCGAGGACTACGCCGCCGAGACGTCAGGCAGCCGTGTCATGTCGGGTGCACTCGCGCGTCTGGCCGAGGCAGTCCCGGGTGGTCATGTCCTCGAGATCGGGTCCGGACCGGGATGGGACGCTGATGTCCTCGAGGAAGCCGGGCTGACGGTTCGCCGCACCGACGTCACCCAGGCATTCATCGACTTCCAGCGCCAGCGCGGCAAGGAGGTCGAACGGCTCGACGCGATCAGTGACGACTTCGGTGGTCCTCACGATGCGGTCGTGGCGTTGGCAGTGCTTCAACACGTTCCTTCCAGCGATCTGCCGCGGGTGCTCGCCAAGGTCGCCGCTGCCCTGCAGCCGGGTGGTCGTTTCCTCGTCGCGGTGCCCCTGGGTGAGGGGATTGACTGGGAGGTCGGCGCATCCGGGAATCGCTACTACGTGGCGCTCCGGTCCGAGGACGAATTCCTTGCCGAGCTCGCCAACGTCGGGCTCCTCCCTGACTGGAGCGAGCAGAGTCCCGCCACGAACCGCTGGCTCACGGTGTTGGCACGGTTTCGCCCGAGCCACCATCGGTCACGTTGAACGTCGCTCGGTCGTCAACCTGGTGTGGACCTCTCGTGGAAGGGTAGAAGGATGGACCAGACCGACACCTTCGAGGCGGAGCGGTCTCGACTCGTGGGACTCGCAACTCGCGTCGTCGCCGACGCTGCCGAGGCCGAGGACCTGGTCCAACAGGCGTGGCTGCGCCTGCAGCGCACTGACGCGGAGATCGAGAATCTGCCCGCCTGGCTCACCACCGTGACGACCCGGCTGTGTCTGGATCGGCTGAAATCCCGCACCCCGGTGCCCCAGGCGGAGGTTCCGGAGGTCGACCACGCACCAGACCCGGCGGACGACGTCGTGCTCGCCGACACCGTGGGTATCGCCCTCCAGGCCGTGCTGGATCGCCTCTCACCGCAGGAACGAGTCGCCTTCGTCCTGCACGACAGCTTCGGCTTCGAGTTCAGCACGATCGCGGGCATCCTCGACACCACCCCGGTCGCGGCCCGCAAGCTCGCGTCACGTGCCCGGGCGAAGGTCAAGCAGCCCTCGCCGGAGGACGCCTTGGCCGACTGGGAAGTCGTCGACGCCTTCATGGCGGCCGCACGCGAAGGAAAGTTTGATCGCCTGATGCAGCTCCTTGCACCTGATGTGACCGTCAGAGCGGACGCCGACGCGGGCCGCGCGGGAACTCCGGACCGCATGGACGGCAGCCATGACGTGGCGACCTTCTTCAACGGTGCCGCCCACGCCGCGCTGGCAGTGACGGTGGACGACCGACCGGGCGCCGCATGGTTCCACCGGGGCCAGCCGATGGTGCTGTTCGACTTCACCATCGTCGACCATGCCGTGCAGGCCATCGTGTTCCGAGCCGACCCAGACGTGCTGAGCCGCGTCGAGCGCCGCGATCGCGACAACCCACGCACCTGATCCGATCCACCGGTCACACCAGGACCGTGACCCTCGTCAACCAGATGAACTCACGACACCGAAGGAAGGGACATCACGATGAAGACCATGACCTGCCGCCAGCTGGGTGGACCCTGCGACGTGGAGCACCACGGCGAGAGCGCCGATGACGTCATCAACGCTCAGGACCGACACCTCAAGGAAGCCGAGAAGTCAGGCGACGCGAGCCACCAAGAGGCGCGGGATGCCATGAAAGGACGCTGGCGCCACCCCAAGAAGGCCATGGGTTGGTACAAGGGCGTGAAGACCACCTTTGCCGACCTCCCCGCCGGTTGATCGTCTGCCTATTCGCCGAGAATCAGACCCGACGTCGGAACGCCTGTTCCGGCGGTGACCAGCACGTGCTGCGCGTTCGTCGACCTGGTTCACCGAGGTGCCTCGCACCTGACGGACGCCCTCGGCGATGCCGTTCATGCCGTGGATGTACGCCTCGCCCAGCTGGCCGCCGTGGGTGTTCAGCGGCAGCCGGCCGCCGATCTCGATGGCGCCGTCGGCGATGAAGTCCTTGGCCTCGCCCCGGCCGCAGAAGCCCAGCTCCTCCAGCTGCATGAGGACGTAGGGCGTGAAGTGGTCGTAGAGGACCGCCGTCTGGATGTCGGCTGGTGTCAGGCCGGACTGGCGCCACAGGTCACGTCCGACCACGCCCATCTCGGGGATGCCGATGTCGTCGCGGTAGTAGGACGTCATGACGAACTGGTCGGCGGCGCTGCCCTGCGCGGCAGCCAGGATCGGCACCGCGCCGGACTTCAGATCCTTGGCGCGCTCGGTGGACGTGACCACGATCGCCACTGCGCCGTCGCTCTCCTGGCAGCAGTCGAGCAGGCGCAACGGATCGGCGATCATCCGCGAGTTCTGGTGATCCTCGATCGTGATCGGCTTCTCGTGGAAGAACGCGTTCGGGTTGGTGGACGCGTGGCGTCGGTCGGCCACCGCGACCGCACCGAAGTCGGCCGAGGTGGCGCCGTACTGGTGCATGTAGCGCCGCGCCTGCATCGCCACGGTGGCCGCAGGCGTCGAGAGGCCCTGCGGATAGGTCCACGCGTTGTCGAGGCCGTTGGTGTTGACCTGCTCGGCAGCCCACTTCTGCACCTGCCCGAAACGCTGGCCGGAGCGCTCGTTGAAGCCGCGATAGGCCACCACCACGTCCGCCATGCCCGTGGCGACGGCCATGGCCGCCTGCTGGACCGTGGCGCAGGCCGCTCCCCCGCCGTAGTTGATCCGGCTGAAGAACCGCAGGTCGCCCATGCCGAGCTCGCGCGCCAACGCGATCTCGGAGGTGGAGTCCATCGTGAACGTCACGAGGCCGTCGACGTCGGACGGCGACAGACCGGCGTCGGCGAGCGCCGAGAGGGTGGCCTCGGCGGACAGCTGGAGCTCGGAGCGTCCCGACGCCTTGGAGAACTCGGTCGCGCCGATGCCGGCGATCGACGTCGCTCCGGAGAAGGTGCTCATCGCTTGATCTCCACTCGGGCGTTGACGTGCGTGCCGATCGAGACGGTGCCGACCACGTCGAGCGTCGTCACGCCGTCGGCCTCGGACACGATCGTGCCGGTGAAGCTCAGCGTGTCGTACGGGTGAGCCGGTGCGCCAAGTCGCAGTGCGCACGACAGGATCTGCGTCTGCGATCCGGCCCACTCGGTCACGTACCGCTGCACCAGACCGGTCGTGGTCAGGATGTTGATGAAGATGTCCTTGCTGCCATGACCGATCGAGCGGTCGCGGTCGTGGTGGACATCCTGGAAGTCGCGAGTGGCCAGCGCCGTGGACACCACGAGCGTCGGCGTGATCGGCAGCTCCCACACCGGCAGGTCCGAGGGCAGCTCCGGCTCGGGCTCCGGGGCGGGAGTGCCAGCAGGCTGCCACTTCGCCAAGGTGACGTCGTCATCGATGGGGTCGAACCAGACCTCGACCGCGTCGCCGATCGCCACGTCGCCCTTGACCTCGCCGACCATCCGCACGCCCTCGTCGAGGTCGATGAGGGCCAGCGTGAGCGGGAGCTTCTTGCCCGGCACTGCGGGGGCATGGTGCACCAGGAAGGAGTGAACGGTGCCGCGGCCTGCTGCCACGACGAATCCGCGGTCCATCGCGTGGCAGGACGGGCACACCGGGCCCGGCGGATGGCGCAGATCGCCACACGCGTTGCAGGTCTGGATGCGCAGCTCACCGATCGAGGTGCCCTCCCAGAAGAAGGACGTGTCTCGGCCGATCATCGGGCGTGACGACTGTGTCTTGTCGACCGCGACGCGACCGGTTCCGGGCTTGAACTTGAGCACCCGGAACGTCATCGTGGCGACCTCTTCGTCCTCCACGGTCCAGATGCTCTGGGTGGTGATGAAGTAGCCCTCGCCCACGCCGGTCTTCTTGGGACCGACGACGTCCGCCAGGTGGGTGCTGATGCTCGGCACCTCCCCCGGTCGAAGGGTGCGCGCGTACGTCTGGTCGCAGTTGGTGCCGAGCACTGACGTGAAGCCGGCGTCGTCGAGCACCTGCATGGTGTCCGGCAGCGGGTCGCCCGGCATGCGGTCGGGGTTGAGGCCGTACATCGTCCACACCTGAGCCATGGCTGGCGGCGCTTCAGTGTCGGGTCCCGGAGCCCAGCGCGGGTTGCTGTCGCCGATCGCTTCCGCCCAGTGCCGAATCATCGGCGCGTTGACCGGGTCCGGAGCCGGGCGCGCCGGGCTGTTGCCGCGGGCCTTGATCTCGTCGGTCCGGGCGATGATCTGCTCGTGCACCTCGTCCGTCATCGGGGCACCCGCGGAAGACCCAGGCCGAACATCGCGATCAGCTCTCGCTGCACCTCGTTGACGCCACCACCGAAGCTGAGCACCAGGTTGCGCTTGCTGGTGTCGTCCAGGTACCGAGCCAGACGCGCTGTGTCCGGATCGGCCAGATCGCCGCACGCCGTGACCACGTCCGCCAGGGCCAGGCCGAGACGTTGCACCTCGTCGCTGGCGAAGACCTTCGACGTCGACGAGTCGGCCACGGCCGATCGTTCCGTGGCTGCAGCGCGAGCCACAGCCCAGTTGAGCAGCTCGTTGACGCGGAACGACGCCGTGGCGCGGGCCAAGGTGTCGCGAACCCAGGGCTGCTCGAGCACCGGCGTGCCGTCAGCGCCGACGCGACCGTCAGCCCACCGCCACACCATGTCGCGCAGACCCTCGATGCGGCCGGCCGGACCGAGCATGACGCGCTCGTGATTGAGCTGGGTCGTGATCAGCTGCCACCCGCGGTTCTCCTCGCCCACCAGCATGTCGACGGGCACGCGCACGTCGTTGTAGTACGTCGCGTTGGTGTGGTGGGAGCCGTCACTGGTGACGATGGGCGTCCACGAGTAGCCGGGGTCCTTGGTGTCCACGATCAGCACCGAGATTCCACGGTGCGGGGACGCATCGGGATCGGTGCGCACGGCGAGCCACACGTAGTCAGCCGCGTGGCCGCCCGTGGTCCACATCTTCTGGCCGTTCACGACGTAGTGGTCGCCATCGCGCCGGGCGGTGGTGCGCATCGAGGCGAGGTCGGTGCCGGCGTCGGGCTCGCTGTAGCCGATCGCGAAGTGCACGTCGCCGGTGACGATGTCGGCGAGGAACATGTCCTTCTGCTTCTGCGTGCCGTAGGCCTGCAGAGTCGGGCCCACGGTCTGCAGCGTCACCGAGGGCAGGTGCACGTCGGCACGTGCGGCCTCGTTGACGAAGGACTGCTGCTCGATGACTCCGCGGCCCTGGCCGCCGTACTCCTTCGGCCAGCCGACGCCCATCCAGCCGTCGGCGCCCATCTGCTTGATGACGCGGTGGTACGCGGGACCGTGTCGATTCGCGCGCATCTCCTCGCGGTCGGCCTCGCTGGTGAGTCCTGTCAGGTACTCGCGTGCTTCCTGCTTGAACGCCTGCTCCTCTCCGGTGAGCTCGGCGTTCTTGCCCGCGGTCTCGGCGACCGGAACGCCAGCCAGGGTGAGCGGGCCACCGAGATGCCGGCTGATGTCGCGCACACGGGCGAAGTAGCGAGCCATGGCATACGTCTCGTCGACCCCCATGCCGCCGTGCAGGTGGTGACAGATCTGCATCGCGCTGGAGGCTCGGTCGGCGAACCAGAAGGCGGCGATGGCCAGGTCGTCGTCGGCCGGGTCGCCGGCGTCCAGACGACGAGCCACTTCATCGGCCGTGAGCGTGAACGTGCGTGACGCGATGTAGACATCGGCGATCTGCTGGGCGACGGCCTGGAACTCCGCCAGCGCGCGGCCGAACTGGCGGCGGTCGCGGATGTAGCCGGCGGTCAGGTCACGGGCGCCCTCGACGACGCCAGCACCCAGGGCGGCGAGCCCGGCGATGGCGTGACTGCGCACCACGTCGGCATCGAGCAGCCCGACGATCGGCGCGTCCGTGAACGTGTACGTGGCCTCGGCAGATCCGCTCGAGGTGGTGGTCGCGGTGTGGCTGACGCCAGACCCGGTCGGATCCACGAGGACGACGGACGCGGAGCCGTCGGCACCGGTGGCGGACACCAGCAGCAGGGTGGCTACGTCCAGGACGGACACGCCGACCTTGGTGCCGCTGACCGCGCCGCCGTCGTGGGTGGTGGACGGCGTCACCGGCAGGGCCGCGCCCGGTTCGCTCAAGGCAGGAGCAAACATCAGCTCACCAGCCAGGACCTGCGGAACCAGTTCGGCCTGCAGCTCCGTCGAGCCGGACCGCACCAGCGGCAGCAGGCCGCACGCCAACGTCTCCCAGACCGGCAGCGGAGCGGCGCGGCGGCCCACCTCGTGCAGCAGCACCGAGATCTCGGCGAGACCCAAGCCTTCGCCGCCGAGCCTCTCGGGGGCGGCCAGAGCCAACAGTCCGGCCTCGTGCAGGGCCGACCAGGACCCGTCGCCGCGATCCAGCACGTCGGCGATGACGGAGCGAACTTCGTCGAGCAGCGATTCCACGCAGATCTTCTCCTTCGAAGTAACCTTCTTCCGCCAGCAAAACTATAACGTGTTCTAATCGTACGCAGGCCAACCCCGAGGAGTATCTGTGCCGAACCCGGTCGCATGGGCCATCAGCGGCGTACGTCAGCTGCTGCCAGATCCTTCGTCATGGGATCTGTACCACCTTCCGCCGGTGGAGCTTCCCGAAGGTCGTTGGCTGAACCTCCCCCGTCGCGGACGTACCTGGCTGACTGACGTGCCCGGGCCCACGCCGGACGCCCCCGTGATCATCTTGCTGCACGCCGTGGGCTGCACGGGCCAGCTGACCTGGTTCCCGGCGATCCCACATCTGGCCAAGCGCTACCGAGTCATCACGTTCGATCAGCGCTGGCACGGCAGAGGCATCACGTCCGAGAAGTTCCTGATCTCCGACTGTGCCGATGACGTCGCGGCCGTGATCGACGCCCTCGGACTGGTGCGTCCCATCGTCGCCGGCTACTCGATGGGGTCGGTCATCGCCCAGCGGGTCTGGCGCCAGCATCCGCACGCGGTCGGCGGACTGATCCTCGCCGCCAGCACGGCACACTTCCGCACCAATGGTCGTGAGCGGCTGTTCCACGCCGGCATGGAGCTGGGCATGGCGCTGAGCGCCACCTTGTCGAGGTCGAAGGTCGTCAGCCGGGCCAGCGCAGCCGCCGTCGAGAGCATCGACGCCGACGCCTCGGTCACGGCCAGCTGGGCGATGCAGCAGTGGCGCGCGACGAGCGGGTGGGCGGTCGGGCAGGCCGTGGCCTCACTGGGTCGCCACCACTCGAAGCTCTGGCTGAAGCATGTCGACGTCCCGACGGCCGTCGTGGTCACCAAGAACGACCACGTGATCCCCCCGGACCGCCAGCTCGACCTGGCGGCGCGCATCCCTGGCGCCACAGTGCACGAGGCCTACTGCGGCCACGCGGGGTGCGTGCTGGAGCACAAGGCCTTCGTGCCGGCCATGCTCGAGGCGGCCTACGCCACCACGGCCCGCATCAACGACCGAGAGCGCACTGCGTCGGCGATCTGACCCCGCTGGTCAGCCGTCGAGCACGGCGGCGCGCATGGCCTCGAGCTCGATCGGGAACTGATCGATCAGGTCCCACACCCGCGGCATCAGCTCGGCGCAGGCGATCGCGCCGATGTGCATCTGCCCGTTGTTGCTCATCACCGTGATGTTCAGGCCAGCCCCGTGGAAGATCGGTCCCAGCGGGTAGAGCGCGTCGATGCGAGATCCCATGAAGTACAGCGGGATCGGCGGTCCGGGCACGTTGGAGATGACCAGGTTGTGGATGACCGGGCCCTTCTCGGCGAGGCGGAGGTCGGACACCATGCGGACGGCCAGGCCGAAGGTGCGGGGAGCGGCGAACTCGGCCCACTCCTGCAGGGTGTCGGCAGGAACCGAGGTGTGGTGGTCCTTCGCGTGCGCATTGGCCACCGCCAACCCGGTGATCCGCTCCAGCGGATCCTCGACGTCGGTGCCGAGCCGACAGAAGATCGACGACACCTGGTTACGACCGGCGTTCTTGGTCGGAGCGTCCTGACGGACCGAGACCGGCACGCTGGCCAGCAACGAGGCCTCGGGCAGCTCGCCGCGATCTTGCAGGTAGCGCCGGAGCGCACCTCCGCTGAGGGCCAGCACCACGTCGTTGACCGTGGCTCCGGGCACCGCACCCTTGATCTGCTTGACCGTCTCGAGCGGGATGTCGGTGTAGGCGATCGACCGGCGGCCGGTGATGGTGCCGTTGAAGGAGGTGCGCGGCGCCGTCAAGGGTGCGGCCATGGCCGTGCCCTTGCGGGCGCGGCTGGCGCTCTCCACCAGCGTCTTCGCGGTGGGAGCGACCATCTTGGCCAGATGCCACGGCTTGGTCGCGGTGGCCAACACGCCCCGGCCGACCAGCTCCAGATCTGAGGGAGCCCGCTGGTGTTCCTTGACCCCGGCGCCGGTGTCCAGCGGCGGAGCGTCCGCGTCCAGGCTGCAGAGGTAGGAGATCATGTTCGATCCCGACACCCCGTCGACCGAGGAGTGGTGCATCTTGGAGAACACCGCGATCTTGCCGTTCGCCAGACCCTCCAGCACGTACATCTCCCAGAGCGGGCGCGACCGGTCCAGCGGGATTCCCGCGAGATGTCCTGCGACTTCGGACACTTCCTGATCGCCGCCGGGTGCCGGGACAGCGAGTCGGTGGACGTGCCGATCGATGTCGAACTCGTCGTCGGTGATCCAGACCGGGAAGTCGATGCCACCGGGAACGAACTTGAGCTTGCGGTTGAACATCGGGATGTCAGCCACCCGCTTGGACAGCTCCTGCCTGAACGACGCGAAGTCGTATCCGCCGGGGATGGTGGCAGGATCGACCACGATGAGCCCGCACACGTGCATCAGCTGCGCGCCGCTCTCGAGGTACAGGAAACTGGCGTCCAGGCCGCTGAGTCGATCCATGCCGGTATCCTAAGCCTTTTCTAGAACATGTTCTAACAAATGTCGAGGAGATCACACATGTCCGCCGGGTTCTCCCGCCGCCAGCTGACGCTCGCCGCCCTCGCACTCAATGCCGTCCGCCCGTTGCCGGGCCAGTGGACGAGCGTCCCCAGCTTCGCCCTCGGCTGGCCCGTGAGCGAGCTCGCGCCGCACCTGCTGAGCGTCGCCGCACTCGACACCGCGGCCGAGCTGACGATCCGGCGCCGGCGTTCCACGCCGTCGTCCCTCGGGTTGCTGGCCGCAGCGACCACGGCCGGGTTGCTGACCTACGCCATCGCTGGCTCCCGGCGCACGGGCACCGAGATCGACCAAGCGCTGCGCGACAGCATCGGCGAGGACTACCTCACCACGCTGGACCTCCCGGGCCCGCTCGACCTGCGCGTCCCCCGCGGCTCGGTCGCTCGACCCTTCCGCATGCGGCAGCACGACGTGGAGGTGCTCAGCAACGTGCCGTACACCGAGGGCGGGCGGCGCGGCCACCTCGACATCTACCGGCCACGGGACGTCGACCTGACCGATGCGCCGGTGCTGATCCAGATTCACGGCGGGGGCTGGACGATCGGCGACAAGGAGCAGCAGGGCCTGATCCTCATGAATCGCATGGCCCAGCAGGGCTGGATCTGCGTGGCTGCCAACTACCGACTGGCTCCCAAGAACCGGTTCCCGGCCCAGATCGTCGACGTGAAGCGCACGATCGCGTGGGTGCGCGAGAACATCGCCCAGTACGGCGGCGATCCGACCTACATCGCGATCACCGGCGGTTCTGCGGGCGGCCACCTCGCCGCACTGGCTGCCCTGACCCCCGACGTCACGGACTACCAGCCCGGATTCGAGGACTCTGACACGTCGGTGTCCGCGTGCGTCCCCTTCTACGGCATCTACGACTGCGCCGGGCTGACGGAGACCAAGTCGGCGATGGGGATGCGCGACCGCTTCCTCGGGCCGTGGGTCTTCGGCAAGAACCCGCGCACCCACCTCGACGAGTTCGTCCAGGCCTCCCCCCTCGCGCACGTCAGCGAGCACACCCCGGACTTCTTCGTGATCCACGGCCGCAACGACACCCTGGCGCCGGTCGACCAGGCTCGCGTCTTCGTCGACGCCCTGCGAGAGACGTCAACCGCCACGGTGACCTATGCCGAGCTGCCCGGCACCCAGCACGCGTTCGAGGTCTTCTCCTCCATCCGCAGCCAGCACACCATCGCCGCCGTGCAGCGGTGGCTGCAGTGGCACCGAGCGACCCGCCAGCCTGACCCGACACAGACTTCTTGACTGGCCCCTGAGGCACGCCTAAGATCATCATCTGATGCGTTCTAACATGCATGGAGGTCCACTGTGAGAACCACCCTCGCCCTCGACGACGACCTCGTCACCGAAGCGCAGCGGCTGACCGGGACCACCGAGAAGACCGCGCTGGTGCGTGAGGCATTGCGAGCTCTGATCGAGCGGGAAAGCGCGAGGCGGCTCGCACAGCTGGCGGGAAGTGAGCCCGACGCCCAACCAGTTCCTCGGCGCCAGACCACGCCCGCGTGATCCTGGTCGACACGTCGGTCTGGATCGACCACCTCCGCACCGGTGACCCCCACCTCGTCGATCTGCTCGAGAATGCGCGCGTGCTGGCGCACCCCTGGGTGACTGGGGAGCTGGCGCTTGGCCGCCTTTCCCAACGCGAGGAGATCCTCGGACTGCTCAACCAGCTCCCGCAGGCGACGGTCGCGACCGACGTCGAGGTGCTGACGCTGATCGAGAATCGGCACCTGTCCGGCCTCGGAATCGGCTATGTCGACGCGCACCTGCTCGCTGCAACGCTGCTGACCCCCGACGCTCGACTGTGGACGCGTGACAAGAAGCTGGGGGCGACCGCCGCACGACAAGGACTCGCCAGCAACGACCAAGACCGCTGAGCGTTGCGCTCACGCAGGCGACGTCAGCCGCGAGGTAGTCCCAGCACTCGTTCGGCCACGACATTGCGCAAGATCTGCGTCGTGCCGCCGGCGATCGAGAGGCACCGCGTCAGCAGCATCTCGTGCAGATCCTTGGCGACCTGCGGATCGTCGCCTGCGAACAGCGCGGCGGGTCCGAGCATGTCGACGACCAGCTCAGAGGCCTCCTGCCGATTGCGGACTCCCAGCAGCTTCGAGACGCTCGACTCCGCGCCGGGCCCTCGACCGGCGATCGACCGGAGCGTCGCCCGAACGCCCAGCAGCTGGCAGACGGTCGCCAGGGCGACTTGGTGTCCGACCCGGGCCTCGTCGGCCTGCGAATCCCGTCCGGCCAACAGCTCCACCGCGCGTTCGGTGCTGAGACCCAGCTTGGTGCCAGCCATGGCGACTCGCTCGTTGGCCAAGGTGGTGCGCGCCAGCTTCCAGCCACCGTTGACCTCCCCGACCACGCAGTCGTCGGGAACGAACACGTCGTCCAGGAAGACCTCGTTGAACATCGCGTCGCCGGTGATCTCGCGCAGCGGGCGCAGATCGATGCCCGCCGACGTCATGTCGACCAGGAAGTACGTGATCCCGCGGTGCTTGGCGTCGCGATCGGTGCGAGCCAGACAGATGCCCCAGTCAGCCTCGCGCGCCTTGGACGTCCACACCTTCTGACCCGTCAGAGTCCAGCCACCGTCCACGCGGACCGCGCGGGTGGTCAGGGAGGCAAGGTCCGACCCTGCGCCCGGTTCGCTGAACAGCTGGCACCACGCCAGATCGCCGAGCAGCGTGGGCAGCACGAACCGTTCACCCTGCTCTGCGGTGCCGTGCTCGAGGATCGTGGGCACCGCCCAGGCGCCGATCGCCAGATCTGGACGGCTGAGTCCGGCACGCGCCAGCTCCTCGTCGACGACCAGCTGCTCCACCGGACCCGCGTCGAGACCGAACGGTCGCGGCCAGTGCGGCGTCAGGAAACCCGCCTGCGCCAGAGCGGACCGCTGTTCATCGGCGGGAAGCTGCGCGATCGCGTCCATCTGCGGGGCCGCTGTGGAGCGGACCTGGGCATCGGCACCTTCGAAGTCGATCTCGGGCGCGCGACGCTGACCGGCAGCGGCCCTTCGCGCCAGCCGCGCCGCCGACTGCTCGGTCCCGCCGGTGAGCGCCGACACGGCGACCCGCAGTGCCACCGCTCGGCGGAGATACAGATGCGCGTCGTGCTCGAAGGTGAATCCGATGCCGCCGAGCACCTGGATGCAGTCCTGCGCCACAGCCACGGCTCCGTCGAGCGCCACGGTGGCCGCCACGTCAGCCGCATAGTTCGCCTCCGCGACAGGCACATCCGGTCGCAGGGCGGTTCCGACATCCCATGCGACGGCTGACACCGATTCGGCCGTCTCCAGCATCTGCGAGCACAGCTGCTTGATGGCTTGGAACGAACCGATGGGGGCGCCGAACTGCTCGCGCACCTTGGCGTACTCCACGGCCGTCGTCAGGCACCACTGCGCGACGCCAGCCGCCTCGGCCGCGACCACGGCGATGAGGACACGGCGGACCAGCTCGGTGTCGACACCAGGAAGTCCGATCACGTGGCCCGCCGCAGCCGCGACCTGCACGCGGCCTCCGCGCCTGGTCAGGTCGAAGCCGACCGTGGGTTCGGCGGTCCAACCCTCAGCCGAGACCAGCACCCATGATCCGTCGTCGACCGGCGCCAGCAACCATCGGGCGTCCACGACGTCCAGCGCGACATCGATGTCGCCGCGAACCGCCTCGCCGGCGACCGCCACGGTTCCACTCAGGGCGCAGGCTGCACGGGCACCTTCGGCGATCGCGTGGAGCACCTCGTCGCGCGCCGCGGATGACGACGCCTGGACGACCTGGCCGACGAGGACGGTGCCCAGCAACGGCCCGGGCACCAGCGCGTGGGCGGCCGACTCGAGGGCGATCATCTGGTCGAGAACGTCGCCACCGCCACCACCGTGCTGCTCGGCGATGCCGATGCCAGCCAGCCCGGCCTCGACCACGGCCTGCCAGGTCGTGGCGAAGGAGGCTGTCGCCTCGGTTTCGGCGTCGCGCACTGCGGAAATGCTTCCGAGATCACCGGCCCAGGCACGTAGGGTGGTGCTCAATTCGAGGTGGTCACGCGTAACCCCGACTGACATGAGTGTCGCCTCCGCAACTAGAACGTGTTTCAATAATAGCGTCGAACGATACGACACCCTCAGCACCGACCGGACAGGAGACGATGCGGATGACCAGCGTGACCAAGGCACCCGGTTCCAATGCGCAGCGTGAACGACGCCGCCGCATCCTCGACGCGACGATCGCCCTCGCCAGCGAAGGCGGCTTCGACGCCGTCCAGATGCGCGAAGTGGCCGACAACGCCGACGTGGCACTGGGCACCCTGTATCGCTACTTCCCGTCGAAGATCCACCTGCTGGTCACCGCTCTCGGACGCCAGTTCGAGCGGGCCGAAGTGCTGTCGCGCAGCCGCCCGATCCCCGGTGACACCCCCCATGAGCGAGTCATGGCCATCTTGGGCACCACCACCACGGCGCTCCAGCGCCAGCCGCAGCTCACCGAGGCGCTCACCCGCGCCTTCATGTTTGCTGACTCCTCGGTGGCGGACGAGATCCACGATGTCGGCATGCGGCTGACGTCGATGATCACGCACGCCATCGGTGGCACGGACGAGACACGGGAGCCCACTGAGGAGGACACCGCGATCGTGCGGGTCATCGGCGACGTGTGGTTGTCGGGCCTCATGGGCTGGGTCACCGGCCGCACGACCGCGGCCGAGGTCACGAAGTCCGTCGACGTCGCCGTCCGCCTGCTGCTGCGCTGACCCGCCACTCACACCCTGTCGGTGTAGAACCGCAGGTCGGACAGATCGAGCGAGCCACGCGCAAACTCGGCCATGACCACGGCCGGCCCGCGGTCGCCGATGACCGACGCCGTGACCCAACGGCCCGACGCGATGATCTTGGAGATCTCGGTGATTCCTTGCGTGGCCAGATGAGCGCGGAGGAGCCGCTTTCCGGGCTTTCCGACGCTGCGCGCTGCGCCGAAGAACTTCACTGACGGCGTCACGCCGAGCGTGCGAATGAGGTGCGACGTCTGATCCACACCCGCGCGGAGGTGAGCCCGCGTCGGATGCATGAGCTGCCGCACCACGGGCACCGTCTCCCAGTGCGCGGCCATGCGACGCACCTTCAGGACGCCGTCCTCGACACCCGTCTGGTAGATCAGGTGGGCCGGGGTGCTGACCTGTACGCCAGCCGGCATGGTCGTCACGATCGTGACGTCCCGCACGACGTCATGTCCATCGACCCAGTCCTGGGTGACGTGGAACT
This sequence comes from uncultured Actinomycetota bacterium, assembly GCA_963769445.1. GTDB lineage: Bacteria > Actinomycetota > Actinomycetes > Propionibacteriales > Nocardioidaceae > Aeromicrobium. The sequence goes on along the minus strand of CAVYLO010000001.1, from coordinate 365,696 downwards.
CGATGTCGTTCGGCGCGATGAACGCGTCCCAGAACCTCGCCAGCGCGCCGGCATCCTCCGAACGCACCGGAGGCGCACCCACCGGGTCCTCGACGACGTGCTGGGCTCCGAAGATGCCGAGCCAGCCCTGCTTGTCGTGGGCAGCCACGAAGGTCGGCGACGACTGGACCAGGGCAATGACAGCTGCCCTGTCCGGCGGTGGCACGTCCTCGTGGTGTTCCGTCACGATCTGGACTTTACGTCGCAATCAGGCCCCGTCCGGTGACCAAGGGGAGATCCAGCGAGGAGACCAGGCCCGGCTTGGCCGCGACCACGGCAGGAATCGAGTTCACGATGCGCATCGCGGTGGCCTTCAGTCCAGCGGTGTTGTGGTCGCCGTCCGTGCCGAGCAGCTGAAGGTCCAGCGTGTAGTTGGGCTCGCCCTTGATCTCGACCCGGTAGCAACCCAGACCAGCCGGCTGGGGCCACTCAGGAGCCACGTCGTCGTGGGTCCGCGTGACGTGCTCGAGCACGATGACGGCCTTGCCGTTGAGCATGCCGCGCACCTCGAAGTGCAGGCCAGCGACCATGCCCTTCTCGATGGTTCCGCAGTCGATGTCGAAGGTCTCGGTGGCAGCGACGCGCTCGTGGAACTCCACGACCTCGTCGAGCTCCACGCCCAGGCCGGCCGCGATCTGGTGCACGACACTCCCCCACGCCATCGTGAGCACGCCGGGCTGCAGGATCATCGGGACGTGGTCCATCGGCATGCCGAATCCCAGCACGTCGAACACGATCATGCGCTGGTTGTAGGTGTTGTAGTTGAGCAGCTCGACGCAGCGCACCTGTTCGATGCGCTCGCTGATGCTGGTGAGCGACAGGGGCAACCAGTCGTTCGCGAAGCCCGGATCGATGCCGTTGATGTGCAGCGAGACGCCGCCCTCGATCGCGGCCTGGGTGACGCCTTCGGCCATGCCAGCGGCAGGACCGGACGGGTACTGCAGGAAGACCGGACCAGCTGAGACGACGTTGATGCCGGCACGCAGCAGGCGCTCGAGGTCGGCCAACGCCTCGAACAGTCGGTCGTCCGACATCGCGGTGTGCACGACGCAGTCGGGCTTCAGCGCGATGATCTCCTCGACATCGTTCGTGGCGAGCACGCCGAGGTCGCGGTCGAGATTGGCCAGCCGACCGGCGTCCTTGCCCACCTTGTCCGGGTTCGACACCCACAGGCCGACGAGCTCGTAGTCGGGTCGGTTGGCGATGCCGGCGATGGCATGCTTTCCGACATTGCCGGTACTCCATGCGACGACGCGATAGGTCATGAGTTTTCTCCTGGTGAGAGGTCAGGCAACCCCATGTCGAGGTTGGGCTGGTCGATGCCGCCGTCCACCTCCAGCACCTTGCCGGTCAGGTAGGCGCCGGCGGGGCTGGCGAGGAACAGGACAGTGGCTGCGATGTCGTCGGGGTCGCCGATGCGGCGCAGCGGCGTGTTGGCCTCCATCTGCGCGGTGAGACCTTCGTCGCCCGTGACGATCTCGAGGGCCGACGTCGCCACCGAGCCCACCGCGATCGCGTTGACCCGCACGTGAGGTGACAGGTCGCGAGCGGCGAGCCGGGTCCAGTGCGCCAGGGCAGCCTTGGCCGTGCCGTAGGCGAGGTAGCCGCGGCCGCTGACGCGCCCCATCACTGACGAGATGTTGACGACCGAGCCGCCGCCACCTGCCAGCAGGTGCGGCACGGCGGCGCGGGTGAGCGCGTGGGCCGTCGACACGTTGAAGTGGAAGGCGTCTTCGAGCGCAGCCACATTGGTCTTGACGAACTCCTTGGGCATCGAGCCGCCGACGTTGTTGACGATCACGTCGAGCCGGCCGAAGGAGCTGACTGCAGTCTGGGCCAGCGCTGCGACCTGGTCGAGATCAGCGAGATCGGCCGGCACCACGATCGCCTTGCGGCCCATCGCTTCGATCTGCGCGGCGACCTCGTCGAGCTGGGTCTCGGTGCGAGCGGCCAGCACCACATCGGCGCCTGCCTCGGCCAACGCGAGCGCACTGGCTGCGCCGATCCCGCGGCCCGCCCCGGTGACGATGGCCACGCGGTTGTCCAGTCGGAACCTCTCAAGCACCATGCCGGGACAGTAGCGCAAAACTGGAACACGTTCTAGTCTTGCGGAATGCTCGATCTCCAGACCATCTCCGACCGCATCGAGATCGATGACCTGATCACGACCTACACGCGAGCCGTCGACACGCTCGACTGGCCGAGGTACGACAGCGTCTTCACCGCCGACGCCACGATCGACTACACCGCGAGCGGCGGCATCAAAGGCTCGCGCGATGACGTACGCGACTGGCTGGCCGAGACGCTGCCGATGTTCTCGACCATGCAGCACTACGTGTGCCAGAAGGAGGTCACGCTCGATGGCGACACCGCCACGGTGCGCATCTATCTGATGAACCCGATGAACATCAGCCAGCCCGACGGCAGCACCTGGCGCATGGAGGTGGGCGGCTACTACCTGCACCAGCTGGTCCGCACCCCCGAAGGCTGGCGGAGCCGCGAGCTCGTGGAGGAGCTGGTCTGGGACCGCAAGGACTCCTGAGTAGCCGCTCGGTCCGCTCCCGCCTCCACCTGAAAGGCTTCGCCCATGTCATTGGCCATGTTCACTCTTGAGGACAACCTCCTCGTCCCCACCGATGTCGCTCGCAGCATGTGGAGCCCGAACCAGATGCACGGCGTCGCCATCAGCGGCGCTCTCGCGCGTGGCCTGGAGCAGCGCATCGCCACTCTGGGCCGCGCCGACCTGCAGCCCGCGAGATACACCGTCGATCTGTTCAAGCCGGCCGAGATGGCGCCCTGCACCGTGACGACCGAGGTGGTCCGGGAAGGGACGACGCATCTGCCTGATCGACGCGACGCTCCTACAAGATGGCGTCCGTGTCGCGCGGGCCAGCTGCATCTTCGTGCTCCCCACGGAGTCGCCGTCCGGCGCCGCGTGGACACCCGATGACCACCCGCAAGCACCCCCTACTGATCTCGTCCCGCCGAGCGAGCAGCCTCAGGTGCCGTACTTCACCAGCGATCAACCGTGGTCGCAGTCGTTCGCCGATCATCAGAACGCCGGCCGCAAGCAGACGTGGCAGGTTGGCATGCCCATCGTCGCCGGGGAGGTGGGAACGCCGTTCCAAGCGGCCGCGAGCATCGCCGACGCCACCAGCATGGTGGTCAACTGGGGCACCGAGGGCGTGCAGTACATCAACACCGACATCACCCTCGCCCTGGCGCGACCGCCCGTGGGGCTGGAGATCGGCCTCTCGGCCACCGACCGCGTGGAGTGCGACGGCGTCTCGGTCGGTACCGCTGAGGTGTTCGACCGCGCCGGTCCGCTGGGCACCGCGATGGTCACGGCGATCGCGAACGCGGCCCGTCCGGTCGACTTCGAGAACGTGGAGTTCGACGACAAGGGTGGCCGCCACACGCGTCGAGGGCAAGCCGGTATGACCGATCAGATCCTGACGATCAGCGATGAGGCGCGGGTGCGCACCCTGCAGCTGAACCGGCCCGATGCGCTCAACGCGTTCAACGAAGCGCTCTACGACGCAGTGGCCGAAGCGCTTCTGGCCGCCGCCAGCGACCCTGCCGTCGCCGTGGTTCTCCTCACCGGGAACGGCCGGGCCTTCAGCGCCGGCACCGATCTGCTCGAGCTTCACCAACGCACCACCGATCCGGATTTCGTCGACGGCCAGCACGGGTTCCCGGGACTGCTCGACGCGTTGATCGACTTCCCGAAACCTCTCGTGGTGGCCGTCAACGGCATCGGACTCGGGATCGGCGCGACGATTCTGGGCTTCGCCGATCTCGCCTTCATGTCGACGGCAGCAAAGCTGAAGTGCCCGTTCACCTCCTTGGGCGTGGCCCCCGAGGCCGCCTCCTCGGTCCTCTTCCCCCGGCTGATCGGCCACCAGAACGCCGCGTGGATGCTGATGTCCTCGGAGTGGATCCAGGCCGAGGAGTGCCTCGAGATGGGACTGGTCTGGCGGGTCTGCGCACCCGACGACCTGATGGTCGAGGCGCGACGTCATGCCGAGATTCTGGCGAGCCGGCCCATCGCGTCGCTGGTGGCGGTGAAACGCACCATGACCGAACCGCTGCGCCCCCAGATCGAGGAAGCCCGGACCCGCGAGAACGCCGCGTTCGCCGAGCTTCTGGGTGGCCCCGCCAACATCGAGGCCCTCACCGCCTTCGCCGAGGGGCGCCAGCCAGACTTCACCGACCTCTAACCGGTTGCGCGTCAAACGGCTGGCTGATGTCCGTCCTGCGGCTGGGGTGCGTAGACCTTGATCGGGAAGTGCACACCCTTGACGTCGACTTCGCCGCGGGGCTCACACGGGTCTTGATCTTTCACCAGCTGCCAGCTGGAGTGACTCAGCAGAATTCCGCCCGGCTCACACTGGGCTTGGATCCGAGCAGCGATGTTGGTCTGCAACCCGATCGCCGTATAGGTCGCACGACCCGCAGAACCAAACGTGCCTACGCTCAACACCCCCGTATTGATACCGATACGAGTCTGCAGCGGCGCGTCGATACCGAGGCGATACCAGCTTTCATTCAACTCCGGCAGCCGCGCATGAATCTGATGCGCAGCGGCCACCGCCGCATGGACCTGCTGCTCAGGAGTCATCGCAGCCGGGGCACCAAACACCGCCATGAACCCGTCCCCGGCGAACTCGTTCAACGTGCCACCATGCGACTCGACGATCTCCGCCATCTCGGCCAGGTACTCGTTGATGATTTGCGTCAAGGACTCCGGATCCAGCTGGTCAGCAAGATCGGTGAACCCCACCACGTCAGAGAACAAGATCGTCACCCGAAGCCGCTGCGGAACGTCGACCTCCGTGCCCTCTCCCGATTCGATCCGATCAGCCACTGCCGCCGGCAGATACCGCCGAATCAACCGTTGACTCTCCACCAGCCGCCGCTCGTCCGAAAACGCCTTGCGGGCCAGTTGCTCGCCCGCTATCGCCATCCCGAGCACGATGGGGAAGACGGCCGCAAGAAAGACCAGAAAGGGCCACATCTCCTCGGCTGTTGTCGAGCCCTGAGCCAGGTCGGCGGCGATCCAGGCGAGTGCTCCACCGCTCAACACCACCGCGATCACCCCAGTGGTACGCGTGGGGAGGCTCACAAACTGCGTGATGAACGTGAACCAGATGGCCGACACAGCCATGCCCCCAATCGAGTCGTACGACTCGTGAGTGGCCCACATGGTTGCGCCCCCGACGATCAACAACATGAGCGCGGCGACCACGACGACCCGGTGGCGCAGCTGCGAGAAGGTTGCGGCGTAGCAGACAACGAGGACAGGCATGACGAGGCCGTACACGAGCCACCAGACGACTTCAGGCTGGCCGGCCCCCAGGAGGAGCTTGTTCACCGGAGGTATGACCGACCAGAGGACGAGCGAGATGACGCAGAGCACACGGATCACCGGGATGGTCCGGTCGACTACCCATTCCCGGTAGGAGAGCTCGGTCTCGGCGGGAAACCGGCCCATCCAGCCCTCGCACCGATACCTTGCGGGCACGCCGATGGGTTCCGCGAACGTCATGCGGGTGATATCCCCATAGCCGCACGCTACCGGCCGGAGGCAGAGGCGTGGATCTATCGCGGGAATCACTCGTGTCATTCGCGACATGAAGCGGTGCACAGATCCGCGGGTCCCAGTGGTTGGTGGAGAACGGCCCCTGACAGCATCGGAGCCGGTCAGGGGCCTTCTCGATCGCGCCGGACGATCTTACGGCTCGCCGCGTCGGTGCTGCGGCAGCAGACTGAGCACCGCCAGGGACAGTCCGATCCCCGCCGCCACGAGGAAGACCCGGTCATAGCCTGCGGCGAAGTCGACAGCTGACGCGCTCCCGCCGCCACGCTCGGTGGATGCTGCGGCAATCGTCGCGAGCACCGCCAACCCCATCGAGCCGCCGACCTGAGTGGCGGTGTTGGCCACGCCGCCGATCGTCCCCACCGCGCCTGCGGGTACATCAGCGGTCGCTGCGGCCATGAGGGTCGGGAAGGTCAACCCGATACCCGCAGCGATGAGCACCATGGGCCCGACCACTTCGGTGAGATACACGCTCCCGGGGTCGGCTCGGGAAAGCCACGCGAAACCGCTCACGAGTCCGATGCTGCCGGTCAGCAGGATTGGCCGCACGCCGGTACGGGGCAGCCAGACGGTGGCCGCTCGCGCCATGGCCAGGAACACCAGTGCCGCCGGCGTCTGCCCGAGCCCGGCACCCAGGGCGGTGTATCCCAGTGCGTTCTGCAGGAACAGCGCCGTGAAGTACCACATGGCGATGGCGATCGCCCCACATTGCAGCAACATCAGGTTGCCGAGGGCCACGGACCGTATCCGGAGCAACCGCATGGGGAGCATCGGCTGTCTGGCACATCGGGCCTCCACCGCGACGAAGACGGCCAGCATGATGAGGCTCGCCGCGACAGGCCCAGTGACCTGCATCGACGTCCACCCGTGATCAGCGCTCTGCATGACTCCATAGACCAGCGCGGCCAGTCCCGCGGTGCCGGTGACGGCACCCGGGAGATCGAGCGATTCTCGCCGGGTGGGGCGCGCACCACGGAGCGACGTCACCGCCACGGTGATCAACACGGCGCCGATCGGCACATTGATCAGGAACACCCACCGCCACGACAACCCAGTGGTCAGGACGCCGCCCACGAGGGCGCCGCACATCCCACCGACGCCGCCGGCCGCGGACCACGCGCCAAACGCTCGCGCTCGCTCACGTTCGCCGGTGAAGTAGGTGTTGATCACCGCCAGTGTCGCCGGGGCCATCAACGCCGCGCCCACTCCCTGAGCCACGCGCGCGGCCACCAAGACACCGGGAGCCGTTGCCAGACCATCGACCAGACTCGAGGCTGAGAACACGAACAGCCCGGCGATGAGTATCCGACGATGGCCGAACACGTCAGCGGCGCGGCCGCCCAGGAGCATGAGTCCGCCGAAGGTCAGCAGGTAGCCGTTGACCACCCAGGCCACGCCGGATTCCGTGTAGCCGAGCTCCCTCTGCACTGACGGCAGGGCAACATTGATGATCGCCGCGTCCAGGATCACCATGAACTGACAGGCACACACCAGTGCCAGAACCATCCCGGCGGGACCGGTTGGTGTCTTGGGCGCCTGAGCCGCAGCGGCGGCGCTCGTCACATCCATCCTTCCTCCCACTCCCGCTTCACGCCGTCGGTGACGTCGCGCTCACGCGTGCGGCGTCTCCGCGTGCCGCGTGATCCGATCCGCTCCCCGCCAACAGTCGGTGGGTGATCTCGGCCAGCCGCCGCCCCTGGAAACGGGCTGCCTCAAGCGCCGCTGCGTCGGCATTTGTCACCGAGGATGTGCCGTACGGGTTGCCACCGGCTGCCGAGACGGCAGGGTCGGTGTATCCGGGTGGCACGATCAGCGCACCCCAGTGATAGAACACATTCGACAGCGACAAGATCGTGGCCTCGTTCCCGCCGTGCCGGTTGAACGCCGAGGTGAAAGCCGTGACCGGCTTGTCTGCCAGCTTGCCCTCCTGCCACAGACCTCCGGTCTGGTCAATGAACTGCTTCAGCTGCGCGGCGGGAGTTCCGAACCGGGTCGGCGTCCCAAAGGCGACCGCGTCGGCCCAGGCCAAATCCTCGAGCGTTGCCTCTGCAATCGATTCGGTGGCGTCGGCATGCTTCCTCCAGAGCGGGTTCTGGTCAATGGTGTGGTCGGGCGCCAGTTCGGCCACTCGACGTAGCCGCACCTCAGCCCCGGCCCCCTCCACGCCCTCGGCGATAGCCTGTGCAAGTGCGTGCACGGTACCTGTCGCGCTGTAGTAGATGATGGCGACGTTCGCGGCCATGTTCGTCCCTCAATCCTGTAGAGTTAGTTACGCACATAATGTTATTCGCATAACTAATTCTGTCAAGGAGTGCCATGGACTTCGAGCACGCCGACGCCATCAACCAGGCGATCCGCCTTCTGAGCTTGCGCCACCGCGCCAGGGCCTCGTCACTGCTGGCCCCCCTTGGTCTGCACCCCGGGCAGGAGACGCTGCTGCTCGAGCTCGCCCGATCCGGCCCGATGATCCAAGCCCAACTGGGTGAGGCCCTCGGCTGCGAGCCTCCCAGCGTCACCATCATGGCCCGCAAGCTTGAGGCTTCCGGCCTCGTCCGCCGCACACCCGCTCCCTCGGACAAACGTGCCAGCATCATCGAATTGACCGATGACGGTGCCGCCCTGGTGGACCAGGTCAAGCTGTTGTGGTGCGCGCTGGCTGAAGAGACCGCGACTGGGCTGCCCCCGGAGACCGTGGCGGGACTTCCCGACACCCTTAGAACCATGACCGGCAACGTGGACACCAGACGCCCTCGAGATCCACTGCGTCGCCGGGGCGGCACGTAACAGAATCGCACCACGTCTCACCCGCACGTGGGGGTGGCTGCGAGATCGAGAGCCACGAAGCTCAGCCGACCTCCGGCCGGATTCACCGGCCCTGTCCCGAATCAGCCGGCGAAGCGATCGGTTGCTTCGACGATGGCCGCGAAGATCCCCGGTTCCTGGAAGGAGTGGCCGGCGTCGGGGATCATCTGGAACTCCGCCTCCGGCCAGGCTCGATGCAGATCCCAGGCGGTCACGGCCGGGGTGCACATGTCGTAGCGACCCTGGATGATGACCGCCGGGATGTCCTTCAGCTTGTGCGCCTCGGCGATGAGCTGGCCGTCGTAGAACCATCCCTCGTTCATGAAGAAGTGGTTCTCGATCCGCGCGAAGGCCACCGCGAACGCATCCTCGGTGAAGTGGTCGATCAGGTCGGGGTCCTGCAACAAGGTGATGGTGGACGACTCCCACCGCGACCACGCCTTCGCAGCTGGTACGTGTACCGCCGGGTCCGGGTCATTGAGGAGTCGGCTGTAGGCCTCGATCAGTCGGCCCCGCTGACCCTCGGGAACGGGCTCGACATATCCCTCCCACAGGTCGGGATAGACGTTGGCGGCTCCACCCTCGTAGAACCAGTCCAGCTCGCTCTTGCGCAGCGTGAAGATGCCCCGCAGGACGAGCTCGCTCACCGAGTCCGGATGCTTCTGGGCATAGGCGAGCGCCAACGCTGAGCCCCAGGATCCGCCGCACACCAGCCAGGTGTCGATGCCCAGGTGCGAGCGCAGCGCCTCCATGTCGGCCACGATGTGCCAGGTCGTGATGGCGCTCAGGTCGGCGTCCGGCGCGCTGGCGTGCGGCAGGCTGTCGCCGCAGCCCCGCTGGTCGAACAACACGATCCGGTACTTCTCCGGGTCGAAGACCTGTCGTTGCTCCGGACTGGACGCGCCCCCGGGTCCGCCGTGCAGGTAGACCGCCGGCTTGCCGTCGGGATTGCCCGACACCTCGTAGTAGATCTGCTGGCCGTCCCCCACATCGAGCAGGCCGGTGTCGAAGGGTTCGATCTCACGATTCACGTCACGCATGCATCGACCCTAACGATCGGACGAGGTGCTGGAGAACCCGAGCGCACGGGCTAGTCCGTCGACGTCGACGACCGTGATGGTGGCGCCGGGGTGCTTGATCCGCTTCGTGGGATCGATTCCCGGCACAGGCTCGTGGAAGCTGACGCACAGACCCCGGTGGCTGGTCGTGGCGAACGTGACGCCGCGGTCGCTGAACGACAAGTGCGCTGGTCCGGCGGTCTTCACAAACGCGTAGGAGCCACTGGCCTCGACGCCGGAGATGTTGCTCAGGGGTGTGCGTAGCGACCACAACCCGAAGCGGACACGCAGCTCAGACGGCGTGACCTCGACCCACGCAGTCCGAGGCGTCACGCCGAACGGGAGAGCGGCAAGCCGATAGCGAGGCTCCCAGGCGAAGTTGAACCGCTGCATGTCCTCTGTGGTGTCCATGCATCCTGTGTACCCCCTCGGCGCGAGTCGATGCGCCATCGAGGCAGACATGATGAGGCCGACGTCACACCCACAGGATGAGTGAGCGACCCCTGATCGGGGCACGTAGGAGGCATGAGCCATGACAACGAGACCGAGAAGGACGCCGCAGGTGGAGCCCGCGAGGCTCTGTTCGACAGCGTCGCAGGCAAGGCCAAGGAGCTGGCCGGCGCAGTGACCGGCAAGGACGAGCTGGTCGAGGAAGGCCAGCTGCAGCAGGCCGCAGCGCGGCACCGCAAGGACGCCGTGACCGAGGACGCCATCGCCGACGCCAAGCGCGACGACGCCGCCCAAGAGCTGCGCGAGACGACTCACCAGGCTGCCACCGAGAAGGAGTCCGCGGACGATCGCGCCGACGCCGCGCAGCGTGCGGTCGAGCGTGAACGTGCGGACCAGCATCAGGCCGCTGAGCGCGACGCCGCCACCCGGGAGGCCGTGGGGCGAGACGCCGCAGAACAGCGCGCCGAGAACGTCCTCGATACGCACGCCCAGGAGGCCGAGGCGCTCTCGGCCGATGCCCGCGCCGCCGAGCAGGACGCCGCAGACGAACAGGCCCGTCTCGCGCGTGAGGCAGCCGCAGCCAATCAACAGGCGGCGCAGCTCCGCGCCGAGACGAAGGATGACGCATGACCATGATCAGCACTCTCATCGCACTGCCCTACGAGCTGGTTCGACTGCCGCTCGTCCAGATCGACCAGCGGCTCGCCAGCCGACTGTCCGAGGACTCCCGCGCTCGACTGACGCTTGATCGCGCCATCGGGTCGGCAGACCAGCTGGCCGGAGCGCTGTTGCGCAACGACCAGATCGCGATCCGCGGCACCGACCGGATGGATCGCTCGGGCAAGCTCGCCGAGGCTGCCCGCCTCGAGGCCGAGGCCGAGGCCCGCCGCGAAGCCGCGCGGGAGGCAGCCGAGGCTGGCCGCCAGGAGGCAGCCGAGAAGCGCAAGGCCGCCGCGAAGACCGCCTCGTCGGGCCTCGACGAGGCGAAGAAGGCGGAGGCCGAGGGCAAGAAGAAGGCCGCAGCCGACGCCAAGAAGGCCGCAGCCCGCAAGAAGGCAGCGGCCGACAAGCTGGCCGCCAAGCGCACCGAGACCGTCGAGCAGCGCAAGAAGCGCGTCGCCGAGGCGGCCGAAGCCAAGAAGAAGGCGGCACGCGACCAGGCGTCAGCCGAGCTGGCCGAGGCCAAGGAGTCGAAGAAGGCTGCGGTCGATGCTCACGCCGACGCCGAGGTGCTCAGCGACCTGACCGACGCCAAGAAGGCAGAGCGCAAGCAGGACTGATCAGTCCGCTCTGATGACAGAGGCCCTGACCGGCATGGATACCGGTCAGGGCCTCGTCACGTGAGGCCAGCGCCCTGCATCGCTCGAGCTGTGGGGGGCAATGCCCGACCACGACCCCCGGGTCCCGCACACTGGAGCCATGGTTCCCCCTGCAACTGCCGTCACCGACCTCGACGTCAACCAGCGGCGGAGCCGACCACGACGTGGCTGGTGGCCCAGGCCAACATCGCAGCCAAGACGGCGTTGCTCATCATGCTCGTGCTCGTGCTCGTCGACCCCTCATGGGGCAATCTCGAGGGCAAGGCACCCGGACCGCGGGCACTCACCTACCCGATGCTGGCGTTCGTCCTGCCGGTGTGGTGGCTGGCGCGCGGCCGGCTTCAGCCCTACCCCTGGGTCGCCGACCTGTTGGTGACGGTCCCCTGTTTCAGCGACGTGCTGGGCAACCGGCTCGATCTCTACGACCAGATCGTCTGGTTCGACGACTGGGTGCACTTCATGAACACCGGTCTGCTCAGTGCCGCTTTCCTCCTCCTGACGCGCCGGAGCAGTGAGACCCCCGGCGCGATTCTCGCGCGGTCGGTGGCCTTCGGCCTGTCGGTGTCCTTGCTCTGGGAGATCGGCGAGTACGCAGCGTTCATCACGACCTCGAGCGAGATGCCGACGGCCTACGCGGACACGTTGATGGATCTCTCCCTCGGTTGGCTGGGAGCAGTGACGGCAGCCGTCGCCGTGATCGTTGCCCGACGGCAGGCCCCACTCAGGTCAGTACAGTGAGGACGCCGGGCAGGACCTTCACGACGGCTGGGGCAGCCGCTGACGTGGGCAGCATGCCGAGCGGCTCGCCATCTCCGCCCATGGGCACCGAGGGCGTGCCGCTGATCTCCACGGTCGCACCCCTCAGGACCTTGACCTGATCGAGCAGCACGTGCCCTCCGTCGTACACCTTGGGCAGCGCCTTCATCATCTGTCGCCGTGAGGACGCCTCGATCACGATGACGTCGAGCTGGCCATCAGTCACCGAGGCTTCCGGCGCGATGTGCATGCCCTTGCCGTAGTAGCCGGAGTTGGCGATGACGACGGTGGCGGCCAGGTGGGAGTGGCGCGTCCCGTCGACGACGACCTCGAACTGACATGGCACGTAGGTGGCCATGGCGTGGAGGCTGGCGTACGGGTACTGGAGCTTGGCCGGCATCCAGCGAATCTTGTCGACGATCTCCCCAGCGCGGGCGTCGATGCCGGAGTACACCGAACCGGCCACGAGCCGGGTCTCGCTGCCGGGCAGGTCAATCGAGATTAGGTCGGTGGGGGTCTCGGACCCGTTGAGCAGTGTTGCGGCGATCTCGTCAGGCTCCTCGGAGAGCTGCAGCATCCGCGCGAAGTCATTGCCACGTCCAGCCGGGATCATCCCCAGCACACCATCGAGCTGAGCCACGTGCCCCGCCATCGACGACAGCATCCCGTCGCCGCCGACCGCGACGATCACGTCACCGCGCGCGACACCGGCCTTGACCAGGTCGATGGAGGCTTTGGGCCCGGGCGAGTAGGTGACCTCGACGTCGGCGCCGGCGTCGCGCAGCAGGCGCGCCACGGGCACGACGGCAGCCGGAGCGGCTCCTCCTCCGGACAACGGATTGACCAGGAACGAGAAGGACCTCACGGGATCAGTATCCCCGGGTTCAGGATTCCGGTGGGGTCAACGGCGTCTTTCACTCCACGCAGCATGGCGACGCCGACCGGGCCGATCTCGCGGGCGAGCCACGGCTTGTGATCGGTGCCGACGGCGTGGTGGTGGGTGATCGTGGCGCCGGCGTCGATCATGGCGTCGGACGCAGCCGACTTGGCCGCGAGCCAGCGCTCGAGCGGATCGTCGCCCGATGACGTGGCGATCGTGAAGTACAGCGAGCATCCGGTCTCGTACACGTGCGAGACGTGGCACAGGACGATCGACCCCTCGCCCAGACTGGCCTCCAGCGCCGCCTTCACGTCGGTGTACAACCGGTCAGCGTTGGACCAGAACGTGGCGGTCTCCATCGTCTCCACCAGGACACCGACGTCGAGCATCGAGTCGCGCAGGTAAGGGGCATGGAAACGTCCCTCCAGCCACGCCTGACCCCGATCCTCGCCGAGAGACGAGCCGCCCAGGTCGGTCAGGGTCGAGGCGACGAGCTCGCGACGTCCGTCGATCGATGCGCCTTCATGGCCGACGATCATCAGGCAGCCGGTCACGCCCTCGCCACCGACATCGGACTGGCTGGCGAGATTCAACGCCGTCTCCGTCTCGTCGGAGAGCCGGATGATGGTGGGCAGGATCTGGTTCTGCGCCAGGTGTCGCATCGCGTCCCGACCGGCGGTGAACGACTCGAAACGCCAGGCTTCGTAGGCAGTCTCAGCCGCGACCGGGCGAACCCGCACCGTGACTTCCGTGATGATGCCGAAGGTTCCCTCCGAACCCAGCACCAGCTGGCGCAGGTCGGGGCCGGCTGCATTGGCCGGTGACGAACCCGCGACCAGCTCGCCGGTCGGGGTCGCGAGGCGCAGAGCGACCACCATCTGGTCGAAGCGGCCGAATCCGGCGCTGTTCTGGCCGCTGCTGCGGGTGGCCGCGAATCCACCGATCGTCGCGTACTCGAACGATTGCGGGAAGTGCCCCAGACGCAGGCCGTGCTCGGCCAGGGCGGCCTCGGCCTGCGGACCGCGCATGCCCGGCTGCAGGCGGGCTGTCATCGAGACCTGATCGACCTCGAGCAGCTGGTCCATGCGCATCAGGTCGATGCTGACGAGTCCGGCGAACCCCTCCCGGGTGGCCACCAACCCGCCTGTGACGGAGGTGCCCCCACCGAACGGAACGACCGCGACATGGTGCTCGACGGCCCACGCAAGGAGTGCGTCGACCTCGTCGGCGGATCCCGGGCGCACCACAGCGTCGGGCGCGTCGGACACGTCACCGGCGCGCGCCTTCAACAGATCCGGGGTGGACTTGCCGCGCGTGCGCAGGCGTCGGGTGTGGTCGTCGACATGCACGTGATCGGGTCCGACGATGTCGGCCAGCGTCGCCCAGCAGCTCAGCCGCGAGCTCTGATGGCGGCATCGTGACGCTGTCGACTGCCGGGGTGTCCACCGCGCCGAAGGCCAGCTCAACCAGCTCGCGAGAAGAAGCGGGCAGCGGCTCGGCGTGAGCCGCGTCGCCCCATCGTTGTGGGTGCATGTCATGGGTCATGCGTTACAGTGTTACACATGACGTCCACTCGTAACAAGGACCGCATCCTCGACGCGGCTCGGGAAACGATCCTGTCCTCAGGCTGGCGGCGCGCGACCGTCACCGACGTCGCCCGGCGCGCTGACGTCTCCCGCATGACGGTCTACCGCACCTACCCGGACATGCAGTCGATCCTGGCTGACCTGATGACGCGTGAATGGGTCGGCGAGATCGACCGCGTCATGTCCGAGATCGATGACAGCGGCAACGACTCGGCCGACGTGATCGCCCGTCGCTTCAGTGCTGCCGTCGCAGCCCTGCGACACCACGAGCTGTTCCGCCGGATCGTCCGCGACGATCCCGAACAGCTGTTGCCCTACCTGATCGACCGGCGCGGCCGGTCCCAGGACGTGTTGGTGACGGTGCTCGCCGAGCAGATCGCGACGGCGCAGACTGCCGGCGGCATTCGCGCAGACCGTCCCGAGCTGCTGGCGCGCACGCTGATCCTGGTCGCGCACGGATTCGCGATCTCCGTGGACACCATGACGAGCGATGAGCTCACGGTCGACGAGTTCGATGCCCAGCTGACTGATCTCATCCGGAGGTATCTCACGCCATGACCCACATTCAGGCGGGACTCGCTGAGGCCCCCGCTCCGTTGATCTCCTCGTGATCGGACTCGGCGTCACAGGTTCCGGTGTGGCGCTCGATGCTGCCTCGCGCGGCCTGTCGGTGCTGGCCGTCGACGCCCACGACGTGGCGTTCGGCACCTCCCGGTGGTCCAGCAAGCTGGTGCACGGCGGGCTGCGCTACCTGGCCAACGGGCAGGTGGGCGTCGCCCGCGAGAGCGCCGTCGAACGCGGCATCCTGATGGAGTCGACCGCCCCACACCTCTCGCATCCGATGCCGATGCTGCTGCCCTTGATGTCGAGCGTGTCAGGTCCTCAGGCTGCCCTCGCGGCGACGGGATTCCGCGCCGGCGATGCGCTGCGGCTCAGCGCCGGAACGAGCGTCGAGACCCTCCCCCGCCCGCGTCGGATCTCTCGCAACGAGGCGCTGCGGCTCGCACCGTCGTTGCGCCGGTCCGGGCTGCGAGGTGGGTTGCTGAGCTGGGACGGTCAGCTCGAGGACGACGCCCGCTTCGTCACGTGTCTCGCGCGGACGGCCGCAGCGCACGGAGCCGTCGTGCGGACCCGCGCGCGCGTCCTGTCCGCCACCGGGACCAACGCCGTCCTGCGTGACGAGCTGACCGGCACGACGCACGACGTGACGGCGCGCGCCGTCATCAATGCCACCGGCGTGTGGGCCGGCGACCTGGACGACTCCGTCAGTCTGAAGCCGTCGCGCGGGACGCACCTGGTGCTGCGAGACACGACCCTGCCGGGCCTGGCCGCCGCCCTGACGGTTCCCGTTCCGGGCACCACCAGCCGATTCGTGTTCGCCCTCCCCCAGCCAGACGGCACCATCTACGTGGGCCTGACCGACGAGGAGACCGACGGCGAGATCCCGGACGTCCCCCAGGCCAGCGAGGCCGAGATCGGATTCCTGCTGGACGTGGTCGGCGCCGCACTGGAGAAGCCACTGCGACGCGACCGACGTGATCGGCACCTTCGCCGGGCTGCGCCCGTTGCTCGACTCGGACGGCTCCACCGCCGATCTGTCGCGCAAGCATGCCGTGCTGCGCTCGGCCACGGGCATCGTCACGGTGGTCGGCGGGAAGCTCACGACCTACCGGCAGATGGCCGAGGACGCTGTCGACGCTGCGGGCCTGACACAGGCGCCGTGCCGGACCCACTCGCTTCCCCTGCTGGGTGCTGCCCCGCGGGAGGAGCTGGCCCGCCTCGAGGAGCCTGCGCGACTGGTCCGCCGGTTCGGCACTGAAGCCGCGCTCGTGCTGACCAATGCCGTCGAGGTCAGCGGGCTGAGCGAAGCTGAACTGCTGGCGCCCGGCCCCCTGGGGGTGACGCTTGCTGAGCTGATCTTCGGCATCACCCACGAGGGCGCCGCCGACGTCGACGACCTGCTGGACCGACGGACCCGTGTGGGCTTGGTGCCAGAGGATCGCGACCTTGCGCTGCCCATGGCCGAGCGGGCCTTCAGCCTCGTGTGACCTGAACGGTCCGCTGGGGCGGCTCGACTCAGCCCATCACTCGCATCTGGTAGCAACCGTGGGTGCGAGCCACTACCGTCCCCGCCTCATCGGTGACCTCACAGAGAAGCTCGTAGTTCGACTTGCCGTTGGCGATGGCCTCCGCCTGAATCCGGTCGACATCCTCGTCGGAGAGGGTCGTCCGCGCCGTCACTGCGGTCATCGCGGGTCGAATGAAGTCGATCTCGAGCCGCTTGACCAGCGGCAGGCCGCCGGGCACGTCCATGAACCCCGCCATCAGCCCGCCGAGCACCTCGGCCACCGTGAACAGGCTGCCGGCGTACATCGCGCCGAAGTGGTTGACGTTCGGCTCAGCCGGGATCCGCGCCGCCGCGCTGGTCGGGGTCAGCTCGACCACCTCGAGATCCATGGCGGCCAGGATGGGGATCATCTCGTGGGCCTGGGCCGTCCGCTGGGCAAGGGACACCGGTTCAGTCATGACCGCAAACTAGCCCGTGAGTTGACCGCGTAGTGCATGGGTCGCGGCTTCACGGGTACGAGCTGGACGACCACGAGAGGACGACGACATGCAGCAGCCGACCGGATCCCCCGACCCCACGACTCACCCAGCACCGGAACCGGGCTACGACGACGACCCGGACCTGGCCCCGGACCCACTTCACGAGCCAGGCGCGGAGCCCGAGCGCCCGGACGCATGATTGGTACGTAGCGCCGCTGGGTACACACCTGACATGGACGAACGACACAGGAAACGAGAGCTCCACGTCATCAACCGACGCTTCTCGGTGGGGATGACCCTGTCCGTCACGGGTGCCGTCGTCGCGATCGTCGGCCTCGCGCTGGTGCAGGCCGACGTCGTGTCCCGGACATGGCTGTACGGGTTCCTCGTCATCGGCGTGCTGGGCGCGGTCACGGCCATGATGCTGACGATCGCGCGCAGCAAGGCTGGCGACGACATCGACGAAGTCGATCTCTGAGCGGTCGCCGGTCCGTCAGCCGATGCGGTGGGCCGTGCGGTCACACAGCGGCAACCATGTCTGCTCGGGCTTCCACTCCCAGGCGATGTCTTGGGTGCGCCCGTCGTCACTGAACCGGTACGTTGCGCGCTCGTGCTCGCCGGTGAGCGTCCAAGCGCGACCGTCCACGGTCATCGTGTAGTCGCGGGCGAAGCCGTGGTTCTCGATCGATCGGGAGAAGTAACGTCCAGCGTCGGCATCCCAACCCATGGTGCTCAGGGTGTCGAACGGCCCGTTCGCCCGCTCGTCCTGGATCACGAAGAAGTTCCCCGAGTGCCAGCGCGCTGAATGCACGCTTTCCCAGGGCGAGGCGCCCGCGTGGGGATTCTCCGACGACTGCGCCTCTCCCCCGTACGTGGTGCCGTGTGCGTGCCAGTCCCCCAGAAAGACTGCCAGCTCCTCGTGCGGAGCGGTCGTCTCATTCATCAACGCCTCCTCAGCTGCGCGCGTTCAGGTCGTCTCCGACGCTGCCACAGCTTCCGGCTGATGTGAACCACCAGAGTGCGTGGAGCACCTCACCTCTCGGCAGGCGCCAGATGTCTCACCAGGCTCGGCAGGAGCACCCTGTCCGACACCATGTGATCCTGCCCGGCGAGGACCTCGTGGGTGGCGCCAGGAATCGTCTGGGCCAGAGATCTGCCAACCCGGTGCAGCTCGGCGGGACTGTTCTCGCCGACCATCACATGGACCGGCACGGCGATCTGCGCGGCGACATCCAGCGGCGGCGGCTGGGCCGTGAGGGACATGTCGTGGCGCAGGGTGGGCGCCAGCCCGACGAGGGCACGCCAGCCCGGCATGACCGGCAGGAGCATCGCGAACGCCTTCGGCATGCCGATGCCGATGAGGAACCTCCTGATCGCTGCACCACGTCGCCCTCGCTCCAGCAGGTCGTCGACCTCTACGCGGAGAGCCGCGTAGGTCTCGGCTTCGGCCTGATCCGCCACCCACGATCCGTCGTAGAGGACCACGCGCCCGACCTTGGGAGCGAGCCGGTGCGCTGCGTGAAAGGCCAGCACCGCGCCCGATGAATGACCGTAGATCAGCGCCTGCCCGCCGACGGCGTCAATGACCGCCTCGAGGTCGTCCACCTCGTGATCGAGCGACCAGGACTCACCGTCGGCGGAGTCGCCGCGCCCGCGGCGGTCGTAGGTCACCACGCGAAAGGCCTCCGCCAGCACGGCAGCACCCTTCTTCACCGGCTGGAAGTCCCGGTGGCAAATGGCGCCAGTGACGTACACCAGCACCGGGCCCGACTCCCCAACCACGTCGTAGGCGATCATCGTGCCGTCGCGCGAGGTGGTGCTGCTGAAGGTCGCCATACCGCTCCTCGTCAATTCTGGACCAATCGGTCCAGAATTAGACATTAGACTCAGCAGTGTGATCAGTCAAGGACCGCTGCGCCCGACCTCGGTGGCGAAGCGGCGTGCCGTCCTGGCGGCTGCAGAGTCGGCCTTTTTGGCCGCGCGCTTCGACACCGTGACGATGGACGAGATCGCCCAGCGCTCAGGCGTCTCGAAGCAGACGATCTACGCCCACTTCGGCACCAAGAACCTGCTGTTCGTCGAGCTCGTCACGGCGATGACGCGCGAGGCCGGCGACTCCTTGCTGCCCGCCCCCGTCCCCATCGCGAGGGCCGACGAGGTGGCTCCCGTGCTCGAGTCAATCTTGGGTGCGCAGCTGGCCGTGGTGTTGGAACCTCGCCTGCTGAGGCTGCGTCGCCTGGTGATCAGCGAGGTACCGCGATTCCCCGAGCTCGCTCGTGCCGTGCTCGAGCACGGGCCTCACCGCGCAATCACGACGCTCGCCGAGCTGCTCACCGATCTCGACGCTCGCGGGCTGCTGTCGGTCCCCAACCCACGGCGCGCCGCCACCCAGCTCAACTGGCTGGTGATGGCTGCGCCGGTCAACGACGCCATGTTTCTGGGCGACGAGGCGGTGCCCGACACGGCCGCGCAACGGGCACACGTCCGTGCTGCCGTTGCCATGTTCGTCACGGCTTATACGTGAACGCCCGATCGACCTCGCGCATCTGGGCTGGAGCTGATCGACAGGTCAGGCTAGACCGGTGTCGACGCGCGGGGTGGCCTGCCATCGGCCCTGACCGGACTCAATCCAGACGAGTCGGTTCGGACTCAGCGCCGCTGCGCTGCGCCGGCGACCGCTCGTCCTCGAAGGCAGCCCGCATGCGGAGGTCACGGGAGGCGTCTCCGACCGCGCAGCACGAGGTGACCGACACCCGGCCCGTGACTGCTCCAAGAATGAGCAACGCCAGGAAGACGAGTGGCAACAAGCCAAGAACCCAAGCCATGGAGGCCTCCATCGTCACGAGCCCTCTGTGGAACTCACGTCAACGGTAGCCCGCTTGTCGCCGAACACAACAGCATTGCTCACGGTCTGCGCATCCATCCGCTCCCCGATGGACGCATCGAAGTGGCTATGCCATCGCTGCCTCGGCAGGCTCCACCCCGGCTTTGATGCCTTCCCGCAGCTCCGGGCCGTCCTCGTGACCGTGCACCGACACAGCGTGCTGCGCGGCAGCGGCGAGAACTTCCTCTTCCGAATCTGCGGCGATGGTGACCGAGCAATTCGAATCGCTGGGCATCTTGCGGCAGTCAACCATGACTCTTCCCATTGAACTCATCTTCTTTCGCCTGCGAATGGAACGGTGGAATTCACGTTCCTCCCGAACGAATGCGCGTGGTGAAAGTCCCTGCCACCGTCGTCCACAAGCCATCACCACGTTGCAGTGGCATCCGACCATTTCAGGTTTACGCCGCGCCCTGAAACCTGTCAAGAGAAGCAGTGTGTCGATGACGACCTGATGGAATGTGCCACCGCGGACTGGGATTTTCAACATCGACCGCCCGAAACCAGCACCGCTTCGACAGCGCACGTTGGCCCGCCTGCCCAGCCGTTGACCGAAGCCGGTCGAATCATGACCGCTACCGACCTGTGTCGGCCACCCGCATCGTCGCTGAGCGTCGCGCTGGACCAGCCCGTAGGCCGGGATCGCGGCGGATCCGCTCGACCCGTCGAGCGACGAGTCGAGCGGATCTGCGCCACGGCCTTCGTGACGAACCTGCTACTGCTGCACCGCAGCGCCAGCGTCCAGCCTCGGTCCGGTCACACTGGCCGGACCAGTCGGGACACCCGCGTTACGAGCGGTGTCGATCAACCGCTGTCGGGCGTCGAGGCCCGTCACGCCCAGGTTGGCGAGCAGAGCACCCACGCCGGCGGCGTGGGGGGTGGCCATCGAGGTGCCCGCGTACACCGCGTAACCCGGGGTCTCGGTGCAGGAGTCCACCTCGGCGAGGTCGAGCGGCACCGTCGACCAGATGCCGCCCTCGCAGGTGAGCACGCCACCGCCGGGCGCCGACAGGTCGATCTCGGCACCCGAGTCGGAGTAGACAGCCGGATCGTCCTCGGTGCCGTAGGCCCCGACGCACACCGCAGCGTCCTGCCAGAGCTCGCCCTGCCCGCAGTAGGGAACGCCGTCGTTGCCCGCTGCGAGGGTGACCAGAATTCCGGCGTCGGCCGCTTCCTGCACCGCCTCAGCCCAACCGTCGTCCTGCGGCACGACCGGGTTCGAGATCACCGGACCGCTGCCGGCGACGAAGCCGATGCTGACCGTGATCACGTCCGCACCTTGCTCGGTGGCGTAGCGGGTCGCCGCCGCAAGATCACCGACGATGGATCCCTCGTCGTCACCCACACGGATCGGCATGATCGTGGCGTCCGGCGCCACACCGGTGACACCCTTGCCGTCGTCGGCCGCTGCCACCGTCCCGGCCACGTGGGTGCCGTGTCCGTGTCCGTCATCGACATAGTCGTAGCCGGCACAGGGCACGGGGACGCCCTCGGGGCAGACCCACGACATCGGCGACGTGAACCGGCGTTCGAACTCCGGGTGGTGGACGTCGACGCCGGTGTCGATCACCGCGACCACTGCGTCCTCACCTGTGGTGGACTCGTTGGCCAACGCGGCGCCGATCTCCTCCAGGCCCCACATCTTGTCGGAGAAGTCGGGAGCGTTGTACTTCTTCGGCTTCGGAGGACGATCTCCGCCCTTGGGCGGCTGTCCAGCCGTCTGCTCCGACAGCGTCGCGGAGCCGGAGTAGGACGAGGGCTCGGTCACCAGCCAGGGCTGGACCCTGACCTCGTAGCTGCCGACGGCGTCGGGGATCGTCACGCTCTCGCTGCTCCCGGAACTGCCCGAGGATCCGGCCAGGTCGCCCTGCGCGTCATACACGTAGAGATCGAAGTCGGCGGACTCCACGGGGCTCTGGATGGACACGACGAGCGGGAGGCTGCCATCGCCGTCCACATCCACCGTGACGTGGTCGCAGACCAAGTTGTCGGGGTCCTGGGCCGCCGACGGGCAGGGCAGCGCGGTCGTGGCCGCGGCCGCGTAGGTGGC
Organism: uncultured Actinomycetota bacterium; assembly: GCA_963769445.1. Taxonomy (GTDB): domain Bacteria; phylum Actinomycetota; class Actinomycetes; order Propionibacteriales; family Nocardioidaceae; genus Aeromicrobium. The sequence continues at coordinate 343,726 of CAVYLO010000001.1, read as the reverse complement.
GCCCTGCCAAGCGAAGTCGGCGCCCTCGCCGACGGTGCCGGAGCCAGGATCAGCCGCCATCGCAGGAGAGCTGAGTAGCGGTGCCGCTATGAGAAGAAGAGCCGCGCCGAGAAGTGGCGCCGTTGCCCGAGATGTACGCATGAGTCAAACCTTTCGTGAGCGTCATCACACTCAACGAGACACCTCCTTTGGGGCTACGCGACATAGTTCATGAGAACTACGCGCGAGCGAAGTGTCGCGCACCACGGACACGACGCATGACCAAGCGGGTGCACTGAACGAGAGTCTTCGATCGCGCGATCACGGCAGCCGGTTGAGCCGCAAGCGCCTCAATCTGCGTAACAAACCACTACGCAGGAACGACTAGTCATAAAGCATGATCATTGAATTTCCCGTCATGGGAACTCTTTTTGACCACTACCCTGCCAAGATGACACCCCGAGCGACCCCGAGTCGCGTACGAAAATTGTCCGTTGCGTTCGCCGCATGCCTGGCCTTGACGGCCTGCGGTTCTGTCGTTGACAACGCAGCCACGGAGAAGGCCATTGCCAAAAAGTTGCCGGAGCTCGCCGAGGCCGACATCGCCGTCAAATCGGTCACGTGTCCGTCTGATGTCGACTTCGTCAAGGGCGCGACATTTGATTGCGGCTACGTCGTCGAAGACGGATCCGAAGGCGTGGTCAGCGTCGAGATCACCAGCGAAGAAGGAGACGGCTCATCGGAATACCAAATCTCGACCTATGCCAGCGGGCAGGTCGCGGAGTACTTGTTGAACTCCATGGACTCAGACGTTGGGATCGCTTCGATCGAGTGCGATGACCCGGTCGAGGATGGTTCTCAATGCAACTTCGAGGACGAGGAGGGCGACACCGGCACGATCACACTGACCTTCGACGACGAAGGAAACTACACAAGCGCCGCCAAGTACGACTAGCGAGAACCCTGGCGGCCGCCCTCACGCTCGGGACGTGGGGGCAGCTGAGAACCTACGGACCGAGTGCCACGCGGTGGTGCCAACGAACGTGCCGGGCAGCTCGGCGGCACCCGATCGGCAGCGCTCGCCACACATGACAAAATCCCTTGACCGGCATCTCTGCTGGTCAAGGGATTTTGATTGGTAGCGGGGACAGGATTTGAACCTGTGACCTCTGGGTTATGAGCCCAGCGAGCTACCGAGCTGCTCCACCCCGCGTCGCTGGTCCTACTTTAGGGGATCGGCCCCCGCGACTCAAATCCGGGGTGGCCGGTGGCTGTGCAACCCCATTCGGGCCCAGAAGGTTGCAGAACCACCGCTCCCCCACGCGGCGGCGGATTCGGTTGAGAATCCACCGCCCGCGGGGGTCAGCTGCCGTCGCCGAGGGCGGTCTGGGCGTCCTCGATGGCGGCGCCCATCTGGTCGATGCGCTTCTGGTACGTGGTCAGATCGCCATCCTTGAGAGCCTTCTGCGCCTGGGCGTAGAACTTGCTGGCGTCCTCGAGGTACTGGGCGGTCGTCTTGTCCGCAACGGGCGCGTCCGGATCCGGTGCTTCACCGTCGTCCGGCGTGACGTCGCCCTCCTGCAGACCCACCGCCACCCTGAGCGCCTCGTCGAGGGTCTGGCCGAAGCCGACCGACTTGCCGAACGAGACCGCGACGAACTGCAGCACCGGATAGGTGCCGACGTCCGCGCTGCGCTGGATGTAGACCGGCTGCACGTACAGCAGACCGTCGCCGACCGGCAGCGTCAACAGGTTGCCGCGCAGGATGCGAGCCTCCTCGGACTGCTCGAACTGCAGCAGCGCCTGGGTGACTCCCTTGTCGGTCTGGAAGTCGTTGGCGATCTGGCTCGGGCCTGGCACCTGGGTGTTGCTGGGCAGCTCGAGGATCTGCATGGTGCCGTACTTGTCGCTGCTCGCCTCGGAGTTCACCGACACGAACGACGCCAGGTTCTGGCGGCTGTTCGGCAGGAACACGCTGGTCAGCGAGAACTCGGTGTCCTCATCTCCCGGGCGGGCGATCGACAGGTAGTACGGCGGCTGCAGGGTGCTGGCGTTGCGGCCCAGCTTGGGGTCGCCCGGCACGCGCCAACGCTCGCCGTCTTCGTAGAAGGTCGGGGCGTCGGTGATGTGATAGCGGCTCAGCACGTCGCGCTGGACCTTGAACATGTCCACGGGGTACCGCAGGTGGTCCAGCAGGCCGGCGCTGATCTTGTTCTTGGGCTCCACCGCGTCGGGGAAGACCTTCATCCACGTCTTCAGGATGGGGTCGGTGGTGTCCCACTCGTACAGCTTGACGCTGCCGTCGTAGGCGTCGACCACGGCCTTGACCGAGTTGCGCATGTAGTTGATCTCGTCGGTCGGCAGCGCCGCCGTGGCCCGGTCACGGGTCAGGGTGTCGGCGGTCGCCTCGCGCAGCGAGCGGTGCTCGGAGTACGGGTAGGCGTTGCTGGTGGTGTAGCCGTCGACGATCCACACGACCCGTCCCTCGACCACGGCCGGGTAGGGATCGCCGTCGACCGTCAGCCACGGCGCGACCTTCTCGACGCGGTCCCGCGGGTGCCGGTCGTACAGGATCTTGGACTCGGAGTTCACGCGGTTCGACAAGACGATGTTGGGCTCGGCGAACTTGAACGCGTACAGCGCCTTGTTGAACAACGAGCCGACCGGGACTCCGCCGTCGCCGTCATAGATGTTGGCGTTGGCATTGGCCGGGGTGTCCTCGTCGGCGGAGTCGGACGTGGCGCCGCCGCGCGGGATGTCGACCTCGATCGGGGCGGCACCATCCTCGCGACCCACGATCGAGTAGTCCGGCGAGTTCTCGCCGAAGTAGATGCGCGGCGGGGTGGTGATGTCCAGCTCGCCGACCGGCGGGATGTCCTTCTCGACCCACACCGGTTCGCCCTGCGGGCCACGCTGGTTGCCGCGGGCGGCGATGACGCCGTAGCCGTGGGTGTAGACGGTGTGATCGTTGGCCCAGTTGCGCTGGCTGTCCGGCAGACCGGCCAGGTCGACCTCACGGGCGGCGATGATGATGTCCTGCGGGGTCTCGTCGTCGCCGATCTTGTAGCGGTCGACGTCGAGCGTGGCGGGCACCGTGTAGTAACCACGCACCTGCTGCAGCTGCTGGAAGGCGTCAGAGATCAAGGTGGGATCGAGCAGTCGGCTGCTGACCCGCGACTCGGCGGACTTCGTCAGCTCGTCCGGCGTCAGCGTGGTCTTGGCCGTGTATGGCCGGGACGTCGCATCCGAGACACCGTAGGCATCGCGGGTCGCCGCGATGTTGCGAGCGATGTACGGGGCCTCCTTGTCCGGCTCGGACGGCTTGACCTGGAAGCCCTGCATGACGGCGGGCCAGATGCCACCGATCAGCACCGAGGTGAGGGCCAGCATGCCCAGACCCATGGCGGGCAGGACCCAGGAGCGCACGAACACCGCGGCGAAGAACAGCAACGCACACACCAGCGCAACGCCGATGAGGATGTTCTTGCTGGGGATGCGGGCATTGGCGTCGGTGTAGGTGACACCGTCGACCAGGCCCGATGAACCGATCATCAGGCCGAAGCGATCGAGGTAGTACGAGACCGCGCGGGTCAGGATGGCCAGACCCACGAGGATCGAGACGTGGACCTGCGCGGGGCGGGTGAACTTGGGTCCGCGGCCAGCCATGCGCACGCCGCCATAGACGTAGTGCACGAACACCACAGCCAGCACGGTGAGAGCGATCATCGCGAAGCTGTAGGACGTCAGGAATCGGAACCACGGGTAGTCGAAGATGTAGTAGCCGAGATCCTTGCCGAACTGGGCGTCCTTCTCCCCGAACGACGTGCCGTTGCGCCACAGCTTGTAGGTGTCCCAGCGGCTCGCCGCCACGGAGCCGGCGAACGAGGCCAACAGCAGGCCGGCGATGATCAGCACCGGCTTGCCGATCGGCGTCAGTGCCGTGCGGTAGCGGACTGCGGGATCGTCGCGGCGCATCGAGGGGTTCTCCGGACGAAGCCGGTACGCCAGGTAGATGTTGGCGACCACGAAAGCCCCGAACAGCAGCCCGAGCACGAGGAACAGGGTGATCCGGGCGAACAGCACCGTCTGGAACACGTCACTGAACCCGACTGAACGGAACCACAGGCGATCTGACCAGATGCTGGTGAAGATCGAACCAAGGAACAGCAGCACTGCCAGCGTGATCAGAGTGGGGACCAGCACCCGACGCCCTGTGTCACCGCTCGGCTGACGCGGCTGCTGCTGGCGGGCATTGCCGAAGATGTCGCTCACGTGTCTCCTGCTTCGTCGACCCGCAGTTGCCTCGGGAGAATGACTCCGACTCTATGGCACCCGGCCAACCGTCACGGCTCCAAGGTCTGGCGGAGCTGGGCCAGCAGGCCTGGTACGAGGTCAGGGCCCTCGAGCAGCTCGACGGCGTCACCGTCGGCCGTGCGACCTCGAACTGCGGAATGGACCGCTCCCCCACGGGTGACGGCAGCAACCAGACGCACCTCGCGGCGGTCGGGGTGCTGGGCGGCCGCGGCCACCATCTCGTCCGGGTCGTCGGGCAGCTCTTCCTCGGCTTCGGCTGGAAGCATCAGCCGCTCAACCACGACGGCGCACCCGATGACCGTCTCGGGCCAGGCGATCTCGGTGAGCAGTTCCTCCAGCTCCCGGCCGTCGACCGGCAGCTCCTGCTCGATGGAGGTGAACCCACCCGGTGACGCCTCGACCTGCGCTGCCAGCTCTGGCTCGCGAGCGATCAGGTCGACCGTCGGCACCAACGCGAACAGCCGAGCCGGCTGGTCCCAGCCGTCGACGGCGACGTGCGACTCGACCTCGAGAGCCGCCCGCCGCACCGGCGAATCAGGCATCAGCTGCACGACGGCACCTTCGCTTTCGGGTCCTCGGCCAACAGTTCGAGGGCATCGATCGCACCCTCCAGCGTCGACACCCGCACCAGGCGAAGATCCTTGGTGTCACCGTCAATCGCCTCGTCGCAGTTTGCTTCGGGCACCAGGAAGATCGTGGCACCCGCGGCGGCGGCCCCGGCGATCTTCTGCTGGATGCCACCGATCGAGCCCACGACGCCTTCGGCGCTGATCTCTCCGGTACCCGCGATCTTGCGACCACCGGTCAGCGATCCGGGGGTGAGTCGGTCGTAGATGGCCAGGGCGAACATGGCGCCAGCGCTCGGTCCCCCCACTTCGCGGCCGACGTTGTTGTCGATGGTGATCGGGAAGTCGTACTTGGTGCCGAGCGTGATGCCGATGCGGGGAACCGTTGGATCGGTGCGATCGGCCTTGGTGGTCACGTCCACGGTGCGCTCGGTGGAGCCGCGAGTGATGGCCAGCGACACGCTCTCGCCCGGAGCTCGGAAGCTCACCGCCGCCACCGCCGCCGCGGAGGAGTCGACCGCTGTTCCGTCGACGGCGCGAATCAAGTCACCTGCCTTGAGCACGTCCGCTGCGGCACCGTCCTCGGCCACCTCGGCCACCTCGGGCAGTCCGGGGACGACGTAGCCGGCAGCCCGCAGAGCGGCGACCCGCGAGGAGTCCTTCGAGCCGTCCAGCTGCGCGGCCGCAACGGCCTGCGAATTGGCCGCGGTGCTGCCGTCGGGGTAGACGAGTGTTCGCGGCACGACCGCCACATCACGGTCGAAGTAGGCCTGAATCGCGTCAGTGAGACTGACGCGGCTGTCAGCCCGGGTGACCGACACGGTGGTGAAGTCGAGATCGCCGGTCGTGGGATAGGTCTTGACGTCTGAACCGAAGGTGAACATGGGTTTGTCGCCGAAGTCGCCGAGCGTGTCGTAGGCCGGCCCCGGCTTCAACGTCACGTACGGCACGGGCAGCAGCAACGCCACGCTGACCAGCACGATCAGGCTGAGTGCCGCAGTCAGGCGCACGACATAGGTCCGACTCAGACCCATGGGGTCCGGTTCGTTCGAGAACTGGTCGGCGTCGGACACGTGGCGATCCTAGTGAACGCTGCCGAATCGGCCGGGGCGAGCCTCGATCAGAGCCAGGCCTGGTCGCCCGAGGCGAAGGTCTGCTGCTTCCACACCGGCACCTCGAGCTTGAGCTCATCGATCAGGCGCCGGCAGGCCGCGAACGCCGCCGGACGATGCCCCGCGGACGCCCCCACCACGACCGCGATGTCTCCGACGGCCAGGTCACCGATGCGGTGGGTGGCGGCCAGCGCGACCACGTCCTCCTCCGCACCGATTCGTTCGGCCACGTCCCGCAGGCGATCCAGCGCCGACGGGTGGGACGAATAGCTGAGGTCGCTGACCGGGTCACCGCCGTCGTGATCGCGAACCGTGCCAATGAACAGGCACGTGCCGCCGGAGGACGAGTCCGACACCGCGTCGTAGACCTCGTCGAGGCTCAGCGGTGCGTCCCGGATGTCAAGGAGGCGAACGATCGGCATGATCGCCCCATCGTAGGCCCTGGTCGCTAGGCTGGCCGTATGGCCGAGCACGACGACGATCAGCCGACGAACCCCTTCGAAGGCACCCCCTTCGAGCAGATGTTCAGCGCGCTCGGGGGTGGCCAGATCGACATGAACCAGATCATGAGCCAGGTGCAGCAGATGTTCACGCCGCACGAGGGCAGCGTCGACTTCGGCGCGGCCAAGGACGTCGCCCGGCAGACGCTGGCCGCAGCCGGGCCCGATCCGTCGCCCACCTCCGCCCAGCAGGGCGCTGTCTCCGACGCGGTTCGACTGGCCGAGAGCTGGCTGGACCAGGCCACTGACATCCCCGCCGGCGCCACCACCTCGGCCGCATGGAGTCGGGCCGAGTGGGTCGAGTCGACGTCAGAAACCTGGAACCTGTTGGTCGAACCGATCGCGGCCCATGTCGTGAAGGCCATGTCCGACGCGCTCCCTGACGAGGCCCGCGCCATGGCCGGACCCCTGATGGGCCTGCTCACCCAGGCCGGCGGTGCCATGTTCGGCCAGCAGATCGGCCGAGCACTCGGCGAGCTTGCCGGCGAAGTCGTGTCGGTCACCGACATCGGCATCCCGCTCGGACCCCGCGGTGTCGCCGCCGTGCTGCCAGCCAACATCGCCGCATTCGGTGAGGGACTGGAGCAGGGCGAGGCCGATGTCCTGCTCTACGTCGTGCTGCGCGAGTGCGCCCACCAGCGTTTGTTCAGCCACTCCCCGTGGCTGCGCTCGTCCCTCGTCACCGCCATCGAGGAGTTCGGCCGCGGCACCCGCATCGACGTCTCGGGCATCGAGTCGAAGCTCGGCCAGATCGACCCCATGCAGCCAGACCAGATCCAGGAAGCGATGAACAGCGGCCTGTTCGAGCCCGAGCGCACCCCCGAGCAGCAGACGGCGCTCGACCGCCTCGAGACGCTGCTTGCCTTCGTCGAGGGCTGGGTCGACGAAGTCGTCACGCAGGCCACCAAGGACACCATGCCGTCCGCGGTCCCCCTCGCCGAGGCGATGCGCCGACGTCGGGCGGCCGGCGGACCTGCCGAGCAGACCTTCGCGTCGCTCGTCGGCCTCGAGCTTCGGCCTCGACGTCTGCGCGAGGCGTCCACGCTGTGGGCAGCCCTGCGCGACCGGCGCGGCGCCGAGGCCCGTGACAAGCCCTGGACCCACCCGGACCTGATGCCCACCGCTGCCGATCTCGACGACCCGCTCGCCTTCTCCTACGACGAGCCCGCCGATGCCGACGACGACTTCGACGCAGAGCTCGGCCGACTTCTCGACGGCCCGGACGACACCCGCGCGTGACCCAGAACCTTCACGCCGACGCCACCCAGGCGTTGGCGGCTTGGACCGCGCCTGACGACCAGCAGGAGCGGCTGCGCGTCCAGTACCTCGCGCACCTCGCCGAGCACCCGACGGCGATGTACCGCGAGTGCCACCCCGACCACCTCACCGCCAGTGCTGTCGTCATCGCCGGCGACGGTGAGCGAGTGGTGCTGACCAAGCACCGCAAGGCCGGGCTCTGGCTGCAGACCGGCGGCCACTGCGAACCCGACGACGCCACGCTCGCTGGCGCCGCGCTGCGCGAGGCCCGGGAAGAGTCCGGCATCGCCGGACTCGAGATCGACCCCGTGCCGCTGCTGCTGTCGAGACACGAGGTGCCGTTCTGCGGACCCGCGCAGCCCGCGTTCCACCTCGACGTCCAGTTCATGGCCGTGGCGCCCGATGGAGCCGAGCCCGTCATCAGCGTGGAGTCCGACGAGCTGCGGTGGTGCTCGGCCGACGACCCGCCCGAGCCCACGGATCAGGACGTCCGCGACCTCATCGCTGCTGCCAGGCGACGCCTCAGGAGGGATCTACCCGACTGACCGCCCAGCTCGGGTCGCGTCCGAGAAACCCAGCGAGACGATCGCTGGCCGGACGGTCGGCGCCGACCTCGACGACGGGCCCGAAGAACGCCGCCCGCGCCGCGCCGTCGACGAGCTGGCGGGCGAGGGCGAGCACAGCTTCGGCGTGCTCGGACCGAAGGCCGGCGCCGCCCAGAGCGACGTCGAGATCCCACGCATGGGCCGACAGCTCGATGGCACCGCCGAGCACGGCCTCGTGGGCGGCATCCGGATCCTCGGCCGCCACCGCAAGCAGTTGAAGGATCCGCTCCCGCGCGAGGGCGGACGGGCTCGTCGCCAGCCGCTCTCGTCCGGGCGATCCGGTGGCTCGTGTCGTGAGCTCGTCAGCGGCGTCGGCCACGTGGAGGACAAGGTCGCGCACGTCCCACTCCGAGCAGGGTGTTGGCCGGTCCAGGGCCGATTCCGGGAGCGCGTCGAGCAGCGCGAGCAGGGATGCCGCCGACTCTTCCAGCAGCGCACGGGGTGAGGAGTTCTCAGGCATCGTCGGACCCTCCTGCCACGTGGTCCCACAGCGATGCCGGCAGCACCCCACCGGTTTCGAGCATCGACTTGAGGTTCGCCAGCACCGCGGGCCAACCTTTCGAGATCCCGGCGTACATGCCAGCGTCCGGCAGATTCTCGTGGGTGACCGTGAGTCGGACGACCTCGCCGTGGGGAACGATGTCGAAGGTCACGACGGACGGGCCGCCCTCCGGCTCCTCGCTGTCAGGACCCGCGAAGGTGATCACCAGGTGCCGGGGTGGGTCGCTCTGGAGGACCGAACCCACGATGTCTGGAGTGGTGGCATCCAACGGCAGGTGCTCCCACGTCGATCCGGGCTTCCAGTCCGAGACGTTGCGGTGATTCCAGTACTGCGCCGTCAGATCGGCGTCGGTCAGGGCCCGCCACACCTGGTCGGCAGACGCGCCGATGTATGTGACGTAGACGTAGGTCGGAATGGTCGTGGTTTCACTCATGGCGTTCTCCTCTGCATCGCGCTTGATGGCCCGCAGGGCGTCCAAGCGGGGTCGGTCGAAGGCTGAGATCCAGCGCTCCTGCATGTCGTGAATGGGCGTCAGGTTGAGCATGTGGATGCGCTCGCGCCCCTTCTTGACGACCGTCAGCAACCCGGCCGCGGCCAGGATGTCGAGGTGTTGCGTCACGGACTGGCGCGTCATCGCCAGTCGCTCACACAGCTCACCCAACGTCTGACCGTCGTGCTCGCGCAGTCGGTCCAACAGTTCGCGGCGCGTGGCATCCGCCAGAGCCTTGAACACGTGATCGGTCGTCATGACTCCATTATGCAGGTAAATGCCTGCATATCAAGTGATGATCACCGCTGCTGCCAAGAGACGCCGTCCAGAAAGCCCTTGGCCCGCTCTGCGTGCGGAAAATCATCAAGCAAGGCCCAGAATCGCTTGCTGTGATTGGCCTCGATCAGATGGGCCAGCTCGTGCAGCAGCACGTAGTCGACCACCTCCTCGGGCATGTCCTGCAGGCGGTGCGACAACCGAATGCTGCCGTCGACGCTGGTGCACGACCCCCACCGACTGTTCTGGTTGGTCACCCACCGCACCGAGGTGGGCACCGCCCGGCCGTCGAGCCATCGGGCAGACAACTCGTGGGCGCGCTGCATCAGGGCATCGTCGGACGGGGCTCGCCGACGCTCGCGGCGGTCGAGCCGGGCGACCAGGTCGCGCACGTGCTCGGCTTCCTGCGCCCGGGTCAGATGGGCGGGCATCAAGACGATGGTCTTGTCGCCCTCGCGGTAGGCGCGCACCGTTCGCTTGCGTCGGGTGCTGCGTCGAATCTCGACCTCGGACATGTCAGCAGCCTACGGAGAATCGGTTTTTCCACATCACGCACGGCAATTCCCACATCTTGTCCCCAAACTTATCCACAACGGTGGAAAACGAGGCGCGACATTGTGTCGCTCACTTGAACGCTCATTGCCGCATTTTCACGCTCAGCACGCGTAGGCTTCAGCGTGACAGGCACCACACCCAGCCTGTGATCGATCGGCAAGGAGGCCGGAAGATGGCGGAAACATGGAGTGGCGAGTTCTACTGCGTCAAGTGCAAGGAAAAGCGCGAGGCGACTGGTGAAGTTCACGTCAGCGACAAGGGCACGAAGATGGCCAAGGGCATCTGCCCGGTCTGCAGCACCAAGCTGAACCGAATCCTCGGCAAGGCCTGACCCTCCCTCTTCCCCAACACCTTCGAACGGGGACCCGACCATGTCGGGTCCCCGTTCGCATGCCCTCGACCATCTCGGCGGCACTGTGGACGGACCAGGCCACCGGATCGACCGACCGGCCACAGTGACGCCATGGCCTCCCGTCGACCCATGCTGCGCCCCGGCGCCAGCGTGCTGCGGCGCGATGCCGGCCACCTCCAGGTCGGCACCTCCCCCGGCGTCGTGGTCCCCGACCGTCCCGGTCTGCACCGCCTGCTCCTGGCGCTCGACGGAGTGCACGGGCCCGACTGGCTGGCCGCACAGATCCCCGAGCTGGCCGACGACATGCCGGCCCTGTTGGAGCACCTCACGGCGATGGGCGCGGTGCTGGATGCCGCTCGGTGCGACGGGCGCAGACCCGAGGAGGCGCGCCACCTGGCGCTGACCGAGCGCGACCCGGCAGATGCGGGTCTCCGACACCGGTTGCAGGTCTCCCTGCACGCTGACCCGGGCACCCGCCAACTCCTGGACGCGGTGGGCCACGTCCTGGAAGACGCTGGCGTGCAGCGTGGCACGCACGACGACGCCGATGTGCTGGTGATCGCCTCGACCGGCGAACCCGCACGCGGCCCATTCGTCCAAGCCGTACAGCGTCGCATCCCCCACGTGACGGTGCGGCTCGACGAGGCGGTCGTGCGGATTGGTCCGTTCGTGATTCCCGGCATCTCGGCGTGCCTTGGCTGCGAGGACCTGCACCGCATCGACTGGGACCCGGCATGGGCAGCACTGCTCCCCCAGTTCGGCCGGCGCGCGGCCCAGCACAATCTCCCAGCACCTGGCGCCGTGCTGCGGCACGTGGCAGCGGCCGAGATTGCTGCCGGGATCGTCGACGTGGCCGACCGCCAGCGGCCCATGCATGCTGGCGCGGTCGTGACGGTCGGACCCGGCTTCGGCATGCGCCACGTGCGGTCCAACGGGTTCCACCACCGCTGCCCGTGCGCGCTCTTGCCCCAAGCGTGATCAGGGGTGCGGGACTATCCTGAGGACGTGGCCGACTCAGACGACAGAGACCGTCGAGAGGGCCGTTCGCTCAGCGGCAGCGCGTTCTCCCGCACCGCCCGACTGGCCTCGCTGCCGGTCGGTTTCGCCGGTCGAACGACGCTCGGCCTCGGCAAGCGCATCGTGGGCACGCCAGCCAATGTCGTCCTGAATGAAGTGCAGCGGCGCACCGCCGATCAGATCTTCTCGGTCCTGGGGCAGCTCAAGGGCGGGGCGATGAAGTTCGGCCAGGCCATGAGCATCTTCGAGGTCGCGCTGCCCGAGGAGCTCATCGGGCCGTATCGCGAGACCCTCACACGCCTGCAGGACGCCGCGCCGCCGATGCCCCCGAGCGTGGTGCACCGCGTCATGATCGCTGAGCTCGGCGAGCAGTGGCGTGACTACTTCCAGACCTTCAACGATGTCCCGGCCGCAGCCGCCTCGATCGGGCAGGTGCACCGCGCCACCTGGTCCGACGGTCGTGACGTGGCGGTCAAGCTGCAGTACCCGGGTGCAGCCAAGGCCCTGATGGCCGACCTGCGTCAGATCTCTCGCCTGTCCCGCATGTTCGGTGTGCTCGTGCCCGGGCTCGACATCAAGCCGTTGATCAAGGAGCTGCAGGACCGAGTGGCCGAGGAGCTCGACTACGACCTCGAGGCGCAGGCCAACACCGCGTTCTTCGAGGCCTTCGTCGACGACCCCGAGATCGTCGTCCCCGAACCCGTGCACCACACCGCGCGCCTGTTGGTGGCCACCTGGTTGGAGTCCGAGCACTCCCTGGCCCACGTGATCGCCGAAGGCACGCAGGCCGAGCGGGATCACTACGGCGAGATCTATGGGCGGTTCATGTTCGCCGGCCCGCAGCGCGCCGGCATGCTGCACGCAGACCCGCACCCCGGAAACTTCCGCATCATGGCTGACGGCCGCATCGGCGTGCTCGACTTCGGCGCCGTGGCCCGGCTCCCCGACGGGCTGCCGGACGACATGGGTCGACTGATCCGGCTGAGCGTCGACGGCGAGTTCGAGGACGTCCGCATCGGACTGGTCGAGCTGGGCTTCCTGCGGGCCGGAACCAAGCTTGATGCCGAGTCGGTGGGTCGCTATTTCGGTCCGTTCGTCGAGCCGGCCGAGCACGAGACCTTCACCTTCAGTCGCGAATGGATGCGCGGGCAGATGAATCGGGTCAGCGCCCCCAACGCCGAGGGCATGGGCACGGCGCTGCAGTTCAACCTGCCGCCGGACTACATGTTGATCCACCGGGTGTGGATCGGCGGCATGGGCGTGCTGTGCCAGCTGGGCGCGACAGCCCCCTTCCGCCAGATCCTGCTGGAGTCCATGCCCGGATTCGCGAGCAGCGACGAGCCGGCGAGCGCGCCAGCGAAGCGTGAGCGTGAAGCGCCAAAGGCGCCCCCTGCGAGGCGTGGCCAACCCAAGCCGTAGGGCCTTGGTTCGCCTCGCTTCGCCCGGGCCCTAGCGAAGCGTGAGCGCAGCGAAGGGCACGGTCGCTTCGCTCCCTGGCGAACAGCCCGTTCGCCAGTGACGAGCTCTGCGAGGAACGTGAGGGAGCGAGGAACGAGCGACCGAGGCGAAACCAAGCTGTACTGCTGTGGTTCGCCTCGCTTCGCTCCCTGGCGAACAGGTCAACGGGCGGCGGCGACCAGATCGAGCACGGTGTCGGCGTACCGCTCCAGCTTGGCCGGTCCCACGCCCGGCACGTGGCCGAGCGCCTCGGCGTCGACCGGCTTCATCTCGGCGATGGACTGCAAGGTGGCGTCGGTGAACACGACGTAGGCCGGCTTGCCGATCTCGCCGGCTTCCCGGGTGCGCCAGGCCCGCAGATTCTCGTACAGCCCCTCGTCGTAGGTGGACGGGCAGTCATCGCACCGGCCACGCTGGCGGTCGACGACGGCCAGCACCTGGTTGCAGACCCGGCACTTGGCGACCTTGCGCTGCCGAGGCTGCTTGGCGGTCTGGCGCGAGGCGTGACCGGCGGGCAGCAGCGAGTCGAGGAATCGGGTGGGGCCTCGATTGCCGCGTCCGCCGAGCCGCCGAGCCGCGGCCCACGACACCATCAACGTGTGCCGGGCCCGGGTGACCGCGACGTAGAACAGCCGCCGCTCTTCCTCGATCTCGGCCGGAGTCTGCGCGAACGGGCTGGGGACAGTGCCCTCCTGCATGCCGACGCAGAACACGGCGTCCCACTCCAGACCCTTGGCTGAGTGGATCGTGGCCAAGGTGACGCCATCGGCCGCCGGGGCGTGCGCGGCGGCGGCGCGGCGCTCCAGGTCAGCCACCAGGTCAGCCATGGTGGCCTTGTCCTGTGCGGCGATGAGATCGCGTGCCATGCCGACGATGGCGCTCAGCGACTCCCAGCGGTTGCGGATCTCGCCGGCGCCGGTGGGCGGGGTGTCGCTGTACCCGATACCGGCCAGGATGTTGCGCACGTCGTCGATGAACTCCTCGTGGCTGTCGGCGGCCGTGCTCTGCATGTCGGCGCGCAGCAGGGCGACCGCCTGACGGACCTCGGCCCGCCGGAAGAAGCCCTCGCCGCCACGCAGCGTGTACGGGATGCTGTGCTCGCCGAGCGCTTCCTCGTAGGCCTCGGACTGGGCGTTGATGCGGTACAGGACCGCCATCTCGCGGTACGGCACACCGCGTCGGTGCAGCAGCGCGATCTCGTTGGCCACGGCCTGCGCCTCGGTCGGCTCATCGGGATGGCCGACGTAGGTGACCGGGTCGCCGGGCTCGCGCTGAGCCTGCAGCACGACACCGTCGGTCTTGCCGCCGCGGCTGAAGACCGCGTTGGCGACCGCCACGATCTGCGGGGTGGAGCGGTAGTTGCGCACCAGCTCGTGCCGCTCGCCGTGCTCGAAGCGTTTGGCGAACGAGCCGAGGATGCTGGGCGAAGCGCCGGCAAAGGAGTAGATGGTCTGACGGGGGTCACCCACCACGCACACGTCGTCTCTGCCGCCGAGCCACAGATCGAGCAGCTGGGACTGCAACGGGTTGACGTCCTGGAACTCATCGACCACGAACCAGCGGTACTGGCGTCGAACGGCGGCCGCGACCTCGGGGTTGTCGGCCAGGATCGACGCCGTGACGAGGAGGATGTCCTCCATGTCGATGCGCTCAGCGCCCTTGACCTCCTCGTAGGCAGCCAGGACCTGCGACACGGTGGTGGCGTCGAGATCGCCGACCTGGCGGTTGCCGCCGCGGGTGCGCGTGACGTAGGTGGCCGGAGTCATTCCGCTGACCTTGGCCCACTCGACCTCAGCGGAGAGGTCCCGGATCAGGGCGTTGTCGCCGCGCACCCCGACCCGACGGGCGGCGGCCCCGACCAGCCCGAACTTGGAGTCGATGATGTCGGGGAACGCCGATCCGATGGCCTGCGGCCAGAAGTATCGGGCCTGCCGCAGCGCTGCGGAGTGGAAGGTGCGGGCCTGCACGCCGGGGGCTCCCAGCGAGGCGAGACGACCGCGCATCTCGCCGGCCGCGCGCGTGGTGAAGGTGACGGCGAGGACCTCGGACGGCTCGTAGAGTCCGCTGGCCACGCCGTAGGCGATGCGGTGGGTGATCGCGCGGGTCTTGCCGGTACCAGCGCCCGCGATGACCGTGATCGGGCCACGCAACGACTTGGCGACCTCGCGCTGTTCGGGGTCGAGCCCGTCGAGCAGCTGATCGGCGTCGGTCACCGGTGGACTCCGTCCTGATCAAGGGCTGGGGAATGGTCAGACGTGCGGGAACGTTGACGTGAGCAGACTAGTCCTCGAAGGAGACAAAACATGGCGGGCACTTTCACCATCTACTCGACCCCATGGTGTGGCTACTGCCATCGCCTGAAGTCGCAGCTCAAGCGGGAGGGAATCGAGTTCGACGAGGTCGACATCGAACAAGATCCCGCATCGGCCGCGATCGTCGAGAAGGCCAACGGCGGCAATCAGACCGTCCCCACCTTGGTGTTCGCCGACGGCTCTGCACTCTCCAACCCCTCGGTCGCACAAGTCAAGGCCAAGCTCGCCGCAGCCTGAGCCGCCGAGACCGACGAGCGCAGCGAGGAGCGTCGAGGCGCGCCAGCGCAGCGTGAGCGTGTCCCGCCGCAGGCGGCGCCGCGAGGCGTGGTGACGTCGAATGCTGACGCAAGCCCTCGACGCTTGGACGCCTCGGCCTCGTACCTCGGCCTCACGGTCGCTGCGCTCCCTGGCGAGCGGCGCCGCTCAGGCCCACTTCCCGTGGATCGTCCCGCCGTGCCAGCTCTGGATGAGCGCACGCGAGATGGAGACGTTCGGGGGCAGCAGGAGGTCCGCGGAGGCGGTCATCTCGGTGACCTCCTCGCGGGTGAACCAGCGCGCCTCGGCGATCTCGTCGTGATCGACGTGGATCTGCGACGTGGTGGCCGTGCCGAAGAACCCCAGCATCAGGCTGGACGGGAACGGCCACGGCTGGCTGCCGGCGTATCGGACGTCGCCGACCTCGACGCCGACCTCCTCCATGACCTCACGGCGCACCGCGTCGTCGAGCGCCTCGCCCGGCTCGACGAACCCGGCCAGCGTGGAGAATCGCCCCTCCGGCCAGACGGGCTGGCGACCCAGCAGTGCCCGATCCTGATCGTCGGTGATCAGCATGATCACGGCCGGGTCCGTGCGCGGGAAGTGGTGGGCGCCGCAGGCCGTGCAGACCCTGATGTGTCCTGCGTCGGCCGAGACCGAGGGCGCGCCGCACGACGCGCAGAACCGGTGATGCTGATGCCACCGTGCGATACCGACGGCGTGCACCCCGAGCGAGGCGTCGTCAGGATCCAGGTGGGGTCCGACCATGCGCAGACTGGCGGGCTGCAGGTCAGCCGGCACTCGGTCGACCATCACCGCGGCGTGCCGCACCCCGTTGCGATAGCCCAGGAAGAGCCATTCGCCGTCCGGCGCCTCGGCCTCCGCGACCCACCGCATCTGGCCCGTGTCCGTGGTCGCCACGTGCTCCCCGCCCAGGACCAGCACCTTGAGCTCGCCATCGGCGGTGCGCCAAGCCCCGTCCTTGCGCAGATGGGCTGCGCGGTCGTGGGCGGACCGGAAGAACGCGTAGTCGAGGGACGTCACTCGTCCAGCGTAATGAGGTGCACGAGCTGTCCACGGTCCGCCAGCTCGCGGGGACCGTACCGGACCACCTCGCCGAGCCGCACGTAGTAGAACGCGGCCGACACGCGGTCGGGATCGATGCCACGCGACTCGGCCCACGCCAGACGATAGATGGCCAGCTGCAGGGGGTCGGCGTTCGCGCTGCGGTTGGTCTTCCAGTCGACGACCTCATAGGCGGGGTCGTCTGGCGTGCCGGTGGAGAACACCGCATCGATGCGCCCGATGACCTGATGCTCGCCCAGCATCATCGAGAACGATGCCTCGATGGCGTGCGGAACGGCATCGGCGTACGGACCGCTGCGGAACAGCTCGATGGTGTGCGCCAGGTCTGCATCGGAGGTCAGCTCGCTGCTGGCCCGGCCGGGAAGCTCGGTGGGGTCGAGCAAGGGCTGCTGGCCGAAGTACGCCTCGACCCAGGCGTGGAAGGCCGTGCCAAGTCGGGCCGCCGGAGACGGCTCGCGCGGGACGGGGCGCGCCAGCTGGTCGGCGAACCGCTGCTCATCCTGAGCCAGGCCGAGGATGGAGCTGGCCGACAGCGCCAGTGGAAGCTCGATGTCGCGCGGACCAGCCGCCCGTTCGGCCTCGTCGCGCAGCACCGCCAGCTCGGCGGCCAGGTCTCCGAGGCGATGCAGCTGAGTCGACTCGTGCTCGTCCCCCGACGCCGATGGGATCTCCAGGTCGCCACGGAGGGCTTGGCGCACCTGCTCGGCCGCGGCCAGACGGCGCGGCAGCGGCGTGGGCTGGCGAGGCCAGGTGGCGGGTGCCACGTCCAGCTCAGGGTTGGACTCGTGCGCAGTGGTCTCGATCCAGATGCCGCCTGGACGGTCCTGCGCCTGGATCACAGTCCGGGCGGCCGCCAGGAACGGCGACAGCTTGCGCACTCCCTTCTGGGAGCGACCCCAGTGGTGCCCGCTGACGTGCAGGGACCTGCGGGCCCGGGTGAACGCCACGTAGGCGAGGCGGATCTCCTCGCTGGTGGACTCCTCGACGAACTGAGCACCGAGCGCGGTGAGCGCTGGGTTGGTCCATGCATCGAGGCGAGGCAGCAGGTCGGCGTCGCCGCGGAGCGGGTGCGGGAAACCCTTGGCGTTGGAGGTCCATCGGTCGCGACCCTGCCCGGACGGGAAGGTTCCCTCCACCACGAACGGCACGAACACCCGGTCCCACTCCAGCCCCTTGGCGGTGTGGATCGTGAGCACCTGCACGGCACCGGGACGGGCGCGCTCGGGGACCTCGAGCCCTGTGCCGAACTCGTCCTCGGCGCGCAGGTAGGCCAGAAAACCCGGCAGGGAATCGACGTCGGCGCGTCCCGTGACGACATCGGCGCGCTCGACGAGGACCGCGAGGTCGTCGGCCGCACCCGTGCCGAGCAGGTGGGTCTCGATGTCGAGGTCGAGGCGACGAATGGCGAGCTGGATGATGTCGGCGATCGATGAGCCCAGACCCCGCCGCACCGCCCGGATCACCGCGGCAAGATCGGCCAACCGCTCTCGCGCCTCGGGGGCGTACGCAGCGTGGCCGGGATCTTCGACGGCATCGGCCAGCGAGACGACCTCGGTGGGATCGGAGCCGGTGACGGCGTCGGCGAGCTTGGCGTCGATGGATTCGGCGGACTCGCCGCGTGCTGCCTGGGCGAGGTGGCGGGCTCGGTGGCCCAGGAGCGCGAGATCACGCGGTCCGATGCGCCAGCGGTCACCCGTGAGAAGACGGATGGCGGACGGGTTGGCGGTGGGATCGGCCACGACGTCGAGCAGGCTGACGACATCGTTGACGTGCGGCAACGACAGCAGGCCCGCCAGTCCGACCACTTCGGCGTCGACCCCGCGATCACGCAACGCGGCGGTGATGGCCGGCATCTCGGCGCGGGTGCGCAGCAGCACGGCAATCGACTCGTCGGCGCTCGCCGCACGGGCCGCCACGATGTCGTCGATGACGGCACTGAACTCGTCGGTGACGGAGTCGAACAGCTGGGCGGAGATGTCGGCCGTGGTCTCCGGGTCCCCCGGCGGTGGCGACAGCGGCGCCAGCTCGGGGTGCGCGTCGTAGTACGGGCGCGCAGCCGCATTGGCGACCTCGAGCACGTCGGGGTGGCAGCGCCGGCTGGTGCGAAGCCCGAAGACCGCTGTGGGGGTCGCGTCAGCTGAGGGGAAGTGCGTGGCGAAGCGTTCGATGTTGTCGGCCGACGCGCCACGCCAGCCGTAGATGGCCTGGGCCGGGTCACCCACCGCGGTGAGCGGATGCCCACCCCCGAACAGACCTTGCAGCATGAGCCGCTGGGCGACGGAGGTGTCTTGATACTCATCGAGCATCACCACGCCGAACCGCTCTCGCATCAGCTGTCCGACCTCGGGCACTTCGATGCCCAGTCGGGCGCCGCCTGCCATCTGGTCGGAGAAGTCCATGACACCGGCGAACATCTTGTCGGCGCGGTACGCCTCGACCAGTCGGCTGAGATCGACTCGTTCCAGCGCGACCTCCCTGGCCCGCAGCAGCGGCTTGGTGGCCTTGGGCAGGGCGTCGATGGCCGCCACGACCCCGTGGTCGTGCTCGCGCAGCCGGTCGGGCGAGACGAGGTGCTCCGACAGCGCACCGTCGAGCGCCAGCACCTTCTCGATCGTGGACGGCAGCTTGCCCGTGAGGTGCGGAAGCGGCTCGCGGAATCGTCGGATCACCCGCGAAGCGCGCTGGAATCGGGTGGCGTCCGAGGTGACGGTGAGGTCGGTCTCGATGCCGAGACGCAGACCGTGCTCGGTGATGAGGGAGCCGGCGAAGGCGTTGTAGGTGGACACCGTGGGCTCGCCGTGCTCGTCGAACAGGTCGAGCACATCGGTGACGTCGGCCATGGCCATCAGATCGCGGCGGACGCGGTGGCCGAGCTCCGCTGCGGCCTTCTTGGTGAAGGTGAGTCCCAGGACGCTGCCGGGCGGCACGCCCTCGTGCCCGACCAGCCAGACGGCCCTTGCGGCCATGACCGTGGTCTTGCCAGACCCCGCGCCAGCGACGATGACGCCAGGGCGTCGCCAGTCGGCGGTGATGGCGTCCAGCTGTTCGGGGCTGAACGCGATGCCCAGCTTCTGGCAGAGGTCGGTCTGGTCCTCGATGAAACGCCTCACGACGTGACCTCCCCCGCCTCAGGCCCGACCGTGGGTTGGCCCTCAACCGCCGGGCAGCAGCGCCGAAAGGCGCACATCGCGCAGTAGGAGTTGACCGTGGCGTCGAAGGTCTCGTGGCGCACGACGTCACGTGACTGGCGCAGCAGGTCGTAGGCGAAGAACGGCACCTCGGGATCTGGCGGCGGCTGTCGTTGCACCGTGGGATGTCCCGGAGCGGCCGCGAGCTCCTGCCGCAGATGAACCAGCTCGGCGCCGCCGCTGCGGTCGCCAGCGTCGAATCCGGCGTGCCCGACCGCGATCTGGTAGACGCCGAGCTGAGGATGCTGGGACAGATCTGCGGCCGAGGGCTTGCTCGCTCCGGTCTTGAAGTCGACGATGTGCAGCCGACCCTCAGAGTCGACCTCGACACGGTCCATCGAGCCGCGCAGCCGCACGACATCGTCGCCGACGGGAACCTCGACGACGAACTCCATCTCAGCGCCGAGCGTGCGACGATCGCCGCGGTCGTGCTGCCACCGGACCAGCCGGTTGACGGCGTTGGTTGCCTCGGTGCGCTCGCTGGCCGCGATCCACGCGGTGTCGAAGTCGAGCTGGTGCCAGACGCTGTCCAGGTGCGCCACGAGGGTGCCGGCGTCGAGCGTGGGATCGGCGGCGAGCTCGGCAGCGAGGACGTGGACGGCCAGACCGAATCCCTGCGCTCCGCTGGTGCCGCGCTCGCCCTTGGCCTCGCGCGACATGAACCATCGCAGCGCACAGGTGGTGATGCCGTCGATGGCCGTGCCGGACAGATCAAGGGGTTGATCGACAGGGCGCACCGGGACCTCGGACCGGGTGAGATCAGCGGTGCCCCACCAGCGGTCGGGCGAGGCGGCCGGCACCAGATCGGCGATCTGGGCGAGCTGGGCGGCGGCCCCGGCCCGGACCGCGGCAGACACCCCGTTCTCGGCCATCCGTCGCAGCTCCGTGACGACACCGCGCAGCGAGACCGGGCGCGCCGGACGACCCTCGATGACTGGCTCGTCAGCAGCGCCAGCCCCATCGGACGCGAACGGACGGACCTGTTCATGGAATCGCGAGGGCTGGTCGCCGTCGCTGGCCATGCTCTGCACGGCAGTGACGACCAGCCGCGAGCGGGCACGTGTGATGGCCACGTAGAACAACCGGCGCTCCTCGGCCAGCACCGCGCCAAAGGTCGGGGCGCGGCCGTCGCCGCGCGGATCGAGCCGTTCGGACCGCAACAGGCTGTGGCTGGCACGGGTGGCCGGCCACACCCCGTCCTGGACTCCAGCGACCACCACGAGGTCCCACTCCAGACCCTTGGATCGGTGCGCCGTCATGAGTCGCACGGCGCTGCCGCGAGTGCCACGCTCCGCGAGGGTGTCGGCGGGGATCTGCTGGGCCTGCAAGGCGTCGAGGTAGGCGCGCAGGGTGGCACGCGATCCCCGCTCCTCGCTGCGGGCGGCATCGTCGAACAGCGCCACCATGGCGTCGAGATCACGGTGCGCTGCGTCGTCGCCAGAACCTGCAGCCTCGCTGAGTCGCCGCGGCCACGAGGTGCCGTCCCACAAGGTCCAGAGCACCTGCTCGGCGGGCTGGTCGCGGGCGATCAGGCCAGCTGCTCGGCGCAGCACCTGCGCCAGCCGGACGGCCGATGGTGGCGCCATGGCTTCGAGCGCGACGGGGTCGACCAGATACTCCGCGACGAGCTCGGTGGACGACCGCAGGACCCCGGTCTCCTCGGCCTCGTGCCGGCGCAGCGCACGGGCCAACGACCGGAGACCGCCGGGGTCGATGCGTCCCAGTGGACCGAGCAGCATGGCTTCGGCTTCCTCGGGCAGCAGGGCGCGCCCGTCGGCGATGGCCTGGGCGCAGCGTGCCGCGAGCAGCAGCGCCCGGACGGCTGGTTGTTCTGCCAGCGGGATCTCGTCGCCGGCGATCTCGACCGGCACCCCCGAGGACCGCAACGCCCGTTCCAGCGGAGCGAGGGCGGCGCGACCGCGGACCAGCACTGCCATCTGGTCGTAGTCGAGACCGTCCGTGACGTGCGCGCTGCGCAACGTGGCGGCGATCTGGTCGGCTTCGGCGCGGATGTCCGAGAAGGTGCGCACCTCGATGCGTCCGCTGAGGTCGGGTGAGGGCTGCGGGGCACGAAAGGCCGCGAACTCCTGGGCGGACAGCGATCCGGTGAGACCGAGCGGCGCGATGACCGCGCGCGACGCCTCGAGCAGGGCTGGCCCGAAGCGCCGCGTCTGACGCAGCGCGAGGGTGCGAGCCGGGCGGGCGGTGGTGCCGAAGGTGTCGGCGAAGCCCCAGATGCCCCGTACGTCGGCGCCCCGAAAGGCGTAGATGGACTGATCGGGGTCGCCGACCGCCACCAGCTCGGTGTGCGGGCCGACCAGCTGCTGCAGCAGCGCCACCTGTGCCGGGTCGGTGTCCTGGTACTCGTCGACGACCAGCAAGCGAGGTTGCCGGTGCGCCAGCGAGCCGTCGTCCTCGGCATCGTCCAGCACGCCCAGGGCGTCGTCGACGAGACCGGCGTAGTCCGCCTCGCGAGCCAGCGACAGCACCTGGTCGTACTCGACCCACAGGTCGGCGACGCTGCGCCAGACGTCCTCGCCACGACGTTCGGCCATGATGCGCAGGGTGTGGGGGTCGAGGCCGTGGGAGCGAGCCGTGGACAAGAAGTCGGCCAGCTCGCGAGCCACGCCGCGGGTGCGCAGCGCTGCGGCGAGCTCCTCGGGCCACTGCACTCGCTGCATCTCGGTGGCGCCGAGCAGCACCTCGGCCAGCCGCCACTCCTGCTCCGGTGCCGTGAGCAGACGGATGGGATCGGCGAAGTCCTCGGGCGAGGACGCCGACCGGACCAGGCCGTAGCAGTACGCATGGAAGGTCATGACGTCCACGACGCCGCCAGCGGGTGTGCGGCGAGCGATGCGGGATCGGATGTCCCGGCTGGCCTTGCGGCCGAAGGTGAGGACCAGGACGTCCTCGGGTGCGAGGCCAGCGGCGACCCGCTCGGCCACCAGCTCCACCAAGGTGGTGGTCTTGCCAGTACCGGGTCCGGCGAGCACGAGCAGCGGACCGGCGCCCGGTTGACGACCGTGGTCGAGGACAGCCCGCTGCGAGGCGTCGAGATCTGCTGCCACCGGTCCGCCGTGCGCGGGCGGTCGGAGGCGTGCGGTCATGGCGCCATCAGATCAGACGGGTCGGACAGGTGGCTCCCACAGGGCCTCGGCCATGTGCACGCGCCCGTGGTGCACCGGCGTCGCCTCCTCCAGCCAGTGCATCTGCGCCTCGCCCATCAACGGCGCGGCCATCGATCCGTCGGCGCGCACGACCCGCCACCAGCTGACGCTCGAACCCTCCAGTGACATGACGCGACCGACGTAGCGAGGGCCGTATCCGGCGCCGAGATGTTCGGCCACACGCCCGTAGCTGAGCACGTGCCCGATCGGAATCTGCTCCACCAGCGCGAGCACCCGCTCGGTGAACGGCTCGTCCATGCCGATTCAGTAAGTCGGCTGGCTGGGGTCGATCTGGTTGACCCAGGCGACGACGCCGCCGCCGACGTGCACCGCGTCGGAGTAGCCGGCGCCCTTGAGCACCGCGAGCGCCTCCGCCGAACGTGCGCCGGACTTGCAGTGCAGCACGACCTGCTTGTCCTGCGGCAGCTGCTCGAGAGCGTTGCCGTTGAGGAACTCGCCCTTGGGGATCAGGACCGAGCCGGGGATCTGGTTGATCTCGTACTCGTTGGGCTCGCGCACGTCGACCAGCACGAAGTCGCGACCGCCGTCGGTGCGCTCCTTGAGCCAGCCGTCGAGCGTGGCGACCGAGATGGTCGAGTCGGCGGCCGCATCGGCCGCTTCCTCGCTGACCGCACCGCAGAAGGCCTCGTAGTCGTCCATGAGCTCGGTGGGCAGCACGCCGTTGGGATCGCGCTGGACCTTCAGCGTCGAGTACCGCATCTCGAGCGCGTCATAGACCATCAGTCGGCCGATCAGCGGATCGCCGATGCCGGTGATGAGCTTGATCGCCTCGGTGACCATGATCGAGCCGATCGAGGCGCACAGCACGCCCAGCACGCCGCCCTCGGCGCAGGACGGGACCATGCCCGGCGGCGGCGGCTCGGGGTAGAGGTCGCGGTACTGCGGACCCTCCTGGGCCCAGAACACCGACACCTGACCCTCGAAGCGGTAGATCGAGCCCCACACGTAGGGCTTGTTCAGGATCACCGCTGCATCGTTGACCAGGTAACGGGTGGCGAAGTTGTCCGTGCCGTCGACGATCAGGTCGTACGGCGCGAAGATGTCGAGCACGTTGTCGGTGTCGAGGCGCACCTCGTGCTGGATGACGGTGACGTACGGGTTGATCTCGGCGACGGACTCGGCCGCGGACGTGACCTTGGGCTTGTCGATGTCGGACTGGCCGTGGATGACCTGACGCTGCAGGTTGGACTCGTCGACCACGTCGTCGTCGATGATGCCGAGCGTGCCGACGCCAGCAGCCGCCAGGTAGAGCAGAGCCGGACTACCCAGTCCGCCGGCGCCGATCACGAGCACCTTGGCGTTCTTGAGCCGCTTCTGCCCGATCATGCCGACGTCCGGGATGATCAGGTGCCGGCTGTAGCGGCGCACCTCATCGATCGTGAGCTCAACTGCGGGTTCCACGAGTGGGGCGACCACGGAATTCTCCTTTGTGCGGCATGCAGCACGGACACTTTGACAACACGTCCGAACGGCCCATTGTTCCCGACACGCGGCCTGCCCCGGTGCCGCGTCCACATTCTGGCGCACCCACTACGCTGGCGTCGTGACCGAAGCCATCGGAGCCCGTCCTCGCTCCAGCCGTCTGCCGCGCTCGGCGCGACGGGCCCAGCTGCTCGACGTGGCGCTCGAGGTTTTCGTCGAGCAGGGCTATCACGCGGCGTCCATGGACGAGATCGCCGACCGCGCCGGCGTCTCCAAGCCCGTGCTCTACCAGCACTTCCCCGGCAAGCTCGACCTGTACCTGGCCCTGCTGGAGACGTCGTGCGACACCGTCATCACCGAGGTGCGCGACGCGCTCGCGTCCACCTCGGACAACCGGCGACGCGTGCAGGCCACCATGGAGCTCTGGTACGGCTACGTCGCCGATCAGGGCGCTGCCTTCCGGCTGGTGTTCGAGTCTGACCTGACCAACGACCCGTCAGTGCGCAGCCAGATCGACCGCGTCGTGTTCGAGTCCGCCTCCGCGATCGCCGAGGTGATCCGCGACGACACCGGCCTGCCCGACCCCGCCGCTCACCTGCTCGCGGTCAGCCTCGTCGGCATGGGTCATGTCGGCGCCCAGAACTGGATGTCGCGCGACTCGAGCCTGAGTCGCGCCGAAGCCGTCGAGCTCGTCGCCGGCCTGGCCTGGCGCGGCATCGGCGGATTCCCCCGCAACGAAGACGACAACATCCAAGGAGATGAGTGACCGTGGAGGTCAAGATCGGCGTGCAGCACGCCCCGCGTGAATTGTCGGTGTCGACCGAGGACGAGCCTCAGGCCGTGCTCGAAGCCCTGCAGTCCGCCCTGAAGGACGACTCGGTGTTCACCCTCACAGACGACAAGGGTCGCACCGTGGCCGTCCCGGCTGCCCGGGTCGCGTACCTGGACTTCACCTCGGACGCCGGACGCAAGGTCGGCTTCGGACTGGCCGCCAGCGAGGCCGTCACCGCGTCGACGAAGTAGCGGCCACCGCGGACCTGCGCCGGTTCTTCAGACGCAGGATCGCGCTCAGCACCCGCATCACGATCATGCGCCGGCCATCACGTTCTGCGCGTGCTCGCCGAACTGCTTCATGGGTCCGATCGGGCCGACCTCGATGAACACGACACCCTCGTCCGTGTGGGCCGTGTGCCCGGCCGGCCAGTGGTAGACCTCACCGGCGCGTGCCGTCTCGACCGTGCCGTCGGCGTGCTCGATCACGACTGAGCCCTCCAGGATGATGCCCCAGTGCGGACTCGGGCACCGGTCGTTCGGCAACCCTTGAAGCACCGGGCCGAAATCGGTTCCAGCCGGGACACGAGCATGGCGAATGGCCTGCTCGCCCATTTCCACGTAGCGCGTCTCCAGCTCGCCGGCCGAGACCTCGATCTCCATGTCCTTGATGGCAGTACTCATGATGTTCTCCTGGTGTGAGTAGGACTTTTGACCGAGTCTCACGTCGCACCGTTCCCAGATCGTTCCCGGCCGACCCACCACAGGAACGGTCCGGGAACGGTGATCGGGGCAGGCTGCGTCCATGCCGACGGACGTGGGAGGTCAGGATCATGGATGTACACGCGATGGTCGCGGTGGCGAGGTCGGGGATCGAGAACCTCCGACCCCACGAAGTGATGGCCGAGCTGGGATGCCAGAACGTGCTGCTGATCGACGTGCGCGAGCCAGCCGAGACCGCTGGCGGCTCGATCCAGGGGGCCATGTTCACCCCACGCGGGACGCTGGAGTTCTGCGCGGATCCCACCGCGCCGAGCCATCGCGAGGAGTTCGAACTACGACGCCGAATGATCCTCTGCTCGGCGACGGGACGGCGATCGGCGCTCGCCGGACACACCCTGCAGTCGATGGGCTACCTGGACGTCGCACACCTGGAGGGCGGCCTCGACGCGTGGGTCGCCGCCGGATTCTTGCTGACCTGACAGGCCGGGGTCGCTACGCTCGCCCTGTGGGAGGTTGCCATGACGGTCGATGAGGTCCACGTCCAGCTTCTCGGCGGCTTCGAGATCCTGGTGGATGGCGAGCGGGTCGACTCATCTCGATGGCCCGGACGACGTGCCGCCGATCTCGTCCAGCTGCTCGCACTGGCCGACGAGCACCGCCTGCTGCGCGAGCAGGTCATCGACGCCCTGTGGCCGCAGCTCGGGCCCGAGGCCGGAGCAGCCAATCTGCGCAAGGCTGCCCACCACGCCCGCCGCGCCCTGGCTGACCCGGAGTCGGTGACCCTCCAACGCGGCGTGGTCACCTTGTTCCCCTCCCGGCACACGTCCACCGACGTGGCCGCATTCGAGTCGGCTGCCCAGTCGGCGCTGGCTCACCAGAACGCCGCCGCAGCGCGCGCCCTCGCGGACAGCTGTCCGGGAGATCTGCTCCCCGGATCGCTCTACGAGGAATGGACGCAAGCACCACGAGACCGCCTGCAGAGCCTCCGAGCCGACCTCCTGCGCCTCGCGGGCCGCTGGGAGCGCCTGGTCGACCTCGACCCGACCGACGAGGAGGCCTGTCGTGCGGTGATGCTCGACCGGCTCGCGGCCGGTCGTCGGCACGCAGCCATCTCCACGTACGGACGACTCCGGACGGCGCTGCGGGTCGGGCTGGGTGTGGCACCGAGCGACGAGACCCAGAAGGTCTACGACGAATGCGTTCGCGGGCTGGTCGCCGCGGAGTCGCGCTTCGTCGGGCGCGACGTCCAGCTCTCGATCATCACCTCGCGACTCCGCTCCCCCGGGACGGACGCAGCAACGCTGGTGGCAGTCCGCGGGGCGGCTGGCATGGGCAAATCGGCGTTCGCACGGCGTACCAGCGCCATCGCGGAGAAGGAGGGGTGGCGAACCCTGACCGTGTCCGCTGCGAACTCCGAAGGCCCATACGCTGCCCTGGCTGCCGCGACCGAGCGCCTGGTCGCGGACGAGCCAGGGGTGCTTGACGGCGCGGGGGGTCGAGCGCGAGACGTGCTGGCCGAGCTGACACCCATGGTCGAGGCGGCCGGTGCCCTGACGATGCCGGTCAGTCGGCACCAGGTGATTGGTGCGGTGCGTCGACTGCTCACCGCTGCGGCTGGCCCATCGGGCACTCTGGTCGTCGTCGACGACGCCCATCTCGCCGACGCCGCGACCATCGAGGTGCTCCTTCATCTCGGCGCCGTCTCGTCCGCCCCGATCCTGACGATGCTGGCCTACCGCCCCGAGGCGGCGAGTGAGACCTTGCGCCGCGGGGTGGCCCGGGTGGCGCGGGCCGGCGGCGCCATCGAGCTGGATCTCGCCCCGCTCGAACCGCACGAGGCGAGCGCCCTGGCCACCGAAGCCGGTCTGGTCGACCGTCCCGACACCGTCGCCGAGCTCGTCGCCATGGCCGAGGGCAACCCCTTCTTCGTGCTCGAGCTGGCCAGGAGCGCGGTGTCCGGCGGCGAGCTGCGCCTGGGGACGTCACGACACGACGCCATCGCCGCTCGCTTTGCCGATCTGGACGACGGCTCGACCGCGATGCTCCGCCGGCTGGCCCTCGCCGGGGACGACCTCGACCTGCCGAGCGTGCTGGCGTTCACCGGGAGCGGTGAGGACGAGGCCTTCGCGATGCTCGACCGCGCCGTCTCCGCCGGTGTCCTCACCGTGGCCGACGGCCGCTACCGATTCGGTCACGAGCTCGTGCGCCAAGCCATGATCGAGGAGATCGCGCCGCATCATCGAGTCGCGATCCACCGCGATGCCGCGCGGCGCCTGGACGAGCTGGGCGGGTCACCCGCCGTCATCGCTCGGCACTGGATCGCCGGCGGTCGCCCCGCCGAGGCCGTCCCGTGGCTGCTGGCGGCAGCGCGACGCTCAGTCGAGCTGGCGGCGTACCGAGACGCTCTGGACTATCTCGATCCGCTCCTTCATCACGACCCGGAGCACGTCGACGGCCTGCTGCTGCGCGCGGAGTCGCTCGAGGCACTTGGCGAAGGGGCTGCGCTGGCCGCCTACGCCGACGCTGCGCGGGCCGCGGGCGAGGAGGCGGCACACGAGATCGTGCCTCGCCAGGCGCTGGCCCAGATCAAGCAGGGCGATCCCGCCGGCGCCCTGCGCACGCTGGGCGACTCCCGTCCGGTCACGGTCGAGGGGCGTCTGGCGGAGGCGCTGACGTTGTCCGGCGCCGCGGCGTTGGGCTTCGGCGACCCCGCCGTCGGCGCGGCCAAGGCGGCCGAGAGCAGGCGCCTCGCCCTCGATTCCGGCGACTCGGCGTCACTCATCATCGCGTCGTGGGCCAACGCGGCGGCCGCACACGCCCGAGGCGAGCTGCGGGGCAGCGTGCGCATCGACCTCGACGACACCCATGATCTGCCGCACCTGGCGGTCAACGTGTTCGATGGACAGCTGTGCATCACGCAGCGGCTGCTGTACGGAGCACGTCCGTACGACGACGTCATCTCCTTTGCGGACTCGCTGCGATCCGAAGCCGAGCGACTTGGCGCCGCCCGCGGTCACGCCTTCGCCCAAACGCTCGGCGGAGAGGCCAAGCTCCTCGCTGGGAGGCTGGACGAGGCAGACGTCGACCTGGCCGCCGGCGCGCGTCTGCATCGCGCGATTGCCGCCCCCACCGGCGAATCATTCTCCTTGCAACGGCGGGCCGAGGTGGCGATTCATCGGGGTCGACTCGTTGACGCGCGCGTGATGCTCGATGATGCGCTGGCGCTGGCGCAGGAGTCCGAGGTCGGCTTTCACCTGTTCGACCGCATCTATGGAGCCCGCATCGTCGCGGCTGAGACCGCCGAGGCCGGCTTCGCGGCTCTGGAGGCAGCCGAGGAGGCTGTCCTCGGCCCGGCCGAGACGTGCCCCGGATGTCGCATCACCTTCGCGGTGCCGGCGGCGATCGCTGCGGCGCGCGCCGGCGACCTGGAGCGAGCGGCGGCCTATGAGCAGTCCACGGTGTTCCTGGCGGAGGTCGTCATGCGACTGCCGGCCTGGTACGCCGCGCTGCACGAGGTGCGCGGTCACATCGCTTCGGCGCAGGCCGAGCGAGCGCCGAGCCGGGACCACTTCTCCCGAGCCGCCGAGATCTATCAGCAGGCCGAGCAGCCCCTCGACGCCGTCCGATGTCGCGCCCTCGCCGCTGACGTGCGGTGACCGCGTGGCACCGCGTCGTCAGGACGCCAGGCCCAGGAGCTTCATCCGGGCCGCGTGAGCTTCGGTGAGTCGGGTGAACATGCGGCCGATGCCGGCCAGGTCCATGCCCGGGTGGTCCATGCCGCCGACCAGGACGGCGCTCAAGGCGTCGCGCTCGGCCACGACCATCTGGGCCTGACTGAGCGCCTCTCCCATCAGGCGTCGACCCCACAGGGCGAGCCGACCACCGACCCGCGGGTCTCGTTCGATGGCGCCGCACACGGCACCGACCACGAACTCCGAATGTCCCGTGCCCGACAACGTCTCCAGCACCAGCTCGCGCGTCTCCGGATCGAGGTACGCGGCGATCTCACGGTAGAAATCGGCGGCCAGTCCGTCGCCGACGTAGGCCTTGACCAGCCCCTCGAGCCAGTCGCTCGGGGTGGTCTGCCGGTGGAAACGGTCGAAGATGTCGGCGAACGAGTCGATGAACGGATACGGATCGGCCTGCTCCATCTCGACCAGCCGGTCCCGCAGCTTCTCGAAGTGGTCCCACTCGGCCGCCATCATCGCGAGGATCTCGGCCTTGGTGGCCAGATCCGGCGCCATGGCAGCGTCCTCGGCCAGCCGTTCGCAGGCGCTGACCTCGCCATACGCGAGAATCCCGATCAGCTCAAGGATCCCGGTGCGGTACTGGTCGTCTTCTGTCTCATCGGCAGCCATGCACGGCAGCGTATCGCCACATCCGGCCGCGTTCAGGCGGCCGGCACACCGGGAACCGGCTGTCATCGCGGCACGCGGTAGACTGGGAACCGCCCCCTGGGCCGTATCTCCGTCGCGAGGTCTCGTACGTCTGTCTCGAGAATCGTCACGACACGTACTGAGAATCCCATCGCCCCCTCACGATTTGAGACCTTTGTGACTACGTTCACTGACCTGGGCGTCATGCCCGAGATCGCCGAAGCCCTCACCGACGTCGGCATCACCTCCCCCTTCCCCATCCAGGAAATGACCCTGTCGGTCGCCCTGATGGGCACCGACCTCATCGGCCAGGCGCGCACCGGAACCGGCAAGACCCTCGCCTTCGCGATCCCGGTCATCCAGCGCACCGTCGCGCCGCACGACCCCGACTACGACCAGCTGGCTGCCCCCGGCAAGCCGCAGGCCCTGATCGTGGCGCCGACGCGCGAGCTCGCCATCCAGGTGGGTGGCGACATCGCCACCGCAGCTGCCAAGCGCGGCACCCGGAGCCTGCTGATCTACGGCGGCGTCGGCTACGACCCGCAGCTGGACGCCCTCGCCTCAGGCGTGGACATCGTCATCGGCACCCCCGGCCGCCTGCTCGACCTGGCCAACCGCGGCGCGCTGGACCTCTCGCACGTCAAGTCGGTCGTGCTCGACGAGGCTGACGAGATGCTCGACCTGGGCTTCCTGCCCGACGTCGAGTCGCTGCTGTCGCGCACTCCCGAGACCCGCCAGACCATGCTGTTCTCGGCCACCATGCCGTCGGCCATCGTCTCGCTGGCGCGCAAGCACATGCGTCACCCCATGAACATCCGGGCTGAGAGCCAGGACGCCGGCCAGACGGTGCCCACCACGTCGCAGTTCGTGTGGCAGGCCCACGAGATGGACAAGGCCGAGGTCCTCGCCCGCATCCTGCAGGCCGACGACGTCGCACGCGTCATCATCTTCACGCGCACCAAGCGCACCGCTCAGCGCGTGGCCGACGACCTGATCGACCGTGGTTTCCCCGCCGCCCCGCTGCATGGCGACATGGCCCAGCCCGCGCGTGAGAAGGCGCTGAACCGGTTCCGCGAAGGAAAGGTCAACACCCTCGTGGCCACCGACGTCGCCGCCCGCGGCATCGACGTCACCGACGTCAGCCATGTCATCAACTACAACTGCCCCGAGGACGACAAGACCTACGTCCACCGCATCGGCCGCACCGGCCGCGCCGGCAAGTCCGGCATCGCCGTCACGTTCGTCGACTGGGCGGATCTGACCCGCTGGAAGCTGATCAACAAGGCGCTGGACCTGCCCTTCGAGGAGCCGGTCGAGACCTACTCCACGTCCGATCACCTGTTCCACGACATGGCCATCGACCGCAACGTCAAGGGCCGACTCAAGCCCCCGAGCCCCAAGGAGCCCCGCGACAACGACCGCGGCGGCAACCGTGGCGGTCGCGGTGGCCAGGGTGGTCAGGGCGGCGGACGCCCCCGTCAGAACTCCGGATCGTCGGACTCCGTCGCCAAGAGCGATGGTCCCCGCGCTGACGGCGCCAGCAGCAACCGCAACCGGCGCCGCCGCAACCGCACTCGCTCCGGCGAGACGGTCGCCAAGTCCGAGTAAGCGACCCCGCTGACGAGTCACGCAGAATCAGTGAGGAGTCACGTAGGTGACTCCTCGGTGGGCCTGCGCGACTCGTCGGCGGGTCTGCGTGACTCGTCAGCGGCTAGGGCGTGACGACCACGGCGGTGCCGACGGGCGCGAACTCCCACAGGGCGATCGCGTCGGGCTTCCACTGTCGGACACATCCAGCCGACAGCGGCGTGCCGAGCTGATCCTTGGTCTGCTCCAGGACGCCAGCGTTGTCGACCGGCACCGAGTGGAAGCCGATCGCCGCAGTGGCTCCGGTGGCGAACCGCACGAAGTACTCCATGGTTCCGCTGGCGTCGAAGGCCGTGGCGTGCCGAGTTCTGGACTGCACCCGGTAGCTGCCGGGTTGCAGGTTGTCGAACCGGCTGCCCGAGACCGGGTAGGTGCGATCGATCTCTCCGTCGTCACCGACCAGCCACACCCGCTGATCGCCCTGATCGAAGACGATGCGCCGACCCGAGCCGGACGCGGGAGGCAGCTCGGTGGATTCCTCGACGCTCACCGGCTCGATGTCGGCGGGCTCGGCCTCCTTGATCTTCGTGACCGGGACGGGCACGGTCGCCAGGCTCACCCGCTCCAGCGAGGTGGGTGAGGAGGCCGTCGACACCGACGCATCCGTGAACTGGGGAGCCACCGCCACCGCGGCGACGGCAGTCATCGCACTGACCACGAGCACACCCATCACCACGCCCAGGCGCCGGGGCGCGCGGGATCGACTGGCTCGGTGGGTGGCCTGGGGCACGACCGCAGTCTACGTCTGACTGGCCTTCTTGGGGTGGGCCTTCTTCATCGAAGTTGCCGCGATCAACACCTTCGCGACCTCGCGATAGGCCTCAGCGCCCTTGTGCTTGCTGGCCGTGGACAACACGGTGCGACCAACGGCCGGAGCCTCGGCGAACCGGATCGACTTGGGGATCGCCGGCTCGATGACGTTCAGGTCGTAGGTCTCGGAGATGGCGGCCAGGACGTTCTGGGCGTGCCGGGTGCGCCCGTCGTACATCGTCGGCAGCACCCCGAGGATCGTCAGCGTGGAGTTGATCGACTGCTTGACGTCGTAGATCGTGTCGAGCAGCTGGCCGACTCCCCGGTGCGACAGCGTCTCGGCCTGCAGTGGGATCAGCACGTGGTGGGCTGCCGAGAGGGCTCCCACGGTGAGCACACCGAGGCTGGGTGGGCAGTCGATCAAGATCACGTCGTACTCGGAGGCAATCTTGTCGAGCGCGACCCGCAGCCGCTGCTCGCGGCCGGTGCGCGACATCAGCTTCTCCTCGATCTGGGTCAGCGTGATGCTGGCCGGGATCAGGTCCATGCCGTCGTCGGTGACCAAGATCGCGTCGCCGGGCTGGCTGGTGCCCAGCAGCACCTCCCCCACCGTGATGTCGAGCTCTTCGGGGTCGATGCCCAGCGAGAACGTCAGGCTGCCCTGAGGATCGAGATCGACCAGCAGCACGCGTTGTCCCAGCTCGACCAGGGCAGCCCCCAAGGATGCGACCGTGGTGGTCTTCGCGACCCCGCCCTTTTGATTCGCCACCGCGATCGTCGTCGTCACGTGCGCCATTGTGCCACCGCCGCCCGCGGCGAGTGACACCGTCTCACGCGATTCGGTGCCCCAGTCGGTGCGGCTCGACGGTCCCCTGTTTGGCATGCTGACCCCATGACGCGTCGCGCACTGGTCACGGGTGCCACCTCCGGAATCGGCAACTCCTTCGCCCGCACCCTGGCCGCGCACGGCCACGACCTGGTGATCGTGGCCCGCACCACCGACCGGCTGGAGCAGGTGGCCGCCGATCTTCGCGCCAAGCACCATGTCGGCGTCGAGGTCATCACGGCCGATCTCAGCACCTCCGCTGGCATGGACACCGTCGCCGCGCGGCTGACCGACACGTCCCACCCCATCGAGCTGCTGGTCAACAACGCCGGCTCGTCGATGGCCGGCTGGTTCGGCACCACTGACATCGCCGACGAGGACAGCCAGCTGGATCTGCTCGTCCGCGCGCCCATGCACCTGATGGACGCGGCGATCAAGGCGATGGCAGGTCGCGGGGGCGGCAAGATCATCAACGTCGCGAGCGTGGCTGCCTTCACCCCGCGCGGCGCCTACTCAGCACACAAGGCGTGGCTGGTGAACCTGTCGCGCTGGGCCGATCTGCACTAC
The DNA here is from genome assembly GCA_963769445.1 of uncultured Actinomycetota bacterium. Taxonomy (GTDB): domain Bacteria; phylum Actinomycetota; class Actinomycetes; order Propionibacteriales; family Nocardioidaceae; genus Aeromicrobium. Next base: position 309,632 of record CAVYLO010000001.1, on the reverse strand, counting down.
GACGACGTCAACATCACGGTGCAGGCCCTGTGTCCCGGCTTCGTGCGCACCGAGTTCCACCAGCGCGGCCAGATGGACATCAGCGGCGTGCCGCGGTGGATGTGGCTCAAGCCCGACTACGTCGTCAAGAAGTCGCTGCAGGACCTGGAGAAGGACAAGGCGTTGTCGGTCCCCTCCGTGCGATACAAGGTGCTCGCCACGCTGGCCCAGTACATGCCCAAGCCGCTGGTCACCCGGATGGCCAAGCGCGGCCGATGAGCGTTCCCCGGAGCCTGGAGCTTCCGCCGGAGGTCGTCGTCTCGACGATCGACACGGACCGCGGACCGTTCGCCGCGCACCGCGTCTCACCGGCCTCGCCCGCACGCGCCCATGTGCTGCTGGTCCCCGGATGGACCGGGTCGAAGGAGGACTTCACCCCGCTGCTGCCGGCGCTGGCAGCGGCTGGATTCGCGGCGACGGCCTACGACCAGCGAGGACAGTTCGAGACGCCGGGCGATGCCGACGCCGACTCCTACTCGCTGTCAGAGCTGGCGGCAGACGCTGCCGCGGTGACCAGCGGCAGCCGGGTTCGCCACCTCGCACCTGCTCGGTCATTCCTTCGGCGGGCTCGTGGCGCAGCACGCCGTCGTCGACGACCCGGCACGCTGGACGTCGCTGAGCCTGTTGTCGACCGGCCCCGGCGCTCTGGGCGACTCCCCGCAGCGGCCGCTGCACCAGATCGTGCAGGCGATCGGCTCAGTCCCCCTCGACCAGCTGCACGCGATGCGCGAGCAGGGCGAGTCGCGGCCCGATGACATCGCCGACTTCCTGCTGCGCCGATTCACCGGCAACAGCGAGGCGTCGCTCCGGGCCATGACCCAGCACCTGATCGATGCGCCTGACGTCATCGACGCCGTGCAAGCCACCGGGGTGCCGTGCTGGGTCGGTCGCGGGGTCGATGACGACGCGTGGCCGCACGACGAGCAGTCTCACATGGCAGAACGCCTCGGAACGTCGATCCAGGTCGTGGCAGGCTCGGCACACTCCCCCGCCATCGAGAACACCCCAGGCCTGTTGGCGGCCTGGCTGCCCTTCCTGGAGAAGCACTCATGACCGACGCCCCCATCACCCGCGGCTTCATCGGGCGTCGCCGGGCTGCCGACCCGGGCACCCTGCCACCGGGGCAGTACGACGTCGGCGACAACTGGCCGGTCCTGTCGGCCGAGCCGACCCCGACGGTGCGTACCGACGACTGGACGATGTCGGTCGACGGCTCGGTGGAGACCACCAGCTCCTGGTCGTGGCGCGACCTGCAGGCGCTGCCGTCGGAGACCGTGGTCCGCGACATCCACTGCGTCACCACCTGGTCGAAGTTCGACATGACCTTCCTCGGGGTCAGCGTCGACGTGCTGCTCGACGCCGCAACCCCCACCGCAGACGCCACGCACGTCATCGCTCACACCGCGAGCGGATACACCACCAACCTGCCGCTCGACGATCTCCGCGGCGGGAAGGCGTGGGTCGTGTGGGAGGCCGAGGGCAAGGCCCTCACCCCCGAGCATGGCGGCCCCGTCCGGCTGCTGGTGCCGCACCTGTACTTCTGGAAGTCGGCCAAGTGGCTCGAGCGACTCGAGATCGTGGAGCACGATCGCCCCGGCTTCTGGGAGACCAACGGATACCACGATCGGGGCGACCCGTGGCTCGAGCAGCGCTACGTGGGTGATCCGTGACGACCGTCGGACCGACGGCTTGGCAGGTCGCCACCGTTGCAGACGTCGCGCACCCCGCACCGGGGTTCGTGCGCCTCCGGCTCGACGTACCCGAACGGCTGCCCAGCCTGCCGGGTCAGCACTACGTGGTGCGACTCCGGGCCGAGGACGGCTACACCGCGCAACGGTCCTACTCGGTGGCCTCTGATCCGGACGATCCGCAGATCGAGCTGCTGGTCGAGCAGATGCCGGACGGCGAGGTGTCGGGGCACCTGCACGACGTGCTCGAGTCCGGTGACCAGCTCGAGGTGCGCGGGCCCATCGGGCGGTGGTTCACCTGGCGCGGCGAGGAACCTGCCGTCGCGATGGCGGGCGGATCCGGGCTCGTGCCGATCATCTCGATGATGCGCTGGGCCGCGAGACACGATCGTCGCGACGACCTGCGCGTGGTTGCCGTCGGTCGCACGTGGGAGCTGCTGCCGTACGCCGACGAGCTGGAGGCCTACGGCGCCTTCATCGCCCTGACCCAGGAGAACCGCATCGACGCCCACGGAACCGAACGGGTCTCGGCCCCGCCGTACCCCGACGAGGTGGCACCGCTGGTCGACGGGACCCGGCGGGCCTACGTGTGCGGATCGGTCGGCTTCGTCGGCTATGCCAGTCGGCTGCTCGCGGAGTCCGGGGTCCGTGCCGACACCGTGCGGGTCGAGCAGTTCGGCGCCACGGGCTGACCGGACCGTCAGCCGAGCAACCGCTCCAGCTGATCGGGCGCCGTGGTGTTGCAGCCCAGGTCGAAGTCGATCTTGCCGGTGCCGTGGTGATCGCTGGAGCCCGTGACGACCAGGTTCAGGTCAGCGGCGATCTGCCGGAGCGCCTCGCGGTCCTCGATCGAGTGGTCGTTGTGATCGACCTCGATGCCGTCGAGCCCGATGGCAGCAAGGTCGGCGAAGGCTTCGGCGGTCAAGTACGCGCTTGCTGTCCCGCGACCACGGATGCGCGATGACGGTGCGTCCGCCAGCCGCCCTGACCAGCCTGATGGCGGTTTCCAGAGGTGCGGAGTACCGCGCGACGTACGCCTTGCCGCCCGTGTCGAGCCATCCGTCGAACGCGTCGTCACGATGATCGACGTAGCCCTTGTCCACCATGGCGTCAGCAATGTGAGGTCGCCCTGAGGCGGCGGCGTTGCCCGACTGCGCAGCGACGTCGGCCTCGGTGAGCGGCATGCCGTGCTCGGCCAGCAGCTCGAGCACCCGCGGCAGTCGCCGGTCACGGCCGGCCAGGACCCGGTCGAGCTCGGCGTTGAGCGCGGGGTCGTGAGGATCGAACTCATAGCCCAGGAGGTGGACGCTGGCGCCGTGGAACGTGGTGGAGATCTCGATGCCGCGGATCAGCCGAATACCGAGCCGGTCGGCAGCCACCTGCGCCTCGTCCCAGCCTGTCGTGGCGTCGTGATCGGTCAGCGCGACGACATCGAGACCCGCCGTGACCGCGTTCTCGATCAGAACCGCTGGATCATCGGTTCCGTCGGAGCGATTGGAGTGGGTGTGCAGGTCGATGCGCATGCGTTGAGACTAGTGCGCGCCACTGACCATTCCGCTGACGTTCCACCGCTGGACGACGGGTGTGCCGCGGTCGTCGCCGAGCACCGAGACGGTCGACGTGTCGAGGCCGAAACGCAGGACGACGGGTGTCCCGCGGTCGTCGCCGAGCACCGAGACGGTCGACGTGTCGAGGCCGAAGTGGCGCCCCACGACGACGTCGAGGCCCAGCCAGCGGGCGGCCAGCGCGCGCAACGAGTGCCCGTGGGCGACGGGCAGACCAGGGTGCGACCGTCGACCATGCGAGCCCGCGCCACGACTCGGTCCAGACGTTCGGCGACCTGCTGGGCACTCTCACCGCCCGGTGTCGGATGGGTCCAGACGCTCCAGCCGGGGTCGGTCAGCCGAATGTCCGGGGTCGTGATGCCTCGTACTCGCCGTAGGCCCACTCGACCAGATCCTCGTCGACCTCGGCCCCGGCGAAGCCGGCCAGCTCGGCGGTGTGGCTCGCGCGTCGCCGTGGGCTGGTCAGCACCTGGGTGAACTCGACGTTCGCGAGCACTGGCCGCAGGGTCAGAGCCTCGGCCTCGCCGGCAGCCGTGAGAGGCAGGTCGGTGATCGACGTGTGCCGCCCGACGCGGCGCTCCACTCCGTCTCGCCGTGCCGCACCAGCCACAGCTCGGTGCTCATCGGGGAACGAGGACCCAGTAGTCGAGATCGAGCAGCACCCCGGGGGCATGCTTGCCAGCGTCGTCGCGCAGGGTCATCGACTCGTCGCGGCCCTTGGTGGCCACCAGCCGCAGCCGCAGCGCTCCCACGCCGGGGGCGGAGGTCTCGGCGGTGTCCAGCACCTCGGACCACGCGTAGATGGTGTCGCCGGCCAGCGCCGGTGCCGTGTGTGCGCCGGCGTTGATCGCTGCGATCAGCTGCGCGTTGGCCAGGCCGTTGAAGGACAACGCCCGCGCCATCGAGATGACGTGCCCGCCGTAGACCAGTCGGGTGCCGTCGGGTCGCGCCTCGGTGTTGAAGTGCACCTTGGCGGTGTTCTGCCACAGCCGGGTGGCCATCATGTGCTCTGGATCGGTCAACGTGACGCCGTCGACGTGGTCGATCTTCTCGCCGATCGCGTAGTCGCCCCAGCGGTGCGGCTCACCCGCCGCAGCGAAGTCGTAGCCAGTGAAGTCCAGGCCGGAGGGAATCGGCAGATCCTCCGCCGGCACGACGTCGGCCAGCGCTGGCACGACGGCCTCAGGTGCAGCCGCGTCGACGTCTCGCTTGCGCACCATGACCCAGCGCACCCAGTCCAGAGCGACCTCACCGCGCTGGTTGGTGGCGGTCGAACGCACGTACACGACCCCGGTCTTGCCATTGGAGTTCTGCTTGAGACCGATGACCTCGGACGACGTCCGCAACGTGTCGCCGGGAACGACGGGCTGGCGGAAGCGGCACTCGGCATAGCCAAGATTGGCCACGGCGTTCAGCGACACATCCGGCACGGTCTTGCCGAAGGCGATGTGGAAGGCGATCAGGTCCTCGACCGGGGCGGGGTCCAGTCCGACCGAGGCGGCGAATGCTGCCGACGACGGCACAGCGAACCGGGTCGGGTAGATGGCGCCGTACACCGCGCGATCGCCCTCCGTGACGGTGCGCGGCGTCGCGTGGTCGATGACCTGCCCGACCGTGAAGTCCTCGAAGAAGTTGCCCGAGTTGGTCTTGCTCCCCGGACTGGGGCGTGATGCCGAATGGCTCACAGGTTGACCGGTCGACCGGGCATCCGAGCGAGCAGCTCTTGGCCTTGGGCGAGGAACTTGTGCTCGACCAGCACCTCGTACTTGGTGGCCACCACCTTCTGCACCGAGCTGAAATCGCGCTGCCCCCGCGTGGCGGCATACCCCAGGGCACCCCACACCACTCCGAAGACGATGCCGAAGCCGACACCGCCGACCACCGTCGACAGGGCCGACGAGCTGCCCTCGGTGAACACACTGAGCAGCAGTCCGATCAGCAGACCCAGCCAGGCGCCAGACCCGGCGCCAGCCATCAGGACCCGGGCCCAGGTGAGGCGTCCGGTGACCCGCTCGACCTGCTTGAGATCGGTACCGACGATCAGCACGTTCTGCACCGGGAACTCCTCGTCGGACAGGTAGTCCACGGCCTTCTGCGCGGCTGCATAGTCGTCGTAGACGCCGAGCGACTGCGGATACTGGAGGCTGAAGATCTCTGGCTGCGAAGACGGCATGCCGCCACGATATCGACCCGCGTGACAACTCGAACCATTCGGTCGGCCCGAACTGCCCACGCAACGGCACCCACCATGGCACCATCATCTCGACACGCCAACGACCTGGACAGGACCATCGGTGCACCCATTGCCTCGGCAGCTGCTCCGGATCGCGTTCGCCCTCGCCGTCCTGGTCGTCCCGGCGGCTGCCTCTGCCGCGACTCCCTCGACGCCTGGGCCCGATGACCTCGTCGTCGAGGCTCACCGCGGCGGACCGGACCTGGGAGCGCCGGAGAACTCGGTGGCGTTGTTCCAGAAGGCGGTGCGGGAGCCCGTGGTCGACCGGATCGAGAGCGACGTCCGGTGGACCAGCGATCGGGTGCCGGTCTTGGTGCACGACGCCAACCTCCCGTCCAGCTGCACCAAACCCGGCCTCCGCGTGCACGGGACGAGCTGGGCCGAGCTGAGCAAGGTGCGCTGTTCGGGTGAGCCCGTCCCCCGCCTGGTCGACCTGCTGGACGTCGTCCGCGGCACGAACGTCGCCCTCAACATCGAGCTGAAGCGTGACAGCGGGCAGTCCTCGTCGGACCTGAAGGCCTTCGCCAAGGCCGTCACCACGACGGTCAACACCGCCAATCTGCCGCGCGACCAGGTGGGCTACTCGACGTTCTACTGGCGTGACTACGCGACAACCATTCGCCAGTACAGCCCGGGGCGAGCCCTCGTCGCCTTCGAGACGTCGTCACGCTCCGAGCCCACCACCGCGTACGTCTACACAGCCGTTCGTCTGGCGAAGGATCTGGGAGCGACGTCGTTCACCATCAACGCCGCCGACTCCAACGAGCAGCTGTCACAGTTCATCGCGGATCACGGACGCATGACAGCGGGACTCATCTACCTGCAGGGCGACAAGCAGGTGCGCTACGCGCTGGCCCATCGATCCTGGGCTTTCGGCGCCGACGACCCCGTGGCCAGACGCCGGCATCTGGACCGCCTGCTCGCCGAGCTGGCCGAGTCGCCGCTGACGCCGACCCACACCACCACCTCGACACCGTCGAAGACCGTGCTCGCGAAACGATCGCTGAAGAAGGACACCAAGACATTCACCCGAGTCGCCGGCGGCGCCGGGCTGTTGGACGACGACGCCATGACTCTGCTCGACGGCGCTCGGTTCTCGGTCACCGTCACCGGGAAGGGATCCGGGGAGTTCGAGCTGGCCCCCGCCGGGAGTCGATCGGGGATCGACGGTGTCCGCACCAAGATCCCGAACGGCACCAAGACCTACACCCTGTACGCCTCGCCCGGGGACGGCGGACGTCTCAGGGTCCGCATGACCTCCACCGCCACCGTGACGGTGAAGATGACCGGCTACCGGACGATTTCCTACTGATCTGCTGATGTCCCGCGAGGGCCATGCTGGATCAGGCCTGGTAGTCCTTCAGGAGAGCGCGACCGATGATCATCTTCTGGATGTCGGACGTGCCCTCACCGATCAGCATGAAGGCCGACTCGCGGTAGAGGCGTTCGATCTCGTACTCCTTGGAGTAGCCGTAGCCGCCGTGGATGCGGAACGACGCCTCGACGACCTCGTTGCAGTACTCCGACGCCACCATCTTGGCCATGCCGGCCTCGACGTCGTTGCGCTTGCCGGCGTCCTTGAGACGGGCGGCCTTCACGACCATGGCATGGGCGGTCTCGACCTTGGTGCCCATCTCGGCGAGGCGAAAGAGGATGGCCTGGTGCTGGGCGATCGGCTTGCCGAAGGTCTCTCGCTGCTGCGCATAGGCGATGCCGAGCTCGAAGGCGCGATTCGCGATGCCGACGGCGCGAGCGCCGACGTTGACGCGGCCGACCTCGACGCCGTCCATCATCTGGTAGAAGCCCTGACCGGGCTTGCCACCGAGGATCTGGTCGGCTGAGATCTTGTGGCCCTCGAACACCATCTCGGTGGTGTCGACGCCCTTGTAACCCATCTTGTCGATCTTGCCGGGGATGGTGACGCCTTGCGCGGTCTCGCCGAAGCCGGCTTCCTTCTCGACCAGGAAGGTCGTCATGTTCTTGTAGACCGAGTCATCACCTTCGTCGGTCTTGACCAGGACGGCCACCAGCGTGGACGAGCCACCGTTGGTCAGCCACATCTTCTGGCCCGTGATCTCGTACCCGTCATCGGTCTTGACGGCCTTGGTGGAGATCGCCGAGACGTCCGAGCCGAGCGAGGGCTCGGACATGCTGAAGGCGCCGCGGACCTCTCCGGTGGCCATCTTGGGCAGGTACTTCTGCTTCTGCTCGTCGGTGCCGTGATGCATCAGCAGGTAGGCCACGATGAAGTGCGTGTTGATGACGCCGGACACGCTCATCCAGCCGCGGGCGATCTCCTCGACGACCAGCGCGTAGGTGAGCAGCGACTCGCCGAGTCCGCCGAACTCCTCGGGAATCATCAGGCCGAAGATGCCGAGCTCCTTGAGCCCCTCGACGATCTCGGTCGGGTACTCGTCCTTGTGCTCCAGGTCCGTGGCGACCGGAATGATCTCCTTCTCCACGAACTGGCGGACCAGCTTGAGGATCTCGGTCTGATCGTCGGTCAATCCTTCAGTGCTGACGAGCCGGCCCATCGGTACTCCTTGCTCCATGCTGCGGTGTGATCGCTGCGACGTGTGACCTGTCGACTCTACCGATGCGTAGCCGTGCTGGCTGGGCGGCGGGTCGTGACATGGGTTACCCGGTCAAGACGAGGGCGCCTCGACCGGCGGGCGGCGCAGCACGACGACGCCCAGGCCAGCGATGATCAGCGCCAGACCGACGTAGACGCCCAGCGGCGGGGTCTGGCCCAGGAAGATGCCAGCCAGCAGTGCGGCACCGGGCACCTCGAGGAGCAGCAGCAGCGAGATGGTGCCGGGCGTCATCACCGACAGCAGGTGGTTGAGGATCGAGTGCCCCAGCAGCTGGGCGGAGACCGTGACGGCGATGATCGCGATCCACGTGGTGGCCGCGAAGCCCACGAGCTCGACCCCCGCCACGAGAGCGGCGGCCGCCATCACGACGGCGCAGATGGCGTAGCAGGCGACGGTGTACGAGGTGGTCGACACCTGACGACGCACCCGGCTGCCCGCGTCGAGGTAGATCGCGGCCGCCGCTCCCCCGCCCAGCGCCAGGAGGTCACCGGTCAGCGACTCGGTCGACAGGGTGAAGTCCACCCCGGTGATGACGAAGACGCCGGTGAGCGCCAGTCCCGCTCCCACCAGCACGGTGCGTGGGATCGGGGTGCCCCGCAGGCGGTCCAGCAGCACGACGAACACCAGCTGCATGCTGACCATCGCGGTCGCGGCCGCCACCGACGTCAGCTTGAGCGCCGAGATCCACGCTCCGAAGTGCACCGCAAGCATCACGCCGGCCAGCACGACATCGCGTCGGCCGGCTCGATCCAGTCCCGCCAGCTCTGCCGGAGCCCGACGCGCGGCGAACGGAGTGATCGCCAGGGCTCCCAGCGCATTGCGCCACATGCCGATGGCCAGGGCGGGCGCGGCCGCCCCCGCCATCAACGGTCCGGACGCCGACACCCCGAGCACCGCCACCAAGGCGAGGAACGCATTCACGACGCCACCCTAGGTCCCCGATTCCCCAACTCTTGTAGCGGTTGGGGCTTGGGTTCAGCCCCAGGACTTTTCCAGCTCGGCGAGGGCGTCCTCGAGGTGCTGGAGGAGGCGCTGCAGGTGAGGGACGGAGCGGCGGCAGCCGATCAGACCGACGTCGAGGAAGCCCTTGCGGCTCGTGAGGGTGATGTTCAGCGCTTGTCCGTCCATCACGATCGAGACGGGGTACATGCCGTCGAGCCGTGCGCCGTTGAAGTACATCTCCTCCTTCGGCCCGGGCACGTTCGAGACGATCACGTTGAACGGCGGACGGGCGTACCGGACGTAGCCCGGCACCGGGGTCATCGCCAACGGAGCCATCTGGATGGCCGACAACGCCAGGATCTGGGTCGGCGTCATGTCGCCCATGATCTTCTTGGCCTGTCGTGAGGAGTAGGAGATCTCCTCGAGCCGGGTGGACCCGTTCTCGCGGTCGGTGGCCAGGTTGACCACGATCGCTCCCACCTGATTGCCGCCCTCGCGGCCGGCCGAGTCGCCCCGCAACGCCAGCGAGATCGGCACCATCGCCGTCATCGGCTCGTCGGGCAGGGCGTTCTGCTCCATCAGGTAGGCGCGCAGCGCACCCGAGACCATGGCCAGCACCACGTCGTTCAACGTGGTGGCCGAGGACTTGGCGACCTGCTGGATGCGATCGATGCTCCACGACTGCGCGGCGAAGCGTCGAGCGCCGCCGACCGGCCCGTTGAGGATCGTCTTCGGCGCGCGCGGCAACGTGATGTCGTTGTCACGCACCACCTGTTGGGCGATCTTGAGCCCGGCCGGCACGAGACCGGCGAGCTCACCCACCACGTCGGCGCCGGAACGGACCATGCCCCACGGGTCGAGGCTGCGCGAGCCGCTCTCGGTGCGTTCGCGCTGCGGCAGCAACCACGGCGGCAGGCAGTCACGTGCGTCTGGGTCCTCGCTGAGAGCGCGCTGCATCAGCTTGATGGCCGCGACGCCGTCGACCATCGAGTGGTGAATCTTGCTGTAGACGGCGATCCGCCCATCCGCCAACCCCTCCACGACGTGGCACTCCCACAACGGGCGGTGCCGGTCGAGCAAGGATCCGTGCCACCGGGAGGTGAGGTGCAGCAGCTCACGAATGCGTCCGGGACGCGGGACCGCCGAGTGCCGCACGTGATAGTCGAAGTCGACGACGTCGTCGGTGGCCCACCAGGTGTTGCCCAACGACCCGACCGGGGCCTTCGGGTGCCGGCGGAACAGCGGCGAGACGTCATCACTTTGCCGCATCGCGGCGACGATCTCGCGCGCGAAGTCTGGACCGGAACCCTCCGGCGGAACGAACAGCTGCAGGCCACCGACGTGCATCGGATGCTCCCGCGATTCGGCCAGGAGGAACATCGAGTCCGTCGGCGGCATGAACGGCATGTGCACTCCCTTGTGTCGGGGCTCCCGGCGAAAGCCGAGATCACCCAGTACGCTAACGACGCTGTGTGGCGCAGGTCACTCAGGATAACGACGACACGTTTCCCCGATCCAACAGGGAGCTTCCCCCATGGTCTCGCATCTGACGGTAGCGGCCGAGCCGCGATTCATGCCGGGAGCCAGCGTGCAGTCCCGACTGCTGGGCCTGGGTCTTCGCCACACCGTGCGGCCCGTGATCGGCGCGTGGGCCCGACTGCCGTTCGACATCTCGCCCCCCAACGTGGTCGACGTCGTCGCCCGACTGCTGCCCGTTCACGAGGGCACCCGCTGGCGCACCGTCCACCTCGCCGACTGCTCGGCGGAGTGGTTGCGTGCCAAGGGCGTCGACGAGTCCACCGAATCCGGCGCCATCTTGTACTTCCACGGCGGCGCCTTCCTGACGTGCGGCCTGAACACCCACCGCCGTCTGGTCTCGCGCATCTCGTTCTCGACCAAGCAGCCGGTGCTCAACGTCGGCTACCGGCAGATGCCTCACGAGCCCATCGTCACGTCGATCCTCGATGGCGTCGACGCTTTCGCGTGGCTCATCGCCCAGGGGTATCGCTCGGACCAGATCACCATCGCGGGGGACTCCGCCGGCGGGTACCTCGCCTTCAGCGTGGCTCGCGCCGTCATGGATCAGGGCTGGGGTCGGCCAGCTGGCATCGTGGCCATCTCGCCGCTGCTCGACTTCGACGACAGCCGCAAGCGTGCCCATCCCAACGCCCACCGGTGTCAGACCTTCCCGCTGCACGCCGTGTCGCGGCTCAGCAAGGTCACGCTTCGCCACGACACGCGCCTCGGCGTCGCGGGCCAGCGGACCTGCCCCGTCGACATGCCTCTGGCCGACATGCCGCCCACGCTCATCCACGTCGGTTCCCGCGAGGTCCTGATGGCCGACTCCGAGCTGATGGCCAACCGCCTCACCTCGGCCGGCGTGCCCTGTGAGCTGCAGGTCTGGGATCGCCAGGTGCACGTGTTCCAGGCATCCGCGTCCTGGGTGCCCGAGGCTCGAGCAGCCATCGAGGAGATCGGCACCTTCGTCCGACACCTCGCCCACCGCCAGCAGGACGTCACAGCACCTCCGGGTTCGGTGCGTCATCCCTCACCGGCGGTGGCTGCCGAGGCCGTCAGCCACTGATCCGCGCTGCTGAGATCCAGTCGTCGCCCGACGTGTCCCGATAGAGTCTGGGCGTGAGCGCAACCCCCGGTCGTATCTTCCTGTCCCGCATCGTCGGGCACGAAGTGTTCGACCCTGCCGGTGACCAGGTCGGCAAGCTGCGGGACGTCGTCGTCGCCGTCCGCTCTGACCGGCAGCGGCCGCGCGTGCTGGGGCTCGTCATCGAGGTGCTGGGCCGCCGCCGCGTGTTCCTGCCCATGACCCGGGTGACCTCCCTGGACTCCGGCCAGGTCATCACGACCGGCGTGCTCAACGTCCGCCGCTTCGAGCAGCGCCGCACCGAGACCCTCGCGCTTCACCAGCTGTTCGACCGCACCGTCACCACGCCTGATGGCACCAAGTCGACGGTGTACGACCTCGCCATGGAGCAGAATCCGCGTCGCGACTGGTACATCAGCGATGTGGCGGTGCAGGCCGCCGGCAAGCGCTTCGGCCGTCGCGGCCCGCAGCAGGTGCTCGAGTGGGACGAAGTGACGGGGCTGGCCAGCGAGGAGACCGGGCAGGGCGCCACCCATCTGCTGGCCACGATGGACGAGATGCGCGCTGCCGACGTCGCCAATGCGCTGCGTGAGCTGCCGGTCAAGCGACGCATGGAGGTCGTGATCGAGCTGGGTGACGAACGCCTCGCCGACGTGCTCGAAGAGCTGCCCGAGAAGGAACAGGTCGAGATCCTCGGTGTCCTCGACCCCGAGCGCGCCGCGGACGTTCTCACCGAGATGAATCCGGACGACGCGGCCGATCTGCTCGGCGAGCTGCCCCCTGCCACCGCTGAACAGCTGCTGGCGCTGATGGAGCCCGACGACGCCGAGGACGTGCGTCGCCTGCTCACCTACGAGGAGCGCACGGCTGGCGGCATGATGACGACGGAGCCGATCGTGCTGGCGCCCGACACGACGATCGCCGAGGCGCTGGCCCGGGTGCGCGAACCGGAGATCAGCCCGGCTCTGGCCACCATGGCCTATGTGTGCCGCCCTCCGCTGGAGACCCCCACCGGCCGATTCCTGGGGGTGGTCCACTTCCAAGCGCTGCTGCGCGAACCGCCGTCGACCCAGGTCGGCACCATCGTCGACAACGACATCGACTGGCCGCGGCCGGAAGCGTCGCTGGAGCACGTCGCCAACCAGATGGCCACGTACGACATGGTGGCGCTGCCCGTCGTCGACGAGAACGCGCACCTCCTGGGGGCTGTGACGATCGACGACGTGCTCGATCATCTGCTCCCCGAGGGCTGGCGCGACCAAAACCCCGACGGACCTGAGGTCGAGTCCACTGCGGGGGTGAGCCATGGCTGAGCGTCGACGCCCCGAGCCGCGTCGCCTGGACCAGCCGCGCGACGTGCGGCGCATCCGCCGGCCGCGCCGCGATGCAGATCCCGAACGCTTTGGTCGGTTTGCCGAGACGTTCGCCCGGTTCATGGGCACGGCGCAGTTCCTCGGCTACATGACGGCGGTCATCGTGGTGTGGCTCCTGTGGAACATTCCCGCCGGTCCGGATCGCGCTCGGTGGGACGAATATCCCTTCATCTTCCTGACGTTGATCCTGTCGCTGCAGGCGTCGTACGCCGCCCCGCTGATCCTGCTGGCCCAGAACCGCCAGGAGGCACGCGACCGCGTCACCCGCGAGCAGGAGCGCGAAGCCACGGCCCAGTCGCACGCCGACATGGAGTTTCTCGCCCGCGAGGTCGCCAGCCTGCGACTCGGCCTCGGCGAGGTCGCCACGCGCGACTTCCTGCGCTCAGAACTGCGGAACCTGGCCGAGGCGATCGAGGCCAAGTCCGAGGAGTCCGACGCGGACTGAGCCAACCACCCGCTCCCCCGTACGATGGGAGCCATGGCTGCCGTGACTGAGGACCAGATCCGTGAAGCGCTCGCGGGCGTCAATGACCCCGAGATCAAGCGACCCATCACCGAGCTCGGGATGGTCGACACGATCACGATCGAGGACACCGAGATCGTGGTGCGCATCCTGCTCACGATCTCCGGGTGCCCGCTCAAGGACACGCTGAATCGCGATGTGACCGCTGCGGTGGGAACGGTCGCGCCGGCCCACGCGGTCCGGGTCGAGATGGGTGTCATGAGCGACGAGCAGCGCAAGGGCATGCAGGAGATGCTGCGCGGCGGCCAGGCACAGCGCGACATCCCGTTCGCCCAGACCGACTCGCTGACCAAGGTTTATGCCATCGCGTCAGGCAAGGGCGGCGTCGGCAAGTCGACCGTCACGGTCAACCTCGCTGCGGCCATGGCCCAGCGCGGTCTCAAGGTCGGCGTGCTCGATGCCGACATCTACGGCCACTCGATCCCCGACATGCTGGGCGTGGGCGACCAGCGCCCCACGCAGGTCGAGGACCTGATCATGCCGGTGCCAGTCACGCTGGCCTCCGGCGCCGAGCTCAAGGTCATCAGCATCGGCATGCTCAAGCCGAAGCGCGACCAGGTGGTCGCGTGGCGCGGCCCGATGCTCGACCGCGCTCTCGTGCAGATGCTCAGCGACGTCTACTGGGGCGACCTTGACGCGCTGCTCCTGGACCTGCCGCCCGGCACCGGGGACATGGCCATCAGCCTGGGCCAGCACCTCCCCAACGCCGAGGTCATCGTCGTCACGACGCCGCAGGCCGCAGCCGCCCAGGTGGCCGAGCGCGCCGGCACCATGGCCTCGATGATGCATCAGCGGGTCGTGGGAGTCATCGAGAACATGTCCTACCTGCAGTTGCCCAATGGTGATCGCATGGAGGTCTTCGGGTCCGGCGGTGCCGCACAGGTCGCCACGACGTTGAGCCAGCGACTCGGCTACGACATTCCGATGCTCGGCCAGGTTCCGCTGGAGGAGCAGGTCCGCGCCGGCGGAGACAGCGGCGAGCCGATCGTCGAGACCGATCCGGACTCCCCCTCGGCCACGGTGCTGCGCGCCGCAGCCGACCAGCTCGGCGGCCGCTCGCGCGGACTCGCCGGCATGCAGCTCGGACTCGCCCCCGTCGGTCGGTTGTAGCGACCCATGTTCGGCATGGGCGCTGCCGAGATCGGCGTCATCATCGTGGTGGCGTTGCTCGTCTTCGGCCCGGACAAGCTGCCCGAGCTGGCCAAGCAAGCTGGCGGCTTCGTCCGCACCCTGCGGCGCATGGCCGACAACGCCAAGGACGACTTCGGTCGAGAGATCGGGCACGACCTCAAGGACGTCAATCTGCGCGATCTCGACCCGCGCGAGGTGGTGCGACGCAGCATGTTCGACGACTCGACCAAGCCGTCGCCGGTCAAGGAGACCCGCATCCTGCGGCCGGGTGAAAAGCCACCGTTCGACTCCGAAGCCACCTGATTTCCCCGAATTGGGGGAATCAGGCGGCAGAGACCCAGGAGGTCATGCGGTCGAGGCCGTGGCCGACCCGGGTGAGGGGGCCCATCGGCCCGTCGTTGGTCGGCAGCTCCGAGACGGCATCTCGGATGCGGCCGGAATCGGCGTCGGTGACCATCGTGAACACGACGCCACCCTCGTCCCAGGTCACCACCGTCGGGCTACCGGGCCGAACCCAGACCGCCGACGTGTCCCACCCGGCGCGGTCGAAGCCGCCGAGGGCGGCCGGATCGAGCCATCCGTTCTGTTCATAGAGCTTCATCCGGGTGGTGCCGTTGCTGTACGTCAGGGCGATCGTGTCGGCCCCATGCGCAAATCCCGCCTGGGTGCGCTCGAGGTCACCGGCGAGACGGGGATGGCACGGCCATCCGTCGCGGGTGAGCTGATCGACCGTGTCTTGACTCACCGAGGCCGCGGTGACTCGGGAGGTGGCTCCGAAGAACTCTGCTGCGTACTCGTCGAATGGGGGGGCGACTCGGTCGCCGACCCCGGCGGCGCTCCCACCGACGGCGTAGGCGATGGCCGACACCGCCATCGAGGCGCCTGCCAGCACCATGCCAGCACGAGCCGGCGCGGAGCGCAGCACGCGCTCCCACCAGGTCTCCCGCGGCGGCGCTTCGGCCAGATCGGTCAAGGAGGCGAACAGCGACGCCGGCAGCTCCGGCGACGAGACCGTACCCATGCGGGACTTCATCAGCCGCTGTTGGCGGACGGCGCGATCGCAGCCGTCGCACCGCTGCAGATGGACCTCGGCGGCATGCATCGCGACGGGCGACAGCTGCCCGTCCACGAATGCGGCCACGTCGGATCCCAGATGAGCCATCAGACCCCGATTGGTCCGATGAACCGGGTGCGGCCACGACCGGGCGCACGATGCACGAGTGCCTCGCGCAGCTGCGTGCGGCCGCGGTGGATGCGCGAGCGAACCGTGCCGATCTTGATGCCGAGCACGTCGGCAATCTCCTCATACGACAATCCTTCGACGTCGCACAGCACCACGGCCACCCGGAAGTCCTCGGACAGCAGCGAGAGCGCCGCCTCGATGTCGGGGTCGAAGTTGGCGTCGTGCACCGCGAACTCCGGCTCGATCTCGGTGCTGGTGATCCGGTCCTCGCCGCCCTCGCCGAAACGGTCCATGCGGACGCGCGACGATCGCCGCACCCGGTCAAGGAACAGATTGGTGGTGATGCGGTGCAGCCAGCCAGGGAAGTTGCCCGGCTCGTAGCGATCCAGCGAACGAAAAACGCGCACGAAGACGTCCTGGGTCAGGTCCTCGGCATCGTGCCGATTGCCGGTCAGGCGGTACGCGAGCCGGTACACCCGCGGCGAGTGCTCCTCGACGATGGCATGCCAGTTCTGCACGTCTGGCTCGCCCGCCGGTGGCACGTTCACGTCAACCTTCATGGACCCATCGTGTTCCTGTCTCCTGAGAGAACGCCCAGAACACGCTGACGGTTCCCCGACATCCCGCAAGCGCACGGATATCCTGTGCCCAAACACCACTTCTGAGGAGCCGATCATCACCACCGCCGAGAGCTTGGCCTACGTCGAGGAGTTCGCCCACGAGGACGACCACCTCGCGGCGGCTCGTCAGCGCGCTGCCGAGGTCGGGGTCACCCCCATCGGCGCGGCTGGCGGCGCCACGCTGTCCTTCCTGGCCGGAACCCTCGGCGCCCGCTCGGTCGTCGAGATCGGCACCGGCACCGGCGTCTCGGGCCTGTGGCTGTTGCGGGGCATGCTGCCCGATGGCGTGCTCACCTCGGTCGACCTGGAAGCCGAGCACCAACGCCACGCCCGCGAGATGTTTGCATCAGCCGGCTTCAAGCCGCAGCGCTTCCGCCTCATTGCTGGCGCGGGCCTGGACGTCATGCCGCGCATGACCGACTCCGGCTACGACATGGTGTTCCTCGACGGCGAGAAGGTCGAGTACGGCGAGTACCTCGAGCAGGCCATCCGCCTGGTGCGCCCCGGAGGCGTCATCGTGTTCGACAACGCTCTGTGGCACGACCGGGTCGCCGACCCCTCCCAGCGCGACCCAGAGACTGCCGCGATCCGCGAGGTCATCGGGCAGGTCACGCGCGATGACGACCTGCGAGCGGTGCTGCTCCCGGTCGGCGATGGACTGCTCGCGGTCCAGCGCATCAGCTGACAGGTCGCGCCTGCTCGCCAGCGACGAGCTCTGCGAGGAACGAGCGACCGAGGCGTCTCGACATCGAGGGCTCGCGCGAGCACTCGACCCCACCACGCCTCGTATCCGAGCGGCTGCGCCGCGCGCGGTCCCTAGCGACGAGCTCTGCGAGGAGCGTGAGCGAAGCGAAGGGCACGCTGCGCTGGCGCTCCTTCGCGCTCGGCCGCAGAGCGGCCTCGGCTCAGTCGTCGTCGGGGCGGGCGCGCTCGAAGTTGGCTGCCGACCGGAAGCCGGCGGGGCCACGCACGACCCCGATGATCTCGCACGCCTCGATCGTCATCGGGGCAGATCCGATCATCTTCGAGGCGGCTGACGTAGCCGCCTTCTGTTCGAAGTCGTCCTGGAACGCCTGGCGGGCCTCGTCGCTGACAAAGACATACGTGCCTTCGAACCAGTGATGCTTGACCGCACGCCACGTCTTGAACCGGAGACCGTCAAGGCCTGCGAACTTCTGGAAGGACTCGTCCTCCACATACGTGCGCAGGGCCTTGAGAGTGCCCTTGGGCGCCTCCGCCAATGACCATCGAACGGTCAGGCCGAACATCAGACCGCTTTGAGCGCGTCGCCCAGCGACGAAGCTTCTTCCTTGTTCAACTCCACGACGAGTCGCCCACCACCCTCGAGGGGGACACGCATGACGATGCAGCGACCTTCTTTGGTGACCTCCATCGGTCCGTCTCCGGTCCGTGGCTTCATGGCGGCCATGTTTCCCCTCTCATCTGCACCCCCACGACGTCGGTGGAGTGTCGAGGACCATTATCCCCCACGGCATCTCAGCGCGCGTGACCGGATGGCCCCTGCGTGACCGAACGGTCAGGCGAGGCGCCGTTGTTGGATCTGCTCGGCCGTGCTCTCGGCCGTCTCTTCCCACGCAATGATCTCCGCGCGAGCGGCCACTCCGGCGGATTCGCTGACGGCCAGGGCGTCCTGCGCGGCCAGCAGATCGGCGCGGGCAGAGGCAAGATCGGTGGCGGCCGCGGCGTTGTCGTCCTGCAGTGCCGCCACGCGACCCTTCTCGGCCGCCAGCTTCTCGCGCGCCAGGGCGATCTCGATCTCGGAGGTCAGCAACGCGTCCTGCATGAGCCCCATCTGGTTCTCCCGCCAGGCGAGGCGCGAGCCCATGCCGTGCACGAAGGTCATGTGCGAGTCGTGCCGAAGCATCGTGTCGGTGCGATAGCGATCGGCGGTCTCGGCGCGATCGAACGCCCACATGCGACGGATGACGACGATCTCGGCGAACATCAGCATCGCTGCCGCAATGCCGGCCAGAACGGCCAGAATCGTGGCGCCAGCGAGAGCGGGGACGGCAGAAGTCGTCAGCGCCGCGGAGGCAACCACGGCAGCCAGAGTAAGGAGCGTGGTCGCTGCCACCAGCTTCGGCGACCGGGACCTGCGACGGGAGGGGGCCATGGTGCTGATGTTAAAGATGGGTGACCCATGGTGGCGACACGCCACGCCGATTCGGACGCGACAGATGTGAAGGGTGGGTTCAGGGTTCGCGGGCGACGCAGCCCGCCAGATGGTCGTTGACCATCCCCGTGGCCTGCATCAAGGCGTAGGCGGTGGTGGGCCCCACGAATCGAAATCCGCGACCTTTCAGCGCGCGGGCCATCGCGGTGGACTCCACCGTGGTGGCGGGCACCTCGGCGGGGATCGTCGGGGCAGGTCCCGGCGGGGGCGCGAACGACCACAGCAGATCGCTGAAGCCTCCGTCAAGATCCAGCACCGCTCTCGCGTTGGCGATGGCTGCCTCGATCTTCTGCCGGTTCCGCACGATGCCCGCGTCGCCGAGCAGCCGTTCGACGTCGTCGACACCAAAGGCCGCGACCGTCGACGGATCGAACCGGGCGAAGACCTCGCGGAACCGATCCCGCTTGCGCAAGATGATCAGCCACGACAGACCCGACTGGAAGGCCTCGAGGCACATCCGCTCGAACAGCGCCGCCTCGCCGCGGATCTCGCGGCCCCACTCGTGGTCGTGATACTCCACCATGGCCGGGTCGTCACCCCACGGGCAGCGCAACCCAGAACTCCTAGACATCCATGGCGACGACGTGGGCGACCGCGTCGTCGACGTCGTCGGTCACGTGCAGCATGTCGATGTCGTTCGGGCCGATCTTGCCGTCGGCGGCCATCGTCTGGCGCAGCCAGTCGATCAGGCCACCCCAGTACTCACTGCCGAACAGCACGATCGGGAACGAGGTGACCTTGCCGGTCTGGGCCAGCGTCAGGGCCTCGAACAGCTCGTCCATCGTGCCGAAGCCGCCCGGCAGCACGACGAAGCCTTGCGAGTACTTGACGAACATCGTCTTGCGGACGAAGAAGTAGCGAAAGTTGATGCCGAGGTCGACCCAGTCGTTCATGCCCTGCTCGTGGGGCAGCTCGATGCCCAGTCCGACCGACACCCCACCGCACTCGCTGGCTCCGCGGTTGGCGGCTTCCATCGCCCCCGGGCCGCCACCGGTGATGACGGCGTAGCCGACCTCGCAGAGCTTCTCCGCGATCTGGCTGGCCGCGGCGTACATCGGATCGCCTGGCTTGGTCCGGGCTGAGCCGAACACGGCGATCGCCGGTCCCAGCTCGGCGAGCGCTCCAAAGCCCTCGACGAACTCCGCCTGGATGCGCAGGACCCGCCACGGGTCGGTGTGCACCCAGTCGGCGGGCCCGCGGGAATCGAGCAGCCGCTGATCGGTGGTGGACTCCGGGATGCGGCCGCGGCGCAGCTGCACCGGACCCTTGTGGTGGGACGGTTCTGAGGACTTCTGCTGGGTCATGACGTCATCCAGGTCGTGAGGGAGTCGAGCACGGAGTGCAGGTGGGCCACCGGCACATGTTCGTCGGCCTTGTGGGCGAACAGCGGGTTGCCGGGCCCGTAGTTGACCGCCGGGACACCCAGGACGGTGAACTGCGCGACGTCGGTCCAGCCGAACTTGGGTCCGACCTCGGCCCCGACCGCTTCGACGAACGCGGCTGCGGCCGGACGCTGCAGACCCGGCATCGCGCCTGGCGCACTGTCGGTGACGGTGAGCCCGAAGCCCTCGAACACCTCCTGCAGGTGGGTGAAGGCGTCGTCCTCGCTGCGATCGGGAGCGAACCGGAAGTTGATCGTCACGACGGCTTCGTCGGGCACCACGTTGCCCGAGACCCCACCGCTGATCCCGACGGCGTTGAGCCCCTCGCGGTAGACGAGGCCATCGATCTCGACCTCGCGCGGCAGGTAGGTGGCCAGGATGTCCAGCACCGGCGCCATCGCGTGGATCGCGTTGGCGCCCATCCACGATCGAGCCGAGTGAGCGCGCTCTCCCGCCGTGCGGAGGTCGACGCGCATGGTGCCCTGGCAGCCAGCCTCGACTCCGGCGTTGGAGGGTTCCATCAAGATCGCGAAGTCGCCGGCCAACAGGTCAGGGCGCTCGCGGGCGATCCGACCGAGACCGTTGAACTCCGCGGCGATCTCTTCGGCGTCGTAGAACACGTAGGTGACGTCGCGGACCGGGTCGGCGATCGTGGCGGCGAGGATCAGAGCGATGGCGACGCCGCCCTTCATGTCGCACGAGCCGAGGCCGTGCAGGATGCCGTCAGCGAGGCGCGAGGGCAGGTTGCCGTTCTCGGGAACCGTGTCGAGGTGTCCGGCGATGATGACTCGTTCGTCACGGCCCAGATCCGTGCGGGCGACGAGGGTGTTGCCATCGCGCACCACCGTGAGGTGGTCGAGGGCGGAGAGGGCAGCCTCGACGTCGTCGGCCAGCGCCTGCTCGTGAAGGCTCTCGGACGGCGCGTCGACGAGGGCCGCGGTGAGCGTCACGACGTCGGTGTTGATCAAGTCGAAGGGCACGAGTTCATTCCACCACGTCGGTGCTCAACGACTCTCGAACACACAGAACTCGTTGCCCTCGGGGTCGGCCATGATGGTCCACTCGATCTGGTCGTCCTGGGCCCGGAGCAGGGTCGCGCCAGCCGCGAGCACGTCGTCAATCGTCGAGCCTGCGGTCAAGGTCACGTCCCAGTGGATGCGGTTCTTGACCGTCTTGGGCTCGGGGACGGTGGCGAAGTCGATCGATTCCAGCGTCGAACCGGGAACGGGCTCCGCCGAGCTGTAGTCGTCCTCGTGAACCACGCTGCAGCCGAGCAGATCGGCCCACCAGGTCGCCATCGACCGATGGTCAGCCGAGTCCACCTCAACTGCCTTCAACCGAATGCGCGGCGGCTCGTTGTACTGGAACACGCAGAACTCGCCGCCCTCCGGGTCGGCCATGACCGTCCACGGAAACTCGCCGTCGGCTGACAGCTGATCGAGCCCCGCGAACCGCTCGAGCGACTCCGACCGGAGGTCCAGGTGCACCCGCTGCTTGACCGTGCGAGGTTCCGGGACGAGATTGACCCAGATCTCCTCGCCAGGTTCGCTCCCGCGCAGTACCGAGTCGCCGTCCTCGAGGCGTTCGACGTTCCATTCCAGAGCATGGGCCCAGAACCCCTCCACCGCAGACACGTCCGCCGCGTCGATGCACAGAGCCTTCCACCTCACCAGAGCCATGCGGCGAGGCTAGCGCGATCTCGGTTTACCAGCAGGCCCCGGCAAACTTCACTTCACCCGGGCGAATTCACCCACAGGAGTGAGGACATTCCGTGGCCTGCTGGTAAACCGAAACCGGCGGGCCGGAGTCGTGCGGTGGGTGCGGGGCGGCCGTAGCGTGGTGTCGTGACAGTTCACGCGTTCACCGGCCACATCGCCGGGATCGGCACCCGCTCGGGAACCCGCCTGGTGCTCGGGATGTGGGACGAGACGCCGATGGGGGCGTTCGCGGACGCGATGATCGAGGACGCCGCCGGGCACCGCACGCTGGTCGCCCCACGCCGGGAGGTCGCCGACTTCATCGCGACCACCTACTCCTTCGACGAGATCGTCATCGCTCCCGTGACGGTGTCCCGGGAGTCGGTCTGGCGTCTGACCTCGACCGATCTCGACGTCACCTTCTCCCCGGGTCGACAGCTCTGGGTGTCACCGCTGCTGAAGGCGGTGCCGGCTCCCGTGCGTCGCTCGTCCACCTGGGCGCGGCTCTGCAATCCGATCGCGTCACGCCTGATGCCCGGGGTCCGGACCTTCGGCAGCGCGGGCAGCGATCGCACCGAGTGGTATGCGGCTCGCGACGTGCGCCGCATCGACTCGGCCTCAGTGCGATGGCGCGGAGAGGACCTCGGCGCACTGGCCCCGCTCACGCCTGCAGTGCGCTTCGGCTTCGCCTCAGCACCGGCGCGTCCGAGCCTGACCGCTCTGACGTCGTACGTCGCCGGGCCCTGAGGGTTCAGCGGAAGCCGGAGCCTCCGCCGGGATTGCGGATCTTCTCGCCCTTGGCGCGGGCGGTGTCCGCGAGCTCTGCCTGAAAGCGCACCATCTGCTCAGTGAGGTCGGCGTCGCCTGCTGCGAGGATGCGCACGGCCAGCAGACCGGCGTTGCGGGCATTGCCGATCGAGACGGTGGCGACCGGCACTCCGGCCGGCATCTGGACGATCGACAGCAGCGAGTCCATGCCATCGAGGTGCTTGAGCGGCACCGGCACGCCAATGACCGGCAACGGGGTGACGGCGGCCAGCATGCCGGGCAGATGGGCTGCGCCGCCGGCACCGGCGATGATGACCTCGAGGCCACGTCCGTGCGCGTCGCGGCCATACGCCAGCATCTCGTCGGGCATCCGGTGTGCCGACACGACATCGGCCTCGTGGGCGATGCCGAACTCGGTCAGGGCCTCGGCAGCCGCCTGCATGATCGGCCAGTCGGAGTCCGACCCCATGACGATCCCGACCCGCGGCGCTTGGCTCATGGCTGGATCTTATCCATCGGTGAGCAGCGCTGCGGAGCGACGGGCGCGGGCCATGGTGTCGTCCAGGTCGGTGCCGATGGCCGTGACGTGCCCGACCTTGCGGCCGGGCTTGACCGCCTTGCCGTACAGGTGGACGTGGACGCCGGGCTCAGCCGCCAATGCGACAGCGCGCTGGGCCACCAGATCCTCGACCGCACCCCCGAGCACGTTGACCATGACGCTCCACGGCTGGCGAGCAGTGGTGGGCCCGAGCGGCAGGTCGAGCACGGCACGCAGGTGATTCTCGAACTGGCTGGTGTCGGCACCCTCGATGCTCCAGTGCCCCGTGTTGTGCGGCCGCATGGCGAGCTCGTTGACCAGGATGCGTCCGTCGGTCGTCTCGAACAGCTCAACCGCGAGGATTCCGGTGACCTCCAGCTCGGTGGCGATGCGCTCGGCGATCTGGCGAGCTTCGGCAGCGAGGGCTGGGTCCAGATCGGGGGCCGGGGCGATGACCTCCGAGCACACGCCGTCGACCTGGCGAGACTCGACCACCGGGTAGGCCACCACCTCGCCGGACGGCGACCGGGCGACCAGGGCCGACAGCTCGCGGCGGAAGTCGACGAGCTCCTCGGCGATCAGTTCCTTCCCGACGCTGAACGGCTCCGCAAGATCGTCGGCCGAGCGGACCACCCACACGCCCTTGCCGTCGTATCCCCCGCGGGTGGTCTTGACGACTGCGGGATATCCGAAGTCATGCATGTCGTCGATCGCGTCGGCGAGGTCCTCTGACAGCAGCTCGAAGACCGGGCTGGGAATGCCGAGCAGGCTCAGACGCACCCGCATGTCCCCCTTGTCCTGGGCGAACAACAAGGCGTCAGGGCTGGGCCGGCACGCGTGGCCCTCGGCAGCGAGAGCCTGCAGATGTTCGGGCGGCACGTGCTCATGGTCGAACGTGACGACGGGGGCATCGCCGACGGCGTCCCGCAGATCGGCCAGGTTCGTGTGGTCACCCACGACGTGGTCACCGATCACCTGCGCAGCCGACACATCGACCGCCTCGGCGAGCAGTCGTAGCCGGATGCCGAGCGCCACGGCGGGCGGAGCCATCATGCGGGCGAGCTGGCCGCCGCCGATGACGGCGAGATGAGGAGCAGGCACGTCCGCAGCCTACCGAGATCGGAAGCCGCGCCGTTCGCTGACCGTGACCGGCGAGACGTTGCCGAAACCCCTCAGCGGTCGCGGCGGCATGACACGGGTCTCGAACTCATCTCCCAGCAGCGCGGCGGTGCGTTCATCAACCAGCACGCGGTTGCTGCGGGCCACGTGGGTCAGTCGTGCAGCGAGATTGACTGGCGGCCCGAACACGTCGCCCAGCCGGCTCAGCACCGAACCGGTCGCGAGGCCCACCTTGATGTCTGGCATGTCGGGACGACGCGCGATCTGACCGACGAGCCCCAGCGCGATGCGGGTCCCGTCGGGCGCGGTGTCGGCCACGAACAGCACAGCGTCGCCCAGTGTCTTGATGATGCGCCCACCGCCGGCAGTGACGACATCGGTGCAGCGGCTCTCGAAGTCCTCCACGAGGGTGCCCAGCGCCGGGCCGTCCAGACCGTTGGACACTGAGGTGAACCGGCTCAGGTCGGCGAATCCAACCGTCAGGTGGGTCGAGAGCAGTTCCGCGTCGGAGGACCCGAGCGCCTCCATGCGCCCGATGGCGGCCGCGAGGTGGCGGCGCCAGGCGTAGAGCATCAGGCTTTCGAAGCCCGGTGCGGCGTACTGGGTCAGCTCGACGGCGCGTTCCAGCCGGCTCTCGGCCTTGCCTGCGGCGACGTCGTGCTCGACCTGCTCGACCAGGGTGCTGACCTGCCAGTCGGCCAGCCGCGACATCGTGGTTCCCAGGGCCCGCGTCATGCGAAACACCGTCTCTTCGCCGAGCATGTCGGCGTGCAGCGCCGCGGCCACGAGCTTGATGGCGTGCACGTCCGCGTCAGCGTAGGCAACGCCCTCACCGACGTCCGGGAACCCCAACGCTCGCCACAGACGTTGTCCGTCCTCGAGGCTGAGTCCACCGCGCTCGGTGACCTCCTCGGCCGTGAGCTCGGCGTCGGCGCCGAAGATCAGCCGAACGAGGCGGTCGTGCTGATCAGACCGATTCATCTCTTCCTGCCGCAGTGTCGTGCTGGCCGAAGACCAGGTTGCTCACGGTGCGGTGGAAGGCCGCGATCTTCGGGATGTCGTTGAGCCGGAGCCCGGCCTGTTCACTGGCGTCGTGAATGACCAACGTGCCGCACCCAAGGATGCGGTCGTTGAGGTTGCGCTCGAAGGCGACGTCGTTGACGCGGCTCAAGGGGATGACCCGGCCGGTGCGGGTCAGGATGCCCTTCTGCTCCACGATGCGCTTGTTGGTCAGCGTGTACGTCCAGGTCAGCCAGGTGAGGAAGGGCAGGACCGACCCCCAGAACACGAGGATCACGGCGACCCCTGCCGCCACCCATCGCAGCCAGGCCTTGTCGTCGCCATCGATCATCGACTGCACATAGCCCTCGGCTGCGGCCACGACGATCAGGATCAGGAAGGGGATGATCAGCACCTTGATGTGGGTGCGGGTGTCCTCGACGACCTGCTCACCGTCGATCATCAGGTTGCGCGGCAAACTCATGGGCGAATCATGTCACGGCACGGTCCGCACGTGCGTCACATCGCCAGCACTCACCGGTTGCCCGTCGACGACCAACCGACCGTGGTCGTCGATGGCGTCAGCGACGCCCACGAGATCAGTGCCATCGGGCATCTGCACGCGGACCGAGGAGCCGATCGTCACGCACCGTCGCAGATAGGCGTCACGAATGCCGGCGGCAGGATCACCCTCGGTGACGATCCAGGCGCGGTACAACGCCTCCAGATTGCGCAGCAACGACCGCAGGACCACGGTGCGGTCCGTCGACGTGGCGCCCTCCAGCGCCAGCGAGGTGGCCTGCGGGACCGGCAGCTCCTCGCGAGACATCGAGACGTTGAGCCCGATGCCCACCACGGCAGCGGCCCCCATCGGCGTCTCGACTCGCTCGAGCAGGATGCCCGCGATCTTGCGGTCCTCGACGAGCACGTCGTTGGGCCACTTCAAGCCACTGCCGACGCCCAGGTCGTGGACGGTCGCGTCAACCGCCAGACCCACGAGGAGGGGAAGCCACACCCACCGTGCGGGTGGGACGGCGTCGGGGCGCAGCACCACGGAGACCGCCAGGCCCGAGCCCGGCGCGGAGTCCCACGACCGGTCCAACCGGCCCCGCCCTGACGTCTGGGCGTGCGTGGTGAAGACCGTTCCCTCTGCTGCTCCCTCGCGAGCGGCGACCGAGGCATCGGCGTTGGTGCTGGCCGTCGCCTGGGTGACGACGACGTCGGTCCACATCGAGCCTTCCACCACCAGTGCGGTCCGCAGGGCGGCTCCGTCCAGCGGCGGGCGGTCAAGGTGGCTGTAGGGGCCGGGGGGCGTCCCATCGGTGGTCACACCCTCAGCCTCACACACCCGGGACAACGCGCTTCGTTACAGTGACCCCCGTGAGCGAAGCTGAGATCGAAGAGAACCCCGAGCTGCACACCACCGCCGGCCGGCTGGCCGATTTCGTCGCGCGCCGCGACGCCGCGGAGGTCGAGATGGCGGCCCGTGCCCACGAGAAGCAGAGCGCTCGTGGCCGACAGAGTGCCCGCGAGCGGATCGAGCAGCTGCTCGACGAGGGGTCGTTCGTCGAGCTCGACGCTCTCGCCCGTCACCGGTCGACCGACTTCGGGCTGGAGAACAACCGGCCGCTCGGCGACGGTGTCATCACGGGCTACGGCACCATCGACGGCCGTCAGGTGTGCGTGTTCAGTCAGGACTTCAGCGTCTTCGGCGGCAGCCTCGGCCAGGTCTACGGCGAGAAGATCGTCAAGGTCATGGACCTCGCGATCAAGTCCGGTTGTCCGATCATCGGCATCAACGAGGGCTCCGGCGCACGCATCCAGGAGGGTGTCGTGTCGCTGGGCCTGTACGGCGAGATCTTCAAGCGCAACGTGCACGCCTCGGGCGTCATCCCGCAGATCAGTCTGATCATGGGCGCCAATGCCGGCGGTCACGTCTACTCCCCCGCTGTCACCGATTTCGTGATCATGGTCGACAAGACCTCGAACATGTTCATCACCGGCCCCGACATCATCAAGACCGTGACCGGCGAGGAAGTCTCCATGGAGGACCTTGGTGGCGCGCGCACGCACAACACCAAGAGCGGCAATGCGCACTACATGGGCGCCGACGAGGAAGACGCCATCGAGTACACCAAGGCGCTCATCTCGTTCCTTCCGCAGAACAACATGGAGGAGCCCGAGCCCTACGACGAGGTGGCGGACCTCGACTTCACCGAGACCGACATGGCGCTCGACACGCTGATCCCGGACTCCACCAACCAGCCGTACGACATCCGCACCGTCATCGAGAGCGTCGTCGACGACGGCGACTTCCTCGAGGTCATGCCGCTGTTCGCCCCCAACCTCGTGATCGGCTACGGCCGGGTCGAGGGCCGCAGCGTGGGCGTCGTGGCCAATCAGCCGATGCAGCTGGCCGGGTGCCTGGACATCGACGCGTCCGAGAAGGCGGCGCGCTTCGTGCGCACGTGCGATGCGTTCAACATCCCCGTGCTCACCTTCGTCGACGTGCCCGGCTTCCTGCCTGGCACCGACCAGGAGTGGAACGGCATCATCCGGCGCGGCGCCAAGCTGATCTACGCCTACGCCGAAGCCACCGTCCCGCTGATCACCGTCATCACCCGCAAGGCCTATGGCGGCGCATACGACGTCATGGGGTCCAAGCATCTCGGTGCGGACATCAACATCGCGTGGCCGTCGGCACAGATCGCCGTGGTCGGGGCATCCGGAGCCGTCGGCATCCTGTATCGCAAGGAGCTGGCCGCTTCCGATGATCCCGAAGCCCTCCGGGCACAGCTGATGACGGAGTACGAGGACACGCTGTGCAACCCGTACCTCGCGGCTGAGCGCGGATACGTCGACCAGGTCATCGCGCCGCACCAGACGCGCGCCGAGGTGGTCAAGGCCCTGCGCCTGCTGAAGACCAAGCGAGAGACCCTGCCGCCCAAGAAGCACGGGAACATCCCGCTGTGATTTCGGACGAGTCGGTGGACGAGGCACCCGTCCCGGTCACCCCGGTGCTGCGGGTGGTCAAGGGTGACCTGACGCCCGAGGAGCTGGCTGCCCTGGTGGCAGTCGTCGCGGCCCGCAATGCGGCCGCCGCACACGCCGCCGCACGCGTCACGAAGCAACCGCGCTCCGAGTGGGGCCATCCGGCTCGCATGGCTCGCCGCCCCCACCGGTTCGGCGCCGATCAGTGGCGTCGCTCGTCCTGGGCCTGAGGAATGCAGACCACCGGGAGGATCGGATGAGGATCGTGCTGGCCTCGCAGTCTCCCGCTCGACTCGCCACCCTTCGCTCGGCCGGGATCGAGCCCGAGGTCGTCGTGTCCGGGGTCGACGAAGACACGGTCGCGACCCACAACGCGGCCAATCTGGCCGCGGCGCTCGCCCAGATGAAGTGTCGGGCCGTGGCCGAGCAGATCGCGGACGGCGACGCGCTGATCATCGGATGCGATTCGGTCCTCGCCTTCGAGGGCGACGTGCTCGGCAAACCGATCGGCCCCGTCGAGGCCGCCGGTCGCTGGCGGCGCATGCGCGGCAAGTCAGGCGTGCTGCACACCGGTCATTGCGTGCGGCGCGGCGATGAGGAATTCGTCGAGACCGCCTCCACGATCGTGCACTTCGCGAAGATCACCGATGACGAGATCGACGCCTACGTCGCCACGGGCGAACCACTCCACGTGGCCGGCGCCTTCACGATCGATGGATTGGGCGGCGCGTTCATCCGCGGCATCGAGGGCGATCACCACAACGTGGTCGGACTGTCATTGCCGCTGCTGCGGGACCTGGTGGGCGATCTCGGCATCGCCTGGCCGACGCTCTGGAACCGCCTGCCCTGAGGCTCTCAGCCGTGGTCGCGGAAGCCGAGGAGGTCCTCGGACCCGCGCACGTTCTCGATCTCCAGATCGTGAAGTCGGCGCTGCCTCGCGATCAGCCGCTGCTCGGCACGGTCGTAGGCGTCGCGCTGCTCTCGACGAGTCCACGGCACGTTGCTCCCGCTGCGCTGCCAGTCCTCCCGGACCATCTCTCGC
This sequence comes from uncultured Actinomycetota bacterium, assembly GCA_963769445.1. Taxonomy (GTDB): domain Bacteria; phylum Actinomycetota; class Actinomycetes; order Propionibacteriales; family Nocardioidaceae; genus Aeromicrobium. The sequence goes on along the minus strand of CAVYLO010000001.1, from coordinate 280,409 downwards.
AGCAGCTCCTGACGGCGTCGGGCACCGGGCACGACGTGGGCCCCTGCGGCAATCTCGGACAAAGGTGCGAACCGGCCCTCGTCCTCGGACCCGGGCCGTCCGGCCGGTGCCGGCGACGGTGGGGGTGCAGGTACGGCCGAGTGGTCCGGGGTCGGCGCCGCCCGCGGAGGAGGCGCTGTCGACGCCACAGCGCCGGCGGTACTGCCGCGACGGCCTGGCAGGCGCCCCACGATGACGATCAGCAGCAGTGCCGCCACAGCGGCTGCGGCACCGAGGATGGCACCCGATGGCCAGGCCCGCTGGCCCGCCACCGCGATCCCGGTGGCAGCCGGAGTGACCGTGACGACCTGAGCCCGCGCAGCGGACGGCACGTTGGCCGCCGACTGCACCGCGGCGAGCTGGTCCGACGCCTGGGTCATCAACACCCGGGTCGCCCGCTGTGCCCCGGTGGCCGTCGAACCCGTGGCAGTGAGCCTGATGACCGCGCTCAACTGGGACGTCGCACCGCCCTGGCCGCTGCGCGTGTCAGCGACATAGTCTCCATCGCCACCTTCGGCCACCACCGTCTCGCGGACCACCTCGGATTCCAGCTGCGCACTGACGACGAGCGCCAGCTGGGCGATGTTGTCGTCGAGTCTGGTCAACGGGTTCTCGGGATTGCCGGTGGCTGACGTGCCTCCCGCTGCCGGCACGACCACCACGGCAGCGGTGCTCTGGTAGGTCTCCGCAGGCTGGTTCCATCCCACGAAGGCGCCGCCAGCGGTCATCACCAGGACCAGCAGGAGTGCCAGCGGTCGTCGCGACGTCGAACGGACTGTCTGATTGACCCTCATGGCACCTCCTGCGGTAGTGGCTGTCCAGATGAGAGCGGCCTCCGGCTACTTCGTGACGGGACTTCCCACCCTGCCAACGACCACGCCCGCAGAGCAGATGGGTTCTCTCTACAAGAGTCCGTCGAAGGCCGTCCATGACGTGAGATGCCAGGTGATCTTCACCTACGGGCCAATCTTCGTATTTGCCCAGAACGGCAGTCTTTGATCCCATAGAATGCTCGCGTGTCTCGACCCGTCAGCGTCCTGCTGACCACTCTCGTCGCGGTGTCGGCCCTCTTGGTGGGCGGCCCCGCCGCTGCTGCCACCCCCACGCCGGCAGCGACGGACTCCTCGGCCACGCTGGCGTCCGGGGACGAGCTGAGCGTCGGCGACCGGCTGTCATCGGCCAACGGTCAGTTCCATCTCGCCGTGCAGAGCGATGGCAATGCGGTCCTGTACGCCACCCGCACTCGCCGAGCCCGCTGGACGACCAACACCGTCGGGGCGTCTCCCCAGCGCCTCGTGATGCAGTCCGACGGCAACCTGGTGCTCTACGGCATCGACGGAGACACCCTGTGGGCCTCCAACACGGCCGGACACCCTGAGTCGCGCCTGGCGCTTCTCGATGACGGCAGCCTCGTGCTGTCGTGGCCCGCAGGGGAACGAGTCCTCGCGAAGCCCGACTCCGAGCTGACCGCGGGAGACACCCTGGAACCGGGACAGGCGTTGGTGTCGCCGAAGGGGAAGTATCGGCTCGTGCTCCAGCCTGACGGCAACCTGGTCGAGATCAAGTCAGGCAAGGGCCCGGTCTGGGCCAGCGGCACCCGCGGCGACAATCGCCTGACGCTGGACGCGAGCGGCGATCTGGTCGTCCACCGTGCGCCGCGCGAGGACGCGTCCGCGGGGAAGACCCAGTGGTCCACCAAGACTGATGTTGCCGGCGCCCGTCTCGTGATCCAGGACGACGGCAATCTCGTGCTCTACGCAGGCACCATCGCGGTGTGGTCCCGCGGAGACGAGGAGCTCCGGCGGGCCGCTGCTGCCGAGGCCGCATCGGCCAGCGTGACGGTGGCCCCTGGCGATGACTACCCCCACAAGAACGCTCGACCATGCGGCAGCGGCATCTACTGCGAGCTCGGCTCGCAGTACTCCGCTCGCGGATTCGCGTATCGCAACTGCACCGACTTCGTCGCGTGGAAGATCGGATTGCAGTGGCACCAGATCGCCGACGGCCGCAACGGACACGCGGTGGGCTGGAGGCAGGGCTGGATCGAGCGTGGGCGCTCCGTGGGCACGACCCCCAAGGTGGGGTCGGTCGCGTGGTGGAGCCGTGGCACCTACGGTCACGTCGCCTACGTGGTGGCGGTCAACCCCGACGGCTCGGCCGTGGTGGAGCAGTACAACGCCGGCGGCGGTGGCGAGTTCTCCACCCAGACCGTCCGCGCGGACGCCTACCTGTACTGAGCAGCCCGCGCCCACGTCCCGCTCACTCGACCGGCAGGCCGAGGCCGCGAGCGATCAGGATGCGCTGGACCTCAGACGTGCCCTCACCGATCTCGAGGATCTTGGCATCGCGGTAGAACCGGGCGACCGGGTACTCCTCCATGAAGCCATATCCGCCGAAGACCTGCGTGGCGATCCGCGTGGCGTCGACGGCGGCCTCCGACGTGTAGAGCTTGGCGATCGAGGCGGCCTGCTTGAAGACCTTCCCACCGACGCCAGCGTCCTTCATGGCAGCGGCCTGATAGGTCAGAGCCCGCCCTGCCTGCGCCTTGACCGCGAGATCGGCGATCTGGAAGGCAACACCCTGCTTGGCGCCGATGGGGACACCGAAGGTGGTGCGCTCCCCCGCGTACTGCACGCATGCGTCAAGACAACCCTGGATCAGGCCGACCGCCAGCGCAGCGATGGCGACCCGGCCGTCGTCGAGCGTGGCCAAGAACTGCGCGTACCCGCGTCCGCGGTCGCCGAGCAGGTGGTCCGCAGGCACGCGAGCATCGGCGAAGGTCAAGGGGTGGGTGTCCGAGATGTGCCAGCCGAGCTTGTCGTAGGCCGGTTCGGCAGCGAATCCGGGGGTGTCGGACGGCACGACGATCGCCGAGATCTCGGGCCGCCCGCTCTCGGTCTGACCCGTGCGGGCCGCGACCGTGATCAGAGAGGTGATCTCGCTGCCGGAGTTGGTGATGAACTCCTTCGATCCGTTCACGACCCATTCGTCCCCGTCGAGCTCTGCCTTGGTGCGCATGGCCGACGCATCGGACCCCGAACCTGACTCGGTCAGGCCGAAGCCGGCGAGGCGGCGGCCAGCCACGAGATCGGGCAGCCAGCGCTCCTTCTGCTCGGTCGTGCCGAAGGTGAGAATCGGGTTGATGCCCAGACCCACGGCGGCCTCGAGCGTGATGCCGATCGACTGATCGACCCGACCGAGCTCCTCGATCGCCACGCAGAGGCTGGTGAAGTCGCCGCCGGCGCCGCCGAGCTCCTCTGGCGCCGTCAGCCCGAACAACCCCAGATCGCCCATCTGGTGGATCAGATCGATGGGGAAGTGGTGGTCGCGATCCCACTGCGCGACGTGCGGAGCGATCTCGCCCTCGGCGAATTCGCGGACGCTGCGTCGGAAGGTCTCGTGCTCGTCGGACAGCTGGAAGCTCATGACTCAACCCTACCAAGCCGGGTTAACGTTCGTTAACCAACGCCCACGCCCTAGACTGCGGCAGGCAAACCCGGTGCACGAGGAGTGAGTCTGTGAGCAAGCCCCTGTCAAAGGTCCTGATCGCCAACCGCGGAGAGATCGCGGTCCGCGTGGTGCGGGCCTGCAAGGACGCCGCCATCGCCTCCGTCGCGGTGTACGCCGAGCCCGACCGCGACGCACTGTTCGTGCGACTGGCTGACGAGGCCTACTCGCTGGACGGCTCCACTCCCGGCGACTCGTACCTGTCGATCGAGAAGATTCTCGCGGTCGCCGAGAAGAGTGGCGCCGACAGCGTGCACCCCGGCTACGGCTTTCTTGCCGAGAACGCCGAGTTCGCCCAGGCGGTCATCGACGCCGGCCTGATCTGGATCGGCCCCCCGCCGAGCGCCATCGAGAACCTCGGCGACAAGGCCAAGGCCAAGCAGATCGCACAGAAGGCCAACGCTCCCCTGGCGCCCGGCACCAAGGACGCGGTCAAGGATGCCGACGAGATCATCGAGTTCGCGAAGGCCAATGGACTTCCGGTGGCCATCAAGGCTGTCTTCGGCGGCGGCGGCCGCGGCCTCAAGGTCGCCACCACGATCGAGGAGATCCCCGAGCTGTTCGAGTCGGCCGTTCGTGAGGCCGTCAGCGCCTTCGGTCGTGGCGAGTGCCTCGTCGAGAAGTTCCTCGACAAGCCCCGCCACGTCGAGACCCAGTGCCTCGCCGACAGTCACGGCAACGTCGTCGTGGTGTCGACCCGCGACTGCTCCCTGCAGCGTCGTCACCAAAAGCTCGTCGAAGAGGCGCCAGCGCCCTACCTGACCGACGACCAGATCGAGCGCCTCTACTCCTCCTCCAAGGCGATCCTCAAGGAAGCCGGCTACGTCGGCGCCGGCACGTGCGAGTTCCTCGTGGCCCGCGACGGCACCATCAGCTTCCTCGAGGTCAACACCCGCCTGCAGGTCGAGCACTGCGTGTCCGAGGAGGTCACGGGCATCGACCTCGTCCGCGAGATGTTCCGCATCGCCGCCGGCGAGGAGCTCGGCTACGACGACCCCGAGGTCCGCGGACACTCCATCGAGTTCCGCATCAATGCCGAGGACGGCGGGAAGGGCTTCCTGCCCGCCCCCGGCACCCTCACCAAGTGGTCGCCCCCCTCGGGCCCCGGCGTGCGTCTCGACGGCGGCTACGAGGAAGGCGAGACGATCCCCGGGTCGTTCGACTCCCTGGTCGCCAAGCTGATCATCACCGGCACGAGCCGCGAGCAGGCACTGGCGCGGTCACGCCGCGCCCTCGACGAATTCGTCGTGGACGGCATGCCCACCGTGATCCCGTTCCACCGTTCAGTCGTCGACGACCCGGCCTTCACGGCAGCCAACGGCGAGTTCACCGTCTACACCACGTGGATCGAAACTGACTACGACAACCAGCTCGAGCCGTACGCCGGTTCGTCTGAGACCGACGAGCCCGCCGAGCGTGAGCGCGTCGTGGTCGAGGTCGGCGGCAAGCGGGTCGAGGTCGTGCTGCCCGGCGGTCTGGGTGCTGCGGGGCCCGCGGCCGGCGCCAAGAAGCCCAAGCGCAAGGCGGGCGGAGGTGGCGGGTCGGCAGCAAGCGGCGACTCGCTCACCGCGCCCATGCAGGGCACCATCGTCAAGGTCGCCGTCACCGAGGGTCAGGAAGTCGCTGCGGGCGACCAGATCTTCGTCATCGAGGCCATGAAGATGGAACAGCCCATCAACGCCCACAAGGACGGCACCATTGCGGGACTGGCCGTCGAGGTCGGGGCTGCAGTCGGTTCCGGCGACCTGCTGGCCGAGATCAAGGACGCAGCGGCGGCTGAGTAGCAGTCACCGTCGTACGGGCGGCACCTCAGGCGGTGCGTGCTGGTCGACCTCGCCGTGGGCGATGCCGGCCGACCAGACCATCAGGGTGACGCCGAGCCAGGTTCCCCAGCCGTGCAGGGAGAAACCGCCCTCAGGGGTGATGCCGTCGGTGATCACCAGCGCCACGTACGTCAGGACGAGCCCGCCGACGATGGTGTAGGCACGGATGAACCGGCTGACCAGGGCCAGCACGATCCCGCGCAGCAGCAGGGTCAGCACCGTCACCAGCACGACGGCGAAGACGAACCACCCCGCTGTGATGACGAACGCGTCGAAAACCGCCGCCGCGACCAACAGCGACAGCGCGTTCGCCGCGCCTGCCAAGGCTGCTGATCGCAGCACGGCCCCCGCCCTCAGCTCACCCATCGGACCAGTGTGGCCTAGAACCCGAACCAGTCTGAACGCAGCCCGAACGCCCAGCGTGCGTTCACGCCGCTGATGGTCTTGGTCCCCTTCGATCCCACCAGCTTCAGCGCGGACACCCGTCCGCCCATCTCGCCGTGACCGTTGCGCTGGGTGACCTGCATCGACTTGAGGGTGCCGATCGAGGAGTAGGCCTTCTCGATCGTGGAGGCCTTGACCGTGATCGTCCAGTCGTGGTTCTTGTTGCCGGACCATCCGTCGTACGGATCGTTGACCGCCTTCAGGTACGGCTGGCTTCCGGTGTTGGTGTAACCACCCGACGACGAGGAGAACTGCGCCAGCGCCGGCGCACCCTTGTAGGTCAAGACCTTGCCAGCGGTGGCCTTGATCGCCGAGTCCGTGCTCGACGTCTCACGGGACGCTCCGCCGTACACCTGGCAGGCGGTGGTGCTGCAGATGTCGTAGTAGCGGCTCGTGCCCATGCTCCGGACTCCGTAGGTGCGTGCTGCCACCGACTGCGCCTTCAGCGCCTCAGCGCTCCAGCTCGAGGGCATCTCGGCCGCCACGACGCCCCGCACGTAGTTCTCGATCGAGAGCACGTTGACGGTGTCCCGCTTCCCCGAACCCGAGGAGGGCTTGGCCGATCGCACCTGTTCGCGCAGCTTCGTGACGCTGCCATTGGGCAGGACCAGGCTGATGCTGTCGGGACCGTAGAAGTAGCTGTCGCCGCTCCAGGAGAGGGTCTTCCCCTCGTGCTGGTACGAGACGTAGCCGCCCGTCGTGCGGTAGAACAGCTTCGACGAGGACGATCCGCTCGAGCGTCGCGGCGATCATCCAGCGCACCACGGCCTTGCCGCCGACCGTGGTCGGCAGCGAGATCGTCCGAGCACCAGCGATGTCCCGCACCTTCAGACCGGACTGGGCGTTGACGAGGACGCCATCGGTCGTGTCCTGCGAGATCAACACCCTGATGTCGCCGGTCTTGGTCGACAGATCGGTGCCCGGGTAGTACAGGTCGAGGATCTGCGAGTAGGACCGGCCTGCACGAGCGGCACCCTCGGCGCCGTACTGACTCATGCCGATCCCGTGCCCGTACCCGTGCCCTTCGAAGGTCACGGTGCGCGAGCTGGGGACGGTGACTGAGGACTCTGCCGTCGAGGGCTTCTGGAGGTCGATGGCCCGCAGCTCGGACCAGGCACCAGCGTTGGCGCCATTGCGGGCTCGAACCTTGCCGTACCAGTCAGTTCCCTGCGTCGGTCCCAGATCGTTGAACACCTTCGACAGCGAGGACGTGCTCTCGGTCTTGGTGCACGACGTCGACGTTCCACCGGTCTGCAGGCACACGTCGTACGTCGCCGCACCAGACACAGCCGACCACGAGAACGTCACCGAATCGGTCGTCGACGTCGCCGACGGAGTCCCCACCTGTGCAAGCTCTGTCTGGAGGTCAATGGCCCGCAGCTCGGACCACGCACCGGCGGTCGACCCGTTGCGGGCTCGCACCTTGCCGTACCAGTCAGTGCCCTTGGTCGGGCCCAGATCGTTGAAGGCCTTCGTCAACGACGACGTGCTCTCGGTCTTGGTGCACGACGTCGACGTCCCACCGGTCTGCAGGCACACGTCGTAGGTCGCGGCGCCAGAGACGGCCGACCAGGAGAAGGTCACTGAGTCAGTCGTCGAGGTCGCCGACGGTTGACCCACGCGACCCAGCGACGTGGACGCTGAACCAGCCGTCTGGAGGTCAACACCGCGCAGCTCGGACCAAGCACCCACCGTCGAACCGTCCCGCGCTCGCACCTTGCCGTACCAGTCGGTGCCCTGCGTCGGACCCAGATCCTCGAACAACAACGACAGGGCCGCCGTCCGCACCGTCTTGGTGCACGAGGTCGACGTTCCACCCGTCTGCAGGCACACGTCGTACGACGCCGCACCTGACACAGCCGACCAGGTGAACCTCACCGAATCAGTCGTCGAGGTCGCCGACGGCTGACCCACGCGACCCAACGACGTGGACGCCGACCCAGCAGCCGCGAGATCCACGCCCCGCAGCTCAGACCAAGCGCCGGCGGTCGAGCCATCGCGCGCTCGCACCTTGCCGTACCAGTCCGTGCCCTTCGTCGGACCCAGATCCTCGAACACCTTCGACAAAGACGACGTGCTCTCGGTCTTGGTGCACGACGTCGAGGTCCCACCGGTCTGCAGGCACACGTCGTACGTCTTCGCACCAGAAACAGCCGACCACGTGAACTTCACCGAGTCAGTCGTCGACGTCGCCGACGGCTGGCCGACCCGTCCCAACGACACGGAGGCTGAACTGGCACCCGCGAGATTCACGCCCCGCAGCTCGGACCAGGCACCAGCCCTCGAGCCGTCACGCGCTCGCACCTTGCCGTACCAGTCAGTGCCCTTGGTCGGACCCAGATCGTTGAAGGTTCTTGTCAACGACGACGTGCTCTCGGTCTTGGTGCACGACGTCGACGTCCCACCGGTCTGCAGGCACACCTCGTACGTCTTTGCCCCAGAAACAGCCGACCACGAGAACGTCACCGAATCAGTCGTCGAGGTCGCCGATGGCTGACCCACGCGACCCAACGACGTGGACGCCGAACCGGCTGGCGCGAGATCCACGCCTCGCAGCTCAGACCAGGCACCGGCCTTTGAGCCGTCACGCGCCCGCACCTTGCCGTACCAGTCAGTGCCCTTCGTCGGACCCAGATCGTTGAAGGTTCTTGACAACGACGACGTGCTCTCGGTCTTGGTGCACGAGGTCGACGTTCCACCGGTCTGCAGGCACACCTCGTACGACGTTGCGCCAGACACCTTCGACCACGAGAACGTCACCGAATCAGACGTCGACGTCGCCGACGGAGTCCCGACCTGGCCCAGGGACGCCGTCGGGTCCAGGTCGATGGCTCGCAGCTCGGACCACTCTCCGAGGTCCTCACCGTCACGCGCTCGCACCTTGCCGTACCAGTCAGTGCCCTGCGTCGGACCCAGATCCTCAAAGACCTTGGACAACGACGTGGTGTTCTCCGTCTTGGTGCAGGACGTCGACGTTCCACCGGTCTGCAGGCACACGTCATACGACGCTGCGCCAGTCACCTTCGACCACGAGAACGTCACCGAATCAGCCGTCGAGGTCGCCGACGGCTTCCCCACCCGATCCAACGCGTAGGACGAGTTGGCCAACTTCGAGGCGACCATCTGGCGCAGCCCCGATGAGCTCGACGACGTCACCCATGAGTAGGCCTCTGCTCCCGGGCACGCCGTGCTGACCACGTTGCGGTGTCCGGCGATGCGATCGAGGGTCTTGCCGCCCAGCTTGTAGGTGCCCTTCGCCGGGATGCCGTGCAGGGCCATCTTCCAGGCCGCGAGGTCAGCGGTGGCGGACTTCATCGCCGAGGAGGGCGCCGAGGAGGTGAACGTGCCCATCAGCGAGATGCCGACGGTCCCTTCGTTGACCGCGCCATTGCCGGAGTGAGCAGCGCGGACACCCTTGTCGATGCCGCCCCTGCGGCCCTCGAAGATCTGTCCGTACTTGTCGACCAGGAAGTTGTACCCGATGTCGCACCACTTGCGGCTGCCGGTGTGATACGCCTGCGTGGACTTGACGATGGACGCGGACTGGGACTTGGAGTAGCTGTTCGAGCCCGCCGTGTGGTGGATGATCACCCCTTGGGTGGAGCTTCCATAGATCGGGCTGTCGCACGAGCCGGAGTTGCTGGCGCCCCACGCGGAGCGGCTGATGATGCTGGGCTGCGGAACGCCTGCCGCGGACGCCGCCGCGAACGAGGCCGCCGGCGTGACGGTCGGCATGGTGCCGGGATCGATCGTGGCGAGCTGCACCTTCTGCGGCGCAGCGCCCGAGGTGGAGATCACTCGCACCGACGCTGCGTCGGCCTCCTCGACCCAGATCGGCTCGGTTCCGGGGGTCCCCTGTTCCGACGGCTCGATGTCGAGCTCAGTCCATGCCGTCCACGTGCCTCCCGTGCGCCACTTGGCCTGGACGCGGGTGTCTTCCAGCACCAGTCCGCTCTTCCAGGTGACACCCAGCATCGCGAAGGTCTCGAGCTCGACCTTGGGAAGCTCAGCCACGACAGTGTCCGCGGACACCGAGACGTCGACATGATCAGCCTCGTCGCCGTCGGTCTCGTCGTGGTCGGTCTCGTCGTGGTCCAGCTCCGGAACCGGCGGGGCCGGGACGCGATCGACACGATCGAGCGCCGGAATGCTGACATCGCGAACAGTCGCCGGCGTTCCCGCGGCGTCCTCCTCATGAGTTGCCGAAGCAAGAACGATCGCGGTCCCGAAGACCGCAAACGCAGTCAGGGGGATCAGGCCACGGGTGACAATGCGTCCAATGGTCATGACGAGGAAAATCCGATCAAGTCGACGAGCGAGCGGGGAAGAAACTCACTGGTGGTCCGAGACCAGTAGACACGAGATTGGTCCCAATAACCACATCAGTCACATAAGTACATGGCTGTAATTCGCTGCGCTCCCCGTCAGACCGACCGGTGCAGGCGCCGCGCAGCCTCTCCGATCGACCCCGACAGCGAGGGGTACACCGTGAACGCGTTGGCCACTTGGTCGACAGTCAGCGAGGCGGAGACCGCCAGGGCAATGACGTGGATCAGCTCGCTCGCGCGGGGACCCACCACCACTCCCCCGATGATCGTGCCCGCATCAGGGCGAGCGAACAGCTTGACGAAACCGTCGTGCACCCCCTGCATCTTGGCCCGCGCGTTCGACCCGAGCGGCAACATGGCGACCTCGGCCACGATCTCGGCCTCGTCGACCTGCTTCTGCGTGACACCGACCGTCGCGATCTCCGGTGACGTGAACACATTGCTGGAGGCGGTGCTCAGATCCAGCGGCCGGACGGCGTCGCCGAGCAGGTGGGAGATCGCGATCCGGCCCTGGTGGGCGGCGACCGAGGCGAGCATCAGCACCCCGGTGCAGTCGCCGGCAGCGTAGATCCCCCGCACCGACGTGCGCGAGACGCGGTCGACCTCGATGAAACCGCCATCGTCCAGGACGACGCCGACGTCCTCGAGGCCGAGGTCGGCGGTGTTGGGGATGGACCCCAGGGCCAGGAGGCAGTGCGATCCCTCGACGGTGCGGCCATCGGTCAGCGTCACGATGACGGTGTCGCCCGTGCGCTGCACCGACTCCATGCGCGAGTTTCCCAGCACGGTCATGCCGCGCCGGGTGAAGACGTTCTCGATCACGGTCGCGGCGTCGCCATCCTCGCCGGGCAGCACCCGGTCGCGACTCGACACCAAGGTCACCTGGGCACCGAGCCCGTTGTACGCGCTGGCAAACTCCGCTCCGGTGACACCGGAACCGACCACGATCATGTGCTCGGGCACCTCGGTGAGGCCGTAGACCTGCTCCCAGGTGAGGATGCGCTCCCCGTCCGGCTGGGCGTCCGCGCTGATCCGTGGGTGCGCGCCGGTGGCGACGAGAATGGCATCGCTGACGATCGTGCGCTCCTCCCCGTCGGGCAACGTCGCGACGACCGTCGACGCGTCCGTCAGGCGGGCGGTCCCGATCAGCACGGTGACCCCACTGGCCTCCAGGCGCTGGGCAATGTCGGCCGACTGGGCCTGGGCGAGCCGCAGCACCCGCCGGTTGACGGCGTCCAGATCGGGCCGGACCGCGGACGGGACCTGCACCCCGAGCTCGGCTGACGTCCCGACGTCGGTCATCAGGTCTGACGTGGCGATGAGGGTCTTGCTGGGGACACAGTCGGTCAGAACGGTCGACCCGCCCATGCCATCGCGCTCGATGAGCGTCACGGTCCCGCCCAACCGCGCAGCGACCAACGCCGCCTCGTATCCGCCGGGTCCACCGCCGATGATCGTCACCTGTTGGGTCACGGCACCAGTCTCCCGCACACCGGCCCACGTAATGTACGGCGGGTGGACACCACTGCAGCAGCACAGGAGGCAGCCGCCGCGCTGCGCACCGCCATCGGCGAGCCGGATGCCACGTGGGACGTCGCCCTCGTCATGGGCTCCGGCTGGCTCCCGGCCGCCGACGCCCTCGGCACCCCCGAGCACGAGATCCCGCTGGGTGACCTTCCGGGCTTCAGCGCACCAGCCGTGGCCGGTCACGGCGGCACCCTGCGATCGCTGCGGGTCGGCGACAAGCGCGTGCTGGTGTTCCTCGGTCGCACGCACTACTACGAGGGCAAGGGTGTGGCCGCCGTCGTGCACGGGGTCCGCACCGCCGCGGCGGCTGGCGTGTCGACGCTGGTGCTGACCAACGGCTGCGGCGGGTTGAACCCGGACTGGAGCCCGGGCACCCCGGTGTTGATCAGGGATCACATCAACCTGACGATGCAGACCCCGTTGACGGGAGCCACCTTCATCGACCTGACCGATCTGTACGCGCAACGGCTGCGCGACCTGTGCCGAGAGGTCGATCCGAGCCTCGACGAGGGCGTGTACGTGCAGCTCACCGGGCCGCAGTACGAGACCCCGGCCGAGATCGGCATGATTCGCGCCATCGGCGGCGACCTGGTCGGCATGTCCACGACGCTCGAGGCGATCGCGGCACGCGAGGCTGGCCTGGAGATTCTCGGCCTGTCGCTCGTGACCAACGCCGCCGCTGGCATGACCGGCGAACCCCTCAATCACGCGGAGGTGCTCGAGGCGGGCAAGGCCGCCGCCACCCGCATGGGCGCTCTGCTCGCGCGATGTCATTCCGAGGGTGTGACGAGCGCCAGCGAGGAGACCACCCGCGCGCCAGCGCAGCGTGAGTCCAGCCGCGCCGCAGGCGCCCGGACGCGAGGCGTGGTGAGTCTCCGTGGGCCTACGCTGGACCCATGGACCTCATCTCCCGAGCACAGGACTGGCTCTCCCAGGACCCTGACCCGGTCACCCGGGCCGAGCTGCAGGACCTGATCGATCGAGACGACACCGCTGCGCTGCAGGAACGCTTCTCCGGCCGCTTGCAGTTCGGCACGGCTGGGCTGCGCGGCGCGCTGGGTGCCGGGCCACAACGCATGAATCGCGTCATCGTGGCCCAGGCCGCCGCCGGCCTCGGCGCCTATCTGCTCGAGCACCACGTCGATGAGGGAGCAGGACGGCCCAGCGTCGTCGTGGGCTACGACGCCCGGCACAACTCCGACGTCTTCGCCCGCGACACAGCCGAGATCATGCACGGCATGGGCGTGGACGCCCATCTGCTGCCCACCCACCTGCCGACCCCGGTGCTGGCCTTCGCGATCCGTCACCTCGGCTGCAGTGCCGGCGTGATGGTCACGGCATCACACAACCCGCCCGAGGACAACGGCTACAAGGTCTACCTGGCGGACTCCAGCCAGATCGTGCCGCCAGCCGACGCCGAGATCTCTGCCGCGATCGACGCCACCGGTCGCGTCGACGAGATGCCGCGGTCGTCAGAGTTCGTGACGCTCGGTGACGATGTCGCCGACGCCTACGTGACCGCAGCGGCAGCCATCGCCGAGGACGGCCCACGCGATGTCGTGGCGGTCTACACCCCGATGCACGGGGTGGGCCGCGACACCCTGGTGGAGGTGGTCGCCCGCGCCGGATTCCCGGCGCTGCACACCGTGGCTGAGCAGGGCGATCCAGATCCGGACTTCCCGACCGTGGCTTTCCCGAACCCGGAGGAGCCGGGCGCCATGGATCTGGCGCTGAAGCTCGCCTCCACCGTCACCGCCGACATCATCGTCGCCAACGACCCCGATGCCGACCGGTGCGCCGTGGGGGTCCGGGACGGAGAGTCGTACCGCATGCTCACCGGCGACCAGGTTGGTGCGTTGCTGGCTGATGCCTGGTTGCGCCGCGGCGCCACCGGCACGTACGCCGCCTCGATCGTGTCGTCCGACCTGCTCGGACGCCAGGCGGCTGCCCACGACCAGCCGTGGCAGCAGACGCTCACCGGCTTCAAGTGGATCGGCAAGATCCCCGATCTGGCGTTCGGCTACGAGGAGGCGCTCGGCTACTGCGTCTCGCCGCACATCGCCCGGGACAAGGACGGCGTCACAGCGATCCTCGCGGTGCTCGAGCTCGCGGCCGGGCTCAAGGCCGAGGGCGGGCGCACCCTGCTCGACCGGCTCGACGACATCTACCGCGAGCACGGACTGCACGCCACGGGTCAGCTGTCGGTCCGAGTCGAGGATCTGTCGATCATCAGTCGGGCCATGGCGACACTTCGCACGTCGCCACCGGCCGAGCTCGGCGGCCTGGCGGTCACCTCGGTCGACGACCTGGAGCTGGGGTACCGCGGTCTGCCCCCGACCGATGGCATCCGTCTGGCGCTCGACGGCAACACCCGGATCATCTGCCGGCCATCAGGCACCGAACCGAAGCTCAAGTGCTACATCGAAGTCGTGCGCGAAGTGACCGACTCGATGGATCTGGCGCGCGAAGGTGCCACCGCGACGCTGGAGTCCATCAAGACCGATCTGGCCGTCGCTCTCGGTCTGTGAGCGCACCCACCTCAACCCCACCTCCGCCTCAGCCCTTCCAGTCGTACTCCGTCTCGCCCGGGGCGACTCGGCTGTCTCCGCGGTAGACCAACGTCAGGGTGCGACGCCCGTTCCCGACGCCCTTGAGCTGCACCGTGACCCGGCCGTCGCGCACGACTGCAGTCCCCACCGTGCGCTTGCCGTCGATCACGTCGACGGTCCCTCCGTCGGCCGGCACATCGCCTCCGGTGACGGTGGCCGAGATCGAGGTGCGGGGCGGACCCGTCCTGCCGGTGACGGTGATCGTGGTCGGTCCGACCTCCGGCTCGTCGACGGCGTCGAAACCGACGATCGCGGGATCGTGGTCACTGGCGCGGAACGGGCTCGCGTCGTACAGATCGGTGATGTTGTTGCGGTAGCGGCTGTACTCGCGACCGATGGACTCGTCGGCGTTGATGTCCCAGATGTCGGCGCCGGTGACTCGCTCGGCCGCGGCAGGTGTGCCGAAGACGTGGTCGAGCGAACCGAGCAGGCCGCCGAACTGGTACGTGGTCTTGTCGGTGTACTGCGCTGGCAGGTTCACGAATCCGGCGTCCTCGAGGACCGTGATGGGGTCCTCCTGGCTGTAGGCGTTGAAGTCGCCGGTCAGGAACAGCCGGTCGGTCTCCGCCGTGGTCTGCTGCTCCTCAGCGAATCTCACCAGTTCGGTGGCCTGCTTCACCCGGGAGGCGTTCGACGCGCCCTGCCCGTCACCCTGGTCGGCATCCTCGCCGGTGCCCGAGCCCTTGGACTTGAAGTGGTTGACGATCACGACGAAGTCGTCGCCCGGGTCGCCGCCGGCCGGACGGAACTCCTGGGCCAGCGGTGCCCGGGCGTTGGCGAAGGCGGGATCGTCGTCGATGACGGACCCACCGACCGGGTCGACCGCGTCGACCCGGTGGATGAAGGCCGTGCGGATGACGTCCTCGGTCTCGGGCAGGTCGGTCGGCGACGAGACGGCGGCCCACTCCTCGCCGCCAGCAGCCTCGTTCAGCGCCTCGACCAGCGTGTCGAGAGCCGTGTCACGCGGCATGCCGAAGGCCGCCGAGTTCTCAATCTCCTCCAACGACACGACGTCAGCGCCGAGAGCGTTGATGGCCGCGACGATCTTGGCCTGCTGTCTGGCCAGGTTGGCGGCGTCGGCAGCACCGCGCGGACCGTCCGGGTTGCACCGGTTCACCGTGACGCGAGCGCCCGTGCGGTCGCTGTAGTACGAGCAGGTTCCGAGGTCGTTTGACTCGAAGAGCTCACCGGTGAGCGTGAAGTAGTTGAGGACGTTGAACGACGCGATCGACAGGTCGCCGCCCACATCATCTGGCGCAGCCTGGCGGGTGCTGCCGATCGTGATCGGCTCTCGCTCCCCTGCAGCACTGTCACCAGCCATCAGTCGTTCAGTCGGCTGCAGCTTCCACAGGCTGAAGCGGTAGTCCAGCACCATCGGATCGTCGACGGTGACCGGCGCACCCGCGCGCACCTCGTTGCCGGGTCGCAACCACGGGACGGGCTCGTTCTTGGCTGCGCCGGTGTAGTCCACGCCCGCTCCGTCGTCGACCGTGACCAGTCGACGCGCGTTCTCGGCGACGACGGCGTCGTACTCCTCCGAGCCCGGGCGTGCGACATCGGTCGGCTGCGGCAGACCGGTCTCGCCCGAGGCAAGACCGATCTCCGCAAACCGGTTGGTCGCGAAGTTGTTGGTGATCGTGAAGCCGTTCTCTGGCGCCACGAGCATGCCCTCCAGGCGCTCACGAGCCGTTTCGCCCATGGGGAAGGACACGACGGCCGGCTTGACGGCCTCGGCCGGCTCGGTGAGGACCGTCCAGCCGCCAGCTGCCGGTGAGATCTCGGTGAGCCCGAAGAACTCCGAGACCGGGCCGGTGACCTCGACGAAGTCGCCGATCTGCACGTCTTCGGCGAGCGCCTTGGAGAAGGCGAACAGGCCGTCGGACGCCTCGTGCGCACCGAGGTCACCGCCGGTGCCAGCCGTCTGGATGTAGGCGCCGTCGAATCCCCCGGTCGGGTAGGTGGCGGTGACGACACCGCGGGTGGTGACGGTGCGTCCGACGAGCGGACTGGCCTCGCCGGTGCCCTGAATCTCGGCGATGGTCGCGGTGACGGGCGGGTCGGGAGGGGTGACCACGCCGCCATCACACGCCTCGCCACAAGCCTTCGGCGTCGGGTCGCCGCCGGTGAAGTCGGCGGCGTTGTCGTCGGTGTCATTTCCCTCGGCGCGATTCAGCGACGACGTGACTGAGTACTCGCGCGGAGCAGGACCACTGCCCTCGTATGCGGCCGACGCGCCGTACCCGACGAGATCGACCAGATCGTCGTCGTCGAGCACCGCGGCACGCTCGCCGGTCAGCGCGGTGCTGCGCTTGACGAGCGCCAGCGTGCCGCCGTTGGCGTTGCCCGAGAACGCAATGTTGGAGGCGACGTCGGGCGTCGGCAGAGCCTCTCCGTTGGAGGCGTTGCTGTTGCCACCCACCAGCAAGGCGCCGCCCGGCTCCACGTGGTGCTCGCCGAGCGGGATGACGCCGGTGAAGGTGCCCGTCGAGCTGTAGGAGCGGTACTGCACCGACCAGCCGGAGACGTCGATGTCGGACTCCGTCGGATTGTGGATCTCGACGTACTTGTTCAGGTAGGTCGCACCCGAGCTTCCGCCGTTGAGATACACCTCGCTGATCACGAGATCGTCACCGGCCGGTGTGGCCTGCGCCGGAGCGGCGAGGGCGGGGAGCAGTCCCGCGACGAGCGCCAGGGCGCCAGTCGCGCCCACCATCGAGCGGCGCGTCACTTCTTGCCCTTCTTCTTGGCCGTGACGGTGATCTCGACGGTGGTCTCGCCTGAGGCGTAGTCGTCGTTTCCGGAGTACGTCACCGTGAGGGTGTGGCGACCCGGCGACAACGAGGACGTGTCGACGATGACGCGAGCGTGACCCTTGCGCAGGGTGCTGTGGCCGAGGTCGACACCGTTGCTCGTGACGTCAACGGTGCCCGAGGCCTTGCCCTCGGACCCGCCCACCTTGACGACCAGACCGAGGTCCCGCCCCTCCTTCACCGTGGACGGTCCGGAGACCTTGATGGTGGCCGATGGCTTCGCCCGGACGATGTCGACAGTCGGGAGCAGCGCAGTGGTGCCCGACGGGGACGCCACGATCTTGATGCGCGCTGGCCCGCTCACGCCGGCCGGCAGCGTGAAGGTCGGCGAGGCCGCACCGTCGGTGACCGGGAACTCGCCGAGGTCGGTCTCGGTGTCGCCCTGCATGAGCGAGACGGCGACCGAGGAGTTCTTCGGGCTGCCCAACGACGTCAGGTCCAGCTGCGGCAGGCTGAGGCTCACCTCGTCCGCCTCGTCGTATGAATCCTGCAGACCCTCGACCTGCACCGCGTGGCGCGCGAAGTCCGGGGACACCGGGCTGTTCGCGTCGAGGTAGTCGATCCAGACCTCGTAGTCCAGCAGTCCCGTGTCGACCGCGGTGCCCTCGGTGAAGGCGCGGAAGTTGTCGCCGCCGGCGGCGAGGAACGCCGGGACAGCAACCTTGTAGGTGGCGGTCGGATCGACGTCAGCACCGTCGACGCGCAGCGAGGTGATGCGATCACCCTCGGTGCGGGTGGGGTCGAAGGTGTAGGCGACGTTGCTCGACGTGCCGAGCTGCTGGTACGGCCGCGTGGGCACGTTGCCATTGGCGTCGCGCTGCCACTGCTGCTCGAAGATCTTCTTCAGCTGCGCCCCGGTCAGCGCGACCGAGCTGAGGTTGTTGGTGAACGGCAGCACCGAGTTGGCCTCGGCGAACGTGATCACGCCGTCGGTGTTCGTGCCTCCGGTTCCGGCGAACAGCAGATCGCTGCGCAGGCCGCCCGGATTGACCACGGAGAGGTCGGCACCGGCCGGGGTGTCGGCGACACCCGCGAGCTGGGCGTCCGCGACCCGGTTGCCCAGCGTCGACTCCTTGGAACGGTCGTCGCGGCCGCCACCGACGAACGCCGTCGTGATGTCCGCGGTCTGCTCGGCCACGGGCTGGTTGCCGCGTTCGGCTGCGAACGCGAGTGCGTCGTCGACGATGGTCTTGACCTGCGCGACCCGCGCGAACATCGCGGTCAAGGTGCCGTCGGCAGCGGTGGTGCGAGCAACGTTGCGCTGGGTGTAGGACTGCACGTCGCCGGTGTCGCCGTCGACCGTGAGCGAGATGTTGCCGACGTTCGCGCCGTAGCTGCCGGTCTGGATGATCGGCCGGGTGCGGTCGGGCTCGCCGGGGATCGGCGCGTCGTAGGTGTACTTCTGGTGCGTGTGGCCCATGAAGATGGCGTCGACCTCGGCGTCGGTCTGCTGGGCGATCTTCGCGAACACCGCGCTCTGCGCCATGCTCTCGGCGAAGCTGCGCGCACCATCAGGGGCACCCTCGTGGATCGATGCCACGATGACGTCCGGCGGAGCCGGCAGGGCCTCGAGCTCCCCGACGGCGTCGTTGATGGCGTCGGTGGGGTCGGTGAACGTCAGACCAGCGATGCCCGTGGGAGTGACCAGCGACGGCGTCTCCTCGGTCAGTGCCCCGACGACAGCCACGGACACGCCGTCGATCTCGACGATCGTGTAGGGATCGAGCAACCGGCTGCCATCGGCCTGGAAGACGTTGGCCGCCAGGAACGGGAAGTCGGCCGCGTCGCTGAGTCGCCCGGTGAGGTCGTCGGCGCCCTTGTCGAACTCGTGATTGCCGGCGGCCGATGCGTCCAGAGCGAGCGCGTTGAGCACGTCGATGGTCGGGATGTCCTGCTGGACCGATGAGGCGAACAGCGAAGCACCGACGTTGTCGCCGGCCGAGATGAGCAGCGAGTTGTCGGCGCCGCCCTCCTGACGGATCTGCTCGACGGTGCCGGCGAACTTGACGGTGTTGGCGTCGATGCGACCGTGGAAGTCGTTGATGCCGATCAGATTGAGCGTGACGTCGTCAGCGGCGTGGGCGGGCGACGCGACCAGCGCCGAGGCCGCGATCACGGACCCCGCCACGATGGTC
This sequence comes from uncultured Actinomycetota bacterium, assembly GCA_963769445.1. Classification (GTDB taxonomy): domain Bacteria; phylum Actinomycetota; class Actinomycetes; order Propionibacteriales; family Nocardioidaceae; genus Aeromicrobium. Next base: position 261,187 of record CAVYLO010000001.1, on the reverse strand, counting down.
GCGAAGCGTCGGGTGACAGATGAGGGCAGGGCAGACACAGGTGAACCTTTCGGACCGCGATGTTTCCGGTCCGGACCCCCCGAACCACATCGACTGTTCCAGAGGACAACCTCGCGCCGACGAAGTCAACAGCGATCAGGACGATCGCCGGTGACAAGTTGGTGAACCCCCATGCCGAGGGCCTACTCTGGACAGTCCGACGATGAAGGAATTGGTGTGACCATCCACGATCAACGGGGCCCCCACAGCGGTGAGTCCCTGAGCCGAGTGCTCGGCGGCCTGCCCGGAGTCGACCAGGTGGGCCTGGAGGCACGTGCAGCCTCGCTCGGCACACGGTCGATCAAGACGACCGCCAAGGCCTGGGCCATCGACCTGGCCATCTCGATGGTTGACCTGACCACGCTCGAGGGCTCCGACACCGCCGGCAAGGTGCGTTCGCTCGCCAACAAGGCCGTGCAGCCCGATCCGACCGACGCCACGTGCCCGTCGGCCGCCGCGGTGTGCGTCTACCCCGACATGGTCGCGATCGCGAAGTCCGCCATCGGTGACGCGCCCGTGAACGTCGCCTCCGTGGCCACCGCCTTCCCGTCGGGTCGCGCAGCGCTCGACATCAAGCTGGCCGACACGCGAGACGCGGTCGAGGCCGGTGCCGACGAGATCGACATGGTCATCGACCGTGGCGCCTTCCTGAGCGGTGACCTGACGCGCGTCTTCGAGGAGATCGTCGCCACGAAGGAGGCCTGCGCCCGTCCTGACGGCTCGCACGCACACCTGAAGGTGATCCTCGAGACCGGCGAGCTGCAGACGTACGACAACGTGCGCCGCGCGTCGTGGCTGGCCATGGAGGCCGGCGCCGACTTCATCAAGACCAGCACCGGCAAGATCCAGCCTGCTGCCACCGCGCCGGTCACGCTCTTGATGCTCGAAGCCGTGCGCGACTTCCGCGACGCCACCGGACGGCAGGTGGGCGTCAAGCCCGCCGGCGGCATCCGCACCTCCAAGGACGCCATCAAGTACCTGGTCATGGTCAACGAGACGGTCGGCGACGACTGGCTCGACCCCGACTGGTTCAGGTTCGGCGCCTCCTCGCTGCTCAACGACCTGCTGCTGCAGCGCCAGAAGATGACGACCGGCGCCTACTCCGGTCCCGACTACGTGACGGTGGACTGACATGCCCTTCGACTACGCACCCGCGCCCGAGTCGCGCTCGATCGTCGACCTCAAGAGCTCGTACGGGCTGTTCATCGGCGGCGAATTCGTCGATGGCTCCGGCTCCTCGTTCAAGTCGATCAGCCCGTCCTCGGAGGAAGTGCTCGCCGAGGTCGCCGAGGCCACCGCCGACGACATCGACCGGGCGGTGAAGGCTGCTCGCCAGGCCCACACACGCGTCTGGTCCAAGCTGCCGGGCTCGGAACGAGCCAAGTACCTGTACCGCATCGCCCGCATCATGGCCGAGCGCAGCCGAGAGTTCGCGGTGCTGGAGTCGCTCGACAACGGCAAGCCGATCAGGGAGTCGCGCGACGTCGACATCCCGCTGGTCTCCCAGTGGTTCTTCTACTACGCCGGCTGGGCCGACAAGCTGTCCTACGCCGGTCTCGGGCCCGATCCGAAGTCGCTGGGCGTCGCGGGCCAGATCATCCCGTGGAACTTCCCGCTCATGATGCTGGCGTGGAAGATCGCGCCTGCACTGGCGGCCGGCAACACCGTGGTGCTCAAGCCCGCCGAGACCACGTCACTGACCGCCCTGCTGTTCGCCGAGGTGTGCCAGCAGGCCGAGCTGCCACCCGGCGTGGTCAACATCGTCACCGGCGCCGGCTCGACCGGGCAGGCTCTGGTCGACCACCCCGACATCAACAAGATCGCCTTCACCGGGTCGACTGCGGTCGGCAAGGCCATCGCCCGCTCGATCGCCGGCACCGACAAGGTGGCCACGCTCGAGCTCGGCGGCAAGGCCGCCAACATCGTGTTCGACGACGCCCCGCTCGACCAAGCGGTCGAGGGCATCGTCCGCGGCATCTTCTTCAACCAAGGTCACGTCTGCTGCGCAGGCTCGCGCCTGTTGGTTCAGGAGAACGTCTACGACGAGGTGCTGGAACGACTCAAGCGCCGCATGTCCACGCTGCGACTCGGCGACCCGCTGGACAAGAACACCGACATCGGCGCGATCAACTCCGCCGAGCAGCTCGCCCGCATCACGGCGCTCTCAGACGCTGGCGACGCCGAGGGTGCCGAACGCTGGTCCGCCCCGTGCGACCTCCCGGCCAACGGATTCTGGTTCGCCCCCACGATCTTCACCGGCGTCACGCAGGCGCATCGCATCGCCCGGGAGGAGATCTTCGGACCCGTGTTGTCGGTACTGACCTTCCGGACGCCCTCGGAGGCGATCGAGAAGGCCAACAACACGCCGTACGGCCTGTCGGCCGGCGTGTGGACCGACAAGGGGTCGCGCATCCTGGCGATGGCCGACCGCCTGCGTGCCGGCGTCGTGTGGGCCAACACGTTCAACCAGTTCGACCCGGCCTCGCCGTTCGGCGGCTACAAGGAGTCCGGCTACGGACGCGAGGGCGGCAAGCCCGGACTGGCCGCCTACCTCGAAGGGAGCCCGGCATGAGCCGCGTGGAGGTGCGCAAGACGCACAAGCTGTACATCGGTGGAGCCTTCCCCCGTTCGGAGTCCGGCCGCACCTTCGAGGCGGTGGACGCCACGGGTGGATTCCTGGCCAACATGGCCCACGCCTCCCGCAAGGACGCCCGCGACGCCGTGCGCGCCGCCCGATCCGCATTCGGCGGCTGGGCCGGACGCACCCCGTACAACCGCGGGCAGGTCGTCTACCGCATCGCCGAGGTCATGGAGGGCCGCCGCGAGCAGTTCGTCGACCAGGTGCGGGCTGCTGAGGGCCTGACCGCCAAGCAGGCGCAGACGCAGGTGGACGCCGCGATCGATCGCGTCGTCTGGTACGCCGGATGGGCCGACAAGTACGTGCAGGTGCTCGGCAACGCCAATCCGGTCTCCGGCCCGTTCTTCAACCTGTCCGCGCCCGAGCCCACCGGCGTCGTGGCGGTGCTCGCCCCGCAGGACTCGCTGCTCGGCCTGGTCTCGACGATCGTCCCGGCCATCGTCACCGGCAACACCGTCGTCGTGGTCGGCAGCCATCAGCACCCGATCGCCGGCGTGACGCTGGCCGAGGTGATGGCCACCTCCGACCTGCCCGGTGGCGTGGTCAACCTGCTCACCGGCAGCGCGGCCGAGATCGGCCCGTGGCTCGCGGCGCACATGGACGTCAACGGCATCGACCTGGCTGGTGCGGATGCCGCGTTGGCCACCGAGCTGGAGGTCGCGGCGGCCGAGAACCTCAAGCGCGTCCTGCGACCGGCGGCGGAGGACTGGAAGGCTGAGCCCACCCTCGACCGACTGGCCCGCTGGACCGAGACCAAGACCGTCTGGCACCCGATTGGCGTGTGAGCCGAGGCCGCGTGCGGCCGAGCGCTCACACGCGCCAGCGCAGCGTGCCCCTCGGTCGCTGGCGCTCCCTCACCCTCCTCGTAGACCTCGTCGCTGGGGACCGCGTGCCGCGGCGAAGCCGCCTGCTGCGAGGCGTGGCGAGGTCAGCGTGAAACGGAACCATTCATGGGAGTCGTGATCGTGGCCGGACCCTCGGGGTCCGGCAAGTCTCACCTGGGCTCGGTGCTGGGCTGGCCGGTCCTGCGGCTCGACGACTTCTACCGCGACATCGATGCTCCCGACATGCCCCGGTCCACGCTGGGCATCATCGACTGGGACGACTCCCGGTCGTGGGACGCCTCCGCAGCCGTGGCGACGATCGCCGAGCTGTGCGCGTCGGGGCGCGCCGAGGTGCCGGTCTACGACATCGCGACGAGTCGTCGCACGGGAACGCAGTCGCTCGAGGTGCCGGACGGACGGTTCATCGCTGAGGGATTGTTCGCGCCGGTGATCGTCGACGCCTGCCGCGTGGCCGGGGTGCTGGACCGCGCCATCTGCCTGCGACGCCCCCGACTGGTGACGTTCGCGCTGCGCCTGATCCGTGATCTGCGGGAGGGTCGCAAGCCACCGTGGGTGCTGGTGCGCCGCGGGTGGCGCCTGCTGCAGGATGAGCCCCGCATCATCGCCGACGCCGTGGCCCGCGGCTGCGAGCCGATGTCACCGCGCCAGGCCCAACACCTTCTGGCCTGATCCGTGGTCAGCGGAGGGCGGCGTAGCCCGGCTTGATGACTTCGTTGATCAGGGCCAGGCGGCGGTCGAAGGCCAGGAAGGCGCTCTTCATGGCGTTGATCGTGAACCACTGCATGTCGTCGATCCCGTAGCCGAAGGCGTCGACCAGCAGCTCGAACTCCCGTGACATCGACGTGCCGCTCATCAGTCGGTTGTCGCAGTTGACCGTCACCCGGAAGCCGAGATCCTTCAGCGGCCCGATCGGGTGGTCGGCGATCGACGACATGCCGTGAACGGCGTTGGTCTGCAGGTTCGAGGACGGGCACATCTCCAGCGGGATGCGACAGTCGCGGATGTAGGCCGCGAGGTCACCGAGCCGCGGGCCGCCCGGAGCGTCGAAATCGATGTCGTCCACGATGCGCACCCCGTGTCCGAGCCGCTCCGCGCCGCAGCGTTGGATGGCCTGCCAGATCGACGGAAGGCCGAACGCCTCGCCCGCGTGGATCGTGAAGTGGGCGTTGTTCTCCCGCAGGTACTCAAAGGCCTGGAGGTGCAGGATCGGCGGGAATCCGTCCTCGGCGCCGGCGATGTCGAAGCCGGCCACGCCGCGGTCGCGATACTCCACCGCGATCTCGGCGACCTCCAGCCCACGCATGGCGTGCCGCATGGCGGTGAGGAGCTGGCCCACCACGATCGGTCGAGACGCCTCGCGCTGGCCCTGCTCGATGCCGCGCTGGACGGCTTCGACCGCCTCACGCATCGACAGTCCGGCAGCCTGGTGCTGCTCCGGAGCCCAGCGGAGCTCGGCGTACACGCATCCGTCGGCGGCGAGGTCGACGACGGCCTCGCAGGCGACCCTCGTCAGGTCCTCGGCGCGTTGCATCACCGCCACGGTGTGCACGAAGGTCTCGAGGTAGCGCTCCAACGATCCCGAGCTCGACGACTCCTCGAACCACACGCCGAGGGCATCGGCACCGTCGGCAGGGAGGTCGTGGCCGATCTCCGCGGCAATCTCAGCGATCGTCGCGGGGCGGAGGCCACCGTCCAGATGCTCGTGGAGGGCGACCTTGGGGGCCAGGCGGATCAGTTCAGGTGTCAGCGTCACCTGCTCATCGTGGCACGTCGATCAGGACGGCATGAGGAGGGTGACCGTCTCGGCGACGCAGGCCGGTCGGTCGCTGCCCTTGATCTCGACGGTGTGCTGCAACGTGACCTGCTGGCCGCGGTCGAGGTCCTTGACCTCGAGCACCTTCACGCGATTGCGAACCTTGGAGTCCACCTTGACGGGAGCGACGAATCGGACCTTGTTCAGGCCGTAGTTCACCCGCGCGACATGGCCAGCGAAGGCGAAGACCTGGGCGCCCAGGCTGGGGAGCATCGACAGCGTCAGGTAGCCGTGGGCGATGGTGCTGCCAAACGGGCCGTCGGCAGCGCGCTCGGGGTCGATGTGGATCCACTGACGGTCACCGGTGGCGTCGGCGAACAGGTCGATGCGCTCCTGGCTGATACCGACCCACTCGCTGACGCCGAGCTCCTCGCCGACGGCCGCCGCGATCTCGTCACGATCATTCAGGATCCGCATGTTTCTCCCAGGGTCTTCAGGTGATCCGGTCGATGACGACCGATCGTGCGGGGGCCGCTTCGGCCCCGATGTCGTACCCGCCCGCGAGCGCCTCAACCGCGCGCTCGAATCGATCGGGGGTGTCGGTGTGCAGTGTCAGCAGGGGGTCTCCCGCTCGCACGGTGTCGCCGGGCTTGGCATGGATCACCACGCCGGCAGCCGCCTGCACGACCTCGCCGGGGCGGGATCGGCCCGCTCCAAGACGCCACGCTGCCACACCGACCGCCATCGCATCGAGCCGGGTCAGCACCCCGTCTGTCGGCGCCAGCACGTCGTGCGTCTCGCGCGCCACCGGGAGTGGGGCATCAGGATCGCCGTCCTGCGCCCGGATCATCGCCTTCCACGTGTCCATCGCGCGACCCGAGGCAAGGACTTCGGCCGGATCCACGTCCGTCCGGCCAGCTGCCTGCAGCATCTCGCGGGCCAGCGCGACCGTCAGCTCGACGACATCGGCGGGGCCGCCACCGGCAAGCACCTCGACCGACTCGGCGATCTCGCAGGCATTTCCGGCCGTACGGCCGAGCGGCGTGGACATGTCGGTGAGCAGTGCGACCGTCTTCACTCCGGCGTCGGTGCCGAGGCCCACCATCGTCTCGGCGAGCTCGCGGGCCTGTTCCTCGTTCTTCATGAACGCACCGGATCCGACCTTGACGTCGAGGACGAGCGCACCTGTCCCCTCGGCGATCTTCTTGCTCATGATCGAGCTGGCGATCAGGGGGATCGCCTCGACCGTGCCGGTCACGTCACGCAGCGCGTACAGCTTCTTGTCGGCGGGCGCCAAGCCCGCACCAGCGGCGCAGATGACCGCGCCCACCTCCTCGAGCTGGGCCATCATCTCGGCGTTGCTGAGCGAGGCCCGCCAGCCGGGGATGGCCTCCAGCTTGTCGAGAGTGCCACCGGTGTGCCCGAGGCCGCGGCCGGACAGCTGCGGCACCGCGACGCCGCAGGCTGCCACGAGCGGCGCCAGCGGCAGGGTGATCTTGTCGCCGACACCGCCGGTCGAGTGCTTGTCGGCGGTGGGTCGTGAGAGGGACGAGAAGTCCATCCGCTCGCCGCTGGCGATCATGGCGTTGGTCCAGCGGGAGATCTCGCGCCGATCCATGCCGTTGAGCAGGATCGCCATGGCCAGCGCTGACATCTGTTCGTCGGCCACGACACCTCGCGTGTAGGCGTCGACGACCCAGTCGATCTGCGCGTCGCTCAGCTCGTGACGATCTCGCTTCGCCGCAATCACTTCCACCGCGTCGAACTGTTCACTCATGCCTCTGCCTCTCCTCTGTGTGCCGACGAGTCGACGAGTCGCTGACGCCAGCATCGGGTGACTCGTCCCGGCGGTCATGCGCGGACCTCGATGCTCTCGAAGCCGCGCAGCACCCAGGTGGGGCGGCGCGGCGCCTCGCCGACGAGCGTCAGGCGAGGGGAATCGGTCGAGCAGGGCCGTCAGGCTGATCTGCAGCTCCATCCGGGCCAGCGGTGCGCCCAGGCAGAAGTGACGGCCCATGCCGAAACCGACGTGCGGGTTCGGGTCCCGCCCGACGTCGAGCTGGTCGGCGTGCTCGAAGACCGCCTCGTCCCGATTGGCCGAGCCCATCAGGCACGACACGGTCTCGCCGGCGGCGATGGCCACCCCGGCGATCTCCACGTCGTCCGTGGCGGTCCGCTGGAACAGCTGCAGGGGTGCGTCGAAGCGGAGCAGCTCCTCGAGCGCCGTGTCGACCGAGACCTCGCCCGACGTGATGCGCTGCAGCTGGTCGGGGGCGGACAGCAGCGCGTGCAGTCCGTTGCCGAAAGCGTTGACCGATGCCTCGTGCCCGGCGTTCAGCAACAACACGACTGAGGCGACGAGCTCGTCGTCACTCAGTGCTGTTCCGGCGTCCCGAGCCGCGAGCAGATCGGTGATCAGATCCGGGCCGGGGCTGGTGCGCCGGTGGTCGATGACACCGCGGACGTACTCCGCGAAGTGCTCCGATGCGGCCACGGCAGCAACGCGGGTGGAATCGGAGACGTCGGGCTCGTACATGTGCACGATCGCCTGTGACCAGGCACGCAGAGACGCCTCGTCCTCGCGCGGCACCCCGAGCAGGTCGGCGATGACGTACACGGGCATGGGCTCGGCGTACTCCCCCAGCACGTCGAACGACTCGCCGAGTCGGCCGACCATCTCGGTGGCCAGCGCCTCGATGCGGGGGCGCATGCGCTCCACGTGACCGCGGCCAAAGGCCGACGACACCAGCTTTCTCAGCCGGCGATGCGTTTCGCCCTCGTTTTCCATCATCTGGTTGCGGTGCAGGGTGTTGAACGGCTCCATCTCGTCGCGCGGCTCGTGATCGGTCCACAGCCGTCCGAAGGAACGATGCCGGAGCACCTGACTGACCGCGTCGTGGGTGGTGGCGAACCATCGACCGTCACCTCCGACCACTGGCCCTTCGGCGCGCAGCGCCGCCAACGTGGGGTACGGGTCAGCGACGAAGGCAGGGCCGGACAGGCCCGGGGTCACGTGAGGTCGTCCGCGCCGAAGGCATCGGGCAACACCTCGGACATCGTCTTGACTCCGCGGGGGGTCATCAGCTGCATCTCGGGACCGCCGTTCTCCCACAGGAGCTGGCGGCACCGGCCGCACGGCATCAAGGGCTCGCCCTCGGCGTTGACGCAGGCCACGGCGCGTAGACGACCGCCGCCCGTGGCGTGCAGCGCCGAGACCATGCCGCACTCCGCGCACAGGGCCACGCCGTACGCAGCGTTCTCGACGTTGCAGCCGAGCACCACCCGTCCGTCGTCGACCAGTCCGGCCACCCCGACCTTGAAGTTGGAGTACGGCGCATAGGCGCGCGACATGACTTCCGTGGCGTAGCGACGCAGGGCGTCCCAGTCGACCGGCGCATCCGCTCCGGTGATTCCCAGACCCAACGGCACCGTCATCCAGCACTCCCCTTGCGATAGGGCTGCCCGTCGGCGGCCGGCATGCGCAGCTGTTGGGAGAACAACGCCAGCACCAACAGCGTGGTGATGTACGGCGTCATGCCGGTCAGGTCTTCAGGCACTGAGGCCGTCAAGGCGTAGCCGACTGCCACGGCGACACCCAGCACAGCGGTGACCAGCGCAGCGCGCTGGCCGTGCTTGCGCCACTGCCACACGGCGAGGATCACGAGAGCCACCGCCGCCAGCAGGAGCAGGCCGTGCACCGTGTCGCCGCCTCCGCGGAGACGCAAGGTGTCGGTGTAGCCGAACAGGATCGAGCCAGTCAGCAGTCCCGTCGGGCGCCAGTTGCCGAAGATCATGGCGGCCAGACCGATGTAGCCGCGGCCACCGGTCTGCCCGTCGCGGAACTGGCTGGCGGCCACCAGTGCAAGGAAGCCACCGCCGAGGCCGGCCAAGCCGCCCGACACCAGCACGGCGGAGAACTTGTACCGGATGACGTTGACACCCAGCGACTCGGCGGCTGCCGGGTTCTCGCCGCACGAGCGCAGGCGAAGACCGAAGGGCGTCTTCCACAGGATCCACCAGGTGGCGAAGAACAGCAGCAGGCACAGCAGCGTCAGCACCGACAGATTGGTGACCAGCGCGCGCAGGATCGAGGCGACGTCGGAGACCACGAACCAGTGTCGTTGCTCCAGGTCACCCAGGGGTTGGGAGAGTGCGTCGATCGAGATCGCTGGCAGGTTGTCGATGGGTGGCGACTGCGTCTGTCCACCTCCGGGCACGCCGGTGAAGGCCAGCACGGCCAGGTACTGCACCGCGCCCAGCGCGATGATGTTGAGGGCAACGCCGGAGACGATGTGGTCGACACCGAACGTCACCGTGGCGAGGGCGTGCAGCAGACCGCCTGCCGCGCCCAGCAAGATGGCGCCGACGACGCCCTGCCACGGACCGTAGAAGTAGCCGAAGTAGCCGGCGCCGAAGGTGCCGAGCACCATCATGCCCTCGAGGCCGATGTTGACGATGCCGGCGCGTTCGGACCACAGTCCGCCGAGGCCGGCCATGCCGATCGGGATGGCGGCGATGAGCGTGGCTCGCACCGTGCCGGAGGAGTTGAGGTCGTTGACCCCCGTGATGATGCGGACGGCTGAGATCAGGACCAGGAACGCGGCGATCAGCAGCAGGACCTTGGCGTAGCTCCAGCGCGAGCCGGAGGTCGCGGGGGCGGCGGGACGGGTGACTGGATGACACTCATGCCGACACCTCCTTGTTCTCAGAGTCGAGCGCTGACGCCACCTGCTGCTGTTCCCTGCTGGCTCCGTAACGTCTGACGACCTCGTAGGCGATGACCACGGTGAGCACGATGACTCCCTGGGTGATCTTGACGATGTCGGGCGACACGTCGAGCAGGATCTGCAGCGGATTGGACTGCTCGTCCAGGAAGGCGAACAGCAACGCCCCCAGTCCGATGCCCACGGGATGGTTGCGCCCCAGCAGGGCGATGGCGATACCGGCAAAGCCGAGGCCGGACTGGAAGGTGGAGCCGTAGGAGTGTGCGTCGCCCAGCAGGATGGGCAACCCCACCAGCCCGGCAACCGCGCCTGACAGCAACATGGCGATGAGGCCCATGCGCTTGACGTTGATGCCGCTGGCGACAGCGGCCGTCTCTGACTTGCCCGTGGCCCGCAGGTCGAAGCCGAATCGGGTCCGGTTGATGACGAACCCGTAGACCAGCCCCACCAGGATCGCGAGGAAGACGAATCCGTAGACCTCGTTGGGTGAGTCCCCGAGCTTGAAACCGGGAATCCAGCTGCTCTTCAGGGATCTCCTTGGTCGCGGTGATGTTGCTGCCCTCGTTGTCGACGGCGGCCTTGCGCAACAAGTAGGCCACGAGCGCGGTGGCGATCGCGTTGAGCATGATCGTGGAGATGACCTCGCTGACACCCCGCGTGACGCGCAGGAGGCCGGCGATGCCGGCCCACGCCGCGCCCACCAGCATCGCGGCGAAGACCGCGAAGACCGTGTTGAGGTATCCCGGGAGCCACGCCTCGCCCGCCACGACGGCGGCGGCGAAGGACGCGACGCGGTACTGACCGTCGACGCCGATGTTGAACAGATTCATCCGGAAGCCGATGGCGACGGCCACGGCCGAGAGGTAGTAGACGCTGGCCGAGTTGATGATGTTCACCAGGCCGCGGCTGCTGGGCAGGCTGAGGATCTGGCCCCACACGCCGCTGACGGAATCGCCGGCGAGCACCAGGACCAGGCTGGTGATGAGGAAGGCCGCCACGATGGCCAGCGCTGGTGCACCAAAGGCCAACGTGAGTCGGGCCACGCGTTCGTTCTTCACGCTGTTGCTCCCGTCATGGCCGAGCCAAGTTCTTGCGGGGTGACCGTGGCCGGGTCGAAGGTACCGACCATCTCACCGCGCAGGATCACCTGGATCGTGTCCGACAAGCCGATCAGCTCATCGAGGTCCGCTGAGATGAGCAGCACCGCCAAGCCGTCGTGTCGGGCGCGCTTGATGTGCTCCCAGATGGCCGCCTGGGCACCCACGTCGACGCCACGCGTGGGGTGGGACGCCACCAGCAGCTTCGGGGAACCACTCATCTCGCGGCCGATGATGAACTTCTGTTGGTTGCCGCCGGACAGGGCGCGCGCCAGGACATCGATGCCGGGTGTGCGAACGTCGTACTCCTCGACGATGCGCTGGGCATCAGCTCTGGCGCCAGAGCGATTGATCAAGGGCCCGGACACGTTCGGCTCACGGGTCTGGTGGCCCAGGATGCGGTTCTCCCACAGCGGGGCTTCCAGCAGGAGGCCATGGCGGTGGCGGTCCTCGGGGATGAACCCGATGCCCGACTCGCGCCGCTCACGGGTTGACCGGCCGGCGATGTTGGTCCCATCCACGGAGATGATGCCGGTGGCAGTGGATCGCATGCCCATGACTGCCTCGACCAGCTCGGACTGGCCGTTGCCCTCGACGCCGGCGATGCCCAGGATCTCGCCAGCGTGAATCGTGAACGACACGTCGGACAGCAGATTTCGGCTGGGACCGGGCATGGTCAGGCTCTCGACCTGGAGGATGACCTCGGTCGTGACGGTCGACTCTTCGGTGCTGGGGCTCGGGAGCTCTGAACCCACCATCAGCTCAGCCAGCTCGCGGGAGGTGACGCTGCTGGCAGCCACCGTGTCGATCGTCGTTCCCCGACGCACCACCGTGACGGTGTCCGCGACCGACAGCACCTCGTCGAGCTTGTGCGAGATGAAGATGACCGCGAGGCCCTCGTCCTTGAGCTCGCGCAGGTTGTCGAACAAGGCGTCGACCTCCTGCGGGACGAGAACGGCGGTCGGCTCGTCGAGGATGATGATCTTGGCGCCGCGGTACAACACCTTGAGGATCTCGATGCGCTGGCGTGCGCCGACGCCCAGGTCGGCCACCATCGCATCGGGGTGGATGTCCAGCCCGTAGGCGTCGGAGATGCGAGAGATCTCGGCGCGGGCCGCAGCGCCGATGCCGTGCAGCTTCTCCGAGCCGAGCACCACGTTCTCGAGGACCGTGAGGTTGTCGGCCAGCATGAAGTGCTGGAACACCATGCCCACGCCGGCTTCGATCGCGTCCGAGGGAGATCCGAGGTTCACGGCGGCGCCGTTGATCTCGATGGTTCCCGAATCCGGCTTCTGGACGCCGTAGAGGATCTTCATCAGCGTCGACTTGCCGGCGCCGTTCTCCCCGACGATGGCGTGCACGGTGCCTCGTCGCACCTCGATGTTCACATCGTCATTGGCGATGACGCCCGGGAAGGTCTTGCCGATCCCGCGCAGACGGACGACAACGTCGTGATCAGCGCTCGTCGTGGTGGTGTTCACCGTCTACTCCACTTCATGGTGTGTGGGGACAACTCGGCCCGGGCCCACGCTATCGCGCGGGACCCGGGCCTCGTTGGTCAGATCAGGAGGTGGGGACCTTGATGGTTCCGTCCACGATCTGCTGCTTGTACTCGTCGAGCTTCTCCTTGATGTCGTCGACCTGTCCACCCGTGGTGGAGTAGCCAACGCCGTCGACGGAGAGGTCGTAGACGGTCGGGCCGGTGGGGGCCGTTCCGCCGTCAACTTCGGTCAGGTACGTGAACACGGCGACGTCGATGTTCTTCAACATCGAGGTCAAGATGACGTCCTTGACCGAAGCGTCAGCCGTGAGTGCCTGGTCGGAGTCGACTCCGATGGCCTTGCGCGTCCAGCCGCTGCGGCTGCCTCGAAGACACCGCCGCCTGAACCGCCGGCAGCGTGGTAGACGACGTCAGCACCCTTGTCGAACATGCCCTCGGCCGTTGCCTTGCCCTTGGCCGGGTCACCGAAGCCGCTGAAGTCCGGCGGCTGCGTCAGGTAGCGCGACTGGATCTCGATGTCCGGGTTGACGGCCGTGGCGCCAGCCTTGTAGCCCGCCTCGAACTTGACGATCAGCGGCACCTCGACACCACCGACGAAGCCGATGTTGCCGGACTCGGACTTCAGCGCCGCTGCGGCGCCGACCAGGAACGAGCCCTGCTCCTCGGCGAACAGCAGGTTGGCGATGTTGTCGCCCTCGACACCGTCATCGACGATGGCGAAGTCGACCTCAGGGTTCGCGGCAGCGATCTTGCCGACCGAAGCCGAGTAGGCGAAGCCCACGGCGATGACCGGGTTGAAGCCAGCGTCGACGAGCTGCTGCAGGCGACCCTCACGAGCCGACTCTGCTTCGCCGTCCTGGGCTTCAGCAGTCTGGACGTCGAAGCCCAGCTCGCAGGCGGCCTTGTCCAGGCCCTTGGCAGCCGAGTCGTTGAACGACTGGTCGCCGCGTCCGCCGACGTCGAACGCCATGCCGACCTTCTTGGTCGAGTCCACCTCGACGCAGTCATCTGTGCTGGCCTTGTCGCCAGCGGAGTCATCGGATTTCTTTCCACAACCCGCAAAAACGAGCATGGCCACGGCCGCAATGGCGGTGGCTTGGGTCAATCGACGCACTTTTCCTCCTCGATACGAGAGCCGGCACAACCGGCAACGTGCCGACCCTAGTCGGCGCGGGTGTCGTGCGTCTCACATTGGGTCCGGCGATACCGATTTGTAACCCGCGCCGCTCAGCTGACGGCGGCGGTCGCCAGCACGGTGGCGCCGATCGCGATGGCTCGCTCGTCGACTCGCAGGTTGCCTTGGTGCAGGTCGTAGGTGGGTCCGCCCGGAGTTCGCGTGCCGAGCCGTCCCATCGAGCCGGGGACGGATTCGACGTACCACGCGAAGTCCTCTCCCCCGAGGCTCTGCGTCGTGCTGGTCACCCCCGCTGCACCGACCGACTCGGTCACGGCCCGACGCAGGATCTCTGTCGCTGCGAAGTCGTTGACCACCGGCGGGACGCCTCGCACGTACGTGACCTCAGCGCTGACGCCGAACGGCTCGATGATGTCGGCGATCAGCCCTCGGACCAGGTGCTCGGCCTCGTGCCACGCCGCCGCATCAAGCATGCGCAGGGTGCCGGCGAGCTCACCGGTGGACGGAATCACGTTGGCCGCCCGGCCGGACCGGACCTGGCCCCAGACCATGCTCGCGCCGGCGCGCGGATCGAAACGTCGCGACAACACCGCGGGCAGCTGGGTCAACAAGGTGCCGAGAGCGTAGGTGAGGTCCTCGGTCAGGTGCGGCCGCGAGGTGTGGCCGCCCCGACCTGACAGCACCACGTGGATGCGGTCTGCGGCCGCGGTGATGGCACCCTCGCGCAACCCCACCTGACCGACGTCGAGGGAGGGATCGCAGTGCAGGGCGAAGATCCGCGAGACGCCCTTGAGGGCGCCCTCGGACACCAGCCGCAGCGCGCCGCCGGGCATGACTTCCTCTGCGGGCTGGAAGATCAGCCGCACCCGGTTGGGCAGCGGCTCGCGACGGTGCGCCTCGGACAGCGCCACGGCGGCACCGATCAGTGCGGAGACATGCAGATCGTGGCCGCAGGCGTGGGCGACGCCGGGGATGCTGGACCGCCACGGGTCCTGGGTGGTGTCGTCGACCGGGAGGGCGTCCAGGTCAGCACGCAACGCCACGATGGGGCCCTCCGACGGCCCCACCTCAGCCATCAGTCCGGTGCCCTCGAAGCGCTCGTAGCGTGATGCCCAGCTTGTCCATCCAGCTCGCGACCACGTCCGTGGTGCGCTCCTCGGCCCACGACAGTTCGGGGTAGGCGTGCAGAGAACGCCTGAGTTCGATGAGATCGGGCGTGACGACCTCGATCGAGTGAGCGAGTGAGTCCGACAGGGGCATCGGGCCAGTTTACGCCTCGAGTGCGTCAGCGATCTGCTCGATCGTCTCGTCGGCCAGCGCGGACAACTTCGGCTTGACGATCAGGGGCGCGATGAACTTGACGACACCGTGGAATGCGAAGTCGGCGCGGTACTGGATCTGCGTGCGTTCGCCCTCGCGGGTGAACGTCATGGTGTCCGTGGCCGTCGCGGTCTTGTTGGTGCCTTGGCAGGAGAAGAAGGTCGGGCGATCGAAACCGATCGTGCGGTAGGTCAGCTCGACCTCACGCCCCATGAAGGACGAACGGTTGCGGTACATGGTCCCGAGTCCCCCGTCACCGTCGGTCCGGGTCGTCTCGAGCGTTCCGGGATCCCATTCCTTCGTGTTCTCGAAGTCGCTGAGGTAGTCGAACACCTCGTCGATGGGCCGGTTGACGATGAACGTGCGCTCCACATGCATGTCGCCACGCTAGCCCTGCGGCGGCTGTCCGGCACGTTGTGCTCACGCGTCGGCGATGGGATCGAGGGAAGCTCCGGCAGTGGCGGCGTCTTCCCACGTGTCGATGTCTGCGGTGCTTCCCGCCGGCACGTCGACGAGGTGCAGGACGAGAGCGTCCATCAACGCCCTCACCGACGACCCGTGCAGGGTGTCATGGCTCTGGACTGCCGCCCGCATCGCCGCCAGGCGGTGGACACCAGCGAGATATTGCACCCGGTCGCCGTCGCGCGCCAGCACGCCATCGGCGTCCGGCGTCGAGGCGAGCGCACCGAGCAGCACCGGGAGCACCGCGGCGATGCCCGGCATGTCGCACGCCAGCACCACGACGACCGACGAGCTGCCGTCGCAAGGCGTTCACGCCGGCCCCGATGGCGGCCGCTGGTCCCCCGCCAGCAGGTTGTTCGCGCACGACGGTGACTCGCTCGTCGGCAACCCCGGCTGGCTGTCCCCCGACCACCACGACCTGCCGCGCCCCGGACACGGCGTCGAGCGTCCGCTCCAGCAGAGTGCGTCCGTCGATGCGCAACGCCGCCTTGTCGACGCCACCGAGGCGCTTGCCCGCGCCGCCGGCGAGGATGATCGCGTCGAAGTCCACAGCCCCCACTCTGCACTGTCCGAAGACCCGGCCTGCACCTGAGCGTCACCCTGTCACTCGTGGTACTCATGAGTCATGGGTCGGATCACCGCGCGTCGTCGCGTCACACGGGTGGTCGTCGGCCAGGGATCGAAGGTCGAACGCGAGGACGTGCTCGCGGTCGAGGAGCCGTTGGAGATCCGGGTGGCCGGGTCTCCGTTCAGCATCACGATGCGCACTCCCGGTCACGACTTCGAGCTCGCCACCGGCTTCCTGGTGTCCGAGGGCGTCGTCACCACCCGGGACGACGTGCAGATCATCCGGTACTGCTCTGGTGTCGACGACGACGGCCGCAACACCTACAACGTCCTCGATGTCGCCCTCGCGCCAGGCGTCGAGCCACCCAGCGTCGATCTGGCCAGGCACGTCTACACCACCAGCTCGTGCGGTGTGTGCGGCAAGGCGAGCATCGACGCGGTGCGCACCTCGTCCTCACACCCTGTCGATGCCGACGACGTCCGGGTGGAGTCGACGCTGCTGACGATGCTTCCGCACCGACTGCGGTCGGGCCAGGACGTCTTCGAACGCACCGGAGGGGTGCACGCCGCTGCCCTCTTCGACGGACGCACCGGGGAGCTGCTCGTGCTGCGCGAGGACGTCGGGCGCCACAATGCGGTCGACAAGGTCGTCGGCTGGGCGGTGGGACAGGACAAGCTGCCGCTGACCGGAACCGTGCTGATGGTGTCGGGCCGCGCCAGCTTCGAGCTGGTGCAGAAGGCCTCCATGGCCGGCATCCCCGTGCTCGCGGCCGTCTCAGCGCCCTCGTCCCTGGCCATCGAGCTGGCCGAGGAAACCGGACTGACCGTCATCGGTTTCCTTCGCGGCACCTCGATGGTCGTGTACAGCAGGCCCGATCGAGTGGAGACCCAGCAGTGACCGAACCAGAGAAGAAGGCCGTCGGAATCCCCGCCGTCCTGCACTCGATGGGTCCTGCGCTGCGCGATCTCGGCCCGATCCGCACCGCCAAGCTGATGACGGCGATGAACCAGAAGGACGGCTTCGACTGCATGAGCTGCGCGTGGCCCGATCCGAGCCACCGCAGCCCGATGGAGTTCTGCGAGAACGGCTTCAAGGCCGTCACGTGGGAGGCCACTCCCATCACGATCCCCACGTCGTTCTGGGCGGAGAACTCCCTGACCTCGTTGGCCGACCAGGACGAGTACTGGCTCGGGCAGCAGGGGCGCCTCGTCGAACCCGTGCACAAGCCGGCCGGATCCGATCACTACGTGCCGATCGGCTGGGCCGAGGCGTTCACGCTGATTGCCGAGCGGCTGAACGCGCTCGACTCCCCCGATCAGGCGTCGTTCTACACCAGCGGCCGCACCGCCAACGAGACCGCATTCCTGTACCAGTTGTTCGTCCGCGCGTTCGGCACCAACAACCTGCCCGACTGCTCGAACATGTGCCACGAATCCACCGGCACCGCGATGGGCGAGACCCTCGGGGTGGGCAAGTCGACGATCGCGTACGAGGACTTCGGTCAGGCCGACCTGATCATCGTGATGGGCCAGAACCCCGGAACCAACCACCCGCGCATGCTCACGGCGCTCGAGGAGTGCAAGCGCAACGGCGGTCAGATCGTCGCGGTCAATCCGCTGCCCGAGGCCGGCCTGCAGCGCTACAAGAACCCTCAGAAGATCCGCGGCATCGTGGGCCGCGGAACCGACCTCGCCGACGTGCTGCTGCAGATCCGCTCCAGCGGGGACATGGCGCTGCTCCAGGCCGTGTGCAAGCGGGTGCTCGATGCCGACGAAGCCGCCGCCGGCACGCGTCCTCGACCACGCATTCCTGGCCGAGCACACGGACGGCCTCGAGGATCTGCGCACGCATCTGGCCGATCTCGACGAGCAGGCCGTTCTCGCCGCCACCGGTCTGACCATCGAGCAGATCGACGACCTGGCGGCCCGCTACATCGGCGCCGACCGCGTCATCATCACGTGGGCCATGGGCCTGACCCAGCAGCGCAAGGCGGTCGACACGATCAAGGAGATCGTGAACCTGCTGCTGCTGCGCGGAAACATCGGGAAGCCTGGCGCCGGAGCCTCACCGATCCGCGGGCACTCCAACGTGCAGGGCGACCGGACCATGGGCATCTGGGAGCAGATGTCCGACGAGTTCCTCGACGCCCTGGGCGCCGAGTTCGGCTTCGACCCTCCCCGCGAGCACGGCTTCGACTCCGTCCAGACCCTTCAGGGCCTGCAGCGCGGCGACATCTCGGTGTTCCTCGCGTTGGGCGGCAACTTCGTGGGCGCCATCTCCGACACGGCGGCCGCCGAAGCCGCCCTGCGCGGTGCCGACCTGACGGTGCAGATCTCCACCAAGCTGAATCGCTCTCACGTCATCACCGGCGACGAGGCCATCATCTTGCCGACCCTCGGGCGCACCGAGATCGACCTGCAGGCCGGCAGCGCACAGTTCCTGTCCGTCGAGGACTCGGTGTGCGCCGTGCACGCCACGCACGGGCGGATTCCGCCCGTGGCGCCGAACCTGCTCAGCGAGGTCGCGATCGTCGCCGGGCTCGCCCAAGCCACTCTGGGCGACCGGTACGGCATCGACTGGCAGGGCATGACCGACGACTACGACCTGATCCGTACCCATGTCAGCCAGGTGGTGCCGGGCTTCGAGTCGTTCAACACCGACGTGCGACGTGAAGGCGGTTTCGTGCTGCCCAATGGTCCGCGCGACTCACGCACCTTCGACACCGCCACGGGCAAGGCACGGCTCACGGTCAATCACCTCGAGCCGATCGACGTGCCCGAGGGGCGTCTGATCCTGCAGACCCTGCGCTCCCACGACCAGTTCAACACCACCATCTATGGCCTGGACGACCGATACCGCGGCATCAAGAAGGGTCGGGACGTCGTGTTCGTGAACCCTGACGACCTGACCGACCTGGGCCTGACAGGACGGACAACGGGTCGACGTCGTCAGCGAGTGGCCCGGCGAGCCGGACCGGGTGCTGGCCAACCAGCGCATCGTGTCGTACCCCAGCGCGCGGGGCTGCGCCGCCGCCTACTATCCCGAGGCCAATGTGCTGGTCCCGCTCGCCAGCGTCGCGGTCGGCAGCAACACCCCGGTCTCCAAGGCCGTCATCGTTCGACTCGACCCGGTCTGAGTAGCCAACGCCGAGTGGCGCACACTGCGTCCGCGAGCTGGCGCGAAGTGGCGCAATTCGGCATGTCGACTCAGCCGAACTGCGCCACTCGCCGGAGGCGGTGCTCAGACTTCGCCGGAGGCGAGGGCGCCGAGCAGGTCCCGGTTCAGCCGAGCGATGTTGCTCAGCGGGATCTCCTTGGGGCAGGCCGACGCGCACTCACCGATGTTGGTGCAGCCGCCGAAGCCCTCGTCGTCGTGGGCGTTGATCATGCCGACGACGCGCGAGTCACGTTCGGGCTGGCCCTGCGGCATCAGACCGAGGTGCGTGATCTTGGCGGCCGTGAACAGCATGCCCGAGCCATTGGGGCAGGCCGCCACACACGCGCCACAGCCGATGCAGGTCGCCGCGTCGAAGGCGTGGTCGGCGTCCTTCTTGGGCACCGGCACCGCGTGGGCGTCGGGGGCCGATCCGGTCGGCGCGCTGATGAAGCCGCCGGCCTGGATGATGCGGTCGAAGGCTGAGCGATCGACCACAAGGTCCTTGACCACCGGGAACGCGCCAGCGCGCCACGGCTCGACGTCGATGACAGCGCCGTCGGCGAAGCTGCGCATGTGCAGCTGGCAGGTCGTGGTGACCTGCGGACCGTGGGCCTCGCCGTTGATGACGACGCCGCATGCTCCACAGATGCCTTCGCGGCAGTCGTGGTCGAACGCGATGGGATCGTCGCCGGTGATCGTGAGGTGCTCGTTGAGGACATCGAGCATCTCGAGGAAGGACATGTCCTCGCTGATGTCCTGCAGGCCATAGGTGACCATCTTGCCCTTGGCATCGCTTCGGCTCTGACGCCACACACGCAGGGTGATGTTCACTTGTAGCTCCTCTGCTTCATCTCGATGTACTCGAATTCCAGCGGTTCCTTGTGCAAGACCGGCTGATCTCCGCCGAACTCCCATGCGGCCACGTGCGCGAACTCGTCGTCGTTGCGCATCGCTTCGCCGTCCTCGGTCTGGCTCTCCGCCCGAAAGTGCCCGCCAGCCGATTCCGTGCGCACCAACGCGTCGATGCACATCAGCTCGCCGAGCTCGAAGAAGTCGGCGACGCGGCCAGCGCGCTCCAGGGTCTGGTTGAGGTCCTCGTTCACGCCGGTGACCTTGACGTTCTTCCAGAACTCTTCCTTGAGCTCACGGATGAGGCTGATGGCCTTCATGAGACCGCCCTCGGTGCGCTCCATGCCGCAGTACTCCCACATGATGTGACCGAGCTCCTTGTGGAAGGAGTCGACGGTGCGCTCACCCTGAATGGCCAGGAGCTTCTCGATGCGTTCGGCCACGCCATCGCGAGCCGCCACTGCTTCGGGGTGGGTTTCATCGACGATGTCGAATCCGCCGGTCGCGAGGTAGTCGCCGATCGTGTTGGGCAACACGAAGTAGCCATCGGCCAACGCCTGCATCAGCGCTGAGGCGCCAAGCCGGTTGGCTCCCTGATCGGAGAAGTTCGCCTCGCCGGTGACGAACAGGCCGGAGATGTTGCTCTGCAGGTCGTAGTCGACCCAGAGGCCGCCCATCGTGTAGTGGATGGCCGGGTAGATGCGCATCGGGGACTCGTACGGGTTCTCGCCCGTGATCTGCGCATACATGTCGAAGAGGTTGCCGTACTTGTCCTCGACCTCCTTGCGACCGAGTCGCTCGATGGCGTCGGCGAAGTCGAGGTACACGCCGAGCCCGCCGGGGCCCACGCCATATCCCTCGTCACAGGCAGTCTTGGCAGCGCGCGACGCGATGTCGCGGGGCACCAGGTTGCCGAACGCCGGGTAGCGACGCTCGAGGTAGTAGTCCCGCTCGTCCTCGGGGATGTCTCCGGCTGGGCGGTCGTCGCCCTTCTCCTTGGGCACCCAGATGCGGCCGTCGTTGCGCAACGACTCGCTCATCAACGTGAGCTTGGACTGGTAGTCGCCGCTCACCGGGATGCACGTGGGGTGGATCTGCGTGTAGCAAGGATTGGCGAAGTAGGCGCCCTTGCGGTGAGCGCGCCACGTCGCCGTGACATTGCAGCCCATGGCGTTGGTCGACAGGTAGTAGACGTTGCCGTAACCGCCGGAGGCGAGCACGACGGCGTGCGCCATGTGGGTCTCGATCTCGCCGGTGACCATGTCGCGCACCACGACGCCGCGGGCCCGGCCCCCGATGACGATCAGATCGAGCATCTCGTGTCGGGTGTGCACCTCGACGGTGCCCTCGCTGACCTGACGCTCCAGGGCTTGGTACGCGCCGATCAGCAGCTGCTGGCCGGTCTGGCCGCGGGCGTAGAACGTGCGCGAGACCTGCACGCCGCCAAAGGATCGGTTGTCGAGCAGACCGCTGTACTCGCGGGCGAACGGCACACCCTGTGCGACGCACTGATCGATGATGTTGGCCGACACCTGCGCCAGGCGGTACGAGTTGGACTCGCGCGACCGGAAGTCGCCGCCCTTCACGGTGTCGTAGAAGAGGCGGTACGTGCTGTCGCCGTCGTTGCGATAGTTCTTGGCGGCGTTGATGCCACCCTGAGCCGCGATCGAGTGCGCCCGTCGGGGGCTGTCCTGGTAGCAGAAGCTCTTGACCTGGTAACCGGCCTCGCCGAGCGTCGCCGCAGCGGACGAACCGGCCAGGCCCGTGCCGACCACGATGACCGACAGCTTGCGCTTGTTGGCGGGGTTGACCAGCTTGGCCTCGAACTTGCGCGTGTCCCAGCGTTCCTGGATCGGGCCGGACGGCGCCTTGTGGTCACGGACCTCATCGCCCACGAGGTGGAACTGTTCGGGCTCAGTCGATTCAGTCATGTCAGCCTCCCAAGCCGAAGAAGAACACCGAGAACGGCGGCAGCAGGAACCCGACCGTGAGAAGTGCGGCCAGTCCGATGGCGACCGTGTTGAGCTTGGACTCGGTGCGCTTGTCGCTGCGGTTCTGGCCGAGCGTGGTGAGCGCGCTCCAGAACCCGTGCCACAGGTGGAAGCCCAACGCGACGATCGACAGCGTGTAGAACAGCACGACCCACCAGAGCTCGAACCCGTTGACGACTCGTTCGTACTTGCTGTCCGACGCGCCACCGGGATGGACCTGGTTGCCGAGCATCTGCAGCAGATGGAGGACGATGAACAGGCCGATCGTCACCCCGCCCCACCGCATCGTGAACGACGCGTACGACCGCTGGAAGCCCGTGCGGTTCTGGGTGGAGTGGTAGCGCTTGTTGCCCACGATGCCCGCCGCGGCGCGATTGCGGCGCCACAGGGTGATCGCCGCGTAGGCGTGGATGATGACGCTCGACAGCAGGACCACGCGAAGGATCCACAGCGCACCGTCGTGCGGCAGGTACGGGTAGAACATGTCGCTCAGACCATCGAGGTAGGAGTCGAACGTCTCCTGGCCCTGATAGATCTTCAGGTTGCCGTACATGTGGACGAGCAGGTAGCCCAGCATGATCAGCCCGGACACCGCCATCGCGTACTTGTGGGCGACAGTCGAGCGACGCGCTTGGATCACATTGGCCACGCTGCAACTTTAGGACTTGTCCATCGGTCGCGTTGGGCAAGGGTGGCCTGTGTGCAACAGATCACACCAACGGTCAGGACTTCTTGGAGCGCTTCCTGCGACGGATGATCGGATCGAACTTGAGGTCGACCACCCGCTCCTTGAGCGGGATCAGCGCGTTGTCGGTGATCTTGATGTTCTCGGGGCAGACGTCGGTGCAGCACTTGGTGATGTTGCAGAAGCCCGAGACCGTGCTCGTCCTGAGCGGCCGCCTTGCGATTGACGCCCTGCTCCTCGGCAGCATCGAGCGGGTGCATGTCGAGCTCGGCGATGCGCATCAGGAAGCGCGGGCCGGAGAAGGACTCCTTGTTCTCCTCGTGATCGCGGATCACGTGGCAGGTGTCCTGGCACAGGAAGCACTCGATGCACTTGCGGAACTCCTGCGAGCGCTCCACATCGATCTGCTGCATGCGGTACTCGCCCGGCTCGACGCCCTCCGGCGGCACGAACGAGCGCACCTCGCGGGCCTTCTGGTAGTTGAACGACACGTCGGTGACCAGGTCGCGGATGACCGGGAACGTCCGCATGGGGGTGACGGTGACGGTGCTGTCCTGCGGCAGCGTCGACATGCGAGTCATGCACAGCAGACGCGGTCGACCGTTGATCTCAGCGCTGCACGATCCGCACTTGCCGGCCTTGCAGTTCCACCGCACCGCCAGATCGGGCGTCTGCGTGGCCTGCAGTCGATGGATCACGTCCAGGACGACCTCGCCCTCGTTGACCTCGACGTCGTACTCGGCGAAGTCACCGCCCTCGTCCGTGCCACGCCACACGCGGAATGTCTGTTGGTAGCCCATCAGTTCTGACCTCCAGAAAGTTCTGCATCGGTGAAGTACTTGCCCAGCTCATCGGCTTCGAACAATTCGAGGAGATCGGCGCGGACAGGGATCTGATCCTTCAGGTTCACGCTGGGCCGATCCGTCCTCGGCCACGGTGCAGACCAGCAGCTTGTTGCGCCACTCGGCGTCCATGATCGGGAAGTCGTCGCGCGTGTGGCCGCCGCGGCTCTCGGTGCGCAGCACCGCCGCCTTGGCGACGCACTCGCTGACCAGCAGCATGTTGCGCAGGTCGAGCGCGAGGTGCCAGCCCGGATTGAACTGCCGGTGGCCCTCCACGACCATGTGCTTGGCGCGCTCCTTGAGACGCCTCGAGCTGGACGACAGCCTGCTCGATCTCGTCAGCGCGACGAATGATGCCGACCAGGTCGCCCATCGTCTGCTGCAGCTCGGTGTGCAAGCGTGTACGGATTCTCGGCTCCGTCGGTACCGCCATCGCCGAAGGGCGCGACCGACTGGTCGCGCGCCACCTTGATGTCGGCCTCGGACACCGCCGGGCGAGAGGCGAGCCCGCCGACGTACTGGGCTGCACCGGCGCCGGCCCGGCGGCCGAACACCAACAGGTCGGACAACGAGTTGCCACCCAAGCGGTTGGAGCCGTGCATGCCGCCGGAGCACTCCCCCGCGGCGAACAGGCCCGGCACCGATGAAGCGCCCGGTGTCGGGCTCGACCTCGATGCCACCCATGACGTAGTGGCAGGTGGGGCCGACTTCCATCGGCTCCTTGGTGATGTCGACGTCGGCCAGTTCCTTGAACTGGTGGTGCATCGACGGGAGTCGCTTGATGATGATCTCGGCCGGCATGCGCGACGAGACGTCGAGGTACACACCCCCGTGAGGTGATCCGCGTCCGGCCTTGACCTCGGAGTTGATGGCGCGAGCCACCTCGTCACGCGGCAGCAGCTCGGGAGGGCGCCGGTTGTTGTCGGCGTCGGTGTACCAGCGGTCGGCTTCTTCTGGGGTCGTCGCGTACAGCTTCTTGAACACGTCGGCGATGTAGTCGAACATGAAGCGCTTGCCCTCGGAGTTGGTCAGCACTCCGCCATCGCCACGCACCGATTCAGTGACCAGGATGCCCTTGACCGAAGGCGGCCACACCATGCCGGTGGGGTGGAACTGCAAGAACTCCATGTTGATCAGCGAGGCACCGGCGCGCAGCGCGAGAGCATGTCCGTCGCCGGTGTACTCCCACGAGTTGCTGGTGACCTTGTACGACTTGCCGATGCCGCCGGTGGCCATGACGACGGCTGGCGCCTCGAACAGCACGTGGCGACCGGACTCGCGCATGTACGCCACCGCACCGGAGATCGCGCCATCTGTCTTGAGCAGATCGATGATGGTGCACTCGTCGAAGACGCGAATGTTCGCTTCGTAGTCGCCCGTCTCGCGGAAGTCCTCCTGCTGCAGCGACACGATCTTCTGCTGCAGCGTGCGGATCAGCTCGAGACCGGTGCGGTCGCCGACGTGCGCGAGACGCGGGTAGGTGTGACCCCCGAAGTTGCGCTGGCTGATCCTGCCGTCGGGGGTGCGGTCGAAGAGCGCGCCGTAGGTCTCCAGCTCCCACACGCGATCGGGAGCCTCCTTGGCATGCAGCTCTGCCATGCGCCAGTTGTTGAGGAACTTGCCGCCGCGCATGGTGTCGCCGAAGTGCACCATCCAGTTGTCGTTGGAGTTGGCGTTGCCCATCGACGCTGCACAGCCGCCCTCGGCCATGACGGTGTGGGCCTTGCCGAACAACGACTTGGAGATGATCGCGGTGCGCTGGCCCTGCTCGCGGGCCTCGATGGCAGCGCGCAGCCCGGCGCCACCGGCACCGATGATGACGACGTCGTAGGAGTGGGTCTCGATCTCGGCCATGTTGTCCTCAGTTGATGAAGCGCGGGTCGGAGAACCAGCCAGCCGACACGGCCATGATGTAGAAGTCGGTGATGGCCAGGCTGGCCAGAGTCGTCCAGGCCAACGCCATGTGGCGCTCGTTGAGCCGGGAGACCCAGCCCCACAGCTTGTAACGCACCGGGTGCTTGGAGAAGTGGTTGAGTCGGCCGCCGATCAGGCTGCGGCACGAGTGGCACGACACGGTGTACGCCCACAGCAGGACGACGTTGGTCAGCAAGACGATGTTGCCGAGCCCGAAGCCGAACTCGCCATCGGCCGTGACGAAGGCCCGAATGGCGTCGTAGCTGTTGATCAACGAGATGGCCACGGCCGCGTAGAAGAAGTAGCGGTGCAGGTTCTGGCCCAGCAGCGGATACCGGGTCTCGCCGGAGTACGAGGCGTGCGGCTCAGCCACGGCGCAGGCCGGCGGCGACAGCCAGAACGACCGGTAGTACGCCTTGCGGTAGTAGTAGCAGGTGAGCCGGAACAGCAGCAGGAACGGCAGGGTGAGCGCGGCATAGGGAAGCCACCACACGTCCGGCAGGAACTGGCCGAAGTGGGACGAGGCTTCGACGCACCCGGTCGAGACGCAGGGCGAGTAGAACGGCGTCAGGTACTCGTACTGCTCGACGAAGTAGTCCTTCTGCATGAAGGCGCGCACGGTCGCGTAGGCCACCCAGGCCACGAGGCCCAGTGCCGTGAACAACGGTGGGAGCCACCACCTGTCGGTCCGCAACGTGCGCTCCGAAATGGCAGCGCGGCCAGCAAGTGAGGGTGTGGTCACGGTCACACCCTAGCCGGACAGCCGCCGCAGGCAAGCACCCTCAGCGTGGTCCGAGGGCGAAGTGCCTTTCCGGCTTCCAGCCGGTCTGGTCCAACTGGTGGTACAACGCGAACTCGGCGACCCGGAACTCGCACTCGAAGCCGGCCAACGCGGCGTAGGCATGATCGAGGGCTGGGTCGTCCAGGTGGTGCGCCACCGTGACGTGTGGGTGATACGGGAACTCCAGCACAGGATGACCCAGTGCGCCTCGCACCCGATGGGCCAGCTGTTCGGTCTGTGCCGCGCCCTCGCTGACGGCGACGTACACCACCGGCGAGACCGGACGGAATGTTCCCGTGCCACACAGCCGGATCGAGTACGGCGCCATGGCGGCGGCGGCCGTCTCGAGCGACGCCGCCAGCTGGCCCAAGGCACTCGGCTCGACCTCGGCGGGCGGCGTCAAGGTGATGTGGGTGGGGATCGTGGCGGCCATCTCGTCACCGAAATGTGCGCGGGCATCGCGCAGCAGACTGCCGAAGGGTTCGGGCACAGCGATGGCCACGCCGACCGTGGTGGTCGAGGAGGTCACGGCGTGACGAATCCGGACCGCTCGTAGACCAGCTCGAGGGTGGGCACCGCCACCTCGCGCGCCCGCGCGGCGCCGTCGGCCAGGATGCGGTCCAGCTCGGAGCGGTCGTCCAGCAGCTGGCGGGTCCGATCACCGAAGGCGCCCACGAAGTCGGCGGTCAGATCGGCGAGGGCCACCTTGAGGTGGCCGTACTGCTGTCCCTCGAACTCCGTGACGATGTCGGCGACGGGCCGGTCGGTCAGCGCCGAGTAGATCGTCAGCAGGTTGGAGATGCCCGGCTTGCCCTGCGGATCGAAGGAGATCTCGGTGCCGGAGTCGGTGACGGCCGACCGCAGCTTCTTGGCGACCTGCTGGGGCGTGTCGGTCAGGTCCACGACGCCGGCGTGCGACTGGTTGGACCCGCTCATCTTGGCGGTCGGATCCTGCAGGTCGTAGATCTTGGCCGCCGACTTCACGATGTGCGGCTCGGGCACCGTGAAGGTCTCGCCGAAGCGATGGTTGAAGCGCTGCGCCAGATTGCGGGTGAGCTCGATGTGCTGCCGCTGGTCCTCGCCCACCGGCACCTTGTCGGCCTGGTAGATGAGGATGTCGGCGGCCATCAGGATCGGGTAGGTGAACAGCCCGACGCTGGACGAGTCCTGTCCCCCCTTGACGCTCTTGTCCTTGAACTGCGTCATCCGGCTCGCCTCGCCGAAGCCGGTGATGCTGCCCAGCACCCACGCCAGCTGGGCGTGCTCGGGCACGTGACTCTGGACGAACAGCGCGCTGCGGCCCGGGTCGACGCCGGCCGCGATCATCTGAGCAGCGGCGATGTAGGTGCGCTCGCGCAGCAGTGCCGGGTCGTACTCGACCGTGATGGCGTGCAGGTCAGGGATGAAGTAGAAGGCGTCGAACTCCTCCTGCAGGGCGACCCACTGCTTGAAGGCGCCGAAGTAGTTGCCCAGGTGGTACGAATCGGCCGAGGGCTGTGCCCCGGAGAGAGCGCGCGGGCGACCATCCCGAGGTTGCGGAGCCATGCCGTGCATTCTGCCAGCCGCCGAAGGAACGCCGTCGCTAGGCTCAGCCGGGTGACTGACGTACGGCACTGGATCGTCCCCGGGCGAGTGAACCTCATCGGGGAACACCTCGACTACAACGGCGGCCCGGTCCTTCCGATGGCCATCGACCGAGGCGTCGTGGTCAAGGCGCGTCGGCGCGACGACGCGACCATCCACGTCTGGTCCGGTGGGCAGACCACCAGCTTCGCCACGTCGGTCGCCGTGGGTGAGGTCACCGGCTGGGCGGCCCTGACCGCCGGGGTGGCGTGGGCTCTGGCACAGGACGGGCACACCGTCCCCGGCGCCGACCTGGTCATCGAGTCCACCATCCCCTCAGGAGCGGGCCTGGCGTCCTCGGCTGCCGTCGCCTGCGGTGTCGCGATGGCGCTGGCTGACCTCGGCGGCGCCACGCTGGACCGCGCGGCCGTCGCCGCTGTCGCTCGCCGCAGCGAGAACGACTACCTGGGCGTCCCATCCGGCGTCATGGACCAGCTGGCGGTGCTCCACGACGCGGCGAGCCTGATCGACACCCGCACGGGCGCCGTGCAGCCGATCGCGATCGACTGGGGCGACGACGGCCTGTCCCTCGTCGTCATCGACACCGGCGTCCAGCACGCGATCGGGGGTGGCGAGTACGCAGATCGCCACGACGAGTGCCGGCGGGCGGCCCAGGCCCTCGGCCTCCAGCACTTGGCCGATGTCACGCTCGACAGTCTCTTTCGCCTCGACGACGACCTCCTCAAGAGCCGCGCCCGTCACGTGCTCACCGAGACGGCCCGCGTGAAGGCGGCGGTTCGCGTCCTCGGTGCTCACGACTGGGCCCAGTTCGGCACCCTCCTCACGGCATCGCACGCGTCGCTGCGCGATGACTTCGACGTCAGCTGCCCCGAGCTGGACGCCACGGTCGAAACGGCTCTGGAGGCCGGCGCACTCGGCGCCCGGCTCACTGGCTTCGGATTCGGCGGCAGCGTCATCGCCCTGGCACCCACCGACCGGCTCCTCCCGTTGCGCGGTGCGGTCGAGGCGGCGTTCGCGGCGCGCGAGTGGAAGACCCCGACACTGTTCACGGTCCGACCAGCACCGGGTGCCAGACTGGACGGGTGAAGATCGCGTATCAGGGTGAGCCCGGGGCCAACTCCCACATCGTCTGCCGGGAGCACTACCCCGAGGCTGACGCCGTGGCCTGCGCGTCCTTCGAGGACGTGTTCGCGGCTGTGAGCGGTGGTGACGCCGATCTGGCGATGATCCCGATCGACAACTCGATCGCCGGCCGGGTCGCCGACATCCACCACTTCCTGCCGACGTCAGGGCTGCACATCGTGGCCGAGCACTTCCTGCGCATCCAGTTCAGCCTGCTTGGCGTGCCGGGAGCCACCCTCGACACGATCAAGACGGTGCACAGCCACGTGCACGCGCTGGGCCAGTGCCGCAAGATCATCCGCGAGCACGGACTCACGCCCATCATCTCCGGTGACACCGCTGGTGCCGCCCGCGAGGTCGCCGACGCTGCCGACCCGAGCCAGGCGGCCATCTCCCCACCGCTGGCCGCCGAGATCTACGGTCTCGACGTGCTGGCGTCCGACATCGAGGACGAGGACCACAACACGACGCGCTTCGTGGTGTTGTCCCGCGAGCCCGAGGTTCCGGCGCGGGGGCAGCCGACGATCACCACGTTCATGTTCAACGTCCGCAACCTGCCAGCGGCGCTGTACAAGGCGCTGGGTGGCTTCGCCACGAACGGCGTCAACATGACCAAGCTCGAGAGCTACATGGTGGGCGGGGAGTTCACCGCGACGCAGTTCCTCGCAGAGGTCGACGGCCATCCCGACGATCCCGGCCTGGCCCGCGCGTTGGAGGAGCTGGTGTTCTACACCACCGAGATCACGGTGCTGGGGGTCTACCCAGCCGACGAGTTCCGCCGATGAACGTGGACCAGTGGCCCATGAACGTCCCCGTCCTGTCCGACGGCGTCGTCACCCTGCGCGCCCACGTCCCCGGCGACATCGACGACATGCTCGAGATGGCGCACGACCCGGACATGATCCGCTGGACCGCGATCCCCACTCCCCACACCCGGGCGATGAGCGAGCACTTCGCTTTCGAGCACATCCCTGCCGCGTGGAACGAGGGAACGTCGCGACACTGGGCCATCGAGATGGGTGGCCGGTACGCCGGCAACGTCGACATACGACAGGAGCCGATCGCCGACATCGGCTACGCCCTGCACCCCTGGGCCCGCGGCAGCGGAGCCATGACCCGCGCGGTCCGGCTCGCCAACGACTGGGTGCTGACCAGCACCGGCGTCGAGGTCATCCACTGGCGCTCCCACGTGGGCAACGAGTCGTCGCTGCGGGTCGCTCACGCTGCCGGTTTCACCCTGCACGGCACGACCCCGGGCATCCTGCACGAACGCGGGCAGGTGCTCGACGCCTGGACCGCCTCCATCCGCTTCGGCGACGCCCCGGTGCCAAGGCAACCATGGGTGGGATCGACGGTGCTGGAGTCCGATCGGCTGCGCCTGCGCCCGTTCACGAGCGCCGACATCCCTCGCAGCATCGAGGCGTGCACCGACCCCGACAGCCGGCACTGGCTGGCCGGGCTCCCCTCGCCGTACACGCCGGCCGTCGCTCAGCAGTACGTCGACGACTGCGTCTGGCTGGCTGCCACCGGCACCAAGGCGACCTGGTGCGTCGCCGACCGGGAGACCGACACCCTGCTGGGCAATGTCGCGGTGATGGACCTGCGGAATGCATCCGGCGAGATCGGCTACTGGATGCACCCCGACGCGCGCGGCCGCGGGACTGGCGAAGGAAGCGGTCGCCTTGGTGATCGATCACGCCTGGTCCGAGCTGGGCCGAGATCGCCTGACGCTGTACGCCGCAGCCAGCAACGCGGCCAGCAACGCGGTGGCTCGGGCCAACGGCTTCACCCCGTTCGGCACCCAGCACCGCGCCGAGCCGCTGGGCGACGGGACCCACGACGACGCCAACGGATACGAGTTGCTGCGATGAGCCACATCCTGACGCTCTCGTGCCCGGACCGTCCCGGGCTGGTCTTCGCCGTGACCCGGTGGATCGCCGAGTCCGGCGGCAACATCCTGGACAGCCAGCAGTTCACCGACACCAGCGATGGCGAGTTCTTCCTGCGGGTGCACTTCGAGCACCCGGACCCGCCTGACTTCGGACCGGTGGCCGCGGAGCACGCGATGGACTTCCGACTTGGTGTGGCCGAGCAACCGATGCGCGCTCTGGTCATGGTGTCGAAGGAAGGTCACTGCCTCAACGACCTGCTGTACCGGCAGAGCACGGGTGGGCTCAACATCCAGATCCCTGCCGTGGTGTCGAATCACCAGGATCTGGCGAAGCTCGCCGCCTCGTACGACATCCCGTTCCATGCGGCTGTGGGCCGAGCCGAGGTCGAGGCGCTGATGCTCGGGCTGGTCCGCGACCTGGACATCGACGTGGTGGTGCTGGCCCGCTACATGCAGATCCTCAGCGACGACGCCTGCCGCGCCCTCGAGGGCCGAGCCATCAACATCCACCACAGCTTTCTGCCCAGCTTCAAGGGCGCCCGGCCGTACCAGCAGGCGCACGACCGCGGCGTGAAGCTGATCGGCGCCACGGCGCACTACGTGACAGCAGACCTCGACGAGGGACCGATCATCGACCAGGGCGTGCTGCGCGTGGACCACCGCATGACTGCGGCCGATCTGGCCCGCGCCGGCCGCGACGTCGAGTCGCAGACGTTGTCCCGCGCGGTGCAGCTGCACGCGGAGTCCCGCGTCCTGCGCAACGGCCCCCGCACCGTCGTGTTCGACTGAACCAGGCGAGCAGGGCTGTTCGCCAGGGAGCGAAGCGACCGTGAGGGCGAAGCCCGAGGCGAACCACAGCCGACGGACTTGCGCTCGCCTCGGTCGCTCGTACCTCGCTCCCTCACAGTCAGCCGCAGGCGGCCTCCTTGGCGAGCAGCACCACTAGGGTCGTCTCGTGCAGGTACAGACCATCGTCATCGGTGCAGGTGTGGCCGGACTCGTCGCTGCGGACCGCCTCGTCGCGGCCGGACAGGACGTCGTGGTCCTCGAGGCCCGCACTCGCGTGGGCGGGCGGACCTTGACCGAGGCCATCCCCGGGATGCCCGACCTGCGGGTCGACTCAGGCGGACAGTGGATCGGCCCGGACCAGCGCCTCCTGGCCGCCGAGCTGGAGCGGTTTGGCCTCACCACGATCGACCAAGGTGGGCACGGCAAGACCCTCGTGAGCCTGCGCGGCACGAAGGCTCGATACACCGGACGCACCCCGCGGCTGGGGCCTGCGACGCTCGTCGACGTCGGCCAGGCCATGGCACGCTTCCAACGTCTCGCGAAACAGGTCGATCTCGAACAGCCGTGGCGGACCCGCGATGCGGAACGGTGGGACGGACAGACCTTCGAGACATGGATCCGACGGACCTGTCGCACGGGCAAGGGTCGAGACTTCTTCCGGATCGCCTGCGAGGCCGTGTTCGCCACGACCCCGGCCAATCTCTCGTTGCTGCACGCATTGTTCTACAGCAAGTCCGGCGTCAGCCTGGAGCACCTCATCAGCACCCAGGACGGCGCCCAGCACGCCCGAGTGGCCGGCGGCATGCAGCAGCTCGCGGAACACCTGGCCCAGAGCCTGGGCGACCGGATACGGCTTGGCGAACCGGTCACGGCCATCGCGCACGGCGAGTCGGGGGTGCAGGTGACGACCGCGGCCGGAGGACAGTACCGAGCCGAGCACGTCGTGGTCGCGATCCCTCCCACGCTGGCCGGCCGCATCACGTATGACCCGCCGCTACCCGCCGCCCGGGACGCCCTCACCCAGCGCGTCCCGCACGGTGCCGTGATCAAGTGTCACGCAGTGTACGACCGGCCCTTCTGGCGCGAGGACGGCTTGAGCGGCGAGGCCGCCGGCGACACGCTCTCCCGTCAAGGTGATCTTCGACGCCACCCCACCCGGAACCGGCCAGCCCGGCATCCTGCTGGCGTTCATCGAAGGTGCCGACGGGCTCGCCCTGGGTGCAGTCTCCGCGGCTGAACGTCAGGCGGCGGTGACCGAGGTGCTGACGCACTACTTCGGCGACGCGGCCAGCCAACCCCTGGCGTTCATCGAGCGCGACTGGTCCGCCGAGGAATGGACTCGTGGCTGCTACGGCGCGCATCTTCCGCCGGGCGCGTGGACCCAGGTGGGTCAGGCACTGCGCGAACCGATCGGACCGATCCACTGGGCCGGAACCGAGACAGCGGTGCGGTGGTGCGGCTACATCGACGGGGCGATCAGCTCCGGCGAACGTGCCGCCCGCGAGATCAGCGGCTGATCGACGTCCGACGCTGCACCGCGAGGCCCACAGCGAAGATCAGCAATCCGAGAACGGCCAGGCCGGCGCCGACGATGCTCGCGGCGTTGTATCCGAAGCCTGCGGCGATCACCACCGAGCCGAGCGCGGCGCCGAGGCCGTTGGCGACGTTGAGCGCCGAGTGGTTGAGCGCGGCGCCCAGCATCTGCGCATCGCCGGCTGACGTCATCAGGCGGACCTGCAGCGAGATGGCCAGCACGGAGCCGAGGATGCCCACGGCGAACACCAGCACGAGGGCCGGCACGACGTAGGGGCCGAAGACCCAGAACAGCAGCAGCGACACCGCCATCGAGGCGAAGCCGATGAGGATCGTGCGTTCGTCGTTCCAGTCGGCGAGCACGCCGGCGAGCCACGAACCGATCACGCTGCCGACGCCGAACACCAGCAGGAACACCGCGATCCACCGCGGTTCGAGGCCGATCACCTGCGTGACGATGGGAGCGATGTAGCTGTACATCGCGAACAGCCCGCCGAACCCGACCATGCCGGCGGCGACGGCGAACAGCACCTGCGGACGCTTGAGCGCCGACAGCTCGCCGCGCAGCGAGGCGTCCAGGTTGGCTGGCGAGTGCGGCACGAAGGCGGCGATCATCGCAGCGGCAGCGATGGCGATCACGAGCACCGCCCAGTACGCGCTGCGCCACCCAAGGGTCTGACCGAGCAGCGTGCTTGCAGGAACGCCGGCCACGGTGGCGACCGACAGCCCCAGCATGACTGACCCGACGGCGCGACCCTTGTGCTCCGGCCGCACCAGCGAGGCGGCAAGCAGGGACGCGACACCGAAGTACGCGCCGTGCGGCAGGCCACTCACGAAGCGTGAGAGCAGCACGGGCAGGTAGCCACTGGCCATCGCCGTGATCGCGTTGCCGATGCCCAGGGCGAGGATCAGTCCGATCGCCAGCTCCCGCTTGGGGAGGCGAGCACCGAGCGCCACGATGACGGGTGCGCCGACCACGACGCCGAACGCGTAGGCCGAGATGATGTGGCCCGTCGTGGCGTTCGACCGGTCGATGCCGACCGCGATCTCCTCGAGCAGGCCCATCGTCATGAACTCGGTGGTGCCGATCGCGAACCCGCCGAGCGCCAGCGCCAGCAGCGCCGCGCCGACATGCGTCGGGCGCACCTCACGGCTCGGCGCATTCGTCATCGTCTCGGTCACCACACCATCATCAACGCCTGCGAAGCCAGAACATTCCGCGCTCGAGAGAATCGTGACGTGCGCCTCATCACCGACGACGAACGACGCGCCCGCCTGGGTCGTCGCCACGGGCTGGCCGAGCCAGTGCGCAGCATCGACGATGCGGCCCGCGCTGTCGTCGCGCTGCACGACGACCGATCTGCAGACGATGTCGCTCAAGGCCCGCGCCCGGGGTGGACACCGTCGGCTGACCCCAGCCCGACATACTCAGGGCATGTCACTCCTCGACTCCTGGATCCTGTCCGAGCACTCCGCCGACGGCGCCACCCATCCCACCTACCGCAAGGGCACCGGCCCCGGCGTCATCGTGATCCACGAGATCCCCGGCCTGACCCCTGATGTCATCGGCTTCGGCGAGGAGGTGGTCGCGGCCGGCTACACCGTCGTGATGCCCCACCTGTTCGGCACGCCCGAGGCGGGCCTGGGGCCCGCCTCGCTCGCCAAGTCCTTCCGGCAGGTGTGCGTGAGTCGCGAATTCACCAAGCTCGCCACCGGGGAGACGACTCCCATCGCCGGATGGCTGCGCAGTCTGTCGCGCGAATTGCACGCCGAGCTGGGTGGGCCAGGCGTCGGCGCCCTCGGGATGTGCTTCACCGGCGGCTTCGCCCTCGCCATGATGGTTGACGACTCCGTGGCCGCGCCGGTGCTGTGTCAGCCGTCGGTGCCGTTCACGATCGGCAGGAAGCGGTCCGCCGACCTGAACCTCTCCCCCGCCGACCTCGCCACGGTCAAGAAGCGCGCCGCCGGCGGCTGCCAGGTGCTCGGCCTTCAATACGCGAAGGACCCGATGACCGGCTCGCGGTTCGAGACGCTGACCCGCGAGCTGGGCGAGAACTTCATCCGGGTCGACTTCCCGGGGCGGCTGCACAGCACCGTGACGACGCACCGCCAGCAGGAAGGTGTCGACCGCGTGCTGGCGTTCTTCGCCGAGAAGCTCTCAGCCTGATCGCAGCCGCTCGGCCAGACCGGACGCTCGAACTGGGCCTGGTGCGCGATCGCCGCTCGCACCGACTGCTCGGCGTGCCGATGATGCGCACCTGCTGCTTGGCCCGGGTGACCGCGGTGTAGAACAGCTCGCGGGTCAGCAGGCCTGACTCGTCCGGCGGCATGACGACGGTGACGACGTCGGCCTGCGAGCCCTGGGCCTTGTGCACCGTGGTGGCGTGCATGGTCTCGGTGTCGGGCAGGCGGGTGGTGGCCAGCGGCCGCGGACCGCCGACCGCGGCCAGCGCGACCTCGAGGCGACCGTCGGGGCGACGCATCGTGACACCGACGTCGCCGTTCCAGACCTCGAGCGTCTGGTTGTTGGCCGTGACCAGCACCGGGCGACCGGCGTACCACTCGGTGTAGTGCGACGTGCCGGTCGAGTCGGCCAGGACCTCGCTCCACCCGCAGAGTTCCAGCCGCGCACCCCGAACCGCCCGTCGCGGTGGGCGCAGAGCAGACGGTGCCCGTCGAGCGCCTCGCAGCGCGGTGACGGCGTCGCCGGACTCCGCCGCGCGATACATCCCGTGGCGCGGGCGACGACGTCCGCCACGACCGCCTCGACGGTGGACTCGTCGGACGGATCGATCAGCTGGACCGCTGCGTCGTCGGACCGCAGCTCTGCGATGACCGCGTCCGCGTCGGCCCGGCGGAGCGCATCGGCGAGGCGACCGATCGGCACCGCCGTAGCGGTGCACCGTCCGCAGCACCGCGACTGGTTGGGCGGGATGGTCCTCCAGTCCCGCGACGACGTCGGCCAGGACTGCGCCGGCCTCGATGGAGGCCAGCTGGTGCGGGTCACCGACCAGGACCAGGCGGGCGTCCGGTCGCACCGCCTCCAGCAGGCGCGCCATCTGGGTGAGCGACACCATCGAGGTCTCGTCGACGACCACGACGTCGTGGGGCAGCCGGTTGCCCCGGTGCTGGCGGAAGCGGGTGGGGTTGGGCGTCCATCCGAGCAGGCGGTGCAGGGTCGAGGCCTCGAGCGAGCCGATGCGCTGCTGGTCGTCGGGTTGCAGATCGCGAGCCTGCTGGTGCACGGCCTCCTGCAGCCGTGCGGCGGCCTTGGCGGTGGGCGCGCACATCGCGATGCGCGGCCGGCGCCCCGTGCGCAGCTCGTGCTGCTCGGACACCACGGCCAGCAGCCGCGCGATCGTGGTGGTCTTGCCGGTGCCCGGACCGCCGGTCAGCACCGTGGTGGTGCCCCGGACCGCCGACTCGACGGCGGCCCGCTGCTCGGCGAAGTCGCCGCCACCGCTGAACACACGATCGAGCGAGGCGGTGAGCCACGCGTCGTCCACCAGCGGCGGCGTCGCGTCGAGCCGCTCCAGGAGGTCGGCGCACACCTGACGCTCCTCGCGCCAGTAGCGATCGAGGTACAGCACGCTGCCCTCCAGTCGCAGCATCTCCCGCTCGACGAGCGGGCTCGCCGCGACCGCAGCGATCCACCCATCTGGATCGGGCCACGGGCAGCTGCACGGGTTCGTCGAGCACCTCGATCGCCGTGGCGGCGACCGTTGCCAGATCCGCGCAGACCGAGCCGAGCCGCACGGCGCGGACCGCCAACGCCCCGGCGAGGCGGATCCGGTCATCGGTCTCGCCGACCATCGCGCTGATGCGCGCGGCCACGTGGACGTCGGCGGCACTGAGCACCTCGGCCCGGTTGAACTCGGCCAGCAGCCCGGTGGCCGATCTGGCCAGTCGACGGTCGTTGAGGTCGTCGATCATGCGGCTCCCCCCGTGTTTCGGCCGGCCAGCAGATCCGACAGCTCGAGAATCGCAGCAGCGGGCGGCTGCCACGTGAACACGCCGCAGGGCATGCCGTGGACGATCGGCGTGGATGGTCCGCACATGCCTCGCACGTACAGGTAGGCGATGCCGCCGAGATGCTGCTCGGGGTCGTAGTCGGGCAGTCGCCAGCGCAGGTAGCGGTGCAGGACCACCGAGTACAGCAGCGCCTGCAGCGGGTAGTGCGAGTGCGTCATGGATTCGGCCATGTGCTCGGGCGTGTAGTCCAGCGCGGTGAGCGGATGATCGGGCACGCCGAGCCGGTTCGTCTTGTAGTCCACGACGACGTATCGGCGCTGGTGGGAGGGGCCGACCCGCAGGACGGCGTCGATCGAGCCGCTGAGATACCCCCGAAGCACCTGCGCGCCGAGCGGCCCGCCCAGATGGTCGGGGTAGCCGGCCAGCAGGTCGTCGGCTGGCAGGTGCCGCCGCAGCACGTCGGCGATCTGGCCGAGCCTGACCTCGGCGACGCCTGGGCCGGGTCGGTCGCCTCCGGCGAGCGGGATCTCGAAGTCCAGCTCGGACAGACGGTCGGTCAGGGCGATGTCGCGCAGGGTGACGTCATCGGCGACGCTGCCCAGCGACGTGGCGAACACCGGCAGCAGACCGGCCACCAGATCGTCGACGGACGCGTCGACCGGCCACCAGCGCAGCTGATCAGTGACGACCGTGGTGAGCTCGGCGGGCAGGTCGGTCGCCTGCGGGTCGGCGTGCTCCAGCACACCGTGGATCATCGAGCCGAATCCGGCCCCAGCGGGCAGGTCGGACATCGGCGACACCGGTGCGTCGGTCGGCATCGGCACGACGAGCGCCTGCTCGTCGTCATCGGGTTGGTCCTCGTCGACCGTGCCAGCTTCCTCGGGCTCGCTGATCGTCGCGGTCACGGCACCTTCGGCTGCCCGGAGCAGACCGGTGTACGACGTGCGTCGCCACTGCGTGTCGACCTGTCGATCCAGCACACGCACCGCCAGCGGCGCCGCGTCGACGGTGGGCGCCAGGACGACCGGGGCAGCCACGCTGACCTGCTCGACGACCAGTCCGCCGGCCTGCTGCCACGCGGCCAGGCGGGTGCGAGCCTCCTCGACCGCGGGCACCGGCGACACGGTCTGCGGCACGGCGGCGTCGCCGATGCCTCGACCGAGCAGCAGCCGGGAGACGCCGCTGTGCGCGGCATTCATGGTGCGCGCCCACCACACGACGACCTGCGACTGGGCACGGGTGAGCGCCACGTAGGTGAGGCGCAGCTCCTCGGCAGCGTCCTCGCGACGCGAGCGGGTGACGGCGGCGGGGTCCAGCGGCAGGCCGATCTCGAGCATGCGTTCGCCCCCGACGTGGTGGCGCAGGGCGAGCTCGCGGCGGGTGTCCTGGATCCACCGGTCGAAGGCGTGCGGCAGCATGACGACCGGGTACTGCAGGCCCTTGCTCGCGTGGATCGTGAGGATCTGCACGGCGGCCGAGTCGGTGTCCAGGCGCCGCTGGCGTTCGGCCGGAGACGCGTCGCGGGATGCCTCGCGCCGTTCGTCACGCAGCCAGGCCAGCAGAGCTCCGAGGCCGAGACGACGCCCGTGGGCGACGCCGTGCAGCAGCTCGCCGACGTGGTCGAGGTCGGTGAGCAGCCGCTCTCCCCCGCTCTGGGCCAGCACCCGGGCGGCAAGACCCCGACCCACCAGCGCTTCCTGCACCGCGGCCACGCCCCGCTGACGGAACACGTCCAGCAGATCGCGCACCTGCTCGGCGAGATCATCGGTCAGGTCGTCGCCGCCCGCGTCCAGCTCAGCGGCCGTGCGGCCGAAGAACGAGGTGAGCGCCAGCGAACGCACACGTTCGGTGGCAGGGCGCTCCAGCGCCTCCAGCAGCGTCATCCACTCGTCGGCGGCCTGACTGGTGAGCACGCTGTCGCGATCGGCCACGACGCAGGGGATGCCGCGATCGGCCAGCGCCCGCTGGATCGGGCCGGCATGCGCCAGCGATCGCATCAGCACGGCGATGTCGCCAGCGCCGACAGCCCGTTGGTGCCCGTCGTCGTCGTACGTGGCCCCCGACGTGAGCAGTCGGGCGACCTCGTCGGCGAGATCGAGCGCCACGGCATCACGAACTGCTCCGACGCGAGGCATGGCGTCGTCATCGGACGGCGGATCGACCACCCGGATCCGCACCGGCGCCCCCTGCGGTGCACCGGACAGCCGGCTGGTCGACCGATGGGCCTCGACGGGCAGCACCTCGATGCTGTCGGCACGCCAGCCGGGCTCCTCGGGTGAGGACCTGCAGCGCGTCGACCAGCGGCCCGTCCGACCGATAGTTGGTGCCCAACGTCCGGCGGTCGCCAGCGCGAGCGACGGCCGGCGAGGTAGCTGTCGATGTCACCCCCGCGGAAGGCATAGATGGCCTGCTTGGGATCACCGATGAGCACCATCGTGGAGGCGGGGTCCTGTCCGCCGAAGGCACGATCGAGCACCTCCCACTGCACCGGATCGGTGTCCTGGAACTCGTCGACCAGCACGACCGACCACCGGGCTCGCATGCGCTCGCGGGCGGGGGATGCCGGGTCCTCGAGGGCCACGTTGAGCCGCATCAGCAGGTCGTCGAACGACACCAGGCCGCGCTGCTGCTTGCGCCGATCGACCTCGGCCCGTACCGCCTGCGCGAAGCGGATCCGCTCCTGCGAGGCGGACCCGAGCTCCGGATCGGTGGGCGTGAGGACCGTGTGGGGATCGTTGACGACGGCTCGCGCCAGGGCGAGAGCGGCGGCGCGGGTGAAGGGCGGCTTGTCCAGCGATCGGTACCGGCCGAGGATCAGGTCGTCGACCACCTCGACCAGCAGGTCGTCCAGGTCCTCGACCAGCGTGACCCCCGGATCGGTGTCCCCGGCCACGCCGAGCGACCGCAGCACGATGTGGCAGAACTGGTGCGTCGTCGCGATGGTGGCGGAGTCGAACGAGGCGAGCGCGTCGAGCACCCGGCGGCGACGCTCACCGATCTCGACCGGATCGCCGGTGGCCAGGTGCGCCACCACGCCGCCTCGGCCGCGCGCCTGCTCCGGATCGGCGAGCTCGTGAGCGACCTCCACCAGCTGGGCGCGCACCCGCTCGCGCAGCTCTTGGCTGGCGGCCCGACCGAAGGTGATGACCAGCATGTGGTCGAGCGGGCACACGCCCTCGGCGACGTAGCGGGCGACGAGCGACCCGACCGTGTGGGTCTTTCCGGTACCGGCGCTGGCCTCGAGCACCGTGATGCCCTGGGGAGCGGGCCGAGCGGGATCGAAGGTCGCGATCACGGAGTCACCCCCGCCTGGAGGATGGGCCGCCACAGCCGCTCGGCCAGCGCCCGGACGGTGAGGTCATCGGGCGCGTCGAGCAGGACGTCGTACGGGGCGCGGTGCCCCAGATCTGGCGGGTGGTGGTCCTTGTCGCGCTCCCCCTCGAAGAGGTCGGAACCGACCCGTTCCTTGGCCTGCCGACGATCGCCCCACCGAATGAGCGAGTAACCCGGTCTTGAGCGGCAGACGCAAGCGGCTGGGTGAGCCCGAGGTCGCGCAGTGCGACGAGGTCACGCAGGTGCCCGAGCGCGACCTCCGGCTCGATCGCCGGGAAGACGACCGAGCTGGGCGCCGCCCTTGGACTTGGCCACCGTGCCGGCCGTCCAGGCCGTGCCGGGCCGGCCGGCCAGAGGGCCAGCAGGGCAGCCAGGCGTCGAGGTGGTGGCGGGCCCCGAACGAGGAGTAGCTGACCGCGACGACGCGGTCGCCGTGCAGTCCGGTGACCGTGCCGCGCAGTCGGCGGCCGTCGCCGAGGTCGACGTCGACGTCGCATCGACGACCGCTGGGCACCGCCCATGACGTCGAGCGCCGACGGTGGCGATGGGGTCGACGGCACCGCGCGATCTCGCGGGCCATCTCCCAACCCATGCGACCGGGGGCAGATCGCCTCGACGCCACGCCAGCTGAAGCGCCTCGTCCGGCGACAGCTCCGCTGAGCCGGTCGGCGAGCATGCCGGACCCGACGCCCCACTTCTGCAGTCCGTCGAGCTCGATCGGCATGGCGTCGAGCCACCGGGCGATCGTGCGTCGAACACCTTCAGACCGAGTCTTCGGCGCAGGAACTCCTTGGCCGGGGCGCGCAGGAAGGCACCCAGCGTGGCGAGGTCGACGTCCTCGGCAGGTGCCGGGGGAAGGACGAGGTCGGCCAGACTAGGCGGGTCGCTGCGCGAATCCCGGCCTGCCATCGCGGCGGCTCGCGCCGCGGTGTCGAAGGAGAACACCGCGGCGCCCCCGAGCCCCCGGCCGTGAAGTTGCGCGCGTCGAAGGGCTGGAGGGGGTGGTGCACCTCGATGGTCGAGCGCGACCCGGGCGCCATCAGCTCGACCGAGTCGATCAGCTCGCCCAGCGGGCACGGCCGGTGGGCGGACGCGCCCGCTGACCTCATCGGCGCCGGAGTAGGTGATGACCAGGTGCTCCGAGGCCGCGAGCACGGCGTCGAGCAGGAGCTGTCGGTCTTCGCTGCGCGCATCGCGCTCGCCGGTGAGCGGACGGCGCGCCAGGACGTCGTCGCCGTCGGGCGAGCCGGCCCGGGGGAAGACGCCGTCGTCGAGGCCGAGCAGGCAGACCACCCGGTGCGGCACCGAGCGCATCGGCACCATGGTGCACACCGTGAGCGATCCGGTGCGGAAGTTGGCCCGCGACGGTCGGCCCGACCAGTCGAGCCGCCATCAGGGAGCGGACGTCGGAGAGCCGCAGCTCGAGGGCGGCATCGGCTTGTCCGGCTCCGATCGCGGCGAGCTCCTGCTCGGCCTGGTGCAGCTGCCACTCGTCGCCCCAGCCCACGGCGGCGAGCGACGAGACCGCCGAGCGGAGCGTGGCGACCCACGTGGCCAACGGGGTGGGTGCCGGTGAGGCGATCGCTGACCTCGCGCAGGCGGTCGACCAGCTCGGCGAGACGTCCGGCGAGGTCGATGTCGGAGGAGCCGACGGCGTCGTACGGAAGCGTGACGTCGAAGTACCGGTGCGCGTCGGCCGAGACGGCCGCGCCGGCCAGGACGCGGTCGAGTCCGTACTGCCAGGTGTTCTGGAGGACGGCGCCGAGCCCGAAGGGCGCGCGGTGGTCGCCGTCGAAGGCCCAGCGCACGCCCGTGTCGCCGACCCAGCGGGTGATGGTGTCAATGTCGTCGTCGGAGAGACCGAACCGGCGTCGCACGGGTTCGGTGGCCGCGAGGTCCAGCACGGCAGCTGGCCGAGGCCCGACCGTCGGCGAGGTCGAGCAACCGCTCGAGGACGCCGAGGATCGGGTTGGTCTGCACCAGCGAGCGATCGGCGAGGCGGACCTGCAGCTGCTGGTCCGGGTGCCAGCCGTCGGTGGAGCCGGTGACACCACCGAGTCCGAACGCTGCCTCGACCAGCGGGGCG
Source organism: uncultured Actinomycetota bacterium (assembly GCA_963769445.1). Taxonomy (GTDB): domain Bacteria; phylum Actinomycetota; class Actinomycetes; order Propionibacteriales; family Nocardioidaceae; genus Aeromicrobium. The sequence goes on along the minus strand of CAVYLO010000001.1, from coordinate 218,577 downwards.
AAGCGCTCGATGTCAGGACACATGACGACGATGTCGCGCGGCTCGAGCGAGGAGTCGTCGGCGAGCAGGCCGAGCACGACCTCGCGCAGCACCTCGACCTGCCGCGCGGTCCCGTGGCACGCGTGCACCTGCAGAGAACGATCCGCCGGATCGACGTCGAGATCACCGCCGGGGCGCGGTCGGCCTCGATCTCGGTCTGCAGCCGGCCCAGCAAGGTGTCCGGACGCGGCCCCGGGAGGTCGATGGCGACTGAGGTGGTGGCCGCATGGAGCCACGGTGCGCTGGAGCTCGCGGACGTCGCGTCCCAGCGTGGCGAGCAGCGGGTGAGCCCGCCGCAGGTGGGTGTCGTCGGCGGTCCGGCGGCACGGTCCCCTGCTCACTCGGTGACCGCAGGGCCTGCCACAGCGCGTCGGAGGCGTGCGGCAGCCAGACATCGACCTGGCGGTGCTGGGCGAGTGCCGTGAGAAGATCGACCTCGGTGACCGTGAGTCTGGTGTGTCCGAACAGCGACAACCGGGACGGAAGATCGGTGGCCTCGGGTCCGACGGCCAAGCGCTGGAGAGCGGCGCGGTGGCGCTCCACCGGCGACGGCAGGCCCACGTGGGCGACGACCCGGCGCCACAGCTCGGGCTGCCAGGCGAGGTCGGCATCGATCGGGCTGCCGGTGCCATCGGTGTCGGAGCCGTGTCTCCCAGGCCTGCACCATGCTGGGGCGCTGCGCCGCATAGCTGGCGAACAGGCGGGCGAGACGGTCGGCGACGGCCCAGCGGCGGCCGTGCCGAGATCGTCCCCGTGCAGCCCTGATCGGCCGAGGTGGCGGGTCAGGGCGACGCACCACGGCTCGCCGAGCGACGCGTCGATGGTCTCGAGCAGCGGCCAGACCAGGACGTCGGGGCGCCACGGATCGTCAGCATGCTCGCCCTCGATCTCAGCGACGAGGGATCGAGGCGCCCGGAACTCGATGTTGGCGGCGGTTCCGTCGCCGTCGACCGCGCCGAGGACGTGGGACAGGCGCTGGCTGACCCAGCGCTCGACCCCCCGGGCCGGCACGATGACCAGCTCCGCCGCGAACGGATCGGCCTGCGGCGTCCGCAGCACATCGGCCAGGGCGTCGACCAGCAGGTCGGCCCGCGGCGCGCGGTGCAACCTGAGCGCGCCTTCGGCACGGTGCAGGCCCAACGTCATCGGCTCCCCGTCCCCTCGCTCGGCAGTCTCGTGCGGCAGCCTAGGCCACGCCTCGGACAGCGGGGGTCGTGCGAATTCTTCGAGCCCTACTTCTTGGCGATCTTCGGGGTCAGCGTGCTGGTGACGGCGGTGGACGGGAACCCGGACTTCGACGCGGTGACACTGACCGAGACGCTCTTGCCCTGCTGCGCCTTCGTCAGCACGTAGGTGCTCTTGACGGCACCCGAGATGGGTACGTCGTTGGCCAGCCAGCGGTAGGTGAAGCGGTAGCCGGTGCCGTCCCATTCCCCGTTGCGGGCCGTGAGCTTCTTCCCGACGCGAGCGGTACCGGAGATCTCGGGGCGCGTCTGCGCTGACGGCGCAACGTACGCGTTGACCGAGATCCGATCGCTCTCGGCGGTCGAGGTCGACGTGTCGCCGGTGCGTTCAGCAGTGACGAGGGCCGTGATGAAGTGCCCTGCGTCGGCGCGGGTGGGTGTGTACTTCAGGGCGGTGCTGACGATGGTGTCCTCACCGTCACGCAACCACTGCACCGCGAATCCATCAGGCTCACCCGTCCAGCCGCCCGGGTCGAGCGTCAGGGCCTCGCCGACGGCGCCTGTGCCGGTGATCGTCGGCGGCGACGTGTTCAGGAACCGGTCGCCGGCCTCGGCTGGCCGCACCAGCGCGAAAGCCACCAGCCCCAGGACGACCGCGAGCAACGGTGTCACCACGCGCACGAAGAGAGGTCTCATGTGGAAGGAGAGGACGGAGGACCGTGTTCGTGACGCGAGCCGACCACTGCTACTTTCACAAGGAACCCCCAGCCTCTCCCGCAAGGAGCACATCCTCGTGACCACCCCTGTCAAGGTCGCCGTCACCGGCGCTGCCGGCCAGATCGGCTACAGCCTTCTCTTCCGCATCGCCAGTGGCGCACTCTTCGGCCCCGACACGCCCGTGCAGCTGCGGCTGCTGGAGATCACTCCGGCGCTCAAGGCGCTCGAGGGCGTCGTCATGGAGCTCGACGACTGCGCGTTCACCACGCTCGACTCCGTCGAGATCGGCGATGACGCCAACACCATCTTCGACGGCGCCAACCTGGCTCTGCTCGTCGGCGCCCGCCCCCGCACCAAGGGCATGGAACGTGGCGACCTGCTCGAGGCCAACGGCGCGATCTTCACGGCGCAGGGCAAGGCCCTCAACGACAACGCCGCGGACGACATCCGGATCGGCGTCACCGGCAACCCGGCGAACACCAACGCGCTGATCGCCCAGACCAACGCCCCCGACATCCCGGCCGAGCGTTTCAGCGCCCTGACCCGCCTGGACCACAACCGCGCCTTGTCGCAGCTGGCTGCCAAGACGGGCTCCACCGTCGGCGACATCAAGAAGATGACGATCTGGGGCAATCACTCGGCCACCCAGTACCCCGACATCTTCCACGCCGAGATCGGTGGCCGCAACGCCGCCGAGGTCGTGGGCGACCAGGCCTGGATCGAGAACGACTTCATCCCGACCGTCGCCAAGCGCGGCGCGGCCATCATCGAGGCCCGTGGCGCATCCTCGGCCGCCTCGGCCGCATCGGCCACCATCGACGCCGCCCGCGACTGGCTGCATGGCACGCCGGAGGGCGACTGGGCCTCGATGGCCGTTCGCTCCGATGGCTCGTACGGCATCCCCGAGGGTCTGATCTACTCCTACCCCGTCACCACCAAGAACGGTGACTGGGAGATCGTCCAAGGCCTCGAGATCGACGACTTCAGCCGCGCCCGCATGGACGCCACCGCTGCCGAGCTGATCGAGGAGCGCGACGCCGTCACCGAGCTCGGCCTGATCTAGAGGCCCGCCGACGAGTCACGCAGGACCGCTGACGAGTCACGCAGGACCGCTGACGAGTCGATGAGACCCGCTGACGGGTCACTTCCACGCCACCGGATGGTGTCGGAGGTGACTCGTCAGCGGGTTTTCGTGACTCGTCAGCGGGAGTGCTAGCCGGGCTGGTTCGGGATGACGACGGCCAGAACGATGAGGCTGACGCCGAGCAGCGTCATCCAGACGACGTCGAAGGGCTTGCCGCGCACGCGCAGCATGCCGATGTGCTCTGCCGGCACGACGGCGCGCGCCAGGGCACCGACGACGAAGGTGATGCCCACGAGGCTGACCCCGATCCGCCAGGCGTCGAGCGCGATCAACAGCATGCCGGCCGCGACGCCGAGCAACAGCACCAGGTAGAACTGCGACCCGCGGCTGCGCGGCAGCTTGATCTTCATCGTGTGCTCACGCCTGTTCGGCGGCGTCGACGACGTTGGCCAGCAGCATGGCGCGGGTCATGGGGCCGACCCCGCCGGGGTTCGGTGCCACCCACCCGGCCACGTCCATGACCGACGGGTGCAGGTCGCCGACGATCTTGCCGTTCTCGTCGCGGCTCACGCCGACGTCGAGCAGGGCCGCACCCGGCTTGACCATGTCTGCGGTGATGATGCCCGGAACTCCTGCCGCAGCGATGACGATGTCGGCGCGGGCGACCTCGGCGGCGAGGTCGCGGGTCCCGGTGTGGCACAAGGTGACGGTGGCGTTCTCGGACCGGCGCGTCAGCAGCAGACCCATGGGGCGACCGACGGTGATGCCCCGTCCGACGACCACGGCGTGCTGTCCGGCGATCTCGACGCCGTGCCGGCGCAACAGCTCGATGATGCCGCGCGGCGTGCACGGCAGCGGCGCCTCCTTGCCCAGGACCAGCCAGCCGAGATTGGTGGGGTGCAGCCCATCGGCGTCCTTGGCGGGATCGATGCGGCCGATGATCGCGTTCTCGTCGATGCCCCGGGGAAGCGGAAGCTGCACGATGTAGAGCCCGCACGCCGGATCTGCGTTCAGCTGGTCGACGGCCGCCTCGACCTCGGCCTGCGTCGCGGTGGCGGGCAGGTCGATCCGGATCGACTCGATGCCGATCTCGGCGCAGTCCTTGTGCTTGGCGCCGACGTACCACTGGCTGCCCGGGTCGTCACCGACCAAGATGGTGCCGAGCCCGGGGACGATGCCGCGCTCACGCAGGACGGCGACCCGTGCGGTCAGCTCGGCCTTGATCGACGCTGCCACGGCCTTGCCATCGAGAATCTGCGCTGTCACGCAGCGAGTCTCTCACGGCCCGACCCGTCGATTCCGGCTGGTCAGCCCTTCTAGAATCTCCCCATGGACCCTGACGTCTCCCTCGGCACGCTCGTCTTCGGGCCCCTGGATTCGGCGCTGCTGGCCGATCCCGTCGCCGCTGTGTTCGCACGACGACCCGATCTGTCCGCGCGCGCGGGAACCGCTTCGATCGATCCGACGCTGGCCGACACCGCCGCTCTGGCAGCTGCGTACGCCTTGACTCCCGAGATGTCGGCCAACTGTGTCGTGGTGCGTGGTCGGCGCGGCGGTGACGAGCGAGTCGCCGCGTGCGTCGTGCTGTCCCACACCCGCGCCGACGTGAACCATCTCGTGAAACGCACTCTGGACGTGCGCAAGCTGTCGTTCGCCCCGCAGGACTGGGCGGTCGAGATGTCCGGCATGGAGCACGGCGGCATCACCCCCATCGGCCTGCCGACCGAGTGGGAGGTGTTCGTCGACCGTGCCGTCATCGAGCAACCGTGGGTCATTCTCGGCAGCGGCCTGCGGCGTTCCAAGCTGGCACTTCCCGGCGCCTCGCTGGCCGACCTGCCCGGAGCCCACGTGCTCGACGGTCTGGGGCTGCTCGCTGACGGGTGAGGTCAGACCGGTGGTGTCTCGACGGAGGCCACGGGCCGGTTCTGGCTCGTGGCGAGCCAGATGACAGCAGCCAGCACGAGTGCCCCGCCGATCAGCTGCACGCCGCTGAGTCGCTCCCCCAGCAACGCTGCAGCCAGCACCACGGTGACGACCGGCTCGACGGTCGACAGCACGGATGTCGACGTGGGACCCAGCCTGGCGAGCCCTGCGAAGAAGGTCAGGATCGCGAACGCGGTGCACAGCACGGCGATGGCCACGACCGACGCCCAACCTCTCACCTCGCTCGGGAACGACTGAGGGTGTCCCACCGCCGCGAGCACCCCGACGATGGTGCCGGTGACCACGGCCGCCGAGCAGCAGACCACGGTCGCCACGAAGATCGAGTCCAGCCCGCCGGTGACGACCGAGCCGACCACGATGTAGACCGAGTAGACCATGGCCGCGCCGATGCCCAGAGCGATGCCGAGCGGGCGGCCCGAGCCACCGCCCACCACCAGCGCCGTGCCACCCAGCGACATGACCAGCGCAGCCGCCGTCACAGCGCCCGGACGCTCACGCAAGAACACCACGGCGAGCACGGTCACGAAGGCCGGGAACAGGTACAGCAGCAGCGCGACGAGGCTGGCCTGCGCGTACTGCAGGCCGAGGAAGAAGCACGTGGACTGTCCGACGTACCCGATGCCACCCAGCGCCGCGATCGGCCACCAGCGGCGCAGCGGCGGTAGTCGCACCCTCCGCACCCGGACGACGGCGAGCAGCACGACCGAAGCAAGGGCGAACCGCACGAAGATCAGCGCCATCGTGTCGGTGCCGGCGTCCTGCGCCCACACACCGAAGATCGCCATCGCGCCGAACGCGGCCGCCGAGGCCGTCACCAGCCCTGCGCCCACCCACCGATCCGACATGTTCACTGGACTCGTGGACCGGAGGTCAGTGGAAGAAGTGACGGGTACCGGTGAAGTACATCGTGATGCCCGCTGCCTCGGCCGCGGCCACCGTCTCGTCGTCGCGCACCGACCCACCCGGCTGCACGATCGCCTTCACGCCGGCGTCGATCAGGATCCCGGGCCCGTCGGCAAACGGGAAGAAAGCGTCGGACGCGGCCACGGATCCGGCTGCCCGCTCCGTGCCCGCCCGATCGACGGCGAGACGGCATGAGTCGACCCGGTTGACCTGGCCCATGCCGATGCCGACCGAGGCGCCGTCCTTGGCGAGCAGGATCGCGTTGGACTTGACCGCACGGCACGCAGTCCACGCAAACGCCAGGTCGGCGAGCAGCGCCGCGTCGGCTGGCTGACCTGCCGCCAGGGTCCACGTGTTCGGGTCGTCGCCGCCCACGTCCTGCACCGCGTCGACGCGGTCGACCCGCTGCATCAGGATGCCGCCGCTGATGGCGCGGAACTCGATCGGCGAGGGGAACTGGTCAGCCGCCACCTTCAGGATCCGAATGTTCTTCTTGCCCTGGAGCACCTCCACGGCACCGGGCTCGTAGTCAGGCGCCACGATGACCTCGGTGAACACCTCGGCCACCTGGTGGGCCATCTCCACGCTGACGGCGCGATTGGTCGCGATGACTCCGCCAAAGGCCGAGACCGGGTCGCAGGCATGAGCCCGAGCATGGGCCTCCGCGACGTCGGCACCGACGGCGATGCCGCACGGGTTGGCGTGCTTGATGATGGCGACAGCCGGGTCCGCGAAGTCGTACGCTGCGCGGCGGGCCGCATCGGTGTCGACGTAGTTGTTGTACGACATCTCCTTGCCGTGCAGCTGCTCGGCGTCTGCGAGCCCGCCGTCGGCATGCCGGTACAGGGCAGCAGGCTGATGCGGGTTCTCGCCGTACCGCAGCACCGCCGACCGCTCCCACGTCGCGCCCACGAAGTCGGGCCACCCGCCGGAGTCGGAGGCCTCGGCGCTCGGCGCATAGGCGCTCGCGAACCAGGACGCGACCGCGACGTCGTACGCGGCGGTGTGCGCGAAGGCCTCGGCGGCGAGCCGCTTGCGCTGCTCGAGCGTGAATCCTTCCGCTGCGAGCGCCTCGCGCACCGCCGCGTACCGATGCGGCGACACCACGACGGCCACGCTCGGGTGGTTCTTCGCGGCGGCCCGGACCATCGACGGACCACCGATGTCGATCTGCTCGACGCACTCATCGGGCGAGGCACCTGAGGCCACGGTCTCCTTGAACGGATACAGGTTCACGATCACGAGATCGAACGGCTCGACCTCGAGATCGGCCAGCTGGCGCTGGTGGTCCTCGAGGCGGAGATCAGCCAGGATGCCGGCGTGGACGCGCGGGTGCAGCGTCTTGACCCGGCCGTCGAGGCACTCAGGGAACCCCGTGACCTCCTCGACCGGCGTCACCGGAACTCCGGCCGCCTCGATGGTCTTCGCCGTCGAACCGGTGGACACGATCGAGACGCCAGCAGCATGCAGATCGCGCGCGAGGTCCTCCAGACCGGTCTTGTCATAGACCGACACGAGGGCGCGCTTGAGAGGACGAGAGGTGTTCATGATTCTCCGAAGGTGATGGTGCGGCCGTCAAGGGTGTAGCCCTCGCGCGCCATGCGGCCGACCCAGTCGACCAGCATCTGGCGCTCGCTGAGCTTGATGCGTTCATGCAGCGTGCTCTCGTCGTCTCCGGGCAGGACCGGCACGACCACCTGGGCGACGATGGGGCCGGTGTCGACTCCGGCGTCGACCACGAACAACGTGGCCCCGGTGACCTTGACGCCGTACTCGAGGGCGTCGCGCGGACCGTGCATCCCGGGGAAGGCCGGCGAGAGCGCCGGATGCGTGTTGACGGTGCGTCCACCGAACAAGGCCAGGAACGCTGGGCCGGTCAGCTTCATGAAACCGGCCAGAACCACCAGATCGGGTGCGTGCTCGGCGACCTGATCGGCCAGGGCGATGTCCCATTCCACCCGGTCAGGGAAGTCCGAGACAGGCAGGACGAACGTGTCGATGCCGTGCCGCTCAGCGCGGTCCAGCCCCTCGATGCCGTCGCGGTCAGCGCCGACGGCGACGATGCGAGCGCCAAAGTCAGGATTGGTCGTGGCGTCGATCAGGGCTTGGAGATTCGTGCCTCCGCCAGAGACGAGAACGACCAGGCGGGCCGGGTTCTGCGCCTGGTTCTGGGGAGGACTGGAGGGCACGCAGGCCACGATAGTGCGCGAGGAGCGCCCCGATCCCACCGCCCACCGCCATGACGGGCACGGCGACGAGCAGCGGGGTGAGGGCCGCCGGTCCGGTCTGTTCCATCCGCCCCGGTCCGATCGCTCCGCCCGAAGCGCCGATCAGCACGCCGAGCATGAAGCCGGCCGTGGCACCGGCGGCGACGCCCGCCACGACCTGGGACCTGAGCTCTTCTGAATGATCTGCAGCGGACCGCCATCCGGCCACGGCGCCTGCCGCCAAGGGCACCAGTCCCAGCAGGAACACCCACCCGGGAAACTCCCCCGGTGAGGGCAGTGCGGCCAGCACAGGGAACCCCGGGACCGCGCCGAGCTGGGCCCCTGTGAGATCGACCGACGTGTCGGTGCCGAGCGCGAAACCGGGGCCGATGAGAGCAGCCGCGGTCCACAGCACGAGGTTCGGCACCGCGAGCAGGGAGCCGGCCGCCAGGGCGATGCCACCACCCAAGCCGGGATCGAGAAGGGCCCACAGATCCCCGGCCCGGTCGAGGTGGATCAGCAGGAGCAGGACGACGAGCGACGTGGCAGCGGTCAGCATCGCCAGCACTCCCGACCACCCGGCACGCACGGCACGGCGGACGTGGTCGCTGACGGTGAACCACAACGCATCGCCGCCCCCGTGTCGGCCGACGGCACCGAGGCCGGCACCGACTCCCCCGACCACGAACGCAGCCGCAACCGCCCGAACCGGCGAGATGTCGACACCTCCGGTTCCGGCCACCGCGGCGATCACGGCCCCGACGACGCCGTGGGCGCCGGCGGTGGAGATCACGAAGGCTGGCAGGTCGTCGACCGGGTCCGGCAGGGTCCAGCGCACGACTGCCGCGACGACCAGCACGGCCACGAGCAGAGCGCCGATCGGCACGACCGTGATGGCGACGCCGTCAGCCGTGATGCCCGAGCCGATCGAGGTGAGCCAGACCTGCGCCGAGGTGCGCGCCACTGACGTCACGGAGAAGTCGTCGAGCCCGCGTGCGAACAGCACGCCCACCCCTGACAGCAGCATCGCAGCAACTGCGGCGAGAGGTCCGGCGAGGAAGGCCGCCCGAAGGTACGGGGTCTCGGTCGGCGCAATCACCCCTTCATCCTCCCCTGTATCGTGGCGATGCCGCGCCGAGGCACGCCGAGCGCCGAAGGAGGCTGTCCATGTCACGCGTCGACGAGTTCGACAGCTTCTATCGTTCTGCCTTCGCTGAGGCCGTCGAGGTCACCTACGCCCTCTGCGGCGACCGGCAGGTCGCGCTCGAGGCCACCACCGACGCGTTCCGGCGCACCTGGCGCGACTGGGCCAAGATCCGTGACCGCGATCCGCTGGGCCATGTGCGCACCGAGGCCTGGCGTGCCACCGCCCTGAGCCGGAGCACCCACCCCCTGCGTCGCCGGCACGAGGACGACTCCGACATCCCGCTGCTCGATGCCCTGGGCGACCTCCACGTCGACGAGCGTCGCCTGATCGTGCTCATGACGCTGGGTCGGACTGATCTGGAGGTCGCCTCCCGGGAGGTCGGGATACCGGCCGAGGACGGCATCGAACAAGTGACCAACGCGCTTGCCGCGCTGGAGAAGTCGCTGGGGCAGACGATCGCCGAGATCGAGCACCGGATGCAGGTGCTCGGCAACGTCACGTCAACCCTGGAGATCCCCGACCCGACCATCATTCGCCGCGCTGCCCGCCGCGGTCGGCGGCGCAACACGGTCCTTCTCGTCGCGGCAGCCGTCCTCGGCGTGATCGGGTCTGGCGTCATCGTCACGGACGACGACGCCCTCGCCATGCAGACCGCACTGCCGGACCGCGAGAAGATCGGTGACGAGAGCACGGACATCGTGCTCGACGCGCGCAAGATCGACACCGACGACCTGCTCTCGGCACGGCAGGTCAGTCGATTGAACCCCGCCGGCACGTGGACGCTGAAGAACACCGACGACGACCCGACCAACACCACTCCCTACGCCACCTGTCCCACCACGCGATTCGCCGATCCCGATCCGCTCCGCGTGTTCGTGCGCACGTTCACCGGAAACGACACGACCAACGAGCGGTTCGTCCAGTCCATCGAGGTCTCCAGCAGCGAGAAGCGCGCCAGCGGGCGGCCCGCGCCATGATCCGGACCTTTGCGGACTGCGAGCACCCACGGGTCCAGCTGGTGTCGACCCACACGGTTGAGCGACCCTTCGGCAACTTCACCATCTTGCGCCTCGCCTCGCACCGCTCGCCGCGGCGCACCCTCACCGTCGGGTTCAGCCAGTCCGGCAGCGCCACCAGCACGGTGGTGCACGAGGTCGATGGCAAGGTCGGCCCCGACCTCGATGACTTCGCCCGCACCCTGAACGACTCCGTTTCCAAGGTCTGCAAGGACAGCGGCGGCAAGTGCACGGACGACGTCACTCTCACGCGGTCCGAGCCGCCGCGGACGACCGACGCTCCGGCTTTTCTCGGCGTGGTCGACCTGCCGCCCATCGCCGACGTCGACCGGGTGTGGGCTGCAGCCCCGGCCGACCCTGATCCCAACCCGGCCGCCACGACGTGTGACCGCGCCGACTTCGGCGGCAAGAAGATCGACTCGGCCCATTCCCGGGTCTTCGTGCTCTACCAGGCCAGCGAGCTGCCCAAGGAGTTCGGCCTGACCGAGACGGTCGGCCGGTTCGAGGACGCGGCCGCAGCCAAGAAGTTCGTCGCCAAGGTCAAGCAGCGCATCGAGTCGTGTCCGGCCGACAATCTCGCTGCCAAGATCGACCAGACCGCCAAGATCAAGGACAAGGGCAACGGCGCCACCGGATACGTCTGGCGCGTCGGTCTCGAGGTGTCCAAGGGGGCGACCGCGCGTACTACCGAGTCGGGATCGTGCGTCGTGGCGCCGACGTCGCCCAGGTCACCTTCACGCCCGCCGACGAGTTCGACATGAGCAAGAAGGTCTTCACGGGCGTCACCACCCGCGCCGGGACCCGCCTGAGGTACGTCGACCTCCAGCAGTAGGAGCACCACGCACGACGAAGCCCCCGACGCGATCGCGTCGGGGGCTTCGTGCTGAACCGGGTTCAGGGCGGTGGCAGGTTACAGATCCTTCAAGATGGCCCGCATGAGCTCGGCCGTCTCGGACGGCGTCTTGCCGACCTTGACGCCAGCGGCCTCGAGGGCCTCCTTCTTGCCCTGCGCCGTGCCCGCTCCGTCCGACACGATGGCGCCGGCGTGGCCCATCGTCTTGCCTTCGGGGGCGGTGAAGCCCGCCACGTAGCCCACGACCGGCTTGGTGACATGCTCCTGGATGTAGGCCGCGGCCTTCTCCTCGGCGTCTCCACCGATCTCGCCGATCATGACGATGGCCTTGGTGTCCGGGTCGGCTTCGAACGCCTCGAGCGCGTCGATGTGGGTCGTGCCGACGATCGGGTCACCACCGATGCCGATGGCCGTGGTGAAACCGAAGTCCCGCAGCTCGAACATCATCTGGTAGGTCAGCGTGCCCGACTTCGAGACCAGACCGATGGGGCCCGATCCGGAGATCGTGGCCGGCGTGATGCCGGCCAGCGCCTCGCCCGGCGTGATGATGCCGGGGCAGTTCGGGCCGATGATCCGGGTCTTCTTGCCCTGGGCGTAGGCCCAGAACTCGGCGGTGTCCTGCACCGGCACGCCCTCCGTGATGATCACGGCGAGCGGGATCTCGGCGTCGATGGCCTCGACGACGGCGTCCTTGGTGAACGCCGGCGGGACGAAGAGCACCGACACGTCGGCGCCCGTCTTCTCGATCGCCTCGGCGACCGTGCCGAACACCGGAAGCTCGATGGCGTTGCCGTCAGCATCGGTGTGCTCGACCGTGGTGCCGGCCTTGCGAGCGTTGACACCTCCGACGACCTGGGTGCCCGAGGCGAGCATGCGAGCGGTGTGCTTGGTGCCCTCACCGCCCGTGATGCCCTGGACGATGACCTTGGAGTCCTTGTTCAGAAAAATCGACATCTCAGCCCCTTCAGCCGTTCGCCAGTTCGGCGGCCTTGTCGGCCGCGCCGTCCATGGTCTCCACCTGCGTGACGAGCGGGTGGTTGAGCGCGTTCAGGATCGCTCGGCCCTCGTCGACGTTGTTGCCGTCGAGGCGCACCACGAGCGGCTTGGTGGCGTTGTCGCCGAGCATCTCGAGGGCACCCTTGATGCCATTGGCCACCGCGTCGCACGAGGTGATGCCGCCGAACACGTTGACGAACACCGACTTGACCTGCTCGTCGCCGAGGATGACGTCGAGTCCGTCGGCCATGACCTGCGCCGAGGCACCTCCGCCGATGTCCAGGAAGTTCGCGGGCTTCACGTTGCCGTGGGACTCACCGGCGTACGCGACCACGTCGAGCGTGCTCATGACCAGCCCGGCGCCGTTGCCGATGATGCCGACCGAGCCGTCGAGCTTGACGTAGTTCAGGCCCTTGGCCTTCGCCTTGGCTTCCAGCGGATCGGCCGCGGCCTTGTCCTCGAAGGCGGCGTGGTCGTCGTGACGGAACTCAGCGTTCTCATCCAGCGACACCTTGCCATCCAGCGCCTCGAGCTTGTTGCCCTCCAGGCGAGCGAGCGGGTTGACCTCAACCAGCGTCGCGTCCTCCTCGACGAAGGTCTTCCAGAGCGCGAGGACCGTCTCGACGGCCTGCTCGGTCAGCTCGGACGGGAAGCCCACCTCGGCCACGATCTCGCGGGCCTTCGCCTCGTCGACGCCAGCTCCGGGGTCGATCGCGATCTTCTTGACGGCGTCGGGGTTGGTCTTGGCGACCTCCTCGATCTCCACACCGCCCTCGACGCTGGCGATGCACAGGTAGCTGCGGTTGGAGCGGTCGAGCAGGAAGGAGAAGTAGTACTCCTCCTCGATCGTCGCTGCGGGCGCGATCAGGACACGATTGACCGTGAGTCCCTTGATCTGCATGCCGAGGATCGCCGAGGCGTGCTCGAAAGCCTCGTCCGGCGTCTTGGCCAGCTTGACGCCGCCAGCCTTGCCGCGGCCGCCTGCCTTGACCTGGGCCTTGACGACGCAGACGCCGAGCTTCTCAGCGGCAGCCTTGGCCTCGTCGGGCGTGTTGGCGACGATGCCGGGCGTGCCCGGTACGTCATGCTTGGCGAAGAGCTCCTTCGCCTGATACTCCATCAAATCCACGGTGAATCCGTCCTTTGTCGTGACGATCGGGCCAACAAACGAGCCTCATTGACTCTATCCACTGATCGGCAGGTGTGGCGCGTCGGGTGCCTCACACCTCCGAGACACCCACGTGGTCCAGTCCGAGTGTTGCGAGGTGGGATTGCAGGCGGGCGCGATCATCAGCGCTGGCGTCGACCACCACAGACCCCGCGTCCTCGGCCTCTGCTGTCCGCGCCAGCTGCTCCACAGACTGGTCACCGCCGACGTAGACCACCTCCCGACCAGCCATCAGCAGGGCGCGGGCACGCAGTCGAGACCGTGCTTCGTCAGCACACGCCCCGACGACCACACGGTTGAGGCGGTCGTCCGACATGCCGGGTATCTTCCCACCACAGCGCCGATCGGCACCTCGGAGACGTGGTAATTCTCGTCACACTTCGGGGGCCATGGCGGCGTGCGCTGCATAGTCGGTGCATATTCTTACCGGATTGAGTTCCATCTGATGGGCATCGTCGGTTAGGCTCGACCAGTTCCACTCCCCTTTCTGCACGGAGGTATTGCGTGACGTCGTCAGCGCCAAAACGCCGACTTGACTCACGACAGTCGACCCCGCGCGATTCAGGCGGCCGCCGAGCGGCGACTCGGCCCAAGCGCGGTCACAAGATGCGACCCACGCCGGCCATGGCCGGTGCGATCGTGCTGATCACGGCTGGATTCTTGTCCACCGCCGTGGGCAACGCCACCGACACCGACACCCTCGGCGCCGGCCAGTACCAGACCATCTCGGAGTCCTACACCGGCGACGACAGCGCTGCGATCGCTGCCGGTGCTGTTGACGTCAGCCGCGACTTTGACCGCGAGACGTTCACCAAGCAGCTCCGCACGCAGAAGAATCAGCGCGACCAGGCACTCGAGGATCTTGCTGCCAAGGTCGACCAGCAGAGCGACGAGCTGAAGAAGAACCAGTGGGTCCTCCCGGTCACCGGTTACAACCTGACGGCACGTTTTGGTCAGTCCAGCGCACTGTGGTCACGCAGCCACACCGGCCTGGACTTCGCCGGTCCGTCGGGCAGCACGATCGTCTCGCTTGCGGCCGGCACCGTGAAGTCCACGGGTTACGAGGGCGCCTACGGCAACCGCACCATCGTCACGCTGCTTGACGGCACCGAAGTCTGGTATGCCCACCAGAGCCGCATTGCGGTCTCGCCGGGCGACAAGGTCGATCCCGGCCAGGTCATCGGATACACCGGATCCACCGGCAACGTCACCGGCCCGCACCTGCACCTGGAGATCCGCCCCGGTGGCGGCGGCCCGGTCAATCCCGAGCCGATCCTCCGCGAGCACGGCGTCTCCCCGTAACCTCCCGCTGACGAGTCACGCAGTCCCGCCGACGAGTCACCGCGCAGTCCCGCCGCGACGAGTCACGCCGGCGACGAGGTCCTCTCGTTCAGAGCTTCTCGACCGGCGCGTAGCGCAGCAGCAGTCGCTTGATGCCGTGAGAGCCGAAGTCGACCGAGGCCTGGGCCCGGTCGCCCTCACCGTCGATGGCCACCACGGTGCCCATGCCGAAGGTGTCGTGATTGACGCGATCGCCCGGATCGAGCGACACGACGTCGCGGGTTCCCCTGGTGGACCGCGCAGCGACGTTGGACGTCCGGAACGACGAGCGGGCACTGGCCGACGGTGTGCTCGGGGTCCACTGCGTCGGGGCCGAGGCGAGTCGCTTCCAGTCGACGAGGTCGACCGGCAGCTCGTCGAGGAACCGTGAGGGCGGGTTGTAGCTGGGGGCGCCCCACGCCGAGCGGGTCGTGGCGCGCGTGACGTACAGCGCCGTGCGGGCCCGCGTGATGCCCACGTACGCGAGGCGGCGCTCCTCCTCGAGCTCGGCCGGGTCGCCCATGGACCGCATGTGCGGGAAGACCCCGTCCTCGAGCCCGGTGAGGAACACGACGGGGAACTCCAGACCCTTGGCCGTGTGCAGCGTCATGAGCGTGACGACGCCATCGCCCTCGTCGGGGATGGAGTCGGCATCGGCGACCAGCGCGACCTGCTCGAGGAAGGCCGACAGCGATCCCGGGGTCAGGTCGGCCTCCTCGGTCTCCGGCGCGTCCTCGACAGTGCTGGCCTTGACGACGAACTCGCGGGCGACCGCGACCAGCTCCGCCAGGTTCTCGACCCTGGTCTCGTCCTGCGGATCGGTGCTGTCCTCGAGCGAGGACAGGTAGCCGCTGCGGGTCAGGGCGGCCTCGAGGACGGCGTCGGCCGGGGCACCGTCCGCGGCGAGCGCGATCAGGTCGGCCATGAACGCGGTGAACGACTCGATCGCGTTCAACGAGCGGGTGGCGAGGTCGGTGGCCTCACGCGCGCGGGTCAGCGCCTCCCAGTAGCTGATGTCGTGCTGGGTGGCCAGCCGCTGGACGGCCGCCTCGGCTCGGTCACCGATGCCGCGCTTGGGCTCGTT
The DNA here is from genome assembly GCA_963769445.1 of uncultured Actinomycetota bacterium. GTDB lineage: Bacteria > Actinomycetota > Actinomycetes > Propionibacteriales > Nocardioidaceae > Aeromicrobium. The sequence continues at coordinate 202,915 of CAVYLO010000001.1, read as the reverse complement.
GAGGATGCGCCGGATGGAGACCGTGTCGCGGGGATTGACCAGCACCCGCACGTACGCCAGCGCGTCCTTGACCTCCTTGCGCTCGTAGAAGCGCACGCCTCCGACGACGCGGTAGGGCAGGCCGACCCGGATGAAGACCTCCTCGAAGACACGGCTCTGCGCATTGGTGCGGTAGAAGATCGCGACGTCCTTGGCGGCGATGCCCTCCTCGTCGGACAACCGGTCGATCTCGTCGGCGATGTACTGGGCCTCGTCGCGCTCGTCGTCGCCGACGTAGCCGACGATCGGGTCGCCATCGCCCTCGGCCGACCACAGCTTCTTGTCCTTGCGGCCCTGGTTGCGGCTGATGACCGCGTTGGCGGCCGACAAGATGGTCTGCGTGGACCGGTAGTTCTGCTCCAGCAAGATGGTGGTGGCGTTCGGGAAGTCGTCCTCGAACTCCAGGATGTTGCGGATGCTGGCACCCCGGAAGGCGTAGATCGACTGGTCGGAGTCACCCACCACCAGCAGGTCCGACTCCGGATCGGTCAACTCCTTGATGAGCTGGTACTGCGCGTGGTTGGTGTCCTGGTACTCGTCGACCAGCAGGTGGCGGAACCGACGGCGATAGGCCTCGGCAACGTCGGGCCACCCCTGCAGCAGATGCACCGTGTTCATGATGAGGTCGTCGAAGTCCATGGCGTTGGCAGCGGTGAGCCGCGCCTGGTAGGTGGTGTAGACCTCGGCGTAGATCTCCTCGGTCGGGTTGGTCGCCCGACCGGCGGCCGACTCGTGGTCGATCAGCTCGTTCTTCAGGTTCGAGATCCAGTTGAGGACGGCGCGCGGGTTGATGCGCTTGGGGTCCAGATCCAGGTCGCGGCACACCATGGTCATGAGGCGGCGTTGATCGGCCGCGTCGTAGATGGTGAACGACGAGGTGAACCCCAGCTTGGCGTGCTCGCGACGCAGGATGCGCACGCACGCGGAGTGGAAGGTGGACACCCACATGGCTCGGGCGGCACCGCCGACGAGCGCGGCCACCCGCTCGCGCATCTCGGCGGCCGCCTTGTTCGTGAAGGTGATGGCCAGGATCGAGCCCGGGTGCGCGCCCCGTGCTGCGATCAGCCAGGCGATGCGTCGGGTGAGCACACGGGTCTTGCCGGACCCCGCACCCGCGACGACCAGCAACGGACCACCCGGATGGGACACCGCCTGCTGCTGTGACTCGTTGAGGTCGTCGAGCAGCGTCTCAGACCGCGGCCGTCGCTGAGCGGGGGTCGGTCGAGCGGTGGCCTGGGGCACGGGAAACGGCAACGTCATGTCGCTGTCCAGAGTAGTTGGACGGGACGACAATGAACGCATGGCCTTCACGATCGACCCCACGTCCGGCGTACCTCCGTACGAGCAGCTTCGCTCTCAGGTGACAGCTGACGTCGACACCGGTGCGCGACCAGCCGGGTCCTCTCTGCCGACGGTCCGCGCACTCGCTGCCGAGCTCAGCCTGGCGGTCAACACGGTGGCCAAGGCGTATCGCGCGCTGGAGGCAGACGGCGTGATCGAGACCCGTGGCCGGTCCGGATCCTTCGTGGCGGCCCGTCACCTCGATGATCCGGAGGCCGGGAGGCTGACGGCTGCCTACGTGGCGGCGGTCCGGGACCGCGGCCTCAGCCGGCACGAGGCCATCGTCCTGGTTGAGCAGCACTGGCGTACGTGACTCCTCAGCGGGCGTGCGCGACTCGTCAGCGGGCGTGCGTGACTCGTCAGCGGGCGTGCGCGACTCGTCGGCGCTACTCCGCGGTGGTGTTGGGCTTGCGCCAGGAGCGCTCGAACGGCAGACGCCAGGCCTTGGGAGCGATCAGCTGGTGCACCGCGTTCGGACCCCAGGTCCCCGCCGGATAGGCGCGGACCGGAGGAGTGTCGACCAGCAAGGGCTCGGAGATCTGCCACAGCCGCTCGATGCCCTCCGCCGTCGTGAACAAGGTGCGCTCGCCGCGCATGGCGTCGTAGATCAGCCGTTCGTACGCTTCGAGCACCTGTCCGGCGCGCTCGGTGTCGTGCATCGCGAACTGCATGCTGAGCTTGTCCAGCTTCATGCCCGGTCCAGGGCGTTTGCCGTAGAAGGACAACGACATCTTCGAGGCGTCGGCGAGATCGAAGGTCAAGTGGTCCGGCCCGGCCAGCCCGACGCCGGACCCCGTCGGGAACATGCTCTTGGGCGGTTCGCGGAACGCGATGGAGATGATGCGCGCGCCCTCCGCCATCTTCTTGCCCGTGCGCAGGAAGAACGGCACGCCGGCCCACCGCCAGTTGTCGATCTCGGCCTTCAGCGCCACGAAGGTGTCGGTGTCGGAGTCGCCCGGCACGCCCGGTTCGTCGCGGTACCCCTGGTACTGCCCCCGCACCACCTCGCGTGGATCCAGCGGCAGCATCGACCGGAAGACCTTGTTCTTCTCCTCCGAGATCGAGTCCGAGTCCAGCGAGGTGGGCGGCTCCATCGCCATGAAGGCCATGACCTGGAACAGGTGGGTCACCACCATGTCCTTGAAAGCGCCCGTGCCCTCGTAGAACCCGGCCCGGCCCTCGACCGACAGCGTCTCGGGGACATCAATTTGCACATGGTCGATGAAGTTGCGATTCCAGATGGGCTCGAACAACCCGTTCGCGAACCGGAACGCCAAGATGTTGAGCGCCGCCTCCTTGCCCAGGAAGTGGTCGATGCGAAAGATCTGGCTCTCGTCGAACACCTCGTGGATCGACGCGTTCAGCGCGCGAGCGCTGGCCAGGTCGGTGCCGAAGGGCTTTTCCATGATGATCCGTGACCCCTGCACGAGGTCCGCCGCGGCAAGGGTGTGCACGACGTCGAGCGCGGCCTTCGGCGGGACGCTGAGGTAGTGCAGACGGCCGTGCTGCCCACCCAACGCGGCTTCCTGCTTGGCGGCTTCCTGCGCGAGCACCTCGGGCCCCGCGGTGACGTTGACGTACGACAGCCGCGACGTGAAGTCCGCCAGCTCCTCGTCGAGCACCGGCCGCGTGCTGAACTCCCGGCACGCCTCGGCGGCGAAGGTCCGGAAGCCGGCGTCATCCAGCTCGTCCAGGGAGACACCGATGATGCGCGAGTCAGGCACCAGCCCGGACTGCACGAGGTGCATCAGGCCCGGCAGCAACTTGCGTCGGGCGAGGTCACCGGTGGCTCCGAAGATGACGATCAGGTGCGGCTGGTCCATGGCCACAGGCTAGACCTGCGGTCAGATGAGGCGGCGGTCGTTGGCCCAACGAGTCAGCTCGTGTCGGCTGGACAGCTGCAGCTTGCGCAGCACGCTGCTGACATGGGTCTCAACGGTCTTGATCGAGATGAACAGCTCCTTCGCGACCTCCTTGTAGGCGTAGCCGCGTGCGATCAGGCGCATGACCTCGCGTTCGCGCTCCGTCAGCCGGTCGAGATCCTCGTCGACCTGCGCGACCTCGATGGTGCCGGCGAAGGCGTCCAGCACGAAGCCAGCGAGTCGTGGCGAGAAGACGGCATCGCCAGCCGCGACCCGCACGATCGCGGCGACCAGGTCCGGCCCCGAGATGTTCTTGGTGACATAGCCGCGGGCACCGGCCCGGATGATGCCGATGACGTCCTCGGCGGCGTCGCTGACCGAGAGCGCCAGAAAGGTCGTGTCGGCATGCCGCAGGTTCAGGCGCCGGATGACCTCCAGTCCCCCACCGCCGGGCATGTGCACGTCGAGCAGCACGACATCGGGCTTCAGGTCCGCGATGATCTGCACCGCACTGTCGACATCCTCCGCCTCGCCGACCACGTCGACGGCAGCGCTGATCTCGGCGCGGACCCCGGTCCGGAACATGGCGTGGTCGTCGATGATGGCGACTCTCAACTGGTTCATGGGGTGCTCTCCTGAAGCGGCTCGTCAGTCGGCGCGTCGACGCGTCCGTTCAGCGGCACCGAGAGCCGCACCTCGGTGCCTTCGCCCGGGGCGGTGCGGATCGTGGCGGTGCCACCGTGTCGTTCGACGCGATCGACGATGGAGCGACGGACGCCCATCCTGTCCTTCGCGATCTGCGCCGCGTCGAATCCCACACCTCGATCGCGGACGAACACCGAGGCCGTGCGCCCGTCGGCCTCGGCGTACACGTCGATCCGGTCGACCCGAGCATGCGTGGACGCGTTGACCATCGCCTCACGGGCCGCTCGGACCAGCGCCGTGACATCCGACCCCATCGGCGCATCACCGACCACGACGGTCTCGATCGCCACTTCGTGAGAGTTCTCGACCTCGGCCGCGACTCCGCGCAGCGAGGCCGCAAACCGGTCCCCGATGGTCTCGTCCGTGCCGTACAGCCATGAGCGCAGCTCCCGCTCCTGGCGACGAGCCAGGGTCGCGACCTGCGCCGCGTCGGCCGGATTCTTCTGCAGCAGCGCCAGGGTCTGGAGCACCGAGTCGTGCAGGTGCGCGGCGACATCGGCTCGCTCCTGCGACCGCATCCGCTCGCGGCGTTCGTCGGACAGGTCGCCCATCAGCTTGTAGAGCCACGGACCAAGAATCAGCGCGACGCCCAGCAGGGCGATCACGACAGCAGATCCAAGGTCGAGGACTGCCCCCCATCCACGGTCCTGCGTGATGACGTAGGTGGCGGCCAGCGCCACGAGCACGATGCCGACACCCACGCGTGCCGCGAAGGCCACCCCGGCTGTCTGGCGCATCCAGCGGCCAAGCGACGCGTCGTCGAACTGGCGCCAGATCACCGCGATGCCGAGCACCGCGACCAGGACCGGCGCCAGCAGCGATCCGTCCGGACCACGACCGGTGGCCTGCAGGAGCACCAGGACGCCGACGCCGATCGCGGCCAGCGCAACTCCCTGCACGACCTCCTTGGTCGCCGGTCGCGTGCTGGTTCGCAGGCCCCGTCGGGTGGCGGACTCCAGGCCCGGGGACATCTCGGGCTGCTGCAGCGGCAGGAATCGCCACAGCAGGAGGTAGGCGATCACGCCGGCGCCGTTGAACCACGTCCCGACGATGAAGGCGATGCGAACCGGCAGGACGCCGACTCCCAGGTGTTCGGCGACCCCGGTGCTCACCCCGGCGACCAGTCGACGGTCGGCCGGTCGATGCGCACGGCGGAATTCGCTCACCCCTGATCGTCACACGTCGTGGCACTGGCCCGCCAGACCGGACTCCCCCCGACGCACCCTGACGCGGCCAGGGGCCAATTCAGGGTCGTCCCCGATGTGCGCAGGGGCGCCCGTCCGAGACGATGAAGCCATGAACGACACCCATCAGGACCCCCCCGCGGGAGACACGGCGCTGGATGCCGACCCACCCGCCGAGGGATTCGACGCCCAGCGGCTTCGCACCGTGGCCGACATGCAGCGTTCCTCCGACCCACGGCTGGTGGCCGGGGTGTGCGCAGGCATCGCTCGCTACCTGAATGTCGACCCGGTGCTCGTGCGCATCGTGTTCGCCGTGCTGATCTTCGTCGGCGGCGCCGGCGTCATCCTGTACGCCGCCTTCTGGTTCCTCGTGCCGGCCGACGATGCCGAGAAGTCCATCGCCGCCGACTGGTTCAAGCTGGACGGCAACGAGGAGCGGATCCGCGTCGGCGGTCTCGTGGTGGCCGCCGTACTTGCCGTGCTGGTCGCCGTCGGCGACAGCGGCTGGGGATGGGGTGGCGGTGTTCCGTGGGGCCTGATCCCGCTGGCGCTGCTGGTGTACCTGTTCGTCGTGCGCCCCCGCCGGCGCCGCGAAAAGCGAGACGCCGCCACTGTCGCGGCGCTGCAGTCACCGGTGCACGAGTCGGTGAGAGACGGAATCCGCACCACCACCTACACGTTGCCGCCCGAGCGCCGGTCGTGGGCGCTGACGGGTCTGACCTTGTCGATCACGGCCATCGCCATCGCGATCGCCCGCATCATCGCGGACTCAGGTGACGGCACGCCGTGGACCACCTACGTGGCGCTCTCGCTGGGCATCATCGGCGGCGGACTGCTCATCAGCACGGTCATCGGCGACGGCGGGCCACTGATCTTCCTCGGGCTGCTGCTCGCCGTCGCGCTTGGACTCGGTGCTCTCCTGCCCAACCCGCGCATCGGCGAACAGGCACTGACGCCGACGAAAGCCGCCGACGTGTCGTCCACCTACGAGCACGGTGTCGGTCTGCTGGAGCTGGACCTGACCGACATCGAGGACCCTGACTCCCTGCTGGGGAGGACGATCGGCCTCGAGACCGGCGTGGGACAGACCCGGGTCATCATTCCCAACGGGCTCAACGTCGCCGTCAACGCCGACCTGGTGGCCGGAGAGATCGCGGTGTTCGACCGCACGACGAACGGCACGGAGACCCGGATCCAGACGCCAGCAGATCCGGGCCGCGCCCTCACCCTGACCATCGACCAGAAGATCGGAGACATCGAGGTGATCCGTCAATGAACAGCCATCCCTTCCGATGGAGAGGTCTGGTCTTCGGACTCCCCTTCCTCGCCATCGCTGGAAACTGGGCCGTCTGGAAGCAGGACCTGCTGACCCAGCAACAGTTCAGCTTCACCGTCAGCGCTGTCCTGATCGCCTTCGGCATCCTCGGCGTGATCGCCACCTTCTGGCGACCCACCCCACGCACGCCCAGCGACCCGCTCCCAGCTCCGGAAGCAGACCCGACCGACACCCACCCCACCTCGGAGGTATCCCATGAAGACCTTGACCCGCAGCCGTGACAACAAGTGGATCGGCGGCGTGTGTGGCGGCATCGGCCACTACACCGACGTCGATGCCAACCTGATCCGCCTGGCAGCCGTCGTGCTGACGATCCTCGGGTTCGGCACCGTGATCATCGCCTATCTGATCGCCTGGCTGTTGATGCCGCAGGCCGGCCGCACCGTGACTGTGGTCAGCCCCGTGACTCCCACAGATCCCGAGCCCGGACCGCCGTCGCCGTGAAATCGCTGAAGACGCCGTCGACGCCGGCATCGAAGTAGGCGAGGTACTCGGCCACGGCGTCGCCGTGCGCTGAGTCGTCCCTGCTGCTGCGCAGGTTGGCCGGCAGGAACTTGTTCTCGTTGCGCATCGTCCACGCGTGCACGAGGAGGCCGGCGTCGTGCGCGTGTCCCACCAGCCCGGTCTCGCCAGCCAGTCGTCGTCTCTTGTCGAGCGCGATGACCTGCATCTTGATCGGGCCGATGCCGTCGGCATAGGTGGACACGTCAGCGAGGCCAGCGGGAGTGGCCAGATCGCGGTAGGTCCGGGGATCCCCGGCATCGACGAAGTCGAAGGGAGCGCCCTTGCCCTTCATCAGCTGAATCAGGGTCAACGGTGTGCGGTCGCGCAACCGGCGTAGATTGCCCGGCTCCATCGACTGGATGATCACGTTGGCGTCTTCGTGGTTGGAACGTCGGCGCTCCAAGGCGTCGATCAGCAGATCGTTCAGATCCAAGCCGATACCAGCGAAGTAGGTGGGGTGCTTGGTCTCGACGTAGGCGCCGACCCGGCGACCCGTCGACGCAGTGGCTTCCTCGGCGATGTCCAACATCTCGTCGAACGTGAGGATCTGCTCCTGACCAGCGAGCGGAATGTTCTGCGGTCTCAGATCGACCAGCCGCTCGCGCGTGCGCAGCGTCTTGAGCTCCTCCAGCGTGAAGTCCTCGGTGAACCACCCCGTCAGCGGTGTCCCGTCGACGACCTTGCTGGTCTTGCGGTCCGCGAAGTCTGGGTGCTCCGCGACGTCGGTCGACGTGCTGATCTCGTTCTCGTGCCTGACGACGAGAACACCGTCCCGGGTGCTGACGAGGTCAGGCTCGATGTAGTCAGCGCCCTGCTCGATGGCCAGCAGGTAGGACGGTCGAGTGTGCTCGAGGCGCTCGCCCGGAACCCCTCGGTGGCCGATCACGACAGGTCGGGCGGTCATGGGTTCCATCACAGCACATCAGGAGCCGCGAGTCAGCCGCACCGCTCCGTCCCTGCGGGGGTCAGCGGCCGCCACGAGCCGACCGTCGGCGTGCCGCACGGTCGCGGCCACACCGCCGAAGTACATCGTCAGGTCGGTCTCGGTCCGCACCGACTCGTCCGGACGGCCAGCACGGTGCACGTGGACGCGCGGATGATTGATCGCCTGCTGCAAGGGCATCCCCCCGTTGGCGAAGCCTGCGATCGTCTGCACCGTCGCCGTGGTGATCCGGTCGGCGCCGGGCGATCCGATCGCGATGACGGAGCCGTCCTCGTGGTGCCCCACGGTCGGCGCCATGTTGGACAGCAGGCGGGTGCCGGGGTCGAGCCCGTGCAGTCCGCGGGGATTCAGCTCCTGTTCGCCCAGGCAGTTGTTCAGCCAGATGCCGGTCCCTCGAGCCACCATGCCCGAGCTGTACCCGGACGACACCGTGACCGAGCAGGCCGCGCCCTGCGAATCGGTGGCGGAGACCTGGGCGGTCGAACCGGACTCGAGCACCGCCAGCTGGTCTCGATCGATGTCGGCCAACAAAGCAGCGGCATCGCGAACCAGATCGTCGGTGTGGTCCAGCACGTCGAGGCGTCGGGCCAGCACCGCCCGCTGCACTCGGACGAGGTGGTCGATGTCGGCGGACGTCCAGGAGCCATGTGGCCGGTCCCCCATCAGCTGGAGCATCGCGGTGACGCACACGCCGCCCACAGATGGTGGCGGGTTCGTGCCGAATGTCCACGCGCCGGATCGGACCATCAGGGCTGGGCGGGTCACCGGCTCGTACGCCTGCAGGTCCGCGAGACCAAGGATCCCGCCCCGGTCCTGCACGTCCGCGGCAATCATCCGCGCGAGGTCACCGGTGTGCAGGGCGGCGGCGCCCTGGTCGGCGATCTGCTCCAACGAGTCGGCCAGATCAGGCAGCTGAACCAGACCCGACGTGATGGCGCCAGACGCGTCGTGGATCGCCGCCCGGCTGGTGTCATCCCACCCGAAGATGTCCGCGTGCGAGTACTCGAGATAGAACCGGGACGCCGAGCTGAGCCGGAAACCGCGCCGCGCGACATCGACGGCCGGAAGCACCAGCTCGCGCCACGGCAGCCGACCCCATCGCCGGTGCGCCTGCTCGAAGGCGGCGATCGATCCGTGAGCGGCCACCGACCCAGGACCGATCGTCACGGTCACGCCACCCCCGTACTCGGTGTACACGTCCCAGGTACCACGGCCGATGCCGCCGAGTCCGCGGCCATCCTGACTGCCGCCGAGTCCGCGGCCATCCTGACTGCCGCCGAGTCCGCGGCCGGGCATGTCCATCCACCCGTCGACCGTCTGCGGCGGTCCGCCGTCGGGCGGCTGGACGGTGATGAAGCCGCCTGAGCTGGGCGACACGATGCCGACCTCGTTGACCATCGTCACGAAGCTGGCTGCCAGCGCGGCATCGATCGCATTGCCGCCGGCTCGCGCGACCTGATCGCCGGCGTCTGCGGCGGCCTCGTTCGGGGCGGCCAGGGCGACGTCCAATCCCGTGGACCGGGCGGCTGATGGCATGCGCGCAGGGTACCGCCGTGGTCGAGGCCCGGGTGAGCCGGAAGTCACTCCGGTCGAAAGTCGTGATCCGGGTTGAGTCGCATCTCGCGCAAGAGCTGTCCCGTCTCGGACGCCGTGACGAACACGTGCAGCCCCATGAGAATGAGGGTCACGGTGGTCGATGCCACATCGGTTCCGATGCTCACCTCGTAGTCGCGATCGTTGACCCACAGCCGGAACTGGCCCTCATCGTCGACGTGGGCTCGGCGCGCACTCTTCCACCCGGGGCCCTCGCGCGCCGAGGTCCAGGTCGCCGTCCGACTCGGCCGTGGCCCGGGCCCCGTCTCGACCACCAGGCGGACATGCTCCAGCGCCGGTTCCCGGCTCGCCACCACGGCCTCGCGACCGGTGTCCTTGACGAGCTCGTCCACCCGTCTCGCCGTGCGATGGCCCACGACGTCCGCTCGGACGTCGGGTGCGGGAACAGCCTCGTCCCCGTCGTCGGCTGGCTCCTCCTGGAGCCCCGGAGCGTGCTCGGGCACGGCGCTCGGGGTCGGGTCGACGTACCGCTCGAGGGCGGGCGCGGGCGCGGTGCTCAGGTTGAACGCGTGGTGGGCAACGTCAGCGCCTCCGACGCGGTGGAGTCGGCCCCATCCTCTGCGGGCGGGGGTCGCCGGCATCTCCGTGGTCGCCGCGCCGCGCACGGCAAGGGTGGCCGGATCGTCGTCCAAGATCACGGGAAGCCCCAGCTCGACCGAGATGACCTGCGTGACCAAGGGGATGGACACGCTGCCACCGATCAGCAGGACCGCTTGTACGTCCTCAGAGCCGCTGGTCTGAATGCTGGTCCTGAGCATGGCCACGATGGTGTCGACCGTCCCGCGCACCACCGAATCGGCGTCCGATCGGACCAACCGCACCTCGGCCTTCGTTCCACGAAGATCGGTGGTCAAGGTGGCCGAGGGACGGGCGGAAAGCCGTTCCTTCGCCGCCTTCACCTGAGCCAGCAGCGACTGTCCCGCTGCAGCGAACTCGGCCTCCGGCTCGCGCGGGACCGAGACCATCAGCGCTCAACCAACCGAGAACGTGCTGCATCAGCCGCCGGTCGATCTCGTTGCCAGCCCGGCCGTGCAGAACCGTCGGGCGGCCCACGACGTGAGGCAGACCGCCGACATCGGCCACGATCGTGGAGCAGCTTGATTCGGCACCGATGTCCAGGACGGCGATGGTGGACGGCAGGGTGTGGGACTCCAAGGCGGCGCTGACGGCTGACAACGCGGAAGACACCAGCTGGAACGGTCCGGTCGCGTGGGATTCGAGCGTCCGCCGCGCCACGTCCCGCGCACGACTCGACCACCAGTCGGGCGCCACGATCGCCACGAAGTCTGCCGTCGTGCCCGCCAGTGCAGTTGCGACGGCGCGAGCGTACGCGTCATGGGGTGCCTGGGTCAGGACCGCTCGACCCTCGCGGCGAACCAGAGGAACGGTCGTGCCCACTCGCACGGCGAGCTCGGGGTCGATTCCGTCGGCCAAGACAACGGGCGAGTGGGCGCCATCGACGATCTTCACTGCGCCCGATCCGAGGTCCACGGCGACGGTCATCAACGCTCCTCTCGACCCTCCAGCAGACACGGTATCAATCAGGGCGGCGGCTCATCACTCTTGCGCAGTTCGACGCGTCAGGCCACGGTCGATCGGCAGATTTTCACGTCCGAAAATTAATTTGCGAAAAGGGCTCACGGAGTAGTGCGAAGTGACTATAGTGACAGCCACGTTTGGGGGGGGAATAACACCCGAAGGAGGCCATGATCATGGCCGGGATCACCACATTGCTGGATTTCATTCTGAGGCTCCTGTCGGATCCTGAGCTCGCTGAGGCGTTCTCCGAGGACCCGCAAGGTTCGCTCGCCGAGAACGGTCTGGGTCAGGTCTTACCGCAGGAAGCGTCCAATGCGGTGCATTCGGTGACCACCCTGCTGGGTGGGCCCACCCACTTCGTCCCCGTGCCTCACATGGTGGCCGTGCCCGTCATGGTGGGCGCGTCCGGCGGCTCCGTGGGGCCGTCCGTGGGGGGCGGCGTCGGAGGCTCGGCAGGGACGTCGACGGCTGACATCCTGCAGTCCTTCGTGAACAACTACTACGCCGACTCCATCAGCGTGAACAACGTGTGGGCCGGAGGCGACGTCACGCAGGCCATCGCCGAAGCCGGTGGCATCGCGATTGTTGGCGGCGAGGAAGTCGAGGAGATCAACGTCGCGACCGAAGGCTCCGTCGCCATCAGCGGCGGAGTCGAGGACACCGGTATCGCTCTGGCCGGCGGTGTGGCCGCGGGCGGCGACGTGGAGTTCGAGGGCAACGGCGACGTCGTGATCGGTGACGGCAACATCGCGATCAACGGCGACGGGAACACAGTCGTCGGTGACGATCAGGTCAACCTCACCGGTTCCATCGGCGCGAATGTCGCACTCGATGGTTCGCTGATTCAAAATGCCGACAACGGTGGCGTCAACGCCGGGGTCGAGGCGATCGTCGATTCGAACGTGGCTGGCGGCAATCTTGCCGTCGGGGACGGAGCCGTCGCAGCCAACGGAAATGTTGCCCAGGGCGCTGGAGCGATCTCCACCACCGGCAACGTCGCCAGCGGCGCCTACTCGCAAGCAGCCGGCGACAACAGCAATCTGGCCAGCGACGACGACGTCTTCAGCCCCACCGTGAACACGACGGGCGATGTCACCATCGACATGGACGACTCCGATGCGATCACGTCTGGCAACAACTCCACATCAGCTTCAGACGGTGCCATCGTGGCGACCGGTTCGGCCGTCGTGTCCCAGGACAACGACAACCTCACCAACACCACCAACGTCGGGGCGGGTGCCGCCGTCGGGTCGGTCGACCAGTCCAACAGCGTCGACTCCAACTCCGCCGTCGGAACCGGAAACGTAGCCGCGGATGATCAGTCCGTGGCTGCCAACAATGACAGCTCCGCAGCCGGTCACACCGGGGGTGGCGACGCCCAGGCCGCCAGCGGCGGCTCCCAGGTCGCCGACGACGGAAGCCTCAACGCCGGCAACAACGGCGTCATCGGCGACGGTGGGGTTGCCGCCAGCGACAGCACGGTTGCGTACACCACAGGTGATGACTCTGATGCTGCCATCGCTTCGGATGGAGGCATGATCGCCCAGGACGAAGGCGCCGTGGCTGGCGGTGATGTCTACGACGACAATGCGACCGTCGAGTACAACAACTCGTTCAACGAGGACAGCAACTTCACGGAGGGCGACGACTCCCCCATCATCGCGGCGTCTGACGACTCCGAGATCGAGGACGTCGAATTCGACTGATGAGTACGCGGCCCCCGGCAAGCCAGACGTCCGACCTGACCACCATCCTGCGAGAGCCTGAGCACGGACGCCCGCGAGCTCGGCCGTGAGGACCTCGCGACGCGGCTTGACGCGTGGGTCGAACGGGTGGATGAACCCAAGGTGCGCGTCGTCGTCGTCGGACCGTTCAACCAAGGCAAGAGCACGCTGATCAACACGGTGGTCGGGGTGCCGGTGTGCCCTGTCGACGACATCTCCATGACCGCCATACCGATCATCATCGAGCACGGCGAGGTCCCGGCCGCCACGCTCGCCTTCGACGTGCCCGGGGAAAACCGGTCCACCCAGATTCCGATCGACATCAATGATCTCCGCAAGCACGTGATGGATCACGCCTCGTCCACGGGCTCCCTCGACGGCGGAAAGATTCACGTGACCTTTCCGGCCGAAGCGCTCGCCGGCGGCTTGGTCCTGGTGGACACGCCCGGCGTCGGCGGCGCAGTGGTTCGACACGCGGTGACGACACTGGCCATGTTGCCGACCGCGGACGCTCTCGTCGTCCTCTCCGACGCAAGTCAGGAGCTGACCGAACCTGAGCTCAGCTTCCTGCGACAGGCGTCGAGGATCTGCCCCATCGTGATGTCTGTCCTGAGCAAGACCGACCTCGCGCCGCACTGGCGTGACGTGGAAGCAGCCAACCGACACCACCTGGAGTCGGCCGGAGTCGATGCCGCGATCCTCCCCGTCTCGGCGAACCTGCACCGCACGGCGCTCACTCTCGGCGACACCGAACTGGCCACGGAGTCGGGGATTCCGCGGCTGATCGAACGGCTGCAACGCGATCTCGTGCCCCGCGCCGTGGCGTCGATGCGCGACGCAGCAGCGGCCGAGGCCACGGCGGTCAGCACTCAGCTCAGCCTGGGGCTCCAGGCCGAGCTCGAGACGCTCGTTCGACCAGGCGAAGCGACCATGCTCGTGCAGACGTTCGAGGATGCTCAGGCCATCGCTGCCGAACTCAACAAGCGCGCCTCCCGGTGGCAGGTCGCGCTCAATGACGGATTCAACGATCTCATCAACGACGTCGAGTACGACGTGCGCGATCGGATCCGTTCGGTCGGACGCGACGCAGAGCAGCTGATCGATGAGAGCGATCCGGCGGACACGTGGGAGACCTTGACCCAGTGGTTGGCAGACGCCTTTCTCTGAAGCCATTGCGGACAGCTTTGTGTGGGCCTATGAGCGCTGCGAGCACGTCGCGACGAGCGTGGCGGAATCCTTCCGCCACGAGAGCGAGATCCACCTTCCGCAGATTCCCTCGATCGACACGAGCGCCATGATGGCGCACGTGGCCGGAATCGACTTCATCCGGACGAGCCGCATGACCGGCGGGCAGAAGCTCATCGGAGCCATGCGCGGGTCGTACAGCGGAATCCTGATGGCGGGCATCATCACCACGCTGGCCGGCATGGCGCTCATCAACCCGATCTCGGTGCTGGCTGGCGCGGTGCTGGGCGGCTTCTCGTTGCGACAAGAGGGTGCCAACCGGCTGGAGAGGCGCCGCAACGAGGCGCGGAACGCGGTGCGGCGCGCAGTGGACGAGACGATCTTCCACGTGGTCAAGGAGACACGGACCAGCTTGACGGAGGTGAAACGGCTGATGCGCGCCGAGTTCGAGGATTCGGCCGAGGAGTTCCGTCAGTCGCTCAACGTGTCCGTCGAGGCCGCCAAACGGGGAGCGGGGACTCCTGCCGCGAATCGAGATGCTCGGACCCAGGCGCTCACCGAGCGCCTGCGCAAGGTGCGCCAGCTCGCCACGTCGGCTCAGGCACTGACGGCCGAACAACGAGTGCCATGACATCGGCCTCGCTGGACGACGCCCGCGGCCTGCTCGCCGAGGCACGCGACATCTACCGGGATGACGCTGAGGCATCGGCCCAGATTGCGGCGCTCCGTCGGCGAGCCGATGAGCCATTGCGCGTGGCCCTCGTGGGAACGGTCAAGGCAGGAAAATCGACGCTGGTGAACGCTCTGCTCGGCGAGCAGCTTGCCCCCACCGACGCTCGCGAGTGCACGCGCATCGTCACGTGGTACCGGCACGGCAACGCTCCGTCGGTCCATGCTCGACACGCAACCCACGGTGAGATCCAGATACGAACCCTGCGACAGGACGGCCGCCTGGAGCTCGACCTGGGCCATCTGGATGCCAATGAGATCGAGGCGCTCGACGTCACCTGGCCGGCGGCTCCGTTGGAGGAGTTCACGTTGATCGACACCCCCGGGATGGCTTCGGTCTCGACCGAGGTCGGTGAACGGACGATTGAGTTCGTCAGCCCTGAGGGGGGCGCCACGGTGGCCGATGCCTTCGTCTACCTGCTCCGTTCGCTGCACGCCCACGACGTCGAGTTCCTCCGGACCCTCGGCGATCGGTCCGGCGGGGAAGCGTCGCTGGGTTCGATTGCTGTCTTGTCCCGAGCCGACGAGCTGGGGGCGGGCCGACTCAACGCCATGGCCGTCGCGAACAAGGCCGTCGATCGTCTTCGTGACGACCCCACGCTGAAGGCGGCCTGCGAGACGGTCGTGCCGGTGGCTGGTCTCTTGGCACTCGCCGGACAGTCCCTCCGCCAGTCCGAGTTCGCTCAGCTGCAGCAGCTGGCGGCGCTGCCGGCCGAACGGCTGTCGGCGCTGATGGTCTCCACCGACCGGTTCATGTCCGCCGACGCGGACGATCTTCCGTCGCCTCGTGACCGGACGAATCTGGTCCACCGGCTCGGTCCTTTCGGGATTCGCCTGGCCCTGGCGGTCATCCAGATGGGCGTGTCGGACGCGACGACACTGGCCGACGAGCTGGTCAGCCACAGCGGTCTGGACGACCTCAAGCGGGTCATCGATGTGCACTGCCGGCGCCGTCATCCGCAACTGAAGGCGCACTCCGCGCTGACGGGACTGCAGCAGGTCTTCGCCGACCACCCGGACCCGCGCGCAGAGCACCTGTCGGCCGCAGTCGACGAGCTGCTGGCCGACCCCCACCCGTTCCAGGAGATGAAGCTGCTCGGTCGCGTGAACTCGTCACGCATCACGCTGCACAGCCGGGACCGTGCGGAGATGGAGCGACTGCTCGGTGGCTCGGGCACCCACGCCAACGAGCGGCTGGGCGTGGACGACGACCTGCGCCAGAACGCTCTCGCTGCCCTGTGGAAGTGGCGCGAGTACTCGGCCAACCCCTTGCTGGATCCGGACACCGCAGAGGCGTGTCGCGTGACGGCACGAACCTGCGAGTGGATCGTCGCAGACCTCAGTGCCTCAGCGGCGGTCAGCTGACGGACGCAGCGGAATGGGGCCCTGTCTCGTGACTGCCGCGAGCCATCGACCGACCGTGAACCAGTAGCCGATCAGCACCGCCAGAACGAGGCAACCCACCTGGACCCACGCGGCGTTGTGGCTGAACGGCCCAAGGTCGCGCATCTGCCCCAGGATCGCCACCAGTGGCACGTGGAACAGCGCCAGCCACAGAAGCGCAGTTCGCGCGCCTTTGCGCTTGTCGAGCAGACGGACGGATGCACGCAGCTCGGCCAGGGAGAACAGGATGCTGAATCCGACCATGATGATCAGGCCGACGAGCACCGCCACGCGGACATCGTCGCTGGAGTAGTCCGGCTGCAGATCCGCCAGCTGCTTCTCGAGCCTGGTGCGAACCGCATCGAGCCTCGTGTAGGTGAACACCAGGGTGGGGACGGATGACAACACCGAGGCGAAGGTCAGGATCGGGACGAGCCAGACGATCGCCGGACGACGAATCTGCGGTAGCGGCGGCAACGCGCTCACCACGTTGGGCCGCTCTGGATTCTCGTAGCGAGGATTCGGAGTCCCTGGTGCGTCGGTCATGGGAGGAACGTTATCCAAATCTGGCGACAAACGGTGGATCCCCCGACCCAAAGAACCGTGGGCCGGGGGATCCATCGATGTGACGGGAGTGTCTACCAGGGCAGGTCGTTGCCGCCCTCGATCTCCACCTCGACCTCGATCTCGACGTCCTCGATCTCCGAGTGGTCGATAGCGGAGAACACCGGCGACAGGTCACCGTGGGTGATGTTGGTGCCCTCGTTGAGCGAGTCGGTGTAGTCCACCGCCGCATTGTCGTCGTACCCGTTACCTCCGGCGACGAACCCGTCACCCTGGGCGGAGGATCCACTGTGGACGACTGCGGCATCTCCGCCGTTGGCGGTGTAGGCCACGGCGTTGCCGTCGCCTGCCACGCCGTTGTTGCCCAGCACGCCGTTGTTGCCAGCGTTGAGGCTGCCGTTGTTGGCGACCTGGGATCCGGCGCTGCCTGCCTGAGCATCGCCACCGGACTGTCCAGCGGCAGTACCACCGATTCCCGCAGCCACCGACTGGTCATCGGCGGCAACGTTGTTGAGGCCGACCGCAGAGTTCGAGTCGTTGGACACCGTCAGCGGAGCAGCATTCTGGAGGGAAGCTCCGCCACCAGCACCGCCGGCACCTCCGGCGCCGCTCGCGCCGCCAGCCGCACCGGGCCCGCCGGCTCCACCAGCAGCGCCAGCGCCACCGTCAGCACCAGCTCCACCAGCAGCGCCAGGTCCGCCAGCCCCGGTGAGTCCGAGATTGGTCCCCACACCACCGGCCGCTCCGGGAGCTCCACCGCCGGCACCACCAGCACCGCCGATGGCGGCTCCAACGGCTCCGCTGGGACCACCGGCTCCACCAGCCGCGCCAGCTCCACCAGTACCGCCGGCTCCTCCGGCACCACCAGCGTCACCGTTGCCGCCAGCACCGCCGTCACCGGTGGCGTCGCCCCCGGCTCCGCCGGCTCCGCCGGTCATCCCGTTGCCGAAGGCCAGACTCAGCGAGTCGTTGTCCTGCGACACGATCGTTGCTCCGGACGCGACCAGTCCGCCGTCGCCCACGGCTGTGGACTGATTGCCGGAGGACATGGCATCTGAGTCATCGATGCTGATGCTGATGTCGCCGAAGTTGACCGTCGACGCCATGTTCGCGATGTTGTCGCCACTGGTGGCATCACCGGTGTCTCCGGTGTAACCGCTCGCACCACCCGCGCCGCCTGCGCCTGAGGTGCCACCCGCACCGCCGCCGGCAACTGCGCCGCCGACGCCACCGGCCCCGGCGCCACCCGCACCGCCAGCAACGTCGCCACTCCAGACGTCCCCGCGTCCGTTGTCCCCACTCGTGAGATCAGCACCCGTGACAGCACCACTGGTGAGGTCAGCGCCGGTGACTGCACCGCTCGTGGACGACCCGTTGGTTGCCGCGCCGCCGGTGTTTCCACCGGTGTCCGCGGTGGCGCTGGTGTCCCCGTTGGTGGCGGTCGCCGTGGCGCCGAGGCCCGTCGCGGTGGCGACCGTGCCTGCAGAGGTCGAGACGGGGGTGCTGTCACCGCTCGTCGCGGCGCCGCCGGTGGCACTACCATTCGTCGAGCTACCACTGGTCTGGGCACCGTGGGTCTGAGAGCCACTGGTCTGAGCACCGTGGGTCAGATCACCGGTGGTCTGGTCACCGCCGTCGGCAGCGCCGCTGGTGGCGTCACCACCTGCAGCGCCGGTGCCGTCACCTCCTGCGCCGCCCGTGCCCGCGGCGCCGCCTGCGCCAACGTTGCCGCCGGCCGCGCCAGCACCGCCGGCACCGCTTGCGCCACTCGCACCGCTCGTCGCCGCACCAGTGGTCTGGGTGATCGGGCCCAGCGTCACCGGCGGTCCGGTCTGCGTGATCGTCGGGCTGAAGACGTCATCGTCCTTGACCAGGTTGCTGTCCTCCCCCGTCGCCTGGGAGTAGTCCCCATCGGCAACGGGTCCGTTGGTCGCAACAGAGTCTGCGCCGACGGCGACGTTTCCGTCCGTCGCCACGGAGTTGTTGCCCACGGCCTGATTGCCGCCGGCAATGTTGGCATCGCGGATCGCGTTGACGCCGGCGTTCATTCCACCGTTGTCAGCGTTCTGGATCACCGAACCATGGGTGGCGACATTCGCATCGGACGAGCCGTTGAGATCGATCTGGTCACCGCCCACCAGGTTGTTGTCATTGCCGTTCAAGAACAGGTTGCCGTTACCCACGGTGATGTCGCCGTTCTCCTCGAACTCGACGTCGCCGCCAGCAGCGATGCCGCCGCCCGTGGAGATGCCGCTCTCTTCGACCTCACCGCTCACAGCGACCGAACCTCCTGAGGCGGCTGTGACCTCCTCGACCTCGTCGCCACCGGAGACTGCAATGCCACCTGGGCCCGCGAAGGCCTGCGTGACGTCGTCATCGGTCCACACGTTGTTGGAGGTCGGATGATCGGCGTAGAAGCTCGTGACGAAGCTGTCCAGCAGCTGACCGGCCGTCATGCCCGGGAGGAGCGCTGGGATCGCCACCGACGCGATGCCGCTGGAGTTCAGCAGTGAAGCGGCGTTGTCGATCTCCGTGGCGACGACCGTGATGTCAACCTGATTCATGTTGATCGTGCCGTCCGGGTCGGACAGGAAGGACTGCGCGAGCGCCGGGTTCGCGAGCAGCTGCAAGATGTAGTCGAACAGACTTGGAGGGGTTGGCATGTCGATTCTCCTTGAATTCTGGAGCGAGTCGTGCGACGCGCTATCTCGAAACTAGAAGCCGCTCATTCGCACGCCATCGGGGACCGAACCCCATCCCCGATGGCCGCCATCGGGGATGGTGTGTAGGGGATCGGCGCATCGCACAAGGATCCCCTAGGGGGATTTTCCTTCGCCAGACCGTGGGTCTGGGTGCGCCGAAACTGCTAGTTTTGCAGCGCAGGAGATTTGCGGGGGGCTTCACAGCAGGAGGAGGCCGCAGCATGAGTGTGGCTGATGCGGAAGAGTCGACGTGCAGTGGCGAGCACGACGACGCGCTGCGATCCCTCGAGGTCGTTCTCGCCGACATGGACCACGCCGACTTCGCCACCGCAGTGCGGCTCGCTGCCGCCATCCATGCGCACCGCGGGACGTTGAACAGGAGCGCTGAGCTCTTTCAGCTGGTCGCACCGGAGTCGCTGGGCGATGCGGCGGCCGAGGGAGCTGTCGCACTCATGGGGATCGGCGACGCCGCCGGCGCTCACCGGATGCTCACGGCGAGTCGCCTCGGCGCACCGACCGCGCTGTCGGCTGGCTGGCGGTTGGTCACGACCGGACTGGAACAGAGCGTCACGCGTGACGGCGTCGCTGGCGTGGCGCCGATGCTGCAGTCGGTCACTGCGCTGGCGCCGGTCGGGCGCGACTGCGTCATGCTCGACTCCCCCGCCGCGTTGGCGGCGTTGATGGCACTCCACCTCGGCGAGCTGGATCTCGCGGAACTCGTCCTGCAGCGCGCCGTCACTGCCGACCTCGGTGGACCACGCTTCAGGCTGAGGCACCAGATCCTCCTGGCCTGGGTCGTCGATGGCCCGCGGCGACGTGGACGAGGCGACAGCGATTCTGGTGTCCGTCGGTGAGCCGCCGAGCGACGACACGCGAGACACCTACCTCATCCATGCGGTCCGCGTGGGAATCGCGCGACGTGCGAGCGACACCGGGGCCTTGGCTGAAGCATGGGCTGCGGCGCGAACTGTCGTCGCCGAGACGTCCGTCGACCTGTTCCATCTGCTGGCCCTGGGAGAGCTTCTGGTCGGCGCAGCGCGTCTGCAGGACGAACACTGGCTGGCGCCGCAGCTGCAGGAAGCCGAGATGGTCCTCGCCGGACTGGGGCAGCCGGCTCTGTGGTCGGCCGCATTCCACTGGTACGGCGTTCAAGCGGCCATGATCAGCGAACGACCGGACCTGCTGATGCCGCACGCCGACGCGATCAGCGAGGCTGCACTGGTCAGTCGCCACGCCCAGACGCTGGCATCAGCCGGGCGCACCTGGCTACGGGTGCTCCAGCGCGACGTCGATCTCGCGGCCATCACCGAGGCGGTTCACGGCTTGAGCGGCATCGGACTGACGTGGGACGCTTCTCAGCTGGCGGCGAAAGCCGCGCTGCATTCCTCAGATCGACGGGTGAGCCTCGACCTCCTCACGTTGGCACGCGCCGCCCACAGCGGTCACGCGGCGACGTCCACATCGACGCACTCGCGGTCCAACCAGCTCACCGACCGGGAGTGGGAGATCGCTCGACTGGTCGTTCAGGGATTCGGCTATCGCGAGATCGGCGAGCGCCTCTTCATCTCTCCCCGCACGGTCGAGCACCACATCGCCAGCGTTCGCCGCCGATTGGGAGCAACGAACCGGGCCGAGATGATCGATACGCTGCGTCGTCTCCTGGAGGGTTCGAGCGCTGTCGAAGCACAGTGAGTCGACGCGGCCACGGCGCACCGTAGACTGGGCCCCGGTGAGCCGGGAAGTCTGGTCGGCGCCATGTCGTCGACTCCGGAAGTTCTCCCGTGACTGATCAACGCTCCCGCATCTTCACCCGAGGCAGCTGGCCCGAGGCCAGCCGTATCGCGGACATCTTGCGCCAGGAGACGATCGGCGGCGTCCTGCTGCTGATCGCCACGGTGGCCGCCCTGATCGCCGCCAACGTGGGCGACTCCTACGCCAACCTGCGCGACGCCTCGTTCGGGCCGGAGTCGCTGCACCTGAATCTGACCACCGGTGAATGGGCCGCAGACGGCCTGCTGGCGATCTTCTTCTTCGTGGCCGGACTGGAGCTCAAACGCGAGTTCGTGGCCGGCGACCTGCGCGAGCCGCGTCGGGCGGCCCTTCCCATCGCGGCGGCACTCGGCGGCATGGTGGTGCCAGCCCTGATCTTCGTCCTGATCAACCTCGGCGGCTCTCTCGAGGGGTGGGCCATTCCGGTGGCGACGGACATCGCGTTCGCGCTGGCCGTCCTGGCCGTCATCAGCACTCACCTGCCCACCGCGTTGCGCACGTTCCTGCTGACGCTGGCGGTGGTGGACGATCTGCTCGCGATCATCATCATCGCGATCTTCTACACCTCCGATCTCGACATCGTCTTCCTGATGGCCGCTGCCGTCCCGATCGCCGCCTTCGGTGCGCTGGCGCAGGCGCGCGTGCGCTCTGGCTGGCTGCTGATCCCGCTGGCGCTGGTCGCGTGGGCTCTGGTGCACGCGTCTGGCGTGCACGCCACCGTGGCCGGCGTGCTGCTGGCCTTCACGGTTCCCGTCCTGCGTCGCGACGGCGCCGACAAGCCTGGTCTGGCGGAGCACTTCGAACACCTGACTGCGCCCGCTGTCCTCGGCGATCGCCGTGCCGGTCTTCGCGTTCTTCTCCGCCGGTGTGGCCATCGCAGGCTTCGGAGCGTTCTTCAGCTCGCTGGGCGAGCCGATCACCCTGGGCATCATCCTCGGACTGTTCGTCGGCAAGACCGTCGGCGTGCTTCGGTGCCACCTGGCTGATGGCCACCTTCACGCGGGCCGATCTCGACGACGACCTGGCTTGGCTCGACGTGCTCGGGCTCTCGATGCTGGCCGGCGTCGGCTTCACGGTGTCGCTGCTGATCGGCGAGCTGGCCTACGGCGTGGGCTCCGACACCGACGACCAGGTCAAGGTCGGCGTGCTGGTCGGGTCACTGGTGTCGGCCGTCGCCGCGACGATCGTGCTGCGATTCCGCGAGCGCCAGTACCGATTGATCCACGAGCGCGAGTCACGCGACGACAACCGGGACGAGATCCCCGACGTCTACCAGCAGGGCGAGACCGACACCAGCACCGACTAGCCCCTACTCCCACTCGATGGTTCCCGGCGGCTTGCTGGTCACGTCGAGCACGACGCGATTGACCTCAGACACCTCGTTGGTGATGCGGGTCGAGATCCGCTCGAGCACGTCGTACGGCAGACGACTCCAGTCCGCCGTCATGGCGTCCTCGCTGGACACCGGGCGCAACACGATGGGGTGACCATAGGTGCGGCTGTCGCCCTGCACGCCCACCGATCGCACGTCCGCCAGCAGCACCACGGGGAACTGCCAGATCTCGCCGTCCAGGCCGGCCGCGGTCGTCTCCTCGCGCACGATCAGGTCAGCCGCGCGCAGGATCTCCAGCCGCGAGTGGTCGACGGCCCCGACGATGCGGATCGCGAGGCCCGGACCCGGGAACGGGTGCCGGCCGACAATGGCTTCCGGAATGCCCAGCTGCCGACCGACGTCACGCACCTCGTCCTTGAACAAGGTGCGCAAGGGCTCGATCAGACCGAACTCGAGGTCCTCGGGCAGCCCACCCACGTTGTGGTGGCTCTTGATGTTCGAGGCGCCCTCACCGCCACCGGACTCGACGACGTCGGGGTACAAGGTGCCTTGCACGAGGAACTTGACCGGCGTGCCGGGGGTCGCGAGCACTTCACGCTCGGCGGCCTCGAACACGCGGATGAACTCGCGGCCGATGATCTTGCGCTTCTCCTCGGGGTCGCTGACGCCGGCGAGGAAGCCCAGAAACTGCTCCTTGGCATCGACGACCTTCAGATCCACGCCCGTGGCCGCCACGTAGTCCTTCTCGACCTGCTCGGCCTCACCGTGTCGCAGCAGCCCGTGGTCGACGAACACGGCCGTCAGCTGATCGCCGATCGCTCGTTGCACCAGCGCTGTCGACACCGCCGAGTCGACGCCGCCGGACAACGCCGAGATCACCCGAGCGTCGCCCACCTGCTGACGAATCAGCTCAACCTGCTCCTCGACGATGTTGCTGCTCGTCCAGGTCTGGCGACAGCCAGCAATCTCCACGAGGAATCGCTCGAGAACCTGCTGGCCGTGCTGACTGTGCATGACCTCTGGGTGCCACTGCACGCCAGCGAGACGCTGGCCGAGATGCTCGAAGGCGGCGACGGTGGCCCGTGGGGATGTGGCATTGACCGTGAAACCCTCGGGTGCCTCGACGACCTCGTCGCCGTGCGACATCCACGACGTCAGCGTGTCGGGCAGACCGGCCAGCAGGGTGCCGGCATCAGTGACGGTGACAGCCGTGCGACCGTATTCGCGCTGCCCGGTGTGCGCGACGGACCCGCCGAGCGCCTGGGCCATGGCCATGAAGCCGTAGCAGATGCCGAACACCGGCACCTGCGCGTCGAAGAGACCCGGATCGAGCTGTGGTGCGCCGGGCACGTAGACCGATGATGGCCCACCGGACAAGATGATCGCCGCCGGATTCTTTGCCAGCATCTCGGCGACCGGCATGGTGTTGGGCACGATCTCGGAGTACACCCGCGCTTCCCGCACCCGCCGAGCGATGAGCTGGGCGTATTGCGCCCCGAAGTCGACGACGAGCACGAGATCATGGTCTGGGGTCACGGGACCATCGTAGGACCCGTCCGCAGCGCGAAATCAGCGGTCGGACCATGCGAAGAAAACTTCTTCAACAACCCGTAACTCCGCCCCGTGACGGTCGTTAAGCGTGTGAATCTAACAACTCCCTCCCGTTAGATCATCTGTGCTGCTCCTCGTGGCACATACAGAGCCCGACCCGTGATCTCCCTCCCGGTCGGGCTCTGTGCATTGCGCAGGTCGCTTCGCTCCCTGCCCCAGCGACTTCGTCGCTGCTGGGCTTCGCCCAGGCAATCAGCCTCGCTCCGCTCGGCCCGTGGTTGCGACCAGCGATCGTCGCTGCGGGCTTCGCCCAGGCATCAGCCTCGCTCCGCTCGGCCGTGGTTGCGACCAGCGACTTCGTCGCTGCTGGGCTTCGCCCAGGCATCAGCCTCGCTCGCTCGGCCCGTGGTCACCAGCCTGTTCGCCAGCGACGAGCTCTGCGAGGAGCGTGAGCGAAGCGAGGCGAACCACAGCAGACAGGCTCGCGTCAGCTGACGCCGACGATGGGGAGGCGGAGGGCTGCCGGGGCGTCGACGGGCACCAGGGGCGACGTCGGCGACACCGGTTGCACGACCCGGTACGCCTCGTCGAGGGCCGGGCGGGTGTCGGCCTCACCGCGGTTGGGCCACATCGCCATGGCGCGCTCGGCCTGGGCGGTGATGGTCAGCGACGGATTGACGCCCAGATTGGCGCTGATGGCCGAACCGTCGACGACGTGGAGCCCCGGGTGCCCGTAGAGCCGGTGGTAGGGGTCGATCACGCCCGTGTCGGGCGAGCTGCCGATCGTGCACCCGCCCATGAAGTGCGCCGTGAGGGGCACGTTGAACGGCTCGCCGATCGTGCCGCCGGGCGTTCCGCCCATGATGTCGGCCATGCGCTGCACGGCTTCGTGGCCCTCGGGGATGAACGACGGATTGGGCGCTCCGTGACCCTGCCTCGTCGTCAACCGGCGCCGACCAGTGAGGCCCCGTTTGGTGTACGTGGTGATCGAGTTGTCGTGGGTCTGCATGACCAGCGCGATGATGGTGCGCTCAGACCAGTGCAGCAGGTCGTAGAGCTTGAAGATCCGGAACTTCTGGCGCCACATCTCGCGCAACCAGACCCGCCAGCGAGGCGTGCTGGTGCTGCCGTCGGTGAGCACGGTCTGCATCAGGGCCATCGCGTTGGAGCCCTTGCCGTACCGCGTGGGCTCGATGTGGGTGTGCTCGTCGGGGTGGAATGACGACGTGATCGCGACGCCCTCGCTGTAGTCGGTGGTCCTGTCGTCGGCCAACGCACCCAGGAGGGCCTCGGAGTTGGTGCGGGTGAGCATCCCGAGCCGTTCGGACACGTGCGGCAGCTGGCCGGTGTCACGCATGCGGTGCAGCAGCTTCTGGGTGCCCATCGTGCTGGCCGCGAAGACGACCTCGCGGGCGCGCAGCTTGCCGTGCGGACGGAATCGGCGGTTGGTGCGGCGGGTCTCGATCTCGTACCCGTCGGCGCCGCCGAGCGGGCGGACGTCGGTCACCGTGGTGAGCGGGCGGATCTCGGCGCCACCCTTCTCCGCGAGGTACAGATAGTTCTTGACCAACGTGTTCTTGGCGTTGTGGCGGCAGCCGGTCATGCACTCGCCGCAGTTCAGGCAGCCCTTGCGGTCCGGCCCGGCTCCGCCGAAGAACGGATCCTTGACCTCCTGGCCGGGTTCACCGAACAGCACCCCCACAGGGGTGTGATGGAACGTGCCACCGACACCCATCTCGTCGGCGACCTGCTTGATCACGCGGTCCGCCGGAGTCTCGTAGGGGTAGACCGTGACGCCGAGCATGCGCTTGGCCTGGTCGTAGTACGGCGCCAGCTCGGTGCGCCAGTCCGCGATGTGACCCCACGCGGGATCGCGATAGAACGGCTCGAGGGGTTCGTACAGCGTATTGGCATAGACCAGAGAGCCGCCGCCCACGCCAGCACCGGACAAGATCAGCACGTCCTTGAGCTTGTCGATGCGCTGGATGCCGTAGCAACCGATCTGCGGCATCCACAAGAACTTGCGCAGCCGCCACGACGTCTTGGCGAAGTCCTTGTCCTCGTAGCGCTTGCCCGCCTCGACGACCAGGACCGTGT
Source organism: uncultured Actinomycetota bacterium (assembly GCA_963769445.1). Taxonomy (GTDB): domain Bacteria; phylum Actinomycetota; class Actinomycetes; order Propionibacteriales; family Nocardioidaceae; genus Aeromicrobium. The sequence goes on along the minus strand of CAVYLO010000001.1, from coordinate 176,810 downwards.
AGCCCTTCTCGATGAGACGCAGCGCTGCGACGCTGCCGCCGAATCCGGACCCGATGATGACGACGTCGTAGTCGAATTCGCTCATCCGCCGATTATGACATCGGCGATGTCACATGACTACCGGAAAGTAACTACGGGGGGTGTGATGCCGCGAACACTCTCAGCCCGACAGATCCTTCGCGAAGCACAGCGAGTTGGGTACGTCGAGGTACGGCGGATAGAGATCAATCGGCGCATACCCGCGTGAGGTGTACAACCCGATGGCTGCCTCCTGCCGCTCCCCCGTGTGCAGCAGCACCCGCGTGTCACCCGCCTGTCGCACGGCGTCCTCGGCGGCGTCGAGCAGCAACGCCGCCCAGCCGCGTCCCCGGTGGGACGGAAGGATGAACATCCGCTTGACCTCGTGGCCGGCGTCGATCCGTCGCACCGTCACGTGCGCTACGGGCTCGACATCGTCGTAGCCGACCCCGGTCATGACCACGGTCGTCGGGTCGACGCCGGTGCCTCCGTCGCGATCCTGCTGCGGAGTGGCGGCGGTGTACATCGTCGCCACCTCGGCCACCATCTGCGCGCGCAGAGCCACCGCGTCCGGGTGGTCGAACGCCACCCGTTCGAGCCTCACCCGACGACGACCTCGACGCGCTGGAACTCCTTGAGGTCCGAGTACCCGGTGGTGGCCATCGCCCGACGCAGCGCGCCGATCAGGTTCATGGTGCCGTCGGGCACCGACGAGGGTCCGAACAGCACCGACTCCAGGTCGCCCACGGTGCCGATGTCGACACGCTCACCACGCGGCAGATCGGCGTGCCACGCCTCGGCGCCCCAGTGGAAACCACGGCCGGGTGCCTCGACGGCTCGCGCGAACGGTGAGCCGATCATGACGGCGTCCGCGCCACAGGCGATCGCCTTGGCGATGTCGCCGCTGCGGCCGATGGAGCCGTCGGCGATGACGTGCACGTACCTGCCACCGGACTCGTCGAGGTAGTCGCGGCGCGCGGCAGCGACGTCGGCGACGGCCGACGCCATGGGAACTGAGACACCAAGAACCGAGCGGGTGGTGTGCGCCGCTCCTCCGCCGAAGCCGACGAGCACGCCAGCCGCGCCCGTGCGCATGAGGTGCAGGGCGGCCTGGTGCGTGGCGCAGCCGCCGACGATGACCGGCACGTCGAGCTCGTAGATGAACTGCTTGAGGTTCAGGGGCTCGGCCTGACCGGAGACGTGCTCAGCTGAAACCGTGGTGCCCCGGATGACGAACAGATCGACTCCCGCCGCCACGACGACATCGGCGAACTCCTTGGTGCGCTGCGGCGACAGCGCGCCGGCCACCGTGACACCGGCCTCGCGCATCTGCTGCAGGCGTGCCGAGATGAGCTCGGCCTTGATCGGCTCGGAGTAGATCTCCTGGAGCCGCTGAGTGGCGCTTGGGCCGTCGATGGCCGCGACCTCGTCGAGCAGCTTCTCCGGATTCTCGTATCGCGTCCAGAGGCCCTCGAGGTCCAGCACGCCCAGGCCGCCGTGGCGTCCGAGGGCGATCGCGGTGGCCGGACTCATGACCGAGTCCATGGGGGCCGCGATGATCGGCAGCTCGAACCGGTAGGCGTCGATCTGCCACGCCGTCGACACTTCCTTGGGGTCGCGCGTGCGCCGACTCGGCACGATCGCGATGTCGTCGAACGAGTACGCCCGGCGGCCGCGCTTGGCGGCCCCGATCTCGATGTCTGCCATGCGTGACAGCCTAGTGCGTGCGGCCGAGGGCGGTGCCTACTGGACGCCGCGAACGATGTCATCCAGCGACAGGTCCGGAAGCATGCCGGACGGGTCGGCGTTGCGGCGCACCAGCACGGGCTGCACATCATCGCTCTCACGTGCCAGGGCGTACTGCGTGTCGGCGAGCGCGAAGCGCAGGGCACGGGACAGCGAGCTCACCCGAGCGTCCGACGGACTGACCTGCGGGGCCGCGGCCTTGATGGCCATCGCCAGGATCGGCAGGGTGCCGCCAGCGTCAGCCAGCTTGTCGCAGAAGCTTCGAACCTTCGGGTCCGACAGCACCTGCTTGATGATGGCCTTGTACTCGTCCGGCGACGACGCCGGACCTTCGTGCACCACCGAGATCTCCTGGGCCATCTCGTGCCACGAGATCTTGCCTCCGGTCTTCTTGGGCTCCTGCTGCTTGCGCGGCTGCTGCTTGCTGCCCTGCTTCTTCTCCACCGGCTTGTTCTCGGCAGCCTTCTTCTCAGCGGGCTTGCTCTCGGCCTTCTTGGCGGCCTTCTTGGCGGGCTCCCGCTTCGGCGGCGGAGGAACCGTGTGCCCCTCGACGGAGAAGAGGGGCTGCAGCGCCGCCGCGGGAGGGGGCGGCGGGGCCGTCTTCAGGGCCACGTACTGGTCGACCTCGCGCTCGAGCAACGAGTTGACCGGGTGATCGGCGAGTGTCGCGCCCACCACGTACTTGTCCAGCTCGTGGAGGCGCCGCACCAGCGGCACGAAGTCGCCGTCTGCCGACACGATGACGAACACCTCGAGCTGCTCCAGGTCGCTGGCCGAGCGCAGGCAGTCCACGACGAGCTCGATGTCGGCCGCGTTCTTGGAGGCCTTGCCGGCCGAGAAGACCTGCACCGTCTTGACGCCGGCGCGCTCGACATCACGCCGGTAGTCCTCGATGCCCAGCGCGTTCCAGTCCGCGTACGCGCGCGACAGTGCGATGGTGCCGGCACCCGCCTCGCGGGAGACCGCCACCTCGAGCTGCTCGAGGATCTCCTCCATCGAGACATCGGGGATGTCGAGCTTGCCGTAGCCCTTGAACAGGTTCTCGGCGTCGATGAAGACACCGACGTTGCGACTGGTCACGTCTTGAGGCTAACGCGAGGAATAATTCGGCGCCTCGGCGGTCATCTGGATGTCGTGGGGGTGGCTCTCCTTGAGCCCGGCGGCCGTGATGCGAACGAACCGGCCGCGGTCCTGCAGCTGCGCGATGGTGTGCGAGCCGACATAGAACATCGACTGGTGCAGTCCACCGATCAGCTGGTGCGCCACGGCGGACAGCGGGCCGCGGAAGGCGACCTGCCCCTCGATGCCCTCCGGCACGATCTTGTCGTCGCTGACGACGTCGGCCTGGAAGTAACGGTCCTTGGAGTACGACTTCTTGCCGCGCGAGGCCATGGCACCGATCGAGCCCATGCCGCGATAGCTCTTGAACTGCTTGCCCGCGACGAAGATCAGCTCACCGGGGCTCTCCTCGCAGCCCGCGAGCAGCGACCCCACCATCACGGTGTCCGCCCCGGCAACCAGCGCCTTGGCGATGTCGCCGGAGTACTGGAGTCCGCCGTCGGCGATGACCGGCACACCGGCTGGCTTGCACGCCTTGGCCGCCTCGCGGACGGCACTGATCTGGGGGACGCCGACGCCAGCGACGACGCGCGTGGTGCAGATGGAGCCGGGACCGACACCCACCTTGACCGCGTCGACGCCCGCGTCGACCAGCGCCTGGGCGCCAGCACGGGTGGCGATGTTGCCGCCAATGATCTGGACGCCGTCGAAGGCCCGGTCGGCCTTGAGCTTGCGCACCATCTCCAGCAGCAGCCGGGCGTGGCCATGGGCCGTGTCGACCACGAGCACGTCGACGCCGGCTTCGCGCAACCGGTTGGCGCGATCCCACGAGTCGCCGAAGAAGCCCACGGCTGCGCCGACCAGCAGGCGGCCCTCGTCGTCCTTGCTGGCCAGCGGATGCTGTTCGGACTTCACGAAGTCCTTGACCGTGATGAGCCCGGTGAGGTGATCGTCTGCGTCGATGATCGGGAGGCGTTCGCGCTTGTGAGCGCGCAACAGGGCGGATGCGTCCTCGCGGCTGATGCCCACCGGGCCGGTGATCAACGGCATGCGGGTCATGACGTCATCGACCGTCGTGGTGGCCCACTCGGCCACCGGCACGAAGCGCAGGTCGCGGTTGGTGACGATGCCGAGCAGCCTGTTGTCCGGATCGACGACCGGCAAGCCTGACACCCGGTACTCGCCGCACAGCTCGTCCAGTTCCTCGAGCGTCTTCTTGGGGCTGATCGTGACCGGGTTGGGGATCATGCCGGTCTGGGTCCGCTTGACCAGGTCCACCTGGTAGGCCTGATCGTCGACCGACAGGTTGCGGTGCAGGATGCCGATGCCGCCCTCGCGTGCCATCGCAATGGCCATGCGCGACTCCGTGACGGTGTCCATGGCACTCGACAGCAACGGGATGCGCAGCGAGATGCCACGAGTGAGCTGTGCCGTGGTGTCGACCTCGCTCGGAATGACGTCGGTTTCGCCGGGCAGCAGCAGGACGTCGTCGTAGGTCAGTCCCAGGGGGGCGAATGCGTCAGAATCTCCCAGCGGTTCCATGGCCCAATCGTACGCCCGCCAGATTCGACGCCCTTCTTCACGTCGTCGGGCCGCGCGGTGGAGATACCGAGGGTACTGTCGACTACATGGATCGGAAACCCGGACGTCCTCGAGCCCTCACCGTCGAGCAGATCGCCCAAACTGCCCTGGACGATGGCATCGCGACCTTCAGCATGCCGAGCGTCGCTCGTCGCCTCGGCGTCGCCCATTCAGGTCTCTACCGTTACGTCGCCGATCGTGAGGCGCTTCTTCAGGAGGCGTTCGAGCTGGCCGCGCTGGAGGTCACGTGGCCCGACAGCACCATGCCGTGGCGAGATCTGCTCGCGGCCATGGGCGACGCGGTGTGGGCCATGTGCGATGCCCACCCCGGCCTGGACCGCGCCACGCTGACGGCGTCGAACTGGTCGAAGGTCGCCCAGGAGAAGGTGACCGCCTACATCGTGGCGATCCAGGACCAGGGATTCTCCACGGAGGACGCCGGCCTCGCGGTCGAGTTCGTCTACAGCCTGGCGGTCAACTCCTCGGTGGAGATGGCTCGCCTGCGCGCCTATCAGGAGCGCGAGGCCGCGATCGGCTGCAAGTCAGACATTCCCAAGGCGTTCGACAACGACGCGTACTGGACCGGGCGCGGGTCGTACCAACGCAAGCTCGATGTCCTGATCGCGGGCCTCGAGACGCGTCTCATGACCTCCTGACGGCGCTAGCCAGCCGGGACGTACACCAGCGCCGTCGCCCCAGAGCGGAAGTCCACCTGGTCGACCAGCCGCAGGTCGAGCGGCTCGGGAGGCCGTCGACCAGGCGAAGGCATGGCCCCATTTCAGCATCAACGACGAGAACCGGCCACCCCTGACGGGGCGACCGGTTCTCGGTGGTTCAGCTCCTGCGGAGCCTCAGTGGTTGTGACCTGCGTGAGCGTCTTCGTCGCTGTCGGCAGGCTTCTCGACGATCAGCGTCTCGGTGGTCAGCAGCATGGCGGCGATCGACGCGGCGTTGGCCAGCGCGGAGCGCGTGACCTTGACCGGGTCCAGCACGCCCTGCGACACCAGGTCGCCGTACTCCTCGGTGGCCGCGTTGTAGCCCTGGCCACTCTCACGCACCTTGTTGACGACGACCTCGCCGGAGACGCCGCCGTTGCGGGCGATCCACTCCAGCGGGGCGTCGGCGCCGAGGCGCACGATGCGCACGCCGATCGCTTCATCGCCCACCAGGCCGAGGCTGTCGTCGAGCACCGCGACCGCGTGCACGAGGGCGGAGCCGCCGCCTGCGACGATGCCTTCCTCGATGGCAGCACGAGTGGCCGAGACGGCGTCCTCGATACGGTGCTTCTTCTCCTTGAGCTCGACCTCGGTGGCCGCGCCGACCTTGATGACGCAGACGCCACCGGCCAGCTTGGCCAGACGCTCCTGCAGCTTCTCGCGGTCCCAGTCCGAGTCGGTGTTCTCGATCTCGGCCTTGATCTGCGCAACCCGGCCCTCGACCTCAGCGACGTCGCCGCCGCCATCGATGATCGTGGTGGCGTCCTTGGTGATGACCACACGACGCGCGGTGCCGAGTGCTTCGAGGCCGACGGTCTCGAGCTTCAGCCCGACATCGGGGGTGATGACCTCGGCGCCGGTGAGGGTGGCGATGTCCTGCAGCATGGCCTTGCGACGGTCACCGAAGGCCGGGGCCTTGACGGCGGCCGACGTGAAGGTGCCCTTCATCTTGTTGACGACCAGCGTCGACAGAGCCTCGCCGTCGATGTCCTCGGCGATGATGAACAGCGACTTGCCGGCCTGGACGACCTTCTCCAGCACGGGCAGCAGGTCGGCGATCGCGGAGATCTTGCCCTGGTTGACCAGGATGTACGGATCGTCGAGCACCGTCTCCATCCGCTCGGTGTCCGTGACCATGTACGGCGACAGGTAGCCCTTGTCGAACTGCATGCCCTCGGTGAACTCCAGCTCGGTGCCCATGGTGTTGGACTCCTCGACCGTGATCACGCCGTCCTTGCCGACCTTGTCGAAGGCCTCGGCGATGAGGGCGCCGATGACGCTGTCGCGCGAGGAGACCGTCGCGACGTCCGTCATGTCCTTGACGTCGTCGACGTCGCGAGCCATCTCGTGCAGCTTGGCCGTGACGGCCTCGACAGCAGCCTCGATGCCCTTCTTCAGACCAACCGGGTTGGCGCCGGCAGCGACCGCACGCAGGCCCTCGTGGACCATGGCCTGGGCCAGCACGGTGGCGGTCGTGGTGCCGTCACCTGCGACGTCGTTGGTCTTGGTGGCGACTTCCTTGGCCAGCTGTGCGCCGAGGTTCTCGAACGGGTCGTCGAGCTCGATGTCACGCGCGACGGTGACGCCGTCGTTCGTGATGGTGGGGGCGCCCCACTTCTTGTCGAGCACGACGTAGCGGCCCTTGGGGCCGAGGGTCACCTTGACGGTGTTGGCGAGCTTGTCGACGCCACGCTCGAGCGCGCGACGGGCGTTCTCGTCGAATTCCAAGATCTTGGGCATGCGGTGTCCTTTGGTGGAAAGACGGTCTGACTACGGGGGTGGTGACGCGCAGCACCCCAACCTCCGGGCGGAGACTCCGCGCGAAGGTTGGGGCAAGGCGTCAGGAAACGATGGCGAGAACGTCGCGCGAGGAGAGGATCAAGTACTCCTCACCGCCGTGCTTGATCTCGGTGCCGCCGTACTTGCTGAACAGCACCTTGTCGCCGACTGCGATGTCGAGCGGGACGCGGTTGCCGTTGTCGTCGATGCGGCCGGGGCCGATCGCGACGACGGTGCCCTCCTGGGGCTTCTCCTTGGCGGTGTCAGGAATGACCAGACCGGATGCGGTGGTCTGCTCTGCCTCGGCGGCCTGGACGACCAGGCGATCCTCGAGCGGCTTGATGGTGACCGACACGTTGTCGACCTCCCCTTTCAGCGTGGAACATGGACAGATGAGCGCCTTTCGACGCCACCGGAAATCTAGCACGCCGCTGGCACTCGACCCAAGAGAGTGCTAATTCGTTCGCTCTCAGCGGAGCGTCAGCGTCGCTGCGGCGGAGGCACCCGCACCCTCCTGCGAGACTGTGCGCGTGGATGTCGAGACCTTCGAGCAACTCGTGACCCCGGCGGGCCAGATGCTCCTGGAGGAGATCGCACGGTGCGCTGGGGTGGAGAGCGACCTCGCGCTCGGCACCCGGTTGCGCAGGACGTGGGCACCGGACCTGGTCGCCGCAGCCGTGACGCAGAACCATCTGCGCGGCAAGGCGGCAGGCAAGTTCGGTGCAGCGGCGTCTCACATGTACTTCACGCATGACGCCCTCGAACAGGCGACGCGCTCGGTCGTGGCCGAGCACCGGGCCCGGCGCGTGGCGGACAGCGGCGCCCACGCTGTGGTCGACCTCGGCTGCGGCATCGGCGGCGATCTGTTGGCCTTCGGTCGCGCCGGCCTGCGGGTGCGCGGCATCGAACGCGACCCCGTGCGCGCGGCCATCGCGCGGGCCAATCTCGCCGCCGCCGGGCTCGACGGAACGGTCGAGGTGGGCGATGCGGAGCTGGCCACGATCGCCGACGACGAGGTGGCCTTCATCGACCCTGCGCGACGCGATGCGCGCGGCCGGACCTTCTCGACCGCGGACCTGCAACCGACCTGGGCCTGGGTGCGCCAGCGCCTCGCGGGGCGGGCCGTCGCCAAGGTCATGCCGGGTCTGGCACACACCGACGTTCCCGATGGCGTCGAGGCGGAGTGGGTCAGCGACAGGGGCCAGCTGGTCGAGGCATGCCTGTGGGGCGCGCCCTTCGCCACCGCGCGGCGCCGCGCCACCGTGCTGCCTGCCCATGCGACGCTCACCGCGTCCGGTGAACCGGCGGCTGTCGCGGACGTCGGAGCCCACCTGTACGAACCGGACGACGCGGTGATCCGGTCCGGCTTGGTCAGCGAGTTCGCCTCCCAGGTCGGCGGGTGGCTGACCGATCCGCACATCGCCTACGTGAGCACCGACGCCCAGGTCGCGACCCCGTTGGCCCGCGGATTTCGGGTCGTCGAGGAGCTGCCGTTCCGCGAGAAGCCGCTCAAGGCCGCGCTGCAGGTGCGTCGCGTCGGCACGCTGACGATCAAGAAGCGCGGCGTCGAGATCGTGCCCGAACAGCTCATCAAGCGCATGAAGCTCACGGGCCCGAACACCGCGCTGGTGGTCATGACCCGGGTCCAGGACCGAGGCCGCGCGTTCCTCGTCGAGCCCCACTGACCGAACATGGCAGATTGGGGCCATGGACCTCAACGCCGATCTCGGCGAGTCGTGGGAGCGCTGGCGATCCGGTGAGGACGTCGCGCTGCTGGATGTCGTCACCAGCGCCAACGTGTGCTGCGGGGCGTACGCCGGTGACGCTGACCTGATGCTCGCCACGTGTGAGGCGGCGGTCGAGCGCGGCGTCGCCATCGGCGCGCAGGTCGGCTACCCCGATCGCGAGGGGTTCGGTCGTGTCCCGCTGAACCTCGACGACACCGCGCTGATCGCGACGGTGCGACAGCAGATCGATGCGCTGGCCGTCGAGGCCGACGCGGCTGGCGGAAGCGTCTCGTACGTCAAGCCGCACGGCGCCCTCTACAACGCGATCGTGACCGACCACCGTCAAGCGGCCGCCGTCGTGGAGGCCGTCGTCGGCTACGGGCTCCCGCTGCTCGGGCTACCGGATTCGGTGTCGCTGCGCCTGGCTGCAGCCGAAGGTCTCCCGGTCGTGCGCGAGGGGTTCGCCGACCGGGCCTACTCCCCCGATGGCACGCTCGTGCCGCGCACCGAACCAGGTGCCGTGCTCGAATCGCCCGATCAGGCAGCGGCCCAAGCAGTGTCGCTGATCGGCCGCGTCGAGTCCGTGTGCGTGCACAGCGACTCTCCCGGCGCGCTCGACACAGCGCGGGCGGTCCGCGCCGCCTTGACGGCCGCCGGGGTCACCGTGGCAGGGCTGCCCGCGTGAGGCTGCTGCCCTGCGGCGATCGCGCGGTGCTGCTGGACTGCGAGAGCCTCACCGAGGCGCGCCGATGGCACGCAGCACTGGCCGGCGAGCACGCCGGCCAGATCGTGCTCGGTGCTCGCACCGTCCTGGTGCACGGCGACCCGCCCCGGATCCGAGATCTGGTGGGCCGCACCTCGCCCGCCGACGTGCTGGTCGACGCGACCACCGCCGAGGAGGTCGAGATCCCTGTCGTCTACGACGGACCGGACCTCGACGAGGTCGCCCGCCTGACCGGCCTGACGACGACGGAGGTCATCGCTGCCCACACCGGCACGCCGTGGGTGGCAGCCTTCGGTGGCTTCGCCCCCGGCTTCTCCTACCTCGTCGACGGCGACCCCCGCCTGAACGTCGCGCGCCGTTCCACACCCCGCACCGCAGTTCCCTCCGGATCAGTGGGTCTCGCCGGCGAGTTCAGCGGCGTGTATCCACGATCGTCTCCCGGCGGCTGGCAGCTGGTGGGCCGCACCGACCTGCCGATGTGGGACACCACTCGCGACCCGGCTGCGCTGCTCCTGCCGGGGACCGTCGTGCGCTTCAGGGAGGCGACGTGAGCCTCATCGTCGAGCAGCCGGGCGCCCGTCCACTGCTGCAGGACCGGGGCAGGCCCGGCCAAGCGGCGCTCGGCGTCAGCCCATCGGGGGCGTTCGACCGCGGTGCCCATCGGCAGGTCAACGCGCTGCTGGGCAATGACGGGAACGCCGCCGTCGTCGAGATGCTGCTCGGCGGGCTGGTGGTGACGGCGACCGCCGACCACACCGTCGCCGTCGCCGGCGCCATCGGGCCCGTCACGATCGACGGCCGGCAGGCCGCACACGGCCGTGCCGTGCTGCTGCGACGGGGCCAGCGCCTCGCCGTCGGTCAGGTGACGTCGGGGCTCCGCGCCTACCTCGGCGTCGCTGGCGGATTGACAGGAGACATCGAGCTGGGATCCCGGTCCTCGGACACCCTGTCGGGCCTGGGCCCCGCTCCCCTGGTGGCGGGCGACGAGCTCTTCGTGGGAGAGCCGGCGGCAGTTCCTGACCTGCCCGACGTGCCCGCCCTGATGCGCACGGGCAGCCTCACTCTCGAGGTGGTGCTTGGCCCACGCGATGACTGGTTCACCGACGCTGCCGTCGCCTCCCTGCTCTCGACCGGGTGGGGTGTCGCACCCGACTCCGACCGGATCGGCGTGCGCCTCGCCGGGCCAGCATTGGAGCGGGCACGTGACGTCGAGCTACCCAGCGAGCCGTGCGTCCGCGGCAGTGTCCAGGTGGCATCCGACGGCCGCCCGATCGTCTTCGGCCCGGACCACCCTGTCACCGGCGGTTATCCGGTCATCGCTGTCGTGGCGGACGCTCACACCGACCTGTTGGCCCAAGCCCGACCGGGAGATTTCGTCAGATTCGTCCGCAGGGCCTGACAGCCTGCCATCATGCTGCGATGAAGGATCTGCGCAGTGTCGTCGTTCGCGTCGTCATCGGTTCGTTCGGGTTGGCCGCCCTGCTCGGCGTGATCGCCCTGATCGGCGGTGGGAGTTTCGGCGAGACCGAGGGGCGCATCTTGATGACCACCGTCATCGTCGGCGTGGAGTCGATCGCGGTGCTGTGCTACCTCACGGTGGCTGGACGCTCGTCCGCGTGGCTCGGCGCGCTGGGCGGAATCGTGTCGTTGGTGCCGTTCGGCCTCGCGCTGGTCCTCACCTGGTCCGACGGTGACCTCGTCGAGAACCTGTGGCGAGCTTTCGGCGTCTCGATCACCGTCGCGGCCACGCTCGCGCAGGTGTGCCTGCTCATCGGACTGACCCACCGTCGTCGTCCACTGCTGATCGCGACGCTGGCCATGGCGTCGATCGTCGCGGTGATGATCATCGGCCCGATCCTCGACATCGGCGGCGACGACGACCTCTACTGGCGCGTGTTCGGCGTCATCGCCATCTTCGACGCACTGGGCACCGTGGTGCTGGTGGCGCTACGGGTGTTCGACAGCGGCCCCGAGCAGACGGCTGCCACCCGTGGGCCGGACCTGTCGCCTGCGGTGGAGTCCCGCCTGACCCAGGCCGCCGCCGCACGAGACACGACTCCCACCGACCTGCTCAACCGCATGCTTGACGATCTGGGCTGAGCAAGCCCTAGGAGTCGCAGGTCTCCAGGTCGATACCGTCGACCGGCAGACGGCCCCCGGCCGAGGTCGAGCCGGTGAGCACGTCGATCAGCGCGCGCATCGCAGGCGGTCCCGCGCCGTAGAGAGCGATCTTGGTGGCTGCCCGGCTGTTCTGCAGCGGGTACGGACGATCAGTGGTGACGACGATGTCGGCCGATCCGCCCGCGGTGGAGTTCCCGAGCAGCTGAACGACCGGTCCGCTGCCGATCGTGACGTCGCTGGCCTCGGCTGCCGCGACGAAAGCGGCCACGAGGTCCGGCGATCCGACCGGTCTGAACGCCGTGGGGTCGGGCGCTTCCTCGCACGGCTCGGCGACCACCGTGACCGCCGCGGCGCTGAGCGCGACCGCCTCCTCGAGATGTGAGCCCGGCTCACCCGGGAGCTCAGGAGAGGCGTCCGCATGCAGCACGTAGGCGATCGTGCGCGCCGCCGAGGCTCGCGCTTGCGCCTCCGGCAGGTCGCCAGACTGCAACGCCTTGAGCATCGCGTCGTAGGCCTGCAGGTTGTTGGCTGGCATCAAGGCAACGTCGCTCCCCGCCTTGACCGCCTCGACTGCCGCATTGCCGCCGGGATAGCTCTTCATCACGGCGCCCATGCCGAGCGAGTCACTGACGACCAACCCGTCGAAGTCCATCCTCTCGCGCAGCTCGGTCGTGATGACCTTGCGCGACATCGACGCCGGCACGCCCTTGTCGAGGAGCGGCACATCAAGATGTCCGGTCATGATGCCCGGGACGCGTGCATCGATCGCTGCCTCGAACGGCACGAGGTCGTGGCTGCGGAGGCGCTTCTCGTCGCTGTCCAGAATCGGGAGGTCCTCGATGGCTGTCGGTGCTGACGTTGTGCCCCGGAAAATGCTTGGCGACCGAGATGATTCCCGCCTCGGAGTAGCCGTCGACGGCGGCAACCACGGCGCGCGCGACGGTCTGCGGGTCGGTTCCGGCTGAGCGTGACCCGATGATGGGGTCACCGACGCCGATCGTGATGTCGCTGGTCGGGGCGAAGACCGTGTTGAATCCCGCCGCTCGGAGCTCTGCCCCCGACGCGCGCGCCGCCGCGGTGACTGCCGCCGCGCCCGAGGTCGCGTCTCCGGTGATGGCCGCACCAGCTGACATGAAGGTGGGGAACGGGGTCAGCGGCGCCGCCAGACGGGCGACCAACCCGCCTTCCTGGTCGATCGGGATCATCACCGGCACACCGCGCTCTGAACCAGCGTCCTGCATCTGGTCGTTGAAGTCGGTGACCGTCGCGAGCGGATCGGAGGTGGTGACGTCGAGGATGCGATTGCCCGTGACCATGGCGCCGGCGAAGTGCTGGTCCCGGATCAGCGCGAGGGACGACTCGTTGTCGAAGTGCCGCGCCACGATCAGCTGTCCGGCCAGCTCCTCCAGCGTCAGATCCTTCGCCCTCTGCGCGGCCTCTGCGCGCTCCGCTTCGGTGGGCCCCCAACCAACCGGTTCGGCCGACGTCGACGGTGCCGGCGCCGGATCCGACGCCACCGGCGCGGGTTCGGATCCTCCCGACCGATCGAGCGCCACCGCGGTCACCGCCGAGCCGATCAGGAGGACGGCGACCGCCGCGACGAGCGCGGGACGCCGACCTCGAGTCTCACGTGCATGCCGCATGTCAGGCAGCCACCACCTGGGTGACGGGCATGCCGGAGTCGACCGGAAGGTCCAGCGATGATGGCGGGAGACCGCGGCGCACGACTTCGGCGCCGAGCGCCGCCACCATGGCGCCGTTGTCGGTGCACAGCCCCATCCGCGGCACACGGACCTCGATACCCGCGGCTGCAGCGCGCTCCTCGACCAGGGCGCGCAGGCGGCTGTTCGCCGCGACGCCACCGCCGACGATCAACGTGTCGATGTCGTGATCGCGGCAAGCCGCGACGGCCTTGGCGGTCAGCACGTCGCAGACGGCGTCCTGGAATGAGGCCGCGATGTCGTTGACCGGTACCGCGCGACCCATGCGGCGCTCGTGCTGCACATGACGGGACACCGCACTCTTGAGCCCGGAGAAGGAGAAGTCGTAGCGATACCGGTCGCGGTCCCGGCCCTGGGTGAGACCGCGCGGGAACGCGATGGCTGTCGGGTCGCCCTCGCGCGCCACGCGATCGATGTGCGGACCACCCGGGTACGGCAGGTCGAGCAGGCGGGCGACCTTGTCGAAGGCCTCGCCTGCGGCGTCGTCGATGGTCTGGCCGAGCAGGGTGATGTCCGAGGAGATGTCGTCCACGAGCAGCAGCTCGGTGTGACCTCCCGACACCAGCAGAGCGGCCACCCGGCGGTCGAACCGTCCGTGCTCCAGCTGATCCACCGCCACGTGGGCGGCCAGATGATTCACGCCGTACAGCGGCTTGTCGTGGGCCAGGGCCAGCGCCTTGGCTGCAGCGACGCCCACCAGCAGCGCACCGGTGAGACCGGGACCAGAGGTGACCGCGATGGCATCGACGTCCTGCACACGCACCCCGGACTCGGCATAGGCCTGCTCCAACGTGGGCACCATGGCCTCGAGGTGGGCGCGGCTGGCGACCTCGGGCACGATGCCGCCGAAGCGCACGTGCTCCTCCATGCTCGAGCTGAGCGCGTGCGCCAGCAGCTCGGTGCCACGGACGATGCCGACACCTGTCTCGTCGCACGAGGACTCGATGCCCATCACCAATGGTTCAGCCACGCCGCCATTGTGTCAGGCGGACGAACCGGCGCAGACGGCCTAGCATCGACAGGTGCAGTGGGTGACGTGGCAGCAGGCGGCAGCGGCCAGTGCCGTCCTCACCGGCGCCTGGCTGGTGATGCGCGGGCGCCGACCATCGGCCACAACCCTGGTCGCTGGCACGCAGGAGCTCGCCCTGATCTCCGCGCTGTACGCGGTCTGGCGACTCGGCTTCCACCTGCCGCTGACTCACGAGGCCGGGGCGTTGGATCGCGCACGCCAGATCGCCGACGTCCAAGAGCGGCTGCACCTGCCGAGCGAGCTGTCGGTGCAGCAGGCCGTGCTGCCGCACGACTGGCTCGCGAACCTGCTGAACGACTACTACGCCGTGGCTCACGTGCCCGGGCTGATCGTGTTCATGATCTGGCTGTTCGTGCGCCACCGTGAGCACTACCCCCATTGGCGCAACGGTCTAGCGCTCTTGACGGCGGCGTCGTTGCTCCTGCATTTCGTCAGGGTCGCTCCTCCTCGGTTCATCGTCGAGCTCGGCTTCGTCGACCTGTCCCAGCGCTTCGGCTTCGACGTGTACGGACCGCCCGGTTCGGCCGTCTCGGACCAGTTCGCGGCGATGCCGTCGATCCACGTGGGGTGGGCGGCCGTGGTCGCGCTGGGCGCCGTCGCCGCATCAGGCAGCCCGTGGCGCTGGCTGGCCTTCGCCCACCTGCCGCTCACGGTGTTCGCGGTGACCGCTACGGGACACCATTGGTGGCTCGATGGCGCCGCGGCCATCGCCCTGCTGCTGGTCGGTCTGCGGATCGACACGGTGGCACGACGGCGCATCCACGCACGACGCCCCACGACCGCGACGGTCCGGACGCCAGCGATCTAGCCGGGCCCGACAGGTGGGTTCAGTCCTTCTTCGCCGCTCGCTTGGCGGCTCGCGCGGCGTACTCCTCTTCGTCGAGACGCTTGGCCTCCTCCAGCGAGGGTGCGGTGCCACCGTGACGAGCCGGTGCCCACCACTGGCCCTGCGGGCTCAGGGGGTACTGCACGATGGCGTGGTCCAGCAGCGCGGTCATGGCTTCGCGCAGCCGCTGGGTCTCGGCGACCGGGTCCTCGCCCGTGACGCTGGAGCGGGGCGCCGACGTGCAGGCCGATGGTCTTGCCGCGGCCTCTCATGTCGCCTTCGTGATCCTTGGTCTTGAGCAGCTGCGTGCCCCACGTGACCATCGGGATCAGCGGCACGCCAGCCTCGGCGGCCATGCGGACTGCACCGGTCTTGAGCTCCTTGATCTCGAAGGACCGACTGATCGTGGCCTCCGGGAAGATGCCGACGATCTCGCCGCTGCGGGCCAGGTCGACGGCGTCGCGGTACGACTGTTCGCCATTGGCGCGGTCGACCGAGATGTGGTGGTACGACCGCATGAGAGGTCCGGAGATCTTGTGGTCGAAGGCGTCCTTCTTGGCCATGAACCGCACGAGCCGCTTGCTGGGCTGCGCAGCGAGTCCGTCGAAGATGAAGTCGACGTAGCCGATGTGATTGGCCGCCAAGATCGCTCCGCCAGTGCGCGGGATGTGCTCGGTGCCCGACGTCTGGAACTTGATGCCCAGCGCCTTGAACAGCGTCTTGGCGGTCAGGATCGTGGCGGGGTACGTGAAGTCGCGCATGCGGTCAGGGTACCCACCACCCGCTCGCCAGGGAGCCAGCCGGGCGGCTTCGCCGCGGCACGGTCACGCTCCGCTGGCGCGACTGAACGCTCGTCCGCAGAGCGGGCTCGGTTCAGTCGTCCTCGATCACGTGGACTGCGGCTTCCTCGGCACTTGAGCCAGCGCCGTCGATGCCGACGTCATCGCCCACGAGCTCGGACTCGGTGTCCTCGCCGCGGCCCTCGTCGGGGTCGACCAACCGGCCGGCGCGCTCCCGCCCGACCTCACCGCCGACCTGTTCGCCCTGCTCCTCGTAGGGGTCCGGGTCGGGCACCTCCTGCGCGATGCGCTGGTCGAAGGACTCGCCCTCCAGCGCCTCGTCGGCCGTGGTGCCGAATCCTTCGCCGCGATACGACTCCGGCGGCGAGTAGCCCTCGTCGAGCACGTCGTCGACGCCGCGGTCCTCGAGGGTGTCCTCGGGCTGGCGTTGGTCGAGGACCTCGCTCTGTTCCATCTGCTCGGCACCGTCGTCGGGGGTCATCTCAGTCATGTCTCCACCGTGCCACGCCCTGCTCAATCGGCAAGCGGTCGTTCCATCACGATCGCGTCGATCCCACCCGGGTAGTACCTGCGGCGTCGGTGGATCTCGACGAATCCTGAGTCGACGTACAGGGCCAGCGCTCCGGCGTTGTCCTCGGCCACCTCCAGCAGCAGGCGACCTGCCCCGCGTCGCACCGCGTGATCGGTGAGCTGCGTGAGCAGGTCACGGCCCACTCCGCGACGGCGCGCCTCGGGAAGCGTCGCGATGCGATCGAGATCCGCGGTGTCGCCCGCCACCCGCACGACGCCGTAGGCATCTCCAGAGGTCGTGACCAGCACGTCCTGGTGCGGGTCGGTCACGGCGCTCTCGAGCAAGGACGCACCCCAGGCACCAGCGCCGAAGCATGCGACCTCGATCGCGAGCAGCCTCAGGACGTCCTCGGTCGACGCGCGGCGGATCATCGACTCAGCGGGCAGCGCGCGGCTGAGCATCGGGCCGCCGCAGGTACAGCGGTACCAGCGGAAGATCGACGTGGCGCCGTTCGGCCACCAGACCCGCGAGGGCGCTGGCGCGGGGCAGGAGGTCACCCCGTGCGTCGAGCGTGTCGGGGTACAGCGTCGCGCCAGGACCGTAGGCCGGGAGGCCTGGGCACTGCAACGCCAGATCCGCGGGGGCCAGGACGTGCGGTCCGTCGAGGCGACTGCCGTCGGCGCCGTACCGGGCCCAGTAGACCTCCTTGCGCCGGGCGTCCGTGGCGACGAGGAAGTCCGTGTCGGACTCCACGTCGGCAGCGATGACATCCAGCGTGCACACGCCGTGGGTCTGGATCCCCAGGGTGGACCCGAGCGTCAGCGCCGTGACCACGCCGACCCGCAATCCGGTGAATGGTCCCGGGCCGACCCCGACGGCCACGTCAGTCAGGTCGGCCATCACGACTCCGGCCTGGGCCAGCGCATCGCGGATCGTCGGGGCGAGCTGCTCACCGTGAGCCATCGCCCCGCTCGCACCGGCCTCGCCGATCACCGAGGTGCCGTCGTGGACGGCCGCAGTGATCGCGGCGGTGGCGGTGTCGAACGCGAGCAGCAGCACCCCCCGAGACTAACGAGAACACCGCTGACGAGTCACGCACGCCCGCCGACGAGTCACTGCGGCCCGCTCAGGAGTCGTTAGTGACCCGACCCCGGTCGAGCACCGAATCCCCCGGTGACTCGTCACCCGACCTCCGTGACTCGTCACCGGACCTCCGTGACTCGTCGGCGGGCGTGCGTGACTCGTCGGCGGTCAGTCGTCGGTGGAGTCGGCCAGCACGGTCGAACGCAGCGGGACGCCGGCCCAGCGCGGACCGCGCGGCTTGATGGTGACGACACGCGGCGCATGGTCCTCGCCGGGCTCGGGCTCCACCTCGCCCAGGTGCTCGGTGCCCAAGGGGTCGATCGGGCGCGGGCCGCGCACCTCGATGCGCACGTGCAACCAGCTGTCGTTGAGCTGCTCGGCCATGCCGTCGCCCCACTCGACCACCGTGATGGCGTTGGCGGCCGCAGCGTCCAGATCGATGTCGTCGAGCTCGGCGGCATCGCCCAAGCGGTAGGCGTCGACGTGCACCAGATTCGGGCCGTCGACCAACGACGGGTGCTCGCGGGCGAGCACGAACGTGGGCGACGTGATGGGGCCACGCACCGCGAGCGCATCGCCGAGTCCCTGCGTGAACGTGGTCTTGCCGGCCCCCAGGTCGCCGGACAGCACCAGCAGGTCGCCCGGGTTCAGCAGCCGCCCGACCCGACGCGCCAGATCCTTCATCAGGTCAGGTGTCGGCACCTCGCGCGAAAGCCACAGCGTCTTGGCGAACTCGATCAGCGGGCCATCTTGTCGCACGGGGTGATAGAACCGGCGCGACCAGAACTGCACCGTCTCGGGCAGCTCCTCGCGCACGTGCAGCCAGATGCCGTCCTTGCCCCGTTCCTCGGCGGTGTCCTCGGCCACGCCGACCATGGCCGAGGCGACCCCGCGGTCCTGCAGGTCAGGGTCCACTGCGACGCGGCGCAGCCCGAGGAGTCCGTCCCGGCTCTCGTCGAACAGCAGCGCTCCCATGGGGTGGTCACGGCGCTGCACCAGCAGGCCGCCCGGACCGGCCAACACCTCACGCACGGACTCGACCGTCTCGTCCATCGCCGTCGAGGCCGGGTCGAGGGGCTTGCGCGCACCGAAGGACCGGTGGATGACGTCCACGACCTGCTCGGCGTGCTCTGGTCCGGCATCGATGACGTTGAGCGCGGTCATTCGAGGTCCTTCCTGACCCGGTCGACGACGTCCTCGATCGCATCGGTGACCTGTGCGTGCTCCTCGAAGGGCACCATGTGACCGGCACCGTCGATCTCGACCAGGCGTGAACCGGGTATGCGCTTGGCCAGACGGCGGCTGCCCTTCACGGGCGTGATCTGGTCCTCGGTGCCGCACACGACGGTCGTGTGCGCGGCCGAGACGGTCTTCAGACCGGGAGTGAGGTCGAGCCCGACGAAGTTCGGATAGAAGTCGGTGAGCACGCGGACCGGCGCGCGCAGCAACATCTCGTTGGTCATGTCCACGTGGCGCTCGTGAGCCTGCGGCCCAAGGCCCCAATGCTTGATCAGCGAATAGCTGTTGAAGGTTCGTCCCCACTGCAGCACCGGACCGGCTGCGCGCACCAGCGGAACCAGGTATCGCAGCGCCGGGATGTCACCCGTGGCGCCCGCAGCGGTCGTGCCGATCAGCACGACACCGCGCACCCTCCGGCTGAACAGGTCGGGGTCGTCGATGGCCAGCTGCATGATGGTCATGCCGCCCATCGAGTGGCCAACCAGGATCACGGGGCCGCGAGGAGCCACCTCGGCCAGCACCAGTGCCAGGTCGGAGGCGAGGTCCGACAGCGAGGAGTTCAGTGCGCCGGACCGTCCCGATCGTCCGTGGGACCGCTGGTCCACGAACGCCATGCGGACCGCGCCTCGCATGGCGAGACGTTGGTAGTGCCAGCTGTCGAGCGTGCACATCCACCCGTGCACGAACACCACGATCGGGGTCCTGCGGTCCGCCTCGTCGATCTCGACGTTGATCGAGACTCCATCGGCGGCGGTCACGGACAACGGCGTCGAGTGCACCGAGCCAAACTCGACGTCCTCGCCGCGACGAAGCCGCCTCGACGTCGAGCGTCGGTCGTTCAGGACCGTCGCAGCGATACCCGACGCCACGAAGGCTCCGGCCGTTGCAGCGATGCGAGCGGTCCGATTCATCGGTCTCCACGATAGGTGCGGACGACCCGACCACCGACACGGGTCACGATCTCGTACGCGATGGTGCCTGCAGCGACGGCCCAGTCCTCGGCCGTGGGCTCCCCGTCGGATCCCGATCCGAACAGGGTGATCACGTCGCCGCGCGCTGCCTCGCGGTCGCCGAGATCGACCACGATCTGGTCCATGCAGACGCGCCCGACCTGCGCGATCGACTCCCCTCGCCACCCGGCCGAGAGTCGGCCCGATCCGGTGACCGGTATGCCCTCGCCGTAGCCCAGGGGCAGGAGCCCAAGCGTTGTTTCGCGGTCGGTGGTGAACGTGTGGCCGTACGAGACGCCGGAACCTGCTGGCACCCGTCTTGACCGCCGCCAACCGCGCGCGCAGCGTCATGACCGGGGTCAGCGCGACGTCGTGGACCAATCCGGGGGCCGGGTTGATCCCGTAGGACGCGATCCCCACGCGGACCAGGTCCAGGTGCGATGACGGCCGGGTCAGCGTGGCGGCCGAGTTGGCGATGTGCCGAAGCCCCGGAGCGAGGCCAGCGGCCTCCATCTCGGCGACGGCCGCCTCGAACACCCGCTGCTGATCGTCGTTGGCAGGATGGGCCGGCTCATCCGCGCAGGCGAAGTGGGACCACACGCCCGTGATGTCGACCCGACCCGCGACGTGGTGCGCTGCCGCTGCCTCGACCAGCCTCGACCAGTCATCCCCCAGAGCGCCATTGCGCGCCAGGCCCGTGTCGACCTTGAGCTGGGCTCGAGGTCGCGGCGCGCTGGCGACGATCTGATCCAGCTGGTCGACCGATGACGCGGTCATCTCGACGTCGGCCGCGACCGCAGCGGCCACGTTCTCATCAGGTGCGGCCAGCCAGCACAGCAGGGGTCCGGTGTCGCCGCCGCGGCGCAGCGCGAGAGCCTCATCGACCGTCGCGACGCCGACCCAGTCGGCGCCGGCCTCACGGGCCGCCCGCGCGATCGGCAGTGTGCCGTGGCCGTAGCCATTGGCCTTGACGACCGCCATGAGTGCAGAGCTTGGGGCGCACGCGGACAGGGCCTCGATATTGGTGCGGTACGCGTCGAGGTCGATGACCGCCTCCGCCTGTGGGCCGCTCACGACCAGCTCTCCTGCAGCACGTGCGTCAGGGAACCGGCGAGGAACGCGGCCAGGGTCTGCGGCAGCGCCGCGGCGACCGCCGACGCCGTGACCGGACCTCCCGGGTTGGCCACTACCGCCGCCGCGCCGTGCAGGTAGGCCGCGAGCGATCCGGCGTCGAACGCATCCAGACCAGCCGCCAGCAGCGATCCGGCGAGCCCGGCCAACACATCACCCGCGCCCGCGGTGCCAAGCCACGGAGTACCGCTCAGGTTGACGCGAACGCGACCGTCCGGTGCGACGACCACGGTGCGCTGGCCCTTGAGAAGCACGGTCGCGTCCCACCGTTGACTTGCTGCGCGAGCGTGGCCGAGCGGATCGCTCTCGACCGCGGATCGATCGACGCCCAGCATCCGCGCCAGCTCGCCCGCGTGCGGGGTGAGCAGGACCGACGGCGAGAGCCGATCAGGCAGGTGGGCCAGTGCCGAGGCATCGAGCACCACCGGCACGTCATCGCGCAGTGCGCTGTCCACCACGTCACCGACGTCACCGCCACCGCCCGGGCCGACGACCCATGCCTGCACCCGGCCGGGGGCCGCGACCACCTCGGGTGCTCGGTCGACGACCCGCGCCGACAGCGCGGTCGTCCCAGCGAAGCGCACCATCCCAGCCGGGCCCGCCTGGGCTCCGGCAACGCACAGATGGGCCGCTCCGGCGTACTCCTCGGAACCAGCGGCGATGCCGACCACGCCCCGGGAGTACTTGTGCCCGTCGGTCGACCCCAGCGCATCGAGCAGCAGATGACGGTCGCCGGACTCGATCGCCTCCACGACTGCAGGACCAAGATGTGGGTCCAGACCGATGTCGACGCAGGTGACGTCGGCGCCCGCCAGACGTGCAGCCGGCGACAGGAGGAGAGCGGGTTTGAAGGTGCCGAACGTGACCGTGGCGTCGGCGCGCATGGCGGGTCCCGGGCACGTGCCGCCATCGACGTCGACACCCGACGGGACGTCGACGGCGACCGTGAACGGCGCCGTGCGCTCGATCCACTCGGCCCATTGCGCCGCACGTCCGGACAATCCCGGTCGAGCCCCGATGCCGAACACCGCATCGATGCAGGTGCGCTGGCCGGTGGGCTCGTCGACGACAGTCGCACCCGCCCCCACAGCGGCCTCGAGACCAGCGGCGTGGACCTGATCCGCGTCGAGCAGGCAGAGGTCCACCCGCACGCCGCGATCACGCAGGTGGGTGGCGGCGAACAGCGCGTCGCCACCGTTGTTGCCCGGACCGATCAGCATCAGCACGAGGTCGCCTGGCGCGATCGCGTCCAGGGCGTTGGCCAGGCCGAGCGCGGCGGTCTGCATGAGCTCGTCCCACCCGACACGGACCGCGAGCGCCTCCTCGGCGGCGCGGATCTGCGCGACCGAGTGCGCCTTCAGCACTCGGCCACCACGAAGGCTGTGGCCACCGTGGTGTCGTGCGAGATCGACAGGTGCACCAAGGTGATGCCCAGCTCGCGAAGCCGGTCCGGCGCTGCGCCGTGCAGCACGAATTCCGGCGCCCCGCGCGGCGTGTTCGACACCTCGAAGTCCTGCCACGACAAGCCAGCCGGCGCCCGCATGGCCTTGGCCAGGGCTTCCTTGGCGGCAAACCGGCCCGCCAGCGACTCGATCGGCAGGTCGCGTTCTGCCGGCGTGAAGAGCCGGGTGCGCATGGTGGGGGTGCGCTCGAGCGTCTCGGTGAAGCGGGCCAGGTCGACGACGTCGACGCCAATGCCGTGGATGGCCATCACTCCACCGTCACAGACTTGGCCAGGTTGCGCGGCTGGTCGACGTCGTGGCCGAGCAGCTCGGCGAACTCGCCCGCGAAGATCTGCAGGGGTACCGCGGCCACCAAGGGCTGCATCAACGTCGGCACCTTGGGCAGCCGGATCACGGTGTCGGCATACGGCACGACGTCATCGTCGCCGTCCTCGACCAGCACGATGGTGCGGGCACCTCGGGCTCGGATCTCCTGGATGCTGCTGACGGTCTTCTCCTGCAGCTGGTCGCGTCCCTTGGGCGGCACGATCACGAACACCGGGAGGCCCTCCTCGATCAGCGCGATCGGACCGTGCTTCAGCTCACCGGCGGCAAAGCCCTCAGCGTGGATGTACGCCAGCTCCTTGAGCTTGAGCGCACCCTCGAGCGCCACCGGATAGCCCACGTGACGGCCGAGAAACAGGATCGATCGGGAGCCCGACAGATCAGCAGCAAGCTTGCGCACCTGATCGCCCTCGTCGAGCATGCGTTGGATGCCCTCAGGGATCTTTTGAAGGTCGGCCACGATGTCGGCGATCTCGTCGCCGTACTTGGTGCCCTTGACCTGCGCCAGGTACAGCGCGAGCACGTAGCAGGCGGTGATCTGCGCCAGGAAGCCCTTGGTGGACGCGACCGCAACTTCTGGGCCGGCGTGCGTGTAGATGACCGCGTCCGACTCACGAGGGATGGTCGAGCCGTTGGTGTTGCAGATCGACAGGACGCGGGCGCGCTGCTGGCGGGCGTAGCGGACGGCCATGAGCGTGTCCATGGTCTCGCCGGACTGGCTGATCGAGACGACCAGCGTGGAGCGATCCAGGATCGGGTCGCGGTACCGGAACTCCGACGCGAGCTCGACCTCGCACGGGATGCGGGTCCAGTGCTCGATGGCGTACTTGGCCACCAGACCGGCGTAGGCGGCGGTGCCGCACGCCACGATGATGATCTTGCTCGACCTCGCGCAGCTCGTCGTCGGTCAGCCGCATCTCGTCCAGCTGGAGCAGGCCGTCGGGGGTGTGTCGGCCGAGCAGGGTGTCGGCCACGGCTTGCGGCTGCTCGTCGATCTCCTTGAGCATGAACCAGTCGTAGCCACCCTTCTCGGCGGCCGACACGTCCCAGTCGACGTGGTACTCGGTGGTCTCGGCCGGAGCGCCGTCGAAGTCGGTGACGTCGATGGATTCGCGCGTGATGGTGACGACCTGGTCCTGGCCCAGCTCGATGGCGTCTCGGGTGTACTCGATGAATGCCGACACGTCTGAGCCGAGGAAGTTCTCGCCGACACCGCGGCCGACGACCAGCGGTGAGTTGCGGCGGGCTCCCACCACGACGCCGTCGTGCTGTGCGCTGGAGATGACCAGGGTGAACGCACCTTGGAGGCGTCGGCACACGCGCCGGACAGCTTCTGGCAGGTCGTCGGTCGACTCGAGCTCGCGGGCCACCAGGTGCGCGACGACCTCGGTGTCAGTCTCCGACAGCATCTCGACGCCGTCGGCCTCCAGCTCTGCGCGGAGGGTGGCGAAGTTCTCGATGATCCCGTTGTGCACCACGGCCACCTGGCCCGTGGCATCCAGGTGCGGGTGGGCATTGACGTCGTTGGGGGCGCCATGGGTGGCCCAGCGGGTGTGCCCGATGCCGGTCGTGGCGGCCGGAAGCGGCGAGGACTCCAGCTCGCGCCCGAGGTTGACCAGCTTGCCGGCCTTCTTGGCCCACGCGATGGCACCGCCTTGGTCGGTCTGGTGCACCAGCGCGACCCCGCCGGAGTCGTATCCGCGGTACTCGAGGCGCCGAAGGCCGCCCATCACGACGTCGAGTGCCGACCGTTCTCCGACGTATCCCACGATTCCGCACATGCGTCTCAGGGTACCGGGGCGTGACCTCGCACTGCGGTCACGGGACACTGGACGCATGACGCGTGAGCAGTCGCCGTACGTGGAGCTCGAGAGGGCCGCGTGGTCACAGCTGGCCGGGGACGCTCCCCTGCCGCTGGACCCGTCCGAGATCGAGCGACTCCGCGGCATCGGTGACGAGCTCGACCTGGAGGAGGTTCGCGAGGTCTACCTGCCTGTGGCCGAGCTCTTGAGCATGCGGGTACGCCTGGCCGACGAGCTGTACGCCGCCACCGAACAGTTCCTGCGCACCGGTCAGGACCATCGTGTCCCCTATGTGATCGGCATCGCCGGATCGGTGGCGGTCGGCAAGTCCACCATCGCTCGTCTGCTCAAGGAGCTGTTGTCCCGCTCCACCGAGCACCCGACGGTCGAGCTGGTCACCACGGACGGCTTCCTGTACCCCAACGCTGAGCTGGAGCGGCGCGGGATCCTGGATCGCAAGGGCTTCCCCGAGTCGTACGACCGCAAGGCGCTGCTGCGCTTCGTCATGGAGGTCAAGTCCGGCGTCGAGGTCGTGACCGCGCCGATCTACTCCCACCTCACGTACGACCGCACCGACGAGGTCGTCACCCTCAAGCAACCCGACATCGTGATCATCGAGGGCTTGAACGTGCTGGGGTCGGCCAAACCGCGCCCGGACGGAAGCCCCGGCCTGGCCATCCGCGACTTCTTCGACTTCTCCATCTACGTGGACGCGTCCAGTCGAGACATCAAGCGGTGGTACGTCGACCGGTTCCTGGCGTTGCGCAAGACCGCCTTCGCCGACCCCAAGTCGTACTTCCACCGCTACAGCACGTTCTCCGACGAGGAAGCCGTGGAGCGTGCCGGGACGCTGTGGGACACCATCAACTGGCCGAACCTGCGCGAGAACATCGCCAGCACCACCGGCCGCGCGTCCCTGGTGCTGCGCAAGGGTTCCGATCACGACGTGAAATGGGTCCGGCTGCGCAAGTTGTGACCGAGTCCGTCACGTGCAAACTGTGACCGAGTCCGTCACGTGCAACTGCGGGGCTACAGCCTCCGCACGTACTCGCCAATCCACGCGATCTGCTCAAAACCCAGTGCGTCGTTGACGGCGATCATGTGCTCGTTGCTGGCAGCGTTCTCGGTGATGATCCGCCGTCGACCGGCCAGCAGGTCGGCCGTCTGGAGCATCATGGCGACCTTCAGCGCCAGCCCGAGACGGTGCCCGCGGTGTTCGCGACGCACCAAGGTGTCCCACTGGTACACCTCATCGCTGTCGGGGAAGGCCAGCTGGGTGTGCCCGGCCAGGTGACCGCTCGGTGCGCGCGCCACGACGACGTGCATCACGCGGCCCACCGTGGCGAGATCGGCTTCGTCCTGACGGACCCGAGCGGCGTCCCAGTGCTCGTTCTCGATGCCGGCCTCGCCGTTCGGCGCCTCCTCGGTGAGGATGCGGCGCAGGTCCGCGTACTCGTCGATCAGGTCGTCGGGGCACGGGCCGCGCCAGCCCTGCAGCGTGTAGCCGTCCGCGACGACCAGGGGCGGCACCGTCGCAGGCAGCCGGAGCTCGCGCGAGGCATCGATCATGTCGAGCTCGAACCCCCGCGCCTCGGCGAACTCCCGCCCCGCGCTGGTCACCTCGTCGACCCCCCAGTACGGCGCTATGAAGGCGATGGTGCGGCCGGCGTCACGCGCCCCGTCCAGCAGGGCACCCAGGACGGCCGATCCGTGCCCGGCTCGTCGGTGATCGGGATGCACGAAGACGTCGAGGAAAGCGAACGTCCGGTTGTCCTGCAGCGGCAGGATCGCCGTGCCGCCGCCCACGACGGTGCCGGCGTCGTCGCGCGCCACGACAGCGATGGCGTCCGTGTACGCGTCACGAGTCAGATTGACCCGCTTCTCGACCGCCAGCCACGGACAGTCGTAGGCGCGGTCGTACGAGGCGAGGTAGACCTCGTGGAAGATGGCGAAGTCGTCGTCGGTCTGAGCGGTGACTGTGCCCACGGCGCCAGTCTAGGGCGGCGTCAGAGGGCGAGGGTGGAGCGAACGACGCCGGCCAGGTGCTCGGCGATCTCGGACGCCTGCTCAGGCGTGGCTGCCTCGACCATGACGCGTACGAGTGGCTCGGTGCCGCTCTGCCGCAGCAGGACCCGACCGGAGTTGCCGAGCCTGGCCGCAGCGATGGCCACCTCGCCCTGGAGCACCGGATCGGTGCCAGCGCGCGCCTTGTCGACGTTGGGCACGTTGACCAGCACCTGCGGCAGATGGGACATGACGGCGGCGAGGTCGGCGAGGGTGCGACCGCTGGACACCATGCGGCTGGCGACCTGCAGCGCGGTGAGGACACCATCGCCGGTCGTGGCGTGCTCGGACATGATGACGTGGCCCGACTGCTCACCGCCGAGCGTGTACTTCCCCGTCCGCATCGCCTCGAGCACGTAGCGGTCACCGACCGCCGTGGCCACGACATTGATGTTCTCGCGCGCCATCGCGTGGATGAACCCGAGGTTGCTCATCACCGTGGCCACCACGGTGTCATCGACGAGGTGCCCCGCGTCGCGGGCCGCCACGGCCAGCAGCGCGAGGATCTGATCCCCGTCGACGACCTCACCGGCTGCATCGACGGCCAAGCAGCGGTCGGCGTCGCCATCGAAGGCGAATCCAGCGTCGGCGGTGTGGGCCACGACGGCGGCCTGCAGATCTTCCAGGTGGGTCGACCCGCAGTCGCGGTTGATGTTCAGACCGTCGGGCTCGGCATGGATGGGGATCACCGTGGCGCCCAGCTCGGCGAACACGGCCGGCCCCACCTCGAAGGCTGCGCCGTTGGCGCAGTCCAGCACCACGGTGAGGCCCGCGAGGCTGTTCGGCACCGTGCCGACCAGGTGCTTGGTGTAGGCCGCGACCCCGGAGTGACTGTCGCCGATGCGTCCCACACCAGCACCGATGGGCCTGTCCCACGGCTCCTCGAGGCGTTGCTCGATCTGGCGCTCGAGCTCGTCATCCAGCTTGAGGCCGCCGCGGGCCAGGAACTTGATGCCGTTGTCGGGCATCGGGTTGTGGCTCGCCGAGATCATCACGCCCATGTCGGCGTCGAGCAGTGCCGTCAGGTAGGCGGCGCCGGGCGTGGGCACCACGCCAAGACGGTGCACGTCGACCCCAGCCGAGGCCAGACCCGCGATGACCGCGGCCTCCAGGAACTCCCCCGAGGCGCGCGGATCCCGAGCCACCACTGCGGTGGGACGTCGATCGGCGAACGCGCCGATCTCACCGAGGATGTGGGCGGCCGCCACCGACAGGTCGACAGCCACTTCAGCTGTCAGGTCGCGGTTGGCGACCCCTCGGACGCCGTCGGTGCCGAAGATTCGACCGGCCACGAGCAGATCAGCGCTTGCTGTACTGCGGAGCCTTACGGGCCTTCTTGAGACCGGCCTTCTTGCGCTCCTTGATCCGCGAGTCGCGGGTCAGCAGACCGGCCTTCTTCAGGACCGGGCGGTTGACCTCCTCGTCGATGCCGTTGAGCGAACGGGCCACGCCGAGACGCAGCGCGCCAGCCTGACCGGTCATGCCACCACCGGTGACACGGGCAACGACGTCAAAGCGGTCTTCCAGGCCGGTGGCCGCGAAGGCTTCCTTGGCGATCTGCTGGTGCAGCTTGTTGGGGAGGTACTCCTCCAACGGCTTGCCGTTGACAGTCCACACACCCGTGCCGGGCACGATGCGCACCCGCGCGATGGCCTCCTTGCGGCGACCCGTCGCCGCGCCGGGGGCGACGGTGGCGGGCTGGTCGGAGACGACGGCGGAGCCGGTGGTCTCGGAGGTGTACGCGACGCCTTCGGCGTTGGGCGTGAATTCGGTCTCTTCGGTTGCAGTGTCGGCCACGATGTCAATCCTTACTGGGAGATCTGCGTGATCTCGAACGGCTGGGGCTTCTGGGCGGCGTGCGGGTGCTCGGGGCCGGCGTAGACCTTGAGCTTGGTGATCAGCTGGTCGCCGAGGCGGTTCTTGGGGAGCATGCCGCGGACCGACTTCTCGATCGCCTTGCGTGCGTCCTTCTCGAGCAGCTCGCCATACGGGATGGACTTGAGTCCGCCCGGGTAACCGCTGTGGCGGTAGGCGAGCTTGTCGGTGCGCTTGTTGCCCGACAGAGCGACCTTGGCCGCATTGATGATGACGACGAAATCGCCGCCATCCATGTGCGGGGCGAAGGTCGGCTTGTGCTTGCCACGCAGCAGCGTGGCGGCTTCGACAGACAGACGACCCAGGACAATGTCCTCGGCGTCAATGACATGCCACTGACGATCGAGGTCAGCAGGCTTGGGGCTGAACGTGCGCACGACAAGTTCCTTCTACTTCGGATGGAGTCTGGATGTCGTCCGCAGCAGCGCGGCTGGAGCACACGTTGGTGACCAGCACAGAGCAGGCAAGAACGACGACACACAAGGGTAACCGCCGCTGGCACACGCGGTCAAAACGGGCGGCCCACCGCACCCCGTGCGGCGTGCAGGCCCTCGCCGGACTAGGTTTGTGAGGCCAGCTCCACCTCGCTGGCGCGACGCCACTGTCACAGGAGACCCATCGTGACCGAGAAGCAGTCTTTGACCGTCCGCGACAACCGCACCGGTGAGGAGTACGAGCTCGACATCGTCGACGGAACCGTGCGCGCCAGCGACATGGGCCAGATCGGCAAGACCGATGACGAGCCCGGAATCGCCCTGTACGACCCCGGTTTCACCAACACCGCGTCGACCCGCAGCGCCGTCACCTACATCGACGGCGACAAGGGAATCCTGGAGTACCGCGGGTACCCGATCGAGCAGCTGGCTGAGCACTCCACCTTCCTGGAGGTCGCCTACCTGTTGATCCATGGCGAGCTGCCCACCCAGGAGCAGCACGAGCAGTGGGTGCACGAGATCACGTTCCACACCTTCGTGCACGAGAACATGAAACGGCAGTTGCAGGGCTTCCGATACGACGCGCACCCCATGGGCATGCTGCTGTCGAGCGTGGGCGCCCTGTCGACCTTCTACCCCGAGGCGCGAGCCATCCGCGATCCACAGATCCGGCACGAGCAGATCGTCCGGCTGATCGCCAAGATGCCGACCCTCGGCGCGTGGAGCTTCCGTCATGCGCAGGGCAAGCCGTACGTGTACCCGGACAACAATCTCTCCTACACCGAGAACTTCTTGTCGATGCTGTTCAAGATGAGCGAGCAGGAGTACGACCCCGACCCGCGTATCTCCAAGGCGCTTGAAGTCTTGTTCATCTTGCATGCCGACCACGAGCAGAACTGCTCCACCAACGCGGTCCGCTCCGTCGGCTCGTCGGACGTCGACCCCTACTCGGCGGTCAGCGCTGGCATCGCGGCGCTGTACGGCCCGCTGCACGGCGGCGCCAACGAGGCCGTGCTCAAGATGCTGCGGCGCATTGGCACCAAGGACAAGGTTCCGGCGTTCATCGAGGGCGTCAAGAACGGCGACGAGAAGCTCATGGGCTTCGGTCACCGCGTCTACAAGAACTACGACCCGCGCGCCACGATCATCAAGAAGGCTGTCGATGACGTCTTCGAGGTCACCGGCGTCAGCCCGCTGCTGGAGATCGCCCAGGAACTGGAGCGCATCGCGCTGGAGGACGACTACTTCGTCAGCCGCAAGCTGTACCCGAACGTCGACTTCTACTCCGGCTTGATCTACGAAGCCCTGAAGTTCCCGCCCGAGATGTTCACGGTGCTGTTCGCCATTCCCCGCACAGCCGGCTGGCTGGCGCAGTGGAAGGAGCTCGTGGACGACAAGGAGCAGAAGATCGCTCGCCCCAAGCAGATCTACACCGGCGACCGCACGCTCGACTTCGTCCCGGCCGCCGAGCGCTGGAAGAAGTAGTAGCCGGCTCGCGCTCGCTGGATCGAGGTTTACCAGCAGGCCACGGAAAGTCGTCACCCCTGTGGGCGAATTCACGCGGAGGAGTGACAAGACTCCGTGGCCTGCTGGTAAACCGACGGGCGGGCGATAGCGTGACGGCGTGCGCCTGAGACTTGACCTCGCCTATGACGGCGCTGCGTTTCACGGGTGGGCGACCCAACCGGGGTTGCGCACCGTGCAGGGTGAGATCGAGACGGCCATCGCAACCGTCCTGCGCCTTCCTGCCCTCGCCACGTTGACGGTCGCGGGTCGCACGGACACCGGTGTGCACGCGCGGGCACAGGTGGCGCACGTCGACCTGGACGAGGTCGATCCCGTCGTGCTGACCCGCCGGCTTCAACGGGTCCTGCCTGACGACATCTCGATCCGCGAGGTCACCGAGGCCCCCGAGGGTTTCGATGCCCGGTTCGCAGCCCTCGAACGTCGCTACGTCTACCGACTCTGCGACACGATTCCCGATCCGCTGACCCGCGGCACCGTGGTCACCCATCGTCGACCGCTCGACGTCGACGCGATGAATGCCGCTTCGGCCCATCTGCTCGGGGAGCACGATTTTGCGTCGTTCTGCAAGAAGCGCGATGGCGCCACCACGATCCGCGAGCTCCGCGAGCTCGCGTCAGTGCGAACCGGCGGACGGATCGAGACCACCGTGCGCGCTGACGCCTTCTGTCACTCCATGGTTCGGTCTCTGATGGGCGCACTCGTGGCCGTCGGCGAGCAGCGGCACGACGCCGCCTGGGCCAGCGAGATCCTGGCCACGGCCACGCGCGACCCGCGGGTGAAGGTCATGCCGGCGCACGGTCTGACCCTCGAGGAGATCGTGTACCCGCCGGACCACCTGTTGGCCGCACGGATCGCGGAGTCACGACGCCGTCGCGACGAGCCTCGGTGACCACGTACAGCTACGGCCTGCTGCCGTGGAGGGACGCCGTCGACGGGCTGGAGGTATTGCTGGCGCACATGGGCGGACCGTTCTGGGCCCGCAAGGACGCTGGCGCGTGGACGATCCCCAAGGGCCTGCCCGAAGGCGACGATGAGACGCCGCTGGAGACCGCGTGCCGCGAGTTCGCCGAGGAGCTCGGCCTGCCGGCACCGACGGCCGACTTCGTCGAGCTCGGCGAGGTCCAGCAGTCCGGCGGAAAGATCGTCCGAGCCTGGGCCGTGCAGACCGATGTCGACCCTGCGGCGATCGTGCCGGGGACCTTTGAGATGCAGTGGCCGCCGCGGTCGGGCCAGACGCAGACCTTTCCAGAGATCGATCGGGTTCGCTGGATGACTCCGGACGAGGCGCGCGCGCTGATCGTGGTCGCGCAAGCGGCGTTCATCGACCGGCTGCTGGACCACACTGCGCGCCGATGAGCTCGGTCGAGTGACGAAAGTCCCTATTTTCCTCGTTTCCTTGCCATTGCAGAGAAAGTGTCTTTAATCTCCGAGGATGAAGACTCAGCGTCTTCGCCCCTGTGCTGCTGTTCTGGCCGTGGTCTGGTGCCTGGCCATCGTCGTCGCGCTCGCGACACCCGCCGAAGCCGCGCCGCCTGACCCGCCGTCGATGCAACGAGGCTATGACGACGTCTCCGTCGACTACACCGCGAACCCGGAGGTGCACGGGAACAAGCCCGTCGGCACCAGTGTCATCGTGCGCCGCGCCGCAGATGGCTCAACCATCCCGTGCCTCCAGGAGGACCCGCTGTCTCTCAGCTCCTGGGGATGCACGATGGACCAGCGGAACTTCCCGCAGAACCGCGACGCGACCACCGAGACCGTGATCGAGCTGAAGGCTCACACCGTCAATGGCGCCGGCGAGGAGTCGACCGGCACGCCGTTCAGGCTGCGCATCCAACCCTCGATCTTCAAGGTGACCACGCCGCCAAAGCTGGCGGATGGCGATCTCATCGTCCTCGAGGGCCAACGCGAGATGCACGTCGCCGATGTTCGCTGGACCGTCACCCGCGGAAGCGTCACTCTGGTCGATTTCGAGTCGTGCAGGATCGACGACGGCAAGGAGGATGCCGGGGAGCTGGACAGCTTCGCCTGCACGTACGACAGCACCGCAGCCCGGGAGTCCGCGCGGTCGGAGGCGGGTGACAAGCACCGGCGTTCGGCTCACGCCCGGTTGGCCACCGCCGTGCCGCCGGGGACGTACTCCGCCGTGCTTCAGGAGTTCGTCCCCGGCGACACGGTCCCGGTGGACGAGATCACCTTCGCCTTCACGGTCGGGACGCCCCCGGTCACGACCACGCCACCGGCGCCCAAGGCACCGAAGCCCACCACGCCGAGCTCTCCTGGCAGGACCGCCGAAGCCGGTCCCGGTCTCTCACCGCTCCTGATACCGCCTTCGCTCGCTGCCCCCCGCGTCCCGGTCCCCTCGGAGACAGAGCCGGAGTCGCCGCTGGTGGCCCCGGGAATCGAGCTGCTCGCCCCCTCCTCCCCCACTCCCGCGGCCCAAAAGTCGACGGTGCCGCTGTACGACCCTTTCCGGGTTCTGGTGATCGGGATCATCGCGTTCACGACGCTGGCCATGATCGGTGCGCCCGGGCTCGGCGTCGCCGGCAGGTTCGCGCCCACCAGCACCCGCACGGGTGGCGGCGCGGCAGCCCGCGGTCGATGGCCGCGCGCCGACGCCATGCGCAGCGCCACCGTGGCCGCCCCCAGTGCGCCCGTCGCCCTCGCGGGAGCAGCAGGGGCTTCTGTCGACGGCGCCGACGACAGTGCTGGAACCGAGGCCGCCACCGTGCAGGGCTGGGGCGACCGGTCCGGCACCTGGCGCGCGCCCGGCCATGAGGTGGCCGATCGTTGGGGTCGACACGTGCCGGTGTGGTTGTCACCACGCTTCCCGCTGCTCGCCCGCATCCTCGCCGACAGCTCACACCTGCGGGCGGCCTTCGGCTCGGCGTGGGCACTGTCGCCGATCGTCGGCGGCGCACTCGGCCTCGCTGCTGCCGTCGCAAGCGACGGTCGCCCCCTCGCGCCCGGCCTGACGCTCATCGTCGCGCTGATGATCTGGTCGGTGCTTGATGCCGCGGCGGGCTTCGCCGCTGCCACGGCGTTCGCCCTTGCGGTCCTCGTCTCGGGCGGACTGTCCGCAGGCGACCTCACCCTCGCCCAGGGATTGCGTGGGCTGCTGGGGCTCGCGGCGCTCTGGGCGCTCGTGCCTCTGATCGCCGGCGCGGCGCGACCATTCCGGCGACTCACTGCCGATGGCCAGGTGTACGGCTGGGATCGCATCGCGGACACCGTGATCGCCGCGCTGATCACTGGCTGGGCCGTGCAGGGCATCGTCGGCAGTCTGGGCGATCTGGTGGGCCGACCACAGTCGATCACCCAGCATGCCGACGCATTGGCGCTGACGACCATCGGGCTGGTCATGGTGCGGTTCGCGATCGAGGAGGTGATCGCACACGGCTACCCCGCGCGCCTCCAGGCGGTGCACGACCACGCGGAGCCAGCAGCACCGACCACTGTCACCCAGGTGCGCGGCATCGTCCTGCGGACCACGCTCATGGTGCTGTTCGCCTGGGCCTTCATCGGCCATTCCTGGCACCTGTGGGTTGGCGTCGGGCTCTTCCTGCTGCCCCAGGTCGTCGACCTCCTGGCCGACCGCATCCCTGATGTGGCACCGCTGCGCTTCGTGGTCCCCCGCGGAGTGGTCGAGGTGATGGTGATGGTCGTGATCGGATCCGCGATCGCGTACACGATCGACGCATGGGAGGGCCGACGCGAGCTCGATGCGCTGCGGATCGGCTTCGTCGCACTCGCTGTGCCGGGCGCCGTGATGTCAGTGCTCGCCGCCGTGGGTGGCGAACCCCCCGCGCAGCGCTGGACCTGGTCGCGACAGCTCGCCGGCGCTGCCGTCGTGGCGTTCACGGTGATACTCGTGCTCGTGCTGCTCTGAGGGCTGGGACACTGGTCGCGTGGCCGACCACTACTTCGACGAGCAGCCCGCGGTCGCGGACGAGCGCCGCCAGGTGCACGCGACGATCTGGGGGCGGGAACACACCTTCACCACGTCGACGGGCGTGTTCTCGCAGGACGGACTCGATCACGCCACCGCGGTGCTGCTCAGCGAGCTCGAGCCTCCCGCGACAGGGCGCCTGCTGGACCTCGGCTGCGGCTGGGGGCCGATCGCCTGTGCCGTGGCAGCGGCCTCCCCCGCCGTCGAGGTGTGGGCGGTGGACGTCAACGTCCGGGCGCTGGAGCTCACCACGTCGAACGCGCACGTTCTCGGCGCCACGGTGCACACCTCCCTACCCGACGACGTGCCGTCCGACCTGACGTTCGACGCCATCTGGTCCAACCCCCCGATCCGGATCGGCAAGCAGGCCCTGCACGAGCTGCTGCTGCACTGGCTCCCGCGGCTTTCGCCCGACGGCACGGCTTGGCTCGTGGTCGGCAAGCATCTTGGCGCCGACTCGTTGCAGCAATGGCTCATCGACCAGGGCTGGCCGACCGAACGCGCGGCGAGCAGCCGCGGCTTCCGGGTGCTGGAGATTCGCCGAGGCTGAACAGACCACGAGGGGCCCGACACCATGTGGTGTCGGGCCCCTCGTGCTGAGCTTGTCTACTTGTCGTCGGCCTCGGCGGAGGCGTCGACCGTCTCGGCCGCTTCGGGGGCGTCGACGATGGCTTCGTCGACCTCGACCTCCGAGCCGAGATCCTCGTCGGTGACGACGGGCTCGACGGGCTTGTCGGCCTTCGGTGCCTTCTTCGGCTTCTGGTTCTGAGCCGGGAAGTCCTGGGCCTCGACGATCTCGATCACGGCCATGGGGGCGTTGTCGCCCTTGCGGGCCGCGATCTTGGTGATGCGGGTGTATCCACCAGGACGGCTGGCCATGGCCGGGCCGATCTCGGTGAACAGCGTGTGCAAGATGCTCTTGTCACGGATGACCTTGACGACCTGGCGGCGGTTGGCCACCGTGTCGGTCTTGGCCTTGGTGATGAGCTGCTCGGCGTAGGGACGCAGGCGGCGGGCCTTCGCCTCGGTCGTCGTGATCTTGCCGTGCTCGAACAGGTTCTGCGCGAGGTTGGCGAGGATCAGACGCTGGTGGGCGGGGCTACCGCCGAAGCGAGGTCCCTTGGTGGGCGTGGGCATGAAGTGTCTCCAGAATCAATCGGTGAGGCAGTGACCTGAGCCGGAGCTCAGTACTGCTCGTCCTCGGCAAAGCTGGCGTCGTCGTCGTACTCGGTGACGACGGCCGTGGGGTCGAATCCGGCGGGGCTGTCCTTGAGACCCAGACCCATCTCGACGAGCTTGGCCTTGACCTCGTCGATCGACTTCGAGCCGAAGTTGCGGATGTCCAGCAGGTCCTGCTCCGAGCGGGTGATGAGCTCGCCCACGGTGTGGACTCCCTCGCGCTTGAGGCAGTTGTAGGAGCGAACCGTGAAGTTCAGATCCTCGATCGGCAAGGCCAGGTCGGCAGCCAGCTGCTCGTCGACGGGCGACGGGCCGATGTCGATGCCCTCGGCCTCGACGTTGAGCTCGCGGGCCAGGCCGAACAGCTCGACCAGCGTGGAGCCGGCCGAGGCAATGGCGTCGCGCGGCAGCATCGACTTCTTGGTCTCGACGTCGATGACCAGACGGTCGAAGTCGGTGCGCTGCTCGACACGAGTCGCCTCGACCTTGTACGTGACCTTGAGGACCGGGCTGTAGATGGAGTCGACCGGCATACGCCCGATCTCTTCCTCGCCGGTCTTGTTCTGCACGGCCGACACGTAGCCGCGGCCGCGCTCGACGACGAGCTCGATCTCGAGCTTGCCCTTGTCGTTCAGGGTCGCGACGTGCAGGTCGCTGTTGTGCACCTCGACACCCGCGGGCGGGGTGATGTCGGCAGCCGTGGCGGCGCCAGCACCCTCCTTGCGCAGGTACATCACGACAGGCTCGTCGATGGTCGAGGAGACGACGAGATCCTTGAGGTTCAAGATGATCTCGGTGACATCCTCGGTGACGCCGGGGACGGTCGAGAACTCGTGCAGGACACCGTCGACCTTGATCGACGTGATGGCCGCACCCGGGATCGACGACAGCAGCGTACGACGCAGCGAGTTGCCGAGGGTGTAGCCGAATCCGGGCTCGAGGGGCTCGATGACGAACCGCGAACGGAACTCGTCAACAACCTCTTCGGACAGGACGGGGCGCTGGGCGATCAGCATGTTTCTTCCTTTCCGGACCGACCACTATTTGAGGGCCCGGGTCATGGTGCTGTGTGAATCGTGCTGGGGTGAATCAGATCTTGGAGTAGAACTCCACGATCAGCTGTTCCTGGATCGGCAGGGTGATCTGCTCGCGGACCGGCTGCGTGTGGATGAGGATGCGACCGCGGTCAGGCGACACGTCCATCCAGCCGGGAACCGTGTCCTGGTCGTGGGTCTCACGCGCGACGATGAACGGCGTGGTCTCCAGCGACTTGGTCTTGACATCGACGATGTCGTGCTTGCTGACCTGGAACGACGGGATGTTCGTCTTGACGCCGTTGACCAGGAAGTGTCCATGGGACACCAGCTGGCGGGCGTGGCGACGCGTGCGGGCCAGACCGGAGCGGTACACCACGTTGTCGAGGCGGCTCTCCAGTGCGATCAGCAGGTTGTCGCCGGTCTTGCCGGGACGACGTGAAGCGCTCTCGTAGTACTTGCGGAACTGCTTCTCGAGGACGCCGTAGGTGTAGCGCGCCTTCTGCTTCTCGTGCAGCTGCGTGCGGTACTCCGACTCCTTGACACGGGTACGACCGTGCTGTCCGGGAGGGTAGGGGCGCTTCTCGAAGGCGGCGTCGCCGCCCACGAGGTCGACGCCGTAACGACGCGACTTCTTGGTGAGGGGTCCGGTGTAACGAGCCATGAGTCAGAGCCTCCGGTGCTTGGGCGGGCGGCAGCCGTTGTGCGGGCTGGGGGTCACGTCAGAGATGGTGCCGACCTCGAGGCCGACGCCGCTCAGCGAACGGATCGCCGTCTCGCGGCCCGAACCGGGGCCCTTGACGAAGACATCGACCTTCTTCATGCCGTGCTCCATCGCCTGACGGCCAGCAGCCTCAGCTGCCATGCCGGCGGCGTACGGGGTCGACTTGCGCGAACCCTTGAACCCGACGGTTCCACCCGAGGCCCAGGCGATCACAGCGCCGGACGGATCGGTGATGGTGACGTGCGTGTTGTTGAACGTGCTCTTGATGTGGGCTTCGCCCTGAACGACGTTCTTCTTGACCTTGCGGCGCACCTTCTTGGTGGCAGTCTTCGGAGCCATCTAGATCACTTCTTCTTTCCGGAGACGGTGCGCTTGGGGCCCTTGCGGGTGCGCGCGTTGGTCTTGGTGCGCTGTCCACGAACGGGCAGGTGCGCACGGTGACGACGACCCTGGTAGCTGCCGATCTCCATCTTGCGGCGAATGTCACCGGTGACCGTGCGGCGAAGATCGCCCTCGGTCTGGTAGTTCGCTTCGATGTGATCACGCAGCGCGACGAGGTCAGTGTCGTCGAGCTCGTGGACGCGCTTGTCCGGGCTGATGCCGGTGGCGGCGAGGGTCTGGATGGCGCGTGTGCGACCGATCCCAAAAACATAGGTGAGTGCGATCTCAACGCGCTTGTCGCGCGGGAGGTCTACTCCAACGAGGCGTGCCATGTAGGCAGTTCCTTCCATTCGGCGAGGTGTGGCACCTGAGGCATCCCGACTGCCTCCCAGATCATGTGTGATCTGGAGTCGGGCTCCGGCCTACGCTCCGGAGGTGACCCGCCGGCACCGATGACGCATGGTGTGACGGGAGCGATCAGGTGTTCAGTACTGCTGTGTGTGAAGAAGCTGTGTTCAGCCCTGGCGCTGCTTGTGGCGCGGGTTCTCGCACAACACCATGACGCGGCCGTGGCGACGAATCACCTTGCACTTGTCACAGATCTTCTTCACGCTCGGGTTGACCTTCATGTACGAAGTCTCTTTCTCGTGAACGTGTGGGTTTCTATCACTTGTAGCGGTACACGATGCGACCGCGGCTGAGGTCATACGGCGAGAGCTCGACCACGACCCGGTCCTCGGGGAGGATGCGGATGTAGTGCTGACGCATCTTGCCGCTGATGTGGGCGAGTACCTTGTGCCCGTTCTGCAGCTCGACGCGGAACATCGCGTTGGGCAGTGCCTCGACTACGGCACCTTCCATCTCGATGACGCCTTCTTTTTTCGCCATAACCTCTTCTTCGGTTGCTTCGTCTGCGGTTGACCGGGCACATGCCTGACCCGCTTCGAAACTGAAGCCTGCGGGGCAGGATGACGTGGACCGAATCGGCCGACTCATCATTCTAGGCAAACCGCCCCCCAGACTCAAATCGCGGTCAGGTCGCGGCCACCCAGGCAGGGACAGCCGCTGCGGCCACAGCGTCCGCCAGCGCGACTCCCGAGACCATGGTGTCGTTCCCGTCCGACAACACGGCCACGAGATAGGTCCGGCCGGCCGAGGTCACTTCCCCGATGCTCGTGACGTCCCACAGTCCGGTCGCGGACCGTTGCAGGTACCCCACCTTGAGCACCGCATCGTCTGGATCGTCGGCGGCGGCGCTCACGCCGAAGCGCTGCTCGTCGACGACCTGCCCCATCAGCTCTCGCACCGTGTCGTGCTCCAGCGCGGCCTGCAGCACGACGAGCTGGTCAGCCGCCGTGGTCTGGGTCAGCCCCCATGCCTCGGCGACGGTGGTGTCCACCAGCCCGAGGGTCGCGTTGTACGCCTCGAGACCCGCCACTCCCCCGACGTCGTCGAACAGCGCCGTGGCCGAGTCGTTGTCGCTGCGCTCGATCATCGCGGTCGCCTGCTGCTGCTGCTCGACGGTCAGCTCCCCGTCGCTGCGCGTCGAGCAGCGCCGCCAGGATGTCGACCTTCACGATGCTCGCGGTGTCGAAGGTGCCGTCGTCGCCGTAGGTGAGGGTCGCCCCCGAGTCGACGTCGAGCACCGCCACCGAGAAGCGAGCGTTCGGTCTCGATCGCCTCGAGTGCCGCGGTGTCGGATCGACAGCTCCGTCGCCTCGACTCACAGCGATGCGTGTCGAGACCGAGGCTGCTGTGACGGACGTCGATACCGGCGCCGCGTCGGTGCTCGGCGTGTGCCGCCGAGCACGGACGCACGACGACCCGACGAGTGCGCCGGCGGCCATGATTCTCAAGCTCATGGCTCGACGGTAGGAAGCCCGGCTGGGCCAGACCCCTCCCTGACCTGTCGTCGCCCTGTGAACTCTCGCGTGCTCCGGGGCCCGCGCGCTGCGGCTAGTCCGAAGGACGCGGGGACGGCCGGTCGATCAGCCGCGACAACACGATGGCGGTGTTGGTGTGATCGACGTTCGCGACCTCGATGCGCACCCGTTCCAGGGCCTGTTCGAGATCGCGCACGTCGCGTGCCACGATCCGCAGCATCGCATCGGCCGGACCCGAGACGGTGGCCGCCGAGTGCACCTCGGGGACGCGCAGGAAGGCGGCCTGGAGCTCGGCCGGGGAGATCGTTCCCTGACAGTGCACCTCGACGTAGGCCTCGGTGGTCCATCCCATGGCGTCGGGATCGAGCACGGCGGTGAACCCGCTGATGACCCCGTCGGCGACAAGTCGGTCGGTACGACGCTTGACGGCGGGTGCCGACAGGCCCACGCGTTCACCGATCGCGGCGAAGCTGGCACGGCCATCTTCGAGCAGGCAGGTGAGCAGGCGGCGGTCGACATCGTCCATGACGCCAGTCTTGCAAGAAAAAGCGATATTCGGCGAATGAACGCAAGATTATGCCACCCAGAATCGCTGTTTCGGCCTCTTCGTTCGACTCGATCGGGGCTTACAGTTGAAACGTTGCACTGATTCTTGCTGGGAGGCTCCCTTGACCGTTCTCGACACGCGTGTCCGCCCCACGTCGTCGCGGCTACCGCGCACCCGTCACTACGTGATGTGCACCCCGGACCACTTCGCCGTCGAGTACGCGATCAACCCGTGGATGGACACCGCTGTCGCGGTCGACCACTCGCGAGCCCTGCTCCAGTGGGAGGTGCTGCGCAACACCTACCTGAGCCTGGGGCACCACGTCGACCTCGTGCCCCCCATGTCCGGCCAGCCCGACATGGTGTTCTCCGCCAACGGTGGACTCATCGTCCGCGATCGCGCCTACGGCGCCCGGTTCACGTTCGCCGAACGCGCCGCCGAGGGTCCGGCCTTCGCCGCATGGATGCGCAGTCAGGGCATCACCGTCACCGAGCCCGCCTTCACCAACGAAGGTGAGGGTGACTTCCTCGCCCTCGGCTCGATGATCCTGGCCGGAACCGGTTTCCGCACCAGCCTGGACGCACACATCGAGGCAGCCGCGACGCTCGACCGCCCCGTGGTCTCGCTGGAGCTGGTCGATCCCCGCTTCTACCACCTCGACGTTGCCCTGGCCGTGCTCGACGACGGCAACGGAGACACGCCGGCCGACGTCGCCTACTACCCCGGCGCCTTCAGCCGACACAGCCGCCGCACGCTGCGCGACCTGTTCCCCGAGGCGACCATCGTCAGCGAGGCCGACGCCCTGGTGCTCGGACTCAACGCGGTGAGCGACGGCCAGAACGTCATCCTGCCGTCTCAGACTCGCGACTTCGCGCACCAGCTCGCGGACCGCGGATACACGCCGGTGCCGGTCGACTTGTCGGAGTTCTTGAAGTCCGGCGGCAGCGTCAAGTGCTGCACGATGGAGCGGCACCGCTGAAGTAACATCTGCCACTTATTTCCCATGAGCCACATCTGTCACGTAATCTATCTCACGTGCGTCGCTCCCGAGCGCTGTTCATCGCGCTGTTCCTCGCAGCCCTGCTGACACCGGTCAGCCGGGCCGATGCGTCGTACTCAGTGGTGTGCAGCGGATACTCCTCCTGCGAGTCGAAGGGGTACAGCAACTTCGGCTACTCCGCGAAGCAGCGCACCAGCTACTGGGCCATGTACACCGGCACCAACTGCACCAACTACGTCGCCTATCGTCTGGTGACGACCAACGGCATGCCCAACAAGCGGCCGAAATCTGGCGTCGGCAACGCCCGCGACTGGGGCACGACGATGTCATCCATCACCGATTCGACGCCTGCGGTCGGCGCTGTCGCGTGGTGGGGTCGCAGCAGCGGCGGCAACCACGTGGCCTACATCGAGAAGGTTGTCTCACCCACGGAGATCTGGGTGTCCGAGTCGAACTGGAGCGGCGCCTTCGACTGGCGCAAGATCACCAAGTCCGGGTCAGGCTGGCCCGACGGGATCATCCACTTCGCCGATCCGAAGACCGCCGACACCCCCGTGAGCTCCACGGTTGCGCCGGAATTCTCCGCAGTTCCCACCGCCGGCGTCGAGCTCACGGCAGATCCAGGAACCTGGTCGCCGGCCGAGGTGGACTTCACGTTCTCCTACCAGTGGCTGATCGACGAGACGACCGAGATCTCGGGCGCCACGTCGCCCACCTTCACCCCGTCTGCTGACATGCTCGGGCGAGCATTGTCGGTCCGGGTCACCGCTGGTGCTCCGGGGTACGCATCGCAGAGCATCACGTCGACGCCCGCCGAGGTGTGGCCTCGAGAACTCACGTCACTGAGAGCGCCCGCGATCCTCGGGGCCGCCAAGGTCGGCACCCGCCTCATTGCTGACGACGGCGACTGGTTCCCCTATCCGGACGAGATCTCCTATCGATGGCTCTCCGATGCCAAGCCCATCGCCGGAGCCACCTCTGCATCATTCGTGCCCACGGCAGCGCAGCGCGGAACAGCGATCACGCTTGAGGTCACGTCCAAGCACCCCGACTACGAAGCCGTGATCCTACGGTCGACCCCGACCCCGCGCGTCGCTTCCTGAGCCTTCGAGATCAGGTGGTGGGAGCCCCGCACGGAACCCCCATCGAGCCGAGCTTCTCGCGTCCTCCATCGACGGCCGTGAGCACCCAGGCGCCCTTCTCGGTCAGCGTGAACGTGTGCTCGGCGTGGGCGGCCCGACTGCCGTCCAGCGTCACGATGGTCCAGCCGTCATCGAGGGTGCGATTGCGTGAGGTGCCGATGCTGACCATCGGCTCGATGGCGAGGACGAGGCCAGGCACGAGTCGAGTGGTGCGGCCGCCACCGGCCACGTTGGGAACCCAGGGCGGCTGGTGCATGGTGGTGCCGATGCCGTGTCCCGTGAGGCCCTCGGCGATGCCGTAGGCACCAGCTCCCAGGATCGATGCCTCGATCGCCGCGCTGATGTCACCGACCTTCCCCCCGAGCCGCGCTGCGCCGATACCGGCCCACAGTGCCGTCTCGGTGACACGGATCAGCTCCACGTCGACGGCACGCGGCTCGCCGATCGTGAAGGAGACCGCGGCATCACCGTGCCAGCCGTCGATGATCGCCCCGCAGTCGACCGAGACGAGGTCACCGTCACCCAGCACCCGCGATCCCGGGATGCCATGCACGACCTCGTCGTTGACCGACGTGCAGATGACCCCGGGAAATCCGCCGTGTCCGAGCTCGTCGGCGCCGTAGTCCAGAAAGTTGGAGGTGGCCCCGTGAGCGGCGATCGACTCGCGCGCGATGCGGTCCAGGTCCCCCGTGGTCATCCCGGCGTCGGCTTGGGAACGCACGGCGTGCAACGTTGCGGCGACCACGAGGCCCGCCTGACGCATGGTCTCGATCTGCGCTGGCGTCTTGAGCTCGACCCGCTCGCGGAACACCGGACTCAGGCAGGCAGTGCGTCGTCGATGCGGGCCGACACCTCGGCGACATCGCCGACACCGTCGATCTGCATCAGCAGACCGCGCTGGCTGTAGACGTCGATCAAGGGGGCGGTCTCGTCGGTGTAGACCTGTTGGCGATGCCGGATGACGGCTTCGGTGTCGTCCGCACGGCCGCTGGTCTCGGCCCGCTTCAGCAGCCGCTGGATCAGTTCTTCGGGATCGACGACCAGCTCCACGACCCCGTCGAGTCCAGAACCGAGGTCGTCGAGGATTCCGTCGAGCGTCGCGACCTGATCGAGCGTCCGCGGGTAGCCGTCGAGAATGAACGATTCGCGGGCGTCATCGTGACCCAGCCGGTCTCGCACCATGGCGTTGGTGATCTCGTCCGGGACGTACTCGCCAGCGTCCATGTAGCGCTGAGCGTCACGGCCAAGCTCGGTCTGCTGCTGGACATTGGCTCGGAAGATGTCACCGGTGGAGATGTGTGCGCCACCGACCCGCTCGGCCA
Organism: uncultured Actinomycetota bacterium; assembly: GCA_963769445.1. Lineage (GTDB taxonomy): Bacteria > Actinomycetota > Actinomycetes > Propionibacteriales > Nocardioidaceae > Aeromicrobium. The sequence goes on along the minus strand of CAVYLO010000001.1, from coordinate 133,398 downwards.
ACGACACGGCCTGCGTCCCCTTGCCCGCTCCGGGCGGTCCCATGATGAGCAACCGCATCAGCGCAAGAACCCTTCATAGTTGCGTTGCTGCAGCTGGCTCTCGATCTGCTTGACCGTGTCGAGGCCGACACCAACGATGATCAGCAGCGTGGTGCCGCCGAAGGGGAAGTTCTGGTTTGCGTCGAGCAACGCCACGGCGATCATGGGGATCAACGCGATGAAGCCCAGGTACAGCGCGCCCGGCGCCGTGATGCGGCTGAGCACGTACGCCAGGTAGTCCTGCGTGGGCCGGCCAGCGCGGATGCCCGGGATGAACCCGCCGTACTTGCGCATGTTGTCGGCGACTTCTTCGGGGTTGAACGTGATCGACACGTAGAAGTACGTGAAGAAGATGATCAGCGCCAGGTAGGTCAGCATGTAGAACGGATGATCGCCGCGCACGAAGTAGTCGTTGATCCACGGCGTGTAGAACGCTTCAGGATTGAACTGCGCCAGCAGCGCCGGCAGGTACAACAGGCTCGAGGCGAAGATGACCGGGATGATGCCGGCCTGGTTGACCTTGAGCGGGATGTACGTGGTCGATCCGCCGAACATCCGACGTCCCACCATGCGCTTGGCGTACTGCACCGGAATGCGTCGCTGGGCCTGCTCGATGAAGATGACGCCGGCGATGACCACCATGCCAACCGCCACGACCACCAGGAAGGTCGTCCAGCCCTTCTGCTCCTTGATCAGCCACAGCGAACCGGGGAAGGTGGCGATGACCTGGGTGAAGATCAAGATGGACATGCCGTTGCCGATGCCGCGATCGGTGATGAGCTCGCCGAACCACATGATGACCGAGGTGCCGGCGACCATGGTGAGGACGATCAGCAGGAAGGTCGGGATGCTGTCGGGGCTGTACAACAGGTCCAGGTTGCAGGCTCCGCCGAACAGGTTGCCGCTGCGGGCGAGAGCCACGATGCCGGTCGCCTGCAAGATGGCGAGGCCGAGCGTCAGGTAGCGGGTGTACTGCGTGATCTTGGTCTGGCCCGCCTGGCCCTCCTTCTTCAGCGCTTCCAGTCGCGGGATGACCACGACGAGCAGCTGCAAGATGATGCTGGCGGTGATGTAGGGCATGATGCCCAGCGCAAAGACGGTCAGCTGGAGCAGCGCTCCGCCGGAGAACACGTTGATCAGCGCGAACAGGCCAGCGTTGTCGCCCGTGGAGGCCAGGTTGATGCACTGACGCACGTTGCCCAGGTCGATGCCCGGAGCCGGCGTGGACGAGCCGATGCGGAAGAGGACGATGATGCCCAGCACGAACAGGATTTTCTTGCGCAGGTCAGGCGTTCTGAACGCTTGCGCGAAGGCGGTGAGCACCGGTGTTCCTCCCGAAGGGGTGTGGCGAAAGTTCTGCTGGGGATGTTTCGGAGGCGGCAACCCGCCGGATCGACTCTAACAGTGGAGCAGAACGGCGGGTCCCTCAACTGAGGGGCCCGCCGCCTGCGTCAACAACTCTGGGTCACAGCTCGGTGACCGAGCCGCCTGCTGCTTCGATCTTGGTGCGGGCCGAGCTGGAGAACTTGTCGGCGCTCACCTGGACCTTGACCGAGATCTCACCCTGTCCAAGGACCTTGACGGGGTGGCCCTTGCGGACCGCTCCGTGGGCCACGAGAGCGTCGACATCGATGTCGCCACCCTTCGGGAAGAGCAGCTCGATGCGATCGAGATTCACGACCTGGTACTCGACGCGGAACGGGTTCTTGAACCCCTTCAGCTTCGGCAGTCGCATGTGCAGGGGCGTCTGTCCGCCCTCGAAGCCCGCGGGCACCTGGTAACGAGCCTTGGTGCCCTTGGTGCCACGACCGGCAGTCTTGCCCTTGGAGCCCTCACCGCGACCCACACGGGTCTTGGCGGTCTTGGCTCCGGGAGCAGGACGCAGATGGTGCAGTTTGAGTGTCATGTCAGTCAACCTCCGTGACGTCCACGAGGTGCGGGATGGCTTCCACCATGCCGCGGATCTCGGGGCGATCTTCCTGGACGACAACGTCGCCGATGCGCTTGAGGCCGAGCGAACGCAGCGTGTCGCGCTGGTTCTGCTTGCGACCGATGCCCGAACGAGTCTGGGTCACCTGGAGCTTCGTCATCGCGATGCCCCCGCCCCAGCGTTGTTCAGGCCTGCCTCGGACTCAGCCTTGGCCTCTTCGATGCCCAGACGACCGGCCCGCAGCAGGGCCGCCGGAGCGACCTCCTCGACGGTCAGACCGCGACGCTGGGCCACCATCTCAGGTGATTCCAGCAGGCGCAGAGCCGCGACCGTCGCGTGCACGATGTTGATGGCGTTGGACGAACCGAGCGACTTGCTCAGCACGTCGTGGATGCCAGCAGCCTCCAGCACGGCGCGCACGGGCCCACCGGCGATGACGCCGGTACCGGGCGACGCCGGGCGCAAGAACACGACGCCGGCAGCCTTCTCACCCTGCACGGGGTGCGGGATGGTGCCCTGGATGCGGGGGACGCGGAAGAAGGACTTCTTTGCCTCCTCGACACCCTTGGAGATGGCCGTGGGAACTTCCTTGGCCTTGCCGTAGCCGATGCCGACCTGTCCGTCGCCGTCACCGACGATCACCAGGGCGGTGAAGCTGAAGCGACGACCACCCTTGACGACCTTGGCGACACGGTTGATCGTGACGACCTTCTCGATGTAGTTCGACTTCTCGGCGCCGCGGTCGTTTCCACGTCCGCGTCCGCCGCCGCCTCCGCGGCGCTGCTGCCCGCTCATGCGGCACTCCTTTGGTTATTGGTCTGCATCATCAGAACTCCAGTCCACCCTCGCGGGCGCCGTCGGCCACTGCCGCGACACGACCGGCGTACTTGTTGCCTGCGCGGTCGAAGACGACCGTGGCGATACCGGCGGCCTTGGCGCGGTCGGCCACGAGCTCGCCGACCTTCTTGGCCTTGGCCGTCTTGTCGCCATCGTCGGACCGCAGGTCGGTCTCCATGGTCGACGCCGAGACCAGCGTGCGGCCTTCGAGATCGTCGACCACCTGGGCGACCATGTGCTTGCTGGAGCGCGTCACCACGAGGCGAGGACGCTCAGCGGAGCCCTGGATCTTCTTGCGGCCGCGGATCTGGCGCCGCGCACGCGACGCGGTACGACCCTTGGCGTTCTTGTTGTGTCTGATCGAGATAGCCATGGACTACTTACCAGCCTTTCCGACCTTGCGACGGACGTGCTCGCCGGCGTAGCGCACACCCTTGCCCTTGTAGGGCTCAGGCTTGCGGATCTTGCGGATGTTGGCGGCCACTTCACCGACGGCTTGCTTGTCGATGCCGATGACCGAGAACTTGGTGGGCGACTCGACCGCGAACGTGACGCCGTCGGGCGCCTCGACCGGGACCGGGTGGCTGAAGCCGAGAGCGAACTCCAGAGCCGTGGGGCCCTTGGAGAGGACGCGGTAACCCACGCCCACGATCTCCAGCTTCTTCTCATAGCCCTCGGTGACACCGACGACCATGTTGTTGATGAGCGTGCGCGACAGGCCGTGCAGCGCCTTGCTCTTGCGCTCGTCGTCAGGACGCTCGACGGCCAGCGAATCCTCGTCCTTGCGGACGGTGATCGGCTCGGCGACGGTCAGCGACAGCTCACCCTTGGGGCCCTTGACGCGGACGTCCTGGCCCTCGATGGTGACCTCGACGCCCGAAGGCACCGCGACGGGGTACTTGCCAATACGTGACATCAGATTCCCTCCGTCCTACCAGACGTAGGCGAGGACTTCCCCACCTACGCCCTTCTGGTTCGCCTGGCGGTCCGTGAGCAGACCCTGACTGGTCGAGATGATGGCGATGCCGAGGCCACCGAGCACCTTGGGCAGCGCGGTCGACTTGGCGTAGACGCGCAGACCCGGCTTGCTGATGCGCCGGATGCCGGCGATCGAGCGCTCGCGGTGCGGGCCGTACTTCAAGGTGATGGTCAGCGTCTTGCTGACCTCGCCCTCAGCAGGCTCCGCCACGGCGATCTCGGTGATGTAGCCCTCCTGCTTCAGGATGTCGGCGACGCCGGCCTTCAGCTTGGAGAACGGCATCGACACGGAGTCGTGGTATGCCTGATTGCCGTTGCGGACACGCGTGAGCATGTCTGCGATCGGATCGGTCATGGTCATTGCTGTGATTCCATTCCTGCCGTGGTTTCCCGAAGGACCTTCAGCGGTTGTGAGGAGTTGTGGATTACCAGGAGCTCTTGGTGATGCCGGGCAGCTCGCCGCGGTGCGCCATCTCGCGCAAGCAGATCCGGCACAGGCCGAACTTGCGGTACACCGACTGCGAACGGCCGCAGCGCTGGCAGCGCGTGTAGCCACGCACTGCGAACTTCGGCTTACGAGCCGCCTTGACCCTCAGACCAGTCTTCGCCATGTCAGATCTCCCTTACTTCTCGGCGTAGGGGAAGCCGAGCAGCTTGAGCAGCGCGCGTCCCTCGTCGTCATTGGTCGCCGTGGTGACGACCGTGATGTCCATACCGCGCGAGCGGTCGATCTTGTCTTGGTTGATCTCGTGGAACATGACCTGCTCGGTCAGACCGAAGGTGTAGTTGCCACGGCCATCGAACTGCTTGGGCGACAAACCGCGGAAGTCGCGGATGCGGGGCAGCGCGAGCGACAGCAGACGGTCCAGGAACTCCCACATGCGATCGCCGCGCAGCGTGACGTGCGTGCCGATCGGCATGCCCTCACGCAGCTTGAACTGGGCGATGGACTTGCGGGCCTTGGTGACCTGCGGCTTCTGGCCAGTGATGGCGGTGAGGTCGCGAATGGCGCCCTCGATCAGCTTGCCGTCGCGGGCTGCCTCACCGACGCCCATGTTGACGACGATCTTGGTCAGGCCGGGAACCTGCATGACGTTCGAGAAACCGAACTGCTCGTGCAGGGCCGGGAGGATCTCCTCGCGGTACTTCGTCTTCAGACGAGGGACGGCGTTGGTCGTGCCGGCCTCGGTCGCAGTTGACTCAGCCATGCTCAGATCTCCTTTCCGGTGCTCTTGGCGATGCGCACGCTGCGCTTCGCGGGGTAGGTGCTGCCGTCGGGACGCGTCTTGGTGACGTCGTCACGTCGGAACGCCACGCGAGTGGGCTCCTTGTCGGCGAGCAACATGACGTTCGAGATGTGGATGGGCGCTTCGCTGGTGATGATGCCGCCCGTTCCTGCGCCACCGGCCTGGGCCGACTTGGTGTGGCGCTGGACGCGGTTGACGCCCTCGACCACGACACGGCCCGCGTCGGCGAGGACGTCGAGGACCGCTCCGGTCACTCCCTTGTCCTTGCCAGCGATGACCTTGACCTGGTCGCCCTTGCGAATGCTGACGCTTGCAGCCTTACGGGCCATGTCAGAGCACCTCCGGTGCGAGAGAAATGATGCGCATGAACTTCTTGTCGCGCAGTTCGCGGCCCACGGGACCGAAGATGCGCGTGCCGCGCGGGTCTCCGTCGGCCTTGAGGATCACGGCTGCATTCTCGTCGAACTTGATGTACGAACCATCGGGACGACGGCGCTCCTTGACGGTGCGCACGATGACAGCCTTGACGACCTCCCCCTTCTTGACGTTGCCGCCGGGGATGGCGTCCTTGACGGTGGCGACGATGGTGTCGCCGATGCCGGCGTAGCGCCGGCCCGAACCACCGAGCACGCGGATGCAAAGGATCTCCTTGGCACCGGTGTTGTCAGCGACCTTGAGTCGCGACTCCTGCTGGATCATCGGTCTCCTACTTCGCCTTCTCGAGGATTTCCACGACGCGCCACCGCTTGGTGGCCGACAGCGGACGCGTCTCCATGATCAGGACACGGTCGCCGATGCCGGCGTCGTTGGCCTCGTCGTGGGCCTTGAGCTTGATGTTGCGTCGCAGCACCTTGCCGTACAGCGCGTGCTTGTAGCGGTCCTCGACGTTGACCACGACGGTCTTTTGCATCTTGTCGCTGACGACAAGACCCTCGCGGGTCTTGCGCGCGGTGCGCTCAGTTGCGCCTTCGGTCACGTTCTCATCCTTCGTGCTCATGCGTCAGCCCCCTCGATGATGCCGAGCTCGCGCTCGCGCATCACGGTGTAGATGCGGGCAATGTCCTTGCGGACCGCGCGCAGGCGCGCGGTGTTGTCGAGCTGGCCGGTGGCGTTCTGGAAGCGCAGGTTGAACAGCTCTTCCTTGGCCTCGCGCAGCTTCTCCTCCAGGGAGGACGCGTCAACTGCGCGCAGCTCTGCGGCGGTGGTGATTGCAGCCATCAGAAGCCCCCTTCAGTTTCGTGGCTGATGAAGCGAGCCTTCATCGGCAGCTTGTGGATCGCGCGGCGCATGGCCTCACGAGCTGTGACTTCGTCGACGCCGGACAGCTCGAACATGACGCGTCCGGGCTTGACGTTGGCGACCCACCACTCGGGCGAGCCCTTGCCTGAACCCATGCGGGTCTCGGCGGGCTTCTTGGTGAGGGGCCGGTCCGGGTAGATGTTGATCCAGACCTTGCCGCCACGCTTGATGTGACGCGTCATGGCGATACGTGCGGACTCGATCTGACGGTTCGTCACGTACGCAGGCGTGAGCGCCTGGATGCCGTACTCACCGAACGCCAGCTTGGTGCCGCCCTTGGACATGCCGCGGCGCGTGGGGTGGTGCTGCTTGCGGTACTTGACCCTACGAGGCATCAACATCAGCTCTCGCCTCCTTCAGGAGCGGCGGCAGCCGCAGTCTTGACGGGAGCCTCGGCAGTCCGGACGGGCAGCCTCGGCCTTGGGGGCCTCGGATGCACTGGCGGGCGACTCGGACGTGGTGTCGCGAGCCGGACGCTCGGGGCGACGCGCTGCGCCGTCACGACCGCCGCGGGCCGGGCGACGGTTGCCGCCGGGAGCAGCGGCACGCTTGGCGGCCTCGGCCTCGCGCTCGGCGCGAGTTCCGGCGACCTCGCCCTTGTAGATCCAGACCTTCACGCCGATGCGGCCGAAGGTGGTCTTGGCCTCGTAGAAGCCGTAGTCGACGTCGGCGCGGAGCGTGTGCAGCGGCACACGGCCTTCGCGGTAGAACTCCGAACGCGACATCTCGGCGCCACCGAGGCGGCCCGAGCACTGCACGCGGATGCCGAGGGCACCGCTGCGCATCGTGGTCTGCATCGCCTTGCGCATGGCACGGCGGAACTGCACACGACCGGACAGCTGCTCGGCGACACCCTGGGCGACGAGCTGGGCGTCCATCTCGGGGTTCTTGACCTCGAGGATGTTCAGCTGGACCTGCTTGCCGGTCAGCTTCTCCAGATCGCCGCGGATGCGGTCGGCCTCGGCGCCACGGCGACCGATGACGATGCCGGGGCGTGCGGTGTGGATGTCGACACGGACACGATCACGGGTGCGCTCGATCTCGACGCGGCTGATGCCGGCGCGATCCATGCCCTTGGTGAGCATGCGACGGATCTTGACGTCCTCGCCCACGTAGCTGGCGTACAGCTTGTCGGCGTACCAGCGGCTCTTGTGGTCGGTGGAGATGCCGAGTCGGAACCCGTGCGGGTTGATTTTCTGTCCCACTATCGGGCCCCGCCCTTCTTCTTGGTGTTCTTGCCAGAATTCTTGGAAGCGGCGGCGAGGCGCTTGGCCTCGACGATCTCTGCCGGCTGCACGACCACGGTGAGGTGGCTCGTGCGCTTGAGGATGCGGTTGGCCGCACCCTTGGCGCGCGGGCGCCAGCGCTTCATGGTCGGGCCCTCATCCACCTGAAGGGTGGTGACGATCAGCGTGCCGCGGTCGAGATCCTCAGTGGACTCGGCGTTGGCAGCAGCGCTGTCGACCAGCTTGTAGAACTGCTCGGAGGCGGCCTGCGGTGCGAACTGCAGGATCGCCAGGGCGTTCGTGACGGACTCACCACGGATCAGGTCGCCGACACGGCGGGCCTTCTGCGGGGTGATGCGCACGAAGCGCGCCACGGCGAAGGCGCCGGGCTCATCGCCCAGCAGACGCTCGCGGCGTGCGCTGATGTTCTCGCGGGTTGCTGCACTCATCGACGCTTCGCCTTCCGGTCATCCTTCTCATGGCCCCTGAACGTCTTGGTGGGCGCAAACTCGCCGAGCTTGTGTCCCACCATGGAGTCGGTGATGAACACGGGCACGTGCTTGCGGCCATCGTGCACGGCGATCGTGTGTCCGATGAAGGACGGCAGGATCATCGAGCGACGCGACCAGGTCTTGATCACGGTGTGGGTCTCGGCAGTGTTCTGCGCGTCGACCTTCTTTTCGAGGTGCCCGTCAACGAACGGGCCCTTCTTCAAACTGCGAGGCATCTGGTTACCAATCCTTCTCAGCGGCCGGACTTGCGGCGGCGGACGATCATCTGGTCGCTGGCCTTGCGCTTGCGCGTGCGGCCTTCCGGCTTGCCCCACGGGGACACGGGGTGACGTCCACCGGACGTCTTGCCCTCGCCACCGCCGTGCGGGTGGTCAACCGGGTTCATGGCGACGCCACGCACGGTCGGGCGCTTGCCCTTCCAGCGGTTGCGGCCAGCCTTGCCCCAGTTGATGTTGGACTGCTCGGCATTGCCGACCTCACCGATGCTGGCGCGGCAACGCACGTCGACGTAGCGCATCTCGCCGGACGGCAACCGCAGCTGAGCCTTGGTGCCTTCCTTGGCGACCAGCTGCACGCGAACGCCAGCCGAGCGGCCCATCTTGGCGCCGCCACCGGGGCGCAGCTCCACGGCGTGGATCTGCGTACCGACGGGGATGTTGCGCAGCGGCAGGTTGTTGCCCACCTTGATGTCGGCGCCGACACCGGACTCGACGGCCTGACCCTGCTTGATGCCGTCGGGCGCGATGATGTAGCGCTTCTCGCCATCGGCGTAGTGCAGCAGCGCGATGCGCGCCGTGCGGTTGGGGTCGTACTCGATGTGCGCGACCTTGGCCGGCACGCCGTCCTTGTCATAGCGACGGAAGTCGATGATGCGGTATGCACGCTTGTGCCCACCGCCCTGGTGACGCGTGGTGATCCGTCCCTGGTTGTTGCGGCCGCCCTTCTTGGGCAACGGCTGCACCAGTGACTTCTCCGGAGTGGTCCGGGTGATCTCTGCGAAATCCGCCACGCTGGAGCCACGACGGCCCGGGGTGGTCGGCTTGTACTTGCGAATAGCCATGTCTGCTCAGTCCTCAGCTCGGGCTCGAGAAGATGTCAATGCTCTGACCGGGGGCGACGCTCACGATGGCGCGCTTGGTGTCCTTGCGCTTGCCCGTGCCGTTGCGTGTGCGGCGCGTCTTGCCCTTGCGGTTCAGCGTGTTCACCGAGGTGACCTTGACGCCGAAGATCTTCTCGACCGCGATCTTGATCTCGGTCTTGTTGGCGTCGGGGTGCACGACGAACGTGTACTTGTTGTCCTCGAGGAGGCCGTAGCTCTTCTCGCTGACCACGGGGGCGATCAGGACGTCGCGGTGGTCCTTGTGGATCGTGCTCATCAGGCGTCTCCTGCCTTCGTGAAGCCGGCGGCCTCAGCCGTCTCGGCGGAGTCGAACCAGACCTCGGCGACCGTCTGCTCGTACCACTGGCCGTCGGGCTCGTGGTACTTCATCGAGTCCTCGTTGCCCTTGATGTCGTGGTCCTTGGGAGCGTTGCCGCTCTTGAGGGGAGCCTTCGAACCGGGACCGTAGGGCTGGGTCTTCGTGGCGCCCTCGTCGACCCGCGCAGCAGGCTTCTCGGCAGCAGGAGCTGCCGGGGCCTTCTTCGCAGGAGCCTTCTTGGCCGGCTTCTTGGCGGCCGGGCGCGCGGTGTCCTGAGCGGACACCTCGGTGGCAGCCTTGCTCAGCTTGACCGTCTCGACGCCCTCGGTCGAGCGCGCGGCGACGAACGCCTCGTACGCGGCCTGGGTGAAGATGACGTCATCGCTGCGGAGCACGTCGTAGGTGTTGAGCTGGTCGTAGGTCAGCGTCTCGACGCCGGCTGCGTTGCGCAGGCTGCGGGTCGTGGCGGCGTCCTCGAACGTGACGACGACCAGCAGGCGCGGGCGCGAGCTGAGCTCACGCAGCGCTGCCAGCGCGGTCTTGGTCGAGGGGGCGTCGCCACCGACGAGCGAGTCGACGACGTGCAACCGGCCTGAACGCACCCGGTCGGAGAGGGCACCGCGCAGGGCGGCGGCCTTCATCTTCTTGGGCGTGCGCTGGTCGTACGAGCGCGGCACGGGTCCGTGGACGATGCCACCGCCGGTGTACTGGGGAGCGCGGATCGAGCCCTGACGGGCGCGGCCGGTTCCCTTCTGACGGTGCGGCTTCCTGCCGCCGCCGGAGACCTCGCCGCGTGACTTGACGCTGTGCGTGCCCTGACGAGCAGCGGCCAGCTGGGCCACGACGACCTGGTGGATCAGCGGGATGTTGGTCTGGGCGTTGAAGATGTCGACGGGCAGGTCGACGTCAATGGTCTTGGACATAACGTCAGGCCCCCTTCATGGCTGCGTTGGATGTCGGCTTCTTCACCGAGGTACGAACGACCACGAGAGCACCCTTGGCACCGGGCACTGCGCCCTTGACCAAGATGACGCCCTTCTCAGCATCCACCGAGTGGATGGTGAGGTTCTGCGTGGTGACCTGGTCGGTACCCATGTGGCCTGCCATGCGCAGACCCTTGAAGACACGACCGGGGGTGGCGCAAGCGCCGATGGAGCCGGGCTTGCGGTGGTTGCGGTGCGAGCCGTGCGACGCGCCCACACCGTGGAAGCCGTGGCGCTTCATGACGCCGGCGAAGCCCTTGCCCTTGCTGGTGGCGGTGACGTCGACCGTGTCGCCAGCGGCGAAGATCTCCGGGGAGATCTCCTGGCCCAGCGTGTAGTCGGCGATCTGCTCCGTGCGGATCTCGACCATGTGGCGACGCGGCGTGACGCCGGCCTTGGCGAAGTGGCCCGAAGCGGGCTTGTTGACCTTGCGGCCAGCGATCTCGCCGAAGCCGATCTGGACGGCGGAGTAGCCGTCCGTCTCCTGCGTGCGGATCTGCGTGACGACATTGGTGTCGGCGGCGATGACGGTGACCGGGACGACGAGGTTCTGATCGTTCCAGACCTGGGTCATTCCGAGCTTGCGACCAAGGAGGCCGCGTGCGGTGGCAGTGGATGACGTGCTCATGTTTTCGCTGACTCCCCTCAGAGCTTGATCTCGATGTCGACACCAGCCGGCAGGTCGAGACGCATCAGCGAATCAACGGTCTTCGGCGTGGGGTCGATGATGTCGATGAGCCGCTTGTGCGTGCGCATCTCGAAGTGCTCGCGGCTGTCCTTGTACTTGTGCGGCGAACGGATCACACAGAACACGTTCTTCTCAGTGGGCAACGGCACCGGTCCCGCGACCTTGGCGCCCGTACGGGTCACCGTGTCGACGATCTTGCGCGCCGACGAGTCGATGACTTCGTGGTCGTAGGCCTTGAGCCGGATACGGATCTTCTGTCCCGCCATGCTCTGATGTCCTTTTCTTCGCTTCGCGTGAGGTCGCCCCGGTGGAATCCGGGCCGATCATGGCTCCGGCCTCCGAATCCCGAGGTCGGGCGTGTCGCGGCGCGAAACACGCGCGTACGTCACACACTTCTCGAGTTGGGTGGTTGGACCCGCTGCGCTGAACTCACTGTCGTGGCCAGCGCTGCAGGACGAGCCCGGTCTCAGGTTCGGCGCCGCATGGTGGTCAGGCGTGAGACCTGACCGCAACGCCCCAGCGACCGCGCCGGAGCAACCTGAATATTCTGGCAGACGTCCGGCGGCAAACCAAATCGAGTCGGGCAACAAGCAACGCAGGACCCTCAGGCGTGCGTGCGCTCCTGCCACGTCGTGAGACAGACCTTGTTTCCCTGCGGGTCGGCAAGCACCCAGAAGGCGGGCGCGTACTCCACCGAATCGAGTGTTCCGCCTGCCGCCACCGCGGCGTCGATCCGCGGCTGGACCTGCTCGGGCGGGACGCGGAGATCGAGGTGCCAGCGCTGCGGCACGTCTCCCCCGCCCTTGGTGCCGGGGTCGGTCTGCTGAAACCACACGGCCGGCACCTGACCGGACGGGTCCACCAGGTCGTCGGGCTGGTCCCCTGCTTCGATCCCGAGCACGGCGGACCAGAACGGGCGGATCAGGTCGATGTCGTCGGTGTCGAGCGCGAGCTCGAGCACGGCCAGATGGTCGGTGTCGGCCGTGGCGCCGAGGTCCGCGGCAATCTCGGTGATCTCGCGCGCCAGCCGGACGTCGCGCGCCGTGATGCCGTGGACGTCGTGCGAGCTCAGCCGGACCGTGACGGTGGGGTAGGTGAGCTCCAGGTCCGGGTGGTGGTTGGCGGCTTCGGCGGCCTCGGCGGTACGGCGCACCAGCTCGAGTCCGGTGAGGAAGTCTCCGGTGCGGAAGCGGGCCATCAGCCGTCCGAGGAGCGGGCGCCAGTCGGTCAGGCCCTCCGCCTCGATCTGCGGTCCGTTCAGCACGGTCTTGTCATCACTCATGGCGTCCCCTCTGGTCAGTGGTGAAGCTGCTGCTCTGAATCCTCGTGCCCGGCAGGCTCGATCTGGAAGGTGGAGTGCTCGACGTCGAAGTGATCGGCCAGGCAGTCGCGCAGGCGGTCGAGCACCGCGTGGGCGTCACCCATCAAGATGACGGACTCGTCGACGACGACGTGCGCACTCATCACCGGCATGCCGGACGTGATGGTCCAGACATGCAGGTCGTGGACGTCGATGACGCCATCCAGGCCCAGGATGTGGGAGCGCAGCTCGACCAGGTCGACGTCCCGCGGGGTCGACTCCAACAAGACCTCGGCGACGTCGCGCAGCAGCGACAGCGCCCGCGGGACGATCAGGGCCGCGATCGCGAGCGAGGCGATCGCATCGGCCTGCACCCATCCGGTCACCGCGATGACACTGGCCGAGATCAGCACGGCGACGGACCCCAGCGCGTCCCCGAGCACCTCCAGATAGGCACCTCGCACGTTCAGGCTCTCTGCGGCCCCTGCGCGCAGCAGCAGCAGCCCGATGAGGTTGGCCACCAGACCCACGCCACCGGCGATCAGGATCGGCGTGGCAGCCAGCTCGACGCTCGAACCCAGACGACCGACAGCCCTCCACGTGACGAATACCGCGACACCCATCAGCAACAGGCCGTTCAGGCCGGCAGCAAGCACCTCGGTGCGGTGGTAGCCGAACGTGCGGCGCGAACCCGCCGCTCCCCCACGCTGGGCCACCGCGATGGCAGCCAGCGCCATGGCGATGCCCATGGAGTCGCCCAACATGTGTCCAGCGTCGGCCAGCAGCGCGAGGCTCCCGGTGAAGGCTGCGACGACCGCCTCGACCACGAACACCGACAACGACAGTCCGAGCACGACAGCCAGACGCCCGCGATGCTTCACGCCGGTGCCGTGTGCATGATCGTGGCCCATGCGATCGAGGCTACGGAACTCTGGTGCAATGCACGACCCGACCTGACCCGGGAACGACGAAGCCCCCACCGCCGAGGCGATGGGGGCTCCGAGAGAGCTGGGGTCAGCTCACTTGTTGATCTTCGTCACGCGACCGGCGCCGACGGTGCGGCCGCCCTCGCGGATGGCGAAGCGCAGGCCTTCCTCCATGGCGATCGGCTGGATCAGCGCGACCGACATCTCGGTGTTGTCGCCGGGCATGACCATCTCGGTGCCCTCAGGCAGCGTGATGACGCCGGTGACGTCCGTGGTGCGGAAGTAGAACTGCGGACGGTAGTTGTTGAAGAACGGCTTGTGACGGCCACCCTCCTCCTTGGACAGGATGTAGACCTGGCCCTCGAAGTCGGTGTGCGGCGTCGTCGAGCCGGGAGCGATGACGACCATGCCGCGCTCCACATCCTCACGCTTGGTTCCACGCAGGAGCAGTCCGACGTTCTCGCCGGCCTGGCCCTCGTCGAGGAACTTGCGGAACATCTCGATCGCCGTGACCGTGGTGGTCTGCTTGGCCTCGCGGATGCCGATCAGGTCGACGGTCTCGTTGACCTTGACGATGCCACGCTCGATACGACCGGTGATGACGGTTCCACGACCGGTGATCGTGAAGACGTCCTCGACGGGCATGAGGAACGGCTTCTCCGTCTCGCGCTCGGGCATCGGGATGTAGTCATCGACAGCCGCCATGAGCTCGAGAATCGACTCGCCCCACTTGGCGTCACCCTGCAGCGCGGGGTGAGCAGCAACCTTGACGACAGGAACGTTGTCGCCGTCGAACTCCTGATCGCTCAGCAGCTCACGGACCTCGAGCTCGACGAGCTCCAGGATCTCCTCGTCGTCGACCATGTCGCACTTGTTCAGCGCGACGACCATGGCGGGCACGCCGACCTGGCGGGCGAGCAGCACGTGCTCACGCGTCTGGGGCATGGGGCCGTCGGTGGCGGCGACCACGAGAATGGCGCCGTCCATCTGGGCAGCACCCGTGATCATGTTCTTGACGTAGTCGGCGTGGCCGGGGCAGTCAACGTGTGCGTAGTGACGGTTCTCGGTCTGATACTCGACGTGCGAGATCGAGATCGTGATGCCGCGCTGCTTCTCCTCGGGCGCCTTGTCGATCTGATCGAAGGCCGAAGCCTGGTTCAGATCGGGGAATGCATCGTGCAGCACCTTGGTGATCGCCGCGGTCAAGGTCGTCTTGCCGTGGTCGATGTGTCCGATGGTGCCGATGTTCATGTGCGGCTTTGTCCGCTCGAACTTCGCCTTGGCCACTTGGGGCTCCTCCTGGTTGATGTCGTTCTATGCTGAAAGTGCTGTGCTGGGCTAACGCCGACAGGCCCCGGTACGGGCCGCGGCCATCCTATGAGACGGTTCCGCGCCTACTCGCCGCGGACCTTCTTGATGATCTCCTCCGCGACGCTCTTGGGAACCTCGGCGTAGGAATCGAACTGCATCGAGTATGACGCACGGCCGGAGGTCTTGGACCTCAGGTCGCCGACGTACCCGAACATCTCGGACAACGGCACGGTCGCCTTGATCATCTTGGCGCCACCGTAGCCCTCCTCCATCGCATGGACCTGTCCGCGACGGGAGTTCAAGTCGCCGATCACATCACCCATGTAGTCCTCGGGCGTGGTGACCTCGACCGCGAAGACGGGCTCGAGAATCACCGGATCGGCCTTGCGTGCGGCCTCCTTGAAGGCCATGGAACCGGCCAGCTTGAAGGCGAGCTCGGAGGAGTCGACATCGTGGTACGCGCCGTCCTCGAGCGTCACCCGCACGTCGACCATCTGGTAGCCGGCCAGGACGCCGAACTGCATGGCGTCCTGAGCTCCGGCGTCGACCGACGGAATGTACTCGCGCGGGACGCGGCCACCCGTGACGGCATTGACGAACTCGTAGCCGCCCTCGCCGCCGACGACCGGGCCCGTGGGCTCGATGCCGATGACGACCTTGGCGAACTGACCCGAGCCACCGGTCTGCTTCTTGTGCGTGTAGCTGAGGCCCTTGATGGTGCCCTTGATGGTCTCGCGGTACGCGACCTGGGGCTTGCCGACGTTGGCCTCGACGTTGAACTCGCGCTTCATGCGATCCACGAGGATGTCGAGGTGCAGCTCGCCCATGCCGGCGATGATGGTCTGACCCGTCTCCTCGTCGGTGTGCACCTGGAAGGTCGGGTCCTCCTCAGCGAGACGCTGGATGGCGATGCCGAGCTTTTCCTGGTCGCTCTTGGTCTTGGGCTCGATGGCCACCTGGATGACCGGAGCCGGGAAGGTCATGGACTCCAGCACGATCGGCTTGGCCGAGTCGGCCAGCGTCTCACCCGTGGTGGTGTCCTTCAGTCCCATGACGGCGACGATCTGACCCGCACCGACCGACGCGATCTCCTCACGCTTGTTGGCGTGCATCTGGTAGATCTTGCCGATCCGCTCCTTGCGACCCTTGGTCACGTTGAGCACCTGCGTGCCGGCCACGAGGCGACCGGAGTACACGCGCACGAAGGTCAGCTTGCCCAGGTGGGGGTCGGAGGCGATCTTGAAGGCCAAGCCGGCGAACGGCTCGTCCTCGGACGGCCGACGGGTGTCCGTCTTGGTCTCGTCCTTCGCGTCGATTCCCTGGATCTCGCCCACGTCGAGCGGGTTGGGCATGTAGTCGATGACGGCGTCGAGCAACGGCTGGATGCCCTTGTTCTTGAACGCCGTTCCACAGAAGACCGGGTTGAGCTGAGTGGCGAGCGTGGCGCGACGGATGGCGGCCTTGAGCTCGGCGACCGAGATCTCCTCACCATCGAGGAACTTCTCGGCAATCTCGTCATCGACGTCCGACAGGGTCTCGAGCAGCTTCTCGCGACCCTCGGCGGCAGCGTCGACCAGATCCGCCGGGATCTCCTCGACGTCGTAGTCCTCGCCGATCGCGGTCTCGCCGCGCCAGGTCAGGGCACGCATGCCGACCAGGTCGACGACGCCCAGGAAGTCGGACTCGGCGCCGATCGGCAGCTGCATGACCAGTGCCCGGGCGCCAAGGCGCTCGCGGATGGTCTTGACGCAGAAGTCGAAGCTGGCACCGGTGCGGTCGAGCTTGTTGACGAAGCACATGCGCGGAACGCCGTACTTGTCGGCCTGACGCCACACGGTCTCGGACTGCGGCTCCACACCGGCAACGCCGTCGAACACCGCGACGGCACCATCGAGCACACGCAGCGAGCGCTCGACCTCGACGGTGAAGTCGACGTGACCCGGCGTGTCGATGATGTTGATCTGGTGGTTGTTCCACCAGCAGGTGGTGGCAGCAGACGTGATCGTGATGCCACGCTCCTGCTCCTGCTCCATCCAGTCCATCGTGGCGCCGCCGTCGTGCACTTCACCGATCTTGTACGTGATGCCGGTGTAGAACAGGATGCGCTCGGTGGTCGTCGTCTTGCCGGCATCGATGTGCGCCATGATGCCGATGTTGCGGACCCGAGTGAGGTCCGTGGTGATATCGGTTGCCACAGGGGCTCAGCTTTCCTTCGAAGGTGGTGGAGGACAGGTCGCGGCGCGATGGACTCGCGCCGCGACGCATGTCACCAGCGGTAGTGGGCGAATGCCTTGTTGGCTTCAGCCATCTTGTGAGTGTCTTCGCGCTTCTTGACCGCGCCACCGAGGCCGTTGGAGGCATCGAGCAGCTCGTTCATGAGGCGGTCGGACATCGTCTTCTCGCGACGGGCGCCGGCATAGCCGACGAGCCAGCGCAGCGCCAAGGTGTTCTGGCGAACCGGGCGGACCTCGACGGGCACCTGGTAGGTGGCGCCGCCGACGCGACGGCTCTTGACCTCGAGGCTGGGCTTGACGTTGTCGAGCGCGCGCTTGAGCGTGATGACCGGGTCGGTGCCCGACTTCTCACGGGTGCCCTCGAGGGCGGTGTAGACGATGCGCTGGGCGACCTGCTTCTTGCCGTCGACCAGGACCTTGTTGATCAGCGAGGTGACCAGCTGGCTGCCGTAGACCGGATCGGTCTCGACAGGACGCTTGGTTGCGGGACCCTTACGAGGCATTAGGCCTTCTCCTTCTTCGCGCCGTACTTCGAGCGGCCTTGCTTGCGGCCCTTGACGGACTGCGTGTCGAGCGCGCCGCGGACAATCTTGTAACGAACGCCGGGGAGGTCCTTCACGCGACCACCGCGAACGAGCACGATGGAGTGCTCCTGCAGGTTGTGGCCCTCGCCGGGGATGTAGGCCGAGACCTCGGTGCCGCTGGACAAGCGGACACGGGCGACCTTACGCAGCGCGGAGTTGGGCTTCTTGGGGGTGGTGGTGTACACGCGGGTACACACGCCACGCCGCTGGGGCGAGCTCTTGAGAGCTGGGGTGGCCGTCTTGACGACCTTGCGCTGGCGACCATGACGGACCAGCTGATTGATGGTGGGCACTACGACATCCTTCTTCTTGACTGAGAGAGTCTCGACCTTCGACGCACTCGCCTTCGAGTAGCCCGCGTTTCACAGCGCTGGAACCATGCTGCGAACGCAGGTGAGAGCGACGGGATGTGTGCATCGGTCTGGGCATTCCAGACACAGTGGTCGATCCTACCGGCTCATTCGGGCAGAAACAAAAGCGCTCAGGTCGTCCGCGGACCCTCGAACACCGCACGGGCCTCCGCGGAGTCAAAGCTCAGGCGTTCTGCGGGCAGCCTCCCCCAGAGCGCGAGGTACAACTCCACCGTGGTTCCGCGCACTGCGGTGTCTGCGTCGGCGTTGCTGTGCAGCTGGACCGGCGGACCGGCTGGGTCACCAGAGGGAGCGATGATCCACGACGCGTACTCGTCGATCGAGTCGAGTCGGACGCGCGCTCGCACGTCGGGTCGCTGCCCTGCCGCGGTCATCCGGGGGAAGAACACACCGAGCACCTCGTCGATGCCGTGACCCGCGACAGCCGGCGTGACGCCCCAGGGCTCGGCGCTGCCCAGCGACTGTGCGGCGTCGACGGCATGCATCGTGGTCTCGTGCAGCTGGCGACTGAGCCAGAAGTCGGCGGTCTCGCGCAGACGGACGAAGTTCGGGATCGGCTCGTCGGGCTCGACGGCCTCGAGCGCGGTCAGCAGCGCAGCGGCACATCCGGCGTACCACTCGGCCTTGGGCCCGCTCACCTGCGGCGTGGGCTTCGGCAGGCCACGCATGCCGCTGAGGACGACGGCAGCCGCCCATCGGTGGACCGTGCCGAGGTGAAGCACCAGGTCATCCATGGTCCAGCCCGGGCACGACACGATCGGCTCGTCACCGTCGGCAGCGGACGCAAAATCGGCGAATCGGGTCATCGCCTCGCTGAGCAGCCCGATCCGCTCGTCACGTTCCATCGGCCCAGCCTGTCAGATCGGGCGCCGGGCGCCGGTCACCGACGCCAACAGCTGTGCCAGGTGCACCGGTTCGACCTCGGTGAGATCGGTCAGCTGGGTTCGACACGAGAACCCGTCCGCCACCACGACGGCTCCTGGCGGGGCGTCACGCACCGCGGGCAGCAGCTGCAGCTCGGCGATCGCGACGGACACCTCGTAGTGACCCTTCTCGACGCCGAAGTTGCCCGCCAGGCCGCAGCATCCACCGAGTCGTTGGACGGTCGCGCCCGTGGCCGCCATGACCGCCAGGTCGTCGTCGAAACCGACGACCGAGGCCTGATGGCAGTGTGGCTGGACCACCAGGTGCGTGCCGCTCAGGTCGGGCGCCTGCCAGCCTTCGGTGCGACGCAGCAGCTCGGCGAGAGTGAACACTCCGCCCGCCACGTCGGCAGCACGCTGATCATCGAGCAGCTCAACGGCATCGGTGCGCAACGTCGCGAGACAGGACGGTTCCAGACCCACGATCGGGACCCCGGCGGCCACGTACGGGTGCAGCTGGTCGACGGTGCGGGCCACGATCGATCGGGCGGCGTCCAGCTGGCCGGTCGTGATCCACGTGAGCCCGCAGCAGGATGCGCGGTCGAGGAATTCGACTGCATAGCCGGCCTCCTCGAGCACCGCGACGGCGGCGCGTCCACCGGCGGTCGAGAAGTACTCGGTGAAGGAGTCGGCCCACAGCAGCACGCGCCCGTGGGGTGCGTCGGCTGGCGGCTGCCGGGCGGGTGCGCGTCCAGCGGCTGAAGGCACCTGAGCGCAGGCCGCCTTGCGCGAACATCGGCAGGCTGCGGCGCTGGTCCACGCCAGCGATCCATCGGGCCACGTGGGCCAGCCCCGGGACGCGCAGACCGAGATTGGCGACGAAGGCGATCGGTGCGGCGAGTCGAGCCCAGAAGGGGAGACGGCCAAGCACGTAGTGGCTGCGGGGGCGGATCCGACCGCGGTAGGTCTGGTGCAGCACCTCGGACTTGTAGGTGGCCATGTCGACCCCGGTGGGGCAGTCGCTGGCGCAGCCCTTGCAGGACAGGCAGAGATCCAGCGCTTCGTGCACTTCAGGCGAGCGGTAGCCACCCGTGACCAAGCGCCCGTCGATCATCTCCTGCAGCACACGCGCTCGGCCGCGCGTGCTGTCCTTCTCGTTCCGGGTGGCCTGGAAGGACGGGCACATGACCGCGTCGTCGCCAGTGGTGGCCGCGACGCACTTGCCCACGCCGGTGCACCGGTGCACGGCGGCGCCGAAGCTTCCCCCGGCGGCGGAGCCGTCAACTTCCACGATGTCGTGCAACAGCCGTAGACCCTGGCGCTCGCCCTGCAACCCCCAGGATCGGTGCTGGCCCCGCAGGTCGGCATCGAAGGCGAGCGGGTCGACGAGGACACCGGGATTGAGCAGGCCGGTCGGATCGAGCACGTGCTTGACCCGACCGAACAGCTCGATGGCGTCGGCGGAGTACATCAGCGGCAGCAGCTCGGACCGGGCCCGACCATCCCCGTGCTCGCCGGAGAAGGATCCTCCGTGCGAGGCCGTGAGGCGCGCGGCGTCGAGGATGAAACCGCGGTACGCGTCGCGCCCTCCACCCTCGTCAAGGGGGAAATCGATGCGCGCGTGGACGCACCCGTCGCCGAAGTGCCCGTAGGGCACTCCGTGCATGCCGTGCTGCTCCAGCAGCGCCTCGAAGTCGCGCAGGTAGGCACCCAGATGGGCCGGCGGAACGGCCGCGTCCTCCCAGCCGGACAGCGCTGGCCGATCGAACGAGCGACTCGCCAATCCGGCGCCCTCCTCGCGGATCTGCCACAAGACCGCCTGCTCGGCGGCCGAGGAGACGTGGCGGTGGGCGACCGCGGCAGCGGCTGCCACCACGCGGTCGGCCGTGGCCGCCAGCTCACCGGCATCGTGGCCAGCCAGCTCGATGTACAGATACCCCCCGCCGCGCGGCAGGTCGGGGACAGCGGCGCCCCCCTTGGCAGCGCGGTAGATCTCGACCAGTCGCGCGCCGAGGCCCTCACAGGCGACCGGTCCGAACGGCAGCATGGCGGGCACGTCATCGGCCGCGTCGGCCATCGTCGGGTAGCCGAGCACCACCAGGTGGCGGGCCGTCGGCACCGGCACCAGGTCGACCGTGGCCTCCAGCATGACGGCCAGCGTTCCCTCCGTGCCAGCCATGAACGACGCCACGTCGAAGCCCTGCTCGGGCAGCAGGTGCTCCAGGCTGTAGCCGGAGACCTGGCGGCCGAACCGACCGAACTCGGTGCGGATGGTGCCCAGGCCCTGACCCACGACGTCGCGCAGTCGATCCAGCGTGGGCGACGACGTCGCGACGCCCCGCACCACGCGCAGCTCCTCCCCCGACGACGTCACGAGCTGCAAGCCAGCGACGTTGTCAGCGCTGCGGCCGTACCCCAGGGCTCGGTTGCCGCACGCGTTGTTGCCGATCATGCCGCCGACGGTGCACCGGGTGTGGGTCGATGGATCGGGTCCGTACCGCAGGCCGTGTGGCGCGGCAGATCGCTGCAACACGGCGTGAACCACGCCCGGGTCGACCCGGGCCGTCCGTGCCTCGAGATCGACCTCGTGCACCCGGTTGAGGTGTCGGCTGAAGTCCATCACGACCCCCGCGCCGACCGCATTGCCGGCGATCGAGGTGCCCGCTCCGCGTGACGTGAGCGGCACGCCCGTCTCAGCGCAGGCCGCCACGACCGCCAGCACGTCCTCACCACTGCGTGGATGCACCACCACGGCCGGCTCGACGCGGTACAGCGAGGCGTCGGTGCTGTAGAGGGCGCGGGCCAAGGTCGAGTCGTCGACGTCGCGGACGCCAAGACGCCGCATGGTGGCGGCGACATCGCGAGAAGCGATCGTCGATCGAGTGGACATGGGTAGCATGCTACTTCACGAGCGCGAGGCCCACGTGCGCAAGGCGAGCGGTGCACCGACCTCGTCGAGCAGCAGCTCCGCGGTGTGCTCGAGGTGCTCGCGCATCGCCGTCGCAGCGGCGGCCGCATCGCCGGCGGCGACCGCCTCGACGATGGGGGCGTGCTCCTCGGCGACATCGGCCATCGTGCGCGTGCGTCCCACCGTGGACACACCTCGCACCTGGATGGAGTCGCGCAGGCGATCGACCTCGCGGGACAGGAGCACGTTGCCGAGCGCCTCCCCCAGCGCGGCGTGCAGGGCGCGATCGTGCCGGGTGAACGCCACCTCGTCACCGGTTCGCGCTGCCGCCCGCATGGCCTCCAGTGCCGACCTGAGCCGATCCACCAGGACGTCGTCGGCGGCCTCGGCAGCTCCAGCGGCGGCCGGGACCTCCAACATCAATCGCAGCTCGAACACGTCGCGGACGTCTTCGGCGCGGACCCCGCGGATCGTGATGCCGCGATTGCGCTCGATCGTCACCAGGCCCAGATCGGCCAGTCGCAGCACCGCCTCACGCACCGGCGTGCGCGACACGCCGAGCTCGTCGGACAGCCGGTAGACCGAATGACGACTGCCCGGACCGAGCTCACCTGCGAGGATCTGCTGCCGCAGTCGCACGAACACGTCGTCGGTCGTCGACCTGCGGTCGGGAGCGTCGGTCACCAGAGCTCGATCGACTGCTGGAGGATCGTGGCGATGTCGTCCGCGTGGACCTCGCAGGGTGCCGTGGCCAACAGCCGCTGCTGCATCATGGTGCCCTCGACCAGTCCGCCGATGTCAGAGCTGTCGAACCCGACCTCGGCCAGACCGGACGGGATGCCGACGTCACGCATGACGTCCGCCAGCACGGACGGCAGGAACTCGGCTGCGTCGTCGGGACGGAGCGCCGCAGGCGCGAGCAGCTCGGCAGCGCGCACGTGGCGGTCAGGAGCGGCGTGAAAGGTGAACCGGAAGGCGGCCGGCGCGCTGAGCGAGACCGCCATGCCGTGCGGCACCATGGCGTGGTCGGCCTCGTAGCCTGCGGGTCGGAAGTCCTTGACCCGGCCAGCGATCGGATAGGCGTTGGCGTGCGGGATGTGGACACCAGCATTGCCGAACCCGAGACCGGCGAACGTGGCAGCCATCGCCATCTGGGTCCGAGCCCCGAGATCGTCGCCATGGCGCACGGCTGTCCGAAAGGACGTGGCCATCAGGCTCAACGCCTTCTCCGACCACATGTCGGCGATCGGATTGGCGCCGCAGTACGGCACGCGCTGATCGGCCTGCTTGTGCTCATAGGACGTGAAGGGCCGCGCCGTGTAGCTCTCCAGTGCGTGACACAAGATGTCGAGGCCGGACGCGGCGGTCACGCCATCGGGCTGGGTGAGGGTCAGCTCAGGATCGACCACGGCAAGGGTCGGGCGCAGACGAGAATGCGAGATTCCTGTCTTGACGTGCTGACTCACCACGTCCAGCACGCAGATCGTGGTGCTCTCGCTTCCCGTGCCCGTGGTGGTGGGGATCGCCACCAGCGGCAGCAGCGGCTTCGCCGGCGCCCGGCCACCGCCGACCGGAGCGTTGACGTAGTCCATCAGCTCGCCCTCGTTGGTCACGAGCAGATTGACCGCCTTGGCCGTGTCGATGCTGCTGCCACCACCGATCGCCACGATGACGTCGAATGGTCCCTCGGCGCGTCCGAAGGCGATCGCCTCCTCGAGGCTTCCATCGGTCGGCTCGACCCGGGTGCGGTCGAACAGCACCGCCTCGATGCCACTGCGCGCCAAGGTCTCGACGATCTCGGCAGGCGAGCCGGTGGCGGCGACGCCCGGGTCGGTGACGACCAGCACCCGCTGCGCGCCGAGCTGGGCCAGGTCGTGGCCGAGCTCGAATCGTGCCCCGACACCGAACTTCAGCCCGGGCGCACCGTAGGTGAATACGGTCTCGGGACGCTCGGGTGCGAACTGGTTCACGGGCGGGCCTCCTGTGTCGTGATGCTCAGCACCCTACGCAAACGACCTCCTGCGCGAGAGTCGCTGGGTGGAGGAATCTAGGCTGGGGCTCGAAGGAGACCGCGTGTTCATGAGCAAGTCCCACCGCATCGCTGCCTCGGCGGCCGCCCTCGCGATCGTGGCGTCCGCCTGCCAGGCCTCGACTGGTGACCCCGATCCCGCCCCCTCGGCGACGGCGTCGAGCTCGCCCACACCTGCCGCGACGGCCGACGACTCCGACCTCGCGCCCTTCGAGTCCGGGCCGGAGAGCCCGCTCGGGTACGGCCTGCAGGTCCCTGACGGCGCCACCCAGCTCGGACCGCTGACCCGCATCCGCAGCGAACAGCTCATCGCCACCTACGCCCCCGACCTGCAGGCGGGCGAGGCGCAGAAGGCCGCCGACGCGCGTGCCAAGCTGGCCGAACGTCAGTCCGAGGATCCCACCGCCACCGCCCCTACCCCGGCCCCCGACGACCGTCCGAGCGACGACACGTTCAACGTCCTGGAGGACGAGCCACTCCCCGACACGGTCATCTCGGTGATGCGGATCGATGGTGAGCCGACCCAGGTGGTGGGTCGCATGGTGGCGCAGCTGGAGGCGATGCTGCCGGAGGCTGACGTGCCGACCGATCTGGACTCGTGGTGCGAGTCGACGAAGAAGCGCATCTCCGGATGTCGACTTGACGTCAGCGGGACCACGTCGGACCAGCGCGAGGTCAACGTCATCGTGACGGTGGATCCCGGCAACATCAAGACTCGCACGGCAGCACCGTCGGCATTGCGCCGCCCGGTCATGACGCTGCAGCTCAAGTACGTCGGCGATCCCCGCATCGGTCAGGCGGAACGAGAGTCCGGGGACATCGGCGACGTGCGGGAGGTCGAGGACACGCCGGACCCCTCGGGTCTGCTCTGGCCGAGCATGGATCTGGACGCCACCCGCCTCACCCCGCTGGCGGACGACTTCGTTGCTCCCGACAGTGCGACGATCCTGCTCAGCGGTTTCGAGCCGTCATTCGTCGAGCTGACGACCGACAAGGCCGAGGATGCCGACAGCCTGGCCGAGTCGTGGGTCAACGACCGAGCCGACGGTCCGGTCGCCAAGGACGTCGCCGTCGAGCTCAACGAGGTCAGCACCACCTACAGCGGCAGCAAGGGCGACACGTTCTACCGTGCGACCTACGTGCTGTCGGCCCGCGGCAACTACGTGCTGCTGATGGTGTACCCGCCCGACAGCACCTTCTGAGGTCAGGCAGAAACGTCCTCAGTCGGAGAACTGCTCCCGTCGCTCCAGGACGTGGGTGACCATGGGGAGCACGCGCAGGTCGCCGACGTCCTCGAGCCGGACCCATTGCGCCAGGTCCGTGCTGCCTCCCACGTCGATCACCTGCAACGGCACGTCTGCATCGACAGTGACGGCGAACAGCAGATGGACTCCGTGGTAGTCCTCGTACCGGTCGTCGCGACCGATGTCGACCACGTGGACGTCATGCACGTCCACGAGTCGGACGGTCACGGCACGTAGGCCGGTTTCCTCGTAGAGCTCGCGTTCGACCGCCCTGTGCGGCGACTCGCCGTGATCCACTCCCCCGCCCGGCAGCGTCCACGCACCGGGCGGGAACCCGACCGGCGAGATCCGCGTCAGCAGCACCCGCTCGTCCCCGGGGTCGGTGCGGAAGACGACCGCGTACGCGCCCAGTCGCTGGGTGCAGTGGGCGTCGTTCATCAGTGCCTTTCCAGTCGGCGTGCCGTGGCCCACTAGAATCGCAGATGATGAGCGCCCTGGAATCACTACCGGTCGTCACCGCAGCTCCCAAGGAGCGAGTGGCCTACCTCGACAACGCCCGCTACTGGGTCATGCTGCTGGTCGTCATCGGCCACTCGCTGACCCAGTTCGTGGCCATGGACTCAGCGCGCGCGGTGTACGTGTGGATCTACGCGTTCCACATGCCCTTCTTCATCCTGATCTCCGGCTACACGGCCCGCCGCTACATGGGCGATGCACGCCAGGTGAAACGCATCATCAGCACGCTGGTGGTGCCGTATCTGCTCGTCGAGACCACGCTGCAGCTGCTGATGCGGCACTACACCGGCCGACCGGATCCGTTGGCGCTGCTGTCACCGCAGTGGCTCGGGTGGTTCCTCGCAGCACTGTTCGTGTGGCGCCTGACCACCCCCATCTGGCGCGCGTTGAAGTACCCGATCACCACGTCGATCGTCATCTCGTTGCTGGTGGGTCTGATCGAGGTGCCCAATGTGCTGGCACTGCCCAAGATCCTCGGCTTCCTGCCGTTCTACGTCGTGGGGCTGCACATGACCCGCGAGCGCTTCCTGATGCTGTCCCGCACCCCGGTACGGATCGCGTCAGCGATCGTCCTCGGAGTGGCATTCGTCCTGTGCTACCTGTACTCACGCAACTGGACGACCGACTGGCTGCTGTACAAGGCCCGCTATGACGAGTCGCCCCTGAACTCGACCCCGCTGGACGGCATCACGCAGCGTGCCGAGCTCCTGATCATCGGATTCACGCTGTCCTTCGCTGCGCTCGCGCTGATACCTCGGCGCCGCTCGTGGACCACGCGTCTGGGTCAGCGCACGTTCTACTGCTACCTGCTGCACGGATACATCATCTTGATCCTCAACCAGCAGTTCGGCGTCTTCGACAAGCTGGAGGGCTACGGCGTCGTGGCCGCGCTCGGCGCCATCATCGTGGCCATCGCGCTGGCCAATGTGCTGATGCTCGAGGTCGTCAAGCGAGTCTTCCAACCGCTCTTCGAACCCAACCTGACGTGGCTGTTTCGCGAGGTCCCGACCCCCGCCGAGGAGTCACGCACGCCCGCTGAGGAGTCACGCAGGCCCGCTGAGGAGTCACCGCCCGTGGGCCCCGCCAGTTCTGTGTGACTCGTCGCGTGGCGTACGCGACTCGTCGGCGGGACTGCGTGACTCGTCGGCGGACGACGGAACAGGCCCCCCACCCCGAAGGGTGAGGGGCCTGCGGTCGGCTGAGACCGAGGGTCAGCTCTTCTCGAAGGAGAAGTCGCTGTCGTCGAGCATCACCGGTGCCTGGTCGCCACCGAAGCCGTAGTCGTAGTCGCCGTAGCCGGTGACGGCGTAGGCGGCCTTACGAGCCTCTTCGGTGGGCTCCACCTTGATGTTGCGGTAGCGATCCAGACCGGTGCCGGCCGGGATCAGCTTGCCGATGATGATGTTCTCCTTCAGGCCACGCAGCGAGTCGGACTTGCCGTGGATCGCAGCATCGGTGAGGACGCGGGTCGTCTCCTGGAAGGAGGCGGCCGACAGCCACGACTCGACGGCCAGCGAGGCCTTCGTGATGCCCATCAGGACCGGTCGGCCGGAGGCGGGGGTGCCACCTTCGGCGACGACGCGACGGTTCTCCTCCTCGAAGACCGCACGGTCCACCAGATCGCCCGGGATGAGCTTGGCAGCGCCCTGCTCGATCACGGTGACGCGACGCAGCATCTGTCGCACGATGATCTCGATGTGCTTGTCGTGGATGGCCACGCCCTGCGAGCGGTAGACCTCCTGGACTTCGTCCACGAGGTGCTCCTGGGCCCGGCGAACACCCAGGATGCGCAGCACTTCCTGCGGATTGGGCGTGCCGTGCGTGAGCTGCTGACCGACCTCGACGTGATCGCCGTCGGAGATCAGCAGACGCGCGCGCTTGGTGACCGGGTACTCGAACGGCTCGCCGCCGTCGTCAGGGGTGACGACCAGCTTGCGGGACTTGTCCGAGTCGTCGATCGCGACGCGGCCTGCGGCCTCGGTGATCGGCGCCTGACCCTTGGGGACGCGTGCCTCGAACAGCTCGACGACGCGCGGAAGTCCGTGCGTGATGTCGTCGCCAGCCACACCACCGGTGTGGAAGGTACGCATGGTCAGCTGCGTGCCGGGCTCGCCGATCGACTGGGCGGCGATGGTGCCGACCGCCTCACCGATGTCGACGAGCTTGCCGGTGGCCAACGAACGGCCGTAGCACTTGGCGCACGTGCCGGCCTTGGCCTCGCAGGTCAGGACCGTACGGACCTTGACCTCAGTGACACCGGCCAGGATCAGCTGGGCGATCTCGACATCGCCGAGGTCACCGCCAGCCTCGACCAGCACCTTGCCCTTGGCGTCCGTGACATCAGTGGCAGCGGCACGGGCGTAGGCCGAGGTCTCGACATTCTCGTCGGCGACCACGCGGCCGTCGTCGAGCGTGATGGCGATGACCTTGGGCAGACCGCGCTCAGTGCCGCAGTCCTCCTCGCGGATGATGACGTCCTGGCTGACGTCGACGAGTCGACGGGTCAGGTAGCCCGAGTCAGCGGTACGCAACGCCGTGTCGGCCAGACCCTTGCGGGCGCCGTGCGTGGCGATGAAGTACTCGACGACCGACAGACCTTCACGGAAGTTGGCCTTGATGGGTCGAGGAATGATCTCGCCCTTCGGGTTGGCCACCAGTCCACGCATGCCGGCGATCTGACGCACCTGCATCATGTTGCCGCGCGCACCGGAGTCGACCATCATCCAGATCGGGTTGTCCTCGGTGAAGCCCTTGAGCATCTCCTCGGTGACGTCGGCCGTGGCCTGCGTCCAGATCTCGATGAGCTCCTGGCGACGCTCGTCCTCGGTGATCAGACCGCGGTCGAACTGCGTCTGCACCTTGGCGGCCTGCGTCTCGTACGCCCCGAGGATCTCCTGCTTGCGCGGAGGCACCACGACGTCCTCGATCGACACCGTCACGCCGGAGCGGGTGCCCCAGTGGAAGCCGGTGTCCTTGAGGTTGTCCAGGGCGTTGGCCACATCGACCTTGGAGTACCGCTCGGCGAGGTCGTTGACGATGACACCGAGCTCCTTCTTGCCGATCTGGTGGTTGACGTACGGGTAGTCGTCCGGGAGCGCCTCGTTGAAGATGGCGCGACCCAGCGTGGTGTCGCTGGTCTCTCCACCGATGCGGATCTTGACGTGGCTCTGGAGCGTGATCTCGTGGCGCTCGAAGGCCATGGTGGCCTCGGCGACCGAGCTGAACGCGCGGCCCTCGCCCTTGTGTCCGTCACGCTCAAGCGTCAGGAAGTACAGGCCGATGATCATGTCCTGGGTGGGCATGGTGACCGGGCGGCCATCGGACGGCTTGAGGATGTTGTTGGTCGACAGCATCAGCACGCGTGCCTCGGCCTGGGCCTCGGCGCTCAGCGGCAGGTGCACGGCCATCTGGTCACCATCGAAGTCGGCGTTGAACGCCGAGCAGACGAGCGGGTGGATCTGGATGGCCTTGCCCTCGATGAGCTGCGGCTCGAACGCCTGGATGCCCAGACGGTGCAGGGTGGGTGCACGGTTGAGCAGCACCGGGTGCTCGGTGATGACCTCTTCGAGCACGTCCCACACGACGGGGCGCGAACGCTCGACCATGCGCTTGGCGCTCTTGATGTTCTGCGCGTGGTTGAGGTCGACCAGCCGCTTCATGACGAACGGCTTGAACAGCTCCAGCGCCATCTGCTTGGGCAGACCGCACTGGTGCAGCTTCAGCTGCGGACCGACGACGATGACCGAACGGCCCGAGTAGTCGACTCGCTTGCCGAGCAGGTTCTGACGGAATCGGCCCTGCTTGCCCTTGAGCATGTCGGAGATCGACTTGAGCGGACGGTTGCCCGGCCCCGTGACGGGGCGACCGCGACGACCGTTGTCGAACAGCGAGTCAACAGCCTCCTGCAGCATGCGCTTCTCGTTGTTGACGATGATCTCGGGCGCGCCGAGATCGAGCAGACGCTTGAGGCGGTTGTTGCGGTTGATGACGCGGCGGTACAGGTCGTTGAGGTCGGAGGTGGCGAACCGGCCACCATCGAGCTGGACCATGGGCCGCAGCTCCGGCGGGATCACCGGCACCGCATCGAGAACCATGCCCTCAGGTGCGTTGCTGCTGGCCAGGAAGGCAGAGACGACCTTGAGGCGCTTGAGCGCACGCGTCTTCTTCTGTCCCTTGCCGGTCGCGATGATCTCGCGGAGCAGCACGGCCTCGGCATCGAGGTCGAAGTCCTGCAGACGACGCTGGATGGCAGCGGCGCCCATGTAGCCCTCGAAGTACTTGCCGAAGCGGAACGTCATCTCGCGGTACAGCAGCTCATCGCCCTCGAGGTCTTGGACCTTGAGGCTCTTGAAGCGATCCCAGACCTCGGCCAGACGATCGTGCTCGCGCTGGAACTTGGTCTCGATCTGACGCTCTTCACGCTCGGCGGCGTCCTTGACCTTGCGCTTGGCGTCGGCCTTGGCGCCCTCGTCCTCCAGCTGCTTGAGGTCGGCCTCGGCCTTGATCTTGCGCTCGTTCTTGGCGACGTCCTTGCGCTCGACGATCTGATCGAGCTCGAGCCGGATCTTGCTCTCGAGGCTCGGCAGGTCCTGGTGGCGTGCATCCTCATCGACCCGCGTGATCATGTACGCGGCGAAGTAGATGACCTTCTCGAGGTCCTTGGGAGCCAGGTCCAGCAGGTAGCCCAGCCGGCTCGGCACACCCTTGAAGTACCAGATGTGCGTGACCGGGGCAGCCAGCTCGATGTGGCCCATCCGCTCGCGGCGGACCTTGGAGCGGGTGACCTCGACGCCACAGCGCTCGCACACGATGCCCTTGAACCGGACCCTCTTGTACTTGCCGCAGTAGCACTCCCAGTCCCGGGTGGGACCGAAGATCTTCTCGCAGAACAGGCCGTCACGTTCAGGCTTGAGCGTGCGGTAGTTGATCGTCTCGGGCTTCTTGACCTCGCCGAAGGACCATCCGCGGATGTCGTCAGCGGTCGCAAGACCGATCCGGATGCGATCGAAGTAGTTCACGTCAAGCACAGTGAGCTTCTTTCCTGGTTTCTCGAAATGTTCGTGTTCTGGGGAAGTCGTCGCCTCAACAAGAGGGCGATCAGACTTCTTCGACGCTGGAAGGTTCGCGACGCGACAGGTCGATGCCAAGTTCCTCGGCCGCCCGGAAGACGTCCTCCTCGGCATCACGCATGTCGAACGCAGATCCGTCGCTGGACAGCACCTCGACGTTGAGGCACAGCGACTGCATCTCCTTGACCAACACCTTGAACGACTCAGGGATGCCGGGCTCCGGCACGTTCTCACCCTTGACGATCGCTTCGTAGACCTTGACGCGGCCTGCGATGTCGTCGGACTTGATCGTCAGCAGCTCCTGCAGCGCGTATGCGGCGCCGTAGGCCTCCAGTGCCCAGACCTCCATCTCACCGAAGCGCTGGCCACCGAACTGGGCCTTACCGCCAAGCGGCTGCTGGGTGATCATCGAGTACGGGCCCGTGGAGCGGGCGTGGATCTTGTCGTCGACCAGGTGGTGCAGCTTGAGCAGGTACATGTAGCCCACGCTGACCGGGTCCGGGAACGGCTCGCCGGAGCGACCGTCGATCAATCGCGCCTTGCCGTCGCGACCGACCATGCGCTGGCCATCGCGGTTGGGCAGGGTGGCGGCCAGCAGGCCCTGGATCTCGTCCTCGCGAGCGCCGTCGAACACCGGGGTGGCGACGTTGCTGTTGGCCGGTGCCCGATCGGCACCGATGGCGCGCAGGCGTTCGGCCCACTCGTCCTTGAGATCGCTGACGTCCCAGCCAGCCTTCGCGACCCACCCGAGGTGGGTCTCGAGCACCTGACCGACGTTCATGCGGCCGGGCACGCCCAGCGGGTTCAGCACGATGTCGACCGGGGTGCCGTCCTCCAGGAACGGCATGTCCTCGACGGGCAGGATCTTGGAGATGACGCCCTTGTTGCCGTGACGGCCAGCGAGCTTGTCACCGTTGGAGATCTTGCGCTTCTGGGCCACGTACACGCGGACCAGCTGGTTGACGCCGGGGCTGAGCTCGTCGCCCTCCTCGGCATCGAACACGCGGACACCGATGACGGTGCCCTGCTCGCCGTGGGGGACCTTGAGCGAGGTGTCGCGCACCTCGCGCGCCTTCTCACCGAAGATGGCGCGCAGCAGGCGCTCCTCCGGGGTGAGCTCGGTCTCGCCCTTGGGCGTGACCTTGCCGACCAGGACGTCGCCGTTGCCGACCTCGGCACCGATGCGGATGATGCCGCGCTCGTCGAGATCGGCGAGCATCTCGTCGGAGACGTTCGGGATGTCCCGGGTGATCTCCTCCGGTCCCAGCTTGGTGTCGCGCGCGTCGACCTCGTGCTCCTCGATGTGGATCGAGGTGAGCACGTCGTCCTGCACGACACGCTGGCTGAGGATGATGGCGTCCTCGTAGTTGTGTCCCTGCCAGGGCATGAAGGCGACCAGCAGGTTCGTGCCGAGTGCCATCTCGCCCTCGTCCGTGCACGGTCCGTCGGCCAGCGGTGTGCCGACCTCGACCCGGTCGCCTGTCGTGACCAGCGGACGCTGGTTCGTGCAGGTGCCCTGGTTGGACCGCTGGAACTTGGCCAGACGGTAGGTGAAGTTGGATCCGTCGTCCTGGGTGATCTCGATCAGATCGGCCGAGACCTCCTTGACCACGCCGGCGGCCTTGGCCACCGTGACGTCTCCGGCGTCGACGGCGGCACGGAACTCCATGCCGGTGCCGACGAGCGGGGCGTCGTTGCGGATCAACGGGACGGCCTGACGCTGCATGTTCGAGCCCATCAGGGCGCGGTTCGCGTCGTCGTGCTCCAGGAACGGGATCAGGGCCGTGGCCACCGACACCATCTGGCGCGGCGACACGTCCATGTAGTCGACCTGCGGGGCGGCGAGCAGCTCGGCCTCGCCTCCACGCTGACGAACCAGGACCATCTCGTCGGCGAAGGTGCTCTTCTCCGTCAGCGGCGAGTTGGCCTGCGCGATGATGAAACGGTCTTCATCGGTTGCGGTCAGGTAGTCGATCTGCGTCGTGACCTTGCCCTTGACGACCTTGCGGTACGGGGTCTCGACGAATCCGAAGGAGTTGATCCGACCGTAGGACGCCAGCGAGCCGATCAGACCGATGTTCGGTCCCTCGGGAGTCTCGATGGGGCACATGCGGCCGTAGTGGGACGGGTGAACGTCGCGGACTTCGTAGCCAGCGCGCTCACGCGACAGACCACCCGGTCCGAGGGCCGACAGACGACGCTTGTGCGTCAGGCCCGCGAGCGGGTTGTTCTGGTCCATGAACTGGCTCAGCTGCGACGTTCCGAAGAACTCCTTGAGCGCTGCGACCACCGGGCGAATGTTGATCAGGGTCTGCGGCGTGATGGCCTCGACGTCCTGGGTGGTCATGCGCTCGCGGACGACCCGCTCCATGCGGGCCAAGCCGGTACGGAGCTGATTCTGGATCAGCTCACCGACGGTGCGCATGCGGCGGTTGCCGAAGTGGTCGATGTCATCGGCCTCGACGACGGTGGGGCCCACCGGTGCGGCCAGCTCGGCCTCGCCGGCGTGCAACGCCACGACGTACTTGATCGTCGCGACGATGTCGTCGATGGTCAGCGTCTGCTGATCGAAGGCCTCGGTCACACCGAGCTTCTTGTTGATCTTGTGGCGCCCGACCTTGGCCGTGTCATACCGCTTCGGGTTGAAGTAGTAGTTCTCCAGCAGGTTGCGCGCAGCCTCGGTCGAGGGCGGTTCGCCCGGCCGCAGCTTGCGGTAGATGTCGAGCAGCGCCTCGTCCTGGGTCTGGGGCGTGTCCTTCTCCAGCGTCAGCTGGATGGACTCGTACTGCCCGAACTCCTCGAGGATCTGCGCTTCGGTCCAGCCCAGCGCCTTGAGCAGCACCGTGACGCTCTGCTTGCGCTTGCGATCCAGGCGGACACCGACGAGATCACGCTTGTCGATCTCGAACTCGAGCCAGGCGCCACGCGACGGGATGACGCGCGCGGTGAAGATGTCCTTGTCCGACGTCTTGTCGGCGTTGCGCTCGAAGTAGACACCCGGCGAACGCACCAGCTGCGACACCACGACACGCTCGGTGCCGTTGATGATGAAGGTGCCCTTGTCGGTCATCAGCGGGAAGTCGCCCATGAACACGGTCTGGCTCTTGATCTCGCCGGTCTCGTTGTTCATGAACTCAGCCGTGACGAACAGCGGCGCGGCGTACGTGACGTCGCGGTCCTTGCAGTCCTCGACGGTGTACTTCGGCGGCTCGAAGCGGTGGTCCCGGAACGACAGGCTCATCGTCTCGGAGAAGTCCTCGATCGGTGAGATCTCCTCGAAGATGTCCTCGAGCCCGGAGCGGGTGGAGACATCCGTGCGACCCTCGGCGAGCGACTGCTCGACCCGGGTCTTCCAGGAGTCATCGCCGATGAGCCAAGCAAAGCTGTCGGTCTGCAGAGCAAGAAGCTCTGGGACTTCGAGAGGCTCTGCGATCTTGGCGAAGGAGATACGGCGGGGCTGAACAGTTGCGGTTGAACGCGAGGCGGCCAAGAGGAGTCCTTCCAAGGGCTCGCAGTCTGGTGGCGTAAGACTGCGGTGTACTACTGGCACTGTGCGGCTGTGAATGGTGCATCGCGCTGTGCGCACGCCAAACGACCCCGGTCAAGGGGAGGAGGGCATGACAAGACGAACGCGAAAGTTCAGTGTAACCCGCGCGCCACACCGAAGCAAGGCCGGGTCTTGACAAATGACCGTCGGTAAGGGATGGTTTTTGGCTTTGCCTGCGGTTGCAGGCCGATCAGACTGCCGGCTCAGAGAGCTCGGATGTCGTCGACCTTCCAGTCACCGTCGGTCTTGACCATCTCGACCACGATGCGATTGCCGAAGACGGTTGCGGTGTCGTCCTCCGCGAGGCGACGATCCTGGTCGAGGAAGACCAGCACGGACACCTCGTTGGTCGAGCACTCGTCACCGCATGGCAGGGCGGCGGCGCTGCGAGTGACCGAGGTGACCGTGATCTCGCGCTGCGGGGCGATGTCGGTGAGCGCCGGGGACACAGCGTCGAACTGCTTGGCATACGCCGGCGTCATCAGCGCCTTGGAGTCAGTGGTGTGCTCCTCCAACGAATCAAAGCTGAACGAGAAGATCGTCTCGCTCGCATTGCGCGCCGCTGAGGACGCCTGCTCCTGCGCGTCGACGAGTGACGTGCCGTTCCAGCTACGGAAGCCCAGGACGCCGGCAACGGCGCCGGCGATCAGTGCCAGTGCTGCGACGCCGATCATCAACACGCTGAACCGGGACACGGTCGAGCCCGATGGTGTTCGGGCGGCCGGTCGGGCCACCGCCACGACCGGAGTCTTCTCGGTCGACGCCGGGGTCTGCTTCGCTACCGGGGTCTTCTTGGCTGCCGGGGCCTTCTTGGCCGCCGGGGCCTTCTTCGCCGCCGGGGCCTGGGTGGCCGCGGGTGCCTTCTTCTTGGCGGCCGGAGCCTTCTTCGGGGCGGCCGCCTTCTTGGCAGCCGGCACCTCGGTCTGCGGGGCGACCTTCTTGGCCGGCGCTTTCTTCTTGGCCGCTGGAGCCTTCTTCGCTGGCGCGGGAGCCGATGTCTCGCCCGCGATGCGGCGGCGAGGGGGCGGAGGGGTTCGGTCGCTCATTGGGGCGTCACCTCAGCAGAAGGGCTGGCCGTCGACGACGGCGTGGGGGCGGACGGCGTGGCCGCTTCCGGATCGGTCGCCGAGCCGTCGCCCTGATCGGCATCTGCAGGCTGCGCGGCGACGGACTCGAACTTCGACACCCGCCACTCCCCCTTGACCTTCTTCACGTCGATCGTCCACCGGAACTGGCGAACGACGGCCGCCTCGTTGTCGGTGTTGGTCACCTTGGCATCGACCACCGCCAGAACCACTGCCGAGTCGTCATCCATGCTGTCGATCGCCACGGCAAGGACCTGGGCGTTGCCGCTCTTCTGCTTCTTGTCCTTGATCGCGGTGAAGAGGGCGTCAGTGATCTTGACGACCTCCGCCTGATACTCGGTGGTCAACAACCCGGAGAGCCGGTCCTGGTACTCCTTGGCGTCCGCGACGTCGTAGGTGTTGTAGGCGACCGCGAAGTCGGTGACCCGTGCGACGACCTTCTTGGCCTCGGCGCTGTCGGCCTGTGCGCCGCCTCTCGCCGGGAGCGCGAACAGCACGCCTCCCACGATCGCGAGGACGAGCCCGAGCACGCCCAAGGTCCAGGCAATCGGCGGGACGGTACGGCGGTCAGGAGCGTCGGTCACCGGGTGACCGGGTCGAGCAGGAGCCACGACAAGGCGTCCTTTCCGGAGTCGGCGGGCGCCGTCCGGTTCAGGAATTCTGTCTTGGACGGCTGGCGATCGATGTCGTTGTTCGAAACCTTACAATCGATGCCCTGAGGCGTCGGGAAGTAGAGGTCCGAAGTGTCCGAACCATCGCGCCGCTCACGGTATCCGGACTGCCCCTTGGCCTCGCGGCCGTCGACTCCGTCCTGCCAGGTGCACGGCTTGGCCGCTTCCTGCGATTCCACCAGACCGAAGGCTGCGTCGAATTCGCCCGGCTCAGTCTCGCTCGGCTCCAGCACGCTGTACGAGCCCTCGACCAGATACGGGTAGAGGATGAACGTCGCCTTCAGACCCAGCACGTTCTCCGACAGCGGCTTTCCGGCCGTGACGAAGTTGTTGATCAAGACGGTGAGGTCCTTGTGGTTCTCCTTGACCAGCAGGTTGAGGTTCTTGGCGCCAACCGTTCCCTGGTCGAACAGACGTCGCAGATCGGGATCGGCGTTGACGAACGACTGTGACACGAGTGCCAGATTGCGCGAGAAGGTGCTGATCTCACCCTGCTTGTCGAGCTGGGTCTGCAGGACCTTGCGAGAATCTTGGATCAACGCTCGCGTGACGTCGATGTTGTCATCGGCTGCGTTGATGAACTCGTTGGACGAGTCCAGGATCGTCGAGAGGTCGTCCCCGGTGCCCTCGAAGGCCTGACCGAACTCCGAGACGACCGTTCGCATGCTCTCGAGATCGACCGACGAGACCAGTCGGTCCAGATCGATCAGCAACGTGGTGGTGTCGATGCGGGATGCGGGTGTTCTCCAACGTGACCTTGGTGCCGGCCTTCAGGAACGGCGGCTTGTTGCTGCGCGGCTGCAGGTCGATGAACTGCTCGCCGATGGCGGACTTGTTGGCCACCACGACCAGGACGTCGCCGGGGATGTCGGGAGCGCTGTTCTCGATGTCGAGACGAGCCTCGACCCCGTTGTTCTTGAACGTCAGCTTGCCGACCCGGCCGACCTCGATGCCTCGATACGTGACCTGGGCGCCCGCGAAGATGCCGCCGGAGTCGCTGAACTGGGCGCTGACCGGGAAGGTCCGGTCGACGAACAAGCGGTCGATCTGGGCGTAGCGCCCGCCGACGAAGGCGCCACCGATCACGGTGATGATCGCGAAGACGACCAGCTGGATGCGTGTGAGTCTTGTGGTCACGGTGACACCGCCGGCTGGAGGAGGACGGTGGCCAGGTCGGCCGATCCGCCGTCGAACGATGTGGGAGCGGTGCGGCAGGATCCGAACAACCCGCAGAGCATGCCGCCCGAGCCGCCGTCAGAGCTGGAGCCACCCGGGCTGGTCGTGTCACCTGACGATGGGCCGCTGGCGGGCGGCTTCACCGCGTCGCCCAGACCCGGCAGCGTCAGACCCTCGATGGCCTTCTGCAGCTCGGCGATGCCAGCCCCCGCAGGAGACTCGTCTGCGCCTGAGGCTGCAGCCCCTCCCAAGGGGAGGGCGTCGAGCGCCGAGAGGTCCACGCCGAGCAGCTGCAGCAGGCCCTGGATCTGATTGGAGTCGACATCCAGACGAATGGAGAGTTGGAGAAGTCGCCGACGCAGAAGCCATCATCTGACTCCTTGGACGGGTCTGAACACGTGCCGAGCGCCTTGGGGAATCCGCCGACGGTGCCGTCCGCGAAGGGATAGCTCAGCAGGGCCTTGAAGTCGTAGGCGAAGTCGTCCACCGAGATGGCCAGGTTCCGCAAGGTGGGTACCAGCAGCTTGAAGTTGGCCACGGTGTCGGCCTTGGACTCGCGGATGACGTCGGTGGCGACGTCGCCGAGGCGATCCAGCGCCTGCAGCAGCTCGACCAGGTCGTCGCGCTGACCGTTGATGACCCGCAGTCCGTCCGGCAGCTCATCCAGGGCGCCAGTGATCGCGCCCTTCTGCTTGTCGGTGGCAATGGCCAGACGATTGACCTGCTCCAACGACGTGAGCAGCGATTCCTTGTTGTCGTCCAGCTGACCGAGGAATTCATCGGTGGTCTTCAAGAATTCCTTGATCTCGGGCTCGTTGCCGTCCAGTGCCCGCCCGAGCTCCTTGACGATGGTGTTGGTCCGCTCCAGGCCACCCCCGTTGAACAGGAGGGACTGCGCGCTGAAGACCTCCTCGAGCTCGGGATTGCGACCCGATCGGGCCAGTGGGATCTTGTCGCCGTCGCCGAGCCTGCCGGAGGCGCCGGTCTCCGGCGCCGCGAGGGAGACGAACTTCTCACCGAGCAGGCTGGTCTGGCGAATGGTCGCCACGGCGTTGTCGGGGAGCTTCGCATCGCTGTTGATCTCCAGCGTCACGACGGCCTTCCAGCCGTCGAGCTGGATGTCAGTGACCTTGCCGACCGCGAGGTCGTTGACGCGCACACCACTTTGCGGGACGAGGTCCAGCACGTCGTTGAACTCGACCGTCACCGCGTACGGATTCGATCCGGTGTCAGCACCACCGGGCAGTGGGAGGTCGTACGGGGTGAAGCCACAGCCGCTGAGGCCCACGGCAGCAGCCAGTGCCGTCGCGGTGGTCGCGATGCGTCGGTTCCATGTCATGTCAGTTCACCGCCAGCATCTGGGCAATGGTCCGGTGGGGTTGGCTCGTCGACGAGACAGCAGCCGCACGTCCAAGTCCGGAGAGTTCTTCAGGCAGCTCGAGCTCAGGCGGCGCGGGCGGACCGCCTCCGCCGCTGGGAGGTGCCGGGAGTCGGCCGATCAGATCGGAGAACAGCGAGCACAGGTCGCTGTCGGGAGTCGCGCCCGCGAGATTGCACAGCAGGATCGACGGGATCCTCCTGGACCTCACCCTCGATCTCGCTGAGGTTGTTGCGCGTGTCCAGCGTGCCTTCCTTCGGGTTGTACGCCAGTGACACGTTGACGAGGGCCGTGGGGGCGGCGACCGTGAGCTTCTCGATCTCATCAGTGCGGTTGGCCAGGGTCTGGCTGAAGACGCGCAGGTTCTTGACGTTCTTGCGCAGGATGCCCCGGTTGTCCTTGACGAGCTTGTTGACGTCGACGAGCGCGAGGCTCAGCTCACGCAGCGTGGCCTCGAGATCGAGGCGCTCGGCTTCCAGAACAGTCGAGACGCGCGCCGTGCTGTCGTTGAACGCCCGAACGGTCGAGTCGTTGCGATTGAGCAGCTGGACGAAGTCGCGGACCTCCCGCAGGCTTCCGAACAGCTCTTCCTTGTTGTTCGACAACGTCTGGCTGAACTTTCCGTAGTTGCGGATCGTCTGGTTGAGCTGAGCGCCCTGGCCGTCGATCTGTCCTGCGGTGTCCTTCAGCAGGCGGCTGAGTGCGCCGTCCTTGTTGGCACCCTCGGGACCGAGTGCGACCGCCAGGTCGTCGAGCGACTTGTAGATCGTGTCGAGCTCGACGGGGACCGCCGTGCGGCTCACCGGGAGGAACGCATTGTTCTTCAGACGCTTCTCCCCCGCCATAGGCGGGAGCCAGCTGGACGAAGCGGTCGCCGACGATCGACGGCGACACCACGACGGCCTTGACGTCCTGCGGCAGCCGGACGTCGCCTTCGTAGGACACCTTGACCCGCACCACGTCGCCGCGCGGGGTCAGCTTTTCGATACGCCCGACCGCGACGCCGAGAATCTTGACGTCCGATCCCTTGTAGAGCGAATTGGTCTGCGGGAAGTCAACGGTCAGGTAGCGCTTGCCGTCGCGGTTGCCGAGGGCGAGCAGCAGCGCACCGACGAGCAGCAGAGCCACGGCAGCGGCCAGGATCTTGGACAGTCCTGCGAAACGATCAGACAAGCTCATGATTCAGCCACCTCCCGGTATGCCGACGAGGTCAGTGGGGCTCAGGAGCTCGGGCACCCCTCCGAGGTAGGTGTCGAACCACGGGCCGGTGCCGAGCGCGTTGGAGAAGACGGTGGTGAAGTCGCCGAACTGACGCAGCGCCTCGTCGAGGCTCTCCTTGTTGCGGACGAGCACATCCGTGACCTTGGCCAGGCGGGTCAGCGCCGGATTGAGATCGGCCTTCGTGTCCTTGACCAGTGCCCGCAGCTCGCGCGAGATGTTCTGTGTCGAGACGAGCAGCTGGTGGATGGACTCACGACGATCGGCGAGCGCCCGGAAGAGCACGTCGGAGTCGCGGAAGAGCGTGACCAGCTCACTGTCCTTGGAGTTGATGGCCGCGCTGACCTTCTGCAGGCTCTTCAGCAGCGTGTTGATCTGCTCGTCGCGCGCTGCAAGGTTGCTCGACAGGTTCGAGACACCCTTGATCGCTCCTTGGAACTCCTCGGGTGTCGCCGCTGCGATGTCCGCGAGCGTCTCCAGGGCGCTGGCCAGCTGATCGGTGTCGATGGCTCCGGCGACCTCGCTGAGCTGCTCGAAGGCCTCGACCACGTTGTAGGGAGCATCGGTGCGGGACAGCGGAATCGTCGAACCCTTCTTGAGGGTGTTGGGACCAGCCGGCTGCAGCGCCAGGAACTCGGCGCCCAGCAGGGTGCGGACCCGGATGTCGGCCGTGGTCTGGTCACCCAGCTCGCTGCCCTTGTCGAGCTTGAAGGACACCAGCACCTTGTCGCCCTTGAGCTCGATGCCGTTGACGTTGCCGATCGAGACACCGGCGACGCGGACTTCGTTGCCGTCCTTCAGACCGCCGATCTCGCCGAACTCGGCCTGGTACACGTCACCGCTGCCGATGATCGGCAGCCGGTCGGCGCGGAACGACGCCAGCATGAGCGCGCCGATGACGGACAGACCAATCACACCGATGACGGCCGTGTTGCGTTCGCGGAAGGGAATCATCGCGGGCTGCACCTTCCGCCGTTGACGGCGAAGCCGTCCTCGGGACCGAGGGGGACCGTCGTCGAGGGGAGACCAAGGCCCAGTGCCTCTGCCTCGGTCAGCTCGATGTTGGCCTTGAGGGCGCACAGGTAGAAGTTGAACTCCGAGCCGCTGGACGCTCCGTTGCCGTACTTCTGCAGCTTCTTCGGGAACACCTGGATGGAATCGGAGATCTGCTTGAGGTTCTTCTTCTTGCTGAGGCCGCCCGCGAAGGCGTTGAGCTGCTTGATGTCCTCGCTCAGCGCCGGGCGACCCTGCACGAGCAAGTCTGCGGTCTCGTTGCTCAGAGCGGAGATGGAGTCGATCGAGTCGAGGATGGCGTTCCGATCGGTCTTGAGGCCCGTGACGAACTGCTGCAATGTCTCGATCGTCTCGGTGAGCTCGTCGTCGCGGTTGCCGATGGTTTCCAGCACCGTGGAGAGGTTGATGATGACGTCGCCGATCAGCTGGTCGCGTCCGGCGAGCGTGTTGGTGAGCGAGGACGTGGTGGCCAGCAAGTTCTCGACGTTGCCGGCTTCTCCCTGCAGCGTCTGCACGATCTCGAAGGCGAACTTGTTCAGGTCATCGGGCGCCAGCGCCTGGAAGACCGGCTTGAACCCGTTGAGGAGCACGTTGAGGTCAAGTGCCTCCTGGGTGTTCTCCTCGCCGATGGTGGCGCCCGGCTTCAGCAGGGTCGTGGCGCCTTCGGAGCCCTGGGTGAGGGCGAGGTAGCGCTGACCGACCAGGTTGCGGAACTTGATCGTCACGTTGGTGTTCTGCGTCAACGGTGTGTCGGCGTCGACGCCGAAGGTGATCAAGGCCTTGTCGCGATTGACGATCTCCACCTTCGAGATCGAACCGACGGCCACACCGGCGACCCGGACGTCATCACCCTTGGCCACACCTGTGACGTCGGTGAAGACCGCCTTGTACTCGTTGCGGGCGGCAAAGGAGCCATTGCCCAGGATCAGCATCAGCAAGAAGGTGCAACCGCCGGTGACGGCGATGAAGCCCGAGAGCTTGAGCAGTGCGCTGAGGGACTCGGCGTCGAACGCGCGGGAGAGCTTCATTCGACGCTCACCACCGATCCACGCAGCAAGGGTCCGATGATCAGGGACGCGACGTCGGGCACCTGGTCGACCGGAACACCGGCGCGCGCACCGATCAGCGTGTTGAGGGCTGCGCGCTCGAAGGGGCTGTCGAGGCCGCCCATGCTGGGCTGGACCAAGGACTGCATGCTGGTCGAGGCAGGTGCCGAGCGGT
Organism: uncultured Actinomycetota bacterium; assembly: GCA_963769445.1. GTDB lineage: Bacteria > Actinomycetota > Actinomycetes > Propionibacteriales > Nocardioidaceae > Aeromicrobium. The sequence continues at coordinate 91,576 of CAVYLO010000001.1, read as the reverse complement.
TGAAGTCGGACGGTTCACCGAACTTGTTGTGATCCGACCTGACGTTGACCAGCTTGTAGACCTCGGGCGGCACGGCGAAGGGGTTCTCCTGCGAGGAGAACCGCTTGCGCGCATCCTCGTCGCCGACGATCTCCTTCAGATCCAGGCAGCTCGGCACGGCCGCATTGCGCGCGTTGATGTCCTTGCCGTTCTTGGCCGGCTTGCCAGTGGACGCCCGGTTGATTTCCTTGCGACTGACGATGAGGTTCTCTTCCTTCTCGTACTCGGTCGGGACGGGAATGAATCGAGCATTGATGTGCAGCATCCCGTCGCGGAAAGCGCTGTCAAGCCTCGGGATGATCTCAGCCATGCCGGCCAAGAAGCAGGGGAACGTGGGCGAGTGATCGGCCAGGACCTGCAGCACCGGGCGGCTGTCAGAGGCGAGCTCGACGAGGTTGTCGCCATTGGCCTTCGTGAACTTGGTCAGCGTGTTCGACAGCGCCGTGCTCTCGTCGAAGAACGCGGCCAGCTGGGCGCGCTTGGCCACCAACGTGTTGCCGGTCGTGACCGAGTTGCGCAACAGGCGCCCGAGATCAGGCATGGCGGCGGCGTAGTTGTCCGAGACGATGCCGAACTTGATCAGGTCGTCGACCAGCTGCGGGACGTCGGGGTTGGCCTTCTTCAGGTAGCTGTTGGTGGTGACGAGCGTGTCGCCGAGCTGTTCGCCCCGTCCGTCGAGCGCGTCGGCCACGGCATTCAAGGTGTAGGACAGGTTGACCGGGTCGACCGCCGTCAGCAGCGGGTAGAGGTCGTTGAGCAGCTCCTCGACCTCGATCGGCACCTCGGCGCGGTTGATGGTGGTGCCGGCCTTCAACGACTCACCGGTCAGGTTCTCCGGCGGGATCAGCGAGATGTACTTCTCGCCGAACAGCGTCTTGGGGATGATCTTCGCCGAAACGCCCTGAGGTACGTCGCCGAGCAGGTCCGGCTTCATGGCGAGCGTCATCTTGACGCCGTCGCCGTCGGGCTCGATCTTGCGCACCTCGCCGACGATGACGCCGAGCAGCTTGACGTCGGCGTTCTCAGGCAGGTTCATGCCCGCCTTGCTGGTGGCGATGAACACCGGCTCAGAGGTGACGAACTGCTTGTTGAAGAACGCGAAGGTGAGCCAGACGAAGAACAGCAGCAGCGCGATGAACCCGGCCCCGAGGGCGCGGATCGACGTGGTGCGTTCGAGCACAGGTGTACGAGGCATGGTCAACCCGCCAATCTGACGGTGACGTTCGTGCCCCAGATCGCCATGGAGGCGAGCAGGTCGACCACGTTGATGGCCACGATGGAGGTACGCACGGCCAGGCCCACGGCCACGCCGACGCCGGCCGGTCCGCCGCTGGCGTAGTAGCCGTAGTAGCAGTGAATGAGGATCACGACGACCGCGAAGATCAGCACCTTGGCGAACGACCACAGGACGTCGACGGGTGGCAGGAAGGTCGTGAAGTAGTGGTCGTAGGTACCCGGGCTCTGCCCGTTGATCCGGGTGATGGTGAGTCGGGTGGCGAAGTACGACGACAGCAGCCCCACGATGTACAGCGGCACCACGGCGACGAGTCCGGCGATCACGCGGGTGGTGACCAGGAAGGGCAGTGACGGGATCGCCATGACCTCGAGGGCGTCGACCTCCTCGCTGATGCGCATGGCGCCCAGCTGGGCCGTGAAGCCGCAACCGACGGTGGCCGCCAGCGCGATGCCGGCGACGATCGGCGCGATCTCACGGGTGTTGAAGTAGGCCGAGACGAACCCGGTGAGGGCCGCCGTGCCCAGCTGGTCGAGGGCGGCGTAGCCCTGGATGCCGACCTCGGTGCCGGTGAAGAAGCACATGGCGGCGATGACGCCGACGGTGCCGCCGATGACGGCCAGCGAGCCGGAACCGAGGGCGACCTCGGCCAGCAGGCGGACGATCTCGCGGCCATAGTTCTTGATGGTCCGGGGGACGGACGCGAACACCCGGATGTAGAACAACATCTGGCGGCCGAGGTTGTCGAGCGCGCCCAAAGGTGCCTGGGCTGCGGACGCAAGTCTGGTGTCAGCCATGGGTCACATCCCCTTCGGTGGGACGAGTTGCAGGTACATGGCCGAGATGAAGAAGTTGACGATGAACAGCAACGTGAAGGTGATGACGACGGCCTCGTTGACGGCATCACCGACGCCCTTGGGGCCGCCCTTGGCGTTCATGCCCTTGTAGGAGGCGACGATGGCCGCGATGAATCCGAAGATCAACGCCTTGATCATGCCTTGATAGATGTCTGGAAGCTGAGCGAGCGCGGTGAACGACGCCAGATACGCGCCGGGGGTGCCGTCTTGGAGGATGACGTTGAACACGTACCCGCCGGAGACGCCGACGACGGTGACCAAGCCGTTCAAGAAGACAGCCACCATCATGGTGGCGAGCACGCGAGGCACCACGAGACGCTGGATGGGGTCGATGCCGAGCACCATCATGGCGTCGAGCTCTTCGCGGATGCGGCGAGCACCGAAGTCGGCGGCGATGGCCGAGCCGGCGGCACCCGCGATCAACAGTGCCGTGGCGATGGGGCCAGCCTCGCGCACCACGGCGAGCACGGCAGCGGAGCCGGTGAAGGACTGCGCACCGAACTGCTTGATGAGCCCGCCGACCTGCAAGGCGATGACGGCGCCGAACGGAATCGACACGAAAGCTGTCGGGATGATCGTGACCTTGACGATGAACCAGGCCTGGGTCAGGAACTCCTTGAGCTGGAAGGGTCGCCGGAACAGCGCAACGACCACGTCGAGCATGAAGGCGAACAGATTGCCGGCGACGCGCGCCGGCTTGGCGATGGTCTCAGCGCTCATGACTCACCCACCGCATGCGCACATACGTCACGCGACAACCGCGTTCTCGCGCTCGAAGGAGCCTTCGGGCGGCACGACGCCGTTCTCGCGGCACCAGACTCCGGCCTCGCGCTGGCCGCGACGGGGCCTGCCGTCCGAGGGTTCGATCTGCAGAGAAATCGGGGGCAGCGGGGGCATCGCGATGCCCTTCTCGCTGGCGAGCTCGTCCGCGTCCTTCTCCTCCGACATGCCGATGGGGCCGACCATCTGCGCATTCAGGAACTGCGCCACGACCGGCTCCTTGGAGGTCAGCAGCATCTCGCGGGGACCGAACATCGCCAGGTGCTTGTGGTAGAGCAACCCGATGTTGTCCGGCACGGTGCGGGCGGTGTTGACGTCGTGCGTCACGATCAGGAACGTCGCGTCGATCTGCGCGTTGAGGTCGATGAACAACTGGTTGATGTACGAGGTGCGCACCGGATCGAGGCCGGAGTCCGGCTCGTCGATCAGCAGGATCTCGGGGTCGAGGACCAGGGCGCGGGCCAGGCCGGCGCGCTTGCGCATGCCGCCGGAGATCTCGCCGGGCAGCTTGTTCTCTGCGCCGGACAGCCCGACGAGCTCCATCTTGTCCATGACGATGGTGCGGATGTCGGACTCGGACTTCTTGGTGTGCTCACGCAACGGGAAGGCGACGTTGTCGTACAGGTCCATCGAGCCGAACATGGCGCCGTCCTGGAACAGGACGCCGAACAGCTTGCGGACCTCGTACAGATCCTTCTCGGAGCAGTTCGCGATGTCGACGCCCTCGATGAAGACGTGGCCCTCGTTGGGCTTGAGCAGACCGATGAGCGTCTTGAGGAACACCGACTTGCCGGTACCGGACGGGCCGAGCATGACGGAGATCTCGCCGGCGGGAAGCGTCAACGAGACGTCCTGCCAGATCAATGCGCTGCCGAACTTCTTGGTCAATCCCTCGACGACGACTTCAACACCCACGGTGGGCCCCTCCTGCTGTCCCGCGGTTTGCCGGCTGTCGGCAAATCAACAAGTTTTTTTGGTTGCCTTCGGTGTGATCCGAGGCACAGACATTCAACGAACCGGACCTGTCGAGGTTACGGCGGACAGCCACCGGAGTGACTGGCAGGTAACCATGACAGGTCCGATGTAACGTACCTCACTTCCGGGCCCGATGCAGACCAAATAGCGAAGGTGCCCACCCCCGATGGGGATGGGCACCTCTGCAACAGCTTGTCAGCGACGAGCCGGGTCAATCGTCAAGGACGAATTACTTGACGGTGACGCTGGCGCCGGCGGCCTCGAGGGCCTCCTTCGCCTTGTTGGCCGCTTCCTTGTTCGCCTTCTCGACGACAGGCTTCGGAGCGCCCTCAACGAGGTCCTTCGCCTCCTTCAGGCCGAGGCCGGTCAGGGTGCGAACCTCCTTGATGACCTGGATCTTCTTGTCGCCAGCGGCCTCGAGGATGACATCGAACTCATCCTGCTCGGCAGCAGCCTCGCCGGCAGCAGCGCCACCGGCAGCAGGCGCGGCGGCAGCGGCCACGGGGGCAGCAGCGGTCACGTCGAACGTGTCCTCGAACTCCTTCACGAACTCCGAGAGCTCGATGAGGGTCATTTCCTTGAATGCGTCCAGCAGGTCGCTGGTGTTGAGCTTCGCCATGGTGGCGTCCTTCCTGTGGTGAGGCCCCGAGGGGGCCCCGATCGAATCGGGCTTCAGCCCTCGGTGGGTGCCTCGACGTCGGCAGGTGCCTCGGTCTCGGCCGGAGCCTCGGCGACGGGCGCCTCAGCGGTTTCGGGTTCTGCTGCTGCTGCCGGAGCACCGGCAGCCAGAACGGACGGGTCGGCCTCGGCCTTCGCCTGCAGAGCACCCAGAACTCGGGCGGCCTGCGACAGCGGGGCGTTGAACAACGACGCGGCGTTCGAGAGGCTGGCCTTCATGCCACCTGCGAGCTTGGCGAGGAGAACCTCGCGCGACTCGAGGTCGGCCAGCTTGGCGATCTCCTCGGGAGTCAGGATGGCACCGTCGAGGTAGCCGCCCTTGATCACGAGGGGGGAGTTGGCCTTCGCGAAGTCACGCAGACCCTTGGCCGCCTCGACGACATCACCGTTGATGAAGGCAATGGCAGTCGGACCCGTGAGCAGAGCTTCGTCGAGCTCGACTCCCGCGTCCTTGGCGGCGATCTTGGTCAGCGTGTTCTTGGCGACGGCATAGCTCACGTTCTCACCGAGGGTGCGCCGCAATTCCTGCAGCTGCTTGACGGTGAGACCGCGGTACTCAGTGAGTACAGCACCATTGGATTCACGGAAGTTGTCCGCGAGTTCGGCAACTGCTGCTGCCTTGTCCTGGCGTGCCATGGGTCTCCTTTCACGTACGTGGTGGTCAGTCGTGCTGTGACCGATCGCCGCACCAGAAAAGAAAAACGTCCCGGGCACAGGGCACGGGACGCGGGAAGCATCTGACGTAACCTGCGCGGGCCGCCCTCTCGGGCGCTTCGAGCCACTTCGAGAAGTGGCCGACCAGCGGTCTTCGGCACCCCGAGTCTAGGGCAGGCCGGGACGCCTGCCTAATCGGACGGTGTCAGGCAGCAGCCGCGAACTGCCCGACGTCGAATTCGGTGATCTCGTCGTCGGCCGGCTTCTCGATCGAGACCGACTCGCCCCACTTCGACAAGTCGAGCGTCAACGCCTGGCCCTGCACCTCGATGATCAGGCGCCGAGGCAGGTTGTCGGGTCCTACGTAGAACGTGGATTCCAACGATTCGGGGATCTGTCCCTGGTCCTCACCCTGGGCCTCCGCGAGCTTCTTGGCGTCCAGCGTGACCGTGTACGGCTGCGCGGTGACTCCGTCGATCGTCTCGGGCTCGCCAGCCTTCTCAAAGCCACTGATCGCGCTCTTGAAGTTCTCGAACTGGGCCGCGATGTCCGCCTGGTCGGCCATCCCCCCGAACTGTTCCACCAGCGGATCGCTGGTGTCGTTGAGGTCGATCTTGGCGAACATGCCTTGCGTCAGGGCGCCGAGATTGACGTAGACGACTTCATCGATCAGTCGCATCTCGGCCTCCATGCCCAGCACCTGCATCGTCAAGCCGAGCTGGTTGTCGGCGAGCGTCTTGCCGATCTTCTGGTCACCCTCTGCCGCGAGCTCCTGGCCCATGATGGTGCCCGACATCGACAGGTGGACCGAACCCGACGCGATCATCGCGTCGCCGATCGTCGAGCCGAAGCTCTCCTTCGTCAGCGCAGCCGCGGCGACCGCGTCCGAGGATGAGTCGCCACCGGCTGCCTCCTCCTTGTCGCCACACCCGGTCAACAGGCCGAAGGACAACGCGGCGGTGGCCACCACGCCGAGGACTCGAATCATGCGCATGTGCCGAGAATACGTCGGCGCCCCCACACACCGCCACAGAGCGGGTGAGGGGGCGCCGGACGGTGGTGCTCAGGCTTCGTCGGTGCCCGCGTAGTTGCGGACGCGGCTCGGGTCGACCGGAACGCCGGGGCCGTTCGTCGTGGAGACGACGATCTTGCTGACGTAGCGACCCTTGGAGCTGGCCGGCTTCAGTCGCAGGACCTCGTCGTACGCCGCGCCGTAGTTCTCGGCGAGCTGCTCGGCGCTGAACGACGCCTTGCCGATCACGAAGTGCAGGTTGGAGTGACGGTCGACGCGGAACTCGATCTTGCCGCCCTTGATGTCGCCCACGGCCTTCGCGACGTCGGTCGTGACCGTGCCCGTCTTGGGGTTGGGCATCAGGTTGCGCGGGCCGAGGACGCGGCCGAGACGACCGACCTTGCCCATCATGTCCGGCGTCGCGACGACGGCGTCGAAGTCGAGCCAGCCGTCGCTGACCTTCTCGACCATGTCGTCGGAGCCGACGAAGTCGGCGCCGGCCTCGCGGGCGGCGTCAGCGTTGGCGCCGGTGGCGAAGACCAGGACTCGGGCGGTCTTGCCCGTGCCGTGCGGGAGGTTGACGGTGCCGCGCACCATCTGGTCGGCCTTGCGAGGGTCGACGCCCAGACGCATCGACACGTCGACGGTCGAGTCGTAGTTCGCGCTGCCGGACTCGCGAGCCAACGTGGTGGCCGCAAGGGGCGTGTACACCGAATCCTTGTCGATCTTGTCGGCAACCGCGCGGTATGCCTTGGAGTGCTGTGCCATCTCTGGTACTTCCTTTGTGTGTGGGTGTGTCCAGTCGTGGTCAAGCGGGCCCAGCTGGCCCTGCCACTAGTGGTACGGGGGTGGTAACTACTAGTCGGTCGTGACGCCCATGGAGCGCGCTGTGCCCTCCACGATCTTCATCGCCTGATCAATGTCGTTGGCGTTGAGGTCGGGCATCTTGGTCGTGGCGATCTCGCGGATCTGCGCCTTGGAGATCTTGCCGACCTTGTCCGTGTGCGGAACCGACGAGCCCTTCTTCAGGCCAGCGGCCTTCTTGATCAGCTCGGCCGCAGGCGGCGTCTTGGTGACGAAGGTGAACGAGCGATCTTCGTAGATCGTGATCTCGACCGGGACGACGTTTCCACGCATGGACTCTGTGGCGGCGTTGTACGCCTTGCAGAACTCCATGATGTTGACGCCGTGAGGGCCGAGTGCGGTACCGACGGGCGGTGCGGGGTTGGCCGAACCGGCCTGCAGCTGCACCTTGACGATGGCTGCGACTTTCTTCTTGGGAGGCATGTGTTTCGGGTCCTTCGTAGTGGGGTTGTGCCTGTGATCGCTCGCGCGGTCAGACCTTCTGAATCTGGGTGAAGCTGAGCTCGACCGGCGTTTCGCGACCGAAGATCTCGACCAGGGCCTTGACCCGCTGAGCGTCGATGTTCATCTCGGTGATGGTCGCGTGCAGCGTGGCGAACGGGCCATCGACCACCATGACGGAGTCGTTGACCGCGAAGTCGGTGAACTCGATCTTGGCGGCCGCAGCCGTCTGCTGCTGATCGGAGGCGTCGGCCGCGATGGCGACCTGAGCCTCCACTGCCGGGGCGAGCATGGACTCGACCTCGGCAAGACTGAGGGGGACGGGCTGGTGCGAGTTGCCCACGAACCCGGTGACCGACGGGGTGTGACGGACGACGCCCCACGACTCGTCGGTGAGGTCCATGCGCACCAGGACATAGCCGGGCAGCACGGTGCGCTTGACCAGCTTGCGCTGGCCATTCTTGATCTCGGCGACCTCTTCGGTCGGCACGACGACCTCGAAGATGAAGTCTTCGGCGTTCAGCGAGGTGATGCGGTTCTCGAGGTTGGCCTTGACCCGCTTCTCCATGCCGGAGTAGGTGTGCACGACGTACCAGTCGCCGAACTGGGTGTAGAGACGGTCCTTGAACTCCTGCAGTGCGTCGACGACGGGCGCCTCGTCCTCATCGGACTCGACCTCGTCGGACTCGACCTCGTCGACGGTGGCGTCTGGCGGGCACGTCCTCGACAGGAGCGTCCTCGACCTGGTCGGTGGGGTCCGAGCCTTCGGTCGTGTCTTGCTCCGTGTTTTCGGTGGTCACGTCAGGCACGTCGGCATCCTCTTCTGGGGTCACTGGGAAATGGGGGGCGCGGGGTGGTCAGGCGAAGATCCAGAACATCGCCTTGGCCAGACCGAAGTCGAGGCCGGCAACGATCGCCATCATGATCAGCACGAACACCAGGACCACGAAGAAGTAGTTGACGACCTGGGGGCGCGTCGGCCAATGGACCTTGCGGAGCTCAGCAACGGCCTGACGGTAGAACGTGATGGGCGACGTCCGACCGCGCTTGCTGGCCACTTCGTGACTGTCGCTCACTGTGCTCCTTGATTGGCTTCTCGGGTACTTCGATCTCGCACGGCACGAGGGACTTGAACCCCCAACCTTCGGTTTTGGAGACCGATGCTCTACCAGTTGAGCTAGTGCCGTCCACCGGTCTCACGCCCCGGCTCGCCCAACCCGGGTGAGGGCATGACGATCTAGAGTGAGTTTCGCCGGTTCAGGAAGTGTACGTGGTCGGTCCCGTTCGAGTCGAACTGACCACCACAGCAGCCAACCGCCGCCTCGGTTTACCAGCAGGCCACGGAGAACGTCCACCCCTGTAGGTGAATTCACCCACAGAGGTGACAACAATCCGTGGCCTGCTGGTAAACCGACGACGGGGCGCGGCTGACAAGATGGCGGTCATGGGCCACCGCGCGATCTCTTCGCTGCCGAAGGCTCACCTGCATCTGCACTTCACCGGTTCGATGCGGCACGGCACGCTGCTCGAGCTCGCCGCCCGTGACGGCGTCCGACTGCCGGCCTCACTCGTCGAGGACTGGCCGCCCCAGCTGGTCGCCACGGACGAGAAGGGCTGGTTCCGGTTCCAGCGTCTGTACGACGTCGCGCGATCGGTGCTGCGGACCGAGGAGGACATCCGACGCCTGGTGCGCGAAGCGGCCGAGGACGACGTGCGCGACGGTGCGGTGTGGACCGAGATCCAGGTCGATCCGTCGGGCTACGCCAGCACCTTCGGTGGCATCACCGCCTTCACCGAGCTCGTGATCGATGCGGTGCGCGAGGCGACGGCGAGCACTGGGCTGGGGATGGGCGTCGTGGTGGCGGCCAACCGCACCCGCCACCCGCTCGATGCCCGCACGCTCGCGCGGCTCGCGGCGCAGTACGCCGGTCGGGGTGTGCTCGGCTTCGGCCTGTCCAACGACGAGCGACGGGGCGACACCACCGAGTTCGCGGCGGCGTTCGCCATCGCCGATCGCGCCGGACTTCGGCTCGTGCCCCACGCCGGGGAGCTGCTCGGACCAGCCAATGTCACGACCGCACTGGACGCACTGCACGCCCACCGGCTGGGTCACGGTGTGCGCTCGGCCGAGGACCCCCGGGTGCTTGACCGATTGGCGACCAGTGGCGTCGCCCTGGAGGTCTGTCCGGTCTCCAACGTGTCGCTCGGGGTGTACGCGACCCTCGAGGAGGTGCCGGTTCGCACCTTCATGGATGCCGGGATCGACGTCGCCCTGGGCGCCGACGACCCGCTGCTGTTCGGATCCAGCCTGGGTGGTCAGTACGCCCTGATGCGAGTCGCGCAGGATTTTGCCGACCTCGACCTGGCCGAGCTGGCCCGCATGTCGCTGCGGGCTTCAGCGGCCCCGACGGACCTCGTGCAGGACGCGCTGGCCGGAGTCGACTCGTGGCTCGCCAGTCCTCCGGCCCCGGCATGATGACGCCATGACGTATCCGCAGCACCCTCGCGCCACCGCAGCGCTCACGCTCGGCATCCTCGCGGTCCTGGGCATGGCCGTGCTGGGGCCGCTGGCCTGGTACTACGGCGCGTCGACCCTGCGCGACATCGACCGCGAGCCCGGCCGCTGGCAGGGGCGCGGGCAGGCCAAGGCGGGCCTGGTGATGGGCGTCATCGGCACCGCGCTGCTGGTGCTGGGCACCATCCTCCTGCTGCTGATCGTGACCGGCCTCGCCGTGATCAACGGCTACGACAGCGGCTACCCGTCGTGACGGCCGCTACAGCGAACAGCCGACGAGCACCGGTTCGTTGACCAGCACGATGCCGTAGGCCGCCTCGACGCCGTCGCGGACCTCGCGAGCCAGGGCCAGCAGGTCGGTGGTCGTGGCTCCCCCCGGTTGGTGAGCGCGAGGACGTGCTTGGTCGACAACGTTGCTGCACCGGTTGCCGTGCCCCTTGCCGAATCCCGCCTGATCGATCAGCCAGGCTGCGCTCGTCTTGATGGACCCGTCGGCCTGCGCGAATCGCGGCGCCTCGGCAGGGAGGGTGTCCGCCTGTTCCGGGGTGAGCAACGGATTGGTGAAGAACGACCCCGCGCTCCATGTGTCGTGATCGGCGGCGTCAAGGACCATCCCCTTGCCGCGACGCAGCGCCAGCACGGCGTCGCGGACCGCCGTGAGCGAAGCCCGTTCCCCCACCTCGACGCCCAGCGTGCGAGCGAGCTCGGCGTAGGCGACCGGAGCGCCGAGGTCGCCGAGCCGCAGCTGAAACGTGACGGTCAGGACGAGGTAGCGGTCCGGCTCGGCCTTGAATCGACTGTGCCGGTACCCGAATCCGCAGTCTGCGGCGGCAAGGGTGCGGATGCGACCGTCGTGTCGATCCAGCACCCGGACCGTGGCAATCGAATCGGCGACCTCCTGGCCGTACGCGCCGACGTTCTGGATCGGCGTGGCGCCGACCGATCCGGGAATGCCCGACAAGGCCTCGATGCCCACCCACTGCTCCCCCACGGCGCGCGCGACGAAAGCGTCCCAGGGTTCGCCGGCAGCCACCGTGACCGTCGCGCCGCTGCACGCGTCGCGATCGACCGCGATCCCCCGCGTGGCGATCTGCACGACCGTCCCGTCGAAACCCGCGTCCGCCACGACGAGGTTGCTGCCGCCTGCGACGAGCAGGGACGCGACACCCGCGGCATCGGCGCCGCGGACAGCATCGATCAGCTGCTGTTCGGTCTCGGCGACCACGTACGTCCGGGCGGGGCCACCCAGGCGCAGGGTGGTCAGGTCGGCGAGGTCCACGGCGCCGACGCTAGCAGCCACGACGTGCTGTCCCGGAACATGACGAAGCCCCTCCGGCGCGCGCAGGAGGGGCCGTCGTGCAGGTGCGTGGGGTCAGCGAGTCTCGCGGTGCACCTGGTGCACCTTGCACCGGGGGCAGAACTTCTTGATGTCGAGACGATCGGGATCGTTGCGACGGTTCTTCTTGGTGATGTAATTGCGTTCCTTGCACTCGGTGCAGGCCAAGGTGATCTTGGGACGAACGTCAGAGCTCTTGCTGGCCACGAGGGTGCCTCTTCTTGATCGGTGTACTGCGGTGTCATGCGGTGTGTAGCGGAGGCGGGGCTCGAACCCGCGACCTCACGATTATGAGTCGTGCGCTCTGACCAACTGAGCTACCCCGCCGCGAGGGACGAGTGCCCTCGTCTCCCAGAGCCCCTTTACGGAATCGAACCGTAGACCTCTTCCTTACCATGGAAACGCTCTACCGACTGAGCTAAAGGGGCAAGCCGACAGCCCAAGATACAGGGTCCGCACCCGCGATGTGAAATCGGGGGCGCAGGCGTCGATTCACGCGGTGGCGGCGGCCATCCGTGACGGCCACGCGGGGCCCCCGTAGATGAAACCGGTGTAGCCCTGCACCAGGTCAGCGCCTGCGTCGAGCCGGGCACGGACATCCTCCGGCGTCGTCACGCCACCCACGCCGATCAGGGCAAGCCGATCCCCGACACGTGACCGCAGCTGGGCCAGGACGTCCGTCGCGCGTTCGGCCAGCACCGGGCCGGACAAGCCGCCCGCCCCGGCGGCGTCGACCGCGGAGCGATCAGAACGCAGCGACGCCGGACGGGCGATGGTGGTGTTGGTCGCGCTGATACCGGCCAGCCCGAGGTCGAGCGCCAGATCGGCCACCGCCTCGACGTCGTCGTTCGCGAGATCGGGCGCGATCTTGACGACCAGAGGCACCTGGCCACAGACGTCCTTGACGGCCGACAGGATCGGACCGAGCTGGTCGACGGCCTGCAGATCACGCAGACCCGGGGTGTTGGGACTCGACACGTTGACGACGAGGTAGCTGGCGAAGGGAGCGAGCAGTCGCGCGCTCTCGACGTAGTCGGCGACGGCATCCTCGGGCTCGACCAGCTTGGTCTTGCCGATGTTGACGCCGATCACTGCGTCGCGTCCCACCCGGCGCGCGCGCAACCGGTGCAGGCGTGAAGCGACCTCAGCCGCGCCCACGTTGTTGAATCCCATGCGATTGACGATCGCGTCATCGGCGACGAGCCGGAACAACCGTGGTCGCGGGTTGCCGGGCTGCGCCTGGGCCGTCACGGTGCCGATCTCGACGTGGCCGAAACCGAGGGCCAGCAGCCCCGGCACGGCCTCCGCGTTCTTGTCGAACCCCGCTGCCAGTCCGAAGGGATGCGGGAAGTCGATCCCCATGACGGTGCGGGGCGCGTCGGTCGTCCGGACCACCGGCGACAGCACACGGCCGGCACGGATCGCTGCGAACGCGCGCTCATGAGCCTTCTCGGGGTCCATGCGGCTGAAGACGGTGTCGAAGAAGGCGCGATAGACCACGCGGCCAGCCTACGGCCCGACCGGCATCAGCGGGCCGTCAGCGGCTCGAGGAGAGAGCCGACGCGATCTCCTCGAGCCCCTCGGTCAGCAGGTCGTCGCTGATCGACAGGGGCGGCAGCAGCCGCAGGACGTTGCCGAACGTGCCGCAGGTCAGCGTGATGACACCTGCGGCACGGGCGGCGGCGGCGACGGCTCCGGCCAGAGCCGCATCGGGCTCGTCGCTGCCGGAGACCACCAGCTCGATCGCCAGCATGGCCCCGCGACCGCGCACGTCACCGATCCGGTCGTCGTCGGCCTGCAACCGGTGCAGCACGCCCAGGGCGAGGCGCTCGATCTGGCGGGCGCGCTCGACCAGGCCGTCGGCCTCGATGGTCTCGATCGTGGCGAGAGCGGCCGCACAGGCCACCGGATTTCCGCCGTACGTGCCACCCAGACCGGACACGTGCGGAGCGTCCATCATCTCGGCGCGACCCGTGACCGCCGACAGCGGGAATCCGCCCGCGATCCCCTTGGCCGTCACGATCAGGTCGGGCACGACGCCTTCGTGGTCGCACGCGAACATCGCGCCGGTGCGGGCGAAGCCGGTCTGCACCTCGTCGGCCACGAACACCACGCCTTGGGTGGTGCACCACTCGGCGAGCTCGGCGAGGAATCCGTCGGCCGGCACGATGAAGCCGCCCTCGCCCTGGATCGGCTCGATCACGACGGCTGCGAGATTGCCGGCTCCCACCTGCTTCTCCATGATCGAGATCGCCCGACGCGCCGCGAGCTGACCGTCCATGTCCTTGGCATCGCGGTACGGGTAGGACATCGGAGCGCGATACACCTCGGGGGCGAAGGGGCCGAAGCCACTCTTGTAGGGCATGGACTTGGAGGTCATGGCCATCGTCAGGTTGGTGCGCCCGTGGTAGGCGTGGTCGAAGACCACGACCGCTTGGCGGCCGGTGTGCGCCCGGGCGATCTTGATGGCGTTCTCGACCGCCTCGGCACCGGAGTTGAACAGCGCGGACTTCTTCGCGTGGTCGCCGGGAGTGAGCCGGGCCAGCGCCTCGGCCACGGCGATGTACCCCTCGTAGGGCGTCACCATGAAGCAGGTGTGCGTGAACGCCTCGACCTGATGCTGCACCGCCGCCACGACGCGCGGCGCACTGTTGCCCACCGTGGTGACGGCGATGCCGGAGCCGAGGTCGATCAGGCTGTTGCCGTCGACGTCCTTGACGATGCCGCCCGACGCCTCGACGGCGAAGACCGGCATCGTGGTGCCGACCCCGCTGGCCACCGCGGCGTTCTTGCGGGCCATCAGCTCGACGGATCGGGGGCCGGGGATCGAGGTCTCGAGGTGGCGGCGTTGTTCCAGAGCAGTCATGGGTCCAGTCTCGACCCCTGAGTCACCAACCGTCTACTTGACCTCGGACCGCCGCACGATGAGCAGACCGACGACCAGCGGGATCAGCAACCATGCGGTGGTCGTGACGCCCAGCTGGGCCCACGTCTCCCCCGTCATCGCCCCCTCGAAGACCGGACCCTGGGCGAAGTTGAAGTCGACCCAGCCCTGGATGTCGGCGAATCGAGGTTGCAGCTGACCCAGGACGCCCAGCAGGGCTGCGGCGATGGCCGTGTAGCCGAAGTAGGCGACCACAGCGCCCGCCGAGTTGCGGATCAAGACCCCCAGCATGAACCCGCTGGCCATGCTCAGCAGATTGCCCAGCACGATCAGCGCGGCGTGCCCGAGCGTGATGTCCCACGCCGCGTCGAGACCGCTGAGACTGGATCCGACGACATGGCCGACGGCGCCGATCGCGAAGGCGACCGCCATCGAGACCACCCCGACGACGAGCGCAGCGAGGGCCTTGGCGCCCAGGACCCGCCCCCGCCGGGGAACCAGCGTGAAGGTCGTCAATCCACTGCGCTGGCTCCACTCGCTGGTCACCGACAGCATCGCGATGATCGGCAGGATGAACGCCATCGGGTAGCCGATCGCGGTCGCGAAGGTGAAATATCCCAGGGAGCTGTCCGGGGCGAAGGCGATCGTGGCGGCCGTGGCGACCAGGCCGAGGATGCCGATGCTCATCAGCAGCCAGAACCCCGAGCGGGTGTCGAACATCTTGCGCAGCTCGACCGCGACCATCCGAGCAGTCGGGATCGGGGCGGGCGTCGCCCGCACGGCGACTTCTGCGCGGACGTGGGGTGGTGATGGTGGCGGTCATGCCAGGACTCCTTCTCGTTGGGTCTGCGCGGTGAGCTCGAGGAACATGTCCTCCAGGCCAGCGCCGTCGGCCGACCCCAGAGAGATCAGGGCGATGCCGGCGGCCAGGGCCAGCACGCCGACCGTGGCGGGGTCTGCGTCGGTGCGCAGGAGTCCCGCGTCACCGGGCGACGAGCTGTGTCCTGCCTCGAGCAGCACGCCGTGCAGGCGGTGGGGGTCGGCGCTGCGCACCGAGGTCCCCGCACTGACCAGCAACGACTCCTTGGTGCCCTGGGCGACGATCCGACCCTGACCGATGACGACGATGTCATCGGCGATGACCTCGATCTCGTGCAGCAGGTGGCTGCTGAGCAGGACGGTGCCGCCGCGATCGGCATAGCCGCGCAGCAGGTCGCGCATCCAGCGGATGCCGGCCGGGTCCAGGCCGTTGGCCGGCTCGTCGAGGATCAGGACCTCTGGGTCACCGATCAGGGCGGTGGCGATGCCCAGCCGCTGACGCATGCCCAGGGAGTAGTGCTGCACGCGGCGGCGCGACTCACGCTCGGTGAGGCTGACCAGATCCAGCATCTCGTCGACCCGCGACTTCGGCAGTCCCATCAGATGCTGCGTCACCGCGAGGATCTCCCGGCCGGTGCGGCCGGCATGCTGGGCTGAAGCGTCGAGGAGGACGCCGACGGTCATCCCCGGGTTGGGGAGGGCGGCGAAGGGCCGGCCGCACACGGTGGCGTGCCCGGAGGTGGCGGCGGTGAGCCCCACCATGACGCGCATCGTCGTGGACTTGCCCGCGCCGTTGGGGCCGAGGAATCCGGTGATTCGACCCGGATGAGCGGTGAAGGTGACGTCGTCGACGGCTGTGAAGCCAGCGTAGGACTTGGTCAGTGACTCGATCGTGATCATGTAGCCAAGGCTGCTGGCCGCACCGCGCCTGCGTCATCGGGTGCGCCCCTGAAGCCCACCCTGACGTGCCCCCGAGCATTCCTCAGGGTCCCGCTGCACATCCGGTACTGTTTGGAACCAAACGACCTGGGAGGTGCCCGTGTCCCGACGACGCCCGCTGATCGCGATTCCTGCGCGCTTCTCTGAGTCCGCGTCCGCCTTGCGGTATCGCGCCGAGGTCCTCCCCCGCACGCTGGTCGCGGCCGTGCACGCCGCTGGCGGCGAACCGCTGGCGGTGCACCCGTTCGGCGATGTCGACGTCGCCGGACGGCTCGCCTTCGCCGACGGCATCGTGCTGCCCGGAGGTGGCGATCTCGACGCGCGCTGGTCCGGGCAGGACGCCCATCCCACGTTGTACGACGTCGACGTCGAGCAGGATGAGTTCGACCTCGCGGTGGCCAGACATGCCCTCGCCAGCGGGACTCCGCTGCTGGCGATCTGCCGCGGGCTTCAGGTCGTCAACGTGGCGCGCGGCGGCGACCTGCTGCAGGACATGTCCGCGTCGACCGGCAACCATCGCCACGTCACGCATCAGGTGCGGATCGAGGCCGGCAGCCTGCTGCACGCCACCATCGGCCCCGAGGTCGAGGTGTCGTGCTTCCACCATCAGAGCCTCGGCCGCCTGGGCGACGCGATGCAACCAGTGGCAGCCGCCGAGGACGGCACCACCGAAGCGGTCGAGATCGCCGGGGCGGCCGGCTGGTTCCTCGGCCTGCAGTGGCATCCCGAGGACACCGCAGCCACCGATCCGACCCAGGCCGCCATCTTCGCCGCGCTGGTGAAGGCGTCGTCAGATCAGCTCGGGACCGATCCGGCTGACCGCTTGGCCGCCCGCGACGACTGACCCTCGACGACCACCTGTGCGACGGTGGCCTGGCGCTCGCCGCCGTGCGCCTCGAGGTGCTCGATCATGCGGTGCAGGATCGAGCCGAGCGTGTCGACCTCGCTGCGGTCGAGCGCCCCGGTCACGAACTTCTCCTCGCCGTTGAACGCCGGAAAGAGCTGGCGCATCAGGCGCTCGCCCTCGGGGGTCAGCGACAGCAGCGAGCGGCGGCGGTCGTGAGCGGGGATCTGCTTGGTCAGCAGTCCCCGTCCGATCAGGGTGCGGGCGACGCCCGTCAGCGTTCCCTTGGTGATGCCCGCCTCGGCCGCCACGTTCCGGGTCTCGATCTCCTCCCAGATCCACACGACCCACAGCACCACGAAGCCAGTCCAGGTCAGGTCGAGCGACCGCAGCACCGACTGCTCGAGGTGATTGCGGATCGACGACGCCGCGCGGTACAGGTTCGACACGGCCGCCATCGCAGCGAAGTCCACCTCCAGACCGTCCACCTTCGACGTCACCGCGTCCTCGGTCTGCCGCAGCGTGCTGAATCCGGTCATGCCCCGATCTCCTCGGACGCCGCGGGCCCCTCCGCGATCAGGTCGCGGTAGTGCTTGTGGCGCCCGCCGAGACCCACCATCACGACACCCACCAGCGCATCGTCCCGGTAGTAGCCGGCGGCGAAGTCCTCATCGAGAACACCCTCGAGCAGGTCGACGCGATCGCCGACCCCGACCGATCCGAACGACTGGATCCGCAGGTCGTACTGATCGCTCCAGAACGAGGGAATCGGCGCGAAGGGAGTCAGGTCCGGGTCATCGCCGGTGAGTGAACGTCCCAGCGTGTTGCCCGCCTTGCGGGCGGTGTCGGTGACCATCGTCCAGTGCTCGACCCGGCGGGGCACCTCGTCGAGCAGCAGATTGGGGAAACGGGCGATGTCTCCACACGCCACGACATCGCTTCGACCCTCGACGCGCATGGCGTTGTCAGTCAGCAGGCCGTCGCGCAGGTCCAGCCCGTTGCCCTCGAGCCATTCGACCTCCGGAATGCATCCGACCGCCTCGACGACGACGTCCGCCGGAAGCACCGTGCCGTCGGCCAGCTCGACCGACGTGACTCGCTCGGTGCCGCCGAAGCCGACAGGAACCGTCTCGAGGTGGAATCGCACGCCTTCGCGCTCGTGCCGACGTTGCAGCGCCGCTCCGATCTCGTGCCGCAGCGGGCGTTGCATCGGCACCTGTTCGGGAGCAACGACGTCCACCTCCAGACCGAGTCGACGTGCCGTCGCGGCCACCTCGCAGCCGATGAATCCGGCGCCGACGATGACCAGCCGCGTCCCCGCGACCAACGCCTCGCGCAGCCGCGCGGAGTCCTCGAGGGTGCGGATCACGTGCCGCCCCTCCTCGGGACCCTGCAGGTCGAGTCGGCGCGGGCTCAGCCCGGTGGCGACGACGAGCCCGTCCCAGCCGATCACCTCGCCACGTGCGGTCGTGACGGTGCGTGCGGTCAGGTCCGAGGCCGCGACCCGGGTGTCGAGCCGCCAGACCACCTCAGCGGCGGCCCGCGGCACCCGGAACTCCAGGCGCGCCTCGTCGTGTCCGTCCTTCAGGGCATCCTTGGACAACGGTGGCCGGTTGTAGGGCATCCGCGCCTCGTCACCGAGCACCACGATCTCGCCGGTGTAGCCGGTCTTGGCCACCGCCTCGGCGGCCCGCAGTCCCCCCATCGAGGCGCCCACGACGACGACGCGGCCGGCCTCACCGGTCATGTGGGTCAGTCCTCGATCTCGATGGCCTGCAGCGGGCAGACGTCAGCCGCCTCCTCGACGTCATCGCGCCAGGCCTCGTCGAGCTCACCGGAGATGTAGGTGTCCCCATCGGTCTGGGCTCGGAAGGCGAGCTTGCCGTCGGCGTCCAGGGAGAACACCTGGGGCGCGGAGAACACGCACTGTCCGTGATCGGCGCACTGGTTCAGATCGACGATGACCTTCATGACTTCTCCTTCTTCACGAGACCACGCTTGGGCCAGTCTCCGCCCTGCGCGGTGGACAGCACCTCGTCGGTCTCGGTCGGTTGTGCACCGACGTCGGTGCGGATCGGGGTGGGGCCGGACACGATGTGGTTGGTCAGCGTACCGAGGCCCTCGACCTCGACCTCGACGACATCTCCGGGGTACACGGTGCGCGAGGTCGCCGGCGTGCCGGACAGCAGCACATCGCCCGGGTACAGCGTGATGGTGCGCGCGATGTCGGCGACGAGATAGTGCATGTCCCACTCCATCTCGGCGGTCGTGCTGTCCTGGCGCACCTCGCCGTTGACCAGGGTGCGGATGCGCTTGTCGTGGAAGTCCCAGTCGTCGACCATCCCGGGGCCGAGCGGGCACAACGTGTCCGATCCCTTGACCCGCAGCATGGAGCCGGCGTCGGTGTCGCGGAAGTCGTGCAGCCCATAGTCGTTGGCGACGGTGTACCCGGCGATGAAGTCGCCAGCCTCCGCCGGGCTGACGTTGCGAGCGGTCCGCCCGATCACGATCGCGATCTCGCCCTCGTAGTTGAGCCACTTGCATCCCTCGGGACGCACGACGGCGCCGCGGTGGGAGTTCAGCGCCGAGGTCGGCTTGTGGAAGTAGGTGGGCGAGCTGGGCAACGTGGTGCCGAATTCGTCGACGCGGCTGCGGTAGTTCAAGTGCACCGCAACGATCTTGGAGGGCACGACGGGCGGGAGGTGGATCGCGTCGTCGATCGCGACGCTGCGGCCGTCGCCGGCCACCAGGGTGTCGTCGTGGCGGACGACGTCGACGACGTTCCCGTCCAGAAGGATGCGGCGGTGCTCGGTCATCGGACGGGTTCTCCCTCGATCGGTGCCGACGGCTTGGCGGTGAAGCCGTCCTGGCTGGTGTCGGTCTGGCGGGCGGGCGCGAATCCGTCCTCGGGACGGTCGAACCACACATGCACCTGGGCGGTGCCGACGGAGTTCTCGTACTCGCTGAACTGGCGTCCCGGTGCGGTGCAGTCCTGCTCGCCGAGCGCCCCGATCATCATCAGGTAGTGGCCGAAGCGGGCTTCGGGCTTGAACCGGTAGAACTCGGGCATCGTGTCGAGCACGCGGGCATGGTCGCCGGCAGCGAACCACTCGAGTCGCTCGAGGTCGGCGGCGTAGGCCTCGGGCGTGAAGATGTGGCTGGGATCGGCGGCCTCGTGATCGCGGATCTGTCGCAGCGGCCAGAAGGTGTGGCTCAGCGCGCCCGAGGCGATCAGCAGCACCTTGCGATCGGTGGCGGCGATCCCGCGAGCGAGGGCGCGACCCAGACGCAGGTTGTCCTCGGTGTCAGCGGTCTGGCAGACGCCGATGGAGATCCACCGCTTGTCGGGCAGGCCCTGACCGAGGAACTCCCAGAGATTGGTCGTGGCGTAGAAGATCGGCAGGTGGTCGTCCTCGATCGCGGTGATCCAGGTTCCCTGCCCAGCGCCCTCGGCCGCGATGGCGTGCGCCAGCTCCGGATCCCCAGCGAAGTCGTAGGGACGGCCAGCCATGCCGCGCGGCAGCTCCTCGGACGTGAAGATCCCGGAGCGGCGTTCCTGCGCCGTCACGACGAACTCGACCGTGGTGGCCCAGTGCGAGTCGAGCACCACGACGGTGTCGTAGTCGAGCGTCTCGAACACCTCACGGCGCAGGTCGTGCAGCCCGCTGACGAGCGTGGAGTCCACACCGCCGTTGAGCTCCTTGCGCAACGCCTCGGGCAGCACGATGGTGGGCACGTGGGCCAGCAGTCCCGCGCCGACGATCTCACCCATGATTGATCCCTTCGTTCCCGTTGGTGTGGCTGGTCCATCCGTTCGGCGATGTGACCGTGTTCTTGACGTCGCAGAAGAAGTCGAACGACCAGGTGCCGCCCTCGCGACCGACGCCCGACATGCGGGACCCACCAAAGGGCGCCCGCAGATCGCGCACGAAGAAGCAGTTGACCCAGATCGTGCCCGCCACGAGCTGGGCGGAGACCCGCTCGGCACGATCGCGATCACCGGTGAACAGCACGGCCGCGAGCCCGAAGTCCGAGGCGTTGGCCTGCTGCACCGCGTCGTCCTCACCGTCGAAGGTGTGCAGCACCAGGACGGGTCCGAACACCTCCTGGGTGGAGATCTCCGACGTGGGGTCGACGTCGCCGAACAGGGTCGGCCGGTAGTACGGGCCGCCGAGATCGGCGCTGACCTCGGTGTTCGGCTCGCCGCCGAGCAGCACGGTGGCGCCCTCGCTGCGCGCGCGCTGCACGAAGCCGTCGACCTTCTCCAGATGAGCGGCGTGGATGGACGGACCGATGTCGGTGGTGTCGTCGCGCGGGTCGCCCTGACGCAGCGCGCTCGCCCGCTCGACGAACTTCTCGACGAAGGCGTCGCGGATCGACTCCTCGACCAGCAGGCGGGTGCCGGACAGGCACACCTGGCCGGCGTTGTCGTACTGCTCGACCGCGTTCTCGACCGCCAGGTCGAGATCAGCATCGGCGAACACGACGAAGGGCGACTTGCCGCCCAGCTCGAACGAGACCGGGGTCAGGTTGGCGGCGGCCGCCGTCGCGATCGTCGTGGCGGTGGGGACCGACCCGGTGAACGAGATGCGGGCGACGCCGGGGTCGGCGACCAGCGGTGCTCCGACCTCGGGTCCGAGGCCCTGCACCACGTTCAGGACGCCGTCAGGCAGGCCGGCCTCGTGGGCGATGTCGGCGAGCAGGGAGGCGGTCAAGGGCGAGAACTCTGACGGCTTGAGCACGACGGTGTTGCCAGCGGCGAGGGCCGGTGCGACCTTCCAGGTCGCCAACATCAGCGGCGCGTTCCACGGCGAGATCAGGACGCAGACGCCGGCGGGATCCCAGCTGACGTGATTGCGGTGCCCACGGGTCTCGAAGTCCTCGTGGCCAAGATCGTTGACCAGGAAGTCGGCGAAGAACCGGAAGTTGTGGGCCACGCGCGGCATGACGCCACGGCGGTGGGACCGGATCAGCGCACCGTTGTCGGTGGTCTCGACGATCGCGAGGTCCTCGATGCGCTGCTCGACACCATCGGCGATGGCGTGCAGCAATCGGGCTCGTTCGGCCGGCGGCGTGGCGGACCATCCAGGGAATGCCGCCTGCGCGGCCCGAACGGCCTGGCCGGCCTCGTCGGCGCCACCGCGAGCCACCTGCGCGATGACGTTGCCGTCGATCGGGGACACATCATCGAACGTGGCCGCCGACGACACGCGCTGACCACCGATCCAGTGGTCGGTGCTGACCGGGACGCCGGCGATCTCGGTGACGTTCATGCAACTCCTCGCGCGTGGCGGACAAATCGTTCGGACCCAAACGTATAACTGGGGTCACGACGGGTCAAGGGATCCCGTCAAGAGGAGGGCGTCAGGTGCGCCAGCGAGGTGCCGCCGTCCCAGATGACCCCGATCTGGCGGTAGTACCCGCCAATGACCTCGTCCACCTCGAGCTGAGCCAGCTCCTCGGTCGGCGAGTCGTAGAGGCGCAGGTCGACGTCTCCGGCCCAGGCCTGACCGCCTTCGAACGAGCTCGCTCCCGAGGAGATCAGCTCGACGTAGGCGTCCGGGGCCCCCGACTCGATCCCGGGGTAGATGCGGTGGTGGGCCATCGGGTGCCCGTTGACGAAGCCGTTGGTGTCGGACTCCCCCGTCAAGGTGAGGACGACCTCGGCGAGCCGGCGGTCGCCAGCGGCGAGGGTCGCGCCGAAGACACCGCCTGGCGCGATCTGGGGGGCGGCCTGACCGAACGGGTGCGGCCGGGTCTGCCACATCGATCCGAGCTTCTTGGGGTAGCCCTGGTGCAGCCCACGTCCGATGGCAAAGTCCTTGTCGACCCAGATGTAGACGCAGCGCGAGAAGGTCTGCCCTTGGTAGGAGCAGCGCACGACGACGAACGCCTCCTTGTACTGCGCTCGGATCGGGTCCAGCAGCTCTTCACGCGACGAGCTGCAGGACTGCCAGTCCGCCCAGATCAGCGCGACAGCACCCGGATCGTCCTCCGCCAGCGACAGCGGCTCGGGCAGCAGCGCCTCCACATTGGAGGGATCGGTGCGGTACTCCACGGTCAGCAGATCGCCGGAGTACTGCCACGGGGGCGACGGGATGAGCGCGGCCCTCCCCAACGGGGTGCGGGGGTACAGGAAGCCGTGCTGCTGGTGGGTCATGCGGAGCTCCAGGCGTCGATCGGGCGAAATCGTTTGGGTCCTGACGATAGGCGAGGCTCGGCCGTCACGCCAGACCCTGCTGCGATCAGCGCGTGGTCTCGTCGAGGATCCGCAGCACGACCTCCGCCGACGTGTCCGGATTGACGAACACGACCCGCAGCACGGTGCGCCCCTCCCACCGCGTGGGCACGCACAGCATCGTCCCGTCGTGGGCGAGTCGGTCGCACCAGCTCGCGTAGTCGGCCGCGTTCCAGCCGGGGCGATCGAACATCACGACGGAGAGCTCGGGAGCGACCAGCAGGTCGAGGTGAGCGATGGCGTCGATTCCAGCCGCGACCTCACGTGCCGTGGACAGCGTCTTCTCGATCGCTTCGCGGTAGCGGTCCGTGCCGTGCGTCGCCAGCCCGAACCACAGCGGCAGGCCGCGGACCCGACGCGACAGGTGCAGGGCAAGGTCCGAGGGATTCGGCTGCTCCCGATCGACATGGTCCAGATAGCTGGCGTGCTGGGCGTGCGCATCGCGCCCGTCCGCCGCGTCTCGGTACAGCAGCGCGCAGCAGTCGTAGGGGGCGAACAGCCACTTGTGCGGGTCGACGATGAAGCTGTCGGCGCGTTCGATGCCAGCGAACCGATCGCGCACCGACGGTGCCAGCAGCGCCGCGCCTCCGTAGGCTCCGTCGACGTGCATCCACACGTCGTGATCGGCGCAGACATCGGCGATGTCGGCGAGGTCGTCGATGACGCCGGTGTTGGTCGTGCCGGCCGACGTGACCACCGCGAAGGCCGACGGCGTCCGCTCCAGCACCTCACGCAGTGCGGCGCCGGTCATGTGGCCGCGCTCATCGACCGGAACGCGCGCGACGGCGACATCGAGCACCTCGGCAGCCTGCGGGATCGAGGAGTGCGCGCCATCGGTGCACACCAAGGTCCATCCACCCTCGGGGCGCGCACCCCGGCGACGCAGTGCGCGCTTTCGGGCCGCCACCAGCGCCGACAGGTTGCCGACCGTCCCGCCCGACACGAAGCAGCCTGCTGCTGATTCAGGCCACTGCAGCAGGCCGGCCAGCCAGGCCAGCACCTCGTTCTCGGCGTGGATGCCACCGGCACCCGCCTCCCAGATACCGCCGAAGATGTTGGCGCTGCCCGTGACGGCGTCGAAGGCGACCGACGACCGATTGGGGGCGCCGGGAATGTAGGCGAGATTGAGCTCGTGACCCTGCGCACGGGTGGCGGGCTCGAGCACGTCGGAGAAGACCTTCATCGCAGCGGGCGCACCGATCCCCTCCGGCACCACGGTCGCCCCGGCCGCTGCGGCCAGCTCGGACTCCGGTCGTGCCGTCGATCGAGGATCGGAGGACCGGGCCATGCGGGCGACGGCCCAGGCGAGCGCGGTACGGACGCTGGCGGACTCGTCGCCCCAGAATTCGTCGGTCACGCCCAGGTCGGTGCCGTGCACGTGCGAGCCGTGGTTTCCGTGGTCGGTCATCGTGGACCTCCTTGTCAAAGTGTGAGCCGGGTCATATCGTAAGGCTCCAAACGATTAGGTGGAGGATCGCGTGGGACATTTCAACACGGACGCTCTGGACGTGGCGGCGGCCGACCTCGTCGCCCGCGGCATCGACGTGGTGCGGCTGAGCTATTCAGACCTGATGGGCACCGAGCGCGGGCGAGACCTGATGGTCTCGAACATCTCCCGCACGGTCGGCGACGGCGTCGCCTTCTGCCGCACCGTCTACGGCACCACCCCCGGCGGCGACGTGGTCGCGATCGAGGGCGGACTGGCTGACGGACTGCCCGACGTGGTGGCGTTCCCCGACGTCGACACGTTGGTCGACGTGCCGTGGGAGCCCGGCGTCGCCCACGTGATCGCCGATGTGTTCAACCCCGACGGATCCCCCTCCGAGGAGAGCCCTCGCAATGTGCTGCGTCGAGTGCTGGACAAGTTCTCCGAGCTTGGCATGAAGCCGATTGTCGGGCCCGAGCTGGAATTCTTCGTGCTCGAGAAGGACGACGCTGCGCCCACCGGCTGGCGTCGCTACGGCGAGGCAACGGGAAACGTCTACGTGTCCGGCCTGCGCGGCGATCCCGAGAACGTGCTGCTGCGCTCGCTGCGCGAGCTCGCCGGCTACGGCCTTGACGTCGTGGCGGCCAATCACGAGTTCTCCAGCGGACAGTTCGAGATCAATCTCTGGCACTCTGAGGCTCTTGACGCCGCCGATCGCGCCTATCGCTTCAAGGGCGCCGTCAAGGAGCTCGCCCGCCGCGAGGGCAAGCTCGCCACCTTCATGGCCAAGCCGTACAACGACGAGGGCGGATCAGGTTTCCACCTGCACTTCTCGACCGTCGACGACTCGGGCGCCCCGGTGTTCGATGATCCTGACGGCAAGGACGGCCTGTCGGCGACGGCCCACGCGGCCATCGCCGGTGTGCTCGCCCACGCGCCGGCACTTGCCGCACTGTCCAACCCGACCATCAACTCCTACAAGCGATTCGGGCCCGACACCCTCGCGCCCTGGTTGATCGACTGGGGCTTGGACAACCGCAGCGCCATGGTGCGGATCCCGCCCGAGCGCGGGCACGCCTCGCGACTCGAGCTCCGCCTCGGCGACGCGACCGCCAACCCCTACCTGGCCATAGCCGGCCTGCTCGGCGCCGCCTATCTGGGCATCCGCGACGGATTGGAGGCACCGCCCGCACTGGAGGGCTACGGCTACGACACCAGCAAGGCCGACATGCTGCCGATCAGCCTGTGGGAGTCGCTCGAGGCGCTGGAGGCCAACGCAGAGTTCGCCGATCTGCTCGGCCCACAGTTCGTGCGGACCTTCCTCGCCGTCAAGCGAGACGAGATCGAGCGCTTCAGCAAGTTCGTCACCGACTGGGAGTTCAACGAGTACGCGTACCACCTCTGAGCCCCGCCCCTCCGGCATTCACCCACCACCAAGGAATCACCATGGACCGCCCCGCACTGGCCGACATCGACCTCGCGAACCTGGACATCTTCGAGCGCAACGAGGCGTGGTCGAGCTTCGACCGGCTGCGCGCGGAGGCACCGGTGCACTGGAACCCCGAACCGGACGGCGCGGGGTTCTGGTCGATCACCAAGCACGAGGACATCGTGGCCATCGACCGGGACGCCGAGACGTTCACGTCGACCGACTACGTGAACCTGGAGGAGGTCGACGACGATCTCAAGGATCTGCGCCGCTCGATCCTGGAGTCCGACGGCACGCGGCACCGTGCCTTGCGCAAGCTGTTGCAGCGCGACTTCGGCGGTCAGACCCTCAAGAAGTTCGAAGACTTCCTGCAGGGCCTGACTGAGGCCACGGTCAACGCGGCGCTGCGCCAGGGCACGTTCGACTTCGTGAAGGAGGTCAGCGCCGACTTCCCGATCCAGGTCCTCGCGCAGATGCTCGACGTCCCGGCCGATCGCACCGACCAGCTGATCCACTGGGGCAATCAGATCATCGGCAACACCGACCCGGACTACGCCCAGGTGCTGCTCTCGGACGCCGGCAGCGACCAGTACAAGCACCTTCCCTTCCGCTCCCCCGCGTCGCTCGAGGTGTTCGAGTACGGACGCGAGCTGGCCCAACAGCGCCGTGGCGGCGACGGTGAGGATCTGGTCAGCAAGCTGGTCAACCGGGTGCCGGTCGATGGCGAGCCGCTGACCGCGACCGAGTTCGACAACTACTTCCTGCTGCTGGTCGTCGCCGGCAACGAGACGACCCGGCACACCATCAGCCACTCGATGCTCGCCCTGATGGAGCATCCGGACCAGCTGGCGCTGCTGCAGGAGAAGCCCGAGCTGATCCCGAGCGCGGTCGAGGAGTTCCTGCGCTGGGCCAGCCCGGTCTACCACTTCCGCCGCACCGCGACCCGCGACGTCGAGATCCGTGGCCAGAAGATCGCGGCCGGCGACAAGGTCGTGATGTGGTTCGCGTCCGGCAACCGCGACGAAGACGTGTTCGAGGACCCGTACCGCTTCGACGTCACGCGTTCACCCAACGACCACGTGACGTTCGGCAAGGGCAGCCCGCACTTCTGCCTGGGCAACAATCTGGCTCGTCTGGAGATCAAGCTGATGTTCCAGGCCCTGATCCCCCGGATCAAGTCTGCCGAGTTCACCGGGGACGTCACGCGGGTGCGCAGCAACTTCGTGAACGGCATCAAGAAGTTCCCCGTCGAGATCATCCACTGATGAAGGCACTCGCAGTCCTGCACGACTTCTGCTCAGAACCCGGGCTGGTGGGCGAAGCCCTCGCGGACCTCGGCTGGGACTTAGATACCGTCCTCGTGGTGCCGGAGGACAGCTTCGGCAACCCATCGGTCGACTTCACCTTCCCCGATCACGAGCCCTACGACCTCCTGGTGCCATTCGGCGCTCCATGGAGCGTGTACGACCACGAGACCATCGGGTCATGGGTCCAGCCGGAGCTGGCCTGGCTGGCCGACGCCGTCGCAGCCGACACTCCCGTGCTCGGGGTGTGCTTCGGAGGGCAGCTGCTGGCCCAGGCGCTGGGCGGCACCGTGCAGCTCGGTGACGTCGCGGAGATCGGCTGGCACGCGGTCGAGTCCGACCGCCCCGACATCGTGCCAGAGGGCCCGTTCTTCCAGTGGCACTACGACCGGTTCACCTTGCCGCCCGGGGCGGTGTCCGTCGCACGCAACGCCGCGACCGAGCAGGCCTTCGTGCACGGCCGCTCGATGGGCGTGCAGTTCCACCCCGAGCTGACCCCCGACATCCTGACCGGCTGGCTCGACATGGGCGGCCACGACAAGGCCCGCGCTCTGGGTATTGACCCAGCCGACCTCGTGGCCGAGACCGCCGATCGAGTCCAGCACTCGCAGTCCCGCACCCGTACGTTGGTCGAGGGATATCTCGAACACGTCTTCTGACCCCCACCCCGCACCCGAGGAGCCTCACATGAGCGCGCAGCCGCAGTACCGCGTCACCGATCCGTCCACCGGCGAGGTCGTCGAATCCTTCGAACACGCCACGGACGCCGAGATCGAAAGCGCCCTCACCGCCGCGACGTCTGCGTACCGGGCGTGGAAGGACGTCCCGATCGCCGAGCGCGCCGTGACGGTGCAGAAGGTGGCCGACCTCTTCCGCGAACGCGCCAAGGAGCTTGGTGCCATTGCCACACTCGAGATGGGCAAGCCCCTCGCCGAAGCCGTGGGCGAGGCCGCCTTCTGCGGCGACATCTTCGAGTACTTCGCGACCGAGGGCCCCGACCTCGCTGCCGATCAACCGATCAAGGGCATCAGTGGCGGCTCTGCCATGGTTCAGAAGCTGCCCATTGGGCCGCTGCTGGGGATCATGCCGTGGAACTATCCCTTCTACCAGATCGCGCGCTTCGCGGCGCCGAACATGATGCTGGGCAACACCATCATCCTCAAGCACGCCGAGTCCGTGCCCCGGTCGGCGCTGGCCGTCGCCCAGCTCATGGCGGACGCCGGGGTGCCCGAGGGCGGCTACGTCAACGTGTTCGCCACCTTCGACCAGGTCGCCACGATGATCGCCGACCGCCGCGTGCAGGGCGTCTCGCTGACCGGCTCGGAGCGCGCCGGCGCCGTCGTCGCCGCCGAGGCCGGCAAGAACCTGAAGAAGTGCGTCCTGGAGCTCGGCGGCTCTGACCCCTACGTGATCCTCGACAGCAACGACATCGAGGCAGCGGCGGATCTCGCGTGGGAAACCCGGATCAGCAACACCGGACAGGCGTGCAACTCCAACAAGCGCATGATCGTCATGGACGACGTGTTCGACGGCTTCGTCGCACGGCTGACCGAGAAGGCCAGCACCCTCGAGTCCTTCTCACCCATGTCGTCGCGCGCTGCCGCTGAGAACCTGGCCGAGCAGGTCAAGGATGCCGTCGACAAGGGTGCGACCCTCCATGCCGGCGGCGTACTGGGCGACGGCCCTGCTGCGTTCTACTCCCCCGCGGTGCTGACGGGCATCACCGAGGACATGCGCGCCTACCGCGAGGAGCTGTTCGGCCCGGTCGCCGTGGTCTACAAGGTGACGACTGACGAGGAGGCACTCACGCTGGCCAACGACACCGACTACGGCCTCGGCGGCGCGGTGTTCAGCAGCGATCCCGAGCGGGCCAAGAAGCTGGCCCACCAGCTCGAGGTGGGCATGTCGAACGTCAACACGCCGGCCGGCGAGGGTGCCGAGGTGCCATTCGGAGGCGTCAAGCGATCCGGCTTCGGCCGCGAGCTGGGGCCGCTGGGCATGGACGAGTTCGTCAACAAGCGGATGTACTACGTCGCGGATTGATGCCGCTACAGGGTGCGACTGTGGGTGGGGGTGCCTACGCTGGAGAGCACGCTAGTCGAGGAGTACTCCCATGACGGCACCTCTGCACGACGCCGACACCTTGATCGAGTTGTTCGACCGCGTCCGGTCGCACACCGAGCAGCTGGCCGCGCCGCTGTCGCCGGAGGACCAGACGGTCCAGTCCATGCCGGACGTCTCGCCCACCAAGTGGCACCGCGCGCACGTCACCTGGTTCTTCGAGACGTTCCTGCTGGCCGAGGCGGAGAGCACCTTCCGCCCCTTCCAGGACCAGTACTGGTTCTTGTTCAACAGCTACTACGAGGCCGTCGGTCCCCGGTACTCCCGAGCCGAGCGGGGCCACATCACGCGCCCCGGTGCTCACGATGTCGGCCTGTACCGCTCCAACGTGGACTCACGCATGCGAGATCTCGTGTCGTCCGTCGACGGCGGCACGCTCGACAAGCTCTCGCCCACCATCGAGCTGGGCTTCCACCACGAGCAGCAGCACCAAGAGCTCCTGCTGATGGACATCAAGCACGTCTTGTCGGTCAACCCCCTGCGCCCGGTCTACGGCGGAGAGCCGTCTGCGCCGTCGGAGTCCGACCGCCTGGGCTGGGTGGACGTCGAGGGCGGACTGGTCGAGGTGGGCCACCAGGGTCCTGGCTTCAGCTTCGACAACGAGATGCCACGGCACCGCACGTGGCTCGAGCCGTTCCGCCTCGCCGACCGGCTGGTCACGAACGAGGAGTGGATGCACTTCATGGCCGACGACGGGTACAGCCGTCCAGAGCTGTGGTTGTCCGACGGCTGGGCCCGGGTCACGGCGGAGGACTGGCGCGCCCCGTTCTACTGGTCGGTCGACGGCGACGGCACGTGGCACGAGCACACCCTCAACGGCACCCATCCGGTCAACCCGGGCCTGCCCGCCACTCACCTGAGCCACTACGAGGCCGATGCCTACGCCACCTGGGCGCGCAAGCGGTTGCCGACCGAGGCCGAGTGGGAGCACGCGGTGGTCAGCGACGGCCAGACCGACGCCGCTGGCAATCTCGCCGACACCGAGACCTTCCACGCCCGCGCGGCCGGGCCCGCCACGGGGCACCTGCGTCAGGTGTACGGCGACTGCTGGGAGTGGACCTCGTCGTCCTACCTGCCCTATCCCGGATTCCACCCGCCCGCCGGCGCCATCGGTGAGTACAACGGCAAGTTCATGTCGAACCAGATGGTGCTGCGCGGCGGGTGCGCGCTCACGCCGCCTGGCCACGCCCGGCTGACCTACCGCAACTTCTTTCCGCCCGGCGCCCGGTGGGCGATGTCCGGCGTGCGCCTCGCCGATGGTGGGGCCCCCTCATGAGCGGCGTCCTGGAGCCGGTCGTCTCGGTGGTGCTGGACCCCGGATGGGCCGCCAGCAGCCTGGTCAACGACGTGCGCCGCGGCCTGGCCACCCATCCGCGCACCCTGCCACCCACCTGGCTCTACGACGATCGCGGATCCGAGCTGTTCGACCAGATCACGCGACTGCCGGAGTACTACCCCACCGAGGCCGAGCGAGCCCTGCTGGTGGCCCATGCCGACGAGATCGTCCAGCTGTCGGGCGCTGACACCGTGGTCGAGCTCGGCAGTGGCACCAGCGACAAGACCCGCACCCTGCTCGACGCCTTCACAGCGCACGGGTCGCTGATCCGCTTCGTGCCGGTCGACGTGTCCGAGGGGACGCTGCGCACCGCCGCTGCCGAGCTCGCCCAGCGTTATCCCGGCCTGCAGGTCGAGGCCGTCGTGGGCGACTTCACGCTGCACCTGGGCCATCTGCCCGCTGGCGGGCGCAAGGTCGTGGCCTTCCTCGGCGGCACCATCGGCAACCTCTACGTCGAGGAGCGGGCCGCGTTCCTCGGCGCGCTGGCCGACTCTCTCGCAGACCGGCGACTGCCTCCTGCTGGGCACCGACCTCGTCAAGGCCAGCGACCGGCTCATCGCGGCCTACAACGACTCGCAGGGCGTCACGGCCGAGTTCGTCACCAACTGCCTGCACGTGGTCAATCGCGAGCTCGGCGCCGACTTCGACGTCGACGCCTTCAGCTACGTGCCGTTCTGGGACCCGCACATGGAGCGCATGGACCTGCGTCTGCGCGCCGAGATGCCGCACCGGGTGACCATCCCCGGCGCCGACGTCACGTTCGATCTGGCCAGCGGCGAAGAGATCCGGGTCGAGATCTCCACCAAGTTCCGCCCGGACCAGCTGCGCAACGAGCTCCAGGCTGCTGGCTTCGTCGTGGAGCAGCTGTGGAGCGACGCTGACTTCGCCCTGACCTTGGCCCGCCGTGCGAGCTAGGACCTGGGCGGGTGCAGCCGCCGTCGCGATGCTGCTGGCCGCGTGTTCGTCGTCCACCGACGCGCCTCCTACGCGGCCCGACGCCGCCCCTGTCCTGGAGCGGGTGGAACAGGTGCAGCAGCAGGTCGATCTCTGGCGGGACGCATCAACCCTCGACGGGGCACAGGCCGCAGCCGCTCAGGCTCGCCTCCTCATCACGGGTCCGGACGTCGCCGGACTCGCATCGCCGGCCGGGATCCGCGCCGATGTCGACGAAGGCCTCCTGCCTGACGATTCCGACGGCCCCGGTCTGGCCTCGTCGGTCGCCGACTGTGCAGGCCCCGATCTGCTGGGCGGTTCCTGGGACGACCAGGCGCAGCGTTGGACGATCCTGCGCACGGCCATCGACGAGTGGGGCCCGGACAACAACACCTTCCCGTCGCTGCCCAGCCATCCGCAGCGAGTCGTGGGCTGGGCCACCCTCACCCTCGGGACCACCAGCCTGGACCGGGCGCACGAGTACTCCGGTCATGCCCAGCTGCACGTCGACGCCGCGCGCGACGCGCTGGCCGACTGCCGCTGACACGGAACGACCCCCGACCTGGTGGGGTCGGGGGTCGCTCTCAATCCCTGTGGCAGGTGCAGGATTCGAACCTGCGTAGGCATAACCGGCTGATTTACAGTCAGCTCCCTTTGGCCGCTCGGGCAACCTGCCGGGATGTTGCCCCATCTCACATTGGGAGGCAACGACGAGCCAGCCTAGCGCAGCCTCGTAAGGTGAGAGAAATCAGTCCCGCACCACAGGAGATCTCATGGCCGACTCATCGTTCGACATCGTCAACAAGATCGATCGACAGGAAGTCGACAACGCGCTGAACCAGGCCGCCAAGGAAATCGCGACCCGGTACGACTTCAAGAACACCGGCGCCGACATCCGCTGGAGCGGTGAGACGAACGTCGAGATCACCGCGAACGCCGACGAGCGAGCGCTGGCCATCCTCGACGTCTTCAAGGACAAGCTGATCAAGCGCGGCATCTCGCTGAAGTCGCTCGAGGAGGGCGAGCCCCGCCAGAGTGGCAAGGACGTCAAGCTGACCTCCAGCATCAACGAGGGCATCGATCAGGAGCAGGCCAAGAAGGTCTCCAAGCTGATCCGCGACGAGGGTCCCAAGGGCGTCAAGGTGCAGATCCAGGGCGACGAGCTGCGGGTGTCGAGCAAGAAGCGCGACGATCTGCAGGAGATCATCGCCCTGGTCAAGGGCACCGACCTCGACTTCGCGGTCCAGTTCGTCAACTACCGCTGAGGGGTCCCCGCGGTGGGGCTCAGACGGTCAGGAAGGTCACGGCGAAGTTCGCGTCGTCGTTCCAGGGGACCAGGTCCCACGTCGCGAACCGTTGCTGGAGGGTGAGACCGGCCGACACGATGTCGCGGTCGAACTGCTCCACGGCGTATTCGCGGTCGGTGTGGAAACCGGTCACGATGCGGCCTCCGGGTCGCACGTGAGCGGCGACGCGACGCAGCACCTGGACCTCGCTGCCGGGTGCGAGGAACACCATCACGTTGCCGCCCATGACGACGGCGTCGAACGGCTCCTCATCGAGGTCCAGCGTGCTCAGATCGGCGACCTCCCACCGCGGTCCCGGGTGGTCGGTGCGGGCCGCTTCGATCAGCACAGGATCGACGTCGGCGCCGACCACGACGTGTCCACGGTCGTGCAGCGCTGCGCCGATCCGGCCCGGGCCGCAGCCAGCGTCGAGGATGCGAGAACCCGGCTCGACGATGGCGTCCATCAGCCGTGCCTCGCCGGCCAGATCGTCGCCATCGGCGGCCATCTTCCGGAATCGCTCGACGTACCACTCGGAGTGACCGTCCTTGGTGTCGCTGAACCAGCGCGGAGTCGAGGTGCCCATGCCGACCATGCTGTCACCCATGGTTGAACGGAGGACTAGCATCACGTGGTGACCACCGAAAAGCCCGTGCGCACCTCGTCGCAGAACGGCGTCCTGTTCGGCGTCGGCGCGTACCTGTGCTGGGGCTTCTTCCCGCTGTACTGGCCCCTGCTCGACCCGGCTTCGGCGCTCGAGGTGCTGGCTCACCGGTTCATCTGGTCGATGGTGTTCGTGCTGCTCGCCATCACCGTCATGAAGCGCTGGAGGCCGTTCATCGCGATCGCGCGGGATCGGCGCCTGATGCTGCTGCTGACGTTCGCGGCCGTCACGATCGCGTTCAACTGGGGTGGCTTCATCTACGGGGTCACGAGCGGTCACGTGGTCGAGACGTCGCTCGGCTACTTCATCAACCCGCTCGTCACCGTGCTGCTCGGGGTGTTCGTGCTCAAGGAGACGCTGCGCCCGATCCAATGGGCCGCAGTAGGCGTCGGCGCCCTCGCGGTGCTGGTTCTGGCGGTCGACTACGGTCGTCCGCCGTGGATCGCGCTGCTGGTCGCCTTCTCCTTCGCCACCTACGGATTCCTCAAGAAGAAGGCAGATCTGCCCTCGTTCGAGGGGCTCGGCATGGAGACCCTCATCCTGACACCGGTGGCCATTGGCTACCTCTCGGTCCTGGCCTTCACGGGCCACCTGACCTTCGGGAACGCAGGGACAGCCAACGTGATGCTGCTGATGGGCACCGGGGTGGTGACCGCAATCCCGTTGCTGCTGTTCAACGGTGCTGCCACGCGACTGTCGCTGACCACGATCGGGCTGCTGCAGTACCTCGGCCCGTTCATCCAGTTCGTGCTGGGCCTGACGATCTTCGGCGAGGCCATGACCCCGGCCCGCTGGGTCGGCTTCCTGCTGGTCTGGGCCGCGCTGGTCATCTTCACCACCGACGGCCTCATGAACCGCCGCCGCGCCCTGCGCCGAGCCGGCGAGACAGCACCCGCCTGCTAGACGCTCCTCAGCCCAGGCGGGTGACCACGACGTCGCAGACGTCGTGGAGGGCGCGGCGGGCCGGGTTGTCGGGCAGCTGCGCCAGCAATGTGCGCGCGGCGTCTGCCTCGGCCTGCACGATGGCGCGAGCCTCGTCCATGGCCGGGTGCACACGCAGCAGTGCCAACGCCTCAGCCAGCTCATCGTCGTCGGTCAAGGGCCGCGCGAGCAGGTCCAGCAGCCTCGCATCTGCTGCATCCGTCGACTTCTGAGCCAGCAGCGTCGGCAGGGTGGGCACTCCCTCGCGCAGGTCGGTGCCGGGGGTCTTGCCGGACTCGCCGGTCTCGCTGGCGATGTCGATGATGTCGTCAGCCAGCTGGAAGGCAGAGCCGATGCGCTCGCCGAACTCCGTGAGGGCCGTCTCGACATCGGCGGGAGCCCCGGACATCTTGGCGCCGAACCGAGCCGACGCAGCGATCAGCGACCCGGTCTTGTCCGCCACGACACCGAGGTAGTGGCCGAGTTCCGTGTCACCCTCCTGGGGTCCCAGGGTCTCGCGGATCTGGCCGCGCACCAGCCGCGAAAAGGTCTGCGCCTGGATGCGCACCATCTCCGGGCCCAGGTGCGAGACCAGCTCGGAGACCTGGGCGAACAGGAAGTCGCCGACCAGAATGGCCAGCGAGTTGTCCCACCGCGCGTTGGCGCTGGGTGCGCCGCGACGCTTGTCCGCTTCGTCCATGACGTCGTCGTGGTACAGCGTGGCCAGGTGGGTCAGCTCGACGACCACCGCGGCGGGCACGACGTCGTCGCGGGACGGATCGCCGAACTCGGCCCCCAGCATCGCGATCAGGGGTCGGAACCGCTTGCCGCCCGCATTCAGCAGGTGAGCTGCAGCCTCGGCGATGAATGGTTCAGGCGCACGGGTGGCCTCCAGAAGTCGGGCCTCGACCTTCTCGACGCCCGCGTTGACGCGTGCCTCGAGAGCCGGGTCCTCGAAAAGAACTCCCAGACCAGACACGTGCTCCTCCTCCTCGCCGCAGTGACTGGGCCGTCAGCGCACGAATGCGCCAGCGTGCTGCGCCAGGTCGAGTACGGGACCGGGCACGACGCCCAGCACGACAGTCGCCAAGGCGGCAGTAGCAATGACCACGGTAGTCAACCTGCCGGTCACGGCCACGCTCGGGCCTTCGCCCACCGGATCGGTGAAGAACATCAGCACGATGACCCGCACGTAGAAGTACGCGGCGATCGCACTGATCAGGACACCGGCCACGACCAGCGGCCAGTATCCGCCCGACCATGCGGCGCTGAACACCGCCCACTTGCCGATGAATCCGCCCGTCAACGGGATACCGGCGAAGGAGAGCATGAACAACGCGAAGCTGCCTGCCAGCAACGGCGACACCTTGCCCAGCCCAGCCCACTTCGACAAGTGCGTGGTCTCGCCACCGCCGTCACGCACCAGCGTGACCACGGCAAACGCACCGATCGAGGAGATGCCGTAGACCGTGAGGTAGAACAACACGCTCGAGACCGACGTGATGCGATCGCCGCCCGCCGGGCCCTGGTAGACGCCGACGAAGCCCACCAGCAGGAAGCCGGCGTGGGCGACCGAGGAGTAGGCCAGCATGCGCTTGACGTCAGTCTGCGAGATCGACACGATCGCGCCGAGGAACATCGTGATGACCGCGATGATCACGATCATCGGGCGCCAGTCCCACGACGAGCCGCCGAAGGCCACGAAGAACACCCGCATCAGCGCCAGGAACGCTGCCGCCTTGGTTCCAGCGGCCATGAACGCGGTGACGGGTGTGGGAGCGCCTTGGTAGACGTCGGGTGTCCAGTTGTGGAACGGTGCAGCGCCGATCTTGAACAGCAGGCCGACAGCGATGAGCGCCATGCCCGCCAACAACAGGTTCTCCGAGCCGGATCGAGCCGACACCGCCGTGGCGATCTCGGACAGCCGGAAGCTGCCGGAGTAGCCGTAGACCAGGGCAATGCCGTAGAGGAAGAACACGGAGCTGAACGCGCCGAGCAGGAAGTACTTGAGCGCCGCCTCCTGACTCAGCAGGCGACGACGACGGGCCAAACCGCACAGCAGGTACAACGGCAGGCTCAGCACCTCGAGCGCGACGAACATGGTGAGCAGATCGTTCGACGAGGCGAACAGCATCATGCCCGACAGGGCGAACAGAGCCAGCGGGAAGACCTCGGAGTGCTCGATGCGCGCCTTGACGGCCTCGGCCTCGGCGGCCGATCCGGGGGCGTCAGCGGCGCGGCCCGTGAAGCTGCTGAGACCGCCGTCGAGACGACGCTCGGCGAACAGCAGCGTGCTGAGCAGAGCGAAGATCAGCAGGATGCCCCACGTGAACACGCCGGGCCCGTCGATCGACAGTGCGCCCTCGGCAGCGACCTGGCCTCGCCCCACGCGGGCGGCGTCGACCAGCGTGAGGTCGGTGTACACCACGACGGTGTCGACGAAGGCAGCGATGATGCCCACCACGGCGACACCCACCTGGATCGAGAACCGGTGCCGGCGGGGCAGGAACGACTCGACCAGCACCCCCACGATGGCGGCACCGACCACGATGAACACGGGCATCAGCAACGCGTACTGGATGTCCGGTGCGGCGATCGGCGGGCGGTCGATGACGGCCAGATGCGCGAAGCTCATCAGTGGCCTCCTTCCGCGGGAACAGTGACATCGATCGTGGTGGGTGTCCTCGGCGCCGGGTCACCCACGCCGACGCGGGTCGCGACGGTGTCGATGGCCGGATTGATCACGTTGAGCAGCGGCTGCGGGAAGAAGCCCAGCCCGACGATCAGCACCAGCGCGGGCGCCAAGGCCGTGATCTCGCGAGTCGTCAGATCAGTGACGCCCTCGGTGCCCGGCTGCTGCGGTCCGGTCATGGTGCGCTGGTACATGATCAGGATGTACAGCGCGGCCAGCACGATGCCTGACGTGGCGATCGTGGCCGCCGGGATCGAGCGGGTGAAGGTTCCCGCCAGAACCATGAACTCCGACACGAACGGAGCCAGGCCCGGCAGCGACAGGCTGGACAGGCCCGCGACCAGCAGCACACCGGACATGATCGGTGCGATCTTCTGCACGCCACCGAAGTCGCCGATGCTGGCCGATCCGCGGCGGGCGATCATGACGCCCGTCACGAGGAACAGCGCGGCTGTCGAGAGCCCGTGGTTGAACATGTAGAGCGTCGAGCCGGCCATCGAGGTCGTGGTGAAGGCGAAGATGCCCAGCACGATGAAGCCGAAGTGCGACACCGACGTGAACGCGACGAGCCGGCGGATGTCGTCCTGTCCGATGGCCAGCAGCGCGCCGTAGACGATGCTGACGACGGCCAACGTGATGATGACCGGCGACGCCCAGTCCGCGGCGTTGGGGAACACGCCGAGGCACCAGATGAGCATGCCGAACGTGCCGATCTTGTCGACGACGCTGACCATCAGCACCGAGGTGCTGGGCGTGGCCTGAGCGGCGGCATCGGGCAGCCACGTGTGCAAGGGCCACAACGGCGCCTTGATCGCGAAGGCCGCCATGAAGCCACAGAACAGCAGGCGCTCGGTCGTGGTGCTCATGTCGAGCGCCTGCAGGTCAGGCAGCAGGTACGAGGCCTCGCCGGCCTGTGCGCTGACGACGTGCAAGCCGACGATGGCCGCCAGCATCAACAGCCCGCCGACCAGGTTGTAGATCAGGAACTTGACCGCGGCGTACGACCGATTGGACCCACCGAAGGAGCCGATCAGGAAGTACAGCGGGATCAGGGTGGCCTCGAACATGACGTAGAAGAGAAACGCATCCATCGAGGCGAAGGCCCCGATCGCGAGGCCCTCGACGGCCAGCATCCACGCCAGGTACGACGAGGTGCGACTGGGGTCGGGCAGACGGTCGCCCCACGCGGCCAGCACGACCAGCGGGGTGAGAATCGTGGTGAGCAGGATCAGCGTGACCCCGATGCCGTTGACGCCGAGCGCGTAGTGGGCGCCGAACGCCGAGATCCACTCGTGGTCGATGGTCAGCTGGTAGCCGCCGGGCCCGGTGAGGTCGAACTGCGCCAGCATCACCAACGACAGAGCGAGAGTGATGATCGAGACGCCCAGCGCGACCACCTTGGGCCGCAGGTAGGGGGCGGGACCGCTGCCGAGCGCAGCGACCAGCACAGCACCCACCAAGGGAGTTGCGGCGAGGATCGTGAGGATCATGCGAGGGTCACCGCCAGGAGTACCAGGACGACGAGCAGGGCGCCGCCGAAGAGTGTGGCCGCATACGACCGGACATAGCCGGTCTGCGGCTTGCGCAGGAATTGCGAGGTGTCACCGAGCCGGTCGGCGACTCCGGTGACGAAGCCGTCGATGCCCTTGCCATCGAGCCAGACCAGGAACCGCGTGAGGTGCCGCGTGGGCAGCACCGCGATCGCGTCGTTGATCTGGTTGCCGTAGACC
Source organism: uncultured Actinomycetota bacterium (assembly GCA_963769445.1). GTDB lineage: Bacteria > Actinomycetota > Actinomycetes > Propionibacteriales > Nocardioidaceae > Aeromicrobium. The sequence goes on along the minus strand of CAVYLO010000001.1, from coordinate 52,625 downwards.
TCGTGGCGACCCGCGCGCGTGAAGAACGAGACCTCGGAGTCCGCAGGTGCGTCGACCGCGATCTCGCGGCGGTACAGCCACACGCCGAGCGCGACACCGGAAGCGGCGACCAAGGTGATGATGACCGTCATGAGCCAGACCGGGATGCCGAGCTCGTGATGCTCCTCGGCCCCCACCACCGGCTCGAGCCACTCAGGGATGAAGTCGCTGATGATCAGCGCGCCGCCGAGCACCGACAGGGCGCCGAGCGCCATCAGCGGGATCGTCATGACCTTGGGCGACTCATGCGGTTCCACGTCGTCGAGCCACCGCTTGGGCCCGAAGAAGGTCATCATCATCAACCGCGTCATGTAGAACGCCGTGACACCGGCGCCGATCAGCGCACCGAGCCCGACCCAGAACGACTCGGCGAAGGCGGCCTCGATGATGAGGTCCTTGGAGAAGAATCCAGCGGTGCCGGGGAAGCCGATGATGGCCAGATAGCCGAGGCCGAAGGTCACGAACGTGACCGGCATGGCCTTGCGCAAGGCGCCGTAGTGCCGCATGTCGACGTCGTCGTCCATGCCGTGCATGACCGAGCCGGCACCCAGGAACATGTTGGCCTTGAAGAAGCCGTGCGTGATCAGGTGGAAGACCGCGAAGGCGTAGCCCGCCGGTCCCAGACCGGCCGCCAGCATCATGTAGCCGATCTGGCTCATGGTCGAGCCCGCCAAGGCCTTCTTGATGTCGTCCTTGGCGCAACCGATCCACGCTCCGACGAGCAGCGTCACCAGGCCGACGATGATGACGGCGGTGCGGGCGGCCTCGCTGGCGTCGTAGATGCCAGAGGAGCGCACGACGAGGTAGACGCCTGCCGTGACCATGGTGGCTGCGTGGATCAGCGCGGAGACGGGAGTGGGACCCTCCATGGCGTCGAGCAACCAGCTCTGCAACGGCACCTGTGCTGACTTGCCGCACGCGCCCAGCAGCAGCAGCAGCCCGAGCGCCGTGGCGACTGATCCGCTGGCACTGGTGACGGACGCGTTGACCGAGTCGATCGCCGACGTGCCGAACTGGGCGAACATCAACATGATCGCCAGTGCCATGCCGATGTCACCGACCCGGTTGACGACGAAGGCCTTCTTGGCGGCTGCCGCGGCTGACGGCTTGTGCTGCCAGAACCCGATCAGCAGGTACGACGCCAGACCGACGCCCTCCCAGCCCAGGAACAGCACCAGGTAGTCGGCGGCCAGCACGAGCGTGAGCATGGCTGCGATGAAGATGTTGAGATACGCGAAGAATCGGCGGCGGCGCTCGTCGTGCGCCATGTAGCCGATCGAGTAGACGTGGATCAGGGTGCCGACACCCGTGATGAGCAGGACGAAGAGGCCCGACAGCTGGTCGAAGGTGAAGGACATGTCGACGTGGAAGCGGCCCGCGTCGATCCAGGTGAACAGATTCGCGGTGTGCGACCGATCCTCCGCGTCGCTGCCCACGAGATCGAGGAACAAGATCGCGCCGAAGACGAAGGAGAAGGTGGACGCCAAGGTCGCAATGAGGTGACCGAAGGCATCAGACTCCTTGCCCCACACCAGCAGACCGAGGCCGCTGACCAGCGGGACGGCAATGAGCAGCCATTGGAGATCGAACATGTCGGTGCCCCTACGCCTTCAGCAGATTCGCGTCGTCGACCGAGATCGATCGTCGCGTGCGGTAGATGGACACGATGATGGCCAGACCCACCACGACCTCGGCGGCGGCGACGACCATGACGAAGAACGCCGCGACCTGCCCGTCGAGATTGCCGGTCTGGCGCGAGAAGCTGACGAAGGCCAGGTTCGTGGCGTTGAGCATCAGCTCGATGCACATGAACACGACGATCGCGTTGCGGCGCACGAGCACGCCGACCGCACCGATGGTGAACAAGATGAGCGACAGCGAGATGTACTCGTTCACTTGTCCCCTCCCATCGAGTCGTTGTGGTCGGAGTCGGTGCCGTCGAGCTGACGCTGGACGGTCTCGATGTCGTCGTCGTAGCCGTCCCGCACTTGACCACGAGCCACGATGCTGGGTGACACCGAGTCGTCGACGGCGGTGCCGTCGGGCAGGAGCGCCGGGGTGTCGACCGCGTTGTGGCGGGCGAAGACGCCGGGCGTGGGCGGGTTGCCCGGATGCCGGCCGGTCTCGGCGTAGTCGCGCATGCGCTGCAGGGCCAGACCGCCCTGCGTGGGCCTGGCGGTGAGCCGTTCCTTGTGGGCCAGCACCATGGCACCCATGGCCGCGGTGATCAGCAGAGCGCTGGTGAACTCGAAGGCGAGGACGTACTTGCCGAACAGCAGCTCAGCCAGGCCGTAGGGGTTGCCGTTTCCATTGGCCGCACTCAGGCCGATGACGGCGCCAGAGACGGTCTGACCGATCGCCAGCACGACGGTGATGCCGAACAGCCCACCGAGCAGCACGGCGATCCACCGTTGACCGCCAATCGTTTCCTTGACCGCGTCGGCGGTGTCGACGCCGACCAGCATCAGCACGAACAAGAACAGCATCATGATCGCGCCGGTGTAGACGATGATCTGCACCGCGAACAGGAAGGGGGCGTCGAGGGCGGCGTACAAGATGGCGAGGCTGATCATCACGACCGCCAGGCACAGGGCGGCGTGCACGGCCTTGCGCACGAACAACAGGCCGAGTGCCGAGATCACCATCAGCGGGGCGAGGATCCAGAACGTGGTCATGCGGGCGGCTCTCCGCTCGTGGTCTGCACGATCGGCAGCTGCTTGCCGCGGTAGTAGTCCTGGTGGTCGTCACTGATCAGCATGTCGTGCGGCGGTTCGGTCATGCCCGGCAGCAACGGCGCCAGCAGATCGGACTTCTCGTAGATCAGATCAGCGCGGTTGTTGTCGGCCAGCTCGTACTCGTTCGTCATGGTCAGCGCCCGCGTGGGGCACGCCTCGATGCACAGCCCACACAGGATGCAGCGCAGGTAGTTGATCTGATAGACGCTGCCGTACCGCTCGCCGGGGCTCATCCGATGGTCGTCGGTGTTGGACGCACCCTCGACGTAGATGGCGTCGGCCGGGCAGGCCCAGGCGCAGAGCTCGCAGCCGATGCACTTCTCGAGCCCGTCCGGCCAGCGGTTCAGCTGGTGCCGCCCGTGGAAACGCGGTGCCGTGGGCACCTTCTCGAACGGGTACTGCTCGGTGACGGTCTTGCGGAACATGGTGCGGAACGTGACGCCGAACCCGGCAACCGGGTCCCACAACGTCTCCTTGATCGGATTGCTCATGGCGTGCTCCTGTCGGTGGTGTCGGGCAGCACCTGATCGCCCATGGGCGGGACCGGGTAGCCGCCGGCGAAGGCGTCGAACTCCACGACGTCAGGCTCCGGCTCGGGTTCGGGCTTCTTCTCGGGGATCAAGAACGTGGCGAGAATCAGCACGCCGGTGACGATCGCGAACCACATCAGAGCGTCCTGACCCAGCATGTCCTCGCTCTTGAGCTTGCGGATCAGGCCGACCGCGATGATCCAGACCAACGAGACCGGAATGAGGATCTTCCAGCCGAAGTTCATGAACTGGTCGTAGCGCATGCGCGGCAGGGTGCCGCGCAGCCAGACGAAGAAGAAGATGAAGCCCAAGGTCTTGAGGAAGAACCACAGCACGGGCCACCAGCCCTCGTTGGCGCCGGCCCAGACGGTGCCGATGCCGAAGGGTGCACGCCAGCCGCCGAGGAACAAGGTCGTGGCGAGAGCCGAGACCGTGACCATGTTGACGTACTCGGCCAGGAAGAACAGGGCGAACTTCAGCGAGGAGTACTCGGTGTGGAAGCCGCCGACCAGCTCGCCCTCGGCCTCGGGGAGGTCGAACGGGGCGCGGTTGGTCTCGCCGACCATCGCGATGACGTAGATGACGAACGACGGGAACAGCGGCAGGAAGTACCAGAGGTCGGTCTGCGCGGCGACGATCTCCGAGGTCGACATCGAGCCGGCGTACATGAACACCGACACGAACGACAGACCCATCGCCACCTCGTAGGAGATGACCTGGGCACTGGAGCGCAGTCCGCCGAGCAGGGCGTAGATCGAGCCGGAGGACCAGCCGGCCAGCACGATGCCGTAGACCCCGATCGAGGTGACGGCCAGGATGTAGAGCACCGCGACCGGCAGGTCGGTGAGCTGCAGCGGCGTGACGGTGTCGGTGAAGGGGATGCGCGCCTCAGGGCCGAACGGAATGACCGCCCAGGCGAGGAATGCCGGGATCGTGGCGAGAATCGGCGCCAGGATGTAGACGACCTTGTCGGCCGCCTTGACGATGATGTCTTCCTTCAGCGCCAGCTTCACGCCGTCGGCGAGGCTCTGCAGCAGGCCGAACGGACCGTTGACGTTCGGGCCCACACGATGCTGCATGCGGGCCACGACACGACGCTCGAACCAGATGTTGAACAGCGTGTAGACCAGCAGGAAGGCGAAGATCAGCACCGCCTTGAGGATGACGACCCAGACCGGCTCGTTGCCGAAGATGTCACTCACGAGGCATCCCCGTTCGCCGCAGCGAGGCTGACATGGCCGCCATGGACCACGCCGAGCGCCGACGCGACGCTGGTGCCGTTGTTGGCCGGCACCCAGACGACACCGTCGGGCAGATCCGCGACCGCCGTGGGCCAGGTGACGCGACCAGTCTCGGTGGACACGGTGGCCGGTTCGCCGGGCTCGACATCGAAGGCCTTGAGGGTGGCCTCGCTGGCCAGCAGCACCGCCGGACGTTCGGTGGCGTGGTACTCCTTCTGGCCGTCCTGTCCGCGGGCGTCGTCGACCAGCTGGCGCCAGGTGGCGAGCACGACCTGGCGCTTGGGCGCGACGTCGTCAGCCAGCGCAACCTGGGGGGCAGCGGCGCGTTCGCCGTCCCACGGACCGAGCTCGTCGAGCGCCGCGCGGGCCGCCGAGACGGTCCGGAAACCCAGCGGGCGACCGAGCTCCTCGGCGATGCCGGCCAGCACACGAATGTCGGTCAACGAGTTGGGTTCATTCAGCACGGCGGCGAAGGATCGCACGCGGCCCTCCCAGTTGACGAACGATCCCGGTCGCTCGACCATCGGGGCCACGGGGAGCACGACATCTGCAGCCTCGGTGACCTCGCTGCGGCGCACCTCGAGGCTGACCACGAAGGGCACCTTGGCCAGCGCGGCACGAGCCGTGGCGGCGTCGGGCAGATCGTCGATCTCGACTCCGCCGACCACCAGTGCCTTGAGGCCGCCGGTGGAGGCGGCCTTCAGGATCGCGGACGCGTCCCGCCCGACCTTGGCGGGAAGCGAGGTGACGCCCCAGGCGGCGGCAGCATCGGCGCGCGCCTCGGCGTTGTCGACCGGGCGACCGCCCGGCAGCAGACCGGGCAGGCAACCAGCGTCGACCGCACCGCGGTCGCCGGCACGGCGCGGGATCCACGCGACCCGCGCACCGGACAGGGACGCGGCTGCCGCGACGGCGCTGAAACCGCCGGGGACGGACGCGATGCGCTCGCCGACGCAGATGATGCTCTGGGCGTCCAGCTCGAGTGCTGCGACGGCAGCCGCTTCGTGACCGGGAACGGTCTGGACCAGCTCTCCGTCCATCTTGGTCAGGCTGCGGGTGGCGTGACTGGCGACCGACACGATCTGGACGCCGGATTCCTTGGCAGCGCGACGCAGCCGCAGGAACACGGTGCCGGCCTCATCCTCGGGCTCCAGTCCGACGAGCACGACCTTGGAAGCACGCTCCAGATCCGCGAAGGTGACGCCGAGTGCGGTGCCACCCACGTGTGAGGCGAGGAATGCGGCCTCCTCGTCGGAGTGCGCACGGGCCCGGAAGTCGATGTCGTGCGTGCCGAGCACGGCGCGCGCAAACGTCGAGTAGGCAAAGGCATCCTCGACGGTGAGCCGTCCACCAGGCAGCACGCCGACCTTGCCCTTGGCCGAAGCCAACCCCCGAGCGGCGGCGGCCAGGGCAGCGGGCCACGACGCGGTCTGCAGCACACCGTTCTCGTCGCGGACCAGCGGCGACGTGAGACGGTCAGCCTCGGTGGCGTACGTGAAGCAGAACCGATCCTTGTCGGTGATCCACTCTTCGTTGACCTCGGGATCGTCGCCGGCCAGGCGGCGCATGACCTTGCCGCGGCGGTGATCGACACGGATCGCAGATCCGCTGGAGTCGTGCTCGGCGATCGACGGCGTGGACACCAGGTCGAAGGGACGCGACCGGAAGCGGTAGTCAGCGCTGGTCAGGGCTCCGACCGGGCAGATCTGGATCGTGTTGCCGGAGAAGTAGGAGCTGAACGGCTGCTCCTCGTAGATGCCGACCTGCTGCTGCGAGCCGCGGTCCATCAGCTCGATGAAGGGATCGCCGGCAATCTGTTCGGAGAATCGGGTGCAGCGGGCGCACAGCACGCAGCGCTCGCGGTCGAGCAGCACCTGCTCGCTGACCTTGATGGGTTTGGGAAACGTGCGCTTGGTCTCGACGAAGCGCGACTCGCCTGCACCGTGGGTCATCGACTGGTTCTGCAGGGGGCACTCGCCACCCTTGTCGCAGACCGGGCAGTCGAGCGGGTGGTTGATCAGCAAGAACTCGAGGTTGCCGCGCTGGGCCTTGGCCGCGACCTCGGAGGTGACCTGGGACTGCACCACCATGCCGTCGGCGACCTCGATGGTGCACGACGCCTGCGGCTTGGGAAAGCCGCGGCCGTTGCCGGCGTCAGGAATGTCGACCAGGCACTGGCGGCAGGCACCCACCGGCTCGAGCAGGGGGTGGTCGCAAAAACGCGGGATCTCGACGCCGATGACCTCAGCAGCGCGGATCACCAAGGTGCCCTTGGGCACGCTGACCTCGACGTCGTCGATCGTCAGGGTGACCAGCTCGACCGGGGTCTTCGACTCGGGCGTCGCCTCGATGGTCATACCGAGACCTCCTGGGGGAACAGCGTGGACGTGGCCGGCGAGAAGAGCTCGGCCGACGGCGTGTGCATGCCGGCCTCGAACTCGTCCCGGAAGTATTCGATGGCCGAGGTGATCGGGCTGGTGGCACCATCGCCGAGGGCGCAGAACGACCGCCCGAGGATGTTGTCGCACAGGTCGACCAGCAGGTCGATGTCTCGTTCCTGGCCCTCACCACGATTGAGCCGGTCGAGGATCTGGACCAACCAGTACGTCCCCTCGCGACACGGTGTGCACTTGCCGCAGGACTCGTGCTTGTAGAACTCGGTCCAGCGCAGCACACACCGAACAACTGAGGTGTTCTGGTCGAAGATCTGCAAGGCACGCGTGCCGAGCATGGATCCGGCAGCGCCGACGGACTCGTAGTCCAGCGGCATGTCGAGGTGCTCGGCGGTGAGCAGCGGGGTGGACGATCCGCCGGGGGTCCAGAACTTGAGCTCGCTGCCCTCGCGCATGCCGCCCCCGAGATCGATCAGCTCGCGCAGCGTGATGCCGAGCGGCGCCTCGTACTGGCCGGGGGTCTTGACGTGACCGGACAAGGAGTAGAGGACGAACCCATTGGACTTCTCGGTGCCCAGACCGGCGAACCACTCCTGGCCCTCGCGCACGATGGCGGGGACCGACGCAATGGACTCGACGTTGTTGATGACGGTGGGTGAGGCGTACAGGCCAGCGACGGCCGGGAATGGCGGGCGCAGACGCGGCTGGCCGCGGCGACCTTCCAGCGAGTCCAGCAGTGCCGTCTCCTCGCCGCAGATGTAGGCGCCGGCTCCGGCATGGATGACCAGGTCGATGCTGACGCCTGAGTCGAGGATGTTCTGACCGAGGTAACCGGCTGCGTAGGCTTCGCGGCAGGCCGCCTGCAGACGACGGATGACGTGCAGCACCTCGCCACGCACGTAGATGAACGCATGCTGCGCGTTGATCGCGTGGGCGGCGATGATGACGCCCTCGATCAGCGTGTGCGGCGTGGCCATCATGAGCGGGATGTCCTTGCAGGTTCCCGGCTCCGACTCGTCGGCGTTGACCACGAGGTACTTGGGTTTGGGGTTGTCCTGCGGGATGAAGCCCCACTTCATGCCCGTGGGGAAGCCGGCGCCGCCACGACCACGAAGGCCGGACTCCTTGACCATCTCCACGACGTCCTCGGGCTTCATCGCCAAGGCCTTCTCGAGGGCGTCATAGCCACCGGTCTCGCGGTAGGCGGCCAAGGTCCAGGCGCGGTCGTTGCCCCAGTCAGCGCTGAGGACCGGAGTCAATGGGTCAGTCATCGTCAGAACCTCCACCCTCGACGTCGGCATCGCTCTGGTCGGCGATGGTTTCGCTCTCGGCACGCGCCGTGTCCGCTTCCTGAACGGCCTCAGCCGCGCTGTCGGCCGGCGCGGAGCCGCCCTGCGAGCCTCCGGCGTTCCATCCGTTGGCCTTGGCGATGTCCAGGCCGACCAGTGACGCTGGGCCGGCAGCCGGGCCCTCGTCGACGCGGCCGTCCTCGAAGCCGGCGATGACGCGCTCCGCCTCGCGCCACGAGGTGATGGTGCCGCCGCGGGTGCTCTGCACCGTCTCGCCAGCTCGCAGCTGGTCGACCAGCTCGATGGCCGACTCCGGGGTCTGGTTGTCGAAGAACTCCCAGTTGACCGTCATGACCGGGGCGTAGTCGCACGCGGCATTGCACTCGATGTGCTCGAGGGTGACCTTGCCGTCATCGGTGGTCTCGTCGTTGCCGACGTCGAGGTGACCCTTGAGCCGCTCGAAGATCAGGTCGCCGCCCATGACGGCGCACAGCGTGTTGGTGCAGACGCCGACGTGGTGCTCGCCCATCGGGCGGCGCTTGTACATCGTGTAGAACGTCGCGACGCCGGACACCTCGGCCGCGCTGATGTTCAGGATGTCGGCGCAGATCTCGACGCCCTCGTTGGTGACACAGCCCTCGGTGGACTGGACCAGGTGCAGCATCGGCAACAGCCCGGACCGCGCCTGCGGATAGCGAGCCGCAATCTCCCGCATCTCAGCGATGGTGGTATCAGAAAGCGTCATCGGTCGACACCTCCCATGACGGGGTCGATGCTGGCGATGGCGACGATGACGTCGGAGAGCATGGAGCCCTCGCTCATGACCGAGGTGGCCTGCAGGTTCACGAAGGACGGATCGCGGAAGTGAGCGCGGTACGGCCGGGTTCCGCCGTCGGACACGACGTGGCAGCCGATCTCACCGCGCGGCGCCTCGATGGCGCCATAGGCCTGACCCGGCGGGACGCGGAATCCCTCGGTCACGATCTTGAAGTGATGGATCAACGCCTCCATCGACTCACCCATGATGTGGCGGATGTGCTCGGCGGAGTTGCCCTGGCCGTCGGCGCCCACGCTCAGCTGCGAGGGCCAGGCGATCTTCTTGTCCGCGACCATGACCGGCATGCCCTGCATCTGGGCGAGGCGCTCGGTGGCCTGTTCGACGATCTTGATGGACTCCCACATCTCATCGAGCCGGATGCGGAACCGGCCGTAGGCGTCCGGCTCGTCGCGGGTGATGACCTCGAAGTCGTAGCTGTCGTAGCCCCAGTACGGCTGCTTGGTGCGCAGATCCCAGTCGTAGCCGGTGGATCGCAGGACCGGTCCGGTCATGCCCAGCGCCATGCACCCGGCGAGGTCGAGGTAGCCGATGTCCTTCAAGCGGCCCTTGAAGATCGGGTTGGCGTTGCACAGCGCCGCGTACTCGGGCAGACGCTTCTTGAGCAGCCGGACAGCCGCGCGCACCTGCTCGATCGCACCCTCGGGCAGGTCCTGCGCGACGCCACCGGGACGGAAGAACGCGTGGTTCATGCGCAGGCCGGTGATGGTCTCGAAGATGTCGAGGATGATCTCGCGGTCGCGGAAGCCGCACGTCATGACCGTGAGCGCACCGATCTCCATGCCGCCGGTGGCGATGCACACCAGGTGCGAGCTGATCCGGTTCAGCTCCAGCAGGAGGACACGCATGACCTCTGCCTTCTCGGGAACCTCGATCTCCAGCAGCTTCTCGACGCCCATGACGTACGCGGCCTCGTTGGAGAACGGCGCGACGTAGTCCATGCGCGTGCAGAACGTGACGCCCTGCGTCCAGGTGCGGTACTCCATGTTCTTCTCGATGCCGGTGTGCAGATAGCCGATGCCGGGTCGGGCGTCGCGAACCGTCTCGCCGTCGATCTCCAGGACGAGGCGCAGGACGCCGTGCGTGGAGGGGTGCTGCGGGCCCATGTTGATGACCATGCGGTCGCCTTCGACACCCGCGGCGTCGATGGTGTCCCAGTCCTGACCGGTGACGGTGAACACCGGGCCCTCATGGGTGTCGGTGGCGCCGGCGTAGGGGTCTTGGGTGGTGGTCACGAGTAGCTCCTGCGCTCGTCCGGAGGTGCGATGGTGCCGCCCTTGTACTCCACGGGAATGCCGCCCAGCGGGTAGTCCTTGCGCTGAGGGTGCCCGGGCCAGTCATCAGGCATCAGGATGCGTGTGAGGGCGGGGTGGCCGTCGAAGACGACGCCGAACATGTCCCACGTCTCGCGCTCGTGCCAGTCGGCCGTCGGGTAGATCGCCACGACGCTCGGGATGTGCGGGTCGGAGTCAGGGGCGGAGACCTCGACGCGGATGCGGCGGTTGTGGGTCATCGAGAGCAGGTGGTAGGCCACGTGAAGCTCGCGGTCGGTCTCCTGCGGGAAGTGCACGCCGCTGATGCTGGAGCAGAACTCAAAGCGCAGCGACTGGGCGTTGCGCAGCTGGGTGACCACCTCGAGCAGCGCCGCGCGACGGACGTGGAAGGTGATCTCGCCGCGGTCGATGACGACCTTCTCGATGGCTCCCTCAGGGGCCAGCTCAGCGAGGTCGTCGGCCACTTGGTCGTACCAGCCGCCGAAGGGGCGGGACGCCGCGCCGGGCATGACGACGGGGCGGGTGAGTCCGCCGAAACCGCTGGTGTCACCGGTGCCGTGGGCGCCGAACGCTCCTTCGCGGACCTCGACGATCTCGAGGTTGCGGGGGTCGTTCTCGGCCAGCTCGGGCGCGATGGTCTTCGACAGATCCTGCGTCTCGTCGCTCATCGCATGAGGCCCTTCATGGCCGAGGTCGGCGTGGCGAGCAGCGCCACCTTCTCCTGCTCGGCGATCTGGGCGATGCGGTTCGCACCGAGCTTCTCGTTCTGGATCTGGTCGTGCAGCTTCAGGATCGCGTCGATCAGCATCTCGGGACGGGGCGGGCAGCCCGGCAGGTACATGTCGACCGGGACGACATGGTCGACGCCCTGCACGATCGCGTAGTTGTTGAACATGCCGCCCGAGCTGGCGCAGACGCCCATGGCGATCACGTACTTGGGGCCGGCCATCTGGTCGTAGATCTGACGCAGGACGGGAGCCATCTTGTTGCTGACGCGGCCGGCCACGATCATCAGATCGGCTTGGCGCGGCGAGGGGCGGAAGACCTCCATGCCGAAGCGCGAGGAGTCGAAGCGAGGGGCGCCGAAGGTCATCATCTCGATGGCGCAGCACGCCAGGCCAAAGGTGGCGGGCCAGAACGACGCCTTGCGCATGTAGCCAGCGAGTCCCTCGACGGTCGAGAGCAGGACTCCGCTGGGCAGTTTCTCTTCTAGTCCCATTCCAGACCTCCACGTCGCCAGACGTATGCGTAAGCGATGAACACGGTGATCATGAAGATGAACATCTCGACCAGACCGAACCAGCCGAGCGAGTCGAAGGCGACGGCGAACGGGTAGAGGAAGATGATCTCGATGTCGAAGACGATGAACAGCATCGCGATGATGAAGTAGCGGATCGAGATCTTGCCGCCGCCCTCCGGCAGCGGGCTGGGCTCGATGCCCGACTCGTAGCGGTCGAGCTTGGCGCGGTTGTAGCGCTTGGGACCGGTCATGCTGCCCGCGAGGATGCTGAAGATCGCGAACCCGGCGGCGAGGGCGCCCAACGCCAAGATCGGGGTGTACTCCGTCATCACACATCCCTCCACGTGCGCTTGTGAAATCCTTCACAACGTGTCTTGGGAGATACCCTACGCCCGCGCGGGGGCCGGTGTAACTTAGGTCACGCTAAGTCAGGCGGCAGTGGCAGAAAGTCGATGGTCGGCTGATTCTGCGGTGGCGGTCTGGCCGGTGGGCAGGGTCCAGGTGATGACGTCGTGTGACTTCATCTGGTGGTGCCGTTCGCACAGTGGCCACAGGTTCGCCCCGACGGTCTGACCGTGGGGCCACGGTTGTCGATGGTCGATCTGGCATCTGGTCGGCGGGTTTGGTGCAGGTGGGTGCTTGGCAGGTGCCGTGCTGGAAGATCAGTGCCTTCTTGAGGGTCGTCGGGGGCGAATCGGCCGGCGTACCAGTGTTCGAGGACGTTGCCGTCGCTGTCGCCGGTGAGATGGTGTGCCAGAACGGGTTGCCCGTCGGGGTCGGTGACCCATCGGGCGGGGACGATGAAGCTGCCGTCGGCGGCGACTGGCTGGTGCGTCGGACAGGCCGACCAGGGTCTTGGCGTCGATGACCACGGCGATGTCGGCACCGACGGCCGCCTCACCGTTCTCGTTGGTGGTGGTCCAGGCGGCGAGCAGGTCGGCTCGGCGTTGGGCCACGGTGCGGGTGTCGTCGGTGATCTTCTTGGCCTCGAAGGTCAGGCGCTTGTCGATGGCGGCGGCCATGTGCGAGGGCAGGTAGGCGTTGAGCCAGGACATGCCGTCCTCGCCGTGGGTGATGTCGACTCGGCGGTCGGCGCGTTCGGCTTCGGCTCGTTCGTTGAACAGGTCGGCCTCGACCCGCGCCACGAAACGTCGCAGCCAGCCGCGCAGCTCGATGCTGGTGTGGGTGGCGGCGTAACCGATGACCTTGGTGTCCAGCTTCGCGATGGACGCCGGGCGGTGCAGCTTGGTGATGGTGTCGGCGATCATCGTGACCCGGTACGCATCGACGCTTCCGGCGGCGAACGCCGACCACACCGTGGGCGCCTGATCACGGACCGTCTGCGCACACGAGAGCCGGCGGTGGACCTGCCCTTCGGACAGGCGCATCGCGACCGCGATCTCCAACGCAATCGACCGCAGCTGAGCCTGGCGCTTGAAGTACTCCGGCGTGGCCGCGTACTCGGTCGGCCAGCCGGTCGGAGTAGGCCAGCATCTCAGCCCAGACTCGCATGCTCAGCAGCCGCGCAGGTCCGAGCCGCGTCGGTGAGCCGAACCTCCGGATTCACCTGCGATTGCTGCATATATCAAACCTAGAGCAGGGGTCTGACAACGCCTTTCGGGCGGTCAGGCGGGCTTGACGGCGTGGTGCAGGGCGACGATGCCGGCCGAGAGGTTCTTCCAGGTGGTGGGACCCCAGCCTGCTGCTTCCATCTGGGCGGCGAGGCCGCGCTGGTCAGGCCAGGCGCGGATCGACTCGGCCAGATAGACGTACGACTCGGGGTTGGACGAGATGGCGCGGGCCACGCGAGGCAGCGCCTTCATCAGGTAGTTGGTGTAGACGGTCCGGAACGGCTTCCAGACCGGCGCGCTGAACTCGCAGACCACGATGCGGCCACCGGGACGGGTCACCCGCAGCATCTCGGCCAGGCCCACCGACGGGTCGGCGATGTTGCGCAGTCCGAACGAGATGGTGACGGCGTCGAAGGTGTCGTCGCCGAAGGGCAGCTTCATGCCATCGCCGGCGGTGAAGCCGAGCCTGGGCTTGGCCTCCTTGCCCACCTGCAGCATGCCGATGGAGAAGTCGCAGGGCACGACCGTGGCGCCAGCGTCGGCGAACGGCTGGCTCGAGGTGCCTGTTCCGGCGGCCAGATCGAGGATGACCTCGCCGGGCTTCGGCATGACCATCTCCACGACCCGCTTGCGCCAGCGGCGGTCCTGTCCCAGCGACAGAACGTCGTTGGTCACGTCGTACTTCGCAGCAACGCCGTCGAACATCCGGGCGACGTCACGGGGATCCTTGTCCAGTCCGGCTCGAGTCACTCCCCAAGCCTACGGCGGGGGCAGCAACCCACCCACCTGAGGTTGCGAGGGCGGGCTTTCGGGCACACGACTAAACTCAAGCATTGTGAGCAACCCCGTTCTGGCCGACGTCGTCGGACCCCTGGTGATCCGGTCAGCGCCGATCCCGGACCCCGGCGCGCTGCTCGCACTCCTTCCTCCGGAAGACGCCTTCGCCTGGGTCCATCACGGAGACGGCCTGGTCGGCTGGGGCCGAGCCGCCGAGTTCACCTGCTCCGGCGCCGGGCGTTTCGACGATGCCGCGCAGTGGTGGCGCGAGGTGTCGTCCCACGCGGTCGTGCGTGATGACGTGGACCTGCCCGGTTCGGGTCTGGTCGCATTCGGGTCGTTCACCTTCACCGACGACGCCGACGGCAGTGCTCTGGTCGTGCCCGACGTCGTGATCGGTCGCCGCGACGGACAGACCTGGCTCACGGTCGTCGGTCACGGCATCACCGCAGTGCCGCAGGTGGTCCCGGGCGACGCACCCACCGACCCGATCGGAGCCACGTTCGCCGACGGCCCGGTCGACAGCATCTCCTGGCAGGGTCTGGTCGCCGAAGCCGTCCGGCGCATCAACGGCGGAGCACTCGACAAGGTCGTCCTGGCGCGAGATCTGGTGGCCACGCTCGATCAGCCGATCGACGTCCGCGCGCCCCTCACTCGACTCGCGGCTCAGTACCCCAGCTGCTGGACGTTCCACGTCGACGGCTTCTTCGGTTCGACCCCCGAGATGCTGGTCCGGCTCGAGCGCGGCCTCGTCACCTCACGCGTGCTGGCTGGCACGATCCGTCGCACGGGCGACGACACCCACGACCTGGCGCTGGCTGGCTCGCTGGCCCGTTCGAGCAAGGACCTCGAGGAGCACGAGTACGCCGTCCGCTCGGTCGCCGACGCGCTCGCCCCCCACTGCACCAGCATGAACGTGCCCGAGACGCCCTTCGTGCTCCATCTGCCCAACGTGATGCACCTGGCCACCGACGTCACCGGCGTCATGAAGAACGGCGCGAGCGCGCTGACCCTGGCCGCTTCGCTGCACCCCTCGGCCGCAGTGGGGGGCACCCCCACGGATCAGGCCGTGCGCCTCATCGCCGAGATCGAGCTGCTGGACCGCGGCCGCTACGCCGGGCCGGTCGGCTGGATCGACAGCAACGGCGACGGCGAATGGGGCATCGGGCTGCGTTCGGCGCAGATCGAGGACGGCGGCACCACGGTGCGACTGTTCGCCGGCTGCGGCATCGTGGCTGACTCGGTGCCCGGCGATGAGCTCGCCGAGTCCAACGCCAAGTTCATCCCGGTCCGCGACGCGCTGGCCTGAGCCAGCGCTCCGTCAGCGCTGGCCGAGGGTTTCTGGCGCTGGCCAGCGGGGACTCATCGAGTCGCCCGACGAGGTGCCTGCGAGACGACGCCTGACCCACGGTCCGGCGTGTTCGCGCGCCCATGCCAGGTGGGCCTGCCGGCGCTCGCGGTCCGACAGCACCGGCCGGTCGACCAGCGGCAGCGGCTCCAGGTCGTGGGCCAACCCGAGGGCGTCCAGCACGGCCATCGCCATGCGCTGGTGACCCGGCGCCGCCATGTGCATCCGGTCGGTGTCCCACATGCGGTCATCGCGATATTCGCGCAGCCGCCAGAAGTCGACCAGCGTGGTGCGGTGCCGTTCAGCCACCTCGCGCACGAGCTCGTTGTACGTGGCGAAGCGACCTCGCAGCGCCCCGAAGATCGGGTGCGTGCCGGGGTCGTAGGCGGTGAACAGCACCACGTGGGCACCGCCGGCCACCAGGCGTCCGACTGCCTCGTCGTACGCCCCGACCAGCGCGTCGATGTCCACCCGCGGCCGCAGCACGTCGTTGGCCCCGGCATAGATGCTCACCAGGTCCGGCCGCATGGCCAGCGCCGGTTCGATCTGCTCGGCCAGGATCGGCAGGAGCTTGCGACCTCGGATGGCCAGGTTCGCGTAGGTCAGGTCGGGCTCGTGGCCGGCGAGGACCGCCGCGACCCGGTCGGCCCACCCCCGCACGCCGTTGGGCAGCGCCGGATCGTGATCGCCGACGCCCTCGGTGAACGAGTCACCGAGGGCCACGAAGCGATCGGAAACGTCACGCCTTACTTCAGCGTCTGCTTGCCGCCGTGCATGACGGTGATCAGCGAGGCGACCTTGGCGTCGAGCTTCGCATCGCGCGAGAACGACGTGAGCATCATGATCGGCTTGAACTTCTGCCGGGTGATGGCGTGGGCGTAGGTGAACTCCTTGAGCCCGTCCGCTCCGTGGATGCGACCGAAGCCGGACTGGCCCACGCCGCCGAACGGCAGGCTCGGCACGCCGGCGAAGGCGATGACCGAGTTGACCGACGTCATGCCCGCACGGATGCGGCGGGCGATGTCCATGCCGTTCTTGTCGGAGAAGACCGCGCCGGCCAGGCCGTACTCGGTCGCGTTGGTCAGAGCCACCGCCTCGTCCATGCTGGCCACCGGGTTGATCGCGAGCGTCGGCCCGAAGGTCTCCTCGGTGATCGCGGTGGAGTCCTCGGGCACGTTGGTCAGGATCGTGGGCTGCACGAACCGCTCACCCACGGCGTCGGCGCCACCGATGGCGACACCGGCGCCCTTGGCGATCGCGTCATCGATGTGGCGCTTGATGATCTTCAGCTGCGACGGCATCGTGATCGGGCCGATCTTGGCGCCCGCGTCGTCGCCGGCGCGCAGCCCCTGGGCCTGCTTGGTGATCTCGGTGACGAAGGAGTCGAACACCTTCTCGTGCACGTACACGCGCTCGGTGCCGATGCAGGTCTGGCCAGCGTTCGACATGCCGCCCCACAGCGCGGCCTCGGCGGCCTTCTCCAGGTCGGCGTCCTCGTCGACGATCAGCGAGTCCTTGCCGCCGGCCTCGATGAGGACCGGGGTCAGGTTCTCGGCGCACGCGGCCATGACCTTCTTGCCGGTGGCGCCGGAGCCCGTGAACGCCAGCTTGTCGACGGCGGCGGTGCACAGCGCGTTGCCGGTCTCGCCCAGGCCGGTCACGACCTGCAGGACGGGCCTGCCGCCGACGACCTCGGAGAACGTGTCGGCGAGCCACTGGCCCACGCCCGGCGTGTACTCGCTGGGCTTGAACACCACGGTGTTGCCGGCAGCCAGGGCGTAGGCGATCGAGCCCATCGGGGTGAAGACGGGGTAGTTCCACGGCCCGATGACGCCGACGACGCCGAGCGCGTTGTACTCGACCGTGGCGGCCTGGTTGGCCATCAGCAGACCCGAGCTGACCTTCTGCGGGCCCAAGACCTTCTTGGCGTGCTTGGCCGCCCACGCGATGTGGTCGATGGCCAGGATGATCTCCAGCTGGGCGTCGCCGTGCGGCTTGCCGGTCTCGCGGTGCGAGAGGTCGGCGAGCTGAGCGAGGCGACGCGTGATGACGCTGCGCCACGTGAGCAGGTACTCGCCGCGCTCCTTGAATGACAGCGCACCCCACCAGTCTGCTGCTTCGCGGGCGCGGGCCACTGCGGCATCCACCTCGGCCTTGCTGGACACGGCGTGGGTGCCGACGACGTCGCCGTTCGCCGGGTTCAGCGAGTCGAACGTGGGCGTGGGCGCCCCGGTGTCGGTGGTGGGTTCCAGTGTGGCGGTCATCGTGACTCCTTGATGAGGTCGGCGCACTTCTCGCCGATCATGATGGTGGGGGCGTTGGTGTTGCCGCGCGGCACGCGCGGCATGACGGAGGCGTCGGCGACCCGCAGGCCCTCGACGCCATGAACCCTGAGCTCGGGATCGACGACGCTGCCCTCCACGGTACCCATCGCACACGTGGCGACGGGGTGGTAGAGCGTCTGCCCGAGCTTGCCGATGGTGCTGATGATCTCGTCGTCGGTGGGGTTGCGCGTTGCCGGCTCCCACGGGGCGTCGATCAGCTTGGCGAACGGCCCTTGCTGCACGATCTCGAGCGCACGGCGATAGCCCGCGATCATGGCCTCGAGATCGGCGCGGTCGTCGAAGTAGCCCGCATCGATCTCGGGGTGCCAGGACGGATCGGCCGAGCGCAGCCGCAGCTGGCCGCGGCTCTGCACGTTGACCAGGGTTCCGGCCACCGTCACCCCGCGACGAGTCGGCTCGTGCATCCCGTTGTCGTAGAACCCCGTGGGGGCGAGGTGGAACTGCATGTCGGGCACGGCGAGGTCGTCGCGCGACTTGAAGAAGCCGCCAGCCTCGCCGACATTCGACGCGAGCGGTCCCTTGCCGGTGGCACGCCACTTGAGCACGTTGCCGAGGTTGAGCTTCTCGGCCATGTCCGAGGTGTCCTTGGTGTACAGCAGCAGGCCCGAGGCCGGATGGTCCTGCAGGTTCTGGCCGACTCCGGCGGAGTCGACCACGACGTCGATGCCGTGCTCGCGCAGGTGAGCGCCAGGACCGATGCCCGAGAGCATGAGCAGCTGCGGACTGTTGACGGCCCCGCCGCTGAGGACGATCTCGCGGTCGGCCTGAACCACCACGGACTCGCCCTGGCGGCGGTAGGCCACACCCGTCGCGTGGGTGCCGTCCATCACGATCTTGGTCACGAAGGCTTCGGTGCGCACCGTCAGGTTGGGGCGCTCCATGGCGGGGCGGATGTAGGCATCGGCGACCGACCACCGCCGACCCTTCTTGCACGTCACCTGGTACTGGCCGGCTCCGTCCTGCTCGGCCCCGTTGAAGTCGTCATTCCGCTTCATGCCGGAGGCCACCGCTGACTCGACGAACGCCGTGCTCAGCTCGTGCGTGAAGACCCGGTCCTCGACCCAGAGTGGGCCGGTGGTGCCGTGGTACTGATCGGAGAGGCGCTGATTTCCTTCGGACTTCTTGAAGTACGGAAGGACGTCGTCGTGACCCCAGCCGTCGGCGCCGTACCCATCGCGCCACTCGTCGAAGTCGGCGTGATTGCCGCGGATGTAGATCATGGCGTTCATCGAGGAGCACCCGCCGAGCGCCTTCATCCGCGGCCAGTACGCGCGGCGACCAGCCAGGTGCTTCTGCGGCGTGGTCTCGTAGTTCCAGTCCCACTTGGTCTTGAACAGTGCCGAGAACCCGATCGGCATCTTGATCATCTCGTCGTCGTCCTCGGGACCGGCCTCCAGCAGCAGGACGCTGATGGTGGGGTCTTCACTGAGACGGGCGGCGACGACGCCGCCGGCGCTGCCAGATCCGATCACGATGTAGTCGAAGTTCTCGTCGGCCATGGTCTCCTCGTTCGACAGGGGGTGACGTCGTTCTCAACCTAGTCTCCCCGGAGCAACCGTGCCACAACTACTGTCATCGTGCCGCGAGAGCAGCCTCCACGGCTGACGAGATGGCGGCCGTCAGCTCACGGCGGTGCGCTCGGTCGAGCGGCACCTCGATCACCCGAAGACCGGTCATCGGCTCGGCGAGAACACCCGCCAGCTGCGCGGGGCTGACCTGCTGGTGAGTCACCCCGTAGCCGGCACACAGCGCCCCGATGCTCGCGCCGGTCGGCGTCGCGTAGACCCGCTCGAAGGAGTCGGCGTACTCCGGTGCCCCCTGCTCGAGCATGCTGAAGATGCTGCCCCCGTCGTCATTGACCACCACGATCGTCAGGTCCGGTCGCGGTTCGCCGGGTCCGATCAGCAGGCCGTTGCTGCCGTGCAGGAAGGTCAGGTCGCCCACGTAGGCGATGGCGTGGCTGGACTCCCGGGCGAGGGCCGCACCGATGGCGCTGGACAGCGTCCCGTCGATGCCGGCCAGTCCCCGGTTGGCGATCAGCAGTCGGCGCTCCCCCACGACGTACGGGCGTGCCACCAGGTCGAGATCGCGAATCGGGCTCGACGACCCGATGAACAGCAGACCGCCCGGCGGCACTGCGGCGTTCACGGTGCGCGCCACGTCGTACCCCGTGCTGCCGTCGAGCAGTTCGTCGATCGCAGCCGTCGCGGCAGCGTCGGCCGCCTGCCACTCGGCCAGCCAGCCCGGGTCGTCGGGATCGGACCGGAGCTCTACTCCGTCGACGAACCGTACGTTCGCGCCGGCCGGTACCGGGAACGTGCGCTGGTCGCCCACGTGGATGATCTCGATGTCGGTCCGGGACAGCAGCTGGGTGACCGGCCGCGAGAGCGTCGCGTGGCCGAAGCTGATGACTCGTTCGATCCGCTCGGCGACCGGCGAGTGCGCCAGGACCAGTCGGTACGCCACCAGCGCCTCACCGTTGCGGGACCCCGAGCTCGGCTCGGCCAGCAGCGGCCAGTGCGCGTCACGAGCCAGCACGCGGGCCGGCTGCTTGGCATCGTCGCCTGCGACGACGACGGTGTGCGGTCCGACCGTCAGCGGCTCTCGGCGGATCTGCTCACGTGCGGGCTCGACGACCGAGCCGACCTCGAACTTCCACTCAGTCGGCGTGATCAGCGGCTCGTCCAGCTCGAGGTTGAGGTGCTGCGGACCGTCGAGTCGGCCGATGCGAGGGACCACGTCGACGAACGGGACACCCGGGAAGATCTGGCGTTGGTCGGTGGTCTGGTTGGCCCCGGTCCCGCGCAGGCGGGCGGGCCGATCGGCCGTGACGGCAAGCAGCGGCACGCCCGCATGCGCGGCCTCCAGCATCGCCGGGTGCAGGTTCGCGACGGCTGTGCCGGACGTGGTGATCACCGGCACGATGCGGTGTGAAGCCTTGGCCATGCCCAGCGCCAGGAAGGCCGCTTCGCGCTCGTCGACCCGGACGTGCAGCCGGATCAGACCCTGTCGATCGGCTGACGGCCAGCGCGAGGGCGAGCGGACCAGACCGCGATCCCGGCGCCAGCACGGCGTCGGTCACGTGGCATCCGAGCAGCTGCTCCACGACATGGCGCGCCGTCTCCACCGAAGCCTGCGTCTGATGAGTCATCGGCGTGCCTCCAGGACGGCCGCGAGGCGCCGCTGCCATCGCTCGTCGGTCTCAGCATCTGCGGCGACGGCCGCGAATGCGGACTCGTCCACGATCTGCCGACCTGCCGGCAGCATGCCGTCCACCGGCACCAGCGGCGAGGCCGACGACGTCGCCGGCCAGCAGCGACGTGGTGGCCAGCCCGCAGGCGTGGGGCAGCTCGGGCAGTGCGGCGGCCAGCGCGAGGCCGGCGGCCAGACCGATCGACGTGTCGACGGCGCTGCTCACCACCACGGGAAGACCGATCTGCTCGGCGATGTCGAGGCAAGCGTGCACGCCACCGAGCGGCTGCACCTTGAGGACTGCGATGTCTGCGGCCTGGAGTGTCTTGACCCGCAGGGGGTCCTCGGCTTTTCGGATGGATTCGTCGGCAGCGATCGGCACATGCACCCTCCGCCGCACGAGCGCGAGATCCTCGACCGCCGCGCACGGTTGCTCGACGTACTCCAGACCGCGAGCCGCACGGTCCAGCGCAGCAATGGCGCTGATGGCGGTGTCGACGTCCCACCCGCCGTTGGCGTCGACCCGCAGCTGGCCGGCAGGCCCGAGGGCGTCGCGCACGGCCGCGACCCGGTCGAGGTCCTCAGACAGGCCCTGCCCCGGCTCGGCCACCTTGACCTTCGCGGTTCCGCACCCGCTGCGGCGCACGATGTCGGCCGCCTGGTCCGGGCCCACGGCAGGAACCGTGCAGTTGACGGCGACGTGCTGGCGAACCGGTGCCGGCCATGCGCGCTCTGCCGAGTCGAGAGCCGCGGCCAGCCACGGCACGCACTCGTCCGCGTCGTAGTCGAGGAAGGGGCTGAACTCGGCCCAGCCTGCCGGACCGTGCACCACCATGCCCTCGCGACGGGAGATGCCACGAAACCGCGTGGGCATGTCGATGGCGAAGGTCCGGAACTGCACGATGTCGACCCTACTGACCTGCGGGGGTGGGCGCGCCTGTCTACCGTGTAGGCATGACTCGTATTGCCATCGTGGGAGGCCACGGACAGATCGCCCAGCTGCTCATCACCGAGCTTGTCGCCGCCGGGCATCAGCCCGTGGCCCTGATCCGCAAGCCCGAGCAGAGCCATGCGCTCGAGGCGATGGGCGCCGAGACGGCGCTGCTCGACATCGAGGCAGACGGCGGCGAGCGATTCGGTGAGGTCTTCGACGGCGTGGATGCCGTGGTCTTCGCCGCCGGTGGCGGCGCGGACGGCAACATCGAGCGCAAGCGCACCGTCGATCTCGGTGGCTCGCTGAAGTCCATCGCTGGCGCAGGACTGGCCGGCGTCAAGCGATTCGTCCAGGTCTCCTCCATCGGCGTCGACGACGACCTGCCGGACGACGTCGACGACGTCTGGAAGGCCTACGTCGAGGCCAAGCGCGACGCCGACGCAGCGTTGCGCGACAGCGACCTCGACTGGACGATCATTCGACCCGGCACGCTCACCGACGACCCCGGCACGGGTCAGGTCGAGATCGGTCCCAGCGTCGATCGCGGCAAGGTGCCTCGAGCCGACGTCGCCGCGGTCCTCGCGGCCGTGCTCGACGACCCGCGCACGATCGGCCAGCAGTGGATCCTGGTCGGCGGCAGCTCCTCGATCGACGACGCGATCAACGCGCTCGTGTGACCCGCTCGATCAGCAGCTGACGATCCACCTTCCCGCCGGGCAGCAGCGGGAGTGCGTCGAGCAGCACCACGTCACGCGGTGCCCAGGTGCGAGGCAGACCGGCGGACTCGACCTCGTCGCGGAGCACGTCGAGTCGCAGTCCGTCGAGGCACACCGCGTCCGCCGGGACGACGAACGCGACGACGCGGCTCCCCCACTCGTCATCAGGCACGCCCAGGGCGATGGCGTCGCCCACGTCGGCGATCCCGCGTAGCGCCAGGCTGACGGCGGGCAGCGAGACGTTGACCCCGCCGCTGACCACCACCTCGTCGGCGCGCCCCGTGATGCGCAGCCGCCCGTCGCCATCGATGTCTCCCAGATCCGCGGTGGAGAACCACCCGTCGCGCAGCACCGCGGCCGTGCGGTCGGCATCGACGTAGCCGTCGAAGAGCACGTCCCCCGCGATCTGCACCTGACCTCGCTCGTCGAGGCGCATCCGGACTCCGTCGAGCGGCACGCCGTCGTACACGCAGCCGCCGCAGGTCTCTGACATGCCGTACGTGCGCACCACAGTGACGCCGGCCTTGCGCGCCGCGACCATCAGATCCGCTGGCATGGAGGCTCCGCCGACCAGCACGGCGTCGAGCCGGGCCAGCGGTTCGGCAGCGTCGTCGCGCAGCAGCCGATGCACCTGAGTGGGCACCAGCGAGGCATAGCGTCGCGACCCGATCACCGCGTCGACCGACGAGGCAAGATCGTGGTGGTCGTCGGCGAAGACGGGCTCGATGTCGGCCAGCACCGAGCGCACGAGCACCTGCAGTCCCCCGACGCCCGTGACGGGCATGGCCGACAGCCAGCCCCCTGCGCCGCCGAGTCGGTCCAGACTCGCACGGGCCGAGGCGAGCACGGCCCGGTGTGACAAGACGACGTCCTTGGGTGCCCCGGTGCTGCCCGACGTGCGCACCACGAGGGGATCGCCCCCGTCGCGCACCCACGGTCGCAGCAGGTCCAGCACCTGGTGGGGCGACCCGGCGACAGGTCGCAACGAGGCGGTCACTCCCCGCTTTCGGCCGGACGATCCGTCGAGCGCTTGAAGTAGATCCACGGGAACCACATGGTGCCGATGCGCTCCCAGCCGTTGCGCTCCAGGCCACGCGCCGCGCGACTGCCCACGACGGCGCGGCAGTGATCCCACTGGACGTCGGACTTCACGACGTCATGGAACATCGGGCCGAAACCGACCGAGTGCCATCCGCGCCGGCCCCAGTCCGCGAGCGTGTCCATCTCGCCCATCGCCGTGAGCCCCACCAAGCGGCGACCCTCGGTGGCCTCAGACGCCGGCTCCGAGAGACGTCCGAAGCGTTGCTGCGCGGCCTGACGCGACATGTCGAGCGACGAGCCGATGGCCTCCCAGCTCCAGCCAGCGGCTCGGGCAGCCGTGACCGCGGCGCCCAGCAGGTTGCCCACTTCCTCGTGGGCCCTGCGGGTGAGGACGACAAGGTCCAGATGAGCCTGGGGATCGTCGCCCAGACGCTTCTCGAGCCCTGCGTCGAGGCGGGCGATCGCATGGGCCACGACGTCACTGAACTCCGTGTCCAGTGGGTCGTC
This sequence comes from uncultured Actinomycetota bacterium, assembly GCA_963769445.1. Lineage (GTDB taxonomy): Bacteria > Actinomycetota > Actinomycetes > Propionibacteriales > Nocardioidaceae > Aeromicrobium. The sequence continues at coordinate 28,618 of CAVYLO010000001.1, read as the reverse complement.
CGACGGGCTGCTCACGGCGTCAACACTACATTGACGTGGACGGCGATGACAGACTAGGCCGGTGAGTCAGCCCGCCCCCAGTCCCGTCCGTCTCTGGATCGCGGGGGCTCGTCCACGGACCCTGCCGGCCGCCATTGCGCCCGTCGTCGCTGGCACGGGAGCGGCCGCGTACGCCGACGCGGTCGTCGGTTGGAAGGCGCTCCTCGCCCTCGGCGTCTCTCTGGCGTTGCAGATCGGGGTCAACTACGCCAACGACTATTCCGACGGCATCAAGGGCACTGACGACGACCGGGTGGGGCCGCTGCGGCTGGTCGGCTCGGGTCTGGTGCCCGCTGGCCAGGTCAAGCTCGCCGCCATCGCGTTCCTGGGACTCGGTGGTGCTCTCGGAGCGGTGCTGGCCGCCACCACCACCTGGTGGCTGCTGCTGGTCGGGGCTGCGGCCATCGCCGCAGCCTGGACCTACACCGGGGGGTCCAGCCCGTACGGCTACAAGGCGCTCGGCGAGGTGAGTGTCTTCGTGTTCTTCGGACTGGTCGCCGTCGTGGGCACGGCGTACGTGCAGATCGAGGAGATCACCGGCCCTGCGCTGGCCGGCGGTGTGGGGGTGGGCGCGCTGGCCTGCGCGATCCTCGTCGCCAACAACCTGCGCGACATCCCGACCGACACCATCTCGGGCAAGCGGACGCTGGCCGTCCTGCTGGGTGACCAGAACACGCGCCGGTTCTTCACGGTGCTGGTCGCCGTCGCCGTGCTCTCGCTCGTGTGGGCCTCGACCTTCACCTCGTGGGCGTTGCTGGGCCTGGTCATGACGCCGTGGATCATCCGCGCCCGGCAGACCGTCTCGTCAGGCGCTCTGGGCCCGGCACTCATCCCGGTGCTGCGGGACACCGGGCTGGCCGAGCTGGCGTTCGCGATCGGGCTGGCGGCCGGTCTCGTGATCGGCGCCTGACGTGCACGTCGCGGTGGTGTCCGACACCCATGCTCCGAGATTCTGGAAGTCGATGCCGGCGGCGGTGGCCGAACAGCTGCACGGCGTCGACGTGATCCTGCACGCCGGTGACGTCTGCACCCCCGGCGTGCTGGACGAGCTGGCTGCGTTCGCCCCGGTGCACGTCGGTGCTGGGCAACAACGACGGGTCCGACGTGGCGGGGTGGGGCGCGCCGGAGACCCTCGAGCTCGACCTCGACGGCGTCCGCGTCGCGATGATCCACGACTCCGGGCCGAAGGAGGGACGGGCCGGTCGCATGCGGGCCCAGTTCCCCGACGCCGACCTCGTCGTGTTCGGTCACTCCCACATCCCGTGGGACACCGAGGAGGACGGGCAGCGCCTGTTCAATCCCGGGTCGCCCACCGACAAGCGACGTCAGCCGCGCGGGACGATGGGGCACCTGGTGATCGACGACGGCCGCATCGTGTCGGCCGACATCGTGCCGGTGACGTCCTAGACCGGTTCGAGCAAGGTGCCGGTGCTGACGAAGGACTCCAGCGCCGCCACGTACGGGGCGATGTCGATGCCCTTGTCGGCCAGCCACGTGTCGTCGAAATAGGTGTTGACGTATCGCTCGCCGCCGTCGCAGAGCAGCGTGACGATGCTGCCGGTCTCGCCGGCGTCCACCATCGCGGTTCCGTAGCGCAGGGCAGCCCACACGTTCGTGCCGGTGGAACCACCCACCGGGCGCCCCAGCAGGGTCGAGACCCAACGGGCCGTCGCGATCGACGCCGCGTCAGGCACCACGACCATGTCGTCGACGACTCCGCCGACGAAGGACGGCTCGACGCGCATCCGGCCAATGCCCTCGATCCGCGACGGAGTGCACGTGGTGACGTCGGAACGGTCCTGCTCCCAACCGTCGCGGAAGGCCGAGTTCTCCGGATCGGCCACGGCGAGGCGGGTGGCGAACCGGCGATACCGGACGAAACGGCCGATGGTGGCTGACGTTCCACCTGTACCCGCGCCGACCACGATCCACGTGGGACACGGATGCGGCTCGGCGGCCATCTGCTCGAAGATCGACTCCGCGATGTTGTTGTTGCCGCGCCAGTCGGTGGCGCGCTCGGCGAAGGTGAACTGGTCCATGTAGTGCCCGCCGGTCTCCTCCTCGAGGCGTCGAGCCTCCGAGTAGACGGTCCCCGGGTCGTCGACCAGGTGGCAGGTGGCGCCGTAGAACTCGATCAGCGCGATCTTCTCCGGGCTGGTCGTCGCCGGCATGACGGCGATGAACGGCACGCCGATCAGCCGGGCGAAGTATGCCTCGCTGACGGCGGTGGAACCGCTGGACGCCTCGATGATCGTCGTCTCGGGGCACACCCAGCCGTTGCAGAGTGCGTAGAGGAACAGGGATCGGGCCAGGCGGTGCTTGAGGCTGCCGGTGGGGTGCACCGACTCGTCCTTGAGGTAGATGTCGACGCCAGCCAGCGGCGTCGGCAGCACGTGCAGATGCGTGTCGGCGCTGCGGTTGGCGTCGGCGTCGACCCGTCGAATCGCCTCGGCGATCCAGGCCCGGTCCTCAGTCGACGTCTTCGGCACGACGAGACTCCTCGAGTCGTTCGGTCATCCGCGCGGCCCGCTGCTCGATGTTCATGGCGAGCTCGTTGCGCAGGCCGGCGAGCAGGAAGGCGGAGATGACGGCCGAGAGCAGCATCGCGGCGAGCAGGATCAGCAGATTGCTCAGCGGCGACATCTCGAACACCAGCCACCCCAGGGACCACAGCACCGCCCAGCACACACCGAACACAGCGAACCGGGCGAGGGTGTACCGCCAGAAAGCCTTCACACCCCCAGCCTAGATGCCCGCCGGTACGGTGGAGGGCATGGGCAAGTTCTTCCTGGCAGTCTTGGCGATCACCTTGCTCGTCTACGCGCTGTTCGACCTGATTGCCACGCCGCGCGACCAGATTCGCGGCAAGGTGCCCAAGGCGGTGTGGTTCGTCGTCATTCTCCTGCCCGTCCTCGGCCCGATCCTGTGGCTGATGGTGGGCCACCGCCGCATCTGGAATCCGCCCTCAGGCGGGGGCCGCCGACAGCCGCCGCGACCCCCTCGCGGCCCCATGGGCCCCGACGACGACCCCGACTACCTCCGCGGCCTCTAGCCAATTCCCCAACTTCTGTAGCGATCCGCAGGTAAAAACACCTCGAATACGTGCGCACCGCTACAGAAGTTGGCGATTCCACAGGCTCCTGGGTCCCGCCGGCTGGTCCACATCTTCGGTCGACGACGTTCGCCTCATTTCCCAGCGGCCGCACTGTCGAGGGATGCCCCGCACGACCGAGATCCCACCCGCGCTGCGCGGCGTTCCTGTCACGACCGCCATGGCTCGGGCCCATGGCATAGGTCGCGGCACCCTGGCTGGCCCCGGGTGGCACCGGGTGTTCCGCGGGGTGTTCATCACCGCCGACACCCACGTCGATCTGCGGCTGCGACTCGCGGCTGCGCTCATGGTGCTGCCCCCGGCGACGCTGGTGAGCCACACCAGCGCGATGCGGCTGTACGGCCTCGAGCCTGGGGGCGCCCGCCATCAACACTGGGAGTTCTCGACCAACCGCTCGGTCCCGACCCGGCTGAAGAACGTGCTCCTGCACCGCCGCGAACGGCTACTCCAGGGCCACCTCGTCGCGGGACTCCCGGTCACCGGCCCCGAACGCACCTTCGTCGACTGCGCGTTGTCGCTGTCATTCGTCGAGCTCGTCCAGCTCGGCGACCTCCTGGTGAACACCCGCCGCACGACTGTGGACCGACTCGTTGACTTCGCCCACACGCAGCACCTGCATGGTGTGCTGCGATCCCGCCGGACGGTCGCGTTTGTTCGCGCCGGTGTCGAGTCACCGTTGGAGACCGTGGTCCGTCTGATGCTCGTGCTCGCCAGGCTGCCTGAACCTCAGTGCAACCTCGACATCCGGGACTCGCTCGGACGCTTCCTGGCCCGCGGCGATCTGGTGTACCCGCAGTGGAAGGTGCTGGTCGAGTACGACGGGTGGCAGCACGAGCGTGACTCCGCACAGCGGGTCAAGGACATCGTGCGCCGCGAGCGCCTTGAGGCCGAGGGGTGGCGGCTCGTCGTGGTGACCGTTGGTGACCTGGCCAGTCCCCGCGAAATCCCTCGCCGCGTCCACGTCGCCCTGACCGCCCACGGCTACGTCGGACCCACACCCGTCATGAGCGCCATGTGGAATCGCTGGTTCCCCACTCGTCAGGACTGACCAGCTTCTGTAGCGAAACGCAGGCAAAACCCTGTGGTTTACCTGCCCACCGCTACAAAAGTTGGGGAATCACTTGGCGTAGGAGTGCAGGCCGCCGACGAAGAGGTTCACGCCGACGAAGTTGAACACGAACGTCGCGAACGCGGCGAGGGCGAGGATGGCGGCGGCCTTGCCGCGCCAGCCGGCTGTGGCCCGCGCGTGCAGGTACGCGGCGTAGAAGACCCACGTGATGAACGCCCAGACCTCCTTGGCGTCCCAGCCCCAGTACCGACCCCAGGCCGCTTGAGCCCAGATGGGACCGGCGATCAGGGCCGCAAAGGTCCAGATCGGGAACGCGAAGGCGTGCACGCGGTACGCCACCTGGTCGATGACCGGCGACGCCGGGATGCGCCACAGGAATCCGGTGCGCTCGTCCTCAGGTGTCAGTCGTTCGGCACGCGCCTTGATCAGGTACAGGATCGACGCAGCTGCGCCCACCAAGAACGCGGCACCAGAGATGATCGCCCCGAGCACGTGGATGACCAACCAGTACGAGTCGAGCGCGGGCACCAACGGCCCAGGCGGCACGTAGACGAACAGCATCGTCGAGCCGAGAACCACGGTGCCGAAGCCCGTGACGATCGGACCGACCCAGTCGATGGCCCAGACCCGCTCGAGCACGAGATAGGCGACCATCGCGAACAGGATCGCGATGCAGCCGAATTCGTACATGTTTCCCCACGGCACGCGTTCGGCGGCCAGTCCCCGCAGGACGACGCCGGTCAGCAGCACGAGGGTCGCGAGTGCCGTCAGGGAGAAACCGATGCTGCCCGAGACGTCACTGGTGTCGGGCAGGTCAGTGGTGTCGGTGCCGGTCGCGGCCGTGTCTGAGGTGCCACCGGCCATGACCAGGTCGCGATCTGCTGGCACGGAGCGCGCGAAAGCCCACTGAGCGACGTAGGCGACGAAGGCGAGTGCCAGCAGTCCAGTGGCCGAGGCCACACAGTAGTTGGACACCTGGCCCAGCTGCTCGACCGTCATGTCGATTCTCCTGTCTCGTGGCCCAGTTCGGACCTGAAGCGTTCCATGTACCGGTCGAGGTCAGCGGGCAGATCCACCCGGGGAACACGGTCCAGAACGGCTACGTCGACCACGGTACGCGATCCCTCCCGGCGCGCTCGGACCCACGTACGGCGGGGCTTGATCGACAACGAGGCGATCAAGCCGATGAGGCCGGCGATGATGCCGAACAGCGGCACCTGCACCAGCGGCGCCGACGCGATCTGGAATCGCACGAACTGGCGAAGCTCGACGAACTCGATGGTGTTGCCATCTGGCAGCTTCTGGGTCTGGCCCGGCTGCAGACTGACCCGGTATCCCTTCTCGCCGTTCATGTACTGGGTCATCTTGCGCTTGTCGAGCACGTACACCGACTGGGGGACGCCGTCGTCCAGCCCGAGGTCGCCATGCCACACGAACAGTCCGATGATCGGCTGCAGCGGCGACGGGAACACCGATCGGGTCGCCCCGTTGTCGCCGGTCACGAACGTCGGCAGGAAGAAGCCTTGAAAGCCCAGCTGTTCCGGCTCGGCCTCGGCGACCTTGATGACGCCATTGGAGGTGTAGGTGGGGTCGGCCGGCAGGAAGGGCACGGCCTCGTCGAAGACCACCTGACCATCTGGACTGGTGACCCGGATGACCGGCGCGTATCCCTGCCCGACCAGGAAGACCGAGGTGCCGTCGACGTTCAGCGGGTGGTTGACCCGGATGCTGAAGGGTTCCTCGGCGTCACCGGTGCCGCGGCTCACGGTGCCGGTCGCCTCGAAGGAGCGCGGCGCTCCCCGCTGGGGCCCGTCGACCTGGAAGGTCGCCGCGAAGTCTTCGAGGCCCAACGAGAACGGCGGCAGCTCCTGACGGTCGAACAGTGCACCCGACGTGAACTCGTCGTACTGGGTCAGGACGTTGCTGAAACGGTCGCCCTCGGTGACGATGGCTGCGCCGCGGTATCCGAGCAGTGCGCTGGCGGCCACACCGACGAGGACGACGACCACGCTGATGTGGAACACCAGGTTGCCCGCCTCGCGCAGATAGCCCTTCTCGGCGGAGAGCTCGTGGACGCCGTCACGATCGACCGTGTCGACGCGGGCCCGCCCGAGCGCCCGGTGGGCGCTGGCCATCACGGCGGCCGGGTCGGCGGTCGTCTCGAACGACGCGTGGGCCGGCAACCGATCGAGCCGTCTGGGCACCCGCGGCGGGCGAGCCCGCAGAGCCTTGGCGTAGACCGACGTGCGGGGCACGATGCACCCGATCAACGACACCATCAGCAACAGGTAGATGGCGCTGAACCATGGCGACGTGTAGACGCTGAACATCCCGAGGGATTCGTAGATCGGTCCCAGCGTGGGGTGATCTGCCAGATAGACCTCGACCGCCCGCGCATCCGTGGCGCGCTGCGGCACCAACGACCCGGGCACGGCCGCGATCGCCAACAGCAGCAACAACGACAGCGCGGTGCGCATCGAGGTGAGCTGTCGCCAGATCCAGCGGCCGAAGGCGCGGGTGCCCAGGGCCGGCGCCGACTGCGGCTCGAAGTCGCGGCTCACGACGGCTCTCCCATCACAGCACCGTCTCGAATCCGCCGACCCAGTTCTGCAGGTCGATCACCAGGCTGTCCCAGACGCCGGTGACCAGGAGGAGACCGACGCCGATCAGCATCGCACCGCCTGCTGTCGAGACGGCGCGCTGGTGCCGCCGCAGCCAACCGACCGATCGGGAGAACCGGGACAGACCGAGCGCGGCGAGCACGAAGGGAACACCCAGACCCAGGCAGTACACGAACGCCAGGAGCGCTCCCCGTGCGGCCGTGGCGTCGTCGGTGGCCAGGCTCAGGCCCAGCACCGCGCTCAGCGTCGGTCCGATGCACGGCGCCCAGCCCACCGCGAAGAACACGCCCAGCACTGGGGCCATGGCCAGACCGACCTTGGGCACGGCATGCACGCGCACGTCGCGCTGCAGGAACGGCAGCCACCCGATGAAGGCAATACCCACCGCGATGACCAGCACGCCGGTGCCGATCGAGAGCGGACGTTGGTAGGCCCGCAGCTCGGTGCCGATCGACCCGAACAGAGCCCCACTCAGCACGAACACCGCCGAGAAGCCGAGGACGAACAACAGCGCCCCGGCCACGACGCGTCCTCGCCGCGCACTGTCCAGATCCTGCACAGCCACACCCGACACGTACGACAGGTATCCAGGCAGCAACGGCACGACGCACGGCGAGAAGAAAGACACGAGCCCGGCCACCAGGGCGACCGGCATGGCCAGCAACAGCGTGCCGGACGACACGGTCTCGCCGAGCCAGTCGTTCACTCCTCCACCATCAGACCGAGGCCTGCACGTCGTCGATCAGTCCGGCCAGCGTCGAGGCGGTGAGGCCATCCACGGCGATACGAACCGCGACCTTGCCGTCGGCGTCGATGATCCAGGTCGTTGGCACCGCGATCGTGGGCAGACTGTCGTTGAACTTCAGCTCCAGCCGGCCGCCCTGGTCCGCGAACGTCGGGTACGTGACGCCGACCTTCTTGTTGAAGGCCAGCGCAGTGTCGGACTTGGACCGGTTGAGGACGCCGACGAACTTCACGCCGGAGTCGGCGTACTGCTCAGAGACCTCCTGCAGTGCGGGCATCTCCTTGCGACATGGCGGGCACCACGGCCCCCACACGTTGACCACGATGGTCTGTCCGGCCCAGTCGGCCGTCGTCAGCGCCTTGCCCTCGAGGTCCTCACCGGACAGCACCGGCGCCTCCTTGCGGTCGGCAGCGGGCACGACGGTGATCTGGCCTGCACCCGAGACGTAGCCGGAGGTGTCGGTGTCGCCGCTGGCGCCGGAGCAACCAGCCACGAGGACCGTCGCCAGCGCGGCGACCACCCACCCACGCCTCACGGTCACGCTCCTCCGGAGAAGGTGTTGCCCTTGAGCGGATCAGGCAGCAGATCGCCAGCCGGCTCGCTGTAGACCATTCCGGTGAACCGGTCGTCCTCGAAGGTCAGCGACGTGAGGCTGGCCAGGGTGCACTGGCGGTTGCGCGGATCATGGGCGTAGCGCTTCTGCTCGTACATGCGGCGTGCGGTCCAGACCGGCAGCTGGTGCGACACGATGACGGCTTCGCCGCCGCGGGCGGTCTCGCGAGCGTCGTCGATCGCGGCGCGCATGCGGGCCGCGATCTCCAGGTAGGGCTCACCCCACGACGGGCGCATGGGATTGCGCAGCAGCCACCACCGATCGGGCCTCAAGAACGCCTTGGGTCCGACGCCGACGGTCTTGCCCTCGAACTTGTTGCCGGCCTCGATGACTCGCTCGTCGTTCGTGATGGGCAGCGACAGGATCTGCGACAACGGCGTGGCCGTCTCCTGGGCCCGCTCCAGCGGAGAGGCCACGAGGTGGGTGATCGGATGACCCTTCAACGACTCGGCGACCTTGGCCGCCATCTCGTGTCCGAGGTCGGACAAGTGATAGCCGGCGATGCGTCCGTACAGGACGCCAAGCGGGTTGTGAACCTCTCCGTGGCGCATGAGGTGGACGATCGTTCGCGTGGTCATCGGGAACCTTGGGGGTCAGGCTGCTCGGCGGCGGCAGCGGCAGCGGCGGCGTTGGGGAGTGCCTCGGCAATCCTAGAGAGTGCCTCCTCGTCGTGCGCAGCCGAGACGAACCACGACTCGAACGCGCTCGGCGGCAGGTACACACCGGCGTCGAGCATGGCGTGGAAGAACGGGGCGTAGCGCCATGTCTCCTGCGCCTGCGCGCCAGCGAAGTCGACGACGGGCTGGTCGACGCCCCAGAACACGCTGAACATCGATCCACTGTTCTGGATCCGATGCACCACGCCGGCCGCGCTCAGGGACTCGGCGACCATCTGCTGCAGACGGATGGATGCAGAACCGAGCCGCTCGTACGCCGCAGCGTCGGCATTCCTCAAGGTGGCGAGCCCCGCCGTCGTGGCGATCGGGTTCCCCGACAACGTGCCCGCTTGGTAGACGGGGCCCGCTGGCGCGAGCTGGGACATGATGTCGGCTCGACCGCCGAAGGCCGCGGCAGGGAATCCGCCGCCCATCACCTTGCCGTACGTGACGAGGTCCGGACGCCATCCCTCGACGGCACCGTCGAGTCCCCACTGGCCGGAGCGCGTGACGCGAAAGCCGGTCATGACCTCGTCGCTGATCAGCAGGGCGCCGTGCCGCGTGGTGATCTCGGACAGGAACTGGTTGAAGCCCGGCTCGGGCGGCACCAGACCCATGTTCCCGGCGGCCGCCTCGGTGATGACGCAGGCGATGCGGTCGCCCAGCTGGTCGAAGGCGGCTTCGACGCCGGCTCTGTCGTTGTAGTCCAGCACCACGGTGTCGGCCGTGACGTGGGCGGGGACGCCGGGGGTGCCGGGGATCCCCAGGGTCACGACGCCGGAGCCAGCCTCGGCCAGCAGCGCGTCGACGTGTCCGTGGTAGCAACCGGCGAACTTCACCACGGTGTCGCGACCCGTGAAGGCCCGAGCCAGCCGGACAGCGGACATCGTGGCCTCGGTCCCGGACGACACCATCCGCACCAGCTCGACCGGCGTGCGGTCGATGATCTCCTCAGCCAGCTCGACCTCGGGCGCGCTCGGCGTGCCGAACGACGTGCCGCGCGAGACTGCTGCCGTCACGGCCTCCAGCACCGCCGGGTGCGCATGACCCAACAGCATCGGGCCCCACGAGCCGACGAGGTCGACGTACTGATTGCCGTCGACGTCGGTGAGCCAAGCACCTCGGCCCGATGCCATGAAGACCGGCGATCCGCCGACAGCACGAAAGGCGCGCACCGGGGAGTTCACCCCACCGGGTGCCACCATCTGCGCACGGGAGAACAGTTGACGAGACGCTTCCAGCTCACTCACCGCTCCAGTGTCCCTACGGGGCTGAATTGGCCGTAACCCGGGGGCCCGCCTATCGTTGTCACTGATACTGCCCACATGACCTCGGTCACATGGGCGGTCGCCTGACCGCCCCCGCGGCAGGCACCGTTGGAGGGAACACACACATGGCACGTCGTTCGTTGTCCCGTTGGCAGAAGGCCAGCGCACTAGTCCCCATGGCTGTCCTCGTGGCCGCATGGGGCGCTGCCTTGACCAATACCGGGCTTGCGAACGCCTCGAATGGCGCAGATGCCGGCGCGGTCCCCGACGTCCCCGGCGCAGCGTTCGACCAACCGGCCAGCGTGCAGAAGGCCCCCAGCGGCATCGATCCGCGCGGCGGATCCGACATGGCCGTCTCCAATCTTTCCGCCAACGGCATCCCGGCTGCGGCGCTGTACGCCTACCGTCGCGCCGAGAACCTGTTGAGCAAGGCAGACGCCTCCTGCAACCTGCCGTGGCACCTGGTCGCCGCGATCGGCCGCGTCGAGTCCAACCACGGCCGCATCAACAACAACACCCTCAGCGCCGACGGCACCGCCAAGCCCGGTATCTACGGCGTTCCGCTCGACGGCAAGGGTGGTCGCGCGCGCATCACCGACACCGACAACGGCCGCCTCGACAAGGACCCCGTCCTCGATCGCGCCGTCGGTCCCATGCAGTTCATCCCCGGCACCTGGGCCTCGACCGGCGTCGACGCCGATGGCGACGGCTCCAAGAACCCGCAGGACATCGACGACGCCGCCACGGCAGCCGGCGTGTACCTGTGCGCCGGCCCGGGCGACCTGTCGAAGCGCTCCGACGCCTCGGCCGCCGTGCTCCGTTACAACCGGTCCAGCTCGTACGTGGATCTCGTGCTCTCCATCTCCGAGCGTTACGCCGCAGGCGACTTCACCCAGTCGCCCAACGTCTACACGACCTCGCCGATGCTCACGAGCCGCTCTTCGGATCAGTCCCTCACGCCGGCCCAGCGCAAGAAGGCCGCCCAGAAGGAAAAGGCGGCCGCCTCCCCGTCCGAGGGCGGCACCAGCGGCGGCGGCAGCGGCACAGGGACCGGCGGGACGCCCGGGACCGGGACCACGCCCGGCGGAGGCGACAGCGGAGGCACTCCCGGCAGCGGCACCGTGGGTGGCACGGTGGGCGGCGGGGCCAGCGGCACGCCCCTCGGCCCGGTCACCGCACCGGTGACTCAGGGGCTCAGCAGGACCGAAGCCACGCTCCGCTGCACTCTGCAGTTCCCGCTCGGGCCTCAGTCATCGATCGATGCCTGCCTGAAGACCTTCGGCTACTGACCGGCCACCTACCCTCTCAGCGGAGGGTGAGGCGGTTCGCGATCTCGGCGGCCCAGTAGGTCAGCACGATGTCGGCGCCTGCGCGTCGGATCGAGAGCACGACCTCGTCGATGGCGCGGTCGCGGTCGATCCAGCCGTTGGCTGCGGCGGCCTCGACCATCGCCATCTCTCCGGAGATGTTGTAGGCCGCCACCGGGACGTCGACGGCGTCGCGCACCTGGCGGATGACGTCCAGGTAGCTCAGCGCGGGCTTGACCATGACGATGTCAGCACCCTCGGCGATGTCGAGCATGACCTCACGCAGCGACTCGCGGGCGTTGGCCGGGTCCTGCTGGTAGGTCGTGCGATCACCCACGAGGGAGGAGTCCACCGCCTCGCGGAACGGGCCGTAGAAGGCCGAGGAGTACTTGGCGGCGTAGGCGAGGATCACGGTGTCGTCGTGACCCGCCGCGTCCAGCGCCTGCCGGATGGCGCCGACCTGACCGTCCATCATGCCGCTCGGGCCCACCACGTGGGCGCCGGACTCGGCTTGCACCACGCCCATCTGGGCGTAGATGGCCACCGTGGCGTCGTTGTCGACACGTCCCCGGTCGTCGAGCACGCCGCAGTGGCCGTGATCGGTGAACTCGTCGAGACACAGGTCGGACATGACCAGCAGGTCGTCGCCGACCTCAGCGCGAGCGTCGCGCAGCGCGACGTTGAGGATGCCGTTGGGGTCCAGCGCGCCTGACCCGGTGGCGTCCCTGTGCTCGGGGACACCGAACAGCATGACTCCCCCCAGACCCAGAGCTGCGGCCTCGGCGTAGACCTTGCGGGCCGACTCGCGGCTGTGCTGGACGACGCCCGGCATCGACGAGATCGGCCGCGGCTCGGCCAACCCCTCGGCCACGAACATCGGCAAGACCAGCTGGCTGGGCTGCACGTGGGTCTCCGCGACGAACCGCCTCATCGCCGGCGACGAGCGCAGGCGACGAGGACGGTCCGCAGGGAATGCCATGCTCAGGCCTTGCGGCTCGACGAACGCCGCGTGGTGGGCCGCTTCTGCGACGGACGCAGCACCGGCTCCCCGGCCTCGACGAACTCCAACCGGCGGGCAGCACCAAACTCCGCGAGCGCATCGGCCAGCATCTCGACCGACGGCTGTTCAGCCATCACGTCGACCCGCAGGCCGTGCTCCTCGGCCGTCTTGGCCGTGGCCGGACCGATGCACGCAATGATCGTCTGCGCGTGCGGCTTGCCAGCGATGCCGACGAGGTTCCGCACCGTGGACGACGAGGTGAACATGACGGCGTCGAACTTGCCCGACTTGATCGCCTCACGCACGGGTGCTGGCGGCGGGGCCGCCCGGACGGTGCGGTACGCCGTGACGTCGTCGACCTCCCACCCGAGGTCGATCAAGCCCGCCACCAGGGTCTCGGTGGCGATGTCGGCGCGCGGCAGGAAGACCCGATTGATGGGGTCGAGCAGATCGTCGTACGGCGGCCAGTCCTCGAGCAGACCGCGCGCGGACTGCTCACCGGTGGGCACCAGGTCGGGGCGGATGCCCCAGGTGCGGATCGCGTCGGCCGTCTTGTCACCGACTGCGGCGATCTTCAGACCCGAGAAGGCACGGGCATCAAGGCCGTACTCCTCGAACTTCTCACGCACGGCCTTGACGGCGTTGACGCTGGTGAAGGCGATCCACTCGTAGCGACCCTCGACGAGACCGCGAACGGCCTTGTCCATCTGCTGCGGATTGCGGGGCGGCTCGACCGAGATGGTCGGGACCTCCTCGGAGAGCGCACCGAACCCGCGCAGGCGGCGCGCCAGCCCAGCGGACTGCTCCTTGGTGCGGGGCACCAGCACCCGCCAGCCGTACAGCGGCTTGGTCTCGAACCACGAGAGCGTCTCGCGCATGCTGACGACAGCGCCGACGACCGTGATGGCCGGTGACGTCATGCCCGCCGCAGCGGCGTCAGCGGCGATGTCCTGCAGCGTCGAGACGACGGTGGACTGCTCGGTGGTGGTGCCCACCCGCGTCATGGCCACCGGTGTGTCGGCATTGCGGCCGGCGTCGATCAGACCGGTCGCGACTTCCTCGATCCGGCTGACAGCAGCCAGGAGCACCAACGTGTCCGATCCGGCGTGATCGGACCAGCTCACCTTGGCATCACCCACGTGGACGACCGAGTACTCGCGGTGCGTGCGGTTGGTGAGCGGCACACCAGCGTAGGCCGGGACTGCCGAGACCGACGAGATGCCGGGCACGATCTCGAAACCGATGCCGGCCTTCGTGCACGCCACCGCTTCCTCCGGGGCCGTTGCGTAGGTGAACGGGTCGCCCGCGACGAGGCGCACGACCTGCGCACCGGTCTTGGCGTGCCGGACGACGATGCGGGCACGAGCGGCGTGCGTGAGAGTCTCGCCGTCCTCGTTGGATCCGCCGTCGACGATCTCGGCGCCGTTGGTGACGAGCGCGGCCTGTTCAGGCTGCTCGATGATGACGACGTCCGCCAGCGCCAACAGCTCGGCGGCGCGCACGGTGAGCAGACTCTCGTCGCCCGGGCCGGCTCCCACGAAGCTCACGTGCCCCATCGCCTTCGTGGCGCGGGGAATGGGCGTGGTGGAGACGGTACTGGTCATCTCTGCGGTCACTGGGTGTCCTTTTCTCGTGCTGCCGGCGTTCAGGAGGTCACCGACAGGAGGCTGTCGGCCCCTTCGGCGAGCATCTCGGCAGCGAGACGTTCACCGACCGCGGCGGCCTGCTCAGGCAGACCGGTCGCGGACAGACGGATGGTGGGCGCGCCGGAGATGTCTCCGACCACGGCTCGCAGCCACAGCTCGTCACCGTCATCGCCATCGGCGATTTCGGCAAGAGCTCCGACTGGAGCGCTGCAGCCTGCCTCCAAGGTGGCAAGAAGGCTGCGTTCAGCGGTGACGGCCGCGCGGGTGTCGCGGTCGTCGAGTACGCCGAGGAGTCGAGCGGTCGCGTCATCGTCGACGCGGCACTCGCAGGCCAGTGCGCCTTGCCCGGGGGCAGGGAGCATCTGGATGGGATCGATGACCTCGGTGATGTCGTCGAGACGACCGAGGCGGGCCATGCCAGCGCGGGCCAACATGACTGCGTCGACCTCGCCAGCACCGATCTTGCTGATCCGGGTGTCGACGTTGCCGCGGATGGCGACGACCTCGACCCCCAGTCCAAGCGCGTTGAGCTGGCTCTCGCGACGCGGGGAGCCGGTACCGACCCGGGCACCCTGCGGCAGCTCGCCGAGGGTCAGGCCGTCGCGGGCGATGACGCAGTCGCGGGGATCTTCACGGACCGGGATGGCAGCCAGCAGGAGCTGGGGGTGCACCGCGGTCGGCAGGTCCTTGAGCGAGTGCACCGCGACGTCGATCAGCCCGTCGACAAGCGCCTCGCGCAAGGCCGCGACGAAGACGCCCTGACCACCGATCGTGGTCAGCGGAGCCATGCTGCGGTCGCCTTCGGTGGAGATCAACACGATCTCGACCTCGACGCCGGTCTCGGCGACGAGACGGTCCGCGATCTGGCGGGTCTGAGTGGTGGCGAGGGCCGAGGCCCGGGTGCCGATCCGCAGTGTCGTCATGACTCATCACCGCTGATCCGGGTGACGGCCTCGACGGCCGACGGGTCGAGGGCGAACAAGTCAGCGAGGGCGGCGGCGTACGTGAGTCCGGCGGGGTCCTCGATGAGTTGTTGGACCCGCACGGTGGGGGTGTGGATCAACTTGTCGGCGACGCGGTGCAACGCCTGACGGACGGCCGCCTGCTGGTCGTCGGTGAGGTCGCCGATGCGCGACGCGAGGCGGTCGAGCTCTGCGGCAACGACGTCAGTGGCCATGGTGCGCAACGCCACGACCGTGGGCGTCACGCGGGAAGCGGATTTCGCGGCCAGGAACGACCGCACCTCGTCCTCGACGATGGAGCGGACCTGCTCGACGTCGGCTGACAGCGAGCTCTCGGACCCGAGCGCGGCGAGCATGGAGATGTCCACCAGCCGTACGTCGGCGAGCTCGGCAACAGCGGGGTCGACGTCGCGCGGCAGAGCCAGGTCGATCAGGGTCATGCCCCGGCCGTCAGCGGTTGCGCGCTCGATGCGATCGCGATCGAACACGGTCCCGCTGGCGCCGGTGCAGCTGATGACGACGTCGGCGGCGGCCAGCTCGACATCAAGAGAGTCCCACCGGACGGCGCTGACCCCGTGGGTCGCGACCAGGGCGAAGGCGCTCTGGTACGTGCGGTTGGCGACCATGATGTGCTGCGGGGTCACGCCCCGGTCGATCAGGGTGCGGACCGCGAGATTGGCCATCGTGCCGGCACCGGCGACCAGGAACCGCGAGTCCGCAGCCGCGACGGCATCACCGGCGACCGCGAGGCCAGCGGTGACGATCGATGGCGCGAGTCGGTCGATGCCGGTCTCGTTGTGCCCGCGCTTGCCGATGCGCAGCGCCTGCTGGAACAAGGCGTTGAGGGCCGGCCCGACGGTGGACTCGGCCTGGGCCGCGTGGAGGGCGTCTCGGACCTGACCGAGGATCTGGCTCTCGCCGAGGATCATCGAGTCGAGGCCGGAGGTGACACTGAACAGGTGGGCGACGGCGGCGTCGTCGTAGTGCACGTAGACGTGCTGCACGAGCTCGTCGCGATCCAGCCCAGCGTGCTCGGCCAGCAGGCGCGAGACCTCCTCGACCGACCCGTGAAAACGATCGGCCTCGACGTACACCTCGACCCGGTTGCAGGTCGAGATGACGACCGACTCGCTGACCGCCGGCGTGTCGAGCACGCGATGCGACAGCTTGACGGCTGCGTCGACATCGAGCGAGGCGCGTTCCAGCACCTCGATGGGTGCGGACTTGTGGGACATGCCCACCATCAGGACGCTCATCGGGACGCCTCCCCCACCGTCGGCGAGGCAGTGCCCTTGCGCTGCTCGTGGTACGCCAGGATCTGCAGCTCGATCGACAGGTCGACCTTGCGCAGGTCGACGCCCTCGGGGACCTGCACGACGGCCGGTGCGAAGTTCAGGATGCTGGTGATGCCAGCGGCCACGAGCCGATCAGCGACCGGCTGGGCGGCTTCACCGGGTGTCGCGATGATGCCGATGGACACCCCGCGCTCGGCGATGACGGTGTCGAGGTCGTCCAGCGAGGTGACGGTGATACCCGAGACGACGGTGCCGACGCGGGACGGGTCGGAGTCGACCAGGGCGGCCACGCGGATGCCGCGCGTGCTGAAGCCCTGGTAGGCCGACAGGGCGGACCCGAGGTTGCCGACGCCCACGATGACGACGTCCCAGTCCTGGGTCTGGCCGATCTCCCGCGCAATCTGGTAGCGCAGGTATTCCACGTCGTAGCCGACTCCGCGGGTGCCGTAGGACCCGAGATAGGACAAGTCCTTGCGCAGCTTGGCCGGGTTGACGCCGGCCTGCTCAGCCAGCTCGTTGGAGGAGCACGTGGCGACGCCCTGGTCGATCAGCGTCGTGAGAGCACGCAGGTACACAGGAAGCCGGGCCACGGTCGCGTCGGGCGTAGCCCGCTGTGCGCCGTGCTCGTCGGCCAGTTGGGTGTTGCGCAGAATCGTCACAGGTCTCCACCGCTGCGACGCCGGGGATTTCCTGCGTGAGGAGAGCGTCGAGCGCACCGGCAGTTTACGAGTTTGTGAACGCGTTAACAAAATCGAGACGCCTTGGGGTGGCGTAGGTCACATCGAAAAAGGCGGGGGCGCGGACCCTCAGTGCCGCGACAACGCCTGCCGCAGGCGTAAAGGATCGACTCGCCAGAAGTCGTGCTGCTTGCCGTCCACGAAGGTGACCGGCACCTGTTCGGTGAACTGACGAGCCAGCATCGGGTCGTCGTCGATGTCGATCCTGGCCCAGGCAACACTGGCTTCATCGCACACCTGCGCCACCACCGCCTCCGCCATGGCACACAGGTGACAGCCCGATCGTGAGTACACGACGACGCGCGCGGCGTCGGCGTGCGGAACGCTCATCGCTGGTCGAGGCCCAGCGCCTCGGACCGGGCCAACGCACGGAGCCGGCCCTTCTCGATCTTGCCGGTGGCCGAACGAGGCAGCCCCGACACGACGGCGATGCGCGAGGGCTGCTTGAAGCGAGCCAGCCGAGTGCGGCAGCGAGCTTCGATGGACTCGACCAACACCTCGCGGTCAAGGCCCGGTCCCGCCTCGACGAATGCGACCACAGCCTCGCCGGTCTCTTCGTCAGGCAGTCCGACGACGGCCACCTGGGTCACGCCGTCGACTTCGGCGATCACGTCCTCGACCTCGGACGGGTAGACATTGAAGCCGGACACGATGACGAGCTCACGCAAGCGGTCCACGATCATCAGGTCGCCGTCGCCGTCGATCAGGCCGATGTCGCCGGTGGCGTACCAACCGTCGTCGTCGGGGCCGTCGACTCCGTCGGGCCAGTAGCCGGAGAAGAGGTTGGCGCCGCGCACCCAGATCTGGGCGGGGTCGCCCGAGGCTGCCGATGCGTCGACGGAGTCGGCCGGGGTGAGCGAGGTCTCGATGATGCGGATCTCGAGTCCCGGCAGCGGATGACCCACCGAGCCAGGCTTGGGCGGATCCGTCCGCTCGCGGTCCGATGCGAGCGTGACAGCCACGACCGGGGCCGTCTCGGTGAGCCCGTACCCCTCCTCGATGAACAACCCCGAACACTCGGTGAAGGCTGCGGCGAGGTCGGGGTCGAGGCTCGACGCTCCTGACAGCACGGTGCGCACACCCGCGAGCTTCTCGCGCAGGTCGGAGCGACCGGTCCACGCGGCGATGACGGGCGGTGCCAGCGGGAGGTTGGTGATGCCCTCCGCGGCGATCAGGTCGAGCAACCCAGACGGGTCGAACCCGTCGATCAGCACGACGCGAGCGCCTTGGCGAGCGGCCTGTCCGAGCACCGCATTGAGTCCATAGACGTGGAACATCGGCAGCAGGCCGAGTCCGACGTCCTCCGCGTCCATCGGCGGATTCTTCAGCGAAGCCACCTGCTCGATGTTGGCCAGCAGTGCGCGATGGGTCAGCATGGCGCCGCGCGGCTTGCCGCTGCTGCCCGAGGTGTACAGGACGACGGCGAGCGTCTCGGCGTCCGGCGGCGCTACTGGCGCAGTGCCACTGGCGCCGGAGAGGAACGCGTCGAAGGCCGTCTCGCCGGCGAGGGCTGCGGTTCCGTTGACGATGATCGCCGGAGACTGCTCCAGGACGGACGCCACCGCCTCGCGCACCGGTGGGGCGCCGGTCTCGTCGGCCAGCACCACCCGGGTCAACGAGTCGGCCACCATGCGCGCGATCTCGCTGGTGGTCGAGCGGGGGTTGATCGGGACGGCGACCATGCCACCGCGCAGGATGCCGAAGTAGGCGATCGGCAGATCGATGCGGTTGGCCATGACGATGGCGACCCGGTGCCCCGCGACCAGCCCGCGTGCAGACAACCCACGGGCGACTGCATCCGCGGCGTCATCGAGTTCTCGCCACGTCACCTCGCGCCGCTCGGGGCGGAACTCCACCAACGCGACGCCATCTGGGTCGCGCTCAGCAGCCTCCCGGACCAGGTCGCTGACATTGACGATCACACGCCCGAGTCAACCACACCATCGCGCGGGTAATCCCGGCTAATGTCGTGACATGTCACGAGACGGATCGGCGCCTGAACAGCGCAACCTGCGGTCCCGCTCGGTGCTGGCGGGCCAGGCCGCAGCAGCGGCCGCCGAGGTCGAGCACGCCCTCGACGTCGGCCTGGACACGCGCGGCGCGGCGTTCTTCGACGTCGACAACACGATCATGCAGGGCGCGTCGATCTTCCACCTTGCTCGCGGACTGCACCGCCGTGAATTCTTCACGACCACCGACATCGCCAAGGCCGCATGGCAGCAGTTCTACTTTCGCGTGCTCGGCGTCGAGGACCCTGAGCACATCGAGAAGGCCCGCTCCTCAGCCCTCGCCTTCATTGCCGGCCACCGTGTCAGCGAGCTGGAGCAGATCGGCGAGGAGATCTTCGACGAGAACATGGCTGACAAGATCTGGCCCGGCACGAGAGCGATCGCGCAGTGGCACCTCGACCGGGGTCAGCGGGTCTGGCTGATCACGGCGGCGCCCATCGAGATCGCCGCGGTGATCGCCCGACGGCTGGGCCTGACCGGCGCGCTGGGGACCGTGGCCGAGCACGTCGACGGCGTCTACACCGGCCAGCTGGTTGGTGACATGCTGCACGGCGAGGGCAAGGCGGTCGCGGTCCGGGAGATCGCCGAGCGTGAGGGATTGGTGCTCGATGAGTGCTACGCCTACTCCGACTCCAGCAACGATCTGCCCATGCTGTCGCTGGTCGGCCACCCGTGCGCGATCAACCCGGACAGCGCCCTGCGCGCCCACGCGCGATCGAACGGATGGCGCATCCGCGACTACCGGACCGGCCGCAAGGTCATGGTGGCCAGCGGCAAGGCCGCTGTGGTCGGAGCTGCGGCCGGAGGCGCCTGGAAGTTGCTGCGCCAGCGCCGCACGTGACCCACTCCACGCCGATTGATTCCAGAATTCAGGTGACAGTAGGACTGAGGTCCCTCTAGACTGCGGATGATCAGGGAGGGCCTGTGAGATCGCTTACGTCTGCGCTGCGAGCCGCCATCGCGCTAGATCTCTCCTGCCTTGACGCCCGCAGCTTCGCTCTCGCGATGGCGGTGTCTGAACAGACCAACGCGTACTCACCGGACTACGACTCGCTCGGACCCGGCGACCACGACCCCGATCCTGAGTCATCGCGTCTGCGCGCCTTGGTCGACCTGGCCAAGGAAGGTGACAGCGAGGCCTTCGGCCAGCTGTACGACCACTACGTCACGGGCATCTTCCGGTTCGTCTACTACCGCGTCGGTTCCAAGCAGCTCGCCGAGGACCTCACCAGCGAGACCTTCGTGCGCGGCCTGCGGTCGATCCAACGTTTCAGCTGGCAGGGCAAGGATTTTGGCGCCTGGCTCACCACGATCGCCCGCAACCTGATCACCGACCACTTCAAGTCGAGCCGGTCGCGCCTCGAGTTCACGACCGAGTCCATCCCCGAGGGCCGCACCACCGCTGACAGCCCAGAACACGAAGTGCTCTCGCAGATCTCCAACGAAATGCTGTTCGAGGCCGTCAACGCCCTCCCGCCCGAGCAGCGCGACTGCATCCTGATGCGCTTCATCCAAGGCATGTCCATCGCGCAGACAGCGGCCGCCATCGGCCGCAGCGAGGGCGCCATCAAGCAGCTCCAGCTCCGCGCCGTGCGCAGTCTCGCCGGCTCCATGCCACCGGACATCCGATGACAGCGCGCGTCGACACAGGACTTTGCGGACAGGCCGTAACCCCAGCCCGTCCTGATTCGTTGTTCGAGACGAGAAAACAATTCACTCCCACAGAAGGACACCGATGATCCGCCGGGGCGCACCACACGACGCGCAGTCATTCGATGACGCGTGGTCCTCAGGCGATGCGTCACGGGCTCCCGCTGAGGTCGCTGAGCTGATCCGGACCGCCGAGCTCCTGTGCCGATCGGCCGTCGCCGAGCCTGCCGCACAGTTCCGCACCGATCTGCGCGCCCGTCTGATGACCGAGGCCGTCGACGTTCTCGTCACGAACCCCACAGCCGTCCGCGCTGATCCCACGCCGCGGGTCAACGTCACCACCCGCACGTCCCCGGTCCGCCGCCGCCTCGTTGGTCTCACGGCGGCCGCCGTCGCAGCAGTCGGGTCCGTCGGCATGATCACCACCAGTGCCACCGCCGTTCCCGGCGACGTCCTGTACCCGGTCAAGCGTGGCGTTGAGTCGGTCCAGCTCGCCCTGCACCGCGGCGAGACGTCGCGTGGTGAGTTCCAGCTGGACCAGGCGCGGGAGCGTCTCGCTGAGGCATGGTGGCTCGACTCCAACGACCAGGACGCCCGCGTCGCAGACGTTCTCGAAACCTTCTCCGATCAGGCAACTGACGGATCCACGAACCTGTTCGCTGCGTATGGCGACAACAGCGCCCCGGCCGCCATCGACGCCGTCAACGACTTCGCCGCCGAAGCCACCGTCACCCTGGCCGCGCTGAGTGACGACCTGCCGGCGGACGCCCTGGCCGCCGTCGACCTCGCTGCCAGCACCGTGACCAGCTTGGCGGCGCAGGCCTCGACCCTGTGCTCCGCGTGCGCCCCAGCAGACCTCAGCGCCCTGATCGCTGCGATCGATGAGGCCATCGGCTCCACGCCGAACGCCCCCGCATCCTCACCCGGCTCCGTGCAAGCGCCGTCGGACGGATCGGCCCTCGATCCTTCGACTCCCGGGACCGACGGATCCGCTGGATCCGTCCCGTCGACCGGCGGCAGCCAGCCGGTTGTTCCCCCGAGCACCAAGACCCCTGCGCTCAAGGACGCCACCGACCCCCTGCTGGGCGGGCTGCTGGGAGACGCCAACCAGGAGGGCCTGGTCCCCGGCATCCTGGGTGGCCTGCTCGGCGAGAAGAAGTAAGACCCTCGACTCGCCAACGCCTCGCAAGAGGCGGCTTCGCCGCGCCACGCTCACGCTGCGGCGTTCTGAGACGCTCGGGCGCAGAGCGCCCTCGGTCTCAGAAGAACGCGTTGCCGCGGTCGACCAGCAGGCGATAGAGGGTCTGCTGGATCGTCTCGCGCACCTGGTCGGTGACGTTGAACAACAGCATCGGGTCGTCGGCCGCCTCCGGCTCGTACGCGTCGGTGCGAATCGGCTCGCCGAACTCGATGATCCACTTGCTGGGCAAGGGAATCAGGCCCAGCGGACCGAGCAGCGGGAAGAACGGCGTGATCGGCAGGTACGGGACGCCCAGGAGTCGGGCCAGGGACGGCACGTTGCCGATCAGCGGGTAGATCTCCTCGGCGCCGACGATCGAGACGGGAACGATCGGCACCTGGGCGCGCATGGCCGATGACACGAAACCACCACGACCGAATCTCTGCAGCTTGTACCGCTCGGCGAACGGCTTGCCGATGCCCTTGAAGCCTTCGGGCCACACGCCAGCCAGCTCGCCGCCGGTGAGCAGCCGCTCGGCATCCTCGGTGCAGGCCAGGGTGGCTCCCACCTTGCGGGCGATCTGCCCGACGAACGGCAGGGAGAAGACCAGGTCTGCGCCCAGCGGCCGCAGGTGCCGGCCGCTGTACTTGTGCACTGCGTACCCGGTGATGAGACCGTCGATCGGCACCGTGCCGGAGTGGTTGGCCACCAGCAGGGCGCCGCCCTCGGTGGGGATGTTCTCGATCCCGCGCACCTCGAGGCGGAACCAGCCCTCGGCGAGCGGCTCGATGGCGGCGGTGAGGACGTCGGTGATCTGGCGGTCGAAGCCGAACTCGTCGACCTCGTAGTCACCGCTCAGTCGGCGGCGGAGGGTGGCCAGCAGCACCGCCAGGCGGGAGTCCCAGTCGCTGCCCAGCACCCGCTGGGCGCCCTGGATCAGCGCCGCCACGATGTCATCGAGGGGGATGCCCGCCGCGAGCGGTGTCGCGCCGGCCGTGCGGGTCTCGCGCTCGGCCTCCTCGGCAGCCCGGGCGGCCGCAGCAGCAGCGTCCTCGTCGGTGACCGCGCGCAGGCGCGGGCGGGGCTCGGCCGTGGAGGCGGTCGGCTGCTTCTTCGCGGGTGCCTTCTTCGCGGGTGCCTTCTTCGCGGGCGCCTTCTTCGCGGATGCCTTCTTCGCCGGTGCCTGCTCCTGCTCCGCGACGGCCTTCTTCACGGGAGGTTTGCGAGGTGCCGCTGAACCGCCAGCCAGGCTGCGCGCGGCAGCCGACGGTGATGTCTTGCCCCCGCGGCCGGGACGGCCGCCGGACCCGATGGTCTTGTCGCTCATGCGGTGCCTCCGAAGGACGCCAGGATGCCTGGGCGGATCTGCTGGCGGAACTGCTCGAACACCTCGGCCGAGGTGTACATCGGCTCGTAGCCGAAGATCTCGCGCAGCGCAGCGTTGTCCAGCACCCGGCCATACGTGAGCAGCCGATGCAGGTCCGGGGGCACGTCTGCGCCGGCGGCGCGGATGGCGCGGCGGGCGGCGATGGCCAGCCCGAGGGGAGGCAGCGGGATGATGGGGCGACCGAGACGACGGGCTGCCTGACTCAGCAGAACCACGCCGTCGGCGCACAGGTTGAACGTGCCGGGGCGGTCCTCGAGGACCGACTCGGTCAGCACGGCGAGGGCGTCCTCCAGGTGCAGGAACTGCAACCGCGGGTCGAAGCCGAGCGACGAAGGAAGGACCGGTGCGGCGAAGTAGTCGCTCAACGGCGAGTGCATGGCGGGGTCGAGGATCTGCGACGCACGCAGCGTCGTGATGATGACGTCGGGGCGCCGACGGGCGAACCCCCGCACGTACGACTCGACCTCGACGATGTCCTTGGGGAATCCGCTGCGCACGCCACCGCGGGCCAGCATCGATTCCTTCCACATCGCCGGATCGCGCGGGGAGGTGCCGTAGACCGCCGAGGACGATCCGAGCACGAACTTGGCGACCGTGCTGGACCGTTGGCACGCAGCCAGCAGCTGCATCGTGCCGATGACGTTCAGCTCCTTGGAGCCGCTGCCGCCGCCCATCCGGGTGCGGTGCGGATTGACGTCCAGGTGCACGACCGTGTCGACGTGCTCGACGGCGAGCACCTTGCCGATGACCGGTGTCCGGATGTCGGCTCGGACGAACTTCGTCCCGCCGAGATCGCCGGGCGGCACGACCGTGTCGATGCCGATGACCCGCGAGATTCCGCCGGCCTCCCCGATCTCAGCGAGCCGGCGCGCTGCCACGGAAGCGAATGGGTTCGCTATTCCCGTGACCAGGACAACCCGGCCCATGACCGACTACTTGCCCAGACGGCGTCGCTGCACGCGCGTGCGCTTGAGCATCTTGCGGTGCTTCTTCTTCGACATCCGCTTGCGACGCTTCTTGATGACAGAACCCACGAGGCACACTCTCTTGTCGGCCTGACCGACGATTTTGCCGCCGGCCGACCGCCGACGAAGATCGTCGTCAGCCTACACGCAGACCTGCGGTCGCCCGAGGGGCGACCGCAGGTGATGGGATCGGTGTCAGCCGGCCTGGAAGAACGACTTGCCGAGGAATTCCTCGACGGCGTCCTCAGGGACCCGGAAGGATCGGCCGACCCGGACTGCTTCGAGCTCACCGGAGTGAACGAGCCGGTACACGGTCATCTTCGACACGCGCATCTGGGCCGCCACTTCTGCAACCGTCAAGAATGTCTGTCCGGCTGTCATGTCGCACCTGCTTCCTGAGCGGCACGCGCGCTCTCTGGCTTCCCCACCAGAGATACTGCGCGCGTGCCTGAATGAAGGATAGTGCCTCACGGGACGCAAGGGACAGGGGTTACCAGATATTAGGGCAGAAAGGCCCTTCCCGGCCGATGTCCGCGGGTTGAGCCCCACAGCTGACGATCGTCAGTAATGCGGGTCGAGCCCGTGCAGGGGGAAGACCGCTTCGCGAGTGGCGTGGATGGAACGATCGAGCCAGCTGGCGGGATCGTACCCCTGCTCCCACCCGCGATACCCGGGGATTCGACCGTCGGTCATCGTGGTGC
Organism: uncultured Actinomycetota bacterium; assembly: GCA_963769445.1. GTDB lineage: Bacteria > Actinomycetota > Actinomycetes > Propionibacteriales > Nocardioidaceae > Aeromicrobium. The sequence goes on along the minus strand of CAVYLO010000001.1, from coordinate 3,656 downwards.
GCGCCGCCGATCCCCGCATCTGGGCGACCCGTTCGCGCCAGTGCTGCGGCGTCAGCGCGGCTGGATCCAGGGGGTGGCCCGAGACGATCGACAACAGGTGAGCCCACGCCCGCGGCACGACGTCCATGACGGCATACCCACCGCCGCCGGTGGCCACCCACTTGCCCCCGCACACCTCCTCGGCGAGATCGCGCAGCGCCAGGTACGACGCGCGCTGGCCGTCCAGCGACAGCATCAGGTTGGTCAGCGGGTCGTCCATGTGCGAGTCGCACCCGTGCTGGGTGACCAAGATGTCCGGGGCGAACTCGCGCACCACAGCCGGCACCGTCGCGTGGAAAGCGCGCAGCCAGCCGGCGTCGGACGTTCCCGGCGGAAGCGGCACGTTGACGGCCGAACCCTCGGCACCCTCGCCTCCGACCTCGGTGGAATAGCCCGTTCCGGGGAACAGGGTCTGGGGGCCTTCGTGGATCGAGACGGTCAGGACGCGCGGGTCGTTCCAGAACATGGTCTGGACGCCGTCCCCGTGGTGGGCGTCGACGTCGACGTACGCGACCTTCTGGGCCCCGTTGGCCAGCAGCCAGTCGATGGCCACCGCGATGTCGTTGTAGATGCAGAAGCCGCTGGCATTGCCCGGCATCGCGTGGTGCAGTCCGCCGGAAACGTTCACGGCACGGGGAGCCTGCCCGGTCCACACGCGGCGGGCCGCTTCGACGCTGGCTCCTGCGATCAGCGCGCTGGCCTCGTGCATGTGACCGAAGACGGGATTGTCCTCGCTGCCCAGACCGACGGAGAGGTCGATCTGCGACGGGTGCGAGCTCAGCTGCTGGACCCGCTCGATGTACTGCGGCGAGTGCACGCGGGCGAGGTCATCCTCCGTTGCAGCGGCAGCGCCCACCACGTCGACATGCTCCAGGACCCCCATCTCACGGGCCAGGGCCATCGTGAGGTCGATCCGGACCGGCGCCATCGGGTGCGACGGCCCGAAGTCGTAGGAGGTCAGCTGCTCGTCGAAGACGACGCAGGCGCGGTCGGACATGCTCTGACCCTATGCCGGGCCGGAGAGCTCGGCCGACCGGGCCGCCGCAGCCGCAATGGCAGCCCGAACACCGTCGTGCACGCCACGCTCGTCGAGCGTCACGATGGCGGCATGGGTCGTGCCATGGGGGGACGTGACGCGCCTGCGCAGCTCCTCGGCGGTGTCCTGGCTCTCCGCGAGCAGTCGCGCGGCGCCCAGCACGGTCTGCGTGGCCAGGATCCGGGCGGTCTCGGGATCGAGCCCGGCATCGACACCACCGGCGATCATCGCCTCGGCGAGGTAGAAGACGTAGGCAGGACCCGAACCAGAGACACCAGTGACAGCGTCCTGCTGGCTCTCATCGACCACGACGACCTTGCCGCCGGCTTCGAGCATCGAGACCACCCCGGCCATCTGCTCGTCCGAGACCGACGTGCCCGGCGAGATCCCGAACATGCCCTCTCCGATCAGTGCCGGGGTGTTGGGCATGGCGCGCACGACGGCGACCCCGTCGGCCAGGACCGACTCCATGGTGTCGATCCGGATACCGGCAGCCAGCGAGACGACGGTCGAGCCGGGCCGCACCGCATCCGCGATCTCGTCCAGGAGGCCGGGGACGTCCTGCGGCTTGACCACCAGCAGCACGATGTCGGCGCCACGGGCAGCAGTCGCGTTGTCCGTGACCTCGACGCCGTGCTTCTCGCGCAGCTCTTCGGCACGGTCGACGCGCTTCTCGCTGATGACGAGGTCACGGGCGGGGTGTCCGGCGGACAGGATCGCCGAGAGCAACGTCTCGCCCATCACGCCTGCGCCGAGGACAGCGATCCGGTGAGTCATGCGTTCCACACTAGTGTCGGGTCGTGCGCTGGCGTCCGGACCCATTCATCGCGGCCCTGCTTGCCGCCGCGCTGATCGGGTCGCTCCTGCCCGCGACCGGCACCGGACTCGACCTGCTCAAGCAGGTCAGCGTGCTCGTGATCGGTGGTCTGTTCTTCCTCTACGGAGCCCGGCTGTCGACGACCCAGACGCTCGCCGGTCTGCGCCATTGGCGGCTCCAGCTGACCGTGCTGGCGACGACATTCGTGGCCTTCCCACTCCTGGGACTCGCATTCCACCAGATCCTCTCGGGACGTCTGCTGACCCCCGGGCTGGCCAGCGGCGTGCTGCTGCTGTGCTTGGTCCCGTCGACCGTGCAGTCGTGCGTCGTCTACACGCGGATCGCCGGTGGCAACGTGCCGGCAGCCGTGGTGAGCGCCTCGCTGTCGAGCATGCTGGGCGTCTTCCTGACTCCCGCGCTGGTCGCGGCGTTGATGGCCGCCGACGCCGGGGTCGACACCGGTTCGGTCGTGCGGATCGTCCTGCAGCTGTTCGTGCCGTTCCTGCTCGGCCAGCTGATGCGGCCCATGGTCGGTGGCTGGGTCCGGCGCCACGAGACGGGTCTGACGTTCTACGACCGCGGGAGCATCGTGCTGGTCGTCTTCGTTGCCTTCAGCAAGGGCGCCGAAGCCGGCGTGTGGTCCGATCAGAGCGTCTGGTCGGTGCTGTTGGTCACCGGCGTGTGCGGCGTGATCCTCGCCCTCGCGATCGGCTGGACCGTGCTGGTGGGACGAGTCGGCAGGTTCTCGCGAGCCGATCGGATCACCCTCGTGTTCTGCGGGTCGAACAAGAGTCTGGCCAGCGGCCTGCCGATCGCCACCGTGCTGTTCTCCGGCGGCGACGTCGCCCTGATCGTGTTGCCGCTGATGCTGTTTCACCAGCTGCAGATCATGGCCGGTGCCGTGCTCGCACCACGCCTCAGGACGAGAGGTGACGGCGCGTGAAGTCGAGCGCCTCGACGAGGTCCCTCTCGCGTTCGTTCTGGTCCTTGGCCTTGCGCGTGTTGATCTCGACGACGACCTCGCCGGAGAAGTCCGACGCCCCCACGAGCTTGAGGAATTCCGCGCAGGGCTGATTGCCCCGACCCGGGATGAGGTGCTCGTCCTTGACCGACCCGGAGCCGTCGGCGATGTGCACGTGCGCGAGTCGATCGCCCAGGTCGTGCACCATCGCCAGCGGATCCTGACCAGCGGTCGAGCTGTGCGACAGATCGACCGTGACGTGGTCGTACGTCTCCTCGAGCGGGTTCCAGCCGGGCGCATAGGCCTGGAACTCTCGCTTGCCCGTGCGCCACGGATACATGTTCTCGACGCCGTAGGCGATGTCGTACTCCTGCTCGAGGTCGCGAATTCCCTCGACGAAACCGCGGGCGTACTCCCGCTGCCATCGAAAGGGGGGATGCACCACGATCATCGCTGCGCCGACCTCGTGGGCCATCTCGGCGGATCGGCGGAGCTTGCCCCACGGGTCGCTGCCCCACACCCGCTGCGTGACCAGCAGGCAGGGTGCGTGGACTGACACGACCGGGATCTCGTGGAACGAGCTCAGCGCCTTGATCGCTGTGACATCGGCACTGACATCGTCGATGCCGACCATGACCTCGACCCCGTCGTAGCCCAGCCGAGCGGCCATCTCGAACCCACTGGCCGTCGACCCCGGATAGACCGAGGAGGTCGACAGCGAGACGCGAGGGCTGGTGGACACATGTCCACACTAGGACGGTCGACCGAACCCGACATCGTCAGGTCACAGCTGGTCGAGGTAC